>NZ_JACXLD010000009.1 GCF_014705705.1 Spongiibacter pelagi | reverse complement strand
AAATTCATGAATTGTACGAGTTACTTACTTCTGAATATATGTGTCACATATCCATCAACAAGTACCCACACGAATTATCTGATCTATCTTTTTAAACAACTCAACGCTGCCAGAGCGTTGATTCCCTTCCGGGCTTCCCCCGAAGCGAGGACGCGTATTCTACACACTTCCTCAAATCCCGCAAGCTGTTTTTTAAAACTTTTTGCAGTCTCGACCGCCACTTCAAATCGCTCTTCTCAGCAGGACTTCCGTCCCAACCAAGTGGCTGCAGCACTCGAGAGCCGCGCATTATAGAGATCCGCTTTTAGGAGTCAACAGAGTTTTGCAAAGAAATTGAAATATTTTTAAATCGCTTATTTCTTGCACAAAAAAGCCGGTAAAACCGGCTCTTTTGCGCACTTATCGATCAGCTTAGCGCTTACTCAACAATCAGCAATTGGTATTTCTTCTTACCCAGCTTCACCACGAAGTATTTTTCATACATGGCATTCGCCGCAGAGAGCACGTCTGGCACTGCCATATTCTGCTCCATACCGATTGCTGCGCCATTTACCAATACCGCTTTATTACCCAGCGCGTCTTTTACTTGCTTGCCAGACGCCACCATTCCCACATCAGCGAGCAACTGAGTCAGCGGCTTATCCGCCAATTCAGCGCGAGACAGTGTCGCCGTAGGCAGACCATCAAGACTGATTTGCTCTAGGTCCTGCTCAGACAAGCCCGATAGCTCACCAGAGAATAGCGCCTCGGTAATGCGCTGCGCCGCAGCCAAACCTTCATCACCATGAATCAGGGCGGTCATCTGCTCCGCAAGAATTCGCTGCGCTTCTGGGCGCTGACCAGACTCGGCATCTTTGCGCTCGACATCCGACAATTCATTAATAGAAAGGAAGGTAAAGTAGCGCAGGAATTTATAGACATCGGCATCTGCCGTACCCAGCCAGAATTGATAGAAGGCGTAGGGCGAGGTTTTGACCGGATCGAGCCAAATGGTACCGGACTCAGTTTTACCAAACTTAGTGCCGTCCGCCTTGGTCACCAGCGGCATGGTCATGCCATGCACTGATGCGCCGTGCTGACGACGCGTTAAATCAATACCCGCCGTAATATTGCCCCACTGATCCGAACCACCCAACTGCAAGGAGCAGTTAAAGCGCTTATTCAGTTCGGCAAAGTCCAGCGCCTGCAATAAGGAGTAGCTGAATTCGGTAAAGGAGATACCCGAGCCTTCGCGATCAATACGCTGCTTCACCGATTCTTTGTTAATCATATTATTAACAGAGAAGTGCTTGCCGATATCGCGCAAAAACTCCAAAGCTGTCATTGGGCCAAACCAATCCAGGTTATTTGCCACTTCGGCGGAGTTCTCGCCACAATCGAAGTCGATAAAGCGCGAAACTTGCCCCTTCAAGCGCTCTACCCAACCGGCAACCACATCGGGCATATTTAGCTGACGTTCCTGAGCCTTAAAGCTGGGATCGCCAATCAAACCCGTGGCCCCACCGACCAAGGCAATTGGCTTATGACCCGCCATTTGAAACCGCTTAAGCGCCAGCAACGGCACCAAGTGACCAATATGAAGGCTGTCTGCCGTGGGGTCGAAACCACAATAAAGAACGCGCATCTCAGAAGACAGGTAATCTGTCAGGCCATTTTCGCCTGTCATTTGGGCAATTAAGCCCCGCGCTTCCAGCTCCGCTACCAGATTTGCATCAACCGCCGCCATATCCAACCTTTGCTTGTACTGGCACTACCCAAGGCCGGGCAATGCGTAAAAAATAGAAAAGCGCGCAAGATACAACAACAGCCAGCATTTGCAAGTGAACTAAGCCCCTGCAATTGCTGTCCTACACGACGATTGTTTCGGTATCTACAGGCTTTCGCCGCTACTTTATCCTGTTATACTCACGACTTGCATGAAAATGTTCGACTGATTTAAGTGATGTTCGATTACGTTCACAGACAGCTACAAAAAGACTCCGAGCGCCGCGGCTTTCCACGCCGACATCTGGCGCTGGCTGCGTCGACCCTGATTGCGCTGGGATTCTCTTTATTGCTACTGCCGGGCGAAAATGCCGAGGCCAAGCGCACGGCGATTCCGTTAAATCTGGATATTCAATCCAGTGTCGCGCCCGCTGAACCTCTACAGCCACTTCCAGAACCGGAAGAAATCTGGGATGAAGTTATCGTTCAGTCCGGCGACTCGCTCTCCAGTATTTTTGCCCGCGCCAAACTCACTCCACAAGATCTGCACGAAGTGCTCAGCACCGCCCCCAAGAGCGTTGCTTTAAACAAAGTTCGCCCCGGCCAGAAAGTCGGCTTTCAAATCAGCGATAGTGGCAAACTTCACGCGCTCAGCCTTGAGCTAGACAAGATCAACAGTCTGGTATTTGAGCGCGGCGTTACCGGCTTTGAAACCACCGAAGTCAGCAAGACACCAGATATTCGATCTCGCGTTGCCAGCGCCACCATTACCAGCTCCTTATATAAAGCTGCGGAAGATGCCGGCGTTGAAGAC
Source organism: Spongiibacter pelagi (assembly GCF_014705705.1). Taxonomy (GTDB): domain Bacteria; phylum Pseudomonadota; class Gammaproteobacteria; order Pseudomonadales; family Spongiibacteraceae; genus Spongiibacter; species Spongiibacter pelagi. The sequence continues at coordinate 79,601 of NZ_JACXLD010000009.1, read as the reverse complement.
AATATTATTATGGAAATGGCAGGCATTTTTGGCGGCGTTATCGACTTTGTTTACGATGTGCGCAAAAACGACCATTTTATCGTCATTTACGAAGAGCAGTATTTGCAAGGCGAATACATTGGCAGCGGCCAAATTCTGGCAGCCCAGTATTTCAACCAAGGCAGATCCTATGAAGCGTATCGCTTCATTAATGACGAAGGCTTTGTGGATTACTTCTCTGAAACCGGCGAAAGCATGCGCAAGGCCTTCCTGCGCGCACCGCTAGACTTTACCCGTATCAGCTCAGGTTTTAACCCGAACCGATTGCACCCGGTTTTCAAAACCGTTAGACCCCATAACGGCATCGACTACGCCGCCCCCCGAGGCACTCCGGTTTACGCCGCCGGCGATGGCCGCGTCGTCGAGTCCGGCTACTCAAAGGGCAACGGCAACTACATTTTTGTTAAGCATGGCGAATCCTACGTCACCAAATATCTGCACCTGCACAAACGGGCGGTTTCAACTGGCGAGCGAGTACGCCAGCGTGAAGTCATTGGCTGGGTCGGCTCCACCGGCTACGCCACCGGCCCCCACCTACATTACGAATTTCTGGTAAATGGTGTACACCGCAATCCGGCCACCATTGTGAATAAACTGCCACCACCAACGCGGGTAAGCAAAACCGAAATGCCCGCCTTCCAGCAACAAATCGGCAGCCTACAATTGCAGCTAAAAACTTATGCTGCACAACGTAATTACAGCTCAGGCGGATAATAATCATGTCGGATGATCAGCTTTTTATTGGCCTGATGTCCGGCACCAGCCTAGATGACATTGATGCGGCCGTATTGCGCTTTCCCGGCGATCGTCCACTCATCCGCCACCAAATTTCCTACCCATTACCTCGCGAATTAAAAAGCCAGCTTTTAGGCCTATGCAATGGTGAATTGAGCCAAGAGATTGAGCAGTTCGGTTTAGCGGACAGAGCAATGGGACAGGTACTGGCTGAAGCGGTTCACGCGCTATTGGACAGCAGCGGCATTAAACCCGAACAAGTTCGCGCTATAGGTAGCCACGGCCAAACCGTGCGCCACCGTCCGCCAAGCAATCAACGTCAAAGCGCGCAGGCATTTTCACTACAACTTGGCGACCCGAACACCATTGCTGAATTAACTGGCATTACCACCGTGGCCGATTTTCGCCGTCGGGATATTGCCGCAGGTGGTCAAGGCGCACCGCTGGTACCCGCCTTCCACGCCGCCGCCTTCGGCCTGAGCGGCCACAATAGAGTAATCGCCAATATCGGCGGCATGGCCAATATCTCCATTTTAAAAGCCAACGGCGATGTCACTGGCTTTGATACCGGCCCCGGCAATGTATTGATGGATAGCTGGGTAAAACAATGGCAGGGCACCGACTTCGACCGCAACGGCGAGTGGGCCCACAGCGGGCAGGTAAACCGAGAATTGCTGGAACATTTTCTCAGCGACCCTTATTACCGACAGCAGGGCCCCAAAAGCACCGGCCGCGAACAATACAGCCTGCAAACTATTGAAAATGCCCTATCGGACTTCGGCGCCATCGCCCCGGAAGACGTACAAGCCACACTATTGGATTTAACAGCAAAAACCCTTTGTGATGCGATTCTTGAGCAGTCGCTAGAGCATCCGGAAATTTTTCTATGTGGCGGCGGCGCAGCGAACAAAACTCTTCGGGCACGAATTTCCCAGCTCTTACCCGGCTACAGTGTAGAAACCACCGACCAACTTGGCGTACCCGCAGACTGGGTAGAAGCTGCCGCGTTTGCCTGGCTGGCCAAGGCCGCACTGGAAGGCATGAGCGGTAATGTTCCCGCCGTTACCGGCGCTAAAGGTGGCCGCATTCTCGGCGGCATTTACCCCGGTTAATCCGACTTCGAAACACGCCCCATCAAACCTCGGACCACTGCCGAAGCAGATTGTGGTAATGCGCGGTTAAGCGCGGTAAAACCTCATGCCCAGTACCCAGCTCCGCAGTAAGTTGCTGAATACTTTGATCCAACTCAAACAATTGCTCGCGCCTTGCCGGCTCCCGCACCAAACTCTGCAGCCAAAAGAACGAGGACACGCGCTGCCCAGACACAACTGGCGTCACTTGATGCAAGGAAGATGAGGGATACAACACCAAACTGCCCGCCGGCAATTTAATGGACTGCAAGCCAAAGGCGGTTTCAATCTCCAACTCACCGCCCTGATAACTTTCGGGATCTGTCAAAAACAGCGTTGCCGAAATATCGCTGCGCAATACCCCCTGCCCTGCAGGATAAAGCAACGCGCTATCAACATGGGCACCGTAGTAACCGCCATTTTCATAACAATTAAATTTGGGCGGGTAAATTGCCTTTGGCAAAGTAGCAGAAATAAATAGCGGGTGACGCTGCAATTTCATTAGCACGTGCTCAGACAGTTGCCGCGCGCCCTCATGGCTGTCGTCCAGTTGCAGATTATTTTTCACCTGCGCCGCTTGCGCACCCGCAGTCACCGCCCCCGCTAGCCAAGGTACTTCGCTTAAGGCACGGCGAAAATCACGCACCTCATCGGCAGATAAAATCTCATCAATCACCAGCAACATAGGAAACCCTTTTTAAACCCCAAGCGGCAATCGAGCGGGGGGCAGAGTGGCGCGCCGCACCGCCGCCAAATCTGGGCAGCCAGCCAGGGCCATCGCAATATGCAGCTCTTCTTGCAGCAGTTTAAGCATATGCGCCACGCCCAAGGCTCCGGCTACTGCCAAGGCATATACCTGCGGGCGCCCCAAAAGCACCGCATCTGCACCAAGAGCAATCGCTTTAAAAATATCCGTGCCTCGTCGAATCCCTCCGTCGAGTAAAACCGGCACACAATCACCAACGCGCTGACGAACTGCCGTAATAACATCTATCGTGGCCGGCACCCCATCGAGACTGCGACCACCGTGATTGGACACCACAATACCATCAGCCCCAACTGCAACCGCCTTGGCGGCATCTTCGGGATGCAAAATACCTTTTATTAATATCGGCAAATCGGTTTGCTCACGCAGCCAAATAATCTCTTTCCAGCTTGGCGCATCCGCCATATAACCATTCAACACCACGCTTTGCCCAGCCGACAAAACACGCGACTCCGGAGTGACTTGCCCCAATAAATTGGCTTCTTTCACCTCAGCCGGCAAAGCAAAACCGCTGCGCTGGATGCGATTTCTCAGGCCATTCACCGGCGTATCAACCGTAACAAGCAGCGCTTCAAATCCTGCCTGCTCAGCTCGCCGCACTAAGGCGAGGGTATCCTCCCGGCGAGACTGAAAATAAAGCTGAAACCAGCACTTTTCTGCACTCACAGCAGCAATATCCTCCAAGGTTTTGGACGATAAGGTACTGGCACAGGTAGTAACCCCAACCGCATCTGCACCAAAACGCGTCGCACATTCCGCATCGGGATGAATCAAGCCTTGATGGGCTACCGGGCCGAGCAAAATAGGGCTTTGGTGACGCCGGCCAAACAAGTCAACGCCACTATTCGCCGCGTCAAAATCCACCAACACCCTTGGGAGAATTCTATGCGCATCAAACTGATGGCGATTCAATTGTAGTGTTTGTTCGTCTGCCACCCCCGCCTGAAAATAACTAAGGTAGGGTTCAGCAATAAACTCCAGTGCGTAACGCTCGTAGTCATCTAGGCAGAGAATATCGGGCGGGATGCGATCTAGTATTGGGGGATAATTCAATCTGTAATTCTCAAGCTATAACATTCAAATTATAAATTCCGTCTATAAACAGCATGACCTGCTCCAGTAATTACTGAAGCAGGCCCGCAGTTTTCAAGCTAAGCGAATTAGAATTCGTAGCTAACTGTTAACTGCGCATTACGGTGATCACCAATATAGGCAAAGCTGCCACTGCGATAAGCGGTGAGATAGTAATCCTCATTACTCACATTGCCGATATTCAGGCGAAAGTCTAGTTGCTCATTCACCCGGTAGCTGGCAAACAGATCATAGACGGTATAGCTGGGCACGCTGCGATCTTCACTGGCGGCGGAATCAGGCTGACCGACATAGACTTCACTGGCATAGGTTGCACTACCCCCAAAAGAAATCGCATCCGTCAGTTGATAACGCAACTGTAGGTAGGCGCTCTTATCCGCGAAATTAGCCAAGGTTTTCCCTTCATCCGCAGGATCAACACTTTCCAGAATTTTGGCATTCATCACCGAAGCGCCAAACAGCGTACTAAGACGTTTGGTGATATTACCCGCCAAGGAAACCTCCACGCCCTCTACCTGATTTTTGCCTGTGTTTAAGGTACCTACAGTGCTGTAGTCCGCACCTTCCATCACATCATCTTTCGTGATTTGGAAAACCGCCGCAGTAGCCAGTAATTTATCGTCGAACAACTCCCACTTAGCACCCAGTTCGATATTTTCAGTTTGCTCAGGTTTGCTCTGATCGATAATACTGGAGTCACCACAGAGACCACCGTAACCACAGTTACCGCCCACATCGGACTCACCGCCATTAATATTAGAGGCGGTACTGTAGGCCGCGTAGATATTGGCTTCGTCGTTAATCTTATAGACCACACCCACATGACCATTCCAAAGATCATCGGAGTAGCTAAATTCGCTAATAGTGCCGCGATTATTCACCACGTTGCTGTAGTCGAAGCTGTCGATACGCACACCGAAGAAGGTGCTCCAGGTATCGTTCAGCTCAATGGTATCCATAACCGCTAGCGACCAAGTGTCGATTTGATAATCGGAATCCTGATCGCCTTTGGTGATCTGGCGCCCCATCAACGAACCGATATTTTCGATCGTGTTGCCGTTGGGATCGACAATACAATAGCTCGGACTCGCACCGCCGCGCCCCGACACCACACAGTTTGTTGCGCCAGTATTGGTCACGTTATAAACACCATTTACCACATCGTGCTGGGTATATTCAGCGGACACCACAAACTGGTGCTGCTTGCCGCCGAGCTCGACATCCCAAAATAGGTTGGACTGATTGGCGAGGTAATCCACCTCTTGCCAGCCTTGGTGGGTACTCAAGCTAATGGTCTCGGCGCCGGGGGCATCGGGATCAGTCGCATCGCGGTTGGTGCCGCGCGCCCCGGTCACCACATAGCCATTCTCAGTGCCGCCTACGCGGGTGCTGTTTTCTAAGCGCAAGCCTTCACCAAACTGATAGCCAAAGCGCAGCGTAAACGCATTCACTTCTGAATCGATAAAATCCTCGTCTTGAACGTAGACCGGAATATTGTCGTTAGGCTTGCCATCGCTGCCGATATACGAACCCATATCCCAACCGTCTGAGGCATCCAGATAATACACATCGGCCTTGATATCCAATTTATCAGTCGCCTGATGACTTACCGACGCCGCAAGACCTTTGCGTTCGCGATAGGCGGGATCGCGCTCAGGCACATCTTCTTCGGTGTGCAACAGGTTCACACGCACGGCAGTGCTGTCACTAATCGCTACATTGCTATCAAGGGTTAGACGGTGATGATTATCTGTGCCCAGCGCCGCTTTGACTTTATTGAAATCGTATTCGGTGCTGGCCTGCTTGGTAATGCTGTTAACCGCGCCGCCGGTTGAACCGCGACCGGCAAAAGTCGCACTTGGGCCCTTGGTAATTTCCACCTGCTCAACAGCAAAACTCTCCCGCGTGGTCATACCGGGGTCGCGCAAGCCATCAACAAACACATCGCTACGCGCCTCATGGCCACGGATAACATAGCGATCACCAAAGGCATTACCATTCTCGCCGGTACCCAAGGTAATACCCGGCTGCGCCGCCAACACCTCTTTAAGATCCGCTTTACCCGACTCTTCCATCTGGGTTTGAGTCAACACGGTCATTGTTACCGGCGTATCGGCTAACTCTTTAACTCGACGACGATCACCAGAAATCCGCGCTTTATAAGGCGCGCCGGGCTCGGCATAGGGATTGGTATCAACGGTGCGTTCCTCTACCTGCAAGGTATCGAGCACAATCGGCTCATCATCCTGAGCGAGGGCGTGACCTGCCAACATCAAGCCGGGAATACTCATTGCTAACGCGCTTTGCTGAAAGACCGGCTTGCGCAAACTCGGGCGCATTGTTTTACGTTTGTTATACATCTTTTACTCCATAGAAGATCGATTGGTGATTAAGGAATATTCAACCGGGATCACGAGACTCAAGTGCTCGCGTTTCATACTCTCGGGAATGGGTGGCATGGGGGCAGCGGCAATCAGCATTTGCATGGCCGCGGCATCGAGAGCCGGATGGCCCGAGCTACCGTGCACACGCATCTGACTAACGCTGCCATCCCGCGCAATGTGGAACTGCAATTTGACGATGCCTTCCAACTTCTGTTTTTTGGCATCAACGGGATAACGCTTGTGTTGATTCAGCCACGCCATCAACACACTGAAATAATCTTTGGCATTGCCAATTTTGCCGCCCGCAAAACGCTCAGCAGCAGAACCTGTTGCTCGAACAGAAGACTGACTTGATAAAGGCTGATTTGACGACCGTTGATTTGATGAGACGGCTTCTTGGATTTCGCTTACCGACTCACCCGCAATATCAGAGTCCGGCTTTTCTTGTGTTTCTAAATCAGACTTCTCCGGGGACTGATAAAAATCAGCCGCCACAGAAGATTCAACAGGCTTTACTTGCGCAAGCGCTTTTGCTGGTTTAACCGGCTTTGTTGGCTCTTCTAGTTTTTTTTCTACGGTTTTTTGCTCAACAGGCTTTTCTTCAACAGGGCTCGGCTCAGTGTTCTTCACTTTTTCTGCACTCTGCTGCGCATCAATATAAGATCCCGCCAAGCCAAGACCGATTTCAAAACCCTGCTCGCCCATGCCCTGCGCCGCACCCGATGGCATCGCGCTATCTGCCAGCAAAAACCAGCCAGCCAAGGCATGTAGCGAACAAGCCATTGTCACCACCAACGGCCAAACCCAACGCCGCATCATGATTCTGCACCTTGACGGGAATAGAGCTTGATGGAGGAAACCCCGCTCTCACGCAGCACAGCCAATACTTCATCCAAGGCGGCAGCCTTAAGATTTTTATCAACTTGTAAGGCGACGACTCGGTGCTGATTTTCAGGCAAAGCTAATTCGCGCTGTAACAAGGCCGAATCCATTACCAAACCGGCAACAAATAACCGACCCGAGGTATCCACCTGCACGGTAAATGCGCGCTTTGGCAACTCTCCTTTTTTCTGCGATTCAGGAAGAGCAATACCCGCCTCCAACGGCGAGTGCATTTGCCCGGCCACCATAAAAAAGATCAATAACAAAAAGACAATATTGATTAGCGGTATCAAATTATCGTCACCGGCATTTCTAGCCCGGACACTGCGCAACTGACTCACTTATTGCTCCTCAGTGCGCCGCACTTTGCCCAAGACTGACCGCAGAAATACCAAGCGCATCGAGTTCACCCAAGGCGTTCATAATGGACTGAACTGACATCTCGCTATCAGGCACTAACACCAAAGTGCGCGCGTCTAACTCAGAGGAATTAAGATCGCTAACAACCTCATTCAACTCACCTAAGGCTCCCTGCTCGCCATCGCGAAACAAAGCGAAGTGCCCCGCTTTAAACATCAGCAGGAACAGTGGCGCAGAGGAATCTGACACTGTTTCACCACCAATTTGGGATTGCAGGGTATGCGCCTGCCAGCGGCTAAAGCTGCTGGTCAGCATAAAGAACATCAACAAAATAAAGACCACGTCGATCAGGGCCGTAAGCCCAATGGAGCGTGCTTTTCTGCGGGAGATAAGTGCAGAATTCACGGTGCTTCTCTACGCGCTTTTGCCAACAAGGGTTGCAGCGCCGGCAACATTGCCAGCACACGCTCAACGTCATTTTGAATCGCCTCAGACTCACGCTCGACCCGACGATCCAACCAGCTATGCGCCAATGAAACCGGAATCGCGACCACCAGCCCCATCGCCGTGGTCAGCAAAGCCTGCCAAATACCGCCGGACAAAATAGCTGGATTGACCTGCTCGCCCGCCGCCTCCATCGCACGAAAGGCCTCGATCATGCCGAGCACCGTGCCCAGCAAACCAAGCAACGGCGCCAATGTCGCAATCACCTCCAACACCCGCAAATGACTGGATAACTCGCCAACCTGCGCCCGCGCACGGCGAAAACTCTCATCGCGATACTGACTGGCATCCAGCCCCGTCAGACTCAACGCCTGCAAGGTTTCAGAAATCGCATGGGAACGTGGATTGCGATCACCGCGCACCAGCAATAGAGCTTCGTTGGTATGGCGCTCTTGCAACAGAGCAAAGGCTTTATCGGTTTGACTAGAGGCAAGTTTGAAGTGAAACCAAAGTTGCCAGATTTTGAACAAGACCACGCTGAGCCCGGTTACCGAAAACGCCAACAGCGCCCACACAACCGGACCTCCACCCACGACATATTGCTGAACCAGCGCCATTGAACCACTCCGCCAAATATTTAATGCGAATCATTATCATTATATTAATCATTTATTCAATAGCTGAATGAAAAAATAATTTGGAGGAAATAATTGCGTGGAAAAACTTATTCAAAGGAAGAAGTTGTGCGGCCACAGAAATTTCGAGGGTTGAAAATAGGAGACACAACAATGGCTATGCAGGTATGAAAATGCAGAAAGGAGCGGAAAATGCAGGATCGCGATCGCGTAGATCTAGAAATAACAAAACACCGCCATCCAAAATGGAAGGCGGCAGTAATGATGCGATTGGATTTTTATCCGCCTAAACGGCGGAAGGGAAATTTAGATCGAGAAGGAGGAGCCGCAACCACACGTGGTTTCAGCATTAGGGTTGCTTACCACAAAGCGCGAGCCCTCAAGACCCTCAACGTAATCGACTTCAGCGCCGTCGATATACTGGTAGCTCAGTGAATCAACCAGAACGGTAACACCGTCTTTCTCAACCAAGGTGTCGTCTTCTTCCGCCAACTCATCAAAGGTGAAACCGTACTGGAAACCCGAGCAACCGCCGCCGGTAACAAATACCCGCAACTTAAGATCGTCGTTGGCTTCATCTTCAATCAAACTTTTTACTTTATTTACCGCGCGCTCGGTGAGTTGAACCACCGATGGAGTAAACGATTCTACTGCTGACATAATGACCTCTTTCGGCCTACCAAAAAGGGCGGGCCTGTGAAAATTATCCGAGGGTGACTGAATTCAGTCAAGCTCAAGGCAATAGGGAGATTCCATTAAGCCCTGCGCTTTCCTCCAAGCCGAACATTAAATTCATATTCTGAATTGCCTGCCCAGAAGCGCCTTTCACCAGATTATCAATGGCTGAAAGCACCACAACCGTGTTTCTGTTCTGCGGGCGATGCAGCGCAATACGGCACATATTGCCACCGCGAACCGTGCGCGTTTGCGGGGTGCTACCTAATGGCATCACATCCACAAAGGGCGAATCGGCATAGCGTTTTTCAAACAGGAATTGCAGCTCATCCAGCCCGACCGCCGGATCACGAATCTCAGAAAACAGGGTCGCGTGAATACCGCGCACCTGTGGCAATAAATGCGGCGTAAAGGTCAGCGCCACATCACTGCCCGCCGCCTCGGAAAGCTCCTGTTCGATTTCTGGCAAATGGCGATGCCCAGATACGCCATAGGCCTTAAAACTGTCAGAAATTTCAGTGAAAAGATTGTCGACCTTAGCTTGGCGACCAGCACCGCTTACGCCGGAAGCCGCACTGGCAATCAAGCGTGAGGTATCAATTAATTTCTCTTCAATCAGCGGCAGAAAACCCAGCTGAATTGAAGTCGGGTAACAACCGGGGCAAGCAATCAAACGCGCATCTTTAATTTGATCCGCTTTCTTTTCCGGTAAACCGTAAACAGCCTCGGCTAACAACTCAGGACAGAGGTGCTCTTCGTGATACCACTCAGACCAGAGCTTAGCGTCGCGAATACGGAAATCTGCCGAGAGGTCAATAATGCGCGTATTTGCCGCCAGCAACTCCGGCACCATTTTCATGGCGACATTGTGTGGGGTCGCGAAAAACACCACATCGCAAGCAGCCAGCTCACTCACATCAGGCACAGTAAACTTCAGGTCGGTATAACCACGCAGGCTGGGGAACAGCTCATCAACGCCAACGCCCGCCTCAGCGCGCGAGGTAATCATCGCCACTTCTGCATTAGGGTGACCCGCGATCAGGCGCAGCAACTCGGCACCGGTATAGCCCGTTCCACCTACAATCCCAACTTTCAGCACTGACATTCTCCTATCGCTTCAGCTTTTTTCCGCACCCGCCGCATTTTCTGCGGGAGGATTTTCCGGTTCTGGTTTTTTCAGTAAATGACTCCAGCCCCGCACCAGATCTTGGGCCAGCACATGATAAACCGGCTGCGGCATCACCAATTTGGATACCACCGTTGCCGTGAGAGCGCTCACCATTAAGGCCGGCAGTATATCGTGATTGTTACCCGTCAGCTCGAGAACAATCACAAAGGCCGTCACCGGGCGTTGCACCACGCCGGCAAAGTAGCTCGCCATGCCAACCAAAATCAACGATACCGGCGACACGCCCGGAATCATGCTGGACATCGCGCCACCAAGCTCAGCACCGACGCCCAGACTGGGCGAGAAAATCCCGCCGGGGATACCACTAAAATACGTTAACAGTGTTGCCGCAATTTTTCCGAAAGCGACCAACCAACTGCCCTCGGCCTCGCCAGCCAGCAGCGCACGCGCCTCGACATAACCACTACCCATGGTACTGCCGCCACTGAGAATCCCCATAGTCGCCAGTAGCAAACCCACAACCAACGCCACTTTAAGTGGATGTTTGCCCAGCAAGCTAGACATTGCTCGGCTGCCTTCAACCAGAAAGAAACTAAATAGGCCGCCCATTAATCCGCACAATACACTTACGGCCACAATTGCCGGGTAGGCAAAGATAGAAACCGGGCTGACATCGGGCACCCCAAAATAGCTGTAATGCCCGGCGAACATCAGCACCACAATACCCGAAAGAATAATGGCCAGAATCAGCGTACCGGTGGTGCGCGCCTCCATCGACTGCTGCAATTCCTCGATGGCAAAAACAATCCCAGCCAGCGGCGCATTAAATGCCGCCGACACCCCCGCCGCGCCACCGGCAACAATCAAGCTGGTTTCCACCTGTTTTTGCTTGAGCTTGGCCCAGCAACCCAGCTTATACATCAGCGCCGCACCCACGTGCACACTCGGCCCTTCACGCCCCAGCGTCGCCCCAGCCAATAGCGCTCCACAGGTTAAAAATACTTTTAGCACCGCCACTCGCAGAGACAAAAACGGCTCCCGCAGCCAGTGATAGGTCTGCTTATGCACCAGTAGCACTTGCGGAATACCGCTGCCCTTAGAGGCCTTGCCAAAACGGTTCATCAACCAGGCAATCGCCATTAAGCCAAGCGGCGTAATAATTAAAAACAGATAAGGATTGTGGGCAAAAATTTCCTGCGTAACGCCATAGCTTTCTTCAGACAGCCAAGCAAAGCCCTGAATCACAACGCCGACCAATAGCGCCCCCAACCAGAATACCGCGCGGGTTTTCCAGTCTTCCCAGGTACCTAGGCGGCGGCGATTATTGCGGCGATTAAGTAGCCACCACAGCCTGAGCCGACGCTGTGCCAATCTGCGTTTTTTTGCTGCCATGTGAATATCGCCCAAGGGGCGGGAGAGTAATAAAAGAAACAAGCGACGCGGCGCCATTGCTATCATCCAAGCATCTGGCACAGACATATTGTATGCTAGGCGCGCTCACAGCCCAAGCCAGCGGCGGCGGCAGAGCGAGACTTTGCGATATTTTTACACTCTGGAAACACAATGCTCTGGCTAAAAGCCTTTCACATCATTGCCATTGTTTGTTGGTTTGCCGGCATTTTTTACTTGCCGCGATTATTTGTCTATCACGCTATGACGGAAGACGAGCAAACCCAAAACACCCTCGCGATTATGGAGCGCAAGCTTTATCGTTTTATCACGCCGTTTATGGTGCTCACCATTGCCTTCGGCGTAGCGATGATTCTGCAAAGCCCCGACTATTATTTGCACGCCAAATGGCTGGGCCTCAAACTTTTATTTGTCATCGCCCTGGTGGCATACCATTTTTACTGCGGGGTTTTGGTCAAGCGTTTTGCCAATCGGCAAAATTTGCGCGGCCATGTTTTTTACCGCTGGTTTAATGAAGCGCCAGTACTGGCCCTATTCGCCATCGTATTGCTGGCCGTTTTAAAACCTTTTTAGCTCGATTGGATTTTTGCTAATGACCACTTCAGAACAGTGCTTTGAACAAGCTCAAAAACATATTCCCGGCGGCGTAAACAGCCCGGTCCGCGCCTTTAAAGCTGTGGGCGGCAGCCCGCGCTTTATCGACCGCGCCGAAGGCCCCTATATTTTTGATGTGGAAGGCAAACGCTATATTGATTACGTGTTGTCGTGGGGGCCCATGTTGCTAGGCCATGCCCACCCCTCTGTGATAGAAGCGGTAACTCAGCAGGTACAAAAAGGCCTGTCTTTTGGCGCCCCCACTGAAATTGAAACCCGAATGGCCGACCGCCTGTGCGAGATCATGCCCGGCATGGATATGGTGCGTATGGTGAACTCCGGCACCGAAGCCACCATGAGCGCCATCCGCTTGGCCAGAGGATTCACCGGACGCGACAAAATCATCAAATTTGAAGGCTGCTACCACGGCCACTCCGACTCCCTGCTGATTAAAGCCGGTTCCGGCGCGCTGACCTTCGGCGTACCAAGCTCACCCGGCGTCCCTGCCTCACTGGCCGAACACACGCTAACGCTGACCTACAACGATCCCGCCGGCGTGGAAGCGGCCTTTGCCGAATTCGGCGAACAAATTGCCTGCATCATTGTTGAACCCGTTGCCGGCAATATGAACTGCGTGCCACCGCTGCCGGGTTTTCTGGAATGTTTGCGCAAATGCTGCGACCAATACGGCAGCGTGTTAATTATTGATGAAGTGATGACCGGCTTTCGCCTCGGCCTAACCGGCGCTCAGGGTTACTACGGCGTCACCGCTGATCTCACATGCTTGGGCAAGGTGATTGGCGGCGGCATGCCAGTGGCGGCCTTTGGCGGGCGCCGCGACATTATGCAGGCGCTGGCACCCAGCGGCCCGGTATATCAGGCCGGCACCTTGTCGGGTAATCCCGCCGCGATGGCCGCTGGCCTTGCTATGTTGGAACAAATATCCCAGCCCGGTTTTTACGACAAGCCCTTCGCCATGACCACCCAACTGGTGCAAGGCTTGCGCGAACGCGCCGATGCCGCAGGCATTCCCATGACCAGCAATCACGTTGGCACCATGTTCGGCCTGTTCTTCACCGAAGAAACACAAATCAGCAATTACCAACAAGTGATGGCCTGCAATATCGAACGCTTTAATCGCTTCTTCCACGGCATGTTGGAAGGCGGCGTTTATTTAGCGCCGGCCTCATACGAAGCGGGATTTTTGTCCGCCGCTCATTCACTTAAAGATATTGAAGACACCCTCGCTGTTGCCGAGCAGGTGTTCGCCACACTGAAGGATTAATCACTATGGGCAAATCACTGCACCGCGGCCCCTTTCCCTCCACCCGGATGCGCCGTATGCGCGCCTCGGAATTTAGCCGTCGCCTGATGCGTGAAAACACGCTTACAGTGGATGATTTGATCTACCCGATGTTTGTTCATGAAGGCAGCAATAGCCGCGAGGCCGTTGGCTCCATGCCCGGCATTGAACGGCTGAGCCTCGACCTGCTGGCGGAAGAAGCCAAATTGTTGGCCAAGCTCGGCGTACCGGCTATTGCCCTGTTCCCCGTGGTTGGCGATGCCCGCAAATCCCTGCTCGCTGAGGAAGCCTACAATCCAGACAACCTCTGTCACCGCGCGATTAAAACCATTAAAGATGCCGCACCAGAAATGGGCGTGATTACCGATGTCGCCCTTGACCCCTACACCACCCACGGCCAAGACGGCATTATTGACGACAGCGGCTATGTGCTAAATGACCTGACCGTTGAAACCTTAAGCCGCCAAGCGCTGGCACAGGCGCAAGCCGGTGCAGATGTGGTCGCGCCCTCCGATATGATGGATGGTCGCATCGGTGCCGTGCGCGAAATTCTTGAAGACAACGGCCAGCCCAATACACGTATTCTGGCCTACTCTGCCAAATATGCCTCTAGCTATTACGGCCCCTTCCGCGATGCTGTCGGCTCGGCCGGCAACCTAGGCAAGGGCAATAAACACAGCTATCAAATGGATCCCGCCAATAGCGACGAAGCCCTGCACGAATGCGCGCTGGATCTAGAAGAGGGCGCCGATATGATTATGGTTAAGCCCGGCATGCCCTATCTGGATATTATTCGCCGGGTCAAAGACGAGCTGGCTGTGCCGACTTACGCCTATCAAGTCAGCGGTGAATACGCCATGCACTGCGCCGCCTTTCAAAATGGCTGGCTGGATCGCGAAAGTGTGATGCTGGAATCATTGCTGGCATTTAAACGTGCCGGCGCCGACGGCATCCTGACCTACTTCGCGAAAGATGTGGCGCTTTTACTTAATCAATAAAAAGTTTAACAAGTAAAAGGCTTACTAAAACGGAACACTACGACTCAGTATTTTGCGACAGACCGCATAATAAAAGTCCAAACTAATACCGAATAGCAGCATCACCAAGCAGCATCGTATTTACCCGGTAATATTTTGGCTTTAAGGTAGGACGGTTCTTTGGGCAGAGCGACGCCGCATTGCCCCACAACAACAAACATCAAAGGGGAAACTCAATGCATAAGAAACTGATCGCACTGTGTGTTGCTGGTCTGGCCGCGTCTGCAACCCAAGCGGATATTGTTGGCGCCACTGCCGGTGTTCAACACTGGAACCAATCTTGGGATGGCTTTGTGCAATCTAGCAGCAGTGCCAATGACCGAATCGACGTTAATGATGATCTGAAATACGACGAAGAAACAGGAATCAGCTATTACGTTGCGTTAGAGCACCCCATCCCTGTCCTGCCAAATCTGCGAATTCAACGCACAGAAATTGAAGTATCTGAACGCGGCACGGTGAATGCCACTTTCGACAATCAACCTTTTGCAAGTGATGTCGATTCAACTACCGACCTGACTCACACTGATTTCACCATGTATTACGAATTACTCGATAACTGGGTGAACCTCGACGTAGGCTTAAGCGTGCGTCTTTTTGATGGCGAAATCACAATCAAAGACACAAGCGGCTCCCAAGAAGGCTCTGTTGACGTAGACGTTCCTGTGCCCATGCTTTATGCCAATGCCCGTTTTGATCTGCCTTTCTCGGGCTTTTACGCGCAGGCCGTGGGCAATATGCTGAGCGTTGGCGATAACAGCATTACCGATATGTCTGTGGGTATTGGCTTTGAAGCCACCATTTTCTCGCTGGAAGCAGGCTACCGCAGCTTCGATCTGAAGTTAGAAGATGATGAAGACGAAGCTGACCTGACCATTGACGGTCTGTATGTCGGCGTAAATATCGACATCTAAGTCGAGCCGTCGAATAAAGCGCGGTGCTTGCCGCGCTTTTTAATTCCCCTCATTTTCTGACCAAGCCACCGTGCGTAAACGCTTTTCCATCCCCGCGCTGCTATTACTGATATTTGCTTCAGGCAATACCTTCGCCTGCGACTGCCTATGGCAGGGGCCATTCAAAAGCGCGCTTGAGGATGCCGACCTAGTGGTTCGCGGCACTATCAGCCAGCGCCGAGGCAATAGCACCGATCTGATAATCGCCCAAATTTTAAAGGGCAAAGAGTATCGCCAAGATATTCGGCTCTGGGGTAAATATGCCGACGAATGCCGCCCAGAATTAAGCGATTTTACTCCCGGTACTGAATGGGTATTGGCACTGAATCGTATCGACAATCCGCCCGACACCGGCTTTGATCCCTTCCGCGCCAATATCAGTTTTGGTCGACAAGACGACTACAGCCTGTCCAGTTGCCGAGTAAGCTGGCTGCCGGTGAATGAAAATCGGGTTTCAGGAAATATCGTCAGCGCACCGCGATGGCAATATCTGGATATCAAGAAAACGCCGGTCATTTGGTCGCTATTTGAGGGCTGGTTCTCTGGCGAGATTAGCGATGACACCCTTGCCGAAGCCGCGCGACCACAAAGTGAAGCGCGCCAGCTACTCAATAATACCCGGCTATTTCTCTGGGAGCGTGATCGGGAAAGCGGCGACAGCGATTAACTCATCCAGCATACCTAGAGACATACCCCAAATTCGACGCTCGCCATAAAAATAACAAGGCAGCGTGTATTTCGCCAAACCCTTCTGCCACACCATCGATTCGCGCTGCCGATAATCACAGAGAAAATCAAACGGCACCCATACGGTTTCCGCCACCTCGTGGTTAAAATCGATACTGACCGGCAAATGCAGCCGATAGACATAGGGCGTAACAATCATCACCCGCTTGCGGGAATGCCGCCGAGCAATAATATCCGATAGGCGCCCAATACAGTGGCCCGCCTTATCCAGATCAATACCCACTTCTTCCAGTGTTTCTCGCTCTGCAGTGATACGACCATTGCCCCGATCGTCAGGATCCATTCGCCCGCCCGGAAACGCCATTTGCCCAGACCAGGGATCGCCCTCCCGCTCGGCACGGCGAATCATAAGCACTTCAAGCTGATGATTATGCTCACGAATAATCAGCGCCACCGCCGAGCGGGAAGTCCAACGCCGCCACCAACGGCGAACTGGTTTCGCCGCCTTTAAGCGCTGCATCAACTCATGAATACGATGGGATGATGATTCCAAAACTTCTCCTTAACCGTAAATGGCCTGTAGACGACGCACCGCTTCCTCAAGCCGATCCATACCCGTGGTATAAGCAAATCGCACATGTTCATCTGAGCGGAACTGACCAAAGTCCGCACCGGGGGTAATCGCCAAACCGTGTTCTTCCAGCATATTGAAACAGAACTCGCGACTGCTCATACCGAAACGCTCAATACCCGCATAAAGATAAAGCGCACCGGCGGGAAGATTGGGAATACAAAACCCCAAGTCCGTTAATGCGGGGTAAAGAAAATCCCGACGCCGGGCAAACTCATCACGGCGCGCATCTAAAATTGCACGGCACTCCGGACTAAACGCCTCCAACGCGCCGTATTGCCCCATGGTCGACATGGAAATAAACAGATTCTGAGCCAAACGCTCGAGCGCTGGAATCGCGTTTTCCGGAGCCACCAACCAGCCCAATCGCCAACCGGTCATACCGAAGTATTTTGAAAAACTATTAATGACAAACGCCTGATCGGTAATCGAGAGGATGCTAGGCGCCTCCACCCCATAATTCAGGCCGTGATAAATCTCATCAACAATCAGATAGCCACTGCGCTCAGCGCATAACTCATAGAGCCCTTTAAGCTGCTCAGCGGTCAAAATTTCCCCGGTGGGGTTCGCCGGCGAAGCCACCAGCGCGCCCTTGGTATTGGCCTGCCAGTGCTTGGCCGCCAATTCCGGTGTGAGTTGATAGCGATCTTCTGGCCCTACTGGCACAAGCTGCCCGCGCCCTTCGACCAAACGCAGAAAATTGCGATTGCAGGGATACCCGGGATCGGTCATCAACATGCCATCACCGGGTTCAATCAATAGCGCCGACAATAGCAGTAGCGCACCCGAGGCACCCGGCGTCACCATAATACGCTCGGCAGGCACATCCAGCCCGTAGTCAGTGCGGTAAAACTCGGAAATGGCCCGCCGCAGCTCGGGAATACCCGCCGCCTGACTGTAATACGTATCGCCTCTTTCCATGGCGGCACGCGCCCCAGCGACAATCGGCTCGGCGGTCGCAAAATCTGGCTCGCCCGCCTCCATGTGCACAATATCTCGCCCCGCCGCCGCCAACTCCTTGGCACGGGTCAGCACCTCCACCACGCGGAATGGCTCAATATCCGCAACGCGACTGGCAAATGACATGGCTGTCTCCACAAATTCAGGTTTAAATCCGGCGTTCGCACCGGATCAAATCGCGCGCTAGTGTAGCAGCCCGATGATTGCCGCTGGTATACGCGATTTAGCCTGCACTCTCGACTAGCGGCACGCTCAGGATAAGTAGCGCTGGCGCAGGCGGGGCTTATCTGGTAGTTTTCCCGCTTTAGCGGCACAGCACCTATACTTAGAAGGACGTTGTCGCTCTGCGTGTAAGGATAAGAGGGCCAAGTATGCCTGCGAAACAAAAAGCTCCAGAGAACTTAAAAGGTTTCACCCCGTACAAAGCGAAAAAGGGTGAAGCGTATATGAATGACGCCCAGAAAGACCACTTTCGGCAAATTCTGCTCAACTGGAAATCCGAGTTGATGGAAGAAGTGGATCGCACCGTAACTCATATGAAGGACGAAGCGGCCAATTTCCCAGACCCAGCAGACCGGGCAACTCAGGAAGAGGAGTTCAGCCTTGAACTGCGCACCCGCGACCGCGAGCGCAAGCTGATTAAGAAAATCGACTCCACTATCGACCTGATTGATGAAGACGATTACGGCTACTGCGATACCTGCGGCGTTGAAATCGGCATCCAGCGTTTGGAAGCTCGCCCCACTGCCACCCTGTGTATCGATTGCAAAACTCTGGACGAAATCAAAGA
This sequence comes from Spongiibacter pelagi, assembly GCF_014705705.1. GTDB lineage: Bacteria > Pseudomonadota > Gammaproteobacteria > Pseudomonadales > Spongiibacteraceae > Spongiibacter > Spongiibacter pelagi. The sequence continues at coordinate 60,965 of NZ_JACXLD010000009.1, read as the reverse complement.
GCGCCAAGAACGCGGCTGATTTCCAGGCTGTAACACCACGCGCTCCTACCGGGCCGGCATTGGCTGGCCCACTATTCCGATTCCATGTCTGAACAGACACACTATATTGGCCGATTCGCACCGTCGCCGACTGGCCCCCTTCACCTCGGTTCACTGTGCACTGCGGTCGCTAGCTATTTGGATGCTCGCGCCAACCAAGGAAAATGGTTGTTGCGCATTGAGAATATGGACCCGCCCCGCGAGCAAGTCGGCGCCGACCAACTGATTATTGAAGCACTGCAATGCCACGACCTGAACTGGGACGGTGACATACTGTGGCAAAGCACCCGCCACGACGCCTACCAAAGTGCATTGCAAACCCTGCTCGATCAGCAGCAGGCGTTTTACTGTAGCTGCTCCCGCCGCCAACTTGCCGATCAGCAAGGCATTCATCTTGGCGACTGCATTGCCAAGCTGGATAAGAATGATGCCGCCGTTCGCCTACGTGCGCCTGCTACAAATTCTATCTGGCAAGATCGCCTACAGGGAGAAATCCATTTAGATGCCAGCACTATTGGCGATGTGGTACTCAAACGCCGCGACGGTTTGTACGCCTATCAGCTTGCGGTCGTAGTCGATGACATTTTTCAGGGAGTGACCCATGTGGTGCGCGGCATCGATTTATTGGAATCGACACCGCCACAACAATGGTTGTTTGAGCATCTTGGCGCGGCAGCTCCCAGCTATTTACACCTGCCTATCTTAGTCACGCCCGAGGGCGATAAGCTGAGTAAACAGGGGCACGCCCCGGCAATTGATAACCACAGCCCAGAGCAAAATCTGCGGCAAGTTTTAGGCTATCTCGGCCAAGCCCCGGCACCGGCCGGAGCGAGCTGCAGGGAAATTCTCGACTGGGGAATTGCCCACTGGGATAGCGGAAAAATCACCAGAAGCACCAAGATTACTGTATAAAAAGATTTCTTTATTCGGCGCTAAGCACGACTTCACTATGCGTACCCATTCCACCTTACTTTTTATTCTATTTATGCTGGCCATTCTCGAGCCCGGCATTGGCAATTGGCTGTTCGAAGAAAGCAACCGCAGCTGGTATCGCTTTCATATTTTATGGGGTCTGCTGATTCTCTTTATTTTCTTTAACAGCCTGCGCCAACGGAAAGAGAATGAACTTTAATAGCGCCACTCTGCTATTCATCACCATCGCCTACCTGTTTTTTCTATTTTGGGTAGCCAACGCCGCTGAGAAAAAGCTGATTCCGGAACGGATTGTTTCCCACCCGTTCATCTATGTGTTGGCGCTTGGGGTGTACGCCTCGGGCTTTGCCTATTTCGGCATTACCGGGCTGGCCGCGCAATACGGTATTGGTTATCTCAATTATTATCTGGGCATCTGCGCGGTATTTTTTCTCACCCCGGTGCTGATCCGGCCGCTCTATCATGTTTGCAAAACCTACCGTTTAAGCTCCATCGCCGACTTGCTTAGCTTCCGTTATCGCAGTCAGGCGGTCGGTGGCATTGCCTCCATTATCATGGCGCTGGCCATGCTGCCGTTGATCGCCATTCAAATTGAAGTGGTTGCAGAATCCGCCTCGTTTTTATTCACCCGCACACTGGAGCACGGCGAGCGATTTTATCTCCACGGCATCGCCGGCCTTTTATTTTGCATCTTGATCGCGATTTCCACCGTGATGTTCGGCTCGCGCACCCTCAATGCCCGCGATAGTCACCGAGGGTTAATTGCCGCACTCGCTTTTGAATCTGTGATCAAACTCATCGCCCTATTGGTGATCGGCGCTGTTGCTAGCTACGCCATTTTCGGCAGCTGGGACAGCTTTCGCGAACAGTTCCTCGACGCCCCCCAATCCCAACTTCCCAAACAGGCCGATCAAAACTCCCTGCGGATTATGTTCATCAGCTTCTTTGGTATGGCACTGGCCCTACCGAGCGCCTTTCAACTCCTCTATGCGGAAGAGTCCGGCTATAAAAAACTACGCATAGCCAGCTGGGGCCTACCGCTGTTTTTGCTCGCCATGAGCTTACCGATTGCTCCCCTGCTCTGGGCGGCCCGCAGCACCGGCTTTGAAGGCGGCGACTATGCCGTGCTGCACATCACTCAATACCTCAACAGCGATGCACTGGCCTTAATTGTCTTTCTGGGCGGTCTTTCTGCGGCCAGCGGCACGATTATGGTCAGCACGCTGTCACTGGCGTCTATGACTCTGACCCACCTGTTTCTGCCCTTGCTGTCATTTAGAAAACAGCGCGATGATGTGTATAACTGGCTGCTCCGCGCCCGGCAAACCTTAATTGTCTTGTCTATTTTTGCGGGCTTTGTTTTGTATCTGCTGCTGCCACACCAGCATCAGCTCAGTACCTTGATGCTGCTCACCACCTCCGGTTGCGCACAACTCGGCCCCGCGATTATCGGTGTGCTGTACTGGCCAACCGCCAACCGGCGCGGTGCCATCTACGGCATGATTACCGGCGGCTCAATCTGGCTGCTTTGGCTGCTTATTCCCAGCTTGGGATTCGAGCTATTTCCCCGGCCCGAGCTCCCCATGTTTAGAGCGCTATACAATGACGCCAATTGGGTACAAGTAACCTCCTTCGCCTTGGTCGCCAATAGCTTGGTTTTTGCTCTCACCTCGCTATTCACCAAAACCTCCCGCGAGGAAAAAGCCGCTGCCGCCACCTGTAATATCGACGACCTTAACCGCCCCGGTCGCAGCCGCCTCAACTTGAGCAATGCCCGCGAAATGGGTGAACGTCTGAGCGAGCATCTCGGCCACGCGGTCGCTTCTCAAGAGCTGGGACGCGCCCTTACAGAACTCAATCTACTCGCTGATGAAAACCGGCCCTACGCCTTACGACGATTGCGCGATCAGATTGAAGTGAATCTCTCCGGCCTGATGGGGCCCTCAATCGCTCGGCGCATCATTGATAACAGCTTGCCCTACACGGCCGGACTGATTGGCGATGGCGAAGACATCACCCTGATCGAAACCCGGCTGGAAACCTATCAAGCCAACCTCACAGGTCTGGCTGCCGACCTCGACAGCCTGCGCCGCTATCACCGAGAGACGCTCGAACAGCTCCCCATTGGGGTTTGTTCGCTGGGTTCAGATCAGGAAATTCTGCTGTGGAATAAGACCATGTCCGCCATAAGCGGAGTCGCCAGCCATCAGGTCTTGGGCTCATCCATGCTGGATTTACCCGATGCCTGGGCAAACTGCCTGCTGACCTTTGGTTCTTGCAGCGATGTGCACTGGAGCCGTCATGAATTGAATACGCCGGCGGGTAAACTTTGGCTCAATCTGCATAAAACCGAATCCCAAATTCAGGGCCGCGACGAACTGATTATTGTGGTGGAAGACATCACCGATACTCAGCTCTTAGAAAGCGAACTGACCCACCAAGAACGACTGGCCTCAATTGGTCGGCTAGCAGCGGGCGTCGCCCATGAAATCGGCAACCCGGTCACCGGCATCGCCTGCCTAGCGCAGAATTTGCGCTATGAATCAGATAATCCCGATACCCTCGAAAGCGCCGAACAAATTGTTAAGCAAACCCAGCGTATTACCAGCATCGTACAGAGCTTGGTCAATTTTGCTCATACCGGTAGCAACCACCACGCGCCGGGGCAGGGCAGTGCCAATGTTCAACACTGCGCAGAAGAGGCGATACAGCTACTCAGCCTCGACCGCGAAGCCAAACATATTCAATTTGAAAATCGCTGCGACCCACAATATTGCGTGCAAGCCGACACCCAGCGGCTAGTTCAGGTGTTCGTCAACCTGCTCTCCAATGCTCGCGATGCCAGCCCCAACGGCAGCGTGGTAACGATTGCGGCCGAGCTTGCCGAACACAGCGAAGCTCACCTGCAAATCACCGTTACCGATCAGGGCGAAGGAATAGACCAAAGCCTGCAAGATCGCCTATTCGAACCTTTTTTCACCACCAAAGAACCGGGCAAGGGCACCGGCCTTGGACTGGCGCTGGTGTACAGCATTGTCAAAGATTTTAGCGGCACCATTACTATCGAGAGCCCTCTGACTCCCGCCTCCCCAACGCTTGAGCCACCTCACGGCACGCGGGTGTGGATACTGTTACCATTGGCAACAGACACCAATGGTGACACACTAGAAGGCTGACACTACGGCACAGATAGGTAACAACGCCTCATAATAAAGGGGCTTACCTGAGGAATTCGGCATGCCACAAATACTGATAGTTGAAGACGAAGACGTCATTCGCCACGCCCTGCAGAAACTGTTAGAGCGCAATGGTTACGAGGTCAGCCTCGCTAATTCGGTGGACGACGCCTGCCAGCACCACGAGCTGGATCAGTTCGACCTCATCATCAGTGATCTGCGCCTGCCCGGCGCCCCCGGCACCGACCTGATTAGCAAGACCGAACGCCCCGTGCTGATTATGACCAGCTACGCCAGCCTGAAATCTGCGGTCGATTCAATGAAAATGGGCGCGATCGACTACATCGCCAAACCCTTCGACCACGACGAAATGCTGGAATCTGTGGCCTATATATTGGAAAACAATCCGCGCGACGAGCAGCAGCTTCCTTCGTCACCACGCCATATCAGCGGCACTAGCCACTTTGGCATGATCGGCAACTGCAAACCCATGCAGACCCTCTACCAGCATATCAGCCGCACCGCCCCCACCGATGCCACGGTATTGATTCACGGCGAAACCGGTACCGGTAAAGAACTGGTTGCTCGCGCCATTCACGCGCAGAGCCAGCGCGCCGGCAAACAGATCATCTGCGTAAACTGCGCCGCCATTCCAGAAACCCTGATTGAATCCGAGCTGTTCGGCTATGAAAAAGGCGCGTTTACTGGCGCCAATGCCAATCGCATCGGCCTGATTGAAGCCGCCGATGGCGGCACCCTGTTTTTGGATGAAATTGGCGAATTACCACTGGAAGCGCAGGCGCGACTACTGCGCTTTATTCAGGAAGATGAAATCCGCCGTATCGGCTCCGTCGATTCTTACAAGGTTGATGTGCGCCTGATTTGCGCAACCCACCGCGATCTCAAAGACATGGCCCATAACGGTAAATTCCGGGAAGACCTTTATTACCGGATCAATGTTATGAAACTGGAGCTACCCCCACTGCGCGATCGCGGACGCGATATTCTGGAAATTGCCGAAAGCTTCCTAAAGCAACGCAGCGAAGCCATGGGACGCGGCCCCTTGCACTTCAGCCCTAAAGCCATTCAAGCGATCACCACCTATGTTTGGCCCGGCAATATCCGCGAATTGGAAAACGCCGTAGAACGCGCGGTGATTCTCTGTGATGGCGACGAGATCGATAACGAGCTACTGGATATCGACCTTGAACTGGTAGATATCAGCCAAATTCGTGGCCGCCCGCCTGAATCGGCCAGCGAGCGCCGCCGCAGCACCCAAAACAGCGAGCGCCGCAGTGGCCGTACCCGTGGTCTCGACCCGGTTGAAGACCTGTCATTGGAAGACTATTTCCAGCGCTTTGTACTGGAGCACCAAGACTCCATGAGCGAGACCGAATTGGCGCAAAAACTGGGGGTCAGCCGCAAATGCCTATGGGAGCGCCGCCAGCGCTTGGGCATTCCGCGCAAAAAATCCAATCGCACTGCCGGGGCACGCAGCTAAGCACTTGTCCCGGCGATATACGCGTTACCCTTTTCCCATCTACGTAACAAAGCCCGTTTATATAGGTAACAATACACATTACTGTAACGCGTAAAATTTGGCGAAAAAATATTTATCTCATTGATAAATAAGGAATTTTAAAAACTGGCACAGCAAATGCTTTTATACGCCGCAAAAGAACAATAAATACGATAATAAAAATAACAAACGAAGAAACAATAAAAATAATAGCGATAGCAAAGAGACCTGGGTGGGGAAGATTATCTTCCCCTTATTCGTTTCTGGAGCCCTGAAAATTCTTCTTCTTAAATTCCACCGCTAAAACTGGCAGCCTAATTTATTTACCTCTTTCAGACTCTACTCACTTCTCAAAAGTTCCTAATTTCTTGTTCAATAAACCTCATTCTGCGTCCTGTGCTAGAATGCGGCGGTTTATAACTACCTAATCGACGCCTTATTAATGACCACCAGCGCAAGCGGCAGCCTCTGGCACAAAATCACTTCGCGATTTTCGCGCCAAGGCGCGACCAGTAGTGGCCCCCGCAAAATTCCCCGCGATCAGCACGGCATCTCCCGCAAGCAAATCAGCGACAGCGCACTAAAAGTCATCTCAAGACTCAATAGCGCGGGATACGAAGCCTATCTGGTCGGCGGCGGCGTGCGCGATATTTTGCTGGAAGGCCAACCCAAAGACTTTGATATTGCCACCAGCGCCACCCCCGAAGAAGTGCGCCGCCAATTCCGCAATAGCCGCATTATTGGCCGCCGCTTCAAGATCGTTCACGTGCGCTTTGGCCACGAGGTGATCGAAGTCACCACCTTCCGCGCCCACCACGAACAACAAGATGCCGCGCCCTCTAAAAATGCGGCGGCTCGCAATGCCTCCGGCATGTTGCTGCGCGATAATGTGTTTGGCGATATCGATGACGATGCGGCCCGCCGCGACCTGACCATCAATGCGCTGTATTACAGCAGTAAAGATTTCTGCGTTTACGACTTTGTCGGCGGCGTTGAGGATTTGAAAAACCGCGTTATTCGCGTGATTGGCAACCCGGAAACCCGCTACCGCGAAGATCCCGTGCGCATGTTGCGGGTTGTGCGCTTCGCAGCCAAGCTGAACTTTGACATTGAGCCCGGCACCGAAGCTCCGCTCAAAAAACTGGCGCCGTTGCTGCAAGATATTGCCCCGGCGCGCATGTTTGACGAAGTGATTAAATTGCTGATGAATGGCCGTGGTCTGCAAACCTACGCCCTGCTCAGACGCTACGATCTATTTAATCCGCTGTTTCCTGCAACCCAGAAACTGCTGGATCAAAATCTTCCCAACGCTGAAAATTTCATACAGCAAGGCTTGGCCAATACTGATGCACGCATTGCCGAAGACAAACCGGTAACACCGGCCTTCCTCTATGCAATCCTGCTATGGCCCGCAGTGAAAGAATTACTCGCCCAATTAATTGCCGAAGGCGAACCTGAGATTCCCGCCCTGCACCAAGCCGCCGAGCGGGTATTGCACCGCCAGCAACAAAGCATTGCCATTCCCAAACGCTTCTCGCTACCCATGCGCGATATCTGGGAATTGCAGCTACGGCTGAATCGCCGCCAAGGTAAGCGCGCCGAACAACTGCTGGAGCACCGCTATTTCCGCGCTGGATTCGATTTTCTACTCTTGCGCGAACAAGTCGGTGAAGTTGAAGCCGGCCTTGGCCAGTGGTGGCAAGCGTTTCAAGAATCTCACCCAGACGCCCGCAACGCCATGGCGCGCCACATCCGCCAACCCAGCAACAACGACAAACGCCGCCCCCGCCGCCGGCGTCGTGGCCCGCGTCCGCAAAACTCATGACCCGTTGTTTTATTGGACTTGGCAGTAATCTGGAAAATCCCCGCCAGCAAATAACGGCGGCCATCGCCGCGCTGGCCACCCTGCCCCACACCCAGCTTTCAGCCCAGTCTCAGCTTTACGGCTCTAAAGCTATTGGCCCCGGCCTGCAGGGTGATTATGTTAACGCCGTCGCCGAACTGCACACCGAGCTCGACGCCCTCGGCCTGCTCTCAGAGTTACAAAAACTGGAAGCCCAGTTTGGTCGGCAACGCCTGATCCACTGGGGGCCGCGCACACTGGATCTCGACTTATTACTCTTTGGCGAAGAACACCGGGAAACACCGGAGCTTAGTCTTCCCCATCCCCGTATGTGGGAGCGCGACTTTGTGCTTTTTCCTCTCGGGGAACTCGCGCCCGAGCTTTTGACAGCCCGCGGACTTGACCATTACACCGATTCCGGCAACATGAACACTCAACAGCTCTGGCTGCTAGACACACCTATTAGCTAAAAAAAAGACGCATGATTAGAGAACGACTGGTCAACAAACCCATTATTAATGAAGAAAACCCGCCGCGCTTTATCGCGATTGAGGGTCCTATTGGCGTGGGCAAAACCACATTGACCCGCAAACTGGCCGAGCGGCTAAACTTTGGCTTGCTGCTCGAGCAGGCAGAAGACAACCCCTTTCTGCCCAGCTTTTACGCCAATCAACGCCATGCAGCGCTATCCACCCAGCTATTCTTTTTACTGCAACGCGCCCAGCAACTTAACGAGCTGACCGAAGACGATCTGTTCAATCGCACCACCATCGCCGACTTTCTGTTCCAAAAAGATCCGCTGTTTGCCCGCGCCACCCTAGATAAAGACGAGCTGGAGCTGTACAACAAAGTCTATGAAAAACTGGAGGTGGATATGCCCACCCCGGATTTAGTCATCTACCTGCAAGCCCCAATTAAAGTATTAAAAGACCGTATTCAACAGCGCGGTATCAAGCACGAACGCCATATTGATCTGGACTACCTCGAACGCATCAATGCCGCGTATACCGAGTTTTTTCTGGACTACACCGAGGCGCCACTGCTGATCATCAACGCCACCGAAATTGATTTCGCAAATAATGACTCGCATTTCGAACAATTACTGCAGTATCTGCTGGAAATTAATGGCGGCCGCCATTACTTTAATCCCTCTTTTTCCATCGTCTAAACTTCATCAGCTATCCGCACCATTTAAGGAGTTGCCATGAGCAAGGTCAGTATTCAAAGTCTGCTCAAGAAAAAGCAGGACGGGCAAAAATTTGCCGTGGTCACCTGCTATGAAGCCAGCTACGCCCGCTTGGTGGAAAAAGCCGCCATCGACGTGATTCTGGTTGGCGACTCGCTGGGCAATGTTGTGCAGGGCAATGACTCCACCCTGCCCGTTACAGTTGCAGATATGGCCTACCACACCGCCTGCGTAAAACGCGGCTGTGCACAGCCGATGATTATGGCCGACCTGCCCTTTGGCAGTTACAACACCACCGAGCAATGCCTAGAGAGCGCCACCAGTTTGATGCGCGCCGGTGCGCATATGGTAAAAATTGAAGGCGGCGCATGGCTGGCAGACAGCATTCGTCAACTCAACCGCGCCGGCATCCCGGTGTGCTGCCACCTCGGTCTTACCCCGCAATCCGTTAACGTCTTTGGTGGCTACCGAGTACAGGGCCGCGATGCCGCTGCCGCTCAAGCCATGATTGAAGACGCCCTTGCCCTAGAGGCTGCCGGAGCCATGCTCTTGGTTTTGGAGTGTGTACCCACTTCGCTGGCAAAACAGATCACTGATAAGCTCCACATTCCCGTTATCGGCATTGGCGCCGGACCACATACCGATGCCCAAGTTCTGGTCATGCACGACCTTCTCGGTGTTACCGAGAAAACCGCCCGCTTTGTTCGCAACTTTGCCGAAGGCAGCGCTAGTATTGAACACGCCCTCAGCCGCTACCGCGAAGCGGTTGAAGACGGTAGCTTTCCGGCCGAAGAGCATTGTTTTAACTAAGAAAATCCGAGTATTTTCTCTCGTTCTTTTCCTAAGCTATTGAATCATTTAAGGTGTTACCTGCAGGAACATTTTGCCCGTAACATTTATGTGAATTTTTTGTTACCGAAGGATTGAACGCCCCTGTCGATTCCGGCATACTTGCCCGCCATGTTAGAACTGCTCACTTAATGAGCAATTCTGCTTGGGCAAAAAACACTGTTACAACCGTTGCCAGCCCGCCGAGAATGCGGACTGACTTCACAGTAAACCACTTGCGGATAGTTCTGTAAGGCTAGAGATTGGGAAGTTGGGTGGTATGAAAACGTATAGCACGGCGGAAGCGTTGCGGTCCGCTCTTAACACTGCAAGACAGACAGGCAAAAGCGTGGCTTTTGTACCGACCATGGGCAATCTCCATGAAGGTCACATCAGCCTTGTTCGCCGCGCCCGTCAATTGGCCGATGTTGTTGTGGTCAGTATTTTCGTTAATCCGCTGCAATTTGGCGCTAATGAAGATCTAGACAACTATCCGCGTACTATTACTGCAGATAAAGAGAAGCTGTTTGCCGAGGGCACTCAGTACCTATTCCTGCCCCAAGTAGAAGAAATCTACCCGGAAGGCATGGAAATCCACAGCAAGGTTTGCGTACCTGAGCTGGGCAACCGCCATTGTGGTGCCAGCCGCCCCGGTCATTTTGACGGCGTAACCACCGTGGTAAACAAGCTGTTCAATATTGTGCAGCCCGATGTCGCCGTATTTGGCGAGAAAGATTTTCAGCAGCTCAGCATCATCCGCAAAATGGTGCGCGATCTGCTTATGCCGGTTAACGTTGTCGGTGTTGCCACCGCCCGCGCCGAAGATGGCCTAGCGCTAAGTTCGCGCAATGGCTATTTGAATGAAGAGCAGCGCCAAATTGCGCCGGTCTTACACCGCATTTTGCAGGAAACTCGCCAGGCGATTGCCTGTGGTTACGACAGCTACCGCGAGCTGGAATGCCATGCTCGCCTGAGCTTGCAAGCGGCCGGATTTGAACCAGATTACTTTAATATCTGTGATGCCCGCGATCTTCTGGATGTAACACCAGAGACCGAAGAAATTGTTATACTTGCCGCCGCAAAACTGGGCAGCACCCGGCTCATTGATAATGTCACCCACAACCTAAACCCCAGCTCGGATTGGGGCATGCTGGCCACCAACTAGGCCGCAGCAAAATCCAAGAGAGGAATAGCGTTATGCAGTCCGTTATGCTTAAAGCCAAGCTCCACAAAGCCCGTGTTACCCATGCGGTACTGGACTATGAAGGATCTTGCGCGATCGATGGCAAATTGCTGGATATGTCTGGCATCCGCGAGTTCGAACAAATTCAGATTTACAACGTAACCAATGGCAAGCGCTTCACCACCTATGCCATTCGCGGCGAAGACAATAGCGGCATCATCTCCGTTAACGGCGCAGCGGCCCACAAAGCCGGCGTTGATGACGTGGTGATTATCTGCGCCTATGCCAGCTACACCGAGGCCGAGCTGATTAACTTCAAGCCACGCCTGATCTATATGAACCCAGACAATACCGTTAGCCACTCCAGCAACGCGATTCCGGTTCAAGTCGCGTAAGCGCTACACGATCAAATAGCCTTAAAACGCCGTCTTTGTGACGGCGTTTTTTTATGCCCGCAAAACGTCTTCCGCCCGCCAAATCTTCTCTTCGACTTTAGTCGAGAAAGTCTATAAACCTGCCAAACAAGCGGCTATGCTTGGGAAAAATACGGATAATATCTGGGGCCAAGCCTCAACTCACAGGATCATCACCACGTTGGTTTCCGCGCCGGAAAAATCGGCCGGAGATCAACTTCGCCAGATAAGAGAAATAATCATGAGCCATATACACAATAAACACCCTATTCCAACCAGCTATGCCGACACCGCGCACATCACCCAAGCTCGCTACGAAGAAATGTATCAGCGCTCAATTAATGACGCCGATGCGTTCTGGTCAGAGCAAGCGCGTGAATTTTTAAGCTGGGATAAAGAATGGCACACCGTGTGTGAATATGACTTTCCCAAAGGTGAAGCGGCGTGGTTTGACGGTGCGCAACTCAATGTTTCCTACAACTGTATCGACCGCCATTTAGCCACCCGAGGCGAGCAAACCGCCATTATCTGGGAAGGCGATAACCCCGCCGAAAGCAGCCACATTACTTACAATCAACTGCACGAAGCTGTTTGCCGACTGGCCAATGCCATGAAAAATCTAGGCGTCAGCAAAGGCGACCGGGTTTGTATTTACATGCCCATGATCCCTGAAGCCGCCTATGCCATGTTGGCATGCGCGCGCATAGGCGCAGTACACTCGGTGGTGTTTGGCGGCTTCTCACCAGAAGCCCTGAAAGATCGGATTCAAAATGCCGGCTGCAAATTACTTATTACCGCCGATGAAGGCGTGCGTGGCGGCAAAGTCGTTCCGCTCAAAGCCAATGCCGACAAAGCCCTTGCCGAACCGGAAACCGCCTGCATTGAACACACCCTTGTAGTGAAGCGCACCGGCGGCAATGTCGCCTGGCAAGCAGGACGCGATGTTTGGTATCACGAAGCCACCGCCGCAGCGAGCACAGACTGCGCGCCAGAATCGATGGACAGTGAAGCGCCGCTATTTATTCTGTACACCTCAGGCTCTACCGGCAAACCCAAAGGCGTTATGCACACCACCGCAGGTTATTTGCTGCAATCGGCCATGAGCCACAAATATGTGTTCGACTATAAAGATGGCGAAGTGTACTGGTGTACCGCCGATGTCGGCTGGGTTACCGGTCACAGCTATATTGTTTACGGCCCACTGGCCAATGGCGCCACGACCTTGATGTTTGAAGGCGTCCCCACCTACCCGGATGCATCGCGTTGCTGGCAAGTGATCGACAAACACAATGTCAGCACCTTCTACACCGCCCCCACCGCCATTCGCGCATTGATGGGTGCCGGCGATGAATTTGTTGAACGCTGCTCACGCAGTAGTTTGCGCCTGCTCGGCACTGTAGGTGAACCCATTAACCCTGAGGCCTGGGAGTGGTATTACCGCGTGGTCGGTGACAGCAAATGTCCGATTGTGGACACTTGGTGGCAGACCGAAACCGGCGCCCATATGCTGACACCCATGCCCGGCGCCACTGAACTTAAACCCGGCTCAGCGACCAAGCCATTTTTCGGTGTTGAACCCGCCCTGCTAGATAACGACGGCAAGGAAATCGAAGGCCCCGGTGAAGGCCTGCTCGTGATCAAACGCTCTTGGCCCAGCCAGATTCGCAGCGTGTATGGCGATCACCAACGCATGATCGAAACCTATTTCAGCACTCACCCAGGCTATTACTTTACCGGCGATGGCGCCCGCCGCGATGCCGATGGCGACTACTGGATTACCGGCCGAGTTGACGACGTACTGAATATTTCCGGTCACCGTATGGGCACCGCCGAAATTGAAAGTGCATTGGTAGAGCACGACCTCGTCGCCGAGGCAGCGGTAGTCGGCTATCCCCACGATATCAAAGGCCAAGGCATTTACTGCTACGTTACCCTGATGCACGGCGCACAAGGCAGTGATGAACTGAAAAAAGAACTGATCGCCCTCTGTGTCGAAGATATTGGCCCCATTGCCAAACCCGATATTATCCAGTGGGCTCCCGGTCTGCCGAAAACCCGCTCGGGCAAAATCATGCGCCGTATTCTGCGTAAAGTTGCCGCCAATGAACTGGAAAATTTGGGCGACACTTCAACCCTTGCCGACCCTTCCGTGGTTGACGAACTGATTAATAATCGAGCGAATCGTTAATTTTTAAACTCGACACCACGCATTCCCCCAACGGCGCTATCTAGCGCCGCTTTTATTTTGTTCCACTTTTAACAGCGCACCTTATAGGCAATATCACCAAAGGCTGGCCGCAGTGCTATCTCGAACACAGCCCCTGTTATATAGTTAAAAAACGGTAGCTAAGGATAGTTACTGAACAAGGATCGTTACTGGTCTTGGAAATCCCATTCCAAAACCAATTCACATGGAGAACGAAAGTGAGTGAGAAAAAATACGGCAGCGCGATGGCTGTCTTCGGCAGTGCGCTGTTTTTAATAGCGACCAGCTCTGCGCACGCAGACCTGTTCACCGACCAATATGGCAATGTTGGCTATTCAAGCGCCGCCGAATGCGATGCCGCCGTCAACAGCGGATCAGCCAAATTTTATAAATCCCACACCACCCAGCCATTTCAGCTTCGCCAAGGTGAAGCCAATGTGATGACCGCCACCCTAGGCAGCATCCCCGGCTATGAGCAAGGCGCCTGTGATCTCGGCGCGGCTCATCACCACAATCGCGACGGTGTTGCCCCTGAACTGCAAGGCAAATACATTCCGTTTTCGCCCAATATGGACGTCAATGCTTATATGGACGCAACGGGGAATATTGTTCGCCTGAGCATGAAGCAGTGCGACAATAATTTTAGCGGCGATATGCCACGCCCCATTTCTGCAACAGAAAAAGTCGTAGCCGCCCCACAGCCTGCACCGGTTGAAGTCGCCACAAATGACGTCTCTCAAAACTGCTTCGGCAATGTGCTTATTCCCATTAAATACGAAACCCAGTATGAAAAGGTAGAGGCCATCCCCGCCACCAAGAAATATATTTCTGTACCGGCAACCTACAAAACCGTTGAGCAGCAAGTAATGGTGCAAGCGGAAATGATCAAGCAAATTCCAGTGCCCGCCACTTACAAAACCGTGGAAGAGCGGGTCATGGTTCAAGCTGAATCGGTTCGCAAGGAACCTATTCCCGCCACTTATAAAACCGTTACCGAACAAGTGCTAAGCAAGCCCGCCAGCACCAAAATCACCGTTATTCCTGCAACATTCAAAACGGTTAGCGAACGCGTCATGGTTAAAGAAGCCAGCACGCGTTATGAGCCTTATCCCGCGACATTTAAAACGGTAACCGAGCGCGTACAAATTTCAGAAGCGCATAAAGTCTGGAAACGCGGCCATGCCTATATTGGCGACGCGCTTGAAGTTCGCCCCGTTACCGCATTTAAAGTCGGCGCCGATGGCAAAGTACAGGGCAGCAACGTTGAACAAGGTTGGTTCAATGCCGATAACACCCGCATGGATGACGATGTAATGTGCCTGGTTGAAATACCTGCCCAGTACAAAACCATCACCAAGCAAGTTTTGGTTTCACCTGCCGGCGTTAAAGAAATTACTGTTCCAGCGGTATACCAAACAGAAACACGCAGCGTGATTGATACCCCCGCTCGCACCGAAGAAATCACGATTCCCGCTGAATATGAAACTGTTTCACGGCAAGTGATTGATCAGCCATCCAGCACTCGTGACATCATTATTCCAGCACGCTATGAAATGGTTTCACGCACGGTGATTGACACGCCTGCCACCATCCGCGAGGAAATCATTCCTGCGGTTTATGAAACCGTCAGCCATCGCGTTGTGGATATTCCCGCGTCGGTACGCGAGGAAATCATTCCAGCTCAATACAAGACGCTGGAGCGCAAAGTTAAAGTTGCCGAGGCTCGCACTGAACGCCGCGCGATCCTGTGTGACACCAACGCCACGCCTGAAAAGATCAAGGAAATTCAAACCGCGCTGAATGCCGCGGGCTTCAACCCCGGCCCGATTGACGGTGTGATGCGCGCCAAAACCATGAAGGCGGTAAATGCCTATCAGCGCGCCAATGATCTGCCGGTAGATGGTTACCTCAATCTTGAAACCGTCAAAGCCCTCGGTATTTCAGTAAAGTAGGTAAGCTTTGATTAATGCAGCGAATACCTTCGCGACATTTTTCTGAATAACAAAAAAGGCTCAGTAATTTCTACTGAGCCTTTTTTGCTGGGGATTTTTTATTGCGCCAAGATTGTGGACGCTCTGATTAATATAGCGAGTTTTAAAACATAAACTCATCTTCGCCCATAGCCATCATACTTTCAGCACCAGCCAGCATCGCCGCTTTGTGCGCCGCCGTACGTGGCAATAGCCGCTGAAAATAAAAGCGCGCGGTTTTCAATTTACTGCCATAAAGTGGATCAGTATTTCCTTCAGCAGCTTTATCTAATGCCAGCTCCGCCATCTTCGCCCAGAGATAGGCAAAGGTGATGTAACCCGAGAACATCAAATAATCCACCGAGGCCGCCCCGACTTCATCGGCGTTACTCATGGCTTTTTCGCCCACAGCCATAGTCACCTCACCCCACTGGGCATTCAGGTCTTTCAATGGCGTAATAAATTCCTGCATATCTTCCCGCGCTTTATGAGACTCGCAAAATTTGTGAATTTGCTTGGTGAAATGCCGCAACACCGTACCGCCACTGCCCATGACTTTACGGCCCAATAAATCCAAGGCTTGAATACCCGTTGTGCCTTCATACACGGTTGAAATTCGATTGTCGCGAGCGATACGCTCCATGCCATGCTCGGCAATATATCCGTGGCCACCAAACACCTGCATACCGAGATAAACCGATTCTTGAGCGGTTTCTGTACAGAAGGCTTTGGCAATTGGAGTCAGTAATTCTAAAAGCTGATCGGCATTTTCTTTTTGTTCGGCATTGCCGTGACTGCTTAAATCAACCTGCTGCGCCAACCAGTAGATCATCGCTCGCTGACCTTCAACGATGGCTTTTTGGGTCATCAACATACGGCGGACATCGGGATGCACAATGATCGGATCGGCAGGGCCATTAGGATTTTTAGGGCCGGTAAGTGAGCGCATTTGCAGGCGTTCGCGGGCATAGCCCACTGCGCCTTGATACGCGATTTCAGACATCGCCAAACCCTGCAGAGCGGTGCCAAGGCGTGCGGTATTCATCAGTTTGAACATCACTTCCAATCCGCGATTTTCTTCACCGAGCAACACCGCGCGGGCGCCATCGTAGTTCATCACACAAGTGGCTTGGGCTTTGAGACCCATTTTCTTTTCCACCGCACCGCAGCTAATATTATTAAATTCGCCGAGACTGCCGTCTTCTTCTACCCAGTACTTTGGTGCAATAAACAGTGATACCCCTTTGGTGCCCTCTGGCGCACCCTCAACCCGCGCCAAAATCGCGTGAACAATATTTTCAGTCAGATCTTGTTCACCACCGGAGATAAAAATTTTGGTGCCTTGCAAGGTGTAAGTGCCATCGCCATTGGGGGTCGCCTTGGTACGCAGCAAACCCACATCCGAGCCGCAATGGGCTTCTGTCAGGCACATAGCCCCGGCCCATTCACCGCTGATCAATTTAGGTAAATAGCGCTGTTTTTGAGCTTCGCTTCCACCGTTAAGCAAACAGGTCACCGGCGCCAAAGCCAGTCCGGTATACATGCTGAATGCCCAGCACGGTGCACCAGTCATTTCACCGATGACCGTCCCGAGGGAAGAAGGCAGACCTTGACCACCATCTGCCACCGGCACTGCGAAAGATTGCCAGCCACCCTCGGCCCATTGCTTAAACGCCTCTTTAAAACCGGGCGGGGTCGTGACTTTGCCATTTTCAAATTGGCAGCCCTGCTCATCGCCTGTTGCCGCAATCGGATCGAGTACATTTTCAGCAAACTTGGCACCTTCGGCCAAAATCGCATCCATCAATTCTTCATTAGGCGCTTCGCAGCCAGACAGCCCCGCGTAGTGAGCAGGCGCATTGAGCAGATCTTTAAGCACAAAGTGGATGTCACGCATTGGCGCGGAATAGGATGGCATTGGAAAAATCCTTCAGACTGAAATAAACAGGCTAAAGGGTAGCAATCTCGCCATTAGGGGTAACTGACAAAGCCAATCAAAGCGCGGGCAGAATCGTTCTATCGAAATTTCTTACCGCGCTTAATCTTCGCTACTGAGCCAACAATAACCATAGGCGGGCAAGGTGAGTGTTTCCGCAGAAAAATCGAGAAAATCGGCATTTAACAAGGCGCGCCAGTCGCGATCCGCATCCAGATTTAACTCATCCAGCGGAATAGTTTGCGGCTCAGCACTGAGGCTAAACACGGCAATCAGGGTTTGCTTGCGCGCGTCGCGGCTGCGGGTTTCGCGTCGCACACCAAATAGCTGATCGCCCAAGTGTAGTGGGTACTGACTGGCATTGGGATGGAAAGCGGCCTGCGCTTTGCGCAGACTGATCAAATCTTTAAGCGCGGTAAAAATACGCGAGTGATGGGTGTCTTGTAATAAGGCCTCTTCCAATTCGGCCTTACTCCACTGATGGCGATTAATCGCCCGATTGTGGCCGGAATGTTCGACCCGGTCATAGTCGTTTTCAGTGGCCAGCAGGCTGTGTATATAAATGGCTGGCATACCCTGCAAGCTCAGCATAATGGCATGGGCACAGAGGAAACGAGCCTGCTGAAAACCATCTTCGCCGCCTTGCATACTGCGGCGCATGGCATCGAATAGACTGATATTGATTTCATAAGGGCGGCTCTCACCATTGCCCAAGGCCCGCCACGATACCCGCCCGCCCGACTCCTGCATCAGTTCGACTAACTGACCGATTTCACTGTCTTCCAACAAGCCCTCGGCAGGACGCAGGCCAATACCATCGTGGGAGGCAATAAAATTAAAATAGGTGGTGCCATCCTGCGCCGCAGGCATCCCCATCATCCAATTTTTTAGCGCCCGTGAGCTGCCGCTGACCATGGCATTAACCAATAGCGGCGGCAGCGAAAAGTTGTAAACCATATGCGCTTCATTGGCATTGCCAAAGTAGGCCAGATTTTCCCGCAGCGGAATATTGGTTTCTGTCAGTAGAATGGCATCTGGCGCCGCGTGCTCAATAACACTGCGAAGCAGGCGCACCATTTCGTGAGTCTGCTCTAGGTTCAGACAATTAGTGCCGGGAATTTTCCAAAGAAAGGCAACCGCATCCAAGCGGAAAATCTTCACGCCTTGATCGAGGTAGTGGCGCACGATGCGCATAAACTCCATCAGCACCGCGGGATTTTCAAAATTCAAATCCACTTGATCGTGGCTAAAGGTACACCAAACATGGCGAATACCATCCAGTGTTTGCACCTCTGCCAGCAAGGGACTGGTTCGGGGCCGCACTACTTCAGAGAGATCAATTTCCGGGTCTTGTTCGACAAAATAATCCATTCCCGGTGATTTACGCTGTTTAAAATTTTCAAACCAAAGGCTGCGCGAAGAACAGTGGTTAATCACCAGATCTGCCATCAGATCAAAGTCGCGGGCAATGGCGTTAATGTCTTGCCATTCGCCAAGGGACGGATTCACTTCGACATAGTTAATAACGGAAAAGCCGTCGTCTGAACTCCAAGGATAAAACGGCAGTATATGCACACCGCTAATCACACCCTGTAATTCTGTACGCAGAAAATCGTGCAGCGTATGCAGCGGCCACTCGCCCTCGCACAGAATTGAATCGCCGTAGCTGATCATCAAAACATCGGTTTCATCCCAAAGATTGCGGTGACTCTCGGGCATAAAACAGCGGTTTTCCAGATGCATTAACTCAACAATGCCCTCTATCAACGGCGCTCGATCCAGATCGGGATAAATTACCCGCAGGTGATTTTCGAGTCGCTGACGCAAATGGGCTTGAGGGCTGAGTTCGGTCATAGGAAATCGCTCAATGTTGCGCTTATTTTTTAAGAAAAGGCCTTATGATCATCAATCACCGCCTGAACCAAGTCCGAAGTAAGACTGGGCTCAGCACTGCAAACTCGATTCCAGCTTGGAATAAAAGGGGTTTCCATCGGGTTATCTAAAAAGGTATTGCCCGCTTTCACCAAGTTCTGGGCGAATAATTCCACCGCCTGCTCTTCCCGATGCAAGTCCAAACTCAAGCCATTAAATTCAGCATCGTTGCGGTAACTCTCAACAAAATCGAGGGCCACTCGGAAATACGTAGCTTTGATGGAACGGAACGTCTCGGAGTTAAACACCACGCCGTTAGTCGCCAACTTGCGGAATATTGCCTTGGCAATATCAATCGACATTTTCGACAGGCCGCTATTCTCGTCGTCAGCAGACAAGGACTGGTGCTTATGGTCGTAGCAATCGGCAATATCCACCTGACACAACTTGTTTGTCGAGTAGTTGCGATAGACCTCTGACAACACGCCGATCTCCAAGCCCCAGTCGCTGGGAATACGCAAATCGGTTAATACATCACGGCGCATGGAAAACTCACCAGACAGTGGGTAGCGGTAACTGTCCAAGTAATCCAGATATTCGAGATTGCCGAAGATTTTTTTCAAGGAACGCAGCAGGGGCGTGACTAATAGGCGACTGACTCGGCCATTCATTTTTCCGTCGGCAACACGGGCATAATAGCCCTTACAAAACTCGTAGCTAAAGGACGGATTAGCAACGGGATAAAACAGATTCGCCAGCAAGCGGCGGTCGTAGGTGAGAATATCGCAGTCATGCAGCGCAATCGCCTCGGCGCGGCTAGCTGACAACAAATACCCCATGCAATACCAAACATTGCGTCCCTTGCCCGGCTCCATCGGCGCCAAGCCTTTGGCTTGCAAGCGCTCATCAATCGCACGCAGGCGCGGCCCATCGTTCCACAACACATGATGCTTTTGCGGTAATTTGCTGAAGAATTTCAGCGCGTGCCGGTATTGTTTTTCATCGGCACGATCCAGACCAATCACCACTTCATCAATGTATTTCACCTGCGCGATTTCATCGATGATGTGTTTTAAGGCTGGCCCTTCCAGCTCAGAAAATAGCGAAGGTAAAATCAAGGCCATAGGCCGTTTTCGGGCGAAGGCCTCCAGCTCAGTTTCCAATTCTGCCACTGGGCGATCCACCAAATTGTGCAAGGTTGTGATCACGCCGTTTTGATAAAAGTCTCCCATAAATCCTTCTTATCCATTTTTAAATTAATTTTGAATGTTGCTGTCACTTTCCAGCTTATCGAGTAGATATTGCATACAGCTGCTCCAGCCAGCAGGACCAAATTCCTCGCTGAGCATTACCTCACCCTGCGGATCAGAGACTGCTGGCGGCGGATGACTCGGTGAACGAATCACCACCGCGTAACTCGCCGCTTTCAGCATAGCCACATCGTTATGACTATCACCCAAAGCAATAGTGATAGTCGATTGCTCCGGACACAACAGCGCCGCCAGCTTGAGCATCGCCACGCCTTTATCGGTCGCGCCCATAATATGAGTGAAGCGCCCGCCTTTCAGCGCATGCAGTCCTCGCTTAGCAATTTCTGTTTCAAACTCTTGCCAGCGTGCATCGGTATCCTGCCAACAAATCGGTTCAGAGAATTCCCGCGCCATTGCTTGTTCTGCATCAATGGGGGCAAGTCCAGTAATGTCGCAAAGTTGTGCAACACTAAAATCACTAAAGCCTTCAAACTGATAGTTACCGCGTTCACGCAAAGCATGGCAGGCATCAATGATTTGGGCGCGGGGTGCCGACATTGCCACCTGCCAAAAATCCTCGGCATCAGCAATCGCTATCCCCTTGTTAGCAGCGGAATACTCGGCAAGCTCATCAGCACTTATTAGCGTTTTTGGTAAATAGGCCGCAGCGCCATTCTCTACAATAAACGCTGTGTGCAATCCCAATCGTTTTTGCCAAGCCAACACTTCTGGCCGGGTTTTACTGGTATTGAGGATCAGCGGAATATTGAGTGCCGCCAAACGATCAAGCGCGGCTTGAGCGGCGGAATAATCGTAGCTATGGTGATCTAGCAGAGTGCCATCCATATCGCTAAAGACCATCACACTGGCCCACACACTGGTAAGCACCGACTCACTCATAACGCTCTCCCGAGTGAGTCAGATCGATAATCCGCCGATCTTCCGCCAACGCCAAAACGCAGTCAGCTCGCTCCGGTAGTACGCTTAAACCATAACGAGTAAGGCGCTCATAATGCTGAACAAAGCGCTCAATCTGCTGGGCATCCATTACCGGCTTGCCGCTTTCTTTTGCCGCAAGACGCTGCTCCTGCTCCAAGCGCCATTGCGCCACACATTCGAAGCTAGGCGCGCGGAGCATTACCAGATAATCAATTTCAGCAAACCAGTTTTGATAGCTCGCAGCTAATTGAGCATTGGCATACCGCCGCCAAGTTCCGTCTTGGTCTTCGTTTCTCTCTAAGGCATTTACAGGCGCGGCCAATTCCGTATCACGCTGAGCAGGCACCCCCAAACACCAACCTTCAAAAATGATCACATCAACCGGCCCTTCCACTTCAGGCCAATCATCTTCTGGATAACGGTCATCATTGAGTTTGTCGAAACGTGGCAGCGCCAGGGTTTCGTCCTTGCCCAATGTTTTTAACGCAGCAATGGTCTGCATCCCTAAGGCAACATCATGCGTGCCCGGTACACCACGGGTTTTTAGCAGGGAATGAGCCGTTTGAGACAAGACCAATCTCTCGGCCTTGGTGAGATAGAAATCATCGAGGGATAGCTGAGCAACCGTGAGTCCCAACTCTTGTAAACAGTAGCGGTAAAGATCGGCCAGCGTCGATTTACCACTGCCCTGTGCTCCGTGAATACCTAGCACCTTGAGCCGACCGCTGCGAATTGCGGGCAACAACGATTCAAGCAGAGGCAGAAAAAAATGTTCCGCCTGCTGGCCATAGCTATCTGGCAGATTTTCCGCCACAAGAAATGCCTGCAGTTTTTCGGCTGCGAGGACCAAAGGTCAGTCTCCTATTTTCTTCTATCCTGCGCTGGCTTTTTGGTTTGCGCTGGCAATAGCACTCGCGCAAATCAGCATCACACCTGCGTTTAAAAGGTAAAGCAGAATTCGCGCCAATACAAAATTTGGGGCAAAAAAAAGGGCCTGTAAGGCCCTTTTCATTGATGTATTGCTTAGTGGTGATGACCACCGGGACCATGCACATGGCCGTGGCTCAGTTCTTCTTCGCTGGCTTCACGCACAGAGTCGATAGCCACATCAAAGTGCAGCACTTTACCCGCCAAGGGGTGGTTGGCATCAACGGTTACCGCTTCATCATCAACCGCAGTCACAACAACCAGTTGCACCTGACCGCCTGCACCTTGGGCTTGAAACTGCATACCCACTTCGATTTGATCAACACCTTGGAAGGCTTCGCGAGGAACAGACTGCACCAGCTCTTCGCTGACTTCACCGTAGGCTTCGCCGGGCTGAACCGTGACTTTCATAGCATCGCCAGCCGCTTTACCTTCCAACTCTTTCTCCAGACCGGGGATAATGCCACCGTGTCCGTGAAGATAGGCCAGCGGTTCGCCACCCTTGGAAGAATCGATTTCGGCACCGCTATCGTCGGTGAGGGTGTAGTGAAAGGCGACAACGCAGCCATTTGCAATATTCATTAGGGTCTCCCGTTAAGTTGATGGTGCAAGCATGACAGCTTTGCCCGGCAGATTCACCCCAGATGCGGGAATTCCCCGGAAATTGCTTTGTTTTTTACCCGCGATCCAGAATTTCCTGACCGAGATCGACAATGCGCCGGCGCAGCCAAATATGACCGGGGTCATGCTGCAACAGCGGGCTCCACGCCAGTTTCAATTCGATAGGAATAATCATAAACGGCGGTTTACGCGCCACAAGGGTGGGGTCCGTTTTATACAAATTCGCCATTTGTGTGGGCAGCGTAGCGATCAGATCTGGATGCCGAGCCAACATCGCCGCCACTTGGTAATGCCGGGTAAAAAAGCGGATTTGCCGTTCGTGGCCGAATTCCGCCAGCGCCTCATCCACCCAGCCTAAACGCTGACTGTCGCGCTGGTTCATACCGCGACCCACCCCCATCCCGGTTTTACTCACCCAGACGTGCGAGGCAGACAAAAACGCGTCCATATCAAAACTGTCTCGATTGGCATTGTCTGCACTCATTAAGCAGGAAAAACCATCGCGCCATACAGTCGCCTGGTGAAAGGATTGAGGCAGGCGATCAAAGCGGTTGAGCGCCATATCGATCTTGCCCTGCTCCAAATCTTGGAAGGTCACATCCGATGGCGTTAAGACGTCCAATGTAATATTCGGCGCCTCGGTACGAAGCTGCTGGGCCAGTGGGATCAGCAGGCAGGATTCGGCATAGTCGCTGGCCATAATCCGAAACACCCGCGCACTGTCGCCGACATTGAAATCGGCAACCGGCAATACCGCCTGTTCAACAGAGGCGAGAATATCCCGCACCCGTGGCTGCAATTCCAAGGCCCGCTCGGTGGGCGTCATACCCTCGCTGGTACGCACCAACAAAGGATCATTGAACAGATCGCGCAGGCGGCGCAGACCATTACTGAGCGCAGGCTGGGTAATACCCAATTGCTCCGCCGCTCGGGTGACATTCTTTTCCCGCAGCAGTACGTCCAGATACACCAGCAGGTTCAGATCAATGCGCGATAAATTCATGATGAAAATGCTTTGCCTGTTTTAAATAGAGCTAAATTATGAAGGGAAGCGAGACACGACGCCAGTATCAGTTCACAACACCGCATCAATTCGATAAAAGCCTAAAAAATCGAGACAAAAAAAGGCCCGGAAAATCCGGGCCAAGCCTCACTGACAGGAAAGGGTAAAAGCGTAAACGCCGGGCTAAAACTTACGTTAAAACTTAAGCGCCGTGTTTCGCTTTAAATTCGATACGACGACGGTGCAAAACTGGCTCGGTGTAACCGCTGGGCTGTACACAGCCTTCAAATACCAGTTCACAGGCCGCTTGGAAGGCAACACTGTCGTCAAAATTAGGTGCCATCGCACGGTACAGCGGGTCGCCGGCATTCTGGCGATCAACCACCGCCGCCATGCGCTGCAGGGTTTCCAGAACCTGCTCCTTGCTGCACACACCGTGACGCAACCAGTTGGCAATATGCTGGCTGGAGATACGCAGCGTCGCACGGTCTTCCATAAGCCCCACATCATTAATATCGGGAACCTTGGAACAACCCACACCCTGATCGATCCAGCGCACTACGTAACCGAGAATGCCCTGAGCGTTGTTATCCAGCTCCTGCTGAATTTCAGCCGCTGACCAGTTGGCATTGGCTGCAACAGGAATGGTCAGAATATCGTCCAGTGCCGCGCGCTGACGCTCAGCGATTTGCTCTTGCAGACTCAGTACATTTACTTCGTGATAGTGCATCACGTGCAGGGTTGCCGCCGTAGGCGAAGGTACCCAAGCACAGTTTGCACCGGCTTTAGGGTGACCGATTTTGGCGTCCATCATCTGCGCCATTTCATCGGGCATAGCCCACATACCTTTACCGATCTGGGCTTTGCCACTCAGGCCACACTCCAGACCAATATCCACGTTCCAATCTTCGTATGCTTTGATCCACGCCTGCTGCTTCATATCTGCTTTGCGAACAAAAGCGCCGGCTTCCATGCTGGTGTGGATTTCATCACCGGTGCGATCCAAGAAACCGGTGTTGATGAAAATAACGCGCTCGCTGGCGGCCGCAATACAGGCTTTCAGGTTAACGGTGGTGCGACGCTCTTCATCCATAATGCCGATTTTCAGCGTATTGCGAGCCAAGCCCAGCGCATCTTCTACGCGACCAAACAGCTCCGCTGCAAACGCCACTTCTTCAGGGCCGTGCATTTTCGGCTTCACGATATAAACGCTGCCAGTGCGCGAGTTGCTCAGGCTGCCGGTCTTTTTCAGATCGTGCATTGCCGCCAGTACCGTTACCATGGCATCCATGATGCCTTCTGGCACTTCGTTGCCGTGCGCATCAATGATCGCGTTATTAGTCATCAAGTGACCAACATTACGTACCAGCAACAGGCTGCGGCCGTGCAGTACTTTGTCGCTACCATCCAGCGCAGTGAATACGCGGTCTTCGGCCATGCGGCGGGTCATGTCTTTGCCGCCCTTGCTGAAGGTTTCGCTCAGATCACCCTTCATCAGACCCAGCCAGTTGCTGTAAACCACAACTTTGTCGTCTGCATCAACAGCGGCAACGGAATCTTCACAGTCTTGAATGGTGGTCAGCGCCGACTCCAGACAAACGTCTTTCACGCTGGCGGCATCGGTTTTACCAATGGGGTGGTTTGCGTCAATTTGGATATCGATGTGCAGGCCGTTATTAACCAGCAAGATATTGCTTGGCGCTGCGGCATCGCCCATATAAGCAACCAGTTTTTCAGGAGCTTGCAAGCCGCTGCTAGAACCATCTGCCAGCGCAACAAGCAGCGCACCGTTTTCAATTTTGTAGCTGGTCGCATTGGCGTGGCTGCCATTGGCCAGCGCAACGTGCTTATCAAGAAAGGCTTTCGCGTAGGCGATTACTTTGTCGCCGCGAACGGGGTTGTATGCACCCGCGCGCTCAGCACCGCCTTCTTCAGAAATCACATCAGTGCCATACAGGGCATCGTACAGGCTGCCCCAGCGGGCATTGGCGGCATTGAGGCTGAAACGGGCATTCATTACCGGCACAACCAGTTGCGGGCCAGCCAGCTTGGCGATTTCAGCATCCACATTTTCGGTAGAGATCGCAAAATCAGCGGGTTCTGGCAACAGGTAACCAATCTCTTCTAGGAAGGCTTTATAAGAAGCCATATCCTGCGCACCGGGGTTGGCGCGGTGATACTCGTCTACTTGTGCTTGAATCGCATCGCGCTTAGCCAGCAGAGCTTTGTTCTTGGGAGCCAGATCAGCAATAATTGCCGCCATGGAAGACCAGAATGCATCAGCATCGATACCGGTGCCCGGCGCAACCTGCTCATTCACCAGTTTATAAAGCACCTCAGCAATCTGTAGGCCACTGTGTTCAACCCGGTTAATTTGCTGTGCTGACATGCTGACTCTCCTTAATTTCGCGTCGAGGAAATCGCGTGGTTAAATTCGGCATAATGGCAAAGTTTGGAGCGTATTTACGGGCCAAACAAAGGCAATAGGGCCGTTATCTTGAGGGCTAATCCTAGCCAGCCGCCAACAATTTCACAAATATATCCATATTATTTTTACTATTCATACCGTGAATAAAAATACCCAAGCGGCTCCGTCATAATGCCCCCAAGTGGCGGAAAAAGCTCTAACGCTTCTCTATGTTGCAACACGAGATATGTTACGGCAGTAAAATTTCCTAAAAAAATATCCAAAATAAAAAGTATAAATTAGCTAAATCCGAATCCCCCACCTACACTTGCCAACGTTGAAATTTCTATCAGTCACCACTCACCGAAAAGGGACCGCATATGTCATCGTTAGAAGCAGACATCCAATCCGTCGCCGGACTCAAAGAGCAAGCAGGCAGCCCATGGGATGCTATCAACCCAGAATCTGCCGCACGCATGCGTGCTCAGAACAAATTCAAAACTGGTCTGGACATTGCCAAATACACCGCCGGCATTATGCGTCGCGACATGGCTGAGTTCGACAAAGACAAAACCAAGTACACCCAATCTCTGGGCTGCTGGCACGGTTTTGTTGGTCAGCAAAAACTGATCTCTATTAAAAAGCACTTTGGTACTACCGAGCGCCGCTACCTCTACCTGTCTGGCTGGATGGTTGCCGCACTGCGTAGCTCTTTCGGTCCTCTGCCTGACCAATCTATGCACGAAAAAACCGTTGTTGCCGATCTGGTACGCGAGCTGTACACCTTCCTGCGTCAAGCTGATGCACGTGAGCTGGGCGGTCTGTTCCGCGAGCTGGATGCGGCACGCGAAGCTGGCGATGCAGCTAAAGAAGCTGAAATTCAAAGCAAAATCGACAACCACGAAACTCACGTTGTGCCCATCGTTGCCGACATCGATGCTGGTTTCGGTAACGCTGAAGCCACTTACCTGATGGCTAAGCAAATGATCGAAGCGGGCGCTTGCTGTCTGCAGATCGAAAACCAGGTTGCTGACGAGAAGCAGTGTGGCCACCAAGACGGCAAAGTAACCGTTCCCCATGCCGACTTCCACGCCAAGCTGCGCGCTCTGCGTTACGCATTCCTTGAGCTGGGCGTTGACGACGGTGTTATCGTTGCTCGTACCGACTCTGAAGGTGCTGGCCTGACCAAAGAAATCGCTGTTGTTCGCGAGAAAGGCGATCAGGGTGACGTTTACAACTCATTCCTGGATTGCGAAGAAGTTTCTCCAGAAGACACTGCTGAAGGCGATGTACTGATCAGCCGTAACGGCAAACTGGTTCGTCCTAAGCGTCTGCCTTCTGGTCTGTACCAGTTCCGTCAAGGCACTGGCCACGAGCGTTGCGTATTTGACTGTATCGAAGCCATCAATGCCGGTGCTGACCTGCTGTGGATCGAAACTGCAGTTCCTACCGTTCACGAAATCAAAGGCATGATGGACGAAGTTCGCAAGGTTCACCCCGATGCGAAACTGGTTTACAACAACTCGCCTTCATTCAACTGGACGCTGAACTTCCGTCAGCAAACTTACGATGCATGGGCTGCTGAAGGCAAAGACGTTTCTGCCTACGACCGCGCAAACCTGATGTCTGCTGAATACGACAACTCTGAGCTGTCTGCGGCTGCCGATGCTCGCGTTCAAAGCTTCCAGGCAGATACTGCCCGTGAAGCGAACGTATTCCATCACCTGATCACACTGCCGACTTACCACACCACGGCCCTGTCTGTAGACAACCTGGCCAAAGAGTACTTCGGTGACAAAGCGATGTTGGGTTACGTTGAAGGCGTTCAGCGCAAAGAGATCCGTCAGGGTATCGCCTGTGTTAAACACCAAAACATGGCCGGCTCCGATATGGGCGACGACCACAAAGAGTACTACGCTGGTGAGAACGCTCTGAAAGCTGGAGGTGCGAAAAACACGTCTAACCAGTTCAGCTAATCTGAGCAAGTGTTAGGCGATGTGCCCTGCAATTAGGGGCACAGTTCGCTAGTAGACTCTCGCTAGAAAAGAAGGCGACCCCTTTCAAGGTGTCGCCTTTTTTGTGGGCAGAATTTTCTGACCAACAGAATCTAAGGCGTTTTTACGCTAAACTTTCTAGGGAAGCTCTGATTAATTACTGCGTTCGCAATTTTGATCGTCGGCGGTGCTCGAAATGCTCATTTATTCGCATATAAACTCCGCTTTGTTCGAAGCTAAGGCTTCTCACCCCTTTGGGGTCGCCCTAAAGGGCGGGCTTTTCGCTTCGCTACAAGTCTGCGCTCCGGCGGCGACCAACTTTGCTTCACTCGCCACACTAATCAGAGATTCCCTAATGCTTGCCATTTCAAACCATTGTGTAATTTCGACTATGACTGACACGCCAGACTTTCTTAAAGATGCTAGAGACTTATTAACCCCGCAGGGCTTTACCACCAGCAGCACGTGGTATCACGGCACCTCATCAGCGCTAGTTGACTCCATCATTGAGCAGGGCTTAAAACGCTCCGGCGACAAAGCACTGAAAGCTGCCGCAAAAAACACCATGGCGACTATCGGCAATAGCTATACCGAATCGATTGAGCCGGTTTTTTTAACCCAGAGCAAAGAACTCGCTTTTTACTGGGCCAAGCAAACCGTGAGAAATCGCAGCGTACGCTTTCAGGGTGACGAGCAGCCGACTGTGCTTGCGGTAACGCTTCCCGAAGAGCTGAATGCCAAAGTGAAACCCGACGTTGGTGCCGCGAGCCTATTATTAGTTGAAGAAGGCGAGCAATTTATGGCTTATCTGGCTGGCATATACCAAGCTAACAATATCGCCGCGCCTGAAATAGACCTAATGAAAGCGGACCGCTTAGAGTACTTAAACAAATTGGGCATGGCGTATTACGATGCCGATATTAACGCCTCATATCTAAATGTAGTGACTGGCTAAACCCAGACTAAAAACGACGGTTCTAGGCAGGCTTATCAGCCCCTGCCAAAGCAGCAAAAATTATTCTATGCTCGACGCTAACACTATCCGCGTCGACTCCCGGAGGAAAATCATGTCCATCTCTACCCCCGATCTCTGCGACGAGCACGGCGATGCCGTTAACGTACTGGAACTACCACTGCGCCATTACGGCGGCCACAAAAATTTCCACGGCGAAGTCGTCACCATCAAATGTTTTGAAGACAACTCGCTGGTTGCCGACACCGTAAAAACCCCCGGCCACGGCCGAGTATTAGTTGTGGATGGTGGCGGCTCAGCGCGCCGCTCACTGTTGGGCGACAACCTCGCTCGCGCGGCGGCCGACAACGGCTGGGCCGGCATTGTTATTTACGGCTATCTGCGCGATGTGGAAGAAATTTCCCCCATGCCTTTAGGCGTAATGGCACTCGGCAGCGTACCCAGAAAAACCGAGAAACGCGGCGAAGGCCAAGCCGGCATTGCCTTGGAATTTGGCAGCTGCACCATTGATGCTGGCAACTATCTTTATGCCGACAAAACCGGTGTGATCATCAGCCGCAAAAATCTGCTCGAAAGCTAAATCACCAATAATAAAAACGGAGACCGTTCATGAAACTGGGCTTATTGCTGGGCTATTCCGGCGCCAAACTGGATATCCCGCTGGATCAAATTCGCCATGCGGAATCACTGGGCTTTGACTCAGTGTGGACGGCGGAAGCCTATGGCTCAGATGCGGTCAGCACCGCCGCCTGGATTCTAGCCCAAACCGACAAAATCAAAGTCGGCACCGGCATTATGCAAATGCCTGCGCGCACGCCAGCGACCACGGCAATGAGCGCCATGAGTCTGGACAAACTCTCTGATGGTCGTTTTATTCTTGGCTTGGGTGTTTCCGGCCCCCAAGTTGTCGAAGGCTGGCACGGCGTTCCCTATGGTAAACCCCTGACCCGTACCCGCGAATACATTGAAATCATTCGGCAAATTTTCCGCCGCGAAGCACCGCTGGAGTTTCAAGGTGAAATCTATCAAGTGCCCAACCACGGCCCCGGCACCACCGGGCTGGGTAAACCGCTGAAATCCATACTGCACGGCAACCCCGACATTCCGATTTACACCGCCTCAATCACGCCCAAAAGCTTGAGCATGGCAGCGGAAATTGCCGATGGCTTTATCCCAGTATGGATGGACCCGGATAAATTTTCCGTGTTTGAAAGCGACTTGCAGAAAGGCTTGGAAAAAGCGGGAAAAACGCTGAAAGACTTTGCCGTATGCCCCTATGTTGGCGCGATCATGGATGACAATATCGATGGCTGTCGTTATTTCGTCAAAGATTTTCTCGCCCTGTACATTGGCGGCATGGGCGCCAAGGGCAAAAACTTCTACACTGATTACGCGACCCGCCTCGGCTACGGCGATGCCGCCGAACAGATTCAGGATTACTACTTGGCCGGCGAAAAAGACAAAGCTCGCGAGGCCGTACCCGACTCTTTAGTTGATGAAGTCGCCTTGGTCGGCCCGGCAGGGCGTATTCGCGAGCGCGCTCAAGATTGGAAAGCCGCCGCCGCTCGCAATGAAGTGAACAGCATGTTGGTACAGTGTCCGCAGGCCGAAGCCCGCGAATTATTGGCTGAGATTTTTCTATGACCGCAGTAACCCGCCGTTTGGCGATGGCCATTCTCAATGGCTTTGATGCGTTTTTTGCCGAATATAAAAACATCACGCTGGGCGCTCAAGCCCGCTTTGAATCCGCCGACTGGCAAGCCTGCCAGAAAGCCATGCGTGCTCGTCTGGAGTTGTGGAAACAAAAGCGCGCCATTGTGGCCGAAGCAGCGCGCACCATTACCGGCGGCACCATTGAGAACCGCGAGCACTGGCTGGAAGCCAAAGAAGAATTTGCCGAGCTGATTCGCAATCACGATAATTTTGAAATCGCACAATCGTTTTTCAATTCAATTTACTGCTTGGTGTTTAACCACGAGAAAATTCGCAAACAGCACACCTTCTCGCTGGTTCCGGCGGAGCATGCCGGCCCCATCGACAGCCGCTCCATTCTGCGGCGCTTCAAATACAACGGCGACAATACCCAAGACATTATTCGCAGCTTGCTGGAAGGCTGTGAATTTAATATTCCCTGGGAAGACCTCGAGCGCGATATCGGCTTTATCACCGAGGCGGTAAATACGCAGCTCATTCCACAACTCAATCGCGGCGATCAAGAAGTGTGGGTAGAAGCACTGGAATCGCTATTTTTCCGCAACAAAGCCGCCTATCTGGTGGGCCGTATCAAAGTCGGCAGCACCAGCTTCCCGGTCGTATTGCCGATCCTGCACACCGAAGAAAGCTCCATCTACGTCGACACCCTGCTGCACGACCCCGACGATATTTCGATATTGTTCAGCTTCAGCCGCAGCTACTTTATGGTCGATGCCAAAATCCCTTCGGAGTACGTTGCCTTCCTGCACCAACTCATGCCGCATAAGGAAATCTTCGAACTCTACAATGCCATGGGCATGCAGAAACACGGCAAAACCGAGTTTTATCGCTTTGCAGTGGCCGACACCATGGAAAGTGAGCAGCCGTACATTATCGCGCCCGGTATTAAGGGTATGGTCATGCTGGTGTTCACCCGCCCCGACTTTGATTACGTTTACAAAGTCATTAAAGACAAATTCACCCCACCCAAGGAAATGAGCCACGAACATGTTCGCAGCTGTTACCGCTTGGTAAAACGCTGGGACAGGGGTGGACGCATGGCCGATACCCAAGAATTCAATAAACTCGCCTTTGATCGCCGCCGCTTTTCAGACGAACTGATGGCCGAGTTAGAAAAAGAAGCACCCTCGCTGATTGAAGTGAAGGGCAATGCCTTAATTCTTGACCATGTTTATATCGAGCGGAAAATGATTCCACTCAACCTCTACCTCAAAGACTGCAACGACGAACAGCTTTACAGCGTCATGGACGAGTACGGCAAAGCCATTAAACAACTCGCAGCCGGTAATTTATTCCCCGGCGATATGCTGCTGAAAAACTTTGGGGTAACTCGTCACGGCCGCGTGGTTTTCTATGACTATGACGAAATCTGCCCGCTCACCGACTGTAACTTCCGCCGCCTACCTGTCCCCCAAACCGAGGAACAGGAAATGGCCACCCAGCCCTGGTATGAAGTTAAACCGGAAGATGTGTTTCCCGAAGAATTCCGGCTGTTTTTCTCGGGTAATCAGCGGGCGAAAAAAGTATTTGATGAGTTGCACAGTGACCTCTACAACCCCGATTACTGGTGCGAGCTACAGGAAAAAATTCGCAACGGCTACGTTGCTGACGTATTCCCCTACCGCCGTATACAGCGTTTTCAACAGCGCGACGAAGGCATTAATGGACAAGTGGCTTCAGATTGAAGCCACACCTCTAGGACTCCAGTAAAAACGTTACCGGCCCATCATTGAGCAGACTGATTTGCATATCCGCACCGAACTTCCCTGCGGCTACATCCGCATGCTGTTCTCGTAAGCAAGCCAAGGCATGCACGTAAAGATTCTTTGCGCGGGTCGGCTCAGCGGCGGTTGAAAATCCCGGGCGGCGCCCCTTGCTGGTGTCGGCGGCAAGAGTAAATTGCGAGACCAATAATACGCCGCCGTTGATATCCACCACCGACAAATTCATTCGCCCTTGCTCATCGGCAAACACGCGATAATTAAGCAAACGCTCCATCATCTTTTCCACCGCCGCCTCGTCGTCGTGCTTTTCCAGCCCGATAAAAGCCAGCAAGCCCTGAGCAATTTCGCCCACGGTTTCATCCGCCACATCCACTTTTGCGTGGCGAACCCGTTGCAACAATAACTTCATTCGATTTTCCGTAAAGAGGTTTCGGGGGCACTGATTCATGCAGCGCTTTTTTCAGAAAAGGCTGCCTAGATTTACGTTATCGGAATTAACCCCGTAAATTTATCATTTTAGTAATCACATGATTCATGTAGCGAGCGAAGACAAATTGGCCGCCGCCGGAACGCAGACTTGTAGCGAAGCGAAAAGCCCGCCCTTTAGGGCGACCCCAAAGGGGTGAGAAGCCTTAGCTTCGAACAAAGCGGAGTTTATATGCGAATAAATGAGCATTTCGAGTACCGCCGGCGGCCAAAGTGACGAGCGCAGTAATGAATCAGTGATTACTAGGCGTCGTCTTCGGAGTAACCATCTCCTAACAAATCCGCCATTTCGTTGCTAGCCTTAACCAACGCATCCGCATTACTGGGCTCAAACGCCGAATGCCCTGCATCCCGAATAATATGCAGTTCTGAAGCTGGCCATAGCCGATGCAGTGCCAGCGCATTCTCCAGCGGGCACACCATGTCGTAGCGGCCGTGCACGATAATGCCGGGAATCTCCGCAATGACATTCATATTTTTGAGCAATTGATTAGGCGCTAAAAACGAGTCATTCACAAAATAGTGATTTTCAATATGAGCCATGGCCACGGCAAAGTGAGCCTCGGCCATATTCTCTTCTAAATCGTGATTGGGGCGCAGGGTCGAGCAGCGCGCCTCCCACAGACACCAGGCTTTGGCCGCCGCCATACTGGCGAGTTCATTACCGCCGTGGAGCACTCGGTGGTAGGCCTGAACATAATCTTCGTCCTCGGCCAATTCCACTTCATCGGCAAAATCCTGCCAATAGTCGGGGAAAATTTTATTGGCGCCGGCGGCGTTATAGAACCAATCAATTTCCTTTTGCCGGCAGAGAAAGATGCCCCGCAAAATTAAACCCATCACTTTTTCCGGGTGGCTTTGCGCGTAGGCCAAACTCAGGGTCGAACCCCAGGAACCACCAAACAGCACCCAGCGATCAACATTCAGATGTTTGCGAATGGCCTCCATATCGGAAACCAGTGCTTGCGTGGTGTTTTCAGTTAAACACGCGTGCGGCTCAGAATGTCCGCAACCGCGCTGGTCAAACAGAATAATGCGGTAGCGCTGGGGGTTAAAAAAACAGCGTGCTTTGGGAGAACAACCGCCACCGGGGCCACCGTGAACAAATAGCACCGGAATACCATCCGGGTTGCCCGATTCTTCAACATACAGAACATGCGGAGCCGTCACCGGTAAGCGATGGGTTTGGTAGGGCTTTATATCGGGAAAGAGTGAAATCATAGCGCCGTCCTATTCAACCTACTCAGTGTAGCTCAGGAGCGCGCCAAACGCCGCACCCGCCACAGAATTGGGCGAGTGCGACATTGGGGAGGCTAACTTATTTTGAGGCGCGTTTGCGCTCGTTTTCAGTCAGCAATTTTTTGCGCAGGCGGATGCTCTTTGGCGTAACTTCAACCAGTTCATCATCCTCAATAAATTCCAGTGCCTGCTCAAGGGTGTGGCGAATCGGCGGGGTCAGCGTTAGCGCATCATCCGTGCCCGAGGCCCGAACGTTGGTCAGCTGCTTGGCCTTAGTCGGGTTGACCACTAGGTCATTGGAGCGCGAGTGAATACCCACGATTTGACCTTCGTAAATCTCTTCGGCATGTCCCAAGAACAGCCGACCGCGATCCTGCAAATTGAACAGACCGTAAGCGAGGGTTTTACCCTTCACCATGGAAACCAAAACGCCATTAATGCGGCCAGCCATTTCACCGCCTTTCACTTCGCCATAGTGGTCAAACACGGTGGTCATGATGCCGCTACCTGAAGTGAGGGTCAGGAATTGACCACGGAAGCCGATCAAACCACGAGCTGGCGCCATAAACTCCAGTTTTACGCGGCCTTTGCCATCGGGTTCCATATTGGTCAGCTCAGCTTTACGCAGGCCGAGTTCTTCCATGACCGAGCCTTGATGCTGCTCTTCAATATCAATCACGACTTGTTCATAGGGCTCCATAACTACCCCATCAACAACTTTTTGAACTACTTCTGGGCGAGATACGCCCATCTCGAAACCTTCACGACGCATGGTTTCGATCAATACCGACAGGTGCAATTCACCGCGACCAGATACTTTGAATTTATCCGGGCTATCGCCCTGCTCAACACGCAGCGCCACATTGTGGATCAATTCTTGATCCAAACGCTCGCGGATATTTCTCGAGGTTACAAACTTGCCTTCCAAACCGGCAAACGGTGAATCGTTTACTTGGAAGGTCATGCTGACTGTTGGCTCGTCTACGCTCAGCGGCTTCAGCGCTTCCGGTTTTTCGGGCGAGCAGATAGTGTCAGAAATATTCAGGCCATCAATACCGGTGATACACACAATATCACCCGCCTGCGCACGCTCGACTTCAACACGCTCAAGACCGTGGTAACCCATTACCGTCAGTACGCGGCCTTTACGGGTTTTGCCTTCGCGATCCACCACCACAACTTGCTCATTGGTTTTCATGCTGCCGCGCGAAATACGACCAACACCGATAACGCCCACATAGCTGTTGTAGTCCAGCGCAGAAATTTGCATTTGCAGTGGGCCGTCGACATCCACTTCTGGCACCGGCACTTTATTGATGATCATTTCAAACAGCGGGGTCATGTCTTCCGCCAGATCATCCGCTTCCATACCGGCAACGCCGTTTAGGGCAGAGGCGTAAACAATGGGGAAGTCGAGCTGCTCATCGGTCGCACCAAGGCGATCGAACAGATCAAACACCTGATCAATAACCCAGTCTGGACGCGCACCGGGGCGGTCAACTTTATTGACCACCACAATAGGTTTTAGGCCGCGCTCAAACGCCTTTTGAGTTACAAAGCGGGTTTGCGGCATGGGGCCATCGACCGCATCAACCAATAGCAGTACTGAGTCCACCATCGACAGTACCCGCTCTACTTCACCACCGAAGTCAGCGTGCCCTGGGGTGTCCACAATGTTAATACGGTAGTCATTCCAGCGAATCGCGGTGTTCTTGGCGAGAATGGTAATGCCACGCTCTTTTTCCTGATCGTTGGAGTCCATGATCCGCTCGGTGCCTTCGGTACGGCGGTCAAGGGTACCGGACTGACTGAGCAGCTTATCCACGAGGGTGGTTTTGCCATGGTCAACGTGAGCAATGATGGCGACATTGCGTAAATCTGTGATACTGGACATTGGGGGAATCGCTCTTCGCGTTTGAGGGTCGGTATGGGGCGGTTTGCGAGCCCGCAAATCTGTTCGCAAACTCCCGCCGGCTCGGCGCGCGCGATTATAGCGGCTTTTTCCGGACAGGGCATCCGCCACCGCCCGAAAACCCATTATTTACTCAACTCGGGGCAATTCTGGGCAGTTTTTGCTGCCTCAATCTCATCTTTCGCGCTGGAATTTGGGCCTCTTCCATATTCCCGCTACAATTCTGAGCAATATCACAAAACGATCGGAACATTCCCTATGGCAAGCAGCACCGACAACACCTCGGTTACTTGGAAATCCCGCTGGACCTTTATTTTGGCGGCAACCGGGTCGGCGGTCGGTCTCGGCAATATTTGGAAGTTTCCCTACATTACCGGCGAATACGGTGGTGGCGCTTTTGTACTGGTCTACCTCGCCTGCATTTTGCTGATCGGCATTCCGGTGATGATTGCTGAAGTCATGGCGGGCCGCGCAGGGCGCGCCGATCCAGCCCACAGTATGAAAAAGCTAGCACTGGAATCGAATCACCCACCTTACTGGGTGCTTGTCGGTCTGATCGGCATGATGGCCGGCCTGATGATTATGATGTTCTACAGTGTGGTCGCTGGCTGGGCGCTGGAATATGTCTCGCAAAGTATTACCGGCCAATATGCCCAGCAAACTCCCGAAGAAATCGAAGCCAGCTTTTCCGCGCTGCTGGCCAGTGAACCCCGCCAATTAGTGTGGCACACCTTGTTCAGCATTATGACCGGCCTCGTGGTCGCCGCCGGGGTCACCAAGGGCATTGGCCGCACGGTAGATGTTCTAATGCCCCTGCTGTTTATCTGTATTTTGCTATTAATTGCTTACAGCTTCTTTGAGGGCGACTTTAGCGCCGGCTTTCATTTTATGTTCGATGCCGACTTTAGCCGTCTCAGTGGCGAAGCGGTTCTGGTGGCTATGGGCCACGCCTTTTTTACGTTGAGCCTCGGCATGGGCGCCATCATGGCTTACGGCGCTTACTTTCCCGGCAATGCCTCTATCGGCAAAACCGTACTCGCCATTGCCGGTATGGATACCTTGATTGCGCTAATGGCGGGCCTCGCCATGTTCCCATTGGTATTTGCCAATGACCTCACTCCCGGCCAAGGCCCCGGCCTGATGTTTGTTACTCTGCCAATTGCCTTCTCCAATCTCCCCGGCGGCGTGGTTGTAGGGGGGATTTTCTTCTTTTTGGTTAGCGTTGCTGCGTTGAGCTCATCAATTTCATTGATTGAACCCGGCGTGGCGGGACTGGAAAAAATGGGCCTGCCCCGCCGCACTTCAACCCTGCTGCTGGTGATTATTGCTTGGATTGGCGGCATTGCCTCTATTCAAAATGGCGCCGTATTTGATGCCCTAGATTACATCACCGCCAATATCATGCTGCCGCTAGGTGGACTGCTCATTGCTGTTTTTGTCGGCTGGGTTATTCCCAAGCCTCGCGTACTCACCGAAACCGGCATGAGCGACGGCCTTGCCTATCGCGCTTGGTACTTTAGCCTGCGCTTTATTGCTCCGCTTGGAATAGTGGTGGTGTTTCTAAACAGCTTGGGCCTGTTTAAAGGCTAGAATCAAAAGCTATTTGCCTTTATGTTTGTGCAGCCGTGACTTTAGTGAATACAGGAAAATCCCTTGCGCAATACCACTCTTCGCCTTTTTGTTCTCGCCAGCCTGATTCTTTTTGGCATGTTGTATTACTACAGCGGGCAAGTAGAAAAACACTACGCCGAGAATTCCTCAAAATATTTGAATAATGCGCTGAGCAGCATTTCAGACTGGCAGGCTTCTAGTCTGCGCGAGCAACTCAGCCGCGACACGCAATCGACCGTCAGCGATGCGCAGCTTGAAAAACTCACCCAGCACTACGCCCACTTCGGCAAATTTGTCAGCATGGAAGAGCCGGTGCTTTCACGCGTGAGCGCCGCCTTATCGGTGTTTGCCGACAAACCGAGATTGGGCTACAGCAGCCGTGTGAAATTTGAAAAGGGCAGCGCAATTATGACGGCTACGCTGACCATAGAAGATGAGCGCTTCAAGTTTTATAACTTGAGTTTTGGGCCAGTAGAAAACGAAGTAAAGCCCTCTGAATAACGAGAGGGCTTGTTAAGTTTAGGCGGAGTAGCTGCGGTCAGAAGTCAGGTTGGCCAAGCCTTTAACTAGGCGATAAATCACCCAAATTCCAGCAATGATTAAGATTGGCAAGCCGACAAAAAATGCCAAGGTGAGAACACCGACCGTCGTCCAAAATATTCCCCACCAGAAGGTGGAGATAATATTTGAATAGTGATCTTCAAAGCGCGAGCCACGGGCGTCGCTCTTTTTGACTATCGCCCAAATACCACCGGCAAACCACGTGATAACGGTAAATAAACCCAGCGCCATAAGAACGTAAGCGACCAGCGCATTTGATTTTGCTTGAGCGTCTAGATCGCTCAAGCCCGCCACAAACTGCGATGGCGCATCTTCTTGAGCAGCCGACTCCGCAACCTCGGCGCCAGCATCAGAAAAGTCTGCTTCAGACATGTGATTCCCCTTCCTTAGTAAATTCAATCCATTGAACCCAGCATCCTGCCGGGCTTAATTGTTATCGCACGCTGACTTTAGAAATGCAAACACCGCAACTTAGCTGGGCCGATACACTTTGACATTCTTAATGCCCTGCTCAACAAGGTGCGAAGCGTGTAAGCGGCTCATCACCCCTTTCTCACAATAGAGTAGATAGGTCACCGAGGCGTCCAAATCAGCAAAGCGGCGATGCAACTCATAGAACGGCACACACTGCACTTTGGCATTGGGCAACTTCAAGGGCCGATTTTCAATTTCATCGGGATGGCGCACATCGAGAATAACCGCATCGGGCAGCGGGATCGGCGTCACCTCAACCTCTATTGCGGTTATCTCTTCCTCCGCCAGTTGATCAATATTGGTGTACACCGCCGTTTCGATTGCGCGATCCAGTACCGCAAAATCAAAATTTTCTTCCTGCGCGGCAATACGCTCAGGACGAGCGCGAGTGGTCGGCTTCACCGAAATCACCCCGCAATACTCCGGCATATTGGCGGCAAACTCTTCGGTGCCAATTTTCGCTGCTGTCGAGATAATGTCCTGCTTATCGCTAGTAATCAGCGGTCGCAGCACCAGCGTCTCAGTCACACTGTCGATCACGGACAGATTTTGCAGGGTCTGGCTAGACACCTGCGCCACACTCTCACCCGTTACCAAGGCCGGCGCTTCCAACTTGGCGGCAACCTGAGAAGCCGCACGCAACATCATCCGCTTGAGGATCACCCCCATCTGGGAGTTCTCTACATTTTTCAAAATCTCCGCCACCACATCCTCAAAGGGCACGGTGATAAATTGCACACGATGTGAAGCGCCAAAGCGCATCCACAAATACAGCGCCACCTCTTTCACACCCACTTCGTGCTCGCGGCCACCCAAATTGAAAAAGCAAAAATGGGTGCGCATGCCCCGACGCATACTCATATAAGTAGAAACGGTGGAGTCAAAACCACCTGAGATTAAACTCACCGCCGAATCAATACTGCCAATCGGGAAGCCACCCAAACCCTCATAACGGCGGCGCACCATCAGCAATTTGTCCTCTCGCACCTCAAGTCGAATCACCACTTCGGGCTTGGTTAGATCTACCCCAGCCGCATCGGTATTTTGATTCAGCCCACCACCGACATAACGCTCGACTTCGCCAGAATTAAACTCGTGCTGACCACTGCGCTTACAACGCACGGCAAAGCGCTTACCGCTCAAACTTGCCCCCAGCTCGGCCTGGGTTTGCTCATAAATATTGTGCAGATCGGTAAACGGACTCTCGACCACCTCGAGAAAATGCGCGATGCCGGGAGTACGGCTCATGATTCCCACCAGCTCGGCCAATTCGCCGGGCGCGGTCACCGCCGTATTGACTGTAATCCGATCCCATTCACGAGTGACGACAATATCCGGATCTACGCTTTTCAGAAGCTTGCGCAGATTGTCTGCCAACTGCCGGGTAAAATTCTTTCTTACCGGCCGGCTCTTGACGATGATTTCGGGAAACAGCTTGATGATGTATTGCATGGCACTATCGCTAAGACTAAAAGCCGGGCATTATACCCGCTCCGCTCCCGCGATTAGAGGGAATGGTCAGAAAACCGGATTTTCCTAAAAGCGCCTAAACGCACAAAAAAAGGGCGTTATTTTTCATAAAGCACCATTTTGGGTCGTTTTATTTTCGGGTCGCACAATTTTCAGGCATAAGCCGCGATTTGCGCCCCAAAATTGTGGCACCAATATTGCTTTTAGGTGAACCAAATGTTCGTGTTGTGTGCCACTATGCGGCGAAGCAGTGCAAACATATAATCGCCAAACCTTCGGCAACTGCCGAGGACTACAAAAAAGACTCTCTATTGGAGGATGTTTAAATGTCAGAGATTACTCTGAAGTTGATTGCCGACAACGACGTGCGCTGGGCTGACCTGCGCTTTACCGACACTAAAGGTAAAGAACAACACGTAACTATGCCTGTGGGCGAAATTGACGCCAGCTTCTTTGAAGACGGCAAAATGTTTGATGGTTCTTCCATCGCAGGCTGGAAAGGCATTAACGAATCAGACATGATTCTCATGCCAGACGACACTGCCTCTGTACTGGATCCCTTCACCGACGAGCCTACCGTAATCATCCGCTGCGGTATCGTTGAGCCTTCAACCATGCAAGGCTACAACCGCGACCCACGCTCTATCGCTCAGCGCGCTGAAGACTACATGCGCTCTACCGGTATTGCTGACAACGCCCTGTTTGGCCCAGAGCCCGAATTCTTCATTTTCGACGACGTAAAATGGAAAGTGGCAATGGAAGGCGCAAGCTACTCTATCGGTTCTGACGAAGCAGCTTGGGTTTCTGGCAACAACTTCGAAGAAGGCAACATTGGTCACCGCCCCGGCGTTAAAGGTGGTTACTTCCCCGTACCACCAGTCGACAGCCTGCACGACCTGCGTGGCGCAATGTGTAACGCCATGACCGACATGGGCCTGGAAGTGGAAGTTCACCACCACGAAGTAGGTACTGCTGGTCAGTGTGAAATCGGTGTTGGCCCTAACACTGCTGTTAAGAAAGCTGACGAAGTACAGATCCTGAAGTACTGCGTACACAACGTTGCTCACGCTTACGGCAAAACCGCAACCTTCATGCCTAAGCCTGTTGTTGGTGACAACGGTAGCGGTATGCACGTTCACCAGTCTCTGAGCAAAGACGGCGTTAACCTGTTTACCGGCGACGTTTACGGCGGCCTGTCTGAAACTGCCCTGTACTACATCGGCGGCATCATCAAGCACGCTCGCGCGATCAACGCCTTCACCAACGCTTCTACCAACTCTTACAAGCGTCTGGTTCCCGGCTTTGAAGCTCCTGTAATGCTGGCTTACTCTGCACGTAACCGTTCAGCGTCTATCCGCATTCCTTTCATCTCTAACCCGAAAGCGCGCCGCATCGAAGTTCGCTTCCCAGACCCATCTGCCAACCCATACTTGGCTTTCGCCTGTATGCTGATGGCTGGCCTGGACGGCATCAAGAACAAGATTCACCCCGGCGATGCAGCGGACAAAGACTTGTACGATCTGGAGCCAGAAGAAGCAGCAGAAATCCCAACTGTTGCCTCTAGCCTGGAAATGGCTCTGCAAGCTCTGGACGCAGACCGTGAGTTCCTGACTGCTGGCGGCGTATTCGACGACGACATGATCGACGCTTACATCGCGCTGAAAAAGCAAGAGATCGAGCGCCTGAACATGACTACTCACCCTGTTGAGTTCGACATGTACTACAGCGTGTAAGGCTTAGGCCAAACACCAAGAGCCCGCTTCGGCGGGCTTTTTTTTGCCCCAAATTTAGCTCTCAATTTCTTTATGCACTATTTTTGTGCGCACCGCGCTATACTCGAGCATAGCGCACCAAAAACGGCGGGAGATCCAAGAAATTGCAGCGCACCAGACTGTGGCCAAGAGCCAAAACGCCCGCTTTTTCGCCTTTCTTCTGCCCCAAGTTAATTCATTTATCTGGCTCGAAACTTGCTAAGTTTTATCACACTGACGCGCAGGACTGGCCGGAAACACCCATTCAGAGGCATTTACTCCTCTCGAATCGCAAATACCACCCAGCTCGCGCACCCAAACAATGCACTGATAACGCGACACTTAATCGGCTAAACAATAATGACTGGCTCTGATCAGCACCACCGGATACTCGACAATCTTAAAACCGCAATATTGCTGGTTGAGTCCAACCTGACAGTCAGTTACATCAACCCCGCCGCCGAGTCATTACTGCAGGTTTCCGATCAACGCATTCACCGCGAAGCTATTACCAAGTTATTTCACGAACAAGATGACTCGCTGGTCAAACTGCTCGACGCCATTAATAACCGCGAAGCCTATACCAAGCGCGAAACGGTACTCACCCTGCACTCGGGCCGAGAAATCACGGTAGATTACGCAGTAACACCAGTATTGGATAAAGGCAAAACCTCGCTGATTATTGAATTGCAGCCACTGGATCGCTTATTGCGTATCAGCCGCGAGGAAGGCCTGCTCAGCTCGCAACAAAGCAGCCAAGCGCTGATTCGCGGCATTGCCCACGAGGTAAAAAACCCCCTCGGCGGACTGCGTGGCGCGGCACAATTATTAGCCCGCGAGCTGGATGACGAACGCCTGCATGACTACACCAATATTATTATTGAAGAAGCCGACCGACTGCGGAATCTGGTCGACACCATGCTCGGCCCCAACAAAGCCCCTGAAAGAAATCGCCTGAATATTCACGAAGTGCTTGAGCGGGTACGGCAATTAATTGAAGTAGAAGCCGGCGATGAGATTGTTATCCAACGCGATTACGATCCATCCATCCCCGACATTATCGGCGACAAACAACAATTGATTCAGGCCACCCTGAATATTATGCGCAACGCCCTGCAAGCTCTGCGGCAATCGCCGCCGGCGGACGATAATCCGCGCATCATCATCCGCACTCGCAGCTTGCGCCAAATTACCATTGGCACGCATCGGCACCGCCTGGTTTGCCAAGTCGATATTATCGACAACGGCCCCGGCATCCCCGAAGACATTAAAGACGCCATATTCCTTCCCATGATTAGCGGCCGAGCAGATGGCTCAGGACTCGGGCTCTCCATCGCCCAGTCCGTTCTAAGCCACCACCAAGGCCTGATCGAATGCCACAGCGAGCCCGGCAACACCACCTTCTCGCTGTTTATCCCCTTGGAGCTTACAAAATGACTCAGGCAAACTCCGTCTGGATAGCGGACGACGACCGATCGATTCGCTGGGTGCTTGAAAAAGCCCTGAATCAAGCGGGCATTGTGACGCGCTGCTTTGAAAACGGCGACGCCCTGCTGGCGCAACTCGATGGCGACGCCCCCGAAGCCATTATCAGCGACATCCGCATGCCCGGCATCGACGGCTTAAAACTGCTGTCCCGCATCAATGAAATTCAACCCGGCCTGCCGGTGATCATCACCACCGCCCACTCAGATTTAGACAGCGCCGTTGCCTCTTACCAAGGCGGCGCGTTTGAATATTTGCCCAAGCCTTTCGATGTTGATGAAGCGGTCGCCACCACTCAGCGCGCCCTGCAGCACGCTCAGAAAAACCGCAACCTGATGCCGGAAGAACCGGAGCTGGAAACCACCGAAATTATCGGTGAGGCCCCAGCCATGCAGGAAGTGTTTCGCGCAATC
The DNA here is from genome assembly GCF_014705705.1 of Spongiibacter pelagi. Taxonomy (GTDB): domain Bacteria; phylum Pseudomonadota; class Gammaproteobacteria; order Pseudomonadales; family Spongiibacteraceae; genus Spongiibacter; species Spongiibacter pelagi. Next base: position 16,908 of record NZ_JACXLD010000009.1, on the reverse strand, counting down.
GGTCGTCTTTCCCAATCCAATATCACCGTACTGATCAACGGCGAATCTGGCACCGGTAAAGAGCTGGTAGCGCAGGCGCTACACCGCCACAGCCCCCGCGCCAGCAAGCCATTTATCGCCCTGAATATGGCCGCCATTCCCAAGGACTTAATGGAATCCGAACTGTTCGGTCATGAAAAAGGCGCCTTTACCGGCGCCACCGCCCAGCGCCGCGGCCGCTTCGAACAAGCCAATGGCGGCACTCTGTTTCTCGATGAAATTGGCGACATGCCAGCGGAAACGCAAACCCGCTTACTGCGCGTATTGGCCGACGGCGAATTCTACCGCGTGGGCGGCCACACCCCGGTTAAAGTCGACGTGCGGATCATTGCCGCCACCCACCAAAACCTTGAAAAACTGGTGCAGAACAACAGCTTCCGGGAAGACTTATTCCACCGCCTCAACGTCATTCGTATTCACTTACCGAAGCTGGCAGAGCGCCGAGAAGACATTCCCAAACTGATGCAACATTTCTTCTCTCGCGCCGGCGCAGAATTAAATGTAGAACCCAAGCGCCTACGCCCCGACACCGAAGAATACCTAAGCCAACTGGACTGGCCCGGCAACGTTCGCCAACTGGAAAACACCTGCCGCTGGCTCACCGTTATGGCCTCGGGTCGGGAAATTCATATCAACGACCTGCCGCCAGAACTGCTCGAACAGCCCGCAGGCGAAACCCCATCCGGCGGCAGCTGGCAAGACAATCTGCGCCGCTGGGCCGATCAAGAACTGATGCTCGGCAAAGACAAACTGCTGGATCGCGCGGTACCGCAATTCGAACGCATCATGATCGAAGCCGCCCTCAAATACACCCACGGCCGCCGCCGCGACGCCTCAAATCTGCTGGGCTGGGGGCGCAACACCCTCACCCGCAAGATCAAAGAACTGGGTATGGGCGATGATGATGGCGAGGATTAATCCTCGCCAGACACAGTCAATGTATATACAAATATATTCAATAAAATTAACATTCCACTGCAGTTTTCTTGATAAAACCCCACCAATAGCCTAATCTCCCCGCCGAATACGGATTATTCGTATATACAAAAAAGGCAAGGAGAAGCCTAATGGCATTGGTGATCTCAACAAAGATCATGGCAAAGCTTAAGGACAAGCACTGCGTCACCAAAACCGAAGTTCTACAGTGTTTTTCCAATATTAACGGCGAGTTTTTGATTGATTCCAGAGAGGAACATCAAACCGACCCACCCAGCCAATGGTTTATTGCCGAGACCGATCAAGGCCGAAAACTTAAAGTCGTTTTTGTTTTTAAAGACGGTGACTTTTTCCTCAAAACCGCCTACCCGGCGAACAGCACCGAGATCAGTATTTATAAAAACAAAGCACAGTAACGGCTTACACCCTGAGGGAAATACAATGACGAACACAAAGAAAATTGCCGGCACAACAGAAAATTGGGAATCACGCATCCTTGGCGCTGACGAAAAATACGCCAAACCCAGCACGGATAAATCAGCTAAAAAAGCTCTGAATGACAGCTTAGGCATGCAGATGATCAGCATCCGCTTTCAGAAAAGCCTGCTGGAAGAACTCAAGATGATTGCCGACATTAACGGCATAGGTTATCAGCCGCTTATCAAGCAGGTGTTGCAGCGCTTTGTCGATGCGGAGAAAAAAGATCTACTACGCAAGAAAGCGGCTGACGCAAGAGGCGAAGATCTAAGTACTCGCAACGGCAACGACGAACCACCCCAAAGCGCAGCGGGGTAAACGCCCAGCACTAAGCGATACTCACCCAACAAATCCCTGCTGCCGCCACGCCTCATAGCTCACCAGCGCAACCGCATTCGACAAATTCATACTGCGCGCCCCCGGCATCATCGGGATGCGCAGGCAGTGATCCACCCCAAGTGACTCACGAATTTCCGCCGGCAATCCCGCCGTTTCTGAGCCAAACAACAGCACATCTCCAGCCTGATAACTCACATCGCTGTAACTGCGAGTCCCTTTGGTGGTTAAGGCAAAAATGCGAGCTCCCTCGGGCAACGCTGCTAAAAAGGCATCGTAATTAGGATGGATCGTCACCCGCGCCATATCGCTATAATCCAAACCAGCGCGACGCAATTTTTTCTCTTCCAGATCAAAACCCAGCGGTTCAATCAGGTGCAGATGACAGCCATTATTTGCCACTAACCGAATAATGTTTCCGGTATTGGGCGCAATACATGGCTCATGAAGGGCAATATGAAACAAGGAATAATGGGGGCGAGCGCCCCCGCCTTAATTAATGCGTGGTGGCTGCAGCCTGCTTGGCTGCTTCTTGCTGCGCCTGACGGTACAGGCCTTCGAAGTTGACCGGCTGCAGTGCCAGAGCGGGGAAACCACCCTTCACAACCAACGCATCCACGGCTTCGCGAATATAAGGGAACAACATATTGGGACAGGCAATGCCCAGCAGTTGGCGCAGTTGCTCGCCCTCAACACCATCAATCAGGAACAGACCGCCCTGCTGAATTTCGACCAGAAACGCCGTCTCTTCCTGATCTTCCAGTTTAGCGGTGATGGTTACAGTGAGCGTCACCTCAAAATTTTTCTCAGCAACAGGCTGGCTGCGAGTATTCAGGTCGACTTGAATTTTTGGCTTCCACGCCTTGGTGAACACCACAGGACTGGCGGGCGATTCAAAGGAAGCGTCTTTAATATAGATACGCTGCAGGGCAAACGTCGCCGCTGGTTTTTCTTGCGCTGCGGCGCCTTGTTCTTGATCGCTGTTTTGCTCAGCCATGGTTACTCTCCGTAATAGTCGATATTTGTTTTAACGGGCTGGATTACCGTTCGCGCTGGAGCATGCCATCCAACGCGCCGTGCCGCTCTAGCGTAAACAAATCGTCGCAACCACCCACGTGAGAGTCACCAATCCAGATTTGCGGCACTGTGCTTTGTCCGGTGCGCTCAAGCAATTGCTGACGCATATCGCGCCGGCCATCCACAGGAATTTCTTCGTAATCCGCGCCCTTACTGCCCAACAATTGTTTTGCACGAATGCAATATGGGCAAAAGCGTGTGGTGTATATGGTGACCTTGGCCATGGTTTTCAAGCACCGAAATGAAATTAGATTATTTAACCAGCGGCATTTTCATTGCCTGCCACTCGCTGATACCGCCTTTCATACGGTACACCTGCTGATAACCCTTGGCAGTCATTTTCTTGCCAGCAGTTCCCGCCGATTGGCCCAGCTTACAAACCAGCACCACCGGCTTGGATTTATCTGCGGCTACACGTTCCAATTCATCGTCCAGTTTAGCCAGCGGAAGATTCTTTGAATCCAGAATATGGCCTTTGCCAAACTCCGCCTTATCGCGAAGATCCAACAACAAAGCACCCTCACCATTAACCAGATTAACCACCTGCTGTGGGGTCAATGAGCGGCCCGACTTACGGGAATCGTGGTAGCTAAGCAGGAAAATACAGGACAACAAACCACCGACCAGCATCCACTGTTCGGCCAGAAACAAGATCAATTTTTCCATGAAGTCTCTCTAAACTCCGCGAGGCGGCTGTATTTAAAGGGGCGAAGTATACACAATTCTCACACTCCCTCGCATGGTTTACGCGGCCCGGAGTCGTTACAATGTGGCTTTAATTCGCAATACAGATTTGACACGCTCATGACCACCCCAGCGCCCAAAAAACCGGTTGTACTGATTATTCTGGATGGTTTCGGTTACCGCGAAGCCCCCGAAGACAATGCGATTTACCACGCCAACACCCCGTACTTAGATCAACTGTGGCAGTCCGTTCCCCACACGCTGATTTCCGGTTCTGGGCTTGATGTCGGCCTGCCCGACGGGCAAATGGGCAATTCTGAAGTGGGCCATATGAGCTTAGGCTCAGGGCGCATTGTTTATCAAAGCATTACCCGCATTGATAAAGCGATTGCCGATGGCGACTTCTTTAATAATCCCGCCTATACCGAAAGCGTCGACAAAGCGATCGAGAATGGCAAGGCCATTCACATTATGGGCCTACTGTCTCCAGGCGGCGTGCACAGCCACGAGCAACATCTGTTTGCGATGATGGAACTGGCCGCCAAACGCGGCGCCAACAAAATTTATTTGCACGCCTTTTTAGATGGCCGCGACACGCCGCCGCGCAGCGCACAATCTTCACTAGAGCGTGCCGATGCTAAGTTCGCCGAACTTGGCGTAGGTCGCACCGCCTCTGTTGTGGGCCGTTATTTCGCGATGGATCGCGACCAGCGCTGGGATCGCGTAGAAAAAGCGTATCGCCTGCTGACCGAGAGCAAGGCCGAGTACCGCTACGACTCTTCTGTAGATGCTCTCAATGCGGCTTATGCCCGCGACGAGAACGATGAATTTGTTGCTCCCAGCATTATTCAAACGGCCACACAAGAAGATGCCCGTATTGCCGATGGCGATGCCGTTATCTTTATGAACTTCCGCGCCGACCGCGCCCGCGAACTCAGCTATGCCTTTATCGACAAAAACTTTGATGGTTTTGAGCGCGGCCCCATGCTGAATTTAGGCGGCTACGTAATGACCAGCCAGTACGCCGACGATCTGGATGGCCCCGTGGCATTCCCGCCAGACAATATTGCCAACAGCTTTGGTGAAGTGCTGGAAAGCGCTGGCCGAACGCAACTGCGTATTGCCGAAACTGAAAAATATGCCCACGTCACTTTCTTCTTTAGTGGCGGCCGCGAGGCGCTATACCAAGGCGAAGATCGCAAACTGATCAAGTCTCCCGATGTCGCAACTTATGATCTCAAGCCCGAGATGAGCGCACCGGAAGTGACCGAAGAACTGGTTGCCGCCATTAAGAGCGGTAACTACGACGCCATTATCTGCAACTACGCCAATGGCGATATGGTTGGACATACCGGCGTTTTTGAGGCGGCCGTAAAAGCGGTAGAGGCACTGGACAGTGCACTTGAAAAAGTCTGCGCCGCCGTGCGCGAAGTGGGTGGCCAATGCTTGATCACTGCCGACCACGGTAACTGTGAGCAAATGCAGGATTACGATGCCCTGCAACCACACACCCAGCACACTACCGAACTGGTGCCCTTGTTTTATGTGGGCGACAAGCCCCTGCAACTCGACCCCAAAGGCGGTCGCCTCTGCGATATCGCCCCCACTCTGCTTGGTCTTTTAAATATCGAACAACCTGCAGAAATGACTGGCCACAACTTGCTGCTTCCCCGCTAAGGCAGCAGCGAGATGTCGCCCTGGGCACAGTTGACGGCACGGGTTTTATTACTCACCTGTGCCGTAATTTCTCCGCTAGTTTCAACCCAAGCCCAGGCCCAAGACCAGCAGCAGAGTGAGCAACAACTCAGCCGCCTGCTCGACCAAATTCGAAAATTAAAGAACACCATCACCGGCACCTTGAGTCAGCGCGACAATGCTCAGCAATCGCTACAAGAAGTAGAACGCGAAATAGGCAAGCTCGCTCGCGAACAACGCCAAATTGAAGCCAGCTACCGAGGCCAGCAAAGCAAATTACAGCAACTGGAAAACCGCCAACGCGAACTCAACATCCAGCAACAAAATCAGAAAGCGCTGATCGCCAAGCAATTGCGCAGCGCCTATATGCTGGGCAATGAAAGCCAGCTAAAAATGCTGCTTAACCAACAAGATCCCAATGCCGTTTCGCGCATGATGGGCTACTACGACTACTTTAATAAGGCCCGTCGTCAGCAGCTAGAAAACTACCGGCAGACATTAGTTGAAATTCAAGAACTGATTCCCAAGGTTAATAGCGCCACGCTAGAACTGGCCGCACAAAAAACCGCACTGGATAAACAAGAACAACAACTCAACGCCAAAAAATCTGACCGCGCCAATATTGTCGCTCAACTAGACAGCAAACTCGCCAACCAAAAAGACTCGCTCTCAGACCTAGATCGTCAGCGCCAAGAATTAGAAGGCGTACTCAAAGCGCTGACCGAAGAAATTACCGAAATCATCATTCCAGAAAGCTATCTACCCTTCGCCAAAATGCGCGGAAAAATGGCGTGGCCCGCTGCCGGCAAGCGCCTTAATAATTATGGCGCGCCGCGTCAGGGCAGCGCCGTGAAATGGCAGGGCGTTCAAATCGCCGCCCAAGAAGGCGATACCGTTAAAGCAATTCACAATGGCCGAGTGGTCTACGCCGACTGGCTGCGCGGCTCAGGCCTGCTACTGATACTGGATCATGGCGGAGAGTACCTCAGCCTCTATGCCCACAATCAAAGCCTGCTGCGCGGCGAGGGAGAATGGGTGAAAGCCGGCGAAGCCATCGCCACGGTAGGTAACAGCGGTGGCCGCCAGCAAAATGGCCTGTATTTTGAAATAAGACATAAAGGCAAACCCACTAACCCTTACCGTTGGTGTCGCTAGCCATCGCAAGCTACAATCTGAAGGGTCACCACCAGAGCTTTAAAACTATGCTGACTCGTTTTTACCGCCACACCGCTATTTTTTGCGGCTGCCTTTTATTAAGCACTGCCGCACTGGCCGAGTCGCCACCTAAAGCCCCAGAGCCAGAAGCACCACTGCCCATGCAGTCGCTGCGCAACTTTGCCGATGTGTTTAATCAAATTCGTTCTGCCTATGTAGAAGAAGTAACCGACGAAGTTCTGCTGGAAAATGCCATACGCGGCATGCTCACCGGACTCGACCCCCATTCCGATTATCTAGACAAAAGCTCTTACGAAGATCTGCAAACTCACACCAGTGGCGAATTTGGCGGCCTTGGCATAGAAGTCGGCATGGAGAATGGCTTTGTCAAAGTCATCGCCCCTATCGACGACACCCCCGCTCAACGCGCCGGCCTGAAAAGTGGCGACCTGATTATTCAAATTGATAACACCCCCATTAAAGGCATGACCTTGCAGCAAGCGGTTGGCCTGATGCGCGGCCCTAAGGGCAGCAAAATCGCCATTACTGTTTTACGCGACGGCGGCACGCCATTTGAGCTAAATCTCATTCGCGATATTGTCAGCGTGGCCAGTGTACGCGGCAATATGATTCAACCCGGCTATGGCTATCTGCGCATTGCCCAATTTCAAAGTCGAACCGGCGCAGACTTACGCCGTGAGCTACAAAAACTTAAAGCCTATCCAGAGCCCCTAAAAGGCGTCGTACTAGATTTGCGCAACAACCCCGGCGGCTTGCTGCAAGCGTCTGTTCAGGTCGTTGATGAATTTCTAGACTCCGGCCTGATTGTGTATACCCAAGGCCGCCTACCTAATTCTTACAGCCGATACGAAGCCAACGCCGAGCGACCTGCGGATAAAACTCCCATGGTGGTATTAATCAACGGCGGCTCCGCATCCGCCTCTGAGATTGTTGCCGGCGCGCTGCAAGATCATCGCCGCGCCCTTATTCTTGGCACCCGCAGCTTCGGCAAAGGTTCGGTACAAACGGTGTTACCCCTTTCTGAAGATAGCGCCATCAAACTCACTACCGCTCGCTACTACACCCCCAGCGGTCGCTCTATTCAGGCTTTAGGAATCGAACCCGACCTAGTTGTGGAGCGCGCCAAAGTAGAAACCCTTGAGCGCTCCAGCAATATCACCGAAGCCGATCTCGCCGGGCATTTGAATAACGGTGAGAATGAAAGCAATCGCAAAAGCCGCGATGCGGTAGAAAACGACGACGCCGAAATTGCCGCTAACGACAATCAGCTATACGAAGCGCTGAACTTGCTAAAAGGGATGTACATCATGTCGCAGGCGGGAACGGCCGCTGCGATAGAACGCTAACGAGAGACAAACATTCTCTCGTTAGCTGAGAGAGATCAGAGCCGGACTTCTATGCCGCGCTCTGCCATATAGGCCTTTGCCTCTGGCACAGTATGTTCGGCAAAGTGAAAAATACTCGCCGCCAATACCGCATCGGCACCGCCTTCCGTCACGCCATCCACGAGATGTTGCAATGTGCCCACACCACCCGAAGCAATTACGGGCACAGCCACCGCATCTGAAATTGCGTGGGTCAGCAGCAGGTCGTAACCCGCCTTGGTGCCATCGCCATCCATGCTGGTCAGCAGGACTTCACCGGCGCCAAAGTCCACCATTTTAATCGCCCATTCCACCGCATTAATGCCGGTGGGTTTGCGACCGCCGTGGGTAAAGATTTCCCAGCGCGGCTGGCCATCCACATCGTCCACACGTTTGGCATCAATGGCGATAACAATGCACTGCGAGCCAAAACGCTCCGCCGCTTCACGCACAAACTCGGGGTTGTGAATCGCCGCAGAATTAATAGCTACCTTGTCCGCTCCAGCATTAAGCATGGTGCGAATGTCTTCAATTTTGCGAATACCACCGCCCACCGTAAGCGGAATAAAAACCTCGGCGGCAATTTGCTCAACCGTGTGTACGGTCGTCGCCCGGTCTTCGTGGGTCGCAGTAATATCGAGGAAGGTGATCTCGTCGGCACCCTGCTCGTTGTAACGCTTAGCGACTTCAACCGGGTCACCCGCATCGCGAATACCCACAAAGTTCACGCCTTTGACAACGCGGCCTTTATCAACATCGAGACAGGGAATAATGCGTTTTGCCAGAGCCATTAGCAGAAACCTCAGGCGTCACAGAAAGCTTGCGCTTCCTGCAAATCCAATTCGCCCTCATAAATTGCACGGCCGGTAATTGCACCGAGAATGCCAGCATCCGAGACATCTTTCAGCACGCGAATATCATCCATATTGGTCACCCCGCCGGAAGCGATCACTGGCATGCCGGTCGCTTTCGCCAAGGCCACCGTCGCCTCAATATTCACGCCCTGCATCATGCCGTCGCGGCTAATATCCGTGTAAACAATAGAGCTAACGCCATCTTGCTCAAAGCGCTTGGCCAACTCTGTTGCCTGAATATCTGAAACTTCTGCCCAGCCGTCGGTCGCCACCAAGCCGTTTTTAGCATCCAGCCCAACAATCACCGCACCGGGAAATTCGCGGCAGGCCTCGGCCACAAACTCAGGCTCTTTCACTGCCTTAGTGCCGATGATGACGTAGTTCACGCCCGCATCCAGATACTGCTCAATAGTTTGCAGAGAACGAATGCCGCCGCCAATTTGAATCGGCAGATCGGGATACGCCTTGGCGATCGCCATAACCGCCTCGCCGTTTACCGGCTTACCGTCAAAGGCACCATTTAAATCCACCAAATGCAGGCGACGAGCGCCCTGTTTCACCCAACGGGCGGCCATCTCAACCGGATCGGCACCATATACGGTGGCATCGCCCATCTCGCCCTGACGCAAGCGTACGCACTCGCCATCTTTTAAATCAATTGCCGGAATAATCAACATAGGAACAACCTGAACAAACTTTAGAATTTAATCTTCAACGGGGAAAAATGAGGCGGCAGGCAATTCCCATTGCAGGAAATTACGCAGTAGGCGCAGGCCCATATCACCACTTTTTTCTGGGTGAAATTGCACCGCAAATACATTGTCGCAACTCAATGCAGCATGAATCTCCACGCCGTAATCCGCCGTGGCCGCCACAAATTCTGGCGCCTCGATGTAGTAACTGTGCACAAAGTAAAAACGGCTATTGTCGGGAATACCCTGCCAAAGCGGGTGATCGCCACAATGCTTAACCGTATTCCACCCCATATGCGGTACTTTTAGGCGCTGGCCTTGCGCATCGCGCAAATCCTTACCGAAAAATTTAACGCGACCGGGCAGCACATCCAAACAATCCACACCGCCGTTTTCTTCGCTGTGCTCCATCAATGCCTGCATGCCTACACAAATGCCGAGCATAGGTTTGGTGGCCGCCACTTCTTGCACCAATTCATCTAGGCCGCGATTTTTAAGCTCGGCCATGCAATCACGAATTGCGCCCACGCCTGGGAAAATCACTCGGTCAGCCGCAAGAATAAGCTCAGGGTTATCGGTGACCTGCACCGTTACCCCGCCCTCAAGCTCCGCGCCCACTTTCTCCAGCGCGCTGGCAACCGAGTGCAGATTACCCATGCCGTAATCAATAACGGCAACTGTCTTGCTCATTACAGGCAGCCCTTGGTCGAAGGCATTACGCCGGCCATGCGCTCATCCACCGACAGCGCCATACGCAGAGCGCGACCAAACGCTTTAAATACCGTTTCCGCCTGGTGGTGAGTATTTTGGCCGCGCAGATTATCGATATGCAGCGTGACCTTGGCGTGGTTTACAAAGCCGTGGAAAAACTCAGAAAACAGATCCACATCAAAACCACCAACACTCGCACGGGTATACGGTACGTGGTATTCCAAGCCGGGGCGGCCGGAGAAATCAATCACGACCCGCGACAGCGCTTCATCCAGCGGCACGTAGGCATGGCCGTAACGAGTCAGGCCTTTTTTATCGCCAACCGCTTCGGCAAAGGCTTGGCCAAGAGTGATACCAATATCTTCAACCGTGTGGTGATCGTCGATATGCAGATCACCCTTGGCTTGAACAACCAGGTCGATCAAGCCATGACGCGCAATCTGATCCATCATGTGATCCAGAAACGGCACACCGGTTTCAAAATGTGACTGGCCAGTGCCGTCTAAATTAACGGTGACTGTGATCTGTGTCTCAAGGGTATTGCGGCTGACCGTGGCCTTACGTTCGTTCATCGACCTTCCAATAGAATATGGCGTAAAATGGGTATTATAAAAGTTCCCAGCCCCCAAAGACACTACACAGAGCTGTTACAAATGCCTGTCTACGCCGAGTTTATAAAATCTGTCGACGAGCCCGATCGCGCTGATCTGGAACGCCTCTACGGAAAAGATACCGACAAACTGCTTAATGCCGCCGAAAAAGACAAACTTATTCTGGTTGCCGGACGCTTTAACGGCAAACTGATTGCCGGCTTTACCCTAACCCCTATTCATGCCGGCGACTACCAAATGGCGCGTCTCTGCGTGCGTGAAATTACTCGCCGCCGGGGGGTCGCCAGACAATTATTAATTCAAGCCTTTAAAGCCTTACCAGAAGAACTCGTGAGCATTTCAGCAGATCTGCGCAGCGCCCCCGAGCTTTGCAATCTAATGAGCGACCTCGGTTTCAAATCCAATGGCGCAATCTGGCAATGGCAACACCCGCAAAAAACCGCATAAACCCAGTACCTTGCCAAATAAATCGTCGTCAAATTCCTGTTTTAGCGCCCGACTACTGAGCTGGTTTGACCAGCACGGGCGCAAAAACCTGCCCTGGCAAAAAGACATCACCCCATACCGGGTATGGGTGTCTGAAATCATGCTGCAACAAACCCAAGTCGCCACGGTTATTCCGTACTACGAACGATTTATGGCGCAATTTCCAACAGTGAACGATCTGGCCAAGGCCGATTCCGATACGGTGTTATCACTGTGGACTGGGCTCGGTTACTACGCCCGCGCCCGCAACCTTCACAAAGCTGCGCAGCAAGTTGTAAGCGAACATCAGGGACAATTCCCGGCTCAACTTGAAGAATTAGAAGCCCTACCCGGTATTGGCCGCTCCACCGCCGCCGCCATTTACAGCATTGCCTGCCAAGGTCGCGCTCCGATTCTCGACGGCAACGTAAAGCGCGTATTAAGCCGACACGGCGCAATCGAAGGCTGGCCGGGACAAAAAAATGTAGAAAACGCCCTTTGGGAAATCGCCGAAGCATTTACACCAACTGAGCGTGTTGCCGACTACACCCAAGCCATCATGGACCTCGGCGCCAGCCTATGTAGCCGCAGCAAACCTCAATGCGAACAATGCCCGGTAAAAGAAGACTGCAAAGCATATTTGAACGGTAATCCCACCGACTATCCGGGCAAAAAACCGCGCAAAGCCCTGCCAGTAAAACAATGCCAAATGCTGCTAATCGAAAATCCCCAAGGAGAAATCCTATTGGAGAAACGCCCAGAAAAAGGCATTTGGGGCGGCCTGTGGAGCCTGCCCGAACACAGCACCGATGAAGATTGGCAAGACCAACTCCAACAACAACTCGCCGGCGCCACACCACTAAGTCACAACATGCTTAACCCACTGCGCCATACCTTTAGCCACTACCATCTGGATATTCAGCCCATTCATATTCGCTTGGGCCAAACACCCAGCCACATCATGGAAGCCGGACGGCAGCTCTGGTATAACAACAGCCCCTCTCAGCAACTCGGCTTCGCCGCCCCAGTGAAAAAACTGCTAGATGCCGTACTGAGCAACGATTTACTGAAGGACATTCGCTAATGAGCCGCACCGTATTCTGCCGCAAGCTACAACAAGAGCTACCCGGATTAGACAAGCCTCCCTACCCCGGCCCCAAAGGCCAAGACATTTTTGAAAACATCTCAAAACAAGCTTGGTTGGAATGGCAACAGCACCAAACCATGCTCATCAACGAAAAACAACTCAGCATGGTCGACCCCAAGGCCCGTAAATTCATTCAACAAGAAATGGAAAAATACTTTGCGGGAGAAGAATTTGAACGCGCCGAAGGCTATGTGCCGCCCAGCGAATAATTGCCCGACGAGCACTTGACTCCCCGTTTAGGAACGGGTTTAATACGCGCCTTTCGAGGACGGCGCTCGCCATCCTCGCCCTATGCCCAGATAGCTCAGTCGGTAGAGCAGTGGATTGAAAATCCTCGTGTCGGTGGTTCGATTCCGCCTCTGGGCACCATTTAAATCAATGACTTACAACTAATCTTAAGCCGCTGCGCTGATTCACTGTACCCAAAACTGTACCTTCGATACGTTTTGCCGCTTCGTGCATGTGTTCGCCACTTAAATGCGCGTATCTGAGCACCATCTCGTAACTCGACCACCCACCCAGCTCCTGTAACTCTTGGAGCCGTGTACCGCTTTGGACGTGCCATGACGCCCATGTGTGCCGCAGATCGTGCCAGCGGAAGTCCTCAATGCCCGCTCGCTTCTTTGCTGCCGCCCAAGCCTTTGTCGATGTCCGCTCTACCGGATTACCCTTGTAGGTAAACACATAAACCGGATGCTTGCGTTTCCGCTCGCTTAACACGGCCATTGCATCCGCATTTAAGGGAACCGCTATGGCCTTGCCCGACTTTGACTCGTCAGCATGTATCCACGCCACCTGTCGCGATAAATCCACCTGATCCCAGCGCAAATAACTGCAATTGCGTTGGCGCAACCCCGTTGCCAGAGTAAAGCGCGCCATCTCGGCCAAATGCTCGGGAAGTTCAGCGATGAGTCTTGCTGCCTCTTCCCGCGTAATCCATCGGACACGTATTTTCTCTTCCCGATATAATTTGACTCGGGGAACACGATCAATCCATTCCCAATCTTGCCAAGCGGCCCGGAGTATTGCCCGGATCAGCGCAAGGTAACGATTGGCCGTGGAGGGACTGGCTTCGCTTTTCTTGGCCTTCGCGATCTTATGGATCAAATCAGCGTCGATGTCATCGAGCCACTTATTCCCAAGATAACGATCTAGCCACCTCAGCTTGCCAATATCTTTCTCGTGATCGGCCTTGTCTTCCGTTATATCGAGCCACCGTTCCACAGCTTCTTGCCAGGAACGCCTTGGCTTCTCTCCGAGCCGGTACTTTCGCCAGAGATCGGCCTTTAGTCGGTCGTGGTATTCGAGGGCCTGTTCCCGATCTTTAGTCCCAGAAGAGCGCTGTATTTGCTCCCCTGAGGGACTCGTGAACTTGACCCACCAGACCTCACCGCGTTTGTAGAGTGACATTCGTAATCCTCCATGTCACAGCCACTTAACGGCGCTTGCCCACGGCCAATATAGAGCGCCCGCAGGTGCTCGACAAGATCGGATTCGAGGAACACCCACTGTTTGGCCGGTTTTGCCCCCCGGATATCGCCGCGCTTGGCCTTGGCCCGCAGGGCAGAGGGGGACATTTTGAGGAAGGCCGCCGCCTCGTTGAGATCGAAAGATTTCATTCACTCTCAGGCTCCCCAGAAGATTCAGAGCGGATTTTATTGAAGCGCTTGGCCTTCTCGTTAATCTTCTCCAGAAGGTGGTCATCCAGCGCCCGCTCATAGCCCTTGCGAGTGACGTGATAACGCCGAGCATCACGAATAAACCGCTGCACTCCGGTATCCACATCCACCACACCCGTCATCGCCATGTAGGACGACAACGCCCCCAAGCCATTTACAAACAACTGGTGCTTTTGAGGTTCGCGCTCCGTTTTGACCCGCCAGAGGTGACGATCAATTTCGCCCCAATCAGCTTCCTGTAGGCAAACCCAGAATGGATTGGTTGGCCAGCGGCTGCGAGTTTGATCCAGACTCGGCAATTTGAGCTGGAGCCACTCGCGAGTCGCATAATCCCAGAGCCCGGCTAAATCCCCCAACAGATCAGTAACGCCACAAACATCCAACTCCTTAAGAACAGGACGCTTAAATTGGAACTCAAGTCGCCAAACCTTCGACTCCAGATCCCAACCGTTTAACGTCCAAACCTGATAAAAGTATTCCTTTTTGGATTTCGTCAGCTCCAAAGTTTTATCGTATAACCGGCAAGATAAATCACCACCTGCACCAAAGGTGTAACCGGAGAAACGGCCATGCTCCGAATACCGATTGAGCTTAGCAATCCGACCCACCCACCATTCTTGTGGAAACTTGCCGGGATCGAGCTTCGTCACAAAATCCGTGCAGACATCTACACGACTCACCTGAAAACCTCCCGCAGCCGAATCCAAAGCCTGTGCGATACGTACCAACTTCAGGAGCACTGGCTTTACCCCTTCACAAGTTAAAACCTCACTCCGTATTTGAGCATAGAGCATGGGCAGGCTTTCGGAGCCACGGGAAGAAATCTGGAGGTGAAACCAGTTGTCAACAAGACAGAATGAATACAGCCCCTTGCCTTGAGCCTTTACCTCAAAGCGGTGTCCTTCAAGATCGAGGTACGCACTAGCTCGCAACTCTGCCACGACAGATTGGGCGGATTCTTTTAAGCACTGGAGCCGATCTTCCATTTCGGGGGTGATTTGACCCGGACACGACACGTAGAGAGAGTCGATGCCAGACCGAAGAATGGAGACGTCACTTAGGAAGTCTGTGCAGTTTGAAGGTGCTGTGTTACTAAGTGGCGCACCTCCACCGTCGGTTCCGACGCGCTCCGGGTGCGTTGGCATCATGGCTGCGCCAAAGCCGCCAACTGCACGCCGTTTCCCGCCGGCCTGATTGGATTGTGGGTCTTTTGAGTTTTCATACATTTTTCGAACCTCAGTGGTAAATAGAGGTTCGTATTAATAATCAGACAACCCTGTTAGATACACGACATAAAAAAAGCGGTTTTATGTCGGATAGTTTTTCTTCCAACGCTCAATAAATTTCCACAGACTCCTAGCCGCATCCCCGTCATGTGGATAGATAGCCAAGTCTACGCAAAACAATTGGTAAGCTTTTTCTTCATTGAGACTTTCGAGAGCATCTTCTTGATGAAGCGCTACGAGACACAATCGAAGTTCAGGATACTCAAGGAGTTTCTGGGAGGGCTGCCCATTTATGGCGGAGGCAAGTTTTTTGAAAAAGCCGGCGTCACCTTCAGCTTCAGCAATTGCTATTCGGCGCTCGAGATTTGGATGAGCGAGCAATGACTTATCAACCCGAAGCATCTTAAATAAGATCTTATCATCTGAGGTTTTTGAGTAACTAGAAACGAACGTATCTAATGAATAACCATAATAACGAATAGATTTGAACGTTCTGAATATTGCTTGTAGCGCAGCTAGAGCGTAGGGGCGAGCTGACTCACCAACTTCCGGAATCGTTTCATCGCTAGCACCCCAATCACTTAGCGCCTTTTGTGGATCGCCGCTATTCGCAAACTCAATGACTTTTGATTCCAAGTTGAATAAAGACACACAGATACTTACCAGTTCAAAAAAAGTGGAGTTATAGATTTTTAGCCATGAAAATGGGCGGGGCATTTCCGTATCAAGTTTTCCGCTAAGAGTTGCAGCCATCTCAGTTTCCATTTGGATAGATTCGTGCTGAAAGACTAACAGGCCTTTCAAATCTTCTGCGCTGCATTTTCCAAATCGCTTAGTCAATAGCCAATCTCTTTAAGCAAACCATTTATCCAAGTATTACAATTATTAAATAAATAATATCTTCCATTAGCACGGTAAATCCGGTACCCATTACCTGAACTGGAAGTGCCTTTTTTTTCAAGAATTATTTTGCCCGAGGCATCAAGTTTAATGGTTTCCCCTATTCTTTTTAGGATGGCTTGGTAAGAAACTTCTGTCACTTTTAGCTTAGACAACTCAACAGACTTGGCATAAAAATCAACTGGCTCTCTAGAGAAAGGCATTACATAAAGCCCAGAACTTGTGGGATAAAAAAGCTCTTTTAACACCAACACACCACCGCGATCATTACGCTCTGTTGTATACCACTCGAGCCCCCCCCACCCCAATTCCAAATAGCTCGCATGGGGAAATTCGTCTTTTAACATAGGCAAGTATGGCTTTGCATCTTGCCATCCAATAATTATTCCCCTATGACGATTCACCTTATTTACAAAGATAAACTTATCCCCAGGGTTCATTAGATACGTAGCATTTTCTTTTGGAAGAGTTGCACAACCATGGCAGGTTATAACAAGAAAAATCAGCCCCACATTTCTGTGGAAAATCTCTGTCCATATTTTTCGAATCACGACTTTACTTTCTCTAAAAAAGAAGAATAAGATATCTTTGTTATAACCACTTTTTATAAGGTAATGCCAGTGAAAAACTTTATTCTTTTTATGGCCCTGCTCTTTGGAGTAACCAGTCTTACTTTTGCAGGTGAAAGCGCAGAGAGCGCAGAGAGCGCAGAGAGTGTGTAATCCCCCCATTTACCGCAACAGCTATTCGTAGAATTTAAGCTGCTTTTAGCAGTTGTCTTGGAGGTATGCCTCCTATCGCCGAGTTGGGCCGTTCATTGTTGTACATCCAGAGCCACT
>NZ_JACXLD010000008.1 GCF_014705705.1 Spongiibacter pelagi | reverse complement strand
GAGTGGCTCTGGATGTACAACAATGAACGGCCCAACTCGGCGATAGGAGGCATACCTCCAAGACAACTGCTAAAAGCAGCTTAAATTCTACGAATAGCTGTTGCGGTAAATGGGGGGATTACAAAGTCAATAAATTTTGATTGCGGCGATGCGCAAGGCCGAGTAAAAAGATCATCTGACAACTCGCTGATGAGGCGTATGATGAGCAAGGACGGTTTCTTTAAGCTTGGCATAATTCTAGTGCTTAGCACGTTTATCACTGCTTGTAGTTTGAATCAAAAAGTCGCCACCTCCCCATTGGCGCTCCCTCAAGATGGCCGGCAACCGGCTGATTATCGAAGCTTGGCCCTAGAGTATTTTCCACTGCATCAATATGCCGCGTTTCGAGAACAATTGGCGCCCGCGCTGACGGCGGCGCCCTCGAATGCAGAACTCAATTATCTAAATGCACTGAGTTATCACCTTGAAGGGGGTGATGCGAACTTGGCGCTTGCGCAAGTGGGCTATCGCATTGCCAGTTCGGTTGGCACACCTTCAGAGCTCGTCGCTCAGGCGAGCTATCTATTGGGTTTGCTCGAATTGCAACGCGGCCAGCCCGCGATGGCGAATCAACAATTGACCCGCGCAATTATTGAAGATCCCTTTAACTCAGATTATCAACGCAGCTTGTTAGCCAGCTCGACCCTTGTTGGCGATGGCGCTATGGCGCTGGCATTGGCTTTGTCACTTCATGAGTCGGCGCAGCTCGACCCCTTGAGCTGGCGTGTTGCGGTGCTACTCGCGGCGCAATTGCCGCAAGAGGAGCGCGCCGAGCTTTGGGCGCTACTGGAATCGAATGGTCTGGATGCGGATTTTTCAAATCAGACTCGGCTTCGCCAGAATGAGTTAATTCAACTCGCTCAATTTGACGCCAATATCGGTATTGCTGAGTCGAGCAGCTCACTGCCGGGGCCGGTCATGTTGAATCGCCAGATGGGGGTCGAGGTAACGCTGATTTTATCCGATGAGCGCCGAACCAAGGCTTATGGCCTCAACTTGTTGGACGGATTGACGGCGCAGTATGGGACGGAGCATTTAAAAACCTCGATTCGAGATACCGCCTTTCAGCAGCGGCAAACGCAAATAACCCGTGCGCTGCGGATTCCTGAAATTACCTACAATCTAAATCTCTTTAATCGTGGCAACCTCTGGTACGACGTGGTCGCAAGACCGTCAATTACCGCTGTAGAAGGCACGACCTCTCGCTTTTTTGTTGGCGAGCAAGTGTTGTTGGAAACCTCCGGGGTCAATGTGGCGAGTTTGGATCAGGTTGATATTGGCGTGGGGTTGCAGCTCTTGCCAATGCAAATTCGTGAAGATGGCGCACTGTTAAGCGTTGTGGCCGAGCGGAGTTTCTTTAGTGACCAGTCGGTTGGTACCTTCATCGAGCAGTTGCCTACCTTCAAACAGCGGGTTGAAGCGACGGCGGACGTGAAGTTTGGCGAAACGCTGGTGTTAAGCGGCTTATCTGAAAATGTACGCGATGGGCGCAAGAGTAAAACCCCTTTGTTGGGCGATATTCCGGGGCCGGATATTCTGTTTAGTCGGCAAACAGAATTAACGCGCAACCGCTCGGTGATCGTACTGATTACGCCCTTGACGGCGGTTTCCGTAGCGGCCGATGATCCAACCCAGCTTATTCGGGAGCGGCTGATGGAATATATACGAAAGGCCAATTTGAATAAGCCTGGGGTATTGAGCGCCTTAAATACCTTGAGTAAAAAGCGCGACGTAAAATCACGAATCACGGCGGCAGATGCTGGATTGACGCCAATGATATTGCAGCAACGGGTTAGGCAGGTGGCGGAGACCTTGGGGCAGCCTTCTATTAAAACGACAATTTAGGGGATTTATTATGGTGAGTCGCAGCGTTTTGGGTTTACTGGGATTGTTTTGTATTGGTCTGGGTAGCAGCGCGGTATTCGCTGATGCGAGCAGTGATCAGCGCATTGCATTATTAGAACGACGGCTTGCGGTATTAGAAGCTGCTCTTGGTGTGACTAGTACAGGCGCGCCTGGAGATGCGAATATGGCGCCTAGAAATCTCAATATAAATGTTCAGGGTCGAACCCGCGTAATGGGCGGCAAAAAGCTGGAGTTACAAGCACTGGATGAAATTGTGCTGAGGGTTGGCAAGTCCCAAATCAGCATGAATAAAAGCGGTGATATTGAAATTAATGGCAGAGATGTTTCTGTTAAAGCGAATCAACAGGAATTACTGGTTAAAGGTTCCAAAGTCAGTGGCAACTAAGCCATCCGTATCAATAAACAGGAAAAAAAGAGCTAGCGAGTTTTGATAGGTTCAGAGGATGAAAAATGGATGGCGCGAGCGCTGGAGCTCGCCGCCAAAGCCGCCGAGATTGATGAGGTGCCGGTGGGGGCGCTCGTGGTTCGTGGTGATCACGTTTTGGGTGAGGGTTATAACGAGCCTATTTCCAGTCATGACCCAACCGCTCACGCCGAGATTATTGCCATTCGTCAAGCCGCGCAGTTACAGGAGAATTATCGTCTGCCCGGTTCTACGCTTTACGTGACTATTGAACCCTGTGCGATGTGTGCCGGCGCGATTGTGCATTCACGCATTGAGCGCGTGGTGTTTGCGGCAACTGAGCCCAAAGCAGGCGCGGTTTGTAGTCATCTACATTTTTTTGATCAGCCCCAGTTAAATCATGTAACGGCGTGGACTGGCGGTGTGATGGCTGAGCAGGCGACTGATTTGATTCAGGCTTTTTTCGCTCGGCGTCGGCAAGAGAAAAAACAAGCGCGCCAGCAAAACTCATAAATAAACAAAAGGGAGAATTCCGTGGCTGAAGCGAACTATCCGATTTCCGGTTCTTGTCAGTGTGGTGGGGTGACGTATCAATTACTGGAAGCGCCCTTGGCGGTGCTGGCCTGTCACTGCAAAGAATGTCAGAAGCTTTCCACCAGCGCCTTTAGTATTACTGCCTTGGTTAAGCCGGAAAGCGTGGTGTTTTCTGGTGAGCTGAAGGAGTGGCAGCGTTGGGCTGAAAGTGGCAATAAGAACTTTGCCAAGTTCTGTCCCGAATGTGGAAACCGGATATATCACTTTGACCCAGATCGCAACGATTTTATTAAACTCAAACCCGCCAACCTCGACGATACCTCTATTATTCAGCCGAGCTTACATATTTGGGTGAGTGAAAAGCAGGATTGGTTTCAACTGCCAGAAGGGGTAGAGGTTTGTATGGGGCAGCCAGAGCTTTAGGCTTAGGTTTTAAAAAGAGGCGCTAAGACCTACAGACCGTGAATACTTTCTATGAGTGAGGCGGGGAGGTGATCGGCCACTCGGCGTGGTGGGGGAGTTCGATACTGGTTGAGTTCATCCCAGGTGAGCAGTGAGTAATACTTGCGGATATTCTCCACATAAATCACCGCTTCATCACCGCGAGCGAAACCAAATTTTAATTGTTTGTGCCATTTTCTCTGTCGCAGCAGAGGTAAATTTTCTTTAACGTCTCGCCACAAACTAGGATCGCCGCCATTCATTTCAGTGAGTTTGCGCGCGTCTCTAAGGTGTCCAATTCCCATATTGTAGGCGGCAAGCGCGAACCATTTTTTCTCGCTTGGCGGAATGGATTTGCTGAGTCGGTTGTAGAGCTGCAAATAATATCTGGCACCGCCGCGCAAACTCTGCAAAGTGTCGAGCCGGTCATCAACATCGAGTTCTTCAGCGGTGGGTAGCGTCAACATCATAAAGCCGCGCACCCCGGTGGGGGATTTGGCCTTGGGATTCCAGTGAGATTCTTGATAGCTGATCGCTGCAAGCAATCGCCAGTCAATATCGTATTCCACCGCAACTTGCTCAATAAGCTGACGATATTTGGGTAGCCGCTTGTTTTTTAGCTCCATAAAAGTGTGGGTGTTAATAAAGCGGATGTCTTCATCGAGATTGAAAAACTGATCCTTCAGTGAGCTGAGTCGGTGGTTGGTTTCAATTTTGTCGAAATAGGCCTGTATCTCATTGAGCAGTGACGCAGACTGCGCGCCTTTGGCCATTGCCCACGCCACTTGAACGGTGTCACCGCCGAGCAGTGCGATGCGAAAGTCGGGATAAAAGGGGCGATTGGTATAGAAGTCGCTGGAGTCGGCGATGGTCAGGTCGATCTCGCCGCTACTGAGCATCTCAAAGAGATCGACGGGTTCCTGATCCTGGCTTTCTTCCCATCTAAGTTCGGGATGATCGATTTTAAGTTGGTTTAATAGCTCGGCATGGGCGCTATTGCCAATTACCCGGATACGTCGACCGATAAGGTCATTAATGCTGCCAATCGGTTCGGAGAACGCCCGGTTGTAGACAAATAGCTGTTTAACATCGAGGTAGGGTGGGCCAAAATCGAGGAATTGTTCTCGAGCCGGGGTTTTGGTTAGGCCCGCTGCGGCAATATCTCCTTTGCCGGCTTTGATGGCGTCAAAAATGTCGTTGAGGTTGACCAGAGGGATAATTTCCAGCTCCACGCCAAGCTGGTTGGCAAATCCCTTGGCGAGGTGGTATTCAAAGCCCGTTGGTCGTCCCTGATTTTCATAATAAGTGGTGGCGCCATTGCGGGTGAGAACCCGTAGAACCCCGCGCTCTTTAACTTGTTCAAGGGTGTCTGGCGGCTCACTGCAAGCCGTCAATAGTAGCCCTGCGTTGATAATCAAGCAGGGCATTAACTTGGCAAGTCTGCGTATCAAAGCCGTCTGCGAAGTTTTTTCAGCTTGGCGCTGATGCCGTGAAAAAAGCGATGCTTTTTATTGGCGCCTTCACCGGTCAGAAAATTAATTTGAATAGACTGGCGTGGGCCAACAAAAGAGGGGTAGCCATGCCAGCCATTATCGGTGACCTTAAACGCCAAAAGGCTGCCGGGGCCGGGCTCAATTTCAGTGACGTAGTCTTCCATATCGGTTTGACTGCGCAATACCCGCAGGCGACCCGTGTCGGCATTCCAGTCGTGATTTAAGTAAATCAGAATGGTTAATACCTTGGTTTTGGAATCGGAATGGATTCGACCATCTTTTGCTCTAGAGTGACCGCGCAAGGTCATCATCATTGGCAAATTCATCACATCAACATCGAATTTTTCGCACAGCAACTGGCGAAATTCCACGCTGTCTATGGCGCGGGTAAATTCCTCGAAGGCCGGTGCGGACTCGGTGTCTTCAAGGTTGTAACTGCCGCCATCAGGCAGTGCAGGGAAGGCATTAATAATATTGTCTACTTTCTCGCTATTGATGCTGCGATCAAGCGTAAAAAAGGGATAGGGATCAAGTTGTAGCGGGGCGTCTTTGATAGCTTGGAGGTTTAATATGGCGCTCATAATCTTTTTTAGGCTATTTTTGGGGTGATAAATGGTCGCCTATTATGGCATGTGAATATGACAAGTCGTGTTCACCCCTTTATTCTTAGTCTGGGAATATATCTTTGGGGGGCGACGAAGTCTAGGCGGCCGCCACAGCTAGTGATCATCAAAAGCAAGTTTTCGATAAAAATTCGGCGTTAATTCAGCTACAATGCACGGCTTTCCAGATCCACACTAAGGTTCAGTCACGCATGTTAATCCTTCCTGGTGCCCAGGCCTTATCCGATTTTCGGATTGAAAAACTTCTTGCTTCTCTGCAACAGCAGATTCCAGATATCAAGGGTATTCATGCCCGCTTTGTGCATCTGGCAAAATGTTCCGAGACACTCTCGCCTGAACAGTTGACCGTGCTTAGTAAGTTGCTTGTGTACGGTCCCGCCGGTGAGGTTGAAGAGCCCAGTGGCACGGCATTTTTTGTGGTGCCGCGTCCGGGAACGATTTCCCCTTGGTCTAGCAAGGCCACGGATATTGCCAAAAATTGTGGTCTGAACATGATTCAGCGGCTTGAGCGCGGTGTGTTATTCACTGTTGAAGGGCCGGCGTTAACTGAGGCGCAAACTCGACTGATTAAAGCCGCAATTCACGACCGCATGGTCGAGGTGGTGCTCGACAGCCCAGACGCGGCTGAGATTTTGTTTTCCGAGCAGGCGCCTGCCCCTATGGGGACTGTGGATGTGCTGGGGCAGGGTGCGCCGGCTTTGGTTGAGGCAAACAAAACCTTGGGCTTGGCACTGGCTGATGATGAGATCGATTATCTCGCTGACAGCTTCCAACAATTGGGGCGCAATCCCAACGATGTCGAATTAATGATGTTTGCTCAGGCCAACTCTGAGCATTGTCGCCACAAGATTTTCAATGCCAGTTGGACTATTGATGGCGAAGATCAGTCGCTGTCTTTGTTTAAGATGATTAAAAACACCAATGAGTGCGGCGGTGAAGGGGTGCTCAGCGCCTATTCCGATAATGCCGCTGTGGTGGCGGGGCCGACCACGGCGCGTTTTTATCCTCAAACAGAATCCACCGCCTATGGCTTTAATGAAGAAGCCATCAATATTTTGATGAAGGTGGAAACCCATAATCACCCCACGGCAATTGCACCTTTCCCCGGCGCAGGTACCGGTGCCGGTGGTGAAATTCGCGATGAAGGCGCGGTGGGACGCGGTTCAAAACCCAAGGCGGGGTTGACCGGATTTAGTGTGTCTAATTTGCAGATTCCCGATTTTTCACACAGTTGGGAGCAGGACTACGGCAAGCCCGGTCGTATTGTGACGGCGCTGGATATTATGCTGGAAGGCCCCATTGGCGGCGCCGCATTTAATAATGAATTTGGCCGTCCGAACCTGTGTGGCTATTTCCGCAGCTATGAATTGGATGTCAATACCGCCAGCGGCAGTGAGCGCCGCGGCTATCACAAGCCAATCATGATTGCCGGTGGTTACGGCAATATCAAATCCGAACATGTGATCAAAGAGCCTTTTGCTGCTGGTTATCAGTTGGTGGTTCTTGGTGGCCCGGCCATGCTGATTGGTCTGGGTGGCGGTGCTGCGTCGTCAATGAGTAGCGGGCAGTCCAGCGAAGATTTGGATTTTGCCTCGGTGCAGCGTCAGAACCCTGAGATTGAACGCCGTTGTCAGGAAGTGATCGACCGTTGCTGGGCGATGGCTGAGAACAACCCGATTGCGTTCATTCACGATGTGGGTGCTGGCGGCTTGTCTAATGCCTTCCCTGAACTGGTGAAAGACGGCGGTTGTGGTGGTCATTTCGAGCTGCGTAATGTACCCAACGACGAGCCGGGTATGTCGCCGCTGGAAATCTGGTGTAACGAATCTCAAGAGCGTTATGTTATTGCCATTGCGCCACAGGATGTCGACACCTTTACCGCGATTTGTGGCCGTGAGCGGGCACCGTTTTCGATTGTTGGTGAGGCGACTGAAGAAAAAATTCTGCGCTTAGGCGATCGTCATTTCGACAATATGCCGGTCGATTTGCCCATGTCCGTATTATTCGGCAAGCCGCCGAAAATGCACCGCGAAGTTAATCGTCTTCCAGAGTCCTTGCAGCCGCTAAATTTTGACGGTGTTAGCGTTGAGCAGGCACTGGATAAATTACTGTGCTTGCCAACGATTGCTGCGAAGCACTTCCTGATCACCATTGGCGACCGCTCAGTGACGGGTATGGTGCACCGCGATCAGATGGTTGGCCCTTGGCAGGTACCGGTAGCCGATTGCGCTGTCACTACCTCGGGTTATCAAGGTTATACCGGCGAAGCGATGTCGATGGGCGAGCGCACACCGGCGGCACTGGTTAATGCGGCGGCCTCAGCGCGCATGGCCGTGGCTGAAGCCATTACCAATATTGCGGCAACGCGTATTGCAGATATTTCTGATGTCGCTGTGGCGGCGAGTTATCAATCGGGTGCGACCCCCAATATCGGCAGCTTGGCGGACATTAAACTGTCGGCGAACTGGATGTGCGCGGCCGGGGTTGGCGATGAAGATGCGCGTTTATACGACGCCGTAAAAACCGTGGGCATGGAGTTCTGCCCGGCGCTGGGTATTACTATTCCGGTAGGCAAAGACAGTATGTCTATGCGCACCGCATGGAATGAAAACGGTGAAGATAAAGCCGTTACTGCGCCAATGTCCTTGATTATTTCAGCGTTTGCGCCCGTGTGCGATGTGCGTAAAACCGTCACTCCCCAGTTGCAATTGGATGCGGGTGAGAGCGTGTTGCTGGCGGTAAATCTGGCGCCGGGTATGCAGCGCTTGGGTGCGAGTTGCTTGGCTCAAGTGTACGGTCAAGTCGGTGATGCGGTTGCGGATATTGAAAATCCAGCTTTGTTAAGTGGCTTCTACAATGCCATGCAGAACCTGCTTGAAGCCGGGGACATTCTGTCCTACCACGATCGTTCCGATGGCGGTTTGTTGGTAACACTGTTGGAAATGGCCTTTGCTGGTCACTGTGGCTTGGATGTTTCTCTGCCAGAGCAGGGCAGTGCCTTGGGGGCATTGTTTGCCGAAGAGGCCGGCGCCGTGATCCAAGTACGTCGCGATCGTGTCGATGCGGTTCTGCAAGTATTCGCTGATCAAGGTTTGAGCGGTGATGCGGTAGCGACGATTGGTCAGCCAGTTAAGGGCGCATCTGTTGTCGTTCGTTTTGGCGATCAAGAAGTATTGAATGCGGATCGTCTCGCTCTGCAAAAACGCTGGACGGAAACCAGTTTCCGTATGCAGTCGCTGCGCGATAACCCTGAGTGTGCCCAACAGGAATATGACAGCCTCACTGAAAATGATCCGGGATTAAGTGTCAATCTAACGTTTAATCCTGCTGAAGATATTGCGGCGCCGTATATTAATCGCGGTGAGCGTCCGCGTATTGCCATTCTGCGGGAGCAGGGTGTGAACGGCCAGATGGAAATGGCGGCGGCGTTTGATCGCGCAGGTTTTGCCGCTTTCGATGTGCATATGAGCGATATTCTTGAGGGTCGTGTCAGCCTTGAAGATTTCAAAGGCCTCGCCGCCTGCGGTGGTTTCTCTTACGGTGATGTGCTGGGTGCCGGCGAGGGCTGGGCGAAAACGGTTCTCTTTAATGCTCGGGCAAGAGAGCAATTTGAGCAATTCTTCCACCGCGCAGATAGTTTTGCCTTGGGTGTGTGTAACGGCTGCCAGATGATGTCCAATCTGCACGAGCTGATTCCCGGTGCTGAAAATTGGCCGCGTTTTGTGCGAAATCGCTCAGAACAGTTCGAAGCTCGCTTCTCACTGGTTGAAATTCCAGAATCACCCTCCATCTTATTCTCTGGGATGGCGGGAACGCAGATGCCAGTCGCTGTCGCTCATGGTGAAGGGCGTGCTGAATTTGCCTCGGCGGATCAACTGGCCCAGTTGCAAGCTGGCGGTCAGATGAGCCTGCGCTTTATTGATAATCACCTACAAGCTACTGAGCAGTATCCTGCCAACCCTAATGGTTCGCCGGAAGGTCTGACCGGGGTGTGTAGTAAAGACGGTCGAGTGACCATCATGATGCCGCATCCTGAGCGGGTGTTCCGTACGATCAGCCAGTCTTGGGCGCCGAAAGGCAGTGCTGAAGATAGTGGTTGGATGCGTATGTTCCGCAATGCCCGTGTTTGGGTGGACTAAGTCAGGCTCAAACTACCCGGCAAGACCGTTAAGTTGTAATAGAAAATCACAATAATGCCGCCCATTTATGGGGTCGTGCCCTATACGTTGGGAACATGAAGCCGGGAACCTACCCGGCTCGGAAATTGGAAATACTATGCTGAATAAATATCCTCTCTGGAAATACCTGCTGATTGTTTTTGTGCTGGGTATTGGTTTGTTGTATTCCGCGCCGAACCTGTATCGCCCTGACCCCGCTATTCAGGTGTCGGGAGAAAACAGCGGTACCGTGATCGATCAGGCCACCATGACTCGGGTATCTGCAGCGCTGGATGCTGCAGGTATTGAACATTTTGGCGAGGCGGCCGATGCCAGTGGTAAGAGCGGTTTAGTGCGTCTGTATGATAAAGACATGCAGCTTCGCGCCCAGAAAATTATTCAACGCGCACTGGGCGATTCTTATATTGTCGCGCTGAACTTGGCCTCAAATGTGCCGGATTGGCTGCTGGCTGCTGGTGCGCAACCCATGAAGTTGGGGCTGGATTTGAGTGGCGGTGTGCACTTTCTGTTGGAAGTAGACACGGATTCTGCTATTGCGACTCGTTTGGAGCATTACACCACTGGCATTAAAAAATCCCTACGCGAAGAGGGTGTGCGTGGTTTGGTCAGCCTTGATGAAAACGGTGTGATTCATGGCAAGTTCCGCACGGAAGAAAGCCGCGATCAGGCCTACTCGTTGATTCGCAAAAACTATCAGGAATTGCAGACCACTCGAGATGAAGCGGGTAGCGAAAGCGATGGCTTTGCTCTGAGTGCCATTATTACTGAAGGCAAGCGTAAAGAAATTGAAGACTATGCAGTGTCGCAAAACTTGACGACCCTGCGTAATCGGGTCAACGAATTGGGCGTATCTGAACCCTTGGTTCAGCGCCAAGGTCGCAACCGTATTGTGGTGGAGCTGCCCGGTATTCAAGACACAGCTGAGGCAAAACGGATTCTGGGCAAAACTGCGAATCTGGAGTTCCGTCTAGAGGCGCGCTTTGATGCGGCGCCCGGTGACCGCGAGCAGTTTGAATTCCGCAACCCCGGCAATGGTGAGCCCAATGCTTGGCTGGAGCGCGAAGTGGTTATTACCGGTGAGCAAGTTGCCAATGCTCAGGCCAGTTTTGATGAAAATGGTCGTCCACAGGTGAACATCACCCTCGACAGTGAGGGCGGTACGCTGATGCACCGGGTAACGCGGCACAATATTAACCGCCGTTTGGGTGTGTTGTTTATCGAGCGTAAAAGTCGCACCCGTTATGAGCGCGATGAAGCTGGGGTCGAGCAGGCGATTCGTATTCCCTACGATGAAAAGAAAATCATCAGTCTGGCGACTATCAAAGATGCGTTAGGCGTGCAGTTCCGTATTACTGGTCTGGATAATCCCGGAGAAGCGCCCGAATTGGCACTCTTGCTCCGGGCGGGTGCACTGGCTGCGCCAATCGATTTTGTTGAAGAACGCACGGTTGGACCTTCACTCGGGGCGGAAAATATTGCCGCTGGTTTGAAGTCGGTACAGATCGGCCTCGGCATGGTTGCCCTGTTTATGCTGGTTTACTACCGTTTATTTGGTGGTATTGCGGTGTTGGCATTGGGTGCGAACCTTGTGTTGCTCGTTGGCTGTATGTCGATTCTTGGGGCGACGCTAACCTTGCCCGGTATTGCCGGTATCGTTCTGACTGTAGGTATGGCGGTTGACGCCAATGTGCTGATTTTCTCGCGGATAAGAGAGGAGTTGGCCTCAGGGACATCGCCTCAACATGCGATCGATCAAGGTTATGGTCGCGCCTTTGTGACCATTATGGATGCCAATATCACCACCTTATTGGTGGCGGTTATTCTCTACGCTATTGGCACCGGCCCGGTGAAAGGTTTTGCGGTGACCCTGTCGCTGGGTATTGTGACCTCGATGTTCACCGCCATTATGGGCACCCGCGCCATTGTCAATTTGATCTACGGCGGACGCCGTGTTGAAAAGCTGTCTATCTAAGGATTTGCCATGACTGAGTCACCAAAAATCATCAAGTTTATGGCCCTCCGTAAGGTGGCCACTTTTTTATCAGCGGCATTGGTTTTAGCCTCTATTATTGAACTGGGTTTTAACGGCCTGAACTTCGGCTTGGACTTCACTGGCGGTACGCTAATTGAAGTGATGTACGAGGACGCCCCCAAGCTTGAAGACGTTAGAAGTGAGCTTTCTGCTGCCGGTTATGAAAGTGCGGTAGTGGTTAATTTCGGCTCTGATACCGATGTACTGGTGCGCCTGCCACAGGGCATGACCCCGAAATTGGGCGAGCAGGTATTGGGAGTGCTACAGGAAAGTAGTGCCTCTCATGTCGAGTTGCAGCGTATTGAGTTTGTTGGCCCGCAAGTTGGCGAAGAACTGCGCGAGCAGGGCGGTATGGCCGTATTGATGGCACTGATTGTGGTGCTGATTTACGTGGCCATGCGTTTTCAGCTCAAGTTCGCGGTAGGCGCGGTTGTCGCCTTGGCTCACGATGTGGTGATCACCGTGGGCATGTTCTCACTGGTTGGCTGGGATTTTGACCTGACGGTACTGGCAGCACTTTTGGCCGTTATCGGTTACTCGCTGAATGACTCGATTGTAGTTGCTGACCGTATCCGTGAAAACTTGCTCAAACTACGCGGTCATACCACCGAGGAAGTCATCAATATCTCACTCACCGAAACCTTGGGTCGTACCTTAATTACCTCGGGCACGACCTTGTTGGTATTGGTGGCGCTGGCGCTGGTGGGCGGCGATATGATTCACAGCTTTGCGCTGGCGCTGTTGATCGGTATTGGCGTGGGCACGTATTCGTCTATTTACGTAGTGGCAAGCCTGCTGGTAAGTATGAAAATTACCCCAGAAGATCTCATCGTCTTGGAAAAAGAAGATGGTAAGATCGACGATCTGCCTTAATCGTCTTTTTTGATTTTTTTATAGTGTGGTGGCCAGCTCCAGGGTGGGCTGGTTCGAAAGAGGAAAACAAAATGAAAAAACTGAACATTGCAATGGCACTGCTGCTGAGTGCTTCCGCGAATTTCGCACTGGCTGGCGACGCCGCTGCGGGCAAGGCAAAATCGGCAATGTGTGCTGCTTGTCACGGTCAGGATGGCGTATCAATGGTGCCAATGTACCCAAATCTGAAAGGTCAGAAAGAGCAATATCTGATTTCTTCACTCAAGGCTTATAAAGCCGGTCAGCGTCAGGGCGGCATGGCTTCTACTATGCAGGGTATGGCTTCTGGCCTGAGCGATGCAGATATTGAAAATCTGGCAGCGTACTACTCTGGCTTGTAAGTGCCCGTGTAATATCTGCAAGTTCGCAGCACAAAAAAGGGGAAGCCAATGGCTTCCCCTTTTATTTTGTGACGCTGTTCTTTACTTAATATGACCCAAGTGCGGCTTAGTGGCCTGTAATAAACTTTTCAGGCACTTTGGGTTGGCGGCAACAATATTGCCGGTTTCATAGTAACTGCCGCCACCTTGGAAATCGCTCAGCAGACCGCCGGCTTCACGCACCAGCAAAATGCCGGCAGCAATATCCCATTTGTTCAGGCCAATTTCCCAAAATCCGTCTAAACGGCCGGCCGCAACATAGGCCAGATCCAGCGCTGCCGAACCTGCCCGGCGAATGCCTGCGGTAGAGGAGGCTACAGCTTCCAAACTTTTCATATAAGCGGGAATGTGTTGTTCGGAGCGGGCTTTAAAGGGAATGCCGGTGCCGATGAGTGCGCCTTCCAAGCTGTTGACCATGGTAACGCGAACCCGGCGACCATTAACCTGAGCGCCGCGACCGCGACTGGCGGTAAATTCTTCCCGGCGAATGGGGTCAAGAACCACGGCATGTTCCAGTTGGCCCTGATAAACACATGCGATGGAAACGCAGTAGTGGGGAATACCGTGAATAAAATTGGTGGTGCCATCAATCGGATCGATGATCCATTTGTAGTCACTGTCAGGGTTGCCGGTTTCGCCAGATTCTTCACAGATAAAAGCGTGGTCGGGGTAGGCTTTTTGAAGGTGGGCTATGATTTCCTGTTCGGCCTTGAGGTCGATTTCAGTTACAAAGTTGTTTTCACCTTTGGTCTGAATTTTGACCCGGTCGATCTGCTCGGAAGCACGAGCGACAATCTCTCCGGCCCGGCGCGCCGCGCGCAGGGCAATATTTAACATCGGTTGCATAAACTAAGGCCTTGAATGTACGAGCAATGTGGCGGCGATTATAGCAGACAGTCGCGTCCTCATAGAGAGGGAGTTAGGTCTTGTTTGGAAATAATGCAAGATATTGATAGCAGTGATTATTTCCCTAAGTAAGAGTTGGGTTCGAGTATTAACAGCACTGGCTCAAGCTGGTAAACTGAGCCCCCATCTCAGGTAGGGCTTTCACTGGTCCTGCTAGCGGGGGCAAGCGCAAGCATTTACGTCGAGTAAGTTGCTGCTCTGTTATGGCCCTGTTCACTTCAATTGCTAACAAAGGCATGACATGGCGCGTTTTATTTTCGTCACTGGCGGTGTTGTTTCTTCTCTTGGAAAAGGCATCGCTTCGGCTTCATTGGGGGCGATTCTTGAAGCCCGCGGCTTAAACGTAACCATGCTCAAACTGGATCCCTATATTAATGTGGATCCGGGCACCATGAGCCCCTTCCAGCACGGTGAGGTGTTTGTCACCGACGATGGCGCCGAGACCGATCTGGACTTGGGCCACTACGAGCGCTTTGTTCGCGCTCGTATGAGCAAGCGCAATAACTTCACCACCGGCCGCGTTTATGAAACCGTGCTGCGCAAAGAGCGCCGTGGTGATTATCTGGGCGGAACGGTTCAGGTTATTCCCCATATCACTGATGAAATCAAACGCCGGGTCATTGCCGGTGCTGGTGATGCGGATATCGCGATTATCGAAATCGGCGGCACCGTGGGTGACATTGAAGGTCTGCCGTTCTTTGAAGCGGCCCGTCAGCTTAAAGTGGAAATGGGCCCAACCCGCGCCATGCTGATGCACCTAACCTTGGTGCCTTATATTGCGACCGCCGGTGAGACCAAAACTAAACCGACCCAGCACTCGGTAAAAGAGCTGCGTTCCATCGGTTTGCAACCCGATATTCTGCTGTGCCGCTCTGATCATGAAGTGGATCTTGGCAGCCGTCAGAAAATTGCTCTGTTTACCAACGTTGAATCCCGTGCAGTTATTCCCCTGCGCGATGTAGATTCTATTTACCGTATTCCTTCACTACTGAGCAGTGAAGGCTTGGACGACCTTATTGTTGAGCGTTTCGGCCTCGATTGTCCTGCGGCGGATTTGTCTGAATGGGAAAAAGTGATCGATGGTGATTTGAATCCCAAGCAGGAAATCACTATCGCCATGGTCGGTAAGTACATGGAATTGCTGGATGCGTATAAATCGCTCAATGAAGCGCTTAAGCACGCCGGTATCCACACCCATACCAAGGTCAAAATTAATTACATCGATTCTGAAACCATCGAAACCAACGGCACTGGAGTGTTGGACGGTGTAGACGGTATTTTGGTGCCCGGCGGTTTTGGTAATCGTGGGGTTGAAGGCAAAATTCGCACCGTACAATACGCCCGTGAAAACAAGATTCCTTATCTGGGTATTTGTCTGGGTATGCAGGTAGCGGTTATTGAATTTGCCCGCAATGTGCTCGGCCTGAAAGACGCCAACAGCACTGAGTTTGTAGAAAACTGCCCCAATCCGGTGGTCGGTCTGATTACCGAATGGACCACGAGTGAAGGCGGGGTAGAGCAGCGCGATAACAGCTCTGACCTAGGCGGAACCATGCGCCTGGGTGCCCAGCTCTGCCATCTCAACGAAGGCTCACGGGTCAAAGATATTTACGGTAACGCCGAGATCACCGAGCGCCACCGTCATCGCTATGAAGTGAACAATAAATATGTGAGCCAGATGCAGGAGCAAGGCTTGCGCATCGGTGGCTGGTCAACCGATAAGAGTCTGGTTGAAGTGGTAGAAGTTGAAGACCACCCTTGGTTTGTTGCCTGTCAGTTCCACCCGGAATTTACCTCAACACCCCGTGATGGCCATCCACTGTTCACCGGATTTATCAACGCGGCATTAGCCCATAAAGGCTGATAAAGGCCCGAGCCAAGGAATAATTATGCAAGATAAAATCATTGATGTGGCGGGCCTGCAGGTCGCCAATAACCTGCCGTTCACGTTATTTGGCGGTATGAATGTGCTGGAATCCCGCGATATGGCGATGAAAGTCGCCGAGAAATATGTGGAAGTTTGTAGCCGCTTGAATATCCCCTATGTATTCAAAGCGTCTTTCGATAAGGCCAACCGCTCATCGATTCATTCCTTCCGTGGCCCCGGCATGGAACAGGGTTTGAAAATCTTTCAAGAGATTAAAGATACCTTCAAAATCCCGGTGATTACCGATATCCACGAAATCTATCAGGCAGCTCCGGTTGCCGAAGTGTGCGATGTTATTCAGTTGCCGGCTTTCCTTGCCAGACAAACAGATCTGGTTCGCGCCATGGCTGAAACTGATGCCGTGATTAACGTGAAAAAACCGCAATTCCTCAGCCCATCGCAAATGAAAAATATCGTTGAGAAATTCGCAGAGTGCGGCAACGAGAAAATCATGCTTTGCGAACGCGGCAGCAATTTTGGCTACGACAATTTGGTTGTCGATATGCTGGGCTTTCGCACCATGCGCGAAGTCAGCGGCGGTGCGCCATTGATTTTTGATGTTACCCACGCCTTGCAATGTCGCGATCCTATGGGCGCGGCCTCTGGCGGTCGTCGTCATCAAGTTGCCGAGCTGGGTCGTGCCGGCATGGTGTTGGGCCTTGCAGGTCTGTTTCTTGAAGCCCACCCCGATCCAGACAAAGCCAAATGTGATGGCCCAAGCGCTTTGCCACTAACGGCACTGGAGCCTTTCTTGGCGCAAATGAAAGCGGTTGATGAGCTGGCAAAAAATCTGCCCGAGCTAGACATCAAATAATCAATTTAGACATTTTTAACAACAAGATTTAACACTATCAGGGAGTCTGGCCATGGCCGAAATCGTCGATATTAAAGCATTTGAAGTAATGGATTCACGGGGCAACCCAACTGTGGAAGCCGAGGTTGTACTGGCCTCTGGTGCCACCGGTTCGGCCTGTGCGCCTTCAGGTGCTTCTACCGGTTCTCGCGAAGCGCTGGAACTGCGTGACGGCGATAAATCCCGTTACCTTGGCAAGGGTGTATTGAAAGCGGTTGGTAACATCAACACTACAATTCGCGATCTGCTGATGGGTATGGATGCCGACGACCAGCGCGCCCTGGATAAAGCGATGATTGATGCCGATGGCACTGAAAACAAAGCGAATCTGGGTGCTAACGCAATTTTGGCGGTATCTCTGGCGGCGGCAAAAGCGACGGCGATTGAAAAAGGCATTCCCCTGTATCAGCGTATTGCCCAGATCAATGGCACTGAAGGCCAGTACAGCATGCCTGTGCCGATGATGAATATCCTTAACGGTGGCGAGCACGCCGATAACAACGTTGATATTCAAGAATTCATGGTTCAACCCGTTGGTGCGCCCAGCTTTACCGAAGCCCTGCGTGTCGGTGCGGAAATTTTCCACGCACTGAAAAAAGTTTTAGTTGCACGTGGCTTGAATACTGCCGTTGGTGATGAAGGTGGCTTTGCGCCTAACTTGCCGTCAAACGAAGCGGCACTGGAAGTGATTGCAGAAGCAGTTGCCAATGCCGGTTACAAACTGGGTGAAGATGTTACGCTGGCACTGGATTGCGCTTCATCAGAGTTTTACAAAGACGGCAAATACTGCCTGAGCGGTGAAGGTAAAGAGTTTGATGCAGAAGGTTTTGCCGACTACCTGGCTGAGCTGAGCAGCAAATACCCCATCATCTCTATCGAAGACGGTATGGACGAAAGCGATTGGGACGGCTGGAAAGCCCTGACCGATAAAATTGGCGATCGTGTGCAACTGGTGGGTGATGACTTGTTTGTTACCAATACCAGTATTCTGAAGCGCGGTATCGACAATAACATCGCCAACTCAATTCTGATCAAGTTCAACCAGATCGGCTCTTTGAGTGAAACACTCGATGCGATCCAAATGGCTAAAGATGCGGGCTACACCGCCGTGATTTCACACCGCAGTGGCGAAACCGAAGACACCACTATTGCCGATTTGGCCGTGGCGACTGCGGCGGGCCAAATCAAAACCGGTTCACTGTGCCGTTCTGACCGCGTAGCCAAATACAACCGCCTGCTCCGCATTGAAGCGGAACTGGGTGCGGTTTACCGTGGCCGCGACGAATTCCGCGCCTGATCCCGATAGGGCAGTGGCGGTTTTTCAAGCCGCGCTGCCCCTGTCTTTGCGTATTGAACGCCTCCTCATGACACGCCGCCGTTTGCTTTTTCTGCTTCTCATCATGCTTGCCTATCTGCAGTATCGGCTGTGGTTTGGCCCCGGAAGCTGGGAGCAAGTGGTCAGTCTGAATCGCGAAATCGCCCATCAACAGCAAGAAAACCAAAAGCTGCAAACACGAAATGATCGTCTAGCCGGTGAGGTCGAGAGCCTTAAAACCGATTTAGATAGCATCGAAGAAAAAGCCCGCAATGATATGGGGCTGGTCAAAAAGGGCGAAACCTTCTATCGCGTTGTGGAGCCAGAAAAATAATGGCTGCCAAGCTTTGGGCCGTGGTGCCGGCGGCTGGAGCGGGGCGTCGCTTTGGTGTCGAAACGCCAAAACAATACCTGCCTCTGCTCGACAAAACCGTTTTTGAACACAGTCTAGGTGTCTTATTTGGTATTGCTGAGTTGGCAAAAATTGTTGTCGCCTTGAGTGCCGATGATGCTTATTTCGATTCCCTTGTCATTGCTAACTCTGATCGCCTACTCAAAGTGAATGGTGGGGCAGAGCGCGCAGACTCGGTGCTGGCGGGTTTGCAAGGCTTGAATGGCTTGGCTGCTGATGATGACTGGGTGCTGGTACATGATGCCGCGCGGCCCTGTGTTTCCGCTGAAGAGATGAATCGCCTATTGGCCCTGCGCGATGGTTCAAATGGTATTGGTGGTTTATTGGCGTTGCCAGTAGTGGACACCTTAAAGCGGGTCGATGATCACTATAAGGTGGTAAACACCGTTGATCGCAATGCGCTTTGGCGTGCACTAACACCGCAATTATTCCGCTTTGCTGAGCTAAAGCAGGCCCTTGAATATTGTCTGGCTAGAGGTTTGCCGGTTACCGATGAGGCCTCTGCAATCGAGCAGTTTGGCAAACAGGCCAAAGTGGTGTTGGGTAATGCCCGCAATATTAAAATCACCTACCCACAGGACTTGGCATTGGCGGCACACTTTTTATCTTTGCAGCAGGCGGAGGAGAGCGCTTTATGAGTCGGCTTCGTATCGGTCATGGCTATGATGTTCACCGTTTTGCTGATGATGGCAGCGCTGATGCCTTTATTACTTTATGCGGTGTAAAGGTCCCGGCTGAGCGGCCCTTGCTTGCCCATTCCGATGGCGATGTGGCGCTGCACGCGCTGACGGATGCCTTGCTCGGAGCACTGGCGCTGGGTGATATTGGTAAACACTTTCCCGATACTGATCCACAATACAAAGGCGCTGATAGCGGTCAGTTATTGGCGCATTGCTACGCATTAATTTACGAAAAGGGCTATCAGCTTGGTAATGCAGATATCACTATTGCCGCGCAAAAACCCAAGCTGGCGCCGTTTATTGTGGCGATGCGTCAGCGTATTGCCGAGCTGCTTAAGGTGGATATTGACCAGATCAGCGTAAAAGCCACGACCACTGAAAAGCTGGGTTTTGTTGGTCGCTGTGAAGGTATTGCGGTCGATGCAGTAGTGTTGCTCGAGAAGATAAGCGCTTAAAAATGTCTGAAAGCAGCCCGCAATTTGATCCTCTGAAAATAGCTTTTGCCTACGGCGGGCCAGCTTGTCGTGGCAGCCTTCGCGAGCATCCTGACGATTTCGAAGTTGAAGAAATTTTCGAGGTCGAGTTCAGCGAAGATGGCGAATTCGATTGGCTGTGGGTCGAGAAGCGGGGCGAAAATACCGCCTTTGTCGCCAAACAGCTAGCGCGTTTAGCTGGGGTGACTGAGCGAGCGGTGACCTATTCTGGTTTAAAAGATCGTCAGGCATTAACCCGGCAGTGGTTTTGTGTTCATAAACCCGGCAAACAGGGGCGCGATTGGCAAGATTGTTTTAGCTGGCAAATTTCTACCGGGCAGCTCGAAGAGGAATTTGCGGGTTGGCGTGTTTTACGCGCCGGGCGGCATCGGCAAAAGCTGCGCATTGGTAGCCACCGTGGTAATCGTTTTCACCTTAAATTAGGCAATGTGCAGGGGAATCAATCGCGCCTTATCGAGCAGCTTGAGCTTATCAAGCAGGGCTTCCCGAATTATTTTGGCGAGCAACGTTTTGGTCGAAATGCCGGGAATCTATACGGCGCCTTGGCTTGGGCGCAAGGCAAAAGCCCGGCGGGGCGTCAGCAGCGCAGCCTGTTTTTATCCTCTGCGCGGTCCTATTTGTTCAATCAGGTATTGTCTGCACGTATTGCAAAGGGCAGTTGGAACCAGGGCTTATCTGGCGAGCTGTTTTGTCTTCGCGATAGCGGTAGTGTTTTTTCAGCCGAGCTAGATGCAGAAATTGCACAGCGGCTACAGTCAGGTGATATTCACGCCTCTGGGCCACTGTTTGGCAAGCCGGGCAAGCTGCAAGTAGCAGATGAGGTAGACGCGCTGGAGCAAGATGTCTTTTCTCACTATCCCGAGTTTTGTGAATTGCTGATCGCCAATGGCCTGAAAGCAGAGCGGCGCAGCTTACGGGTCATTCCCAAAGCGCTGGACGGCGCTTTAAATGGCGATCAATTAAGTCTCAGTTTTAGCTTGCCTAGGGGCTGTTTCGCTACCGCCCTTGTGCGAGAATTGGTAGATTATCATCCAGCCCCTGTCGTTTAACGAGGCAGCAGTTTTTACGAGAAACTCACATTGAGCAATTTACGCGGTATCGGGATGACATCCCAACGTACCCGAGACAGACTGATTGGTCGTCTCAAGGAGCAGGGTATACAAAACACGGATGTGTTGGATGTGATTCGCAATACCCCGCGACATATATTTCTCGATGAGGCGCTCGCCCATCGCGCCTACGAAGACAGTGCACTCCCCATCGGCTTTCAGCAAACCCTCTCCCAACCTTATATTGTCGCCCGAATGACCGAGCTGTTATTACAAAATGGCCCGCGCGAGAA
Source organism: Spongiibacter pelagi (assembly GCF_014705705.1). Taxonomy (GTDB): domain Bacteria; phylum Pseudomonadota; class Gammaproteobacteria; order Pseudomonadales; family Spongiibacteraceae; genus Spongiibacter; species Spongiibacter pelagi. The sequence continues at coordinate 84,579 of NZ_JACXLD010000008.1, read as the reverse complement.
AGTGTTAGAAGTGGGTTCCGGTTCGGGCTACCAAACGGCGATTCTCGCCCAATTGTGCGGCACCATTTATAGCGTTGAGCGTATATTGCCGCTGATGGAAAAAGCCCGTGGTCGGATGCGCCAACTTGGCTTTCGCAATGTGCATCTTCGTCATGCCGATGGCGGAATGGGCTGGCCCCAGCGCGGGCCCTTTGATGCGATTTTATCCGCCGCTGCGCCGGAGGTTGTCCCTCAGGATTTGCTCGATCAATTAGCGGTCGGCGGACGTTTGGTGATTCCCATTGGCCCCCAAGGACAGCGCCAGTACTTGCATGTTTTCGATCGCACCGAGAAGGGTATTGAAGAAACCAAGGTTGAGCCGGTGTTGTTTGTCCCCTTAGTGTCAGGTGTGATCGCCTGAACTCTGCTCTCAATGGATTGATAAAATGAATTCCCATTATTTCGGCGTTTTTTTTCGTGGCATGGCAATGGGCGCCGCAGACGTGGTTCCCGGTGTTTCCGGTGGCACGGTTGCGTTCATTACCAATATCTACGACGAGCTGATAGAAAGCATTAAATCTTGTAATCTCGTCGCCCTAAAAGCGCTGTTTCAACAAGGGCCTTCCGCTTTTTGGCAGCACATAAATGGCAATTTTTTGCTGTGCTTGTTTTTGGGCATTGCGGTAAGCGTTGTCTCCTTGGCGAAATTTATAAGCTATGGCCTCGAGCAATATCCGCAATTTGTTTCCGCGTTTTTCTTCGGTTTGATTTTGGCCTCAGCTTGGTTTGTCTATCGACAAATTCCTGCGGCCAAAGGTCGATTGCTTTGGTTGTTGGGCGGTGTTGCTGCTGCAATAGGTATTGGTGTTATTCATCCGGGCCAGTTAACCGTCACGCCGCTGACTGTATTTCTGTCAGGCGCATTGGCGATTTGTGCCATGATTCTGCCGGGCATTTCTGGCAGTTTTATTCTGCTGCTAATGGGTATGTACGAGCCCATTATCGGTGCCATTAAGTCTTTTGATATTACGATAGCCCTGTGTTTTGCCTTGGGTTGCGCCTGTGGTTTGCTCGCTTTTGTGCGGGTGCTTTCATGGTTATTGCATCAGCATCGCGCGCCATTATTGGCACTGCTGACCGGGATTTTGCTTGGCTCTCTAAGCATTATCTGGCCCTGGAAAGCTTTAGGTGACTTGCAAGATGGTCATGGCTCAATGGTCACGGCGGCAAATATTTTACCGTGGCAAAGTGAGATGTCCTTGGCGGGCATTGCGCTGTGTGTGTTGCTGATGATCGCTGGTCTGCTATTAGTGCTGGGCTTGGAATCGATCTCGCAGCGCAAGCAGGAACAACAGCCGGAATCCTACTGATGGGTGTGGTAGGCTTTACTCTTCGTTAAATTTTTTTGTAGATGCGTAAGCCCTTTGTGAGTAGGTTTAGAAAGCCTTTTGTAATTTGGTGTTTTCTTGCGGTGTTGAGTGCGTGTTCAACACCGAAACCGGCTGCCCCGATTGTTGATCGCTACAACCCCTCAGAAAAACCGCCCAGCCATTATGTGGTTGTGCAAAATGACACCTTGTTTTCCATTGCTTGGCGCTACGGTTTTGATCTTGATCGCTTGGCGACCGCGAATAATCTGGATCAGCCGTATACCATTTTTCCCGGCCAAACTTTAATTCTTCAAGAAGCATCTCACGCCTTGGTTGCCAAGCCGGTAATCCCAGGCAGACCAGTTCAAACAGCGACCTCAAAATCCGCAAGTCGTGGGAAAAACGGAACGGCTGTGGCGCCAGTACTTACGCCAAAAGTCACACCAACCGTAACGCCAAAAGTGGTTGTTCCCAAACCTATTGTGATTGCCAATGATCGCTCACCTTGGCGCTGGCCTCACTCAGGGCCAATTGTTCGCCGTTTTGTGGCGGCAGGGCAGGCGCACAAAGGCATTGATCTTAAGGGAAAAATAGGCGAGCCTGTAACAGCGTCAAAGGCCGGCGTGGTAGTTTATTCGGGTAGCGGCTTAGTCGGTTACGGAAATTTGCTGATTATCAAACACTCGGAAAATTATTTAAGTGCCTATGGCCATAATCGTCGCTTGCTTAAAAAGGAAGGAGAGCAAGTGGCTGCCGGCGAAACCATCGCTGAGCTAGGTGATTCGGGAACGGACATTCCTAAATTACATTTTGAAATCCGCAAGAATGGCAAACCCATTGATCCGGTCACGGTTTTGCCAAGAAGATAATTTGAACATAAAGGGGGGATATAAAAACTGCGGTAAGTACGGATGACATTTCGGTCATCCCATTATAAAAAGTAGTCGTCGGAACAAAACCAACTCAAATAAGGGGTTCGACATGCGTACCAGTGAACAAGACAAGGATGCTTTTTCTCTGCAGGAAGTGGATTTCGATTACGAGGATGACTCGCCATCGGAAAGCCCACCCAAGCCTGAGTTTCGAGCACCTACCCAAGGGCGCCGAGATAATACCAGTCTCGATGCCACTCAGATGTATCTCAATGAAATTGGCTTTTCGCCACTGCTGAGCGCAGATGAAGAAAAGTACTACGCGCGACTTGCCCGCAAGGGTGATGAGAGTGGTCGCCAGCGGATGATCGAGAGTAATCTTCGTCTGGTAGTTAAAATTTCTCGCCGTTATCTCAATCGCGGCTTAAGCCTTTTGGATCTCGTTGAAGAGGGTAATCTCGGCCTGATTCGCGCGGTAGAAAAATTTGATCCAGAGCGGGGCTTTCGATTTTCAACTTACGCCACCTGGTGGATTCGGCAGACGATTGAACGGGCGATCATGAATCAAACCCGTACCATTCGCTTGCCGATTCATGTGGTTAAAGAGCTGAATAGCTATCTGCGAGTTGAGCGTGAATTAAGTCAGAAACTTGATCATATTCCTTCGCCGGAAGAAATGGCGCGGGAATTAAATTGTCCTCTGGCTGATACCAAACGCCTGTGTAATCTCAAAGAGCGAGTCGGCTCGGTCGATGCTCCGCTAGGGCAGGGCTCAGACCAAATTCTACTGGATACCCTCGCCGACACTCAGGCACAAAACCCCAGTGATATTTTGCAAAGTGAAAACCTTGCCGACAGTATTGATCGTTGGTTGGATACGCTTACAGATAAACAATGCGAGGTGGTTGTGCGGCGCTTTGGTCTGCGCGGGCATGACTCTTCAACATTGGAAGAGGTGGGCCGAGAAATTGGTTTGACCCGTGAGCGGGTTAGGCAGATTCAGGTGGAAGCGCTTAAGTTAATGCGCACGGCTTTTGAAGAAAGTGGCTTGAATGCCCACGCAATATTTCAGGATACGGAGTTTTAGCTTTCCTGAGCTTCGATAACAGCGGTATTTAAGCCGGATACCGCTGTTATTGAATTACTCCAAAGTCCCGGCTGGGCTTTTCCCTCCCAAGTCTCTAAAATTCACCCCCAGTTTGACAGATACTGAGACACGATTATGCCTATTACTTCTTTTCATCCACCGCATCGCACCCTGATGGGTCCCGGTCCTTCTGACGTTCACCCAAGAATTTTGGAAGCATTGGGCCGTCCTACCATTGGTCATTTGGATCCGCTGTTTGTCGGCATGATGGATGAGTGTAAAGCCTTGCTGAAATACGCATTTCAGACCGAAAATGCCCTGACTTTGCCGGTGTCTGCGCCGGGTTCGGCGGGTATGGAAGCGTGTTTTGTCAATTTGTTGGAGCGCGGCGACAAGGCTATTGTCTGTGTTAACGGTGTGTTCGGTACTCGGATGATCGAGAACGTAGTGCGCTGCGGTGCGGAAGCGATTCGCGTTGATACCGATTGGGGTAAACCGGTTGATGTGGCAGCGGTTGAGGCTGCGCTTAAGGCGAATCCAGATGCAAAGGTGTTGGCATTTGTTCATGCAGAAACCTCTACGGGTGCGGTAAGTGATGCTGAAAAACTGTGTCAGCTCGCCCAGCAATACGATTGCCTAAGCATTGTCGATACTGTGACCTCACTTGGCGGTGTGCCGCTTTATGTCGATAAATGGGGTGTCGATGCGGTGTACTCCGGCACTCAAAAATGTCTTTCCTGTACGCCGGGTATTTCTCCCGTGAGCTTTAGCGATAAAGCCATTGCCGTTATCAAATCACGCAAGCAGCCAGTACAAAGCTGGTTCTTGGATATGAATTTGATTTTGGGATATTGGGGTGAGGGCGGTAAACGCGCTTACCACCATACAGCGCCAATCAATGCCTTGTACGGTTTGCATGAATCGCTGGTGATGTTGCAGGAAGAAGGTTTGGAGCATGCTTGGGCGCGCCACCGCACAATGCACAATGCACTGGCCGCCGGCTTGAATGCGCTGGGCATTGAGTTTGTGGTGGATGCGGAATATCGCCTCCCACAACTTAATAGTGTTTGGATTCCTGAAGGCGTGGACGACGCCAAGGTGAGAGCACAACTGCTAGAAGAGTTTAGCTTGGAGATTGGTGCGGGCTTGGGTGATTTTGCCGGTAAGGTATGGCGCATTGGCCTAATGGGTTTCAGTGCCCGCGCTGAGAATGTTCGCCTGCTGATTTCGGCATTGGCGAAAGCGATGCAGGATCAAGGCTATCAATGTGATGTTGAAGCGGCCTTGGCTGCGGCGGAAGCGCTTCTTTAAAAACGCGATTTTAAAAGAAAGCGAAAATGCAAAAGGCCATCTAAATGATGGCCTTTTGCATATCTGAATTACGGAAAACTCACTCTTAATAAACGGTCTCCAGCATAGGAACCGACATAGATATCTTTGCCATTTTGTACACCTACGGTGCCGGCGCCCATCGGTGCGCCTTCATGTCGATAGAGTATTTCGCTCTCTAATGTATCGGGATCAACAGCAACAAGTTTAAACGGCGAGGGGCAATAACTATTCTCGACACTGGTGCAAATGGTGGGGAGAAAACCGCCCATTTCCTGAGAAGTTACCAGTAGACGGCCATCCTGCAGCCAAGCGCTATTGTCGGGATAACTGATTGAGACTCGGCCGAGCACGGTGCCACTGCGACGGTCGACTTTTACGACTTCGCCATCCGCCCACATATTAATAAACAAATAGCGGCCATCGGGACTGATTTGCAGGCCATTGGCAAAGCTGCCTTCACTGCCCATCAGCACTTCAGGCATTTGATTGCGGCGCCAATACCACACATGACCGTGATTGCTGCCGAATAAGGATTGAATCAGTTCGAGCTTGCTGTGCTTGTCAAACATATGACTTACCAGCAGTCCACCTTCGGGGCTGGCGACAACATCATTAAGGTAACTGCCTTCAGGAAATTGAGCGCAGCCTCGCCACAAAATTTCCTTGCTGTTTGGCAACCATTCAAAAAATTCCACGGCCTCGCGATTGCCGTGATTTACGACAAGCAGCTGCCAGCGCTGATCACCGCGTTGCGAAAGATGTATACCGTGTGGAGAGAAACTCGCCGCTGGTGGCGTAATACAGTTTTCATCGCCCCAAAGCTCTGTAGAAGACATATCTTGATTTTGATCAAGGGGAAACAGCGTGCGATGGCTAGAATCTAAGGTATCGAAAAGACCTATGCTGCCAGAATGTGCGCTGGTCAGTCCGCCAAAATGAGACAAAATCAGATAGCGACCATCAGGTGTGGATTCAATATCCTCGGGAGCCTGCAGGCCACAATAAGGCGTGGCGTTATCAACAGCATCGCAGGGCGCATTATGGATACTGCCGTCACAGGCGGTTAATCCAAAAACGAGGGCAGGCAGGGCAAGTATTCGCAATAGCTGGGAGTGCAGAAGAGTCACCGAATATTTTCCTTATTTATATTATGTTGTTCAGACAGAAAATAATGTTCTGGGCGAGTGTTCTACTGCTCTGTAAGTATGTCAAGAAAGCGGGGTGATATTTGCTCGGTTTGATTTGCTATTAACGGCTGCATGGCAGTAATGTAATTCGGGCGATAACAGTCTGCAGATGAGGACATTCTGTTGATACATAAAAAGCGTTGGTTACTGTTGCTTTCCGTTGTGCTTATTAGCGTCGTCGTATTGTGGCGCTGGCTGCCGAAAGAACCGGTGCCGGTTTGGTTGGTTACGGTTGAGCAGGGCGTGGTCGAAGCCACCGTATCTAATACCCGCGCGGGTACAGTGAAAGCGTGTCGACGTTCAAGATTATCCATGCCGATAGGCGGTGTTGTAGATCGCTTATTAGTGAAAAAGGGCGATAAAGTCGACAGCGGACAATTATTGCTAGAGCTGTGGAATAAGGATCGCGAAGCGGAAGTTGTTCAAGCTCAACAACTCGTGACCTCCGCAATAAATGAATCTCAAAATGCCTGTTTAATGGCTGACTTACGGCAGCGCGAGGCGAAGCGCATAGAATCATTGCGTAGTAAAAAACTGGCCTCGATCGAAAATTTGGATACCGCCCAAACCGCCGCGCAGTCACAGCAGCGGCTTTGTGATGCCGCTCGCGGGCAAGTAGGTGTGGCCGAGGCCCGCTTGCAGTTGGCGCAGGCGATCTTGGATCGAAGCCGTTTACACGCTCCCTTTGCTGGAATTGTTGCCGAAATAAACGGCGAAGTTGGGGAGTATATAACCCCCTCTCCGCCGGGCATTCCAACCCCGGCTGCAGTGGATTTGATCGATTACAGCTGCCTGTATGTGTCTGCGCCGATAGATGAAATCGATGCCAGTAATTTGCGCCTGGATATGCCCGCAGTCATTACATTAGACGCCTTTCGCAATCGTGAATTACAGGGGCGGGTTCGGCGCATTGCCCCCTATGTATTAGATCTTGAGCGACAAGCGCGCACCGTGGAAGTTGAGGTTCAGCTTGAAACCTTGCCTGAAGATATTGCACTGCTGGTCGGTTATAGCGCGGACTTGTTGTTGATTGAGGCGCGCCATGAAAATGTGCTGCGCATACCTAGTGAAGCGCTATTGCCAGATAACAGCGTTTGGCTGGTTGACGAACAGCAGCGGCTGCAACGGCGAGCGGTTAGCAAAGGTCTTTCAAACTGGACTTATACTGAAATTGTGTCGGGTTTAAAAGAAGGTGAGCGTATTGTGCGCAGCCCAGACGAACCCGGTTTGCAAGAAGGCGCGGCGGTGCGCGAACAAACAGATTCGCTAGAGCAGCGCTAGGCATGATTGAGCTGGATAAAGTCTGCAAAACCTTTTATCTCGGTGATCAGTCGGTTCACGCGCTGGATTCGGTAAGTCTGCATATTAATCAGGGCGAGTATATTTCGGTCATGGGGCCTTCCGGTTCGGGTAAATCGACCTTGCTAAATATGCTTGGTTTGCTGGATCAAATCGACTCTGGACGCTATTGCCTAGATACCGTAGACACGACGACGCTTTCTGAGCCCGAACGCGCAGCAACGCGCAGTGAAAAAATTGGTTTTGTTTTTCAGGCCTATCACCTTATCCCACGCCTAAGCGCGAGAGAAAATATTGAACTGCCAATGATGTTGGTCGGCGTGCCGCCGAAGGAGCGACGACATTTGGCTGAACAGGCCATGACCAGACTGGGTATTGCCGATCGCGCCGATCACCTGCCGCGTCAATTATCTGGTGGTCAGCGCCAGCGAGTGGCCTTGGCTAGAGCGATTGTAAGACGGCCAAAACTTCTGCTTGCCGATGAACCTACCGGAAATTTGGATAGCCGCTCCGGCGCTGAAGTTATCGATCTTATTGAAGAATTAAATAGTGAGGGCATTACCTTGTTGGTGGTAACTCACGATCCTCAACTCGGCTCCCGCGCCCATCGAAAAATCACCATGGTCGATGGGCGAATTGCCAGCGACAGCAGTGGTGAGTGAATGCGAAGCTGGGATCTGGTGCTTTTTAGTCTGCAGTCATTAATTCGCTATCGATTTCGCAGTGCGATGGTGCTGTTGGCTATCGGCCTAGGTGTTGCCGCTGTGGTGGTTTTGACCGCGTTAGGCGATGGTGCTCGTCGCTATGTAATGGATGAGTTTTCCTTTCTCGGCAAAGATATTCTCGCGGTGTTACCCGGCCGCAATGAAACCACGGGCGGCCTGCCGCCGGTCACCGGTGTTGCCGCGCGGGATATTACCTTGGACGAGGCTTACCTGTTAAAACAGCGTTTGCCGGCGGTATTGGATGTCGCGCCAATGGTCGTGGGCTCAGCGGAGGTTTCCTATCAAGACCGAGCCCGTGAAGTCTTGGTATTAGGTAGTACCGGCAGCTTGTTGGATATTCGTCAACTCAGCTTGGCACAGGGTAGAAACTTTACTGCCAGCGATATACGAGACAGTTCAGAAGAGTGCTTGATTGGGGAGACCCTGCGCGATGAATTGTTCGGTGCTAGCGCCAAGGTTATTGGTGAAAATCTGCGGATTGCCGACTATCGCTGCCATGTGATTGGTGTGCTGGCAGGGCGCGGCGATGCCATGGGCACGGATTTGAGTGATGCGGTGTTGATTCCCGTTGCTGCCGCACAGCGTATTTTTAATACCCAAGGTTTGTTTCGTTTGGTGGTTCGCCTTGCGCCGGGCTTGTCGGTAGAGCGTTCAACTGCGCTGATATTGGCCGCAATGACACAGTTTCATCAGGGCGAAGAGGACGTTACGGTGGTCAGCCCGGATGCCATGCTCAGCAGTTTTGATCAGGTCTTGGGTGTAATGACCCTCGGGGTAGGTTTAATCGCTTCGGTCAGTTTGTTGGTGGCGGGTGTGTTGGTGATGAATATTGCCTTGATCAGTGTTGGGCAGCGCACCGATGAAATTGGCTTACTAAAAGCGCTTGGGGCTTCCACCGCGCAGGTCGCCAAAATATTTCTGTTGGAATCGGTTATCAGCAGTTTTATTGGTGCCGCGCTGGGCTTACTACTTGCCCTTATTATCTTAATTCTTGCTACCCAGATTTTACCGGGACTTACTTTGCGGCCGCCGCTATGGGCGCCTTTGGTGGCGGTGGGCATCGCTATTGCGGCGGGCTTGGTATTCGCATGGCTGCCAGTTAAAAAAGCCACGGCCTTGGCGCCGATTCAGGCCTTGCAGAAAGGCTGAATGTGATGAGATGGCTGGATATTGTGCAGTGGATCTGGCGCTCGGTAACGAGTGGCAAACAGCGCAGTAGTTTGACCATTACCGGTATTGCCATTGGCATTATGGCAGTGGCGATGTTGACCTCGGTGGGAGAGGGTTTACGGCATTATTTGCTGGAAAGTTTTTCTCAATTTGGCACCCGGATTATTGCGGTTACGCCGGGCAAGTCGAGTACATTAGGTGCCAGTGGTGTGGTCAATTCCGTGCGTCCTTTGAGTTTGGATGATGCCAAATCACTCCGTGAGTTGCCCTTTGTCGAGACGGTGGTTCCGGTTATTTCTGGCACCGCCCGAGTCGAGGCGGGCCGTTACACACGAAATACCAATGTATTTGGGGTGGGGCCGCAGGCCGCAGAAGCATGGTTAATCGGTGTCAGTAAAGGCAGCTTTTTACCCGATGATAAATTGGAGTCTGCCCGGTCTTTAGCTGTGCTAGGTGCGGGTCTCAAAAAAGAGTTGTTTGGCTTACAAAACCCCTTGGGGCAATTAGTGCGTGTCGGTCACTCTCGCTTTAGAGTGGTTGGCGTGATGGAATCCAAGGGCCAGCTTTTGGGTTTTGATCTGGACGATGCGATTTATATTCCCATAAGTCGCGCGCAGCAATTATTTAATCGCGATGGCTTGATGGAAGTGGATGTCGTGTTTTCCGAGCAGGGCAATTCAAGGCGGATTTCAGCCTTGGTGAAAGAGCGTTTGATCGCTCGTCACGGCGCGGAAGATTTCACCCTGTTTACCCAAGAGGATATGCTCGGCAGCTTGGATAAAATCCTCAATATTATGACTTTGATCGTTGCCGCGCTTGGCGGTATTTCGCTGCTGGTCGGCGGTGTTGGTGTGCTCACCATTATGACCACGGCGCTGCAAGAGCGCACTCGTGAAATTGGCCTGCTGTGCGCGCTCGGCGCAAACTCAAAACAGATTGTGTTGCTGTTTTTGGGTGAGGCTATTGTGCTTGCCGCATCCGGCGGTGTAATTGGTTTGTTTTTGGTGGTTGTTCTCGTGCTGGGGGTTAACGTCTTTGCGCCAGATATTCCGCTGGCGCTGAATGGTTTTTATCTGTTTCTGGCATTGGGCTTGTCAATGTTGGTCGGCTTGTTGGCGGGCATTGGCCCGGCACTCAGGGCGGCCCACTTAAATCCAATCGCTGCGCTGCACACTGAATAGAGGTAAATACTCTGGCTACTGAACCCAATATCATCGCCCAATCTCTTTTGTTAATTGGTGCTCTATTGGCCTTGGGCTTGCTCGGGGAAAGTGTGGGGCGCAAAACCCAATTGCCGCGGGTCACTATTCTGATTTTATTGGGTGTGGTGGTTGGCCCTGTGGGTTTTGATGTGCTGCCGGCACTGGGCAATGCCTGGTTTGATTATGTGGCTACCATCGCCTTGACCCTGATCGGCTTTCTTTTGGGAGCGAAATTAGATGGTGAAACACTCGCGCAATATGGACTGAAATCGTTGTGGTTGGCTTTGGGTATCACTCTTGTCACTTTTGGGGTGGTGGTGGCTGGTTTAGGCTTACTCGGTGTGGCGCTTCCAATTGCCTTGGTTTTGGGCGGAGTCAGTTTGGCAACAGACCCTTTAGCTACCACTGATGTGATTGAGGAGTCGGGTAAAGACACTCATTTAACCCGGTTATTAACTGCGATTGTCGCCCTCGATGATGTTTGGGGCTTGATGCTGTTTGGCTTATTACTAAGTGGCCTGAGTTTGGTTATTAACGGGAATTATGAACCCCATTTTATTCTTGAAGGCATGCGAGAAATGCTGGGGGGAATTGCACTGGGTGCGGCACTGGGTATTCCTATGGCGTTTTTGTCAGGGCGGATTCAGGAGGGCGAACCGACCTTGGTAGAAGCCTTGGCAATGGTGTTTCTGTGCTCCGGTTTGGCGCTCTATCTCGATGTCTCCTATTTGCTTGCGGCGATTACCATGGGCATGGTGGTGGGGCGGCTGGCCAAGCACCACGATATTGCGTTTCACGAAATTCGGCATATCGAGTGGCCGGTGTTGATCGTATTTTTGATTCTGGTTGGGGTGAGTTTTAAGCCTGAGCATCTATACGACACTTGGCCACTGGTGCTGATGTATCTGGTGTTTAGAACACTCGGTCGAGTGTTGGGCGGGTATTTTTTCGCCCGAGGCTTTAATTTTTCGGCCCGACAGCGTGCTGAGTTGGGATTTTGTCTTTTGCCGCAGGCGGGTGTCGCCTTGGCTGCGGCCCTTTATGCAGGTCAGGAATTTCCCCAGTTGTCAGAGGTTATTTTCTCAGTCACGGTGATGGCGACGGTGCTGTTTGAAATTATCGGCCCCATGGCAACCCGCTGGGTGCTTGCAAATAAATGAGCATTGCAAGTGCCACCGACGACTGAGATTGCAAACGCAGTAATTAATCAGAGGTTCCCTAGAAGTTCCCAAGATAAGTACTTATAGGGATAGTGCCAAAATCGCTTTCTGCTAGCCTTTGTTAAAACGTGTCAAAGGGGATTCCTCCAGTGTCTGCAGCTCGCCAACTTATTGATCAAGTTCGAGAAGACTTGTTCAGCGCGATTGAAAACGATTCTATTACTCTGCCTACCTTGCCAGAAGTGGCGCTGGAAATCCGTGCGGCTGCCAATGACCCAGAGATCAGTGTTGCGGCTTTGGCGGCCATTATTGAGCAAGACGGTTCAATTGCGACCCGCTTGATTCGGGTCGGTAATAGCTCTTTATTGCGTGGCTTGGAAGCGGTGTCTGATGTGAAAGGCGCCATTAGTCGTATCGGGCTTTCTTATACTTCTACGCTGGTCACGACCATGGCCATGCAGCAAATTTTCCTCTCAACCAAGGAAGCGCTCAATAAGCGGATGCGGGCGATCTGGGTGCATAGCACCGATGTGGCGGCAATCTGCCATACCCTGGCGAAAGGGCAAAAAGGCTTAAAGCCAGAGCTGGCGACGCTGGCCGGTGTGGTTCATCAAATTGGTGCCTTGCCGATTTTGAATTATGCGGTAGGTCGTGGTTTTTTGCGTGATCATCCGGAGGCGCTGGATCAGGTCTTAATTGACTTAACCCCGATTATTGGTCGGCAGATTTTAGAGTCTTGGGGATTTGCACCAGAGCTGGTGATTATTCCAGAAGAGCATTTGAATTTTGATCGCCGCCCTGAGAAAGCCGATTACGCTGATTTGGTGATGGTGGCAAATCTACACAGCTATGTGGGCACCAATCATCCGCTGGCTGAAGTCGATTGGGCGACCGTGCCAGCGTTTGAACGCTTGGGGCTTCCCGTAAAGCCCGGTGAGCAGAGCGACTCTTATTACGAGCAGGTTGAAACTATGCAGGAATTACTGCGGGGCTGATTTTCTATCAAGTAGCCTGTAATCTTAATGCCTTCCGCTCAGCCTTTCGGCTGAGCGTCAAACTGCTGACCATTCACGTCAGCACCCTCTGCACTCATTAAATACAAATACAGTGGCATTAGCGCCTCAGGATCGGGATTGGTGCTGGGGTCTTCGCCCGGATAGGCGGTGCGGCGCATGGTGGTATTGGTGGCGCCGGGATTAATGCTGTTACAGCGAATTCCGTTTAGCTCAAACTCCTCGTCTGCCAGAATCTGCATCATCGCTTCATTGGCAAATTTTGAGACCGCATAAGCGCCCCAGAATGCCCGGCCTTTTCTGCCAACGCTGGACGAGGTGAAGATAATGGAGGCGGAGTTCGATTTTGCCATCAAAGGCAGCAGCGCCTGCGTCAGCATAAAGGGCGCGTTGACATTAACCTGCATGACTTCTTCCCAGCTATCTAGCGTAGTTTGTGCCAGGCTGCGGCGTTGGCCGAGGACGGCGGCATTGTGTAGCAAGCCATCTAATCGGCCAAACTCGCGCTCTAGGGTGTCTGCCAGTGCTTCAAAATCGTGGGCCGTTGCCCCGCGTAAATGCATGGGGTAAATGGCGGGTTGTGGGTGTCCGCCGGCTTCAATTTCATCGTAAACCGCTTCCAGCTTGTCGGTGGTTCTACCAAGCAAAATCACTGTGGCACCGTGTTTGGCAAAGCTGAGTGCGGCGGCGCGGCCTATGCCATCGCCTGCACCAGTCACCAGAATGACTTTATCTTGCAAGCAATCGGAGGAGGGGGCGTAGTTGGCGGGAAGCGTTTGGGCCACGTTAGGTCCTTTTGAATAAACAGTAATCAGAAATATTAAGCGGAAAGGCGGGTCAGTAAGGTGCCTAGGTCTTGGGCGGAGTCGACAATGTGATCGGCCTGCCAATCTTCAATATTTTCATCCTCGGCAATATAACCGTAGCGGCAGGCAATGGTGGCCATGCCGGCATTGCGACCGGATTCGATATCGCGCAGGTGATCGCCGATATAAATGCCTTCGCTTACTGCGCTATTAAGCTGGCTACAAGCTAATAGAATGGGCTCGGCATGGGGTTTGCGATGAGTCACATGATCTGGGCAAATCGCAACGGCGCAGCGCTCCGCCAAGCCTATCTGTTCAAGCAGCGGTAGTGTAAAACGCGAAGGTTTATTGGTAACAATGCCCCATTGCTGTCCGCGTTGTTCAATCTCGGCAAGCACCGTGTCCATACCCTCAAACAAGCTGGTTTCATCCGCGAGATTGTCGGCATAGCGATCCAGAAAGGCCTCGAGCCGAGCTTGAAAATCCGGGTGCTCGGGCGTAATCCCAAAACCCAGCTCAACCACGGCGCGGGCACCATTGGAGACTTGTGTGCGAACTTCTGAATATTGCCGAGCTGGCAGATTATGTTCTGCCAGCATGCCGTTTAACACGCGGGTAAAGTCGGCGGCGGTGTCGAGCAAGGTGCCATCCAAATCAAACAGTATGGTTTTAAGCATGGTTTACGCCGGCTTTTTAACATGAACCATATAGTTCACATCGACGTCGTTATCGTTTAAGCGATAGTTTTTGGTAATCGGGTTGTAGACCAAGCCGGTCATATGGCGCAGTTGTAAATCAGCGTCGCGAATCCAGTTAGATAATTCCGCTGGGCGAATGAATTTGGCAAATTCATGGGTACCTCTGGGCAGCATGCGCAAAATATATTCCGCGCCAACAATGGCGAAGGCGAAGGATTTTGGATTGCGGTTGATGGTGGAAAAATAAATATCGCCACCGGGCTTGCAGAGTTTGGCGCAGGCGCGAATCACCGAGCTGGGATCAGGCACGTGTTCCAGCATTTCTAAACAAGTGACTACATCATATTGCTCGGGCTGTTGTTCGCTCAGGGCTTCAGCGGTGATTTGCTGATAATCCACTTCCAGTCCGGATTCTAAAAGGTGTAATCGGGCAACAGACAGGGGGGCTTCACCCATATCGATGCCGCTCACAGTGGCGCCGCGTTGTGCCATGGCCTCGGATAAAATGCCGCCGCCGCAGCCGACATCCAGCACTTTTTTACCGTTTAGTGGTGAAAAGCCATCAATGTAATTCACACGCAGTGGATTGATATCGTGCAGGGGTTTGAATTCGCTGTGCCGGTCCCACCAGCGGTGTGCAAGCTCTTCAAATTTGGCGATTTCAGCGGGGTCTACATTGGGTAATGTGCTTGATGACATAGGGTGACTCATTAAGATCAATAATTATTGGGCGTTTGAAATGTTGGACTGCCAGTATTGGGCGCGTTTAATCACTTCGTTAATGTCGAGCGTGGTGAGCTGGCCATCCTTAAGCAGCGCTTTGCCGCGTACCCAGCTGTGGCGAACTCGGCTCGCCATATTGGTGTAAACCAATTGCGATACCGGTGAGTACAGCGGTTGCTGCTCCAGCGCAGACATATCTAGGGCGATCAGGTCAGCTTGCTTGCCGATTTCGAGGCTGCCGGTGAGGTGATCAATTCCTAATGCACGGGCACCATTAATGGTTGCCATCTCAATGGCGTAATAATCGGGAACGGCGGCGGCGTCTTTTGCCACGGCCTTGCCCAGCAGGGCGGCGCTGCGCAGTTCGCCAAACAGGTCTAGGTCATTATTACTGGCGGCGCCATCGGTGCCGAGGGCGACGTTGATGCCGGCACGGCGCATTTTTTCTACCGGGCTAAAACCGCTGGCCAATTTTAAATTGGATTCTGGGCAGTGGACAGCGTGGCAGTTGTACTGGGCGAGCAGGGCGATATCGTCGTCGTTCAGATTAGCAACGTGTACACACTGGGTTCGTGGGCCGAGTACCCCTAGTTTTTCCAGTCGCTGAACTGGCGAGAGTTGATGCTGGGCCAAGCTGTCTTGAATTTCTTGCTCGGTTTCATTCAGGTGAATCTGGATGTTGGCGTCTAGCTCGGCGGCTAGCATCGCCACTTTGCTTAGCGGCTCGTCGCTGACGGTATAGGGCGCATGGGGGCCAAAGGCGATTTGAATCAGCTCGTTGTGCTTGTAGCTGTCGCGTAGTGCCAAGCCTTTTTGAAAGTAATCTTCAGGGCCGCTACCCCAAGCGCAGGGGAAGTCGAAAATCGGAAAGCTGAGCTGGGCGCGCATGCCGACTTTGCGAATTTGCTCGGCGGCGGTTTCCGGGAAGAAGTACATATCGCTGAAGCAGGTGGTGCCGGAGCGCAGCATTTCCGCCATCGCTAATTGAATGCCGTCAGCGACAAATTCTTCATTTACCCAGCGACCTTCGGCGGGCCAGATATGGTCGTTAAGCCAAATATGCAGGGGTTGGTCATCGGCCATGCCACGGAACAGGCTCATTGCTGCGTGGCCGTGGGTATTGATCAGGCCGGGCATCAATAGCTGATTTTCAAGGTCCAGCGTTTCTTTGGCATCAATAGCACCGGCATCGGCGGTGGGTAGAATGGCGACAATTTGCCCTTCTCGAATAGCCAAGCTGTGATTTTCCAGTACCGGAAAACCCTCGGTTACGGGCAAAATCCAGCGGGCGTTGATCAATAAATCGGCAGATGTCATTCAGCGTTTGAATCTTGTTTGTCGGTGGAAGCCGCCATTATAGAGAGCGAGCTGCGAGCTGTCCCAATTCTTCGTAAAAATCTGGTGCTAACTGGGCGCATTAACTCAGTTAAGCCCTTGTTTTACGTCGAATGATGCTGTCTTAGTGCACTCTGCATGTGTTAATATTGCGGTTTTATTTCGTCGCTTTTGGGGTGCTGGTTACGTCAGTAATTAAAGCGGCGGGCGCAGTTGACAAAGAATAAGGAATCTCGCGGTAAATGGCTGATAACGCAAAAGAAATTCTAGCGGTCAATATCGAAGACGAACTCAAGCAATCCTATTTGGATTACGCGATGAGCGTTATTGTTGGCCGGGCTCTGCCAGACGTGCGGGATGGTCTCAAGCCGGTTCACCGTCGCGTGCTGTTCGCGATGAGCGAACTGGGTAATGACTGGAACAAGGCCTATAAGAAATCTGCCCGTGTGGTGGGTGACGTTATCGGTAAATACCACCCTCACGGTGACTCTGCGGTGTACGACACCATTGTTCGTATGGCGCAGCCTTTCTCGCTGCGTTACATGCTGGTTGATGGTCAGGGTAACTTCGGTTCTATTGACGGCGATAACGCGGCAGCCATGCGTTACACCGAAATCCGTATGCAGAAAATCTCCCACGAGATGCTGGCGGATCTGGATAAAGAAACGGTTGATTGGGTGCCTAACTACGACGGCACTGAACAAATTCCCGACGTTTTGCCAACCAAGCTGCCCGGCCTGCTGATTAACGGCTCCTCGGGTATCGCGGTAGGTATGGCGACCAATATTCCGCCTCACAACCTAACCGAAGTCATTAATGGCTGTTTGGCGCTACTGGATAATGCCGATATCACCGTTGATGAGCTGATGGAGCACATTCCGGGCCCCGATTTCCCAACGGCCGCGATTATCAATGGTCGCGCCGGTATTGTTGAGGCGTATAAAACCGGTCGTGGACGTATTTACGTTCGCGCCCGCGCCGAAGTCATCAGCAATGAAAAGACCAATAAAGACACCATTATCGTTACCGAGCTGCCGTATCAGGTGAATAAAGCGCGCCTGATCGAGAAAATTGCCGATCTGGTTAAAGAAAAGAAGATCGAAGGCATTTCCGAGCTGCGTGACGAGTCTGATAAAGACGGTTTGCGCGTCGTTATTGAAATGAAGCGCGGCGAAAGCGGCGAGGTGGTGTTGAACAACCTTTACGCCCAAACCCAGCTCCAGAGCGTGTTCGGTATCAATATCGTGGCCTTGGTGGATAATCAGCCGCGCATTCTCAATCTCAAGCAATTGCTGGAATACTTTGTACGTCACCGCCGTGAAGTGGTGACTCGCCGTACCATTTATTTGCTGCGCAAAGCCCGCGAGCGCGGTCATGTTTTGGAAGGTCTGGCGGTTGCGATCTCCAATATCGATGAAGTTATTGCCACTATTAAATCCTCGGCCACTACTCAAGAAGCCAAGGATAATTTGATTGGTCGCGGCTGGCAGGTAGGCGAAGTTAGCGCCATGCTGGAGCGCGCCGGTGAAGATGCTTGTCGCCCAGATGATCTGGAAGATAACTTCGGCTTCCGTGATGGCCAATACTGGCTGTCGCCAGCACAAGTACAAGCCATTTTGGATCTGCGCTTGCAGAAGTTGACCGGGCTTGAGCACGAAAAACTGCTGGAAGAATACCAAGTCAAACTCACTGAAATTGCCGAGTACCTGAATATTCTGGGTAACCCAAGTGTGTTGCTGGACGTAATTCGCACAGAGCTGAATGAGGTTGTCACCAATTTTGGCGACGAGCGTCGTACCGAGATTGTGGCATCTCAGCTTGATCTGACCCACGAAGACCTGATTCCTGAAGAGGATCGGGTGGTAACCATCTCCCATGGCGGTTATGCCAAATCACAGCCGCTGGATACCTATCAGGCCCAGCGCCGTGGTGGTATGGGTAAATCGGCAACGGCAGTGAAGGAAGAGGATTTCGTCGAGCACTTATTGGTGGCCAATACCCACGACACCATTCTGTGCTTCAGCAATATCGGCAAGGTTTACTGGCTCAAGGTCTATCAAATTCCGGTTGCCGGTCGCAATTCCCGTGGTCGCCCCATGGTTAATCTGCTGCCGCTAGAGGAAGAAGAACGCATTACTTCTATTTTGCCGGTCTCCGAATATACCGAAGGCTTCTTCATCTTTATGGCGACGGCCCAAGGCACGGTTAAGAAAACCCCGTTGGAGGCATTCTCGCGTCCACGCAGTGTCGGTTTGCGCGCCGTTGAGTTGGATGAAGGCGATGTCTTGATCGGTACAGAAATCACTCACGGTAGCGACGATGTCATGCTGCTGACCAGCGGCGGCAAAGCTGCCCGTTTTGCGGAAGGTGATGTGCGCGCCATGGGCCGTACCGCGCGCGGTGTTCGCGGCGTGCGTATGGATGAAGGCCAGCAAGTCATCTCCATGATTATTCCGAAAGAGGGCGGCAAAGTGCTGACGCTCTCTGAAAATGGCTACGGTAAGCGCACCCCGGTTGAAGATTTCCCCTGTAAGGGTCGAGGTAACCGCGGTGTAATCGCCATGACCATGAGCGAGCGTAACGGTAGCTTGGTAGGTGCGGTTCAGGTTTTCGAAGGCGATGACCTGATGCTGATTACCGATCAAGGCACCTTGGTGCGTACCCGTACTAGCGAGGTTTCTCAGTCTGGCCGAAACACTCAGGGTGTGCGCGTGATTCGTCTGCGCGATGAAGAGCACTTGGTAGGCGTACAGCGCGTTGCTGAAAATGATGTTGCCGAGGGCGAATTGGCTGAAGGCGAAATTGCAGAAGGTGAGATGCCTGAAGGTCAAGAGGGGCAAATTCCCGCGCCAGAGGCCCCGACTACTGGTGGTGATGAAGCGCCGCAAGCAGATACTGATTTAGATTAAGTAATAGTCATAACTGACTGGTTTTATTGGAGTTATAGAATGTCTCGTCGTTTTAATTTCTGTGCTGGCCCCGCGGCCATTCCCGAAGTTGTTTTGCAGCAAGCTCGCGAAGAGATGCTGGATTGGCAGGGGCACGGATTGTCGGTCATGGAAATGAGCCACCGTAGCCCGGAGATGGTCGGCATTGCCGAACAGGCCGAAGCTGATTTGCGTGAGCTGATGGGAATTTCCGATGACTACGCGGTGTTGTTTCTACAGGGCGGTGCTAGCACCCAATTTGCTTCGATTCCATTGAATCTGGCTGCGGCAGATCAAACGGCGGACTACATCAATACCGGGGAATGGTCTAAAAAAGCGATTAAAGAAGCCAAGCGCTACGTTAACGTAAATGTGGCGGCCAGCGCTGAAGCGAGCAATTTCAGCACCATTCCGGCTTTCGATAGCTGGCAGCTCAGTGATAATGCAGCCTATGTTCACTACACGCCGAATGAAACCATTGGTGGTGTTGAGTTCTTCTGGACCCCCGAAGTAAAAGCGCCGCTGGTAGCGGATATGTCTTCGACTATTTTGTCGCGCCCTGTAGATGTAAACCAATTTGGCCTTATCTACGCTGGTGCCCAGAAAAATATCGGCCCTGCCGGTTTGACCATTGTTATCGTTCGTCGCGACCTGCTTGGCAAGGCGCAAGGCATTACGCCGACCATGCTGGATTACAAAACCGCCGCCGACAATGATTCTATGTACAACACGCCGCCAACTCTGGCCTGGTATCTGGCTGGCTTGGTATTTAAGTGGCTGAAAGGCCAAGGGGGCTTGCAGGCCATGGAAGTGATTAACCGTCGCAAGGCAGAGAAACTCTACGGTTATATCGACAATAGCGGTTTCTATCGCAACCCTGTAGAAGTGGCCAGTCGCTCCTTGATGAATGTGCCTTTTGTGCTGGCTGATGACGCTTTGGACAAGGCCTTCCTCGCCGGTGCCGATGAGGCGGGCTTGCTGAACCTTAAGGGTCACCGTTCTGTGGGTGGTATGCGCGCCAGTATCTACAATGCGGTGCCAGAAGAGGCGGTAGACGCGCTGATTGCCTATATGCAGGATTTCGCCCAGCGCAACGGCTAAGTCTGAGGACAGAGAACACTTATGCCCAAAGAACCGCCTAAGACTGATTCGGTATCGCTGGATGATCTGCGTCAGCAGATCGACAGTATCGATACTCAAATTCACAGCCTGCTAAACCAGCGTGCCAGCTGCGCCCAGCAGGTTGCTGTGGTGAAACAGCGCGAGTTTGAACAAGCCCAAAAATTTGAATCGGGTAGCGATAGCAGTAGTGCTCAGCAATTATTGTTCTATCGTCCCGAACGCGAAGCGCAGGTGCTGGAGCGAGTTAAGAAGGCCAATAATGGCCCCTTGGCTGATGACACCGTCGCCTATATTTTTCGGGAAATCATGTCGGCCTGTCTGGCGCTGGAAAAGCCGATGGAAGTGGCTTATCTCGGCCCGGAGGGAACTTTCACGCAGGCCGCCGCCTTGAAACATTTTGGGGCGTCGGTGATTAGTGTTCCGCAGGCGACGATTGATGCGGTTTTTGCTCAGGTTGAATCGGGGCAGTGCAATTACGGTGTGGTGCCGGTTGAGAACTCTACCGAGGGTATGGTTTCTCACACACTTGACGCTTTTATGAATTCCCGCCTGAAAATCTGTGGCGAAGCGGAGTTACGCGTGCGGCTGAATTTACTGGTGGCGCAGGGTGGTGGCGAAGGCGTTAAGCGTATCTGCGCCCATCAGCAAGCGCTGGCCCAGAGTCGCCGCTGGTTGGATGCAAACTTCCCAAAAATTGAACGGGTTGCGGTGAGCAGCAATGGCGAAGCGGCGCGGATGGCTTCGCAAGATCCGGCAACTGCGGCGATTGCCGGTGATTTGGCCGCCAATCAATACGGTTTGAGCAAGCTGGCCAGTGATATTGAAGATCAGCCTGACAATACCACGCGCTTCTTGGTGATTGGCCGGGAGGATGTGGCTGCCAGTGGTCGCGATAAAACCTCGATAGTGGTTTCCGCCCACAACCGCCCCGGTGCTTTGTTTCATCTGCTTGAGCCTTTTGAGCAGGCCAATGTGATGTTGACGCGCATTGATACCCGACCTTCCCGCACTGAGCCTTGGAACTACGTCTTCTTTATGGAATTTGAGGGGCATCAACAAGATCCCAAAGTTGCCGAGATTCTTCAGCAAATCGAACAGCAGTGCGTGATGTTTAAAATTCTGGGCTCCTATCCCAAGGCCGCCCTCTAGGAATAGGCAATAAAAGAGTGATCGCCAATGCAGTGTGATTTTATCGATCTCGCCAACGATGGGGTTCAGGGCTTGTCTCCATACCAGCCTGGTAAGCCCATTGAGGAGCTGGAGCGCGAGCTCGGTCTGAAAGATGTGGTCAAACTGGCCAGCAATGAAAATCCCTTGGGCGTGTCGCCACTGGCGTTGAAAGCCTACCAGCAAGTGGGAAATAAGCTGCATCTCTACCCGGATGCCAGTGGCTATGAACTCAAACGCTGCTTGGCGGAAAGTTTGGAAGTCGAACC
The DNA here is from genome assembly GCF_014705705.1 of Spongiibacter pelagi. GTDB lineage: Bacteria > Pseudomonadota > Gammaproteobacteria > Pseudomonadales > Spongiibacteraceae > Spongiibacter > Spongiibacter pelagi. Next base: position 63,136 of record NZ_JACXLD010000008.1, on the reverse strand, counting down.
CGAACAAATTACCCTCGGCAATGGCTCCAACGATATTCTCGATCTGCTGGCGCGGGTGTTTCTCGATGCCGACAGCGCAGGTTTATATTCCCAGCACGGTTTTGTGGTGTATCCCATTGCTATTCAGGCGCAGGGGGCGCAAGCCATTGTGGTTCCGGCAAGGGACTGGGGCCACGATCTTGAGGCGATGGCGGCGGCAATTACCGATAAAACCCGCTTGGTCTTTATCGCCAACCCCAATAACCCTACCGGCACTTGGCTGAAAAAGGCGGAGCTGGAGGCTTTTCTTAAAAAAGTCCCTGAAACCGTGGTGGTGGTTTTGGACGAAGCCTATTTTGAATATGTGGGCGAGGGCGAGTACCCCGACGGCGTCACCCTGTTGCAGGATTTCGCGAATTTGGTGGTAACCCGCACTTTTTCCAAGGCCTATGGCTTGGCGGGATTGCGCATTGGCTATTCAATTAGTCATCCCCAAATTGCTGATTTGCTTAACCGTATTCGCGCTCCGTTCAATGTTAATCTGCCGGCCCTAGCGGCGGCGCAAGCGGCGTACAACGACGTGGATTTTCTGCGCCGCTCGCTAAAAACTAATCAAGCCGGACTCAAACAACTGGCGGCAGGCTTTGCCGAACTGGGTTTGGATTTTATTCCCTCGGTGGGTAATTTTATTGCGGTCGAGATGCCGGTGGGTAACGATCCTGCCGGTGCCATGAGTTATTACAACGCGCTGCTTAAAAAAGGCGTGATTACTCGCCCGGTCGGCGTTTATCAAATGCCGAACCACCTGCGTATTTCGGTGGGCTTAGAGCAGGAAAATCAGCGTTGTTTGCAGGCCTTGAAGGAAGTGTTGGCTGAACTCGGCAGTGGTGGCAGCGCGTGATTTCTGAACGCCAGAAAATTGCCAAGCTGACCATTCTCGGTCTCGGTTTGATGGGTGGCTCGCTGGCGCGGGCGCTCAAGGCCAATAATCTGGTGGAGCATGTCTGTGGCTGGGGGCGGCGTAGTCCCTCCTTGGAGCGCGGTCTTGAACTCGGTGTTATTGATAGCTGGACATTGGATTTAGCTGAGGCGGTTAAAGATGCCACTGTGGTGGTGATCTGTACGCCAACCTTGGTGGCTGAGTCCGTATTGCGTGATTTAGAGCCCTTGCTCAGTGGCGATACCGTGCTCACCGATGTCGCCAGTGTTAAGGGCAATATTCTCTCAGCGGCTGAGCGGGTGTTTGGTCACCTGCCGGAAAATTTTGTGCTGGGCCATCCTATTGCCGGCTCTGAACAAAGTGGCGTGGATGCGGCGCGTACCGATTTATTTGTCGATCATCGCGTGATTTTGACGCCGCTCGCCTCAAATAATCCCGAGGCAGTCGCCTTGGTTAATGCCATGTGGCAGTGCGCCGGTGCCGAAGTGGTCGAGATGGACGTGGCCCAGCACGACGCGGTGTTGGCGGCAACCAGTCACTTACCCCATGTTTTGGCTTATACCCTTGTTGATGCCTTGGCGGCTGAGGGTGCGGCGGCGGATATTTTTCGTTTTGCGGCGGGCGGCTTTCGTGACTTCACCCGTATTGCGTCCAGCGATCCGCAAATGTGGCACGATATTGTGCTGGCCAATAAAGCGGCGGTGCTGGCGGGTATCGATAAATTCAGCCAGCATTTGGCGATGGTCAGAACGGCAATTGCCGATGAGCAGGGCGAGCAGATTCTTACGATTTTCGATCGCGCTAAAACCGCGCGCGATGAACATTTCCTCGGGCAGTATATGAAGCCCGCTAAACCTTCTAAATCCTCCGATTAAGAGAACTTATTGTGGAATTTCTAGCACAACCCGGTGGGAGCCTGCGCGGTCGCGTTCGTGTTCCCGGCGATAAATCCATTTCTCACCGCTCCATTATGCTGGGCGCCATTGCCGATGGTGTTACTACGGTTGATGGTTTTTTAGAAGGTGAAGATGCGCTCTCTACCCTGAAAGCCTTTCAAGCGATGGGTGTACAGATAGAAGGCCCGGAAAACGGTCGCGTCGTGATTCACGGTGTGGGTCGCGATGGTCTGCAGGCCCCCAAGGGTGAGCTGTATGTGGGTAACTCAGGCACCTCGATGCGCTTATTGGCAGGTCTGCTGGCAGGGCAAGCATTTGATGTCACCATGACCGGGGACGTGTCGCTCAGCAAGCGTCCGATGGAGCGCGTAGCCGTGCCATTGCGGGAAATGGGCGCTGTGGTTGAAACCGGGGAGGGTGGTCGTCCACCGCTAACCCTGCGCGGCGGTCAAAAGCTAAAAGGTATTGATTACGTGCTGCCTATGGCGAGTGCACAGGTGAAATCCTGTGTCTTGTTGGCAGGTATTTACGCTGAAGGCGAAACCCGTACCACTGAGCCTGCGCCAACGAGGGATCACAGCGAGCGGATGTTGCGCGGTTTTGGTTACGATGTCGCAGTCGATGGCGCAGTAGCCAGCTTAAGTGGCGGTGGTCGTTTAAGCGCCCAGCATATTGATGTACCTGCGGATATTTCGTCGGCGGCATTTTTTATGGTCGCGGCCAGCATTACCCCGGCTGCGGATATCACTCTTGAGCATGTCGGCATCAACCCAACCCGTATCGGCGTGATTAATATCCTGCGTGAGATGGGCGCCAATCTCGAGGTGCTCAATGAGCGCGAAGTGGGTGGTGAGCCGGTGGCGGATATTCGGGTTCAATACGCGCCGTTGAAAGGGATCGAAATTCCAGAGGATCAAGTGCCGCTGGCGATTGATGAGTTTCCTGTGCTGTTTGTGGCGGCGGCCTGCGCCGAGGGTACCACCATTTTGCGTGGTGCCGAGGAATTGCGGGTTAAGGAAAGTGACCGAATTCAAGTGATGGCGGATGGTTTGGCTACCTTGGGAATCAAGGCTGAGCCGACCCCTGATGGCATTATTATTGAGGGCGGCCAGATGGGTGGCGGCGTGATTGATAGTCATCACGACCATCGTATTGCCATGTCATTCTCGGTGGCATCGCTGCGCGCCAATGCCGATATTCGCATTTTGGAGTGCGATAACGTGGCAACTTCATTCCCTAATTTTGTTAGTCTTTCTAATGGCTTAGGAATGAATATTAAAGTTATGGAGAATGTCTAGTGTCGACCTGGATGTCTGAGCCAGCCCCTGCGGCGGTTATCGCCATTGATGGCCCCAGTGGCTCCGGTAAGGGAACCCTTTGCCAAAAGCTGGCTAAACAATTGGCTTGGCATCTCTTAGATAGCGGTGCCTTATACCGCCTAACCGGCCTAGCGGCGCATCGCCGTGGTATTGCGCTGGATAATGAATTGGCCGTTGCCGAGCTGGCCGCCAATCTCGATGTGCGCTTTGTGCCGGGAGAAGAGGGGCAGCCCACCCGAGTGCTATTGGATGGCGACGATGTCAGCGCGGTGTTGCGTACCGAAGAAACCGGTAGTTTGGCTTCACAAGTAGCGGTTTTGGCTGAAGTTCGTGCCGCCTTGTTGGGTCGTCAACGAGATTTCGCGCAAGCGCCGGGCTTGGTTGCCGATGGTCGCGATATGGGCACGGTAGTGTTCCCAAATGCCCCACTAAAGATATTTCTCACCGCCAGTGCCGAGGCTCGCGCGGAGCGGCGCTTCAAGCAGTTGAAAGATAAGGGTGAAAGTGTTACCCTCGCCGCCCTTTTAGAGGATATCCAGGCTCGGGATAAGCGTGACTCAGAACGTGAGTTGGCGCCGCTCAAGCCGGCGGATGATGCGATACAGCTCGATAGTACCGCCCTCGGGATTGATGAAGTGTTTGAGCAAGTACTGGCGCTAGCCAAAAAACGCTTAAGCCTCTAATCAATCTACATACTGTTTCTTTATTTACGTGTCTGATCGGCAGTAAGCCAGCTGGCTGCCGAATGGGCTATTTAAACTGACCCGCATTGGCTGGAAATGCGGCGAAACGTGGCTAAAGCCACATACAGGTATGAAGAATGAGCGAAAGCTTTGCTGAACTGTTTGAAGAAAGCCTAAAAACCATCGATATGAAACCCGGTTCAATCGTAACCGGCGTAATCATCGACATCGATAGCGACTGGGTTACTGTACACGCCGGTTTGAAATCAGAAGGCGTGATTCCACGTGACCAGTTTGTTGCAGAAGGTGGTGAATTCACTCTGCAAATTGGCGACGAAGTTCAGGTAGCACTGGAATCCGTAGAAGACGGTTTCGGTGAGACCAAATTGTCCCGCGAAAAAGCCAAGCGTGCTGAGGCGTGGACTGCTCTGGAAGCGGCTCACGAAGCCGAAGAAACCGTTGTCGGTATCATTAACGGCAAAGTTAAAGGCGGTTTCACCGTTGATATCAACAGCATTCGCGCATTCCTGCCAGGCTCTCTGGTTGATGTTCGCCCTGTGCGCGACACCCTTCACCTGGAAGGCAAAGAGCTGGAATTCAAAGTTATCAAGCTGGACCAGAAGCGCAACAACGTTGTTGTTTCTCGTCGTGCCGTACTGGAGAGCGTAAACAGCGAAGAGCGCGATGCGCTGCTGGCCTCTCTGCAAGAAGGTATGGTTGTTAAAGGTATCGTTAAGAACCTGACCGACTACGGTGCATTCGTAGATCTGGGTGGTATCGACGGCCTGCTGCACATCACCGACATGGCTTGGAAGCGCATCAAGCACCCAAGCGAAATCGTCAATGTTGGCGATGAAATCGACGTGCGCATCCTGAAGTTTGACCGTGAGCGCAACCGCGTTTCTCTGGGTCTGAAACAACTGGGTGAAGATCCATGGGTTGCTATCAAAGCGCGTTACCCAGAAAACAGCCGCGTGAAAGCGACTATCACCAACCTGACCGATTACGGCTGCTTTGCTGAAATTGAAGAGGGCGTTGAAGGTCTGGTTCACGTTTCTGAAATGGATTGGACCAACAAGAACATCCACCCATCTAAAGTCGTACAACTGGGCGACGAAGTGGAAGTGATGATTCTGGACATCGACGAAGAGCGTCGTCGTATTTCTCTGGGTATCAAGCAGTGTCAGCAAAACCCATGGGATGCTTTCGGTTCACAATTCACCAAGGGCGACAAGATCAGCGGTGCTATCAAGTCTATCACTGACTTCGGTATCTTCATCGGTCTGGACGGCAACATCGACGGTCTGGTTCACCTGTCAGACATCTCTTGGAACGAAGCTGGCGAAGAAGCCGTACGCAAGTTCAAGAAAGGTGACGAGATTGAGACTGTAATCCTGTCTATCGATCCTGAGCGTGAGCGCATCTCTCTGGGCATCAAGCAACTGGAAGACGATCCGTTCTCAAACTACGTGTCTATCAACGACAAAGGCAGTGTTGTAACCGGTACTGTTAAAGAAGTTGATGCTAAAGCGGCAATCATCACTCTGGCCGAGGAAGTAGAGGGCGTACTGAAAGCGTCTGAAATCAGCCTCGAGAAAGTTGAAGATGCACGCAATGTCCTGAAAGAAGGCGACAGTGTTGAAGTTAAAGTGATCTCTGTAGATCGCAAAAACCGCGCACTGGGTCTGTCTATCAAGGCCAAAGACAAGGACGATGAGAAAGAAGCGGTTAAAGCACTGCGTGAAAACCAAGCAGAAGCTAACGCTACTACCATTGGTGACCTGATCAAGGCACAAATGGAAAATCGCGACTAATCACAGTTCGCGATTTTACGACTGCCCTGTTCCCGGGGCAGTCGTAAGCCACTGGCAAAAAAGAAAAAAAATGTTAAGCTAGGGCAAAAAAGACTCAATGGGAATTCCCGATGACCAAATCCGAACTGATCGAGTTGATTGCTGAGCGCCAGCCGCAACTGTCTCATAAGGATATTGAGCTCGCCGTAAAAACCATGATTGAACACATGTCTCAGGTACTGGCTACAGGTAGCCGGATCGAGATTCGTGGTTTTGGCAGTTTCTCGCTTCACTATCGCGAACCCCGTGTGGGCCGCAATCCCAAAACCGGCGATACCGTTGAGTTGCCCGGTAAATATGTGCCTCATTTCAAGCCCGGAAAAGAGCTGCGTGAGCGCGTTAATCAGAGCTTGGAAGAAGAGCTGAATCGGAAACTCAACTGATTCATGGATGAATTCAACGCGCTAGCGTTTCGATTGTTTTAGGATTACCTTCCCATGCGCCGTCTGCGTTCTTTGCTGACTTTGCTGATACTCATCGCTGTATTGGCTTTTGGCTTACTTTTCAGTATTGCCAATGACACCCCGGTTTCCCTCGATTTGCTGTTAGTTCAGTTGCCCGAGCAGCGGCTTTCGCTGTGGTTAATTCTGACTTTTTTTGTCGGCGGTTTGTTGGGCATGGCATCGGCTTCGGTGGCACTGTTTCGTCTGCGTGCCAGCCGCTTTAAGCTCCAGCAACGTCTTAAAAAGCTTGAATCTCGCGCCGAACCCCGCTCAGAAGCAAGCTGATGTTAGATCTGAGTTCAGCTTTCGCTCTGACGCTTGCGGCGGTAATAGCGGGTTGGATAATGGGGCGCTTTTGGCGCTGGCCGCATGTTTGGTTTGGTCGCAATGAACCGCCTAATTTCTATCAAGACTTGAGCTTTTTATTTAGCGAAGAGCCCGGCCCCGCAGTTATGGCGGTGATTCATAACCTGCCGATCAATATCGATACCTTGCCCACTCATCTGTCATTGGCGAAGTTACTGCGTGAAAAAGGCGAGATTGAAGGGGCTACCCGCATTCACCAAAATTTACTCGCGTCTGAATCCCTCGAAGCGGATGCCTTAGAAGAAGTGCATTTCGCACTGGCTGAAGACTATATTTCTGCAGGCCTGTTAGACCGTGCAGAGATTCAGTTATTGGATTTGCTGGAGAATACGCTGCGCTTGCGCGAACCCGTTTTAGAGCGTTTGCAGCATATCTACCAAGCGGAAAAGGACTGGGAAAAAGCCATTGCTGTGGCTCGGCAGCGCAAAAATACCAGTTCGAGTGTGCCGGCCAAAACGGGAGCCAAGCCTCAATCTTCCAGTTCTCAAGTCTCTCGAACTCAACGCAAAATCAGCCATTACTTCTGCGAACTTGCAGAATCGGCCCTAGGCGGTGGCGATATGGAGCGCTTCGATGAGTATTTGAAAGGCGCTCAAGAAGCCGACCCGAATAATATCCGGGCCAGTTTGCTACTGGCCCGACAAACCCTTTACAGTGCGCCGCAGGCCACGCTCAATCAGCTACATCAGTTGATGATCGGTCGGTCGGATTATTTGCGTGAAATCTTGCCACTCTACCGAGATGCTTTCACTCGGCTTTCAACGCCGGAACATTATCTGTCAGCGCTAGAAGGTCTGGCTGAGCAAGTAGCGAGTAGCAGCCTGCATCAAGAAATTATCAATCAACGTTTGCAGTTGGGCTTGGAGTCTTCCGCCTCAGCCTATTTTCAAGAGGCGTTGTATCGACGTCCAACGGTGAAATTGCTGACGGCATTTCCGAATCTTGCGGTGGCGGATCGCTTGGCCTTGTCTAAGGCCGTTTTGGAAATTGAGAAAGATAAACCGAGTTACCGCTGCGCCCATTGCGGTTTTTCCGGCCAGAAATTGCATTGGCAGTGTCCCGGCTGTGAAGAGTGGGGTACCATTGCGCCGATTCGAGGAAAACAGGGTGATTAATCAATGACGAATGCAGTAACCGCTTCTCCAGTTTTGGTTGCCTTAGATGTGGCGAACCTGTCGGAATTGGATGCTTTACTCGATAATCTACAGCCGAGCCAGTGCCGTCTTAAAGTCGGCAAAGAGCTTTATACCCGCTTTGGCCCGGAAATCCTCAACAAAATCCAAGCCCGTGGTTTTGAGGTTTTTCTCGATCTGAAATTCCACGACATTCCCAATACTGTTGCTGCCGCCGTGCGAGTGGCTGCCGAGCTAGGGGTGTGGATGGTTAATGTTCACGCCAGCGGCGGTGAAAAAATGATGCGCGCCGCCCGTGAAGCCTTAAACGAATTTGGTGACCGAGCGCCCTTGCTGATTGCGGTGACCGTTTTAACTTCTATGTCAGACAGTGAGCTGCCGACTCTTGGATTAACGGCGAGCACGGCAGAGGAGCAGGTGTTGTTATTGGCAACACTGGCAAAAAAATCCGGTATGGATGGTGTGGTTTGTTCCGCTCGCGAAGCGGCCATGTTGCGCGAGCAACTTGGGCCTGATTTCTTGCTGGTGACGCCGGGGATTCGTCCCGCTAATAGCGCGGCCGACGATCAGACTCGAATTGTGACGCCAGTGGATGCGATGGCACTGGGCAGTAGCTATTTGGTGATTGGCCGCCCAATTACCCGCAGTGAAAATCCACAAACAGCGTTGGCGGCAATTAATAAAGATCTGGGTATCGCCTGATATCTTTCCCGAACGCTTTTTTCTTATTTTTTCCTAGTTAATTTGCTTGCTCAATTTCATGGAAAACGGCCGCAATTAAGTATCTATAAAATAGATACTGCTTATAATAATCTCCCGTTTTACTTGTTAAAGACTTCGCTCTAGTATCTGATTACACTGCGGGTAGCAGCTAAGCCTCGGCTTATTTTGGCCTTGGTTAGATTGATTTTTATTAGATAGAGAGCAAGATGAATTTTATCGATGTGTTTAACGGTGATGCCGACGGCATTTGTGCGCTATTGCAATTACGACTGGCGCAGCCCTGCGACAGTCAATTAGTGACCGGCGTTAAACGGGATATCGACTTGCTTAACCGTGTACAGGCACAAGCGGGTGATCAACTCACGGTCTTAGATGTCTCGCTCGATAAAAATCGTAGCGGTCTTGAGTCGGCATTGGCGGCTGGAGCCGAAGTGTTTTATGTCGATCATCATTTCGCTGGCGATATTCCTGATCACCCTAAACTAACGACTCGAATTAATACCGCCGCCGATGTTTGCACCAGCTTATTGGTCAATGGTCATTTGCAAGGTGCGTTTGCCGCGTGGGCGGTGGTCGGGGCGTTTGGCGATAATTTACGCCAGAGCGCGTTTACCGTGGCCAAGTCGCTTTCATTATCTGAAGCCGAGTTGGAATCCCTCGAAAAGCTGGGCATCTATCTTAACTACAACGGCTATGGCGCCGATTTAGACGATCTTCATTTCAAACCCGATGCGCTTTTTAAGCGTCTGCTTTCCTATAACAATCCGCTGGACTTTATTGCCGATGGCGCGGGTGTTTTCTCGCAGCTAGAGCAGGGGTATGAGGCGGATATGGGCTCTGCTGCCGCCTTGCAGGCTCTCCATCAAAATGAAACCTCAGCGGTATTTATCCTGCCGAATGAGGCATGGGCGAGAAGGGTGAGTGGGGTTTACAGCAATGATTTGGCCAATGGCAGCCCAGATCGTGCTCACGCGGTGCTAACGGAAAAAGCCAATGGCAATTTCTTAATCAGCATTCGCGCGCCACTGTCGAATAAAGTTGGGGCCGACGAGTTTTGCCGTCAGTTCCCCACCGGCGGTGGTCGTGCGGCGGCGGCCGGTATCAACGATTTGCCGGGCGAGCAGTTGGCCAATTTTGTCGAGCGTTTTGATCGCTTTTACCGGGAACTGGCTGCCTAGATTGCCATGCTCACACTAGACGCTTGGATTACCTTATTCGTTATTGCCGGCTGCTTGCTGGGCTTGATGTTTAGTCGCCGTCCGCCAGATTTAATTCTGTGTGCTGGCGTGGTGGTGCTGTTGCTTGCCAATGTATTAAGCCCGCAACAGGCACTGGCCGGAATGAGTAATGAGGGCATGGTCACGGTGGCAGTGCTATTTATTGTCGCCCGCGCCCTGTCTGAAACCGGGGTCGTTAGCTGGATTTCCAGCCGGATATTGGGGCGACCCAGTACCGTGCGTGGTGCGCAATTGCGGCTGATGACGCCGGTGGCCTTGTTTAGTAGCGTGCTGAATAACACCCCGGTTGTGGCAATGTTGGTGCCGGCCGTGCGCGACTGGGCCAAGCGCAATAATCTACCTGTTTCACAGTTAATGATTCCCCTGAGTTATGCCGCCATTATCGGCGGTACCTGTACACTTGTAGGCACCAGTACTAACCTAGTGATTAACGGCATGTTGGTCGATCAACAGGCCGGTGCCGGATTGGCGATGTTTGACCTTGCCTGGGTAGGCGTTCCCTGTGTGTTAGCGGTACTGGCTTTTACCGTGTTATTGGCGCCACGCTTGTTGCCTAACAAAATGAGCAAGGGCGACCGCTTTGAAGATACCCGACAGTACATTGTGGAAATGCTGGTTGATGCCAACTCCGCCGTTATTGGGCAAAGCATTGAAAGTGCCGGGCTGCGTCAATTGCCCGGCATGTTCCTAGTGGAAATTGTGCGCGGTGATCGAATATTAACGGCGGTGCGGCCTACCGAAATTTTGGCCGCCGGAGACCGCTTGGTGTTTGCCGGAGATGTGCGCTCGGTAGTGGATGTGAAAAACATTCACGGCCTGCGTTTGGCCGAGGATCAGGCCTTTAAACTTGGTCGCAGCAATCATGAGCGTTGTTTGGTCGAGGTGGTTATCTCCACCAACTTTCCCTACCTTGGGCAAAATATTCGCGAGATGGGCTTTCGCAAATCCTATTCAGCGGCGGTTATTGCTGTCTCGCGCAATGGTCAGCACATCAAATCCAAAATCGGTGATATTGAGTTAGAGCCGGGCGATACCTTATTGCTGGAGACCCACGAAGATTTTCTAAATAAGCAGCGCTATTCCCGTGATTTTCTGCTGGTTAGCGAAATCGAAAACTCCCGTCCCGTTCGTCATGAACACCGCTTGCGCGCCGCACTTATTATGTTGGGTATGGTATTTGCCGTCGCTTTTGGCTTTTTGAGTATGCTTAAAGCCGCATTTTTGGCTGCGGGTTTTATGGTGCTCAGTGGCTGTATTCGCGCTAATGACGCACGCAGCAGTGTGGATTGGCAGGTCTTAATTGTAATCGCCACTTCCATTGCCTTGGGCTCGGCATTGCAGAGTTCTGGGGCGGCCGACGAGTTAGCGCATTGGTTGGTGGGCTCGGCGGCAAGTTCGCCCTATGCCAGCTTGGCGGCGATCTTTTTGGTGACTACGCTATTCTCTGCGGTGATTTCGAATTTGGCGGCAGCGGTGATTGTATTTCCTATCGCTTTGGCTGCGAGCCAGCAATTGGGTGTGGATTTTACGCCTTTTGCGGTGACCTTGATGATGGCGGCATCGGCTTGCTTTGCTACGCCGATTGGCTACCAGACTAACCTGATGGTTTATGGCCCCGGTGATTACCGGTTTTCCGATTTTATGAAAATCGGCCTGCCGTTAACGGCGATAGTGGGTGTGTTAACGGTATTGATAACGCCGCTGGTTTGGCCTTTTTAGCCGTTTGAGTTAACTGGCCTGACTCAATACGAATTTAACGACGCTAAATACGGTAAAGATAAAAATAATCACAAAGCCAATCGCGGTAATGGCGAAAGTGTGGAATTTACCTTGGGTAAAATCCTGACCTCGGCGCTTGCTGCTGCGCACCCCAAAAGCGGCGGAAAGAACATTAAACACGGTGGCCAGCGCGCCGGTTTTTTCAGTGTTATTTTCTAGTTCTGTCTGGGATTCACTATCTTTTTTTTGTTCTTGGTTCATGCTTTGTCCTTTTCCTAGTCTTATTTATAAAAAGGCTTATTTATAAATAGTCTGGTTTATAAATAGCCTTGTCTATCAGCTTTCGAGTAGACCTGCACAACGCAGGCCTGCTCCTAAAGCGAGTTCTCGCTGTTTTTCGTTAAGCGCTAGGGATCATAGTCCAGAATAGGAGACAGCCAGCGCTCCATGGTTGCCATTTCCATACCCTTGCGTTTGGCAATATCGGCAACTTGGTCTTTGCCTATGCGGCCAACGGCAAAATAACGGGATTGCGGGTGGCTGTAGTAGAAGCCGCTAACCGACGCCGCCGGGTACATCGCCAAGTGCTCAGTCAGGCTAATGCCGGTCTCTGCGGTGGCATTTAACAGCGAGAACAGCGTGGGTTTTTCGCTATGATCCGGGCAGGCGGGATAGCCGGGAGCAGGGCGGATGCCACTGTACTGCTCTTTAATCAGGGCTTCGTTATCGAGGCTTTCTTCTGGCGCGTAGCCCCAGAATTCTTTACGCACTCGCAGGTGCAGGTGCTCAGCAAAGGATTCGGCCAGTCGGTCTGCCAGTGCTTTCACCATAATGGAACTGTAATCGTCGTTGGCTTGTTCGTATTCCTTGGCAATTTCTTCTGCACCCATGCCGGCGGTAACCGCAAAGCCGCCAACATAATCGTCAATGCCGCTACCTTCTGGCGCGACATAGTCGGCGAGACTCATTTGAGCTTTGCCATCGGTTTTTTGTGCCTGCTGGCGCAGATGATGGAGAACGGCAAGATCATTACCCTTTTCGTCACTCAGTTGAATATCATCGCTGCCACGGCGTTCTGCTTTCCAGAAACCGAACACCGCGTTGGCTTTGAGGCGTTTGTCGGCGATTAGTTTATCCAGCATTTTCTGGGCGTCATCGAAGAGATTGCGCGCAGCTTCTCCGACTTTCTCATCGTCGAGAATTTTCGGGTATTTGCCGGCCAGTCCCCAAGAGATAAAGAACGGAGTCCAGTCGATAGTTTCACGCAGCGTTTCTAGCGGGTAATCTTCAAGCGTTTTGGTGCCGAGGAAGGCCGGTTTAGGCGGGGTATAGCCATTCCAATCAAAATCAAACCCTTGCTCGCAAGCCTGACTGTAATCCAGCAAGCGGGTTTTGGCTCCGGCATTAGCACGGCGCTCTCGCACTCGATTGTATTCATCGCGGCGCTGGGCAACGAAGTCCGCTTTCAGGTCTTTGCTAATCAGCGAGCTGGCTACAGCGACCGAGCGCGAGGCATCGGGTACGTAAACCGTGGCATCGTTTTTGTATTTAGGCTCAATTTTAACGGCGGTATGCGCTTTAGAGGTGGTCGCGCCACCAATCATCAGCGGAATATCAAAACCTTGGCGCTGCATTTCACTGGCGACATGCACCATCTCGTCCAGCGAGGGGGTGATCAAACCGCTGAGGCCGATAATATCGACATTTTCCGCTTTGGCGGTTTCCAAAATTTTCTCGCAGGGCACCATAACGCCGAGGTCGATCACCTCGAAGTTATTACACTGCAAAACTACGCCGACAATGTTTTTGCCGATATCGTGCACATCGCCTTTTACCGTGGCCATCAAGACCTTGCCATTGGTTTTGGCATCGGCATCTTTTCCGGCTTCAATAAAGGGGTTGAGATAGGCCACCGCTTGTTTCATGACGCGGGCCGATTTCACCACCTGAGGCAGGAACATTTTGCCGTCGCCGAATAAGTCGCCGACCACATTCATGCCGTCCATCAATGCGCCTTCAATGACGTCGATGGGCTTGCTGGCTTCCAGTCTGGCCGCTTCGGCGTCTTCTTCAATATACGTGGAAATGCCTTTAACCAGCGCGTGCTCAATGCGCTTGGCAACGGGCAGTTCGCGCCAGCTTAAATCTTCCTGCTGGGCGCTACCTTTACCATCGCCCCGGTATTTTTCCGCCAGTTCCAGCAGGCGTTCAGTGGCATCGTCACGGCGGTTAAGAATGACATCTTCCACACCGTCGCGCAGTTCATTGGGGAGGTCGTCATAAATCGCCAGTTGCCCAGCGTTGACGATACCCATATTCATACCGGCTTTAATGGCGTGGTACAGGAATACCGAGTGAATCGCCTCGCGAACCGGGTTATTGCCCCGGAAAGAAAACGACACATTGGATACGCCGCCAGACACCATGGCGTAAGGCAGATTTTCGCGGATGTAACGGGTGGCTTCGATAAAGTCCACCGCGTAATTGTTGTGCTCATCAATACCGGTGGCCACCGCGAAAATATTGGGGTCGAAAATAATATCTTCAGCGGGGAAGCCGACTTTGTTGACCAGTACGTCGTAGGAGCGTTTGCAGATTTCCGCCTTGCGTTCGAAGGTGTCGGCCTGTCCGGTTTCATCAAAGGCCATGACCACCACGGCGGCGCCAAATTTCATGCACTGGCGCGCGTGTTTGATAAATAGTTCTTCGCCTTCTTTCAACGAGATGGAGTTCACCACCGCCTTGCCCTGAATACATTTCAGACCGGCAACAATGACATCCCATTTAGACGAGTCGACCATGATCGGCACTTTGGAAATATCTGGCTCAGACGCAATCAGATTAAGGAAGGTCACAATGGCCTTCTCTGCATCGAGCATCCCCTCGTCCATATTGATGTCGATAATCTGGGCGCCGTTTTCCACCTGTTGGCGAGCAACGGAGAGGGCTTCGTCGTAGTTATTTTCCAAAATCAGGCGTTTGAAAATCGCCGAACCGGTGACGTTGCAGCGTTCGCCGACGTTTACAAACAGGCTGTCTTGGTCAATAACAAAGGGTTCCAGTCCCGACAGGCGGCAGGCGGGCTCGCGAGCTTCCAGTTGGCGTGGCGCAATGCCGTCAACCGCATCGGCTATGGCTTTAATGTGGGCAGGGGTTGTGCCACAGCAGCCGCCAATAAAATTGAGGTAGCCACGATTCGCAAAATCCTTTAGCTCGTCGTGCATATCCTCTGGGGTTTCGTCGTATTCGCCAAATTCATTGGGCAGGCCGGCATTGAAGTGGCCGCCAAAGAAGCAATTTGAGGCCTCGGCCAATTCTTCAACAAAGGGGCGAATCTCTTTAAAACGGCGTCCGCAGTTACTGCCCACCATTAGTGGTTTGGCGTGGGCGATGGTGTTCCAGAACGCGGTCGGAGTTTGGCCGGAGAGGGTGCGGCCAGACACATCGGGGAAGGTCACCGAAATCATAATCGGCAATTCAATACCTTCATCTTCAAAGTATTGCAGAACCGCGTAAATGGCCGCCTTGGCATTGAGGCTGTCGAAAATGGTTTCGATCATAAGAAGGTCGGCGCCGCCAGCAACAAGACCGCGAACCGCCACCGTGTAGTCGGCAACCAGTTGATCGAAGTTAATATTGCGCGCGCCGGGGTCGTTTACATCTGGAGAGATCGACGCAGTGCGGGGCGTGGGGCCGATGACACCAGCGACAAAGCGGGGCTTGTTCGGATTCGCTGCGGTGGCAGCGTCCGCCACTTCCCGCGCTAATTTTGCGCCGGCGATATTGAGTTCTTCCGCCAACTCACCCAGCGTGTAATCGTCTTGCGAAACCGCCGTAGAGTTAAACGTGTTGGTCTCGATAATATCCGCGCCGGCATCGATGTAGGCTTGATGGATTTCTCGAATCACATCGGGGCGAGTCAGGGTCAGCAGGTCGTTATTGCCTTTCAGGTCAGTGCCGAAGTCGGCAAAGCGCGTGCCGCGATAATCGGCTTCTTCAAGCTTGTACCCTTGAATCAGGCTGCCCATGGCACCGTCTATGACCAGAATACGATCTTTAAGGGCTTGTTTTAGTTGTGCGGTGCGGGCGTGTAAATCTTGCATTAAGGGGTAAAACTCTTTGGTCAATTAAAACGTGTGCCTAATCTCAATTGGGCGCGTGTATATGGCAATGCATCGCTCAGAGGCATCGAAACAGTCATGATTCTGCTGATGCGAAAAAGGCTTCGTGGTAAACTGCAAAATTCTACCAGATACCGCCCTTGGCATCGAAAGCTTTTGACGCAAGGGCTGCAGGAACTGAGGTTTTTATGTCCGAATCCAATGCCGCATCCGTGGTGAAAATGACCATTACCGACTCTGCTCAGGATTATTTAGCTGAGCTGCTGGGCAAGCAGGACGATGTCATTGGCGTGCGCGTGTTTATCACTCAGCCCGGCACACCAAAGGCGGAAACGTGCATTGCCTACTGCCGCGAAGGTGATGGCAATGACAGTGATGTGCAGATCGCCTATCCCAAATTTAATGCGTACTTTGAAAGTCGCAGCGTGCCTTTTCTGGAAGATGCGCTGATTGACTACTCCAAGGATCGCATGGGCGGCCAATTAACCATTAAAGCGCCCAATGCTCGTTTGCCTCGCGTGAGTGACGACAGCCCCATTGAAGATCGCATTAACTATGTGCTTTACAACGAAGTGAACCCCTCGCTGGCTGCTCATGGTGGCGAAGTTTCGCTGGTCGAGGTGACCGAAGACAAAACCGCTATTTTGAAATTTGGCGGCGGTTGCCAGGGTTGCGGCATGGCTGATGTCACGCTAAAAGAAGGCGTGGAGAAAACTCTGCTCGAGCAAATTCCCGAGCTGAGCGGTGTGCGCGATATGACCGACCATAGCAATACCGACAACGCTTACTTTAAGTAAATCTGCTTTAGCTATGCCTGAGCCTGTCATCTGGCAGGCTCACTTTTCCCTGTTTTCTGGCCCGCTGCATACCCTTGGCGGATCAATGCTCAGAGATTTCACTATGTATCAATTACCCTATACCCGTACTTGTATTCAGGTTCGTTTCAGTGATCTTGATCCGCTGAATCACGTTTCCAATAGTGTCTACGCACAGTATTTTGATATGGCTCGTGTGGATTATGCGCGCCGCGTACGACAGGACGGCGAGTATCCGTGGAACGTCGTCGCCAGTATGAAAATCGACTACTTGCGTGAAATTTGCTTTGAAGACGAAGTAGTCGTGGATACCTGGTGTTCTGATGTGGGGCGCAAAAGTTTCACCCTGCAGCACCGTATTTTTGCGAATAATGTCTGTGTCACGACCTGTACCGTCGTGCTGGTGCGCTTTGATACCGAAACTCGAATCTCTTCGCCCCTGCCAGAAGGCTGGCAACCCACCGACCCTGCGCTAATTCCTGCATAGTATGTCGGAACAGCTTTGCGCCTGCGGCAGCACGCGTTTATTTAGCGATTGCTGCCAGCCGATAGTGGAAGGAGTGCGTCTTGCGCCCTCGGCAGAGGCCTTGATGCGTTCTCGCTACACGGCGTTTAGTCGTAATTACCCTCAATATCTACTGGATAGTTTGCATCCTGAGCGGCGCGAAGCGGAAACCTTGGCCGCACTTGAAGCCAGTTGCCAAGAGGGGCAGTGGCGCAGTTTACGCATTCTCAAAACCCAAGCCGGTGGGCCGGGTGATGACTATGGCGAGGTCGAGTTTCTTGCATTTTATGGCGGGGGTTCTAGCGCGAGTGCTATGCCAGACCAACTGCATGAAAATTCGCGATTCCACCGACTTGACGGCGCTTGGTATTATCGCGATGGTGAGATTTTGCCGCCGATTAAATTGGGGCGAAATGATGCTTGCTGGTGCGGTAGTGGTATAAAGCTGAAAAAATGCTCCCATGACGGGGTTGAGAGCGCCTAGCGTTAAATCGTCATAATAGAGGTATGCTCTATGCGGGTTCTTTCCTATAACGTTCATAAGGGATTTTGCGCCCGCAATCGTCGTTTTCTACTCAATGAGATTCGCGACAGTATTCGCGATGTCGACGCTGATCTGGTGTTTTTACAGGAAGTGGTCGGCGAAAATCAGCGCCATGCCGAAAAGCTAGACGACTGGATCGATGAGAGTCAGTTTGAATATCTTGCTGATCAAGTGTGGCCCCACTACGCCTATGGTCGCAATGCGATTTACCAACATGGCCATCACGGCAATGCCATTCTCAGTAAATGGCATGTTTGCTCCCAATCTAATCACAATGTTTCCCTTATCGCGCCTTCGCAGCGCGGGGTATTGCTCACCGAAATAGAGAATGGCGTTTATCTGATTTGCTTGCATTTCGGCTTGCTGGGCTGGGAGCGTCGCCGGCAGTTTCAGATGCTGATGGACGTGATTGAGCGAAATATCCCAGCTGATGCGCCACTTATTATTGCCGGTGACTTTAACGACTGGAATTTGAGCCTGCAGCGGCGCTTTATAAAGGCCGGTTTTAGGGAGGCGTTTACCGAAAAGCGCGGCAAGCCGGCGCGCAGTTTTCCCGCTAATCGCCCTTTGCTGCGCTTGGATAGAATGTATTTGCGGGGGCTAGAAGTGAAAAACGCCAAGGTCCTGAAAGGGGAGCCTTGGCGTAATCTGTCGGATCACTGTCCGTTATTTGTCGAGCTGGCTCTGACCAGCGAATGAATTAACCGCGGTTGCGCTTGGGTAATACATCGACCAATTTATCGCGCATGGTGCGCAGAGCGGTTTCAGTGGTATCCCAGGCAATACAGCCATCGGTAACTGAAACACCGTATTTCAACTGGCTCAAATCGGCTGGGATCTTCTGATTGCCGGCATTGATATGGCTTTCAATCATTAACCCAACAATTGAAGAGTTCCCTTCAATTACTTGATTTGTAACGTTTTCTATAACAAGCGGTTGCAGCTCGGGTTGTTTGTTGGAGTTGGCGTGACTGCAATCCACCATAATATTCAGTGGAATGCCGGCCTTGGCCAACTCGGCCTCACACAGCTTGATATGAACCGAATCGTAGTTGGGGCCATTGCTGCCGCCGCGCAAAACAATGTGGGCGTAGCGGTTGCCAGTGGTATGAATCACGGCTACTTGACCTTCGCCGTTGATGCCTAGAAAACGGTGTGGGTTTACCGCCGAGCCAATTGCATTAATGGCGACTTCTAAGTTGCCATCGGTGCCGTTTTTGAAACCCACGGCAGAAGACAAGCCGCTGGCCATTTCGCGGTGCGTTTGCGACTCGGTTGTACGAGCGCCGATCGCTGACCAGGCAATGAAGTCTTGCAGGTATTGTGGCGAAATCGGATCAAGGGCTTCGGTTGACGTAGGCAGACCCAGCTCGCAGATATCCAGCAATAGTTTGCGACCGATGTGCAGACCTTCTTCAATTTTGAAGGTGTCATTCAAATGTGGATCGTTAATCAGGCCTTTCCAACCAACTGTGGTGCGAGGTTTTTCAAAATACACCCGCATAATAATAACTAGCGTGTCCTGCACGTCATCGGCCAGCTTTTTCAGACGGCTGGCGTAATCCATGGCCGCATCGACATCGTGAATAGAGCAGGGGCCCACCACCACAAACATGCGGTGATCCTTGCCATCGAGAATATCGCGTACGGTTTGACGTGAGGCCGCAACCAGCGCTTCCGCTTTGTCGCTCATTGGCAAAGCCGCTTTAAGATTAGCCGGAGTTACCAAAACCTCTTGGGCTTCAACATTGACGTTATCAATCACGTTTTGAGACATAGGACTTCCAAACAAACTCACCAATGGCCGCCGCTAAGGGCAGGCCTGAAATAATTAGCCGGTCATTCTAACCGATTGAGCATCAAAGATAATATGCCATCGCCCGAATTGGCAGTTAAAATAAGCTATTGATTTGATACAGAGTACCTATGAGCCGTTTTTGCCTTTTTTTAGCCGCTTCCAGCTTTGCTGTTTTGGCTTTCGCTGAATCAGCGGAAGATGAACTACCTGTTGTGAAATGGTCGCCCTCTGCGAGAGCAGAATCTATTAGCCCCTTTGACGGTATGAGCTGCGAACAACTTCTGCGCGCCCGCCCTCAAAATGAGGCTGAAAAAATCGATCTTCGTGAGCGCAATCAGCGCTGCCTTGGTCAATACCAGCGCTTTTTGCCCCAGCAAAGCAAAGCCATAAACGGTGCTCGGCCATGAAGCGGCGCGGCGGCCCCCAAATTTTTAAAGCCACTCGGCATAAACATCATCGCAGTCAGAAGAATGCTGAACCGGGAAAAGACCACTCTGTAGCTGAACCCGAAACCTTGCAGCTGTTGATTGAGGGCTTAAGCGAGCAGGGCGCTGGCGTGGCTCGCCATAAAGATCGGCCGGTATTTATCGCTGGTGCCTTGCCGGGTGAGCAGGTTGAAGTCAAAATTCAAGGGCGTTTTCGCCGGCATGATGAGGCGGAATTAGTCTCGGTTATTGAGGCCTCACCTGACCGGGCGCAGCCGAGCTGCGAGTATTTCGGTCGTTGTGGCGGTTGCCAGTTGCAGCATTTAGCCGAGCCCAAGCAAGCGAAAATTAAACACGAACAGCTCCAGCGGCGGGTAAGAGCAGCGGGATTTGATGGCGAGCTAGAGGTGATTGAATCGCCATTTTTTGCCTACCGCCACCGCGCGCGCTTGGCCTATAGCCGCGGAAAATTTGGCTTTCGTGCCGCTAATGCCAAGGATGTGGTCGCGATTGAGCAATGCCCCTTGCTGTCAGACCCTTTAAACCAAACTATCCAACAGCTAAAAAGCCTAATTTCTGAAAACGTGCCAGACACGGTGTCGCTGGAATGTTTGCTCAGTGAATCAGTCGCGACATTTAGCCCAATCACTGAAACGCCCGTGGGAGTTTTGTTTCGGGTACAGTCGTTTGGCAAAAAGGGCAGTCGTCCCGATAAGCGTTGGGTGGCCCGTTTATCATCAGAGCTACCTGAAAATCTTTGCCTATTTGATATTGAGGATGATGCGGGTAAATCCGAGCTGAGCGAGTATCAAGAATCAGCAGGTGATTCCGCACTGCAGTATCAATTGACCGAAAATCTAGCACTGGCCTTTACGCCAGCAGATTTTACCCAAGTGAATCCGCTGGTGAATCACGCCATGATTGCCACGGTTTGTGAGTGGTTAAATCCAGAGGCGGGAGAGACTATTGCTGATTTTTTCTGCGGTCTTGGCAATTTCAGTTTGCCGATAGCGGCTAAAGGCGCAGCGGTACGCAGCTTTGATTTGGGTGCAGATATGATTGCGCGGGCGGTTAAACAAGCAGATTTTTATGAGCTTGCGATTGATTACCTATGTTGCGATTTATTCGACGCCAAGCAAACGCCCTCACTGCGCGGTATCAGTAAGGCCGTATTAGATCCGCCAAGAGCGGGTGCGAAACAGCTTTGCGAAGAGATCGCCCAGTCGCGCGATCTGCAAAAACTGGTTTACGTTTCCTGCTCCCCAGCCAGTTTGCAACGAGATTTGGAGATTCTTTCTCGAGGTGGTTTCAAGATTAAAGCCGTGAAAGCGGCGGATATGTTCCCGCAAACCCACCACCAGGAAGCCATGGTTTTATTGAGCCGGGATTGAGCGACCCGCTTAGAGCGAATGCTGCGTCCTTAAATGGGCGAGCAAGCCATCGGCGGCCACTTCCAATTCCTCAATGGTCTGGTCAAAGGCATTGTCATCGTAGAAGGGGTCGGCAATTTGGCTGTGCCCGCCATTGGGCGCAAAGGATTTAAAAAGCGCGATTTGCCCTGCAAAGTCCTTTGGCGCCCATGCCTCGATTTGGCTGAGATTGGCGCGATCCATGGCAATCAGATAATCGGCCTTGCGGTAATCCTCATCGTCTATTTGCCGCGCTATTTGATGCGCAATCTGGTAACCGGCTCGGGCCGATGCGGCAATACTTCTGGGGTCAGGGGATTTGCCGATATTAAATGCGGCGGTGCCGCAGGAATCGACACTCACCTGGGTCGATAAACCGGTTTCCAGCAGTCGCTGCTCCATAATCCCTTGGGCAGCGGGGGAGCGGCAGATATTTCCTAAGCAGACAAAAACAATATGTATGGGCACGGGATTTCCTCAATTTTTCCCAGCCTAGCGTCCGCTGTGAAAATCGAAAATACGCCTAACGGAGTGTGTTTATTTTTCGGCGAGCAACACAACAAATTTCGCGTTAGCGGCGAGTTGTGTGACTTTGGAAAAATGGCGTTTTAACTGCAGGTGATAGCCTAAATGACGATTGCCGACCACGCATAATTTACCGTCGCTGCGCAGGTGCTGTTTAGCGTGAGCAAACATCTGCTTGGCAATATGGTCGCCCATTTGCTGCTCTTGGTGAAATGGGGGGTTGCAGAGCACAAGATCAAAACCGAGTCCACGATAATCGCTCATACAGTCGTCAACACTGAAATTTAGCTGTCTGTGGTCGGTGAGAATACCATTAAGTGCGCAATTCTCCCTTGCGCTATCAATGGCCATAAACGAGTCGTCAAAAAAATGAATATCCGCTTGCGGCCACTGTTTCGCAGCCGATATTCCCAATAGACCATTGCCGCAACCTAAATCGGCTACCGCCTGGGGCGGATTTAACGGGGCCTCTAACTCAGGCAGGATGCTGAGCAGTAAGCGGCTGCCTTGATCGAGCTTACCTCGGGAGAAAACATTGGCACGATTTATCAGCGTAAGACCAATTTCAGGAAATTCTGCCCGTTGGCGATCTTCCTCGATGGACGCAGAAATAAACTCGCTAAGCTGAATTAATCGCGCTTTTTTCCATGCCAATGAGGTGCTCGCTACGCCCAAATTTTGGCTGCACATCTCCACTGTGGCGGCGGTGATGTATTTTGCCATACCACCAATTAATACCCGCTCAGGACATTTGCATAAACCCTGTAGTGCTTGTAGTTGATAACGCATTAGCGAATGACTGCGGGGCAGGCGGTAGAGAATAAAATCAAAACCGGCCTTGGGGCGCTCGGTCATGGCTAAAAATGACGGCAGTGAGAGCTGATTTTCCTCGGCATTTTCCTGGGTGGCGAGTTGGCTAACTGCGGAATCTCCCCAGCTTACGCATTGGTAATCCGCTAGCGCTAGGGCGAGTGCACCAAAGCTGTCGTTAACGAGAAGAATACGGTTATCTACGCTGGGCTGAAGTTCTTGCAAACGATTCAGAAGATAAAGGTCGGCATTGTCCCAAGCTTGAAGGACTTCATTTTTTCGGCGTGGACGGCGCTGCAGAGTAAATGAGCCAAAGGCTGATTCACATAGCGTGTTAGCGGTCGCGGCAGCATGGTTTGGTTTTGATTGCTGCCGCGACTTAAAGGGTCTTTTTCCCATTGCCCAGCTTATTCCAGCAATAGTGATTGCAATTGCTGGCGTTGCTGGGAGCCAAAGCTAAGGCCCATTTCCAAATACGCATCAATGCTGCCGTAGAGTTGTTTCATGCTGTCAAAGGCGGCTTCGATAAACTGTGCTTGTACGCTAAACAGCACTTTGATCACATCTTCATTCACTTGAAACATGCTGCTGGAATGAATGGCATTGGCTACCGCGTTAATCCGTGCGGCGGTGTAGTGATTGGTGGCCATATAGTCATCCATAATTGTTGCCTTGGGCACGTCTAAGGCCGTCAGTAATAAGGCGGCGGCAAGTCCGGTGCGATCTTTACCCGCCGTGCAATGAAACACTTGCGGATAGTGGTCGGGATTGAGTAAATCCTGCATCCACTGACGGTAAACGGGGGTAAATTGCTCCACCATCTCGCGATTAGCATTGATTAAATAGCGGGACATATCTTCAACGGTAGTGTCTTCGCACTTTAGGCTGGCGACCATCTTGTCGATTTCTGCCGCTTCAACGCTGATTGGCAAGGCCTCAATATGAATAACGCTGTTATCCGGCAGGCTATGGGGAGCGTCGTGTCGCTCTTCATCAGAACGAAAATCCACAATGCGGGATAATTGCAGCCGATCGAGATAGCGTTTATCCATCTCGGATAAGCCACTGATCTTGTCAGAGCGGTAGATCATTCCCCAGCGTAGGCGACGGCCATCGGCGCTTTGCAATCCGCCCAATTCTCTGAAATTGTGCATTTTTTCAAAGGGCAGTTTTCGCAGTGCGTCCCGTTGCGCGGAGGGCAGTTGGCAGGGAATAGGCCGCTGATCGGCGTCTTCAACTCCGCTGGCAATAGCAACATCATGCAGGCTTTTGGAAAGTTCTCTATAGCTCATCGTTCTACTTTTTTATGCGGTTGGGGCGCCTGCTATTCTACTGACATTTCAGTGCCTTCGGCGGACTTCACTGTGCGATTTGCGGGATGGAGTCCAATAGCAGACGCGTATAGTCATGTTGTGGCTGGCAGTAAATATCTTCGGCATTGCCGGTTTCTACAATCTGGCCTTGATGCATAACGGCAATGCGGTCGCTCATATGGCGCACAACGGACAGGTCGTGGGAAATAAACAACATGGCTAGCCCCATGTCTTGTTGAATATCCATTAATAAATTCAGGATTTGTGCCTGCACTGAAACGTCCAGCGCCGAAACCGGTTCATCGCAAATTAATAATTTGGGCTGTAAGGCAATGGCGCGAGCTATACCAATACGTTGCCGTTGTCCGCCGGAAAATTCATGGGGATATTTATTGGCCGCAGACTGGGGCAAGCCGACTTGATCTAACAAGGCGCTCACGGTTTTGCGGCGCTGATTACGGTCGCCCAAGCTATGAATAATCAGGGGTTCTTCCAGAATACTACTGACCGTGTGACGACTGTTCAGGGATTCGTAGGGATCCTGAAAAATCATTTGCAAGTCGCGCCGAATAGGGCGCATTTCACGGTTAGATAACTTGCTGATGTCCGTTTTTTGAAACCACACTTCGCCCGCCGTTGGTGTCTGTAAATTCAGAATCGCCTTGCCCAGACTACTCTTGCCACAGCCAGATTCGCCAACCAAACCTAGCGTTTCACCGGGATTTACAAACAAGCTGACGCCATTAACGGCTTTAAATGCACTGGGCTTGTCCAGCAAATGCCGCTTTTTTAGTGGGTAGTGCAGGTGAAGTTCTTTCACTTCAAGCAGGGCGTCAGACATTTTTCGACACTCCTGATGTGCTTGCCTCGTTAATCGTTTGCCAGTGGTGACAGCTAATTTCTCCGGTTTCGTGGGCGGTCAGTTCAGGGGCCTCTTGCTCACAGCGCTCATTGGCATATTCGCAACGATTGGCAAAACGACAGCCGGTAGGCATGGCATCTATGCTGGGAACTTGTCCCGGCATGGCATCCAGTTTTGTTTTGGGTGCTCGGGCTACGGCAGCGGGAAGCGCTGCTATTAAACCTTTGGTATAGGGGTGGCGCGGTTGCGAGAAAATATGTGGTACGTCCTGTTGTTCGACAATTTTACCGGCGTACATCACCACGACATGGTCGCTAACTTGTGAGACTAAAGCTAAATCATGGGTGATAAACAGCATGGCCATGTTTCGTTCTTGTTGAAGCTTTTTTAACAAAGCAACGATTTGGGCCTGGATAGTGACATCCAACGCGGTAGTGGGTTCGTCGGCGATGAGTAAATCCGGCTCACCTGCGAGGGCCATGGCGATCATTAATCGCTGGCGCATTCCTCCTGAAAACTGGTGAGGGTAGGCGTCTATTCTATTTTCCGGTGAAGGGATGCCAACATCGTTCAATAGTTGAATACTGCGCTGCCGTCGCTGCGATTTGTCCATTTTAGGAAAATGCAGTTTCAGCACTTCTTCAATTTGCTGCCCGGTTCGTTGTACCGGATTCAGTGCAGTCATTGGGTCTTGAAAAATAACCGCCACTTTTTTGCCGCGTAAGGCCTTGAGCGCTTTGGGATCGTTGCTGTCGATGCGCTGACCGTTAAAGCTGATTTCACCGCCACTTTGATAGACCTGTGGCTTGGGCAGAAGATCGACAATGGCCATGGCGGTAAGGCTTTTGCCGCAGCCTGATTCGCCAACCAGCCCCAAGGTTTGTCCGGCGGCAATAGTGAAGCTCACGTCACTCACCATTTCGCTACTCAACGGACGGCCCTTGGTATCGCGCTGTTCAGGGTCGCGAATACTGACGCAAAGTCGGCTTACTGACAGGCACGCGTCAGGCTTGGCTTGTGCCTTTTCCGGTGAGCGGTTCACGATACTACTCACGGCGTTCTCCAGCGGCTGTCTTCAAGATTGATGGGGGCTAGCAGCTCGTTGTGCTCGCGAGCCTCAAGGGTAAGTTGTTTGTCGGTTTCGTCTATCCAGAACAGACCTTCGCCCATCACCGAAAACAAGCTATCGCTGGTTCGAGTGCCATATTCAGCGGGTAGTTTAATCCAGCGCCAAAACGCCTCACGGGTATAGGGCACTTTGAAGGTAGGAATAAATGAGCCCTGTTCGTACACCAGCTGTTCCAGCTCATGAGCGAGTGCAACGCGTTCAGTCTTGCTGGTTGCCTTGCGGTAGGCTTCTATTTTGCTGTCCATTTCCGGATTGTCAGTATTGGTAATGTTATTGGTCTGGGGCTTGTGGGCATTTTCTGAGTGATAAAACTCCCAGTAACGCGGCGACAGACCACCACCCGACCATGCCATCCACGCCGCTTGGTGTTTGTTTTCCAGTATTTGTTTGAAAGCGGCTGATGGATCTAATAATTGCAAATCCAGTTTAAACCCGGTTTTTTGAGCTTCCTGCGCGAGTATCACCAAGCGGTCATTATGGGCCGCACTGTAATAAGTGATGCGGATCTCCAGTGTTTGTCCGTCTTTTGTACGAATGCCCTCGGCATTGCGCGTATCCCAACCGGCCTCGTCCAGCAGCTTATTGGCAAGATCAATATTGAAGGGGCGGGCATGGATATTGGGGTTGCTGTAGTCCCCATAACCATCGTGGGCGGTTTGCAGGCGTTCGTAATCGCCGTGTAAAACGGTATTGATAACGCGCTCTATATTGAGTGAATGAGCGAGGGCATAGCGCACCCGACGATCGTTTAAGGGCGGTGAATCCTCATTGAGAAACAAACCGGAAATTGGCTGTGGAACATCGTTATAAAATTTAATTTTACCCACATAACCATGATCGTATATGCGGCCTTGGGCTTTCTTATGCCAAAGCCGGGGCTGAATCAGCGGGAAGGTATCCAGCTCGCCTTTGCGAAAATACTGATAGGCGATATTTAAATCGCGGATCAGCTTGATACGAACAAAATCGGGGTTATAGCGGTATTTAAAGTACTGTTTGTTATTGCCCCACCAATCCTTTTTGCGGGCAAATTCAATATATTTCCCTTTGCGAATTTCGCTGATTTGATAGGGGCCGGTATTGGGAGCAATTTTCCAGTTGCTCTCGCGCACCCAGTTTTCATCGAGCTTGTGAGCATGGGCTGGAACCGGAGAAATACTGTATTCAAACAGCATTTCATCTTGGGGTTTGGCAACGGCGCCGAGGATGCCGATGGTGTGCTCATCGTATTTCACCAGGTCGGCAATAATTTCCTGATAATAGTTGTTATACCAAGGCGCCAAAATATATTTTGAGCGCATAAACTCCATGGCAAATAAATAATCATCAGCGGTCACTGGGCGACCGTCTGACCAGCGCGCATCGGGATCGAGTCGGTAGTAGATGCTGCGACCGTCACTACCAAAAGCCCAGTGGCTTGCCAGCTCGGGAATCGGGTTGAGGGTGTTGGGATGAATGCCAACCAAACTCAAATTATTGGCGCGCATATAACCGGCAAAGCTGCCATTGGAGTCGGGGCCGACCAGTCTTAGCGTTAAGGGAAAGCTGGTAATAAAGCTGCGAAAGCGACCGCCACGCAGGGCATTTGGGTCGGCAAAGATGGGATCTTTATTATTGGTTTGCCAGTTTAGGTTTTCTGGCAGTGTGTCGGGCAATTGAGCGCTGTGTTCGACAGCAAAGGCCGCAGCGCTTAGCAGTACTAGAGCGATAAGCAAAATGGGTTTAATTAATAGCGATAAAAACTTATTCATAGTAGCTGAACTGCTTGGGGTCATAAGCATCGCGAATTGCTTCACCGATAAACGCCACCAACATCAAAATAACGGTCATGGCGGTGACTACGGCACCAACCATCCAGATGGATTCCATGTTTTCTGTGCCTTGTTTTAACAGCTCTCCCCAGCTTGGGGTGGGTGAGGGCAGGCCAAAGCCAAGGTAGTCCAGCGCTGTTAATGAGGTAATCCCAGAAGCCACGGAGAACGGCACAAAGGTCACAAGGGTAGACACACTATTGGGCAAAATATGGCGGAACATAATACGGCTGCCGCTGGCTCCAAGTGCGCGTGCAGCCATGACATAATCCCGAGAGGCTTCTTTGTAGGCGGCGGTACGCATATACCAAGTCATGCCAGTCCAGCCGAAAAACGCCATGATCAGTAACAGTGTCCAAAAGCCCGGCGTGATGACGGAGGCGACAATCATAATCACGTACAGAAACGGAATATTTGACCAGATTTCGATGACCCGTTGAAAAAACAAATCGAATCGTCCGCCCCAATAGCCCATCAAACAGCCAATGGCCACGCCGACAATATAGTTAAAAATCAGCAGGCAAACCGAGAACAGCAGGGCGGTTCTAAAACCATAAATCAGTCTGGCCAGTACATCTCTGCCGCTGGTATCGGTGCCAAGATAATGTTTGCTAGAAACCGAAGGCGCATGGGGTGGAAAGTCACCGGCAATCAAATCTGATTCCAGCGGGCTAAAAGGAATTAGCGGCATGATCAGCCAGTTATTGTCTTCTGGCGCGGCGGCAAAGCTGGTTTGAAGATCGCGGTAATTGGTTTCGTAATCGTAATCTAGGCCAAATTCGCGACCACTGATAACCGAGCCATAAGTTGGGAAATGAAGATGACCTTGGTAGTAAACAATCAAGGCACGGTTACTGGCCAAAAGCTCCGCGCCAATACTGAGCAGGGTAAGCAACAGCAAAATACAGGCAGAGGCAAAGCCGCGACGGGATTGCCGAAAACGACGCCAGCGCTTTTGACTGACCGGATTAGAAAGCAGGGAGATCATGTGCGGCTCTCCCCAAATCGAATTCTGGGATCAACTAAGGCCACACAAATATCGGACAGAATATTGCCGACCAGATAAAGAATGGAGGAGATCACCAGTATGCCCATCACAATGGGATAGTCGCGCTCAATGACCGCTTCGTAGCCTAATAGACCAATGCCGTCGATATTGAATATGGTTTCAATCAGGAAGGAACCACTGATCAGCAGCGAAATATTATTGCCAAAGGACGTGGCAATAGGGATCAAACTATTGCGCAGTGCGTGGCCGCGAATGGCTTCGCCGCGCATTAAACCTTTGGCCGTGGCGGTGCGCATATAATCCGCCGACATATTGTCCATTAATGCGTTTTTCATCATCAACGTTGTTACGGCAAAACTGCCGGCGAGATAGGCGATTAGCGGCAGCACGGCATGATGAAAAATATCGGTGGTTTTTTGCCAAAAACCAAACTCGGCAAAATCATCGCTGACAAAGCCACCCAGCGGAAACCAATCAAAATAACCGGCAAAGGCGGAGATCAGCGCAATACCAATGACATAACTTGGCAGTGCGTAGCCGAGAAAGACCACCGCAGAAGAGAGACTGTCAAAGCGGCTGCCGTGATACATGCCCTTGAAAATACCCAGCGGAATACACACCAGATAAGTGAGAATCATGGTGCTGAGGCCATAAAAAATCGAAACCGGAAATCGCTCTTTGATAATGTCCCACACCGGATCTTGGTAGCGGGTAGACGTGCCGAGATCAAATTGAATGACCTTGCCAAGCCATTCAGCATAGCCGGCGAGCAGTGGCTTATCAAAGCCGTAGTAATGCTTTAATTCTTCCATTTGCTCGTCAGAAAGGGTGCTGCCACTGCTTTGGCTACGCGTAAGCCCCCCGGTTTCGCCGCCGAGTTGAGCTTGGGTCATCAAGCGCTCAATAGGGCCGCCGGGTACGACACGGGTAATGGTAAAAACCAGCAGGGAGATACCGATGAAGGTCGGGATGACCAAAAGTAAACGACGTAGAAAATACCCGACCATGCTCGCTCAATATTAGAAAACGGGAAGTGATTGAACAGGCGACATTACAAATAAAATGGCTTGTCGTCCAGCGCCAGTAGCTGAACATGCCTGTATTGCGTGCTGAATATAAAAGGGGACGTTAGCTGTCTTGGGCCTGGGTCAGACTGATATACAAGGTCAGCGATTGCCCCGGTAACAAATACTTGTCTTTGGAAAGTCCGTTCCAGGTCAGAATGTCGTTGATCTTGACGCGAAAGCGCTGGGCAATTTTTTCGAGTGAATCGCCGCTGACCACTTCATAGCCCATTTTTTTAACGGTTCGATTTTGCGCGAGTGGCGACTTAATGGTGAGTTTTTGACCCACGCGAATAAAATCTTTTTCGCCAAGGCTATTCCAGCGTTTGAGATCTTTTACCCCAACCTGAAAACGCTGGGCGATATGGCTCAAGGTGTCTCCGGATTTAACCTTGTAAACCTGATGGCGGCCAGCCAGCATTTCCGGTGCGTAATAATCCAGTTCGACCCGGCTGGGAACCAATAGGGTTTGTCCGCTGCGGATCAGGTCGCCTTTAAGCTGGTTGATGCTTTTCAGCTCTTTAAGGCTGATATTGTTTCTGGCGGCGATGCCGCCAAGGGTGTCGTTGCTGGCCACTTTATAGCGGCGCCATTCCACTCTGGGAGTGCTTAGGTTTTCTAAGCCGGTTTCAAATGCACTTTGGCTTTCGAGTGGCAGTAGCAGGCGGCTGGGGCCGCGAGGCGGTGTTAAATTGCGGTTAAAACCGGGGTTGAGATGGTACAGCTTGTCGAGGCTGATATTGGCAAGGTCAGCGGCTTGTTTTAAATCGATTTGACCGTCGGTGTCGACAATCACAAATTGCGGAATATTAGGGGTGTCGGGCAGGTTAAGTTTGAATTCGCGCGGATCGTTAAAGATCTGCACCATCGCTAGCCACTTGGGCACATATTGTTGGGTTTCTGCGGGTAGTTCAAGCGACCAAAAATCTACCGGCAGGCCCTGTTGTCGGTTTTTCGCCATCGCTCGGTGAACCGTGCGAGCGCCGCTATTATAAGCGGCAAGGGTCAGCAGCCAATCGCCGTCAAAGCGTTGGTTTAAATCCGATAAATAATCCAGTGCGGCCTCGGTAGAATCAATCACATCGCGGCGGCCGTCGTACCACCAGTCATTCTGTAGCTCCAAATGCTCGGCGGTTTGCGGAACAATCTGCCACAAGCCGGCCGCTTTGCCACTGGAATAGGCGAAGGGGTCATAGGCGCTTTCGACTAGAGGTAGCAGCGCAAGATCGGCGGGCATTCCTTTTTCTTCAAGCCGCCAAAGAATGTAGTGCATGTATCGGGCGGCGCGCTTGCTGACTCGGTCGAGATAATAAGAGTGCTTGTCGTACCAATCGGCAATTTCGGCCACTTCTTCATGCTGGGTTTGGTCGGTAAAGGTTAATTCGGCACTGAGACGTTTCCACACCGAGGAATATTTTGGCGCGGCATGGCTATGTGTAGCGATTCCGCTGATCAACAGGAACAGGAAAACGTGCCAGCAAATCGGCTTTGAAATTAAGGGATGTCGCATGGAAGATAAAAAACCTAAAACTCGTTCTTCCACTGTCGCAGGGCAGTGAAGATTTCAGTTTCTGTGGGTTTATCGAGCTTTCCATGTTCGATAACACGTTGCTGTAATTCTGGGCTATGACTGCGTAAAAACGGATTGGTTGCCAGTTCAACATCAATCTTTGAAGGTACCGTAGGAATTCCCTGTTCACGGCTTTGACTGTCTTTTTCGAATCTTGCTTGCAGCGCAGTATTACCGGGTTCGGCGGCTAAGGCAAAATTCAGGTTTGCGAGGGTATATTCGTGAGCACAATACACCGCTGTGCTGGCGGGGAGTCTCGCGAGTTTTTCCAGCGAGGCTTTCATTTGTGGCGGAGTGCCTTCAAAAATACGACCACAGCCGCCGGCAAATAATGTGTCGCCACAAAATAGAATGGGTTCGCCGACTTCCGGCTCACAAAAATAAGCAATGTGATCTAAGGTGTGGCCCGGTACAGCGAGCACGGAAAAGGTTAGGTCGAAGACGCTGATTTGATCGCCATCGCTCAATCTATGCTCAATGCTTTCAACGCCATTATCGGGGCCGTAGACTGTTGCTTGGGGCCAGCGTGCGAGCAGGGCAGCAATACCATCGACATGGTCGAAATGATGGTGGGTGACAAGAATGGCCGAGAGCGTGAGATTCTGTTGTTCGAGAAAAGCCAAAACCGGAGCCGCATCGCCGGGATCGACAACGGCGGCCTGCGTGCCTGCGTTGAGACACCAGATGTAATTATCGTTAAAAGCCGGAATCGGTCTAATGGCAACAGAATTTGTCATAATTAGGGCAAAGGCTATTACAATAAACTTTTGCTGAGTCCAAACTGAATGAGACCAAGCACACAATAAGCGGACGGTTATACATATTGCACAAGCCTTGCAAAAATGTATAGCAGTCGAAATTGCAATATTATACCCCCTGAGAGAGCGCTATGAGTCAATGGCGAAGCCAGCACGCACCAGATGCCCTGTTGCCGGCACTGCGGCAGTGGTTTACCACGCCCTTGGGCAGAACCGTGCTTAATGATGAGCTTCCTCTGATTAATCAGGCAGTTAGCGATTATCGAGGGCCGGGGCGACACCTGCTTAAATTGAGCGCCATTCCCGAGCGGGTACCGCTTAATAGCTTGCCGGGGCATACCCGACAATTTCACTTAGGCAGCCTTAATCAATACGGTTATAGCCAAGTGCTGGATGCTATTGGCGACTTCCATCAACTCCCCGTCGCCAATGAATCCCAAGATATCGTACTGCTGCATCATCTGATCGAGTTTGTTGAAAATCCACACCGGGTTCTCAGGGAAGTGGAGCGGGTCATCACCCCCCACGGCAAGCTGGTGGTTTGTGTGATTAACCCTTACTCCTTGCTGGCCTGCCGGAGCATTTTGGGGCGTTTCAAACGCAGCCCCATGTGGCAAAACCATATGCTAAGTATTGGTCGAATTCAGGACTGGTTGTCGCTGCTAGGCTTCGAGCTTGACGGGGTTTCTTACGGATTTCACCGCCTGCCAGTAAATCGCCCGACGTTTTTTCTTGACCACAAGTGTGCCAGCAGTAAGCTGCCGATGGGCGGTGTTTATGTGTTGACTGCAACCAAATATCGCGCGCCCTTAACCCCGTCAATGGACGCCCAACAAGTGCGCAGCAATGTGCTGCGTCACCCGGTATTGGGGGCCACCCGCAATTGGAAACCGGTTCCGAAAAATTAAGATGTCGAATAGCAAACCTAGTAGCACGCAGAATGTAGAAATTTTTACCGATGGCGCCTGCAAAGGTAATCCCGGCCCCGGCGGCTGGGGTGTTTTGCTGCGTTATCAGGGTACAGAAAAGCCGCTTTATGGCGGTGAAGCCAATACCACCAATAATCGCATGGAACTCACGGCTGCAATCGAGGGCCTGAAAGCGCTCAAGCGCTCCTGCCAAGTCACGCTCACCACCGACTCGCAATATGTTCGACAAGGAATTACCGAATGGATGCCGAACTGGAAGGCGAGGGGCTGGAAAACTGCGTCAAAGCAGCCGGTGAAAAATGCGGATTTATGGAAATTGCTCGATGAACAGAGTAGCCGCCACCAAGTTGATTGGAAATGGGTAAAAGGCCATAGCGGGCATCGTGAAAATGAAATTGCAGATCAATTAGCCAATCGTGGCATCGAAGAGCTTTAATAAAGGCAAATAATGAGACAGATCGTACTCGATACCGAAACCACCGGCCTTGATCCCTCGCAAGGTCATAAAATCATCGAAATTGGTTGCGTCGAGCTGGTTAACCGCAAATTAACCGGACGCCACTACCACCAATACATCAATCCCGAGCGCGAAGTAGAGGCTGGCGCGATTGAGGTGCATGGCATTACCAATGAAATGCTGGCGGACAAGCCAGTTTTTTCAAGCATTGCCGACGAGTTTCTTGAGTTTGTGCGCGGTGCCGAACTGGTGATTCACAATGCGCCATTCGATGTGGGCTTTCTCAATGCCGAGCTGCGGCAGCTCAGCCGCCCCATGCCGGCCATTGCAGATATTTGCGGTGTTATTGACACTCTAGTCATGGCGCGCCAGAAACATCCGGGGCAGCGCAATACCCTGGATGCCTTGTGCCAGCGTTATTACGTTGATAACTCCCAGCGCGACTTGCACGGCGCTTTGCTCGATGCTGAAATTCTCGCCGATGTTTATCTGGTAATGACCGGTGGCCAGACCAAGTTAGCGCTGGCAGGCGATGGCGGTGAAGATCAAGGCGGGGCCGGCAGCGGTGATATTCAGCGGCTCTCATCAAACAGAACGCCACTGCGAGTATTGAGCGCAACGGCGGCTGAGTTAGAGGCCCACGATGAGCAACTACAAATTATTGATAAAGCGAGTGGCGGCAACACCTTATGGCGTTAATGCCTGTTTTTGTCCAATTCTCTGAGCTGGAACACAATTAAAAGGTCGGTTTCGCCACAAAACTGCAATTTGCCGCTGTGTCACTTCGGTAAAAAATGATAAACATAGCCGAAGTCCTTAATCACAAACCTTTTTTGTGCGAGAAAAACGGTGCAGTTGGATACAAATATCAATAGCCAATCCTTTGGCCTTGTTGCTGATGAGTTGAACAGCACGCTGCAACAAGCGACCCATGTTTTTGAAAGCTACCTTGCCGAGCGTCATGACCTTGGTCTTATTCGTCAGTGCGAAATGGAGTTGCGCCAAATTGGCGGCACCCTGCGTCTGTTGGAAGTTCCCGGTGCCGCGTTGCTGGCCGATGAAATGCGCAATCTCTGCGGAGCTGTGTTGCAAGACGAGGGCGAGCATATCGAAGCCAAGCTCAATGCCTTGAGTACCGCCTTTTTTATCTTGCCGCGCTATTTGGAATTTATCCAAAGTCGCGGATCCGATGTGCCGCTCATGGCCATCACCTATGCCAACGATCTGCGGGTTTTACACGGCCAGTTGCCCTTGTTTGATGGCTACTTCAATGCCACCGATGGCTGGCTGTTAAGCCGCGATGTCAAACTCAAAGTCCGTTCACAGGCGCTGGAAAATAAAGCCTTCGACAACGCCTTAAAGCCGATTCGTCAGTTATTTCAAACCGGCTTGCTGGGCTTGTTGCGAGACAGCCAGCCAGAAATGCAGTTCACCATAATGAACCGTGCTCTGCGCCGTTTATGCGCCATCCTGCCCAATGGACAAGCGCAAACCTTTTGGCTGCTGGCGTCCTCAGTGCTGGAGTGTTTTATCCAACAAGGGCTGAGTCTTTCGCCTCACCGCAAACGGCTTTTCTCGGGTTTGGAAGGTTTGCTGCGCGGCAGCAGTAGTGAGGATCTTCGTTTAAATCCGATTCTTGAACATGAAATCGTTTTTCTGCTTCAGCTCTCAGCTTGGCAGGAGGGCATGGGCGGAAAACTGCTCAAAGCGGCCAAGCTCACCCCAACCACGCTCAATGACCAGCAAATAGACGATCTGCGCCGGCAGATGCTGGGTATCAATTACGAAACCGTTTCCACCGTGCTACAGGAGCTTCGGGTCGAGCTGCGTCACGGCAAAGATATGCTGGAGCTGCTCACCCAGCACCAGCGTAGCGACGAAGATGAAATTCTGCCGCTTACCAGCCTGCTAACCCAGATTGGCGAAGTGCTGAAGGTTTTAAATCTTCCAAGCTTGGGTGAAACCCTTGCCAGCTATGCCGCTAAATTAAAGGGCTTAATTGGCAGCGATTTGTCGGTGCATTTTGGCGAGCTAGAATCGCTGGCTGAAACCTTGTTATTTATCGATAACAGCCTTGCCCAAATTGACCGCCGCAAGCTCAATTATTCCGACTTGGATAACTTAACCCTTGAAGCGCGGGAAAATATCAATGTTGCCAGCCTCGTTGATGAGGCCAAACTGCTGGCCATTGCTGAATCAAAAGATGCAGTAACCATGGCGAAGCGCGCCATTGCCTCCTATATTGAATCAGGGCTTGATGTAGGGCATATCACCAATCTGCCGCAAACCTTGAATAGCGTTCGGGGATTCTTTGCCATCGTCCAGCTGCCAAAAGCAGAAGCTATTGGTCGGCAGGCGGTAAACTTCATCAAGCATTATCTTGAAACAGAAGAAACGGATTTAAGCCAGCAGCAACACGCAAGATCCTTAGAGATGCTGGCTGATGCCTTGATTAGTTTGGAGTATTACTTGGCTGATATGGAACGTCATCATCTCGGAGACGAGAAAATTTTGCAGATTGCTGAGCAAAGCCTGACCGAGCTTGGCTTTCCGCCTCGTGCTGCCGCATGAATGATATAAGTCTTGAACAAATTCTTCTAATCGCAAGCGGCATCAGTGTCGTTTTTGCGACCTTCGCGCTGCTGTCATTATTGCGCCGCCCCAAATTTTCCGGTGTGGTGTTACTGGTTTTTGCGCCCCTGAGTGTCGGCTTTGTGATATTGACGCAGGATGTGTTCAGCTACCGTAATTTAGCGGATGAACAGCGGGTTGCCCGCGTTATCGTCACCTTGGATGACGCCGATGGGGTTGTGCAAGCCTTTCCGCGTTACACACTGAGCCTCAGTGTTCCCGAGCAAGAAACCCGTCATTTCACCTTGCTGGGTGATCAATGGCAATTGGAGGGTAGGGTGTTGCGTTGGGATTTACCCTTCGCCCGGCTTGGCGTGACGAATTTGGTGAAGTTGGAGCGCTTGTCTAATCGTTATCAGAACATCAACTTTCAGCGTCAGGAAGATAAAATTTACTACGCTATTACCAGCACCAGCTTGGTTGATACCTGGCCCATCCTGCGTAAAGCAGAATTTTTGAAAGAATGGGTTGAGGTCGATTACGGCAATGCGGTGTTTGCGCCGTTGACCGATGGTGCCGCTTATGGCGTTTTTTTAGGTCGCAGTGGCTTGTTTATCCGCCCGGATAATCCTATCGCTAGTAAGTCTCTGAAAGACTGGTCTGCTTGACAGACGAAGCCACATCCCCAAAATAGGCTGTCTTCTCGAATATCTGGAGTTTCTTCTTGAGCTTTCTCGCTGAATACGGCCTGTTTCTGGCCAAGTCTGTTACCGTTCTCGTGGTTTTTGTCGTCATTATCGGCGCTTTTATTTCTCTCAGTCAGCGCACTCGTCGCGACAATGAAGATGGCCATATTGAGATCACCGCCTTGCACAAACGTTTTGAAGATTGGCAAGACCTTGCTAATTACTCGGTTATGACCGAGCAGCAATACAAAGATCTACATAAAGAAAAGAAAAAGAAAGAAAAGCAGGAACACAAAAGCGCCAAGGCGAAAAGCAAAAATAAGGAAGAGCACAGCGCCGATAAAAAGCGCCTCTATGTTTTGGACTTTAACGGTGATATTAAGGCGTCTGAAGTCGCTGCACTTCGCCATGAAATCACCGCGATTTTGACCGTGGTTCGCCCCGAAGATGAAATTTTATTGCGCCTAGAAAGCCCCGGTGGTTTGGTTCACAGCTATGGCTTGGCGGCGTCTCAATTGCAGCGAATCCGCGACAAGAATATTGAACTGACCATCGCCATTGATGAAGTGGCGGCCAGCGGCGGTTATATGATGGCCTGTACAGGCACGCGCTTGATTGCCGCGCCTTTTGCCGTGATCGGCTCAATCGGTGTTATTGCGCAATTGCCAAACGTACATCGGCTACTCAAAAAACACGACATTGATGTAGAGCTTCATACCGCTGGCGAATTCAAACGCACGCTGACAATGGTGGGTGAGAATACTGAAGCCGGCCGCAAAAAGTTTGTCGAAGAACTGGAAGATACTCACTCATTGTTCAAAGACTTTGTCGGCCATCATCGCCCCAATCTCAATATGGCTGAGATCGCTACGGGGGAAGTTTGGTACGGTCAACGCGCGCTGGATAAGGGCTTGATCGACGCCTTGCAAACCAGCGATGACTATCTGCTCAGCCAGTGGCCGGACAAAGAAATTTACCAAGTGAAATTCCGCCAAAAACGCAGCCTGCAAGAGCGTTTAGGTTTGGCCGCAGAAGCTGCCGTGGAACGTGGCAGCTGGAAGTTGCTGGAGAAGTTTCGCGATAGTCGATTCTTTAGTTAAGCGCCCATAAAGAGCCAAAAGGTTTTTAGCTTGAGCAGAGAAACTAAGCAGTCCGCCACGCTTCCCAAGTGCCTAAACAAAAGTCTTAGGAAAGGGATGCGGCAGGCGGGTTTAAGCCGCCGTGAAATCCTTATCATTGCGCTGGTGGTCTGCGTTGGTCTGTATTGGTATGTC
Source organism: Spongiibacter pelagi (assembly GCF_014705705.1). Taxonomy (GTDB): domain Bacteria; phylum Pseudomonadota; class Gammaproteobacteria; order Pseudomonadales; family Spongiibacteraceae; genus Spongiibacter; species Spongiibacter pelagi. The sequence continues at coordinate 25,459 of NZ_JACXLD010000008.1, read as the reverse complement.
ATCGGGCTGGTTCCCCGACTAGATGAAGCTAGAGACGCCAAAGCCAGGCAAGACCTTAATCGTATCAATCTCGCCCTGCAAAAATACAAGCTGGATAATCAACATTACCCGGTGCAGGAGCGAGGCTTAAATGCACTGTTTGAAGTTGGGCCTGAAGACAAGCCGAGCTGGAACGGGCCTTATCTGGCCCGCTTAAAACTCATTGTTGATCCTTGGGGGCGGGCTTATCAGTATCTGTTAGCCGATGATGGTCTCAGCGTTACGGTCACGTCCCTTGGTGCCGATGGTAAAGCCGGCGGAAACGATTCCAATGCGGATATTTTGCTGCGTATCCACACGCCGGAATAAGGCTAACAAAATCCGTTTCGGTTAAGTTTTCATTCAGTTCTCGGCGGCCATACTGCATTCCACAAACACAGGAGTGCTATCCATGTCGCGCAATAAACTACTTCCTTTTAGCTTGCTATTACTGCTGCCGGTGGCTAGCGAGGCGGGCAGTCATCTCCATAACAGCTATGGTCATGACAGTTATGGCCGTTCAAGCTATCACTCTAGTCGCAGCCATCAACCATCCGCTTATTTCTTCGGCGGTGTCTCAGTCACTCAGTTTGATTTTGGTGTTGATGAATACCAATACAGCTTCGGCGACCGATCTCAGTCGGATATATCCACAAACTCTGATTCAACCGGTGGTCGCATCGGCTTTGGCTTGCAACTTAGCCAGAATCTCGCGTTTGAACTGGGGTATGTGAATCTTGGCGATCTTTCTTCCGAGGCGTTTTCCGATGGCAGCAATGTTGCCACGGGAGGTTTCGCTCCGGGCAATGTCTTTATGGATGGCGATTTGAGCGGCGCAACATTGGGCCTGCGTTTAAGCACGCCTATGTCAGAGCCTGTCGGATTCTTTACCCGTGTGGGTCTCTATGGCTGGGAATTTGATGGCGTACTGGAAGATTCTCAAGACCGTGGCCGCTTTACCGTGACCGGCACCGATGTCTACCTTGGTTTAGGCCTTCGCTTGGCAATGGCAGACAATGCCGATGTTCAGCTTTCCTATGATTACTACCCGCTGGAAGCGGAAGATAAGTCTATGGATTTTGCGGCCGATACCGTTTCGCTAGACTTTGTTCTGCGCTTTTAAGGCGTTCTCCTCTAGATGGGGGTTGTGAACAAACGGTAATGGGGTTTTGCTTACAGATTGATATTATCTCTTGATACAAGCACAGGGCAGTGCGCTTCCATAATATTAATCAGAAGGCGAAATCGTGTTACTGGAGTTCACTGTAAACGGTGTTCCTCACCGTGTAGATACTGACCCCGAGCAGCCACTACTGTGGTTGCTGCGCGAACAATTGCAATTAACCGGAACCAAGTTTGGCTGCGGCATGGGTTTGTGTGGCGCTTGCACTGTGCATATTGATGGCGCGCCAATGCGCAGTTGCACACTGCCTGCGGTTGCCGCTCAAGGGCGTGTGGTTACAACCATAGAAGGCATTGGTGTGGCAAATGGCGAATTGCACCCGGTGCAATCCGCTTGGCTGCTCATGAACGTGCCGCAATGCGGTTACTGCCAATCCGGCCAAGTTATGTCGGCGGTCGCACTGCTTAATTCAAACCCGAAACCTTCTGACGACGATATCGACAATGCGATGTCGGGCAATCTTTGTCGCTGCGGTACCTATCCTCGTATACGGGCTGCGATTCACCTGGCTGCCAGCGAAATACAGGCGGTAAGTTACTACGATCCACGGGAGCAAGGCTTAGATCAGGAGCGTTCCTCATGAGCGTAGATCGTCGTCTATTCTTAAAACTCAGTGCGCTTGCTGGCGGTGGCCTCATGCTGGGCTTTACACTACCAGCTTGTAGCAGCAAACCTTCGGGCTTTCCTAATCAACACGCCGGCGCTCTGCAAGCCAATGCTTTTCTGCAATTAACGCAGCAAGGCCAATTTATTTTGCAATTGCACCGGGCGGAAATGGGGCAGGGGGTGTATACCGGCATGGCCACTTTGGCCGCCGAAGAACTGGATCTTTCGCCAGAACAATTGCAGATCGAGCACGCGCAATATCACCCGGATTTTGCCGACCCTGAGATGAAGCTCATGCTCACCGGCGGTAGCTCAAGTATTCGCAATAGCTATCACATTGTTCGCGAGGCGGCAGCAAGTTTTGCTCACATACTGCGGCTCGCGGCCACGCAGCTAGATGCCAATTTAAATACCAGCCAAGCCTTGCCTGAGCTGTTGTCCGCTGTAAAACAGGGCGGTGCTTGGGCGGAATACCTTGTCCTTGCTGGTCAGATTTCCGCGCCTGATGAGATCGTGCTGAAATCCCCAAAAGATTTTCAGCAAATTGGCCAGCACAACCAACGCCTCGATGCGCTAGATAAAATCACCGGCAAAGCCCAGTACGCCATGGATGTGCAGGTGCCCAATGCACTGGATGCCGTGCTTTTGCGCTGCCCACAACTTGGCGGCAAGGTCTTAAGCTTTAAGGCAGAAACGGCGCTTGCCAGCTCGAATGTGGTCAAAATTATTGAAGTGACCGATGGAATTGCGGTTATTGCCAAGGGTTACTGGTATGCGCGTAAAGCCGCAAAACTGGTGCAGATAGAATGGCAAACCGACGCGGCGGCAAAGCTGAATACGGCGGAGTTGTTGATCGAACGGCAACACCTGCTTGATACCGAGGAGGGCTATGAGGCCGAGGAAATTGGCAACAAAAAAGACGCTGTTGGCGAGCGTTTTGAGGCGCAATACGAAGTGCCTTATCTCGCCCATGCTTGCATGGAGCCGCTATCTGCTATTGCCGATGTGTCAGCACACAAAGTTACCCTCTGGGCCGGCAATCAGGCGCCTGATGTTGTGATTGGCGCGGTGGCAAAAGCGACCGGTATTGATAAATCATTAATTAGCTTCCACAACCAAATGCTGGGCGGCGGTTTTGGTCGCAAAACCCTGCCGGACTACATTGTGCAAGCGGCACTGATTTCTCAGGCGGCGGGAATGCCAATACGCCTGCAGTGGAGCCGGGAAGAAGATATTCAGCATGATTATTACCGCCCCAGCGCCACCGCTAGATTAAGCGCCACCATTGCTGAAAATAATCCAACAAGCCTGCACAGTCGAGTTTCTTCACCCAGCGTGCTTGGGTCTTATTTACCTGCTGTTGCAACCGGCTTACTGCCCGGCTGGCTGCCGGAATCGCTGCCTAATTTTGCGGCGGGAGTCACCGCCAAACGGGATTATTCCTCAACCGAAGGTTTAACCCATTCGCCATATCAATTCGCCTACAAACGCTGCGATTATGTGTTGCAAAAACAGGCGATGCCGGTGGGGTATTGGCGCTCTGTGGGCCACTCGCAAAACGCGTTTTTTCTAGAAAGTTTTATTGATGAGTTGGCGCATCGGTGTCAGCAAGATCCGCTCGCATTTCGCCGCCATTTAATGGCCGAAGATGAGGCACATACCCGGGTATTAAATGCATTGGAATCACTGTCTCGCTGGGGGCAGCTCGAAGCCAATCAGTTTCAAGGTGTGGCAATACATAAGAGTTTTGGCACCATTGTGGGTGAAGTCTTAACCCTCTCTAAGGGGCAGAATGGTTTGGTTATTGAGCGCGTAGACTGCGTGGTGGACTGCGGCTTGGTCATCAACCCAGACATCGTCATTGCCCAAATGGAGAGCGGCATTATTTTTGGTCTAACCGCTGCCTTGAAAGGCAAAATCGATGTGATTGACGGTGCCGTTCAACAAAGTAATTTCCATGATTATCCCTTGCTTCGTCTCAATGAATCACCGCAAATTCGGGTGCGTATTTTAGACAGCGAACAAGCGCCACAAGGGGTGGGAGAGCCGGCAACGCCACCTATCGCCCCCGCATTAGCTAATGCACTGTTTGCTGCGACTGGGAAACGTCAACGCGCTTTACCATTGAGCATGGCATAATGCGGTCTTCTCACATGAAATTAAGATACTGATTAATGACGGCAAACAAAGCAGAAGGCATTCGTTACCCCTATTCAGAGCCCCCCAAAAAAGGGGAGTGGATTGAAGTTGCGCAGGGCGTGTACTGGCTACAAATGGCTCTGCCAATGGCCTTGGATCATATCAATCTGTATGTGATTGAAGATGATCAAGGCTGGTGGATTGTCGATACCGGCATGAAGTGGGGCGACACCCAAGAGCGCTGGCAGTTACTTTTTGACGGGCCAATGCAGGGTAAGCCTTTGCTGGGCGTTATTTGCACGCATCTGCATCCAGATCATATTGGTCAGGCGGGATGGTTGTGCAAAACCTGGAAGGTGCCGCTGTGCATGAGTATTGGTGAATATCTCAGCGCCCGTACGATGACCGCACCAGCGCCCAATGGCGAGCCCAATTGGGCCTTGATTCAGCACTTTATTCGCTCCGGTATTCCTGAGCAAACCGTGCAACAAATGGCCAGCAAATTTCAGGGCTTTGGTGACATCGTCGAACCGTTGCCAAGAAGCTACCGCCGTCTGAGAGACGGCCAAACCCTGTCTATCGGCGGACGTGAATGGCAAGTCATGATCGGCAGCGGTCATTCCCCCGAGCACGTGTGTTTATACGATGCCCGTGATCATATTTTGCTGTCAGGCGATCAAATTATTCCGCGCATTACCTCGAACGTCAGTGTTATGCCCACCGAGCCCGAGGCAAACCCGCTGGTCGACTGGTTTAATTCACTGCGTCGTTTTCGTGCTGAATTGCCCGAAGATACCTTGATTTTGCCTGCCCATAATGCTCCGTTCTATGGCGCTCATTACCGTTTGGAACACCTGATTGCGCACCATGAGAGTCATCTTGCGGCAATTGAAAAAGCCTGTGCAGAACAGCCCAAAACGGCCTTGGAATTGTTTCCGGTTTTGTTTGAACGTGAGGTTGGGGTACATGAAATGCCGCTGGCGCTGGGTGAGGCTGTAGCGCATTTACATTATTTGTATGAGCTGGGAAGGCTTGAGCGAGAACTCCACGAAGATGGTGCTTATCGTTATCACAGTGTCGATCTTGAGCATTGCCCGTATACCCAAACCGAAGCCGGCTCGCCGTTACCCATTGAAGTGTAAAGCCGCGTTGCGCGAACGCCGCTAGCTGAACGTTTTTGTCTATTCGCTGGCGGCTTGTGCCATTGTTCCGAGCCGCGCCAAAGCGAACAATCTAATAATAATTACTGAACAAGGATTACCGGCATGGCCATGCCCACCGATATCAAAGTCATTGATCTAATGCTAAGCATTCCCGGCGAAGACAACAGCCAGTGGTACGAATTTATGAAACCGCTGCTGATGGACGAAGAAAGTCGCATGATGTTCAAAATGCCGGCGCAATACATGTTTAAGGATATTCCGGATACCGGCAAGAAAGAGGATTACATCGCCTACACGCTTGAGCAAATGGATAAACACAATATCCAAATGGCCATGTTGGGCGTAGATGATGGCAGTGAAGGCGCGAAGGAAGCCCTGCGCAAACACCCGGATCGCTTTTGCGCCTCACTGGAAGTGAATCCCAATAACGGCATGGAAGAAGTCCGTAAAATTGTTCGCTTTTACGAAGAATATAACCTGAAGGCGGTTACCGGATTTGCTTCAGGCCTTTGCCCACAAGTGCCCTATAACGATAAAAAGTGGTATCCCATCTATGCCAAATGCGTAGAGTTGGATATTCCGTTCTGCCCCTGTGTTGGCGTGCCGGGGCCGCGCCTGCCAATGGCGCCGCAAAAGGTTGAGCTGCTCGACGAGGTTTGTTGGTTTTTCCCTGAGCTTCGCGTGGTGATGCGTCACGGTGCTGAGCCGTGGGAAAAGTTGGCGTGGAAGCTGATGCTGAAATACCCCAATCTCTATTACATGACCAGCGCCTTTGCGCCCAAGCACTACCCGGAAGAAATTATTAATTTCGCCAATACCCGTGGTGCCGACAAAATCATGTACGCCGGTTATTTTCCAATGGGCTTGTCCTTAGATCGGATCTTTAAAGATATGCCTAATGTGCCTTTTAAAGACGAAGTCTGGCCCAAGTTTTTGAACGAAAACGCGCGCAAGGTATTCAAGCTCGACTGATTGAGGCATAAGACAATGGCGCTGTCACTTCAGGAAATATCTGACCGTCTTGAAATTCAAGACATGCTTTTTGACTATGCCGACTGCATTGATCGGCAAGACATTCAAGCGCTGCGTAATATCTTCACCGAAGATGCGCATATCGACTACAGCGCCTTTGGTGGTACGGTAGGTGATCTGGAAACGACGCTAGATTTTCTGGAACAAGCGCTGCCTGCGTTTAGCAATACCCAGCACCTTAATGCCAATATTCAGATTAAGGTAAATGGCGACCAAGCACAGGGTAGGGTGATGTGTTTTAACCCTATGGAAATGCCGGTCGGAGAAGACCGGCAGGTGTTTATGTTGGGGCTGTGGTATATCGATCAATACCGCCGGACCCCGGAGGGTTGGCGGATTAGTGAGCGCCGCGAGCAGCGCAGTTGGGTATTTAATGTGCCAGACTTTATGGGTTTGGCGGTACAAAACTAATCACCGTATCGCCAGACTGAAAGCGCCGTTTCGTTTCCGTTATCCACTCCAATTTTCCATTGGCCGGAATCACCGCCAATTGCGATGCCTGTTCAGGAAGCTGCGCCTGAAAATCCGCTTCTGTAAAAGTCTCGGTGATGGTGGTTTTACGCAAACTCCAGCCGCGCACCAGGCGCGTCCACAATTCGCCATAGGACAGCTTACCGGTAAAGGCGGTTAAGCCCCGCAAATTTTCAGAAACGCTTTTAGACGCCTTATCATCGCCCAGTGCCCACAATTGAAATACCCGGTGGCGACCAATATGCGGCGCAAAATGATTACAAACCATAGCGTTGTAATGGCTATTGCCGGTTGCCGCTAAGACGGTATAAATATTGTCCAGCGTCATATCCTCTTCCGCTTGTTCAGAAAGAATTTCGCCGTACCAGGTTTCAATGCCTTGCTGTCGCGCGGATTGTAAACGTCCCCATTCTGTATCCGCCAAAATCACATCTTGACCAATTTTTTTCAGGGTTAAAGAAAGTTCGGTAGACCAAGGCGAGGCACCGACAATTAAGATGCGACCCTTTGCCGTTGAGCGCAGTTTCAGAAATTTGCTCAGTGGCGCCAAGGTGAAGCCATGCAAAATCACCGTGGCAAAAATCAGCATAAACACCGCAGGCACCAGCAGTGCTGCATCTTCAAAACCGGCTTCAACCAAGTCAGGGGCAAAGGCACCAGCGGAGGCTGCCGCGACCACACCGCGTGGTGCAATCCAACCGATTATTGCCCGTTCCTGCCAACTACACCCGGTATTGATGGTCGATAGCCATACCGTCACCGGGCGCACAATCACCAAAAAGCCTGCCACCATCAGCACCAAACGCCAATGAATAGCGTGCAACGTTTCAGTGGTGAGGGACGCGGTAAGTACAACAAACAAAAACGACACCAGAATCAGCGTGAGATATTCCTTGAAGCGCCGCATTTCCTCCAGACTACGCAGGCGTAGATTGCCCATCACCACACCCATCAAGGTGGTGGCTAGCAGACCGGATTCGTGCTGAATTAAATCAGACAGAGCGTATACCGCGAGAACGGTGGCGATAATGGTGGGCGCTTTAAGATATTCGGGAACCCAGCCACGGCGAAAGAATCGGGCCAGTGTCCATGCGGCACCACCGCCCATCACGCAGGCGCTGGCAACGGCAAATGCGAGATTACCCAGCACCGCACCTAGTGCCGAACCTTCACCGGAATACAGCAGGTATTGATACACCAATACCGCCAACAGAACCCCGGTGGGGTCATTGATAATGCCTTCCCATTTCAGATAAGAAGCGGTGCGACGATTCAGCTTGGCGTGTTTAAGCATGGGCATGATCACCGTAGGCCCGGTGACCACCAAAATCGCGCCGAGGAGGGCGGCAATGCCCCAATCAAGTCCGCCAATATAGTGAGCGCAAGCGGTGCCTAATCCCCAGGCAATAATCACCCCAATCGTAATTAAGCGGCGCGTTACCTTGGCGGTATCGCGAAGCTCATGAATCCGTAAATTAAGTCCGCCCTCAAACAGAATAATGGCGACAAACAGGGGGACAACGGCGTGCAAACCTTCGCCAAATAGCGCGTTTATATCTAGCCAACCACTTACTGGGCCGAGAAACAAACCGCCGATGGCTAATAAAACAATTGCAGGTAGCCTCACACGCCAGGCCAACCACTGACAGAAAATACCTAATACTAAAATTGCTACGAGCGCGTGCGTCAAAATGAAGCTTCCTTTTTCATTAACTGATTACTAAAAACCACACCGAGATCCTGCTTTTATTACGAATCCTTCCGCATTGTTACCCAATCTCTGTGCAAGGGCGGTAAGTCTATCTAATAACAGGCTTTCTTGGCGAATATGCGTTGCTATAAATGGCGATTTTCGTTAGAGTAGCCGCCCTCAAAACAGGAGCGGCGCGCCGTTTTCCTATTCGTTTTGAGACGTTTTGCCGTAGGTTCCGAACAGGTCTGCGTGCGAACCAGTTTTAAGGTGAGGTGTCCGAGCAGGCCGATTCGGAGCTTCAGCGGAGAAAGCGCCTTTAGGCGTTAACGAGCACGCCAGCGTGCGAACCAGTTCTAGCTAAGTTACCTGGAATTGGCACAGAAAAGTTTTATGGTGAGGTGTCCGAGCAGGCCGATTCGGAGCTTCAGCGGAGAAAACGCCTTTAGGCGTTAACGAGCACGCCAGCGTGCGAACCAGTTCTAGCTAAGTTACCTGGAATTGGCACAGAAAAGTTTTATGGTGAGGTGTCCGAGCAGGCCGATTCGGAGCTTCAGCGGAGAAAACGCCTTTAGGCGTTAACGAGCACGCCAGCGTGCGAACCAGTTCTAGCTAAGTCAGCGGAATTGGCACAGAAAAGTTTAATGGTGAGGTGTCCGAGTGGCCGAAGGAGCACGCCTGGAAAGTGTGTATACGGAAACGTATCGAGGGTTCGACTCCCTCCCTCACCGCCATCTAAGAGCCCCTGAATTTTCAGGGGCTTTTTTTTGCTTCTTGTTTTTGCTCTTTCTGAGTCGCATCTTTAAGTTGGTATGTCGTTGCTGACTTGATATTTATTCTTTCTAGGTATCAGTTCACAGTTATTCCTCTGTGAATCATTCAAAGACCTGTTGTAACTGCGTATTATGAAAGCGAAGAAGAATGATTAAAATGACAAGATGTTGATACTAGAGGCCAGCGACATGCCTTGCTCTGCCAGATGCAAAGCTAACTACCGATTCCGTAATTCGAGAGGGTTTACCCTTATCGAGTTGATTGTAGTTATCTCTGTGCTAGGCATTTTATCTGCAGTGGCTATTCCCAGTATGAATGATTTTATAGTCAGCTCCCGAGCTAGTGCAGAAGTCCGCAGCCTTATGCGTTTTGTCGCTAGCGCCCGCTCAGAAGCCATTGCGCAAGCTCAGCCTGTAAGTATTTCACGGATCTCAGATAACTGGTCAGGGGGTTGGCGTAGCTGGATCGATGTTAACGGTAATGGTCAGTACGATGCAGGCGAGACATTGAAACAACAATCAGCTATTGGCAGTAAATCTTCCATCTCGATCAAGCAAACAGATGCCGCTATTTCAACGTTCCGCTTTAATAGTGAGGGTTTTCTGGATAGTGCTGCGGTAATTGCCATTGAGTACCGCAGTTATCCTGAAAAATGTTCTGTCGATCGTAACATGACTTTAAATTTGAGTGGGCAGCTAACGCTGAGCGAGAGGAGTTGCTCGTGAATTCGCAGCGTATGAAAAGGTCTCGCCGTCAAAAAGGCGTTGGCTTGATTGAAGTCATGGTGGCGGTGCTTATTTCTGCAACCGGTGTATTGGGTGCAGCAGCGTTGCAAATGAACTCCATTAAATATAATCAAACTGCCAGTACGCGTTCGACAGCCGTATTTCTAGCGAGTGATATATGTGACCGTATGCGCGCTAATCGTGCGAATGCATTGGCCGGAAACTACGACATTGCGTTGGACGCAGATGCGCCAAAAGGCGATGCAGTTCATCAACAGGATTTACAGGAGTGGGTTGCCACTCTAGCGAATAGTCTCCCCGGTGGGGACGGTTCGGTTACTCGTGCAGGCACAACGTTTACCATTGTAGTGCAATGGAACGAGGGCCGTATTTCTTCAACTCGTGAAGCAAATAGTGGCGATAATGAATCCTTTGTTTTCATTACCGAGCTCTAAGGGACTGAAATGAAAAAGCTACGCGGTTTCAGTCTGATCGAATTAATGATAGCGATGACGCTCGGTATTTTGCTGAGCTTGGCTGTATCTCAGGTTTTATTAGGTAGCCGGGCAAGCGATAACGTTCAGGAAGCTTTGTCACAAATTCAAGAAAATGCTCGCTTTGCGATGAGCTATATCGGCAAAGAGGTGCGGATGGCGGGGTTTATTGGCTGTGCCACCATCAGTTCTACATCAGTAAACAACATTGCTTTACCTGCGGATGAGGTCGATTTTTCTGACGCGACTGCACTGATTGTTGATAACGATGTTGATGCAGATAATGATTTTGATGCTGTAGCGGGCACCGATATTCTGCATTTGAAGCGTGGTTCAGACGAGTTTATTCGCATATCAGGAGCAATTGCTCCCAGTAGTGCACAGATTCAAGTAGAAAATAACTCGGTAGGCTTTGAGCAGGGTGACTTTGTGCTGGTGTCTGACTGTGAATCAGCCGATGTATTTCGCATCACCAGTGAACCCGCCGGGGCAGGAGAGGGTACAGCAACCTTGGCTCATGCGGCGGGCGCCACAAACAGCTCGGGCACATTAAGCCGTTTGTATTCCGCGGATGCTGAGCTTTACGGCCTAGAAGAGCTGCATTTTTTCATTCAAGACAGTGGCAAAACCACTAATCGGGGCGGGGCCATTAACAGCCTGTATGTCAGTCAGCGCCGTATTGGTTCTGGCGGCCCGCTTTCCGCAGCCACTGAGCTGCTCGAAGGCGTTGAGGATATGCAAATTGAACTAGGTGTAGACACCAACGACGACCAACAAATTGATCAGTATGTGGATGCTGATGCGGTCGCGGATTGGGCAGATGTGCTCAGTTTGAAATTGCGATTGCAGTTGTATAGCACTAATAGCGCAGCGGTTAACGGCTCAGGTCAAACATTTACTAATGCGGTAGGTGAAGAGGTTGAAGTTGATGATGGCCGTATGCGCCGTGTATTTATCAACGTGTTTGCGATCAGGAATAAACTGCCATGAGAGGACTTTTGTCGGCACAGCCACTTCGTAAACAAGCAGGTATGGTGTTGTTGGTTAGTCTCGTCTTTATGTTAATCATAACCATAATCGGCAGTGAAGCGATGCTGAGTGCCACCTTGCAAGAGCGCATGGCGGGTAATACCAAAGAATCCAGTCTTGCATTTCAGGCGGCCGAGGCCTCACTGCGAGAGGCCGAGCAAGTTTTGGCAGGGGTCAATGTGGGGCCTTTTAATGGCACCTTGGGTATGTATCAATCTTGCCCGGACGCTGCGGATGAGCGCGACGCCTGTGACAGCCCTGATTGGCAAGATTATGACTCAACCGGTTGGGTTTCAGTCGCTAATTTCGATTCCAAAGCCGCGAAACAGCCGGAATACATTATTGAACGTATGACTTCTTCTCAGGTAGGAGTGGAAGTGTTGGACTCCGACAGGGTTGTTCCCACAGCGGGGTTTTACCGGGTACTGGCACGAGGATATGGTGCGAGTAACCGGAGCATGGTGGTACTAAGCACCACCTATCGTCGCGAGGATTAGTGTGATGTTGAGCCAACTCGGTCATTGTTTTAAAAAAATGGCATCAAAGGCCTGTATTGGAATTCCGGTACTGCTTCTCGCGCTGCCGATGGGAGTGTCTGCGGCAGAAGATTGCTCATTAACCGTGACCACGGATGATTGGGTGGGAAGTAAAAGGAAAGTTCGTACATATACCTTCTCTGAGTTGGTGTCTATCGACAGTATCGACAAGATCGATTTGCGAAAATCCAGCCAAAACGAGTGCAAGAGAAGTATGTACTCGACCAGTGGCAATATTCTCCGTGTAGACAACCGGGGGATTGATAAAGACGACAAATATTGTCGGGCAAAATTTACAGTAACCGGACAGAAGGTGGGCTGTGATGGTGCCACTGGCGATGATTCAATTGCGCAAAAACCGCTGTTCCTGACCCAATCAGCTGCCCCCAATGTCATGTATATTCTGGATGACTCGGGCTCTATGCATTTTGAATTAATGCCCGACGATATCATTATTGATTCGGCACGTTATGTTTTTCCTCGTGCAGATGGGGTTTACGGCAGCGGTGATTACGACAATCGTGTGCCAACAGTAGATGCAGGTTCGGCATTTAATGCTCGCAGTCGTTCGCCTCAGGTGAACAGCCTTTATTACAATCCCGGCATCACCTATGACCCCTGGATAAAATGGGATGGCACTTCATATCCTGCGGCGGTACCTACTTGTGCCTGGCATAACCCAGAGCGCACAAACTCCAACTCAGCAACCTATTGCCGAAATTTAACGACCAATAACAGCAACTACAATGATGTCAGTTGGCGTAGTTGTACCAGTAGTAGCTCCTGTTCGAGTACAACGAATAACAAGACCTTTTGGCCAGCCACCTATTATTGGATGAAAGATACCAGCGCCAGCAGTTGGAGCTCGAGCAATTTTGACAAAGTTGAAATTCGTAGCGGCACAACCTATTCCGGTCATGGTCGCGAAGGCCGGGATGACTGTACGACTAATGATGATGGCACCTGTACCTACACCGAAGAGATGCAAAACTTCGCCAATTGGTACACCTATTATCGCTCGCGGATTTTAACAGCCCGCGCTGGATCAGGTTTTGCTTTTGCAGGGCAGAGCGCGGATATACGGGTAGGTTTTGCCAGTATCAACCAAGGGGAGTCTACGGTTGATGGCGTAAAAACTAACGTTATTGTTAACGGCGTTCGAGATTTTGCCGGTGACGACCGTAAGTCTTTTTACAGTTCGCTCTATACCCGTAGTATTCCAAGTGCAGGTACACCTTTACGCCGAGCCCTAGATGCGGCGGGCACCTATTTTATGCGTAAAGATAGTAAAGGCCCGTGGAGTGACTCGCCAGGTGAAAGTAGTAATGAAGACCAGCTTATCTGTCGCCGAAACTACAGCATTTTAATGACTGATGGTTACTGGAGTGGTAGCGCGGTAAGCGGCAGTGCCGGCGATAATAACGATGGCACAGGCGGGCCAACGTGGACGAATCCCTTCGGCAAGTCTTATACCTATAAGGCGATTTCTCCATTTACTGATAATCGCGAAGATACCTTGGCCGATGTGGCCATGTATTACTGGAAAAACGACCTCAGAACAGACATGAGTAATGAGGTATTCGAAAACAAATCCAACCCCGCGTTTTGGCAACATATGACCACCTATGGTGTGGGCTTTGGGGTGACCGGTACCGTCGACCCCAAGTCGGCTTTTGCCGCAATCACCACCGGAGACTCAATAACCTGGCCTGATCCCGGTAGTGCGGAAAAGCATAAAATTGATGATCTGCTGCATGCAGGGGTTAATAGCCGGGGCGGTTTTTTCAGCGCGGCAAACCCAGATCAGTTTGCCAATGAGCTGGCGACTTTCCTTGAAAATATAGCCAACGAGAGTAAGTCATCGGCTTCTTCAATTGCGGCTAACTCTACGCGTTTGGACTCCGGCACGCTGATCTATCAGGCCAGCTTTAATAGTCTTGAATGGACGGGGCGCATTGTTGCCTACACCTTGCAAGATAACGGGCAACTCGATCAAGTATATTGGGATACTGACAAAAACGGCATACCTGCACACGGCAGCCGGAAAATTATTGCGACCGCTGGTGATGTGGGCGGGATAGTAACCAGCGCAACAGATTTCACTACATCAAGTTGGGCCAGCTTCACTGCAGATCAAAAAGCCTTTTTGCAGAACAGTGGCTCGGAAACCGACGGCAAAAATCTGTTGAACTGGTTGCGTGGTGACAAAACAAATGAGGGCAGTGATTATCGCCCTAGAACAGGCCTGCTAGGCGATATTGTCAATTCTGATCCCTTCTTCACAGGCAATTCAGAAAACTTTGGTTTTGGCTTCCTTGGTGGATCCGAAGGTACTAGCTATGCCACTTTCCTAAGCAGCAAATCATCACGCACTCCTATGATTTATGTGGGTGCCAACGACGGCATGCTGCACGGTTTTGATGCTCAAACCGGTATCGAAAAAATGGCGTTTATTCCTACCGCTGTCTTTGAAAATTTACCGGATTTAGCCGATGTGGATTACACGCACCGTTACTTTGTGGATAGCTCGCCACGCGTGCTAGATGCTTATCTGGGCGGTACATGGAAATCCGTTTTGGTGTCTGGCACGGGTGCTGGCGGGCGCGCGGTATTTGCGCTTGACGTAACCTCGCCATCAACCTTTTCAAAAAATAACTTTATGTGGGAGTTTTCTACTGCCGATGATGCCGCCGACAAACTCGGTGTCGCTATGAGTGAGCCTTCTATCGCAAGGTTGAAGGCGAGCGATAAGTGGGTGGCGATTTTCGGTAACGGCTATGATTCTGGCGATAACGTAAAATTGTTTATCGTCGACCTGGCCACTGGCAGCTTGTTAAAAGCCATTGATACGGGTGTGAGCGGTACCAATAACGGTTTGGGCACCGCAGTGCCTGTCGACGTAGATGGTGACAAGGTTACTGATTATGTCTACGCGGGTGATTTGACCGGTAATTTGTGGAAATTTGATCTGACTGGCGCAGCAATAGATGACTGGTCTGTTGCTTATAGCGCCAGTGGCAGTCCAGCACCATTATTTAAAGCAGTTGATGATGATGGAGATCCGCAACCTATTACTGCACGACCAACGGTAGGGCGGCATCCCGGTGGTGGATATATGGTGTATGTGGGCACTGGGCGTTATTTTATGGAGTCTGATTCCCACACTGAGGTTGATCCTCAGGTGCAAAGTTTCTACGGCATTCGCGATAATGGCGCCATTGTCGCTAGAGGCGATTTGCTTGAGCAAGAAATTCAATACGAGGGTTTTGGTACTCTTAGCAATGGCAGTACAACTGCTGCACCCATTCGTATAGTGAGTGATAACAGCCCCGATTCAGCGCCCACGTATGGCTGGTATTTGAACCTCATTTATAACACCGCCGAAGGTGAGCGCTCGGTTTCTCGTCCGATCCTGAGAAATGGCCGAATTATTTTCTCAACCATTATCCCTAGTGAAAGCCTATGTGGTTATGGTGGTCGTAGCTGGTTGATGGAGCTGGATGCAGTAAATGGCGGTCGTATTGATGAGCCGGTGCTCGATATCAATAATGATGGCAAAATCGATGAGCTCGACAAAGTCTTGATCGACGGGAAATACTATCCTGTTAGCGGACTTGGATTTGAGGAAATGATCAAAACCCCAGGTATTATCGGTGCTGGTGATCTGGAATATAAATTCACCTCCGGTAGTAGTGGTTCAATCGGCGTGATCACCGAGAGTGGCGATGGCGCGGAGAATTTAGGTCGGCAGTCTTGGAGACACCTGCAATGAAACATTACCTCAGCAGAGGTCACTACGGTGTTGCCGGATTTACCTTGGTTGAATTGATGATTACCGTAGCGATTGTTGGCATTCTTGCAGCAATCGCGTATCCGAGTTATCAGGAGCAGGTAGCAGCCTCACGCAGAAATGAAGCAGCGACGGCGCTGCTAACTGGAGCCCAAGCTCTGGAGCGTTACTATTCCAGCAATGGTCGCTATACCACTACTGCTGGGGGTAATACTCTGCCAGCGGTTTTCCCAACAACGGTGCCAGAAAACGGCACGGCGTATTACACCATTGCGGCATCGGGAACTCCCACAGCTAATAGTTTTACGCTTAAAGCTACTCGTACCGGGGTGATGGCCTCTGATGGTTGTGGCAATCTCACACTAGATGAGGCCGGAATTAACGCATTAGAGAGCGCAAGCAAGACGGTCGCGCAGTGCTGGCGGCGCTAAGCGTTCTAGTTAAATTAACCCGCATCCTTTATCGCAATTTTGGCGTAATTGATCAGCTTGTCTTTTAGCCGTTGAGAATAGGTTACAAAGTTGGTCAGTGCGCCCAGGTCCTTGCGCTCGGGGTCTGCCATAAAGGTCAATAGTTGCCGGTGAGTATCGTCAAGTACGCCCTGCATTTCGCGTGATAGTGCGGTGATATTAGGGCCATCCTCAGTTTCAAAACCTTTCTTTAAGCCATCAAACAGCAGCAAGCTCTCGCTGGAAAGCTCTCGTATCAGCAGCAAAATATCGCTTTTCAGTTCAACAAAGTGCTCGGATAACACCTTTTTGGTGTTGTATAAATCGCTGATGGAATCGTGAATCTGAAACAGGTAATCAAACTGATTAATGAGTCGAATTAACTCCTTGGATTCCTGCTCGTCATTAATTTTTACCACCACTTTCGAAAAGTAGCCGATATATTCCCGGTTCAAAAACTCCACATATTCAATGCGTTTTCCCGCCGCATTGAACACGCTCTGATAATTGCTCTCGATACTCAGCGTGACCAAATTGTAGTTTTCCTGCAGAAAAGCGAGTAGTTCATTAGAGTTTCGCTTTAGGGTTTGCTGTATCGCATCAAAATTATCTTCTTCACTGAGTACCGGCATATCCAGTCGCTCAAAATCCATTTTGCCTTCACCCAGCATAAGATCGACCAAGCGGGTAAAGGGGGTAATGAAGACAATAAAAATCAGGCTCGTTGCCAAATTGAAAACCAGATGGATATTGGCCAGCGCAATGGCAGGATCAACATCGAGCTGGGCAAATTTGTCATCAAACAAATAGAGCGCGGGTAGAAAAATCAGAACGCCACCAATATTGAATAAAAAGTGGCTAAGTGCGGTCTTTTTCGCCGAGGCATCCATATTCACCATCGACAATAAGGCCGTAGCCGTAGTGCCGATATTGGCGCCCATAATAAGAGGCACCGCATTCTCCAAGCCGAGAATGCCCTGCTGCGTAAAGATAATGGCCAGACCGGTGGTGACAGAGCTGGATTGAATCAAGGCGGTAAATAAACAGCCAAACAAAATACCGTAGAGCGGGTTGTGGGGTTCTGTCAGTATAGCAATGAGCGCGGGGTTGCTTTGCAGGGGCTGCAAGCTGGATGAAATCAGGTTGAGACTAAAAAACACAAAGCCAAAATAAAATACCGCCTTGCCAAACATGGAGTAGCGCGAACGAATAACGGTAAGAAAGAAGCCGGTAATAATAAAAATGGGGGCGAACGAAGTGAGCTTAAAAGCAACCAACTGAGCGGTAATGGTGGTGCCAATATTGGCGCCGAAAATAATGCCCACACTATTTTTGAAGGACAAAATGCCCGCATTAACCAAGCTTATGGCAATAACCGATGTTGCCGAGCTGGATTGAATTACCGCCGTAACTAGTGCGCCAATTAGCACCCCAACCGCCGGAATGCGGGTCACTTTAGCAAGCGACTTGCGGAAGCGTTCACCGGAAATCCGTTCGATTTCACGGGAGAAATTTTCAAGTCCAAAGACAAATAGGATAATTGCCGTTAGACCGGCCATTAAAATATGAATGGTTTCCATCGGGGCCGTGGTTATCCTTCTGTGCGTCTATTCGGGCTGTGTTATCCATAGAATACAGCGCCAAACAAGTTAGAAGAAAGCCCCGTTTTTTAAACTCAATTTTCCCGATGCCACTCGGATTGATCACGCATTTCGCTGAACAGGCCCGGATAATCTCGCCAGTAATATTGCAGGCTAGTATCCGCCCAGCCCGCGTAGATCGACTCCCAAGATAGGGCCTCAATTCGCCAGCCGTGATGGGGCTCAATATTGCTAATAAACACTGGCGCGCCGTAATCACAAAAGCGGGTATCGACACTGAGCCTAACCGCTTTGTCAGCGGTATTGGGCTCGGCTTTGTGCACGGTGCAGGCATGAAAAATAATCACATCGCCTTGCTCTACATTAGAGACATGCCAGGTATTTTCCTCAGGGAAAATCTCGCACTGAACACCGCCAACGCCTTGGGCTTGAAATACATTACGCACGCCGTGTTTGTGGGATTTTGGCAAAAGCTTGAGGCGCCCCATAGATTCATCCACATCGTGAAGCGCCACCCATAGGCCAGCCATGGTCGGCCCTGCATGATGGGAATACGCATCTTGATGGGGTGGGGTTTCGTAACCCAACTTGCGGGGCGTTGCGATTCTCGCCATTTTCATGGGATACACAAACACTTCTGCGCCGCGTACTTTCGCCATCAGGTCTTGTAATTCTGGGCGGTGGAAGAGGGCTTGAAAGGCTTCCAGCGATTGCATTTTTGGGTAAACCGCATCCCAAATGGGATCGGTTTCAAAAAAGGGTTCACCGTTTAATTCAGGCATGCCCACAGCATTGGCTGTGATATATGGCGACAAGGCCGCGAGAAAGCCTTGCTTGACCGCATTGCAATCATTGGCACTGACAACACCCTTAAAGTGCAGATAACCCCACTCCTGAAAGCGGGCCTGTAACACTTCGGCAGACTCGGTAATGGCCGAGACAATTAAGGGCTGGTTTAAGCTTGGGGAATTTACAGTATTCAGAATTGATTACCTTGTGAACTTAATAGCAGGTTAAAAAAGCCTTCGTTATCGGGATCGGCATCGAGCGCGTCCACCCATTCACGTAGCTCTGCAATAGAGCAAGGATGCAGGGCATGACCGAGATGGTCAATCATCCAGATAGGTAGCTCGAAAGAAGCCAGAAGGTCGAGTAATTGAAGGCCATGATCGCCGGCTTTCTTAAGCCCAAAGGGCCAAAATTCGATAATAATTGAAAGCTCGGGCAGGCTTTGTCGGATGAGGTTTTCAAGGCCGCTAATCACCTTGAACTCTGCGCCTTGAGTGTCGATTTTTAAAAGATCGATTCGTGAAATGGCGTTACCGAGAATGTCGTCGCCCCGTACTAAATCAATCGAAACTTGGCGGCGGGTTTCGCCCCGAGAATAAATTTGGTGATCTCCCCAGTTGTTTTCACTAAGGAATAAGGTGCTCGGCGCATTCTCCACGGATAACGCCGCATTGATTGCTTTTGTATGTCGAATTCCATTGAGGCGCAGGTTTTCTTCCAGCAAGGAAAAGTTTGCAGGCTCAGGTTCAAACGCAAACACCTTACCTTGTGACCCTACGGCTGCCGCTCCCAGCACACTGTAATAGCCAATATTGGCCCCCACATCGACCAAACAATCGCCGGGCTTAAGCAATTTGCATAGCAATTCGGATTCATAAGCTTCCCATTGGCCAGTCTCTCTAATGGCTTTGGAAACATGCAGATCCCCCTCGGGATGAACCCGCATAGAAAGAGGAGGGGTAGAGGCGAGGCTGGCGGGAAGCTTAAGTGCGTATTTCATACTCAGTGGTTTTTAATTATTTGAAAAATCAGGCCAAAAGCTCAGCAATTGCGGCCTGTATCCTAATTTATAAGCGATTGAATATACATCATTTCTAGACACTGCTTGGTCGTTTGAAAAAAGAAATTTGCCGGCATTTGACCTTGGTGTAGAACCAAGGTCTATAAATAGAACATGGCTCTTTAAAGAGCGTTAACGCCAAGCTGGAGACGAGAGTAAATGAAGCCTAGCGAGCAAAAAACACAGGAAATTTTTATTGATGGCGCTGGTTGCGCAAGCTGTGTGGGAAAAATTGAATCTGCCCTTAAGCAAGTCTCCGGGGTGACCTCCGCTGAAATGAACTTTGCTCAACGGGTGGTTACCGTTGCCGGTAACGCGAGTGGCGACGCCCTTATCTCGGCGGTAGAAAATGCGGGCTACCACGGCAAGCTCAATACCGCAGAGAATGAAGATAATAGCCTTGCTGAGAAAGAAGCTGCAGATTGGGCCTATTACAAAAAGTTACTGCGCGATATGACCATTGCCTTAGCGCTAGGTATTCCACTGATGATTTATGGTTTGGTGGTTGGCGAGATGTCCGTCAATACCAGTGGAGAACGCATCGGCTGGCTGCTCGTCGGTATCGCAACTCTGGCAGTCATGATTTTTTCTGGTAAGCACTTTTATATCGGAGCCTGGAGCTCACTAAAAAATCACTCCGCCAATATGGACACCCTCATTGCACTGGGTACGGGAACCGCATGGCTTTACTCCATGATTGTGGTGTTCTTACCCCATCTTGTGCCTGAAATGGCTCGCCATGTGTATTTTGAAGCAACGGCCATGATTATCGGTTTGATTAACCTTGGTCTAGCGCTTGAGCTCAAGGCGCGTGGCCGAACGTCTGAGGCTATTAAACGCCTGATCGGTTTGCAAGCCAAAACGGCAAGGGTGATTCGCGATGGCAAAGAGCGTGATATTCCCATAGAGAACGTTCAAATCGATGATCACGTCAGGGTGCGCCCCGGCGAAAAAATCCCCGTTGATGGTCTAGTTATTGAGGGTCATACCGCGATTGATGAATCGATGTTAACAGGCGAGCCGATGCCGGTTGAAAAGTCAGAGGGGGATAGTGTCTCAGCGGGCACGATTAATAAATCTGGCTCCATTATTTTTGCCGCCACGCGAGTAGGAAAAGACACCGCATTGGCGCAAATTATAAACATGGTTAAGCGGGCACAAAACTCCAAGCCGCCGATAGGCCGGCTTGCCGATGTCATCTCAGGCTATTTTGTTCCTGTCATTATGATTATTGCTGTGAGTAGCGCCTTGGCTTGGCTTAATTTCGGCCCTGATCCCGCCATTGCGTTTGCCATTGTTTCGGCAACCTCGGTACTCATTATTGCTTGCCCATGCGCATTGGGCTTGGCAACTCCCATGTCAGTAATGGTGGGGGTAGGTAAAGCCGCCGAGGCCGGCGTTTTAATTCGCAATGGTGAGGCACTGCAAACCGCTTCCAAAATTACGGCAATGGTATTGGATAAAACCGGCACCATCACACTCGGCTCCCCCAAAGTTACCGATATCGTCATCACCTCAGATATGGATGAAACCACTATTTTGAAATATGCCGCCACCTTAGAAGCGGGGTCAGAACACCCTCTGGCTTTGGCAATTGTGGAATCGGCAAAAGAGAAGGGCGTTGAGAATGGAACACTCACCAATTTCAGCGCAATAGCAGGGCATGGCGTAGAGGCAAATATAGAAGGGAAGAGGGTGCTCTTTGGTAATGAAAAGCTGATGAAAGAGCAAAAAATAGCACTGGGTGATCATGTTGAAACCGCACAATTACTTGCGGCAGAAGCTAAAACACCTATGTATTTTGCGGTCGACAATCAACTTGCGGCGATTATCGCCGTAGCCGACCCAATAAAAAGTGACTCTATTGCGGCTATTCAGCGGCTTCAACACAACGGTATTCGTGTGGTTATGCTCACCGGCGACAACCGAGCCACCGCTAAAGCCGTTGCTGAAAAAGTAGGCATTAGCGACTTTTTTGCCGAAGTTTTGCCTGAAGACAAATCCAAGAAGATACAGGAACTGCAAATGGCCGGCGAGATTGTCGGCATGACCGGTGATGGGATCAACGATGCGCCAGCACTGGCTTTGGCAAATGTCGGCTTTGCAATAGGCACAGGCACCGATGTTGCCATAGAAAGCGCAGACATCACGCTAATGCGGGGCTCATTACACGGTATCGCCGACGCAATCGCCGTAAGTAAAGCGACCTTGCGCAATATCAAACAGAACTTATTTGGCGCGTTTATTTATAACGTTGCTGGCGTGCCATTTGCCGCAGGTGTTCTATATCCCGTATTTGGCGTATTGCTCAGCCCAGTTATTGCCGGCGCGGCAATGGCATTTTCATCGTTAACCGTAGTCAGCAACGCCAATCGACTACGCTTGTTTAAAGCGCAGGAACACTGAGCTTATAAAGAGGGAAAAGATATGATGATTATCAACCTGTTAGGTCTTGGTCTGATTGCGCTAATCATATGGTGGTTTTGGCTCTACAAGGCACAAGAAATCAAGATGGAAGACAATGAACTGCTGATTACCGTCGAGAATGGCGTTTATTCGCCGTCGCGAATCAAATTACCTGTCGGCACATCGATTGAACTGACGTTTTTGCGTAAAGATCCATCGCCTTGCGCCGAAATGTTGCTCATACCGGAGCTGCAAATCAGTGAAAGCCTGCCGCTCAATAAAGTGAAACGTATTCCATTGCCAGCACTAAAGCCGGGGGATTATGCCTTTCATTGCCAAATGCAAATGTATAAAGGGCAAATCAGCGCGGCCTAGTAGTAACTTTGTACGTAATCGGAGGCAACACCATGACAACACACCGATTTGGGATAAATCCCGGCTTCCTTGCCAAGCACAAAGTGAAGCTACATAAACTTGATCCAACAAATGCCAGCAAAATCCTTGCGGAGATTGATGAGCTCCCTTGGATTGATCAGGTTTCGTTGAACAGCAAAAACGGCCAACTCAAAATGGTCTATGAGGCTTCACACCATAATATTGATGAAATGATCGCTATTATAGAAAAGCATGGAGCCAGTATCAGTAATGACTTCTGGAGTCGAATAAAACTTGGCTGGCAACGTCAAATTGATGAAAACATCAAAGACAACGCAAAACATGAAGCGGCGTGCTGCAGCAAAATTCCGCCGGGCTATCGGAGGAAGTGAAAATCCATATGTTCGCATAATGTATATTATGTTAAATAAGGAAAATAACAGGAAAGACCTTTACTGCCCTGTTTGGCCTGTTAAGTACGTGATCAATGTTTAGAAAAAATGCACCCAGCGTGATAACGCTGAGTGCTTTCATAAGACGGGACTTATCGATTGGTGAATAGCTGCTTGGCGCTTTGCCAGTTTTCTTGAAATTCACTTTCGATATCGAGCAATGCGGTGATCTTGGCTAATTTCCAAATGCCACCCTCACGACGATATTCTTCTTCGTAACGGCCGCCGATAAATCCGCTGCCAACTTTTCCAGTCGGATTGCCTTCTCGAAAAACGGCTGGGCAATCGATATACCACAGGCCGGTAGCGTTATCGCCGTCTACGCGAATCACATCATTCGTGACTCTATGCTGGCAATAACTGAGAAAAGCAGGCACGCCATGCGCGAAAAAATTGCTGACTTCCTCACGGCCCTGCATAAGTGGCAATCCGGTAAAGTCAGCAACGATATCATCCGCCAACAAAGGCAGTAGTTCATCTATAGCTGCACCCTCGCCCGCAACGGTTCGATCAATGCAGTGACAATAGTTGTAGTGTTTAATCGTGCGAATTGCTTCTTTGTCTTCAAGCAACTGCAGTCTTTGTTCAATATTCATCTTATTATCTCCTTCTGAATTTTTCTGAATCAGTCAATTAAGCTGAAAGCCAAACTCTTCATGCGCTGCTTTTAAGGCGGGTAATCCAAAGGCGCGTAGCGGACAAGTCACACCATAGTTTTCAATATTTCCAGCTTGAAGTTGTCTGGCCGTCCATGCGGCAATTTCGCCGGTGTAGTAATAGATATTATGACCTTCAAGATTGCAGGCCCCGAGCAATTTGCCAGTGGCCGCGTAGGCTTCGGCGCGTATCAATGTGGGACCTTTATCGCGCGCTACAACATCGGGTGATTTACGTTGCGGAATTGGAATACTACGCAGGAGCGTACTCATTACGCGGCGGTAACCAGGAATTCGATACAGCAGATGCTGTAGTTTGTTATAGGCGCCCATCACGCCACCAAAAACACCAAACCAAGCAAGGTAAACATTAACGTTTTTCAAATACGGATGGGATTTAGGGTGTTCACGACACTCCACAGTAGGCACGTTAATGCCTTTAATCCGCCGTTTGCCTGCGGTTATTGAGGGTCGGCCGTCATTCTGGAAAAATTCGCCAAATAGAACATAACGTATTGTTTTATATATATTTTTACGGTTCTTCTGGCTCTAATATCTTGATGCCAAAGTCCAGCGGAGGCACCTCTCGTTCCAGGTCCAGGTTGTAGTCCCCGAAACGATTGATATTGGAGTTCCTGTACGGTGACAGCCCATTCAGAAGATCCTTGCTGATGACAACACCCTCGCCCGCCAGATCTTTGAGGACTCGGGTCATTTTCTCCACGTTGTAGAGAATGACCATGTTCGCGACAAGCTGATTGTACTTAACGATTTTGCGCTGTTCGTGGCGCACATTTTCAGCGATAATGCCTTCCCCGCCAAAAAACAGCCATTTGATGAAACCATTAAACTCTTCGCTTTTGTTGGTTGCTGACTGGATGGTTTTTCTCAGTTCAAGTTCATCAATATATCGGAGCAAAAAGAGCGTTCTAACGGCTTTGCCAAGCTCTTTAAAAGCCATATACAACTTGTTTTTTCGACTGTAGGTTCCTAGACGCCGCAAGATGGTTGAGGCGGTAATTTTGCCTTTCTTAATTGAGATCACCACACGCAGCATGTCGCGAAGGTGCCGCTCAATTAACTTGAAATCGATACTACCGGCAAACAAAGCCTCTATATTTTTGTATCGATAGCGATTGTCGGGCCTGAAGAGCAATAAGTCCTGAATATTGCGAATCCGCGGCATGAGATTGATGCCCAGCAGGTGTGATAAACCAAACACAGGATAACTTTGCGCTTGTGTGTCTCCGTGCAAAGTGTCAGGTTGAATATCGGATTTATTGCTCATGAGCCCGTCCAGAATGTAGACCGCTTCGTAGACGCCGCATGGAATAAAGTGACTGAACAAGGCAATGTAAGTATCGGAGACGTGATAGTAGCCAATACCTCCGTATTTGCCATACCGAATATGGTATTCCGTCAGCAGGTTTTGCTCGTACAGATCCCACATGGTGCCATCCGCAGCGGCATGCTTTCCGGTACCCCAGTATTTGGGGAGATCAAATTTGTTGTAGGCATTGACCACCTGCGTTATTGCTCGATCTAAACGGTCTTCGGAAGCATGGCGGAGATTGAGCCAGGCAATCTGTTTGCGACTCATATTCTTCACCGATTTGGCCGTTTGAACCGGTCCAAGATTGCACCCATAGCAAAATAGCGTGGTGATAAATCGCTTCTCCGGCTCATCAATGCGCGCCTCATTTCCGGACAAGGGACCGAAATGCTTATGCAAACCAAGCCATTTTTCGGTATCCGTTAAAATGTCGATGATGCTTACTTCTGGCAGATTTTCAGTAATCAGCTCGTCCAGCTTCTTGAGTTCTGCTTGTGGCTGTTCACTTCTTATTGGGCTGACGGATAGTTTTCCGTCTTTGATGGTTGCATGCAGATTTTCAGGGTGTTTAGCGTCAACTATCTTGTCCGGTCGGCGACAACTATGATGGCCGGTTGGGTGGTTCAGTTTTCTACTGGCTTTTCGCCTTTTCCATGTGCTGCTGTTTCCGGTAACTTTCTCCCTCCAG
>NZ_JACXLD010000007.1 GCF_014705705.1 Spongiibacter pelagi | reverse complement strand
GCGGCGAACCGTTAAGCAGCTACATCGCGACCTCACAGGGCTTGGTTACACCGGCTCTTATGATCGTGTTGCCGCCTTTGCTCGCCGTTGGCGACAAACTCAAGATGAGGCTAAGCGTCTCTCCAGCAAGCATGTTTACGTACCACTTCAGTTTGCTCCGGGCGAAGCCTTCCAGTTTGACTGGAGTGAGGACTGGGTCAGGATTAACGGTGTCAAAACTAAGCTGCAGATCGCGCACTTCAAGCTGAGTTATAGTCGAGCCTTCTATCTCCGGGCGTATCTGACCCAGACACACGAGATGCTGTTCGACGCCCACTATCACGCCTTCCAGGCCTTTGGCGGTGTCCCTCAGCGCGGCATTTACGACAATATGAAGACCGCCGTCGATAAAATTGGACGAGGTAAGCAGCGCCAGATTAATAAGCGCTTCTATGCCATGGTCGGCCATTATCTCTTTGAGCCCGAGTTCTGTAACCCCGCCTCAGGTTGGGAGAAGGGGCAAGTAGAGAAAGCGGTGCTCGATGCTCGCCACGGGCTTTGGTATGACGCCCCCAACTTTACTTCACTACCCGAGGTAAATCGCTGGCTGGAACAGCGTTGTCAGCTACGTTGGCAAGAAACAGCCCATCCCGAGTTTAGAGCACGGTCGTTGGCCGAGTGTTTGACCGATGAGCTGCCTGAGATGATGCCTGTGCCGCCAGCCTTTGACGGCTTTGTTGAGGACACCAAACGGGTGTCTTCAATCTGCCTGATTACCCATGAGCATAATCGCTATAGTGTTCCAGCGAGCTTCGCCAATCGCATGGTCAGCCTGCGGATTTATCCAGAACGCCTAGTGATCGTTGCCGAAGCCCAAGTGGTTGCTGAGCATGAGCGTGTCTTTAATCGTGATAAACGTACTCAAGGACGAACCATCTATAACTGGCGCCATTACCTTACCGTTGTACAACGCAAACCCGGCGCACTGCGCAATGGTGCGCCGTTCAGCACATTACCTGAGAGCTTCCGGCTGCTGCAAACCAAGCTTTTAAAGCGCCCAGGAGGTGACCGAGAAATGGCGGATATCCTAGCGCCCGTCTTGTTGCATGATGAGGCGTTAGTAGAACAAGCCATTGTTAAGGCGCTGGCATTAGGGGAATCGTCTAAAGAACATGTTCTCAATTGCTTAAACCGACTTGAGCAACCACCTCGACCGCAGCCTCTTAAGCCTCCACCCACTCTCAAGCTCGTTACGGAACCCATGGCTAATACAGCACGCTACGACAACCTGAGGAGAACGCAGCATGAACACTGAGGCGATGGTGGCAACACTAAAGTCCCTGAAGTTGCACGGCATGGCCGATGCGATCTTAAGCCTGTCGGAGCAAGCATCACCGGCATATCAAAATGCGTTACCGGTACTCAGCATGCTGCTCAAAGCCGAATCCTCTGAACGGGATGTGCGCTCGATCCAATATCAGATGAAGGTGGCGAAGTTCCCAGCCTACCGAGACCTGACTGGCTTCGACTTCCAGCAAAGTATCGTCGACGAAGTGCTTGTTAAATCTCTGCATCGTTGTGAGTTCCTTGAAGACGCCCAGAATGTGGTTTAAGTCGGCGGGCCAGGTACGGGCAAAACGCATCTTGCGACTGCCATCGGAGTTCAAGCTATCCAGCAGCACAGGCAACGGGTGCGCTTCCTCTCAACGATCGAGGTGGTTAATGCACTTGAGCAGGAGAAGCTGCAGGGGCAACAAGGGCGCCTTGCGAATCGGTTGATCTACACCGACCTCGTGATATTGGATGAACTAGGCTACTTGCCGTTCAGTCAGGCAGGCGGCGCCTTGTTGTTCCACTTGATTAGCAAACTTTATGAGCGCACCAGCATCATCATTACAACCAATCTTAGCTTTGCTGAATGGTCGACGGTGTTTGGCGACGAGAAAATGACGACGGCGCTACTAGATCGATTAACACATCATTGCCATATCCTTGAAACAGGCAATGACAGTTACCGACTAAAAAACTCAACAACGAACAGGGAGGAAATTAAGACCGGCAGAAAACCGAAAACTACGCCATAATCTGGTGAACGGGGTGGGTCAGATTTAGATGCAAATAGCGGGTCAGTTTTAAATGCAAATCAACACTATAAGCTCAAAGGTGAGAATATCCCCAAAGCGTTGCTTTGAAAGGAGGATTCCAGGGCCGGTGTACCACGTCGCAGTCGTGAGCATACAGCCATAGCCGGCGTGAACACCGCCTTGCCGTTGGATATAAAGGTGATCCCGAAACTCTGTTTCAAAATATTCACAGGGTGCTCCGTGAGTTGGCCCGAGGTGCCTTGCGTCGGCCATATTGTCGAGAATTTCCTGAGGATGGATTGCCAGTTCCCCTAAATGGTCGAGCTCCCAGCGCACCCACTGTGGCTCATCCCATTCTTTAAGATAAGGGGCTGGGTATGCTGGTTCTGAGCTCTCTGGGTCATGCCACATCATGATGCAGCCCATGACCTCTTTAACAGGGTAGGAATTAATCACGGCAGACCTAGGGTAGTTGCCTTCGAAATAAGGAATATTGTCACAATTTCCGTCAGGGCCAAACCTCCAGCCGTGATACGGGCAGCGAATGGAGTCGCCTTCAATTTGCTTTCCCTGCTTTACAAGCTCTGCACTGGTTCCTCCAGCCAAGTGTGTCTGCATATGGGGGCAGTAAGCATCTAGTAGCACTGGCCGGCCACTTTCGCCTCGGTAGAGCGCAAAATCTTTTCCAAAAAAACGTAGTGCAATAGGTTTGTTGGTTAGCTCGGAGCTTTCCGCGATCACAAACCAGCCGCGGGGGAAGGTGTGGGGGCCGAGGGAATAGTCACTTGCTTTGGCCATAGGGTATCTCCAAGTTTGCGCTACCCATTAGTGCGCCTTTTTCTAGATGGGAGCTTTTATCATAGGAATCGTAGCGCCTTTAGAAATACCCAAAACTATTAATAAATAGACTTTTTCAGCCTGTTTAAAAGATTTGTTGAGCGGAGGAATGCGTTTTATTGGTTATTCTCCGAGTTGGAATTTGTTTTTTGAGCACTGATTTCGTGAGGGCAAAAGGATAACTCTCCGGGGGATCTGGCACTCTGTCTGTCTAGGTAAGAAACCACCTGATAGGCCTTGATCGGCTTGCTGGGATACCAACTCCGCGGTTTAAAGAATCCGCGTATCAAGTTGGTCAGCATAGGGTGAGTTCTCTCCAG
This sequence comes from Spongiibacter pelagi, assembly GCF_014705705.1. GTDB lineage: Bacteria > Pseudomonadota > Gammaproteobacteria > Pseudomonadales > Spongiibacteraceae > Spongiibacter > Spongiibacter pelagi. Next base: position 179,575 of record NZ_JACXLD010000007.1, on the reverse strand, counting down.
CTGGGATAAAGGCTCCGCAAGAATTTCTAGAGCGGCCATTTCGTGGGGCTGGTAGTGGCCTCGTTCGCTTCGGCTCTTCCCAACGAGGGTCACTGTCTTTCCAATGTCGTGAAGGATAATCAGGGTCACACAAAGGTCTCTGCCAATGCCTTCGACTTTCCCAAAGGGATGATGGAGCAATTGCTCAAGCATGTCGGCAGTGTGATCCAGCAAACCGCCCTGATAAGCATGATGATGCGTAAGGGAAGCTTGGACGTTCAGAAAGCCCAGAGCGTTAGCGGGGTCATAGAAAACATCCATTAGAAACTGCTTCAAGGCATCAGACTCCAAGCTCACCCAAGAACGAATTACGGTTCTTAGCTGCGGGATAAAGCTTTCTGGTACCCACTCTCGCGGGAGCAGTGCTGTTGGCCGAGTCTGATGTGCATCTATGGGCTGTATATTTTCAATCACGACAACATGACGTCCTGCCGCAATTTTAAGCTCGCCTACAACGCTGATGACATCTCCATGGTTAACATCCCTTTGTGACGCAAGAAACCGACTATGCACGACGACAGAATGTACAGTTCCCATCAGGTTACCCAGTTCCAATTTGGAGCAGGGCTCATTGCGTCTATTCATTTTATCCATGCGCCCCATCACTCGAAATTGCATCTGTTGGAGCTGTTTTGGACTTTCACTCTCAAGTAATACTGCTGCAGGTCGAAGCGCTTCAGGGAGCCGTAGCATCGGATTTAACGATACAGGATCTAACAAGATATCTTTGAACTTTCCCATTACTGATCTCCTTCCAAACTTCTTTGCAGGAGCGTTTCAAATGCTGAGCCATCATTGCGGGTGAGATTGGGGACGTAGCGGGAATACACCCGGAATAACATCTCCGTTGAGGTATGCCCAAGTTGAGTCGCAATCCATTCAGGAGACTCGCCAGAAGCTAGCCACAACGTCGCAGCGGTATGACGAGTTTGATAGGGACGTCGTATATTCAGCCCAAGATACCGGAGCAATGGATACCAGACTCTATCCGTAAAATTCTTGTTGTCTAAGGGCTGACGATTACGATTACAGAACACGTATTCGCTCATGCCATTCGTGGCATCCTCTTGGGCTTTCAGGGCAAGATAAACCGCCTCCGACATGCGTATCTCACGCTGGCTACCATCGGTCTTTGTGTACTCCACGCGCCCTTTTGTGAAAGTTTCCCGAATCAGAATTTGGCGCCGTTCGAAATCGATGTATTTCCATTTGAGCCCGTGCAGCTCTCCAGAGCGCATACCGGTAAAGAAACGAACGGTCATATAGCTGTGATAATCGGGCCGGACTGCGCCCAGAATCTTTCTGACTTCTTCTAATGAAAACGGATGGATATCCTTCTTCTGCACTTTGAGGCGCTTGATGCGCTCGGTTGGACTGTTAAACTCATAGCGGTCAGCAGCCTCATCAAGGATGGCCTTTAAGGAGCCCACTATCTCGTTGATCGTTTTAGCGCTGAGTAGTTTGTCATGGTGGCCTGGGACTTTGGCGAGTTGAGACCTAAATGACAGTACTTCCGCTTTGGTGATGCTGTTGACCCCTCGATCACCGAATACAGGTATCAAGTGGCGGGATAGAAAAGACTGCTGAAGCTCAAGCGTAGACTTCCGCCAACGCACTTCGTTTTCCATCAGCCACTGATTGGCAAACTCTGCAAAAGAAGGATATTCGACTACTTCCTCCACGCTCTCCACATGAGAGGCGGAAGTACTTACTCTCAATGGAAGAGCCGCAGTACTCGAGAACTGATCTCCTACAGCCAACTTCTGCCCAGTCTTTGAGTTCGGAAAGTAAGCCAAGTAATCGAATTGACCGAGCATTATTTCCGCTTCGATTTTTTTGAGGACCTGATCCATCTTCCTACGATTAGTAGGATTATCGACTAAGCGTGTTTGTTCTCTGCATCGTTGACCTTTGAAGAAAAAATCGAAGTAGAGAAATCCCGTTTCCTTTCTAGCTCTAATCTTAGACACGACAAATCCCTCCGGATGACATAGGAATATCAATAGAACTCGCCGGCTTTACCTTCCGCATATCCCTTTCGATGGTTTCCCAGATAAATAAAATCTTGCGGCCGCCAAAAGGCCGAAAGTAATGGACTCCTTCTAGAAGAACAGAATCCTTCAACTGGTTACGAATGGTCCGAGTGTCATACTTAATCCGCTCAGAAAGCTCGTCTGTGGTCAGAAAAGTTTGTGTTGTCATTACCCCTACTCCTGTGTGATAAGATAGCGGAATGACAAAAAGCTATTAAGGGAGGCGATTTGTCATCCTGAATAACATTTTAGCTGCAAAAATGACTTTTGCAACAACTTTTTTTCATTCTGGATGACATATCTATTTTTAGAATGATCAAATGTCATTTGAGCAAGATGATGGGCGAGAGAAAGCTCAAGGTCACAGATGTGGCGCGGGAGACGGGATTGCATCGTAATACCATCACCCTTCTTTACAAAGAAACGGCTACCAGAGTGGATTTAGAAGCCATCGATAAACTCTGTGAATTTTTTGATTGTGAAGTACAAGATTTATTTGAAAGAGTATCGTGAGAGAACATCAGATTTCTCTGCACTTTATTAGATTACTGAGCTCCACAATGTCTCGACCCCATAAGAATAAGAAGTCCACCAAATCTAAAAAACTCAGGATGATCCTTGAGTATTGGCCAGGAAGGCCCCTCAAACGGGCAAATCCTGCTTTTAGTCGTATGGAGAAAAAATGGCAGGGACTCATTATGAGAGAGCTGCTGGACGGTACCATTGAAGAATTTTCTATATCACCAGAAACACCAATTTTTCTTGATGAATTCCTTAGTGTCCTTCAAGAGCAGATTGGCGAAATAGCCAGTGCAGACGATAAATGTTGTGGGCTGAGAATCTATGCAAGAGCCTGAAGTCGGTTTTGCGACAAAAGCGGCCTGTTGCGTTGTTGTAGTGGACGGCGACAGTTGGTCAAAAGCGGACAGTCAGACTGTTTTGGGGGCATGACGTGACGACTACCGCCATCGCCTGCGTTGCTATGGGCGTCTGCTAAGTGCCAAAAACGGTGCATGGCCGGTTCTCTTAGATATCAATGTGCGCGTAAAACTCTGGGCAATGGATACCCTTAGGGCTCTCAATTGTCCCGACGCATTTATTACAGTGTTTACACCGGCTAACAAAATTGCGGTCAGCTGAAAGTTGGTCAGCAAAATCAGGATCCGCCAAAAGGCTTCTTCCGAGCTGAAAAAAATCAAAGCCGGAATCCAGAAGCGTTTGCAAGCTCTGTCCACTACAAGCGCCGCCGATATAGATAATTTTACATTTTACAGCTTTTTGAATTCGCTTGGCTTGCTCGATAAAGTAAAGCTCTGAAAATGGCATGGAGGGAAACATGCGACGACCTACTAGGCGTAGTAGAAAACGCATGATCCGATTTGTTTCGTAACGCAGCAGGGCTGGTAAAATACTCGGACCTCGAAACATTAACATGGGATTCATTGTAGAGGTGCCGCCGCTTGTCACGATGCCGTCTATGCCAGCCTGATCGAGTGCAATGGCGATTTGCATAGCATCTTCATAGTCAAGCCCGCCACGACGCCCCTCCGTCATACTGATTTTTCCCAGAATAGGGAAGTCTTTGCCGACTTCCTCTCTTACCGCTGCGAGGACTTCAAGGGGGAGGCGAAGCCGGTTCTCCATTGAGCCGCCGTACTGATCTTTGCGTCGGTTAGTCAAGGGACTGAGAAATTGGCATAAGCCATAGCCGTGGCCAAAGTGAATTTCGAGAGCATCAAAACCAACCGACTTCATGAAACGGGCCGCTTTTCGGTATTGCTCGATCATGTCTTGAATATCACTCAAGGTCATGGTTTCAGCGATCCACATACCTTCAGAAATGCCCAAAATATTTAGGCCACCACTCGCTCCTTTAGGGCGTTTGTTAAGTGATCGATTTTTTGAAAATGCACCGCAATGACCCATCTGGCCAGAGACTTTGCAGTTTCTTGCATGGATCGCAGAAATAACGTTTTCCAACGGAGTGCGTATGGCTTCATCCATCACCAGCATATTGGCATTCAAGGCGCCTTCTTTTGAAACCGCACAATAGCCTATTGTGGTCATCGCGATGCCCCCTTCCGCGAATCCGGTATGAAAGCGAAGGAGCGTGTCCCCTGGCATCCCGTTCGGCGTCATATTCTCAAATGTGCCTGCTTTGATTATTCTGTTTTTTAAGCGCAATGGCCCAAGCATCGCAGGCTCAAGGGCGGGATGTTTGTTTGTCATATTATTGGACTCGTTATGCGGGCCCTGCGGGCTTAACGTTTGAGACTTTACTGTAGGCCCGAGAGAAAACACGCGACAATACATTGGGTGCCAGTTTGCTAAAGAGTCTGAACAGGTGTGCATCCAGGCCTATATAGCAATGCGCTCGATTGCGCATGATGGCTGTAATGATTTTTTGTGCGGCTTTTTCCGGTGATACACCAAAGCGTTGCGCTAAGGCCAAATTCTTTTTGGCAATCTCAAGGTCATCCGACTCCTTGAGGGTTGCCATCATCATGTCAGTTTTGATCGCGCCGGGGTGAATGCTGCTGACACCAATATTGTATCCGGCCAATTCTGCGCGCAGTGATTCGCTGAAAGCTCGAACTGCCGCCTTGCTACTGCTATATGAGCTTTGGCTGGGTATGCCATAACAGGCGGCCATGCTAGAGAGGTTGACTATATGCCCCCCGTTTTTTTCTTTGAGTGCAGGCAGGCATTCCCTGCTGATGTGTACTGTCGACCAAAAGTTGAGGTCAAATACTTTTTGCCAATCGGCATCGCTGTGCGATTCCACACTTTTTTGCAGTGTCATCCCCGCATTATTAATAATAATGTCAGGGGTTTCCCCAGAGTGACTTAGCTTTTGTGAGAGGCTTTTGATCTCGTCTTTATTGCATAAATCAATACAAAAAATTCGACGTTTGATTTTTTGATCAGTCAGTGAGGCATCGAGCTTTTCAAGCGCCACCCTGTTGATGTCGATCAAAATTAGGTTGCAGCCCCGTTCCGCAAACGCAGAGGCCAACGTGCTGCCTAGGCCGCCAGCAGCGCCAGTAATGAGCACTGTTTTTCCTGGCAAGTAATTCATGTTGATATTTTGGCCCATGTCATAGATGTCATTTTTGTAGATGTTGTTTAAAAGGTTCTGCGTAATTCTATGCCGTAGGTACGTGGGTCGCCGAGCACCTTGGTAAAGGTGCCGATACTGTCTCCTGCAGATACGGCACCAATATCGTAACGTTCATCCATCAGGTTTTTGACATAAAACGCGATATTGAACTCCTCGTTATTATCGGTCCAGCCGAGTCGCGCATCCATCAAGGTGTAAGCTTTTGAGTAGGCGGTAGATGGGTCTTCTTGTGCGCTTAACCATGCACCTCGGTCAAGCCCCAGATAGATATCGCTCTTATAGCTAATGTCTAACCGCGGAATAAACACCCCAATATTGGTTTGAAGACTATATTGAATACCGAGTGACGCGGTTTCTTTGGGGGATACGGCAAACTCTTCATCTGAGCGATCGATGGTGATTCTCTCACCACGCAGAGCAAGTGCTTTTAAGTCGTTATCGGTAAATTCTTCGTACCGGTAATTGTTATTACTGTATGTCAGGTTTACTAAGGTACTGGCATTGGGGAACCACATAACTTCTAGCTCGGCGCCTTCAATGAGTGATGCACCGGCATTTTGAGAGCCCACCACCAACGTATTGTTGCTATCAACATTGACCGTAATCAAATGCATGTTTTTGAATGTCATCGAATAAGCGGCAAGATTTACACGCAATGATTGCTCCAGCGCATCAATCTTGATCCCGATTTCGCGGTTTTCGAGTTCTTCAGGTTTTACTGCGCTCAACCCATCGAGGCCAAACGGTTCCTGGAAACCTGATTTGAATCCATTGCTCCACGTAGCGTAAGCCATGGCAGAGTTCAATAGTGTGCCATCTAGAAGTTGTTCCGGAACGATGTAGGCCACAGAAGCCATCGGGGTGAATTGTTTGAACGTATCTCCGCGCGTATCGATTTTCGGTGCACTTAATGGTGCCCGAATATCACCCGGAAATTGTTCATGCAAAATATTATTGGCAATGGTTAATGGGTCTTGTGACCATCTGCCCAGAAATGCCATCGCACCCATGCTGGGCATGATGGGTACAAATCGTGGGTCAGCCGAACTAATAATTGAGGTGACGGCTTCAAGATCTGCGCTGCGGGTAACTAAATAAGAGTCTCGGGTTTCCTGAGTATAACGTCCGCCTACAGTGAACTCGAAATCGTCGGTAACGTGCCAAGTTGCCTGGGTAAACACGGCCAGTGTTTCGCCATCAATTTCAAAATCTTGAACCGTGGCAAGCGGAAGTGCCGCTGCAACCAATGGCACGGTTCCACCTGGAACCAAGCCAGTGACAGAACCCAGCAAATCGGTAATGGCTTCTATGTCGATACCAGCCTGGCCGCCGGCGAGACCAAGGAAATTGATAGGTTCAGAGCCTACCAGGGGGTTCGCGGTGTTAAAGCGTTCTGACTTGAATTCATCCTGCAGGAAAATACCAGCAGAGTAATCAACAGACTCAAAGAGAACCCCATTGAACTGTAACTCAAGAGTCAGAGATTCTTGCAGGCCATCGTCCAGCAAATCGGCGCGCAGAAATTCCGCAGGGCCGCCTTCGTCAGCCGTGGTTTGCGGATTCATTTTGGTGGCATCGCGGTAGCCGAAGATGGCTTTGAAGCTGTGGTCATCGCTGTATTGGTAATCCAGCGTCAGGCCGAGAAGAAATTCGTCCTGATCTTTTTGCTGACGCTGGCTGTCACCCTGGTTGGTGTGCAAGTCTTTCTGCGATTCGCGGCTATTGGCATTACAGTTGTCAACATAGGCAGAGGGGTTGTTGGGATCGGTATCGCCGGGCCAAAGTAGACCAAGTCCGTTCACAAACAACGCGTCTTCGTTGGCGATTACACAGTGGTACGATGGGAAGTTCTCCCTGATTTTACCAATAAAGGTAAAGGTATCAAGCGTAATATCGTCAGAGGCGATCCAGCGGCTTTGAAAAATACCGGAGAGCCGATCGATAGACTGGTTTTCACTCCCCGTTGCGTCTTTAAAAAATCCATCCCGGCGGCGTGAGTTGAGTGAGAAGCGAGTATAGAAATCATCAGTAACCGGAACATCTACTGCCGCTTGTAAACGCTGTTCATTGAAATTCCCAAGTGCTGCCTCTACGTATCCCGCAGCATCTTCGCCCGGTTTGGACAGCGTAAATACCAATGCGCCGCCGGTATTGTTTTTGCCGAACAGTGTTCCCTGCGGCCCACGAAGAACCTGAATACTGTCTACGTCAATGGTGTCCAAAAGTTGTCCGTCTGGGCGCGGAATAAAAATGCCATCCAAATAAACGCTTACAGAGGGGTCGAAGCGGGCAAACGCGGCGCGCTGACCAATACCGCGAATAAAAATTTGGGGCGTTGTGCTGTTGTTTATCTGTAGGCTAGGCACCGATTTACTCAGTTCTTCCGCACCTAAAATCCCCCGCGCCCGCAGGTTGTCACCACTGAGGGCGGTGACCGCGACAGGGGTTTCCTGGATACTTTCCGCGCGTTTCCGTGCGGTAACAACAACTTCTTCAATTCTGCCCGCTTGTTTCATCTCTTCTGCTAGCAGTGAGCTTGATACTGTGCAGAGAAAAAGGGGCATGGTGGCCAGCGTTAATTGCTGGCGAATCGCATTGAAACGGCTCTTAAGCTGGCGGCGATTTCCGGTAGGTATCATTTTTATATTCTCCTGAGGAGCTTCGGCATTAGCCATTTGAGTAACGGGCGTATAGGGGTTGTTAACTTGCGAACGCGTGAAAAAGTCACCGCAAGTTCATTTTCATATTCTTCAAACGCGCTGCGTTGGTATTGCAACAGTGCTTGGGATTCGTGGGTGTCCAGCCAGTGGGTGTAATAGGAATCCTGTCCGTGAATACCGGGTTTTTGCGGTAGTCCCATTGCTTTGAACGCGGCGTTCAGAAAACGATGATGTGTGATTTGGCAGTGCTTTCCACCGCCGAGCAGCAGTGTTTTTCCTATTGCAGCCGGTGTGCTAACCGCACGCGACATTGCCAAGGCAATATCCCGAGGATGCACATATTCCATTGGTGTATCGGGGTGTACGGCAAGCAGTTGTTTGAACACTTGTCTTTCGGTGCGCAGGGTTCTGGCATCGACAGAGACGCCAATTCGCATGATGATCCACGGCAGCGATGACTCGTGCAGAACACGCTCAATTTCAATTTTGTGTGCCGTGTAATTGTCGGAAGTCATCACCGGATCACTGCTGTGACGAATCGGGTTGTCGCGTTGTGATGGGCCAAATACTGTGAGCGATGACGGATAAATAAACAGTGGCGGCGTCGGCAGTGCCTGAGCCAATTCGATAAGTGTTTTGCTGGCTTCCACATTCACTGAATACGCGAGCGAAGGGTTACGCTCTGTCATGGGTGGCAGCAGAGAAGCGAGGTGAATAACGGCATCAATATCGACAAGTAATTCTGCCAATAGCGCCTTATCTCGAATATCTCCCAGCCGGATATCAAAGCGTCCCTGAGACTTCTCGACAATCTGACGTTGGTTTGGGGTATCGATGTCTGTGCAGCGAACCTGATGTCCGTCGGCGAGCAGTTGCTCAATACAGAGCTGGCCTAAATTGCCAAACGCGCCGGTTACTAATACGTTCATTTTGTGTTCTTATGCTCATCGTTTTGGCGCTCGGGAGGATATGGGGGATCGGTCTTGACCGGCTTTCTTCCCTGGGCCATTTGGTATCGTTATTTATGCGGACGAAAACATATATAATTAAATTATATATGTCAATTATATTTATTTCGGTAAGTGCTTATGTCAACAGGCAAGAAGGGCCCGCCATTGAAGCGGCAAACACAGGCAGAACGCCGTGAAAAAACGCGGGAGAAAGTGCTGATAGCGGCTATGGCGGTATTTGGTGAGAAGGGGTTTGCTGATACGTCCTTGTCTGATATTGCCGCAGAAGCCGGGATTACCGTGACCCCGGTTTATCATTATTTCGGCAATAAACTAAAACTTTTCAATGCCGTGACTGAGCAGTACGAAGCCGATTTGGCGCAACGCATGGAGGCTTTGGTCGAGGCAGAAAATTTCTCTTTGGCCAATGTCTGGGAAACGTTTCTTGAGGTTTTTAAAGAGCCGGGGTTCAGCCGGGTCGTACTCATTGATGCTACGCATGTTCTCGGGCGTGAACGCTGGCCGGAAACCTCGGTGTTCAGGATTGCCCAGAAAATTATAAGTAGTACTGACCATGCTATTGGGGGGCAACTGCGTAATCATTTTGACGATAGCGAAGTTGATCTATTAGTTCGTATGCTGATGGGTAGCCTGGCTGAAGCCGCGCTCGCTCTGGCTGAAGCGCCTGATCTGGATACCAAGGGCTTGTACCTGAAAATTTCGGCAATGCTAGGTTTTGATGTGTCAGCGTTTAGCTGAGCTCTCCTCCCTGTGATACGGCCCGTGCCGGAATTCTGCACGGGCAATTTTCCTGTTTGCTTATAAGACGCCTGGAATCAGCGCTTTGCGTGTTGTGGGATAGTCCTCAAACGTATCGCGGTACCAGCGGTGGTTGCTGAGTGCGCGGGGTAGTAGATTGGCTGTAGTCCACAATACAAATACCGCACCAGCCTCTGACCAACTGGCAACGGCCCAGCCTGTCCAGATCAAAATTTCTCCAAGATAGTTGGGGCATGAAATGTACTCGTAGAGCCATCCTCTGGGGATCTTGTAACCACTTTCCCCAGGCTTGCGCAGCGCCGCCAACATGGCATCAGCATGACGATTCACCAAGAAACCCAAGCCGAAAATAGCTAACCCCAGCCACAAGCGAGGGTCTGATAACCAGTGTGAGTAATCGGCACCTAATTCAGACCAAGAGAGAATAGCGGCGTTGAGAAACGCGATACCCAAATTGGTAATAACGGCCAGCGCTGGAATGAGGAGTGGTGTTGTGTCGCCGGGTTTGAGTTTACGTTTGAACGGGTAGATGAAACTACGGTGGAAATAGTGCACCTGCCAAATCGTAAACAGCAGTAGTGGTGCGGCACTCAGTGCTTGAGCGCCCATGAAAAAAATCACCGCAAAGCCGATGGATGAGGGGGCTTCCATCACCACCCATGACCACCGTGTGGGAATGCTTGGTCCCCACCACCAGGCCAGATTACCGTCGTTATGGCGACCGTAAGCGGCTTTGATAATCCATTGTAGTACGACGAATACCGCAACTGACATCAGCGCAAAGGCCAGCAGCAGGTCATGATAAAACGTTGTTATTGTCATAAGTAACGAGTTCTTGTCATTTGTTCTGAATGGCGCCACAAGTGCTCGCCAGTTTGCTTGTCTGTTGCGCTGGGGAGCAGGTTAAGGAGCGAGGGCGTGCCGCGAAGCTGAAACGGGCCGGATGGTCCAATATATTCGCCACCTTGCAGTGTTTCTGATGTGGCGGCGTAAACACTGGGCAATGCACCGCGTTCCGCGCTTTGTGCCAGTAATGCATTGCCGATACGGACCATGGATTGCCATAGGCGTCGAGCCAGACTGCGTGTTTCGCTATTGGAAAATGCCACATTGGTGGCGGCATAACCGGGGTGGGCCGCAAGGCTAATGACTGAGCTGCCTGCAGCCTGTAGGCGACGTTGTAATTCTATGGCAAAGCATTGATTGGCTAGTTTGGCACGTGCGTAAGCTGCAACTTTGTTATAGGGCGAGCGCTCCCAATTTAGGTCATCAAAGTCCAGTACACCGCTCTTAGCGGCTAGGCTTGATATTGTTACAACACGGGCCTTTGGTGCAGCTTCCAGAGCCGGTAACAAACTGGCGGTAAGGGCAAAGTGCGCGAGGTGATTTACCGCGAGCAACATTTCATGGCCGGCGCAGGTGCGTTGCAACGGTAATCCCATAATGCCGGCATTGTTGATTAATAAATCCAGCGGTTGATTGAGCGCCAGATATTGCTCGGCGGCGTGTTGCACGCTGTCGAGTGAGGCTAGATCCATCGGTAAAACGGTCAGCAAATCCCTAGAACCCAGTGCTTTTTCAAGACGTTGAATTGCCGCTTCAGCGCGTTCAGCATTTCTGCATCCCAGCCATACGCGGGCCCCACGTTGCGCTAACATTAAGGCGGTTTGGTAACCAATGCCACTATTGGCCCCAGTGATCATGGCTCGCTTCCCGGTTAGGTCCGGTATTTCTGACGGTGTCCATCCTTTCATGCCGGTTTCTCACTCATTGTTACCATCTTTTAAAAAACAGACGCGATCTAACAGAAGTCAGGCTGATCTAGCTGTTACAATCAAAAAAATATTTAGCGACAGATTACTGCTGTGTCCCCTCGCTTAATATGCAAGGACTGCCAACGTCCAGAATCCACCTACCTCTGTGAGTTTATTGTTCAACGTGGCAGTGGTTATGGGCTGACTATTCTTCAACATCCGAAGGAGGCGCGTCACGCACTTTCTTCTGCGCCACTATTGGCGCGCTCTATTATTGGTAGCCGCCTAGTGGTTGGAGAATGTTTTGAGCCAGCGACCCTGCTGGGTTCAAAGTGGCAACAGAATAGCGTGCTGCTTTATCCTGGTGAACCCTCAATTAGGGTGAGTCAGATTGTCGATGCCGAAATTAAACAGCTCGTTGTACTCGATGGCACCTGGCGTAAAACCGCCAAGCTGCTTCACCTTAATCCTTGGCTTTTGAACTTGCCGAGGTTGGCGTTGCAGCAGAGCCAACGCAGCCGTTATCGCATTCGGAAATCGCCGCGTGCTGATGGCTTGTCCACCATTGAGGCTACTGTGCAAGCGCTAAATGTTCTGCATAGTTGTCAAGACTACGATGCCATATTAGGTGCTTTTGAGCAGATGATCGATCAGCAAATTGCGGCGATGGGCGATATCTTGGAATTGAGCTAGATGATGCGCTGGAGCTGTCTGAAAGAACGGAAATCTGAGGAATTGGACATGGTTGGTGTCAAACAATCGGCACCAGCTTCTGAAAATTCGCATTGTCCAAAGGGGGGATAGATTTCGGGCGGAGTGTATTCTTCTTGTCCGCTTTAAGAAAACCATGCCAACTATTCAGGCCCCCAAAACGTCTGCTTTGTGACTGCTGCAGTCATTCTCTACGGTGCTAAAAACGTCTGCTTTGTGCCAGCCTTGTCCTTCTGGTCTGATCCGTCAAAAGTGCGTCATAACGGTCACTTTTCGCTCTAGCCAGGCAGTTGGTAAGACACATTGCCATTATTCACCAGAATGTACTCCCTTTGCTCAAGGTCTTTCACTATCGCACCAAGTTGCCGCTCTGACAGTTTCTCCGTAAACAGCGAGTTTATAGTGTTCGAGAGCGTCTTCACCTTACGCGGCCTAGACTGCCCCCTCCCAGCGAGATTTTTTACAATTGCTGACACCATCTCTTCAGTAGACGTAGCGGTAGACATTCTCACCACCGGGATTTCAGCTAGATCACGCTCGCGTTGAATTTTAATGCCACGGGCTTTGAGATGCTTGATTAATGTGTCGAAGCCGGTATCGCGAGAGATAATATGAAAGTAGGCATTAGGATGTTTGGAGACAAGTTCCCCCACATAATAGGCAATGTGGAAGTCGAGGGCGTTTTTACCTGCGCCAGCAATTTTGATGTACTGTCCTGATTTACCAAGTGCTTGCATTGCAGAGGCTAGATCGAATGGTATTTTAGTCTGGTTCGCACCGACGAAAATCATGACCTCAAATGGATGTTGTTTTAAAACCTCCAGATTGCTGGGCTGAACATTTTCAAAATCGATCAAAACATAGTTTGTAACCAAACGAACTCTCCTTGTTTTTCTTGCCCCAATAAGAAATCAATTCTTCGCTGCTAAAACTTGGCGCTCACATGTCAGCTACAGACTAAATCAATTCCAGCTTTTAGAGGCCCCTCTTTTTGTCTGTTTTGTGCCAAATCTTGCCCTACTATGCTGAAAGCCGAGCCTTTGGCAGTCAGCCGCTTGACCACTTAGCTACATTCAAATGCCCACGAAAATTCCGGCACCAAGAGGTCAAATTAGGGAAAGGGCTTTCACAATGTGTCACAGCACATGTCACAATTGTGTCACAGCAAAAAATTTAGGCGAAAAAAAACCCAACACAATGGTTGGGTTTTTTGTTACTTTTCAGCAACTTATATATGGCGCGCCCGGCACGATTCGAACGTGCGACCGCCTGGTTCGTAGCCAGGTACTCTATCCAGCTGAGCTACGGGCGCTTGAGGGTGCGTACTATATTCAAGGGGCTTTTCGCTGTCAACGAAAATTTAAATAAAATGCTTAGATTCTCTGTACTTGCGCGTTTTTTGCACAACGTCAGCGTCATCAGCCCCCGGAATGCCTTAGCTCAACGCACCGGCTTGCTCTAGCTCGGCCAGTTTGACCGCATCTAATTGCAGAATGTCCTGCAATACGGCGGCGGTATCTGAACCGGGGCGAGCCGCTGGGGCTTTCACTTGTGGCTGGGTACGGCTGAATTTAGGCGCAGGACCGGGCTGAATATCGCCACCCACTTCAATAAAGCTGCCGCGAGCAACGTTATGGGGGTGTTTAGGCGCTTCTGTCATGCTGAGGATCGGTGCAACGCAGGCATCGGTGCCTTCAAAAATTTCGCTCCATTCGGCGCGCGTTTTGGTTTTGAATACTTCGGCCAGCGCGTCTTCCATCTTCGGCCAGTTTGCCATGTCCATTTGATTGCCGAATACGGCGGGATCAAGTTCGGCTTTTTCCATCAGCAGAGCGTAGAACTGAGGTTCGATGGAGCCCACAGACATGTATTCGCCGTCGGCGGTTTCGTAGGTTTCGTAGAAGTGCGCGCCAGTATCCAGCATGTTCACGCCGCGCTTGTCTTGCCAGCCGCCGTTATTAAAGAAGCTGTACATCATGTGCATGAGTGCGGCAGAGCCCTCTACCATAGAGGTGTCGACAACTTGGCCTTGGCCACTGCGGCTGGCTTCTAGCAAGGCTGAAACCACGCCAAACGCCAAGAACATACCGCCACCACCAAAGTCACCTACCAAGTTCAGCGGGGGCATGGGTTTTTCGCCGGTGCGGCCAATAGCGCCCAGTGCGCCTGAAAGAGAAATATAGTTAATGTCGTGGCCAGCAGCGTGAGCCAGTGGGCCGGTTTGGCCCCAGCCAGTCATGCGGCCGAATACCAGTTTGGGATTACGTGCCAGACACACATCGGGGCCCAAGCCGAGGCGCTCCATTACGCCGGGGCGGAAGCCTTCGATCAGGGCATCGGATTTTTCCAGCAGTTGCAGAACGGTTTCAATGCCTTCTGGGCTTTTCAGGTTGATGGCGATGGATTTTTTGCCACGCTCGCTAATAGAGTTATCAAAGCGCTTACCTTCTGGGGTGGTTTTACGCGTGATGGAGATAACTTCTGCGCCCATGTCGGCCAGCATCATGCCGGCGAAAGGAGCTGGCCCAAGGCCTTCGAATTCTACAATGCGGATTCCGCTTAATGGTCCCATGATATTTCCTGTCTGCTCTATAAATTGTGTATTTTTTAAGCTGCCATTTTCAGGCAAAAATTTGGCTGCACCAATTATTCATATATTTCAGGCCGCTTCCAGCTCCGCGACCCAGCTTATTGCCCTTGGATGCCACGTTTGTCACAAACATTGGCCGATAATGGGATTGTTACCGCGCCCCTGTAGCTATTAGGATGGGGTGGAAACTCACGGATAGCTCGACTTATGCCTTATTTTACAAATTACGCTAAATCGTTTCGCACCTTGCTGGCTTGTTTTTGCACTGCCCTGCTACTGCAAGCCTGTGCTACGCCCACGGAAAGGGAGCAAGAAAAAGATACCGCCACCGAAAATGTCGGTTTTGTTAGCTGCGAATCCCCTCGCCCTCAAATATGCACGCGGGAATATCGGCCGGTTTGTGGCCATGTCGACACCGGCACTCGCTGCATCACCGCGCCCTGCGATTCCGCTCGTCACCAAACCTATGGCAATGGGTGTAGCGCCTGTGCCGATGACAAAGTGATTGGTTATGAATTTGGCACTTGTGAGAGCTACGGCAAGTAGCCGAAAGCAGCCAGCTTAGTAGTTAGCCCAGACCGGCGGCTTTCTCTAGTTCCGCAAAGGCCTCGCTGGTGAAGGGGCCCAATCGCTGCAGATGGGGGATCACGTCACGGCAGCCAATGTACCCCAGAGCGACTTTGCCGTTGTAGCCGACTAGAGTGAGGTTCAGTCCGTAACCGTCGACAAGGAACGAGGCGGGAACGAACAACTCCAGCTCCGCCCCTCCAAGGTAGAGCGGATCAGGAGAAAGCACGACATTGCTTACTGTGAAATTGAACAGCGGCGGCAGTGTAACGAGTCGGCCCGTCTTCTGACTGGCAAATAAGGGCACCAGACCAAGTAAAGTGAACTGCTGTTGGGCCTCGCTCGACATCGAAAGCATGTCCTGCTTTCCACGCTTGGTGGCAGCGGAGATACGCTTGACTCGCTCCAAAGGATCGGCGATCTCGGTGCCAATCGGCGCAACGAAGCCCGCCGCTGCGTTGAGCGTGGTTTCATCGCGGTCAAAGCCAACCGGAATCGAGACCGTCAAACTGTTATTAGGCAAAGCACCGGCTTCCATAAGATAGCGGCGCAATGCGCCACTCACGCTGGCGAGTAGCACATCATTAACGGTAGTACCGGTAGCCTTGGCGACCGACTTGAGGCGGTCGAGCTCAAGCAATTGGGTACTCACCCGGCGATGTCGGGTCAGCTTGGTGTTGAACAGTGTCCGAGGGGTGCTCAGCGAAGCAGGAACCATAGCGTTCTTGCCCCAACTCATTTTGGCAATGCGACCCAACACCTCCGGCAGCGTTCGAATACCTGAGGCAGCTCGACTTGCCACCGCCTTAACCAGCGCTCGGGTAACACCCGTTTCTTCGGGCGTGTTGTGGACCGAAGTAAACCCCAAGGGCGTACCATTGGGCTCAGTGGAGAACCAAGCCTTGATCAGGTTCATGGCGCCCATGCCATCCACCGCCCCATGATGCGCCTTGAAGTAGAGTGCAAAGCGATTGTCTGAGAGACCCTCGATCAGGTGACACTCCCATAGCGGCTTGCTCATATCCAGAGGGCTTGAGTGCAGTAGCTCCACCAACGCGCCAAGCTCAGCCTCGCCGCCGGGAGAAGGAAGCGCGGAAAGCCTCACATGATAACTCGGGTCTGGTCGAACATCCTGCCACCGCGCAGCCAAACCGGCCAGCCCCGGCGAGATAACAGCGTTGAACGGAAAAGGTCGCTCCTCCATCGTGCCGATGGCGTCTCGTAGATCCCGAACATAGGTAGGCCCCGCATCCTCGGGAAGCTTAAACGTTGCAACGGCACCGATATGCATCGGCGTGTTCGGCGTCTCCAGGCGAACGAACATGTAGTCAACAGAGCTGAGTAGCCGCATGTGTCTTTCCTATCCCTGAAAATATCTGACTAATAAATCTACAGACATTGACACAAAAAACCTCTCCTCCAAATGGATTCTCACCCTCTGTCAATTCCATAAACAGGGATGAAGGAAAAATACTCATCCTCTAATTACTTAAGCAAAGCAGTGGTGACGCGCTTTAGCGCGACCACACCACTATTTTCCTACACTTACACATGATCGCACGCCAACCTGTGAGCCAATGTTCGTGGAAATACAGCTAAGCCCTGCATCCATTGGTGTTCTGGATGCATCGCTGCGAATATCGGTTGTTACGTGCACCTGAAACTGCCCTGTCGTGGCACCAGCAGGAATCGTCACTGCATTTGGCGAGACACTGGTGAAACTGTGCCCCTGAACCACACCAACAAACACGCGAGTTCCACCTGCTGGCGCGGGACCACTCAAGGTCACATTTCCCGTAGTAGAAGATGGCGCCGTTAGTGGCCCGGGAGGAGTAAACGCCAGCTCGCGAATGGTAATAGAAGGCGGCGGAGCGGTTACGCTTACACTCGCGGTTCTGACGGCACTGCCCGGAACGGGTGTTGAGGCCGAAATAGTGCCGCTGAAAGGCCGCGCCCCCTCAGCTATACCTGAGGCGCTGATCGGGAATATGCCGACGGTCTGCCCCGCAGGAATCACAACCGATGCCGGCACTCTTAGCGGTTGAAAGTTCGACCGCAAGGCAACGGAGGTTGCAGATTGACTCGGCCCCTCAAGGGTCACCTGCCCGTTTTGAGGTGGCGCATCCGACAGGATCGTTGCAGGAGCCTCCACGCGCGCAACCAGTGCCTCTGGTGAACGAACAATCACATTTACTATTCGCTGATTACCGCCATTCAGGCGAGCACTTAATACTGCGGTTACCGATGCCGCGCCTGTTGCCAAACCCTTTCCAGTAACGGGGAAAGTAGCCATAACCTGGTTTGCCGGCACTTTCACCGTGGCCGGCACTTCAAGATGGAGGCTAGAACTTAGCAGAATCACTTCCGTAGGCTCTAAGGAAGCAACACTGAGAAAGACCTGCCCCTCTGTTGGATTTTGCCCACTCACCACCGATTGCGCCGGAGGTACGGCGACCCGATCAACCAAGACCTGACGACCGAGAGCCTTTGATGTTGCGCTTTTTACAGAGTCACCCAAAGTAGCGCTGATTTTGAAAGGCACCGAAGGTGAGCCGGCGGGAATATTGCGCACAGTAACCGGAAAGGTGATAACGGTATCGCCCGAGCGCCCAAGAACAGTGGCATTAACGGTGACATTGGCATTATCAGAAGCCAGCGTAATTGGGTCGCTAAAGTTTCGAGTAAGCGGACGATTCAGTGTGATCCGCCCTTGCCCGGCCGTTCCCTCTGAGAAAATTTCAGCCGGCAAGGTGAACGAAGCTATTGCCAAGGGAGCCGGCTCCACACGCAGAAAGCCCGCCTGAACAACGCCTCCCAGTGGCGCCTCGACACCGATCGTGCGCAGCTGCGTTACCACCGGAGCAGTAATATTGAAATTCACAAAGTTTGCACCTGCAGGCACCGAAACTGAACTTGGTAAGCGCAGACTCGATCCATCAGGACTCCGCAACGGTACAGTCACGCCCCCCGTTGCCACCGCCCGCGACAGTGTCACTTTGCCTACCACCGCTTGGCCTGACGAGGCCTGCGCAGGCTCAAAGGTAATGGCAGACACCTGCGGCTCCCGAAGAACTCTCAAGCTCGCCGTTACCGGTTTCACCTTCGGATTGGGCGGCACAGTATCCAACGTGATTGTCACGGTGGTATCCGCGATTTGCCCCTTAACTGTCTTCACTGTAAAGAAAGCGCGGTTTGAGCGTTTCGCAATAGTGACCGTGGATGGCACTTCCGCAATTGAGGGATGCGAGCTCTTTAAAGAAAAAACAATCGGCTCTACGGTTGGTAATGGCAGGCTCACCGTACCCTTAACTTGGCTTCCCGCCTCTAGGCGTGAGTCGGGAGTACTAAAGCTCAATGTTGCTGCACTGGCCAAGTTTGAAAAACTCATTGCCAGTACTGCAAACAGCACTGATAACGCCCTCTGGATATTAGAACGCATAAAATCACCGCACTGTCATTGGAGTGGTAGGTGTGGCGATTATGCGCTCGGCGCGAAAATTTCGTCTACAAAAATTTTTAGCGAATATTAAACGCCAAAAAATCGATTAAATCGCTCCCGCTCGCCTATTGCGTCTTCCATCTTGCTCAAATAAAAACGCAGCCGGCTTCCGGGGCGACACTGCCCCAAGCGCGCCGCATCTAGCGCAGAGATACAACCAATTTTGGGATAGCCACCCATGGTTTGCCGATCTTGTAGCAAAACTATGGGCTGACCTGCCGGAGTAATCTGAATTGCGCCCAGGGAAATTCCTTCAGATACCAACTCACCCTGCGGCGCCTCAACCGCCGGGCCGTTTAGGCGGTAGCCCATGCGGTTACTCTCTGCGCTCACCTGAAATTCATTGTTCAAAAACACGTCAAGCGCAGCGTTTGTAAATTGCCCATATTGATAGCTAGGCAATAAGCCTAAGCTGAGCGGTGCGGTATAGTCCGGTATAAAATCAGGGGGAACTTGTCGTTTTAAGCGCTGTGCGGAAGCCGTAAATTCCAAAGAATCACCCGATTTAATCGCCGCCCCTTGGCCGCTTAAGCCGCCCAATTTTTCTCGCATTGCGGTACTGCAACTGCCAAACACTGGCTGACAATGAAACCCACCTACCACGGCAAGATAGGCGCGCAAACCTTGTTTTGCTGGATACAAAAACAGAGTGTCGCCAGCGGATAGGGTGTGAGTACTCCAGTTCGCAATTGCTTTGCCATTAAGCGTGGCAGCCATATCCGCGCCGGCCAGTGCAATTTGCGTAGCGGCATTGGCAAGCAATTCAAAAGGGCCGAGTGTGATTTCCAAAGTGGCCGTGTTGTAAGGATTGCTCAACAGGTGATTCGCCCACGCAAACGCGCGCTCATCAGCAGGGCCACCCACGCCGATACCGATGTGTTGAAATCCAAAGCGACCCGCATCTTGTAAAAGAGTAAGCGGGCCCGCTTTTTTAATCGTAAAGCTCATTGGTATTTACACCAGCGGGCAGTCATCGCCGCCCTGCTTTAAAAATTCATTGCGAGTGATGGCGGAAAACTGAATGGTGTCACCCACGCGTATGCCATCATTCTGATCCTGACAGCGCGCCAACATATCCACCGCCGTGCGGCCTAATAAATGCCACCCGCCCGGTGTTTCACAGGGGTAAACCGCCGTCTGCTCGGCGGCAATCGCCACACTCCCGGCAGGTACTTTTGTTCTGGGCGTGTCCCGTCTCGGCAGCTGTAATTGCGGATCAAGCGAACCGAGAAAGCAAAAGCCGGGCGCAAAGCCTATGGCGTAAACCCGGTAAACATTAGCGGTATGAAGCGCAATTATTTGCTCTATGCTCAAACCGGCTTGCACCGACACATCATTTAAATCAGGCCCAACATCCGGGTGATAAAACACCGGAATAATATGAGTGCGCGACAGCTGCGAATCCGATTTTGAGTCTTGCTGCGCCAGCAGTTCCGGCAATTTTTCCCGCAGCAGGGCACAAGCTGAAAGAATATTTAAGCGCAATGGATTCAGTGTGAAATGCAAACTGCAATAGGCGGGAATCGTGTCGATTAAGGCCTCACCAAACAAGGTCGACAAGACCTGATCTGCTTTTAAAACCTGATTTGAAATCTCACTGGAAATCGCATTGCCGAAATAAATAATGCCGGTTTGTTCGCTAAGCACTTCAACGCTAACTTTTTCAATACCAAGCACCGAGCTTAACTCCGGATCAATGGCGCAGCCTCGACACAGAGAGGATTATCTCCGTGCAAACAAAGGGTATCGGCCGCCAATGTCAGGCAATCTCCCTGCCGACTGAGTACGGTGCCTTCATTAAGAATTTGCCTAGCCTGCAAGATGATTTTTTCCACCGAGTTATGCACGGCACCCTCAACGGTACGCGGTGTTAAAGAACCATCATTTTCATAGCTGCGATCAGCAAAGGCTTCGAACCAAAGTTGAACCCCAAGCTTATCCGCCTGCTCGCGTCGCCGAGCATTCGCCTCAACACTGCCCGCTTGAATAACCAAGGGCAAATTCGCGTTAAAACAACGCACCGCATTTAACAGGGTTTCAAAGGTCGCCGCATCACGCATCATTTTGTTGTAGAGCGCGCCGTGAGGTTTGATGTAATCCAACTGCGCACCGTGGGCACGACAAATCCCTTCAAGGGCACCAAGCTGATACAACACCGTGCTTTCCAGCTCTTTTCCTTCAATTGGGAAATCTCTTCGACCAAAGCCGAGTAAATCCGGATAGCCGGGATGGGCGCCAATAGAGACCTTGTGCGATACCGCCAAGGCCACACAATCCGCCATCGTAACCGGGTCAGAGGCGTGCAAACCACACGCGATATTGGCCATATCAATATGCGGCATCAGCTGGTCATCGGCGCCCATTTGCCAAGCACCAAAACCTTCCCCCATATCGCAATTTATTTTCATAAGCGGCTCAAGAAGGACATTTCTATAAAGTGGTGATTAAAGTCAGAGTAAAAGTCTCCGAATATCTGCGAGCACGGCACCCATTTCGGTAAAGAACTTACCGGCATCGGCACCGTTAATCGCGCGGTGATCGTAGGAAAGACTGAGCGGCAACATTTGCCGAGGCACAAAATTCGCTCCATCCCACACAGGTTTTACGGCCAGTTTGGAAACGCCAAGAATAGCCACTTCCGGGGTATTGATAATCGGCGTAAATCCGGTGCCGCCGATATTACCCAAGCTGGAAATAGTAAAACAGCCACCCTGCATATCTGCGGGTTTAAGTTTGCGATCCTTGGCTTTTTGAGCCAGCTCTGCACTTTCCGCCGCCAGTTCCCACAGGGATTTTTTATCAACATCCCGAAGCACCGGCACCACCAAGCCCGCCGGTGTATCGACCGCGATACCAATATGGACGTATTTTTTAAACACCATATTCTCGCCGTCTGCCGACATCGAAGCGTTGAATTTGGGATTCGACAGCAAAGCCGAAGCCGCTGCTTTTAGCAGGAATGGCAGCGGGGTCATTTTTACGCCGCGCTTTTCTGCCTCGGCTTTAAGCCCTTTACGGAAGTCTTCCAGTTCAGTGATATCGGCATCATCGTACTGGGTAACGTGCGGCACATTGAGCCAACTGCGGTGCATATTTGCCGCGGTGAGCTTGTGCAGCTTAGTGAGCGGCTGAATATCAATTTCACCAAACTGGCTAAAATCCACTTCAGGCACGGCGGGAATACCACTGCCAGCAGATGCCGATTGCGGCCCCTTTGCAGTGAGTGTTTTCACAAAGGCGTGCAGATCTTCTTTGACAATGCGATTGCGCGGCCCAGTGCCGGCCACCTTCTCTAAAGGAATTCCAAACTCCCGCGCCAGCTTGCGCACAGCCGGGCCGGCATACACACCTGCTTGGCTGACCACCGTAGGCTCTGAAGCCGTTTCTTGAACGGGAGCGGGTGCTGAAACAGGAGTTGAGGTTGGAGTTGAAACTGGCGCTTCTGCAACCGGTGCCGAGCTTGCCTCCACAGTTGTCGAAGGTTCAGTAGGTGAAAGCTCAGCCGCCGTTTTCATTTTAAGTAGCAGGGTGCCCTGCCCCACCTTGTCGCCAAGCTTAACGGCAATGGCGCTTACGGTGCCGGCAAACGGTGCCGGAACTTCCATACTGGCCTTGTCGGATTCCAGCACAACCAGTGAATCGCCTTCTTCAAGCTCATCACCCACGGCAACGCAAAGTTCGATTAATTCAACTTGATCACCGGTGCCAATATCCGGCACCACAACCTCTTGCTCAGCACTTACCACTGCCGTTTTCTCAGGCGCTGGTGCAGCTGCGGGCTCTGGTGTGTTTTGTGGCGCTACCGGCTCGGGGGCAGCTTTCTCAGATACAGGCGCGCTAGCGGAGGCACCTTCTATCTCTGCTTTTACTTCTAGCTCAAGAATGACATCACCCTCGTTAACGGTATCACCCACTTTTAGCGATATGGCTTTCACCACCCCCGCCATTGGTGCAGGCACTTCCATGCTAGCCTTATCAGATTCCAATACCAGCAAGGAATCCTCAGCCGCAACGGTGTCGCCTACCGCAACACAAACTTCAATCACCTCAACCCCATCGCCGCCGCCGAGGTCGGGAATTTTAATGGTTTCAATACCCATAATATTCTCCTTCCTTAGCAATACAGTGGATTGGGTTTGTCTGGATTGATGCTGTACAAGGTCATGGCCTTGGTCACTTCAGACATTGGAATTTTGCCCTCATCAGCCAGTGCTTTAAGCGCTGCCAAAACAATATAGTAGCGATCCACCTCAAAGTGGTAACGCAGTTTGGCCCGGGTGTCTGAGCGGCCAAAACCATCGGTACCCAGCACCGTGTAACGCCCCTTAATAAATGGCCGCAGCTGTTCACCATAGGCTTTGATGTAATCCGTTGCACACACCACTGGCGCGGCATCGCCATTCAACATTTGCGTAACATAGGGCACTCGCGGTGCATCTTCAGGATGCAGTAAATTCCAGCGTTCACAATCCTGACCATCTCGACTCAGTAAATTAATACTGGTGGCGCTCCACACCGAAGCCTCTGCTTTAAAGTCTTTTTTCAGCAGCTCTGCCGCCGCTTCCACTTCACGCAAAATGGTACCGCTGCCCATCAATTGCACTTTCAGTTTTGGTTTTTTGCTGGCGGTCGGCTTCAGCAAATACAGGCCTTTGATAATGCCTTCTTCACAGCCTTCTGGCATATCGGGATGCGTGTAGTTTTCGTTCATCACCGTCACGTAGTAGAACAGGTTTTCCTTGTCCTGATACATGCGGCGAATACCGTCTTGAATAATCACTGCCAATTCATAGGAATAGGTAGGATCGTAAGACACACAGTTGGGAATCATATTGGCCATTAAGTGACTGTGGCCATCTTGGTGCTGCAAACCTTCACCATTCAGGGTTGTGCGGCCCGAGGTCGCGCCGAGCAGGAAGCCCCGCGCTTGGGAATCCCCCGCTGCCCAAGTCAAATCCATCACCCGCTGAAAGCCGAACATGGAGTAGAAGATATAGAACGGAATCATGGGGTAGCGGTGGTTGGCGTAGCTGGTTGCCGCCGCTAACCACGCGGAGAACGCGCCGGACTCGGTGATCCCTTCTTCCAGAATCTGGCCGTCTTTCGATTCTTTGTAATACATAATCTGACCCGCATCTTGCGGGGTGTAGCGCTGACCTTGCGAGGAGTAAATACCAAGCTGGCGGAACATGCCTTCCATACCAAAGGTACGCGCTTCATCGGGCACGATCGGCACAATTTGTTTGCCGATAGATTTGTCTTTTACCAGCGTAGACAGCATCCGCACAAAAGCCATGGTGGTGGAAATTTCACGCTCACCACTGCCCTTAAGTTGCGCCGCGAATTTGTCCAGCGCGGGAATATCCAGTGCGTCAAACTCGGCATTGCGGGCAGGCAGATAACCACCCAGCTCTTGGCGGCGCTTGTGCATATACACCATTTCCGGACTGTCAGCCGGTGGCCGGTAGTAAGGCACATCTTTTAGATCTTCATCTTTGATGGGAATACCAAAGCGATCGCGGAATTTTTTGAGCGAGGCCAGATCCAGTTTTTTCACAGAGTGGGCTTCGTTTTGCGCCTCACCGCTCTCACCCAGACCGTAGCCTTTTACTGTCATTGCCAGCACAACGGTGGGCTGGCCCTTGGTCGCCGCCGCCTGTGCATAGGCCGCATAGACTTTGTAAGGGTCGTGACCGCCGCGATTCAAATACATGATGTCGTCGTCAGACAAGTCTTTAACCAGTTCCAACAACTCAGGATATTTACCAAAGAAATGTTCGCGGGTGTAAGCCCCGCCGTTGGCTTTATAATTTTGCAGCTCGCCGTCGACCACTTCATTCATGCGGCGACGCAGCAAGCCGGTTTTATCGCGTTCTAACAACTGATCCCAGAGGCGACCCCAAACCACTTTAATAACATTCCAGCCGGCACCCCGGAAAACCCCTTCCAGCTCCTGAATAATTTTGCCGTTGCCGCGCACCGGGCCATCGAGGCGCTGCAAATTACAGTTAATGACAAAGGTCAGGTTGTCCAAGCCTTCGCGACCCGCCAAGGCAATGGCGCCCAAGGATTCTGGCTCGTCACATTCGCCGTCACCCATAAAGCACCACACTTTACGGTCGCCGTGATCGGCCAAGCCCCGGCTCTGCTGATACTTCATAACGTGAGCTTGATAGATCGCCTGAATCGGCCCCAAGCCCATACTTACCGTGGGAAATTGCCAATAATCCGGCATCAACCAAGGGTGGGGATAAGACGACAAACCGCCGCCATCGACTTCGCGGCGGAAGCTGTCTAGTTGTTCTTCATTCAAACGCCCTTCCAGAAACGAACGGGCATACATACCGGGGGAGCTATGACCTTGATAGTAAATCAGGTCAGCTTTGTCGCCGCCGCGAAAGAAATAGTTAAAGCCCACATCGTAAAGCGTGGCCGAAGACGAGAAGCTGGCGATATGGCCACCCAGCGCATCGTTATTGTTATTGGCCCGCATTACCATGGCCATGGCATTCCAACGAATCAGTGAGCGAATCCGGCGCTCCATAAACAGGTCGCCGGGCATGCGTTTTTCTTCACTGGGGTCGATCGTATTGCGGAAAGAAGTGGTAATCGCCGAAGGCATATCCACGCCTTGGCGAGTCGCGTGCTTGGTCACACGCTTCATCAGGAAGGAGGCGCGCTCTTTGCCACTATTGGCAAGCACACCATCCATGGCTTCAAGCCATTCTTGGGTTTCCTGGGGGTCGGCATCTAGGCGCGGGTCGTTGTCCAGACGCGGATCGTTGTTATGGTCCATGCTCACAGTCCTTATTCGTAGTGGGCTGCTGGGCCTGGTAACCGCGTGTCCGGCATATCGAAAACGATCAGTTTTCAGATAAAGAATGCCTTGGGGTGACGGGTATCACCGGGCCCATATCAGAAAATCGTGACCTTGTGGGTCCGATTCCCAAAATGCCTTGCGGCGTAATCAGTAATGGGCGTAGCGGTTTTGGATTACCCCTCAACCGCGCAGCCGATTCTTGCAGCTCACGATATATAATTCAAGAAAATCTAAGTATTTTTTTTATGAATGTTAAATTTACTTGCAATAAAAACAGTTGCTTACAGTTATATTACAGCGCGCAAAGGGCACTCAATGAAAGATATAAGCCCCCAGCCCACGCTTAAATTCGCTCAGATTGCCAACCGATTTACCCGCCGGTTTTTTCTCCGGCCAACGCCCGTTGCCATACACATAGACCCCGCGACGAATGTCTGGATTAAGCGCGGTTTGAATATGGCCAATAAAGCTGTCGTAGGTCATCTCTTTGAGCGCCGAAACCAATTGCTCGCGGCTGTCGAAATTCTCGTAACCGTCTAGCAGCTCTTGCCAGTGGCGATCTGCCGCCGCCCATTGATTTTCGGGTTGCTCGCGCAGTCGTTTTATCAGGGTTTGCTTGTGCTCATTAAATTCGCTTTCCAGCACACCCTTTTCCAACCAAGCGACCAGCCACTGCTGAACCTCAGCCTGCAAACCTGCGGAATCCATCACCGGCGACTGCACCAAGAAAATCAGTCCACCCAATTCGCGCACGGGATATACGCCAGCACTAACAATATAGCCCAGTTGTTTTTCAGTACGCAGTTGATGGTAGAAATCAGCACTCATCATCTGTGCCGCCAAACCCATTGTTACCCGCCACTGCTTGCCAATATTGGGAGCCTGTACGTAATACAACAGACTGGCATCATCGTGTTTCATCTTGCGCTTGCGCAGATAATCACCCCGCGCCAATTGCAGCACTTCCTGTTGGGGCCGAGGCGATACTTCCTGTGCCTGCACCGCCGTCACCACCTGTGGAATAGCCGCTTTCACAGTAGCTGCCAGTTGCCGTGCATCCTGCTCATTAAAATTGCCATCAACCAACATGCGGTAACGCAAGCTGGGCAATACTTTGCCAACGTGCTCCTTCACTTCATTGAGGCTGGCATTGTCTGTCGCCATTAAGCGCTGTTCTAAGTCTGGTCGATTACGACGCATTACCGAAGGCAGCTCCGACATCAACTGCTGATAAGGAGGACGCGCGCGCTGATTCTCCA
Organism: Spongiibacter pelagi; assembly: GCF_014705705.1. Classification (GTDB taxonomy): domain Bacteria; phylum Pseudomonadota; class Gammaproteobacteria; order Pseudomonadales; family Spongiibacteraceae; genus Spongiibacter; species Spongiibacter pelagi. The sequence goes on along the minus strand of NZ_JACXLD010000007.1, from coordinate 152,792 downwards.
ATTGGCGATAGCGCTGTTTTTTCAAACGATCAAAACGCGCTTCATCCCAATTGGGCGAACGCAGCACCTTGAGGATTTCGGCCAGTAAGACTTGCTGTTTCTCGTTATAGCCGCTCACCGTGAGTTCGATGCCTCGCCAACTACTGCTCAGATTGAAATTGAGCCCCGCCAATGACGCGGTATAAGTGAGTTCGTTAAGCTCGTCTTCCACCATCGCCAACCACAATTTACTCAAAGCGCGATCCCGAGGATTATCGGCGACCAAGATAGATTCAAGCAGCAGGTTCAATTGCCCCTTTGGCAAATTAAATTCGCCATCGTTGTGCAACCACAGCTCAAATCCTGCATCCCGCTCCAGCAGCTTAGGCTTAGCGGTGTCGCCGCCCTTAATCGCCATATCCGCGGCAATAAAAGGATTGGCTTTGGGCAGCGCTAAATTTTTCTCTACACCGGCATTTGCCAGAGCCCGCTGCCAACGCGCCTCAAGGGAGGCTGGAATCTTGCGTAAGCCATAATCCACCTTATAGCGATCATTGCGCAGTCCGGTTTCCACCTCCGGCGCGGTCAGCGTGATATAGCTATTTTCAGGGGTGAGAGAGCTTAAAAAATTGTTGATGATGGCGGCATCGTAATCACTCATCCGGTAGGGCGCTTCTAGCACCAACTCGGCGGGATAATCCTGCAAATCACCAGAGAGTTGCATCACCTCATTAATCAGTGACGGCTGCGCGCGAAATAAAAACTGTTGCCGCGCCAAACGTGATTGCTCATCAAAGCGCCACTGCGCCACGCCTTGGGTTTTGGTCAGTGCAATATCGGCATAAAGCAGCGTAATAATGTCATCGACATGATTCAGCCCGGCTTCGGTCAGGTCGATATCAATCCCAAACATGGCCCCGCCCTTGTATTGCAGGCTTTGCCCGGCGCTCAAGCTCTCAACCCAACCCCGCTCTTTTAGGGTTGATAACAGCGATCCAGCCCCTTCGTGGCCCAATAAATTGCCGATATAACTCAGCGGTTTGGTTTGCCAGAATGGCTGCGGGTCGGCTACAGGAAACTGAACTGAAAGGCTGCGCAGCTGTTTTAATGGTTTGATATTTACCCAGCGCGGCAGGGTGGCTTGGCCATTTTGCTCAGGGCTAAACAAGGGCAGCGTCACCGGCTGATCGACAAACTGGCGGTTCTCAACCTGCGCAAAGCGCTCGCGTACCATACGCTCCAATTCACCTAGAGACTGAGAACCCGCCACCGTGAGGCTCATGATATTGGCGGAGTAATGCTGGGCATAAAAATCCAGCAGCGCTTGCCGCAGGGCCGCCTCGTCATCTGCACGCAGGGTTTGCAAATTGCCCACAGAAAACTTGGCGAAGGGATGCTGGGGATTTAGCTGTGACTTGAATACATCGAACTCACGCCGCCGTTCGTCTCGCAGCTTGGCGCGAAATTCAGAATCCACCGCATTCACTTCACGCTGCACGTACTCCGCATTAAAGCGCGGCGCCACAAAAAACTGGGCAAACCGATCTAGGGCTGGCTCTAGTGCATCCGGTGCGATATCAAAGAAATAATTGGTGTGCTCAAAACTGGTATAGGCATTATGGCTGCCGCCATTGGCGGTAATAAAACGCTGGTATTCACCCGCCTCGGGGTATTTTTCAGTCCCCAGAAACAGCATATGTTCCAAGAAATGCGCTAAACCCTGAAAGTCTTTCGGGTCATCGCCACTACCCACATACACGTCGAGTGAGGCCGCAGCTTTGTCCGCTCCCGGCATGGAAACCAGAAGCACTTTAAGGCCGTTATCCAACTGCAAATAGCGAAAATCCCGCTGCTCGGTTAACGGCTTAACTAAATTGAAATCGGCAGTTGTCTCAGTCCATTGGCAGGCGGCTAAACCAAGTAACACCACCAAACCAAAACAAAGCCGAGCCAAAGAAAAATAACGGCGATTAGCGAGAGGGTTTTTAACTGTGAAGCTAGAAGTTCGAGCCACAAAAGATCCTTAGAAAACATCCCGCCGAACGTGAGAGGCGGGGCTTGTTGAAGCTATCAGCTAGCCTCTTCCTGTGATAACTCGGCATGGGGTTTTGGCCAAGCACTGAGCACAGCCTTGATTAGGGTCGCCAATGGAATCGCGAAGAACACCCCCCAAACGCCCCAAAGTCCGCCGAACACCAGCACCGCGACAATAATGGCTACCGGGTGCAAATTCACCGCTTCCGAGAACAGCAGCGGCACCAGCACATTGCCGTCTAAACCTTGAATCACCGAGTAGACAATAAACAGGGTGATAAATTCACTGCCGCCACCCCACTGCAAATAGCCGACTAATAAAACCGGCACCGTAACTACCATGGCACCGATATAGGGTATGACAACGGACAAACCAACCGATAGAGCCAGCAGCGCCGCATAGTCCAGATCAATAATGGCAAAACTGATATAGGAGACCACGCCAACAATGACAATTTCCACCGCCTTGCCACGCACGTAGTTAGCCACTTGGTCGTTCATCTCCAACCAAATGGTGGTAAGCAGCGGGCGACGGTGCGGCAAAAATTCACCAAGCCAACCCAGAATTTGCTGCTTATCTTTTAAGAAGAAGAACACCAGAATGGGGATCAGCACGATATTAATCATCAAGCCCAATACATTGGGCAGTTGCGCCAAAGAGAAGGACACGGCGCGCTGACCCAGACCCGCCAACTCGTTATTGGCCATGCCCATCCAGCTGCGAATTTGGGTCTCAGTAATATATTCAGAGCGCTCAGGCAGCACCAATAGAGCCTGCTGTAATTTGCGCAGCAGCACCGGCAACTCCTGAATCAGGTTCACCAATTGCTGCCAAACCATGGGCAATAGCAGAATCAGAACCCCAAAGAACAGACTCAAGAACAGCAGATACGCGATGCTAATAGACGCCCAATTTGGCATCCCCAACCGAGCTAAGCGGGCGGTAACGCCCTGCATCATAAACGCCAACACCACACTGCTAATGACCGGCACCAACACATGCCCAACAAAAAACAGCAATAAAACTGTGCCGACTACCAGCAGCAGTAAGACTACGGTTTCTTCTTCTGCAAATAACCGGTCAAACCACTTACGAACGGTACCCCACATGACGCCTGCTTCTCCGTCTATTTCTTCTCAATTAAATAACGAAAGCCTTCACCCGCTTCCTCACTACTCAACAACACATTGCCACTCTGCCGGGCAAAAACTGCAAAATCGCGCTGCGATCCCGGATCGGTTGCCAATACCTCCAGCACCTCTCCCGAGCTCATGCGGTTAAGCTGCTGCTTGGCTTTTAGCAGCGGCAGCGGGCAATCCAGCCCATTGGCATCCAAGCTGACATCAATTACGTAATTATGGGACATACCGACCTTACTAAACCGTCAAACCAAGCCAGTATAACAAGGGAGCACAATGCCAATATATTAGCCCTATAAAATAAAGCGTTTGTAATAATCTAAAAGTGTAACCGTTGGCACTTTCCTCGCTGTGCCTTGTCTTAAACTGCAATACTGAACACCGCTGTCAGCCAACCTTCAGCTCTAGTATGATTTCAACAGGAACATGATAATTCTGCCGACCTGAAACGAATGACATTTCAGGCGGCGCGACAAAGGATGCCGAGTGCAACTGAATTTTATTAAACCTTGGGCCTTGAGCTTGGGGCTCACACTGGCAAGCACAAGTGCCAGTTACGCGCAGAGCGCGGCCGAACGACTGCCGGATCTCGGCGATGTCACCGCATCTCGCTTTTCCGCACAACAAGAATTCGATCTGGGCCGCAGCTGGCTGAAAACCTTTCGCGCGCAAGTCAAAACCGTCGACGATCCTTTCCTGCAGGACTATTTTGAAAGCCTGCTTTACAAGCTTGCCGCCGAAAGCGAGTTAAAAGACCGGCGCCTTGAAACCGTGATTGTAAATAATCCCCAGATCAACGCCTTTGCCGTTCCCGGCGGCGTGATCGGCGTTAATAGCGGACTATTTTTATACAGCGATAACGAAGCCGAATTTGCCGGGGTACTGGCCCACGAAATCGCCCACCTTAGCCAGCGTCACTTCACCCGCTCTTTAGATAAGGCCAAAGAAAGCACCTTACCCACCTTGGCCGGATTACTTGCGGGTATCGCCCTAGCTGCCACCACGGGTTCAGATGCAGGCATTGCCGCTATTGCCGCCACCCAGGCAGCGGCTCAGCAAAAGCAGCTGCGCTTTAGTCGAGAACATGAACAGGAAGCTGACCGCGTGGGCATGGAGACGCTTTCCAAGGCTAATATTGACCCGACCGGCATTCCCAATATGTTTGAAAACATGAATGCCCAGCGCCGCTATGCCGGCTATGAACCACTGGAGTTTTTGCTCACCCACCCCCTGACCGACAGCCGGATAAGCGACTCCCGCAACCGTGCGCGCAGCTATCCGCGCAAGGTGTACGTCGACAATCTGAATTTCCAGCTCGCCAAGCGCCGTGCGCAACTGCTGCACAGCCGCAATCCGGAAGATTTATTAGTGAGCTGGCAGGATAAAACTGACTCAGATGTCGCCCGCCTGTACGGCATCGCCATCACCCAAATTGCGCTGAATAAGTGGACGGAAGCCGAAAATACGCTGGCACCACTATTAAAGGCTGATCCTCACCGTGTCGCCTATGTGCTCGCTCAGGCAGAGATTGAAACCGGCCGAGAGGATTACCCCGCAGCACTTCAACGCCTTAAAAACGAATTATTACTGAGCCCACACAACCACCCCCTAACCATGGCACTGGCCAACACACTGGAGAAAGCAGGCTTTGTTGGCGAGGCAGACGCGGTGCTTACCGAACACAGCCAGCGACACAGCACCGACCCCGGCGTGTGGTATGAGTTGGCCGAAATTCGCGGCCTCGCCAAGAATATTCTGGGAGTGCATCTGGCGCGGGCGGAATACTTTATTCAAGTCGCCCAGTTCAAGCGGGCGCGGATGCAGCTGCATTACGCCTATTCACTGAGCGATGGCAAAACCATTGAACAGGCTCGAATTAAGCAGCGCCTGCGTGATATCGACGATATCGAAAATCTCATCAAGAACCTCTAACTCATCCTCTAACGCACCCGCCTCAGCACCCTCGCCGAGGCGGTCACAATTCTGTTATAATTCGCCGCTTCCCAAAACCATTTTCAGCTGTTGCCCGTATTCACTCCGGCGATGATTTTGTGTCATTTTGGACAATAAACGGGTTACGGGTCACTTGAGAGCGAGATCCCCATGGCGGAAGTATCACCCCAACAAATGGTACGTGACCATCTGGCGCATTTGCACCAGCATCCTGTGGTCCCCGCAGAAAAACGCGAGGCTCTACGCCAGCGCATTAAGCAATTGCTGATCGAGCGCGATGCCGTATTAGTTGCCCATTACTACACCGATCCCGAACTGCAAGCACTGGCCGAAGAAACCGGCGGCTGCGTTTCTGACTCATTGGAAATGGCCCGTTTTGGTCGCGACCACCCCGCAAAAACCCTCGTGGTTGCCGGGGTAAAATTCATGGGCGAAACCGCCAAGATACTGTCCCCAGAAAAAACCGTGCTAATGCCCACGCTGGAAGCCACTTGCTCTCTGGATATTGGCTGCCCTGCAGATGAATTCAGCGCGTTTTGCGATGCCCACCCAGACCGCACGGTGGTGGTTTACGCTAACACCTCAGCGGCAGTAAAAGCCCGCGCTGACTGGGTAGTGACTTCAAGCATTGCCCTCAAAGTAGTGGATTATCTCGATAGCCAAGGCGAGAAAATCTTGTGGGCGCCAGATAAGCACCTCGGCTCCTATGTCCAACGGGAAACCGGCGCGGACGTCTTGCTGTGGGACGGCGCCTGTATTGTTCACGAAGAATTTAAAGCCCAAGGTATTCTCGACCTGAAAAAGGTTTACCCGGATGCCGCCGTGCTGGTTCACCCAGAATCCCCCGAGCCAGTTGTGGCACTGGCCGATATGGCCGGCTCCACCTCACAGATTATTCAAGCCGCTAAAGACCTGCCGAATAAGCAGATGATTGTGGCCACTGACCAAGGCATCTTCTACAAGCTGCAGCAACAAGTGCCGGATAAGGAATTTATTATTGCGCCGACGGCCGGTAGCGGTGCCACCTGTCGCAGCTGTGCGAATTGCCCGTGGATGGCAATGAATGCCTTGGACAATTTGGCCGACGCGCTAGAAAACCAAACCGGCGAAATCTTTGTTGATGCCGACCTTGGCAAGCGCGCCATGCAACCGCTGACCAGAATGCTGGATTTTGCGGCTAAAAACTTATAATCGAAAAAGCGATTTTTTGTCGCTCGAAACACTAATTAACGTAACGAGCGCCGTTAATTCGGCGCTCTTCCGTAACGATCCTCAAAGCGCACGATATCATCTTCACCCAAGTAAGCTCCCGACTGAACTTCAATCAGCTCCAGTGGAATTTTGCCCGGATTCTCCAGCGCGTGAACCGCACCAATCGGAATATAGGTGGACTGATTTTCCGCCAGTAATATTTCACGCTCATCAATAGTCACGCGCGCAGTGCCTGATACCACAATCCAGTGCTCCGCACGGTGATGATGCATCTGCACAGAAAGCTTGGCGCCAGGCGCGACGGTGATCCGCTTCACCTGATAGCGCTCACCATTGTCGATAGAGTCGTACACACCCCAAGGACGATAAACGTGGCGATGCTGTTGAAACTCGCTGCGACCTTCCGCCTTGAGCTGATTCACAATCGCTTTTACATCTTGAACTTGATTTTTATCGGCAACCAAAACCGCATCGGCAGTTTCCACTACCACCACATCTTTTAAGCCTACAGTGGCAACCAAGCGGTGTTCCGCACGGATATAAGTATCTGTGGTGCCGTGGTTGATGACATCACCGCTGCACACATTGCCCTCGGCATCACCTTCACCAACTTCCCATAGCGACGACCATGAACCGACATCGCTCCAACCTGCAGCCAGCGGAACAACCACGGCTTTGTCGGTTTTTTCCATCACCGCGTAGTCAATGGAATCGTCTGGACAGGCTTTGAATGCGTCCACATCCAAGCGGATAAAATCAGCATCGCGGGTTTTACCGGAGTAAGCCGCTTCACAGGCGCTGTAAATATCGGGGCGATAGTTTTTCAGCTCATCCAAATACAAGCGTGCAGAGAACAGGAACATACCGCTGTTCCAGTAGTATTCGCCTTCATCTAAATAAGTCTGAGCAGTTTGAGCATCGGGTTTTTCTACAAAACGGGAAACCACAAAACCTTCGCCTTGAGCCGTTCCGCGCTGAATGTAGCCGTAACCGGTGTGGGCTGACTCCGGCACAATGCCAAAAGTGACCAACTTACCCTGCTGCGCCAAGGCTTCCGCTTTGGCTACCGCCTCGTGAAACGCGGGCACATCTTCAATCAAATGATCCGCCGCCATAATTAATAGCGTGGCATTGGGGTCTGTCTCTAGCGCTTCCATCGCCGCCAGCGCAATTGCCGGTGCGGTATTACGACCCACGGGTTCCAGAATAATCGCATCGGGGCCTTGGCCAATCTCATGGCTTTGCTGGGCCACAATAAAGCGGTGTTCTTCATTACAAATCACCGACAGGCCATCAACATTCAAACCTTTAATCCGCTGCAGAGTAGTTTGCAGCATGGTGTTTTCACCACAGAGGGAAAGAAATTGCTTGGGATAAAGACCACGGCTGGATGGCCACAGGCGACTTCCACTGCCACCGGCCATAATTACAACGCGCATAAGGCGACCTTCCTTTGATCGAATCTAACGAGGGGATTTTAATTTCTGCATTCTAAAGAAGGGCCGGAACTGACACCAGCCCTCTCGCGGGCAATCCAACAGGATTCATTAAACTGTCACAACGACCTTGCCAGACACCTGCCGATTCATCAAGGCGCGAATGGCTTTACCGCCTTCTTCAAGCGGATATTGCGCTGCAATATGCGGGCGCAAATGGCCTTGTTGCAACCAACTGAATAACTGTCGCATATCCGCCTTAAAGTTGTCCGGTTCACGGGCGACAAAATCGCCCCAAAACACGCCATTCACCGAACAGCCTTTAAGCAAGGTTAAATTCGCTGGAATTTTTGGAATACCCCCGGCGGCAAAACCCACCACCAAAAAGCGGCCACGCCAGGCGCAGCTACGCAGCGCCGCTTCGGTATAATCGCCACCCACGGGATCATAAATCACATCCACACCTTTACCGCCGGTAATGTCTTTAAGGCGGGCGCGCAGATCTTCTTCAGCATAATTAATTAATTCGTCGGCACCATGCTCGGCACACACCGCCAGCTTGTCTGCACTGGATGCCGCCGCAATCACCTTGGCACCCAATTGTTTGCCAATTTCAATGGCCGCCAAACCGACACCGCCGGCGGCACCAAGCACCAGCAAGGTTTCGCCGCTTTTAAGCTGACCGCGGTCAACCAGAGCGTGATACGAGGTGCCATAGGTCATGGCAAAAGATGCCGCCTCGGGAAAAGACACGCCATCAGGCAGCGGCACGGCCATACGCGCATCGGTCACGACCTGCTCGGCGAAGCTCCCAAAAATGGTGAGCGCCAACACCTTATCGCCTACTTTCAAATGTTCGACACCCTCGCCAACCTCACAAATAACACCGGCACATTCGCCGCCCGGCGCGAACGGCAGCTCGGGTTTAAATTGGTAAAGATTCTGAATAATCAACGTATCGGGGAAATTGACCGAGGCCGCTTTCACCTCAATCACCACCTGACCTTTACCGGCTTTTAGGTTTTCAACGTCTTCCAGAACCAACTCTTCTGGCTGGCCCCATTGCTTGCATAGCAGCGCTTTCATGCTGTTTCCTTAAATTTTTATTATCGAATCACAGAGGGATCGCGGGGAGCGCGCCCTTCCAAAATATCTTCCATGCGCATTGTCACACTGACTCGCGCCGCCTTGTGGGGAAGGATATAAAACTGTCCCGCCTCGATTCCCTCAAAGGTAATACGGGCAATATCCGCCGCACTTAAGCGGCCAGATTCCACCGCCTTGCGCACTTTGTCTTCATAGGCCGCCGCATCCGGATTGGTACTGGCCAGCGAGTCTGGCCGATTGCGTCCGGCATCGGCAATTCCGGTTGGCACAAAAGCCGGGCACAGCACGGAAACACCAATATGTTTCACCGCTTGCTGAGCCAGATCGTGGTGCAAACATTCCGATAGGGTCACTACCGAATGTTTGGAAGCACAGTAAGCACCGGAGCCATTAACCGAGGTTAATCCAGCCAAAGAAGCGGTATTGATAATATGTGCTGGCTCAGATTGCTCTAGCATTCTAGGTACAAAGGACTGAATACCGTGCACCACGCCCATTAAATTCACGCCCAAAATCCACTGCCAATCTTCCGGGGTGCTTGCCCACACCGGGCCGGTAGCCATGACGCCAGCATTATTAAATAGCAGGTGCACCGCACCGTATTCGGCATAGGCAGTTTCCGCCAGCTCTTTAACATCGTCCGGATTAGACACATCACAGCGCAAGCACACTGAATCTACGCCACCCAACATGCCGGCGGTTTCGGCAAGAGCGGGGCCATCCACATCTGCTAGTACCAACTTCATACCACGGGCGGCGGCCTGCTTGGCCAACTCACGACCAAAGCCACTGCTGGCACCGGTAATAACGGCAATTTTATCGAAAAAATCAGAATGCGATGACTGATTCATGGGCGAGCCTATTTGAAATAGTGGGGATAGAGCAGAAATGTAAGCGCCCACTTTATCGAATTACGGCGTTTCATGAAACCAGTGCCGTTGTAGAGGATAGCGGTAGAAAGATGCTTCGCATTGAGCCGGATAGCCACCAACGCCTGCTCATCCACGATTTCGAACTAACCGTGGAATTCTGAGCAAAAGACAGAAAGGGAAATTACTGAATCCAGCTTGGCTTACGTTTTTCGAGAAACGCGGTAAGGCCTTCACGGCCTTCGTCGCTGCCCCGCGTTTGCGCAATGCGCGCACTGCTGTCGGCAATCAACTCAGCGGTAATTTCTCGATCCGCATAATCCAGCACCAATGACTTGGCTGCAGCCACTCCGGCAGGGCTATTGCGCAGCAGATTTTTCACCAGCTCAGCCACCGCCGCATCGAGTTGTCCTTCTTCTACCAACTCAGAAACCAGACCGAGATGCGCGGCTTGCTCGGCTGAAATCACTTCTGCCGTAGTGAAATAGCGGCGCGAGGCCCGCTCACCAATCGCTTTAATCACGTAGGGGCTAATGGTGGCAGGAATCAAACCCAGCTTTACTTCGCTCAGGCAAAACTTGGCATTGGGGGTGGCAACCGCCATATCGCAACAGCTCACTAAACCAACCCCACCGCCAAACGCCGCGCCCTGCACTTTGGCAATGGTCGGCACTCGCAGGGTATTTAAGCGGCGCAGCATTTCTGCCAGCGCACCCGCATCAGTCAGATTTTCGTCGTAGCTGTAGGTCGCCATGCGGCGCATCCAGTTCAGATCCGCACCGGCACAAAAGCTGGCACCGCTTGAGGCCAATACCAAAACGCGAACATTGCTATCCGCATTAGCTGCCGCAAAAGCGGCTGACAATTCTGCGATCAAACTGTCATCAAAGGCGTTATGTAACTCCGGGCGATTCAAGGTCAGCGTGGCAACACCACGCTCATCGACCTGGTACAGCAAACTGGATTGGCTAGTCGTCATGAAAACCTACTGATTTTTAAAAAGCTCAAGAATAGCGGAAAAATCACGGCTTGCATTACCCTTGCCAGAGAACGAGGCATACAAGCTGCGCGCCAGTGCGCCCATCGGCACTGAGCTTTGCGTCGCCAAGCTGTTTTCCATCGCCAAGCCGAGATCCTTCAGCATTAACTGCACCATAAAACCGGGCTGGTAATCGTTGCTGGCTGGCGCAGTTTCCATCACGCCCGGATAGGGATTGTAGTTTTCCAGTGACCAGTTTTTACCCGAGCTTTTCAGCATGATTTCTGAAAGCACTTTGGGATCAAGGCCATTATTTGCACCCAGTTGCAGCGCTTCTGCCGTGCCAATCATATGGACTGCCAACAACATGTTATTGCAGATTTTGGCAATCTGTCCGGCGCCGTGATCACCGGCGTGGAAGATATTTTTACCCATGCCTTCCAGCACTTTTTTGCCGCGCTCAAAACCCGCCTCGGTGCCACCGCACATAAAGGCCAAGGTGCCCGCCTGCGCCGCTTTCACACCACCGGAGACTGGGCTGTCCAGCATTTCCAAGCCTTTCTCAGCAGCAGCCGCACCCACTTTGCGCGCGGTTTCAGCATCAATGGTAGAGCAATCCAGAAACAGGGTTCCCGCATTGGCTTTGGCAATCAAACCCTCTTCGCCGAGATACAAACCCGCAACATGCTTGCCCGCTGGCAACATAGTCACAACCGTATCTGCGGTGGCCAAGGCCTCTAATGCGGTCGCCGCTTTGCTTGCACCTTGCTGCACCACGGCATCCATGGCAGCTTCAACCAAGTCAAACACACAGACGCTATTGCCTGCTTTAACCAGATTGGCGGCCATCGGCCCACCCATATTGCCCAGACCAATAAATGCGATATTTGCCATTTTTTCACCTATGCGTCCGCCGCAGCGGCAGAGAATTTTTGAATTAATTTGCGCGGTATTCCCCGCGATCAACCTTAACCGGCCCAGGAACTTTTGATTAATGTAGCGAGTGCAGCAAGATTGGTTGTCGCCGGAGCACAGAAAGCGGAGTTTATATGCCAATAAATGAGCATTGCGAGCACCGCCGACGACCAAGATTGCAAACGCAGTAATTAATCAGAAGTTCCTTATAATTTCCTTATAAGTTATGTAGAGGATTAACCTCCCAAGGCCCAACAAAATGAGCGGCAATATCGGCGTCGGAAACATCCGCTGCGGAACCATGCTGCCATTTTGGATTTTTGTCTTTATCAATCAGCAGTGCGCGTACACCTTCGGCAAATTCCGGGCGACGAATAATATTGGTGGATAAAACCAGTTCCGCCGCAAACGCCTCACGCAAAGACAAAGACGCACAGCGGCGCAGTTGTTCGATAATCAAACGTGCGCTCAATGGCGAGCCAGCGGCCAAAGTCGCCGAGGCTTTTTGCATCCAGGGATTGTCGGATTGATGGGCGATAATCGCATTGATTAATGCCACATCATCGTCTTGCTTAAACAGGGCATCAATTTCTGCCGAGGCCGCTTCAACATTGCCGGCAGGGCGATCATCTACGCTGCGCTGAACAAAACCGCGCATCAGTTCAAACACCCGCTCGTGATTATCACCCACGCTGGTTGACCATGCTTCGGCCATTAGCGCCTGCATCACTTCATCCAGATACTGGGAAGCAATAAAGCCTTCCGCCAAACCCAAATACAACGCATCACTGGCATTGAAGGATGCGCCGGTTAGCGCCAGAAAAGCGCCGCTATTACCGGGCGTGCGATTCAAGAAATAGCTGCCGCCCACATCGGGATACAAGCCGATGGTAATTTCCGGCATGGCCAGACGGGATTTCTCGGTGACAATGCGATAGCTACCGGCAGAGAAAACGCCGAGGCCACCGCCCATCACAATACCGTGGCCCCACACAATCACCGGCTTGCCGAATTGGCTGAGCAAGTAATCTACCCGGTATTCCGTTTCGAAAAACGTTTCCGCGTACTCACAAGGCCCGCCGGGCTGCTCTACTGAAGAACGATACAGCGCCTGCACATCGCCACCGGCACACAGGGCTTTTTCACCCGCGCCGCGAATAAACACACAGGCGATATCGCTGCGTTCGCGCCAGTCTTGCAGGGTGACCTGCATTTTCTCAACCATATTCAGGGTGAGAGAATTGAGGGTTTTCTCAACATTGAGAACGATCAGCCCCAGTTTTTGACCACTGGCGGTAACGCGCTCTTCAAATAGCACTTCATCCGTCATTACGCGTTTTTCCATTCTGGGCTGCGCTTTTCAAGGAAGGCATTCACACCTTCTTTTTGATCGGCGGTATAGAACAATTGTACGAACAGCTCGCGCTCCTGAATCAGCCCCATAGGGATGCTGTCGTCGCGTACTTGGTCGATTAATTTCTTACAGAAGCTCACAGCAACCGGAGATTGTTGAGCGACCTGTGCCGCCAATTCCAGCGCGCGCTCTTTGGCACAGCCTTCGGCAACCACTTCTTCAACCAGACCAATTTCCAAGGCTTTATCGGCTTTCAAACGTTCACCACACAGCACCATGCGTTTGGCCCAACCGGAACCTACCAATGCAGGCAAACGTTGAGTACCGCCTGCACAGGGCAGCAAACCCACTTTTGCTTCGGGCAGTGCCATTTGTGCCTGTTCTTCCGCAATGCGGATATCACAAGCCAATGCACACTCCAGACCACCCCCCATGGCATATCCGTTTACTGCCGCGATGGTAACGCCACGGAAAGCGGCCAGCGCCTCGAAGGCTTCACCGAATTTCATGCCGATATCTTGGGCATTGGCGCGATCGCCATCAGCAAACATTTTCAGGTCAGCACCGGCTGAGAAAAACTTCGCGCCAGCACCAGTAATGACCATGGCGTAGATGCTTTTGTCCGCATCCAGATTGGCCACAAGGGTTTTCAAGCCGGTCAGGGATTCAGAATCCCAGGTGTTAGCACCGGGGTTATCAATAGTCACCAGCGCAGTATTGCCGATGATTTCAACTTTTAATTTGTCTGTGGGGCTGTAGCTCATTTAATTATCTCCAAAGCACCTTCCATTAAGACGCGGCGACCAATAATCACGCGCATGATTTCGTTGGTTCCCTCAAGAATCTGGTGCACGCGGGTATCGCGCACATGCCGCTCGAGGGGGTATTCCTTAATGTAACCATAGCCGCCATGCAATTGCAGGGCATCGTTACAAATCTCGAAACAGGCATCGGTGGCAAAACGTTTTGCCATGGCGCAATAGGTGGTCGCGTCAGATTCCTTGTTATCCAATTTGAATGCCGCAAGACGCACCATCTGCCGCGCAGCAACCAATTTGGTCAGCATGTCTGCCAGCTTAAATTGGGTATGCTGAAAATCCGCAATTGCCTGTCCAAACTGGCTGCGCTCTTTCACATAGGCGGTTGCCGTTTCCAGTGCCGCCTGAGCAGTACCCAGCGAACAGGTGGCGATATTGATACGCCCGCCATCCAAACCCTGCATCGCAATTTTAAAACCCTGCCCTTCTTGGCCCAGCATATTGCGAGCAGGGACGATCACGTTCTCAAAAGTGACGGTGCCAGTAGGCTGACTATTCCAACCCATTTTTTCTTCCTGCTTGCCGTAACTAATGCCTTCGGCATTGGCGGGAATCACAAACGCCGAAATGCCACGCGGGCCAGCGTCGCCGGTGCGCAACATGGCCACCAGTACATCGGTAGAGCCTGCACCAGAGATAAACATCTTGCTGCCATTAATAATGAAATTATCGCCATCACGCTTGGCGGTGCTGCGCAAATTACCCGCATCTGAACCGGCACCCGGCTCAGTTAAACAGTAAGACGCCAGCTTTTCACCGGTAACGAGATCCGGACAAAATTCCTCGATGGTTTCAGCATTGCCGTAATTACCGATCATGCTGAGCGCCATATTGTGAATGGTGAGAAATGCCGTGGTAGAGGTACAGCCCTTGGCCAGCTCCTCAACAATCACACTGGTATCCAAGCGGCTCATACCAAGGCCGCCAGCTTCCTCAGGAGTGTAAAGCCCCATAAAGCCCAGCTCACCGGCTTGCTTTAGCGCATCCTTTGGAAAGATATGCTCCGCGTCCCACTTGGCAGCATTGGGTTTAAACACCCCTTCCGAGAATTGGCGGGCGGTATCGGCATAGGCGATTTGTTCTTCGCTAAGCGTAAAGTCCATAGGGCTTTCCGTTCTAGTTATGCATTCGTGACTAAATATTTCCCAAGGGAAATGCGATGGATATTACTAAATGGATATTTCTTAAGACACATGATCAATGTAGCGCTGGAAGAAAACTTGGCTGCCAGCAGCCAAGTTTTCAAGCACTGTAATTAATCAGATATTTTTTGCGATCGCGCTGGCAAACAGCTCTTCATCTGCAGGCAGCACTTTAGGGGTCGCCAGGTTTTTAGAAACCCAAGTCACGTTGACCAAGTCTTGCCAAGTGATGTTGTTATTGGTGGCGTTACCGCCCCAAGAACCACAACCCAGCGAGAAGGTTTGACGCATACCGTTCCACAGGTTACCGCTGTTAGACGGTGCTTGTGGCTGGTTAACCATAACCCGTGAGGTTTTGGTCGCCATGGCAAACTTCATGATGTTGTCGTCGTTGTACGAGTAAATACCGCAGCTATGACCCATGCCCTGATACGCTTGAATCGCATTGGTTTTCTCGATGGCGGCATCAATGTCTTTCACCACATAGAAGGCCATAACCACTGACATTTTCTCGCCGGAGAACGGATAGTCTGCACCGGCGCCAGTTTCGGGCACGATAAAGAAGCTCTTGCCTTCAGGCAGTTGAATACCCGCCATTTCCGCCAATACTGGCGCTGGCTGAGCAACAATGCGCGAAGCAATGTGGCCGTCTTCCCAGATAATGGCTTGCAGTTTGGCTTTGTCTTCTTCGGTACAGATATAACCGCCCTGCGCCTGCAGTTTTTCCAGCAGAGCATCAGCAACAGACTCGAAAGCAACAACAGCGTTATCAGACGAACAAGAAGCTGCCAAATCCAGTGTTTTGGAGATGCGGATTTTCTCGGCCGCTTCGTCCAGATCAGCAGTATCGTCAACGGTGATTACCGCATTACCCGCACCTACGCCAAGCGCTGGGGTACCGCTGGAATACGCCGATTTCACCATCGCCGCACCGCCAGTGGCCAGAATACGGTCGCACTGTTTCATCAGTTCGCCGGTTAATTCCAGTGATGGCGTATCAATCGAGATCACCAGATCTTCGGGTGCACCCATGGTTTTCAGCGCGCCGCGCATCAGATCACAGATTTTTTTGTTGGTCAGTTTTGAGCGTGGGTGCGGCGCAATAATGATCGCGTTGCGACCTTTCACTGCTGAAATCGCTTTGATAACCGGCGTTGCCTCAGGGTTAGTACAAGGCGCCAACGCACCAATAACCCCTACCGGCTTCACGATTTTTACAATATTGCGCTCTTTATCTTCTTCGATAATACCCACGGATTTGTCGTTGATAATATCAACCAGAGTCGCACGGGTTTTACGGAAGATTTTCAGGAACTTGCCGTCGTAGTTACCGAGCTGGGTTTCATCTACGGTGAATTGGGCAATCTCTTCAGCCACACCGGGTTTGCACACCGCCCACACCATACCCGTGATCAACTCATCGATCTGTTCCTGGGTGTAATTTTCGATTACCGCCTGCGCTTTGCGCGAGCGCTCAATCAACTCTGCAATTTGTGCGGCTTCTGGGGTCAGTTCTGCGGCGGTGCTTGGCGTTGCCATGGTGGGTTCTCCCGTTTGGTTATTGTGCAAACTGTGCTGCGTCAATTTTAGTGGTCAGTATCTAACCATAGGCCATCGCGGCTTCGAATTGATTATCTTGCCGTATTGATGGACTATATTGCGGATTCTATTTCAAAACCGTTATCAACATACCACACCCCACTAATGAACACACCTGTTGAATCAACCAACACCTCCAATTGGCCGCTTAATCGCGAGGGTGTTCGCTTTATTACGCCGGCCTTTATGGTCGGCCAGCTCGCCCAGCACCCCATGACTGAGGGGCTTTACCCCACCGCTATGGGCTACTACCCGCAAGCCAGCGGTCACCGCATGCAACGCCAACAACACCGGGACTACCTGCTTATTTATTGCATTGAGGGCATGGGCACACTGATGTGTGACGATAAGAATTATCGAGTCACTCAGGGCGATATTGTTATTTTGGATCGCGATCGCCCCCATGCCTACAAAGCCGACGCCAAATCCCCTTGGACGATCTACTGGTTACATTTTAATGGGCGCCTCGCTGGCGATTTTTACCGGCATATCCAAGCGAGTAGCCCCATTCTACATATTGGCGTGCAACCACGGGTGGTGCGGGTATTTGATGGTCTCTCAGAGCTGAGGCGCAGCGCTTACCGCATGGAAGAATTTATTCAAGGCTGCCACCAATTGCAGGCCATGTTGAGTTATCTCGCTCTTCTAGCTCGGCAACAGCGTCCGCAATCCGGCAAGGGACTGGATTGGGAGCGCCTGCGCGCCACCATGCAGGAGCGGGTACACGGCCAGCTCAATTTGGAAGAATTGGCGGCGTCGGTGAATCTCTCCAAATATCATTTCATTAAGAAATTCAAAAGCTGGAGCGGCCAATCACCAATCCAGTACTTTATTAATACGAAAATCCAGCGCGCCTGCTACCTGCTAGACAGCAGCTCTAAATCGGTCAAACAAGTCGCCGCCGCCGTCGGCTACGACGACCCCTATTATTTTTCCCGCCTGTTCAAAAAAATCATGGGCATGTCGCCCAGCGAATACCGCGACAACCGTCGCGGCTAATTTTCATCTCACCGCTTTCATATTCGAAAAAACATATATATGATATTTCGCATATGTTTAGCGCGAGCCGAATAGTACACAATGTCACCCATTCAGTTTTACAAATGCCTGGCAGATGACACCCGCCTAAAAACCCTGCTGCTGATCACGCTGAAGCAGGAATTGTGCGTCTGTGAGCTGCAGGAAGCCTTGGCCGTGAGTCAGCCAAAAATTTCCCGCCATTTGGCAGAGTTACGCAAATGCGAATTGCTGATTGATGAGCGCCGTGGCAAATGGGTGTATTACCAGCTCAACCCTGAGTTACCCGCGTGGGCTGTCACCGTGCTGCAAGAAACCGCCGCCAACAATAGCGAATATTTGCACCCTCATCTGCAGCAGCTCAGCCAAGGCTGCGCAAACTGTTAGCCCCACTTTGGAACATCCAATGAAAATTCTCTATATCTGCACCCACAACCGCTGTCGGAGCATTTTGTCTGAAGCGATTACCAATCAGTTTGCCGCCGGTGTATTAACCGCTCGCAGCGCCGGCAGCCAACCCGCTGGCGAGGTGCACCCGCTGTCACTGAAATACCTGCAAGAAGCCGGCATTGCTACCGAGGGTTTAATTAGCCAATCCTGGGATGAACTGGAAGATTTTGCGCCAGACTTGGTGGTAACCGTATGCGATTCCGCCGCTGGGGAAAGTTGCCCGCTGTGGTTTGGCAAAAGCCTGAAAGTCCACTGGGGCTTGTCTGATCCGTCCAAGTTAGAGGGCAGCGAGACCGAACTTGCCGAAGCCTTTCGAGCTACCATTAGCGAAATCAAACAGCGTGTCGAAGACCTTAAAACCGTGGCGGCATTACCCTCTTCCGAATGGCGGGCAGCGCTGGCCAAGCTGGGAGCCCAATAATGCTACCCAATGATTTAAGCCTTCCCAATATTGACCAATCCCAGTGGCGCTCGGCGGATGTAGAAACTTGTGCGGCAGCATTTACCAAGCAAGGCGCTACCCACAAGCCCAAAATATTGCTGCTTTACGGCTCTTTGCGGCAACGCTCATTTAGCCGCTTGGTGGTTGAAGAGTGCGCGCGACTGCTGATTGCTATGGGTGCGGAAGTCAAAATCTTCAATCCCAGCGGACTGCCCCTACCCGACGATGCCGAAGCCAGCCACCCCAAAGTACAGGAGCTTCGCGATCTGGTGACTTGGTCTGAAGGACAGGTCTGGTGCTCACCCGAACGCCACGGCAGCATGACCGGCATAATGAAAGCGCAGATTGACTGGATTCCCCTTTCGCTTGGCGCGGTTCGCCCCACCCAAGGAAAAACATTGGCGGTAATGCAGGTCTGCGGCGGCTCGCAATCTTTTAACGCGGTAAATCAGCTGCGCGTTTTAGGCCGCTGGATGCGGATGCTCACCATCCCCAATCAATCCTCTGTCGCCAAAGCCTTTCTCGAATTTGATGATAACGATCGCATTAAGCCCTCGGGTTACTACAACCGTATTGTCGATGTTATGGAAGAGCTGATGAAGTTCACTTTGCTGACAAGAGATAACGCCGACTTTTTAGTAGACCGCTATTCAGAGCGCGTAGAAAGCGCGGAAGAATTAATGAAACGCGTGAATCAAAACGCGCTCTAGGAGACAACCAATGGGCTTTTTTGAACGATATCTTTCCATTTGGGTGGCGCTGTGTATTGCCGCCGGGGTGCTACTCGGCAATTCATTACCCGGCGCCTTTGCCCAGATCGCCAGCTTGGAATACGCCCACGTCAACTTGGTGGTGGCGGTACTCATCTGGCTAATGATTTACCCCATGATGATTCAAGTCGATTTTGCCGCCATCAAAGATGTCAGCAAGAAACCGAAAGGTCTTGCCCTCACCTTGGTCATTAACTGGCTGATCAAACCGTTCAGCATGGCCCTGCTAGGCTGGCTGTTTTTTAAAGTGCTATTTGCCAACTGGGTTGATCCACAATCTGCCAGCGAATATATCGCCGGTATGATTTTGCTCGGCGTAGCGCCCTGCACCGCCATGGTATTTGTTTGGAGCCAGCTAACCAAAGGCGACCCCAATTACACGCTGGTTCAGGTTTCCATCAACGACATTATTATGATTTTTGCCTTTGCACCCATCACCGCGTTTTTATTAGGCATTAGCGATATTCAAGTACCTTGGGAAACCCTGTTATTGTCGGTAGTACTTTATGTGGTGCTGCCACTTATTGTAGGCGCACTTACCCGGCACAAACTCGACCGCGCCAACGACCACAGCCGCCTGAATAATTTTATCGCCACCCTTAAGCCTTGGTCGATTATTGGTTTGCTGGCCACCATCGTATTGCTGTTTGGCTTTCAAGCGCAGACCATTTTGGAAAAGCCGCTGGTCATCGGCCTGATTGCGATTCCGCTGCTGCTGCAAACTTATGGCATCTTTGCCATTGCCTACTTTGCCGCACTCAAAATGAAACTGCCCCACAATATCGCCGCGCCGGCCTGCATGATCGGCACCTCAAACTTCTTTGAATTAGCCGTTGCAGTGGCAATTTCGCTGTTTGGTCTGCACTCCGGCGCCGCGCTAGCTACCGTGGTTGGCGTGCTGGTCGAAGTGCCGGTCATGCTGTCGTTGGTCGCGTTTGCCAATCGCACCCAGGGCTGGTTTAAATCCTAAAGAACTTCTTAAAAGCCCATTTGACCGCAGCTAATAACAGGTGCTATAAACAGGTCTCTAAGCGGAGACCTGTTTATGGTTAAATTCTCTGAAGACGTCGTCCCCCTATCGGACCTAAAGGTCAACCCAGGGCGCGTGGTAAAGCAAGCCAAAGAAAATCATCGGCCTATTTTACTAACAAGCCGTGGCCGTGGAATTGCCGTCGTTCAAGACCTAGAAGAATTCGAAAAAGGCCAAGAAGAACTCGCCTTTGTTAAAGCAATTGCTGAGGGCTTAATGGACATTAAAGAAGATCGAAAAATGTCCTTGGCACAAGCGAAAAAGCGCTTAGGCATCAAGGCGTGAAACTTTCGATAAGTGATTCGGCCTTCCAAGATCTGGAAAATATTTCTAAATATTACGCCGAAGAGGGCGTTCCAGAACTTGGAAATAGAATTACCGAAGAAATAGTAACAAAACTCGAACGACTGATTGACCACCCAGATCTCGGAAGAGTCGTTCCCGAGTTCAATCTAAACCACATACGCGAACTTATTCATCCCCCCTTTCGCCTTGTGTACCTGAGAGAAGCCAAAGCAATCACAATCATTCGAGTCTGGCGTAGCGAGCGAATACTTCTCTTACCGAAAAGTGATTAAACCGGCGACGCCCCACCCTGCTCAGGCGTGAGTGGCGGTGGCAGCTTGCGCTTTTCTCCCGGCGGGGGTGCTCCCGGATCACCCGGAATCGGATTACCTGCCATAAAGCCAACAATTTCCTCGGGGCGGATTTCTTCTTCGTAAGCCGCTGCACGGCGCACTTCCAGTTCGTCCGCTGGGACTTTTTCCGGGTTCAATTTATCTGTAGCGATAATGGCGCCTTCATAGGCAGAGTATTGCGCTAGGCCTTTGGCACTACCACCACGCACAGGCCCCTCTGGAATGCGATTGCGCTGGCGACGCGAAAGGCGCAGCAAGATATTCCACGCGCGTTTATTTTCGCTGATGGATTCCACTTCTACCTGTCCACTGGCTTCGAATTCACGCCAAATTTTTTCCCCTTTTTCGGTACGAATCACGATCACCGTAGCGCGATCGGTACCGATACCCCCGCAGGAAATATCGGCCAGCTCCGCAGAAAAATCACCGCAGTGTTTACACTCAGGGCGCTGATATTCCGCCATGGCTTCTTGCAGTGGAATGGTGGCAACTTCACCATCTTTTTTATAGATCAGCACTTCGCCTTTAACATTGAACTGACGCACTTCCGTCAGCGGAATATTCATCTGCTTTTCAATGCGCTCGGTCATTAGCTCCGGGGTAAACACCTCGGTGCAAAATAAGCCGATATTCAGACCAATGCGGTCACTGTAGCCACGCAGATGTTCGCGCTGCTTGCTGATAATTTTGGCTTTCTTTTTATCGGTGATCAGGAAACTGGGATCGATATGCGCCATCTTGCGATTAGGCGTTATCTGGCACGGCACACCAACGAAAGCGACATTTTTCAAATCGCGCTCTTTAACTTCTTCCAGCGCCAAATTGTTTTCACAATAGGTGTACCAGCTACCGGCACTGGCTTTAATTTCATCGTAGGTAGTTACTACTTTCGGTGACGGAAAACAGGGCTTGTCCTGCTCACCCACTGCCGAAACCACCGCCGCATCAATATGCCCCTGCTCGCGCGCCCAAGCCAATAAAGCGGTGACGATGCCGCCGTCTTGGCCGACTTCAGCAATATCAGATTTTTTAGTTCGCGCTACAAAAATGTTGCGGAACACACCAAAAATATCTTCATAGGGGCGCTGATCTTGAAATACAGCATCGCGCAGGTGATTTTCGCGAGGCCACAAACGCGGACATACCGAAGCACAAACATCGCAACCCACACCTTCACTGACACCGCAATAATCAAAGGCGGCATCAGCTTTAGCGGTTTGTTTGGGCTTATTGTCGATATATTCGATGACATTGTGCGGACACACTTGCACACAGGCACCACACTCACAGCAACTGCCAAAATCGACCACATCATTCATCATGTCTTTGAAGCTGGGATGATGCAGAGTAACGGGATTTTGCGACATGTTTTTATTTCCACCCATAGTTTTATGCCTTGTTAAACAAGGCTTTTTATAGCAATTCCACTGCGGGAATTTTTGCTTTTGTTGTTTTGCTCAGCACAATATCCGCTAGCTCGGCAACACCATAAGAAGCCGCTTGCTGGTGTTCAGACACCTCGCCGTACAGCGTGGTGCGTTGCCGAGGAATACGCTTGCACTCTGTAATCAGCTCATCAAAACGTGCCGGACTGAATTCTTGGCCATATTCAGCTCCCGCGGCTCGGGTAATGGATTCGTTCATCAGACTGCCGCCAAGATCATTAGCCCCTGCCGCCAAACACGCCTTAATACCCTCGGGCCCCATCTTTACCCAAGACGCCTGCATATTTGGAATTAGCGGATGTAAAACGAGGCGCGCTACCGCATGCATCAATAGCGCTTCCCGGAATGTGGGGCCGCGCCGCGCCTTACCTTTGCGATAAATTGGCGCTTCTTCCGCCACAAAAGGCAGGGGAACAAACTCGGTAAAGCCGCCGGTTTCTTCCTGTAAATCGCGCACCCGCAGCAGATGCCGCGCCCAATGTTGGTAGCCGTCTACATGACCAAACATGATCGTCGCAGTGGACTTTAAGCCCACTCGATGGGCGCTGCGCATCACCGCCAACCACTGTTCAGTATTAATTTTATCGGGGCAAAGTACGGCGCGAACTTCATCGTCGAGCACTTCAGCGGCAGTTCCCGGCAAGGTCGCCAAACCGGCATCTTTTAACTGCCGCAGGAAATCATCCAGTGTCAGTCCCAAGGTTTTAGCACCCTGCCAAACTTCCAAGGGCGAGAACGCGTGAATATGCAGCTCGGGCTCTTCGGCTTTAATAAGCCGTACCAGATCCAAATATTTCTGGCCGCTGTAATCCGGGTGAATACCGCCCTGCAAACAAACCTCGGTGGCACCGCGCTGGCGGGCTTCGCTTACTCGGCGCAGAATTTCTTCATCATCAAGGTCGTAAGCTGGGCCGCGCAAATCACTATGGCCCTGCCCTTTTGAGAAGGCACAGAAACCGCATTTGAAATAACAGATATTGCTGTAGTTAATATTGCGATTAACCACATAGCTAACCCGGTCGCCAACCACCTGCTTACGAAGCTGATCGGCCTGCTGGCAAATAAACGCAAAGTCATCACCCTGCGCGGCAAACAGTCGCGCAATCTGACTTTCATTTAAACGTAGGCCTTGTTTCGCCTGTGCAACAATTTCTGCAATAGCCATTTGCGGCTTGGCATGGGTTTTCGATAAATACTCGCGCGCAGAAAACGGCACCGCATCTCCGCAACCAGCCGACCAAAGATTGCCCCGCGCCAAACCCTGTGCATCTTGCTGTTTTAACACCGCCGGGCGCATGGCTGAATCTAGCCACTGCTCGGCCCGTAGCGCATAGTCAGGATAAATGGTTAAGCGCTCAATTAAGGTTTTGCCTGACAGCGCTGTCTGCTCAGCAAGTTGCTGCAAATGAGGCCAAGGCGCTTCCGGATTGACATAGTCCGGCGTTAAGGGACTCACACCGCCCCAGTCATTGATACCCGCATTGACCAACTGGGGCAGAACACCGGGGCTTAAATTTGGCGGTACTTGAATGCTCATCGCCGGCCCAAAAATCAGCCGCGTTATCGCAATAGTCCACAACAGATCATCGAGTTCGGGTTCATCCGCCCCCGCCATTTTGGTATCTGGCTTGGCGCGAAAATTCTGCACAATCACTTCTTGCAGATGGCCGTATTGCTGATGTAAATCACGCAGCGCCAGCAGGCTTTCAATACGTTCGCGGCGAGTTTCACCAATGCCGATCAGAATGCCGCTGGTGAACGGGACTTTAGCTTCACCGGCTAAACGCAAGGTCTGCAAACGTTGCTCGGGGTGCTTATCTGGCGAGCCAAAATGCGGCATACCTTTTTCACATAAACGCGCCGACGCCGACTCCAGCATAATGCCCATGGAAGCGGATACCGGGCGCAACATGGCGATTTCTGCGGCCGTCATATTGCCGGCATTGATATGAGGTAACAGCCCAGTTTCTTTATAAATACGCTCTGCCACATGAGCAACGTATTCCAGCGTAGTGGCAAAACCCATTTCCGCGAGTGCGTCTCGCGCTGCTCGATAACGCAGTTCCGGCTTTTCACCCAAGGTTAGCAGGGCTTCTCGACAACCCATTTCTGCACCGCGCCGGGCAATCTCCACTGCCTCATCAGCCGTCATATACGCAGCGTCAAAATGCCGTGGGGTTTTGGCAAAAGTGCAGTAATGGCAAACGTCTCGACACAGCTGAGTTAGCGGAATAAAAACTTTGCGGGAATAGCTCAGAACATTGGCAAAGCCCTGATCGCGCAACTCGCAGGCCGTTTCCAGCAAGGCAGTGTCCAGCGGGCGCTGCGCCCATTGCAGCGCTTCTGAATCACTGGGTAATTGATAATCTTGCATACTTAACCCAACACCCACTGTTCTGCGCTATAGGAATCCGCAACCGATAAAATCGGTTCCGATAACATCGGATTCAGAAGGCCAATTTGACCAAGTAAAGCGCGGGTATGAGTTCCAAATGTCGCCGGGTTATCCTGGCTCGCCTCAAATAAGTCTTGCGCTCGATCGATGTCCCAGCTCGCCCCCTGCAATTGCACTACATCAACATCCGCCTGCTGCAATCTCGCTTGTTGCTGATGCTTAGCAAGACTGTTAATGCCAAAGCAAAGCGGCACTTCTGGATTCCAGTGCCCCGCTAGAATATTGGTGCCGGTGCCGTGCCGGTCGGATACCAGCACGATTTGCTCGCCCCGAGCCTGAGTTGCGATATGCTGAACTTCGTTCTGATGCAGCAAGGGCAAATCACTGTGCGCAATAAAACAGGCCTCACCACGCTTGCGTTGTTTTAATAACAGTGCATTCAAAGCAGGATTTAAGCCGTGAGCATTTAGTTCAGATTCCATCACCAGCTGCGCACCGTGTTGTTCGGCCAGCGCTCTCAAACCAATGTCATTGGCGAGTAAAAAACACTGACTAAATTGCGCACTGGCCTGCAGCACCGTCAGAACATCCTGACACATGGCCTGACACAGGGCCGCACGCTGAGCGTGATCAAGGCAATCAGCCAAGCGCTGCTTACCGAGATGAAAGGCTTTAACCGGCACTACCGCGTACATTATGAATTCCAGCTTCCCGTATTCTTCTAAAAATCTGAAACTGCTTTTATTTTGTTCAATTGAGGGCGATCTCCCAATGGATAATGCCACTGGATAAATCCGCTCAGCAGGCTCGAGAGTGTATCAGCCTCACCGCGATTATACGCAGCCCACCACCGCCGGAATTGACCAAACCACATCATTTCACTGGCAAAAACGTCAATTTGTGAGAAAGCGAAACAAAATGGCCTGTAAATCCGCCGAACGGCTCCACCGGACTTAATATAAAAGGCGATTTTCGCTACTATCCCACCTCAATTTCACAGCCTTATCGTCGGGCTAAAGCGACGTTAGCCACGCAGCAGGAGAGATTTGATG
Source organism: Spongiibacter pelagi (assembly GCF_014705705.1). Lineage (GTDB taxonomy): Bacteria > Pseudomonadota > Gammaproteobacteria > Pseudomonadales > Spongiibacteraceae > Spongiibacter > Spongiibacter pelagi. The sequence continues at coordinate 127,016 of NZ_JACXLD010000007.1, read as the reverse complement.
GCCCGCAATTACTTTAATTTAGAGAATAAAATCGCCTTGGTCACCGGTGCATCCAGCGGTTTAGGTGTTCATTTTGCCAATATTCTCGCCGCTGAAGGCGCCACCGTGATTCTTGCCGCACGCCGTATGGAAAAGCTGCAAGACGCGGTGAATGACATCAATGAGAAAGGCGGCAAAGCGGTCGCCATTTCGCTAGACGTTGCCGACAAGGAAAGCGTGGCTCAAGCCTTTGCCAAGATTAAACAGGATTTCGGCACGCTGGATATTCTGATCAATAACGCCGGGGTAGCCAACGACCCAACTAGCTGTTTGAAAATGTCTGAGGACGACTGGAACTGGGTTATCGACACCAACCTAACTGGCGCCTTCCGAGTTGCGCAGGCAGCCGCCAAGCTGATGGTAGATGCCGGCAACGGTGGCAGCATTGTTAATACCGCCTCGGTTTACGGCCTGCGCACCGGCGCAATGAAGGTGAACTACAACGCCGCCAAAGCGGGCGTGGTGATGCTGAGTAAGTCGCTGGCAGCAGAACTGAGCCGCCATAATATCCGGGTAAACTCCTTGTGCCCCGGCTGGTTCCTGACCGAAATTAATGAAGATTACTTCAACTCAGAAAGTGGCAAACGCTATATCCAAAATATTCCCGCCAAGCGTTTGGGCACGATGGATGAACTGACTGTGCCACTGTTATTACTGGCCAGCGCCAGCGCCGGCAGCTATATGAACGGCACCTGCATTATCGTAGACGGCGGCTTCAGCGAAGCGCCGATGTAAGGTTTTGCTCCTGAGTAAATACCTGCCTATTTAACCGTTGCCGGGCTAAGTCCTCGGCAACGCGTTCACAAGATATTCCCTCGGCTTCCGCCCCTTCAAAAATCACCTTTAGTGAATCGGCAATTCCGGCCAAATGTTGGTCACGCTGCGCTAAGGTATTGCCTTGCTGCTGGTGATAAATATCAATAATGCCCCCAGCGTTAATAACAAAATCCGGCGCATACAAAATACCCCGTTCGCGCAAACGCTCGCCGTGTTCAGGGCGAAGTAGCTGATTATTAGCCGAACCGGCAATAATGTTAGCTTGAATAGTGTCGACAGTTTTATCATTGATCACACCGCCCATCGCGCAGGGCACCAATACATCCACCTCAGCCTGCAATATCTGTTTCGGATCAACAATGCGGGCGCCTTTAGCCGCCGCCAATTCCAAACGCGCCAAGTTCAAATCGGCAATCTCCACCTCGGCGCCGGCCTCAATCAACAAGTCCAAAAGATGTAAGCCGACAGCGCCCGCCCCTTGAATAGCGACTTTACGCCCGGATACGCTGGCGCTGCCATAGTGGTATCGCAAGGCCGCCTGAATCCCATAAAACACTCCCAAGGCCGTTGCTGGCGAAGGATCGCCACCATGACAGCGCCCCTCATCCAAACCCACCACATAAGGCGTTGTTTCAGACATTATTTTTAAATCTGGCACTCCCATACCACTATCTTCAGCAGTGATATAACGACCACCAAGACTGTCCACAAACCTGCCCATTGCGCGCAATAATGCTGGCGTTTTATCACGCCGGGGGTCGGCAATAATCACCGCCTTGCCGCCGCCATAGGGTAAACCCGCCACGGCAGATTTATAGGTCATTCCCCGCGATAAACGCAGCACATCCTCTAAGGCATCGGCGCTACTTGCATAAGGATACATTCGGCAACCGCCCATTGCCGGGCCCAGTTGAGTATTGTGCAGAGCAATAATCGCCCGCAAACCAGTTTGGCTATCTTCATGAAAAATGACTTGCTCATGATGATCAAAAGACGTCGATTCAAATACACTCATCGCTTTCAACTCATTTAGTTACTCAAGCCACATGCTTGATTTCAATAAACTGCGCCGGTGGTTTCAAAAATTCGGAAAACAATTGCGCACGCTGCTGTTCGTACTCGGCAAAAGCCGCCAATTTAATATGACCAAAACCCCTGAGCTGTTCAGGAAGCTCAAACAAGGCGATTGCTGTGGCGAGGTTCGAAGGAGCTAGATGCTCTATAACCACATCAATATCGTTTTCAAATTGCGCAATCAGCGCCCGTTCCATTTTTCGTTCACGGCTGTAACCAAACACATCCCAAACACTGCCACGCCATTTTTTAAAACGCGCCAATGTCTTAAACACGGGCATAAGCCAGCTTCCGAAAGTGCGTTTTTTTAATTCGCCTGAATCCGGGTCTCGGCGACTGAGTATGGGAGGCGCAAGATGAAACTGCAGTTTGAAATCCCCTTCAAAAACCTGATTCAACTGTTTTAAAAAATTGCCATTGGAATACAGGCGTGCCACTTCATACTCATCTTTATAAGCCATCAGTTTGGCCAGAGATTTAGCGGCAACCCGACTCAGCGGCAGGGATTTATCGGCGCTTATTAATTGCTGTTCACACTGACGCAGACGCTCAATTACCGCGAGATAGCGCGCTGCATAATTTGCATCCTGATATTCAGTCAGCAGCTCAACACGGTGAATTAAGATCTCTTCGAGGGTTTGCGGAATAGTGGCTTCAGGTTTATCCAATCCCGCAATTTGTCGCACGGCATTGGCATCCACTACCATGCGCCGCCCCCACAAAAAGGCCTGTTTATTAAATTCCACCGCGACATTATTCATTTCAATTGCAGCGGCAATCGCCTCTGCACTTACGGGAATCATGCCGAGCTGGTAGGCGTAGCCCAGCATAAAAAAATTACTGGCCACGGCATCGCCCAGCAGATTTTTTGCGGTATCCGTTGCAGACACAAAATGGACTTTTTCCGCACCAATTTCATCGGTGAGAATGTCGCGCATAGCATCCGCAGGAAAGTCTGCATCGGGCTTGTAAACAAACTCCGCCGTCGCCGTCTGAGTGGTATTGATGACCGCGGCACTGCGCTCAGCATTGAGTTTGGCCAAGGCCTCGTCACTCACGCTCACCACTAAATCGCCACCGAGTAATAAATCGGCATCGCCGGCGGCAATTCTTACAGCCTTAATATCTGACTGCTTTTTCGCAATCCGTAAATGACTGACCACCGGGCCAAACTTTTGTGCCAAGCCGGTCTGGTTCATGGTTGCGCAGCCCTTGCCCTCAATATGCGCCGCCATGGCCAGCACTGCGGTAATGGTCAACACACCTGTACCACCCACACCGGTAACCACAATATTCCACGGCTGATCCAGCTCGGGGTGGGCTGGTTTGGGCAGCGGCGCAAATTCCGTTACCGCTTCCGCTCTGCGGTTTTTACGCAAGCGCCCCCCGTTCACTGATACAAAGCTGGGGCAAAAACCATTCACGCAGGAATAGTCTTTATTACAGGCGTTTTGATCTATTTGGCGCTTTCTCCCCAAGGCGGTTTCAAGCGGCAGCACTGAAAGACAATTCGATTTCTTGCCGCAGTCACCGCAGCCTTCACACACGGCTTCATTAATAAAAATACGGCGCTGAGGATCTTCCAATAAACCGCGCTTGCGGCGGCGACGCTTCTCTGCCGCACAGGTCTGTTCATAAAGCAGCACCGTGGTACCTTCTGTTTCTCGCAGGCTTTTTTGAATCGCCATCAAATTATCGCGATGATCTATGGTGAGACCAGCAGTATGTGAAAAGTGAAATTTCTCGGGATGATCCGACACCAGTGCAATGCGCTGTACACCCTCGCCTCGCAATTGCTGAATCATTTGCTCAACGCTGAGGCTGCCATCAATAGGCTGGCCGCCCGTCATAGCCACTGCATCGTTGTACAGAATTTTGTAGGTGATGTTCACTCCGGCTGCGATAGCTTGCCGAATGGCCAGCAAGCCGGAATGAAAATAAGTGCCGTCGCCCAAATTCTGGAAGACATGTTTATTTTCCGTAAACGGCGCCTGCCCTACCCAAGTCACCCCTTCGCCGCCCATTTGCGTAAAGGTTTTGGCTGGGCGACTTGCCATAAAAGTGCTCATGTAATGGCAGCCAATTCCGCCGAGCGCAAAACTGCCTTCAGGAACTTGAGTTGAAGTATTGTGGGGACAGCCTGAACAGTAATGGGGAATGCGGGCAATTTTATTGCGATGACTCACTAAGGAGAGTTCTTTTTTATCGTAAAACCGCAGACGCTTTTCAATTTCTTCACTTTGATAAAAGCGGCGAATTCTCGCAGCAATCGCGCGCGCCACCATCGCCGGGGTTAATTCGCTGAGATTGGGTAATAGATCGCGGCCGTGCTCATCAAACTCGCCAATCACTCTGGGGCGCTTTTCTACTGGCCAGTTATAGAGTTGCCCGGTTAGCTGATCTTCAATCACCGAGCGTTTCTCTTCCACCACCAGAATTTCTTCAAGCCCTTCCGCAAAGGCGTGGGTCGCCACCGGCTCTAACGGCCAAGGCATACCGATTTTATAAACCCGAAGGCCAATCTCACCAGCAAGCTGCTCATCAATACCCAAGTCTTCCAGCGCCTGCAGTACATCCAAATACGCCTTGCCGCTGGTGGCTATACCAAGCCGGGGTTTGGCGCTGTCGATCGCGATATAGTTGAGTCGATTAGCCAGAGCAAAAGCACGGGCAGCATAAATTTTGTATTTATTAAGCCGCTTTTCTTGCTCCAGTGGAGAATCGGGTAAACGCACATGAACCCCGTCGGCAGGCATAACAAAGGAGTCCGGAATAACGATATTAATGCGGTGAGGATCAATTTCAGCGGAAATAGCCGAATCCATATTCTCTGTAATGGCTTTCAAGCCCACCCAGCAACCGCTGTAACGGGATAACTCCCATCCAAAGACTCCTAGATCCAACACTTCTTGCACATTGGCTGGAGCCAATACCGGAATAGATGCACCGATAAACATATGCTCGGATTGGTGTGGCAGAGAAGAGGATTTGGCCGCGTGATCATCGCCGGCAACGGCCAGTACACCACCGTATTTTGCGGTGCCAACCGCATTGGCATGCTTGATTACATCCATGCTGCGATCCACGCCCGGCCCTTTGCCATACCACATGCCAAAAACGCCATCGTATTTTGCGCCGGGGAATAAACCCAACTCCTGGGTACCCCGCACCGCCGTGGCCGCTAAATCTTCGTTAATTCCAGGCTGAAAACGGATATTGTGCTTATCCAGATATTTGCCCGCCTCCCACAATGCCTGATCAAGCCCACCGAGAGGGGAGCCGCGATAACCAGACACAAAGCCAGCTGTATTCAAACCCCGCTCTAGATCCCGTTGATGCTGCAGAATTGGCAGACGTACCAAGGCCTCAATGCCAGTCAAATACGCCCGCGTGGTATCCAGGGCATATTTATCATCGAGGGAAACCCGGTGTAGAAACGCTTGCTGATTTGAGGGATGACTCGCCATTACTTCACGCTCCCAAAGAGAACCTGAAAATCATGCTAGCGAGTTTTTCGGGCGTTTATTATTTTATATATTCATTAAAAGGCGTATATTTTAAAAAATATAGACTATTTAAAATTATAAAATGAATAAAATAGACCTAACAAAACAAGACCTGCAAATCCTCGACCTTCTGCAGCGCGATGCCGGCAAGACCAGCGGCGAGATAGCCGACACCCTAAATATGTCGCAATCCCCCTGCTGGCGACGGATCAATAAAATTGAACAGGCCGGTATTATCCGCAAGAAAGTGGCCCTGCTCGACCGGGAAAAACTGGGCATGGAGCTGGTGGTATTCACTACCGTTAACCTCACCCAAGTCGGGCGTAAAAACCTCGAAGCCTTTGAAGCAGCAATGCGAACCCTGCCAGAAGTGGTAGAGTGCTATACCATGGCCGGGGTGTGGGATTACATGCTCAAAATCGTGGCGAAGGATATTCGCCACTACGAAGTGTTTGTAAGGGAAAAGCTACTCGCACTAGAAATGATCGGCGAAAGTCATTCCCATATTTCAGTAACCGAAATTAAAAACACCACCGAATTACCGCTGGATACACAACTCTAATAAATATGAACAACGCATCTTTTTCCGGTTTCGATACCATTATTATCGGCGCAGGCAGTGCTGGCTGTGTCTTGGCGAATCGACTCTCAGCCGACCCCAGCCGCAAGGTATTGTTATTGGAAGCAGGCGGTAACGATAACTGGCACTGGTTTCACATTCCCATTGGCTATCTGTTTGCCATGGGCAATCCCAAAGCGGACTGGTGCTATGAATTAGAGCCGCAAGCGGGCTTAAATGGCCGCACGCTACCCTACCCTCGCGGCAAAGTGCTCGGTGGTTGCAGCGCGATTAATGGCATGATTTATATGCGCGGACAGGCCGCCGATTACGACAATTGGCAACAGCCCGGCTGGAGCTGGAACGAGGTGCTACCGCGCTTTAAAAAGTCTGAAAATTATTTTGACGGCGCCTCTGAGTTTCACGGTGCAGATGGCGAATTACGAGTGGAACAACAGCGCCTGAGCTGGCCGATACTCGATGCCTGGAAAGCCGCCTGTGTGGAGTACGGCATTCCTGAAACGACTGACTTTAATACCGGCAATAATCATGGCGTGGGCTTATTCCATGTTAACCAGATCAAGGGCCGCCGCTGCTCGGCCAAACGCGCCTTTCTTAATCCTATTATGCAACGGGACAACCTGACGATTGCCACCGGCGTGCTGGTAGACAAATTAGTTTGGGATGGCGAACAAGCCCGTGGCATAGACATCATTTATCGCGGGCAAAAACAGCGGATTGAAACAGACGGCCAAATTATTCTTGCCGCTGGCGCGGTAGCCACACCGGCAATTTTGCAACGCAGTGGCATCGGCCCGGAAACACCCCTGCGCGATGCTGGCGTCCTGTGTCGTAAAAAACTCGACGGCGTGGGCGCTAATCTGCAGGATCACCTGCAAGTGCGGGTGCAATTTCGGGTAGAAAACGCCACCACCCTAAACTGCATGAATGGCAGTCTTTTGGGCAAGGCCAAAATGGGTTGGCAGTATCTCACCCAACAATCCGGCCCGCTCTCGATGGCACCCAGCCAACTTGGCGCATTTTTCAAATCTTCCGATGATATCGACATGCCCGATCTGGAATACCATGTGCAACCGATGAGCGCCGACAAACTCGGCACCACCTTGCACCCCTTTCCCGGTATTACTGCCAGTATCTGCCACTTGCGTCCTAGCTCTCGCGGCCGGGTCGATATTCGCAGTGCCAAGCCGACAGATGCCCCCATTATTGATCCGCGCTATTTAAGCACCGAGGAAGATCGACGCATCGCCGCCAGAGCCATTGAGATCACCCGAGAGATTGCTGCGCAAACGGCGGCAAAAAAATTCAATCCAGTAGAAATCAAACCCGGCCCGGAATTCGCGACACAAAGCGCCTTAGAAAAAGCGGCGGGTGATATTGCCACCACCATTTTTCACCCGAGCTGCACCTGCAAAATGGGCGACGATAGCGATGAAATGGCGGTGGTCGATGCTAATTTGAAAGTGCGAGAGTTCGACAATTTGTATATCGCCGATGCCTCAGTCATGCCCAATATCACCAGCGGCAATACCCATGCGCCGGCAGTGATGATTGCGGAGACCTTAGCGGAGAAATTGTGCTCTTAAGCTAGGACTGCCGTTAAATGCTAAAACCTTAGCTGAAATACGGCGTAGGGTCAGCCACACCAGCGGCCGCAAAACCTTCTTTGCGCAGATAACAACTATCGCAATGTCCACAGGCGCGGCCCTGCTCATCGGCCTGATAACAGGAAACCGTGAGGCCGTAATCAACGCCGAGCTTGGTTCCAGTCTGAATAATTTCGGCCTTGCTGAGTTTGATCAGGGGGCTGTGAATATGCAGCTTGTGGCCCTCGACACCTGCTTTCGTAGCAAGGTTGGCGAGCTGCTCAAAGGCTTCAATAAATGCGGGGCGACAATCGGGATAGCCAGAATAATCCACCGCATTTACACCGATAAAAATATCATCGGCGTTCAACACTTCCGCCCAACCCAAGGCAATCGATAAAAACACGGTATTGCGGGCGGGAACGTAGGTTACCGGAATCCCTTCGCCGCCGTGCTCTGGCACATCTATCGCCGCATCGGTCAGCGCCGAGCCGCCAATACTGCGCAAATTCAGTTCGATAATTTTAAATTCGCGGGCACCGCCGGCTTCAGCAACACGCTTCGCCGCCACCAACTCCGCCCGATGGCGCTGCCCGTAATCAAAAGCCAAGGCATAACATTCATAACCTTGGCTCACGGCCTGTGCTAATACGGTGGCACTATCCAAACCACCCGATACCAGAACTACGGCTTTCTTACTCACGCGCTACCCTTTCTTGCTATCAATTAAAACATTAGTGCCCGGCGGCATCATTCCACAACAGCTTGTGCAACTGCAGCTGGAAGCGTACCGGCAGATTATCTTCAATAATCCAGTTGGCTAATTCAGTGGCATTTTGTTGCTCAAAACTCGGCGAAAACAGCACTTCACCTACTCGATCTGCAAGTTGATGCTGATCCACTTGAAACCGCGCCCAGTCATAATCCTGGCGACTGCAAATCACAAATTTGAGCTGATCTTTCTGCTGCAGCAGCGGCAGATTTTCCATACGGTTGCGATGCTGTTCTGCCGAATCTGGCGTTTTTAAATCCATCACGATGGAAACCCGCTCATCAACTCCGTCTACCGGCATAGCGCCACTGGTTTCAAGCGACACCGCATAACCCTGATCGCAGAGCGCGGTTAATAAAGGCAAACAATCTGGTTGCGCCAGCGGTTCACCACCGGTGACACAAATCTGGCGAGGCCGATATTGAGCAACCTCTGCAAGAATAGCATCAAGCTCCATTTTTTGGCCGCCGTGGAAGGCATATTCCGTGTCGCAGTACTGACAGCGCAACGGGCAGCCGGTTAACCGAACAAATACCGTAGGCTGACCAATACTGCGGCTCTCGCCCTGCAGCGAGTAAAAGATTTCAGTAATGCGCAGACTTGGATTCATAGATGGGAACTGGCTAAAAAATAACGGCGGCAAGCGCTATTCGCACCCACCGCCGCAAAGTTTATCAAGGTCATCAGGACGACGTAAAAACGCCCTGATTAAAAGTTTTTACGCAAAAACTCTCGGGATTTTTTCACCGCCGAACTACCGGAATTACCGTAGCGATCAATCACGTGAGTCAGCATATCCTGCGCACGCTGCTTATCGCCCTGAGTAAAGTATACCGTAGCCAGTTTATACATGGCGGCGGGAACTTTGTGATTATCAGGGTATTCAGTCAGCAAACGCTGGAAAGCCTGAACCGCTGAGTCCAGCTCCTGCGGCTGCACGGCAACATACAGCTCGCCCAACCAATACCAGGCATTTGGCGTGTAATCACCCGTTGGATAATCCTTCACATACTGCTTGAAGGCTTCAATTGCCTTGGGGTAATCACGAGCGCCCACCAGCGCATACGCGCGGGCGTAATCACTGGAGGCATTACCGGTGCCGGGATTAGCGGTATTGCGGTTAACCGCCAGATCTTCACCTGTTGTTCCAGCCGTATTCGCTGAGGCTATGGCCTCACCAGAGAGGCCGGCATCGGGCTCAGATGTTGCAGCCGTACCTAGGCTACCGATACGCCGATCTAACTCGATATAGCGATCCATAGACTGCTGCTTGAGCTTGTAGATTTCATTGCCCTGCTGCTCGATGATGCCCCGCAGGTCCATCACTTCACGGCGTAGCTGCTGAATTTGCTCAAACATGGTGCTGTCGGCACCGGCGGAAACCTGAAAGCTGCGACTGTCGGTCTGGGCAAGGCTGACATTGCTGGCCAAAAGGCCAGCAAGCAACGCTGCAGACGAAACAGCGGTTTTAATAGACATACAATAACCTGTAATTATTTAAGCTCAACACGACGGTTTTTAGCGTGAGATGACTCGGAAGAACCGTAGTCTGCACGACGCTCTTCACCGTAGCTTACCGTTTCAATACGGTAGCGGGGAATGCCGTTCATAACCATGTAGTCTGCCACAACCTGCGCACGACGCTCGCCCAGTGCCATATTGTACTCACGGGTGCCGCGCTCGTCGGTGTTGCCTTCCAAACGAATCACGCCTTTGGTGTTGCGCAGCGCTTGAATTTGCGCGTTCAGATCCTGACGAGCCTGAACTGACAGAGTGGCTTCGTCAAAATCAAAGTAGAAGACGGTTTTCAGAACCACGGTGGGCTCGTCAATTTCCATTTCATCGCCACCTTGAGCATTGCTGCCACCCATGGTGTCGCTGTAGGTGTAGCTAGAATCCGCGCCGTTTTGCGCTTCATCTTCAGTCTCGGTAGACGCACAACCTACCAGCATCAAACTGGCCATAGTCAGAGTTAAAAGAAACTTCTTGCTGTTTTCCATAGTAAATCCCCCTTGGAGGTTTTTGGGTTTGAGTCAGTAAGTGGCCGGCCGTTTCAAACCCCAGAACGTCCGAACCAAAAATCTTTAATCCAGAAATGGCGACCACGCCGGCTCTCTAACATCGCCATACTGAGAGGGCAGCCGGTAGGTTACGCCCCCATCTACAGAAACGGCCGCCAGTATACCCTTGCCCCGATAACTAGTCGCGTACAATAGCATAGTCGCATTGGGCGCAACGCTAGGAGATTCGTCAAGTGAGGTGGTAGTTAGTACTTCCATTTTACGGCGCTTAGTATCGTAAATAGCAATGTGATAATCACCCTGATTACGGTGCACCAAAATCAGTCCTAAATCGTCTGGTAGCACTCGGGCTCGGGCATTGTAATCACCCTCAAAGGTCAGGCGTTGCAACTGCTGGCCATCCAGTGCTACCGAGTAAATTTGTGGTTTGCCGCCGCGATCCGAGGTAAAGACAATCGACTTGCCATCGCCCAACCACGCCGGTTCAGTATCAATCGCAAAATGGTCAGTTAAACGATCGAGCTGGCGACTAGCCAAATCCATCACATAGATATCGGGACTGCCGTCTTTAGAAAGCACCATTGCCAATTTACGACCATCTGGAGAGAACGTTGGCGAGCCATTTAGACCGGGGTAATTGGTCAGTTGTTCACGTTGGCCGGTTTCCAGATTGTGCAAGTAAATTGCCGGACGGGTGGTCTCAAAGGAAACATAGGCGATACGCTTGCCTTCAGGCGACCAGGTTGGCGACATAATGGGCTGGTTTTGATCCAGTAACACCACCTCATTGGCACCGTCGATATCACTTTTAATCAAGCGGAAGCGCGGCTTATCGGTATCGCGAGTAGACGACACATAGAGCAGCTCGGTGCGGAAAGCGCCGCGAATATTGGTTAGCTTTTCATAAATGCGATCGCTGATGGTGTGCGCGAGATAGCGCGCTTTACTAAAGCTGGCGATATCAGTGGCGGTGAAAATCACCCGCTGGGTGTTTACGTCCATCAATTCATAACTGGCCGAAAGACCATTACTGCCATTCAGGCCCAGCTTGCCCACCAAAATATAATCAACGCCAAGGCTCTTCCAATCTCCGTAATACACTTCGCGGGAAGAATCGGGACGGCTAATCATATCTTCGCGCGGAATCGGCGCAAACTGGCCACTGCGGTGCAGATCGCGCTCAACAATGCGTGCAATATCCTCGGGCACAGTGAAACCGGCCTGCCAACTAAACGGCACAATAGCGATGGGTAGCGGATCATCATTGCCACGATTTATTTCAATGGTCAGGTCGGCCGCCGCGCTGAGTTGACTGATCAACATCACTAGCGCAAACATCATTCCCTGTAGTAAACGTGTCGTTAAACGCATGTTTATTTGTCTTACCTTCTCAAATCTTGTGGATTAAATTTGAACTGAAAGCGGCGAAACTTTCGCTCATAAAGGCTGGTATTGGTTTCCGCCAGCTCGGCCAGTTCCTCAATGCGACCCAAGCGCGATACCGCTCGCAATACCGAGAGATCAAACGCGGTATCGCCACTGCTCTCAACAATATATTGGTTAATCACTTCACCACTGGGTACGGTTTCAATCGCCACCACCGCCACCATGCCATTGCGCGCCTTCGGCGGCCGCGACCAGTTATTGGTTACCAGTGCAGCGATTAACTCACCAAAGGTGATTTCCTGTTGCGCATCCGCTTCCGCATTTTTCTCTTCGGTATTCAGCGCTTCCGCCAATTCCTGCTGCTGTTCCTGGCGCAGTTTTTCTTCTAACTGCCGCAGTTTTTCCGCTTCCTGTTTCGCTTTTTCTTCCTTACTCGGTTCCTTCGGTTTCGGCTCAGCTTGCTTGGCTTTGACCTCAGGTTTCGGAACAGGTTTCGGTGTCGGCTTGGGCTGCGGCTTTGGCACCGGTTTTGGCTTGGGCTTAATCACCGGTTGCGGGCGCGGCTTTTCATCAAATACCAGCTTGGCGTTAATAATGGTGCGCTCAGGCTGTAGATCAAAGCGGCGCTCATCACCGGGCAGGCCGACCAGCAATAACACCAGTAGCATCCCGTGAAGAGCAAGCGTTGCCAACGCAGGCAGAAAAAATTGCACGATTATTTTCCGCCAGCCGGTTCTTCTGTAATCAAACCAATCGACTGCGCGCCCGCTTGCTGTAAAACCGCCATAGCCTGCACAACCCGGCCATAATCCACGGCGGTATCGCCTCTAACCATAATCGGTGTTTTGGGCTTGCGGCGCAGAATCTTACTGAGCTTGTCGCCAATTTCTTCCAAGGCAATAGGCTCGCCCTGTTTTTGGGGATCACCCAAACTCAGGTAATAGCGGCCCTGCTTGTCCACCGACACCACAATGGGATCATCATCTTTTTGTGGCACGGGCTCGGTGCGGGCCTCAGGCAAATCAACTTGTACGCCCTGCACCAGCAGCGGCGCGGTCACCATAAAAACAATCAGCAGTACCAGCATGACATCGATATAGGGAACGACATTGATATCTGACATCGGCTTACGACGGTTGCGGCGACTCATCGGGTTACACTCCCGAAATTTATAATGCGCATCTTCAGCCTCAGTTCACATGCACCTGACGGTGCAGAATGCTGTAGAACTCTTCGGCAAAAGTTTCATATTTGCCGGCAAAGCTATCGAGTTTAGAGGAGAAGCGGTTATAGCTAACTACGGCTGGAATAGCGGCAATCAAGCCCATTGCGGTGGCCACCAAGGCCTCAGAAATACCCGGCGCAACGGTCGCCAATGTCGCCTGTTGCACTTGGCCCAAACCGTGGAAGGAGCCCATGATGCCCCAAACTGTACCCAGCAGACCGACATAAGGGCTGGTAGAGCCCACGGTAGCCAAAAATGGCAGGCTGTGTTCCATCTGCTCTTCTTCACGGGAGAGAGCCACGCGCATGGCGCGCTGACAACCTTCCATTACTGCATCGGCATCCATATTGCGATTCGCTAGGCGAGCAAACTCTTTGTAGCCAGCGCGAAAGATACTTTCCAAGCCCATGGCTTTACGCTTGCCGCCGCCACTTTCATAGAGGTTTTTCAGGTCGGAACCCGACCAAAATTTATCTTCAAATTTTTGCAGCTCAGACTTGGCGGTACTGAAATACATCATCCGCTGGATAATCATGAACCAAGACACGATAGAGGCCAGCACCAATACCGCCATAATGCCCTGCACAAATATGCTGGCCTGCAGCACTAGCTCTATTACAGACAGATCTCCGCCCACACTTCACCCCTGAAAATTTAAAACACAAAAACATAAAAACGGCTTATTTTAGCCGCGATAAAACTTTGTATAACTCGGCCGGAACGCGTGTGGCGCGCAAGGTTTTGGCATTTGCACACGCCACCTTTACCTCACCCTCACACAACAATTGCTCATCTCGCCAAATTTTTTGTTCAAAAACCAAACTGGCTTTACGCAACTCAATCAACTTTGCGCTTACTGTTAGCTGGTCATCCAAGCGCGCCGGGCTGCGATATTTTGCCTGAACATCACTCACAACAAATATCGCGCCGCTGTCTTCTGCCGTTTTTTCAGCACGCTCTTGGGCTCCGCCTAAAGCTGCCTTCCCAAAACCCAACTGGCGCATAAATTCCGTACGCGCCCGCTCCATGAATTTTAGATAGTTAACATAATAGACAATGCCACCCGCATCGGTATCTTCGATATAGACGCGGATGGCTAACTTAAATTCCGCGCCCATTGGCTCAATCATTAATATTACCTAAAAAGTCAGCCTGCTCTGGGGCACTGCTGCTCAAATCTCGAGGCATTACCCGGTCGAAATGCCGATACGCACTGGCAGTGACCATGCGCCCGCGCGGCGTGCGAATAATAAAGCCCTGCTGAATCAGATAAGGCTCGAGCACATCTTCAATAGTGCCGCGTTCTTCGCTGATCGCGGCGGCCAAGCTGTCGATACCCACTGGCCCACCGTCAAATTTCTCGATCATGGCCAACAGCAAACGGCGATCCAGATGATCAAAACCCGAACTGTCGACATTAAGCATGGTCAGCGCTTGGTCGGCCACTTCAGCCGTCACCCGGCCATCGGCCTTCACCTCGGCGTAATCTCGCACCCGCCGCAATAGGCGGTTGGCAATACGGGGGGTTCCCCGTGAACGCAGGGCAATTTCACGGGCACCGGCCTCATCCATCTCCATGCCGAGAATATTCGCCGCCCGACTCACGATGGTGGCCAGATCTGGTACGCCATAAAACTCCAAACGCTGCACAATGCCAAAGCGATCACGCAGCGGCGAGGTCAAAAGACCGGCGCGAGTGGTGGCACCCACGAGGGTAAAGGGGGGTAAATCCAGTTTGATGGAGCGCGCGGCGGGACCTTCACCAATCATAATATCCAGCTGGAAATCTTCCATCGCCGGATACAGCACTTCTTCTATATGTGGACTGAGACGGTGAATCTCGTCGATAAAAAGCACATCGCCGGGTTCAAGATTGGTCATCAAAGCGGCGAGGTCGCCGGCTTTTTCCAGTACCGGGCCAGAGGTGGTGCGCAGGGTTACGCCCATTTCATTGGCGAGAATATTGGCAAGCGTGGTTTTGCCCAAACCTGGCGGGCCAAAAATCAGGGTGTGATCGAGAGGTTCGTCGCGACCGCGAGCGGCGCGAACAAAAATATCCATCTGCTCCCGTACCGCCTGCTGCCCAATATAGTCAGCGAGCGATTTGGGGCGGATCGCCCGATCAAACCGTTCCTCGCTGCCACCACTGGGCGATTCCGGCGCCACTAGGCGGTCTACCTCAATCATTCTGCTACCCTGATGCCTCCTGAGTTACGCGGCCTATTTGACCATGAGTCACAACACAAATCATTAGCGGGCGGAAGATTTTGTCTATGGGGCACGCTTTTCGGCCGCGCTTACTCAGCGAATCATGCTTTTTAAGGCAGCGCGGATCAGTGCTTCGCTACTGAGGCTGTCTTTTTCAGGGATGGCAGCAATGGCTTTAGCCGCTTCCTGCGGTTTATAGCCCAGTGCCACCAAGGCAGATTCGGCCTCACCGGCGGCATCGACCGGCATTGAAGCCGATGCTCCGGTACTCGCAGACGCCGGCAATGCCCAATCTTTGAGGCGGTCACGCATTTCAATAATCAAACGCTCGGCGGTTTTCTTGCCCACCCCCGGCAATTTAACGAGGGCGGCGGTATCGTCTTCCAGCACGCAGCGCACAAACTCATCGCTTTCGATACCCGACATAATGGTCAGCGCCAATTTCGGGCCCACACCATTTACTTTAATTAAATCGCGAAAAAGCTGGCGAGACTGGGGATCGGCAAAGCCGAATAACTGCTGGGCATCCTCGCGAACAATAAACTGGGTGTATAAGCTGACCTCTTCACCCAGCGCTGGCAGGTTATAAAACGCCGTCATCGGCACAAAAACCTCGTAGCCGACGCCGCCAACATCCAACAGGATTTCCGGCGCCTGTTTCTCAAGAATTTTGCCACGCAGACGACCGATCATGCTGTTATTTCCTTTTCGCTTTTATGTTTGACTATTTTTTGAGGTGGAGAGAAACCGGAAAGACTTAGCGCAACCGCCCTCGCCGCAGCCGGCCCACATCCAACTGTTCGCCCGCCACCATATTATCTAACCCCTGCCGGGCATTGGCATGACAGATTGCCGCAGCAAGCGCATCGGCCGCATCTTCCTGTGGCGCGGCAGGCAATTTCAACAAAATTTTGACCATATGCTGAATTTGTTCTTTATTGGCCGCCCCGGTGCCAACCACCGCTTTTTTAATTTGCCTGGCGGTGTACTCGGCCACCGGAATATCACGACCGACGCAGGCGACTACAGCCGCTCCGCGTGCTTGACCGAGCTTCAGCGCCGAACCGGCACTTTTGGCCATAAACACTTCTTCGACCGCCGCCAATGTGGGCTGGTATTCGTCGATAATAAGATTGAGACTGCGATAAATTTCCGCAAGGCGCTCAGGCAGCGGCCCTTTAGGTAGGCGAATCACTCCGCTACTTATATAGCGATGGCGATGACCGGCAACCTCGATAAGGCCAAAACCGGTTTTCTGTGAACCTGGGTCAATTCCAAGGATAATCATGCCGCGCCCTTTGTTACTCCACGCTTATTATGCACAAAGCGAGCGCAGCCTGCTTACTTCAAAAAGGGAAGAAATTATTCCGCCAACTCAGCCAGAACGGCCTCGGGAATATCGGCATTGGTGTAGACATTCTGAACATCGTCCAGATCTTCCAGCATATCCACCAAGCCCAATAGGGTTTCAGCCCCGGATTTATCCAGCTCAACAGTGGTTGCCGGCTGCATAATCACCTCGGCCGAGTCCGGCACAAAGCCCGCCTCTTGCAGCGCATCGCGCACTGCCATGAAATCTTCAAAAGGGGTGAGCACATCAATGCTACCGTCATCATGACTGACAACATCTTCCGCGCCCGCCTCAAGTGCCGCTTCTATTACGGCGTCCTCATCAAGACCGGGAGCGAAACAAATTTGTCCCTTGCGGGAAAACAGATAGGCGACTGAACCGTCGGTGCCGAGATTGCCACCGCGCTTGGAAAAGGCATGGCGCACATCACCCACTGTGCGGTTGCGATTATCGGTCATACATTCAACCAAAACCGCAATACCGCCCGCGCCGTAACCTTCGTAGGTGATTTCGTCGTAGTTTTCACCTTCGGCATTGCCGGCACCACGGGCGATGGCTTTGTCGATAGTGTCGCGTTTCATATTCGCGCCTAGAGCTTTATCGACCGCCGCCCGCAAGCGCGGATTATCTTCTGGCAATGGCCCACCGGCTTTGGCGGCCACCACCAGTTCGCGGATCAGCTTGGTGAATACCTTACCCCGCTTGGCATCCTGTGCCGCCTTGCGGTGTTTGATATTCGCCCATTTGCTGTGCCCCGCCACAATTTATTCCCCGGCGTTTTGCGCGGCTTTTTTCTCCAGCTCTTTTTGAGCTTCCGTCTTGCGCAGACGAATATTCAGCTCGTTTAGCTGGCGAGTTTCCACCACGCCCGGCGCGTCCGTCATCAAACATGCTGCCGTTTGGGTTTTCGGGAAGGCGATAACATCACGAATTGAGCTGGCGCCGGTCATCAACATAATCAGGCGATCCAGACCAAAAGCCAGCCCCGCATGTGGAGGCGCACCGTACTTCAGTGCATCCAGCAGGAAGCCGAATTTTTCGCGGGCTTCATCATCGCCAATACCCAGCACTTCAAATACCGCTTGCTGCATATCCGGCTGGTGAATACGCACCGAGCCACCACCCAATTCAGTGCCGTTTAGCACCATATCGTAGGCGATAGACAGGGCCTCACCCGGATTGGCTGCCAACTCTGCTGGCGTACAAGCCGGACGAGTGAAAGGATGGTGTAGCGAAGTCCAGTTACCTTCGCTATCTTCTTCAAACATGGGGAAGTCGACAACCCACAGTGGCGCCCACTCGCAGGTGTACAGATCAAGATCCTCACCCAGCTTGCAGCGCAGCGCACCCAGCGCCTCGTTAACCACTTTAGTGGAATCGGCACCGAAGAAAATCAAATCGCCATTTTCGGCCGCCACACGTTCCAGAATGGCTGCGCGAACTGACTCAGGCAGGAATTTAACAATGGGCGATTGCAGGCCGTTTTCCAGATCAGACTTATCGTTGACCTTGATGTAGGCCAGACCTTTCGCACCGTAAATGCCGACAAATTTCGTGTAATCGTCGATTTGCTTGCGGCTGAGTTTGTCGTTGCCGCCGGGCACTTTCAATGCAGCCACACGACCTTTGGGGTCTTTAGCTGGGCCGGAGAACACCTTAAATTCCACTTCGGCCATCAAATCGCCAACATCGCACAGCTCCAACGGAATACGCAGGTCTGGCTTGTCGGAACCATAACGGCTCATGGCTTCCGAGAACGGCATGTGCGGGAAGTCGCCCAAATCAACATCGCGCACTTCTTTGAGCAGATTGCGAATCATATTTTCCGCAACCTGCATCACCGCCTTGTCATCCATAAAGGAGGTTTCAATATCGATCTGAGTAAATTCGGGCTGGCGATCAGCGCGCAAGTCTTCGTCGCGGAAACACTTGGCGATTTGGTAATAGCGATCGAAGCCAGACACCATCAATAGCTGCTTAAACAATTGGGGCGACTGAGGCAACGCAAAAAACTTGCCGTCGTGAGTACGGCTGGGCACCAAATAGTCGCGGGCACCCTCTGGGGTAGCACGAGTCAGAATTGGCGTTTCAATATCCAGAAAGCCCTGCTCGTCTAAATAACGACGCAGTACCGAGGTCACTTTGGCGCGCAGACGCAGCTTGTCGGCAATTTGTGGGCGGCGCAGATCCAGATAACGGTAATGCAGGCGCACGTCTTCGCCCACTTCAACATGAGAGTCCAATTGGAATGGCGGAGTTTCTGCGGCGTTCAGGATTTCAATTTCCTTACCCAGCACCTCAATTTGACCGGTTTTCATATTGGGGTTTACGGTTGCCGCATCTCGCGCACGCACCCGGCCACGGATTTTCAGCACATATTCACCGCGCACCCGATCCGCCGCTTTGAAGTGATCGCCGGTATCCGGATCGAACACCACTTGCACAATACCTTCGCGGTCCCGCATGTCGAGGAAGATAACCCCGCCGTGGTCACGGCGACGATCTACCCAACCGCATACGGTGACGTCCTGATCGATATGTTCGCTGCCCAATAGGCCGCAGTAATGGCTTCGCATGGTTTTTTCCCAATAAATCGCTGTAATGTTAATTAGTCGGCAGAAGAGCTGCTGGAACCTGAACCGCTATCGCCGGCCAGATTTTTCTTGGTACCGCTGGATTTAAAATCTGTCTCGTACCAACCGCCACCTTTAAGGCGAAAACCCGCCGCCGAAATCTGTTTTTCCAGACTTGGCTTATTGCAGGCCGGGCAATCCACCAGTACGGGATCGCTCATTTTTTGCAGTTTTTCCAGGGTGTGACCGCAGTCTTTACACGCATATTCGTAGATTGGCATCGGTAATTCTCAATACAAATCAGACAATGTCTTGCCGAACCCGAGGCAGTATTGCCAAACCGGGACTAAAAAGGAGCGGGATTATAACGCAAACCGGCGCCAGCATTAAATCGGTTTGAGGGGGAAGCAGAAACGAAAACGGGCGCCGAAGCGCCCGTCAGTCGGTCAGAAGACCAGATTACGATGCGAAGTCTTTCAGCTTTTTCAGCGGACGAACTTTAACCGCTACGCTGGCAGGCTTGGCTTTGAACATGGTTTCTTCGCCAGTGAAGGGGTTGATACCCTTGCGAGCTTTAACAGCAGGCTTCTTCACAGTGGTGATTTTCATCAGGCCGGGAACGGTGAACTCACCCACAGCGCGTTTCTTGATGCTGCGTTCGATCAGGGCTTCCAGCTCAACAAAGACATCGCCCACTTGCTTGCGAGTCAGCTGGGTGTTTTCAGCGATCTCGGTCAGCATTTGAGTCTTGGTCATTTTTTCAGTGATGGCTGTAGTTTTGCGTGCAGGTGCTTTAGCAGCTGCAGCTTTAGGTGCTGCTTTTGCCTTAGGAGCCGCTTTAGCTTTTGGAGCCGCCTTTGCCTTGGGTGCCGCTTTGGCTTTTGGAGCAGCTTTTTTCTTTGGTGCAGCTTTTTTGATTGCCATAGGGTTAATTTCACCTCATGAGTTAATAGCTATATTTTTGTAAGTAGTTTCGCTGGCACCTAACGCTAATTACCACCTATGCTTCAATGCCTGCGCATACATATAGTCGATTAAACACTGCTATACAAGAGCAAAACACGCGACATTGGAAAAAAATCGCCCAAAAAGCGGGAAATTACGACGATTTGAAACAATTCCCCCGATCGCGCGTTTTTTGGCCGAAAAAAATCTCCCATTTAGCGATCTTAAGCGATCACAAAAGAACCCTCTGACTCTTCCGTAAAAGCCTCTTTTAACACTGCCAAACGCTCATCTCGCAAGCTCGGCTCATAAGCCACTCGCGGCCGCGCTCCCCAAACCGGGCCGGGCCATGCCGGGTCATCTTGGAAGCGCGCAATATGGTGAAAGTGTAACTGCGGCACCATATTGCCCAGCGCCGCCAGATTGAGCTTTTCAGCCCGAAAAAGCTGCTCTAAAAGGCTCGCAGCAAGATTCGACTCCCGCAAAAACTGCTGCTGTGAGGCCCAGCTCAACTGGTGTAGCTCGCGTAAATTTTCTTCGCGGGGCACCAGAATCAGCCAGGGATATTGGCTGTCATTCATCAATAAAACTCGGCACAGAGGCAGATCACCAACAACAAAGGTATCTTCGGCCAAGCGGGGGTGAAGGGAAAACATATTAGCTCCTTATTCATCCCTCATCTGTACGCTGCCAGACAAGGGTCGTAAAATGCGGCTCTTACATCGCCGTCTGCCAACTCTCAACGACAGGCAGGCTTGCGAACACAACGCTGTTTAAGGATCTATTGTTACATGCGCGCCAGTCAATTTCTTATCGCTACTATTAAAGAAACCCCCGCCGATGCGGAGGTGATCAGCCACCAACTGATGCTACGGGCGGGCATGATCCGCAAACTGGCAACCGGCCTGTACTCGTGGCTGCCGCTGGGCTTGCGGGTACTGCGCAAGGTAGAAACCATTGTGCGCGAGGAAATGGATCGCAGCGGCGCACAGGAAGTGATGATGCCGGTGGTACAACCCGCTGAACTGTGGGAAGAGTCCGGCCGCTGGGAACAATACGGCCCAGAACTGCTTCGCATTAGCGACCGCCATTCGCGCAGCTTCTGCCTTGGCCCAACCCATGAAGAGGTCATCACCGACCTGATCCGCAATGAGATCAAAAGCTATAAACAACTGCCGGCGAACTTTTATCAGGTACAAACCAAGTTCCGGGATGAAATTCGTCCACGCTTTGGGGTAATGCGCTCCCGCGAGTTTGTGATGAAAGACGCCTACTCCTTCCATAAAAATCAGGAATCCTTGCAGGAGACCTACGATGTTATGCACGCCACATACACCAATATCTTCACTCGCTTAGGCTTGGATTTCCGCCCCGTTATTGCCGACACCGGCTCTATTGGCGGCAGCGGTTCACATGAATTCCACGTACTCGCCAATTCCGGTGAAGATGATATTGCCTTCTCCGACACCTCAAACTACGCCGCCAACGTGGAAATGGCCGAAGCTCTGGCTCCTGCGGGCGAGCGCCCCAGCGCTACCGAAGCGATGGAAAAAGTGGCCACTCCCGATGTACACAGCATTGAGGAAGTCAGCCAGTTTTTCAGTTGCGCAGCAGATCGCAGCTTAAAAACCCTGATTGTTTATGGCGTTCAAGAAGAAGGCCAAAGCAAGGCGCCACTGGTGGCACTTGTTGTTCGCGGCGACCACGAGCTCAACGATATCAAAGCGGAAAAACTGGGCGGCATTGCCAAACCGATGACCTTTGCCAGCGAAGAAGACATTAAAGCGGCTATTGGTTGCGGCACTGGCTCCATTGGCCCGGTCGGTTTATCTATCCGCACGATTGTTGATCGCAGCGCAACTCATGCCGCTGACTTTATTTGTGGCGCTAATGAAGACGGTTACCACCTGAAAGGGGTGAACTGGGAGCGCGATCTGGCGCTTGGCGAAATTGCCGATATTCGCAATGTGGTTGAAGGCGACCCCAGCCCAGATGGCGAGGGCAAGATTCTGATTCGTCGCGGTATCGAAGTTGGCCATATCTTCCAACTCGGCACCAAATATTCAGAAGCCATGAACGCTACGGTGCTTAATGAAAATGGCAAAGAGCAAGTCATGATTATGGGTTGCTACGGCATTGGCGTAACCCGCGTAGTGGCCTCTGCCATAGAGCAAAACAACGACGACAAAGGCATTATCTGGCCCGATAGCATTGCGCCTTTCCAAGTGGCAATTGTCGGCATGAATATGCAAAAGTCTGATCGCGTGCGCGAAAAAGCCGAACAGCTCTACACTGAACTGAAGGCGCTTGGGTTGGACGTTTTACTGGATGACCGCAATGAGCGTCCCGGTGTTAAGTTTGCCGATATGGAATTAATGGGCATTCCACACCGCATTGTAGTGGGTGATCGCGGACTGGATCAGGGCATGCTGGAATACAAGCACCGCCGTGCGACTGACAGCGAAGACATTCCTGTAGAGCAAATCGTTGCTGAAGTTAGCAAGCGGGTTTCTCGCTAAAACTAACGAGTATAAACTGTCGCGGTGAACGCATCCTACCAACGTCAAACTAACCATCCCACAATCAAGCTTCTTGTAGCACTGATTGCGGGATGGTTATTGATTGGCGCTCCCTTGCCAACACAGGCAAGTGCCTCGTCAAAAATCACTAGCTCGCCCCTTTCAGAAGAGCAACTTGCTCTGCGGCAATTTTTGAAAGACGGGATTGAACAAGCCAGCAGTTTTGAAGATCGCTTCGACGCCGAGGTTTGGCTGCTGGACATGTCTCAACGAATCAGCCCGTTTATAAAAGATCCCGAACAACGCCTCCCTTTTCTACAAAATGTTCACCGCGAAGCCTCTGCGGCCAAGCTACCTCCAGAATTGGTACTGGCCTTGATTCAAATAGAGAGTGGCTTTGATCGCTTCGCTGTTTCTAGCGCGGGAGCACAAGGGCTAATGCAGGTCATGCCTTTTTGGAAAAATGAAATTGGTCGACCTGACGACAACCTCAGTCTGGTCAGCACCAACCTGCGCTACGGCTGCCAGATATTGCAGTTTTATCTGCAGCGCGAACGCGGCAATTACCATCGTGCACTCGCCCGCTACAACGGTAGCTTAGGGAAAAGCTGGTACCCGGAGCGGGTGTTCAAAGCGTGGCGCAAACGCTGGTATAACGGCGAATTAAGTTATACCCCGGTTAATTCAACCCCCTGATCCGTTTTTTTATCTTGGCGGCATGGTTTCAGGCGAGATGCTAACCGGTGGACGCTCGCCTTTATGCTCCATCGGTCTTGGCGGCGGACGACGATCCATCTCTCTATGCAAAAAAGCCTTCATCACCTCTTGGCGCTGTTCCAGCGGCACTCGGGGCAAAACCTCACTCATTGCTCGATGCCCCACCGCTTTTAATTCCTGCTCTGCAACACGAATTCTCTCAAAACCACCCGCGAGAGTTCCGGCATCGACACTAGGGGCCTGAATCAATTCAAACATGGCTCGACGAGCTGCGCGCACTTCTTTAAACGCCCGACGAAATTCAGAGCGCCGCTCATGCATGGCCTCATGTAACTGCGGCAGTGGCTCACCCGCTGTGCGAAACATCTGCCGATCGAATCTCGCCATGGCCTGACGCTCGTGCCCACCAAAACGGTAACCGAGTAACACACCGATTAAGATGCCATTAATCACCAGCGAGAGGGCCAGCCCAGAAGCCAACCAAGTTTGCCGTGTCATCCTATTCTCCTACCCTGCCCGGCTCATTCTTGAAACCAAAGCGTTTGTTCATCGCTATCAAAAAGCGTCTGTTCACTAAAATAAAAAATGCTATTGCCTGCCTCATCAGCCAGTGTTTGATCTGCCAATAAAGACCCAAACACACTGGTATAGCCCAGCAATACACCCAAAGCTAAAGAAGCCAGGGCACCGCCAAAACCATAACTCAATATACGCCGATCCAGCGCCTCGACTTCTGTTGGCACAACAGCGCCATGCTGAGCCTGATCGGAAATATTCTGCAAGCGCCGCATAAATTGGTCGCTCAACTCAATGTCATCGACATGGGAATGAAAAAACGATGACAGGCTCGCATCCTGAGCCTGCGCATCCAACCAAACCTGCCGGTTTGCCGGAAACAGTAGCAACAAGCTCAAGCAAACGCGCCAAGCAAGGGGCCAGTCGGAAGCTCGCCCACCGAAGCGCATCAATAATTGCTGAAACAAGGGACTCGGTTTCATCGATTGGGCTCCTTTTTATCGGCTACCGGCGGCTTATCGGCTACCGACGGCTTACTGGCAGCCGGCGGCTTATTGGCAACCGGCGGCTCAACACTGGCGGTTTTGGCCAATTGCTGCTTCAAAAGATTGCGACCTCTTGCCAGTAGGGACTCAACCGCTTTTAGGCTTACGCCCAAAATTTCAGCGATATCGCGACTGGCCAAATCTTGGTAATAACGAAAATACAGTGCCATCCGCTGATTCTCAGGCAGCATACCGAGTTCAAACTGTAACGCCGTATAGGCTGGTTCTTCGGCAGACATTGAAACTTGCTCGGTTTCGCAGAATGTATCTTGGCCGGGATTCTCAAAGACATCCTCGTCCACCCCCAATTGCTGACGAGCCTGTACCCGCTGACGATGATTCAAGGCGGCATTGCTGGCAACACGGTATAGCCAAGTTTGTAATTTGGCGTTGGCTTGCCATGAGGACGCTTGTTGCCAAAGAGACTCAAACACTTCCTGGCAAAGATCCTCCGCCTCAGCGCGGTCTTGCACAATGCGGTAGCAAATATTCAACACGCTGCGGCTATGACGAGAGAGCAGTTCAGAAAAGGCGCGGGAATCCCCCCGCGCCACAGCTTTCATTAAATGTTCATCACTGCTCTGCACGCACTAGCAATCCTTTAGTGATTACTCTTCCGCAAAATCAGGCCGGCCGTGGCCGTCGCAGTCACCGGGTTTGCCGTGCTTAAACCCACCGGGGAAGCCGCCTTTATGATGCTCGCCTTTGCGAAACTCTCCTCTGTGAAATTCACCGCGGTCCAATTGCCCATCACCGTTGGCATCACGCTCTGTCAGTTTCAACATTGCAAGCTGCTGGGCCTCTTCAGAGGAAACCATACCGTTATTGTCGGTATCGGCGCGACTAAAACGATCCTCACGCGAACCGGTACGCTGCTCGCGCTGCTGGGCTTTGAATTCTTCAATCTCGGCACGAGTCACACTGCCGTCAGCATTGAGATCCATTTTCATAAAGCGCTGTGCATGGTGCTGAGCCATCTGCTCAATGCTGGGCCGCCCCTCTGGGCCAAATTCTGGGCGAGGGCCATTCATTTCAGCAAAGGTATACGTGCTCACTGCAAGTAGCAGAGTAGCGGCGGCAAATTTTAGGGTTGTGCTTGCGTTCATGTTTTACTCCGAAAAAAGACCATTAGCTTGGTCGTTATCGGTTAAACACCGCAGTAGGGAAAAACCCTCGCACTTTTTGAATTTATTTTTAAAGCGCTTTAGCTTTTGAAAAACTCATAGCGCCACACACCATCTTCCAAGTAGCAGCGGTTGCGCGATCCCACCTTGCTTGGGTCTTTGCTGGCATACCCGGCATCGCCTTTATAGAGCATACAAAGTACACCGAGGTGTTTGTTGATTTGCGGCTCAATGAAAGGCACTTCCCGCGCCGCATAAAAAGCCCGCGCCTCGGCCACACTATCGCATGACGCCAATTCGGTGAGGGTCACCACGGTTGGCGGCATCATCGCCATTTCGCCCATGCGGTGATAGCGCAGCAATGTTTTAGGCAGGGTCCACATATGGTCATCCATTTCCTGACCATCAACCACGACCTCTACCTCGCCAACCTCACTGAGAAAAAACCAAGTCGCGAAACGTTTGCCCATTCCCGGCGGGGTTGTCCAATGGGAAATAAGCTGGAACTCCGACTGGTCCAAACTCAGGCTGGCTTCCTCCTGAGTCTCTCGACTTGCCGCGACACGGGCAATCAACGCCTCAGACTCCATGCCAATTTCATCTTCTGGATCAATGGTGCCACCGGGGAATACCCAGTGCCCGCCACCGACTTTCAGTTGTGGGTGACGCCGTAAAACCAAAACCTCTAGGCCCTGATCTGAGTCTCGTACCACCACCGCCGTGGCCGCTTTTCTTATGTCTTGAGTCATGCAGTGTTCCCGAGCGGGCTTATCTGTTATGTTCGGCTTGCCAGCGTCCTGAAGTGAATTGACCGAAAAAATTAAAACAAGGTCAGAACGAGCAATAGCCGGGGTGCTAATTAGGGCATAGACTTTTACGGTATTCAATAAACGGTACCGCAATAACGATTTCACGATTATTAAAGGGAAGTGTGAATATGTCGAAACTGTCCATAATGGATTTGGCTTTTTTTCTAACAGAATCTGATGCAAGCCCCAAGCATATCGGCGGTTTGATGATGTTTCGCAAACCTGCCAAAGCACCGGCAAATTTCGTACAGCAAGCCGTAGAGCAATATGTTGGTACCGCTGACGATGTTGGCGCTCCGTTCAATCAAGTGATCAATTTCACCAATTTGACCGGCCCCTGCTGGGAAACAGCGATTAACTTTGATGTTAAAGAGCATATTCACTACCACACCCTAGAAGGCGACGATTTCCGCGACAGCCTTTATGAATTGGTTGGCGACCTCCACGGCCCGATTCTGTCCCGCGACAAACCCATGTGGGAAATGCACGTTATCGAGGGCATTGACGACCAGCGCTTCGCGCTTTACACCAAACTTCACCACGCCTACGCCGACGGCGTAACCATGTCTTCGATTCTGGCTCAAAGCCTGAGCAAATCAGCTACCGAAAAAACTACATCAACCATGTGGGCAGCGCTACCTAAAAAGCGCCAGGAAAACGCGGCGGACAGCGTGTCCATTATGAAGGCGCTGACCAAGCGCGGCGGTCGCTACACCGACTACATCCGCACCCTTGCCGGGCTGAGCAAACTCACCGCACAATTAGCACTGGAAAGCGTTCACCTGACCAAAAACGCCGTGGCGGTTCCCTTCAAAGGCCGCCCGAAAACACCGTTAACCGGCCGGGTGATTGAGGGCCGTCAGTTTGCCAGCGCCTCAGTGCCAATGGATAAGGTAAACCACCTTCGTCAACTCACCCGCTCTACCCTGAACCATATTGCACTGACCTGCATTGATGGCGCGCTGCATCGCTACCTGCAGGATTGCGATGCCGATATCGATCAACCCATCGCCGTACAAATGCCTGTTAACTTGCGCCGCAAAGGCGATAACAGCATGGGCAATAAAATTGGTATCGTGCTGGTGGAGCTGGCCAAACGTACCGAAGACCCCTATGAGCGCTTGCGCGAAATCGGCTTTACTCTACGCAATGTTCGCTACCAGATTGACGGCGTGCCCGCCACATCCGTCATGGCCTACACCGTATTACTCGGCAGCTTTGCCCAATTAGCGGAAATGCTGCGTTTGGAAAATCGCGTACCGCCACTGGGCAACACGCTGATTTCCAACGTACCCGGCCCCAATGACCAACTTTATCTAAAAGGTGCCGCGCTGGAAGAAATGTATCCCATCAGTGCGCTAACTCCGGGTAACCATTTGAATATAACCATCTATAGTTATAACGGACGCCTGCAATTTGGCTTGGTTGCCACCTCGGCACTGCCTCGTATGGAGCGTTTGGGCGATTATATTCACGAAGCTTTTGAGGATCTCGAAAAAGCGGTAACCACACCGCGCCCATAAATTCGCAGCACAACAATATGTAGAAAATAAAGGCGGCCATAAAGAGCCGCCTCAAAAATTTCCATCATTCTCACAACAGGATAATTTCAATAAAGGGAGAAAGTTATGGCTTATTTTATTACCGGCGGCACCGGCTTTATCGGCCGTTTTCTTATCGAGCGTTTAGCAAAACGCCGCGGCCCCATTTATGTATTGGTGCGTCGCAGCTCTAAACAGAAATACAAACAATTGCTTGAAGCCACTGGATTGACTGCCGAGCAGCTCATTCCCGTCTATGGCGATCTATCCAAGCCTCGGCTCGGCATATCTCCTAAAGAGATGGCCAAGCTCCATGGTAATGTTCGCCACTTCTATCACCTAGCTGCTATTTACGATCTCAAGGCGGACGCTGAAAGCCAGGAGGTCGCCAATATTGACGGCACCCGCAATGCCATTGCGGCGGCCGAAGCCATGGGCGCAAAATGTTTTAACCTCGCCAGCTCAATCGCCGCCGCAGGGCAATATCCCGGTGTGTTCCGCGAAGATATGTTTGACGAAGCGACCGGGCTGGAACACCCCTACTTCCGTACCAAACATATCTCCGAAGGCTTGGTGCGCCGCGAGTGTAGCATTCCCTACCGCATTTACCGCCCGGCGATGGTAGTGGGCGACTCCAAAACCGGCGAAATGGATAAGGTCGACGGCCCTTATTATTTCTTCAAATTGATTCAAAAACTGCGCAGCCGAGTGCCTCAGTGGATGCCACTGATTGGTATTGAAGGCGGGCAAATGAATATTGTGCCGGTGGACTATGTTGCCGACTGTATTGATTACCTGTCTCACCAACCCAAACTGGACGGACAGTGTTTTCACCTGACCCAGTCCCAGGCCAAAAAAGTGGGCGAAGTGCTGCAGATTTTCGCCGATGCTGCCCACGCACCGCGCATGGCCATGCGTATTGATACCCGTATGTTTGCCTTTATCCCGGCCAGCATCCTCGGCATGATCAAAAACCTGCCACCCGTGCGCCGTATTATCAATGCGGTATTGGCGGATTACGGCATCCCTCGCGACGGCCTGCAATTTATGAATATGCCGACCAAGTTTGATACCCGCGATACCGAGCGCGCCCTCAAAGGCAGCGGCATTAAATTGCCAGAACTGGAGAGCTACGCTGAAAAAATCTGGGATTACTGGGAGCGTAATCTCGATCCAGACCTGCATAAAGATCGCAGCTTAAAAGGCAATGTCAGTGGTAAAGTGGTGGTTATTACCGGCGCCTCATCAGGCATTGGTAAAGCCGCTGCACTGAAACTGGCCGAGGCTGGCGCTCAAGTGGTACTGGTTGCGCGCACGCTGGAAAAATTGGAAGAAACACAGGCCGAAATCAAACGCAAAGGCGGCACCAGCTTTGCCTATCCCTGCGATGTTTCCGATCTCAATTCCTGTGACGAGCTGGTCAAAACCGTGCTGAAAAATCACGGCCATGTGGATGTGCTGGTCAATAACGCCGGCCGTTCAATTCGCCGCTCACTGGAGCTGACCTTCGATCGTTTCCACGATTTTGAGCGCACCATGCAGCTGAATTATTTTGGCGCGATTCGTTTGGTAATGGGGCTAGCACCATCGATGCTGGAACGTCGCGCGGGCCATGTCATCAATATTTCTTCCATTGCCGTTATCGTTGGCACCTCGCCTCGCTTCTCGGCCTATGCCGCTTCAAAAGCCGCGCTGGATGCCTTCTCACGCAGTGCGGCAGCTGAATTTTCAGACCGCAATATCGCCTTCACTACCATCAATATGCCACTGGTACGCACCCCCATGATTGGGCCAACCTCAATCTACAATGCGGTGCCTACGCTGACGCCAGAAGAAGCGGCGGATATGATTTGTGATGCGATTGTGCGCCGTCCAAAACGGATTGCGACCGGCTTGGGCATTACCATGCAGGTGCTGAATGCGATTATGCCGAAGGCGACGGAAATTATTATGAACACGGTATTCCGCACCTTCCCTGACTCGGCTGCCGCCAAGGGTGAAAGTGAAGGGGAGCAGAAGCCCGAGGTTTCTTCAGAACAAGTTGCGCTGGCGGCGGTACTGAAAGGAATTCACGTTTAAATCACTCTTTATGAGTTCAAACGGGCCGCTCTCCGCAAGGAAGCGGCCCTTTTTAAGCCAAAGACCCTTCCACTAAATCCTGCAACTCCCGCTGCACCACGGTAAAGACTGACAAGTCATTTGCCACTGAAGTTTTCACGGCGTTGATGGTGGTGAGATAACGATTAATTCGCGCTTCGCTTTTTTGCTGCCACTGATCAAAAGCCATAGTGGCATCAGCGACTTGCGACTCAGCGCTGTCCATGTCTCTACCTTCACCCGCGTCATTCCCGCTCCCACGGTTAGCGCCAAGCAAGCCAATTGCCAGTTTTCGTACCAGCACTTCGATATTATCTACGTAAGATTCCCGCGCTAAATCCTGCCAGCGACCATCGGGTTGCCAAGCAATTAATTGCTGGAGCGCCCAATCCAAACAGAGGCGATCAATCAAGCGAAATACCAAGCTGACAAAAACCTGTGCCTCAACGTGAATCTCAAGTGCCGCATCAATACAACCGGGCAACAGAAAGAAGGCATCAAAACTGGCTACCCGTTCGGCAATCGCTTGCGGCACGCCAGCATCCTGCCACGCCTGCACCTGGGCCTGCCAAACCTGCATCCAGTTATCCGATTGCAAATTGCTCAACACCGGTAACATTTGATTAAATCCGGCCTGCATTTGCTGAATGGCTTGCTCGGGAGAAAGGTCGTGTTTATTGCGTAAAAACCAGCGTGTACTGCGGCGACCCAAGCGCATAATCTGATGGAGCAATTCGTATTGCACCGAGCTAGCCACCTGATGATCCAACTTCTCAATCTCGGCCCACAATGCATCCAACTCAAATAGCGCCATCACCACAACAAAGGCTTTTGCGGTTTTGGCTGGGCTGGCACCAATAGATTGCTCCTGCCTCATACAGTAGGTGAAGCCCATCAAGTTGACCATTTCATTAGCCAATTGCGTGGCCACAATCTCCCGACTTAGCCGGTGCTCAATAATTTGTGGCCCGTATTGTTCCCACAATCGGCGGGGAAAAGCCCGGTAAACCCGACGCGCCAGCCAAGGGTCTTCTAGCAAATCGCCGTGCAATAGCTGCTCTTTTAAATCCACTTTGGCGTAAGACACCAGCACCGACAATTCGGGCCTCGTCCAGCAGGTGCCCGCCTGCCGATATTCTGCCAAGCTGTCATTGTCGGGAATAAACTCCAGCGCCCGCACCAAGCGCCCCCGCCCCTCCAGATATTCAAGAAAACGCAGATAATCGTGGTGGTGTTTTTCGCGCCGAAACTGCGCCAGACTTATCGCCTGTGTCTGACGATAATTATTGCGCAACACCAACTCACTAACCTCACCCGTCATATCTACCAATAATTGGTTTCGCTGTTTAAAGGTCAGGTCATCCGATTCAAGCTGGGCATTGAGCAGAATTTTGATATTTACCTCATGGTCGGAGCAATCCACTCCCGCCGAGTTATCAATAAAGTCGGTATTACAAATACCGCCAGCGCGACAAAATTCCATACGACCCAACTGGGTCATACCCAAATTGCCACCTTCACCAAATACTTTGCAGCGCAACTGACGGCCATTCACGCGCAGACTATCATTGCTGCGATCACCCACATCGGCATTGGTTTCAGTAGCAGATTTAACATAGGTGCCAATGCCTCCGTTCCAGATCAAATCCACTTCCGCTTGCAATAGCGTCTTGATTAAATCGTTAGGTGAAAGTTGCTTTTCCTCGGTGCCCAGCAAGTTCTGCATTTCTGAACTGAGTTCAATATGCTTGGCACTGCGAGAAAACACCCCGCCCCCGACAGAAATTAGCTCCCGATCATAATCGGTCCAGCTCGAATTTGGCTTTTCGAATAGACGTTTACGCTCGCGCCAAGAAGACAGCGCATCCGGGTTGGGGTCGATAAAAATATGCAAATGATTGAAGGCAGCAACCAAGCGCGTCTGCTGAGACAGCAACATGCCATTGCCAAAGACATCACCACCCATATCGCCAATACCAATGGCCGTAAAAGGCTGCTCCTGAATATTGATGCCCAACTCGCGAAAATGCCGTTGCACAGCGACCCAAGCCCCGCGAGCGGTAATGCCCATCGCCTTGTGGTCGTAGCCGTGACTACCGCCAGACGCAAAAGCATCACCCAGCCAAAAGCCGTAGTCCAAGGCAATATCATTGGCGATATCAGAAAAGCTGGCGGTGCCCTTGTCAGCCGCAACCACAAGATAGGGGTCATCGTCATCGCGACAAACCACACCCTCAGGGTGGATCACATCCGCGCCACGGCGGTTATCGGTAATATCCAATAAGCTACGAATAAATTGTTGATAGCAAGCTACGCCCTCGGCAAAAATTTCCTCCCGCTCGCTAAGCCCTGCGGCTTTACGAGCCACAAAGCCGCCCTTGGCCCCTGTGGGCACAATAACCGCATTTTTAACCTGCTGAGCTTTAACCAAGCCGAGCACTTCTGTGCGGAAATCCTCCACCCTATCAGACCAGCGAATACCGCCACGGGCGACTTTGCCGCCGCGCAAATGCACACCTTCCACGCGGGGGGAATACACATAAATCTCAAATTCCGGGCGCGGCTCCGGTGCAAAACTCAGTTCACGCGTATGGATTTTCAGCGCGATACAACTGCGCTGCCGGCCTTCATTATCCTGCTGGAAAAAATTGGTACGCAGTGTCGCTTCAATAGTGTGCAAGTAATGGCGCAGAACCTGATCCTCATTGAGGTTTTGCACCTCGTCCAGCGCATCGTGAATGCGCTGATGAAGTTTGCCTATTTTATCTTCGGCACTGCGCACCTCACTGCGCCGGGGGTCAAACAGGCAGCGAAACAGCGCCATGAGGTCGCGGCAAATATCCACATTATCGACCAGCACCTGGGCGATATAGTGCATGCTGAATGGACTACCCAACTGCTTAAAATAGCGGGCATAGGCGCGCAATAAAGCGACCGAGCGCCAATCCAACCTGGCGGCAAACACCAGTCGGTTAAAACTATCGTTCTCCGCTTCGCCCCGCCAAATCGCACGCAGGGCATCCTCATAGGTGTCTCGCACCGCATCGATATTTAGCGACTGTCCGGTAGAAACCGCATGTTCCAGCGAAAAATCATGCATCCAGATCAGGCTATTATTATCGGGACAAATTTCGTAAGGGTGCTCAACCAAGACCCGTGAGCCCAAGTTTTCTAGCAGCGGCAAAATATCCGATAACTGCAGTGAGACCTCGCGATGAAACAGTTTTAGGCGCAGTAAATTTTCCTGCGCGCCCACCTCATGAAACAAACTAATACTGATATCACTGGGGCCGTTTAAGCGTTCGCACAATTCAATATCATTAACCGCCAGCCACGGCGAAAACCTCTCTTGATAAGAAGCGCTAAACGCATTGCCATAGTGGATCGCCAGCTGCCGACCATGCTCTTCACCCAATCGCTCGACACACAGCTCCGTAAAGCGATCATTCCAATCCCGGCACAATTCACTGATCTCTCGCTCTAGTGCGGTCACATTCAGATCGGGAAGCCCAGCTTCACCGACACGAAACACCAGACGAATACGCGCCAGAACCGACTCCGCCAAAAACTGCGTAGTCAGCTCGCAATCGTTACTCCCAATAGCGTGGGAAAGCAGCTTTTCAATTTGTCGCTCCTGCTTTACCGCTTCTCGCGGCAAATGCACAATGCAACTGACAAACTTATCAAAACGGTCATAGCGCACCAGCAATCGTACCGTGCGCCGCTCATACACTTTCCATGTGCTGAGCAAGGTTTCCAATAACTCTTCCTGACTGGCTTGAATCAAATCATCTCGCGGGTGGCGCTCAAGAATCGAAGCAAAGGTTTTACCATTGTGACTGGCATTATCGAGCTGGGAATGTTGAGTTAACCAACGCGCTTTACTACGCAATAGCGGAATTTCCGACACGCTTTGAAAGTACATACTCGCGGTATACAAACCCAATATGCGGGTTTCGCCCACCACTTTTCCGTCGTTAGCAAAGCGCTTGATAACCACATAGTCGGCGTAAACATGACGATGCACGGTGGATTTATGAGAGGCCTTGGTAAACGCCAATACCGAACTTTGGGCATAGAAGTCGGCAAAACCCTTGCCAAGTGCAGCCAAGTCGCTTTCCGGCAACAGCTCACGCTTGCGCAACACACCTAATTGTTGCCCCGCTTGTTCCACAATTTTTTGCTCGCCTTCCACCCGACTCAGCAAAAAATCACTCATGCCCAAAAAGGTAAAATTGCCCTCGCGTAGCCAGTGTAAAAAAGCCAACTCCTCATCTTGGCTACTATTCGCTTCCGCCTCAGCGATACAGTTATCCACTCGGCCCAGCATGGCTTCAAAGTCGCTCACAACCAGAGAAACATCGGTAAAAGCCGATTTCAGAACCGCTTTAATTTCACTCAACCGCGCTATATCTGAAGTCGCATCAATCAAAATAAAGCCCAGGCTTTCCGATTGAGCTGTGGCACCGTCAGGAGCTTGGGCGTCTACCAATAGGCCACCAGCATCGCGATGCACCCGCATCACCACGCTTTCAAAAAGGTGAATACCCAATTTTTCCTTGTTCAGTGCAATGCGCAGGGAGTCCACCAGAAAGGACATATCACTCTGGCAGTAATAAATCACGGTGTGCTTGCTCACCCAGCCATCGGCCTCAAGGTCTGGGTTAAACACCGTTAATAGCGATTCGTCAGAACCGCGTTTGCAGGCAAAACGGAACAGTCCGTAGAGCACGCCAAAATTGGCTTCTGGCTCCCAGTCCAATTGGGACTCGTCCGGGTGAACATGAATAAGCTGATCGACAAATTGGCTGAACAGACTGGCGTTATCAGCATCCAAGCGAGTCTGAGCGATCCCTCTGACCCGTTTAACTAATTGCTGTCGCGTACTCAAACTGCCCATACACCACACCTCCGGTATTTATTTTTACTCTGACCCCATTTTGTTACAAACTGTGCGGCAGTTAAAATAAGGACAAATTCGATGCTAAGCATGATTGGCCTGATCGGCGGCCTCATTCTGCTCACCACCCTTGCTCTTCGAGGCTGGAACCTGTTTATTGCCGCACCCCTCTGCGCGCTGATCGTCGGCCTCAGCGGAGGCCTGCCCGTGTTTCCTGAATCCGACGCCCCCGCTTTTGTCACCACTTATATGAAGGGCTTTGCTGGTTTTGTCGGCGCCTGGTTTCTCATGTTCCTGCTCGGCAGCCTGTTTGGCAAATTTATGGAAGACACCGGTTCCGCCGATGCTCTGGCGCGTTGGATTGTCGATAAAATCGGCATGCGCCACGCGGTTGCGGCCGTCGTTATGGCCTGCGCCATTTTGACCTATGGTGGTGTCAGCGTGTTTATCGTGGCCTTCTCGGTATACCCGATGGCCCTGAGCCTGTTTAAAGACGCCGACCTGCCCCGGCGTTTTATCCCGGCCGCGCTGGCCTTTGGCTCGGTCACCTTTACCATGACCAGCGCCGGCTCTCCGGAAATTCAGAATTGGATTCCCATTAAGCATCTCGGCACCAGTCCCTATGCCGAATGGCAAGTTAGCCTGATTGTTGCGGTACTGATGGCTGCCTTTGGCTTCTGGTGGCTAAAGCGCATGATCGGCCAAGCCGTAGCGAATGGCGAATATTTTGAGCACCGCGACACCGATCCCGATATTTCCGTGCGCGACTACCCGCATCCGCTTACCGGCTTTCTCCCGCTGATCGTGGTGTTGCTCATCTCATTTTTCTTCCATGAAAAATACGCCCAATATGCCTTAATTCTCGCTTTGGGCGGCGGCTGTTTAAGCATTATGGCCTTGAACTTCCGCCACTTTCACAATATGCCCAAAGCCATCAATGAAGCGACCAATGGCGCGCTGATTGCCATCGGCAATACCGCCGCCGTGGTCGGCTTTGGCACGATAGCGAAAGCCTCGCCAGCCTTTGCCGTGGCGGTAGATACGGTCACCGGCATTCCCGGCAATGAACTTATCGGCGCGGCCATCGGCGTAACGATGATCGCCGGCTTAACCGGCTCTGCCTCTGGCGGCTTGTCTATCGCCCTGCCCGTGCTCGGCCCCCACTATATGGATTTAGGCGTTAACCCCGAGCAATTACACCGCATTTCATCCATCGCTTCAGGCGCATTGGATTCACTGCCGCACAACGGTTATATCGTTACCACGGTGCGGGCCATCTGCGGCGAAACCCATAAAACCGCTTACGGCCCCATTGCCGCACTCACGGTTGTGGTGCCCAGTATTGGGCTCATTATCGCCATCGCTTTAATGCAGTGGTTTTAATCAGAAACACACTAGATATAGAAGCCTTTGTTTTTAAAGAAACTCTTTTTGACTAAGAAAATGACCACACAATCTTTATATTTTTGGCGCAAGCCCATACTGCATTTTTTGCTAATTGGTAGCGCGCTATTTGCTCTAGATCAATGGCTGCAGTGGCGAGATTCCTACACGCTACCCGCGCCTAGTGAGGAAGTGATAACGGCCCGCTTGCAAGAGTGGATTAACAGCACACGCAGCTCACCCAGCCCTGAAGAAGTGCTCGTCATTCGCCAATCATTGATTGATGACAACCTGCTTTTACAAGAAGCCCTGCGGCACAAACTGCATCAACACGATCCCATTGTGTTGCAGCGTCTTGTCAAAGACGCCGAATTTCTGGGTATAGACGGAAGCGAAGAAGACAAAATCAGCGCTGCATTAGAATTGGGTCTGCACAAAGATGACGAATTAATTCGCCGCCGGCTGATCCAAAAAATGGAAGAGTTTGGTCGCAACAGCGCGCCAATCACTCCAGCCACTGAGCAAGATTTAAACGCCTTATACAATACCCGCCCGGAGCAATGGCAACAGGATGCCCGGATTCAGCTTAGCCATATTTTCTTCAGTGCGGACAAAGAGGCGTCGAAGCTTCGCGCCCAAAAAGCACAACAAAAGCTGGCCACCGAAAAGCAAAGCCCGAGCATTGAGCAGGCGATAGCGATGGGCGACAGCTTTCTGCTTGGCCACCAGCTCCCTATGCAAAGCCTCAGTAAGTTACGCCAGCAATTTGGTGCTCAATTTTCAGAGTCTCTACTAGCCGCATTATCCACGCCTTCCAGTAAAAACACTGGGGAGTGGATTGGCCCCCTAAGCTCGGTCTACGGGCAACATATCGTGTTAATCCAAGATTACCAGCCGGCTCGTCAACGCAGCTTAGAAGAAGTGCGGCCGCAACTAGAAGAGGCGTATTTGCGCCAACGCAGCAATCAAAACCTGCGTGATTTTATTCAGTCTCTGCGCAATAAATACCGGATTATAGAAGCCTGATGAAACTTAAAAATTTTCGACTATTGCGTTTTTCGGCCATTAAAATCGCTTTGTTATTTCTGGGCATACTGCTGTGCAGTAACCTCAGTTACGCCCATAAGCTGGCTCCTTCATTATTAGAAATTACCGAGACGCAGCACCATAAATACCAAGTGTTATGGCGCACTCCGGCAAATGCCGCCGTACAACCCAAACCGGTTTTTCCTTTGGATTGCCAGCTTAATGAACCGGATTTAACTGCCGTGGGCACCGCCATGGAGTGGCGTTGGCTGCTTAGCTGTGACAAGGGGCTAGCGGGGGAAACACTGCGTATTGAGGATCTTATTGCCAGCCGAACTGCGGCACTCGTTCGCTATACCAGCCTGAACTTTCCTGAAAAACAAAGCCTGCTCACCGCCGACAATACGACATACCAATTTCCAGTTACCGCCGAGAGCGAAAGACTGGTCATGCAATATGCCGAGTTGGGTGTTGAGCATATTTTGATAGGGATCGACCATTTATTTTTTGTCGCGGGCTTATTACTCCTAGCAGGCAATGTAAAAACCCTGCTTAAAACGGTCACCGCATTTACCGTGGGCCACAGTATTACCCTCGCACTGGTCAGCCTAAATATTCTGCCCCAGTGGTCGGCGTTGATTGAGTTTGGTATCGCCGTCACCATCCTCATCTTGGCCGTGGAGCTTAGCGTTCACAAAGCGCAACAAGCCTCTTTCTTACAACGTTATCAATGGCCAGTCGCTGCCTGTTTCGGTCTCATTCACGGCTTGGGATTTGCTGGGGTATTAAGTGAATTAGGCTTACCTAAAAATGATATTTTGCCGGCCCTATTATCCTTTAATATCGGCATTGAGATTGGCCAGTTATTATTTGTCGCCAGCCTAGCGCTGATACTGTTTGTACTGAATCGGCTTTCCACCGGCTTTTATAAATACGCCCGTTTGCTCATTATTTATGCCATGGGCTCAGTCTCAGTATACTGGTGTCTCGATCGCGGCATCAGCCTCGCGGCTGAATTGATGTAATTTTTCGGTAGGTAAAAAAATGAATAGTGGTATCGCCGTTCTCACCATCAGCCATGCAATTCAGCAAGCCGTTGCCCCGGTTTTTTTATTGGCCGGTATTGGTGCCATGCTTAACGTTCTCACCAATCGCTTAGCGCGGATTATCGACCGCTCTCGGCTACTTCATGCCCGCTTGGAAAGTGTGAGCGAAGAAAAAGCCAAGGTGATTCATCAGGAGCTGGCGGTGCTGACCAAACGCGGCCGAGTCGTTCATCGGGCGATTGGCTTTGCCACTACCAGCGCCCTGCTCGTCTGTGTGGTGATTGCAGTATTGTTTATCAGCGCCATTGCTCAGTGGTCGAGCGGCGTGGTGGTGGTCGGCCTGTTTGTGCTGGCGATGGGGTGTTTGATTATTGCCTTGAGCGGTTTTCTTAGAGAAATTCAGTTGGCCACCCGCGTTATGCTTAATGGCCCCTGACATAAGAAAACCCCTGAGAAAAATGATTTAGCGGTATTCCATTTTTGCTGCCAGCCGATTGTAAACGCCGGGAAAGAAGCGCTTGATCGTCGGCCCCATGCCGCTAATACCCTTGCCGATGACCACTTCATCGCGCTCTTTCTCAATCGCCTTAATCATTTGCTCAACACACTCGCTGACAGACATTCCGTTGATGATGGAATCGTCATTTTTTTGCTGGGCTTCACCCTGAGCATTAAGCGCATTAATAGCGATATTGGTTTGAATAGAACCCGGACAAATTGTCAGGCATTTCACCCCAGAAGCGGCAAGCTCGGCGCGCAGGCAATCCATAAAACCCACCACCGCATACTTCGCTCCCGAATACCCGGTACGCAGTTTTGAGCCCATTTTTCCCGCCACACTGCTGATACTCACCACCATCCCGCGCTGCGTCAATAAGCTGGGTAAAAGCGCTTTGGTCATCGCCACCGTACCAAAGTAATTCACATCCATAAGCTGCTTGTAGACCGCAAGATCGGTATCCACAAACAAAGAGCGCTGAGAGATTCCGCCGTTATTAATCAAGATATCTACTGGTCCAATCTCGGGCAGTACAGCTTGCACCTTCTCCGCCAAATGCTCGTAATCCGCCAGATCCAGTGGCACTACCGAATGACGCTCCAAACCACCGGGCAGTGATTTAGCAATCTCTTCAAGAGCATCTTTACGACGAGCCGATAAAACAATGCGCGAACCTTTGGCCGCCAATTGCTGACTTAACTCCAAGCCGATCCCGGAGCTGGCACCGGTGATCCAAATGGTTTTATTCTCAATTTTCACTCTTGTTCTCCATTATTTTTAGAGCCAAAGATAACCATAACCGCCACAGACCAGAATCAAAACCAGTATCGGCAGCCGTGCCCAACGCAGAGCAATAAAGCCCAACACTGCAATACATATTGAGAGCCAGTCGCCGGGCATGGCCGGAACAATCATGCCCAGCCACGCGGCGAGCAAAAAGCCCACTGCCACCGCATTGACCATCGCAATAACTTGTCGCAAACGAACGTGTTCAGAAAGTGCCACCCACAATCCACTTAAGCCCAGCACCAACAAAAATCCGGGCAAAAAGATTCCCAATGTCGCCAATATCGCGCCGGTGATGGGTGACACAGAATCCAAGGTCGCGCCGAGGTAAGTGGCCAGCGTGAACATTGGTCCCGGTACAGCCTGCGCCGCCGCATAACCCAATAACACTTCATCGGTCGCTAATACAGAGGAAAACTGGGTTTGCAGCAAGGGCAGCACCACATGGCCACCACCAAACACCATACTGCCGCTTTGATAAAACTGAGCAAAAAGATTCGCCTGCCCATTAACTGACAGCAGCACACTGAGCACTAGCAATACCAAGAACAGCAGCAAATAAGTGCGGGCATGTTTACCCAACTTTAAAGGCACCGAGCTAGTGGGAATTGTCGATGCTTCCACCTTGTTTTTTGCGGTAGAAAACCAAGCCCAAGCGGCTGCGGTAATTAGCACCGCAATTTGCATCCAGGCAGCGGGATAAAGCAGTAAGGCCAGCGTGGCCAGAATCATGGCCAGCCGATTCGCCGACTTCACGCAAAACTGCTTACTCATCGCCCAGATCGCATCCGCGACCACCACTGCAGCCAGCAATTTCAAACCCGCAAGCAAACCGGACGCCTGCTGCCAGAGTTCGCCAGAAGTAGCGAGGAAATACATCAACACCGCCGAGGGCAGTGTAAAACCAATAAAACCTAAAATTGCCCCAGCCAAACCACCGCGTTGCAGCGCAATCAAAAATCCTAACTGACTGGAGGCGGGACCGGGAAGGAATTGGCAGAGCGCGAGATGACGGGCAAAATCTTCGTGACTCAACCAGTGTTTTTGCTCAACGAAGAAACGCCTGAAGTAAGCGATGTGTGCGGCAGGGCCACCAAAACACAGGCAACCCAGAAGCAGATAGTGAAGAAATAAATTCAGCAACATAAAACGCAGAATATAAAAAAGGCAGAGTACCCTTAGTTTACTCTGCCTTTTTTAAAACCAAACAAAATCTAGAAACCACTTTACTCTCAGCGGGCGCTTTTGAGCGCAATGGCAAGGCGTCACTTGAATACCAAGGCTGGTTGCCCTTGGTGAGAGTGGCAACGCAGTCCAGTGCGCTCAAGGGGCCCGCCGCCCTCACTAAGGTTTGGTTTTACCTCGATGAGGCTTGGTCGGTGCCTTTTTACCCGTACCGCCATTCGCTTTTTTCGGCTTGCTGCGCTTTTTCACCGGCTCAGCACCATCGGCTTTATTCGCCGCGCGTTTGCGCGGGGGGCGGGCGGGCCTTCCAGCGGGAATTTCCATATTGTCGTCTGCACGGGTCATACGCAGGCGCTGACCAGCCACACGCGGGTTTTGCAAGGCTTCTAGCACTTCTGGCGGCATACCCTCGGGCAGATCAACGAGGCTGAAATCATCAAACAGTTGAATGCGGCCAATAAACTCGCTGTCGATATTACCTTCATTGGCAATGGCGCCCACGATATTGCCCACACCCACTTTGTGATTGCGGCCAACTTCGATTCGATAACGCTCCATACCGACATCCGAACCGCGAACAGGACTGCCGCCTGATTCAGATTTTTCACGGCGCATTTTCGGTGCGGGCACATCCACTTCTTTCAATAGCAGCGGCACATCGCCCTGTACCATCGCCGCCAAGGCCGCAGCCAAATCCAATGGATCAAGTTCATTTTGCTCGGCGTATTCCGCCAGCAATTCGCGGAACATGACATTGCGATTATTGTTCAAGCCGCCTTCCAAACGCTCAAGAAAACGCTGTTTGCGAATCTGATTGATACGATCAACCGAGGGCAAGGCCATTTCTTCAATTGGCTGGCGAGTGGCGCGCTCAATGCTCTGCAACATACGGCGCTCACGAGGGGCGACAAACAGAATCGCATCGCCCTCACGGCCGGCACGACCCGTACGACCAATACGGTGCACATAGGCTTCAGTGTCGTGGGGAATATCGTAGTTAATAACGTGGCTGATGCGCTCCACGTCCAAACCACGAGCAACCACATCGGTCGCCACCAGAATATCCAGTTTGCCGGCTTTAAGACGATCAACGGTGCGCTCGCGCTCAGCCTGAGCAATATCGCCATTCAAGGCTGCCACACGGAATTGGCGACGTTGTAAAAACTCGGCCAGCTCTTGGGTGGATTGCTTGGTGCGCACAAACACAATCACACCATCGCAGCTTTCCGCCTCCAGAATACGGCTCAGCGCTTCCTGTTTTGGCATCCCCTTGGCAAACCAAAAACGCTGACGAATGGTCACCGCCGTGGTGGTTTTAGCCTCGATAGTCACCTGCTCAGGACGCTTCAAATAGGTGTTGGCGATGCGACGAATTGCCGGCGGCATAGTCGCGGAAAACAGCGAAACCTGACGCTGTTCGGGAATGTGCGAAAGAATCCATTCCACATCGTCAATAAAACCCATGCGCAGCATTTCATCGGCTTCGTCGAGTACCAAATGGGTTAAACCGTCCAGCTTCAGGGTGCCGCGACGCATATGGTCCATGATGCGGCCGGGGGTTCCGACAATCACCTGCACTCCGTTTTTCAGGCCTTGAATCTGCTCGCGATAGCCCTGACCACCATAGACCGACAAAACCTTGAGGCCCTTCATTTGCTTGCCATAGCTGTGCATGGCCTCGGCGACCTGAATTGCCAGCTCGCGAGTTGGCGCCAGTACCAGTGCCTGAGGATGACGCTGATTCAGATCGATACGCGCCAGCAGCGGCAAGGCAAACGCGGCGGTTTTACCGGTACCGGTCTGGGCTTGGCCCAAGACATCACGCCCTTCCAGGATCAGTGGAATGGTGGCTTGCTGAATCGGCGAAGGGGTTTCGTAACCCAGTGCTTCCACCGCGTTGACCAAAACGTCGGGGAGGCCCAAATCCGCAAAGCGATCCGGGGAGGGAATATCAGTACTCATAGGGGGGATACCGTGGGAAAAAGAGTTGCGCCAGCAACGAAATGCTCAGTAAAACGCGATAGCAGGCGGGAATGGGCACAATTATAACGGATTGTGGCGCGCTTCACAGCTACCCGCTAAGGCATTAATTACGAGCCGCAGCGGCGCAGCAATCAAAGGCCGGTGAATAACCAGAAACGAACCATACCCAACCACAGCAAATAACTGACTAAGGTGGCGGGTAAAGTTTTAAAACCTATCTCCCGCTTCAGCAGGGTTTGTCGCGCGGAGTAATACATGGCCATCGACACCAGCGCCTGCACCAGCATCAAAATCTGGGCGCTGTGCCAAGCGTAGCTGGCGCCAAACAAAGAGACAGGGAAGATCAGGCAATACAGAATAAAGCCCAGATTGGCGAGCGCCCAAGCTTGGATTAAACGATAAAAAAACGGCGGCATAAGTGAGTCCATAAAACAGACCCGCAGTTTAGCAGTTCAGTCGATTACAAACCCAAAAAACTGCTTCAGGAGCCTCTAATTAATGTAACGAGCGCAGCAAGATTGGTCGTCGCCGGAGCGGAGAACGCGGAATTCGCCTAAAGCGCCTACTGTTGGTATATGCGAATAAATGAGCATTTCGAGCACCGCCGATGGCCAAGATTGCAAGCGCAGTAATTAATTAGAGGCTCCTTAGGGAAAGTAGCGGCTAATCGTATCTACCACACACGCCGGACGCTCACTGCCCTCGATCTCAACCGTCACCCGCACCACTGACTGCACACCGCCCTTCATCTCCTCGGCGGAGATTAATTCACCCCGACCGCGAATTTTGGAGCCCACCGGTACTGGCGCGGGAAAGCGAATTTTCTCGCAGCCAACATTCACGCCCATGCTGATCCCCTGCACATCAATAATCTGCGGCAGAAACAAATTGACCAAGGACAGGGTCAGATAACCGTGGGCAATGCAGGCACCAAACGGCCCGTCTTTGGCCCGTTCTGGATCAACGTGAATCCACTGATGATCGCCGGTGGCATCGGCAAAGGTATTAATGCGCTGCTGGTCAATTTCCAGCCAGTCGCTGTGCCCAAGGGTTTCACCCACCGCCTCCAGCAAGGCGAAAGGGGTTTCAAAAACTCGTGTCATCGCGTATTCATCCCATTGCGGATTTATTTATACTCAAGATAAAGCCTCATTAAACTCGGTAATCCAACCGCGAGAAATCGTCCGACAAGATGACTGAAATTTACAGCGCCCTTATTGAGTTTGCCGCCAGCCACAAAGCTTGGCTTGCGACTGCGCTCGCCGCAATCATTGCGGCGCTGGGGATTCTGTCGGCTCTGGAAGCCATTATGAAAGCGCGCACCGCTCAAGGGGCGGTAGCGTGGGCGATTGTACTCATTGGTTTCCCCCCGGTATTTGTGCCCCTGTATTGGGTCTTCGGACGCCGTAAATTTCGCGGCTACGCCATTGCCAAACGCGGCGACCCCAGCGAAATTTTGCAGATTGCCGATCAACTCAACACTAAATATCTCGAT
This sequence comes from Spongiibacter pelagi, assembly GCF_014705705.1. Lineage (GTDB taxonomy): Bacteria > Pseudomonadota > Gammaproteobacteria > Pseudomonadales > Spongiibacteraceae > Spongiibacter > Spongiibacter pelagi. Next base: position 82,802 of record NZ_JACXLD010000007.1, on the reverse strand, counting down.
TTTCCTGCGGAGAACAGCAATAACGAAGATCGTTTAGTGGCGCTTTCCAGATTGGCCAATCTCCCTTTTTGTTGCGGAAACAACGCCGAGTTACTGATCAATGGCGAGATGGCTTTCGCCAGAATGTTTGCGCAAATCAGCAGCGCAAAGCAGTACGTTCTGCTCGAATTTTATATTCTACGCAACGATCACATTGGTCAGCGTTTGGCCGAATTACTCAAAGCCAAAGTTGCCGAAGGCGTGGCTATCTACTTTCTGTATGACGAAATCGGCAGTATCAAGTTGGACGGCCAATATATTGCCGATTTGCAACAAGCGGGCATTCATATTCATGCCTTTAACAGCACCAAAGGCACCGGCAACCGCTTTCAGCTCAACTTTCGCAATCACCGCAAAATCCTAGTCGTAGACGGCGAGGTCTGCACTATTGGCGGCATGAATATCGGCGATGAATACTGCCATAAACATCCGGTGCTCAGCCCTTGGCGAGATACCGGCTTGGAAATGCGCGGCCCGGTCGTACAAGCCGTGCAATTGGCTTTTTTAGAAGATTGGTATTGGGCGCGAGAAAACTTACCTGCGCTGAATTGGCGGCCACACGCCACGAAAGAAACCAGCCAGAACTGTTTGATTTTATCCAGCGGCCCAGCCGACAGCCTTGAAGCCTGCGCCCTGTTTTTTCTGAATATGATCAGTCAGGCTCGGGAACGCCTGTGGATTGTCAGCCCTTATTTTGTACCCGATGCGTCTATTGTTCACGCCTTGCAACTGGCCGCCATGCGCGGCGTGGATGTGCGCATTATGCTGCCGGAAAAGCCGGATAAGCTCATCATCAAGCTCTCCTCCTTTTCCGCTATCCGCGAGACCTTGCCCCAAGGTGTGCAGTTTTATTATTACCAGCAAGGGTTTCTGCACCAGAAAGTGCTATTGGTCGACGACGATATCAGCAGTATTGGCACCGCCAATTTAGACAATCGTTCACTCCGGCTCAATTTTGAAATTACCGCTGTGATTCACGACCGCGACACCGCCCAGCGTGTAGAGAGCATGTTATTGGAAGACTTCAAACACTGCCGGCAATTGTTGCAAAAGGAGGTCGACCGCTGGTCTTTCCCACGGCGACTATTAAGTCGCTGCGCCTATTTATTCGCCCCCCTGCAATAGTTTTGCGGCTGACATAAAATAAGCGCCAATATGAGCCATTCACCCTCAGACATCACTCCGCCCGCCGCATCACACTGGGTGGCCTGCCAAGATTGCGACCAATTGTTGCAGACAGCCGTATTGTCTGAGCACCAGCGCGCCCGCTGCCCGCGCTGTGGCGCTCGCCTTGAAGGGGTGGCCGTTAAATCATTACACCGCTATCCCGGCCTCGCTGCCGCGATTGCCGGGCTGATTTTATTTTTCCCCGCCATCAGCTTGCCGATTATGGAATTTGAATTGATTGGACAGCACGGCACCAACACGCTTTGGGAGGGCGTTTGGACGCTCTGGCAAGTCGGCTTTCCGCTGTTGGCCATGCTGGTATTACTCTGTTCGCTGTTGGCGCCACTTTGCCATCTATTATTGAGCATTCGCACCTCATGGCAATTAGGGAGCGAAAAAACGCTCCCCCCATCGTTTCCACAACAGCTCAAAGCGCTCCACTTTTTTCAGCACTGGAGCATGGTCGAGGTCTACGCCATTAGTATTTTGGTGGCCTATATCAAATTGCTCAGCGATGGCGAGGTGATGTTACTCAGTGGCAGTTATTGCATCGCGGCTTTGCTAATCTGCCTTATTGTGACCAGCCAACAAAGCCACGCCGAAACCGCTTGGCAAGCGTGGGAAGCCCAACAAAAACGGCGGCCAATATGACAATTTCCACCGCCCAACAGCACCAACTCGCCCGCTGTGAGCAGTGTCATAAACTCTCTCTGCTTGCGGAGCACAACTGCCCGCGCTGCGGTAGCCCGCTCAGTTTTCGCCGTCCACACAGTCTGCAGCGCTGCTGGGCGCTGTGTTTGGCCGCAACATTTCTGCTATTCCCTGCCAATTTGCTGCCGATCATGACCGTGGTTAATCTCGGCAGTGGCGACCCCGACACCATTATGTCGGGCATTGTTAAACTCTGGATTAACGACCTTCAGGGTATTGCCATTATTGTGTTTGTCGCCAGTATTCTGGTGCCGATCATTAAATTGCTAGCCTTGTTACTATTGATGCTGGTAGTGCAATTACATCTGCCGCTCCACAAGGGCCAATGCACTTTGCTCTACCGCTTTATTCATTTTGTCGGTCGCTGGTCAATGCTGGATTTATTTATCATTTCCATCCTTGTTACCGTGGTGCAGATGGGCAATATCGCCCGAGTCGATGCGGGGCCGGCAGCAACAGCTTTTGCCGCTGTGGTCATTCTCACCATGCTCGCCGCCAGTTATTTTGATCCGAGATTGATTTGGGATCTGGAACAGGACGAAGATGTCCAAGCTGTGCCAGAACAGCCCGAGCAAACTTTATAATTTCTAGGTAATTTCATGCCGCAAGCAAATCACGCCAATATCGACACCAAACCCAGATTATCGGGCATCTGGCTACTGCCGCTTCTCGCCGCACTGATTGCCGGCTGGATGTTATATAAAAACATTGGCGAGTCCGGCCTAAAAATTACCGTAGCTTTCAGCTCCGGCAGCGGTATTACTGCCGGACAAACCCCGGTTATTTACCAAGGCATAACCGTGGGCAAGGTGACTGGCCTACATTTAAATGAAGACTTTACCGGCGTGAGTGCCGATATCGAAATCGACCAACAACTGGCCCCGCTGATCCGTAAAGACACTCAGTTTTGGCTGGTTTCTCCGCAGGTGTCTCTGTCCCGCATCTCCGGTTTAGATACTTTAGTCAGCGGCAATTACATCAGCTTTCGTCCGGGAGAAAGTACAGCACTTGCCGAGCCAAACACGGTTTTCACCGCACTTGCTGAAGCGCCAATTTTCGATCCCAGCGGCAAGGGCCTTGCGCTAACCCTAACCGCCAAAGAACTGGGCTCAATCAGTGTCGGCGCGCCCATTTTGTATCAGCAAATTACGGTTGGTGAAATTGAGGGCTACCGGCTGAGCGATGAGGGCGTGGAGATTCAAGCGCGGATTGAAGCCAAATTTAGCCACCTGTTAAAAGCCGAATCGCGGTTTTGGAATATCAGTGGCGTGCAATTTAAGGCCGGTTTGGATGGCGTTGAGGTGAATACCGGCTCACTGCAATCCATTATCGCCGGCGGTGTTGCCTTTGATAGCCCAGCAACGGGCAGCGCTCCCGGTACAGCGCCACGATACACCTTGCACGCAAACCGCGATGCGCTCAAAGGCACGGTGACCACGCAGCTAATATTGGAAGCGGCCGATGGCTTGCACACCGGCACAGCGGTGCGTATGCAAGGCCTAAAAATTGGCGAAATCAGCACGCTGGAACACAGTGGCGACCCGCTAAATCCAAAGATTTTTGCCACCTTGGCGATCAATGCCGACTCGGCAGACCTGCTAAATCAGTCCAGCGAATTTTGGCTGGTAAAACCGGAAATTAGCGGCGCCAGTATTCGCGGTATCGACACCCTGATTTCCGGCCCGTATATCGCCGCCCGCTCAGCATCTGGAGACGCTGGCCTAGCTAGTAGTTATCGCATTTTGCCCGAAACACCGAATAGCGTGATCAACGCTCCCGGCCTGCGCTTAAGCTTAAGTACCGATGAGCTGCACTCGGTTGATGTTGGCAGCAAGGTGTACTTTCGCAAGATTGCCGTGGGTCAGGTGGAAAGCGTCAGCCTAAACAGCAACGGTGTTAGCCTCGGCATTTTTATTCACGAAGCCTATCGCAATCTGGTACGCCGGGAATCCCGCTTTTTCAATGCCAGTGGTATTCATATCAGTGGCGGTTTGTCGGGCATGGAGGTTCAAGCCGAATCAATGGCCGCCATTCTGGCCGGCGGCATTGCCTTTTATAACCCGGAGGTTAAGCAATCTCAGCTTGCTTGGGAGGGGCTGCGCTACCCACTCTACAGCGACTACAAAACCAGCCAGGCCGGCAGCGGCATGGAGATTGTGCTGCACTTTTCCAGCGCCACTAATCTGGCCAAGGGCACCGAGATCAAATATCAGGGCATTAAAGTCGGCGAGGTCACCGCCGTCAGTCTGGATGAACAACTTAAAGGCGTCGCGGTCTCGGCCCTGCTCAATCCCAGCGCCCGTGAATTGGCGAAAGAAGGCAGTAAATTTTGGTTGGTCACTCCACAACTCGGCTTGGTCGGCAGCCGCAATTTGGAAACCTTGGTCACCGGCAGTTACATTGGCGTCGAACCCGGTTATGGCAGTGCGCAAAAGCATTTTCAGGGGCTGGATCGTGCGCCCACTATTCACGAACCTAACCGAGGTTTGAATCTGGTGCTGCTTGCACCACGTAGAGGATCAGTAAAGGAAGGCGTGAAAGTGTTCTTTCGGGATATTCCCGTCGGTGAAGTTTACGGCTACCGCTTGTCTGAGGATGCTCGCCAAACTGAAATTCTTATTAATATCGAAACCCGATATGCCGCGCTGGTAAAGCAAAACAGCCAGTTCTGGAATTCCTCAGGTATCGATATTGATTTTAGTCTGTTCAAAGGCGCCAATATTCGCAGCAAATCGGTGGAATCGTTACTCGGCGGCGGGATTGCTTTTGCCACTCCTGAAACCGATACCGGGCCAGCCTCTAGCGGCAGCCGCTTTGTACTTCACGATGCGGTAGAAGATGAGTGGTTGAGTTGGAGCCCCAGCATTTCACTGGAAAACTAACGGCAAACTGACCCGCGCATTAACAAGTCTTCACACAGGCGGGCGACAGCCCGCGTTACAATAGCGGCACTACAATTTTCACGTGCAACGCGAGCTGTTGCATGAGCATAGGGACGAATCACCGTGGCAAAAATTCCCAAGCAGGCCATGTCGGCCGGTCTTATCGTGCTCGGCGCTATTATTGTTGCCGCCATTATGATCGCACTTCGCCAACCGCCGGAAATGCAGGAGCTACCCAAGCAGCAATTGCTGGTCGATGTGGCCTATGTGGAGAAAGAAACCCTCAGCATTCCGGTCTATTCCCAAGGCAATGTGACACCCATTACCGAAACCACCTTGGTTTCAGAGGTGAACGGTAAGGTAATTGAAGTTGCACCACTATTTGAAGCTGGCGGTCTGGTTGAAAAAGGCGATTTGCTACTCAGCATCGATGACCGCATTTATCAGGCGGAGGTTAAACGCGCCCAGGCCGCCGTGGCCACTGCCCGCAACGCGCTCAGTCAGGAAGTTGCCCGCGCCCGTGTCGCCCGTGACGACCTGAAAAAATACCCCCGCAAATACAGCAGTCAGGCCGATTTGGATCGCGCCCTGCGCAAGCCACAAGTTGAAGATGCCCGAGCAAGACTGGACTCGGCGCGGGCTGATCTGGAACAGGCAAAAGTTAATTTAGATCGCACCCATATTCGCGCGCCCTATCGCGGCTTGGTTAAAGCGCGCATGGTCGATCTCGGTCAATATGTCGGCACCGGCAGCCAATTAGGTCAGATGTTCTCGGTGGATAGAGCCGAAGTGCGCTTACCGATTCCCGCCGACCGCATTCCCTATCTGGATCTCCCCGATAGTCGCCACCCTGAATATCAACCCGAAGTGGTGTTAGAAAACGAACTCGGCCAGTTGTGGAAGGGCAAGATTGTGCGCACTGAAGGTGTGTTAGATGCCCGCAGCCGAGTGCTGTTTATTGTTGCCCAAATCAATGACCCTTACCGACTAAATAGCCAAGGCGAACCGTTGTTGGCAGGCAGTTTTGTAAAAGCCAAAATCAGCGGTCGCGAAATGACCGACCTGATCGCCCTGCCGCGTAATTTACTGCGCGCAGGTGGCCAAGTATGGGTATTGGATGAAGAACTGAAACTGCGTAACCGGCAAGTAAAAACCCTGAAAACCGAAGGCGATTTCATGCTGGTTAGCGAAGGGCTGCAAGAAGGCGAGCGCGTGTGCTTATCGCCCATTCCCAACGCCGTGGTTGGCACCCAAGTAGAGATTAATACCAGCCAAGTCAGCAGTGATTTGCACCGCCAGTCGATCCAATCTCAAGGCGGCGAACAAACCCAAGACAAGCTCACCCAAGGCGCCTTAACCGTTGGCCGCAACGGAGCTGTGCAATGACCATCCCCGACAAGATCGACACCCATAAGGGCGTACTGGCATGGTTCGCTCGCAACCCCGTTGCTGCCAATCTGCTGATGTTGGTGATTGTATTTGTCGGTATGGGATCAGCACTGAATATTCAGCGCGCCCTGCAGCCCGATTTTGAAATCGACGTTATTTCCATCACCGTGCCCTACCCCGGCGCCACCCCAATCGAAGTCGAAAACGGCATTGTGCTCAAGGTGGAAGAAGCGCTGAAGGATGTCGATGAAATTGAAAAGCTGGAATCTACCGCCAGCGATTCGGTAGCCCGCATCGTTGCCGATATTCACGATGACTACGACCCGCTGGTGGTGATGGACAAAATCAAAAGCGCGGTCGACGCCATTGCCACTCTGCCGGAAGAAGCTGAGCGCCCCATCGTTAAACATTTGGAATTCAAGCGCCATGTCATGAATGTGTCGCTCAGTGGCAACCTCGATGAATACGGCATGAAGGGTTTAGCTGAGCAAGTTAAGCAGGAAATGCTGCAAGACAAAGATATTTCATCGGTGGAGATTCACGGCGCGCGTGACTACGAAATCAGCATTGAAATTCCTGAACATCAATTACTCAAATACCAGCTCAGCGTTAGCGATGTCGCCAATGCGGTAAAACAATCCTCACTCGATGTGCCCGGCGGCAGTATTAAAACCGAAAACGGCGACATCTTGCTGCGCACCCGTGGTCAGGCTCGCCAGCAGTACGAGTTTGAAAATATTGTGCTGATCAGCTATCCCGACGGCACTCGGCTGACACTGGGCGATATCGCCACCATTAAGGATGGCTTTACCGAATCCGATGGCTTTGCCTATTTCGACAAGCGCAACAGCCTGACCTTGGAAATTTTCGGCGTTGGCTCGCAAGACTTAATTACCGTCTCGGATGCCGTAAACCGCTACGTCGACAAAAAGAAAGCCAGCCTTCCTGATGGTATTCATATCGATTCATGGGCAGACGCGACCTTTTATCTTCATGGTCGACTCGACATGATGATGAGTAACCTCGGTATGGGTGCGCTGCTGGTATTTATCACCCTCGCGCTATTCCTGAATATGAAGCTGGCCTTCTGGGTTATGGTTGGCCTGCCTGTGTGCTTCCTCGGCACCTTTGCGGTGCTGTCCGGTGTCGGTGCCAGCTTGAATATGCTGAGTATGTTCGGCTTTATTCTGGTGCTGGGTATTGTCGTTGACGACGCTATTATCATTGGCGAAAGCGCCTTTTCCGAGGCCGAGCTTACCGGCTATAACGAAGACAGCGTGATACGCGGCGCGCTGCGTGTCGCCACACCCGCGACCTTTGGTGTTCTCACAACCATTGTCGCCTTTGCCCCCACCATGTTTACCCAAGGTGTGTTTGCGCCCTTTCCAGAAGCGGTGGGCTGGGTTGTTATCGCTTGTTTGTTTTTCTCGCTGGTTGAGTCTAAATGGATTCTTCCCGCCCACCTCGCGCACAGCAAACCCGGCACCGGCCCGCTGTGGGACAAACTGAACCGCCTACCCGCGCGCACCAATGAAATTCTGAGCAATTTTATTACCAATACTTACCGCCCGTTTTTGCTCAAAGCCATTGCCCAGCGCTATAAAACCGCTGCGATTTTCACCGCCATGCTGATTGTCACTGGCGGCTTGGTTGCCAGCGGCGTTGTGCGCTTTGTGATGATGCCGGAAGTGCCCGGCGACTTCCTGAAAGCCGAACTGGAAATGATGGAAGGCACACCGGATTATCAAACTCGACGCGCCTACGACCAGCTCAGCCAAGCCTTAACCGATATTGACGAGGAATATCACCAGCAACATAAAGCCACCGATGGCCGCCTGATTAAGCACCAAATGGCTTTTTCCGATGGCAATCGCCATGTGGTGATGATGCTGGAGCTGACCAAGACTGAGCGTCGCGATATTGACGGAGCTGAAATTGCTCGCCGCTGGCGGGAGCGCCTCGGAGCGGTTCCCGGCGTTAAAAACCTTGCAATCAGCATTGCCGATGACGGCATGGGCCCAGCACTGGCGGTAAAACTCAGCTCCAATAATCAAGACGAACTGATTGGCGCGGCCAAAACCCTACAGGTGGCCATGCGCCGTTATCAGGGTGTGTACGATGTTCGCAATGGTGCCAGCTCGCAACAGGATCAGATCGTACTTGAGGTCAAACCCAGCGCCGAATTGCTAGGACTTTCTTCAGCGCAGCTTGGCCGCCAGGTGCGCGATGCCTTCTATGGTGCTGAAGCTCAGCGTTTCCAGCGCGGCAACGAAGAAGTCAAAGTGATGGTGCGCTTCCCCCGCTCCGAGCGAGAAGACAATGCCGATCTGGAAAATATGTATATCATCTCGCCAACAGGAGATTTCATTCCGCTTAGCAATGTTGCCGATGTGCAGGTTGAGCCGGGTTATACCGAGCTGAGCCGTGTGAATGGTGAGCGAGCCTTGGTGGTAACGGCGCAAGTCGACAAGCATGTGGCCGAACCCAGCAAAGTATTGAAAGACGTGCTCGCTTCCACCGCATCCACCTTCGCCAGCCAGTTTCCCTCGGTAAAAGTGCAGCTCAGCGGTGAAAGTGAAGAAAGCGAAACCATGATGTCGAGCTTGATGATTGGTTTTGCGCTGGCGCTGTTCGGTATTTTCGGCCTGCTGGCAATTCCGCTGAAATCCTACACCCAACCGATGATTATCATGGGCGTTATCCCCTTCGGTATTATCGGCGCGGTTTTCGGCCATATCGTGCTGGGCATGTCCTTCAGCATGTTGTCTTTCTTTGGCGTTATCGCTCTGTCCGGGGTGGTTGTAAACGACAGTTTGATCATGGTGGACTTTGTAAACTCCGCCCGAGCCCGCGGCGAATCTCTGTTAAACGCGGTAGTGGATTCCGGCTGTCTGCGCTTCCGTGCGATTCTGCTGACTTCGCTGACCACCTTCCTCGGCCTGCTACCCATGCTGCTGGAAACCAGTATTCAGGCGCAGTTCGTTATTCCAATGGCAGTCTCGCTCGGTTTCGGCATTATCTTCGCCACGGTGATCACGCTGATTCTGATCCCCTGTGCCTACATCATTCTGGATGACCTTGCTAAACTGCGCTTCGGCAAAAACACCACCGGCGCAGCGGAGCCACTAGAGCAGAGTTAAAATGGATAGTTTTAAACGTATTTCTATTGAACAGGCCAAGGCCCTAATGGATCAGGATAACTGCCAACTGGCAGATATCCGCGATGAAATGTCGTATCAGCAGGGCCATATTGCCGGGGCAAGCCACCTTGGCAACCATAATTTGCAGGGATTTATTGAGCAGGCCGACCCAGACGCACCGCTGATTATCTACTGCTACCACGGTAATAGCAGCCAGAGCGCCGCTCAATATTTCATCGAAAAGGATTTTACCGAGGTTTACAGCATGGACGGCGGCTTTGAAATGTGGCGCTTAAACGAGCCATTTACTACCGGCCAGTAACACCCTCAACCGTGGGAGTGAAGCTGCACCCAAGCCGGACGCCCTTCTTGTTGATAAACTTCAAAGCGACTCATTGAGGCATAGGGCACCGAGAGTCGCGTCATTGCCCCCATCGGCATTCCCAGCCAGTGACACATCATTACCCGAATCACCGCACCGTGAACCACTAATAGCAGATTTTCGTTTTGATGATCGGCAACCACCTGATCCAGCGCCGTTGTCACCCGCTCACAAAAGGCTGGCATACTCTCACCATTTGGCGGTGAGGCCTCAGCCGGAGACTGCCAAAACTGCTTCCACTCTTGGGGATAACGCTGTTGCGCCTCAGCGTGGGGCAAGCCCTCCCAATCGCCGAAGTGCATTTCCCGAAAGTTCTCGCACACCGCTATCGGCAGTGATTTTTGCTCAGACAATTCCTCGGCAAAACGCACGCAGCGGATCAGTGGCGAGCTAATTATTTGCGTCCACTCCCGCTTGCCATCTCGACTTTGCTCGCGGGCTTTATCACGCATTTGCTGCCAGCCCAATTCGCTTAGAGCGACATCAGTACTGCCGCGAAAAATTTCACCGCCTTCGCACGCGCCATGGCGCAGTAAATCAACCCGCGTTACCGTGGTTTTAGCCATCAGTCATTACCACGGCTAACACCGGCCTCATCAAAGCTCGCCATCTGATTATGCAAATGACAAGCTGCCTGCAAAATTGGCAGAGCCAGTGCAGCACCACTGCCCTCGCCCAAACGCATATCCAATTGCAACAGGGGTTCCGCTTCCAATTTAGTCAGCAAACGACCGTGACCGGGTTCCGCTGAACAGTGCGAGAAGAACAACCAAGGCCGAATACTGGGATTAATTTTTACCGCCGACATTGCCGCTGCCGTGCAAATATAGCCATCGACCAACACGACAATGCCTTTTTGCGCTGCGCGAATATAGGCACCCGCAAGCGCAGCAATTTCAAAACCGCCAATGCGGCGCAAGACTTCCAGCCCGTTTTTCATTTGCGCCAAATGCTTAGACAGGGCGCGTGTGACCACCGCAGATTTTTTGGCCAGTACCTGATCGCTGATACCGGTTCCCCGACCGACCATTGCCGTCGCCGAAAGGCGGGTATGCGCGACCGCTAGAGCGGCGGCAGACGTGGTATTGCCAATACCCATTTCACCGCCAATAAAAACATTAATATCACCGGCTTCATCGATAATATCGCGGCCCACTGCCAACGCCGCCTCACACTGCTCAACATCCATCGCTTCGGTGACACACATATTCTGGGTACCCGAACCCACTCGGCGATCCTGCACATTGGGCAGGTCTTCCAGCGCGTAAACCGTACCGACATTGACCACCGTAAACTCAGCGCCCAGCCCCTTGGCCAGCACGCTAATCGCCGCGCCACCACGAGAAAAATTGCGAATCATTTCAGCGGTGACGCTTTGTGGGTAGGCGGAAACGCCTTCCGTGGTAACCCCGTGATCCCCAGCAAAAATCGCGATCAGCGGCTTATCTACTACCGGCGTATTGCTGTGCTGATTGGCCGCCAGCTGTACCGCCACTTTTTCTAATTGTCCCAGCGAGCCCTTCGGCTTGGTCAGGCTATCCTGCCGTTGTAGCGCTGCTGCGCGAATATCTTCGTCTGGCACAATGGCCGCATCTTCATACCAATGACTCACAAGCCCAATCCTTTCTTTTGCCGATTTAGCCGGCTTTTAAAACTTGTTCTATGCCCGCCGTAACAAACACTACCCGGTCGGCAATAGCGGCAATACGCTGATGCAAACGGCCGGACTCATCCACAAATCGGCGGTTAATCTCTCCCAAGGGCACAATTCCCTGCCCCACTTCGTTGCTGACCAGAATAATATGCCCGGACAACTCAGGTAACAAGGTTAGCAAGTCTTCACTTTCCCGTTGCCAAACCTCGTTTTCCGCGAATAAGGCATTGCTCAACCACAGGGTCAGGCAATCCACTAACAGGCATCGCCCGCTTGAAGCATAGTGTTTCAGCGTTTCGGCTAACGCCAGCGGGGACTCCACTGTAAGCCAAGTCTGTCCTTCTCGCTGCAGTTGATGGTGCGCAATGCGCGCCGTCATTTCTGCATCACCCGCTGCTGCCGTAGCGATATAGATTTTCTCTAATCCGGATTGCAGCGCCCGCTGCTCGGCCAAGCGACTTTTACCCGAGCGCGCACCACCCAAATACAGTTCTAGCAAAACATGTCTCCACAATTACCTTGAGCCAGCTTAAGCCACCTCTTGAGGTGCCTAGTGAAGTGATGTCACGTATAGTAGGCCCTCAGTTTTTAGGGCCGCTAGTTTAACAGCGCAGCAAGAGGCAAAACACATGGGGCACAGACTCTCTAAAATTTATACCCGCACCGGCGATGACGGCACTACCGGCCTGGGGGATGGCAGCCGCATTGCCAAAGACGATCTGCGCATGGAAGCGATTGGCACTGTCGATGAGTTAAATTCGCATATCGGTCTGCTACTTGCCGAACTGGACAACGCCGATGTGCTTACCCCGCTTCTTTCCCGTATTCAGCACGACTTGTTTGATCTCGGCGGCGAACTGGCGGTACCCGGCTACACCCTTTTGGAAGCGGGACGGATTGAAGAAATCGAGCAAAACCTCGACAAATTAAATGAAGACCTGCCGCCGCTGAAAAATTTTATTTTACCCGGTGGCAATCGCCCCGCCGCGCAGTGTCACACCGCAAGAGCAGTTTGCCGCCGTGCCGAGCGCTGCCTTGTGGGCTTGAGCAAATCGGCAGAACTGACCGAAGCCAGCCCCAAATATCTGAATCGTTTATCGGATTTTTTGTTTGTGGCCGCACGACTGCTCGCGCGTCGCAATGGTGATCAGGAAGTGCTCTGGCTACCCGCCGACAAACGCTGATTTATTGCTGCAATCAGAAGGTAGCTAGATTAAAGCTAGCTAGATTAGTTGGTAGACGGCGATTACGGCAATCCAACACACTAAACTGCGGGTCAGCAGATTTTGGATCGCATCGAGTTCTTTAAGCGCATCGCTCATAAACTGCTCGCCGTCGACCTGACTATTCTGGCGAACATCTGGCACAGCACAATCGGCAAGTTCATCCAGCAAATCAATCGATGAAATTGGTGCAAGAAACTGGCGGCTCAAGCTGCCAAAACAGCACTCAAAATGACCAACCAAACCAAAGGCAAAGCCTAGCAATCGCGCGGGCGTCCACTCAAAATAGTACAGAATCTGCGCCACTGTGTTGCGCTCGTTTTGCTCGATCTCTTTATCGCTGCTAATCAAAAACAGCAAACGGTAGACCAATGCCGCTACTGGCCCCAGTGCAACAAACCAAAACACCACCGCAAACCAGCGTTCAAAGCCCTGATACAGAATCGCCCGGCGCACGCTGTGGTGCAACTCCAGTGCATTTTCTGCACCCGCCTCATTCAATTCAACACTAAAACCCTGACCGTGATGAAAGGCACCGGCAAGGTCTCCATGAATCCAACTATTGCGGTACATTCGCAACTGAATTTGAAAATCACCGCGACCAAGGCTGTATAACAACAGAATAACGGACAAAATCAGCTCAAAAAGGCCGAATAAAACCCCGTCAAATAAGGCAAGCAGCAGGCCCGCCAATATCGCGGGAGGAATAACGACTAGAAACAGGCGCAACCAAGAAAGCTTAATTGCGGAGAGTATTTCACGCCAACGGCCAAACCAGCCGTCTTGCTGAACCACACCGCCACTTCCCCAAAATTGGACGGCGCCCCAAGCAATCAGAACCGCGAGAAATTCCATAGTTAGTCGAGAGCCTTTTTATAATATTCCCAATCAAACACCGGACCGGGATCGGTTTTACGGCCGGGCGCAATATCGCAGTGACCCACAATACGCTCCTTGGTAATGCCCGGATAGTAGCATTGCAGTGTTTGCGTCACCAGTTGCAGCTCGCGGTATTGCTGCTCGGTGTAGGGCGTAGTGTCATCCCCCTCCAACTCGACACCTATACTAAAATCATTGCAGTTTTCACGCCCGCAAAACTGCGACACACCCGCATGCCACGCACGCTCGGTAAATGGCACAAACTGAGTAATGCTACCGTCACGAGCAATCAGCAAATGCGCTGACACTTCCAAGCCTTTCAAATCTGCAAAACTCGGATCGCACTCACAATCCAAGGTATTGCAGAATAATTGTCGAATATAGGGAAGACCAAACTTGCCGGCCGGCAAGCTGATATTGTGAATCACCAATAGCGAGATATCGCGACTATTCGGGCGCGCATTAAAATTGGGGGAAGGACAGTGGTCGGCATTTAATAACCAACCCGCTTCATTTATGGCGTACATATGCAAACCACTCACAGTGACGTGAGTGGAGAGTCTAGTATTTAAGGGAAAATTTCAAGAACAGCAGGTGCCAGATTATTACTGCTAGGTTATTCCAGCGGACGATCCTTCATTTCGCGCATATTGCTGATCACCGACTCCAGCGCGTGATCAAACATCATATGGTCTTCGATAATTACCAAGCTGTCGTCCATCAGTGCCGCCATCAAACCTTCGCGGTTAAATTCAGCCACTTTGATGCCAGCACGGTTAACGAAAATGTATTTGCCAATACCATTAATCACTGCAGCAAGACGGCAGCGTAGGGTCTTGTCCGCTTCTTGACGAAGATCAACCCAGCAGCCCACACGCAAAGCATTAATGCGCTCGGCGGCATCGCCCGTGGTTCTTTCAGGAATCGGGGCAGCCATCTCGTCACCCAGCGGTACTGAGTGGCGTTTGGGTGTTTCTTGCTTCTGATCCAACTGAGACAAGCTTGCATCCAGCTCGGCAAGCTCACCGGCAGAATTAGCCGAACTCGCATTGGCACTTGGATTTTGCGCAGCGCGACTCAGCTTGGCCAGATGCAAACGCTCCAACTGATCCAACCACTGTTTCACCTCATAACCATTCAGTGAAACCTGATTAAAACCGTGGCGCAGGGTTTCAATCAGCCCCGGCAGGGCAGCAATCAATTGGCTGCGATGACCCAGCTCAGTAGAGGGAGACACACTCCAAAGCAGGCGGTCGATAAATTCAACATTTTTGTTAAAGCGCTCAGAATTTACGCCTTGTTGCACATAGCTCAGGAACAAGACTTTGCTCCAGCCCTCGCGCAAAATTTTAGACACCACACTGGGAATGCTGCCATCGGCCAGCTTTTGATCCAGCAGCGCAGACACATAACCACGGGCAGTTTCAGCGACCGCCTTACCACCCTCGGCATCTACGGTACGTTGCGCCATTATTTCAGCGCGGCGCATGGCCTTTTGCTGAAAGTTCAGGAATTCCTGATAAACATCGATGAAGATTTGGGTATCAACACTGAAATCGCCTAGTATCCGCATCACGATTTCATCGACTTTGCGGTACAAGGGATCTTTATTTGCCGCGCCAGTAGGCGACCAACCAATACCCGCACTCACTAATGCAGAAAGCAGTTTACGCGCGGGATGCTCTTCGTGATTAAAGAAGCTGCGATCCAGCATTGCGGTTTTCAAAATCGGAATTTGCAGGCGAGCGACCAGATTCTTAATCGGCGCAGACAGCTCATCGCCTTCCAGCATAAACTGGAACAGCGTGCCAACAAAGCTAATGGTGCTGGCATCGCGCTCTAGATCTAGCGCCTGAGAGTCAGAACCGCTAACACGGCTAATTTGCTGCAAACGGGCCAATAATTTTTGGCTCATTTGCTCAAGACTGTAATCACCTTCATTGGCCGCATCGGCATTCTTAAAAACACCGAACTGAGATTGCTGCATATCCTGCAGGGCAATCATAAAAGATGGCTTGGAAATTTGGCTCTTTTGCTCCGAACTTCCGCCAACCGGCTTATAAATCAAATTTTCAAACGCATCGGTAAGACGCGCGGCCAATTCAACAGACGCTTGGTTATTTCCGCTACTGCCAGAGGCTGCAGAAGTAGGTGTTTCAGGCTGGGGCTCCGCAGCTTGCTCTTGACGAGACTGCTGCTTCAGCGCATCCAAGCGCATACCTTGCGCTTCAAGCACTGGCACCAACGTTTCAAACAGGGCACCGTACTTATCCAATACTTGCTGCTCAAACAGCTTGAACAACACCAAGCGGGATTTGATATCAATTTCCAGAGACTGGCAGGCATCACCCAAGGCCTTGGCAATCTTCTGCGGCCCCATCGGCAAATCTGCTGCGGCTAATACCGGGCCAGATTGCAACTGCTGCCAAGCAGTACAAAGCAGCCAGACTTCCTGGATAAATTGGCGCTCGCCCTTCTTACCCATTCCCTCCAGAGCAACCAGCTCTTCAAGGGCTTCAGACTCAAGCAATTGCAATTTAGCTTTGCCTGACTCCTGCAAACTTGGACGGGAAAAAGTGGAAGATTGCTTGAAATTTGTGCTTATCGCCTGCAAAAAGCGCTCTTCAACCTGTGTCCGGTTGAGGCGAATTTCTCGCATCGCATCAAAATACTGTTGTTGGTTTTTGGCGTTACTGGCGGCTTCTGCGAGGTCGAAGAGGTTGTCATCTACATTATCAAGCAACTGCTTGAATTGTGCGCTAAGAAAAGCTTCGGTTTTGTCTTTAAGGGCTGCAATCGACGGCGGTAGCGCGACGGGATGAGTCGCCTCTCTCCGCGAATTCAAGTCTACGACCTTGTATGAATCATCTTGCATTATATTACCCAGCACCAGTTGCTCATTTGGCTTTTTGTGTCCGCTTCCATGTCGCTTATCAAGCGTGTAAGCAAGCCTACTTACAACTCTGCCGAAACTAAATCCCTTGTTCCCCTCACTTCCCTATGTAGATGTGCGCTTGTGTCTTTCACCTATTGGCGACTATGACACAATATGTGTTACGGATTCACTAGCAAACCCATAAACAACAAAATAAGTGATATTGCCGCAAAACGCTATCACTAACTTACTGCAACATTCTGATATATCGGGAAATTACCCGCACTTTATACCCCGGCCTCCATTCAGCCAGCCAGTTGGGTAATTACTTATTTTCACATTTCTGTGATGCCATGCACATTTTCTCCGTTACCCATCGAAGCACTATGCACCGCTATGCCTGCCATAGCTAGCCCTGATAGAATGCTGCCCTCGCTAAAAGGGATGAATATTATGCTTTCTTTCAATGACTTACTCGCTCAAGACCGCACACTGGCAGTTAGTCAGGCGCTGAGCGAAGATATTCGCGATGGCGACATCACCGCCCAACTTATCCCTGAGACGCAAATGGGCAATGGCCGTGTGATCAGCCGCGAAAAAGCCGTGATCTGCGGCGTCGACTGGGTCAATGCAGTTTTTCAGCAAATCGATGAAAGCGTATCCCTTAACTGGAAAGTCAAAGATGGCGACCTCGTTGAACCTGACACAGTCCTATTTGAAATCAAAGGGCCAGCCCGAAGCCTGCTGACCGGCGAGCGCGCCGCCCTTAATTTCCTGCAACTGCTTTCTGGCACCGCCACTATTTGCAAAGAATACGCCGACCTAGTCGCCCATACGCAAGTCAAATTATTGGATACCCGCAAAACTATTCCCGGCCTGCGTACCGCCCAAAAATACGCCGTGACCTGTGGCGGCTGCCACAACCACCGCATTGGGCTTTATGACGCCTTCCTGATAAAAGAAAACCATATCGCCGCCTGTGGCGGAATCGCCCAAGCCGTAGAAAATGCTCACCAGATCGCCCCCGGCAAACCGGTAGAAGTGGAAACCGAAAATCTGGACGAACTGCGCCAAGCCCTAAGCGCAGGTGCGGATATCATCATGCTCGACAACTTCAGCATTGCCGACATGAAAGAAGCGGTAAGAATTACCGATGGAAAAGCGAAGCTAGAAGCCTCCGGCAACGTGGATAAAACCACCCTGCCGAGTTATGCCGAAACCGGCGTGGATTATATTTCGATTGGCGGGCTAACCAAGCACGCTCGAGCGATCGACCTGTCGATGCGGCTTGGGTAAGCCAAGGCGTTATTTTTGCTCATTATTTATGTAGGGCCGAATCCGGCCCTGCATCCAAAATCGCGGAGCGAAATTTCTACTACCTGTAGTCCGGTAGGACTCCATCCTCCATTCGTTTAGTCGCAATATCTCCGGAAAAACCCCATAACCAATTCCTCCTAAAGACAGGAGCAATACAACAGACGCAATATGAGAGGGAAATTTCCCAAGGGAAGTGCGCTCAATACCAACATTCAGCGAATGTTCTTGAATATATATTCCTACAGCCCAACCGATGAGCAGTACCATTGCCATCTGACTTAATGGCATTACCCAGACACCGCTAAATAGTGAATGTACACAGCCAGTTAATATCCCATTAGTGATAGCCACTTTTAGAAAAAGAACTTGCTTATCTCGTGTATGTTTTAAAGCACTGGCCCATCTCAAAAAAGCAAAACCGGCGATAGACAGTACTGCGACGCTAAATGGCAACCCCCATTCAACAAGAAGTTGGAGAACAATATTGTGAGGATGAGAAACACCCATGCCGCCTGGGAAATTGAGCTGGAAGTGCATCCCCCCAATTCCTTGCCAAGGGTGCTGTAAAAATTGATGCCAAGCCTGAAGCCAAATTTCAACACGCCCAGAAGATGATGTGTCGCCTAGAATCCTCCCTAAACCATCCACTCCTGATGATTCGGTTGCAAAAAAAATGCTTGCCCTAACAAATTGATATAATAAAAACCCACCTACCAAGGCCTTAAAATGCAGCGCCCACCAAAATCTCGCAGCTGATTTTTCTACAAGTACTCCACTCAAAACAGCGCCAACAATTAGAGCTAAAACAACCCCTCTCCCACCGGAGATGAAAATGCTTACCCAAAAAAATGAAGCTAGTAATAAATGAATAAAACTCCATCTTTTTTTAGAAATGGAAAGAATTAATGGCGCCACTAAGAAAATTGGCAGAATAATCCCCTGCCACTGATTCATAAATCTAGGATTTCCAAACAAATATCGTAAATAATCGAAATTAGGCGGAGAAATCGACAGCAGTATCAAAATCCAATTTTGCAAAAAGGATAGAAAATGTAATGTCACAGAAATCACGAAAAACCATATAATGGCGTTCGTAAAAAACTTCGGTGCTGCTAGATAGCAAACTGTGATATAGAGCGCCGCGACCAATAACATTGAAAACAAAAACAACTCAAGGAGGGCATAGCGTCCATAAGGTGAATTTAAAGCTAAAAACAACCCAAGAGTGAAAACGAGAACAAAAGCCAACCGATAGGAAAAGGGGGCAGCCATAAGAATAATAGAAATTCTTTCTCTTAATGCTCTTACCAACAGAAGAGTCAAACCTATAACAAACAGAGAAAAAACTTGCCAAAGCCGTTTCTCATCATAGCTAGGCAGGGTTGTTATTACTCGAGCAGAAGGAAGAAAGGAAAGGACAGAGAGAAATAAAAAAAACGGAATAAAAATAAACTTACTTTTCTCAATTATTCTGATTTTCATTGGCTTTTATTAAAGTAACAAACAAAATTGAGCAGTTTCACAAGCCCGCTCCAGCCCTGCATTGCTCAGAGGTAGCACTGCTACCTACTGACTTAGCCGCAGAATAACTAAGCAAACCATTATTACTAATTAAAGCACTTACAACACACTTGCCATTGTCCCATGCTAATGTTGCACCAACCCCATCACCAAGAGGGCCGCCGGTGATACTCAGCTCAGGTGTACTTGCAATATCTGCAGCCACCCCATCGCATCCGATACCCGATTGCACACAAGTAACAGACTTACTTGAATAAGTAGCCATCCCTTTCATTGCCGCTCCACCCTGGGATTGAACAATATAATCACGGTAAGAAGGTAATGCTACCGCCGCAAGGATGCCGATGATTGAAACAACAATCATTAGCTCTATCAAAGTAAAACCACTATTTACTTTATACAAAACGCTTCCCCTAATACCAAAAAGGCTGGCCAAATTACTTTGGCCAGCCTTTTCATTTGATGAAGCTAAGCTCCGAAATTACGAGCCAACGCCAGCACCAGCCTGACACTGAGCAGCTGTCGCAGTTGTTCCTGTCGCAGCCGCAGAGTAAGTCAACGCACCATCATTAGTAATAGCTGCTGTTACAGAACAAACACCATCATTCCAAGTCAAATTTGCACCTGTGCCTTCAGCAAGAGCAGCACTAGTGGACAGCTCAGAGATGTTACCAATCTCAGTCGCCAATCCAGTGCATCCAACACCAGATTGCACACAAGTAACAGCTTTCGTTGTGAAGCCGGCCAAACCCTTCATAGCCGCTCCGCCATGTGACTGCGCCACATAATCACGGTAAGCAGGAAGTGCTACTGCAGCTAGAATACCGATGATCGCAACAACGATCATTAATTCAATCAAAGTAAAACCTTGTTGGTTCTTTTTCATTTTACGTTCTCCTGAGCGATGCTCACAAAATCACTTCTTTAATGAAGCCTTGTTTTGTTAGCGATAAGAAACTATCACTGAGCTAACTAAAGCAGAACTTGGGCCAACTCATAAATTCAACCAATCCTTAGCGCCAACTTTTGAACAGAATCTCAGAAAGCACCCTTTTTGCCTAAAAAAACACCGATCAAACCTCACTACAGTTATAGACAGCTAAAACAAAAACGACCGCGACCGTCAGCTTGTGACAAAAATTGTCAACACCATTAGATATTACCTCCATCAACACTCTCCTATACGCTTTTACAGCCTCTACCAAAATGGACTACTATGAATCAAACACTTACAACCCTGATTTAAAGTATGAACAATCCAAATCCACCACTAAATGGTCTTGCTCGCCGCTTGGTTTACGATGGCGTACTTGACGAGTCCCTCGTTCGCAAAGCCCAAGAAGCCGCCAATAAAGAAAAGAAAAGCCTGGTTTCTCATTTGGTTAGCAAGAACCTAGCGGATGGCTTAAAGATAGCCGCTACCGCATCTGACGAATTTGGCATCCCCTTCTTAGATTTACAGAGTTTTGAAGCCAGCCTTGCCCCACAGAAGGTGGTGGACAATAAGCTCATTAAAAACTTCCACGCTCTACCGTTATGGCAGCGGGGTAAGCGCCTGTTTTTGGGTATGTCAGATCCGACCAACCTCCACGCCCTCGATCAGATTAAATTCCATACCGGTCTAACTACTGAAGCCATTATTGTTGAAGAAAGCGCTCTGCAGGCCGCCATTGAAAAATATATGGCGTCACAGGAGGAGTCCCTCACCGACAGCCTCGGCGATATGGATGATTTGTCGCTGGAAGGATTGGAGGTTGGCGGTGTCGATGAAGACCCAAATAAGGACGCTGACCTAAAGGGTGCCGATGAAGCGCCGGTAGTTAAGTTTGTAAATAAAGTATTACTCGATGCGATTCGCGGCGGCGCCTCAGATATTCACTTTGAGCCTTATGAAAAAGTCTATCGCATCCGTTTTCGTACTGATGGCATCTTGCACGAAGTGGCACAGCCTCCGGTGGCGCTTGGCTTCCGCTTAGCGGCGCGCTTAAAAGTTATGTCGCAGATGGATATTTCAGAACGGCGCATCCCACAGGATGGCCGGATCAAAATGAAGCTATCCAAAACCCGCGCTATCGACTTCCGGGTAAATACTTTGCCCACGCTCTGGGGTGAAAAAGTCGTACTGCGTATTTTGGACCCCAGCTCTGCCCAAATGGGTATCGATGCTCTGGGCTATGAAGCAGAACAAAAGAAAATGTATCTAGAAGCCCTTAACCAGCCTCAAGGTATGATTCTAGTTACTGGCCCCACCGGCTCTGGTAAAACGGTTTCGCTGTATACCGGCTTAAATATACTCAACACCGTGGAGCGCAATATTTCCACCGCTGAAGACCCGGTGGAAATTAACCTTGAAGGGATTAACCAAGTACACGTTAATGCCAAGGTAGGCTTGGGCTTTCCCGAAGCACTGCGCTCCTTCCTCCGTCAAGACCCTGACATTATCATGGTCGGTGAGATCCGGGACTTAGAAACCGCGGAAATCGGCATAAAAGCCGCGCAAACCGGTCACTTGGTGCTATCCACCCTACACACCAATAGCGCACCAGAAACCCTGACTCGTTTATTGAATATGGGCGTGCCCGCCTTTAACGTGGCCACCTCGGTCAGCTTAATCATTGCCCAGCGCCTTGCTCGTCGCTTGTGTAAGGAATGTGCAGTACCCGCAGATATCCCCAGAGAAACCTTATTAGAAGAAGGATTCACGCCAGAATTATTGGAAGGCGCCAGCATTTTGCACCCAGTTGGCTGTGAGCGCTGCAACAACGGTTACAAAGGTCGTGTCGGAATATACGAAGTAGTTCGTATCACACCGGAAATCTCTCGTATTATTATGGAGAACGGTAACTCGCTGGTCATTGCTGAGCAGGCGCAGAAAGAAGGCTTTGCTAATTTGCGCCAGTCTGCACTAAAGAAATGCGCCCAAGGCATAACCAGCTTGGAAGAAGTTAACCGAGTCACCAAAGACTAACAACCTAAAACACTGCGCGTTTAAAAAGCGGAAACGATAATGGCAACAGCACAGAAAACCGAAATTTTTGTCTGGCAAGGCACCGACAAGCAGGGGCGCAAAACCCGCGGCGAAGCCTCCGGAGCTTCTAGCGCAATAGTAAAAGCGCAGCTTCGCAAACAAGGCATTATCACTAAAAGCATTAAGAAAAAGCCCAAGCCTTTGTTCAGCTCTGGGAAAAAGCCAATTAAACCTGCGGATATCGCAATTTTTACCCGGCAAATGGCCACTATGATGAAAGCCGGGGTACCACTGGTTCAGAGCTTTGATATTGTGGCCGAGGGCGCAGGTAACCCCAGCATCCAAGAACTGGTATTAAGTATAAAAAATGATGTTTCTGCAGGCGGCAGCTTTGCCAGTGCCTGTGCCAAACACCCTAAATATTTTGATAATTTATTTTGCAGTTTAATTGAGGCAGGCGAACAGTCCGGTACTCTTGAGGTTATGCTAGATCGAGTAGCGACTTATAAGGAAAAAACCGAAGCACTGAAAGCCAAAATTAAAAAAGCACTAACCTATCCAATTGCTGTCATTTGCATCGCAATAATTGTAACCACAATATTATTAATCAAAGTGGTGCCTGTTTTTGCCGAAACGTTCCAGAGTTTTGGTTCGGATCTCCCGGCTTTTACACAGTTTGTTGTTGGCCTATCTGAATGGATGCAGGCCAACTGGTTTTTTGCGGTTATAATAATTGCTGCGGCTGGATTTGCCTTCCAACAAGCTCGTTATCGATCGAAAGCCTTTTCTGACAAGGTTGATGCAGTTACTCTTAAAATTCCAGTTGTTGGTGAAATCGTTTTCAACTCTGTTATTGCCCGTTTTTCACGAACTTTATCGACTACTTTTGGTGCAGGCGTGCCTTTAGTAGAAGCCCTAAATTCCGTTGCCGGCGCAGCAGGTAATGCAGTCTACAATAAAGCCATTCTACAAATTCGTGATGATGTCACTAGCGGCCAAACTCTATACTCCTCGATTCGCTTTACCAATTTATTTCCGACAATGCTCTTGCAAATGGTTGCCATTGGTGAAGAGTCAGGTTCACTGGATGAAATGCTAGACAAAGTAGCAACCCATTATGAAGAAGCCGTCGATAACGCAGTGGATACTCTAACCTCGCTACTCGAACCAATGATTATGTCCGTACTCGGTATATTAGTGGGTGGGCTAATGATAGCCATGTACATGCCTATCTTTATGCTGGGCTCTGCTGTTGGTGGTTAATCTTAAGTATTAATTTAATTTTTTATTCAATCTTTCAGCCGGGGTAGCCCCGGCTTTGTTTTAAGAGTCCCACTATGACTTTTCTCGAGGCGCTAAACCAAAGCTCCACCCTGCTCTATATTCTTACCGCTATTTTCTCCCTATTATTCGGCAGTTTTTTTAATGTGGTGATTTACCGCCTGCCAAAAATGATGGAAGCCAACTGGCGCAGTGAATGTGAATTCCTCATAAACGGAGAGGAATCAGAGCCCCAACCTGCGGATAAAAAATTCGGCCTCGCTTTCCCCCATTCGCACTGCCCCAATTGCCAAGCGCCGGTCAAACCCTGGCAAAATATTCCGGTGATCAGTTACCTGCTACTCAAAGGAAAATGCGCGAGCTGCAAAACATCAATTGGCATCCGCTACCCGGCCATTGAAATCATCACTGCTGCCATTGCGGTATTTACCGTTAGTCAATTTGGCTTAAGTTCCGAAGCCTTGGCCTTTACCCTATTCGGCTGGCTGCTATTAATCCTTACCATGATCGATATCGATCACCAGTTATTGCCAGATTCATTAACGCTACCCCTGCTCTGGCTGGGCCTTGCATGGCATGCCAGTTTTGGTCAAATTCCATTACAGGATGCGGTTTGGGGTGCGATTGCAGGTTATCTCACGCTTTGGTCCGTGTACTGGCTGTTTAAAATAGTCACCGGCAAGGAAGGCATGGGCTTTGGCGATTTTAAATTGCTGGCTGCACTGGGCGCGTGGTTGGGTTGGCAGAGTCTGCCACTGATTATTATTTTGTCTTCTCTGGTGGGTGCGGTTCTTGGCAGCCTGACACTGGCGCTAAGTAAAAAATCCCAAAGCAACCCCATTCCATTCGGGCCTTATTTGGCCATTGCTGGCTGGATCAGTCTGTTCTGGGGAGCTCAGATCACCGAAAATTACCTGCGCTTTGCCGGCTTTTAGTCATCCTTTTGGTAAATAACAGGTCTATTACTAACAATGTCGAAGATGATTATTGGCCTTACCGGTGGCATAGGTAGCGGTAAAACTGCCGTTTCCGATCGCTTTGCCGCTCACGGTATTAGTATTGTCGATGCGGATGTGATTTCGCGCGTGGTTGTCGAACCCGGCCGCCCTGCACTAGAAAAAATTCGTGACCATTTCGGCACAGATATTTTGCTAGAAGACGGCAACTTGGATCGCGCCCAATTGCGCCAGAAGATTTTCAGCTCGCCAACAGACAAGCAGTGGCTAGAGTCTTTACTTCACCCTCTGATTGCCGAAGAGACGTTAAGGCAGCTATCTGAAGCGCAAAGCCCCTACGCAATTTATGTTTCTCCGCTACTGGTAGAAAGCAATCAGAAAGGTTTTTGTCAGCGTTTGCTTGTGGTGGATGTCAGCGAAGAAACACAGCTGCAACGTACTATCGCCCGCGACAGCAACGATGCAGAACAGGTTAAGCGGATTATTGCCAGCCAAGCCAGCCGAGAACAGCGCCTAGCCCTTGCGGATGATATTATTGTTAACGATAGCGACCTAAAGAGCCTGCACGAGAAGGTCGATGCCATGCACCAATCGTATCTCGCTCTAGTCTAAAAACGCATTTAAAGAATAACCGCAATATGGAAAACCAAGCCAACAAACTCACCATCAAATGCCCCGGCTGCGGCATCAGTTTGCTGTGGGATAAAAATAATGAATTCCGCCCATTTTGCTCATCACAGTGTAAAAATCAGGATTTTGTGAGCTGGGCGAATGAAGAGCATCATATTCCCGGCAGCGGTGAATATGAGGATTTACTAAGCGGCGATTTGGAATATGCCGAAATGCTAAGAGATAGAGACTAGAGCTTAAGCCAAGTCTAACGCTCAGCTAAAGCCGTAATTTTTTCAATAATGGCGATATTGGCTTCAGGAAACGCGAAATCATTTAACTGAGCCGCCTCCACCCAATTCAGCGGCTGACCTTCTCGCCCTTCCGGCTCACCGCAAAAATCACGTACCCACCATACATCTAACATCACCTGCTTATCGCCGTAATCGTGGGTAATTTCCATAAGTGGATTGCAGGCTTCTCGCACCGCAGTAATGCCCAGCTCTTCCTCAAGTTCACGTACCAAGGCATCGACAACCGATTCCTCAGCCTCAACTTTACCGCCGGGAAACTCCCAAAGACCGCCCTGATGTAGATGATCAGCCCGTTTGGCAATAAGAATTTCGCCCTCGGAGTTACAGATCACCCCGACGGCGACGTGGATACGATTCACAACTAACTCCGGTACTCGGCGTTGATTTTCACGTAGTCATAGGAGAAGTCGGTAGTCCAAACCGTTTCGGTAACATCACCACGGTTCAGATTGATGCTGATGGTAATTTCTTCTTGCTTCATGACCGCCGCACCGGCCGCCTCGGTATAGCTGGCCGCACGACCGCCTTTTTCAGCGATAAGCACATCATCCAAATGTACCGCTATCGCATCTACATTAAGCTGATCGACACCGGCACGGCCAATCGCCGCCAAAATACGTCCCCAGTTAGGATCACTGGCAAACAGTGCTGTTTTCACCAGCGGTGATTCGGCAACCGTGTAGGCCACTTTTAAGGCCTCTTCTACGCTATTTGCACCGGCAACCTTTACCGCCACAAACTTGGTCGCACCCTCGCCATCACGCACAATAGCATGAGCTAACTCAAGGAAGACGGCGTTAATTTCAGCTTGTAACAAGGCCCGCAATTCACTATCCGCTGTAACAATCACACCCGAAGTGCCACTGGCAATCAAGACGCAGGCATCATTGGTCGAGGTATCACCATCTACGGTAATGCGGTTGAATGACGCTTCAGCAGCTTCCGAGACAATTTCTTGCAGCAGGCTGGTATCAATTTGCGCATCACAGGCGACATAACCCAGCATGGTCGCCATATTGGGCTTAATCATGCCCGCGCCTTTGGAGATACCAGTAATGGTAATGCTCTGCCCCTGCCAGTCAATTTGGCGCGAAGTGGCTTTGGGGCGGGTATCGGTGGTCATAATACCGGTAGCCGCAGCTTCCCAGTTACCTTCCGAAAAATCAGCAAGAGCCTGCGGCAAAGCCGCTACAATTTTTTCTACTGGCAGCTTTTCGCCAATAACACCGGTTGAGAAGGGCAGTACTTGCTCGGCGGAGAAACCCGTCAACTCAGCCAATGCCACACAGCAGCTATTGGCATCAGCCATGCCGATCTCGCCAGTGCCCGCATTGGCATTGCCGGTATTAATCAGTAAATAACGGGGGGAGGTTTTGGCGAGGTGCTGTTTTGCCACGGTGACGGGCGCCGCACAGAACGCATTTTTAGTAAACACACCGGCAACCGTTGCGCTTTCCGCCAGTTCAAAAACCACCACATCTTTGCGGCCCGGCTTTTTAATTCCGGCGCTGGCGATACCAATACGAACGCCTTTAACTGGATGTAGCACAGCAGCTAGGGTACTTGGACCAACAGCCATATTTTCCTCAACAATAATCAGGAGACCCAATCAAAAAGGCTTGCGATGTTTCCAACGCAAGCCCCGAAATTTTATGCCAGTTTACCGTGGCATTGCTTATATTTTTTCCCGGAGCCGCAGGGGCAAGGTTCATTGCGCCCCACCTTACGCTCATCTCGAACAAAGGGCTCCGCAGGGGCTTCTTCTTGTGCCTCTCCGCCTTCGTCATCACTGAGCGCAGAGCTTTCAGCGTGCTGAAACTCCATCTTGCTGCGCGCAGCTTCTTCGCGGCGTTGCTGAGCCAGTGCTTCGGCATTTTCGTCTTGCTGCAATTGCAGGTGCGAAAGGAAACGTACCACTTCCAGCTTCAAGTTTTCCAACATGCTTTGGAACAACTCAAACGCCTCACGCTTATATTCTTGCTTGGGATTTTTCTGGGCAAAGGCGCGCAGATGAATACCGTGGCGCAGGTGATCCATAGTTGCCAGATGTTCTTTCCACAGGGTATCTAGCACCTGCAGCATAATATGGCGCTCAACCCGACGAATTTCGGGGCCAATTTGCTCACACTTGGCAGCATAGGCCTGCTCGACTTGCTCGGCGATTTTCTCGCGCAGCACATCTTCGTAGAGCTTCTTGTCTTCGGCCAACCACTGTTGCAACGGCAGTTTTACCGCAAAATCCGCATCCAAACGGCGCTCTAAACCTTCAATATCCCACAGCTCTTCCACACTTTGCGGTGGAATATATTCGCTGATAACGTCTTGCACCACATCGTTGCGAATGGTCTGCAACATACCGCTGATATCTTCAGATTCCATCAACTCATTGCGCTGTTGATACACAATCTGACGCTGGTCATTAGCAACATCATCGTATTCAAGCAACTGCTTACGAATATCGAAGTTGCGGCCTTCCACTTTGCGCTGCGCTTTTTCAATCGCATTCGACACCATGCGGTGCTCGATGGCTTCACCCTTCTCCAGACCCAGCGCCTGCATAATGCTGCGCACGCGGTCTGAGGCGAAGATCCGCATCAGGTTATCTTCCAGTGACAGATAAAAACGCGAAACACCGGGATCACCCTGGCGACCGGAACGACCGCGAAGCTGGTTATCGATACGGCGAGACTCGTGGCGCTCGGTACCAATAATATGCAGACCACCGGCGTCTAAAACTTGAGCATGACGCACTTTCCACGCTTCGCGCAGCTCATCGATTTGCGCCTGAGTTGGATTTTCCAACTCATTAATTTCCGCATCGACATTACCACCAAGCACAATATCCGTACCGCGACCGGCCATATTGGTTGCGATGGTGACGGTGCCGGGGCGGCCAGCCTGCGCAATGATTTCCGCTTCTTTTTCGTGGTATTTAGCGTTGAGCACATTGTGGGGAATTTTCGCTTTCTTAAAGCGACTGGCCATTTCCTCAGAGGTTTCGATAGAAGCCGTACCCACCAACACCGGCGCACCGCTGGCCATAACTTCTTTCACATCTGCCACGATGGCATCGTATTTTTCGTCTTTGCTCAGATACACCAAATCGTTTAAATCTTGGCGAGCATTGGGTTTATTGGTGGGAATAACCACCACATCCAAACCGTAGATATGTTTGAATTCAAAGGCTTCGGTGTCCGCTGTACCGGTCATACCGGCCAGTTTATTGAACAGACGGAAGTAATTCTGGAACGTGGTCGAAGCCAGCGTTTGGCTTTCCGCCTGAATAGCCACGCCTTCTTTAGCTTCAATCGCTTGGTGCAGGCCTTCAGAAAGGCGACGACCCGGCATGGTACGGCCGGTGTGTTCATCAATCAGTACCACCTGACCATTCTGCACGATGTACTCCACATTATTGTGGAACAACACATGGGCGCGCAGCGCCGAATTCACATGATGAAGCAGAGTCAAATTACCCGCCGCATACAGGCTGTCGCCCTCTTGCAACAAGCCGTTGTCGATAAACAAATCTTCAACAAGCTGGTGGCCTTCTTCGGTCAGCTCCACCGAGCGCATTTTTTCATCGACGATGTAATGACCGTCTTCCGGCTCTACACCCGCCTTGCGCTCTTCGCCGGTATCGGGCACCGCTTCCAGTTTTGGAATCAGGTTATTAATCAGCTTATATAGCGCCGAGCTGTCTTGAGCTGGGCCTGAGATAATCAATGGCGTACGTGCTTCATCGATAAGAATGGAGTCCACTTCATCGACAATGGCGAAGTTCAGTTGGCGCTGCAGGCGATCTTCCACCGCAAAGGCCATATTGTCGCGCAGATAGTCAAAACCAAATTCGTTATTGGTGCCGTAGGTGATATCGCAGGCATAGGCATCACGCTTATCTTCGCCGCTTTGACCTGAGTAGATGGTGCCGACTCGAAGGCGCAAAAATTCATACAGCGGCCGCATCCAGTTGGCGTCACGCTGTGCGAGGTAATCGTTCACGGTAACGACATACACGCCGTTGGCGCTGAGGGCGTTAAGGTAAACCGGCAGGGTTGCCATCAGGGTTTTACCTTCACCGGTCCGCATCTCGGCAATATTGCCTTCATGGATGGTAATACCACCAATGAGCTGCACGTCAAAGTGACGCATGCCCATCACCCGGCGGCTGGCCTCACGGGCGACAGCAAAGGCTTCAGCAAGAATTTGCTCAAGGGTCTCGCCCGCGGCAAGGCGCTGACGAAATTCATCGGTTTTAGCGGAAAGTTGCTCGTCGCTAAGTCCGCTTAACTGCTCCTCAAACCCGTTAATTTGCGCCACCATTTTGCGCATGCGTTTGAGTTCACGATCATTTTTACTGCCAAAAACTTTCTTGAAAGCTGCTGTAATCATAATTTTGTCGTTGCTATTACTGACTTATTGCCTCGGCCGGCAAATGTGAAAACACAAAAACCTCGCCAAATTACTACAGGCAAATGAATATCTGATGAATACTCGGTACTTAATATTCGGCACTAAATTCTATTCGGTACTAAACTCGGCACTACACTCGTCACCTAAACGCAGCAAAAAACGCGCAAAAGTGAGTAAGGGTGTGATGCGGGCCTTACCGCGCCCTGTTTGACGGGAAATCACAGGCATCACCTCGGCGATACCGGGGAGCAATATCGCATAGATGAGGCGCAAATGCCATGCTGAAAACCTTCCAACATGGCGACGGGAATCACAGAGGGGATAGAGAAATCAGGCGCTGGCCGCCGCATTGGTGTAGGTAATCGGCGCCGTGCTGGCATCTTCGAAGGTCACCCACTCCCATGCATCGGTCTGTTTAATCAGCTGACGCAGAGAGGCGTTATTGAGTCCGTGACCGGATTTATGTGCGCGGAATTCACCAATCAGGCTAGTACCAAGCAAATACAAATCGCCGATGGCATCTAGCACTTTGTGTTTGACGAACTCATCCTCGTAACGCAGGCCTTCTTCGTTGAGGATGCGGTATTCGTCCACCACAATCGCATTGTCGACACTGCCGCCACGAGCCAAACCCTTGGAGCGCAGGTATTCAATTTCATGCATAAAGCCAAAGGTACGAGCGCGGCTTACTTCTTTAACAAAAGAGGTACTGGAGAAGTCGAGTTCGGCATGACCGGTGCGGTCTTTGAAAACCGGATGATCAAAGTCGATAGTAAAAGAGACTTTAAAGCCGTCAAAGGGGAGAAAGCTTGCGACTTTATCGCCATCTTCTACTGTCACCGGGCGCTTGATACGGATGAATTTCTTCGGCGCGTCCTGTTCCTCAATGCCCGCAGACTGAATAAGGAATACAAAAGGGCCCGCACTGCCATCCATAATTGGCACCTCGGATGAGCTGAGTTCAACAATTGCATTGTCGATACCCAAACCTGCCATGGCAGAAAGCAGGTGCTCGACGGTTGAAACTCGAACATCTCCATTTACCAAGGTCGTGGAAAGCGTTGTATCTCCCACGTTCTCGGCATGGGCATGAATTTCCACTACGGGATTGAGATCCGTGCGACGAAAAATGACACCGGTGTCTACCGGAGCAGGCTTTAGGGTGAGAAAGACTTTCTCACCGCTGTGAAGCCCGATCCCGGTTGCCCGGATGGTATTGCGCAAGGTTCTCTGTTTAATCATGCCTGTTCACTCTTTTCATTTGCCAATTCTGGCCTGTTACTCGCTGTTTAGCTGCTGTCTTTGCCTCATTCCATGAGCTATTCCGCCACTGCCTATCCCCGATTTTTCAGGGGAGAGCCAGCCACTCGGCATAAGAATGACTTATACCGTATTGCTTGCCGACCTTGGCGCGACCGCTACGCTGGGCGTTTGCGGCTCACCACAGACAACAGTTGTAGCGAATCAGTCCGCTTGGCGACGCAGGAAAGCTGGAATGTCCAGATATTCCATATCGCGGCTGTCCACCGGTCCTGGCAGTTCTTCTTTGGCAACTGCAGACTGGCTATTGCTGCGCATCACTGTTGGGCGATCCAGACCGCGGTAGTTATTACCCGCCGCTTTGCTAACCTGCTCTGCCTTTTTGTTTTCAACTACGGTGAGAGGAACTTCAACCGCACCGCCGTCTAAACCAGTGGCAACAACCGTTACGCGAAGTTCGCCAGCCATTTCTGGGTCGATAACCGTACCAACAACCACGGTGGCGTCATCGGAAGCAATTTCACGGATAGTATCGCCAACATCGCTGAATTCGCCAAGGGATAGGTCCAAACCTGCGGTAATATTGACCAAAATCCCCCGTGCACCTTCCAGGTTCACATCTTCCAGCAAGGGGCTGCGAATTGCGGCTTCAGCAGCTTCAATCGCCCGGTTTTCACCGGTTGCGACACCACTACCCATCATCGCCATACCCATTTCAGACATCACTGTGCGCACGTCGGCAAAGTCGACGTTAATCATGCCCGGACGGATAATCAGATCTGCAATACCTTGAACCGCACCCAGCAGAACATCATTGGCTGCTTTGAACGCCTCCAGCAGGCTGGTGTTTTTACCCAGCACTGGCAGCAGCTTCTCGTTTGGAATGGTGATCAGTGAGTCAACGTGTTGACGCAGCTCACGCATACCCTGCTCGGCAACGGCCATGCGCTTTTTACCCTCGAAAGGGAAAGGCTTGGTCACTACGGCCACGGTCAAGATACCCATTTCCTTAGCCACTTCAGCCACAACCGGCGCACCACCCGTACCGGTACCACCACCCATACCTGCGGTGATGAACACCATATCGGCACCTTCCAGTGACTCGGCAATGCGGTCGCGATCTTCCATTGCGGCTTCACGGCCCACCATTGGGTTGGCACCTGCACCCAGCCCTTTGGTGATATTGGTACCCAACTGCAGAACGGTCTTCGACATCACGTCGGTCAGCGCTTGGGCATCGGTGTTGGCGCAAATAAAATCAACGCCGTCGACATCGTTGGCAATCATGTGTTTGACCGCGTTACCGCCGCCACCACCGACACCAACCACCTTGATTACTGCGTTTTGTGGAACATTGTCTACAAGTTCAAACATGGCTTTTCTCCCTTTTTGCGAATCCGCCGTGCTGCCAACACAGCGGGGTTTTACTACTTTGTTAATGCCTCTTCTGAGGCGAAATCATTGACGGACGTTTTAAAAACTGAATCGACCACCCTTAAAAATTGTTTTGCACCCACTGCTTCAGTCGGCTTAAGAAGCCGTCTTGGCTGACCCGACGACTGCCACCGCCAGTTTCTTTCTGGTGCTCTAATCCGTACTGCAACAGGCCAACACTGGTGGCATAAATCGGGTTGCGCACAATATCGGTCAAGCCAGACACATCTTGCGGCGAACCCAAACGCACCGGCATGTGGAAAATCTCTTCGGCCAGTTCAACCACGCCTTCCATCTTCGAGGTACCGCCGGTCAGCACGATGCCCGCCGCACACAATTCTTCGTAACCACTGCGGCGCAGCTCGGCCTGAATCAAGGTGAAGAGCTCGTCGTAGCGCGGCTCCACTACCTCGGCCAAGGCCTGACGCGACAGCTCACGTGGCGGACGCTCGCCCACACTGGGCACCTTGATGGTTTCCCCCTCACCGGCAAGCTGAGTTAGCGCGCAGGCGTATTTAATTTTGATCTCTTCGGCATATTGGGTTGGCGTACGCAGCGCCATAGCAATGTCGTTTGTTACCTGATCACCCGCAATCGGAATTACGCCGGTATGACGAATCGCTCCGTTAGTGAAAATCGCAATATCGGTAGTACCGCCACCGATATCGACCATGCACACGCCCAACTCTTTTTCATCTTCAGTCAGCACCGAATAACTGGATGCCAACTGCTCCAGAATCACGTCATCCACGTCTAGGCCACAGCGGCGAATACATTTTTCAATGTTCTGCACGGCATTTACTGCGCAGGTCACCAAATGCACCTTGGCTTCAAGCCGCACGCCAGACATACCCAGCGGCTCTTTAATGCCTTCTTGCTCGTCAATTACAAATTCCTGCGGCAGGATATGCAGAACTTTTTGATCGGCCGGAATCGCCACCGCCTGCGCAGCATCGATCACTCGATCTAAATCCAGTTGATACACTTCGCGATCGCGGATCGCGACAATACCGTGGGAATTCAGGCTGCGGATGTGGTTACCAGCAATGCCGACATAGACGCTGTGAATTTCACAGCCGGCCATCAATTCAGCCTCTTCCACTGCCCGCTGAATGGAGTGCACGGTGGACTCAATATTGACCACCACGCCCTTCTTCAACCCCCGTGAGGGATGTGAGCCAATACCGACAATGTCGATCTTGCCGTCTTCATTGCAGACACCGACAATCGCCACCACTTTCGAGGTGCCAATATCGAGGCCGACAATCATTTTTCCCTCATTTGCATTTGCCATGTTTTCACCCCCGGCGCGGCGGTGTACCCCGCTTGCCGTTGCTCTCCGTTAATCTATCCGCGCTGACTCAAAGCCAGCGATTGCGTTAATTTTTTCTTGCGCGGTTCATCCAACCAAGCCACCGCAAGTCCATTGATATAGCGACTATCAATACGCGCAATGCGATCAAACTCCGGCGCCAATTCCCGGCGATATACCAAGGCAAAACGGCGCAGCTTTTCCAATAATTGATCGCGACCGAGTACCAGTTCGACGCCCTCGTTTAAGCTCAATATCCAGCTGCCCTGCGAAGTCATCTTTAAGCGCTCAAGGCGCAAATTTTCCTGCCCCAGCAACTGGCTCATTAATCTGAACTGACGCATCACCTCGATAGCGCTGCCTTCTGGGCCCTGCAAATGCGGCAAGTCACCGCCATCAAACACGCCCGGCGGGGTAAATACCTCTGCCCGATGATTCAGCAACTGCGATTCGCCCCATATGGCGATTGGCCGCTGCTCAACAATGGTTACCTTCAGCTCCCAAGGCCATTGGCGTTGCAGATCGGCCCGAAAAACCCAAGGCTCCTCTTGTAACTCTGCGCGGATCGCATCCAAATCCAGATTCAAATAACCGACCGACAAAAAAGGCGTCACTTTCTTAACTAAGACATCACGGTTCACGTGCTGTAAATCACCGGCAAACACCACGCGCTCAACGGCGATAGCATTAATACGGTCATTCAGCGCCAGCGCGCCATAGGCCAAAGCCAACACACCGCTGAGCAGTACCATGCGCAGCGCCAAACCCCGCCAAGCCACCCGCGATTCACCACGCGCAGATTTCCGCCGTTCAGGCTTGCTGCCCTCCGACTTTAGAAATCGATTTTGGCGCGGCTTAGCCATACTCAGTTTCCGCTCCGTTCCAAACTTGACGACAACACCCGCAACACCAACTGATCGAAATCCAGCCCAGCTTGTTTTGCTGCCATTGGCACTAAGCTGTGATCGGTCATACCGGGAATCGTGTTCACTTCCAGCAAATAAAAGTGGCCACTTTCTGACTGCATCACATCAACACGCCCCCAATCGCGACAGCCAACGGCTTCAAACGCGGCTAAGGCGAGTTGTTGGATTTCGCGCTCTTTCGCTTCACTCAAACCCGACGGACAGTGATAGCGGGTGTCATTGGAAATATATTTGGCATTGAAATCGTAGAACGAGGCATCGGTTTCCAAACGAATCGCTGGCAGCGCTTCACCATTGAGAATCGCCACCGTAAATTCCGCACCAGTGACCCACTGCTCTGCAAAAACTCGCCCGTAGTCTTTAGCAAGCTGCCAAGCTGTGCGTAATTCTTCCGCGTTATCTGCCCGCGACATACCGATGCTTGAACCTTCACAGGCCGGCTTCACAATGGCTTGGCCCAAAATATCACTGGTAGCCTGCCAATCACTGTCGGCGTGCAGCTCCATAAAATGCGGCGTGCTCAGCCCTTCACCCAACCACAAACGCTTGCAGCGCAGTTTGTCCATTGCCAGCGCCGAGGCCATAACCCCAGAACCGGTGTAATTAACGCCCAAGCACTCCAGCGCGCCCTGTATTGTTCCGTCTTCACCGCCCGGCCCATGCAGCGCAATAAAGGCATTTTGATGGTCAGCTAATTTTTCCATCCAATTCGCATCAGCCGGATCAATAACGGTTACCGGAATTTCTTGTCTCTGCAGCGCCTCCAAAATGGCATTGCCACTCTTCAAGGAAATCTGCCGCTCAGAAGATTTACCGCCAAACAACAGCGCCAAAGGCCCGTTAAGTTTTTGACGAATAGTTTCAGCATTCCAACTCATTACGAATGCCACTCCTTCTTGGCAAGTTCCTGCGCTAGGGCACCAATATTTCCCGCGCCTTGCGTGAGCACGATATCGCCGTCCTTAACTACTGATTTCAAACTGGTAAATGCCTCGTTCGCCGCACCGACAAATACTGGCTCCAGTGCGCCCTGCAAACGAATACTGCGACAAATATTGCGGCTGTCCGCTCCCGGAATGGGCTCTTCACCGGCGGAGTACACGTCTAATAACAGCAGGCTATCCACCGTCGCCAGCACTTTTACAAAGTCCTCATAAAGGTCTTTGGTGCGGGTATAGCGGTGAGGCTGATAAAGCATCACTAAACGCCGATCTGGCCAGGCCTGACGCACCGCGGCAATGGTCGCTGCCACCTCGGTTGGATGATGCCCGTAGTCATCCACCAACATAAAACTGCCTTGCTCCAAGGCAATTTCGCCGTAGCGCTGAAAACGGCGGCCGACACCTTGAAAACCTTCAATGCCGCGACAAATGGCGTCATCGGCCAAGCCCTCATCGCTGGCAACAGCAATGGCTGCAGTGGCATTCAATACATTGTGCACACCGGGTTGATTGATGCGTAACTCAAGTACTGAACCATCCGGGCGACGCACACTAAACTCGCTTTGCAGACCTTTCTTTTCAACCGACAAAATGCGGAAGTCGGCATCTTCGGCAAAGCCATAACTCAGAATCTGGCGACCAACTTCAGGCAATAACTCACGCACAACCGGATCATCAATACACATCACTGCCACGCCATAAAAAGGCAGGTTGTGCAAAAATTCGATAAACGTTTGTTTCAGCCGGCTAAAATCACCGCCATACGTGCTCATATGGTCGGCTTCGATATTCGTTACCACCGACACCATCGGCTGCAGATGCAAAAATGACGCGTCACTCTCATCGGCCTCGGCCACTAGGTAACGGCTCTCGCCAAGAGCAGCATTGGTTCCCGCGCTATTAACCAAACCACCAATAACAAAGGTCGGGTCGAGTCCCGCCTCGGCAAATATAGAGGTAATCAAGCTGGTAGTCGTGGTTTTACCGTGGGTTCCTGCCACTGCAATACCGTGGCGATAACGCATCAACTCAGCCAGCATTTCAGCACGACGCACAACGGGAATACGCTGCTCACGGGCCGCTAATAACTCGGGATTGGCAGGATTGATTGCGGTTGAAACTACAACCACATCTGCACCTTCTACCAACACGCCATCGTGACCAAAGCTGACCTTGGCGCCCAATTTCTGCAAGCGCGCAGTGCTTGGTGATGCTTTTAAATCTGAACCGGAAATGCGATAGCCAAGGTTCAACAACACCTCGGCAATACCGCACATACCAGCACCGCCGATACCGACAAAATGAATGCGATTAACCCGACGCATTTCAGGCACAACAAAGGGGTGTTTAATCGACATGACGCTCCCCCTCGGCTTGTTTTTTGTTCACAGTCTTTCCAAATGCTTTTTTATCAAACTTCATACAGAAATCAGCGGCGACATGGGCCGCATCGGTCTTGGCCAACGCTCTAGCGGATTGCGCCATTTGCAATAAACCAGCGCGGTCGTTTGACCATTGCTCCAGCACTTGGTTTAAGCTCTCTGCACTAAAATCTTTTTGATCAATTATTTTTCCGGCGCCACCGTCAACAAACCATTGCGCATTGGCGCGTTGGTGGTCATCAATCGCGTGCGGCAGTGGAATCAGAATGGCTGGCACCCCAGCGGCAGCAAGTTCAGCTACGGTGAGCGCACCGGCGCGACAAACCACTACATCTGCCCACGCATAGGCAGCCGCCATATCATCAATGAACGCCTCACAGCGAACAGCAATGCCTTGTTGCGCATATTGCTCAGACAAGACTTCCGCGTGAGCGGCGCCAGTTTGATGCCACAACTCTGGTCGCTGGCCTTCGGCTAGATCGCGCCACAACTGCAACACCACATCGTTAATCGGTTTAGCGCCGAGGCTGCCACCGAGAATCAAAACGCGAAGCGCTCCCTGCCGCCCGGCAAAACGCTCTGCAGGCGCAGGTAATTCAGCAATTTCCTGACGAACCGGATTACCGATATAGCGGTTGCGCTTGCCTCCCAAACCAATGGGATAACCGGTCAGGCTAAATCGAGCAAATTTTGCTAGCAGACGATTGGTAGTACCGGCCACCGCATTTTGTTCTTGGATTAACAGCGGGCAGCCAATCAGCGCTGCAGCCAAACCGCCGGGCCCAGAGGCGTAACCACCTAGGCCAATCACACAGAAAGGGCGCAAACGCATAATCAAGCCCAAGGCACTGAATACAGACAGGCTCGCCTTGGCTACCGCAAGCAATCTAAACAGCGGATTCTTACCGCGAATTCCCTGCATATTTAGGCAGTGCAGTGGATAACCGGCAGCGGGCACCAAACGCGCCTCAATACCGCGATCAGTTCCCAGCCAATGCACTTCGACACCGCGTTCTTGCAGTTCCTTGGCAACCGACAGGGCGGGAAAAACATGGCCGCCCGTTCCACCCGCCATCACAATCACACGCTTAATGG
Organism: Spongiibacter pelagi; assembly: GCF_014705705.1. GTDB lineage: Bacteria > Pseudomonadota > Gammaproteobacteria > Pseudomonadales > Spongiibacteraceae > Spongiibacter > Spongiibacter pelagi. Next base: position 44,735 of record NZ_JACXLD010000007.1, on the reverse strand, counting down.
CCATGCGACACCTCCTTGTCAGCCTGCTGCGACTCCAAGGCAACACGCCCGACCAGACCAATCATCGCCACACAAACAATCAAGCTGGAGCCGCCGTAACTAAAGAACGGCAAAGTCAGTCCCTTAGTGGGCAACAGGCCAATATTCACACCCATATTGATGAAGGCCTGCCCAGCAATCATCACCGCCACGCCATAACAAATTAAGCCGTGGAACTGCATGCCTTTACATTCCGCGCTGCGGCCTATTTTCAAAACACGACCAATCAACGCGACAAACAATCCCAACACCACCAAGGTGCCGATAAAGCCAAACTCTTCCGCAAAAATAGCGAAGACAAAGTCGGTGTGTGATTCAGGCAAATAAAACAGCTTCTGCACGCTATTTCCAAAACCCACGCCGGTCATTTCACCGCGACCAAAAGCGATTAAGGACTGGGTTAGCTGATAACCACTGTTAAATTGATCCGCCCACGGGTCGGTAAACGCCGCCCACCGTTTCATGCGGTAAGGCTCAAAAACTACCAGCGCGACGGCTGCGGCCAAGCAACCGAGAACCACAAACAAAAACTGACCGAGTTTAACGCCACCCAAAAACAGCATCACAAAGGCCGTTCCCGCCGTTACCACGGTGGCACCAAAATCCGGTTCCATCATCAGCAGCAAGGTCAACATAAACAGCAGCACAATCGGCTTAATAAAGCCCGACCAACGCTGGCGCACCTCGTCGCTGCGCCGCACCAAATAACCGCCGAGATAAAAGATCACACTCAGCTTCACAAATTCTGATACTTGCAGGTTTAACGGCCCGAGATTTAACCAGCGGCGACTACCGTTAACCTCCCGGCCAATACCGGGCACCAATACCAAGGCCAGCGACAAGAAACCCAACAATAACCACAACCAACTCGTACGCTGCCAGAAACTCACCGGCGTGCTGTACATAATCAGCCCTGCGATTGATGCGAGGCAGAAATGCAGGAGATAACGCTTGGCGAAAAACAAACTGTCGCCATAACGCTTATCAGCAAAATCAACCGAGGCCGACACCATTGCCAGAAAACCAACAATCAACAACGCAATCAGCAGTAACTGTAAATAGCGATCGGCTTGCTGTAATTCTTGCCAGCGATTTTGCAGCGTCGTGGCCATCATTGCGCCACCTCCTGCGTTTCAGACTTGTTCGCCAGCGCATTAACAGCCTGCTCAAACTGATTTCCACGATCGACGTAGCCATTGAACATATCAAAGCTGGCACAGGCCGGAGACAACAACACCAACTCGCCGGGCTTGGCAAAGGCCGCTGCGGTACTTACCGCTTCGCTCATATTTTCACAGCGCAATGAAGGCAAGCGAGTCGCTAATAGTTTTTCAATTTCTTCCGCCGCTTCGCCAATCAAGACCGCCGCACTGCAGTAGCGCAACATGGCATCGACTAATGGCCGTAAATCAGCGCCTTTGGCTTGGCCACCGGCAATCAACACGATTTTTCCGCGCTCAGCCAGGCCTTCTAATGCTGCAATTGCCGCACCCGCATTGGTGCCTTTGGAGTCATTAAACCAACTTACCCCGTTGATCTCGGCCACATAGGCACAGCGATGCTGCAAGCCCGGAAACTCGCGCAGTGCTTCTAGCATTGCGTCTATATCAAGACCAACTGCACTGCCCAGTGCCAATGCCGCCATCGCGTTAGCCATATTATGACGACCCGCAATTTTTAGTTCGTTAACGGCCAGCAAGGGCTTTCTTACCAGAGCAATTGAGGTCTGACCATTTTCATTCACAAGACCAAAACGACGGAAATCAGACTTACCCAAGCTGAAGTACCAACGCTCTACATCTTCAGGAATAAGAGGGTTACTGAGCGGTTCGTCCGCATTAATCACCACTTTTTCGCAGTTTCTGAAAATGCGATGTTTGGCCTGATGGTAATTAACCATGCTGCCGTGATGATCCAGATGATCCGCACTGACATTCAATACTGTTGCCACCGTAGCTTTAAGCGCATGACTCCGCTCAAGCTGGAAGGATGAAAGCTCAAGCACATAAAGCTCTACGGCATCATCGAGCAAATCCAACATCGGCGTACCGAGATTGCCACCCACGGCCACTTTCAAACCTGCACGCTCTGCCATCTCGCCCACTAAGGTAGTGACCGTGCTCTTGCCATTGGAACCTGTAATGGCAATAACCGGCGCGTTTACTGCCTCGGCAAAGCAGTCCAGATCACCGGAGATAATCGCACCCGCTTGCGCGGCAGCAGCAATCGCAGGCTGACTTAAAGGAATGCCTGGATTAACAAACAATTCCTGCTCGCCAATAAATTGCTCGAGGGAAAACTCGCCCAAGGCAATAGACACATTGGGGAATTCCGCTTGTATTTCCGCCAGTCCCGGTGGTGCGCTGCGACTGTCCGCCAGCGAAAAAGGCAAGCCACGAGCAGCCAAATAGCGGGCGACAGAGAGTCCGGTGACCCCCAGTCCCACTACGGTGCGACGGTGACTAGTAGCAATAGTGCTCACGTATCTGCCTTTTCTCTATTTCCGGTGCGCTAATGCGCTCTTTATCTCAATTTCAGCGTTGCCAAACCGAACAACACCAGCATTACGGTGATAATCCAAAACCGCACAATCACGCGCGGCTCGGGCCAGCCCTTTAATTCAAAATGGTGGTGGATTGGCGCCATTCTAAAAATACGCCGCCCCGTTAATTTGAATGACGCCACCTGCAAAATGACCGACACCGTTTCCAAGACGAAAATGCCGCCCATAATGAAAAATACGATTTCGTGACGGGTAATCACTGCGATCGTGCCGAGCGTGGCGCCGAGAGCAAGCGCGCCAACGTCCCCCATAAAAACCTGCGCGGGATAAGTGTTAAACCACAGAAATCCCAAACCGGCGCCGGCCAATGCGCCGCAAATAACGATTAATTCGCCGACCCCAGCGACATAGGGAATATGTAGATATTCAGCAAATTTCACGTGTCCAACGAGGTAGGCGATAAGACCCAGCGCCGCACCAACCATCACCGTTGGCAGAATCGCCAAGCCATCCAAACCGTCTGTCAGGTTGACCGCATTGCTCGCACCCACAATCACAAAGTAGGTCAGCAGAATGAAAAACGGCCCCATCTGCCAAGCCAGATTTTTGAAGAAAGGAAAATACAGCGTGGTATCTACCGGGCTAGCAGAGTTGATATACAAATAAATCGCCGCACCAAAACCAGCAACGCTTTGCCAGAAGTATTTCCAGCGTGCGGGCAAGCCACGCGAATTGCGTTCAATGACCTTGCGGTAATCATCAACCCAACCCACGGCGCCAAAAATAAAGGTCACGATTAACACAACCCAAACATAGCTGTTGCGCAGGTCCGCCCAAAGCAAAGTACTGGAGAAAATGGCCACCAAAATCAGCGCGCCGCCCATGGTTGGCGTACCGGACTTACTCAAATGCGACTGCGGCCCGTCGTTACGCACGGCCTGGCCAATTTGGTGGAAATTCAATTTTCGAATCATCCACGGCCCAACCATTAGCGAAATAGCCAATGCGGTTAACACCCCGAGAATGCCGCGAAAACTCAAATACTGGAACACGCCAAAAGCGCTGACGTACTGACTTAAATATTCGGCCAAAAACAGCAGCATCTTAGTTGACTCCCCCAGAGCGGGCCTTTAAAGAGGCCTCAATTTCGTTTACGACCCTATCCATCGCCGAGCTTCTTGAGCCTTTGATCAAAATGGTGTCGTTTTCTTTGGTTTGTTTAATCAGGTCCTGCGTCAATTCAGCCTTATCGACAAACGCCACAGCCCGCTCCGCGCTTTTATCGAAAGCCGCCGCCATAAGCTCGGCATAGGCACCACACACAAGCAGTAGGTCAATGCCCGCCTCGCTTGCATACTTGGCAACATCAACATGCATTGCTTGTGCATCAGCGCCCAGCTCAGCCATTGCCCCAAGCACTAAGACTTTTCGCCCCACACTTGTCGCCAACACATCGATCGCTGCTTTTACCGAGCCGGGATTAGCGTTGTAACTGTCATCAATAAGCGTCACACCAGAAATGGTTTGGCGGTAAAGACGGCCGGAGACTGATTTCAGCGAAGCCAAACCCGTGACCACATGATCCAAATTTGCGCCCACTGCCATCGCCGCCGCCGTAGCTGCAAGTGCATTAGCGACCATATGTTTGCCAGACAAGGGCAAGCTAACAAAGCGATCGCCCTGCTCGGTATGCAGGAGAAATTCACTACCGCCATTCGCTTTTGGCGTGATTTCGCTCGCCCAAACATCGGCCGTTTTTTCGATCGAGAACAATTTCTGCGAACAATGGCTGGCCATGTTTTGCCAAAGCGCAGCGTATTGATCGTCGGCGTTAATTACCGCAACCCCACCAGCTTCAAGTGCGGTAAAAATCTCGCCCTTGGTACTAGCCACGCCATCCAGCGAACCGAAACCTGCAATATGTGCGGGCTGCGCATTGGTTAAAATGGCAACCTTGGGTTTAACAAATTGGCAGAGGTAGGCGATATCACCCGCTTTGGCGGCACCCATTTCAATCACCGCAAACTGATGCTGTGAATCAAGCTCCAACAAGCTCAGCGGCACGCCAATTTCATTATTTAAATTTCCACGAGTGGCATACACCGAACCCGCTTCAGCTAGAATCGCCGCCACCATTTCTTTGGTAGAAGTTTTTCCACTACTACCGGTCAAACCAACTAAGCCGCCGTTAAAATTCCCACGATTCAATCCCGCAATTTGGCCAAGCGCTAACTGAGTGTCGTCAACGACAACCTCCGGCAAAACACCTTCAGAATGCGCTACTACCGAGGCAATAGCTCCAGCCTCTTTCGCAGTGGAAAGAAAATCATGGCCGTCGAAGTTTTCCCCAGCCAAAGCGATAAACAGGCTGCCCGAGGAAAGTTTGCGGGTGTCAGTACCAACGCGATCAAATGCGAGCTGTGCATCACCGACCACAGAACCGCCCGTGACCTGCGCAACATCGTGCAAGGTTAGCGATGCAATCATTGGCCACCTCCTTGCTGACGAAGGTGAATGGCGCGCTGCACATGAGCGACATCACTAAAAGGGGTGCGCTGGCCATTGATCTCTTGATAATTCTCATGGCCCTTACCAGCAACCAACACCACATCACCCGGCAGCGCGTTGACTACTGCGATTTCGATGGCCGCGGCGCGGTCAAGAATCTGCTGCAGCTCACCAGCGGTACTCGTTCCTTTAGCAATGTCAGCAATAATGTCGCTCGGATTTTCACTGCGAGGATTATCACTGGTCAGAATAATTTGGTCGGCAAGCTCACTGGCGACTGCGCCCATAATGGGTCGCTTGCCCTGATCTCGATCGCCGCCACAACCAAAAACACAACACAACTTGTTACGCGTCATCGACCGCAGTGCAGATAAGGCTTTGCTCAGCGCATCGTCGGTATGGGCGTAATCGACGACAACCAACACATCGTCATCTGTACGAAAACACTGCATACGACCGGGCACCGGCTCTAGCTCAGGCACCGCGCGCTCAACTTCCTCCGGCACAAACCCCTTGGCCAACAACACCGCACAACAGGCAGTAATATTGGCGAGATTAAAGTCGCCAATCAGCCCGGTAGAAAGGGTCATAACACCCCAAGGGCTGTGCAAACGTGCTCGACAACCCGAAGCCGTGCAGTCAACATCGCTTAAGTACACCGCCGCCTGTGGATCAGACAGACTAAAATCCACCATCTGCATCGCCGCACTTTGCGCAATTAATTCGCGACCAAAATCGTCGTCGCGATTTATCACGGCAAGGGGCAATTCTGACCAGCTAAACAACTTGGACTTAGCCTGCTTATAGGCATCCATACTGCCGTGATAATCAAGATGATCGCGGCTTAAATTAGTAAACACCGCCGCGTCAAAATGCAGGGCTTCAACCCGGTGCTGTACCAAGCCATGAGAAGAAACCTCCATGGCGGCCCATTTCGCCCCGGCGTCTCGCCATTCACTTAATTGACGCTGCACCATCAACGCACCAGGCGTTGTGTTTACTGACTGCGTTAAATCGCCAACCCGCCCACTACCAATCGTTCCCATTAACCCACATGGCTGACCGAGAAATTCCAAAAGCTGCGCCATCAACCAACTGCAACTGGTTTTTCCATTAGTACCGGTAATGCCAATAAGATTTAACTGCCGGGAAGGGTGATCGTAAAAGCGCCCGGCAATATCACTGACTTTTTCAGATAAGCATTCAACTTCAACCACTGGCAGAGACCAGTCATCTGCCGCACAGGGTGCATCGGCAATCACCGCAACCGCGCCCGCCTGTACCGAGCTGGCGATAAAATCACGGCCATCCAGCACTTCGCCATTGACCGCCAAAAACACATCACCGGGCTTCACACAGCGGCTATCCACTTCAATGCCATCAACCGGCAGGGCCGCCATATCAGGCGCCAATCCGGGCAGTAACTCGCCCAAGAGTTTTTGCTGAGCAATTGAGGAAGCTAAAGGCATCAGGCAGCCCCCCCGGGTGAAGTAGGTTCTTTACTTTCAGCGCGACTCGCGGTTTTGGTATTTTTAGTTTCAGTGCGCTCACCCAGATCATCCGGGCGAACATCCAATAGTCGCAAAGCATCGCCAACTACTTGGGAAAATACCGGCGCGGCTACCAAACCACCGTAGTAATCGCCCTGAGGCTCATCAATGGCCACTACCGCCACAACTCGCGGATTGCTGACCGGAGCAACACCAGCAAAAACAGAGACGTAGCGATCTTCCGCATAGCCACCGGCTTCAGCTTTGTGCGAAGTTCCGGTTTTTCCCGCCACCCGATAAGCCTCAACCTGCGCCCGAGTTGCCGTACCACCGCTCTGGGTTACGGTTTCCAACATGCCCAATACTTGGTGAGCAATATTGGCGTCTACGATTTGCTGACCCTTATTAGGCTCAACCCGCTGTCCAGTCTGAGCGCGAGCCAACAAGGAAACGGGCTTAAGCACGCCATCATTAGCAAACACAGAATACGCTTGTGCGAGCTGCAAATTGGTCACGGTCATGCCGTAACCAAAGGCCAATGTCGCCCGCTCGATGGGATGCCAGCTCTGATGATTATTCAACACGCCCGTGCTTTCGCCAGGAAAGCCCGAACCGGTACTGCGGCCCAAACCAAATCGCTGAAAAACCTGCCAAACGCCATCTTCTTCCAGAGATAGCGCGATTTTTGTAGTTCCGACTTGGCTGGATTTCTGCAGAATTTCAGCAATACTCAGCACACCGTAATCGCGGTGATCGCGCAACACTTTCGGCCCAACACGGATATAGCCGGGGCTGGTATCAATCTTGGTTTCTGAGGTATAGCGACCACTCTCCAATGCCGCCACCATGGTCAGTGGTTTCATTGTAGAGCCCGGCTCAAACATATCGATTATGGCGCGATTTCTCAGCGCATCCAAAGACAGCATGCGACGGTTATTTGGATTAAATGAGGGCTGATTGACCAGCGCCAATACCTCACCAGAGTCGCTATCTAGAATAACGAGAGAACCGGCCTTGGCGCCGGTTCGCTTTAATGCTGATTTTAACTCTCTGTAAGCTAGGTACTGCAGCCTCAGATCGATACTGAGGCGCAAATCCTTTCCGGGACTAGCGGCCTCTCCCGGATCGACATCTCGTATGGTATTGCCATACAGATCCTTGAGCACCGTTTTACTACCCGCCTCTCCACTTAACCAGTCATCATAAGCAAGCTCTAACCCCTCCTGCCCATGATCATCAATATTGGTAAACCCAACCAAATGCGCAGCAACCTCACCCGCCGGATAAAAACGACGATATTCGTGCTGCAAATGCACGCCAGGAATTTTTAATGCCAGTACTTTTTCTGCATCCGCCGGAGCAAGATGACGGCGCAGATACATAAATTGCGATTGCTTGTAGCGCTGTAGCTTTTGCGCAAGCTCAGCCTTAGGCATTTCAATGACACGCGCCAGTTCCGACCAACGCTCTTCTGCTTTTACCAGCTCTCTAGGATTCGCAAAAATAGACACAACCGGCGTGCTAACCGCCAGCGGTTCGCCATTGCGATCAGTAATCATGCCGCGATGGGCGGGAATTTTTTCACTGCGAATCGTGCGCGCATCGCCCTGCCCCTGCAGAAAGCGATAACCGCGATCCACATCCAGAACTTGCAAGCTAAGCGCCCGCCAAATAATCAACACCGCAAGCGCAGACAGGCCGGCCAGAACCACCCAAAAACGCCAGGCAGCAACATCCATTCCCACCACTTTGGCCTGCGTTGACGCAGAACCTTTGGCAGGCTTGGTGATTTTGTTGGCTGCTTTAGCTGCTCTGGCCATACACCGTTACCATATTTTCAACTTCTGGCACCTGCATATGCAGCTGCCCCTCTGACACCCGTTGAACCCGATCTGGAGAGGCCCAAGTGCTCTGCTCTAGCAAAAGCCGCCCCCAATTTTCCTCTAGTCGCCGCGCCTGCTTTTCCAGATTCTGCAATTCGGCAAACAATTGCCGAGAGCGGTGGGTGCTTTGCAATACACCTACTGCGGTCACCACCAACAAAACCAGACAAAAGGGAACCCAGAAACCACCCACCAGCAATGGCGAAGCAAACGACTCCCGATCAGCCCTTCCCGCACCGATCTTTCGAGCATTGACGCCTTGTCTCGCCTTGCGCTGTTCGCGCATGCCCCGCCCCCGCTAATGATTTTTTATCTTTCTAAACCTGTTTACTTAGCCCAATATCAGGCCAGCTTTTCTGCAACCCGCATCACCGCACTTCTCGCTCGCGGATTCGCGTCAACTTCTGCAACACTCGGCTTAAGCGCTTTACCGATAATTTTTAAGCGGCGATTTAAGCTCGCATCGGTCACCGGTAAATTAGCCGGCAACTTTTCCCCTTGAGCCTGCCGGCGCATAAAGCGCTTAACAATTCGATCTTCAAGTGAGTGAAAGCTGATCACCACCAAGCGTCCGCCGACGGCCAATTGATCAATCACTCGCTCTAGCAACACCTCGAGATCACTCAGCTCTTGGTTGATATAAATCCGAATCGCCTGAAAGCTTCGAGTTGCTGGATGTTTGTGCTTTTCCCAAGCGGGGTTGGCATCACTGACAATTTTTGCCAACTGCAGTGTTCGAGTAATGGGCTGCTCGGATCGAGCTTCAACAATCGCCCGCGCAATACGCTTGGCAAATCGTTCTTCACCAAACTCCTTCAACACCACCGCGATATCTTGCTCATCTGCCACGGCCAACCACTGTGCCGCACTTTGACCAGAGCCGGTGTCCATGCGCATATCCAGATCACCATCGCGCAAGAAGCTGAAACCTCGCTCCGCATCGTCAAGCTGCGGAGATGACACTCCCAAATCCAGCAATACACCCGTCAACGGCTCTGACCACTGAAAGGTTTGCAAGTGCGCTTCAAGTTCCGCAAAGCTGCCCTGAGCAATCACGAAGCGCGGATCGTCCGCCGCCAAGCCACAAGCCGCCTCAATGGCGCGCGGATCTTTATCGATTCCCATGACATGGGCCGCGGCATCCAATTGTGATAACAAATGCCGGGTATGGCCGCCGCGTCCAAAAGTGCCATCGACATACCAGCCGGACTTATCAGAAATCAGCGCTGCCACAGCCTCATCACGCAAGACAGTTAAATGCTGTTGCAAAGCGTTTTCTTGCTGCAAAACCTTATCTTGCAAAACAAGCACCCTATAGAGACAAAGACAGCACTTCTTCTGGCATTTCGTCGGTATCACCAACATCTTGCAGAATGTCGTTCCAGCCAGACTCACTCCAGAGCTCCAGCTTTTTACCCTGCCCAATCAACATCAGCTTTTTTTCGAGGCAGGCGTAATCGCGCAATGGTTGCGGTAACAACACACGACCATTGGCATCAAGTTCTAGGGGGGTGGCATAACCCAGCAGCAAACGCTGCATCAGTCGCGCTTTGCGATTGATATTGGGCAGAGCCTCAATCTTGGGCTGCAATTCCAGCCACTGGGGTTCGGGATAAACCAGCAGACAGCGCTCTTCAGTATGGGCAGTAATCACTAACTTACCGGCACACTCAGACACAAGGGCGTCACGGATCTTAGCCGGAATGGCCAACCGTCCCTTTGCATCCATTGTGATGGCGTGACTACCGAGAAACACTTTCCCCCACCCTCAGAGTTAAAAAATCCACGAGAAACCACAAAAAACCACTTTCCCCCACTGGATGCCACTATGTATTGCCACCCTGCCACTGTCAAGTTAAATTGCCCGCAAACCGCCGGGATTAGCGGCGATCTTGCGGCGAACGTCGAAGAAATCACAAAACAAAAAGCGAAAAGGGAAGTAAAATCAAAGGAATAGCAAGAACTCTTAAAGTAAAACCTTAAGAGACAAGAAGATTTGAAAGGGATTTTGGAGAAGAAGTAGAGAAAAAAGAGTCAGCCTATAAGCCGGGTTCTGTCGTGGACGACCATTCATCTGGGACCTGCGTCACCGCAAGCCTCAAGCAGCCTACCCGAATCCACTGCGGGTCGCAGCAAAGGATTCCTATTTGGCCTTGCTCCAAGCGGGGTTTACCATCGCCACAGACTGTTGCCAGCTGCGCGGTGCGCTCTTACCGCACCATTTCACCCTTACCACCCAAGATAAACTCGAGTTCGGCGGTATACTCTCTGTTGCACTTTCCGTAGGCTCTCGCCTCCCAGGCGTTACCTGGCGCTTTACCCTATGGAGCCCGGACTTTCCTCCCAGCAAAAGCCGAGCGGCCGTCCAGCTGACTCACTGTAAGAATAACCAGTAGTTTATCCAATAGCAAGCTAATTTATGCGCTTTTATTAGCTCAAAAAATCCAAGGCGTATTGGTAAAGCTGATTTTTCTTTAAGCCGGTAATTTTGGCCGCCAGGGAACTGGCCTGCTTTAACGGCAGTTCCTGCTTTAAAACCCGCAACACCTGAATCGCCTCAGCCGGCAATTCATCCGCAGCGGCCTGATACCCCGTCACCACCAACACACATTCTCCACGTTGCTGGTTGGCATCCGCCGCAACCCAGTCGCGCAATTCGGCAGCAGGCTTTCTTACCACGGTTTCAAAAAGCTTGGTCAACTCGCGAGCTAATACCACTCTGCGCTCCGGCCCTAGAATCTCAGCCAAATCCGTTAAAGACTCCAGCAATCGATGAGGCGCCTCATAAAACACCATTGTCCGCGGCTCTCGCGCCAACCCCTCCAACGTCGTGCGCCGCGCTTGCGCCTTGGCCGGTAAAAATCCTTCAAATGTAAATCGATCCGAAGGCAGTCCAGCCGCACTTAAGGCAGCAATCACCGCGCTCGCCCCGGGAATAGGCGAAACCTTAAAGCCCTGCTCAAGCGCTGCATCAACTAAGCGAAAACCAGGGTCTGAAATCAATGGCGTTCCCGCGTCAGAAATTAACGCTACGCTACCGCCTTCACGCAATACCGCCAAAAAACGCTCAATCGCATGCGCTTCATTGTGATCATGGCAGGCCATCATTTTGGTATTGATACCAAAATGGCGCATTAAAGGCAGGCTATGCCGCGTATCTTCCGCCGCAATCAATTGCACCGATTGTAGGACCTCAACAGCTCGCGGTACCATATCCCCCAAGTTACCCAAAGGGGTCGCCACGACGTAGAGTGTTGCCGGCGTTTCCAAAATTCAGCTCCCGAATATATTTGGCCGCTGCAGACTAACAACGGCATATAGATGATGACAAGATATTTACTACTTACAGCTCTCAGCACTCTGATTGTCGCCTGCTCTTCAACTCCTGAAACAGGTGAAGAAAAACCGCCAACGCAGCCCTATGAGATAAGCTCTCCCCAGGACTACCCAAGCTATAGTCACCGGGAAGAGTCTGACTATTTGGGATTTAATCCTGCCACAGCGAACTCTGCCGACATCCCTACCTGGCTGCAGCAAGCCATTACCGCCACGCCAACCGCCGCCGCTGAATTACGCTTGCGCGCCGCCGAAGTTTTATTGCGCGATGGCGAAGCAGCTCAGGCAGATACCGCCGTCAGCGAACTCACCCTGCCAGAGTTACTTCCGGAACACGCTCTAAGGCTAGCCATTGCTCAAGCACGTATTCTGCGCACTTATAGCAAATTTAGCGAAGCCCTTGGCGTTCTCGCCGACCCACTGCTAAACAACTATTTATTGAATGCGCCGGCGCCACTGCAAATTCTATTCAGCCACTTGCGCGCCAGTCTTTTTGCGATCGAAGGCAATCAGCTTGCGGCGATCCGTGAGCGGATTTATATGAATCCACTACTTAGCCCCACGCAAGCGGATGCCAATCGCGAACAGATCTGGCAATTACTACTACAGGTTCCGGCCACAGTATTAACCAACAATATCACCAGCGTTGCAGACAAGGATTATCTCGGCTGGCTGGAACTGGCCCTGATCGCCAAAAGCAATTCCGGCAATATTGACGCTCAGATCGAACGCAGAAATCAGTGGTTAGCACGCTGGCCCGGCCACCCTGCTCGACGCGGCAATACACTGCCCGGCGAACTTCACCAGCTCGATGAACTTGCCCTTGACCGCGCCCAGCAAATCGCACTGATATTACCGATGACCGGCAAACTCGCTCGCTATGGCAAAGCCGCTCGTGACGGCTATCTGGCAGCGAGTCTTGAAAGCAAGCAATCTGGCGCGCCCATACCGACACTGCGGGTATATGACGCCGAAAATAAGGATGTAAAACAACTTTATCAACAAGCACTGAACGATGGCGCCGAGCTGATTATTGGCCCCTTAAGTAAAACCAATTTAGCCGAGTTGGCACAGGCGTATCCCAATGCCATGCCGCGCCCCACCATTGCGCTGAACCGGCTTGAAACAGCACCTTACCCCCGCGGCCTTTATCAGCTAAGCCTAAGCCCCGAAGATGAGGCCCAACAAATTGCGGAAATTAGCCGAGAAAAAGGCTTAGAACGCGTATTAATTTTAAGCCCGGAAGGCGATTGGGGTAACAAAGTTGCCGATGCCTTTAGCGAACGTTGGCTGACGCTCGGCGGCCAAATTGTTCAGCGCAGCTCATTTAATGCGCGCGCCAACGACTATTCGAAGCAAATCAAATCCGCCCTGCAACTCAATCAGAGTGAAAATCGACTCAAGCGCCTGCGCCAGATTATTGGTCTAGGCGTTAAGTTTGAGCCCCACAGACGAGACGATGTTGATTTTATTTTTCTCGTTGCCCGCCCCAGCGAAGGCCGCGCTATCGTCCCCTTGTTTGCCTATCACTATGCTGGCGACTTACCCGTGTATGCGACATCGCATATCTACCCCGGCGCAGAAAACACGGTCAGAGATAGGGATATCAATAATGTGCTTTTCGTTGATATTCCCTGGGTGCTCAACACCCCTTCTGAGCTGCACAAAACAATCGTCGATGGCTTAGCCGACAGCGAAGACATGCAGCGCATGTATGCGCTGGGCGTGGACAGCTTTCGCCTGACCCTGCGCCTTAAACAATTACAACAACCCGGCAACCAGATTTTTGGCGAAACTGGCAGATTAAGCCTAAATGAAAACCGGCAGATTTTGCGGCATCTCAGCCCTGCAAAAATGGCTGCAGGTAAAGCGGTATTAAACGATGCCAACTCGCCAACATCGCTGCCACAGGTGCAATGAAGAAATCGGGCGAGCACCTCCAGATAGGAAATAATGCCGAGCAAGCCGCTGCCGCGTTATTAAGCGATAATGGCTATAAAATCGTTACTCGAAATTACCGTTGTCGATTTGGCGAGATCGACATCATCGCATTAAGTGGCAGTCACTTAGTCTTTATTGAAGTTCGACACCGCCGACCAAGCACATTTGGAACTGGCGCCGAAAGCGTCACTCCAAGTAAGCAGCGACGCATCATCGCCACCGCAAAACACTATTTAAGCAAGGGAAAATTCAGCACACTCCCCTGCAGGTTCGATATTATTAGCTCAAGTCCAACTGACAACGGTATGCTTGAGCTACAGTGGCTCAAAAACGCATTTCAACTGAATTAAGGCCAAACAGGATTTAAATGGAAGCCTCAGAACAGGTCGTCGAACTCTTTCACCGCCACATCGAAAGCTGCATGTACACTATGGAGTCCCTGTGCGAAGAGCTGGGCAAAGCCAGCCAATTAATTGTGGAGTGCATGCTTAATGAGCGCAAAATCATCTGTTGCGGCGAAGGCAGCCAAGCACTGATAGCCCAACACTTAAGCAGTAATCTGTTAAACCATTTTCAGCATGAACGACCCGCACTACCGGCAATGAATCTTTGCAGCGACGCAGCCAGCATGACGGCCATTGCGCTGCAATCTGGCTACAACGATATCTATGCCAATCAAATTCGCGCTCTGGGACAAGCCGGGGATTGCCTATTCCTTCCCTATCAAGGAAGCGGAAGCCCAATGATGCTGCGCTGCATCCAAGCCGCTCAAGAAAGGCAATTGCGCATTATTACTATGAGCAATTCGCCAGAGGGGAGCGCCAGCGCAATTTTACAACCGGAAGATATCGAGCTAGTTTTTCCTGTTAAAGACACAGCAAGACTCACTGAGATGCAACTGGTCGCCGTACATGCCATTTGCGAGCTCATCGACACACAACTATTCGGCCATATGACACCCGAGCAATGAAATACTATCTCCGATACCTGCTGGCCTGCGCGGCACTTACCTTTCTGAGCGGTTGCACTCAAATTCTTACCGCAACTGCAGACGGCCCCATTGTTGAAGACCCCGGCAGCCGCAGCTTGGGCAGTTATATCGACGATCAAATTATCGAAACCAAGGCCACTGTAAATATCCGCAAGACCGATCCCGACCTTGAAAACGCCCCCTTTAACGTTCACAGCCACAACGGCATCGTTCTACTCACCGGGCAAGTCAGCAGCCAAGTATTAAAAAACCAAGCCGGTGATGCCGCCAATAAATTGCGCAAGGTACGCAAAGTTCACAATGAACTAAGCGTAGGCCCCAAACCCAGCTTTTGGTCCGGCGTTGGTGATGGCTGGCTGGAAACCAAAGTGGACACCAAATTAACCTTTAGCAAAAGCCTCGATGCCTCACGCATTAAAGTGATCGCCGAAGATGGCGTCATTTATTTGATGGGAATTGTTTCTCAAGCGGAATCAGAACAGGCCGCCAAGATCGCCAGCCAGACCGATGGCGTTAAAAAGGTGGTACGCGTCTTTGAGTATTACTAAAAAGAAGTCAGCGAAATAATTCGTAAAAATAGAATTACTTCACCACTTTCAGGCTTGGCTTAGTCGGCTTAGCCCCAGAGGATTTACTGGAAGTCGATTTGTTGGGGCCAGAAGCCGGTGGTGGTGGCACATCATCATTGGGATCAAACAGCATGCCCTGACCATTCTCACGAGCATAGATACCCAAAACCGCGCCGATCGGCACACGAACATCTTGAGCCACGCCACCAAAGCGACCGCGAAAGCCCATTTCATCATTGCCAACATCAAGCCCGACAATCGCAGAGGGCGAGATATTCAATACAATCTGTCCGTCTTTGACATACTGCTGAGGCACCAGCACCCCCGGATACTCCGCATCTACCAAGATATAAGGCGTGCAGTCATTATCGACTACCCACTCATAAATGGCGCGGACCATATAAGGGCGACTGGAGCTCATCATAATGTACGGCCCCGGATTAGGCGACAGACGCTGCTTGAGTGCGAAGCTCACGCTCCTGCTCTGTAAGGCTCTCTTGGAAAGAGGGACGCTCAAACAGGCGCTGCATATAATCCAGCAGCGGCTTGGACTGACGAGTTTGCGGCAGGCTGATGCCCAACTGCGGCAAACGCCACAAAATCGGCGCCAAACAGCAATCTACCAGGGTAAATTCCTCATTCATGAAATAAGGCTTTTCACCAAAGATAGGCGCAATAGTCAGCAGGCTATCAGTCAGATCTTTACGCGCTTTTTCTGCCGCTTTAGCATCTTTGCCATCAATAATGGCATCAACCAAATGACACCAGTCACGCTCAATACGGTAAATAAACTGGCGGCTTTCACCGCGAGCAACTGGGTAAACCGGCAGCAGTGGTGGATGAGGAAAACGCTCGTCGAGGTATTCCATCATTACCTTAGATTCGTAAAGCGCCAGATCACGATCAACCAGTGTAGGTAGCGAATTGTAAGGATTAAGCTCACACACTTCCTCGGGCAAATCCAGTGGATCTGTGTCGATAATATCCACAGTTACACCCTTCTCGGCCAGTACGATGCGTACACGGTGGCTATAGTGACTAGCCGCATCAGAGAAGAAAGTCATGGTAGAACGCTTGGTTACAACGCCCATCAATACACCTCAAGCATTTATCAAAAACAACAAGCGGGCAGACTCCTTTCGGAAGCCGCCCGCTCTCAAATTTCGCGCAGAAAAATATTAGTGCACGTCTTTCCAGTATTCGCGGTTCAGCAAGTAAGCAAATACAAAGAAGATGGCAATAAACAACAGGACAAAGCCACCGATACGCTTACGCGCCGCCTGTGAAGGCTCACCCATATACTCTAGGAAATTGACCAGATCGTAGACAACCTTGTCGAACTCCTCCGGACTCAGGGCACCTTGAGGCTCATAAGTAAAACGGCCACAAGGGTTCAGGGCATGACCATCTTCGTCGTACAGAACGTCTTCACCGGTCAGCGGGTCGCGTAGTATACCACCATTTTCAGCATGCACCGGGCCCGGCGCGCAAACTGGCATACCCTGCAGCTCAGCCAAAACATGAGGCATACCCACATCTTTAAATACCCGGTTGTTCACACCGTAGGGGCGAGAATCATCGGTATAGAAATTACGCAGATAGGTATACAGCCACTCAGGGTCACGAGCGCGAGCCACCAGTGTCAGGTCTGGTGGCGCAGCACCAAACCAAACTTTGGCATCCGCCTTATCCATAGAGTTGTTCATCAGCGCACCGATTTTGGCTTGCTGGTCGAACTTCAAATACTGCTCAAACAAATCTTCAGGAATGTTCAGATCTGTAGCAACGCGCTGGTAGCGACCATACTGCAGAGAGTGACACCCCATGCAGTAGTTCATGTAGGTTGCTGCACCGCTTTGCAGTGAAGCCATATCGGTCACATCAGTTTCAATGTGGTCACATTCCATAGTGCCGCAATGAAACTCAGACTCAGCACCCGCCGCTTTCAGAGGCAAAATGGTGAGCAGCAGAACGACCACTAGCACCAACATGCTCTTCCAGAAACCCATACCGCCACTCGTTACCCGCGTCGGCTCAGGCTTGGTTTTCTCCATGCTGGTCCAGAATGGCATCAGCAGGAAGTAAGCGAAGTAGATCACCGAGCAAATACGCGCCAGCAGGGTGCGACCTTCAGTTGGTGCTTTCACACCCAGTACGCCCAGAATCAAGAACGAGGCTACGAAGATAATCAACGCCACTTTGCTAAACATACCGCGGTAGCGGATAGATTTAACCGGGCTGCGATCAAGCCAAGGCAACAAGAAC
The DNA here is from genome assembly GCF_014705705.1 of Spongiibacter pelagi. Taxonomy (GTDB): domain Bacteria; phylum Pseudomonadota; class Gammaproteobacteria; order Pseudomonadales; family Spongiibacteraceae; genus Spongiibacter; species Spongiibacter pelagi. Next base: position 27,210 of record NZ_JACXLD010000007.1, on the reverse strand, counting down.
AGGATTGCAACTGAAGCACCAAAGGCGATAAAGCCCAGCAACTTATCCGGTACCGCACGCAGCACTGAGTAGAATGGTGTGAAGTACCAAACTGGAGCGATGTGCGCCGGCGTCTTCAGGCCATCGGCAATTTCAAAGTTCGCAAACTCAAGGAAGTAACCCCCCATCTCTGGCATAAAGAAGATCACAGAGCAGAATACGAACAGGAATACACCAACCGCAGTCAGGTCATGCACAGTGTAGTAAGGGTGGAAGGCCACGCCATCAAGAGGAACGCCATTAGCATCTTTGTTCTTCTTGATTTCAACACCATCTGGGTTATTCGAACCCACTTCGTGCAGAGCAAGCAAGTGCAATACCACCAGTGCCAGCAGCACGATTGGCAGAGCAACAACGTGCAGCGCAAAGAAACGGTTCAAGGTAATACCAGAAATCAGGTAGTCACCGCGAATCCACTGCACAATGTCTTCGCCCACAACAGGGATTGCACCAAACAGCGAAATAATTACCTGCGCGCCCCAGTAAGACATTTGTCCCCATGGCAACACGTAACCTACGAAAGCTTCGGCCATCAACACGAGGAAGATGAACATGCCGAAAATCCAAATCAGCTCACGTGGCTTTTTGTATGATCCGTACAGCAGCGCGCGAAACATGTGCAGGTAAACCACCACAAAGAACGCCGATGCGCCGGTGGAGTGCATGTAGCGGATAATCCAGCCGTAGTCCACATCACGCATGATGTATTCAACCGAGCTAAATGCCGCTTCAGAGCTAGGGGTATAACTCATGGTCAGCCAGATACCGGTTAGTAGCTGATTAACCAGCACCAACAGCGACAGCACACCAAAGAAATACCAGAAATTGAAGTTTTTCGGCGCATAGTACTTACCCATGTGGGTATCCCACGCGCGCATAATTGGCAACCGAGCATCAACCCAGTCGCGCAGACCTACTAACATCTTAATCATTACGCAGCCCCCTGATCGACACCGATTACAAGAACGTTGTCACCCTCATAGGAATAAGGAGGAACAACCAAGTTAGTCGATGCCGGCGAGCCGCTGTAAACGCGACCAGACAGGTCAAAGCGCGAGCCGTGGCACGGACAGAAGAAGCCACCTACCCAAGCGGCGCCACCCAGATCGGGCACACCAACTTCTGGGCGGTGCTTAGGCGCACAGCCTAGGTGGGTACACAGACCAACCAGCACGAGGTATTCAGGGCGAATCGCACGCGTGATACCTTCAATATAGGCAGGCTGATCAGCCGTATTTGAGTCTGGATCTTTGAGGAATTTGGCAATGGTTGCCAATTCTTCGATTTGTTTCTGAGTCCGACGCAAGACATAAACCGGCTTGCCGCGCCACTCAACAACCACCATTTGACCCGGCTCCAGCTTACCGATATCCGCCTTTACTGGCGCACCGGCAGCTTTCGCTTTTGCACTCGGATTCCAAGAACCCACAAATGGCACTGCTACACCTACTGCACCAGCCGCACCAACCACAGACGTAGCTGCAGTCAAAAAGCGGCGGCGACCAGTATTCACACCGTCATTCGCCATGACGTCTCCCCCAATTACTCACACTCTGGTTTAGAAACCCGGTCACCCGCATTTCCTGATGGCGCAACTTAGGCACCTAAATTATAAAAGGCAGAAATATAATAACTTTGGCTGTTGGTGACAAGGAAGCGATGCGCTTTCGTCCATTTATTCTTATTTCTGTCTTAAAAAAAACGCCCACAAACAAGGCTTGCGGGCGTTTTCGGTTGTACTGACAATGCAGTCTCTCCCAGCCTGATGGCTGCAGCGAATTAACGCTTGGAGAATTGTGGCTTTCTACGCGCCTTGCGAAGACCAACCTTCTTACGCTCAACTTCACGAGCATCACGCGTCACATAACCAGCACGACGCAGATCACCACGCAGGGCTTCGTCGTATTGCATCAGCGCACGAGTAATACCGTGACGAATAGCACCGGCCTGACCGAAGCTGCCACCACCACTAACAGTGACTTTAACGTCGAACTTCTCGCCCATTTCAACCAACTCAAGTGGTTGACGAACGATCATACGAGCAACTTCACGTCCGAAGTATTCGTCAAGGCTGCGATTGTTAACAGAGATCTGACCACTACCAGCCTGCAAAAATACACGCGCAGAAGAGGTTTTTCGGCGACCAGTACCATAGTATTGAGTAACGGACATTTCGCTTACCTTAGATATTCAGTTCAGCTGGCTGTTGAGCAGCATGTGGATGCTCGGTGCCGGCGTAGACTTTGAGTTTCTTGAACATGGCGCGACCCAGTGGGTTGCGTGGCAGCATGCCGCGAACCGCACTCTGAATTACCCGCTCAGGCGCTTTATCAATGAGCTTTTCAAAGCTCATTGATTTCAAACCACCGGGATAACCCGTGTGGTGATGATACATTTTATCTGTAGTTTTGCTGCCAGTTACGCGAACTTTCTCAGCATTAACTACTACGATGTAGTCGCCGGTATCAACATGAGGTGTATACTCAGGCTTGTGCTTACCACGCAGGCGGTGCGCAATCTCACTGGCCAGACGACCCAATGTTTTATCGGCGGCGTCAACCACGAACCACTCGTGAGTTACTGCTTCTGGTTTTGCACTAAAGGTTTTCATTTTCTTGCCTTTGGGAACCGTACCGATCAAAGAGCGCGAATTCTACAGACGCACCAAACCTTTTTCAAGCGAAAATTCGGCTTTTTATAATTCAAACCAAAACCCTTACGGGCGATGCTCTGTAGCAAGGTAACTCTCTGATTGCATTTCTAAAAGTCGACTGCAAGTTCGCTCAAATTCGAACTCCAACCGACCACCCGAATAAAGTGACTCCAGCTCAACCTCTGCTGAAATCACCAATTTAACGTTGCGATCATAAAACTCATCGATCAAATTGATGAACCGCCGAGCTTGATCATCCCGCCCCGCCCCTAACTGGGGTACATTGCTCAGGACGACCGCATGGAAGATACGCGCCAACTCAATGTAATCATACTGACTGCGCGGCCCGTCACAGAGCTCAGCAAAATCAAACCAAGCCACATCATCGGCCACATAGCGCGCCATTATCCCGCGCCCTTCGATATCCAGACGCAAATCATGCTGCGGCTCTTCGGGCGCCAAACGACGGAAACTATCCATCAAACTGACTTCCGCCGCCGGATCGAGAGGCGAGTGATAAAGCTCGGCCTGCTCAAGCGTGCGCAGGCGGTAATCCACACCCCCATCGACATTCACCACTTCAGTGTGCTTTTTCAGCAGCGCAATAGCCGGCAGAAAGCGCGCTCGCTGCAAGCCGTCTTTATATAGGCCATCTGGCACAATATTCGAGGTTGCCACCAGAACCACGCCACGCTCAAACAAACGCTGAAACAAGCCAGCAAGAATCATCGCGTCGGTAATATCGGTGACGAAAAATTCATCAAAGCAGATCACCCGCGCCTCTTCAGCTATCCGATCCGCCACCAAAATCAGCGGATTCTTCTCTCCCGCCAGCGCTTTAAGGTCTTTATGGACTCGCTGCATAAAGCGGTGAAAGTGCGCCCGCATTTTATTTTCAAAGGGCAGCGTGTCAAAAAAGGTATCCATGAGATAGGTTTTACCACGCCCAACGCCACCCCAAAAATACAGCCCCCGAATTAAAACAGGCTCGGGTTTACGCCCGAACAAGCCGCCGACTTTTGCCTTAAAGCCCGAGGGCGCTAACGTCGGCGCAGCACAAAGCTCATCGAACAGGCGTTGCAAGCATTCGACCGCATGCTGCTGGGCGGAATCATGGGAAAAGTCCGGCTTTTCCAAGTCGCGCTGATAGCGCTGAAGTGGTGTTGGCATAACGATGGATAGCGGGCGATTGAAGAGGTTGGCAACTTTACCGACTGTGCCAGTTATTTTCAATTTTACTACGCTGCCGACTCAGCGTCCGCAAATTAAAAACAATCGACAGAAAATTGCACCCCAAGGGATGCGATTCCAGCGCTCACGGTTTTATACTGTGAATACTGACAAAGGAGTAATACACGTGTACGAACTGGGGACTTTGATTTCTTTTGCCGCAGGCAGCCTTATTGCTGGCTTGATTCTGGGCTATTTTGTTCTAACCAAGCTGAAGCCAGAGCAACAAAGTCGCGCTGCGCTCGAAAAACAAATCAATGAAATGCACAAGCAACAACTGGATTACCAAACCCAAGTCAGCGGCCATTTTGACCGCACCGCAGAATTGCTGAATGACTTGGCGGAAAGCTACCGCAATGTTCACAACCACATTGCCAAAGGCGCGCAGGATTTACACGGCACCGGCATCAGCCCCCTACAGCCGCTCCCCGAAGGCCGCCCCGTTCTGGAAAGCAAACCGGGCAAAACCCAACACTCACAGCAGCCGCTGGACTATGCGCCCCGCCAACCCGGCAGCCCCGGCGCACTGCACGAAGAATTCGGCTTAGAGAAAAATCACAAACCCAAAGAAGAAGCCGAGCCGCCCGCACCGCCAGTAATGTAAATCAGGCAGGATTGTCGATATCGACAAACACATGCTCAAGGCCCAAGCTCTCCGCTAGGGCCTGAGCCAATGCCTGAACACCGTAGCGTTCCGTGGCATGATGCCCTGCCGCAATGTAATGCACCCCCTGCTCGCGCGCACTGAGAATTGTAGGCTCAGACACCTCGCCACTCAGATACGCATCCACCCCCAATCTTGCCGCTTTATCAATATAAGATTGAGCCGCGCCGGTACACCAAGCTATACGCGAAATTGGCTTGTCGCCCACCGCCTCTAGCAATGGCACCCTTCCCAGCTTTTCCGCTACAACTTGGGCAAATTCCTGAGCGGGCATTGGCGTGGACAAAGTCCCGACATTACCCACCGGGTTTTTCGACGAATCCATACCGCCCTCAATATTAATGCCCAGCAAGCGGGCAAGCTGAGCGTTATTTCCCAGCTCAGGGTGAGCATCCAAGGGCAAATGGTAGGCCACCAAATTGATATTATGCTCAATCAATAGACCCAGGCGGCGGCGCTTCATCCCTGTCAACACTGGGTTCTCACCACGCCAGAAATAACCGTGATGCACTAAAATCAGATCGGCCTGCATCTCGATAGCCGCCTCTATTAATGCCTGAGACGCCGTCACCCCCGACACAATTTTTCGAATCTCTGAGCGCCCCTCAACCTGTAATCCATTGGGGCAATAATCATCAAACAACTCCGGTTTCATCATCGCATTGGCGGATGCCAGAAATTCCGAGAGCGCAACTCCTGCAAGCTTGTTATCAGGCAAACCTTGATCCTCTTAAATTCGATTTCGATGTAAATCGTGATAGTCTAGCCGCTCTTTTTCAAGCGCTAGATGACCGACAAGCCCCGCAGCCCAACTTGCAGCCCAAGCCATATCAGGAACAACCGGTGAACCTCTCCAGTCATAAATTGCTTTCTTTTATCTGGCCAGCGCTGTGCGGGGTGTTACTGGGTCTGTGTATTCTTTTTTATAAGCAGATTGGCGACAACGGCGATTATAGCCAAGCCGTAGAGCGAGCGGCTCCCTCAGTGGTGAATATCTACACCACCAAAATTGTTGAGCAACAACACCCCCTCGCTAGCGACCCTTTTTTCCGTCATTTTTTTAGTCGAGGCAATGGCAGTCGCCAGCAATTGAGCCGCAGCCTTGGCTCGGGCGTAATCGTTAGCGACGACGGCTTTATTCTCACCAACTACCACGTTATCCAAGGCGCTAATGAAATTTTGGTGATGCTGCACGATGGCCGGCAAGCGCTCGCCACCATTGTCGGCAGCGATGCCGATACCGATCTTGCCGTTTTGAAAGTCAGCCTCGAAAAACTCAACCCCATCGAGGTAACCAACCCGGATCGCATCAAAGTTGGCAACCCTGTGCTAGCTATCGGCAACCCCTATGGCTTTGGCCAAACCGTCACCCAAGGCATTGTCAGCGCCACCGGACGCTACGGCTTAGGTATCAGCCAATTTGAAAACTTCATTCAAACAGATGCCGCAATTAACCCCGGCAATTCGGGCGGCGCACTCATTGATATTCAAGGACGGCTGCTCGGCATCAATACTGTTATTTACACTCAAACTGGCGGCGCTACCGGTATTGGCTTGGCCATTCCCAGCGATCTTGCACTGCGCACGATGTCTGACCTTATCCAGTATGGACGTCCGGTTAGAGGCTGGCTGGGAATAGAGGTTAGACCCCTCTTCAACGGCGAAAATGGCGTGATGGTAACCGGCGTTGCCAATAACAGCCCCGCCAGTGCAGCTGGCGTGAAGAGCGGCGATATACTGGTAGAAATAAACGGCGAAGCGGTGGGCGATGGCCACGAAGGCATGAAGCTGATCGCCTTCACCCGCCCCGGCGAAAAAGTGACACTGAGCCTGTTTCGCAACCAAGAAAAACTCAAGGTAGAAACCGAGGTCAGCGTCTACCCCGGCTTGATTACCCGCTCTTAAATTACCATTCTATTTTGAACCCAGAATAGCCTCGAGCGCTTCTAACAATTTGCTATTCTGTTGCGAAGTACCAATGGTAATTCGCAGAAATTGCGCAATACGCTCACTCATAAAATGGCGCACAATGACTTTGCGCTCTCGCAGAGCCGCCGCCAGTTCACCCGCATCGCGCTCGGCATGACGACAAAAAACAAAATTGGCCGCCGAAGGCAAAACCTCAAAGCCCATCGCGCTTAAACGATCGACCAAGGCTTCACGCTCACGAATGACATCATCTCGGCACTGCTGAAAATAACCATCGTCTTCAAAAGCGGCAACGGCACCAGCTTGGGCCAGCTTATCGAGCGGATAGGAATTAAAACTGTTTTTAACCCGCTCAAGCGCCTCAATCAGCTCTGGATGCCCCAACGCCAAACCCACCCGCATACCCGCCAAGGAACGGGATTTACTCAAGGTTTGCACCACCAACAGATTGTCATAGCGGTCGATTAATTTTGCCGCCGACTCACCGCCAAAATCGATATACGCCTCATCGACCACGACGACCGTCTCAGTATTTACTTTCAGCAGTCGTTCAATTTCATCTAAAGACAACAAGCACCCTGTCGGAGCATTCGGGTTGGGGAAAATAATACCGCCGTTCAAACCATCGTATTTTTCCACCCGGATTTTGAATTGCTCATCCAGTGGCACGGTTTCGAATGCTTGCCGATAAAGACCGCAGTAAACCGGGTAAAAGCTGTAGGTGATATCTGGAAATAATAGCGGCCGTTCAGGATTAAACAGCGCCTGAAAAGTATGGGCCAGCACTTCATCAGAGCCATTGCCAACAAACACGCAATCCGGCGTCAAATTATAGTAATTGGCAATGGTCGCCTTAAGGGCAGAGGCGTCCGGATCTGGGTACAAACGCAAACCTTCGCCGGTGGCCGCCGAGATCGCCGCCAAAACCTTAGGCGAAGGCGGAAACGGATTTTCATTGGTATTGAGTTTGACCAAATCCTGAATTTTGGGTTGCTCGCCAGGCACATAGGGCACAAGCTTTTTAATCAGCGGATTCCAAAATCGACTCATGATTTAGCGTCTACTCCAAGACGGTATTCCGCGCTGACCGCGTGAGCGACCAACGATTCACCACGCGCCAGAACCGAGGCGACTTGCGCCAAGTTCTGCGCACCCGCAGGTGAACAATTAATTAATGATGAGCGCTTCTGAAAATCATACACACCTAGTGGTGAGGAGAAACGCGCCGTGCCCGAGGTTGGCAACACATGGTTTGGCCCTGCGCAGTAATCGCCCAGCGCTTCCGGAGTGTGACGACCCAAAAAGATGGCACCGGCGTGACGGATCTGCGGCAAATATTGCTCCGGCTCTTCAACCGACAACTCCAAATGCTCAGGCGCAATCCGATTAATCAGCTCAATCGCCTCAGCCATATCCGCAACGTCAATCAAGGCACCACGACCAGAGAGCGACTTGCGAATAATCTCCGAACGCGGCATATCCGCAAGCAAACGCTCGATGCTAGCTTCTACTCGATCAAGATAGGCCGCATCGGGGCACAACAAAATCGACTGCGCATCTTCATCGTGCTCAGCCTGCGAGAACAGATCCATGGCGATCCAATCAGGATCAGTCAGACCATCGCAGACCACTAAAATCTCCGAGGGACCGGCAATCATATCCAGCCCAACGCGACCGAACACTTGCTGCTTGGCCGTGGCCACATAGATATTGCCGGGGCCAACAATTTTGTCGACCCGAGGAATGGTTTCGGTGCCAAACGCCAGTGCGGCAACAGCCTGCGCGCCACCAATGGTAAACACTCGATCAACGCCAGCAATCGCCGCCGCCGCCAATACCATTTCATTAAGCTCTCCGCCGGGAGTCGGGGAAACCATAATTAACTCTGGCACCCCGGCAACTTTTGCGGGAATGGCATTCATTAGAACAGAAGAAGGATAGGTCGCCTTGCCACCGGGCACATACAAACCCACCCGATCCATTGGCCGAATTTGCTGACCGAGCACTGTGCCGTCTGCCTCGGTGTAAGACCACGACTCCTGACGCTGATGCTGGTGATAATCGCGAACTCGCTGGGCAGCCACTTCCAGCGCCTGCCGCTGGGCTTGATCGATATTATCCAACGCAGCCAACAAGCGAGATTGTGGAATCTCCAGCTCAGCCGCAACATTGATATTCAAGCGATCAAAGGCAGCACAATACTCAAGTAAGGCCGCATCGCCACGCTGTTTTATAGCCGCAATAACTTCAGACACTGTCTGCACGACTGCGGGATTAGAAACCGAATCCCAAGCCAGCAAAGCATCCAGCTGGACAGAAAAATCCGCCGCACCTGAATTCAAACGGCGCATTAATGCCTCAGCCATTCGCCACCTCGGCCACCTGACGTGAGGCCACGGCCGCCTCAAGGCGCTCAATAATGCCCTGCACCTCACGGTGTTTGCGCTTCATGGCCGCTTTATTAACCACCACGCGTGAGCTCACCTCAGCAATCATATCGCGCGGCTCCATGCCATTGGCGCGCAAGGTATTACCGGTGTCGACAATATCCACGATCAAGTCAGCGAGATTCATCAGCGGCGCCAACTCCATTGCACCATAGAGTTTGATTAGCTCTACCTGAATACCGCGCTCGGCAAAGTGCCGCCGGGCCACATTCACGAATTTGGTCGCGACCCGCACGCGCCCCTGAGGCAGAGGCTCATCTTTACGCCCCGCCGTCATCAATTTACAGCGCGCAATATTGAGATCCAGCGGCTCGTACATATCCTCAGAGCCCAGCTCCAACAGCATATCCTTGCCAGCAATACCAATATCTGCCGAACCCAACTTAACGTAGGTGGGCACATCGGTGCCGCGAATCACAATCAAATTAATATGGGCATGATTAGTCGGGAAAATCAGCTTGCGGCTGCTGGAAATATCTTCCAGCGGCTCAATACCCGCTTCCGCCAACAGCGGTAGGGTCTCTTTCAAAATACGCCCCTTGGTCAGGGCAATAGTAATGGGTTGTTCCACAAGCTTACTCCCAGCGGCTATGCGCTGAATTCATTATTCCTTAACGCGACGGATTACCGCGCCCAAGGCCAACATCTTTTCTTCAATACATTCATAACCGCGATCAATATGGTAAATCCGGTCAATCAGTGTCTCACCATCGGCAACGAGACCCGCAATAACCAAACTCGCCGATGCCCGCAGGTCACTGGCCATGACCGGCGCGCCTTTTAGGCGCTCAATTCCAGTGATGATGACAGTATTGCCTTCCACACTGATCTTGGCGCCCATGCGCACCATTTCATGAGCTTGAATCAGACGGTTTTCAAAAATGGTTTCCGTAACCCGGCCGGTTCCCTCTGCCACCGCATTTAGCGCCGTAAATTGCGCCTGCATATCGGTGGGAAACCCAGGGTAAGGCATGGTTTTAACATTAACGGCGCGAGGACGCTTGCCGTGCATATCCAAACTAATCCAGCCTTCACCAACTTGAATATCCGCGCCGGCTTCTTCAAGTTTAACCAGAATGGCTTCCATGGCATGGGCATCAATATCATGCATTTTGATCTGCCCGCGTGACGCCGCCGCAGCCACAAGGTAGGTACCCGCTTCAATGCGGTCTGGCATTACCGTGTAATCACAGGCGCCCAGCTTTTCAACGCCATCAATGGTAATGGTGGCGGTGCCATGCCCCTGAATTTTGGCGCCCATGGCAATCAGCATATTGGCCAGATCGACAATCTCGGGTTCGCGCGCCGCATTCTCAAGCACCGTGCGCCCCTCGGCCAAACACGCCGCCATCAGCACATTTTCTGTGCCGCCAACGGTGACCATATCAAACAGAATGTGCGCGCCTTTCAGGCGACCGCTAGGCACATGGGCAGAAATATAACCGCCATCTATTTCAATCACCGCGCCCATGGCTTCCAGCCCGCGCAGGTGTTGATCAACGGGTCGGCTACCGATGGCACAACCACCTGGGAAAGACACCCGCGCCGAACCAAAGTGTGCCAACAGCGGGCCCAGCACCAAAATTGAGGCGCGCATGGTTTTCACCAGCTCATAGGGCGCTGTGGTATTGCTGGTAGTGGCCCCGTTAATTTCGAGGCAATGCTGCTCGTCCAGCATCAGTTCCGTGCCCATGCTGCGCAATAACGCAATCATGGTCGTAATATCTTGCAGATGAGGCAATTTGCGAATTTTGACTGGCTCGCTGGCCAGCAGCGCCGCCGCCAAAATGGGCAATGCCGCGTTCTTCGATCCGGAAACCCGAATCTCGCCGCGAAGAGGACCTCCGCCGCGTATTAACAATTTATCCATTTATGCCTCAGCCACGGTCAGGGCTTTGATATTCACAGCGTGCACGCTGCCATCGCGAATCATGTCATTTAACGCGGCATACACCATCTGTTGACGCTTTACCGGGCGCAAGCCTTCAAAAACATCGCTGACAACTTTGACATCAAAATGACTTCCATCGCCGCCAACCTCAATAGTGGCGTCGGTAAAATGTGCTTTCAGTTGTTCGCTAATTTGTTCTTGCATGCCAATTCCGGGAATCAATCGATGAATAAGCGCCGAATTGTACGGAATTCAAGGCTTGGGCGCGACAGCTTGGTGAAAAAAGCCCAGACAAATATGGGAAGAAAATAGCGCCCGCAAAATGCGAGCGCCATCAAATTTATAAAGGGGGGCGATTACTCTGCCGAAGCTTGCTGCTCCATGACTTCTTGTGGGGTTACCGTCCAATTCTCGATAACTTTGTCGATATCACCACCTTCAGTTTTGGCCGCAGCGAGAAATTGGTTTTGATAAATCTGCCCTAAGTTCAAGCCTTCAATAATAACATTGCGCAACTTCCACTCTCCGCCCTTGCCCTGACTGAGGCTGTAGACAATTTCGTAGGGCTTGCTGCGTTCGCCATAAATATACTGGCGCACACTTACCGTGCCCTTCAATTGCTCTGGCTTGGCGTCTTTAAATGACACCTCAGTCGCCTTACCACCTTCAGTCACAATCAGCTCGGGCTGGACTTCAATGCGGTTACCATTAAATGCCAGCAAACCTTTTGAATAGGTATTGATCAGGCCATCACGAAAGGTATCGGTAAACTTAAACACGCGATCACGGAAAGCTTTGCGCTCTTCTTCCGTTTGCAATTGGCGATAGGCGGTGCTGCTGCCGTAATCACCCATCACACCGCGAGCAAAACTCTGAAAATCCACCACTTCATTCATGATTCGCAGAATTTCGCGGGTGAAGCGCGGCTCATCCTCATCGATGTAGCCCTTGGCCTCCTCAATAACTTGCAGCAACTCCTGGGTAGTATCGGCAACGACCTGATAAGGCCCCTTAGCGACATTCGCACTGGCTAGCGATGCCCCCAACAGCACAGAGAACAGTACAAAACACCACTTTTTAAACATTGCTTATCACCTTAGTCCGTTCTAATTGGTTGCCAGCGTGTCTAACAATGAGCTTCGGCGCCAGCATTTTCATTTGTCATTCTTTGACCCGATTCTAGCGCAGAGGACTTCATGGTCCGAGCACATCAAACCTGTTAATTTTTCACAATCGAACATATCATAGCGAAAATTAATACCAGCTTAAGGACACACTCGGTAATGCCTTCGCTTAGAGAATCGGCACAGCGCGCTATTACTCAGGAACGAGACGCAGTCAGCGCCCTTTTAACAAAAATTGATGCCAGCTTCGATCAAGCTTGCGAACTGATTTTAAACTGCCAAGGCCGCGTAGTGGTCACCGGCATGGGCAAATCTGGCCACATTGGCAATAAAATTGCCGCTACCCTTGCCAGCACCGGCACTCCCGCCTTTTTTGTACACCCCGGCGAAGCCAGCCACGGTGATATGGGCATGATTACCGCAGGCGACGTCGTCATTGCCCTATCCAACTCAGGCAGTACTGGCGAACTCGTTACCATTCTACCGCTGTTGAAATTACTCGCTGTACCCGTGATTGCCATGACCGGCAACCCCGCGTCAGAACTGGCTACCGGCGCCGATGTACACCTCGATGTTGGCGTTGAACAGGAAGCCTGCCCGCTAAATTTAGCGCCGACTTCCAGCACCACTGTTGCGCTAGTCATGGGCGACGCCTTGGCAATCGCCCTATTGGAAGCACGTGGTTTTACCGCCGATGATTTTGCGTTTTCTCACCCCGGCGGCGCACTGGGCCGACGCCTATTGTTGAAAATTGACAGCATTATGCACACCGGCGATGAAATCCCGGTGGTCAGCAATAATTGCCTAATGAAAGAAGCCTTGCTGGAAATGAGCCAGAAAGCGCTGGGCATGACCACGGTTGTTGATGCCGATGGCAAACTTTGCGGCATTTTTACTGACGGCGACCTGCGTCGGGCAATTGACCGCAGCATTGATATTCACAGCGCACCAATTCAAGAAGTGATGACCCAAAACTGCCGCACCATTTCCCCCGGCACTATGGCCGCCGAGGCTTTGCGCATTATGGAAGACAATAAAATTACGGTACTGGTCGCCACCGATGAACAAGGCCGCCCAGCAGGAGTCATACATACTCACGACTTGCTAAAAGCGGGCGTGGCATAACGCGCTCTGAACAAAAACAACAATTTCATTACACAAAAACATTATTGGCAATGAACAGCATTATTGAAAAAGCCCGCCAGATCACCCTACTGGCCATGGATGTCGATGGCGTACTCACCGACGGCAGCCTCTACTTCGGCAATAGCGGCGAAGAACTCAAAGCCTTCTCCATTCTCGACGGACTCGGCATTAAATTATTGCGCGACGCAGGCATTACCCCGGCCATTATCACCGGCCGCAGCTCCAAATTACTGGAACGCCGCGCCGCAGAATTGAAAATCGAGTTAATTTATCAAGGCCGCGAAGATAAAGGCACGGCGCTAGAAGAGCTACGCCAAGACCAGGGGCTCGATTACAAGCAAATCGCCTATGTTGGCGATGACTTGCCCGACCTCGCCGCTGTTCGTGCCGCCGGTTTAGGCATCACCGTAGCCAATGGCCACTACTTTGTCGCCCAGCACGCAGACTGGACAACCCGTGCCAGCGGCGGCAATGGCGCCATTCGCGAGATTTGCGAGTTCATTCTAAAATCCCAAGGTTTGCTTGAATCCGCGCTGGAGCAATACCTGTAAATGAGCCACCCGTTTCGCATCAACCTGACCTCGGTTATTTCCGTGATCACCGCGATTATCGGTACGGTAATCTATCTGACCCAATTCAGCGAAAGCGGTAAATTAAGTCTCGTTCCCTCCGTAGAAAACCAGCGGAATATCGACTCCGAACTGCGCGGCCTTGAAGGTGTAAAATTCCGTGAAGACGGACAGATTGCCTATAGCTGGAAGGCCGAGCGCGCCCAGCGGTTTTTAGACAGCGGCCAAATCCAACTTAAGCAACCCTCCTACCTTGGCAGTGTCGGCCAGCGCCCGTGGACAGCCGATGCCGATATCGGCGAACTGAGCCGCAATGGCGAACAGCTCGACTTACAAGGCGCAGTATTAGTTCGAGATCTGATTCGCGAAGCGGAAATTCAGACAGAAACCCTGCGCATCGATCTGGAAACCAACTTCGTTACCACCCAGAGCCCAATGATCCTAAAACTACCCAATGGCTACACCGAATCGGTTGGCATGAATGCCAATCTGGTCGCCGAAAAAGTAGAACTGCTCAGCCAAATCCGGGGGCATTATGAACCTTAAATCGCTCCTGTTTATTAGCGCATTGGCCTACGCCAATCTTGTTTCTGCCCTGCCCGACGACCGCAGCCAAGCGATTAACCTCAGCTCTGACAGCGCCAGTTACGAAAGCAATCAAGGCACCTATACCGGCAATGTAGAAATGAGCCAAGGCAGCCTAAAGATCAAAGCCGACAAACTCACTATTGTTGAGTCTGAGCGCAAGGTGGATACAGTGATCGCCGAAGGCGCACCCGCGAGCTTTGAACAGCAAACTAATGCCAGCGAAGGCGTAGTTACCGCGAGCGCCAACCGCATTGAATACCGCATCGACAATGAAGAAATCCTGTTGTTAAACAATGCCGAAATCAGCCATCAAGGCTCGCGCATAAGCGGCGATCGGATTTTTTATAATGGCCGCAAACAAACGGTAGTTGCAGATGGCGGCAATACTGAGCAAGAAACCCGGGTGAAGATGATTCTTCAACCCCAAGCGGCGCCTGAAACTAAGCCCTCTACAATTAAACCCGGTTCAGAGCCTGCCACGAAAAAGGAAATTCGATAATGCCGGTATTACAAGCCAGCAATCTCGCCAAATCCTACAAGGGCCGGCAAGTAATCAAAGACGTTTCAATCTCCATTCGCAGTGGCGAAATCGTCGGTCTGCTAGGCCCAAATGGCGCCGGCAAAACCACCTGCTTTTATATGATTGTCGGCATCGTCAACGCCGATCGCGGCAAGATCATGCTAGACGACCAAGACCTGACTGCCATGTCGATTCAGGGTCGCGCCCGCCGAGGAGTCGGCTATTTACCTCAGGAAGCGTCTGTATTTAGAAAGCTCAGCGTGGCCAACAATATCATGGCGATCCTAGAAACCCGCCGCGACCTGAACCGCAAGCAGCGCAAGGAAAAACTCGAGTCACTGCTCGAAGAATTCCACATTACCCATATCCGCGACTCCCAAGGTATGGCCCTGTCTGGCGGGGAGCGACGCCGGGTAGAAATTGCCCGCGCACTGGCCACCGAACCCAGCTTTATTCTGCTCGACGAGCCTTTTGCCGGCGTTGACCCCATTTCTGTTGCCGATATTCAGCATATTATCCGCCACCTGCAAAACCGTGGGATTGGCGTATTAATCACCGACCACAACGTCCGTGAAACGCTAGATATCTGCGAAAAAGCCTACATCGTGGGCGAAGGCCGAATTGTTGCCGAAGGGAACGCCGAACAAGTTCTGAACAACCAAGTTGTTCGAGATATTTATCTGGGTGAGAAATTTTCACTTTGATCAAAAAATCGGCACAGCACTTGCTTAATTCGCCCTTGCAGCGACTGTTTTTGCAGACTACACTCTGAGTTAAAAGAAAGCCCTATTTTTATACGTGGGCTTTGTCACCCGCTAACGGTTTGCTGAGTTTAGAAGCCATCTATGAAACAATCGCTACAGCTAAAAGTCGGTCAGCAATTGACCATGACCCCCCAGCTGCAACAGGCGATTCGACTACTTCAACTCTCTACCCTCGACCTTCAGCAAGAAATTCAAGCCGCATTGGATTCCAACCCCCTGCTGGAAGTCAGTGATGACAACGACGCCGAGCCAGAAACAGCAAAACGCGACGAAGACTCTCACTCCCAAGAAGAATCACACGCTCACAAAGAGAGCAGCAAAAGCAGCTCAGAGAGCGCCGACAGCGAGCCCTCACCGCGTAGCGATGAAGATAGCGACTGGGCTGAGCGCAACGACATTCCCGAAGACCTCCCTGTAGACACCCAATGGGACGACGTCTTCCAAACCAGCAGCAGTGTCGGCGGTAGCCTCAGCGGCGATGACAGCGATTTTGGCAATGAATTTCGCCACAGCAGCTCCGACTCACTGCAAGACCATCTGCGCTGGCAACTCAATCTCAGCCGTCTATCTGAAATCGACACCCATATTGCCGACGCCATTATCGATGCCATTGATGAAAAAGGCCGCTTAACGCAGTCACCAGAAGAACTGGTTGAAGCGTTTAACGATGAAAACATCGAAATTGAAGAGGTCAATGCGGTTCTACACCTGATTCAGCAATTCGATCCTCCGGGCGTAGGCGGTCAGAATTTACAAGAATGCCTGCTGATTCAGTTGCGACAACTCGACCAAAAACTGCCCTATGTCAAAGAAGCGCAAGCCGTTGTCCGCGACTATATGCCTATGCTGGGCAACCGGGATTACGCGCAAATTATGCGCAAGTGCAAACTGAAAGAAGATGACCTGAAAGCGGTTTTACAGGTGATTCAATCGCTCAACCCTACTCCCGGCGATATGATTACCGACAGCGACACCGAGTACGTGGTACCCGATGTGTTTGTCACTAAAAAAGAAGGTCGCTGGCTGGTTGAGCTAAACCCAGACATCGCCCCCAAAATACAAATAAACGCCAGCTATGCCGCACTAGCCAAAGGCACCAGCAAAAGCAGTGACACCGACTATATTCGCGATAATCTGCAAGAAGCTCGCTGGTTTATCAAAAGCCTACAAAGCCGCAACGAAACACTAATGAAGGTCGCTAGCAAAATAGTGGAATATCAGCGCGGATTTTTGGAACATGGTGAAGAAGCCATGAAACCGCTGGTGCTGCACGATATTGCCGAAGCCATCGGCATGCATGAGTCGACCATTTCACGGGTCACCACCCAAAAATACATGCATACCCCGCGCGGTATTTTCGAGCTGAAATTCTTTTTCTCCAGCCATGTTTCAACCGATACTGGCGGAGAGTGTTCATCCACGGCAATTCGTGCGTTAATCAAAAAACTGGTTGCCGCCGAAAACCCGCGCAAACCCTTGAGTGATAGCAAAATTGCCACCCTGTTGGCAGATCAAGGCATTCAAGTGGCCAGGCGCACCATTGCCAAATACAGAGAATCACTGGTCATTCCTCCCTCCAATGAGAGGAAGCGGCTGGTTTAGCTGCCACGCCGTGAGGCGCCGCTTGTTTTGTTAATAAGGAGCAAGATATGCAGATTACTGTCAGTGGCCATCACGTCGAAGTTACCGAACCACTTCGCGACTACGTCAACAACAAGCTTGCCAAACTCCAACGTCACTTCGACAATATCACCAACGCTGACGTCACCCTGACTGTTGATAAACTGATCCAAAAAGCGGAAGCCAATGTCCACGTTGCCGGCGCAGACCTATTTGCCACCTGCGAATCCGACGATATGTACGCCGCTATCGACAGCATGACGGACAAGCTCGATCGTCAACTTATCAAACACAAGGAAAAAGTATTGGGCCGTTAAGGCCCTTTTCTTTCAATCATGAACTTCACCTCCATCCTCAGCCCCCTACGCACGCAACAGGGGGCCGCTGTAAGCAGCAAAAAGCGGCTGTTGGAGCTGGTAGCAGAAATCACCAGCTCCGCCGACAGCCGTTTTAATTCTGATGAACTGTTCAACCAGCTACTGGCCCGCGAACGTCTAGGCAGTACTGGTCTTGGCAAAGGCGTGGCCATTCCGCACTGCCGCAGTAGCCAATGCGACAGTATTACCGGCGTTCTAATCAGCCTAGAAAAAGGCATTGATTTTGAAGCCATTGACGATCAAGTGGTGGATCTTGTGTTCGCCCTCATCGTGCCCGAACAAGCTCACGGCGAACACCTAAAAGTCCTCGCTGCCCTGGCCGAGGCCTTTGAAAACGCCAGTTTCCGTAACGAATTACGCAAAGCCGAAGACGATCAAGGCCTGTATGAAGTGGCTATCAAGGGGCTAGAGTGAAACTTATTATCCTCAGTGGACGATCCGGCGCGGGAAAAAGTACCGCCCTCAACCAACTTGAGGACGAGGGCTATTACGCCATCGACAATCTACCGGTTTCACTTCTGCCGGCACTGGTCAGCGAGCTTTCTCGCAGTAAGCTGAAAGTACACAAGCGGGTTGCCGTTTGTATCGATGCTCGCAATTCCGCTACCGAGCTGAATCAATTCTCCGGCATGCTGGAAAGTCTCAAAAAAAGCGCCGAGCTGAAGATTATTTTTCTCGACGCCAATGACAATGAACTGATTAAACGCTTCAGTGAAACTCGGCGCCGACATCCGCTAAGCAATAACTCGCTGCCCCTATCTGACGCGATCCGACTCGAACAACAACTGCTTGACCCCATTGCTGCCGAAGCCGCCTTTGTTATCGACAGCAGCTCAATGACCGTTCACGAATTACGCGATGTGATTCGTGACCGACTCATGGGCCAAGATGGCAACTCACTTGCCGTGCAGTTGAAATCCTTTGGCTTCAAGCGCGGCCTGCCTATTGATGCCGATCAGGTATTTGATTTGCGCATGCTACCCAATCCACATTGGGAGCCTAGCTTAAGAAAATTAGACGGCCGCGACCCCGCTATTCAGGATTTTTTATCCGACCACCCAATGGTGGAAGCTATGCACGGCGATATTCTCCATTTTCTGCAACAATGGATTCCTAAAATAGAAGGCTCTAACCGCAGCTATTTTACTGTTGCCATTGGCTGCACCGGCGGACAACATCGTTCGGTATATATGGTGGAGCGCTTGGCCAAGTCGCTGGCAGAAACCGTTCCACAGCTACAGGTCAGGCACCGGGAGCTATAACGGCAAGCATCAAAAATACGCGGCACAGAAAACACGCTATAACAACAAGCTAAACCAATAGGAAACCCACCCGGCATGGTTGAAACCACCATCACCGTTATCAACAAACTTGGCCTCCACGCCCGTGCAGCCTCAAAGTTTGTCACCACCGCCAGCGCCTTTGCCGCCAGCACCACCGTTAGCAAAGACGGCCGCTCGGTCGACGGTAAAAGCATCATGTCGATTATGATGCTGGCAGCCAGCCAGGGCTCGCAATTGCATATTGCTTGCGAAGGGGAAGACGAAAACCTAGCGCTAGATGCCATCACCGCGTTGATCAACGATTATTTCGGCGAAGGCGAATAATCCACTCAATCCCGCCGTTTTCTATTTGTCGTTCCCCTGAGTTTCAAGGATAATTTCACCACCCTAAATCCGACCTAGAAGGCATCATGGCGCAGTCTGCAGAACACATTACGCCCAAGAGCCACCTCGAGATTCTCAACGAGGCGCTAGGCAGTGGGGCAACCATGCAGATCCGGCGGATGCTTAACGGCCTTCCCGCCGCCGATGCCGCTCACCTGATCGACTCCAGTCCGCCGAATATTCGAGCCGTTTTGTGGCAACTGGTTGATAGCGAAAACGAAGGTGACATCATTCAGTACCTCAGCGACGAGGTACAGGCACAGTTCCTGCGGCAAATGGACGCCGAGGAAGTTGCCGCCATCACCGAAGGTCTGGAAGCGGACGATGTTGCCGACATTCTGCAACAACTGCCCGACCGTGTTATCCGCGAAGTTCTGGATAGCATGGACCATCAGGATCGTATTCGGGTAGAGCATATTCTTACCTACGACGAGTACAGTGCCGGTGGTCTGATGAACACCGACACCATTACCGTGCGGCCGAATATTACGCTGGACGTTGTACTGCGCTATTTGCGCCGCCATGAAGAACTGCCCGCGATGACGGATAGTCTGCTGGTCGTAAACCGCAACGACCAATTTATCGGCGCCTTACCGCTGCGTAAACTATTGGTTTCCGACCCCAGTGTGACGGTTCGGGAAATCATGGATACCGATGTCGAACCAATCCCGGCGAATATGTCGCAACGTGATGTGGCCAATTTGTTCGAACGCCACGACTGGGTATCAGCACCGGTTATTGATGAAAACCAAACCCTGCTGGGTCGCATCACCATCGATGACGTGGTTGATGTTATTCGTGAAGAGTCCGACCACTCACTGATGAGTATGGCCGGTCTGGACGAAGACGAAGACACCTTCGCCTCAGTTCGCAGCACCATACCCCGCCGCGCAATTTGGCTAGGCATAAACTTGCTTACGGCCTTTATTGCCTCAGGTGTGATTAATCTCTTTGAGGCCACTATCGAAAAAGTGGTCGCCCTCGCCGTACTGATGCCCATTGTCGCCAGCATGGGCGGCGTTGCCGGCACTCAAACCCTCACGGTAGTTATTCGCGGCATGGCCATGGGCCAAATTCAACGCAATAACAGCCGCTGGCTGATCAATCGTGAAATGTTGGTTGGCGCCATCAATGGCCTGATATGGGCTGGCATTGTTGCACTGGCCGCAGGGCTATGGTTCCAAGACCCTGTGATTGGCGGCGTTATCGCCGCCGCACTCGTCATCAATTTGGTTACTGCCGGATTGGCGGGGGCCGTGCTACCACTGGTTCTCAAGAGCCTCAAAATAGATCCGGCACTGGCGGGTGGCGTAGTATTAACCACGGTTACCGATGTTGTCGGCTTCATGTCCTTTCTCGGGCTGGCCACCTACTTTTACGCCTGAGCTCACCAAGCCAATTTATATAGAGAAACACATTGAACGACCAATACGATTTTGATGGCCAACAAGAGCCGCCCAGCAAAACCGCCCGCAAAAAAGAAATGCTGGCGCTACAGGAGCTGGGCAATAAATTACTCGACTTCAGCAAGGTTGAGCTAGATAAGCTGCAGCTCGACGCTACACTCCGCGAAGCCCTCGATACCGCAAGAAGAATCAAAAGCCGGGAAGGTCTGCGCCGACAAATGCAGTTTATCGGCAAGCTAATGCGTCAAACCGACACCAGCGCCATTGAACAGGCCATTGAAGAAAAGGAACAGGGTAAGAAAGAGCTAACCCGCCGTTTTCACGCCCTTGAAAACCTGCGCGACCTACTGGTCGAAAAAGGCACCGCAGGCATGGAGTTGGTTATCGAACAATTCCCAGATATTGACCGTCAGCACCTGCGCAATCTACTGATGCAGGCCGACAAAGAACGCAAAAACAATAAGCCCCCAGCGGCCAGCCGCAAGCTTTTTAAATACCTGCGCGAACTGGATGAACAGCAACCGGGCACGGACATTTAATCGTCTCCGGAACGCTCCTCGATCTCCAGTTTCACTTTTGCCCGCAACTCAAATGCTCGCACAATCACATAGGCAATCAGCGCAAAAATAAAGAACACCAGCAGCATCCAAGCAATCGATTGCAGAGATTCAACAATAGTGCGGTAAATCTCCAACACCCAGCGGTCGGCATTCAACACCGGCGGCGTGAAATGTTCATTCGGCGCCATTAAAAAATTTTCTAAATAATGGATGCGCACACCGCCGGAGATCCCCACTACATAGATGGCAAATTTCAGGTACTTGGTCCAAGCAAAGGCGATATCGCTGGCGACAATCCGCTCGAGAATCCCATCAATCGGCTTGGCAAACACTCTGGCCACAATAAAACAGACCAGCAAAGACACCAGAAAGGTAATACCCAATAAAGATAAAAACATAGCGCGCTCCATCTAGCTAAGTGGGTTCAGAAGAACATATTCTGCGGGCATAAAAAAGCCCCCTTTCCCAAAGAAAAGAGGGCTGATAAAACACAGAAGCGATTACAAACTCAGTACTTTCTCGCCACGGGCAATACCCGAAACACCGCTACGCACCACTTCCATAATCGCAACTTCGCCAACCGCCTCTAAGAACGAGTCCAGCTTGTCGGCCGCACCGGTGATCTGAATGGTGTAAACACTGGGACCCACATCCACGATCTGACCACGGAAGATATCAGTACAGCGCTTGATCTCAGCACGCTGAGCACCGGTTGCACGCACTTTCACCAACATCAGTTCGCGCTCAATATGCGCACCCTCTGACAAATCGACCAGCTTCACCACATCAACCAAACGGTTAAGGTGCTTGGTGATTTGCTCGATCTTGTGATCATCACCAATTGTGGTCAGGGTCAGGCGCGACAAAGTTTTGTCTTCAGTAGGCGCTACGTTCAGCGTTTCAATATTGTAGCCACGCTGTGAAAACAGACCAACAACCCGTGACAATGCGCCGGGCTCATTTTCCAATAGAACAGAAATAATACGACGCATTAGGTACGCTCCGTTTTGCTCAGCCACATGTCGCGCATGCTGCCGTTAGGGGCAACCTGCATGGGATAGACGTGCTCATGGGGATCAACCTGAATATCCATAAAGACCAGCTCGTCCTTGCGGGCGAACACTTCTTTCATAGCGTCTTCAAGGTCACTGAGTTTAGTTACCTTCACGCCGTGATGATGGTAAGCCTCAGCCAACTTGATAAAGTCTGGCAGTGAGTCTTCATACACGCTCTGCGAGTAACGACCTTCGTACTGCATGTCTTGCCACTGCTTAACCATACCCAGATAGCCGTTGTACAAGTTCAGAATTTTCACCGGAATTTTGTACTGCGCACAGGTCGACAACTCCTGAATATTCATCTGGATACTGCCTTCGCCGGTCACACAGGCAACGTCTGCATCTGGGAACGCGAGTTTTACGCCCATCGCCGCTGGCAAACCAAAACCCATAGTGCCCAGACCGCCGGAATTGATCCAACGACGCGGCTTGTCAAACTTGTAATACTGCGCGGCAAACATCTGGTGCTGACCTACGTCAGAAGTTACAAAGGCTTCGCCCTTGGTCACTTTGCACAGCGTTTCAATAACTTGCTGCGGCTTGATGAAATCCGTGGTCACATCGTAACGGGGCGCCGTCCACAGGCCGTGGTTATCGCGCCACTCATCAATTTGCTCCCACCAAACTTTCAAGGCTTTTTGATCTGGCAATTCCGGCTGCGCCTGACGCAACTCACGAACCACGGCAATCAAATCAGCCAATACCGAATCTACCGGCCCAACAATAGGCACATCGGCATTGATGGTTTTTGAGATCGATGCCGGATCAATATCAATGTGAATGATTTTGGCACCGGGGCAGAATTTGCTGGTGGTATTGGTCACGCGGTCATCAAAGCGCGCACCTACCGCCAGAATTACATCTGAGTGGTGCATGGCATTATTAGCTTCATAGAAACCGTGCATACCCAACATACCCAGATACTGACGATCGCTGGCAGGATAGCCACCCAAACCCATCAGGGTGTTGGTTACCGGGAAATTCAGCTCCTGCGCCAGCTCAGTCAACTGAGGCGCGGCATTACCCTGAATAACCCCACCACCGCTATAAATAACGGGGCGACGAGCGGCTAGCAGCAATTGGGCCGCTTTCTTAATTTGCCCAGAATGACCGCGGCTGGCCGGAGTGTATGAGCGGATTTTGACCTTCTTGGGGTACTCGTACTCGTACTTGTCGTGAGGATTGGTTAAATCCTTCGGCAAGTCGATCACCACAGGGCCCGGACGACCGCTGGCGGCAATATAAAACGCCTTGCGGATCATCTCTGGAATCTGTTCGGTTTTGGTCACCTGGAAGCTGTGCTTCACGATAGGACGACAAATACCCAACATATCGGTTTCTTGGAAAGCGTCTTCGCCAATCAAATGGCTCTGTACCTGACCAGACAGCACCACCATTGGAATCGAATCCATATAGGCGGTAGCAATACCGGTAATGGCATTGGTGGCGCCGGGACCAGACGTTACCAGCACCACACCGGGCTTGCCGGTCGCACGTGCGTAACCGTCTGCAGCGTGGGTCGCCGCCTGTTCGTGGCGCACCAAAATATGGGGCACCTTACACTTATTAAACAATGCATCGTAAATATGCAGAACCGCACCACCGGGATAGCCGAAGATGAATTCAACACCTTCGTCTTCCAGTGCGCGAGCGATCATTTCGCCGCCTGATAACAACTCCACTGAGAGTTCCTCGCTGTATCGAAATCTAAAAACAACAACACACCGACCCAAGGGCCAGTGCAAAAAAGATAAATTCTTAAGTGTCGAAACACATACCTCCGAAAGCCATTTACACTGCACTAAGTCAGACGCAAAAAGCGCTTTCGGGCGAATCGCCGTTTGCTGCCGCAGCAGCTTTTTTGTGCTTCGCCGGATAACGCGAAGCGGGCAATCTCGCAACACAGGTCATGTGTCTGCAGAGGAATGGAACCGGCTAAAACCGGCAACACAACACGAATAGTTGCGCTCTGTGCTAGATAACTGCAGGTAAGCAGTGAGAAGACAGCCATTTTGCCCCAAATCCAAAGGACTAGGGACAGGCTGCACATTTTTTAATCTGGGGGCAAAAAAGTCAAGTCAAACAGGGCATTAAGTCAGCAATTCGAAAACAAAAAACCAGATCACAAATTCATTTACCCACTTTTGTCCGCCGTAAAAATTCTGCCATACTTAAGGATAACCTTTTGGCCAGCCAAACCGGATGACACCGCATGACTCAATTTCGCCCTCTTCTGATTGCTTGCGCGAGCTTGTTAATTACGGGCACCGCACTGGCAGATTCCGACGGCTACTACCGCTGGCAAGATGAAAGCGGCGGCTTACACTACTCACAAAAGCCACCTGTTGGCCGAAACTACGAATTTATCAAAGATAATTTCAGCAAAGCGCGTAGCACTCGTACTCAAGTTGAAGTTGAAGCCGACTCAGCGCCAACAGCAAACAACAACCTAATCCCAGCGCCGACCAATGAGTCTGGCATGCAGGCCATGCCTCCCAAAGACCCCGAGCGTTGCGCCCAAGCCAAACGCAATCTTCAAACCTTAAACAGCGAAGGCGTACGCATTCGCACCACCGATGAAAATGGCCAATCACGTTTTCTCAACGCCGAAGAAATTGAAGAACAGCGCGAACGCGCTAAAGCAGCACAAGGCGTATTTTGCGAGTAGATGTGTAAAGTAAGACTAAGGGATTCGGATTTAAACCGAATCCCAGCCCTTGTAATGCTGCTCAAAGCGCGCCTTACCGGATTTCAAAAACGCCTCAAAATCCCACTCAAACGCCTCCAAAACATGCACATACTCAGGGCGGATAACGTAAGTCTGAGCCGCAATCGCACTGCCATCTGCGAGCATCACTTGCACCTGCTGACGATCGTACATCTCACCCTCAAAAGCATCGAGACGTTGCCAGCCAGCACCACTCACATTGCGGATAATTGCACCCGGCACACTCTCACCTTCTAATGCAATCATGCCCGGATACTCCTCGCCCTTAATCGCACGGCGAACAAAGCCCTCCAACCGCGCCGGCTCACACAGAAGCGGCTCGCCAGCCACCTCTGAGACAATGTCTTCACACATCAGCGAACCGTAGGCAAACAGGTGCATATTTTTACTCACTAAAGGAAGAAAATTTCGGCGAAAAAAAACCCGCTGAATCAGCGGGTCTTTTAATAATGGCGGAGAAGGAGAACGTCGCAAACAGTAATGCATAAGACTGACTGGACAAAAACATTACATAAACCCCCTTTATTTGCAGAGTATTGTAATTCCAAATAGTACAATACATCCAGTGAGAACTTTCGAATCCACAAAAATTGACGGTCTTATTGACGGTCTGCCGTTCTGGCTCCCATCAACAATGCAACGGACGCCTTTCATATGCCACTTACTGCAACAGCCATTAAAAACGCAAAACCAACAGACAAAGATCAGAAGCTGTACGACCAAGGCGGTCTGTATTTAATGGTTCGGAAATCAGGTACTAAAACCTGGAAGTATGGCTACTGGGGGGCCAATGGCAAACAGGGCACCTATACCATAGGCGACTATCCAGAAATCAGCTTGCAGGAGGCTAGGGAGGCCCACTTAAAGGCGAGGAGACTTGTAGGCGAAGGGATTAACCCTACTGAAGGAAAACGCCAGCAAGCAGCCAAACTAGCCATTCAAGAAAAGCGATTTAGTGACTATTGCAAGGAATGGATAGCAAAGCAGAATTATGCGCGCTCTACGCTTGGCGACTTGGAACAACGGCTAGAAAAGAATATATATTCTGGCTTAGATAAGCGTCCCGTGGATAGCTATTCAACCAGAGACTTACTAGACATTCTTACACCTGTAGCGCAGCGGGGAGCAAAAGAAACCGCCAAGCGCATGGCTGGCATCATGCGCCAAGTGTTTAACGACCTTCTACTATTGGGCCTAATCGACAATAACCCCGCCCAAGGTCTAGCTGAATTACTGCCTAAACCAGACCATCGACAGAAATCCAACTTTGGCCATATCACGGATAAAGTTGACCTGAAAAATCTACTGACCCAGATTCATAACCCCAGCCCAAGGCAAAGCCCGATTACCACTGCAGCACTCAAACTCATGCCTTTACTCTTTCTACGGCCATACAATATCCGGCACATGAAATGGGACTACATCGACTTTGACACTGCAATGCTCACCATCCCAGCCGAGGAAATGAAGTCTAACCGCGAGTTGAAAGTACCACTTGCCGTTCAGGCTATTGCCATTCTTCAGGAGGTACGGGAAATGAATAAACCCGGCCCATATGTATTTATTACCAGTCACGGGCACGGCAAACCAATGAGTGAAAACACCACCACCGCCGCAATCAAAAGACTAATCAATCCAAATACAAATGAAACTTATGGCACCGGGTTCATGACCAGTCACGGATTCCGTCATACCGCCAGCACCTTTCTCAATGAAATGGGCTATTCACCTGATGCCGTCGAGCTTCAGCTGGCCCACACGAATAAAGACAGAGTCCGAGCCACTTACAACAAGGCTCAGCTCTTAGATGAGCGAATCCGCATGATGCAGGAATGGGCGGACTATCTGGAAAATCTGAGAAAAACCTAAGCCGCCCAATACCAGAATAAATAAGAATTATCCGAACTATCGGACACAAATATTCACCCCCACCAAAACGCAAATTTCTTCAGATAAATTTTTTTTACTGGTTCAGCATGACTCCTAAGCCCAAGTTGGACTGATTGGGCCTAATGATCAAATTGTTGAATAAGGAGGCATTATGCCTGTGAAAGCCAGTAGTCATACTGAAGTGAATGACCATGATTCCATCTGTTGAATTGCATCCAAAACTGACCCACTGAGGATGCGGATAATTTCTTGGACTTATTTATGTCACTAACCCCAAACTTTCACGGTACTCGATGGGGCTGAGATAACCAAGAGACATTTTGATCCGCTTTTCGTTGTA
>NZ_JACXLD010000006.1 GCF_014705705.1 Spongiibacter pelagi | reverse complement strand
GATGTTGTTTTACCGATTGTTGCAGCAGGCTGTTGCAACTGAACCGGTGACTTACGAGAACGTCGTTGTGAGGAAGGCTAAGGAGGAATAAATGAGAGGTGGAGCTAAATGGATACCCCTTATACATAAACAGTATTTGTTTTGGCCCTAAAAATCAAGCGAACCACCAATATGCTTTCAGTTATACTTGCCAGCGAATTGAAAAAGGAACAGGTAACAATGAGTATCGGCAGCTGGACCCCAGAAAACGAAAAAGCAAAACTGGAAATTGAACCGGAATGGTTGCGCCGTTGCCTTAGCCTAAGTGGCGATGCTGCACTGGCGGCACTGCCCTCGCCTTTTACCGAAGCAGAACAACAGCAGTACAGCGCGTTTATGCGCTTCTCACCGGAACACTGGCAACAAGCAGTAGCCTCATTTAGCAATGATGAGCTGCGCACACTGATGCGCTTTTTTGCCGTGGCCGAATGGCGAATTTCAGGTTGGGATGCTGGCGATCAATCACCGGTTATCTGGATCAACCGGGTTTTACGCCAGCGTGGAGAGAAGCTAACTCGAGAAGAGCTATTGTGGCTGCGCGCCAATAGTGAAAATCGATTTATTCCCAATGGCGCGCTCTAGGGAAGCCCAGCTTTAGCTTTTTTTATTTTTGCTGTTGATCAAATTTAGCCAGTTGATCTGGACTGGCTTCTTTCTGATACAAATCCTTCCACTCTGAATACGGCATGCCATATATCCGCTCCCGAGCCTGATCGTAATCAACACTGACGCCAACTTCCTCAGCTGCGGCAGCATACCACTTTGACAAGCAGTTGCGACAAAATCCCGCGAGGTTCATCAGCTCAATATTCTGCACATCTTTTCTGGAATCCAGATGGGAAAGCAGTCGGCGAAAAACCGCCGCTTCAATTTTTTCTTGTTGCAATTCATCGCCTTTTTGCATCTTTTTCACCTTTGTTTGCAAAAGTCCCTTTTTATTATCGCAAATTTTGCTATGTTAGGTTCTGTCTGTAACTGGACAAAATTTGAACGAAGGTAGTACTTTCTTTTTAACGCGCCAGGATTCCTGGCCGAGATTATTGAGGTCGATACCATGGCTAGCAAAATGGATCCTGTTGCAATGATTAACAAAGAAATTGCAGCATTAGAAGATAAACTAGAAAAGCTGCGCGAACGCCTTATGTCTGACGCAGACAAAGCGCTAGAAAAAGCAAAAACACAGGCAGAAAAAGCCAAAGACAAACTGAAGTCCGAACAGACCCGCCTTAAAGATCTGCAACAAAAAGCCAAGGCGAAAATGGATGCCCGCATTAAAACACAACTGGATAAAGCCCATTCCGCCGTGGAAATGGCGAAAGATCTAGAAGTGGATGCCCGCGCCGTTATCATTATGGCCAAAGACCAACTCAACGATCTGAAAGAAGACTACAAACGCGCCAAAGCCTTAGCAAAAGCTGCTCAAACTGCCGCTAAGGATTTTGAAAAAACCAACAAAAAGCCCGCAGCTAAAAAAACGCCTGCAAAGAAGGCTCCTGCTAAAAAAGCACCAGCTAAAAAAGCGGCCCCTAAAAAAGCCGCAGCTAAAAAAGCGCCTGCAAAGAAGGCACCTGCTAAAAAAGCACCAGCCAAAAAATCACCTGCGGCATAAGCGCGACACTTTTTCTCTTTGAGAAAAACAAAAAGGCAGCCGTGGCTGCCTTTTCATTTACTGCTGACTTTATTTACCGCTGATTACCCTTAAGTTTACAAATCCCCAAGCACGAAATCGCCGCCAGACGTTTGCAATACACATTGCCCATTATGCTCTACCGCCTCTTCGACAAGCCGATAGAAACAAGCGCGATTCACTCTCGCCGCTAAGCCGTGTTCAAGAACAACAGAAGGTTGTGGCTGACCACTCTCATCGGTTTCAACAAGCAGTTGATGAGTGCTATTCAGCTCGTACCAGGTGTCGACATTGGTCTTAACCAATAGGCGATTATTGGCCTCTTCAGAGCGAATATAGTCGGTAATGAGCAAGGGAAGATCGTCGACACGAATACGCCACTTTTCTACTGGCGTAAGCAGATAATACTCACCGTCTTCCTCGCGCCGCAATATGGAGGCAAACAGTTTGACCAACTCATGCCGGCGAATTTCTCCACCTTCATGTATCCAACGACCATCCGCAAGGATCTGAATATCAATATCACCACTCAGCGCAGGGTGCCATTTCTCGATGGGAGGGCGCCCCTTGTGCGTGGCTAATAATTTTTCTATGTCGTCGAGCGCAGTCATGTCTGCCTCCCGCGTCTGCTCAATGAGCTCAGGCGATCAATCGTACATTGACCACGCCATCCAAGCCGCGAATTTTATCCAGTAATGCAGTATCCGGTTTCGCGTCTAGATCTATCAAATTATAGGCAATTTCTTCGCGGCTTTTATTCAGCATATCGTGAATATTAATATCGGCATCAGCCAAAATATCCAACACACTACTGAGGATTTTTGGCACATTACGGTTGCTGATCGCCAAACGCGCGGCACCACTGCGCTCAAGATACAAGGCCGGGAAGTTCACTGAATTGCGGATATTCCCGTTCTCCAGAAAATCGACCAATTGCTCAGAGGCCATGACCGCGCAATTATCTTCTGCTTCATCGGTGCTGGCGCCAATATGCGGCATCAGAATCACGTCACCACCGGTTCTTGCAATTAAGTTCGGCGTGGGGAAGTCAGTAATAAATTGACGCAGTTTGCCGCTATCCAGCGCGCTTTCCACAGCGGCCACATCCACAATTTCTTCCCGCGCGAAGTTCAACAAACAAGCACTTGGCTTACAGTTCGCCAGCAAATCGGCATTCACCAAACCGCGTGTCGAATCCAACACCGGCAGATGCAAGGTAATGTAATCAGCGCGCGCAAATAAGCTGCTGATATTTTCCATACGCTGCACTGAGCTAGGCAGGCGCCATGCGGCGTCGACTGAAAGAGCCGGATCGTAGCCTATCACTGACATACCTAAATCCAAGGCCGCACGAGCAATCATTGAACCAATAGCGCCAAGACCAACAATACCTAGTGTTTTTCCGCTAAGCTCATTGCCTTTAAAACGCTTTTTCTCTTTTTCCAACAACTTGGAAAGCTCGGCGCCATCCTGCATGTCGCCAAGGCTTTTCACATATTCAATACCGGGCAGAATGCCACGCGACCCCAAGCTTAGGCCGGCAATGACCAATTCTTTTACCGCATTGGCGTTGGCGCCGGGGCTATTGAAAACGGGAATACCGCGCTCAGTACAGTGCCCAACTGGAATATTGTTGGTGCCGGCTCCGGCACGGCCAATCGCTTTCACAGAGGGTGAAATTTCCTCAGCAGCGAGCTTGTGACTACGCAGCAAAATGGCATCTGGGCTGGCAAATTCACTGGCGATTTCAAAACGATCACGGGGAAAACGCTCAAGACCCACCACAGCGATTTGGTTAAAGGTCAGAATTTTGTACACGATATAGCACTCCTAGTTTGACGCTAGACTTACGGATAGAAGATATGAGAATTGGCAGGACTAGCCTGCCATTAAGCCCGACGGGCGATAAATTGCGAGTGAACACGACTCAAGGCGTCAATCGCCTCTTCGGTAGAGTTTAATGTTCTAATTTCAGCAAAGGAGCTGGCTTGAAAACAGCGGATATTAGCAAGCTCACCTTTCAATGCCAGCGCTGCCGTGTGGCTGTCGTTCTGTCCTAGCAAGCGAAATTGCCAAAGATCTTTATCTGGACCATCAAATCCAATTTGCTCGCCATCCAGCAGCATAGAAAAATCTTGCAATGATACCGACAAGCCTTCTCCACGGGCTTTTAACCACGCTTCTTTTAAGGTCCAGTAACGGAAAAACTGCGCAAGCTGCCCCGCCTCAGGCTGTGCACGTAACGCTTGTAGCTCAGCCTTTGATAAATAATCATCGGCCGCAGCCAGCATACCGGCACTATCGGGATGGCTTTCAATATCCACCCCAACATCGTCGCGCGCGACGGCGCAAATACTAATACCCGCACTGTAGGCCGTATTAAAATGCAAATCGTGCCCAGCCGCCTCACGTAACGCCCTTGCCGAGCTGTCACCGAGTTGTGGCTTACCAAATTGATTAACCGAAAAATCCACGGTTTGCGGAGTAAAATCCCCATATACCGCTAACACGCTGCGCAGCATGGCACGGTTCAAAATAAAATCACGATGCTGTAAGGGATTGAGTAGCTGATCGCTCTGGGCCTGTTCTTCGGAAGAAAGCAGAGCCTTATGCTCGGCTAACTCCCGTTGTAATCGAGGGTCATCGGTACTGAAAAACCAGAGGTCGACCTGCCCAGCTTGCAGAAAAAAGCGGTCCATAGTTGTGACGTTCATTATTGTTATCCTTTGACCACCCCTCCTTGGGCAGTCTTTTAATTAATCTTGACCTCAGCATTGCTCCAAAGGCTATTGAAGTAGGCTGAAAATTGCTTAGAGGCCTGGCTATTGGCCAGCGTATTTTGCAATTCCTTACGCACAGTACCGTCAATGCTTTGAAGCTGGCCGGGCTCAACATCGATCAAGCTCACCGCCACCCAGTCACCATTATCCTGTTTCAAGGTCGCCACGCTGTGCGCATCTGCTAGAGGCTTAGTCATGCTAAAGACTTTCTTCAGCAGGTTGCTATCCACACCTAGTTTATTGCGTTTAGCATCGATCACCGCTTCCCAACTCAGGACTTCGTCCTTCGCCAGTTTTTCCGCAGACTGGCCCGCAGCCAACTTTTCTGCCAATGACTTGGCTTTTTCTTCTGCCAAACGAAACGCATTATCGCGTTTAATCGCTTTGACAATTTGCTCACGCACTTGTTCAAGCGGTAAAGCTTCAGGAGCCTGATACTCATCAACGTGTAATACGAGGTATTGGCCTTCGCTTAATTCCAATACTTCGCTATTTAATTTTTGCTCGCGCAATTCAGCGTTAAACGCCGCTTTGCGAACGGACTCATGCGCAAACAACCCGGAAGTCTCTGAGCGTGACAAAACTGAAGACTGCTGTACTTCTAGACCCAGCTCCTTCGCCGGCATTACGAGACCTTCCGCGTTAAACACAAGGTCGCGAAGCTCTTCTACTGCAGCAATCAATTTTGGCTGGGCGTTTTGGTGTTCTAAACGCGCTTTAATTTCATCGCGCATCTCGGCCAGGCTTGGTAATTCAGGCTCACGCACACTTAGGAGCTTGATCAGGTGGGTGCCGGCATCGGTCACAACAGGAGCAGAAACATCGCCCACATTTAAATCTAGTAGCGCGGCTTCGAAGCTCTCGGGGAAACTATCGCCGCTGGTAAAACCCAGTACGCCACCTTCCTCTGCCGAACCGAGGTCACTTGAATTTGCTTTAGCCAGCGCTGCGAAGTCAGCACCGCCAGCCAACTCGGCTTGAACTTTGGCAATACGCGCCGCCAAAGCTTCTGCCGATTCACCATCCTGCTGTTCAAACAGGATATGCGCGACTTCGCGCTCGGTTTTCACTTGAGAAGATTCGATAACGCTTTGATATTCGCGCTCGATATCTTGCTCAGAAACCGGCTCGATAAATTGCGCCTCATCCAGCTCGATATAAGAGAAACGTACTTTTTCATCACTCAGGTATTGCTGGCTATTGGCCTGATACCAAGTAGAAACCTCTGCGTCGCTGACTTTTAAACCAGACTCAATGGGTGCCAGAGGCACAGTGATGTATTGAAAATCACGAGTTTCGTGCAGCAATTTAGCCGCCTGTTGTAGCTGTGCCTCAGTCACAAAACTACTGCCAGCAATCGCATCAGAAACCTGCTGTACAGTCAGATCAGAGCGCAACATTTGCTTGAAGAACGCGCTGCTATAACCCTGGAAGCGCAAAATTTGCTCGTAGCGCTGCTGGGAGAAACGACCGTCCTCCATAAACTGGGGCATGGTCACAATCAAGTTATTGAGCTGCTGATTGGAAACCGTCATTCCGGCCTCGTCAGCAACTTGCAGTAATAATTGTTGCTTGATGAGCGCATCTAGAGCGGGTTGACGCAACAGGCTGTCATCCAACATTGAGGGATCAATATTATCGCCCATCATGTTAAGCAAGCGGCGCTTTTGCAGCGCAACGGCTTGTGCCAAAGCCTGTTGAGAAATCTTTTCGCCATTCACCACCGCTGCCGGTGTTTGGGAGGAGGTATTGAACAGACTATCGATACCAAAAAGAGCGAAAGGAACAACGATAAGCGCAATAACCACCTTAGCAGCCGTGCCTTGGATATTGTCGCGGATATTCTGCAGCATGAATAAAGTGTCCAGTAAAAAATAAAAAAGCGCATCTCGCGATGCGCCTTTCTGTGAGGTAACGAACTACCTCGGTATGTCGTACTTAAACGCTAAGCACTTACAACCTGATGGCGCCTAAAATCGGGCCTTAGTTGCAAGCGTCTTTCAGCGCTTTACCCGCTTTAAAGCTAGGGATTTTTGCCGCCGCGATTTCGATAGGCTGGCCAGTTTGAGGATTGCGACCAGTGCGAGCAGCACGCTCTTTAACACTGAAAGTACCAAAACCTACCAGAGAAACAGAATCGTCGGCTTTCAGAGCACCAGTAATTGCTTCAACTACGGCGTCCAGAGCACGACCAGCAGAA
This sequence comes from Spongiibacter pelagi, assembly GCF_014705705.1. GTDB lineage: Bacteria > Pseudomonadota > Gammaproteobacteria > Pseudomonadales > Spongiibacteraceae > Spongiibacter > Spongiibacter pelagi. The sequence continues at coordinate 176,276 of NZ_JACXLD010000006.1, read as the reverse complement.
GCTTTAGACAGATCTGCCGCTTCGGCAATTGCATCAACCAATTCAGACTTATTCACTATGTCCTTCCCCTTGAAAATTGTTATCACACTACTTTTAAAAAAGAGACTTAGACCTTTTACACCTATGCTTTCGGTAGAGGGCCAACCTCGGAGAGGGTGATTTATACCAATTGGGCTATAGGCGGTCAAGAAATCTTCGCCCTTGACTTTTGTATTCTTTAAAAGAATTCCGAAATTAAAAAAAATGAGCGATAAAGTGGCAGAAACCGGGCGTTTCCGCCACTTGTCAACGCTTAATCAGTGAGCACTTGGGCGCCGACTTGGCGCATCCTCACCCTTGCTTTCCAGTGCTTTTTGAGCCTCATCCAAACCGGCTAGATACGCCTCCTCGGAAATTTCTTCGGGGATGCGCTCAAGGGCAATGGTCAAAACTTCATCAATCCACTTCACCGGACGAATATCCAGATCGGCTTTGATGTTTTCTGGAATTTCTTTTAAATCGCGCTCATTTTCATGGGGAATGATAACCGTCTTAATGCCGCCGCGGTGGGCCGCCAATAATTTTTCTTTAAGACCACCAATCGCCAATACTTGACCGCGCAGTGTTATTTCACCGGTCATTGCCACATCTGAACGCACTGGAATACCGGTAATAACGGAAACCAGAGCCGTACACATACCAATACCCGCAGAAGGGCCATCCTTAGGCGTTGCCCCTTCTGGCATATGAATATGAATATCGTGTTTGTCGTGGTAACGCGCAGGCACACCGAGACGCTGCGAGCGGCTGCGGACTACTGTCATTGCCGCCTGAATCGATTCCTGCATAACATCGCCAAGCGAGCCGGTTTGAATATGACGACCACGGCCCACCACGGACACCGCTTCAATGGTCAGTAACTCACCACCCACTTGCGTCCAAGCCAGCCCCGTGACCTGTCCAACTTTGTTTTCCTCTTCCGCTTTGCCAAAGGTGTATTTACGCACACCGAGGTACTCTTCCAAATTCTCGGCATTCACCACGGCGGCGGAATTATCTTTGTTGAGGGCCACGTTTTTAACGATTTTACGACACACTTTGGCAATCTGACGCTCCAAGCCACGCACCCCCGCTTCTCGGGTGTAGTAGCGAATAACATCGCGAATTGCGTCTTCAGTAACCTCGGCTTCTTTGTCCTTTAGGCCATTATTTTTAAGCTGTTTAGGAATCAGATAGCGCTTGGCAATATTCAGTTTTTCGTCTTCGGTATAACCCGGAATCCGAATAATTTCCATCCGGTCCAACAGCGCCGGCGGAATATTCAGCGAGTTGGAGGTACAAATAAACATCACATCAGAGAGGTCATAATCTACCTCTAAATAATGATCATTAAATGAGTTGTTTTGCTCAGGATCTAATACCTCAAGCAAGGCCGAAGCAGGATCACCGCGATGATCCATACCCATCTTGTCAATTTCATCCAGCAAAAATAGCGGGTTGCGCACACCGACCTTGGACATTTTCTGTACGACTTTACCGGGCATAGAGCCGATATAGGTTCGACGGTGACCACGCACCTCAGCCTCATCACGCACACCACCTAGCGCCATGCGCACAAATTTACGGTTAGTTGCGCGGGCAATAGACTCACCCAAGGAGGTTTTACCCACGCCTGGAGGCCCAACCAAGCACAGCACAGGCCCCTTCACCTTTTTAACGCGCTTTTGCACGGCAAGGTATTCAAGAATACGGTCTTTAACTTCTTCCAGCCCGTAATGGTCTTGATTTAGAATCGCTTCGGCAGCCGCTAAATCATGCTTAACCCGTGAGCGCTTCTGCCAAGGAATATTTACTAACCAGTCAACATAGCTGCGAACTACTGAAGCCTCTGCCGACATTGGCGACATCATTTTCAGTTTGGAAAGCTCTGCCCTCGCCTTGTCTAAGGCCTCCTTGCTCATGCCCGCATCATTGACGCGTTTTTCCAATTCTTCGAGTTCGTTACCGCCCTCTTCGGTTTCGCCCAACTCGCGTTGAATAGCTTTCATTTGCTCATTCAGATAGTACTCGCGCTGGCTTTTTTCCATTTGTTTTTTAACGCGACCACGAATGCGTTTTTCCACCTGAAACAGGTCGATTTCCGCTTCCATCATCGCCATTAAATGCTCGAGACGCTCGCGCTCATCGACCATCTCCAACACCGCCTGTTTCTGCTCAAGCTCCATACTCATATGGGCGGCAATGGTGTCGGCAAGCCGACCCGGATCTTCAATACCGGAAAGCGAGGTGAGAACCTCTGCGGGAATTTTTTTGCTTAGATTAATGAATTTCTCAAATTGTGAGACCGCAGAGCGCAGCATCACATCGGCTTCCGCTGAGGGAATGCGAGTTTCATCAAGGGCGCGAATATCAGCACGGAAGTAATCTTCCTCGGCTGCAATGGCATCTATCTGGGCCCGATATGCCCCTTCGACCAATACCTTTACGGTGCCGTCTGGCAGTTTAAGCAATTGCAGGATATTGGCGACCGTACCGATATCGTACAGATCATCGGTTCCGGGCTCGTCTACATCAGGATTTTTCTGAGCCGCGAGGATAATTTCTTTATCGCTGGCCATCGCCAGTTCAAGGGCTCGTATTGATTTGTCCCGCCCGACAAACAGGGGGATAACCATATGGGGATAAACGACTACATCGCGCAGCGGCAGTAGTGGTAACTCAAGGGTTTCAGGAACACCAGCCATTGAGATCTCGCCTCTTAGATTTGTTGCCACAGGGGATTTGAAATAAAACCGAAGGAATGGCCGGCTTTAGGGCTGCGACAGGAGTATTGCTATTAAGATGGGGTTCTGAGGTTGGAATTACAAGTCTTGACTTGTAAAGAAACTGACAAAAAAAAGCCGCTTTCCTCGCGAAAAGCGGCTTTTGATCAAGATTTAGCCAACTAGTCTTCAGGCGCGGCTTTACGCTGAGCTGGCTGCTCGCTGTAAACCAGAATAGGCGCAGAATCTCCCTCTATAACCGAGGCATCCACCACCACCTTGCTGACGTTGTCCATTGAAGGCAGATCGTACATGGTATCGAGCAGTACATTCTCAAGAATGGAGCGCAAGCCACGAGCACCGGTTTTGCGAGTCATGGCTTTTTCTGCCACCGCCCGCAAGCCATCTTCGCGGAAATCGACTTCCACACCTTCCATATCAAACAATTTGGCGTACTGTTTAGTCAGAGCGTTACGCGGCTCGGTGAGGATATTCACCAGCGCATCGGCATCCAGTTCTTCCAAAGTCGCAATCACCGGTAAGCGGCCAACGAACTCAGGAATCAGGCCGTAGCGCACCAGATCTTCTGGTTCGACATCCGCCAGAATTTCACCGACATTGCGCTTGTCGTCTTTGCTCTTCACCTCTGCGCCGAAACCAATGCCGCCTTTTTCTGAGCGATCACGAATCACTCGATCAAGACCAGCAAATGCACCGCCACAGATAAACAGGATATTGGAGGTATCAACTTGCAGGAATTCCTGCTGAGGATGCTTACGACCACCTTGAGGCGGAACCGAAGCAACCGTACCTTCAATCAATTTCAACAACGCTTGCTGCACACCTTCACCAGACACATCGCGGGTGATAGAGGGGTTGTCAGACTTGCGGGAAATTTTGTCAATTTCGTCGATATAGACAATACCCATCTGGGCCTTATCAACATCGTAGTCACACTTCTGCAGCAGCTTTTGAATAATGTTCTCAACGTCTTCACCCACATAACCGGCTTCGGTCAGGGTGGTTGCGTCAGCGATGGTGAACGGCACATCCAGCAGGCGAGCAAGGGTTTCAGCCAGCAGGGTTTTACCACTACCGGTGGGCCCAACTAGAAGAATATTACTTTTGCCTAGCTCGACTTCGTCTTTGCCGGAATCACCGTGGCGCAAACGCTTGTAATGGTTATAAACCGCCACTGACAGGACTTTTTTAGCCCGAGTCTGGCCGATAACATACTGATCAAGCGTGGAGTTAATTTCCTGCGGGGTCGGCAGCTTTTCACGGGCGGCTTCGCTTTCCGCCTCTTGAACTTCTTCCCGAATAATGTCGTTGCAAAGATCCACGCATTCATCACAGATAAACACGGACGGACCGGCGATCAATTTTCTTACTTCGTGCTGGCTTTTGCCGCAGAAAGAACAGTACAACAGTTTTCCGTTGTCATCTGTGCCGTCTTTACTACTCATTCAGTCTTACCTGTCACCTAAATTGGCGCCATTTCTTAGTCACAAGCTAAAGATGGCCCCTTTTGTATTGTTTTGCAAGCCGTGATTTTCCACGCTCCTGCAGCTATCAGCCGGAATACGCTGATTACTCTAGCGAATTACTTTGCTCCGCGGTCGGTCAGCACTTCGTCCACCAGACCGTAATCTTTCGACTGCTGGGCATTCATAAAGTTGTCGCGTTCGGTATCACGGGCAATCGTCTCGTAATCCTGCCCCGTGTGTTCGGCCATCAGATGGTTCAAACGCTCACGAATAATCAGAATTTCGCGCGCCTGAATATCAATGTCCGTGGCCTGACCTTGAGCACCACCGCTAGGCTGGTGAATCATGGTACGCGCATTAGGCAGAATAAAACGCTTGCCTTTGGCACCGCCACTCAGCAAGAAAGCGCCCATGCTGGCCGCCTGCCCCATACACATGGTGCTAACGTCTGGCTTGATGAACTTCATGGTGTCGTAAATCGACAGACCGGCAGTAACAGAGCCACCCGGCGAGTTGATATAGAGATGAATGTCTTTATCGGGATTTTCCGATTCCAAAAACAGCATCTGCGCGACAATCAGGTTGGCCATATTGTCTTCAACAGGGCCCACACAAAAGATCACGCGCTCTTTCAGCAGACGGGAATAGATGTCGTAGGAACGCTCACCCCGTGAGGTCTGCTCAACGACCATAGGAATCAGGCCGAGGTTATTAATAGTATTGTTGTTGATGCCTTCAAAATTGCTACGCGACATATTTCTCTTCTCGTGGGTCGTAATTGCGGGTGTAGTTCTGAATAGTAGTTATTAGGGCGACCCTAAAAAAAATCAAGCGACGGAACGGAAGTTCGGTCGCTTGATTCTCATCAACTTGGCAAATGACGCTTATTCGTCATCGCCACCTTTCTTAGGTGGAGTCAGAACTTCTTCGTAGCTTAAAGTTACATCGCTAAGCTGCGCTTTTTCAAGCAACTTTTCGACTACTGTCTCTTCAATCACCATACCTTCGATTTGCTGAAGCTGCTGAGGGTTGCTCTTGTACCAGCTAATCACCTCATCTTTGTCTTCATAGCTTCCCGCCAACTCTTCCAGTGCTTCGTCCACTTTAGCGGCATCGGCCTTGATATCTTCAGCAGTGATAATTTCGTTAATTACCAAGCCCAAGCGCACACGGCGCTCAGCGTTTTCGCTGAACAGCTCATCCGGCAGGATATCTTTTGGATTCAGTTTCTCAGCCAGAGCACCGAACTGCTGCATTTGCTGGTTGCGCAGCGCATCGATTTCTTGCTGGATCAGCGCTTGAGGAATCAGCAGGTCGCTGTGCGCTGCCAGAATGCCTTCCATCACCTGATCTTTAATGCGAGTGTTCACGGCGCGCTTCAGTTCGCGCTCCATGTTCTTTTTCACTTCTTCACGGAAGGCTTCTACACCACCCTCTTCAACACCGAAGGCAGTGAAAAACTCATCGTTCAGCTCGGGTAATTTCTTTTCCTGAACGGCGTTCACTTTAATTTTGAACTCAACTGCCGCGCCTTTCAGCTCTTCGGCGTGGTAGTCCTCTGGAAAGCTCAGCGCAACCACTTTCTCTTCACCGGCAGACAGGCCAATAATGCCGTCTTCAAAACCGGGAATCATACGACCTGAACCCAATTCCAATTTTTGACCTTCGGCTTTACCACCAGCAAATTCTTCGCCGTCTTTTGTGCCAACATAGTCGATATCAACCTGGTCACCCTCAGCAGCGGCACGCTCTACGGTGTCCCAGCTTGCGCGTTGTTTTTGCAGGTTCTCGATCATCACATCGATATCAGCATCAGTCACAGAAGAAACTGGCTTTTCTACGGTGATGCCGCTGTAGTCTTTCAATTCAATTTCTGGAAATACTTCAAAAGTGGCAACAAACTCTACGTCTTTGCCTTCATCCATGTTTTTGGGTTCGATTGAAGGACGGCCTGCTGGGCGAAGATCTTGCTGTTGAATGGCCTCATAGAACGCTTGGTTCATGACATCGCCCAAGATCTCCATACGAACTGATTGGCCGAAACGCTGGCGAACCACTTTCATTGGCACTTTTCCGGGACGGAAACCGTCGAGTTTAACGGTGCGGGCGGCTTCCTTCAGACGTGCATCAACAGCACTATCAACACGCTCGGCGGGTACGCCAACAGTCAGACGACGCTCCAGGCCAGAGGTTGTTTCAACGGAAACTTGCATGGGTATTCCTCAAATACGGTAAATAAAAATACAGCTCCGCGACGGAGTCGGGGAGCTGTCAAAAATTATTGCCTTTAAAATGGTGCGGATGGAGAGACTCGAACTCTCACGCCTCGCGGCACCAGAACCTAAATCTGGCGTGTATACCAATTTCACCACATCCGCACGAAAAAACCGCCTAACTATCTGAATTAAAACGGCTTTGAAAAGAGGCTTCGCGAAGCTCCAACAACGCGAGGCCGCAGATTGTGCCACAGCCCGGCAGTCGGTTCAAGGGAGGACTGCAACAACAATCACTCCCACGCGAAACCTTTAGTAAGCGAGCTTAAATACGCTCAATAATGGTGCTAATACCCTGCCCCATACCAATACACATGGTGGCCAGACCAACAGACGTATCCTGCTGTTCCATAACGTTAAGCAAGGTGCCCACAATACGCGTACCGGAACAACCGAATGGGTGACCCAGTGCAATGGCGCCGCCATTGAGATTCACTTTCTCGTCCATCATTTCCAGCAGACCAAGGTCTTTTAGTACTGGCAATGCTTGAGCGGCGAAGGCTTCATTCAGCTCGACAGTTTGAATATCAGACATTTCCATGCCCAAACGCTTCAGGGCTTTCTGAGTTGATGGCACAGGACCGTAACCCATAATTGACGGATCAACACCCGCAACCGCCATACCGATGATGCGCGCGCGAGGGGTTAAACCCAGCTCGGCAGCACGGGCACCAGACATTACGATCATGGCAGAGGCACCATCGGCAATCTGAGAGCTAGTACCCGCAGTTACCGTACCATTTACCGGATCAAAAGCGGGACGCAATTGCGCCAGACCTTCAAGGGTTGTTTCAGCGCGAACGGTATTATCGGCAGTGACCAGAATCTTGCGACCCTCTTCGTCATGGCCTTCCATCGCAATGATTTCTTTATCGAACAGGCCTTTCTGCTGAGCGGCAGCCGCACGCAGGTGCGAGCGAACGCCAAACTGGTCTTGCTGTTCGCGGCTAATGCCGTGCAACATACCCAGCGCTTCAGCGGTCATGCCCATCATGCCGGCGGCACGAGCGACATATTTGCTCGACTGCGGGTTGGGATCAACGCCGTGGGTCATCGATAAATGGCCCATATGCTCAACACCACCCACCATAAAGGTGTCACCAATACCGGCGGTAATAGACGCCGCAGCAGTATGCAGTGCCGACATTGAAGAACCACACAGGCGGCTCACGGTTTGCCCAGCTACGGTGTGCGGCAATTGGGTCATTACCGAGAACATGCGAGCGATGTTCCAGCCCTGTTCTTTAGTCTGGTTTACACAGCCCCAGATCACATCCTCAAAGCTGGCAGGATCAATGCCGGGATTGCGGGCTAGCAGGCCGTTTACCAGTGCCGCCGACAAGTTTTCTGCGCGCACATTGCGGTAAACACCATTTTTAGAACGCCCCATTGGGGTACGGGCGCAATCTACAATTACTACATCATTTGCTTGATAAGTCATTTTTCGTCTCCGCCCGAATTACTTGAAGAAAGTCTCGCCATTGGCCGCCATGCTACGCAGGCTTTCAGGAGCCTCGTATACGCCGCCAAGTTCTTTAAAGCGATCAGCCAGTTCAACAAAAGCTGCTACGCCCATCTGGTCGATGAAGCGCAGAGCACCGCCGCGGAATACTGGGAAACCAATACCCATAATCAGACCCATATCGGCATCGGCCGCTGAGCTAACAATGTTCTCATCCAAGCAGCGCACCACCTCGGTACACATTGGAATCATCATGCGAGCAATAATGTCTTCGTCGGTGATTTCCAGGCTGCGACCTTCTGCAGCTTCCGCCGCCATGCTCAGCGCAGTTTCATCTTCGGTCTTGCGCGGCTTGCCTTTCGCATCTTCGCTATAGGCGTAAAAACCAATGCCATTCTTCTGACCGAAACGCTTGGCTTCATACATCATTTGAGAAATGGTACGGAAACCGTAGTTCATACGCTCAGGGAAGCCTTCTGCCATCACCTCAGCAGCGTGACAACCGGTGTCGATACCGACCACGTCCATCAAATAAGCAGGCCCCATAGGCATGCCGAATTTTTCCATAACTTTGTCGATACGGCGGTAATCCACCCCATCGCGCACCAGCATTTCAAAACCAGCAAAGTACGGGAACAACACACGATTGACATAGAAACCGGGGCAGTCGTTAACCACGATGGGCGTTTTACCCATTTGCAGCGCGTATTTGACGACTTTGCTCACGGTTTCATCAGAGGTTTTCGCACCGCGAATAACCTCAACCAGCGGCATAGCGTGAACCGGGTTAAAGAAGTGCATACCGCAGAAATTTTCAGGGCGCTTCAGAGGCTCAGCCAAATAGTTGATAGAGATGGTTGACGTATTCGAGGCGAGAACCGCATCTTCACGGATGTGATTTTCCGTTTCGCTCAGTACGGCATGCTTAACTTTGGGATTTTCAACTACCGCTTCAACAATGACATCGGCCTTGTCAAAGCCATCGTAATTCAGGGTAGGACGAATGCTGCCCATGATTTTGGCCATTTTGTCTGCGCCCATACGGCCGCGATTGACCTGTTTGGAGAGCAGCTTACCCGCCTCTTTCATACCTAATTCCAGACCTGCCTCGGCAATGTCTTTCATCAGAATTGGAGTGCCTTTATAGGCAGACTGGTAAGCAATACCACCACCCATAATACCGGCGCCAAGTACCGCCGCCTGGTTTACATCACCACCCGCTTTGGCGTGGGTTTTGGCAGTTTTATTCACCGCTTGGTCATTCAGGAACAGACCAATCAGCGCATTGGATTGTGGCGTACGGGTCAATTTAATGAAGTTGGCAATTTCCACTTCAATGGCCGCGTCGCGAGCCAATGGTGCGTTCTTCTCCATGGATTTGGCCGCAGTAATCGGCGCGGGCATATTTTTGCCGGCCTGCTGTGCCACCATCGCTTTACCCGTAGTAAAGGCCATCATGCGCTCAATATCGTTGAGCTTAACGGGTTCCAGCTTCTCTTGGCGTTTGGCTTTGTAATCAAAGGTGCCGTCGACACACTTGTTCAACAGATCCAAGGCCGCCTCTTTCAGCAATTCTGGTGCAACCACCGCATCGACACCGCCGTCTTTCAGCGCTGCATCCGGTTTTTGCTGATTGCCCGTTGCCGTCCACAGCATCGCGTTGTCGCAACCAATAACCCGAGGCAAACGCACGGTGCCACCAAATCCGGGGTTAATGCCCAGCTTAACTTCGGGCAAGCCAACGACCGCCGCAGTAGACATAACGCGGAAATCACAGGCCAGACACATCTCATAGCCGCCGCCTAGGGCCACGCCATTAATGGCGACTACCGTGGGTACCGGCAGATCTTCAAAGCGGTTAAAAATGCCATTGGCCTCACGAGCCCATTTGCCCAGTTCTTCATCGGGCAGTTTGAACAATTCGGTAAACTCAGTGATGTCGGCACCAACAATAAAAACGCCCTTGGCGCTGGTCACCAATACGCCTTTCAGGTCGGCTTCTGCCGCTAATGCCGCAGTCGCCTGATCGAGCTCATTCAGAGTCAGGCGGTTAAATTTATTTACGGAGTCACCCTGCAGATCGAAGCAGAGTTCAGCGATACCACCATCCAGATACTTAGCCGTTAAGGCTTGGCCTTGATAGATCATTGTTATTCCTCAATTGAGTTAGGGAAGGCCTGATAAAGGAGAACACTTCCGCTGGCAATGAAGCGCGCGAACAGCTCACGCTAAATGTTTACATGTAAAACATTTGGGCGAAAATTACAGCATCGCCGCTAACAGTTCAATAACCCTGTTGACATAGAACGGCGTCCGCAAAGTCAAAACCCCAGTGCAAACAGCCACACAAATACTCGAACAACTACTCGGTGAGACAATCCGGATCAAAGCGGTAAGCCTCATCCAGCCAGTCTGCCACCTCTACGGCAATAGGGTGTGAGATTGCCCGGTATGCACTGCAAAGTTTGTTTTTATCGGACTCAGGAATCTGATCCAGCCCCTGCTCTTGAAACAGCGACCAATCCACTCGCAAGCGCTGGGCAAGCACCTCTGGAAGTGTAGACAATTGTTGCTCAAATTGCTGATCGGCCCAGTAAGGCTCATCGTTTTTATAAATGGCCGCCAAGGTCGGCAACACCAGACAGGAGGCGGCAAATTGATTCATGGGATTGGTGAAATGCCCACGGGTCTGGGCGGCAAGACTCGCGCCCCGCCCCCGAAAGGGGTAAAGATTGAGAAAACGACTGCTTTTGCGACCATCGTTGACCGGGTAGTTATCCCATAGCAACGGCTTGCGCCCTAAGATAAGCCGGGCGCGATCCATATCCTCGGCGCTGTAATCTGGGCTGATCACGGCCCGACCAGTCCAGAGAATATCAATATCCTCCGCCAAGCCCGCCCCCAGCTCTTCAAAATAGCCTGTTGGGCAAGCGCCAAACAATTGCTCAAGAATGGGGTCTTCGCTGTAGTAACTGGGGCAGACGGCCAGTTGCGTATTGGGCATTTGCTGGCGAATAAAATCGACTACGTCTAATTGTCGTCGAGCTAAATCAGGATTCCCGGCAGGCAGGTCATCAAACAAAATCCACAGCTGGTCGAGTACCAGCGCTTTCAGCGTGTCGACCTTAGCTGCCAGTCGCTGGCGATCAGCGGCATCGAAACGGGTTTGTAAACCGGCGGGAGAAAATCCCAGCCCCCAAGCAATTCCGGCCTGATGACAGGCCTCACTCATGGCCGAGAGTTGATATTGATGAACTCGGCTAAAGGGCTGATGCCAAGCGCTGCGCAGGCTACTATCCCCTTTTGGGGCATAGATATACGCGTTATATCCCCAGGCTGCTAATAAGGCGGGAAGCTGCTCTCGCTGGGCCCAACTCCACTGGCGGCCATAGAACCCCTCAATCACACCCAGCTGAAAGTGCATACACCGGCCTCAAAGAAAAAACTTACCCCCGGAAATAGCGCTGAGGGAAAAAGGCCCCGCGTCTCACACTCACCGGAATGGATTTGCCGCGCACATTGGCAAACAAGGCACGCTTGTCCGCCAAGGCAGCGCTTTCAATATAGGCCATGGCAATGGGACCTTCCACACTGGGGCCAAAACCACCACTGCAAACCTCGCCCAACACTTCGCCCTGCTCGCCCACAATCTCGGTGTGTTCACGCACTGGCGCGCGACCTTCAATATCGAGCAGAACGCGTTGCTGTTTTGCACCCGATTCCAGCTGCTGAAAAAACGCGGTATCACCGATGAAACCACCGGCGCGCTCCCCGCCGGGGCGACGGCATTTTTGAACCGACCACATTAAGTTGGCGGACAAGGGCGAGAGGGTTTCGTCCATATCGTGACCATAGAGACAGAGGCCTGCCTCCAAACGCAGTGAGTCTCGCGCACCTAAACCAATAAATTCGACTTCGGTTTCAGCGATAAGCAAACGAGCTAAACGCTCAACATCGGCATTGGCCACTGAGATTTCAAAACCGTCTTCACCGGTATAGCCGGAACAGCTCAACCAGCAATCAATACCGCCAATGCTGGCAAAGGCTGTATCCATAAAGGTCATCTCTGCCAGCGCCGGTTGTAAACGGCTCATTACCGCACGCGCCTGCGGCCCCTGAATGGCTAGTAGTGCCTGATCTTCCAGCATCTCGAGCTTAATAGAATCCGGCAGTTTTGCGCGCAACCAGGCGAAATCCTGATCTTTACAAGCGGCATTCACCACTAACATGAAATCCTCGCCGCGATTAGCAAACATTAAGTCATCGCGAATACCGGCCTGTTCATTCAGCATCAAACCATAGCGCTGGCGTCCCACCGGCAAGCCGATAACGTCTTGGGGAAAAACCGCTTCCAAGGCCTGTGCGATGCCCTCACCGGTAACGCGAATTTGTCCCATATGTGAGACATCAAACAAGCCCGCTGCAGTGCGCGTGTGTAAGTGTTCTTTTTTTACACCCAAGGGATACTGCACCGGCATATCGTAGCCAGCAAAAGGCACCATCTTTGCACCCAACTCGCGGTGCAGGGCATTCAGTGCCGTAGATTTCAATTCAGCAGTCGATAGGCTCGCGTCACTCACCTGGGGTTTCCTCAATCTAATCTAATTTAATCTAAATAACTGGTTAAAATTTTTACCGGTCTGGCTCACCACATCGGCAAAGCTCAAACCTTTTAAATCCGCCACACATTGCGCCACTTCCACCACAAACTTGGGCTCATTTTTTTTGCCGCGATAAGGCACCGGCGCCAAATATGGTGAGTCGGTTTCCACCAAGATACGCTCCATGGGCACCCGTCTCACGACCTCTCTTAACTCTTCCGCACTTTTAAAGGTAATGATGCCGGAAAAGGAAATGTAGTAACCCATTTCAATGGCCGCACTGGCCATTTCCCAAGATTCGGTGAAACAATGCAGAACACCGGCAACCGCAGGGTCACCGTGTTCGGCAATAATATTCAGGGTATCTTCGCGGGCATCCCGGGTATGGACAATCGTGGGCTTGCCGGAACGCGCCGAAGCCTGCAGATGGTTGGCAAAGCTGAGCTGCTGCTCCGCCTTGCGCTCCTGACTGTAGTAATAATCGAGGCCGGTTTCACCAATGGCGACCACCTTATCTTGACCCGCCAATTCCACAAGCGTTTCTATAGCGCAGACATCCTCAGCAATATCCAAGGGGTGCACACCAACAGAGGCATAGATATCCGGATTTGCCTGGGCAATTGCCACTACATCTGGCGCGTTTTTAAGATCAATACCAATACAGAGCATGCGCTCCACACCGCGCTCACGGGCAGCCGCTAAGGCGGCATTGAGCTCACCGTCATAGTGCCGCAAATCAAGACGATCTAGATGACAATGACTGTCTACCAGCATCTCTACTCTCTTTCTTTAATGGGGTCGTAAATGAAACGAACAGGTAACTCACATGGTGTGAGTGAGCTTGTCTGACTCGAGAATTCCAGCCAGATAGGCTTCAATTTTTGAATTCGCGGTATGGTCTTCACCAATAAACTGAACGCCAATACCCGCTGCGCGATTGCTCTGTGCGCCCCGTGGCGTAATCCAGATTACCTTGCCGGCAACCGGAATTTTTTCCGGCTCATCCATCAGCGTCAATAACATAAATACTTCATCACCAATGTCATAAACCTTGGTGGTGGGAACGAAAAGCCCGCCATTTTTGATAAAGGGCATATAGGCCGCATACAGCACCGCCTTGTCTCTAATTGTCAGAGACAAAATTCCATTTTTTGCGGGGGCGCCACTCATTGCTTCAATCGGTCCTTATCGCGGTGAGGCGAATTTTGTTAATGCGGTACTCGTCTACTTCCAATAGTGCAGATAAACGGACTGCGGGCAAATACTAACTCAAGTATGGGGGGAGTGGCTAATTATCGCACTGTTGTGCCATTTAGTAGCTTGCCAACTTTCACACAATTGATCAGCGCCACATCCTTGTTTTAGGCAAACCAGTTCAGGAGCATTTCCTCCCAAACCAATCGTTTGTTCAGTGTAGCACCCCTCTGCATTTTGGCACGCAGAAGCTGAGCTTTATCCAACTCCACCACGAGCTGATGCGCTGAGCGCTTGGCAAAGGCCTGCCAAACCGGGTTTTCGCAATCCACGCCAGCACTGACCTGCTTAAGCAGTCGCAAACCTCGCTGCAACCACCAATCCAGTGTTTCCAAGATATCCTCACCGGCAAGCAGCTCAGCTAGCTGAACCGGACTCTGTCGGCCTTGAATAACGCCTTGCAATTGCTCGTCAAAACCTTGCCAACGACTTAGCCCATCCTGATCAAATAGCGCTTTTGCCGCCAATGGTCGGCCGCTAGCCTCGGTTAATAAACGTGAACACAAGGCCTCATCGCCAATATAATTCTGCAGCCAATTGAGCACCACTTTCTGATCCGGCACCCCAAAACTCATTTGCAAACAGCGCGATCGAATGGTGGCCAATAACTGGCTTGGCGCATGACTGACTAAAAGTAAAACCGTGTCGCCAGCGGGTTCTTCCAGCGTTTTTAACAGAGCATTGGCGGTGTTGATATTCATCGCTTCCGCAGGGTGAAGCACCACTAATTTTCGACCACCCTCGCGATGCGCGTGTTGCCCCACAAAGCTCTGTAATTGGCGTACCTGATCGACACCGATCTGGCGCTTGCCTTCTTCAGGAGAAATTTCCCGGTAATCTGGATGATTACCCGCAGCCAATAAACGGCATGATTGGCAGTGGCCACAGGCAGCAAAAGTGCTGGCATCCTGACACAGTAAGCTATGGGCAAAGGCCTGAGCGAAACGCAACTTGCCAATACCCTGCGGGCCAGACAGGAGCAAGGCGTGGGGCAACCGTTTTGCCTCTAATAAAGCCCCCAATTGCTGCCATTGATTCATTTGCCATGAAAATGCCGTAGCCGGCTGAGCCACGCCTTCATTCGCGCCTGTTTCACTCACGCCAGCCTCACTCACGCCAACCAAGCCTCGATAATAGAATCAATTTCTCCGCCTAATTGCTGCTGCACGGCCTCAAGCTCAACACTGGCATCAATCACCCGGTAACGCTTCGCGTGCTCCGCCGCCATATGCAAATAGGCACCGCGCACCTTTTCAAAAAAACTCTGTTGCTCGCGCTCAAACCGATCCAACTCGCCACGCTCTCGCGCACGGGACATCCCAACCGCAACTGGAGCATCCAGCAAAATAGTGTAATCCGGGCGCAATTCGCCTTGCACGAGACTTTCCAACTGAGCAATGGTCGACTGCGACAAACCACGGCCGCCGCCCTGATAGGCATAAGTCGCATCAGTAAAGCGATCGCAAACTACCCACTGCCCTTGTTCAATTGCCGGTTTGATACAGGCTTCGAGGTGCTGTGCCCGAGCGGCAAAGACCAGCAACAGCTCGGTAAGCTCCGACATGGCTTCTTCCCGAGGCGTTAATAACAGCGAGCGAATCTGCTCGGCCAACTCGGTGCCACCCGGCTCGCGAGTAGAAATAAACGGAATACCTGCGGCTTTAAGTCGTTCGGTGAGGAAGGCAAGATTGGTCGATTTTCCCACCCCTTCGCCGCCTTCAACGGTGAGAAACACGCCGCGTTTAGTCATTATTTATTCGCCTCAGGCGCAGAGCGATAACTCTGACGCCGCTGTGTAATTTGATATTTCCGCACTGCGGCTTGATGCTCTGCCAATGTTGCTGAAAATTGGTGGCTACCATCACCTCGGGCCACAAAATACAGCGCAGAGCCCTCCGCCGGATGCAGTGCAGCATGAATCGCTTCCCGACCGGGTAAGGCAATGGGCGTCGGTGGTAGCTGAAAATGCTGGTAGGTATTGTAAGGATTATTAGCATTACGCAAATCGGCACTGCGCAAATTGCCCTTATAAGAATCACCCATGCCGTAAATCACGGTGGGGTCAGTCTGCAGGCGCATTTTTTTCTGCAAGCGGCGTACAAATACCCCGGCAATTTGCTCACGTTCGCTGGCCAAACCGGTTTCTTTTTCAATAATCGATGCCATGATCAAGGCATCATAGCGATTTTTATACGGCAGGTCAGGCGCGCGAGCCGCCCACTCTTCGTCAAGAATTTGCTGCATCCGCTCATGGGCCCGCCGCAATAGTTGCACTGCATTTTCGCCGCGATGAAATTGATAGGTGTCAGGGAAAAACCAACCCTCGGGAAAGACGACCTCGGGAGCCTGCAATCCTAGCTGCGCCCATAAACCCTCATCAGCACGTAAATCAGTTTTATCCGACGCATTTTTATTCGTTACGGGCTGCAATTTATCATTGGCATTGAGCAGCGCAATCACCTGCGCCAGCGTCCAGCCTTCAACCAAAGTAATTTGGTAACTCACCACCTCTCCGCGCTGCATTTTCGACAGCCACTCGCGAATGGTCATTCCACTTTCAAGCCGATACTCACCGGTACGCAACAGAGCTTGCTCCGGCTGCAGGCGCGCATAAATTTTTAATGCTGCCGGGTATTCCAACAGTCCTTCCGCCGCCGCTTTATCCGCAACCGCCGACAAGCCCATACCGGCATTTAGCTGAAACAAGTCGTGTTCTTGCTTGAGTTTTAATGGAGTATCCAAATAAGACACCAACCACCAGGCGCCGATCAACGCGAGAATCAACGGCGGAAATAAAAGCGTGAGGAAAAATCGAAACGCCTTAAACATCAAAGGTCGCCTTAAACTGCTCCTGAAGATGCCGACTTAACGGCCCAATGGATTTCTGATGGCAATCAACTGCGGTAATAGGCCAAATACCAAAAACACTATTACAAAGGAACAACTCTTCAGCCAAATACACATCCGCGAGTGTTAGGTCTGCGACACGCGCAGGAAGTTGAGATTGCGCTGCATATTCTAAAATTTTGCCGCGCATAATCCCCGCTACACCACAGCGTGACAGTGCTGGTGTCAGCAATTGCCCCTGACGAACCAAAAACAGATTGCTGCGAGTACCCTCAATCAACAAACCGCTATCGTCTTGCATCAAACCCTCGGCAAACCCTCGGGCTTGAAGCTCGGCACTGGCCAAAACCTGCTCTAAGCGATTGAGATGCTTTATTCCCGCCAAGGCAGGCTGGCGCGACAAACGCTGCTGACACAGTGTGATTTTAACGCCATCGTGCCAGTAAGGCGCAGGCTTCGTTGCCGGAAAAAAACTTAATAGCCGATCGCTTTGCTGACTCGCGGGGCTATACCCTCTACCTCCCGAGCAGCGACAAATAATGACTTTAATCACCCCGGATTGCGGTTTGCCCGCCTTATCCAGCAATAACTCAAGTTCCTTTAGCAGTACCGACTCATTGAGCTGAAGATTGAGTCGCCCCAAGCCTTCACGCAAGCGATCAAGATGCGCCTCTAACCAAAGCGGCTTACCCGCCACCACGGCCAGCGTTTCAAACAGGCCATCACCGTAAGCTAGGCCCCGGCTGTGTGCCAAGTCAGTCAAATCCGCGTTAGCTCTTCCATTGAACAGGCTGATGGGCAGCTCTTTTACCACGCGCTTACAAATCCCTTAAATTTTAGAAAACAGTAGACTGCCATTGGTGCCGCCAAATCCAAAGGAATTGGATAACACATGCTGAATCTCGCGGGCTTGCGCCGTATGGGGAACATAATTGAGATTGCAGCCCTCATCGACATTATCAAGATTAATGGTTGGCGGAGCTAACTGGTCACGGATCGCCAACACACTAAAAATCGCTTCAACGGCACCGGCCGCACCCAGTAAATGTCCAACCATCGACTTGGTTGAACTTACCGCCACTTGATTCGCCGCCGCGCCCATCAAACGTTCCACCGCTCGACTCTCGGCAATATCACCCGCCAGCGTTGAGGTGCCATGGGCATTAATGTAATCGATTTGCTCAGCATTGAGAGCAGCATCGTTCAACGCATTTTGCATGGCCGCATGGGCACCACGACCATCTTCCGGTGGCGAGGTCATATGGTGAGCGTCACAACTCATACCAAAGCCGCTTAGCTCGGCATAAATCCGCGCACCACGTTGCTTGGCAAATTCATATTCTTCCAACACCAACATCCCGGCGCCATCGCCCAGCACAAAACCATCGCGGTCTTTATCCCAGGGACGACTAGCTGCTTGCGGATCATCATTGCGGGTCGACATGGCCCGCGCCGCTGAAAATCCGCCAATACCCACCGGAGTCGTGGCCATTTCCGCCCCGCCAACCAGCATTACATCGGCATCGCCGTAGGCAATCATTCTCGCCGCCATACCAATATTATGCGTACCCGTGGTGCAGGCGGTAGTAATGGCAATACTGGGCCCTTGCAGATTGTGGCGAATAGCAACCACGCCCGCGATCATATTAATAATGGCGCCGGGCACGGTAAAAGGCGACAACTTACGCGGGCCACTTTTTTCTACAATCAGACGTGAGTTTTCAACTAGGCCAAGGCCGCCAATACCAGAACCGATGGCAGTACCAAAACGCGGAGCCAATTGCTCATCTACGGTGAGACCCGAATCTGCCAGAGCTTGCTCTGCTGCCGCGACACCATAGTGAATAAACGGATCAAAACGCTTGGCTTCTTTGGGCTGAAAATAATCACCAAGCTCAAAGCCTTTTACGGCACCGCCAATCTGCGTGGCATACTGACTGACATCAAAGCGGTCGATCAGTCCGATACCGCTCTTGCCAGCCACAATATTTTGCCAGCTTTCCGCTACGGAATTGCCCAAAGGAGAAATCATCCCCATTCCAGTAACCACAATCCGACGCTTGGCCATTGCGTTCCCCCACTATTTTGAATCTAAAATTCGAGACATAAAAAAAGCCGCTCTATTCGCATAGTAACGGCTTTTTAAACGGTTTCCCGTGTGGCGGATCAGTAAAGACTCCGCCCAGAAGAATTACTGCAGATTTTCTTTGATGTAATCAATCGCCAGCTTAACAGTGGTGATTTTCTCTGCTTCTTCATCTGGAATCTCAGTTTCGAACTCTTCTTCCAGAGCCATTACCAGCTCAACGGTGTCCAGCGAGTCAGCGCCGAGGTCTTCAACGAATGAAGCGTTCTCTTGAACGTCTTCTTCCTTCACACCCAACTGCTCGGCAACGATTTTCTTGACGCGCTCTTCAATGCTACTCATGGTCTTGTATGACTCCTATTGGATAAATATGTAAGCGAAACAGGTTCAATGTTCTAGTTAAAAAAACTCACCTGCCCACCAATGTAAAATCTGTCTTGCGGTATGCACGTGGCGCACATTCTACATCGACTGATTCCGCTTTTGCATAGCAAAACGTGAAAAATTCACATTTGATGCAAAATATTCTTTAAAAACAGATGTTTACGCCATATACATGCCGCCATTCACATGAATGGTCTCACCGGTAATATACGCCCCCGCATCGCTGGCCAAAAACACCACAACGCCGGCAATCTCCTCGGGCTCGCCCAAACGCTGTAGCGGAATCTGCGCTTTCAGCAGTTCGCGCTGGTCATCGCCCAGCTTTTTGGTCATATCGGTATCAATAAAGCCCGGCGCAATGCCGTTCACAGTAATACCGCGTGAACCGATTTCACGCGCGAGTGAACGAGTAAAACCATCCATGCCCGCCTTTGCTGCCGCGTAGTTTGCTTGTCCGGCATTACCCATTGCGCCCACTACAGAGCTGATATTGATAATGCGGCCCCAGCGCGCCTTGGTCATGCCACGCAGACAGGCTTTGCTCAAGCGATAGAGAGAGTTGAGGTTGGTGTCGATCACATCGAACCACTCTTCGTCTTTCATCCTCATCATAATATTGTCTTTGGTAATACCGGCGTTATTTACCAGAACCGCTGGGGCACCGTACTGCTCGCCAATAGCCTTGATAACCGCATCGACAGACTCAGATGAAGACACATCCAAGGTCATACCCTGACCTTTAATGCCTTCCGCTGCCAAACCTTCGCTAATGGATTGCGCGCCGGCATCTGAGGTTGCGGTTCCTACAACGGTGTAACCGCTTTTACCCAAGGCCAGCGCAATCGCGCGTCCAATTCCACGGCTGGCGCCGGTCACTAGTGCAACTCTGTCAGTCATGTTGTTCTCCTATTAGTAAAATTTATTCGCCGGCAATAGCAGCCAAGGTCGCCGCCAAGCTGTCTGGGCAGTCAATATTCAGGCAGTTTAGTGGTTTATGAATACGCTTATTCAGGCCACTCAGCACTTTACCGGGGCCACACTCAACGCCAGTTTCAACACCGCGGGCAATCATCGCCTCAACACAATCCACCCACTTAACTGGGCTGTAAATTTGCTTAACTAACAGGGCTTTAATGGCTTCGGCGTCACTTTCTGTTTGTGCATGAACGTTATGGATAACCGGAATACTTGGCGATGAAACAGGAATAGTTTCCAGTGCTTCTTCAAGTTTTTCACCGGCGGGTTTCATCAGTGAGGTATGGAAAGGCGCGCTTACTGGCAACAGCATCGCCCGCTTGGCTCCCGCCTCTTTCAGCGCATTAATGGCTTTTTCCACTGCGCCAGCATGACCGGCAATCACGACTTGTCCGGGGGAATTGAAGTTCACCGCCTCAACAACTTCATCGCCAGAAATGGATTCGCAGATGCTAAGAATTTGCTGATCTTCAAGGCCTAACACTGCAGCCATGGCGCCAACACCAACGGGAACGGCCGTTTGCATAGCTTGGCCCCGAGCGCGAACCAAGCGCACCGCATCGCTGAAGCTCAACGCGCCAGCGCAAACCAGTGCAGAAAACTCACCCAAGCTGTGACCAGCCATCACCCCAGGAGTCATGCCACCGCGCTGGCACCACAGACGCCAAACCGCCACGCTTGCAGTCAGCAAAATCGGCTGAGTATTTTCCGTCAGGTTCAGTTGCTCCTGCTCGCCGTTTTGCACCATGCTCCACATATCGTAGCCCAGCGCTTCAGAGGCTTCTTCAAAACAGGCTTTAACAATCGGGTATTCGGCGCCCAGTTCAGCCAGCATCCCCACTTTCTGAGACCCCTGACCGGGAAATACAAATGCCAGTTGCTGCTTATCCATAGTGCTTCCTTTATATAAATTGTATTTTTTTGAGAATGCCGTCTTCGAGCATTCAAATTCTTGTGTATCGCCGCCTAGAGTTGGCGCGCGATATTAGTAATCAAGTCACTGCGCACAGCCTGCACAGTCTGGTGAAGGGCTGCATAATACCCGCTCTGATCGGAACTGCCATGGGCCTTGATCACAATCCCGTTCAAGCCCAGCAGAGCTGCGCCATTATAGCGGCGCGGATCAATCTCTCTGCGAAATTTCCGAATCAGTGGCCAGAATAAAGCCGCAATAAGTCGGGCAACCGGGTGCTGATCAGAAAAACGGCTCAATTCACCACGAATATAATTGGCCGTTCCCTCACAGGCTTTAAGGGCAACGTTGCCGGCAAATCCATCACTGACAATAACATCGACCTGTTCCGAGAAATAATCGCCACCCTCAACAAAACCGCAAAAATTCAGCTTGGCATCCGCTTGAATCAGCTCGG
This sequence comes from Spongiibacter pelagi, assembly GCF_014705705.1. Lineage (GTDB taxonomy): Bacteria > Pseudomonadota > Gammaproteobacteria > Pseudomonadales > Spongiibacteraceae > Spongiibacter > Spongiibacter pelagi. The sequence continues at coordinate 154,796 of NZ_JACXLD010000006.1, read as the reverse complement.
CGGCATCGCGAACCACCTCGGTCCCTTTGATCATTTCCTCGCCCACATTCAACAGCCCAACTCGAGGAGCCGACTGTCCAGTCATACTGCTGTACAAAGCTGAGCCCATAGAGGCAAATTGATAAAGCTCTTCTGGCGAGGCGGCGATATTGGCCCCTACATCCAAACCCAGAGTAAAACCATTGTGGGCGGGGAATAGCGCACAAATGGCCGGACGGCGCACCTGAGGTAAACGCTCCACTAAAAGACAGCCCAAGGCCATCAGCGCGCCGGTATTACCAGCACTAACCACGGCATCGACCTGCCCGTCTTTCAGCAATTGCAGGGCAATCCCCATGGACGATTCGCGCTTATGGCGTAAGGCGTGGGAAGGTTTTTCATCCATATCCACCACATCGGCGGCATGAACAATGTGCAGGCGTGACTGATCACCGCCATGAGCAGACAAGGCAGCAGAAATTTCTCCCTGATCACCGATCAGAGAAATGGAGAGTTCGGGGATTTCCTGCAGTATTTGCAGGGAAGCAGGAAGGGTTGCGCGGAGACCTAGGTCTCCGCCCATAGCATCAACAGCGAGGCGCAGTGATGCCACAAAGAATAATTAGTCGTCTTTGCCCGCAACTACTTTGCGGCCACGATAGAAACCGTCAGCGGTAACATTGTGACGCAGGTGTTTTTCACCGCTGGTCTGATCTACGGACAGAGCCGAGCCAGTCAGCGAGTCGTGTGAACGGCGCATGCCACGACGTGAACGGGTTTTCTTGTTTTGCTGAACAGCCATGGCTCTCAGATCCTCGTATTCAATTATTCCGAGTCAGTTATTTTTTAGGAAATAATTGACCCAACACGGAAAACGGCGACTCGCCACCTTCCTGACTTTCAGTACCCTCTTGTTGTTCCACCTCGGGGTTAAACTCTGCCAATTTTACAGAGCAGTCCGCCTCGGGGTGATAATTAACAAAAGGCGTATTCAAAATCAGCTCATCCTGAACCAGATCGTACAGATTAAGCGGCTCGTCACCCAAGATCACGGGATCAAGGGATTTAGGCAACGCTTTCGCCTGTTCGTCGTTCCAGACAATCGCCAATTCAAAATCAGCTTGGAGATCAACCGGCATCGCTTCGAGACAACGCTGACAAAAAACCTCAACGTTAGAAACGGCTTTTCCAGCTACCCGAAAAAAGCCCTGCTCGTCTCGAAAAAACTGCAGATCAACGTCCACAACCCCGCTATCCGTGGCCAAGCCTTCCACAAATCTTGGCAAGGCTGAAACGGGCACAGCGGCAGAAACTTCACAACCAGCGGTTGCAAATTTCCGCGCTTCCACCATCTTGGGCAGGGGCTGTCTTTGCATAGGCGCGCAATCATAGGGATTTGCCCTCTTTTTGTCAAAGCAAATTCCTGTTTTTTAAACGATTTGCACCCACATTTCGGGGTTCACTGCCCGCCCCATCCCAAAATAGAGGACGCGAGCAAAATGGCGCTAGCCTAAGTCCATCCACCCAGCCAAAATAGCGCCATGAAAAACACAAACCAACCGCTGCCAACACTTATTCTGGCCTCCGGCTCCCGTTACCGGCGGCAACTACTGGAAAAGCTTGGGCTAGAGCCGCTCCAGATCTCCCCAGACATTGACGAACGCGCCCTGAAAAATGAGCAACCCCGTGAAACCGCTCAGCGCCTGAGCTTAGCCAAAGCACAGGCCGTTGCCCAAACCCAACCCAATGCCTTAATTATCGCCAGTGACCAAGTGGCCGAACTTGAGGGAAAAGCCATTGGCAAGCCGGGCACCCAAGAAAATGCCAAGGCGCAGCTACTCGCCAGCTCAGGGAAGACCGTGGTATTCCATACTGGCATCTGCCTGCTTAATAGCAGCGCCAACAGGGTGCAACTAAGCGTTGAAACCTTCAGTGTTCGCTTCAGAACACTGAACCCAGATCAAATTGATCAATATTTACAAAAGGAACAAGTGCTCGATTGCGCCGGCAGTTTTAAATCAGAAGGCCTAGGTATTGCGCTGTTTCAAGCCCTCAATGGCGACGATCCCAACAGCCTGATCGGCCTTCCATTAATACGCCTTATCGATTTCCTGGAAAAAGAGAACTATCCCATTCTCTAAAAAGCGTTAAACCTCGCCGAAATGCCGGCCAAGCACCGGTATTAACTGGGAAAAATGATCAATAACCGAAATCGGCTGCCAGCGCTGCAGGCGTTCAACAGCATGGGCGCCGTAACTCACCCCCACGCTGGGCATGGCCAATCTTGACGCCATTTCCAGATCGTACTCAGTATCCCCCACCATTACCGCCTGCGCGGCAGGCACCCGAAACTCCTCGCACAACTCCCGCAACATAAGCGGATCGGGCTTTGAAGACGTTTCATCAGCACAGCGGGTTGCAGAAAACAGCCGAGCTTCCGGCAAATCACTCAACACCCGGTTAAGGCCGCGCCGACTCTTGCCGGTGGCCACACAAAGAGTATGTCCCGCACCATGCAAGGCTCTCAACCCCTCAGCCACACCCGCAAAGAATTGGCAGGGAACCTGATCCGCCTCAATAAAATGGTGAACATAGGCTTCACGGATGCGTAAACACTCAGCCGGGCTTTGATCGGGGTACAGTTGCTGAATCGCCAAACCCAGTTCAAGACCAATAATATTTTGGACTTCCAGCTCAGTTCGCGGCAGATAGCCACAATCTAATGCCGCTTTCTGCATACATCCGACAATTTTAGCGCTGGAATCCAGCAACGTGCCGTCCCAATCAAATATCAGCAACACCGCCTACTCTCCCTGCTGAGCCGGCAGCTCGATTCGAGTTAAAAATTGCTGCAACTCATCGGGCAACGGCGCTTCTACGCTAATTCGCCGCCCCGAAACCACCAAACTCAGCGAGTGGGCGTGCAAAAACAAACGCCGCAAGCCTAAACCCTTGCTGTGCTTGTTAGCCTCTTCATCGCCGTATTTATCGTCACCCAAAATGGGATAACCCGCCGACTGGCAATGCACCCTAATCTGATGAGTGCGGCCAGTGATGGGCTTGGCCTCAACGAGACTGGCATCCCGATAGCGCTGAAGTAACTGATACTCGGTCAGCGAAAACTTGCCCTCTGGACTAACCCGCACCATGCGCTCGCCGGAACGCAGATGATTTTTCTCCAACGCCACTTTGACCTGACGCTTACGAGCCGGCCACTTACCCGCCACCAGAGCCAGATAGCGCTTATCCACGCCCTGCTTGGCTTTGAGTAATTCGTGAATTTCTTTAAGCACTGAGCGTTTTTTCGCCACCATCACACAGCCGGAAGTATCGCGATCCAAGCGATGCACCAGCTCCAACTGGCGATATTCTGGAAAAACCTGCCGCAACGACTCAATCAAGCCCAAAGACACACCGCTACCGCCATGCACCGCCAAGCCAGAGGGCTTGTTAATGATCAGCAGCCCATCATCCTCATACAACACCGCATCGCGAATGGTCTGTTCCAGCGTCTTAGGTACCGCCACCGTTTCCCGTTCGGCAATTCGCACCGGCGGCACCCGCACCACATCACCAGCAACTAATTTGTAGTCAGGTTTGGCCCTTCCTTTATTTACCCGCACCTCGCCGCGCCGCAAAATATTATAGATTTTGGACTTGGGGACGCCTTTCAGCTCGCGCATCAAAAAATTATCCAGCCGTTGCCCCTCAAATGCCGCATCTACAGCAATCAGCTTCACTTTGGCGTTTACCACCGTCTCCAACTGTCCTGACCTCCCTAAGTCATTGAGCTCGCAATTGATTACTGCTATATTCAGCGCGCAGGTCAGCGCCCCGCTCCCCCGCCTTTGCGGCTTGAGTTGGAATTGGCGAAACCTGCCTGACGACTGATCAGTGCAACACACCGACAGCGTCACGAATTCCCTGCTTATATAAAAGGAAGTAGGGCGCAAAAGATTAATGAAATATTGGTGCCGGCGAATTCTAACGCAGTGCCGGCCTATTAACTATTCGTGCTGCCGCAACTTGCCAGCACCGTGAGTGTGACAGAGCTTCGAAAAGCGACTCCTGAGACCAGCTAAAACAGTATTACCATTGCCCCGCCAAATTTGGCCCGGCGCAATGAATAGATGAGAGTGACGGCCGATCGCCAATCGCGACGCCCGAAAAGGAAACCACGCCAGCGCCCAATGCGACTGGCCAGATAGACCGAATAATGCGCCCAAGCGCCACTAATGACGCCGCAATTAGCGGTCTATCAAGACGCTTAACAAGATGATCCGTCACATGAGCGGAACGGCGAGACCCGCAGCACTGGGAATCTCTAAGCTCATGAAAAGAATGTTGATAAACGCAACTCAACCAGAAGAGTTGCGTGTCGCACTGGTCGATGGCCAGCGGCTCTATGATCTGGACATTGAAAACCGGACTCGCATCCAGAAAAAAGCCAATATCTACAAAGGTAAAATCACCCGCGTAGAACCCAGCCTCGAAGCCGCTTTTGTCGACTTTGGCGCCGAACGTCACGGCTTCCTCCCCCTCAAAGAAATTGCCCGCGAATACTTCTACCGCGCCCCCAACGATGTTCAAGGCCGTGCCAAAATCAAAGATTTGGTCAAAGAAGGCACCGAAGTTATCGTTCAGGTTGAAAAAGAAGAGCGCGGTAATAAAGGCGCAGCCCTCACCACCTTTATCAGCCTCGCCGGCCGTTACATGGTATTGATGCCCAACAACCCTCGCGCCGGTGGCATTTCCCGCCGCATCGAAGGTGACGAACGCTCGGCTCTGCGCGATGCCATGAACGGCCTCGAGCTACCAGACAGCATGGGCGTGATTGTGCGTACCGCGGGCATTGGTCGCAGCTCCGAAGAACTGCAATGGGATCTCGATTACCTGCTGCACCTGTGGTCTGCCATCAAGCAAGCTGGCGAAGAACGCCAAGCGCCAGTACTGATTCTGCAAGAAAGCAACGTCATTATCCGTGCGATTCGCGACTATCTACGCGACGACATTGATCAAGTTTTGATCGACTCCGCCGAGTCTTACAACGAAGCCATGCACTTTGTTGAGCAGGTGATGCCGCACTTCAAAAATAAAGTGCGCCACTATAACGACCCTGTGCCGCTGTTTAATCGCTACCAGATTGAATCCCAAATTGAATCCGCCTTCACCCGTGAAGTGCAACTGCCCTCGGGCGGCTCGATTGTTATCGACCCCACCGAAGCATTGGTGTCTATCGACATCAACTCGGCGCGCGCAACCAAGGGTGGTGATATTGAAGAAACCGCCCTGCAGACCAACCTGGAAGCGGCTGATGAAATTGCCCGTCAACTGCGTCTGCGCGATATCGGCGGTTTGATCGTGGTCGATTTTATCGACATGACCTCACCCAAAAATCAGCGCGAAGTCGAAAACCGTGTCAAAGATGCGATGGGCCCCGACCGCGCCCGCGTGCAAATAGGCCGCATCTCCCGCTTTGGCCTATTGGAAATGTCTCGCCAGCGCCTGCGTCCTTCTCTGGGTGAAACCAGTGCCAAAGTCTGCCCACGCTGTAACGGCCAAGGCACGATTCGCGACACCAAATCATTAGCGCTCTCGATTCTGCGTTTAGTAGAAGAAGAAGCCAATAAAGAGAAAAGCGCCGAGATTCGCGCGATTGTGCCCGTAAATGTGGCCTCTTACCTGCTGAATGAAAAACGCCGCCCAATCAACGATATTGAGCAACGCAGCAGCGTTCGCGTGGTCATCATCCCCAATCCCAATATGGATACCCCGCACTTTGAAGTGCTGCGCCTCCGCGAAGGCGATCTGGGTGAGCAGGAAGAACTGAGCTACAAAATCGCCCTCGAAAACGAGGAAGAAATTGAAGAAAACCTGTCTGCACCTACACCAACCGTCAATCAGGCGGCCGTAGTTCGCACCGCAGCACCGGTTGCAGCAGCACCCGCTCCCGCCGCCGCACCTCAAGCGAAAGCGGACAACCGCAAAGCGACGCAAAATGACAGCGCAGAAGAAGCTGGCTTCTTTGCCAAAATCGGCAAAACCATTGCTAGCTGGTTTACCGGCCCTGAGCCCGAACCCGAAAAACCCGCCCGCAATAATCGTCGCAATAACCAGCAACGTTCTGGCGGCAACAACAATAACCGTAATCGCAATAACCGCAACGGCAATCGCAATAATCGCCGTAACGACTCACGCGATAATCGTATTTCTGACAATCGTTCCTCGGATAACCGCGCCTCAGATAATCGCAACAACGACAACCGGGCAGCGGATAACAAACCCCGCCAGGAAGAGCGCCAAGAACGTAACGACGACAATCGCAGCGAAGGCGGTAATAACCGCAACCGTCGCAACCGCAACCGCCGCAACAATCAAAACCGTTCAAACAACGGCGAAAATCAGGCGCAAAACAATCAGAACGTAGAAACTCAAGACGACAATGCAGATAACCAGCCAAAACGTCGCCCGAGCAACCACAAGCCTCGCGGCCCACAAGAGCGCAAACGCACTCCTGCCCCTGCTGAAGCCCAGGTTGAGCTAGAAAACGACGTTATTGAAAACAAAGCAGCTGAAAACAACACAGCTGAAAACAACACAGCTGAAAACAACGCCGCAGAACGCAGCGAAGTTGCCGCCGAAAGCCAAAATCCTGCGCCCGCTGTGGCAGAAACCAGCCCAGCAGCAGAACAGCTTGAAGCGACAACAGAAGCTGAAATTACAGAATCACAAAGCCCAGCTTCAACTGAAGCCGCTAGCGAGTCTGTAGAAGCCGAAGAAGTGCGCACTCCTGCTGAACCAACAGTAGCCGTTGCCGATGAAACGGCTCCCGCTGAAACTCAAGATGAGCAGCCAGCGAGTGCCGCCAACGACACCGCTGCGCCAGAAGCGAGTAATGATGCGCCAGCTTCGACTCAAGAAGCTCAACAGCCCGTTAAAGTAGAAGCCAGTACAGCCAAAGTTGCTGCAGCCGAAACTAAGATCGAGGCACCTGCGGTAATCAAGCCAGTTAAACCAATTGGCCGCGCAGCTAACGATCCTCGCGAAGCTCCACGTCCGGTTGGCGCGATTGAAATCACCACCAATCGCCCAATGCCACCAGCACTGGACGCAAGCCTGATGGCTCAGCCAGACCCCAACCGTCCGGTACTGCCTCGCGCAGCCAATGATCCGCGTAATTAATTGCGCAAGTGAAAATTCAAAGCCCGGTTAAGCCGGGCTTTTTTTCGCTAAGAAAAAAGATATTTCAGCAATTTCATCGGCACTTCTTGCGTCAGAGAATTTCGTAGGTATAATTGCCGGCTTCTGCGGTGGGGTGGCTGAGTGGTCGAAAGCGGCGGTCTTGAAAACCGTTGAACCTCGCGGTTCCTAGGGTTCGAATCCCTACCCCACCGCCATTTCTTTTCTTCCCCAAATCTCCTGTTCAAACTTATTTGTTAACAACAATTTCTGTTGGCGAATTTCTATGCTTCTGCGTAAACCCTAAAAAATTTCAGACGAAAAAAAAGCGCTGCCCGCAAGCAACGCTTTGTTTATATTTTCTAAAACCGCAGGGAAGATTAAAGAAGCTCCAGATTTAGAAGCGTCCTTCATTCGCCAGCAGAACTTGCGAAGCGCCATCAAGACTTGCCTCACAAGCAGAGCGTGCTGCTTCAATTTTATTGTCGAAGCACTGACCACCAGTTCTAGATTCAACACACCAGGTTTTCTCATCGGGTGCACGACTCACTACAGGAATTGCACGGGTCGTACATTTCACTTGGTAGCGAGAGTATTTTTCACCCTCTGCGGTGTATTTATAGGAATGCAGCTTCAATGAAAGCGGATCCTGTTGAATTAATGGAATGGTACGCCCCTCTCCCCGATCGGGGTATTTCAGAGGAATATAGTAATTCCTTTGGCAGGCGCAGCGAGGCTAACCATGAAAAAAGCAGCAGGAGTTCCATCAATCACCGTTATCGGTATTGATATTAGTAAATCGTCGTTTCAACTGTTTGGTGTTGATGAGCGCGGTAATCCGAAGCTGGACAAGGTGCTTAATCGCAATCGGTTCAAAGAGTTTTTTACTAACCTACAGCCCTGCATTATTGGCATGGAAGCGTGCGCCGGTGCCCACTACTGGAGCCGCTACTTGCAGGCTCATGGACACCAGGTAAAGTTGATAGCACCGCAATTCGTAAAGCCCTTCGTCAAATCCAATAAGAACGATCGAGCGGATGCCGAGGCTATTTGTGAAGCAGTACAACGTCCAACAATGCGCTTCGTATCTGCCAAGACTGTTGAGCAGCAAGATATTCAAAGTCTCCATCGAATTCGCAGTCAAGTAGTAGCGAATCGAACAGCCCTAGTGAACCAAATTCGAGGTCTTCTTCTGGAATACGGGGTTGATATGCCGAATGGCATCAGGCGTGCACGTGTACAAATACCCTTGGTATTGGAAGATGCGGAAAATGGTTTAACAGGAAGGTTTCGTAATTGGCTTGCGCAGCTTTACAGTGAATTGGTTCATTTGGACGAGCGAGTTTCCGGTCTCGACTCGGAGATAGAGCAGATTGCAGCGTCGGAGGAGGATGCCAAACGTCTTATGAGCATTCCTGGAATCGGCCCAATGTGTTCAACCGCTCTGATTGCGGCAATAGGCGATATTCGAAATTTCAAGAATGGACGAGAGCTTTCTGCTTGGCTTGGTCTTGTTCCAAGGCAGTGCTCAACCGGTGGAAAGCCGCGACTGCTTGGCATCAGCAAACGAGGCGATGTTTATCTCCGTCAACTACTGGTTCATGGTGCTCGTTCTGTCGTGCAACGGGTAGATGGGAAATCCGACCCAAGAAGCCGCTGGCTTCAAGAGTTACTAAAACGCAGAAACAAGAATGTTGCCATCGTGGCGCTGGCAAACAAGATGGTGCGTACAGCCTACGCGCTGCTAGCCAAGAAGATAGAGTATAGGCAGGATCTTGCATTACCGACCACATGACAAAATTTATGAACTACTGATGTCACTCATCGTAATTCAAAGATAGGAGACTCCCCGCCGACGAGTTGCTAAGAGTAAAATCAGCGTGATGGCATGAAAGGTGAAGCCTGCGCCTCTGGAATCCTGTTTGGATGCAGGACTATTCAGAAAGCCGATGAATTGATAAGGATTGAGGCGCGCGTATTCCATCAGGGCCCGAAGGCGATCTTCATATGAGTACATGGACTACCTCCAAAGTAGTCCAAGATTTTGTCCGCACCCTCGGGACTTCGGTGACGATGAAAGATGTTGCTGAGGCGACTGGAATTCATCCCGTTACATTGTCGAAGATTGGTAAAAACCGGGGCTACAATCCGTCGTTAGATATCGTAGATCGACTTTGTGAGTATTTTGATTGCGAGGTAAGTGACCTTTTGGTTCGCGTCAGGAATGACGTGACAAGCACAAGCTAACGGGTCACTTTTGGATAAAAATTTAGGCTCGAGGAAAGGCTGTTTGGCACGGATCTGTCACAGATTCGTCACGGCGCCTTTTTACAGGCGAAAAAAAAGCGCTGCCCGATTGCAACGCTTTGATTTCTAAATCATTAAATGGTGGGTCGTGAAGGATTCGAACCTTCGACCAATTGGTTAAAAGCCAACTGCTCTACCACTGAGCTAACGACCCCCAGCGAATGAGCTGCATATCATACGGATTTATAAGCAAAAGACAACCAAAAATATCGAAAAAATATAAGTTTTATTACGGTTAAATTTCGAACAGCGCTTTGCGTATTTTTTAAGCAAATTAGCGACTTACTTGCTGAAAGTGAAATTCTCGGCTGCCGCTGTAATATCCCGCAAGTCTTGCTTCTTATTTATGTGTTTAAACTTTTCCAAGTGCATTAAAAAGCCGTTATATAAGGCGAATAATCGTTTTCTTCCTATGAAACTGCCAGTATGATTTCTGTCTAATAATGCTGTAAAAACACTTAACTACACTTCTTTAAACAGGAGCCCGCTATGCGCGACCCAATGCAAGAGACTTCGATTTTACAGGCCGGCAGCGCCTCGGAATCGGCTCTGCAGACTAATAAAGTTCTTCGCAATACCTATATGTTGCTGGGTCTTACCCTTGTCAACAGCGCAATTTGTGCCGGTATTGCCATGGCCATGAACCTCGGCCACGGCGCTGCATTGGTAATGATGATTTTGGGCTTTGTTATGCTGTTTGTGGTGAACGCCACCGCTGACTCAGGCAAAGGCATTGGCGCAATCTTTGTATTTACCGCGCTTATGGGTGCCTCTATCGGCCCCATGCTTAACGCTTACCTTGCTCTACCCAACGGCGGCGAGCTGGTTATGCAAGCCCTTGGCGGCACCGCATTGGTATTCTTCGGACTGTCTGGCTACGCGCTGACCACGCGCAAAGATTTCTCCTTCCTCGGTGGCTTCCTAATGGTTGGCCTGCTGGTAATTGTGGTTGGTAGCTTGGCTAATATGTTCTTCCAAGTGCCGGCGGCCTCTCTGGCAATTTCAGCGGCAGCGGTTTTTATCATGTCCGGCCTGATTCTGTTTGATACCAGCCGCATTATTCACGGTGGAGAAACCAACTACATCCGCGCAACTGTGGCGCTGTACTTGGATATCTACAATCTGTTTGTTCACCTGCTGAGCCTGCTCGGCGTATTCGGCAGCGACGACTAAGCCCTCTGAGCTAGCTTGCGATGGTGCTACCGTCGCAAGCGCTTTCCCTCTTTCAGTGAAACTTCAATACGCGATCCTCGTCACCTCTTCCCAAGCGGCGCAAACGGCCTACGACTTTGCCCAAGCCTTAAATGAAGCCGGGCACAGTATTTACCGGGTATTTTTCCTCGGTGAAGGAGTCACAATGGGTCACCGTGAAAACACCAGCGCGCTACTGCCCCAGTGGCAAGCATTCCAGCAACAACAGAGTCTCGATCTGGTGCTCTGCTCAAGCAGTGCCAACAAATTCGGGGTACGGGATCAGCGCGAAGCCAAGCGACAAAACCTGCCTGAAACCCTTGCGGATACATTCTGCATAAGTGGATTGGGGCAATGGTTGGACGCTTGCGAAAACGCAGACCGCATTATCCGGTTCGATGTTTAAGCCATGCAGCAGCTTTACCTGATCAGTCGCCCAGCCGATGACCCGATAATGAAGCCGGTCATCGATATGATTTTTAGCGCCGTTGCTTTTGGCTATGCCCCCACTCTGGTCTGTATCGGACGGGGCTGCGACCTTCTCAATGCCGAAAATGAAGCAAGCGGTATTCAAACGCTCAGTGATTTTGGTGATTATCAGCTCTACTATTTGGATAACGTGGAACCTACGCCCCCAATAAACCAAGGAGCCAGTGCGATTACCACAACCGAGCTGCAAGCACTGATTAATCAGCACTCCTGTGTACAGAGCTTTTAATGACACTGCACTTACTACAACAGCCTGAAAGCCTAACGCGTGCCGCTGCACTGATTGCCGAATCAGATAGCGTTGTTTTTATGCACGAAAAGCTACTCCTTGCCAACGATGTTCAGCTGCCTACTGCGGCAAACTACTTTGCTCTGAATCCAGTAAACACAGACGCCTTACCCAGCCATATCAAAGCCATCGACTACCCTGAGCTTGTTTCGCTGACTAGCCAACACGCGCACTGCTTAAGCTGGTAAAATTCGCGACTCCAACCGCGTTTTATATAGAGATCAGCACGAGTGAATAGCGCCCAAGAACACCCCTTTGCCCAATACGTTCGCATTCTTGGAAAAGGTAAAACCGGCTCTCGCTCCTTAGAACAGAACGAAGCCCGCGATGCTATGGGTATGATTCTGCGGGGAGAAGTCGAAGATGTGCAGCTAGGCGCTTTTTTAATGCTGTTACGCGTCAAAGAAGAAAGCAGCGCCGAACTCGCCGGCTTTGTACAGGCGGTGCGCGACGAGCTTAAACTGCCTTCCATCGCCATTGATCTGGATTGGGCCAGCTATGCCGGCAAGCGCCGCCAACAGGCTTGGTATTTACTGGCTGCGCTGGCACTGGCAGATAGCGGAATTAAAACCCTGATGCACGGCGCATGTGGCCATACCGCCGGCCGGGTATACAGCGAAACCTTACTTGCTCAATTAGGCGAAGCGCCCGTCAGTGATATCGATCAACTCGAAACCACACTGAATGCCCGCAACTTTGCTTTTTTACCGCTCCAGCAGTTCAGTCCGGTTTTGCAGCGTATTATGGATTTGCGCAACCAGTTTGGATTACGCTCCCCGGTACACACCCTATCACGGCTGATTAATCCTCTCGCAGCCGAATATTCTGTGCAGAGTATTTTTCACCCCGCCTATGCCGACAGCCACCAACACGCTGCCCATTTGCTCGGGCAAAAACACGCTGCCGTCTTCAAAGGTGAAGCGGGTGAAGCCGAACGCAAACCCGAAGCCAACTGCAAAGTAAAATACCTGCATAACGGTCAGCTCAGCGAGGTTGAATGGCCGCGCATGTTAGAAGGCCGCCAAGCATGGCAGGAAGATCTAAACCCCCAGGTTCTACTCGACGCATGGCAGCACGACCGCATGGATGAATACGGACGTCTCGCCATTCTCGGCAGCATGGCCATTGCCCTGCAACTACGCAATGCGGATCTTAGTTGCGAGCAAGCCTTGGCAGAAGCCGAACAGCACTGGCAGCAACGCGACCGCCAGCGCCTACAAGCCCAATTTTAAACAGGATTCACTGTGAGTTTCCAAGCTATAGACCCCAGTCAGTACGAGCTGCTACTGGCTGAAAAATCCCAGCGCATTACCGAACTGTTTGCCGACACCACCTCGCTAAGCCCCGAGGTTTTTCGCTCGCCAACGAGTCACTATCGCATGCGCGCTGAATTTCGTATCTGGCACCAAGACGACGATTTGTTCTACGCCATGTTCGACCCAGCCGAGCCAAAAGAACCCGTTCGTATTGACGATTTCCCGGTAGCCAGCGAACAAATTTGTTCTGCAATGCCAAAACTGCTCGATGGGCTGCGAGACGCCCCTGCCCTGCGAAACCGCTTATTCCAAGTGGAGTTTCTCAGCACTTTAAGCGGCGAGTTATTAGTCACCCTGATCTATCACCGCAAACTGGGCCCAGAATGGCAACAGGCCGCAACCGAGCTCTGCGAGCAACTCGATATTGAAATAATCGGCCGCAGCCGTGGACAAAAAGTGGTGCTGCAACGCGACTATGTTCAAGAAGCGCTGCCAGTAGGCGAGCAGGTTTTTCATTACCGGCAATATGAAGGTGGCTTTAGCCAACCGAATGCCACCGTTAACAGCGCCATGATTCAGTGGGCGATGGCCAGAGCGAGCCAAGCCCCAGAGCGCGATCTCTTGGAGCTGTATTGCGGCAATGGCAATTTCACCATTCCACTAGCGGGATGTTGCCGCCGCGTGCTGGCTACAGAAATTTCCAAAACCTCGGTAAAAGCTGCGCGAGAAAATTTTGAACTGAACAACGTTCACAATGCGGAAATTGCCCGCATGTCCAGCGAGGACTTTACCGCTGCCCTGCAGGGAGAGAGAGAATTCCGGCGGCTGGAAGGCATTGATCTTGCCAGTTACGATCTGGGCACGGTGTTGGTCGACCCACCCCGCGCGGGCCTTGATGAAGCCACCTGTGAATTAATCAGCGGCTTCGACAATATTATTTATATCTCTTGCAACCCCCACACCCTGCACCGCGATTTGCAGCAGCTTTGCAAAAGTCACGCGTTAACGCATTTCGCGCTCTTCGACCAGTTTCCCTACACTGAGCATATGGAATGTGGGGTATTTTTGCAGCGGGCTAATTTTGCGACGGAATAAGTGATGAAAGATGCGTTGACGGAATCAGAGCTTCAGCAAGCCTTGAAGGGTCTGCCCCAATGGCAGCAGATCGATAACCAACTGTACCGGCAATTCCGTTTCAAAAACTTTGCCGAGGCGTTTGCGTTTATGACTCAAGTCGCCGAACACGCTGAAGCCATGAACCACCATCCGGATTGGTCAAACAGCTATAACAAAGTGGATATTTACTTGAGCAGCCACGACATTGGCAAATTGAGTCAGCGAGACATTGCCCTTGCGGCAGCAATTGATTTAATAAAAATCGACGTTGAGATCCGCTAACCTTCGCCCCAACACATCGTCCAATTGCGGCAGTTCGTCGCTGTGCACATCCACCACATGCAAACCGTGTTGCGCATACACTGATTGACGCTCAAGGCGTTTTGATAAGGCCGAGGGGGTTTCCTGCCCACCCCAACACTCTATAAAGATATGCCAGTCTGGCAAATAGAAATCCGCTCTTAGCTCTTGTTCAAGGGGCAATAAAGCATTTTTGGCGTAGCGCAGCCCCGCGAGATAAAGCCACTGAGCCAACTGCCAGCGCACCTGACAATAATAGGTGTGGCCATCCAAGCCCTGAAAACTGACTGGCGCTTTGGCTTGCTCGGCAAATAAATCATCGCCAAGCGCCGTTTCACTCGTATTAGCCTCAACCAGTTCAAGAGGTTTGCTGGCCTGAGATAAGCGAATCAGGCCGGGGTGTTCCGCAAAAGACTCCGGCCACAGCAAATGGGTCATGCCGCTGTCTTGACTCAATACCGATTGCGCGCCCAACTCAAGGCCCAGCGGAGTCGGCCGCCAACCTTGACCGGCACGCACCATGACTCCCATAGCTAACAGCAAGCGATTCACCTGCCGAGAACTGATCCCCAACTCCCGGCCCAAGGCAGAAGATGAGAGCATCTGGATATGTTCCAACGCTTGTAACAGAGGGTGCTCCAACAGGGTTTTCGGCCAGACGATATAGCGTCCATAGCGTTTGCTATTCACATAGCGACCACCTTCAAATTCCCCCTTTCCGGTCAGTGCCCAGCCGTCTTCCAGTTTGGAAATCCAGCCATAATCCTGCAGCGTGCTAAACAACTGCTGCAGGGGCAGGCCCAGCTCACGCGCCAGCGCCGAGGTAGAGAGATTATCGAAGGCCTGACTCATCGCACTTAACCGGGATAACGCTCAGACAAGCCGCGATAGACTTGATCGGCAAAGTCCTCAGCCTCGCTGTTCAGCTCTGCCAGAATCGCCATCAGGTGCACATTATCTTCTTCGCCACCCCAAATCTTAATGTAGGAGCCATCCTTATAGCCGTTATCCTGACGGAAGAAGTTCAACACATTTTTGCCAATATAACGGCGGTAAAGGGTGTCGAAATCCAGTTGCGCCGCTTGCATCAGATTCCAGAACAGTGGCACAGAGAAGGATCGAGTTTGTAGGGAATAACCAGCCAAGGCCTCGGTCGCCAGTAGAACGTTTGGGCTTGAGTCTAAAGCAGCCGCTTCCAACGCCGCCACAATTTCATCGGCAATCACTGCGGTGGACACACCGGGACGAAACAAGGCACTCATGCCAAAATGCCAGATATCAATAACTTCTAGCTGCACCTGCTCCAGATCGTGCTCTTGCTTCTTCCACCACTTGTAGCCGTAGTGATCCATCAGCTCGGCACATTCAATCCAGGCGGCCCGATACCATTCATAACCCTGCTCAATCCACTGGGGATGAACCTTGGTATTCATCCGGTCTTGAAGGTCCAGCATGGTAATAAAGGCCTGGCGCTGCTTGGCTGTAAACACGTTCCGCTCCTGAAATGGCAAAACGCTAATCATACGCAAGCGACCCGCCGCAGGCGAGTCTGAAAAGCAGGCAATAAGGGAGGAAAATCAGGCTTCGGAATCAGTGGCTTCGCAAGCCAGATTCATCAGGTAAGACATACGCTCAGAATTGACCGCATGGCGGTGATCTTCTGCAATGCAACGGCGAATCACACCGGGCAGTTGGGCTTCGAAGTTTCCCGCATAGACAATGCGCCGCTGTTCTGGCCAGATACAAATACTTGAGGTTGGCCCGTGTAGGGTATAGCGCTCAAGGCGGGCATTTTTTTGCGGGCGAAAACCTAACATTAGGCACAATCTCTATCGCGAAATACCGCCGCACTTTCCATAGATTGGCCAGAGGCAAAATCCAGAACAGGAAGTACGCGGCCTTTCAGGAAACACTCAACAACATCGTCTGGCAGCTCAGGCAGACAAACGAGATTTTGTGGCATATCGCCCTTGGGAAAGAAAATCAGCAGGTCATACTCGGCATTGCGACCCAAACCCGTCTCTCTTAGTTCGCAACGCGCACCCGAAATATCCTCGGGGAAGACGCGATCCACGCCTAAATGCCCCACAGACATATCTGAGTTGTAGCCGACCAAATAACTGGCTATCAGCATTACCGGACTCCCACCAAGCCTTCTAAGATTACAAGGGAATCTTGCCTGCGAAGTGGGTTTTCTAAAATCCGTTAATTTACCTATCTGACTGAGTAGGCGGGAAAATTACCAAAATTGTAGCGGCGAATTTATTGGCGGGCCGCGCGGCGGTTTGCCGCACTCATATTCACATTGGAGCTACGCCACGGGTTGATATCCAGCCCACCTCTACGCAGATAGCGAGCATACACCGTAAGCGACTCCGGCGCGCACTGGCGCTGGATATCACAGAAAATCTGCTCCACGCACTGCTCGTGAAAATCATCCTGACGGCGGAAAGAAATCAGATAGGCCAATAGACCAAAGTGATCAATTTTTGACCCTGAATAGGAAATATAGATGCTCGCCCAATCTGGCTGGCCGGTCACCGGACAACGGGAGCGCAATAAATGGCTATAAACCTGCTCGCTTACCGCCTGCTCCTGCTCACAATTCAGTAAATTCGCATTAGGTTGATAATCTGAGGGAGCAATATCCAGATCATCCAGGCACACCCCTTCGTCCACGGCGACCGCAAATTCAGCAGGCCACTGCCCCGGGCGGTGCAGCACAATCTCAAGCTCTGCCCCACAGGCGGCGCTGAGGTCTTTTTTAAGCGTAGCCAATAAGGCCGACGCCGACGCCATACGGGTCTGGTTGAACGAATTCAGATAGAGCTTGAAGGATTTTGATTCGACGATATTGGGCGAATCCGCCGGAAAGCGAAATTCACCAATGGCGACCTCGGGCTTGCCCTTGGCATTCAGCCACGACAATTCCCAGGCATTCCAAATATCCACACCCGCGAATGGCAGCTCGCCACTTAAGCCGAGTTGATCGCGCCCAGCCTTGCGGGCAATAGGATGCAGCAACTCAGGCGCATATTGGTCGAGATATTCTACCGACTCGCCCAGCGGGCCGTGATTTGGCAACTCACTCATTGCAATAACTTACTGGCGCAGGCGCTTGCCGGTGTTCAACAGATACAGGCAGTAGCCATAGGCGGCCAAGGTGAACAAGCCCACCATGCCAAAGGCGAGGCCGACACTGACGTCAGACACGCCCAGCAAGCCGTAGCGGAAGGCATTAACGATATAGAGCATGGGGTTTAACTGAGAAACCTTGGCCCAAAACTCCGGCAGCAGATCAATCGAGTAAAACACCCCGCCCAAGTAGGTCAGTGGCGTTAGTACAAAGGTTGGCACAATCGACACATCGTCAAAGTTATTGGCGTAAACCGCATTAATAAAGCCAGCCAGCGAGAACATAATGGAGGTCAGCAGCACAATGCCAATCGTCACCGCCACATGCTGTACCTGCAATTTGGTAAAGAACAGTGATAGCAGGGTCACAATCAAGCCGACCAACAAGCCTCGCGCCACACCACCAATCACATAACCCCACAGCACAATGCTATTGCTCATGGGCGAAACCAGAATTTCTTCCACAAAGCGTTGGAATTTGGCGCCAAAAAAGGAGGACACCACATTGGAATAGGCATTGGTCACCACCGACATCATAATCAGGCCCGGCACCACAAATTCCATATAGGTAAAGCCGCCCATATCGCCAATACGCGAGCCGATAAGGGTGCCAAAAATAATAAAATACAGCGACATCGTGATCGCAGGGGGCAAAAGGGTTTGCATCCAAATCCGCAAAAACCGGCGAATTTCTTTGCGTACCAGTGTTGAGAAGGCAATCCACTGCTGTTGGTAATTCATTCCGCTATCCTCACTTCTTCGCCAGCAGACTGACAAACAATTCTTCAAGGCGATTGGCCTTGTTACGCATACTGGCCACTTCCACTCCCTGCTCGGTCAGCGCTGTGAAAATAGCGTTAAGTGAATCTCCCCGCTCCACCGCCACTTCAACACAGTGCGCATCCATACGACTGGAATCAAAACCCGGTAAGCTAAAATCTTCTGGCAACTCATTAACGCAATCGAATACAAACACCTCCCGGTGCAACTGCTTCAACAGCGCCTTCATGCTGGTGTTCTCAACAATCTTACCGGCATCGATAATGGCGATATTGCGGCACAGACTTTCCGCCTCTTCCAAATAATGGGTAGTCAGAATAATGGTGGTGCCGCTGCGATTAATTTCCGTCAGGAACTGCCACATAGAGCGGCGCAGTTCGATATCAACCCCCGCCGTGGGCTCATCCAAAATCAACAAGCGCGGTTCGTGAATCAGCGCGCGGGCAATCATCAAACGGCGCTTCATACCGCCAGAGAGCATCCGCGAAGCGACAAAGCGCTTGTCCCACAAATCTAACTGGCGCAGGTATTTTTCTGCGCGCTGTTCTGCTTCTTTTCGAGGTAGGCCGTAATATCCCGCCTGATTGACCACGATGTCCCACACCGCTTCAAAGTTGGAAAAGTTAAATTCCTGGGGCACTAACCCAATTTGCTGTTTGGCCTGTGCCAGTTGCTTATCCAGCGAATAGCCAAATACGCTGACATCCCCGGAGGTTTTTTTCACCAGCGAAGAAACAATGCCGATAGTGGTGGACTTGCCCGCTCCATTGGGCCCAAGCAGGGCAAAGAAATCGCCCTCTTTAACCACTAGGTCGATGCCTTTTAGAGCCTCAAAGCCGTTATCGTAGACTTTTTTTAATCCGCTGATTTCCAGTGCGTGGGTCATTGCGCTTGTCGCTTTTGAGAGAATTGAAGAAATGCCATAAAAATTGAAGAACGCATTTTGCCACGTCAGCAAGATCGAATACACTGCGGCAAATTCTTAAAAGGCGGTTTCACATGAATCAGCGCACCCAATATTTCCATCTGCTGCTGCAAAACTTGAAACAAAGCGTAGAAACCGGACTCTCTGAACTCAGCGCCCATGAGCCAGAAGCAGGTGAAGAGCTGCTGAAACGCTTCGATCTGGTACTGGGCCGCATTGCCGCAACCAGCGACCGGGAAGATTACCTAGGCGACGGCCAAGACCTACTAACCCGCATTATTGCGCTTTATCCGCAACTCACGCCCGCCATTCACCGCGATCTGCTGTGGTTCTTTGGTGGCGACTGCCTGCATTTTCTGAGCGATGAAGAGTTAGATCACTACCAAAATCTGGAAGAACGCTACTACCAGCAGGCTAGAGATTCTGGCGATGCGGACTATCGCTCGCTACGCGCTCAGGAATTTGGGCTGCATTAACGCCACCCTTCTGCTTAGCGTGACCATAAGACAGGCGAAAAAAAAGCGAACTAAACAGTTCGCTTTTTTATTTGGAGCGGGATATCGGGTTCGAACCGACGACCTGTACCTTGGCAAGGTACCGCTCTACCAACTGAGCTAATCCCGCAAAATTTTGATTATCTGGCTGTGATCTTTCACATCAAATAATCGAAATAATGGCATCCCGTAGGGGACTCGAACCCCTGTTACTGCCGTGAAAGGGCAGTGTCCTAGGCCACTAGACGAACGGGACCCCGCAGCCTTTCAAGCAGTTCAGTGCTCGAAAGAGGCGGCAATTTTAGAAGCAGCTTATCCAAGCGTCAAGCGCAATTGGTTGAAAACGCACTTCTTTTTGCCGACTACCGGTGAAAAAAGGAAGCTATTCCTCTCTTCAAAATAATGGCATCCCGTAGGGGACTCGAACCCCTGTTACTGCCGTGAAAGGGCAGTGTCCTAGGCCACTAGACGAACGGGACGCGGCCTCACTTTTGACGCAATCACGGCCTATGTGACGACGTCTGAAAGTGGCGCGCATTGTAGGGAGCAGGGCCGGTATCGTCAAGTCGAAATTGCCATGAAATCACTTTTTCTTTCAGTTTCAATGGCCGGCACAGACAGAGAACTGGAATTTCAGGATTTCTGCAAATCCAATGAGGCCGAGTTTACGCAATAGCGCAGCCCGGTTGGCGCTGGGCCATCAGGGAAAACATGGCCCAAATGAGCGTCGCAGCGGGCGCAAGTAATTTCATCTCGAATCATGCCGTGGCTGGTATCTCGGTGAACATCTATCGCCGTTTTATCCAGCGCTTGAAAAAAGCTGGGCCAGCCAGAACCAGAATCGTATTTACTCTCGGAATCGAACAAAACCTGCCCACAGCATTTGCAAAGATATTGGCCAGTGGATTTTTCCTGATTATAAACACCGGTAAACGCGCGCTCAGTGCCCTTTTCTCGGCAGATATAAAACTCTTCATCACTGAGTTGCTCACGCCATTGGGCCTCAGTTTTCACGACTTTTTCCACCATTTCCCCTCCACTTCCACCACGGTATCGACTTATAATCCGCCCTTGGCCTCAGATTTTAGAATAAACACGAAATCCGGCAGCCAACATACTATTTTTACAGGAATGTTAAACCAGACCCCAAACATTTGGTCAAGAAGGTAATCATGGGCCGTTATATTCAGAAATCCAGCAAGCTCGACAATGTGTGCTACGACATTCGTGGACCTGTCCTGCATCGAGCGAACGAGCTGGAGGAAGAAGGTCAACGCATCATCAAGCTGAATATTGGCAACCCAGCCCCCTTCGGCTTTAACGCGCCCGACGAAATCATTCAAGACGTCATTCACATGCTGCCCAAAAGCGAGGGCTATAGCGACTCCAAGGGCCTTTACTCAGCCCGTAAAGCAGTCATGCAGGAATGCCAGAAAATCGGCATCCCCAATGTGGAAGTGGGCGATATTTATTTAGGCAACGGCGCCAGTGAGCTGATCACCATGGCCACCCAAGCCCTGCTCAATCAAGGCGATGAGGTATTAATCCCCGCCCCCGACTACCCGCTGTGGACCGCGGTAACCTCCCTCGCCGGCGGCACGCCAGTGCACTATCTTTGCGATGAAGAAAATGACTGGCAGCCCAATCTCGATGATATTCGCAGCAAGATTACCGAACACACCCGGGCGATTGTCATTATCAACCCCAACAATCCGACTGGCGCCGTATACAGCCGTGAATTGCTAACCGAACTGGTCGCCATTGCCGAAGCTCACAATCTGGTGATCTTTGCCGACGAAATCTATAGCAAGATTCTCTATGATGACGCCGTGCACATTCCGCTCGGCAGCCTGTGTAAAGATACCCTCTGCCTGACCTTTAACGGCCTGTCCAAAGCCTATCGCCTTGCTGGCTTTCGCAGTGGCTGGTTGATTGTGTCTGGTGCCAAGGAACGCGCGCAAGATTATATTGAAGGGCTGACCATGCTGTCTTCAATGCGTCTGTGCGCCAATGTTCCAGCGCAACATGCCATTCAAACTGCACTGGGCGGCTACCAAAGCATTAATGAACTGATTCTGCCCGGCGGGCGCTTACTTGAGCAGCGCGACCTTGCGTGGGAAATGCTGAATGCCATCCCCGGCGTAAGTTGCAGCAAACCCAAGGGCGCAATCTACATGTTCCCTCGTCTCGATCCTGAGGTTTACCCCATTATCGATGACGAACAAATGGTGCTGGATCTGCTGAATCAGGAAAAAATGCTGCTAGTGCAAGGCACCGGCTTTAATTGGCCAAGCCCGGACCATGTGCGTATTGTTTTCCTGCCGAATAAGATTGATTTGGAAGATGCGATTGAGCGCTTTGCGAGATTCTTGAGTCGCTACCGGAAAAAATTACAGGCTGTCGGCTAGGCTTTATAAGACAGGACTTTCAATGAAGCTGCCGCATCGCTTTCTGGAAAGTCCTTTCGCCCAGGCAGGCGTTCAATAAATTGCCCTTCTGGCCAGTGCTCGGCAACCATCTCCTGAAGAAAATCCGTATCCAAATACGGCGCATTCAAACAGATCAACGCCTCACCACCCTCGGCGAGTAACTCTGGCATTTTGCGCAGCAGCCTTGGGTAATCCTTACGCACTTCAAAACTACCTGCCTGCCGCGACGGCGGATCGCAAATCACCAGATCATAGGGCCCCATTTTTTTTATTCGCCCCCAAGAGCGGAAAATATCGTGGCCCAAATACACCACTTCCGTATCGGTAAATTCCAAACCAGATAGTTGGTGATTAACTCGCCCGGTACGCAGTGCCGATTTACTCATATCCACATTTACTACCCGCTCCGCGCCTTCGGCAGCCGCCGCTACAGAAAAGGCGCAGGTGTAGGAAAATAAATTGAGAATCCGTTTACCCTTTGAACGTGGCCGCAACCATTGCCGTGCCGGCTGCATATCCATGAAATAACCAATATTCTGGCGCCCACCAAACTGCAGCTGGAATACCAAATTATGCTCTTTAGCTACAGGGCGCTCTGGCAATTCTCCCCAAAGCAAGTCCAACTCGGCATCGCGCTGATAGCGATGCTGAACCGCAGCCACCCCAACGGACGACGCTAGATGCGTTGTTAATTGGGAGCAAAATTCGGCCCAAAATTCAGCCTCAGGCTCGCGGTACAACACCACCCACAATACCGGCGCAAAATAATCCACCGTGAAATATTCAAAACCGGAAAAGCACTGACCACGGCCATGAAACAGCCGAATTGCATCATCACTTTCCGCTATTTTTTGCGGCCACTGAGCAAACGCAGAAACCGATGAAAACTGCTTAAAATCTGTCAAAACCTGTCCTTAACTAAAAAACTACTGCTGACCAATGCGATACATCACCTGATCGCGATAACCCGTAATCACCGGAATAAAACCAGCCCATTCAGCATCTAACTGCGCATCATTGCTATCAACCAAGAGTGGCCGACCTTCAAGTCGACTCAATTTGGTCTTGGTGGCTAACACAATAAAATTGTCGCGCCCCACTCGGCGAATAAGCTCCGGCGTCAACTGCTGATTACCTCGCCCCAGCAAATGCCCCTGCCCGCCAATCGCTGTTATCAACACCTTGACCGGCCCATCGTGCTGATCCAGCGCACCACTAAGCCCCGCCGCATCCAAATCATTAGCCAGTAACTGCTCAGCAAGCACTAGATCAAACCCCAGCAAGGTATTTTCCAAACCCAGCCGCTCCATCACTCCGGCGGTGGTTGAGCCCGGCCCGACGATATAAAGGGTGCGATCATCCATGGTTTCGACCACTTCATCGGCGATTTCCGCTACCGCCAACTCCTCAACCTCACGGCCGCTGTCTTTCACTCGCTGCAGAAATCCGCCCAGCTTCGGTACCAGTAACTCACCGTAATAGCGGGTCGTCACCCGCCCTTCGCGAAAAGCCTGCTCATCAATATCGCGCACTTCTTGCTCGGCAATATCCACTAACTTGCCGTTGATCAACGCTAGCACAATTTCGGCCGCCGCTTCCGGGCTGACCGCATACACTCCGGAATGCATTTTTACGCCTGCCGGCAAACCCAGCGCCGGCAAATCCGTGCCAATGGCCTGCACCATATCCCGCGCGGTGCCATCCCCGCCGACAAAAACCAACAAATCCGCGCCAGCTTGCTTTATCGCCTTTGCTGCCGCACGGCTATCCTCTGGCGTACTTAATTTCTCATCTGCGGGCTTCCCAACAGCGTCGAATGGCAAACCGGCTTCTGCTACCACTTGCTCCGCCATCGCACCGCGAAAACCCAAGACCGAAACCGACATTTTCTGCTGATCCAATCCCGCTTTTATTTGCTGAAGAAATCGCAGGCAACGCGCTTCCGAGCGTGACATTTCATTCGCAGAGGGCACAAATTCGGGCTTGAGTTTCAGCAGATCATCACTACCTTTCAACGCCAACGGCCCACCCAAACCCGCCAGCGGATTAATCACTAAGCCCAGCTTAAAAACCGCAGAACTCATTTTTCTCCTCGCCCTTGTAAGGCATTTAACAAGGAAGCCAGATCAGCTTGTTCTGACCGTAAACTCAGCGAACTACTGCCTAGCTCTCTGCGCAAGGGATACGTTTTACGTAACACATCAAAAGCCCTGCCCCGCTCGGCATCATCTTTCAAATTGCTTAGCGCCTGCCGCAGGCGCGCATCATCTTCACGCACATCGTAAATCGCTAATATCGCTTCGCGGATAAGCTGTGAAGGCGCTTCTGAAACAAGCGTAATTTCATCAGCAGGCGGCAATACCGCATCCACTGTCGCTGCAGAAAAAGACTGATTCAGTTGCAGTGCCAACCACTGTGCAATCTGACGGGTGCCGTTTAATTTGCCGTCACTGCTGTAACCGGCAATATGGGGCGTCGCCAAAAAGACCTTTTCCAATAGGGCCAAGGGAATGGCGGGCTCCGGTTCCCACACATCTAAAACCTGAGTAATGTCTGGGCGTTTTTCGGCCAGCGCCAATAGCACTTCTGTTGAAACCACCTCTCCGCGACCCGCGCTAAGCAATACCGCGCCCTCCGGTAGGCGACAAAGCTGCTCAAAGGATAACAGATGAAATGTGGGGTAATTTCCAGAGCGAGTTAATGGCGCATGCAAGCACAGCATATCGCTCTGCAACACCGAATCCAGCGAAGTCAAAATACCTTGCTGTGCTATCAGGGGGTCATAAGCCAAACAGCTAATACCCAGCCGCTGCATACGCGTTGTTAAACGCTGCCCCACATTGCCATGCCCAATAACGCCTAAACGACCACCGGCCAAGAGACGCTCAAGAATATCGCCACACACCGCCATTGCGCTGAGCACAAAATCGCCCACCGAGTCGGCATTGCAGCCGGGCGCGGTAGACCAAGCGATACCCTGCTGCTCAAGAAACGTCGTATCCAGATGATCCGCACCGATTGTTGCTGAACCCACATAGCGGATATTTGTGCCTTGCAATAACTCACGATTTACCCGCGTAACCGAACGCACCATTATCGCATCAGCGCTAGCCAACACCTCTCGCCATTGCGGTTCGCCGAGCTGCCGTCCGGGCACACGCTGCACCTCACCGAATTGACTAAAGGCCTCCAGCGCAGCTGGGATATTTTCATCAACCAGAATTCTCATGCCGTTTATTTCCGCTTTAATTCGGCCTTAATGACGCAGTGCAAATGCTTGAGGAAAGCGTTTATATTGCTGCCGCAGCCAAGATTCAGGCAAACCGATCTCCATACCCGTAGCGATAAAGCGATCAAGCTCTGCCCCCTCGAAGCGAGCCTGCTGCCAATCATCTGGCAACGGTACGTCTTCACGCAAACGACATAACTCTCGGTAAAGAAAAACTGCTTCGCGCTCTGTCTGTAACTTTTCAGGTAGTCGCGCAGCACCCCGGCAACTCAAGTCCTTCAGTGCCGCCAAATTGTTATATACCGCTTCCAAATTTTCGTAGCGCTGCAAAATTGCCTTTGCCGCGACCGGACCAATGCCTTTCACCCCCGGAATATCATCGACACTATCGCCAACCAGCGCCAGATAATCCGGCAATTGCTTGGTATCAATGCCACTCTCCTGCTGCCACTGAGCACGAGTTTTAGCTGGGGCTCCGACATCTTGAATAGAGTCGTGTTCGGCGGTAAGAATCTGCGCCAGATCTTTATCCCGGCTTAAAATTCGAACTGCTCGTCCCTGCGCACGCGCCTCGCTCGCCGCTGTTGCCAATAAATCATCGGCTTCGAATTGAGATGAGGCCCAGTGGGTCACCGACAAGGCCCCACAGATTTCTCGGCAGGCATTAAGTTGATAGGCCAAGGCCTCGTCGGGCAGAGCACGGCTAGCTTTGTAATTCGGGTATAGCGCTTCACGAAAACCCTGCCCCAGACTTTCATCAAAAGCCGCCAAAAAATAGCGCGGCTGATGCTGCTCCAATACTCTCAGCAAGGTCTGAGTAAAGCCCTCAACGGCATTTAGGGCGTATCCCTCAGAGCTGTAAAATCGCTCAGGCAGACCAAACCAGGCTTTGAAAATATAGATCGAGGCATCCATGGCATAGAGCGCATGATGTTCTAGTTCTGGCTCAGGACGACTCATCGACACAACTCGGCCAACGGGTAATCCTCTGCTATTAACTGCAAGGGGCCACCAAAATACTGAGCTAAAGCCTCTCGAAACTGCGCCGCCCTTACTGGTAAACCACTTTGTAAATAGCACTGAACTTGCTGCCAAACCGCCAATTTAAACGGGAAATCATCGGTGGACTCACCATCGAGATTATCCACACTCACCTGAAAGGCTAAGCCCGCGGCCTTACAAAACAGCCATTCCAAGGCCTGAGGCTTTACTTCCACCTGCTCAAACGCATATTGCTGCTGAGCATTGCGACCATCTGCGGCATACCAGTAACCAAAATCAGCAAGCGCACGGCGCGCCTTACCAGCTATACACCAATGCGCAGACTCATGCAGCGCGCTGCGAGCAAAATCCTCTCGGAAATAAAGCCGATGAAGCTCTTCCTTTTCACCGGGCTGGTAAAAGGGCTCATCGGCACCACCGATCAATACTGTTTGTTCAGATGCCTGAAAACAGTCAGCAAAAATCTGGGACAGATTTTCAGCATCGGCCCCTTCGGCAAATCCATTTGAGATTGAGTGCGCCTCAAACATTAAATTTAAGGCCCGCCTCGCCTTCAATAATCTCGGATGGCAAGCAGTCCTGCGATTGCAGTTGCTGCATATAGGCTTCGGAGAGAAAGGCTTCTCCAGCTAACAAATGTGCCAAATAGCGGCTTTCAGGGATGATCTGGTTGTTGATAAAGGCGGGATTCGCCAAATAAACCCAAGCCAATTCCAAACCCTGCGCAGTATGCACATGCAGGCATTCGCGACTGTAGCGCACCGGCGTGCCCTCAAAGCCATCCATCAAGGCAATCGCCGCTGGGTCGGCAAGCTCATACAGCACACCCTCAACCGACGATGTCGTAAACGGTTCAATATTGGCGTAGGCCACGCCGGGGCTGGCATGGGACTCTTTATTAAAGCGCAGCCGATATCCCGGCAGCGAGCCTGATCGCGCTGTATGAAAGTACAGCCCGCGTGCCTGCATACGCGCGGGATTCATATTGGAGCCATAAGCAAAATAAAAGGAAATTGGACGGGTCACGGCGGCGCTTTTAAAGAAATACTTGGCAAATGGATATTGTGCAGGTAATTTTATCAGAAAGGGATAACGACGCACGCCGTGTCGCCATCCTGCGACATGGCGTGCCGCCCACTACGTTAGGAGCTGTCTTATGGATCCACGTAAACCCGGCACCACCCGAACGGCAACGATTCTTCCCTTCCCTGACCGTCCACGAGAGGTGGACCAACAAAAGATTCTGCAGCTTTCCCCCGAATACGAAGGCTTATGCCTGCTTTACTCTCATCACGCCCTTTCCCACGACAAACTCTACGCCATTAAAATTCTGTGCTGGGCCCGGCTCGCCGACGGCAGCGTGGTAGCCCTAGTACCTTGGCTGAAAGGCATTGCCCGCTGTATTGACCTAGACAACCCCGAATCTGGCTGCGCTGAAGGCTATTACTGCCCGCGTAGCGAGCGCCGCTTCAGCGATGCCCCCGAGCACCATCAACGCGCGCTGGAAGTTCGTGCCACATATCCAAACAACAGCCCAATAGTGCAGGAAATTCCCGACCTGACCGGCAGCCACGCCGCATTGATTCATGAAGATAACAGCCGCTTTCAATTGGAACCCGTGGTGAGTTGGCAGCTAAACGACAAAGGCGAGATGACCGCCATGTTGGCCGATACCAGCGAAACCAAAGAGTGGCCGATACTGCCCGGCTCAGACTGCCTCTACCCCGCCACCGAAGAAAACGGCTTTCGCTATTTTTTCCAGTATCACATTGCTAATCAAATCAAGAGCGGCGGCGTAATGGCTACGAGGGCCTTAAGTAAATTAATTACGCCCTAAATCACTGGAAAGGAAATACAAACCAGAGCTTGTTAAAACACAGCTCTGGTTTTTTATTTAATAAGTATGTCCGCAGGGATAGAAAATCGTGATGACAGCCCTTTGATTTGGGCAAGGGTTAAATCACGCCGACCATTCAAAACATGAGAAACCGCGCTCTGATTGCCTATCTCGGGAATCTGGCTCTGAGTTAAGCCATGCTGTTCCATCAAGAAACGCACAACCTGATCTGGTGAGGCCTCGGGCATAATAAACTGCGCCCTATCATGCTGCTCAATTCGGTCACAGAGAAGCCCAAAAAGCATTTCCATCGGGCCACCGTCATTCGCTTTACCACTCTCAATGATATTGTCAGCCATTTCTACAAGCCGATCATATTCATCCGCGCCACCAAGACCCGCAGCAGCATGAAACTGAGACCAAGCTTTATAAGCTGATTGCCTGTTCATTTCCATTGCTCCTTATCGTATTCCGCGTGAGTTAACACCGCTTTGATGTAGCAAATTTGGTGTGTAAATTGTATGAAGGCTATTAGGCGAAATTTATTGCCTCCAATATTGAAGACATGTAAATCACCCACCTTGTCGATGCCACGAAAGACATTACGTAAATCAGCGAAGTTTACATACGACCGGCACTCCACCAATTTACGCCAAGCCTGCAAAGGTTCTGCAGCTTGCGGGTGCATCTTAGCGAACTCAACTAGCCGCTTATTAGTGATGACTCTCATACAAGAAACATTACACCCCGTAATCTTTAATTACAAGGCGTAATACTGAACCTCCTTGTTCAAAATACTTGCTCGCGCTGGATTTATAGGTGCTACTAATATTGAGTTAGGCCTTACCTCAACCCTGCTTCCGCACCAGATAGCGGTAGCCTTCCTCTTCATCGCTGACCTTGCCCTCTTCACTGAGCAGCAGCTCATGATTCAGAAAATTACAGAACTTGGGAATATCTCGGGTGGTAGCAGGATCAGTGGCGAGAATTTCCAGCACTTCCCCAACCGCCATATCGCGGATTTTATTATGTAGCAGCATCACTGGCTCCGGGCAGTACAGGCCGCAGGTATCGAGCAGGTGATCAGCACGGGGAAAGTCGGTGGAACTCATGGGCAAACTCACTAATTGTCGAGGCGGTATTGTCGGCTCTCAGGGTAAAAACACAAGCCCGTGTTACGTTTTAGGCAACACGGCCCAAGATTCCGAACCCGGATCAAAGGCAATCAGGGCCTTGCCGGAAATAAGCGATTCACGCAGTTGCTCAATCTTCTCACCTTCACTTAGCTCACGCTCGCCGTAGTCTGTGCCATCCCGTGTTACCAACTCTTCCAACATCCCCTGCAGGGCATCTTCCGACAATTTCTGCCACGGAATTTCCAGATAATCACTCACTACCAAACCTCATTCACACTATGTTACGGGGCGACGATTTTGCTGCTGTACAGCGCCCCTTGCTTTCACGTATCGTAACAGCGCTTTGTTTTTCCTCACAGTGAAAGGCGACTCCCAAACCGGGAAATGCCCAAGATAAAAAGGTGATTTGTGAATACCTCACTGGTTTTTACTTTTATAGGTGCTGACCGCCCCGGTCTGGTGGAACGTATTGCTGAACAGATCAGTGCCCATCAAGGTAGCTGGCAGGAAAGCCGAATGGTTGAACTGGCCGGCCAGTTTGCCGGCATCGCTAGAGTTACAGTAGCCAGCGACCAGACCGAATCGCTGCGTCGCGCACTGCAAGCGCTAAGCAGTGAAGGTCTTGAGATCACCCTGCAAAACAGCGACAGCAAGGTCAGCAGCCAGCGCGTTAAACCCTGCAAGCTCAGTGTGGTGGGTAATGATCGCCCCGGTATTGTTCACGAGATCAGCCGGGCCTTGAAACTACACCAGATCAATGTGGTAGAGATGAGCAGCAATGTCACCAGCGCCGCCATGAGCGGAGACACGCTGTTTGAAGCCTTGGCTCAAGTGGAGTTGCCGGCAACGGTGAATCGCGACCAATTGGAAGACGCGCTGGACAGCATTGCCGACCAACTCAGCCTCGATATTTTGGTGGAATAAAGCTCAGCAACGCGCCGCTTTCATTAGCGGCGCGAGAACAATTTAAAAATAAATACCAGCACCAAGGCGGCACCAGC
Organism: Spongiibacter pelagi; assembly: GCF_014705705.1. Lineage (GTDB taxonomy): Bacteria > Pseudomonadota > Gammaproteobacteria > Pseudomonadales > Spongiibacteraceae > Spongiibacter > Spongiibacter pelagi. The sequence goes on along the minus strand of NZ_JACXLD010000006.1, from coordinate 124,722 downwards.
CAACACGCCTACGCCAAATAGACAGACCAGAAAGTAATTCAGAATATCTTGCAGGGGAACATCAAAGGTATTCACGGCTGAACTGACCAGCAGCGCCGTTGCTAGCACCGCTAATAGTGGCGTTCTTATGCGTTTAAAGCGGCGCCACCACTGCAGTAAATACTCAAATTGGGATTCTTCACTCATCTCTTTCTAACTTAAGCTGTCTTCACGCAACCACTCACAACGTAACTTACCGCCACCCTGCCCCGGTGCATGAAACTCATCTTCGGCATGCCACACAAAGGTATGAGTGCCATTATAAGCCGTTTGCAGATGCACCGTGGCAGACACCCAGTACATATCGTGCAACATGGCTTCAAACAATTTCAGCCACTCCGTCCACTCGTGCTCAATGCCCTTATACGAAGCGCCAAAGTGAATAACATCGGTCTGGCAATCGCCAAAGTCCACCGCCTGTTGCGGCAGGGAAAACATCTCCCGGCACAAAAGCGGCCAATCTTCTGCTAGCGGCAAGGACTCAGTAACCCGGCGATTTGCAGCGCGGCGCTCACCAATGCCATCGGCATTGCTGACAAACTGCATATCGGTGATACACCCGTAAACAACGGATTCATTCGCCATTGATTATTCTCATTGCGGAAATAATTGCAGTCTAACCAGCACGGAAAATCGACGCCAGCTTATTGCGCATCAATCTCTTCCAAGGTGACCGGTTCGGCAAAATAACGCCAAAATAATAATGCAGCCACCGCTACGGCAGCCGCCGCGATTGCAAAACACAACTCGGGGCTTACATCCCAAAGCAGGCCGCTATAGTAAGCACCCAACGCACCGCCCGCGCCGTAACTTAAACCGCTGTAAAGCGCCATGCCCTGTCCGTGATGATGGGGAAACCAGCGCCGCACGGTTTCCACCGCCGCCGCATGAAAGGAACCAAAACTGGCGGCGTGCAGGCACTGAGCAATAAACAAACACACTGGCGAATCAACCAGATAAGCAATCATCAGCCAACGCAATACACTCAGCCATAAACTCCACAATAAAATATTGCGCAGGCTGAATGCAGCAAGGAGCCGATGCATAACCAAAAACAGCAGCACTTCAACCAGCACACCCAGCGACCAATACAAACCGGTAATGGTTTTGGTGTAGCCCTTGTCTTCCATAAAGATGGAGAAAAACGTGTAGTACGGTCCGTGGGAAAGTTGCAGAAAAAAACTGCTAAGAAAAAACACCATCACCGCTGGCCGACGCAGAATAGAAAACAATGGTGCCTTGGCTTGGGAAGCGATATCGGTCGCTTTGGGCCGCTCGGCCACGAGCAAACTGCACAGCCAAATACCGACTAATAACAAGCTTACAATGATTAATAAATCAAAGATCGGGTGATAATCCAGCCAAGCGCCCACCGCCATAACGGCCACAATAAAACCGACCGAACCCCATACCCGAATAAGCGAATAACGGGCATAGCGCCCCTCAAGGTGGCTTAGGGTCAGCACGTCAAACTGCGACAGCACCGCGTTCCAAAAAAAGCTATAGCTCACCACCACCAGCGAAATCCACCAGTAGTCATCGCTGAAATACACGCCGAGAAAACAAACTGTGGCTAATAAGGCGCCTAGGCGAATCACTCGGGTTCGACAGTGATAACTGTCCGCCAGCCAACCCCAGATATTGGGCGCAACGACCTTGGTCACCATGACCAAGGCCGACAGAAAGCCAATTTGAATTGAGCTAAAACCGAGGGATTTAAGGTACAAGGCCCAGTAAGGCAGCCAAGTGCCTAACAGGGCGAAGTAGAAGAAATAAAAACCCGAGAGCCGCCAATACGGCAATGCCGCCGCCATTGCTACTCCCGATAAATCAAGATGACGCCGGAATTATTGGCGTTGCACTATGCACACCCGCATTTTGCCCACGGTCACGCAGCAGATGATCCATCAACACAATGGCCACCATAGCCTCAGCAATCGGCACCGCACGAATACCCACACAGGGGTCGTGACGACCGGTAGTAATCACCTCGACCGCTTCGCCATCTTTGTTAATGGTATTGCCCGGCACCAAAATACTGGAGGTAGGTTTAAGGGCAATGCTTGCCACCAAATCCTGCCCAGAAGAAATACCGCCCAAGACACCACCGGCGTTATTGGAGGTAAAACCGTCCGGAGTCAGCTCATCGCGATGCTCACTGCCTTTGGCAGTAACGCAGTCAAAGCCGGCACCAATTTCCACACCTTTAACGGCATTTATGCCCATTAATGCATGGGCTACATCTGCGTCCAAACGATCAAAAACCGGCTCGCCCAAGCCTACCGGCATACCTGAAGCGACCACCGTTAAGCGCGCACCGATGGAATCTCCCGATTTACGCAGAGCTTGCATAAAATCTTCCATCTCGGGAATTTTGGATTCATCGGGACAGAAGAACGGATTGGTTTCCACAATATCCCAATCCACTTTTTCTACTTTGATTGGGCCCAGCTGGGAAAGATAACCGCGCACCTGCACGCCGCAGTACTCCGCCAAATATTTCTTTGCTACCGCGCCAGCGGCAACACGCATGGCGGTTTCACGCGCAGAAGAACGGCCACCACCGCGATAATCGCGAATGCCGTATTTTTGCTCGTAGCTGTAATCGGCATGCATGGGGCGAAAGCGATCCATGATTTTGCTGTAGTCTTTGGAGCGCTGATCGGTGTTTTCAATCAGCAAGCCAATAGAAGTGCCGGTGGTTTTACCCTCAAATACACCAGATAAAATCTTCACCACATCATCTTCACGGCGCTGCGTGGTATAGCGCGAAGTACCGGGCTTGCGGCGATCGAGATCGATCTGTAAATCCGCCTCAGTCAATTCCAAGCCCGGAGGACAGCCATCAATAATGGCCCCCAATGCCAAGCCGTGACTCTCCCCAAAGGTGGTCACAGTGAATAATTTTCCGATGGAATTTCCCGACATAATCTCAACCTGCAAAAATCTGAACGCGGATTATACGCAAAACCGCGCCTAACCGCTTATTCTAGCGTGAACGACTTAGGCAAACTCCGCCTGATATTGCTCCAACTGCTCCCGGCTCAAGGTAAACACGCCGTGGCCGCCCCGCTCAAACTCCAACCATGTAAAAGGCACATTCGGGAAAGCCTCATCCAAGGCAATACAGCTATTGCCGACTTCAACCACCAGCAAGCCACCGGGATTCAAATGCCCGGCGGCCTCACGCAAAATACGGCGGGCGATATCCAAGCCATCGCCGCCAGCGGCCAAACCCAAGACCGGCTCCCGGTGGTATTCATCAGGCATATCCGCCAGATCTTCCGCATCCACATAAGGCGGATTACTCACAATCAGGTCATAGCGGGTATCACCCAGCCCATCAAACACATCGGACTGACGAGCCTGAACCCGATGCCCCAATTCATGGCGGGCAATATTGATTTGCGCCACATCCAGCGCATCGCTGGAAATATCAGCCAAATCCACTTCGGCATTTTCAAACGCGTAAGCACTGGCAATACCAATACAGCCGCTGCCAGTGCACAAATCCAGAATCCGAGTCGGCTCTACCCCAAGCAGCCAGGGCGAAAAATGCTGTTCAATCAACTCGGCAATGGGCGAGCGCGGCACCAAAACCCGCTCATCCACATAGAAAGACAAACCACAAAACCACGCCTCTCGCGTGAGGTAGGCGGCGGGCAAACGCTCAGCTACCCGGCGATCAAACAGAGCCAAAACCTGCTGTTTTTCTTCGCTGACCAAACGGCAATCCAACACCTGCTCTTGCAAGTCCATGGGCAAATTCAGGGCATGAAACACCAGTACCATGGCCTCGTCGTAACCATTGTCCGTGCCGTGACCAAAAAACAAACCGGCGCGAGCAAACTCGCTCAAACCAAAGCGAATAAAATCCCTAACGGTATGCAGCTCATCAGCACATTTCTGCAGTCGCTGTTCTGGGGAGACGGTCATTTTTTTGTCCTTGGGTGATCTGCCACTGTTCCGGGCAACGTATTCTACACGGGTTTCGCTTTCTTCCCGCGAAAACCATTTGTTATGATGGGCGGCGAAAATTTGATAATGGATAATACAGTGGAAAAATCTTACGCAGAGATCATTTCAGCGATCGGTGAAGACCTGACCCGCGATGGCCTCCAAGACACCCCCAAGCGTGCCGCCAAGGCGTTTCAATTTTTAACCTCTGGCTACCAGCGCAAAGTAGACGACGTGGTTAACGGCGCGTTGTTTGAATCTGACTGCAACGAAATGGTGGTGGTTTCAGATATTGAACTGTACTCCATGTGCGAACACCACCTGTTGCCGTTTATCGGCCGCGCCCATGTCGCCTATATTCCCAATGGCAAAGTACTGGGCCTGTCTAAGGTCGCGCGTATTGTTGACCTCTACGCCCGCCGCTTACAGATTCAAGAAGGCCTGACCACCCAGATCGCCAACACCATGATGGAAGTCACTGGCGCTGAAGGTGTCGGTGTGATTATCGAAGCCAAGCATATGTGCATGATGATGCGCGGCGTGGAAAAACAGAATTCGGTAATGCGCACCAGCGCCATGCTTGGTGTCTTTAAAGACAACCACGCGACTCGTAAAGAATTTCTGGCACTGGTAGGCAAGTAAACCCATAAAAACGGGCACAAAAAAAGGCGGCTAATGTAGCCGCCTTTTTACTTCCAAAGCTTTGTAACTCCCGGAAGCCTAAGCTCAAGCACTCCCGGCAGCACAACGAACTTAAACGCGCTCGATAATCACCGCAGGGGCCATGCCGCCGGCCGCACACATGGTAACCAAACCGCGTTTCAGGTCGCGACGTTCCAGTTCGTCCAGAACGGTGTTGATCAGCATGGCACCGGTACAGCCAATGGGGTGACCCAGAGCCATTGCACCGCCGTTCACGTTGACTTTGTTGCGATCCAGATTCAGGTCACGGATGTACTTTTCAGCAACAACCGCAAACGCTTCGTTGATTTCGAACAGGTCGATATCGTCGATCGTCAGGCCAGCTTTAGCCAATACTTTGTGCGTTGCAGGCACAGGTGCGTTCAGCATCAGGGTTGGAGAATCACCCATGTTTGCGAAAGCAACGATTTTAGCGCGTGGCTTCAGGCCGTGCTTTTTCGCGTATTCAGGTGAGGCCATCAGCATGGCAACCGCACCGTCAACCACACCAGAGGAGTTGCCGCCGTGGTGAACGTGGCTGATTTTCAGATCGGGGTACACCTTGTTGATCAGGCTGGCGTAAGTGGTGCCGGCTTCATCAAGTGGGTGGTTAGCCAGACCTTCAAAGGCGGGCTTCAGTTGCGACAGTGCTTCAACAGTGGTGCCGGGACGTGGGAATTCTTCTTTATCCAGCGCCAATGTGCCGTCTTCGCGGTATACCGAGATCAAGCTCTTGTCGAAGTGACCGTTGGCAATTGCATTGGCAGCGCGCTCTTGGCTCACTACGGCCAGCTCGTCCAGTGCTTCACGGCTAATGCCTTCCAATGTTGCAATCGCATCGGCACACACACCTTGGTGAGGCTGTGGGTGAATTTCGCGCAGTTGCAGGTTACCGTTGTCCATAAACGCGGGGCCCATATTGCCCTCGTGTCCGTAGTTGGACATCATTTCAGTACCACCGGCAATCACACACTCTTCAAAGCCTGCACCAATGGTAGACGCCGCCAAGTTTACGGTGGTGATACCTGAGCCGCAGAAACGGTCCAGAGTCACGGCGCTTGAGCGCACATCGTAGCCGGCAGTTAACGCCGCCATACGGCCCAGATCGTTACCTTGTTGGCCACGCTGTGAACTGGTGCCCCAGATGATGTCGTCAACTTGCGAGGTGTCGAGCTGGTTGCGCTCAGCCAGTGCTTTCAGTACCGAGGCACCCAGATTTGAAGGGTGAATACCCGCCAGTGCACCTTTACCTGCTTTACCAATACCGCGTGGGGTGCGGCAGGCGTCAATAATCCATGCTTCTCTCATCGTCATATCCTCGAGTTAAACTTACTTACCCAACCAATTCGGGGCGCGCTTTTCTGCAAACGCTTTGGCACCTTCAGTGGCATCGTGGCTAACAAAAATCGGATCAACAATCGCTTGCTGTTTGGCAAACATTTCCTCGGTTGACCAATCGACTTGTTCCATAATCACGCGCTTGGAGGCTTCAATCGACATTGGCGCATTGGCCACGATTTTGGCTGCCAATGCTTTTGCCGCTTCCAGTGTGGTTCCTGCTGGAACAACCTGATTTACCAGACCCAGATCGTAGGCGCGGGCAGAATCAATAAAATCGCCGGTCAGCGCCAGCTCCATAGCGATACGGCTTGGAATCATACGCGGCAGTTTCATCAAACCCCCGGCAGCGGCAGCCAGACCACGCTTGGCTTCTGGAATACCAAATTTGCTGTTGTCGGCCACAACCAGCAGGTCACAGCTCAGCGCCAACTCACAACCACCCGCCAGCGCGTAACCTTCTACGGCACCGATCAGTGGCTTCTTGGGAGAGGCTTCACACAGACCAGCAAACCCTTTGCCGGGGATGATTGGCATTTCACCGGTGACAAATGCTTTCAAGTCCATACCTGCACAGAAGCTGTTATCCGCACCGGTCAGAATAGCAACGCGGATTTCTGGATTGCTGTCCAGCTCGTCCATTGCCGCGGCAATGCCTTTGGCCACTGCCAAGTTAACGGCATTTTTCGCTTCGGGACGATTGATGGTCACCACCATAATCCCGTTTTCAACTTCAGTTAACACTGCTTCAGACATGGCATGTTCTCCTTCTTATGAATTCCAAACCTTTCTTTAAAGAAAAAAAAGCCCCCTAAGCGGGGGCTTTTAAATTAGCAGTCTTAGCGAGGCTGCATACGGATGGCGCCATCCAAACGGATACATTCGCCATTCATGTACTCGTTCTCAGCCATCATTACAGACAGGTGAGCGATTTCTTCTGGGCGACCCAGACGCTGTGGGTTAACCACGCTGGCTTCCAGAGATTTGTAAGCTGCTTCTGGCAGAGATTCAAACAGTGGAGTGTGAATCAGACCAGGAACGATAGTGTTTACACGAATACCGTAGTCAGCCAGGTCACGAGCCATTGGCAGAGTCATACCAACAACACCACCTTTAGAGGCAGAGTAAGCTACCTGACCGATTTGGCCTTCGTAAGCCGCAACAGAAGCGGTGTTGATGATTACGCCGCGAGCATTGCCTTCGTATGGATCGTTTTGAGCCATTTTTTCAGCAACCAAACGCGCAACGTTGAAGGTACCGATCAGGTTAACGTTGATTACAGTTTTGTAGGCATCCAGTGGGAACGCGCCTTTTTTGCTGTAAGTTTTCATGGCGTTGCCGATACCGGCATAGTTGTTACAAATGTGAATCGCGCCGAATTTAGCAACAACGTCGTTTACGGCGTTTTGTACAGACTCTTCGTCAGCAACGTTTACGTTGTAGAACGCAACTTTGTCAGCACCCAGTTCGTTGATGATGTTGTTAGCACGCTCTTCGTTCATGTCGAAGATGGCAACTTTGCCGCCTTTGGCAACATAGGCACGTACAGTTGCTTCACCCAGACCTGACGCACCACCAGTAACGATGGCAACTTTTCCATTAATATCCATGCTTATCTCCTCGATTTTGGTGGCTGACACCACCTTGATTAATTTTTACCGCTGATCTCAGTATCAAGTAGCACCCTGAAAATCTAAGAAAAACGGCACATTAAGGAATGCGGCGGCTATTCTCAGTCAGTTTTACAGCCCACAACAATGATCGCCGCTCACAAAAAATTGACATAATGTTACAACCGAGCATGGGATTTAGCCCCATACTCGGCGCCAATATCTTATGCGCCCTGCTCGATTGTGGCTACGCCTAGCTCCGCCAATGGTTTCACCATAGCACCGTAATCCTGCGCTTTTTGGCTAGAGGCATTACCGTCGATAGAACGCTTAAGTACGCCCTGCAGAATCGCCGCCAAGCGGAAGAAAGAAAACACCAGATAGAACTCCCAGTTTTCAATCTTGGCAATACCGCGACGCTCACAATAAGCCTGCACATATTCCTGCTCGGTGGGAATCCCCAATGCGCTGCGATCGATGCCACCCAAACCGGGAATCGCCGCATCGCCGGGCAAACGCCACTGCATGCACTGGTAAGCCAGATCCGCATAGGGGTGGCCCAAGGTCGACAATTCCCAATCCAGCAGGGCAACTACATTGCTGCCGCCCTTCTCGAACATCATATTGTCGAGACGGAAATCGCCGTGGGCGAGGCATACCTGACCATCATCCGCCGGCAGGTTTTCACTCAGCCAGCTCATCATGGTTTCCATTTCGGCAATGGTTTCGGTTTCACTGGCGCGGTATTGTTTGGTCCAGCGACCGACTTGGCGCTCAAAATAATTACCGGGCTTGCCGTAATCAGCTAGGCCCACCGCCTCTACATCCACATTGTGCAAATCCGCCAGCACTTTATTCATGCTGTTGTACATAGCGGTGCGCTGCTCTTTTGTGTGGTCAGGCAGTGCCGCATTCCAATGGATTTCACCTTCGACAAAATCCATCAGATAAAACATCGAGCCAATCACGCTTTCGTCTTCGCAGAGAATACGCATGGTGGGCACCGGCACTGGCGTTGAGGCCAGCGCGTTCATCACCCGGTATTCGCGATCTACCGCGTGTGCCGAGGCCAGCAGTTTTCCCGGTGGCTTGCGGCGCAGCACATAGCGACCACTTTTGGCATCAATCAAATACGTCGGGTTAGATTGGCCACCGGCAAATTTCTCCGCCGTTAGCGGGCCTTCAAACCCGGCAACATTGGCTTCCAGATAGCGGTTGAGGCTTTCTGTATCCAGTTCAAATGCAGACATGACTCCCCCTTAACCGGCGTAACGCGTGATGATCTGCTTGCCCAGTGCCATTTGGTGCACCTGATCTGGGCCATCGGCCTGACGGCACCAACGCGCATAGTTAAAGCCTTCGGCCATGCAGTAATCTTCCGTCAAACCGCCTGCACCGTGCATTTGCATACAGCGGTCGATAATAGTTTGTACCATCAGCGGCACCGTAGTTTTGGTGGCAGCAATCATATCGGTGCTGGCCATCGGGCCTTTTTCGTCGATGGTTTTACACGTTTTCAGCACCAGCAAACGGGCCATTTCAATTTCAGAGAAGCAGCGCGAAATTTCTTCGCGAATAGATTGGTGTTTGCTCAGCTTACGACCAAAAGTGCTGCGGTTTTCAACGCGCTGACATGCCAGCTCCAATGAGCGCTGGGCAATACCGATCAGGCGCATACAGTGGTGCATACGTCCGGGAGCCAAACGGCTTTGAGCAATTTCAAAACCACGGCCGGGGCCAGCTAATACGTTTTCTACCGGAACCCGCACGTTTTCAAATACCAATTCTGCGTGGCCGATAGGCGCATCGTCATAACCCATCGTGGTCAGCGGGCGAATAATTTTCAGACCGGCGGTATCTTTCGGCACCAAAACCTGAGTCTGTTGTAGGTGGCGGCTTTCGTTATTGGGGTCAGACTTACCCATAACGATGAAAATTTTAGTGCGCTCATTCATCGCGCCAGTGATAAACCACTTGCGACCATTCAGCACCCACTCATCGCCTTCCTGCACAATACTCAATTGCACATTGGTGGCATCGGAGCTGGCAACCTGTGGCTCAGTCATCGCATAAGACGAGCGAATCTCACCATTGAGCAAGGGCTTCAGCCATTTTTCTTTTTGCTCCTTGGTGCCGAAGTTCATAAACACTTCCATATTGCCGGTGTCTGGCGCGTTACAGTTAAACACCTCGGGCGACCACAATACTCGACCCATCAGTTCACAGATTGGCGCGTAATCCAAAAAGCTCAGACCACCGTGCTCGCAATACTCGGCGTGGTCTTCCTGCACAAACAGATTCCACAGACCGGCGGCCTTGGCCTTGTCTTTCAACTCATCCATCAACGGCATCACCGCAAAACGGTTTTCTGCGTGATGCAGTTGTTCCGCATAGGCTTGCTCATTGGGGTAAATATGCTCGTCAAAAAACACCTGCAGTTTGGCGAGAATTTCCTGGCCCTTGGGCGAAGTAGTCAGATCCATGGCAATTTCCTTTGTTCTATTCAGTGAAAAAATAACTTATGTGTAGGTGATCAAATTACGATACTGCGGGTTATCCAAATGAGACACCGTATTAAAACTATTGAGTTTAAAGCGGCCATTTTTACAAAAGTAATAGCTCACGGCGGTATTGCGGGCCTGTAAATTCAACTCAATCATGGTCGCCACATCCACGCCTAATACCGTGCGCAAAATCGCGCTACTGGCACCGCCAGACGTTACCACTAGCACTCGCCCCTGCGGCTCAGCAATGGCGGAAAGCGTGCTTTGTACGCGCTGCTCAAAGCTGTCCCAGCTTTCTGGAATATCGCTCAGCTCACCGCGACTCCAGGCCAACATCGCTTGGCGCAAGGCCTGATAAAAGATACGCGGATCGCGCTGATCAATGATTTCACCCACTAGCCGGCCGTAGCTGGACACCATGGTATGAAAATCATATTCGTTCAGACCCGGCAACTCGGTCGCTACCGGCAATTCAGCAAAGGATTCAGAGATGCCCGATAAGGTCTCGCGGTGACGGCGCATATCGCCGGTAAAACAAGCATCAAATTGATACCCCGCCTCGGCCAGAAACGCGCCTAAAACACGAGACTGCTGCCAGCCAGTTTCAGAAAGGCGGTCGTAGTCATCGGTGCCAAACGAAGCCTGACCGTGACGAACAATCAAAATTTCCGACATGGAACATCCTTTATCACCGCCCCGAACACGCTTAATAACGTGCGAGACGTATTAAAAACAGCGCCCATGCTAGCGCGGGCCAAAGCATTATTAAAATTTATTATTTCAATATACAATTATCACTCAAACTTATTATTTTGATTGCGCACTATGAGCAAAGTTGACCTCAATTTATTCGCGGTATTTAACGCTATTTATAGCCAGCATAACCTGACTCGGGCCGCAGAAATATTACATGTAAGCCAACCCGCCGTTAGCAATGCACTGGCGCGGCTGCGAGACCTATTTGACGATCCCTTATTTGTACGCAGCCCCGGTGGCGTTAGCCCCACCCCGTTGGCCCGACAATTGATTAACCCGGTAAGACAGGCGCTAGAAACACTGGACGACTGTGTTAAGGCTCGCCTGGATTTTGACCCCGCCACCAGCAATGAAACGATACGCCTGCACGCCGCCGAACAGGCCAGCGCCCTGCTGCTGCCTAAATTACTGCCTAAATTGATTGAACAAGCGCCGCACCTGCGACTGGAGATTCAGTTTCAAAACCGTAGAGATGTGCCACTGGCACTGGCTGCGGGCGATTTGCAGCTCGGTATTGATGCGCCGCTGCTAAGCAGCAACGAATTACTGTCACAACCCTTAGCGCAAGAAGATTATGTTTGTGTGATGCGCCGGGATCACCCGCTGTCGAAACAGCCGATTAGTCTTGAGGATTTTCTGGCCGCACCCCATATTCAGGTTTCCAGCCGGGCTCGGGGCGCAACCCCGATCGATATTGCCCTGCGCTCGCTGGGCCAGCAGCGGGAAATTGCACTGCGTATTCCGCACTACAGCCTACTGCCCCAAGTGATTGCCTCAACTGATTATCTTGCTGCCGTGCCTCGTATAATGGTGAGCGGCTGGCAGTTGCACCACTGCCCGCTGCCGTTCCCGGTGCCGCCCCTGGAAATGCACCTGTTTTGGCATAAGAACAGTGATCACGATCCGCTCAATCAGTGGCTGAGAGAACTCATCACAAATCTCTTAAAAATCTAGGCGCAGTAATTAATCTCCTCAAATATGTAGAACGTCTCGATAACCGGCTACTGACACACAATAGTCCTTTTTGCATAGGTATTCGCGCTGAGCCTCCAGCGCTTCGGCCTCGCCGTGCACCAGATGAATTTGGGTGTTTTTATCCACCTCAGACTGATCTAACCACTGACCAATCTCTTCATAATCCGCATGGCCAGACAGGCCATGTAAGACTTCTACCGAGGCTTTAAGTCGATACCATTCACCGTGAATTTTGACCGCATCTACGCCCTGCTGCATTTTTGCACCACGGGTACCACCCGCCTGATAACCGGTGAATAAAACCACGGTATTGGGTTTGCCGAGTAAACGTTTGAAGTGATGCAAAATTCGCCCGCCGGTAGCCATACCGCTGCCGGCGATAATGATGTGGGGGAATTGAATTTCTGACAGCGCCTTTGATTCATCGACTTCGCGAGTCTGGGTGGCAACCCCGTTCATGCGCTGGCATTGGTTTTGGTCGAGCCGGTGATTATCGGTAAAGCGACAGTAAATTTCTGAAACATCAATCGCCATCGGGCTATCTAGGTACACCGGCAAATTGGGGATACGTCCTTGATCCATTAAATCCCGCAGCAACAACTGTATGGTTTGCGTGCGCCCCACTGCGAACGCAGGAATCAGCAAGACGCCGCCACTTTTCGCCACTCGGGTGACAATCTCCTCAAGTTGCTCGTGGCTGTCGCCCTGGTGATGCCGGCGATTACCGTATGTAGATTCCAGCAGTAGATGATCGAGTTTCGGCAGCGCTTTCGGCGCCAAATTAATCTCATCATTCAGGCGACCAACATCCCCGGAGAAGCCAATGGTTTTACCATCCACTTCTGCAATCACGCTGCTGGCACCCAGAATATGGCCTGCGGCTTGTAAGCGGAAATGGATATCGCCCACGGACCAGCGCTGTTCAAACTCTACCGTTTTAAACAGCGACAGCGATTTCTCGGCGGTATGGCGATCGTAAAGTGGCTCAGGATTTTGGTGTTTACCGATTTTATGGCGGGCGTAAAATCGAGCGTCTTCTTCCTGAATATGGCCGCTATCGGTGAGCAATACCTGACACAGTGCTTTGGTAGCAGGATGGCAGTATACCGGGCCGCGATAACCGCGCTTGTACAAGACTGGCACATAACCGGAATGATCGAGATGGGCGTGGGTCAAGATCACCGCATCAAGGGAATCCATATCCAATGGCAGGGTTTGCCAATTGCGCTCCCGCAGCCATTTATAGCCCTGATATAAGCCGCAATCGATCAATACACGGGTGGTATCGGTTTCCAATAAGTATTTGGAGCCGGTGACCGTTTCCGTACCACCCAGAAATATCAGCTTTGCCATTTTAATTATCCTTTTCTTCCATCATCTGCTCTGCAAATCTTAGTCGAACTGGGCAGCAATGGGCGATAGGGATTTTATGCAAGCGCCTCTACTTGTACGGGTACACCACTCATAAAGGCCTGATTACTGAGCTTTTCATAACTGCCGGGGCCGGTTGGTAGTAACTGGTTTACGTTGACGCCGGGATATTGCTGGGCAACCGACAAACCAAAGGAGCGCTGATTTCCCCAGCCGTGGGTCATCGCCACCGCACCGGTATGCAGGCTGTCATCAAGCTTAATTTCAGCGGTGATTTCACCCCATTGATTGCTGACTTTCACCGTCTGCTCATCCGATAAATTCAAACGCTCGGCATCGGCTGGTGAGATATGTAAAGGGTTACGCTGATGCGCGGGGCGCTTCAATTTCTGCACATTTTGGAACCAACTATTGTGCATATAAGGCGTTCGTAAATTGATTAGGCGGAGCTGCGTGTCCGCCGTGGATTCCTCAAAAATTTTGCGCGCCTCGTCAAACGCAGGCTCAAACAAGGCCGGCGCGCAATCCACTCGCTGATCGGCAAACTGCAGCCCCTCGCTAAATAATAATTCCGGTGCGGGCACATCGCAGACTTGAGTCTGGGCCGATTTCTCCAGCAAGGTTTGACGAGTCAAACCCGCCATAGCCAATAGCCCATCGATTTTACGCAGGGGTTGTGGCTCGTCAGCATCCAATAGCGAAGGCAGGCCCATGGCTTGATTAATGGCTGCCAGAATCCACCACTCGGGTTTACGCTGATCGCGGGCGGCAACCACGGCTTCTGTGTAATGAACGAAGGGCTGCGACTGCATACCGACCCCAGTCATATTAATATCTTCGCGCTCAAGCCAATCGGTTGCGGGCAACAGATAATCGGCATATTCCGCCGTGGCGCTGCGATAAATATCAATCACCACCAGCAATTCCAGCTTTGGAAACGCCTCGCGCAGGCGCACTTCTCCGCCCACCGACAATAGCGGATTACCGCCGACGACAATCAGCGCTCGAATCGGCTGCTGCTCATCGTGAATATAATCGGCCAGCAAATTACCGGGCAGATTGCCGGCCACCTCGCGAAATTCACCCTGCGCACTCTGCTGCCAGGGATTAAACCCCTCGCTATTGCGCAGCGCACCAAACTGGGTGGACGGATAAAAACCCCGGCTATAAATATTGCCGCCCTCTCGCCCCAAGTTACCGGTAACAAAGCTCAGCATTTGCACCAGCCAATAGCACAGGCTGCCCTGCCGCCCCATATTCACACCGGTAGACATATGCACCGATGCCCGAGGCGCGGCCATCCAATCCTGTGCAATTTGGCGAATTTGCGCCGCCGGAATGGCGGTAAGTTCGGCTACGGCTTCAGCAGTGTAAGGCTGAATAAAGCGGCGCAGGCCCTCAATATTTTTGCCGTGACGGGCGATCACCTGCTCATCAAAGCCGCCAGCGGCATCGATGGTATTGAGCAAGGCGGCGAGAAAATACAGATCGGAATCCGGGCGGATTGGCTGCCATTCACCGGTGGCTGGACTGACCGATTCAATCTTGCGCGGATTCACATAAATCACTCGGCCGCCGCGACTGATAACACCACGCAACAGGCTGATGGGATCGGCCACCGAATAAAAACTCATATGGGAAACGCGGGGGTTTTCTCCCAAACACAGGAAGTAATCGGTGTTATCCAAATCCGGAACCGGATGCAAATTGCCGCTGCCGTAAATCACTTCGCTGGCGGCTAGCTTATTGGCGCAATCCTGTGTCAACGCGCTGAAAAAGCGGCCATTCAGACCTTTGAAAAAACCGGGAATTTCCAACTGGCCAGTGCTGTTAAAAGCCATGGGATTACCCATATATCCGGCGATGGATTTATCGCCATAGCGTCCACGAATCGCGGTCAGTTTGCTGGCAATTTCACCAATAGCACTATCCCAATCGGTTTGCGCAAAGCTCGCAGGCAATTCCGCACGGGAATTTTGGCGCTTTAGCGGAAAGCCCAAACGGTCTGGATCGTTGTGAACATCGAGAAAATTAATGCCCTTGTGACAGGCAAACCCCTTGGTAACGGGATGCGCTTTGTTAGGCCGGAGTCGGGTGACGGCTCCATTTTCTACATCGGCCAGAAGACCACAAGAAGGTTCACAGATACGGCAAAAGGTCGGCACGGATTGCGTCATTATTATTTTCCCCAAACTCGAAAAATGCTTGCGCCCAGTATGGCACAAGCATCATTTCAGAATTTGCCCGAGGCGTCACCGAAATGACAAACCCCGCCACAAACAATGCCGGTTTATGAGCCCTTACAGATAATGACTGGCGTACTCTTCACGCAGAGGCACTTTCAGCAATTTACCGGTAGCCGTATGTGGCAGCCCGTCACGGAAGACCACATCATCGGGCATCCAGAATTTGGCTAACTGAGGCTCAAGGAAAGACAGAATATCTTCCTTACTCGCTTCAGCGCCATCTTTCAGTACCACCAAGAGCAGCGGGCGTTCCTGCCACTTTTCATGTGGAATACCAATAACACAGGCTTCGGCTACCGCAGGATGGCCCACGGCAATGTTTTCCAAATCGATAGAGCTGATCCACTCGCCGCCGGACTTAATGACGTCCTTGCTGCGATCCACAATCTGCATATAGTTGTCAGGGTCGATGGTCGCCACATCACCGGTATCGAACCAACCGTCTTCCAAGGCAGTTTTACCGGCTTTGTAATAGCTCTCGATAATCCACGGACCGCGTACCATCAAGCGACCAAAGGCTTTGCCATCGCGGGGCTGTTCATTGCCCTCATCGTCAATAATTTTCAGTTCCACACCGAAAATGGGACGGCCCTGCTTGGTTTGCAGCTTGTAACGTTCTTCCTTGGGCATGGCCATGACTTTCTTAGTCGGCACATTGGCGGTACCCAGCGGCGACATTTCAGTCATACCCCAGCCCTGACACACAAAAGCGCCGTGCTTTTCATCAAAGGCACGAATCATCGACAGCGGCGTAGCCGAACCGCCGATCACCACGGTTTCCACCGAATCCATACGCGCGCCAATGCTATCCAAATGCTGAAGCAGCCCCAGCCACACGGTTGGCACACCGGCGATAAAATCTGGCTTCTCTTCATCGATCAATTGCCACAGGCTGGCACCATCCATGCCCGCACCGGGGAAAATCAATTTCGCGCCGGTCACTGCCACTGAGTACGGCAGGCCCCAACAATTCACATGAAACATTGGCACCACAGGCAAAATGGCGGAATCGCGGCTCAAGGAGAAACCCTGCGCGTGCAGCGTGCCCATGGCGTGCAATACGCTGGAACGGTGGGTGTACATCACCCCCTTGGGGTTACCGGTGGTGCCCGAGGTATAACACAGCGAGCAACCGCTGGTTTCCGGCACTTCTGGCCACTGAAACTCCTCGCTTTCAGCGCTCAACAATTCTTCATAGCACAGCAGATTTTTGAAACCGGACTCGGCGGGCATATGCGCCCGGTCGGTCATCACGATCACGGTTTCCAGCAAAGGCAGCTTGTCTTTCAGGCTTTCCAGAATCGGCACAAGGTTGAGATCGACAAAACAAATACGATCTTCGGCGTGGTTAAAAATGTATTCCAGCTGTTCAGGAAACAGACGCGGATTGACCGTGTGACAGACCGCGCCACTGCCGGCAACCGCAAAGTAAATTTCATAATGGCGCCAGGTATTCCACGCCAGCGTGGCGACGTTTTCGCCCAGCTTCACATTCATTTTTGCCAGCGCATTGGCCAGTTGCTTGCTACGCTTGGCGGCGTCTAATTGGGTATAACGGTGGATTTCGCCATCTTCTACCCGGCGGCTAACAATCTCCGCCTCTGGGTGGTCGCGCAGACCAAACTCCAGCATGTCTGAAATTAATAGGGGGCGTTCCATCATTGTTGGAATCATTAGGGTCTCCGCATCAATCAAGGTTATTTTTATTTCAGAACAGGGCTTTTGCGAATGTATTAACCAACATTCAAAGCACTGCTGACAAAGATTCTCAGAGTGAAGTTAACCCGGATTCAGGAAAAAATCACCTAACTAAAGATCGGCTAAAAAAGCCTAAAAAAATGTGCTCCTTCTTATTTATGAGCTGCAAGATTATGAGCGCAGTAGCTAATATTGATTCTTTTTAGTTCGTGCAGTGGGTATTGCCTCTAGCGGATCATCCGGCCACGGATGCTTGGGATACCGACCCTTCATTTCTTTTTTCACTTGTTCGTAACTCCCCCGCCAGAAACCGGCCAGATCTTGAGTAATCTGCAAGGGCCGCCGAGCGGGTGACAGCAAATGAATCATTAGCGGCAACCGGCCACCGGCAAGTTGAGGGCTTTGTTCGCAGCCAAACATTTCCTGCAGTTTCACCGCCAATACCGGCGGATTTTGCCGGTAGTCTATTCGCACCGATGATCCAGAGGGGACGGTAATACGCAGTGGCAATTCACTGTCCAAGTGTTGTTGCTGCGACCACTCAAGGCGATTTTTTAAATAATCGTGAATCGGCAATTTCTGCAGCGCGGACAAACTGTTTACCGGCCCCAGATACGGCCCCAGCCAATCTTCAAGCGTATCCAGCAATGCCGTATCCGACCAGTCGGGCCAATGTTCACTCCCCTCTAGCGCTCTCATCACCGCTACCCGTGCGCGCAGCTCTTCACTCTCATCGAGTGGCAACACTGACAAACCCCGGCGACGAATTAAGGCAGTTAAAGCCTGGCTTTTGTCCGCCTCGGGAATGGCGGGCAAGGCCTTACTGCTGAGTAGTAATTCACCGACCATACATCGCTGTTCTGCCACAAAGCGCTCGCGACTATCGTCCCAATCGCAGAACATTTTCTCTGCCACCAAGGCTTGTAGGCGCTGCTGAAATTCACTGGGATTAAGCGCTGCGGCGCGATAAATACGATCTCGATTGCGGCCCTGCTGCCCCCCCAACTCGGCCACCAGCAGCCACTCGGTTCCCGCCAAATTATCTGCCTCGTCTAACACTACCCGGCGGCCATTGGCCAATTGATAATCACCACGCGCCTTACCGCATTTAGCAATTCGATCTGGATAAGCCAGCCCGAGCAAAGCCGCAATCGGCAATTCGCTGATATTTTCCGGCTGAATTTTCGGCGCGTTCATCAATTGCAAAAATTGGCGAGTTTGTTTTTTCAGGCGATCCAATACCCCGCGCTGAGCTTGGCTTATTCGGTATTGGCCGCGCAGTGCCATCAGTCGCAACTCGATATCTGCACCGTGCCCCAGTAAAAAATCACGTTCAGATAAAAGTGCCGCCAATTCACAGGCAAGGTACAAACTACCCGGCAAGTCGGCGTCCCACTGCTGGGCACGGAGCAACATATTCGCCAGCCGTGGATGAACCGGCACATCGGCCATGGCCTCGCCATGCTTATTGAGCTTGTGTTCGGCGCTCACCGCACCCAGTCGTGCTAACAAATCCAGCGCCTGCTGGTAATGCGCGGCGGGAGGCGCATCTAACCAAGAAAGCAGAGTGGGATCAGCCACACCCCAGCGCAATAATTGCAGGGCCATTGGCGCCAAATCGGCCTGCAGTATTTCCGGCTCACTGAATTCGGCCAAGCCAAGTTGTTCGGTTTCATTCCACAGCCGATAACAATGGCCGGCCTCTAAACGACCAGCCCGACCGGCGCGCTGGGTAGCCGAGGCCTTTGAAATAGGCTTGGTTTGCAATCGGCTCATGGCGGTGTTGGGGTCGAATACACTCTGCCGCTGCAGACCGCTATCGACCACTACCGAGACGCCCTCAATGGTTAAACTGCTCTCCGCCAATGTGGTTGCCAGTACCAGTTTACGCTGCCCCGGCGCAGGCGGCTGAACTGCCAACCGTTGCTGATCCAAACTGAGATTGCCGTAAAGCGGATAAATGAGAATCTGAACTTCTGAAGAGTCTTGGTATAGCTTCTCGCGCAACAGACTTTCACAGCGCAGTATTTCTCCCTGCCCCGGTAAAAAGGCCAAAACACTGCCGCTGTGCTGCGTCCAAATCTGCAGCAAGTTTTCAGCCATTCGCTCGGCAATAGGCCGTGGATCTCGAAGCGAGCCGGTGTAGTGAATATCTACCGGATATTGCCGCCCCTCACTACGCAACACCCCTTCAGTATTCAATAGACCCGCGATTCGTCCGCCATCCAGCGTTGCCGACATTACCAGAATTTTCAGCGGTGCTTCGCGCAAGTCAGAAAACAAGGCGCGGGACTCCAACGCGAGGGCCAGCCCCACATCCGCATCCAAACTGCGTTCATGAAATTCATCGAAAATCAGCAGGCCGACATCCTCTAGCGCAGGGTCGTCTTGCAATATGCGGCCGAGAATACCTTCGGTAATCACTTCGATGCGAGTATGTTTTGAAACCTTGCTTTCCAGCCTTACCCGATAACCCACTCGCTCACCCAGTGGTTCACCCAAGAGATCGGCCATGCGTTGGGCCGCCCCTCGAGCAGCCAAACGCCGAGGTTCCAACATCAGAATTTTTTTATCGCCCAACCAGTCGCTATCCAGCAGAGACAGGGGCACTAGGGTGGTTTTACCGGCACCGGGCGGCGCCTCCAAAACCAGCTCGTCATGATCATGCAACCACGCCGCAATCTCCGGCAGAAGATCACAGATAGGCAAATTGATTGAATCTTGAGGGTTTTGACTTGGCATGGAGCAGCATTTTACCCGATGCCAATATAGAAGCGTTTAAATTCCGTGGGAGCGCAGCCATTGCTGAAATTGTGCCGGCGGCAAGGCCCCACTTTGCTGCGCGACAGCCTGCCCGTTTTTGAAAATCATGAGCGTGGGGATACTGCGAATTTGCCATTGCTGTGCAGTGGCAACGGCGCGTTCGGTATCGAGTTTTACAAATCGAGCACGTGTCGACAAATCCGCCGCGGCTTGTGCAAACACTGGCGCGAAGCTGCGACAGGGCCCACACCAGCTAGCCCAGAAATCTACCACCACCGGCAATTGCTCTTTTTGAATAAAACGCGAAAACTCCGCATCACCAAGCTCAATCGTTTGACCGGGAAGCAAGGGCTGATGACAGCGGCCGCAGTTTGGCGCTTCTTTCAATCGCGTTGAATCAATCCGATTTACCGCCGCACAATGTGGACACACAGACTGAATTTTTTGTGCCTCTGCCATAGCTTGCCCCTGAAAAATGACGAAGAATTAATTTCTAACTTAAACCCAGATATGGCGGCGCTTTGCCATTATTCAAGCCACTTCAAGCTAGGTACTTATCTCTACCGGCTGGGAACTTGGCTTTACAGCCCATGTTTCCAGCGATTACATTCAGGCACTAGACACATAACCGTAACGGTTAAAAAAACCGTGGAGAGGTTTCATGAGCAGCTTTAACGATAATCTTGCATCCGTTCAGAAAAATTCTGATACGGATTTTTCAGTGACCATTCCCGAGGATTGGTTGCAAGGCCGCACCGCCTTTGGTGGCTTGAGTAGTGCCGTGATTGTTGAGGCGATGCAAAAAGTCGTTTCCGCCGATCGCCAACTGCGCAGTATGGCGGTGAGCTTTGTTGGCCCAGCGACACCGGGTGAGCAAAAAATTGCGCTGCGTTTACTGCGCGATGGCGGCTCCGTTACTCATATTCAAGGTGAGCTAGTTTGCGATGGCCAAGTTGCCACAGCGGTTAACGCCGCCTTTGGTAAGGCCGTAGCCAATCCTGCCAAGGTAGTCGCCGCCTCTATCCCCAAGGACCTTCCCGCGCCGGAAAGCTGTCCATCGGTTCCCTATGTCGAGGGCTTCACCCCCGCCTTTACCCAGCATTTTGAAATGAAATTTGTCTACGGCCAACCACCCTTGGCTGAAGCCGACAATGCGGATTACGGGGTATGGTTGCGCTTTAAACAGCCCACGGAAATTAGTACCTCATCACTGATCGCCATTGGCGATATGCCACCGCTACCGGGATTCAATTTGGCTAAATTTCCGGCGCTTGGCAGCTCGCTGACCTGGTATCTGGAATTTCCTACTGAATTAACAGACATCGACCCGGAAGGCTGGTGGTATTACGACTATCGCTGTCAGGCGGCAGGCGATGGCTACTTCAATAATTTTGGCACCATCTGGGCCCCCGATGGCCGCGCCGCAATGTTCACCCGCCAAGTGGCCATGGTTTTTCAAAAATAAGGGTCTTCCAAAAGTAGGGGTTTTCCAAAAGTAGGGGTTTTCCCAAAATAAGAGAATAGCCTTTGATTAATGTAGTGAGTGCAGCAAGGCTGCAAACTCACTAATTAATCACCGCCGGTTAGCTGAAACGCCGCCCAAGATACCGGATGCGGATATTTTTTAATGGCGGCAATTTGCGCCGCCTGCATCGCCGAACGAATGTCCATGCTATTCAAGTTTTGATAGAGACTGATCATCAAATCTTTCGTTGGCTCATCGGGCACTTCCCACAGGCTCCCCACAATCGCCTTGGCACCGGCATACAGAAAACCTCGGTTCAATCCCACCACATCATCGCCATTGGTGACATCACCCAAGGCGGTTTGGCAGGCTGACAGCACCACCATGTCGGCATTCAATTGCAGATCATAGATTTCAGGCACGGTTAGATAACCGTCATTTTCGCTATCGGCCGATAGCAACATTCGCGAGTTCAGCGGATTTTGCGAATCAAACTGGCCGTGGGAGGCAAGATGCAAATACTTAAATGCACTTGCTGAATTTTTAATCACTGTCTCAGAAGCAAATTGGCGAAGCACCACTTTACTGTCAGGCCACAACGCCGATATGGCACGGGCTTCCTCTTGTGCACCGGGTAGGTCTAAGGCGCTGTCATTCAGGTCAGGATTTCCCAGCACCAATAAATTTTGACTTGGCGCTGTGCCCTTGTTGAGAAACTTCATCACCGAGGCAGATGGCAACATGCGCACAGTATGCTGCTCGATTAAAAATTGATTATTCGCCGCTCGTAAAACATTGAAGGGTAAGTAGTGAAGCGCGCCGTGGGGCACAATGGTCAGATGGGTTTTTCCGGTCAGGCTTTTTGATAGCGGTTCAATCAAACGCTGATACAGTGCCAAAGCGCCATCCTGCCAAGCCTCCCCTTCGCTATTGGCGATCGCTTGACGAAGTTCTCTCACCTCGCCGTCAAGCCCCTTGGCATTCAGTGACACCGCTTGTATCTGCCCCGGTGTCACGACAAAAGCAAAAAGCTGCTCGGCCTCTCCCCGCTCAGGGCTGTGATAAAAATATTCAATAATGGCTTCGTCGTTGCGCAGTAGCTGCTGAATTTCTGAAGGGTTCTCAGTGCTCACCGAAACTAGCGAAGCGACCTCCGGTGCCTCCTGCTGCAGGGTTTGCTGTATCCGTTTAAGGCCGCGCTTTTCTGCCCCCACTGCGCCTGCGTCTACTGGCGCAGATTCAAGACTGGCAAGCTGAAGTTGATCCAGTTCCGCCAGTGCCTGATTCACCTCGGCGCTGTTACGGCCAGCAAAGGATTTCTTCGACGCCAGCAAATCAACCAGCGCTCGCGCCTTGCCCCGTTCGGCATATTCAAAGGCTCTTGCCGCTTGGCCTGATGTCACCAAGGCCGACACGAGATCTCGATACACCGCCTGTTTGTCACCAACAAAACCTATTTTTGCGGCTTCGGTATTAATGGTAGAGCGCGCTGACTCCAGCGCATCAACCGCCTGTTCAAAATAGTTAATCGCGCTTTCGATATCGCCCTCTTGCTGACTGATCAAACCAAGGTGATGATAAACATGGAAGTTGAAGTTTTTTTGCTGGTTAAAAATGGGCGATTTAAGCAGCTCGAGATACTGTTCTTTAGCAATGCTGTTTCTACCGGTTTTAAACGCTGAGTAGGCGCTGAGGTTGGCAACATTAAAGCGCTCGTTATCGTATTCGCCCGTTGCTTCATACAGCAGGGTGCCTCCGGTGAGCATACCGGCGGCTTGAACAATGCTGCCAATGCCAAATTGATAGCCCCGGGTAATTTCCTCATAGGCTTTTTCGTAATCATTTTGCGCAACCGCCAAGCGCGCCAGCAGGGTTTTCATCTGCATATTGACGTCACTCATGCCCGCCGCCCAGCGTTGATTTCGCCTAATTTTGGCTTCTAAGTTTTTCGACAACAGCAGTGCATTATCAAATTCCTTGTGCTTACCAGAAAGCTTGGCCGCAACCAGAACAGGCATAATCGCCTCGAAGGCGTTGACATTTTGGGCCCCTAATTCACCCCAATTTGCAGTAAAAGCACCAAGGAGATTTCCGGCAAGGCTTGCGCCGTTTTCAATATTGCGCTGGTAAATATCGAAGAGCAGATCATAGGCCTCGGCGTAGCGCCCGATTGCAATCAGGTACTCGCCGTACATGATATTGATGGCGTCGCGCCGGAAAACGTAGTCTTTTAGCTCGCTCTGCGTCACGCTCATAAACTGATCGCGGCAGGTTAAAAACTGGGAGAAATTGCGTAATTTATTATGGGCCCGGCAAATATAGTAAGTCTGACCGGGATAACCCTGCGCAAATTGCGCAATAGGCATACTTGAGCTGCTAAAGACATCCAGATTGCTCTGGAACTTCAGATTATAGTCTCGAGTATAGAATTTGTTTTCGTCGTAGGGCGATGCGGCACAGCCCGAGAGTAATATCGCCGCTATAAACACCAGTGATCTAGAGCGCAATAAGCGATGAGCCGCCGTGAAGATCCTTTTGAAGTGAGCTAACTGTCTCATATCTCTCCCTAAGCACGTAACGGTCTGCTGTTCTTCTGAAGTAAAAGCCGTGACAAATAGCATACTGAATTGAGTTCACAATTCCAGTCGCTATTGGCATTAAGAGAGTAGAGAGATTTATAAGGAACCTCTGATTAATAGTGCGAATGCAGGAAGTAATCAAAGGTTCTTTAAGTAACGATTTAGTCGCGTTTTAGCAAAGTTCGATAGCCACTGCCGTGGCTTCACCACCGCCAATACACAGGCTGGCGATACCGCGCTTCAAACCCCGTGCTTGCAGGGCGTGAATCAAGGTCACCAAGATACGTGCACCCGAGCAGCCCAAAGGATGGCCCAAGGCACAAGCGCCGCCATTCACATTGATTTTTTCCAGCGGCACACCCATCAGTTTATGCGGCAATAGTGCTACCAAGGCAAAAGCTTCATTCAATTCATACAGATCAACGCTATCTGCTGACCAATCCAGATTTTCCAACAGCTTCTTAACCGCATGAACCGGCGCAACAGGAAATTGCTCCGGCGCACCGGCGTAACGCACACAGCCTTTAATCTCAGCCAGTGGTTCAACCCCCAGCCCCGCCGCCCCGATTAATAAAGCGGCGGCACCATCAGAGATCGAGGAGCTGTTCGCCGGCGTTAATACCCCATCTGCCGCAAAAGCAGGTTTTAATTGACGAATTTTTTCAGGGCGAGCATTGCCGGGTTGCTCGTCTTTAGCAATACCATCAACCGCTACAATCTCATTATCAAACGCGCCTGACTCCTGCGCTGCCAGCGCCCGCTCTAATGACAACAGCGCGTAATCATCTAGCTCTTCGCGGGTAAAGTTGTATTCAGAGGCTACCTGTTCCGCGACCTGCCCCATCAGCTTGCCGGAATACGCATCTTCCAAACCATCGACAAACATGGCATCGCGCACTTGCTTGTGGCCAATGCGATAGCCCCCGCGAGCACCATCCAGCAGGTAAGGCGCGTTGGACATACTTTCCATACCGCCGGCAACCACAAGCTGACTGCTGCCAGCTTTAATCTGGTCTACTGCGGTAATCACCGCCTGCATACCCGAGCCACAAACTTTGCTAATGGTTACCGTGGGGGTGTTTTCACTTAGGCCCGCCCCCAGAGTCGCTTGTCTGGCTGGTGCTTGACCCACACCGGCGGAAATTACATTGCCCATCAGCACTTCATCAGGGGCGATATTTAAGCCCACTTCGCAGGCCGCACGAATGGCTGCAGCGCCCAGCTCGGGGGCAGAAAGTTTGGCAAAACCGCCATTAAGACCGGCCAGTGCGGTACGTTTTGCTGAGTAAATAAATGCCATTTTGATTCTCCTAAAAGGATTAAACCGATAATTTGTTGCGCGCGATAATCAGCCGCTGAATTTCGCTGGTGCCTTCGTAAATCGAGGTAATTCGTACATCGCGGGCAAAGCGTTCCAGCGGGTATTCGCGGTTGTAACCATGCCCACCCAAAATTTGCTGTCCGGAATAGCAGGCGCGGTTGGCCGCTTCAGTCGCAAACAATTTAGCCATAGACGCTTGCATGGCAAAGTCCTTGCCGTTTTCTTTCAAGCTCGCCGCCTGCATCAATAATAAGCGGGCCGCCTCCAGCTCGGTGTACGCATCAGCCAACATCCACTGCAGGGCTTGGAAATTAGAAATCGCCTGACCAAACTGCTCGCGTTCCAAGGCGTAATCGCGGGCATAATCCGTGGCCGCCAAACCCACGCCCAAGGCCAATGAGCCGATACCAATGCGACCACCGGCCAATTCGCCCAGCGCCACTTGATAACCGCGATTAAGCTCCCCCATCAACGCCGAAGCGGGAATCCGACAATTATCAAAATATACCGGATTAGTCGCTGAGCCTTTCTGACCCATTTTGTGTTCTGCTGGGCCAACTTCCAGCCCTGCCGTTTCACGCTCGACCAAGAAACAGGAAATGCCTTTACCGCGTTTGGCATCTTTATCAGTCACTGCCCACACTACAAATACGCCGGCAAATTCGCCGCTGGTGATATAGGCTTTGGAGCCATTCAACACCCACTCATCGCCATCTTTCACTGCGCTAGTACGCATTCCCGAAGGGTCTGACCCTGCACCTGGCTCGGTTAAACAAAATCCCGCCGCCGGATATTCACCGCTGCAGATTTTTGGCAGGTAATAGCTTTTTTGCTCTTCCGAAGCGACCGCTTGAATGACCTCTGCCACCATATTGGTCACTGAAGTCGTTACCGCCGTGGAGGCACAGGCGCGGGCAATTTCAGTAATCGCCAGACTAAACGCGACCGTACCCACGCCGCTACCGCCGTAGCGCGGGTCAATATTCAGGCCCATAAAGCCCAGCTCGGCCAGTGCATTTAAATTGGTAAAAAACGCATCCTGTCCTTCACCGCAATCCAGTGCGGCAGCATTAGCAGCCAGTTCGCGCTTGGCAAAATCAGCGGCGGTATCACGAATAAGTTGCTGCTCTTCGGTCAATTCAAAATTCATGGGGTATTACCCTCTACTTGGTTTTATCTAAGATTATTTTGCCGGATTGCGCCGAAAATCCCATGATGCGCCTAACGCTTTTTTTGACATTTTGTTATAGTCATTAAAGTCAAAAACAACCAAATCCGCATGAATAAATCCTCGCCCAATTACTTTGCCCTTGCGGCCTTAAAACATCTGCCGCCCCGCTTAAAAGAAGCCGTGCTGATGCAGAACGGGCTTAGCGAGCAGGGATTACAAGATGATGCAAAAGCACTGGATGGCCGTCTGCATGCCAACCTGGTGCGAGACATTATGTTGGCCTGTGATGATGAGCAGATCGGCTATGGACAGGAACCCCAACCGCTTGGCAGCTGGGCAACCATGACCCAGCTCTGTCTAAGCGCGGAAAATCTTGGCGAAGCCCTGCGCCGACTGGCCCGCTTTTATCGACTGGTACCTTGGGGAATAGAAACTCGATTGGAGACCGGCGAGCGCGAAACTCGCTTTATAATGCGCCCGGTAAAAAATACCGCCTTTGAGCCTTATTTATATGAGTCGTTTTTGTTTTATGTCTATCGATTCAGCAACTGGCTAATTAACCGGCAGATTCCGCTAAGCAAGGTGGAGTTCAACTTTCCCGTCCCGCCACAGCGCAATCAGTATCGCTATTTATTTCATATCAGCCGCTTTGAATTTGATCAGCCACAGAGCCAATTCAGCTTTCCCAATAGCTATTTCAAAGAACCGATAAGGCAAGATGCACAAAGCCTGAAACGATTTTTGATGCATACCAATCTGCATATGATTGTGCAGGATTTCAGCCACAATAGCTGGCAATACCGAGTGCAACAAAGCTTGAGTAAAAACCTTGCCGACAACCCCGGTATTGAACAGATCGCGGCTAGCTTGGGCGTGCATCCGCACACGCTGCGCCAACGACTGCAATCGGAAAGCAGCCAGTTTCACGAGATTAAACAGAATCTGCGCAGCGAGCTGGCCTGTGACCTACTGCGCAACAGCAAACAAACAATAGAAGCGATTGCCTGCCAACTTGGCTTCTCAGAAACTAGCGCCTTTAGCCGCGCATTCAAAAGCTGGACTGGCAGCTCTCCCCTGCGATATCGGCAAGCCAACTCAATTTAAAGCTACTCAATTAGCGACTTATAAAGGCTCTTCTTGGGCGCTGCCATCACCCGGCGCACCATCGGTTCAAATAACGACAGTGACAGTTTCGGCTTGGAGGTATCAAAAGCGGGGTTGTCATATAGCGAGACAAAACGCGCAGTGCGCTGGAAATGCTCCGAGTCGGCAAACTGATCGCGCATATTACGATCCATACCGATATGGTGGAAAAAATTATAGCCCTGAAAAATCGCGTGATGCTTGATCATCCAGTGATTGGCCTCAGAAACGAAAGGCTCAAGAATGACCGCCGCCACATCGGCGTGATTAAAACTGCCAAGCGTGTCGCCAATATCATGCAGCAGAGCGCAGACAATATACTCCTCGTCTTCACCCCCTTCTGCGGCTAACTCGGCAGTCTGTAAGCAGTGCTGCAATCGGTCGATGGGAAAGCCACCGAAGTCACTGCCCAGCAGCTCCATATGCTGCAAAATCCGGTCGGGCAAGCCGGACATAAACTGCATTTGCTCACCAACGATAACTTTCCAATCGTCCGGCGTGCTTTCAACCATGGATTTAAATTCGGTTTTCATTATTGTTGTCCTCGCGATTAAATTACCGAGAAGTTACCGCTTTTATCTGCGGCAAACTGTCACCCAGACGACAGTTTTATTTTGGGGGAATGGCGTAAGTCCCCGTTGCATGAGCGACAGGCTCATCATTGCCCACCGAGTAAATCGTCACTTCGCCAATCGCCAGTAATTTACCGAGTTTAATCAAACGGCAATCGGCAATAATGTCCTTGTCGGCCGAGGGCTTGCGGAGAAAGTTAATATTCAAATTGGTGGTTACCGCGAGGGCAACCGGCCCCAGCTCTGACAATATCGCGGCATACAGGGCGGCATCGGCCATCTCCATCATCACCGGCCCCGAGACCGTTCCACCGGGGCGCAAATGGCGTTCATCAATGGGCTTACGCAGGCGCACAAAACCACCGCCCGCCTGCTCAATCAACACTTCCGCCTGAGGAAATTCTTGTTTAAAAAATACCGCGAGTTGCTCGGCATTCATCGGTGATCGCGCATTACTCATTATTATCATCCAATATTGCTTGGGCGCAGCCGATCAATCCGGCGTGTTGCCGCTGGGTAATGGCCAGCGGAATTTGCTCACAAATAGGTCGGTAGCGCCCTTTACTTTCAAATCGTTGTCGCAGCAGCTTAACATCAATTAAGCCCTGCATTTTTTCCAACATTCCTCCCGACAAAAACACGCCACTATAGGCGCCCATCATCAGAGCAACATCGCCCGCCGCTGAACCCAATATGCCAGTAAAATCTTGAACAGCCTGCAAGGCAATGGGGTCACCACCACGTGCTTTTTGCGTGATTTCTGGGGGCGTGAGTTGTTGTTCTTGCTTGCACAACACACTGTTTGCCCAGTACAAATTCGACAAACCCATGCCCGAGAGTACACGCTCTATCGACACTCGCTCATAGTGCTGCCAAAGTAAATTAAGCAGTGCATATTCATGCTCATTTACCGGCGCAAAACTGATATGCCCACCTTCGGAGACCAGTACCGAACCATTGGCCAATAGACCCGCCACACCCAAGCCGGTACCCGGCCCTAAAATGGCTTTCGTGTTTCCCGCAGGTACGCTTGGGCTTTCCACAAAGGGATTTCGGCTACCTAGCAACTGGCAGTCCTGAGCGCTAATCGACTTAAGCGACAAAGCCTGCGCATTGAAATCATTGATTAATTTAATGGGAAAGCCCAACGCCGCTTCGAGTTCAGCCGCGCCGAAACGCCAGCCTCGGTTGGGCATATGGAATTGCTCACCAACAAGAGGCGCGGCAATGGCAAAGCAGGCTGAAATTGGCGATTCGTCTAACTGATCGAGATAGGCTTTGATTAAATCAATAAGTGATGAAAATTCGGCACAGGAAAAATCATGCGACTCAGAGAGCGCCAAGCTACCCGGCGACACGCGGGCAAAGCGACCATGAGTGCCGCCAATATCGGCAACGATATGCAGAGGTTTAACCGTGGGTACTTTCATTGTAAAAACAGCATTGTAGGAACGGCATTATTTGAATTGCATAATGGGAACCACATAAAAATCAGCGCTAGCTTTTCAGCGCTGCGGCCTCGCTGGCCAGTTTTTCGATAAGCCCCCAATCCTTACTGGCAATGGCTTTTGCATCTAACATCCAACTGCCACCGACACAGGCGACATTGCTCAGTGCCATATAAGATTTAGCATTACTCAAATTAATACCGCCGGTTGGGCAAAAACGCAGTTGCGGCAGAGGTCCACCAATCGATTTCAACATCGCCACACCGCCCGCGGCTTCTGCGGGGAAAAATTTTAAATGGCGCTGACCTTTTTCCAATAAGGCCATCGCTTCACTCGGTGAATTAACCCCCGGCAGAAAAGGCATTTGTTCGGCCATTGCCGAATCAAACAGTGCCGGAGTACAACCCGGACTCACCAAAAACTCCGCGCCAGCGGCTTTGGAACGAACGACATCATCGCCGCTTATCACCGTTCCAGCGCCAATAATGGCATCGGGTAAGGCACTGCGCATTTCGGTAATTGCGGCCAAGCCCTGCTCGGTTCTCAAGGTCACTTCCAGCACCTGCAAACCACCTTGATACAACGCCCGCGCAAGGGGCACGGCATCGGCAATATCCTCAATCACAATGACCGGAATCACCGGGCTGCGGGTCAAGATTTGTTCAACATCACGCACGGGCGTTATCCTAATTTTAGCAATGGGTTAATACGTTCAGGGCGACCAATACACATTCAGCTGCACTTCGGAAGATTGTAGAAAGGCGCGAATGGGCATGTCTTCTATCGGCCCAGCTTGCAATGCCGCAGTATAGGCTTGTCGTTTCTGCTCGCCATTAATCAGCAGAAAGCTATGTTTCGCTTTGCTCAGATACGAAAAATTCAAGCTCATTCTTTCGGTGAACTTCCCAGTCACCTCTGAGCGCTGTGCACAAATAGCGACACAACGCTTGGGACTTTGGTTTTCTAAACCAGCACTCAAGCCCTGCGCATAGGGAAACAGGGATGCCGTGTGACCATCATTGCCCATGCCGAGCAAACAAACATCGGGCTCAGCAGGTAGCGTTTGCAGTATCTTTTCACAACTTGCCTGCCCTTCTTTGGCCGTCGCTGCCGCATTTTTTAAGCCGATGAAACGCGTATTCTCTGCGTTGTTTTTCAGCAAATGTTGCGAGATAAACGCCGCGTTACTGGCGGGGTGATCCAAACTAACCCAACGCTCATCCACCAACACCACAATAATTTTATCCCAGGCCAGCGGCATGTCAGAAAGTCGTTCATAAACCGGTTTAGGACTACTCCCGCCAGAGACTAAGAACACCGCCTGACCATGAGCCTCGACAGCCAAGCGCAATTGTTCGGCGATACGCTCAACCAAGGCATCAAGCAATAACGAAGTTTCTGGAAAAAAATGCTCACTCACCATTTTGAGCATTCCTTAAATGGTGTGTCATTCATAGGCAATCACCGAAGCCCCCGCCTCGGCATCGCTGACCAGCTTGCGAAAGCCGGAAAATAATTCTCGTCCGGTGCCCTGCTCATGCCCACCTTGATAGCTCGCCGCATCACGCACTAAGGCGGCATCATTCAACACCCGTAACGTGCCCTGCTCCGCATCCAACTCCAGCATATCGCCATCTTGTAAGCGCGAAATTGGCCCAGCCTCTAAGGCTTCGGGAATCAAGTGAATAGCTGCGGGGACTTTGCCTGAAGCACCAGACATGCGCCCATCGGTGACGAGCGCCACTTTAAAACCGCGATCCTGCAATACCCCCAACACTGGCGTCAGCTTGTGTAACTCGGGCATCCCATTGGCTTTTGGCCCCTGAAAACGCAGTACCGCAATAAAATCTCGATCTAACTCCCCCGCATCAAAGCGGGTTTTGATTTCATCCTGCTCTTCAAAAATAATCGCCGGCGCACAAACAACACGATGCTCGGGTTTTACCGCCGAGGTTTTAATTACCGCACGCCCTAAGTTACCCGTCAGCAAACGCAGGCCGCCCTCAGCACTGAACGCCTGCGCGACCGAGCTAAGCACGGCGGGATCTAAACTTTGCTCTGGCGCAGCACGCCATTCGATTTTTCCTTCAGGATTCAAAAACGGTTCTTCACAATAGCGACGCAAACCACCCTCGCCCATAACCGTAGCAACGTCATCGTGTAAAAGGCCGTTATCCAGCAGCTCACGAATCAACAACGCCATACCGCCAGCAGCCTGAAAATGATTCACATCGGCCTGACCGTTAGGATAAATCCGACACAGTAAAGGCACCACCGATGAGAGATCGGCCATATCCTGCCAGTTGATCAAAATGCCCGCAGCGCGAGCAATCGCGATTAAATGAATAGTGTGATTGGTCGAGCCGCCGGTCGCTAATAAGCCAACAATGCCATTAACAATACTCTTCTCGTCGATCATCTCGCCCAGCGGCATAAAGCCATTACTGAGGGGGGACAGTTCATCGAGGCGCTTCACCGCCGCCTGTGTTAAAGCCGCTCGCAGGGGCGTATTGGGATGCACAAAAGCACTGCCCGCCAATTGCATCCCCATAATTTCCATCAGCATTTGATTGCTGTTGGCCGTACCGTAAAAGGTGCAAGTGCCGGCGCTGTGATAGGACGCACTTTCCGCTTTTAATAGCTCTTCTCTACCGACTTTGCCCTCGGCATAGAGCTGCCGAATCCGCCCTTTTTCTGCATTCGCCAAGCCGGATGCCATCGGCCCAGCAGGCACAAAAACGCAAGGCAAATGCCCAAAAGCCAGCGCGCCAATAGCCAGCCCCGGTACAATTTTGTCGCAGATACCCAGACAGAACACACCATCAAACATATCGTGGGAAAGCGCCACACCAGTGGCCATGGCAATATTGTCGCGGCTGAATAACGATAGCTCCATGCCATCTCGACCCTGAGTCACGCCATCGCACATGGCGGGAACACCACCAGCAAATTGCACCACCGCGCCCAACTCCCGGGCAGCCGATTTAATTTGCTCGGGATAGGTGGCATAGGGCTGGTGTGCAGAGAGCATATCGTTGTAAGCAGAAACAATTGCGTAATTGGCAACCCGATCGACCGCTAACAGGGGTTTGTCGTGGGCATCACTTGCCGCAAAACCGTGGGCTAAATTGCCACAGGACAAGCGACCACGGGCTGGCCCATTGTGATGGGCGCTGCGGATTTTATTCAGATAGTGTTCACGCGCAGATTGGCTGCGCTCGATAATACGCTGGGTGACTTCGGCAACTCGGTGATGCAAGGTGGAGCCTCCTTAATTCAGCAGGAATGCGACTCGCGGGTGCAAATGGCCCGACAAATTCGTGGGCATAAGCCTGTAGAAACACTATACGAGACTAGCCAAATGAATTTCTACCCTTATGACCGCATTAGGCTGTTTAATCCATTTCAATCCTTAGCCTCAGGTTTTATAGTGACTGAAAAATAAGGACCTGTTCATGCAATCTCCCGCTAAAATTCCCGTTATCGTCGGCGTTGGCGAAGTTATCGACCGCCCAGCTCAAATTAGTGATGCGCTAGAGCCTGTTGCCTTAATGGCCCAAGCTTTGCGAAACGCAGCGGAGGATGCAGGCAATACCGCCTTGCTTGAAGATGCAGATTCACTCGACCTTATCGGCCTGTTTAGCTGGAGCTATAAAAACCCGGTAGGCACTCTGAGCGAGATGCTGGGGATTTATCCCAAGCGACAGGTCAATGTCAGCATGGGCGGTGAAAACCCCACCAAGCTGATTCATGAAGCCGCCCTGCGTATTTTGCAAGGCCAAGGCTGCACCGCGCTTATTGCCGGCGGTGAAGCACTCAGCTCACTCAACAAAATTATGAAAACCGGGGAGATGCCACCGTGGACAGCTCCAGCAAGTACCGAAGAAACCTTTCCTTTTGCTAACGCAAAAATCTGTCTGAGCCCTATTGCCGAGAAACTGGGAAGTATCGATCCCGCCCAGCTCTATCCGTTTTACGAAGTGGCCTTTCAGGCCGAGCAAAATATCACTCCCGAGCAGGGCTTAATCGACAATGCCCAACTTTGGGAGCGCTATGCCGATGTTGCTGCAGACAATGAAATGGCATGGATTCGCAACAAGCCCCGCGCCGCGGAGATCGCCACTATAACCGAGCACAATCGCATGGTGAGCTGGCCCTATCCCAAATTAATGATGGCCAATCCCGCCGTTAATCAGGGCGCCGCCGTCATCGTCACCAGCCTAGAAAAAGCCCGCGCACTGGGCATTGCAGAAGATAAATTGATTTACATCTGGGGCGGCGGTCATGCCATTGAAGCTGACGATTTTCTGCACCGGGACAATTATATTCACAGCAGCGCACAGGAAGCGGTACTCGACAAAGCACTAGCGCTAGTGGGCAATGATGCCTCGCGCTTTGATTTTATGGAGCTGTATAGCTGCTTCCCTATTGTGCCCAAAATGGCTCGCGCCTACCTCGGTCTAGAGAATAGTGCGCAATCGCCAACAGTGGCTGGAGGTCTGACATTCTTCGGCGGGCCGATTAATAATTATATGAGCCATGCCTGCAGCGCCATGGTGCAAAAGCTCCGCGCCCAGCCCGGCAGCATTGGCCTGCTTTATGGTCAAGGCGGTTTTGTGAATAAACATCACAGCCTCGTACTGAGCAACCATGCGCCTGAGGCAGAATTTACCGCAGACTTTTCTTTGCAAGATGAGGCGAATAAACGACTCGCCCCTATTCCCGAACGACTTGAAGAAAACTATAACGGCCCGGCGCAAATCGAAACCTATACCGTAATCTTTAATCGTGATGGCAGCCCAAAACAGGGTGTAGTGGTATTTCTCAGCCCGGCAGGAAAACGGGGAATGGCCAAGGTTTCTCTCGAAAATCAAGCTGCCTTGGAGCGGCTATTAGATGCCAAGCAAACCGCTGTTGGTTTACAGGGTAACATTACCCTTGCCGATGACGGCCTGCCGGAATGGCATTACCAATAACCCTATTTCTTTGCCGCTTCCTGCTGGCGGCGAACCGCTGAAAGCGCCGAAGCAACAATACCGGTGGGCACGGCAATTAAGCCAAGCCCAACCATCAACACCATAAAAGTAAAGAAGCGACCGCCGGTGGTTATCGGATAAATATCGCCATAACCTACGGTAGTTAACGTAGACACCGCCCACCACAAGCAATCAAAAATCGAGCGAAATACTTCGGGCTGGGCCGCGTGTTCAAAGTGGTAAATTCCCACCGCCGCCAGATACAACACCACAAAACTGGCCATGGTAAAAATAATCAGCTCTTCCTTGGCTAAGTACAGTGCCGTAGTAAAACGTTGAAGCGCTTTATTGTATCTAGCCAATTTTAGAATACGCGCCAGCCGCAACAACCTGAGCAAACGCAGTGTGCGTAGATCTACTGCAAAAGCTAAATAGAACGGCAGAATCGCCAATAGGTCGATTAGTCCGTAAAAACTGAACACAAACTTCAGGCGCTTTTTCGTTAGCGCCAAGCGGATCAGATATTCCAGCGTAAATAACACCACCACAACCATCTCAGCGTATTTGAGAAAGGCCGTCATGGCCGGACTTAAATCAGGGAGTGTCTCCAGCGAAAAGCACAATACTGAAAACAGAATCAGCGCTGAAATGCCCCAGGCAAATACCGGCTTATCCAGAAAAATCTTATTGTTGGAAGAATGACTCATCGGCGAGTACCCACCTGAAAATACTGGGGAGAGAATAATTCAGGCGCGTACTCTAGCTCAGGAAACCCACTTTGAAAATGCACTACAGCATCATATGCACTTGCAGCTCACCAATAATGAAACCCAGCACGGCCCCCGCCAGCACCACCACTTTCTCATTTTCTTTAAATGCCGGGCGCAACATCCCTTCAAATTCTTCGGGAGTTAATAAATCCATGCGCTGCACCACGGTATTATTAATATCCAGCGCATCTTCGGCGTAGTCGCCAATTTTATCGCTGACTTCCGGCATCCACTCGACCACACGCTCGATCAGGTAATCGCGCATTTCATCGTATTTTTTCGAGCCCATGGCCAATTTAACCAATGGATGCGCCACACCGAGCTGCTCTTTTCCGGCTTTTTCTACCTGCTCTTCAACCAACTGAATCAGGCGATCTGAGCTGGGGCCACGCAGCACTTCTAACAGAATATTTTCCGGGGTCATCAACTCTTTGGCGATCAACTCAGCATAATCACGCGCCACCTCTTTCTGGCGGGCAATAAATTTACCCTGAATGGTAAATCCCAAAATTTTGGTCGGCAGCAACGGACGAAACAGCATTTGCAGCGCGATCCAGTCACTGAACAGGCCGACAAATCCACCAAACACTGGCAGCAACCACGCCTTATGCCAAACCAGCCAGCAAGCTAACTGGATAAAACCTAGAGCAAAACCAAACCAGAAACCGGCATTGCGGAAGAAGACAAATTCCTTGGCGCCAATGTTCTTGAAAATCTCATTGAGCAAACGTTTGTCTTTAACGAGGTTGGACACCAGCATGTGTTTTACATCGAGGTATTCCGAGGGGTTCTTGCGAATCTCATCCCACAGCTCTTCCATTACACCGGGTAGTTTTTTCTGGATGCGCTTTACGACCTGATGCTTGACGATATTGGGCAGCGGCGTCCAGTAGTTGAACATATAGCGACTGCCCACCTCATTGACGAGCTGCTCACTCACCTCTTTGATTGGGTATTCCAGCTCTTTAACCATGCGCTTGGGATCGAGCCGCCCCATCAATTCCTCAAGGGTAAACAAACGCCCCACCAACAGGTCTGTTGCCCGCCCGGCCATCTTGCCAGCCGTTGCCGGAATAATGCCCTGCCAGCCAAGGTACGGCGGCTTAATACCGACAAACTCTAGCGGTTTAAACATCATTTCTAGGGCTAATACCTTGGTGATATAACCGACAAAACCGGCCACCAGCGGCATTAATAGGTAATGGGGATTCTGGAGAAGATCCTGAAAAATACTCTCTAACATTGGGTGCTCGAATTCCTTTTTAGTTATTCTTGTCTTTCACACACGAGAAATAGTGAAGCATAAGTGAGCCTTTTCAGTAAACGATTAAGATTGATGGATCACAACATACCGGCGCTCGCGCTCGGTATCTTGTCCGCCATCATCGCGCTACTCATTGCTCTGCAATGTTTATTCTCAACCGAACAACTCGCCTACCAAAATCCAATCAACGGCGAATACTGGCGCTGGCTCAGCGGACATTTTATTCATAACAATAGTGCGCATTTGGCGATGAATAGTGCTGCCTTGATCTTACTTTTTTGGCTGGGCCACCGTCTTGCACAAATAGGACAACTTTTGTTTTCTTTGCTGCCCTTATCCTTGTTATCCAGCCTAATACTGACCTTGGGCTATCCACAATTGCATTGGTATGTGGGCTTATCCGATGCCCTACACGGGCTCACGGTATTAATTGCAATAGGCTTGGTACGATCTGGCGATCAAACCGGCAGCGCACTGTTGATTGGCGTGTTGGGAAAAGTGTTGTGGGAACAAAGCCACTGGTACAACAGCGAAAATGTGGCCGAGCTTATTGGGGTTAGAGTTGCCACCGAAGCACATCTGGCCGGGGTACTCGCCGCCGGCATTTTACTGCTATACCGGTATTTTATTGAGCTAACTATGACTCACAAGAAATATTGAGCAAGCAGCAACACGGCAAGTGTTATACCCAATTTTCTAATTTTAATTCAGACACTCGCTCAAACTCTTTGATGTTATTGCTTACTAAAGTATGCCCAAGAGCCTTGGCATGAGCGGCAATCCAAAGATCATTGTTGCCTATCGGCGTCCCTTTGGCTTCTAAACCCGCTCTAATACTGGCGTACGCTTTTGCCACATCCACTCCAACAGGCAACACCGGAATATAATTGCTCAATTCCTCGAGCACATTCAGGGCTTTTTCAGAGTTATTGCTTTTCAGGGCCCCGTACTCCAACTCCCCATAAGTCACCAATGACATCACCACAGAACCAATGGGTAAGCTTTCAAACTTTTGTAAAACTGAGGGCGGCTGTTTCTTAATTATGTAGATGCAAATATTGGTATCCAACATGTACATAACTAAAACGATTCTCTTTCTTGAGGAAGAGAATCTACTCGACCACCTTCCATAAAATCGCTGGGCATTTCCCCCAAAAGCTTGAACGCCGCACCCAAGTTTTTAGGCTTGGGTTTAAGAATTACTTCATCGCCTCGCTTGAAAATTTCAACTTCCGAAACATCAAACCGAAATTCTTTTGGGATGCGTATCGCTTGACTATTTCCCGACTGAAAAATTTTTGCGTCCATTCTTTAGGCCCCTCAAATATGTATATACAACAAAGTATATACCTAAATACAGGAAAGTATAGCCCAGTAAAAACACCCCTTATGCAGGCTCAATCTCAATCAGAATTTCACCGGGAGTGACGCGATCACCTTTGCTAACGTGTACATCCACAACATTACCGGCAATCGGTGCCTGCACTTCGGCTTCCATTTTCATCGCTTCTGTAATCAACACCGGCTGACCGGCTTTAACGGTATCGCCCACCGCCACCAAGACCTCGACAATATTGCCAGGCATATTGGTGGTGACATGGCCCGGCTTGCTGGCCTGTTTGCGCCCCGCGCCGCCTTCAGACTGGTATTCATTGAGGGCTTCAAATACAACTTCCTCGGGCATACCGTCCAAGGTCATATAGACATGGCGTTTACCCGCGCCTTTAATCCCCACTCCGGTAATCGCAACCTGATAACTCTCGCCGTGAACATCAATAACGAATTCGGTGGGCACGCCGCCTTCGGACGCTGGACGTGCCGCACTGCCGATGGGCTCAAGCACTTCTGGCACCAAGGTGCCATCGCGACGCTGTTCAAGATAGCTGCGTCCCAGATCCGGGAACATAGCAAAGGTCAGTACATCTTCCTCACACAAGGCCAGGTCGCCGATATCTGCCCGCAATTTATTCAGCTCTGCAGGCAATAAATCCGCCGGGCGCACATCAATAATGGCCTCTGAGCCAATCGCTTTGGCTTGCAGCTCTTTATTAATTTCACCCAGAGCGGCCCCGTAATGCCCTTGTAGATAACGCTTCACTTCATTGGTGATGGTGGCATAGCGGGTGCTGCCCAGAATATTCATTACCGCTTGGGTGCCAACAATCTGCGAGGTCGGCGTAACCAAGGGCGGATAACCCAAGTCTTTGCGCACCGCCGGAATTTCGGCAAACACTTCTTCGATCCGATTCAGCGCGCCCTGCTCTTTGAGCTGATTAGCGAGGTTCGACATCATGCCGCCCGGCACCTGATTGATTTGCACGCTCACATCTTCGCGCGTGAATTCGCTTTCAAACTGGTGGTATTTCTTGCGGACTTGCCACAGTTTTTTAGCGATAGGTTCCAGCGCCGCCAAATCAATTCCGCTATCGCGTTCGGTGCCTTTGAAGGCGGCTACCATCGCCTCGGTTGCCGGGTGACTGGTGCCATTAGCAAAGGCTGAAATAGCGGTATCAATAATATCGACCCCGGCTTCCACCGCTTTCAGCTGACACAAACCCGCCAAACCAGAGGTGGAATGAGAGTGCAGCGCCACTGGCAGAGAAAACTCGGCCTTTAAGGCTTTAACCAACTCCTCGGTTGCGCTCGGAGTCAGCAAGCCCGCCATATCTTTTATGGCAATGGAGTCGATGCCCATATTAGCCATATCACGCGCCTGCTGAACAAAAGTAGCGGTGCTGTGAACCGGGCTGGTGGTATAGCAGATGGTGCCCTGTGCATGCTTGCCGGCCTTTTTGACTGCGGCAATGGCGCATTCGAGATTGCGCACATCGTTCATCGCATCGAACACCCGGAACACATCCATGCCGTTTTCGGCTGACTTCATCACAAAGGCTTCCACTACATCATCGGCATAGTGACGATAGCCCAAGAGATTTTGGCCACGCAGCAACATTTGCAGCGGCGTGTTGGGCAGGGCTTCCTTGAGTAAACGCAGCCGCTCCCAAGGATCTTCCTTTAGAAAGCGCACACAGGCATCAAAGGTCGCGCCGCCCCAAACCTCCAATGACCAGTAACCGATGGCATCAAGTTCGGCACACACCGGCAGCATATCTTCAGTGCGCAGGCGAGTTGCGATCAGCGATTGATGGCCGTCGCGCAAAGCCACATCAGTAATTTTAATAGCGTGAGGGGATGTCATTCTGGATTCCTCTTTAAAATCTTATAGGCCAGCGTGAGCGGCAATTGCCACTGCCACGGCCATAGCAATATCTTCTGGGCGACTTTTATCCGAGTAACGGGTCAATTCGGGGTGGCTTTCAACAAAGCTGGTATTGAATTCTGCCCGGCGAAAATCCGGGTGTTTAAGAATTTGCTGGTAATACGGCGCCGTGGTTTTCACCCCTTGCAGGCGCATATCGTTAAGCGCGCGTGCGCCACGATTTAAGGTTTCCTCCCAAGTCAGTCCCCAGACAATCAGCTTGAGACACATGGAGTCGAAATACGGCGGAATGGTGTAACCGGTGTAAATCGCAGTATCGGTTCGCACCCCCGGCCCACCCGGCGCGTAATAGCGACTGATGCGGCCAAAACTGGGCAGAAAATCATTTTTGGGGTCTTCCGCATTCACCCGAAACTGCAGGGCATAACCGCGAATGGAAATATCATCCTGCCGGTAAGACAGCGGCAAACCCGAGGCGATACGAATCTGCTCGCGCACAATATCCACCCCGGTAATTTGCTCGGTAATGGTGTGCTCAACCTGCACCCGAGTATTCATTTCCATAAAGTAAATTTGGTTATCGGCTAGCAGAAACTCTACGGTGCCCGCATTTTCATAGCCCACCGCCTCTGCGGCGCGCACCGCCAACTCGCCGATATAGGCGCGCTGCTCCGGAGTCAGTTGCGGAGACGGAGCAATCTCGATCAGTTTTTGATTGCGGCGCTGAATAGAACAATCGCGCTCGAACAGGTGAATCACATTGCCCTGACTATCTGCCAGCACCTGCGACTCGATGTGCTTGGGATTCACAATGCATTTTTCCATAAACACATCAGCGCGACCGAAAGCCTTGCTGGCCTCCGACACCACCCGATCGTATTGGCGGCGCAGATCGACTTCATCATCACAGCGGCGAATACCGCGACCGCCACCGCCAGAAGTCGCTTTAAGCATGACCGGATAACCAATATCCGTGGCCAGTTTAACGGCCTCTTCAACATTGGCCAGATTGTCTTGGGTGCCGGGAATTACAGGAACACCCGCCGCCATCATCGCCCGGCGGGCTTCAGTTTTATCGCCCATACGGCGAATCACCTCGGCACTGGGGCCAATAAAAGTAATGCCGCGCTCGGCGCAGATTTGGGCTAATTCTTCATTCTCGGACAAAAAGCCGTAACCGGGATGGAGGCCATCGCAGCCGGTCTCTACCGCCAGCGCCACTAATTTGCGGGGATTCAAATAGCCTTCTAGCGGTTCGGCGCCCACGTTATAGGCCTCATCAGCCCTTTTCACATGAAGAGAAAAGCGATCTGGCTCGGTATAGATCGCAGCAGAGCGAATACCCATCTCGGCACAGGCGCGCACTATGCGCACTGCAATTTCTCCGCGATTGGCGATCAGAATTTTTTTCAGCACAAGGCAGCCCCTCGATTTCGCGCCATTGTTTACAGGGCCAACACTAGCGAACTTAAATTGATATAAAAAATTAATATTTATTTTTATATCTATAAGTAATTGCTTATAGTTGAAATTCAAACGCCACTAAATCTCAAAAAAACTATCGCAAAAACCCCATATCGCAAAAATCATGAAACTTAGCCATCTAAATCGCCTAACTTTGCGCCAACTGGATGTCTTTCTTGCTGTTTGCCAGCAGCGCAG
Organism: Spongiibacter pelagi; assembly: GCF_014705705.1. Taxonomy (GTDB): domain Bacteria; phylum Pseudomonadota; class Gammaproteobacteria; order Pseudomonadales; family Spongiibacteraceae; genus Spongiibacter; species Spongiibacter pelagi. Next base: position 83,193 of record NZ_JACXLD010000006.1, on the reverse strand, counting down.
CTATTCAAGGGCCGCTGAACAACTTGCCCTAACCCAGCCCGCTGTCAGCGCCCAGATCCGCAGTCTTGAAACTCTGATTCAGCAGCCGCTATTCGATTACATCGGCAAACAGCTGTTTTTGACCAAGGCAGGGGAATTAGTGGAACGCGCAGCAAGAGACTTAAAGCAGCGATTAATCAACCTGGAAATTGAGCTCAATGAATTACATGGCCGCCTTGCTGGGCGGCTTAATCTGGCCATAGAAACCAGCGCCGAACAGCTACTGCCCCGCTATATTCAGCGCTTTTCTGAGCGCCATCCCGAGGTTGAAATTGTGCTTCAGGTAGAGAACCATCAAGGCCTATTGCGCCGACTCAGTGACAACCTCGACGACCTTGCGGTACTGACCCGAGTACCCGGCGACCGAGGGCTAAACTTCACCCCTTTTGCTGAGCATCAGCTATTGGCCGTGGCCTGCCCAAACCATCCCCTCACCCAGCGCAGCGATGTGTCTTTAATGGAGGTACTGGGCTACACCCTGCTAGCACGGGAATCCGGCTCGGGCTCAGCACAAATATTTGAGGATTTCTGCCAACAGCAAAGCTGTGTGATTAAACGGCGGCGACAACTAGGCAGCAATCAAGCCATTCTGCACAGCCTGCTGGCACAGAGTCACACCGACGATCACCACTATGCAATTTTGCCCAAGCTATTAGTGGAAGAAGAGATAAGGATGGGACGGCTAAAAACCATTGAAGTAAACAGCATGCCGATACGGCGAAGCTGGTGTAGCGCCTACCCCCGAGGCAAACACCTCAACCCTGTTGCTGAGGCGTTTTTAAAAAACCTGCATATGCCGCTATAAACCTTGTTATCGCTAAGCGGCGCTGTGTTCGCCTAAATACAAGTTCACCCGACTGAATTCATCAGACTCATCTAAATCCGGCACGGTGGTCGCACGGTGAAACGACAAATGACGATAACCGGGAACCGAAAAATCCTTCACCCGCGAATCCGCCACCAACACGTTATCAGCCCGTTGCAAAAACACATCCAGCAGCGGCAGATTGGCCCGGTCGTACAAAACATCGGCAACTAAAATGACATCCCAGTACTGCTCATCACCAAAGAAATCATCGGAATATCCCAATTCCACATGATTCAAAGCAGCATTTTCGCGACTTGAAAGCAGCGCATCTGGATCGAGGTCACAGGCCACTACCTCAGCTGCCCCAGCCATTGCTGCGGCGATCGCCGCCACGCCAGAACCGGCGCCAAAATCGATAACCCGTTTATTTTTTACCAGCTCGGGGTTATCCAGAATATAGCGCGCCATCACCTGCCCACTCGCCCAGCAAAAACACCAATAGGCCGGATAATTCATAATCTTCTCAAGCTGTTCGGCGCTCAGCTCATACTGTGGATAGGCTTCACTGAGAAGGTAAAGCGACAGTTCTGGCGCTAGGGGTAGCGGCGTTGGCAGAACCTCGGCCTGGGGTAAAATATCCCCTAGCAAGCCAGCGAGTATTGCGTGGTTTGTGCGCTTCATTGTCGCTGACGATACTCCGTTTTTTCCGTTAAAATTCTACTTTTGCCCAATGACAAAACGACCACCGGCTTATGCCCAACTCTGAATTTATTGTGCCGCTCTGCTCTGAGGAAATTGCGATCCATTATCAGGACGATGCACTTATGGTGGTGGACAAACCCGCTGGCTTGCTTTCGGTTCCTGGCCGTCACCCACAAAACAAAGATTGCCTGATAAGTCGCTTGCAGGCCGATAAGCCAGAGGCGCGCATTGTACATCGCCTAGACATGGCCACCTCCGGTTTAATGATTATCGCACTCTCGGCCGAGAGCCACCGTCAATTAAGCCGTCAATTTGAGCAACGAAAAATCGGTAAACGCTACCTCGCCAAGGTCGATGGCAAAGTCGAAGCGGAAAGTGGTTTTATCGACCTGCCCTTGGCCTGCGACTGGCCCAACCGCCCCAAGCAGCATATTAATTTTGACTGGGGCAAATCCGCACAAACCCACTACCGCCGTATTGCCTTTAACGATACCGACTCCGTGCTTGAGCTGGAGCCCATCACGGGTCGCTCACACCAATTACGCGTGCATTGTGCCAGCATCGGCCACCCGATTTTGGGCTGCGAATTCTACGCTACAGATGCGGCACGTTCAGCCTCGCCACGCCTGCTATTACACGCCAGCCAGTTGAACTTCCGGCATCCACAAAGCAACGAAATTATGGACTTTGCTAGCCCCGCGCCTTTTCTAAATTTATAAAAAGCGCTAAAACCGACACACATGACGACACCAAACTACGGTGCTACTATCAATGCCATATGGGCCTTGAGGCGTTTGCACCATGGTGACCTGTGATATCCAACAGCAACTTGCACAGATTATTCTCAAACCCAACTGTTCCGCAGACTGGTCGAGCAATCGACGCGTTATTGCTGGCATTGCCGCAATTAATACGCTCTTTGCCACTGGCTTTATCGCTATTGGCGCTTGGATGATTTTGCCGTTTATGGGGCTGGAATTGTTTCTGCTGTGGTGGCTACTGCGCCGAGTTTTTAGCCAACTTCAATACCGGCAAGTGCTAAAGCTGGATGAACGACGAATACGCATCGAAAGCGGCTTCCATCAGCCAAGCCAAATATGGGACTGGCCCAGAGAACAGGCAACGGTGCTAGTCAAAACCCAGCGTCACGCACTTGAACCACTCAAAATTAGCGTTAGCCATCGTGGAGAGGAAGTCGCGCTGGGGCATTTTTTGAATAAAGACGACTGCCAAAATTTACTCGACGCCCTGCGAAAATCCGGGCTGATTATTCGACAATTCAGCGATAGCGGCGAACTGACGGCATAAGCCAGCTTAAACACCGAATATAAATGAGCATTTCGAGCACCGCCGACGGCCAAGATTGCAAACGCAGTAATTAATCAGAAGTTCCTTAGGATTAATTTCCAGCCTCGACTAGCAGCTGAATTCGCCCGGCAAACTCACCAAAGCAACGAAAATCGGCCACATACTCCTGCGGAGCTAAGGCCTGCATTCCACCCAACGCTCCAGAAAGCAGCCATTGATCCGTCGTAATTTCCCAGCCCTGGGCAATGCGGTTATTAATAAGGTTCAGCAGTACCATCCAAACCCCACCTTCTAGCTCCGTCACCGAAGCGCTTTTTTGCAATTGCCCGTTGTGCCACAGGCGAGCCTGAATAGTTTCAATGCACTGCGCATTCACATTCATCGCTCGCCCGACAACAAAACTATGGGCGGCAACATTGGCCTCAACAATATCGAAAGGACTCGGTGGGCGCTTTTTTAACAAGCCCAGATCGGGAAGTTCAAAGGCTGGAGCCACAGCGGCGATCAGCGGCAAGAGATCATCAACACGACTAATGGGCTTTGTAACAACTTGGTTCAGCCTAAACGCCAACTCCATCTCTAACATTGGCTTCACATAGCCCGCCACCGACACCGTGCCGCCTTCAGGTAGCTGGCGATAAAGATTACCGGCCAGCGCCCGGTCACTGCCAAACTGCTCGCGCGAGGCAGCCGAAGTCAAACCGGCTTTATAGCCCTTGGGCTGCCCCTCAGCGGACAAGGCGTGAGTTTGTCGCTGATAGCTTGAGTACCAGCGTGACTCTTGTTCGTTCTCAGCAGGACTCGCACAGGCACTCAGCAGCAGAGCAAACGCACAAGAAAATGATAGAAATGGAAATTTCACGATACTTTCGACGTCCCTAACCGATCTCCCTATCAGATTTCCCTGCCGAACTTCCTGTTCGGCTTACTAACGACTTTTTCGCCAACCGAAAAGTGATCCAGCAAATCTAATTTGAGGCAATAAGCACTAATTTACTGCGCTAATAGACTGAACAAGCGCAGGTTCAACACCCACTTTACCCAGCACATTGCCTAAGCTCGCCACCACATCTTGAGAAGACAAGCTCACACCCGACTCGATCAAATAGGTTTCAGTGACCAGATCGCGGCTCATGCCTTTTCTCGAAAGTGAAAAGCGAATTTTGTGTTTTACCGGCTCTTCACCGCCGATATAGTCCTGCGCAGCAACATCAATCTGCAGGTGATAACGCGATTGACGATTTGTGGTTTGCACCACGCTTTCAGGCATCATCTCAAAAGCCGCCTGCTTTAAGGCCAGCAACTCTTGTTTAATTTCATCGCTTGCGCGGGATTTGGCCAGCGGCTTCAACACCCGTGAACCAAAACCATAGCCCTGCGGCCCCGGTGCGCTATACGCCAAGCTAACGGAAACCGTCTCGCCATCGAGCAAACTTGAATTTTCATTCAAGGCTGCCGCCAATGGGGCTTCTGCCCAGCTTGTTGAAGATTCAGCCACTGCATTAACGCTGGTGACAGCGGCAATGACACAAACGGTAGCGAAAAGAGAGGAAAGCATTTTTTTCATAGCGATGTCCATTTCAAATCCAAATCCGTGTTCAAACCGAGAACTACGTGGAAGAGTAAACAAAAAAGCAGCCCACCAATAGCTTTTGACAAAGCCGAAAAGTGCGCCATTGGAAGAAACGGGCGCTTTTTAACCCAAATAAACTTGAAAGATCAACCTAGAGTGCTCGTAAAAACCAGAAACCCCAGAAAGCCAATTGGGATTGAACATGCTAAAATCGCCGCCTCTTCACCCACAGGTTTTCCATCCATGAGTCAGTCCCCCAGCAAAGCCCCCGCCAAAAAAGTCGGCATGGTCAGCCTCGGTTGTCCAAAAGCCTTGGTGGACTCTGAACGCATCCTCACTCAGCTGCGCATGGAAGGCTATGACGTGGTTCCCAGCTATGAAGACGCCGATGTGGTCGTGGTGAATACCTGCGGTTTTATCGACAGCGCCAAGCAGGAATCCCTCGACGCCATTGGCGAAGCCCTAAAAGAAAACGGCAAAGTCATCGTCACTGGCTGTATGGGCGACGACAGCAAAATCCGCGAAGTTCACCCAGATGTGCTCGCGGTAAGTGGCCCCGCGGCCTATGAAGAAGTGGTCAGCGCCGTGCATGAATGGGCGCCGCAAGAAAGCCAGCACGATCCCTTTGTCGATCTTGTGCCACCACAAGGCATCAAATTAACACCTCGCCATTACGCTTATTTGAAAATTTCAGAAGGTTGCAATCACCGCTGTAGCTTCTGCATTATTCCTTCCATGCGTGGCGACTTGGTTAGCCGCCCAGTGGGCGATGTACTTGAAGAAGCGCAGCGACTGGTCAATGCCGGCGTGCGCGAACTACTGGTCATCTCTCAAGACACCAGCGCCTACGGCGTAGATATTAAATACCGCACCGGCTTCTGGAATGGCCGCCCGGTTAAAAGCCGCATGTTAGAACTTTGCGAGGCGCTCGGCGAAATGGGCGTTTGGGTGCGACTACACTACGTGTACCCCTACCCCCATGTCGACAATGTGATTCCGCTGATGGCCGAAGGCAAAATCCTGCCCTATCTGGATATTCCCTTTCAGCACGCCAGCCCCAAAATTCTCAAAGCAATGAAGCGCCCGGCGCATCAGGAAAAAACCCTTGAGCGCATCAAAGCGTGGCGTGAACAGTGCCCCGATCTGGTGATTCGCTCCACCTTTATTGTCGGCTTCCCCGGCGAAACCGAAGAAGATTTCCAAATGCTTTTGGATTGGCTGCAGGAAGCGCAATTGGATCGGGTTGGCTGTTTCGAATACTCCCCGGTTGACGGCGCCACCGCCAACGATCTGCCCGATCAGGTGCCAGACGAGATTAAACGCGAGCGCTGGGAACGCTTTATGGCTGTCGCTCAAGAAATTTCCGCACAACGCTTACAGCAACGGATCGGCAATCAGGAAGAAATCCTGATTGATTATGTTGATGAAGAAGGCGCTATCGGTCGCAGCATTGCCGATGCCCCAGAAATTGACGGCAAGGTCTATCTAGACGGTGTAACCGATGTACAGCCCGGCGATGCCTTGGTGGTAAATATCATCGGTGCCGACGACTACGACCTGTGGGCCGAACCGGCGTAATTTTTTGCTAGCTGGCTATTCCCAACGATGAATGTGATTTTGCTAAACCCTGAAGATTTTATTCAGGAAAATACGGTTCAAATCAACGACCACCGCGCAAAACACATTCGAGAAGTGCTCAAGGCTCAAGTCGGTGACACACTGAAATGCGGGCTGCTAGGTGGCAAGTTAGGCAGCGCAGAGACTGTATCCATAAGCGATAAAATTGAACTGCGCGTCAGCCTCAATGCAATGCCACCCGCCAAACTCCCGCTCACTTTATTACTGGCGCTGCCGCGCCCCAAAGCGGCTCGTCGAATTCTACGCAGCGCAACAGAACTAGGCGTAAAACACATAATTTTGCTTAACAGCTACCGCGTAGAAAAAAGTTATTGGCAAAGCCCACTGGTCGATGATGCCCACTTACACGCAGCAATGATCGAAGGACTTGAGCAATCCGGCGACACGATTTTACCCACGCTGGAAAGAGCCAAACTCTTTAAACCCTTTGCGGAAGATCAACTACCGGATCGACTTAAAAACACCAAGGGCTGGCTCGCCCATCCCTATGCGTCTCTGTCGCTTTCTGAATATCCAGAAAGAAATTTAAAGGAATCTCAATTACTCGCCATCGGCCCCGAAGGCGGATTTATTCCCTACGAGGTTGAAAAATTAATGGCCGCCGGCTGTGAGGCCTTTAGCTTTGGCTCGCGCATATTAAAAGTCGAGACTGCTGTCCCCGCCCTGATATCAAAGCTTTTTCTTTAAGTATTCAAGCCACTATCGCCAGTTGACCCTACTCGTAGCAGTGGCATACTGAGTCGGAATCTCACAACAGGTTGCCGACATGAAAATAAACGTAGAAGTCGACATTGAACCCGAAGAGCTGCGCCGCCTAATTGGCCTGCCCGATATGCAGCCATTATGGGAAGCGGTATATACCCGCGTCAGCGATGGCGACACCGAGCTCATCCAGTCCCTTGCTAAATCCGCGTTAAATGAAGGTATGAAAACACTGGATGTTACCTCGCGCTTTTTAAAAGGCTTTGTTAAAAAAGACAAAGAAGCGGAGAAAAAGTCGCCGATAAAAACCACCGCTGAGGCCGCCGCCGCTGCAGCAAAAGCGGCAACCGGCACACGTCGCCGCAGCAGCAGTAGCACTAAAGAAAAGGAATAGTCGCTAGAGAGTACACGACACCCCGGTGCCGCCTAGACCACAATAGCCACCGGGGTTTTTCGCCAGATATTGCTGGTGATAATCTTCCGCGTAATAAAACGGCCCCGCCATTTGCACCTCGGTGGTAATTTCCGGCAAACCCGCTGTGGCCAAATCTTGCTGATATTGACTCAGCGACTCCGCTGCCATCTCACATTGCTGTGGCGTAGAACAATAAATCCCCGAGCGATACTGTGTGCCAATATCATTGCCCTGCCGCATGCCTTGAGTTGGATTGTGACTCTCCCAAAACACTTTAAGCAGAGACTTAAAACTAAGCACCTCAGGATCAAAAACCACCAATACCACTTCATTGTGGCCAGTCATCCCCGAGCACACTTCCTCATAAGTGGGATTCGGCGTTACCCCTGCGCTATACCCCACCGCCGTGGTGTACACACCGGGCTGAGTCCAGAATTTGCGTTCCGCTCCCCAAAAACAGCCAAGACCAACTAACACCTGTTCATACTCTGCTGGAAAAGGTTCTGTCATTGGCGAGTTCAACACCACGTGTCGTTCAGCCACCGGCATAGCACGCTCACGACCGGGCAGGGCCTGTTCTTTTGTTGGCAGGGTCATGGGCTTTTTATAGCGGTCAAAAATGTTCATTTTTCGTCCAGTTTTATCGCGTCAGCAATGCAGAATAGCACTGCTATAAGGGTCTGTAAGCCACACGCTGTTCAATTTCCCGAATCCCGCAGGGCATAGAAAAAACTCCCTTTTCTTTCAATAGATTAGCATTGGCAAACCGTTCAAAAAACCACCGTTTTTTATTGCAATTAGAGAAAAAAACAGGTTAAATCCCCGTCCCTTTCACCCCTGCGGAGGATTTATGCTAAATGAAAAGCTTGGATCTTATGCCTTCTATGGAGGCCGGCGCTGCCACTTGTAAGCCGATTACTAAATCGGACGAAAACCTCGACCATTTCATCGTTCGCGACGGCGTACACTACGCTGGCACGCACCTGATCATCGATTTATGGGGCGCTTCCCACCTCGATGATATTCCCCGTATGGAACAAGCCTTTTTGGACTGTGTAAGAGAATGTGGCGCGACCCTGCTGCACATTCACATGCACCACTTTACGCCCAATGGCGGTATTTCCGGTGTTGCGGTTCTGGCGGAATCTCATATCAGTGTTCACACATGGCCAGAGCGCGACTACGCCGCTTTTGACGTATTCATGTGTGGCGATGCCAAGCCTGAATTAGCCGTTGAAATTCTTCAGGCCGCTTTTAATCCATCTCGGGTCGAAGTGGGTGAAAACCTGCGCGGCAGAATGGACTAATGGCAGACTGGCTCAACGAAACACTGCACCAAGGTTATCATCAGGGCTTCGAAATTCGCGAAGTCCTGTTTGAAAACAAAACCGACCACCAACACCTGATTATTTTTGAGTCAGGCAGTTTTGGGCGAGTTATGGCCTTGGATGGCATTATCCAAACCACTGAGCGCGACGAATTCATCTACCACGAAATGCTGTCTCACGTTCCCCTGTTTGCCCACGGGCAAGCCAAAGACGTGTTGATTATTGGTGGCGGTGACGGCGGACTGCTGCGCGAAGTACTAAAACACCCAGAAGTTGAACGGGTCGTTCAAGTAGAAATCGATCAAGCCGTGATTGATATGTGCGTTAAATACCTGCCCAATCACTCTGCCGGCGCGTATCAAAATCCGCGCGCAGAAATTGTGATTGGCGACGGCATTGATTACGTTCGCAATACCGATCGCAAGTTTGATGTCGTTCTATCTGACAGTACCGATCCTATCGGCCCCGGCGAAGTGCTGTTTACCTCTCCTTTCTATGAAGGGATTAAACGCAGCTTAAAACCCGGCGGCATTTTTGCTGCGCAGAACGGCGTGGCATTTATGCAACCCGAAGAAGTCAGCACTACCAGTAAGCGATTGTCGCCTCTGTTTGCCGACACGGCGTTTTATACTGCGGCGGTGCCCACCTATGTTGGCGGCATTATGACCTTTGCTTGGGCCTCTGAGTCTTCAGCGCCAAGAGAGCTGGACTTGCCAACCCTGCAACAACGCTTCAAGCAATCTGGCATTAAAACGCGTTACTACAATCCTGCGCTGCACATGGGCTCGTTTGCCCTGCCTCAGTATTTGGTCGACAGTCTCGGTCAATAAATCGAGTCCCATAAACCAAACGCGGCACACTTCCCCACAAGTACATGCCCCACAAGCACATGCCCCTCAAACACATGCCCCTCAAACACATGCCCCGTTAAGCCAACGCTTAAGCAGGGCATTTTTTTATCTTCAATATTCCTCTCAAACCAGCAGCAACTTTTTTTAAAAACACCTTCAATCGCTGGCTTAGAAAACACCCTCAGCCACGGATTAAATCATTCTCAAACTCATCTTGAGCAATATATTTGCCCCAACAAAAGACAAGCGCTTGCTTGGTTTTAAGCTGAAATAAACGTTACAAATTAGGCACTTCGAGTCATACAACTAAAAATTATTAGCGACATTTTTGTCTACCGAGATTTAAGTCATAAAAAAACCTAAATTTATCCACAAAAATATCAGTAAAGACTTCTAACGCTATAACTTTTCTGTAATATATACGTAGTTACACTTAGCAAGGACGCTAAGCATTTTTGAACAACTGCACCTGTTCAATACCAAGCAAGCGCTAGGGAAAGCCAGTTTTCCACGGACCGGAGCACCTCTCCAGATCCATGTCCTTGTCAGGAGTACGACATGAAATCCCTGAAACAGCACGCAATAGCTTTGGCTATTTCAGCAATCACTACCGGCGGGCTGTTAACTGCCCCAGCACCTGCTCAGGCGGCTCCGCCACTGGCCATATTAAGCTCTATTCTTAGCCATAGAGGTTTCGAACCCGAGCTATCGCCACTGGCTCCCATTACCGGCCCACTTGGCCGTGGAATCAGCCCACTGGTTCAATCTATCAATAAGGGGCTAGACCCCCTTACCGATCCTATTGATGACATGCTGCTGGAACCCATACTCGAAGGGCTTTCTCCACTGACAACCCCGGTTTTGTCTTTAGTTGAACCGGTAACAGACCCTGTTGACGGTTTGCTTTTCGACCTTACCGGCGGCTCTCTGGAAGATGCGCTAACCAATATTGATGACAACACTGCCGATGGCAATGGCGCAGTAAATGACCTATTGAGTGGCCCCACGAACTCTGCAAGTGGCACAGAAGCAGGCGAAGCTTCTGCCCTAGCCCCTATCACTGGCCCTCTTGGTGAAAGTCTGGCTCCACTTATCGACTGGCTGGATGTCACCCTTGATCCACTGACCGATGCGGTTGATGACAATCTCGGCGTTGCCCTGTTGGATGCCCTATCACCACTGACTGAAGAATTGCTGGCTGTACTGGAGCCGGTTACTGATCCCGTTGATGGCATTCTTGCCGATGTTACCGGCGGTTCACTGGAAGATGCGCTGACCAATAACGACGACAATGCCAGCGATGGTGATGGCATTGTTAATGACCTGCTCGGCGGCGACCAAGTTGCGGGCAGCGGCACCGAAGCTGGTGAGAAATCTCTACTGCCATTCCTGACTCAACCGCTGGGTGAAGGTCTGGCGCCACTGGTCGATTTTCTGGATGTTTCGCTGGACACCCTCACTGACCCCGTCGATAGCGAGCTTCTCCACGCGCTGCTGGATGCGCTGTCGCCATTGACCGAAGAACTGCTGGCCCAGATCGAACCCATCACTGATCCCGTTGATGGCACGCTGGCCGATATCACTGGCGGCTCACTGGAAGACGCCTTAACCAATAACGATGACAACACCGCCGATGGCGATGGCACCGTTAATGACACTTTGGGCGGCGATACCTACCCTAATAGCGGTCAAGAAGCTGGTGAAGTATCCAGCCTGGGTGAAACTGGCCAAATCTTGGCTGATTCATTGGCTGCGGTAGTAGATGGCTTAGACATGGGCCTAAATCCCATTACCGATGTCATTGACGATCAACTGCTGGAACCCATTCTGGATGCAGCTGCTCCCCTAACCGAGCCCCTGCTGGATGTACTTGAACCCGTAACCGACCCCGTTGACGGTCTGGTTGGCCAATTAACCGGCGGTTCTGTAGAAGATGCGTTGACCAATAACGACGACAACACCGCTGATGGCAACGGTGCGGTTAACGATATTCTCGGCGGCGGCCCCAGCACAACTTCAACAGCGGAAGGCAGCTCACCGCTGGCGGTGATTGTGGCCCCACTCGGTGAAGGTCTGTCACCGATTGTTGACGCTCTTGATCTGGGCCTCGACCCACTGACCGACAGCGTAGACACCACGCTTGAGGAACTGGCGATTGGCACCCTTGAGCCAGTAACCACGCCTCTGGTAGACGCACTGGCCCCGCTCACTACGCCACTTGATCTGACGGTTAATGATCTTACCGGCGGCAGCCTGACCGACGCACTGACTACCAATGACCAAAACACCGCCGATGGCAGTGGTACGGTTAATGACATTCTCGGTGGTGGCGCCAACGGTAACGGCGGCAATGGCAACGGCAACGGCCGCGATGACGACCAACAAGGTCTGCTAGCCCTGCTCGACCCCAATATGATTGATGTTGGCAGCTGCGCCGACGGTGATGGCGATGGCGTTTGCGACAGCAAAGACAGCTGTCTCGATACCCCGGCAGGTGCCGCTGTATTGCCAAACGGCTGCTCACTTGAATTAGCCACTGGCGCCCTGCGTTTGGAAGGCGTGTTTTTCGAAACCGACAGCGATATGTTGAAACCAGAATCTATCGTCACCTTGGATGCCGCCGTTAATGTCATCAATACTTCTGAAGCGAAGAAGATTGAAATTGCTGGGCATACAGACTCCCGCGCCTCAGATGAGTACAATCAGGTGCTTTCGGACAAACGCGCCAAGGCGGTTTACGACTACCTGACCGCAAAAGGTGTTGAGCCTGACCGCATCAGCGCACAGGGTTACGGTGAAAGCCAACCCGTTGCTGAAAACACAACAGATGAAGGCATGGCACGCAACCGCCGTGTTGAATTGCGCGTTCTGGACCAATGATGTAGAACAAGCCCTTATTAAAAGCGGCTCTCCCATGTGGAACGGCCGCTTTATTACATTAAACGAACCGCCGATTATTTGAATTTAGGAGAAACAACATGGCGATTGATTTGCCACCGGTCATCCCACCCGCCCAGCTGAACCAAGCCGAAACTCAGGCAATTTTGGCCAGCTCCCCTGCGGCAATTTCCGCTAAAACGGGCGAGACCACACTCCGAGTCTACGGCAATAGTCACCTGACCGACTCCGCGGTTACCGAGATCATCACTTCGGCGAAAAACCCTTCCGAAGCGGTTCTGAATTTGACTCGCCGCTATTACGAAGAAGGTCACCTGCTGGTCACCGTTAATTACTATCGTTCACTTGACGCCATTCTGGTTTTTGTCGACCAGAAAGTGCTGGCAGAAGTGAAAGGCGACGAGCGTGCCGTTGCCCACTTCAAACACCTTGAAGGCGATGCCGACCTCACCATTCCCGAATACGACACTCCCCGCGTGCTGGCTGACCTGCAAGCACAGCGCGGCGGCTACGACTACAGCATTTCCTATGAAGAGCTGGGCGACGGCAAAGTGGCGATGGTATTCACCTCAGAAAAAGTCGAAGACTACGACGCTACCGACTTTATTCTTGAAACCAATAACAAAGGCAGCCGCTTCTTAGGCCGCTACTTCGGCATGGCCGGCATCAAACACCGCACCGAAGACGGCACTCAAATCAGCGCAGCGGTGCAAACCGCCTTTGCTGACCTCGGCGAATCCCGCGATGGCGACGAACTCAATCAACTGAGCGTCAGTATCGACCGCCCCTTCGCCTTCGGCCTTTACGGCGTAGATGCTAGTTACACCGAATACACCCGCGATCCACAAGTTACCACTACCAGCGCTAGCGGTGGCCTTGGCGGTGCGGTTTGTACCTTGACCGACACCCTCGGTCTCGGCGTTATCGGCAATACGCTGGTTGGCTGTGACCCTACTAGCAGCAGCACTCGGGTCAATCTGGATGCGGAAATTCTGCAAGTGGCGCTGCGCGGCGAACAAGTGCTGTACAGCACCCCTTGGACCCGCATTCTGCTGAATGAAAAAGTGTCGCACATCGACTCCAGCATTGAGCAATCCGGCGTTAACGGCAAGATTCTGGATGAGGTTTACCAAACCCTGGAAGTCGGCGGTAAATACATTAAAACCACCTACAACACTCCAGACAGCTCTGCCTCACAACTGACCTTGGGCCTGAGCCTGAAAACCGGCATGGGCGACGGCGGCACACTGGATGACTACCCCAGCTTTGCACAAGCTTATTTTGCCGCCTACCCAACGGCTACTGATGCGCCAGACGTGGTACCACAAGCGCGCACAGCGGAGTTTGTTGCGCTGATTCCGACCGCCAACTACCAGTTGCGTCTCGGTGAAAACGGCGCCCTGAAAATCAACGCCAAAGCACAATACTCTGACGAGCAAGTGCCACAGCAGCAACAGTTTGTTCTCGGCGGCATGAACACCCTGAGCGCTTACCTGCCAGGCGTACTCATTGGTGACTCCGGTTACTTTGGCTATGCCGCTTACGAGCGCACTTACCAAATGGGCGACTTCAAACTGGTGCCAAGCCTGTTTGCTGAATACGGCGCCGCTTGGTTCGAAAACGCCAGCTCGCCAGAAGGTGACGAGCAAAGCGTGGCCGATGCTGGCTTGGGCTTGCAGCTGAACTACCGTGACCAACTCTACAGTGAAGTCGTGGTGGCTCGCCCACTGACCGATGATGTTCAAGACGAAGATTATCTGGAATCACTGGAAGCTGACTTCTACTGGCGCGTTCGCCTGACTTTCTAAGGTCATTGCCAGCTCATATTAAAAGCCCTCGGCCTTGGTCGGGGGCTTTTTTTATGGGCGATTAATTATTCCGAGAGTGTTTCAGCGCTGACGTGGAAACGGTAATATCCTTGCTCTCAGTGACTTGAGTCAAAAACTGCAATGATCAGGCACTAAAATCAGGCAGGCTTTAATGGTAGGGTTTCCTACTCAAGTCGCTAAACATTTCTCACTAAGAGTCTCAGGCATGAAATTTCGCTTTCCGGTAGTCGTCATTGATGAAGATTTTCGCTCAGAAAATATCTCCGGTTCAGGTATCCGCGACCTCGCCGATGCCATCAGCAAAGAAGGCATGGAAGTTATCGGCTTTACCAGTTACGGTGATTTGACCGCCTTTGCCCAGCAGGCCAGCCGCGCCTCTTGTTTCATTCTCTCCATCGACGATGAAGAATTTGAAGAAAGCCTAGAGGAAGACGACAACAACTACAGCAGCCAAACGCTCGCGTCCATCGGCGAATTTATGCGCGCCGTGCGTCAGCGCAACAACGATATTCCGGTATTTCTCTACGGCGAAACTCGCACCTCACAACATATTCCCAATGAAATTCTGCGCGAGCTGCACGGTTTCATTCATATGTTCGAAGACACTCCCGAATTTGTGGCCCGCCATATCATCCGCGAAGCCAATAAATATCTAGACTCACTAGCGCCCCCATTTTTTAGTGCGTTAATGAACTACGCCAGCGACAGTTCCTACTCTTGGCACTGCCCCGGCCACTCCGGTGGTGTCGCGTTTTTGAAAAGCCCGGTCGGGCAAATGTTTCACCAGTTCTTTGGCGAAAACCTGTTGCGCGCCGACGTGTGTAATGCGGTAGAAGAACTGGGCCAATTGCTAGACCACACCGGCCCAGTGAGCGCCAGTGAAGAAAACGCCGCCCGTATTTTTGGCTGCGACCATTTGTTCTTTGTGACCAATGGCACCTCAACCTCCAACAAAGTCGTTTGGCATTCGGTGGTCGCACCCGGCGATATCGTGGTAGTTGACCGCAACTGTCACAAATCCATTCTGCACAGCATTATCATGACCGGCGCGATTCCGGTATTCCTCATGCCGACCCGTAACCACTACGGCATTATCGGCCCTATTCCCAAATCGGAATTTGACCCGGAAGCCATTCGCGCCAAAATTGAAGCCCACCCCTTCGCCAAACATGTCGAGAATAAACAGCCACGCATTTTGACCATTACCCAAAGCACCTACGACGGTGTGGTCTATAACGTGGAAGAAATTAAAGCCACACTCGGCAATACCATCGACACCCTGCACTTTGACGAAGCTTGGTTGCCCCACGCGGCCTTCCATCCCTTCTACAAAGATATGCACGCCATTGCTAACGACCGTCCCCGCTCGGATAAGAGCTTGGTGTTTGCCACCCAGTCGACCCACAAATTACTGGCGGGCCTGTCTCAAGCCTCACAAATTCTGGTGCAAGACAGCCGCGAGCGGAAACTGGACACCCACCGCTTCAATGAATCCTATTTGATGCACGCCTCTACCTCACCGCAGTACGCCATTATTGCGTCTTGCGACGTGGCCGCAGCCATGATGGAACCTCCGGGTGGACACGCACTGGTTGAAGAATCAATTTTGGAAGCCATCGATTTCCGCCGCGCTATGCGCAAAGTCGATAATGAATACGGCGACGATTGGTGGTTCAAAGTGTGGGGGCCGGATCAAATTTCCGATTCAGGTATTGGCGATCGCGACGACTGGGTAATTCACGCCGACGACCACTGGCACGGTTTTGGTGATATCGAGTCTGGCTTTAATATGCTCGATCCGATCAAAGCCACCATTATCACCCCCGGCCTCGATGTGCAGGGCAAATTTGACGATCAGGGTATTCCCGCCGCGATTGTCAGCAAATATCTGGCCGAGCACGGCATTATCATCGAGAAAACGGGGCTGTATTCCTTCTTTATCATGTTCACCATCGGTATCACCAAAGGCCGCTGGAACTCCATGGTGACCGAACTACAGCAGTTCAAAGATGACTACGACCAGAACCTGCCACTGTGGCGGGTTATGCCGCAGTTTGCCGCCAAGAATCCACGCTACGACAAAGTCGGCCTGCGCGACCTGTGTAACGATATTCACAGCGTTTACAAGGAATATGATCTGGCGCGGATTACCACCGAGATGTATTTGTCGAACATCGAGCCCACCATGGTGCCGGCCGATGCTTGGTCAAAAATGTCGCACCGTCAGGTTGAGCGCGTGTCTATCGACGAACTGGAAGGCCGCACTACCGCCATGCTGGTCACCCCTTACCCGCCCGGTATTCCACTGCTGATTCCCGGTGAGCGCTTCAATGCCACCATCGTTCGCTACCTGCAGTTTGTACGCGACTTCAATGCCCGCTTCCCCGGCTTTGAAACCGACTGCCACGGCCTAGTGAAAGAAAAAGTGAACGGCGTTGATCACTACTTTGTCGACGCGGTAATCGAATAAGCTCGCTTACCATGCAGGCCGCCTACCCCAATCTGCTGATCAGTATTCAGAGCCCGGTACTCACCGTGACCCTGAATCGCCCCGAGGTCCGCAATGCGGTAGACGGCCCAACCGCACGCGCGCTGGCGCAAGTTTTCCAAGACTTTGATGCCGATGATTCTCTGGCGGTGGCAATACTCACCGGCGGTCCCGATGTTTTTTGTGCCGGCGCCGATCTCAAAGCCTTCGCCGGCGAACCCGAGCGGCGCAACCCTCTGAACACCGAGGGTGACGGCCCCATGGGCCCCAGCCGCTTGCAATTAAGCAAACCCGTTATTGCCGCCGTTTCCGGCCACTGCGTTGCCGGCGGCTTGGAACTGGCCTGCTGGTGTGATTTACGGGTGGCGGATCAAAGCGCCATCTTTGGCGTATTCTGTCGGCGCTTTGGCGTGCCACTCATTGATGGCGGCACCGTGCGCCTACCGCGCTTAATTGGTATGAGTCGCGCTATGGATATGATTCTGACCGGCCGCGCGGTCAATGCCGAAGAAGCCTTTAAAATCGGCCTCGCCAACCGCTTAGTCGAAAGTGGACAAGCCCTCCGCACCGCCCAAGAGCTGGCCCTGCAACTGAGTAAATTACCGCAGACCTGTATGCGCAATGACCGTCTGAGTGCCTACCAGCAATGGGGAATGGACGAAGCCGAGGCCATACAGGAAGAATTTCGCCTTGGCCTAGAGACCCTCGCCTCGGGTGAAACCTTGGACGGCGCCAGCCGCTTTACCCAGGGTGCAGGCCGTCACGGCCGTGCAGAATAAGCGCATACCTAGTATTTCCCGCCTTTAAAACTTCCTGATTTTGTCATCAGATTGACATCTAATTCCGTAACTATGTGCGAGCTAGCTAAGAACAGAGAGCACTGGCCTGAAATAGAGCAGCCAGAAACATAGAGGAAATAAGATGAATATCAATCAACAGAATGCAACATCACCAAGCACATTATCACCAAACATGGTTAAAAATCTGTGCAGCCGTAAACTGCTGGACATGCTGAAAAATTCCGAATGGCAAAATGACGTTGAACGTCTAGCAATTGAATCTGAGTTATATGGTCGCAAGCACTACATCGAAGAGCTGCACCAACTTAAGGCCAGCGAAACCCTGCACTAACCCCCTGCGAAACATACACCTTATAATCCGGGGCAAGTCTGACCCCGGACGGTTCCCCCGGAAATTTTCTCACCTTATACTGTCGGTTCGATTTACGGACAGTTCTCAATGATCATTCGCCTTGCCTTTGCCGCCCTTATTCTTTATGCACTGTATCGCTTTGTCACTGTGGTTCAACAAAAGCCGCCCGAACAACGCCGCTCCTATTATCTGAGCCTGATTATTGGCTTGGCGGCCGCAGGATTGGTGGTGATGTCGCTAACCGGGCGAGTTCACTGGATCGCCGGCCTTATCGGCGGTGCCCTGCCCTTTGTGCGCCAATACATTCTCAACCACGTTTATCACCGACTTAACCAACAGCGCGGCGATAATGAGCAAAGCGGCAAAAATGGACAAAGCGCCAATCACACACCGCCACCGACTAGCAGCAACGGCAATATGAGCCGTAATGAAGCATTGGCAATTCTCGGCTTAAAGGAAACCGCAAGCGAAGACGACATCATTCAGGCCCACCGCCAGTTGATGCAAAAACTGCATCCAGATCGCGGCGGCAATGACTATCTCGCCAGCCAGCTCAACGCCGCCAAGGAAACCCTGCTGAAACGCTGATTTACCTCGCTTTCAGCCAGCAGGCAAACCCGCTACACTCAGCCCGCAAACGTAACCGAAGTAGAACCATGAGCAGTATTTTTGTTATCCAAAATCAAGACGGCCACTACCTGAGCAAACAACAGGAATGGGTAGACGGCCGCGATCGGCGAATCCTGTTTCGCACCGCCCACCGCGACGAAGCCGTAAATATCGTGTTCGAACACAGCAGCAAAGATATCTACCTGCGCGCCCAGCCCCTGTTATGCGATATGGACGACTCTGGCCAACCCACAGTGGAAGCCGGGCCAGAAATTCTGAAACCGCTAGCCGAAAATCAAGAGCTTCTTACAGCGGAAAATGAACAACACGCTGACGACGACGTCCAATCATTACCGGATGATGAAATTTCTCCCTGAGCGCCCGGAATAACTTGAAAGCCGAGGCGCTCAGCCCCAGATTATCTGGCAGAACTTACTTACAAGGATGGCTTCGCCCATGATGCGCATTTTTCTGTTTCTCGCCACAAACTTAGCGGTGGTACTGGTAGCCAGTATCACTTTGAGTCTGCTCGGTGTTCAAAGCTATATGGACGCCAATGGTGTAGACCTTAACCTCGGCGCCCTACTGGTGTTTTGTGCCGTGTTTGGTATGAGCGGCTCGATTATTTCGCTGCTGATGTCCAAATGGATGGCCAAGCGCAGTACCCGCACCCAGATCATTGAACAACCGCGCACCGCCAATGAGCGCTGGCTGATGGAAACTGTGGCCGAGCTGTCGCAAAAAGCCGGTATTGCCATGCCAGAAGTGGGTATCTTTCCCTCGCCGGCCGCCAATGCGTTTGCGACTGGCTGGAACCGCAATAAGGCCCTCGTTGCCGTATCAGAAGGCTTGATGCAGCAAATGCGCCCCAATGAAATTCGCGCGGTACTGGGCCATGAAATCGGCCACGTTGCCAATGGCGATATGATTACCCTGACCCTGATTCAGGGCGTGGTGAATACCTTCGTGATGTTCTTCGCCCGTATTATCGGTCACACCGTCGATCGCGTGGTATTTAAAACCGAGCGCGGTCACGGCATCGGCTTTTACATCACCACCTTTATTGCCGAAATGATCCTAGGGATTCTGGCCTCAATTATTGTTATGTGGTTCTCGCGCTGGCGCGAATTCCGTGCCGACCACGCCGGTGCGAGTTTAGCGGGCCGCCAAGATATGATCGACGCCCTGCGCCGCCTGCAACAACAGCAAGGCCTGCCCAGTGATCTGCCCGGCGAAATGACCGCCTTTGGCATTAGCAGTCAGGCCAAACAAGATTTGATGGCTCTGTTCAGCTCACACCCACCGCTGGAACGTCGTATTCAAGCACTTAAACAAGGCGCCTGAGTTCACCCTAGCCATGAGCGACACCGAACGAAAACGGCAACTGGTTGATGCCCTACACAAAATGTATGTCGCCGGGATCAGTCCCGGCGCCAGCGGCAATGCCTCGGTGCGAACCGAAGACGGTATGTGGATCAGCGCCAGCGGTTTAAGTGCAGGTGAAGCCAGTTTAAGTAATTTGGCGTTTATTGCTGATGAAGGCAAACCCGCCATCGACGGTATTCGCCCTTCCAGCGAATGGCACTTACATCAGCAGATTTATCGCGACCATCCACGCTGCCAAGCCATTGTCCACTGCCATTCCAGACACGCTACCGCGCTAGCCTGTTTAAGACGCCCTATTCCGGCCTTTCACTATATGGTTGCCGTTGCTGGCGCTGCGGAAATTCCCTGTACGGAATACGCTGAATTTGGCACTGAAACACTGGCCAATAGCGTCAGCAAAAATCTGTATGACGTGAATGCCTGCCTCATGGCCAACCACGGCCAAATAGCGCTGGGCGATTCACCGCTGACTGCGCTAGCGCTTGCGCAGGAAGTGGAAGAGTTAGCCGCCATGTACCTGCTCAGCCTGCAAAGTGGCGAGCCGGTATTACTAAGCCAAGCGGAGATGGAAGCCGTGCTAAAACGCTTTGCCTCCGGCTATGGTCAGGGCACTTCAACAATTTTCAACGTATTGGTGTGATTGCCCACACCGATTTGATCGCCCTTGGTAATCAAAATCAAATCGCCTTTCTCCACATAACCACGCTTGGTTAGCTCTGCCAAACAAGCCTCAGTGGCCGGCTCTGCGGTTTCACTCGGCACCGCAAATACACCGCGATACAGGCTCACCCGGTTACAGGTTTCCGCATTGCGGCTAAAAGCAAAAATAGGAATACCCGAGGTCAGGCGGGACATTAGCAAAGTGGTACGACCGGTTTCTGTGAGCGACACAATCGCCTTCACACCTTGCTGATGGTTAGCGGCATAGACCGCACTCATCGCCAAGGTTTCTTCCACAGAATCGAAGGTGCGCTCCATTCGGTAACTGGATTTACGCGCAGAAGGATAACGCTCGGCGCCCTCACAATTTCGTGCCATTGCAGCAACCGTTTCCACCGGGTAATCACCGGTAGCGGTTTCTGCCGAGAGCATCACCGCATCGGTGCCATCCAGCACGGCATTGGCCACATCAAACACTTCGGCGCGGGTCGGCACCGGATTGTGAATCATGGATTCCATCATCTGGGTGGCAGTAATCACCGGGCGATTCAATACCCGCGCGCGTTTGATAATGTGCTTCTGCAAACCAATCAGGGCCGCATCACCAATCTCAACACCGAGATCACCGCGCGCCACCATAACACCGTCACAGGCGCGAATCAGATCATCTAAATGATCATCTTCCGCCACCGCCTCGGCGCGTTCGATCTTGCCGATGATCTGAGCAAAGCAACCGGCAGCCTCTAACCGAGTGCGCGCATCGTTTATGCAGCTTGCGGAGCTAGGAAAAGAAACCGCGACAAAGTCCAAGCCCATTTCAGAGGCGTGAACAATATCGGCCAAATCTTTTTCGGTTAGCGCTGGCGCAGACAAGCCACCGCCGAGTCGGTTAATCCCCTTACGAGAGTAGAGCTTGCCGCTGCTTTCAGAAATACAGAACACTTGCTCGCCGAGCACTTTATCTACGGTCAGGCGCAGGCGGCCATCGTCCAACAGCAAGGTATCACCGGCGGCGACAGAGCGCGCCAGCGGTTCGTAGTCGACACCGATATGGGTTTCTGTACCCTCGCCATCGGCCAGTTGGGTATCCAGAATCAATGGCAAACCGGGAGACAGTTGAACGTAGTCCACCGCCAATTTACGCAGACGAATTTTGGGCCCCTGCAAATCACCCAGCAGACCCACATAGCGCTGTTCTTCGGTAGCCACCGCCCGAATATCCAAAGCGCGCTGACGATGCTCATCGGCACTACCGTGAGAGAAATTCAGCCGGAATACATTGACTCCAGCGCGGATCATTTTGCGGATCTGTTCGGGGGAATCACAAGCCGGGCCGACCGTGGCCACTATTTTGGTGCGGCGCATAACAACCTTCTTACCACTGAAAAAATCGGGGTATTGTAACAATCACAATAGAAATAGCAGCATCACTGAAATCTATTTTTATTTCAAGCTAGCACGCTGAAATGAATAGCAGATGACAACCCGGTATGCCTTACCAAGTAAAAGCAAAAACAAAAACGCCCGGCAGTACCGGGCGTTGGTATACCTAAAGTTAAAGGCTTACACAAAGAAATCCATATTCTCCATGCCCAAGGCGACACCGCCGAGGTTACGGGCAAACCCTGTTGGGTTATTCGCCACGTGGGCGCGGGCGGTATGCACATCGCGGAAACGTTGCTGGATTTCACTATTGGTAAACACCGAGTGGCCACCCGCCACTTCAAACAGTGAATCCACAATGCCGATACTTTTGCTGATGACCATTGAAGCCTGATAGCGATACAGCACCCGATCTTCAATGGAGATGTCTTCACCGGCTTCTACCTGCGCCATCATACGATCAAAGTTGCGGAATAGAATCGCTTCCATTTCATCAATGCCATTCAAAGCGGCAGCAATGCGCTCCACCACTTGGGTATCACCGGCAAGTTTAGTCGGGTCGCCGCTGGCCTTGTTCAGAACCGCGTGTTTATAGAGATCAACTGTCGCTTTACAAGCACCGATCGCGGGCGTGGACACCACACGAATAAAACTCTGCGCCCAAGGCAGTTTATACAGCGGCGCATCGTTTACCGCCAAACCGGGGTTTGTACCGGCAAAACCATCGCTCTGTTTGTGAGTCATATAATCCGGCACAAAACAGCCTGCGATCACAATGTCATTGGAACCGGTGCCCTCCAAACCCATGGAATGCCAGGTGTCTACCAACTCGTAATCACCACGCGGCACCAGGAAAGTGCGGTAGCCCTCGCCGGGCACAATGGCGCCCACTAAAACCCAAGTACAGTGATCGCCACCGCTAGACCAGCCCCAGCGACCACTCAGTTTAAAACCACCATCAACCACTTCCACTTTACCCAGCGGGGCGTAAGAGGAAGAAACCCGCGTATGAATAGATTCACCCCACACCGCCTGCTGTGCACGGTCATCCATCATCGCCACTTGCAGTGCGTGGATAGCAATAATGCCTCCGGCCCAAGCAGTAGACATACACGCCTCTGCCAGAGCAATCTGCATTTTAAAAAACTCCTGTGGCGACATTTCCAAACCGCCATAACGCTTTGGCTGCAGTGCGAGGAAAAAACCCATTTCTTGAAGGGCATCAATACTTTCCTGTGGCACCTTACGCAGCTCACGGGTTTGCGGTACGCGTTCCCGAAGCAAGGGTTTTAGTTCTTCAATTGCCGCCATCATGCTGGTGAAGTTCATCTATTATTGTTCTCCTGTACGACCTTGAGCCCGATCTCAGGCTCTCAGATTATGCTGTTATTTATGTGTTTGCCGAGTACACTTTTTGCCGAATACAACTCTTACTTGTACAAATCAGCCATCGGGCATTTGGAATTTATGTCCCCAAAGGCTAGGCAACGTAGTTACCGTCGGCGTGAAGTGTTCCCAATCCAATTGCAGGCCGCCAGTGCCAAATTCCAAGGCAAAGCCACCCGGTGTTGCCATATAGAACGACAACATACGGTCGTTGGTATGACGACCCAAGGTAGAAACAATGGGAATACCCGCCGCTTCTACCCGATCAAGGCAATAGCCCACTTCGTCGGTTTCTAGGGTTTCCACCATCAGGTGCACACAGCCCACGGGGTTTTGCGTATCTTCATACAAGGCTAGGCTGTGATGCCGTGGATTATTGCAGTGCATAAAGTGCAATCCCTGCCCCGGATCAGCCGGATCGGGATTGAACTTGAAGTGCATATAATCGCTGTCGCCAAAGCCCAGCACATCAGTATAAAAGGCATGAGTTTCTTTCAGCTTGGCTGCTGGTAATACCGCGTGACCAAAGCCCATATCACCATTCAAACCGGTTTCAAAACCACTGATTCCTTTGGGCGAAATAAACTTACCGAAGTCCAATTCCGCTCCCCAGTACAGTTCCAAATTATTGCCTGAAGGATCAGCCAGACTCATGATTCCTTTCACTTTACGAGCTTGAGCCAGTTCATCAGACTCTACTGTAAACGGCACACCAGCGGCTTTTAATTCCAGCTTGGCGTCTTCAAAATCGTCTTGGCTGCGCAGCTCTAAACCGGAACACAACAGACGATCTTGCTCGCCTTTCACAATGGCGAAGCGAAACGGACGCTCATCCATTTTCAAGTAGACATTGCCATCCTGCGGCATGGCTGGCGCCACCATCAGGCCGATAATGTCAGTTCCAAATTCCAGCCACTTCTGCGGATCAGTTGATTCGATGACCACATAACCCAGACTGCGAACGTCCATGCGTTTTCCTTATTTTCGTGGGTTTTCGTTTAGTTATTAAGATCAGAGATTACGCAGCGCGTAGTCCACCACATACTCTTTGCGTTCATTAAATGATTCCGGCACCTCGGCAGCATCCACATAGAACTGGGCATACCACTGACGCAAGCGATGCAGCGGGCCATCGCCGTCACACAACACCGGATTATCAACACGGGTTTTGGTGTGCCAAATATCCACATCCTGGAAAAACGCCGTGCGGTTTTGCTCAACGTACTGTTTGGCCATTTCATCGTTTTGTTCGTCGGTGAGGCCGGGCATCTTTTTCACCGCCACACCAAAACGCAGATCAAAACTATTGTGATTGATCGGCACATGGGTCACTAGCAAACGTGACTCCACGTCCACACCGTCAAACTGACCCGTCATATAAGTATTCATATAAGCCGGGCCGTAATAGGTGGCGACCGAAGTGAGCTTGCCATCCTCGGCCAGCAATTCAGAACCGCCGATCAATACTTGCTGATACGTGTGCTTGTGCACCACATTGCGGAATTCGGTTACCGGCGCACCGTGCACCGGGCCAAAATGCGCCACATCGGCCATGTTATCCACCAGCTCTCGCGAGTTGGTATTAATGGTCATCAGATCCATATGCCAGATGGTCCAAGTGGGATCAAACAAATCATCGATCCTCGGTGGACGCTGTTCTTCAATCGGCGGATTCCCTTCTGGGTCGTACCATACAAACAGCAAATGGTTTTCTTCCAAGGTGGGGTAGGAACGAATTACCGCCTTGGGTGGAATGCGCTTGGCATAGGGAATGTCATCGCAGACGCCATCACTGCCCCAGCGCCAGCTATGAAACGGGCAGCGAATGGAATTACCTTCCACACAGCCCTCACTCAAATCGGCCCCCATATGCGGGCAGTAGCCGTCAAGAATATGCATTTGATTATCTTCGCCGCGATAGGCAACCAAACGCGTACCAAAATAATTCAGTTTCACCGGCTCAGCGCCGTATTCACTTGCAAGGCCGAGGCAATACCAACCTCGCGCGTAACGATCTGGCACTTCGGCCGCTTCAATAATATGGGGCTTGCGGGGAAGCTCCGCTGGCTGGCTCATCATTATTCTCCCGTGTAAAAACCACTTTTTCGCAGTATGGAAAAATTCTCACACAGCCCACTCGGCCCTTCTATCCCCCATTCAGACTAGCGATAAAATACGATAAGCAACTGTTTTTACAGGATTTTATTTAACCACCAATAATAGAAAATAAAACTAAAAAATACATTTTGTCACCACTTACCAGACATTGCGCAATAAACGGGTCGAGTTACCGGCAGCGATCTCATAGCATAATGGCTGTCTTTTATTAGTAGGCCCGCGCCAACGTGACCAGCGACTACCAACGCATCAGTACCGCCATAGACTATTTGATCGCGCACAGCACTGAACAACCCGACCTGGAAACCGTTGCCCGGCAGGTTCATCTCAGCCCCCACCATTTTCAGCGGCTGTTTAGTCGCTGGACCGGCGTTAGCCCAAAGCGCTTTTTACAAATACTGACCGTGGATGAAGCCAAACGGCGCCTTACCAATAGTGAAAACCTTATAGAGGTGAGCCATCAGCTCGGGCTCAGTGGCAGCTCACGGCTGCACGACCACTTTGTCAGCCTTGAGGCAATGACACCCGGTGAATACGCCAAGGGCGCGGAAGGATTAGATCTATATTGGGATATCGGCGACACCCCTTTTGGTACAGCTCTGCTTGCCAGCACAGATCGAGGTATTTGTAAGCTGGTATTCATAGACAGCGAAACGGATCAGGCAGAAGAGCTAAAAGCACTACAAAGCCAGTGGCCAAACGCCAAAATTCAACACAACCCTCAACTCGCCGAGCCGATATTACGCACTATTTTCAGCGCCCCAGAACCGTTACGCCAACCGCTTTCCCTCTATGTAAAAGGCACTAATTTTCAGGTGCAGGTATGGCGTATGTTGCTGGCGATCCAGCCCGGCAACTTCACCAGCTACGGCGAAATGGCCAAAGCCATTGGCCACTCCGGCGCCGCCCGTGCGGTGGGCACCGCCGTTGGCAGCAACCCGATTGCCCTGCTGATTCCCTGTCACCGTGTTATTCGGCAAAGTGGCGAACTTGGCGGTTATCGATGGGGCGAATCCAGAAAACGGGCTCTGTTTAGCTGGGAAGTGGCGCGGCTGTAAGCCCACGCTACAACCCACATAATCCAAACCATGCATTTGGATTATGTTTGGCCCGCAGCCCCATTGATTAATATTTAGCCTGAATCTCTAAAATAAAAATAATTTGGGAAAAATATGAAGCGCTTCTCCTTGGTGGTAACCCCGCTGCTCGCGGGCCTGTTGAGCAGTACCCTACACGCACAAACCGTAGAACCTGTTGCAATAAAAACCAAGCCCAAGGGCGGGCAAATAGAAGAGGTCGTGGTTACTGCTCGTAAGCGGGAAGAAAACATTCAGGAAACCCCGGTTGCCATCACCGCGCTCAGCGGCGACGCCCTACGTGAACTCGGCATTACCACTACCGCCGATTTGAGCAAAACCGTTCCCAGTCTACAAATTAACGACAGTACCTCGGCGCAGATTTACATCCGCGGCATCGGCCAGCGCGCACCCATGGCACGCTTCGACCCCTCTGTTAGTGTCTATCTTGACGGTATTTTTATTCCCCGCGCAGATGGGCAATTACTCGACACTATCGACATCGCCAGTGTGCAGGTATTGCGCGGCCCCCAAGGTACGCTATTTGGTAAAAACAATACCGGTGGCGCACTGGTGTTCACCCTGCAAAAACCCGGCGATGAAGTCAGCGGCTATATTGAAGGCGCACTGGGTAATTATGCTGATCAACGCCTGCGCGCGGGTATTGATCTTCCGGTGAATGAGAGTTTTTCAACTCGACTGGCAGTGAACTACCAGCGCCGAGACGGTTTTTTGGATGATCTCTCAACGCCCCGCAACCAATCGCGGGACCGACAATCACTGACCTTACAAACCCGCTGGTTAATCAATGATGATTGGAGCATGGACAGCTTTGGTTTCTTTGGCCGGGTGCGTGAACGTTATCCGTCTTATCACTGTAAAATCACCAGCGAAGACGCACTATTTGTAAATGGTCTTGGCCTGCTCTGGCCCGGTGACACTGACCCCAGTAACCCCAGTGCCTACCGCGAAAACTGTGAAGCCAATAATCGCGATGCGCTCCCCGATCTAGTCACAAATCAAGGTCCAAGCCAGCAACAAAACAAAGCCTCTGACACAATTATGTTAGGCGCGACATTTGATTGGGAAATTAACGACATCACCAGCGCCAAATTTATTTTTGGTGTGCGCGATGCCGTTAAAATTGGCCCACAAAGCGCAGCGGATGAAGGCGGCCCACAACCCTTCTTGCGCGGCCTAACCCTTGGCGATAACGCCCAAGATTCCTACACCTTTGAAATGCAGCTTAACGGCAGCTTTGGCGAAGGTGCGGTGGATTACACCGCCGGATTTTTCTTTCAGGATGAATACAAATCCGAGCGTTTCCTAACAAGCAGCCCACTAACCGGCGCAGAACTTGCCACACTAGGGGTATTACTGGCGGGACAAAGTGGCGTTGATCTCGGCGCACTAGAATCCTTAATTGGCAGCCTCGGCAGTGTACCCGGCGGCACCGTGCCGTTAATTCTCTCTGCAGCGCCTTTGAGCCTAGTGCAAGACTTCGATATTTCCGGACAAACCTACGCCCTCTTTTCTCAAGCCACATGGCATATCACAGAAAATATTGAAATGACCGTGGGTGGACGCTACACCGAAGAATACCGAACCTCTGACCTCATCTCTCGTAATGCCGATCTCGGCGCGGTTCTCTCAACCATTAGCAGCGCCGACCCACGTTTTGTCCCCGCCTATGAAGACATGGGCGTGATGGCCTATTTAGGGCCTTGGGCAGACGACCCAATTGCCCTAGCCAATGATATTCTCACCAGCGCCTATCCAGATATTATTGGCGCGCCACTGGGCGAAGCCAGCTACGACGATAAAGATAGCGTGTTCCGCCAATTTACCCCGATGGTGTCCGCCGCATGGGTGATGCCAGAAGAATGGTTTAACGACAGCCTGTTTGACTCCACAATGATTTACGCCACATGGAGTAACGGTTTTAAATCCGGCTTTCATG
Organism: Spongiibacter pelagi; assembly: GCF_014705705.1. GTDB lineage: Bacteria > Pseudomonadota > Gammaproteobacteria > Pseudomonadales > Spongiibacteraceae > Spongiibacter > Spongiibacter pelagi. The sequence continues at coordinate 54,884 of NZ_JACXLD010000006.1, read as the reverse complement.
AACCCGCTGGCGTAGATGGCTTGGTTGAAATTCAACCTGAAGAATTAGAGAACCAAGAGCTGGGTATCAAACTCGATGCACTGGATCGCACCCTGCGCATCAACCTTGCCCTGTACTCCATGACATTCAAGAACATGCAGCTCATTACCGTGAATGTCGATTCCGCAAACGGCCTAATTATCACCTCTCAAAATGCCGGTGAATCCATCATTGAAGGCGGCGAAGTGGAAATGACCTGGCTCCCAAGTGAAAACTGGATGGTGAACTTCAGCTATAGCAACAACAACTACAAATACGAAGAGTTCATGGACAACGACCTCTACTCACTGGCCGCCAAAGCCCAGTTTGTTCCGGTTGATCGCTCCCAAGAAGATTTTGCCGTCTCGCCCAAGCAAACTGCCGCATTTGGCGTGCAATACACCGCACTTACCCCGCTGGGCGTATTTATTCCTCGCATCGATGTGAGCTACAAAGACAAAGCCTATATGGGCCTAGATCCAGTCTCATGGGAAGTGGCTCAAACCAATCCGGATGTCATTTATGCGCCAGCTTACACACTGGTCGATGCGCGCCTAACTTGGGTGAATCCAGATAGCGGTTTGAATATCGCCGGCTATATCAAAAACCTGACTGACGAGCGCTACGATATTGGCGCAGTAGCGACCAGTGACTCGCTGGGCACCTATTCTCAGGTACTTGGTGATCCGCGTACATTTGGTATTGAACTACGGCAGGAGTTTTAGACCGGATCGCCTACAAAATCAGAAAATACTGCTTAGATTGTTAAGCAAAATCCCCGTCAATTACGACTCGCCCAATTTGACAGCGTTGCGCAACACGCCACAATTGGGCGATGATCAAGTCTTTCAAGCATAAAGGCCTTCAAATCTTCTTTGAGACTGGCTCCCAAAAGGGTATTCAATCCAAGCACTCAAATAAACTTCGAATGCAATTGACTACCTTAGATACCGCGCACGTTATTGAAGATATTGATATTCCTGGTTACAGACTTCATCAGCTCAAAGGCCAACGGAAGGCGATCTGGTCAATTACCGTAAACGGAAATTGGCGCATTACATTTGAGTTTGAAAATGGCAATGCTTACATCGTCAACTATGAGGATTATCACTGATGAAAATGCACAACCCGCCGCATCCAGGCGAGTTTATCCATGCAACATACATGGAACCCTATGGCCTGAGCTGCCGGCAGCTTGCCAGACATTTGGATGTGGCGGCGTCAACCTTGAATCGCGTACTTAAAATGCAAAGTGGGGTAAGTCCCGAAATGGCTTTGCGCCTTTCCAGTGTATTGGGGCGCACCCCCGAAAGTTGGCTTGCCATGCAAAACAATTACGACCTTTGGCAAGCCAAAAAAACCTTAAAACTCGGCAAGCTTCATAAACTAGATTTGAATGCCGCCTAACGGCCACAATCACTACCGCAACAGTGCCTGCCCACCATCAATGGGCAGTGAATGCCCGGTGATGTAAGACGCTTCCGGGCTGCACAAAAAGCTCACCACTTTGCCAATATCACTTTCGCAGTCGCCCACTCTGCCCAGCGGAATCGAGCCGATAAATTCTTCTACATCCGGGCCGCCCATACCCATCCAATATTCCATACCCGGCGAGTTTGCCAATGGCAGTATGCAATTGACGCGGATATTGTCTCGCCCCCACTCGCAGGCGGCTGCACGGCTCAGGGCGCGAATGGCTTCTTTGACCGCGGCATAGGCGCCGTAACCGGAGCTGTCGTTACGCATGGCCGCAGAGGATGCTAGATTGATTACGCAGCCGTCATCGCGCAGGTAGGGATAGCAGGCGCGCATAAAGCGAAAACAGGCTAAGGGGCCGGAGTCGAGGCCGAGGATAAAGTCGTCTTCACTGACTTCGAGGATATTACCCAGCGGAACAATTTGGGCGTTGTTGACCAAAATATCGATGCCGCCAAATTCATCAATGACTTCTTGAATCGCATCGTCGATATCTTCGGGATCGGTCACATCGCAGACAAAAGGAGCGGCTTCTCCGCCCCGGCGATGAATCTCGGCACAGGTCGCTTCTAACGTTACCATGGTTCGGCCCAGCACGGCTACCGTGGCGCCATCATCAGCGAGTGCAAGGGCAATGCCCTGCCCCACACCTTGACCACCCCCGGTCACTAGCGCGACTTTGTCTTTTAGTTTGGCCATCTCACAGTACCCCTATCCAGTGATTGATCGAGTTTATAACTGTGTCAGTTTTAATTATTTTTTGCGCTTATTCCGCCAGTTGGGCCACGCTTTTCAAAATCAGACGAACCAACAGGGTTTGGCGACTTACACCGGTTTTGGAGAAGATCGAGCGTAGGTGAGTACGCGCGGTATTGCGACTCATGCCCAAGGCTTCTGAGGCTTCATCCAAACTAAGACCATCTGCCAGCAACAGGGAAAGCTGGGCTTCGGTCGGGGTAAATCCAAACAGCTGAATAATAATTTTTACTGGCGCTTCAGCACCGTATTCCGGATCGCTGATAAACACGGCAACCGTCGGCACCGCCGTTCCCTCAGACCATTCACTGGCGGGAACCGGGCGAGCAATAACGCCGAGATCAGCAAAATCTCCTTCGCGACTGACACGCAGCGCTTCCACCACCGCCGGTTCTTCGCTACCTCGAGAGGCCAGCAGATTATCCACCATGCTTTGCAGTTTTTTAGTGGTCGCTAAATCACCAAGGATGAGCTGACCGTCTTCAATACGCACTTCCGGTTCGCGAATAATCAACTGCTCCGCCATACGGTTGCAGTTAAGTACCTTGCCGTTTTCATCCAGAATAATGGTGGCCAGCGACAGGCTTTCCACCGCACCGGCGTAAAGATCACGCTCAGATTCGGTTTTATTGAACCGAACGTGAATACGCAGCGCCCGCTCCAAGTGAGGCATTAAGGCCCGCAGTAAATCTTTGTCTTGCTCGTCGAAGGGTTTGGAATCCGGCCCGCGACTCACCCGCAAACCGGCATTCATTTCACCGGGAACGACAATATCCAGCCCCATGGAATCGTGCAGTCCCACCGGCTTCATGCACAGATTGTAGAGTTCAGAATTAATCCACTCATCCGGCGGAATCATTTCCAGCAAGCTACGCACTTCACCAGGACGCAGTGAGCGAAACGGGTCCATGGCAAACAGGCGTTCCTGATAGTGATCCATACTGTCGACTTTGCGACCACCGACCACACGCAAAACACCTCGGCCTTTTTCCGATGGCGGATTGAGCACCAGCGTGACGGTCACAGCATGCATCTGCTCGTAAAGCTCCGCCAGAAAACCTTGCCAAGGCTCATCTTCTAGCGGGCCTTGGTAAATACAGGTGAGCAGACGCTCGAACGCAGAATCAATCAACATAGGTAAGTAGCCACACCGGGTCTCATTATTTGAGACGCAGTATAGCGAAGCCCCCCCGCTTTGGGCAGGGGCTTTAACCGGCTGAAACTGTCAGAAACGCCTTAATTTATTGTTATTTCAGATCAAGCCCCGCTCTTTGGCCATATCCAGCGCCAAGTCTTCGATCATATCTTCCTGACCACCCACGGTGCGACGGCGGCCCAGTTCCACCAAAATATCTCGCGAGGGCACGCCATATTTCTGCTGAGCGCGCTTGGCGAATAACAGGAAAGAAGAATAAACACCGGCGTAACCCAGTGTTAGCGCATCGCGATCAATACGAATTGGCTGATCCATAATCGGCGTGACCAGATCTTCCGCCACATCCATAATTTTGTAGAGGTCGATGCCGTGATCAACGTCCATGCGATCCATAACCGCAACCAGAACTTCCAGTGGCGTATTACCCGCACCGGCACCCAAGCCCGCCGCCGAACCATCAATACGGTTCGCTCCCGCCTCAATTGCCACCAGCGAGTTCATTACGCCAAGGCTGAGATTGTGGTGAGCGTGAAAACCGAGTTCAGTTTCTGGATTTAATTCCTGCCGCAACATGGCAATGCGGTCTTTAACCTGATCAGGCAGCAGATAACCGGCAGAGTCGGTACAGTAAATACAGTTAGCGCCGTAAGACTCCATCAGTTTGGCCTGCTCAACAATCTGGGCGGGCTCAATCATATGGGTCATCATCAAAAAGCCCACAGTATCCAGACCCATTTTACGGGCCATGCCGATATGCTGCTCAGACACATCCGCCTCAGTACAGTGGGTAGCGACACGGATAGTTTTTACCCCGAGTTCCGCCGCCATTTTCAGATGATCAACAGTGCCAATACCGGGCAATAGCAATGCAGAAATGCGCGCATTTTTTACCGCGCCCACCACCGCTTCCAAATATTCTTCGTCAGTATGCGCGGGGAAACCGTAGTTCACCGAGGCACCGCCAAGGCCATCACCGTGGGTAACTTCAATCAACGGCATTCCCGCTTCATCCAAGCCCTTGGCAATGGCCACCATTTCATCAAGGCTGATCAGGTGGCGTTTGGCGTGCATGCCGTCGCGCAGGCACATATCGTGTAGAGTGACTTTTTTTCCAGCAATATTCATTTGTCTAACCTCAGGCGGCGGAAGGATTAAAGCGTCCCGCCAGAATTTCTTCGGCGAACATTTCTGCGGTGCGCAAACCCGCAGCAGTCATAATGTCGAGATTACCCGCGTATTTCGGCAGAAAATCCCCCAACCCTTCCACTTCCATAAACATGGAAACCCGGTTGCCATCAAAAACCGGCCCATTTTTAAGGCGATAACCCGGCACGTATTTTTGCACCTCGGCCACCATGGCATGTACGGATTCTGTAATCGCCGCTTGGTCGGGCTCAGACTCCGTTAGGCAGTGAATGGTGTCGCGCATAATCAGTGGCGGCTCTGCCGGGTTGATTACAATAATCGCTTTACCCTGTTTGGCACCGCCAACGCGCTCTACCGCACCGGCTGTAGTACGGGTGAATTCATCAATATTTTTACGGGTGCCGGGGCCTACCGATTTGGAACTTACCGTGGCCACAATTTCGCCATAGCTAACCGGCTGAACTCGCGATACCGCCGCCACCATAGGAATGGTTGCCTGCCCACCGCAGGTCACCATATTCACATTCATACTTTTGGCATCCAGCGCCTGTTTGAGATTGACCGGCGGAATACAGTAGGGGCCAATTGCCGCAGGGGTGAGGTCAATCATCAGCGCGCCCTGCTCATTCACCTTGCGCGAATTCTCCGCATGCACATAGGCCGAGGTGGCATCAAAGCAAATTTGCACACCGTCTTCGCGCATGGTTGCCAGCATACCGTCCACACCTTCAGACGTAGTTTTCAAACCCATCTCAGCCGCACGGGCCAGCCCCGGAGAATCGGGATCAACACCGACCATCCACACCGGTTCGATCAGCGCCGAGCGCTGGGCCTTCATCAATAGGTCGGTGCCAATATTGCCGGGGCCGATAATCGCCGCCTTGATTTTTTGACTCATAGTTTTAACTCTTATACAAAATGGACTTCAGCCGTGCCGATACCGTGCAATTCCATTTTCATGGAATCCCCCGCCACCACCGGCTCCAAAGGCACCACAGAACCAGAGAGAATCACCTCCCCCGCTTTGAAGGGTATGCCAAAAGCACCCAAGGTATTTGCCAACCAAGCGACTGCCGTAAGCGGATTACCCTGCACCGCACTACCCTTACCCTCGCTCAATAGTTCACCATTTTTCCAAACGGTCACCGCGAGATTAGGGAGGTCGAAATCGCGAGGATCAACTTCCGCCTCACCCAGCACGTACACCCCGCAGGATGCGTTATCCGCCACGGTGTCTTGAATCTTTATTTTCCAGTTATCTATGCGTGAATCGACAATCTCAAAACACGGCATAATGCATTCGGTAGCCGCCAGCACATCCGCCTCGGTTACGCCGGGCCCTTGCAAATCGGCCTTTAAACGAAAGCCAATTTCCGCCTCGGCGCGGGGCTGAATCAAATTACCGGCAACCGGCACTTCAGCACCGTTGGCGTAAACCATAGCATCGGTAAGAAAACCAAAATCCGGCTGATGAACGCCGAGCATGTCCTGCACGACTTTGCTGGTGACGCCGATTTTTTTGCCGACAATGTTCTCGCCATCGTTTTCCTGACGACGCTTCAGCATTTGCAGAGAGATGTAATAGGCATCTTCAATGGTGATATCCGGCTCGCGCTCGGTAAACGGCACAATGGTCTCGCCACTGCGCAAAGCGCGGTAAAGCTCGTCACCTAGTTGTTCTATTTTTTGCTTATCCACTTAACACTTATCCATGCTTAAGAAAGTCGAGCGTCGTGCGATTAAACATCTCGCGGTGCTCTACCATCACCCAATGGCCACACTCGGAAACCAGCACCATGCGGTTGTGAGGAAGGCCTTTGGCTAGGGTCATAATTCCGGTTTCCGGCATCATTTGCTCATTCATGCCCCAAAAGCTCAGCACCGGACACTGAATTTCCGGCAGGCGATGGGCGATATTCGGCACCTTCATGGTGTTGATCACTTGGGCGTTTTGCTGCTGAAAAATACCCCAACGCTCGGCGATCAATTGCGCATCGACCACACTGTCGTTGTAGACCAAGCCGCGACGAATAAAGGTTTCCAGTTTGGCCGGTTCCATCGGGCCAGAGGTAAATACCTCTTTCATCACCTGCATACCAGGCATATGAAAATAGTCGGCTTGCTCTTCAATACCGCCCGGTGCCATCAACACCATTTTTTCCACTGCATTGGGATAATCCAAGCAATAGCGCAGCGTAATAGCGCCGCCGAGAGAGTTACCCACCAGGGTGTAGCGCTCAAGACCAATGGCTTGCAGTGTTTGATGCACACACTCAACAAAGAACTCGATGGGGTATTCAACATCATCTGGCTTGTCGGAATAACCGTAGCCAATCAGGTCGGGCACAATGACCCGATATCCCTGCTCAGCCAACCAGGAATAGTTATATTTGAAATTGCTGTGACCACTGGCGCCACTGCCGCTGCCGTGAAGAAATACCACCGCAGGGCCGCTGCCCTGATCCAAATAATGAATGCGATAGCCATTTTCAAGCTGGGCATACTGCCCCTCTGGCAAGCCCTCTACTAATACCGTCATGCTGGTTCCCAGTGTTTTTATTATGTTAATTCTAGCGATAGAACGGAGCCGACCTAATCGTTCATCTGGATGACTAAAAACACTGGGTCACGCAATAATGGCTGGATTGAACTCGGTGGGATCGCCCAACATACCCCTGGGAGAATAGCGCTGCTCACCACCAATATCGCTAATGCCATATTCCTCAGCTAATTCAGCGGTGTAGGCCACCTTGCCACTACGCCCCATTAATTCCGGATCTTTGGCCAGTGCTGCAATCACCCGCCCCGGAAACTCAGGCGATTCAGCCATTGCCGCCGCCTCGGCATACAGCTCAGGCTGAGCAGCAAACACTTGCAAGCTGCGCTCAGTACTGAGCAAGCCCATCCACAGCGGAATAACAGCAATATTATGATCCTTAAAATCCACCGCCATATCGTGGGCCATTTTATCCACCGCCGCCTTACCCGCTCCGTAGGCCGGGCCGTGCATATAACAGCGACCACCGGCAGAAGAGGTATTCACAATCAAGCCTGAACCCGCTTTCAACAACAGTGGCGCGGCGTAATAACTGGCGACATAACTGGAGCGCAGGCCGACATTAAACAGCTCCTGCAAGCCAAGCGGCTTTTCCCAAAATGGCCCCTCTTGCGTTAAACCCTCAGGCACACACAAGGCGTTATTCACCAGAATATCCAAGTGACCATGATCGCGCTCGATCTGGGCAAACAGCGCTTTTACCTGAGCATCGTCGCGGTGATCGCAGGCTACCGGAATACCTTTGCCGTCGCGCTTATCAACCAATTCTGCCGTTTCAAAAATAGTGCCGGGCAGTGGCGAATCACCAGAGCGTTGACTTCGACCGGTGATATACACCGTAGCGCCAAGCTGCTCTGCTAAGGCCAAGGCAATGCCCTTACCCGCACCACGACTGGCGCCGGTAACTAGGACGATGGGATTTTGGGAAATTGTCATACGCACCTCCGAACCCGGAGAATAACGACAGATGTGCAAAGGCCACATCCCCTATTCGGAGTGTGACCTAAGATTCAATAGAAGATGGAAAGGCTTAGGGATTGCGCTCAACATCCACGGCAACGCTGAGCACTTGATCGCTACCACCACCGAACACCACACCTTTAAGCGGTGTCACATCGGAGTAATCACGCCCCCACGCGGTGGTAATGTGCTGATCTGCTGGCACCATATCGTTGGTGGGGTCGAAGTCATTCCAGCCGTCGCCCGGCACATAGACCGAAAACCATGCGTGAGAGGCATCCGCCCCTTGCAGTTTTTCCTGTCCCGGAGGCGGTAGAGTTTCCAGATAGCCGCTGACATAGCGCGCCGCCAAACCTTGGCTGCGCAATACACCAATAGCGAGTTGAGCAAAGTCCTGACAAACACCGCGTTTTTTCTCCAACACTTCGCTCAGCGGCGTGGCCACCGAAGAGAAGGTTGGATCGTATTTAAACTCGGAAAATATCCGGCTGTTTAACTCGTGCACCGCTTCCATAAAGGGACGGTCATCGGCAAACAGGTCATGCCCAAACTCGCGCAATTCCTTGGCGGATTTAATCATCGGTGAGTCGTAGAGAAACTCAACTGCCCGCACTTCCTCGGCGGTTGTGCAAAGCTGCAGCGCCTGCCGCACTTCACCACAGGTAATCCCGCTAGCGAGCAAGGGTTTTTCTGTTGGGGCGATTTCAATTTCGCTATCGACCGTCACTTCCAGGCTGTTGTGAGGCTTTTCCACATTGAAATACACCACCACATTACCGAAGTAATCTTCCCGCTGACTGCGACTGGCAGCCGAGGGAGAAATAGTGATATTGCTACGCAATACGCGTTGGCCACGGCAATCGCGCGGCAGTAAATAGGCCACACTGTAGCCTTGGCTAACTTGGTCGCTGTAGTCGTAACGTGTGGTATGGCGTACGTGATATTTCACAGCATGCGCTCTCCCATATCGATAGACTGCGGGCCCGAGGCGTGATCAAAAAAGCGATCGGAAATGGCCTGAGCACAAGCGAGAAGATTGCTTTCCAGATCATCAAACAATTGCTTGAGATTCGGGTATTGCCCAGTGTCCTGATCTAAACGACACAGCTCCGACATATTACTCAGCAACAAGTGATTACTGGTTTGCAGAATAAAGCGCAGCTCATCGGGAATACGCACAGCCTTAGAGCCGCTCCCCACCTCTTCAAGGTGCTGCTGTAACGCATCCAATTGGAAACGAATAGAGCGCGGGTTTTCACGATCGTACAGCAGTAGTTCCAAAGCCTTGTCGAGGTAATAACCACTGCGATAATAGCGTTTGTAAACAATACGTGACTCTAAGCTCGCCAACACGGGCTTAACCAGCGATACCGTACTACTAGCATGACAGTGGAACACCAAGGTTTGACGCAGCAGTTCAAGGGTTTGCATAGCCCGTTCGATACGCCGCCCCAATTCCATAAAGCGCCAAGCGCGGCCGCGCACCATACTCTCTTGGCTTAAACCCGACAGCGCTAGCAAGGTGGTAATTAGCGGATCGAACATTTCTTCCGGCGCAGAATACATCTTGCGCGAGAAGTTATTCATTAGGTGGTTCATACCGTCGCGAATATCGTTGGTCAGGCGCAACATATCGATGGAGAACAGTTCTTTAACGCCACCCGACGAATGCAGAATTGATTCCAGCGAATGGGCGATACTGCCAAGGCGAGCGCGGTTGCTTACCAGATCCAGCAGCTCTTTTTCTGGCTTGCGCAAATCCACCTCGGGATCGGTAAATCCCGGCAACGTTCCAGTGACATGAGAAAGCGCCTGCAACAGGCGATGCTGCATTTCTTCCGGCAACGGCTCAATGCTGTTTAATTCTTCAAAAACCGTGCGCACCAAACGCAAACTCGACTCAGCCCGCTCGGCATAGCGACCAAACCAAAACAGGTTTTCTACTACCCGGCTGGGCATGCTAAAGCTGCGCTCCGCCGTTGGCGGGCTCAGGGCGCTGTGCAACACACTGACCTGAGCTTCCGGCTCAGAATCCAGAATCCAGGTATCCTTACTGCCGCCACTCAATTGGCTGACAATATGCTGGGTATCTTGTTGGGCGCCGACACGGGTCAAACCGCCGGGCATCACGCTGTAAGAGCTACCCGACGCTACGGTAAACCCACGCATCACCAATGGCCGACTAACTAATCCACGGCTTTGTAAAACCGGCGTTTGCGAAGGTTTAATGGCACTTTGCGCCACATAATTCATTGGCTGGGCCAGCACTTTGGCGAGGAGCTGTTCACGCTGCTTGCTATCGAGCTCACTGACAAACAGGCTGTGCCCGCCCTCGGCCCGACAGGTATGACGAATCAATAAATTATCAAAATTAGCGCGCACATAAGCTAGGTCTTCCGGCTCGCCGCACCACCAAGTGGGCACCGAGTTCAGACGCAGTTCGCGACCTAAAAAGTGCTTGGCAATTTGCGGCATATATCTGGCCAGAGCCGGATTTTCCAGCACGCCACTGCCCAGCGGATTGGCCACTTTTACGCCGCCACTGCGCACCACTTCGGCCAGCCCCGGCACACCCAAGCCCGAGGCCTGACGAGAAATCACCGGGTCAGCTTGCAGATCATCAATCTGCCGCAGAATCACATCTACACGGCGCAAACCATCCAACGCCTTCAGCCAGACCGCGCCTTTACGCACGGTAAGGTCACGACTTTGCACCAGCGGATAGCCGAGATAATTGGCGAGATACGCATCTTCAAAAGAGCTTTCCTGGAAGGCTCCAGAGGTCAGATACACAATCAGCGGTGCATCTTTGCCGGGCACCAGTTCAACCAGCTTTTTACGCCATTTCAGAAAGAAGTTGGACAGGCGGTGAACATGGGCATCCCGGAAAAGGCTGGGCATTACCTTGCGCAGCACCGTGCGGTTTTCCAGCGCGTAACCCGTACCAGAAGGGGATTGGGTGCGGTCGCCAATCACCAACCAGTTGCCGCCTTCATCACGCACCAGATCAGCCGCGTGAAAAATTAGTTGATGCTCGCCCGGTAATTTGACGCCATCACAGGCACGCAAAAAGCCGCTGTGACCAAACACCACACCCGGCGGAATCACTTTGTTGTAAATCAGTGTACGGGGACCGTAGAGATCGCTAAGAATCAGGTTGAGCAACTCGGCGCGTTCGCGCAGGGCATTTTCCACCCCTTCCCACTCATTGCTAGACAAAATGAGCGGCAATAAATCCAAGTGCCAAGTGTGGCTAATATTAAGCTGGTCGCCGGGGCTATAGCTGGCCCCATCATCACGCAGAATCCGTTCAGCGTTGTGCTGCCGCTCCAGCAAAGCCTCCAACCCCATGCCTTCCAACACTTGCATGGAATATTGCCAGTGGCTGCGAATCTGGCCGCCCTCGCCGACCACTTCATCGTATTGATCGTGGCGCGGGCTGTAAGCCAGATTGGCTGGCTGAATAATTTGAGATTGTTTCTGCATGGAGTAACCGGGCCAGCCGGAGTCTTATCGGGAGACGGAGCCTACCGCAATACTGCCCGGCAGGTAAACCTCTCCCCCATGAAGATTAATGGGCATGAAACCAGGTCTCCGCAATACATCCATGCATGTGACCCAAATCCCGCTGCAGAACATCAAAATGCTTGAGCAATGCTGCGGGATCGCTGTAATCCACGCCCTTCTCGATTTTGGCCAAAACGGAATCCAGCCCCGGACAGCCCTCGGGTGAGCCTGGAATTTTCTGCCCGGATTCCATCATCTGATTTAAACAGCACATCACCGAACGGGGAAACAGCGTGTCTTCCAATAGAAACTGAGCAGCATCTTCCCCATTCAAGGCAACTCGCATAGTACGGCGGAAAGGCATCATGGCATCGAGGGTACGCAGCACGCTGCTCCAAACCACATCACCGGCATGGAGTGAATCGTCCTCAATAAAATCACCCAGCATCCAGGCACCGGCTTCCAAGGTGCGCAGCGTCATATCGGCGCGTTCAAGATACCGACCCAAACGCAGAAAGTGATAGGCGGTGTCGCGGCGCATGGTGTCGGCCATCAGTCCGTTGATCTGCTGACACTTGCCAATCACCTCATCGAGAAAGGCGTGGCGGTTACGGCGATTAATCCCCAAGTGGACATTTTCCGAGACGAAGTAACGAAATTCGTTAACCATCTCCCAAGTTTCGGGCGGCAACACATCGCGAGTGGTACGGATATTTTCCTTCACCATGCGCAGTGAAGACATCATCGAACCGGGATTAGATAAATCTTCCAGCAAAAACCGCACAACCCGCTTTTCATCCTGCACGGTAAAGCGGCGCTCAAACTCGGCACGGCTGCCGCTGGCAATAACCAGATTGTGCCAACTGATACCGCTATCGCGGGGCAGATCAGACAACATCTTGGTATACACCTGAATCAGTCGCGCCATACTCTCTACCCGCTCAAGATAGCGGGCAAACCAATAGATCCGTTCAGCAACACGAGACAGCATTATTTCGCTCCTCCCTTGCCGGTGGTTTTAGCGGTCACTTTTTTTGGCGCTCCGACAATCCAAGTGTCTTTACTCCCCCCTCCCTGAGAGGAGTTGACCACCAAAGAGCCTTTCTTCAAGGCCACCCTAGTGAGGCCACCGGTAGTTACATCCAATTTGCTGCCTTGCAGTACAAAGGGGCGCAAATCCAAATGGCGCGGCTCCGCACTGCCGGGGCCAGTGATGACCGGCGTAGTCGACAAGGCCAGCGTGGGCTGGGCGATGTAATTGCGGGGGTTTTCCTGCACTAATTTGCGGAATGCTTCATGATCTTTCTTGCTGGCATGAGGGCCAACCAGCATGCCGTAGCCGCCGGACTCATTAGCCGGCTTCACCACTAGCTCGGCAATATGCTCAAGCACATATTCGCGCTGCTTGGGGTCCTCACAGAGATAGGTTTTTACATTGGGCAGAATCGCCTTCTCGCCCAGATAGTATTCCACCATTTGCGGCACATAGGCGTAGATCACCTTGTCATCTGCCACCCCGGCACCGGGCGCGTTCACCAGCGCAACATTGCCTGCTTGCCAAGCGCGCATCAGCCCCTTGGCACCCAATACCGAATCTTCGATAAACACTTCGGGGTCGAGGAATAAATCATCGATGCGACGATAAATCACATCCACCCGCTCCAGACCGCCGATGGTTTTCATGTAAACGCAGTCGTCGGTATCCACAAACAAGTCGGAGCCTTCCACCAACTCAATACCCAATTGCTGGGCAAGGAAGGCGTGCTCAAAATAGGCCGAGTTATAAATCCCCGGCGTTAGCAGCACAATAACCGGCTGGCGGGTTTCTCGCGGCGAAACCGAGATCAAGGTTTCCAGTAATTTTCTAGGGTATGTATCAACGGGAAGGATATTGTTCGTTTCAAAAAATTCCGGCAAAACCCGCTTGCTGACTTCGCGGTTTTCTAGCATATACGCCACGCCGGAAGGCACCCGCAAATTGTCTTCCAGCACGTAGAACTTACCGTCACTGTCGCGCACCAAATCGCAACCGCAGATATGCGCCCACACGCCTTGTGGAGGATTTACCCCAACACATTCGGGCCGAAAATTTTTGGATTCTTTAATCAGGTATTCGGGCAGCAAGCCATCTTTAATGATTTTTTGCTCGTGATAAACATCATCAATGAAACAATTTAGTGCACGAAGGCGCTGCTTAAGCCCTGTTGCGGTGCGCTCCCATTCGTCGGCATCAATCACTCTGGGGATTAAATCAAAGGGCCAAACCCGGTCGATATTCTCACCATCACTGTAAACAGTGAAGCTAACGCCCATATCCCTTACGGTATTTTCAGCGGCGATACGCCGGGCTTCCAACTCTTCACCACTTAAGCTGGCGATGTGTTTGGCAATGGCTTTACAGGCCTTCCGAGGATTGCCCTTAGGGGTGATCATTTCATCATAGAACGCCCCCGCCGAATACTGAGACCAATCAATACTTCCGCTTTCCTTAACGCTCATGGGCTACTCTTTCTATCAACAAAATCGTGCGTAAGCATTCTCAGGGCGGCCTAAACTGTAGACCGATTTCACGCAATTACCCGCACTAGCAGCGCCGCACCAATAGAATACAAAAACTCCTATAGTACGCACCCGAATAAGGCGTGATGATGACAAAGAGGCTGAAATCTCTGTTTTGATCCTACCTAAAAGCGCCGAACCAAACACCTGTTTTCAACTCATCAATTTACCAGCTTAGGCACTGCTCCCCGAGATAGTGCAATGTTTCTTCATTTCTTTAGCAGATGACTAGCAAGGCTTAGGCCAAAATGGCGCACAGCGCCCTATTTTTGAAGAACTGAGGACGCTAAAGAGTTTAGCGGCGAGAGGAGGAAAGCCCGAATTAGACTTTGGTCTGTATTAGAAAAGCAGGAGGCCGGAGCCGGCCCCCACCCCTTGGAGAGGGTTTATTGTTTTAGAAACGCGTGCCGATCGAGACCGACAGATTCTTAACTTCGTGATCTACCGAGACGCCCTGATACTCCATATCCATTTTAGTAATCGTGTAATCAATTGAAGAGAACACTTTTTCATTCAGATTAAAGCGCATACCCACGCCGTAATAGAAGTCGGTTCCAGAATCATCGGCTTTGAACACTTGCCCAGGGGCAGAGGAGTCCGTCGCCTCAAAATCATAATCCCACTTAGACAAACCCACTCGGGCTAGAAGCCCAAAATCGTCATTTAAGGGAGCGTAAGCAGCAACCCCCGCTTTAAACGCCGAGGATTCCATTGTCTCACTGATCGAATCACCAAAAGAATCAACATAGTTGTTTTCGGCTTCACCATATTGGCTATAGCCCAACTCCAATAGAACGTTCTCCGTCACCGAATAGCTCAAACGGAAACCCAACGACGTATCGTCACCGGAAGACTTAGCCCCCTGAACTTTGGTTTCTTGATCGGCTAAGCCCAACATGACCTCACCGGAAAAACCGCCGGCTTGGCTATCTGCAAAAGCGGGTAACGCAGAAGAGACAAGGAGAATTGAGAGAATTTTTTTCATATGAAATGTCCTTTTTCATTATTGGATACACGTTCCTGTGTATGTGACATTCGCCACAGCCCGAAGACTGCATAAAAACCGAGCAGATAGCAATAAATATTCGAAAGAGCGGTATTACGCACTAGGCGCAGGTATCACACCGTTGATGGCAAAGTCATTGCGATTAAAAGTATAGCGCGGGCTATTTTTAGAAGGGCTAAAATAAACAGCCTGATCCGGGCTTTGCTTTACATGCCACTGCGTCAGCTTGCTGGGATTCCCCTTGATGGTATCAATGTGAAACACACCGATATTCACCCCATCTGAGCAACGCGCCGACGGATAACTAAACGATTCAACGCCGGATGTGCGTAAAGTACGGCCAAGCTGCTGAGTAAAACCGTAAAAGCTTTTATCTCGAAGTTTATTTTGCAGCGCGTCGTCATCCACCCCTGCCAAATCTGCATGCTGTTTAGCATCAACGTTAACCGCGAAAGAGGTCTTTTCTATCATTACGCTACCTGGGTAAGGCGTCAGGCTTCGACTATCTAAGTAGAAACCATAAAACGCAGATTCAAACAATGCGCTTCTCAACGTCAGACCCGCGTAAAAAATAGAAGGCTCAAAACGGGAGCCGAATCGAGAACCATGCCGAAGGGGTGGATAGCGAAATGGCGTATGGATTAAATAATGCCGCCCCATTCCATGTTCAATTATCGGCTTGGAGTCTTCAATGAGTTCCTCAAGCGCAGATTGCTCCTCAAGGGTATCAACCAAACTCATGGTCGCCACTTCCTCTTGAGACTCCACAACACGATAAGCAAGTCCGCGAAAAGGCATTACGCCCCAAAATGGCTCCATTAACCATGCCCACGCATAGCATCTAAATACTGAACAACATCAACCAGGCCCACCCAGCGTTTCATCACGTTTAGGGGAGCCTCTTCGTTGAAATCAAGATTTGGGGTATTTAACCAATGCTTCATCGCGTCCACGTTTCCGCCACGAAGTGCATAAAGCGAACGGTAAATACGAATAAGGAGTACAGCAGCCTCTAAGGATTTGTTGTCCGCCATATCTCCTCGGCGAGCGATGCGCGATACCGTACTCGCATCAGCCCCGATAATTTGACCGATAATTTCACCGCTGAGCCCCAAGGCCTCTTTAGCATTAATTAAGGCCTTAGCAGCAACGGCGGTGCGCTCTAATTGAGTGTTCGCGACCGTACTCATCTCGCCCTCCTACTCGTTTTTTACGCTTCAAGCATAGATAACGATTAATGCAAATGCAATTTTTATAAACTAATAATGTAAATGCAATTATTGAAACTACTTCCGCCAGACACAAAAAAGCCGCCTTGCGGCGGCTTTAAGTAAAGCTATAAATCGGAAAAGTTAGGCTTCCATAATGGCCGTCACGCCTTGACCGCCCGCCGCGCAAATAGAGATCAAACCGCGACCGCCCTTGTTCTCTTCCAGCATTTTCGCCAGTGTTGACACAATCCGGCCACCGGTGGCGGCAAAGGGGTGGCCTGCGGCCAGTGAGCTGCCATTAACATTCAGCTTGCTGCGATCGATGCTGCCCAACGCTTTGTCCAGCCCAAGCTTTTCGCGACAGAAGGTTTCGTCTTCCCAGGCTTTCAGCGTGGCCAATACCTGTGCGGCAAAGGCTTCGTGAATCTCGTAGAAATCGAAATCCTGCAGGCTTAAGCCCTGCTTGGCCAGCATACGGGGAACAGCATAGGCAGGCGCCAACAACAGACCTTCTTTTTCGGTCGCACCGTCTTTACCGAAGAAATCCACTGAGGCGGTTTCAACACAGGTCAGGTAAGCGCGAATAGGCAGGCCGCGTTCTTTGGCCCACTCTTCGCTGGCCAACAAGACGCAAGAAGCGCCATCGGTTAGCGTAGACGAGTTACCCGCGGTCAGCGTGCCTTGGCCGCTTTGCTTATCAAACGCGGGGCCTAATGTGGCTAGTTTTTCCACGGTGGAATTTGGACGCAGAATATTATCCACTTTCACACCATTAAACTCAGACACCAGATCGCTAAAGAAACCGCGATCATAGGCTGCCGCCAGATTTTTATGGCTAGCTGCCGCCAGTTCGTCTTGTGCTTCGCGGGCAATTTCCCAGGCTTTAGCAGTAATTTCGGTGTGCTCACCCATAGACATGCCGGTGCGCGGCTCAGAGTTCACAGGAATATTGATACCAATATCTTTAGGACGCAGTTGCAGGAAAGGCTTTACGCGCTCGCCGAGGGATTTCGCTTTATTGACTTGTAACAGGATTTTACGCAGACCTTCGCTCACACCAATCGGCGCGTCGGAAGTGGTATCCACACCACCGGCAATACCTGCCTCGATTTGACCCAGTGCGATTTTATTCGCTACCAAATTAATGGCTTGCAACCCGGTGCCACAAGCTTGCTGAATATCATAGGCAGGCGTGCTTGGCGCCAAAGATGTACTGAGCACACACTCGCGAGTCAGGTTAAAGTCACGGCTGTGCTTCATTACCGCACCGGCAACCACATCGCCAAGTTGCACGCCCTGTAGATCATAACGCTGTACCAAGCCCTCAATCGCGGCGGTCAACATTTGCTGGTTGCTCACACCAAAATAGGCGGTGTTGGAACGCACAAAGGGAATACGGTTGCCGCCGATTACCGCGACTCTACGAATGCTTTGGGCCATGATTAGTGTCCTCTGATCATACAATTCGGCCGGATGCCGATTTACAGGCTGCGCAGTGTAACAAGCCAAATTTCACTCGCATTGGCTCAGGCGACAGGCCCATAGTGGTGAAACTGTCAATTTTTATGCACGCTGGGCACAGTAGAATGCCGCTCAAATTGAAAAACCGTCATTCCAGAATAGTATTCCTATTTACTAAAAACTATTCACCAATAACTTAAGGAGCCCAGTATGAGCGACCGTGTTGAAGATTTTATTAACTCAAACGCCGGCAAGAAAATTCTCGGCGCACTGGGCATTTCCACCCCAACCGAGCTGAGCCGCGATAGCGCATCCGCTAATTACTTTTCGGGCAGCCTGTTGCTCGGCGCCAGCGAGAACGCACAGTTAACCAGCAGCATTGAAGCCGTGCTCGGCCAGAGCAATGGCAATATTGTTAGCGCCCCCGCAGAATTATTGAACACCCCCAAATCAGATTCCGATGTGCTCGGCGATGCTCGTTACGATGCACTGGTATTCGACGGCAGCGGCTTCAAAGACGCCACCGAGCTGGTTCAAGCCTATCGCTTCTTTAACGGTGCTATTCGTAAACTAAACCGCAATGGCCGCGTTGTAATTCTGGGTCGCCCCCACCGCCAAACCGACAGCGCTGAAGCCGCTGCCAGCCAGCGCGCACTGGAAGGTCTTAGTCGCTCACTAGGTAAAGAAGTTGGCGGCAAGGGCGCTACCGCACAATTGATTACCGTTGAACAAGGTGCCGAAGCTAATCTAAGCAGCGCCCTGCGCTTTGTACTTTCGCCCCGCTCTGCCTTTGTAAGCGGACAAGTGATTCGCGTCGAAAACGCCAAAGCCACTGCCGACAGCAATTGGGAAAAGCCCCTGGAAAATAAAGTAGCGCTAGTGACTGGTGCTTCACGCGGTATTGGTCAAGCCATTGCCGAAACTCTGGCTCGCCAAGGTGCCACTGTTCTTGGCATTGATGTGCCGCCGATGGAAGCGGAATTGAACAGTGTGATGGCCGCCATTAATGGCAAGGCCTTGGTTGCCGACATTACCGCCGCCGACGCCCCCGCCAAAATCAGCGAAACCCTGAAAGAAATGGGCGGAGTTGATCTGGTAGTACACAATGCTGGCGTCACCCGCGACAAAACCATTGCCAATATGAATGAGCAATGGTGGCAAATGACCTTGGATATCAACTTGGCTGCGGCCCAGCGTATTAATCGCGCCCTTCTGGAAACCGGCGCACTGAACGATGGCGGCAGCATTGTCGGCGTATCGTCCATGAACGGCATTGGCGGTCAACGTGGCCAAACCAACTACGCCGCATCCAAAGCTGGGGTGATTGGTTATGTGGACACCATGAGCCAAGATCCCGCCCTGAAAGCCAAGGGTATTACTGTAAATGCGGTAGCGCCCGGATTTATCGAAACCGCAATGACCGCCGCGATTCCGTTCTTTACCCGCATGGTCGGTCGCCGCTTGAACTCATTGTCACAGGGCGGACAGCCGGTAGATGTGGCTGAGACGATAGCGTTTTTTGGCTATCCGGAATCTCGAGGCGTGAATGGCAATATTGTCCGAGTTTGTGGACAGAACTGGCTCGGCGCCTAAGGACAATCGCCCAAAGCGCCGACTGTTGGCATGTTCTAATTAAAGGCGACTAGGAGTCGCCTTCTGATTCCTGCGTAGCCTGAGCCGGCAATTCGCCCGTGCGCTTATAGTGCCGATACTCCACCGGGGTGAGTCCGGTCCAGCGTTTGAATGCTCGATAGAAGGTGCTGGGTTCAGAAAAGCCGGTGAGATAAACCACATCGGCAATGCTTTCTTCAGTGCGGGATAATAAACGCTTGGCAAGAATGCAGCGGTAATCTGCCAGCACTTGGTTAAAGCTGGTATTAGCATCGGAAAGGCGCGACCGCAAAACCCGCTCGTTCATCCCCAAACGCTCAGAAACCGACTCCAAGCTGGGCTGCCCCAGCTCCAGCATTTCGGCAATCACGCGTTTAACATCGCTAACCATATCCTGCTTGCTCAGGCGCTCGAGCTGTTTGCTGGCGACCTTTTCATGCAGTTTCAGCAAATCCGGTTCGGCGTGAATGGATGGCGTTTTCAGAATTTCGCTAGCGAATACCAAGCTCTCTTCTTCCTGCCCAAAATTGACCGGGCAACCAAAGACCCGCTCATATTCTGCGACATCACTGGCAGGCGGTTGCGAATTCAGATTGACTTCGGTGGCGGTAAACTCGCCATCGGTCACCGCCTGAAAATAACGGATCAAAAAGCGGGCATAACATTCATTGCGATGACGCAAGCTGGGTTCATCACCACCGGCAAATTCCAAGGTTACACGTGAAATCTCATCGCCAATATGCGCAATAAATTGCACAGCATCGGTCACCAGACGCTGATAATTTTGAGCGCGGCGTAAACCCTCACCAAAATTGGCGCTACTCAGAAACAGATATTCCACCACCTGCCCACGATACACCGGCAAGGCATCCGCCAGATGCAGGCCAATCAAAGAATCGCCACTCAATTCTTCCAAGACTCGCCAAAACTGCACCTGCGCCGCATGGGGAAAGCGCGCCGAGCGATCCTTTAGTAATGTGGGAGAAATTTTGCATTCGGTCACAATGCGCTCGACATCCAGCCCCATGCTGACCATGGCCGGATAGACTAGTTGTACCAGAAAGCTGGAATCACTCAGATCGGAATGATGGTTGTCGAGGTTGTCGCTCATAGTCCTCGCCAAATTGGCTGTAGTGCCGCTGCCATGCCGACAGCTGGGCTAATTTTTATTCCTGACGAATTTTCTATAATCCGTCGGTTAATTTAAGGGATAGAGTACCATGACAAACGCTCAGGAAATAACACTAAAGCAACTCCCAAGTTTGCCACCGCTGTTATTAAAGGCTGCTATCAGTCGTCGCAAGCCCGGCCCCAAGCCCGTATTTCCTACTAATATCCTGCGTGTTGATGGCATCAGCATCAGCCAGAAGGATGTCAGCCGCTACGCTGCCGCTTGTGATTTCAACGTCCCGGCTGGGCAACTCCCGCCCAGTTATCTGCATATTCTCGCCTTCAGATTACAAATGCGGATGATGACCCAGAAAGATTTTCCGGTTTCCGCGATGGGCGCTATCCACCTACGCAATCGTATTCGCCAGTTTCGGGCTATCAATATCAGCGAGTCATTATCACTGACCTGTAAAATCGCCGAATCCAGCGTGACCGAACGCGGCATCGAATTCGTGTTTCTTTGTCAGGCGCTAACCACCTCCGGCGAGTGTGTATGGGAAGATGTCAGCCGCTATCTCTCAAGAATGAAAACTGGCAAAACGGGCGCTAAAAAAAGCACCGAACAGCGCCCTCCTGCACGAGAGTTTGCCGAGCAACAAGCGCTATCAATTAGTCGCCAAACCGCCCGTCAATATGCCCGCGCCTCCGGCGACTTCAACCCGATTCATCTGCACGATATCAGCGCCAAAGTTTTGGGCTTTCGCAAAATGATTGTGCATGGCATGTGGAGCAAGGCTTATTGCCTCGCTAAATTGTATCCGCTGATGGGCACCGAGAATTTTGACTGCGAAGTCGAATTTAAAACGCCGGTATTCCTGCCCTCTGAATCCATTATGCTGTTTGAGAAAAATAATGACGGCATTGATTTTGAGCTGCGCGACAAGAAAGGCCGCCCACATTTAGTTGGCGAAATTCGGGCCTAGCCATAAGGCCAGAAATAACTCTAGAATGCTCGGCACTTTTCTAACAATGATTTGGAGACGACCATGTTTAGCCACGTAATGATCGGTGCTAACGATATTGAAGCATCTAAAAAATTCTACGACGCCATCTTGGGCGCGCTGGGCCACGCCCCCGGTGTCATCGACGAAAAAGGACGCTGCTTTTACTTCACCGAAACCGGTATTTTTGCCCTGACCACGCCGATTAACGGCGAACCCGCGAGCTGCGGCAACGGCACCACGGTCGGCTTTGCCGCGAAGAACCCAGAAGAAGCTAATGCCTGGCATGCCGCTGGCGTTGCCAACGGTGGCACCAGCTGTGAAGATGCTCCCGGCCTCCGCCCTGCCGTAGGTCTGTATCTGGCCTATCTGCGTGACCCTTCTGGCAACAAAGTCTGCGCCCTGCACCGCCCAGCAGCGTAATGCGTTATCTGGCCCATTCAAACAGGGTGGGCCAAACTCCTTAAAACAATAAAAAACACATAAGAATTATGGCCAAAATCGATATCAAAATTGAAAAACCTTTCGACGTAGATGCATCCGTAGAAGCCGCCTGGGACTATCTCTGTCAAACCCAGAAAACCATTGCCCATTACCCTAAACTGGAATCATTGAGCGCCATCGGCGAACACCAATGGTTATGGAAGCTGGAAAAAATCGGCATTCGCAATTTTAGCCACCAAATTGTCTACGCGGTGCAATACCACTTTGACGAAGCAGAAAACCGCATCGGCTGGGAGCCGCTTAAAGAGCATGGCAATAGCATTATTCGCGGCGCCTTCGATATCAGTGAAACCGACACTGGCTGCCGCGTGGTACTCAGCACCACGGGCAAGCTAGATATTCCCGTACCCACACTATTGAAATCGATGGCCGCGCCTTTTGTGGAGAAAGAATTCAATAGTCACATCGAACAATTTGCCCAAAACCTGCAACGGGCGATTGCTTGATCCGAATCTGAAAATGCGGCATCGTGCGGCTCGACCCAATCCCCAAAACGGTTGAGAACGCAGTATGAGCAGCATCAAATTTGACTATAAAGACAACACCGTTTTAGTCACTGGCGGCAGCCAAGGCATTGGTTACGCCATTGCTAAAGCCTTTACCGAGGCAGGCGCCGATGTGCATATCACTGGCACCCGAGCAGCGGCCAGCGATTATCAGGATGATCTCTCCGCCTTCACTTACCACTCGGTAAAATTGCAAGATCGCGAAGCCCGGCGGGCACTGATTGAACGTTTCACATCCCTGGATGTACTGGTCAATAACGCGGCACTGGCCGGTGAAAACGAATACGACTACGAAGAGTACCTGCAAACCATAGAGGTCAACCTCAATGCGGTGACCGACCTCTGTTATGGCTTTAAACCCCTGCTGGAAAAGAGCCGTGGCGCCATTGTGACCGTTGGCTCCTCGGCCAGCTTTATCGCCCTGAGAAAGCAACCAGCCTACACCGCCAGTAAAGCCGGCATTTTGGGATTCAGTCGCGCCATTGCCGATCAGTGGGCAACCTTGGGCATCCGCGTCAATGTGGTGGCACCGGGCTATATCGACACCCGAATTATCAGCCACGTTTCCCAAGATGAGGCGATGAGCAAAGCCATACTCCGCACCATCCCTGCCAAACGCTGGGGCCAACCAGAAGAAGTCGCCAAGGCCGTGCTCTTTCTAGCCTGCGCAGAAGTGGGCTATATCAACGGCCAAAGCCTAATTGTGGATGGCGGCCTAATGCTGCGTTAAACAAGCACAATTATTAATAATAAAAAATCTCCGAGGAATCGACCATGCCTTTTACCGAACAAGACCTGAAAGACCAAACCGGCAAAAATTTTGTGATTACCGGCGCCAATACCGGCCTCGGCTTTGAAACCGCCCGCGCCCTCGCCGCGAAAAACGCCCATGTTTGGCTGGCCTGTCGCTCAGAAGAAAAAGCCCAGCGCGCCATTGCCCAAATCAAGCAACAAGTCCCCGGTGCCAAATTAGATTTTATTGCACTGGATCTTGGCGATCTAAACCAAATTGGCGAAGCCGTAGAGCAGATTAAAATGCTAGGCAAGCTCGACTGTCTTATCAATAATGCGGGCCTGATGACCCCGCCTCTCGGCCATACCACGCAGGGATTTGAAAGCCAAATGGGAGTGAACCACCTAGGGCACTTTGCCCTGGTTGGCCAACTGATCGATAAAATTATCGCGGATGGTACCCGTGTCGTGGTGGTCGCCAGCCTCGCCCATAAAGGCGGCCAGATCGACTGGGATGATCTACACGCAGCCAACGGCTACAACGCCATGAAACGTTATCAGGCCAGCAAACTGGCTAACCTACTGTTTGGCATGGAGCTGGAGCGCCGCCTGAGAACCCAAAATACCGAGGCAAAATGCGTATTCAGCCACCCCGGCGTTGCCGCCACGGAGCTGATGCGGCATATGCCCAAGGCTCTGCAAGTGATCGCCACTCCCGCTGTAAGCACTATTTTTAATTCACCTGCCCAAGGCGCATGGCCGAGTCTGCTGGCCGCCACTGAAGATGTAGAGGGCGGCAGTTATTGGGGGCCGCAGGGCATTTTTGAGAGTCGCGGCAAAGCGGGGCCGGCCAAAATTGCGGGCCGTGCACTGAAAAAAGACGACGCCGAACGCCTCTGGGAATTGTCAATTAAGTTGACAGGAATTACACTCAATGTCTGATCCGTCATAACCCCGCCCTGCGGGAAAAAATAATAGGAAACAGACGTGCCTAAAACTATTCCCGCCCTGTTATCCGCGCTGCTGCTAAGCAGCGCCTGCGTAACTGCTTTCGCGGCCAGCGACATTGCTCTCGAAAAAAAGGCTCTCGAAAAAAAGGCTCTCGAAAGAAATGTCGCCGATCGCTTGAACACCCAAGCACTGAGCGAACAGGACGACAACAACTGGCTTGCCCACGGTAATACCTATTACGAGCAGCGCTACAGCGGCCTAGACTCGATCAACGACCAGAACGTCAACACCCTTGGCCTGAGCTGGTCCTTCGATACCGAATACAGTCGCGGCTTAGAAGGCACCCCCATCGTAGTCGACGGTGTCATGTTCGTCACCGGCAACTGGAATATGGTCTATGCACTGGATGCGGTGACCGGCAAACTACTCTGGAAATACGACCCCAAGGTTCCCCGCGAATGGGCCAAGATGGCCTGCTGCGATGTCATTAATCGCGGCGTTGCCGTGTATGAAGGTAAAGTCATTACCGCCACCTTGGATGCCAGACTGATCGCCCTCGATGCCAAAGACGGCCATCTATTGTGGGAAACTCAAACCGCTGACCTCAAGGAATACCCCTACTCCATCACCGGCGCACCTCGGGTTTACAAAGATAAAGTAGTAATTGGCAATAGCGGCGCCGAATACGGCGTGCGCGGTTTTGTCTCCGCCTTTGACGTTAACACCGGCAAACAAGTCTGGCGCTTTTATACCGTGCCGGGCAATCCCGCCGAAGGATTTGAAAGCCCCGCAATGGAAATGGCGGCAAAAACCTGGACTGGAGAATGGTGGAAATTCGGTGGCGGCGGAACCGCCTGGGATTCCATTGTATACGACCCCGATCTAGACCAACTCTATATCGGCGTGGGTAACGGCTCGCCGTGGAATCAGAAAATCCGCAGTCCCGGTGGCGGCGATAATTTATTCCTTTCATCCATTGTTGCGGTCAATCCAGATAGCGGCGAATACCTCTGGCACTATCAGGAAACCCCCGGCGAAACGTGGGATTTCACCGCCACCCAGCCTATTATGCTGGCGGATATGCAATGGCAGGGTAAAACCCGCAAAGTGATTTGGCACGCACCCAAGAACGGCTTCTTCTTCATTATCGACCGAGAAAATGGCGAGCTGCTCTCCGCCGAGCCCTTTGCCAAAGTTAACTGGGCAAGTCATTACGATATGGAAACCGGCCGCCCGGTTGAAACAGAATTTGCCCGCTACACCGAAAAGCCCGAACTGATTCTTCCCGGCTCATTTGGTGCGCATAACTGGCACCCCATGTCTTACAGCCCAAAAACTGGCTATGTGTATATCCCGGCAATGGAAACCGGTTTCACCTACGATGACACCGCCCCCTTTGAACACCATAAGGGCCACTGGAACCCCGGCGTCGCGATCGGGCAAGCCGGTGTCGACAGCCCTATTTTTCTGCAGCTACTCGTCGAAAAATTTCTTAACGGCTCCCTCATTGCCTGGGACCCCGTCAAACAACAAGCCGCATGGACACTGCCCCACGCCAAAGTCGGCAATAGCGGCGTAGTATCCACGGCGGGCAATCTGGTATTTCAAGGCACCGCTACGGGAAAATTCGAAGCCTACTCCGCAGACAAAGGCGAAGCACTGTGGAGTTTTGATGCCAAAACCGCCGTTATGGGCTCGCCCGTTACCTTTAGTGTGAATGGCGAACAATACGTAACGGTAATGGCCGGGCGCGGCGGCGCCTTTGGTTTACTGACCGGCGAAGAAGTCTTTACCGCACCACCACCAAGCCGAGTGCTAACCTTTAAACTCGGCGGCGATAAAGCCCTGCCAGAAAACCCCGCTTTGCCGCCCTTCAAAGCGCCGGCACCATCGCCCGATACCACCGAAGAAGATATTGCCAACGGCAGAACGCTGTACCATCAATTCTGTTCCGTGTGCCACGGCCCCGATGTCATTTCCGGCAGAGGCATTCCCGATCTGCGCGAATTACCGCCAGTGTTTTACGAAAATTTTGATGGTGTTGTACTCGAGGGCATGATGAGTAAAGCCGGTATGGTGGGCTTTTCTGATGTACTGGATAAAGCACAGGCCGACGATATTAAAGCCTATATCCTGAATGAGGCCGCCAAGAAACAAGCGCTAGAAAACACGCCCAAGTGGTGGCTTAACATCCAGACATGGTTTTATAGCCTACTAACCGAGTTGATTGGCTTGCTGGCAAAACTGGCTTAGTTCTCTGCAATAAAAAAACCGCCAAATCTGGCGGTTTTTATTTAATGATGCGTCTCTGTCGATTTTAATTCTCGAAGACTTCTTTCAAATCGACAGATTCATCTATCACCTTAGCCGGATCAGCAGTCTTACCTTCAGCGAGAAAGCGCTTGGCCATCATAAATTCCTTTGGCCGGTTAATTGCATCTACCGCCAACAGTTTATCGCCATTAAAATAGAACGCCGCAAAGCTGCGACCCTGCGTTGCATCACCGCGCAATACCACTTTGTCAAAGCCTGCGGAGAAGCCTGCAATTTGCAGTTTCAGATCGTACTGATCAGACCAGAACCACGGCAACGCACGGTAGGCTTCTAATGTTCCGCACAGGGTTTTCGCTGCGACTTTGGCTTGATCATTGGCATTCTGCACCGATTCCAAACGCAGTTGCGCGTCATAAATCGGGTTGTAGTGACGGGTACAATCACCGGCCGCCACAATATCGTGATCGCTGGTTCGGGCAAACTCATCCACCACAATACCGTTATCCACTTCCAAGCCCGCCGCTTCAGCCAACTCAGTCGCAGGCAGTACGCCGACACCAATAAGTACGATATTAGCTGGCAGAACTTGCCCGTCCGCTAATTTAACGCCGGTCACAAAATTGCCGCCCTCGATTTTTTCAATAGCAACATCGGTAAGAATCTTGGTGCCTTCCTCGGTGTGAACACGAGTATAGAAAGCGGAGATTTCAGGTGAAGTCACTCGCGCCAAAACCCGAGGCAGGGCTTCCAGCACGGTAACGTTCATTCCCATTTTGCGCATGGAGGCCGCCGCTTCAAGACCGATATAACCGCCACCAATCACAACCGCAGACTTGCCCGCGCCGAGGAATTTACGAATCTGATGGGCATCACCCAAATCGCGGAGATAACAAACCCCTTCCAACTCACTGCCCGGAATCGGAATCTTGCGCACACGTGCGCCAGTGGTCAGCGCCAGCTTGGTGTAAGCAATTTCAGCACCGTCGTGCAGAATCACTTTCTTGTTATCGCGGTCGATCTTGCTCACTTCACAACCGAGCACCAGATCAATATTGTTCTTCTCGTAAAATTCAGCCGGACGAATCAATAACTCACTATCGGTTTTCTCACCACTCAGCGCAGCTTTAGACAGTGGCGGGCGATGATATGGCGGCAGTGGATCAGCCCCCACAATCGAGATCATCCCTTCCCAGCCTTCTTGACGTAATGACGCCGCCAGCATCGCAGCAGCATGACTACCGCCGATAATCACGCAATGTTCTGTACTCATAATCAAACCTCTTGAACCCAAGGGAACACATCCCTTTATTTACTAATTATTTGCACCTGCTCGATGTTAGAGAAACCACCCACAAGCGTCGATAGACCTTTTTACTCTGCCTGAACACGGGCTTGTCCGGCTTAAACGCCAAGGAGACTTTTTATACCTGTATCTTTACGCCAAATCGAGACAGCAACTATTCCATTTCAGACAGGCACTGCATTTTAGACAAGCACCCCTAATCCGAATTATAGAGTGACAAATTCCGCCTGTTTGCTTTACTCTCTGCCACCACTATGTCGATGAAAAAAATATACCGCCCGCACTACTCCACTACGACCGATGCCCGTGTCTTGCAAACCCGGCAAGCGTTGCACACTGCGTTTCTTGGTTTGCTGGACGAAAAACCGCTGGATCAAATCACCATTCGTGAAATCACCAGCAAAGCCGGAATTGGTTACACCACCTTTTTCCGACACCATCCCAGCAAGGAAGAATTACTTGCCGAGATTGCCAATACCGAAATCGCCACACTGATTCAGCTCGCTCTACAGGCCTTTGGCTCCAACGACATCAAGGCTGCGGCCACGACCATGTGCCAATACATTTGGGATCACCGCAGCCTGTGGTCAACCCTACTCACCGGCGGTGCCGCCAACTACCTGCGCGAAGAGTTTATCCGCATCTGTCGCGAAATCGCTTCAGATTGGGAGCAGGACAAACAATGGCTGCCTGCGGATGCCGGTATTATTTTGGTCTCTAGCGGCACCATCGAATTGCTGGCTTGGTGGCTGCGTGAAGAGCAACCGATTCCCGTAAGTCAGCTCGCCGAAATCTATGAAAAAACTCTAATAAAGCCAGTAGCAGGATAGGTACCTTTCAGCCATAGCATAGAATAGACTGCACCGGGTTTCTTCCCAAATCCTGAATTTCCTTACCTACATCCTTCAAACCTAAACAACTCGTAATCGAAAATCGATTGTAGACCGACCAGTTGGTCTCTAAACTCATTCCATTATCAACAATACTAAAAATGAGATTTTCTGTGTCCTTCTCCTCCAGTCTGAACAATGCGTTCGGAAAAATGCCGGCAATAATGCGCGGTTACCGTTTACTTAGCTTACTGGCTGTTATCGCTATTACCGCCTTTTCTATTACCGGTATTCGCCAGCACTTCACCGTTGATATTTCCCCGGAGTCTTGGTTCCCAGAACGCGCAGGGCCGGTTGAAATGCGCGATGTATATAGACGCCAGTTCGGCAGCGATGAATCGGTATACCTCGTTTATCGACACAAATCCGGCGATGCCTTTTCTGCAGAGGCGCTAAAATCACTGGAGAAACTACACAAGGCAATCGAGCAGGCCAGCCTCCAGCCTGAACCCAATGAGCTTGCTCGCATTACCCAAGTAGACAGCCTATTTAATGCGCGCTATCAAATTGCTGAAGGCGATACTCTCATTGCCAAGAAATTAATTGGCGCGGACTTCCCCGCTACCGATGCAGAACGGGAGCAACGCCGCAATATTGCTGATAGCCAAAACAGTTTTGCCCGATTGTTTTACTCGCCGGATTATCAGTACGGCGCGCTAACACTAAAAACCAATATCGGCACCGTTCCAAAATTTACCGAAGCCGCCAGCGAATCCAACGCCGACAATTTATTACTAGATGATGGCTTTGGCCTCGATTTAGATACATCTCTCGAAGTCGACCCCAATGCCACGGTTGAAGATGTTCAGTTCAAAACCGTGCAGCTTGAGGAATATCACCTATTCATGAATGAGCTGCGGGCATTAATCGAAACACCGGAATACGCCGATTTCGACTTCTATTATGTCGGTAATCCGGTCACCTCCGACTTTGTCATGAATGGCATCATTGAAGCACTCGCCCTCATTCTCGCCATGGTTGGAATTGTGGTGGTATTGTTATGGGCACTGTTCCGCTCATTTAGCGCAGTCGTGTGGTCAATTTTAATTGTCGGCATTGCCAATATCTGGGCACTGGGGCTAGGCGCATGGATGGGGCTGGTGTTTTCCAGCATGTTGGTACTCACCTTTATGCTCACCCTTGCGGTAGGCATTGCCAGTTGTATTCACGTGCTCAGCTCTTACACGCATTTTAAACGCGAAGGTGAATCCCACGAGCAGGCATTGGCGCTGGCGTACAAAAAAACTGGCTACCCCATCTTGTTAACGTCCTTCACCACCATGGTCGGCATGTTCTCGCTCACCATGGCAGATATGCCGATTATCATCGTGTTTGGCACCACCTCAGCGCTGGCAATTGCGGTGTGCTTTGTGCTGATTTTGTGTGTACTGCCCATTCTGCTCGACTTTTGGCATCCCCATCTAAAACCCCTTTCCGCCACCAATAACAGCAAGGGCAAAAAACCACTGGTAGATATTCAACCCTTATTAAACTGGATTGCGGGCTATACCAAGCGTCGTTCAAAGGCCATTGTGATTGCATACTTGGGCGTATTTGCGTTTCTTATCATCGGCTCGATGAACATCAATATTGATAGCAATATTGCGGGACTCGCCCGAGAATCCGCGCCGCTGAAAAAAGCGATGAATATTGTCGACAAGGAAATGATGGGCGCATTGGGCTTAGAAATTTACATGGACTTTAATCAGGCCGATGCACTGCAGGACCCCGAGGTGCTTAAAGCTATCGACCAAATGCAGTCCCTGCTTGCCACGCAATATGGCGAGCGCGTAGTTAAAACCCTGTCGTTGGCGAATATTGTTAAAGACAGCAGCCAAGTGATGCATGGCGATGATCAGAGCTACCACCTCATTCCCGATGACCCACGGTTGAGCGCCCAGCTTCTGTATATGTTTAATAACGCCAATCCGGATGATCGCCGCGATGTGGTGAGCGACGACTACAGCAAAAGCCATATCACCCTGTTTATGAAAAACGGCGGCACCGACGAATACATCAGCTTTTTTGAATTGCTGGATAACGATGTCGAAACCGTTTTCAGCCCTCTGAAAACAAAATATCCCGAGATGGATGTGCAAGTGACCGGCACCTTCCACCTGATGTGGAAGCTAATGGACCACATTGCCTGGACGCAGTTTAAAAGCTTCAGTCTGGCATTTGGCATTATCGCCCTGCTGATGATGGTCGCGCTGGGTTCTTATCAAGCGGGGCTTATCTCCATGATCCCCAATATGCTGCCCGCCATTTTCACCTTTGGCGTGATGGGTTGGTTGGATATTTCACTGGATACCGACACGCTAATTGTCGCTCCTATCATCATTGGCATTGCCGTGGATGACACCATTCATTTCCTCACCCACTACCGGCAATCCTGGCTGGAACATGGCGATGTTGATCTTGCGGTTTCACAAACCTTACGTGAAGTAGGCCAAGCCGTGGCCTTCACCAGTCTGATTCTCGGCTTGGGTTTTGGTGTACTGGGTTTTGCCGGCTATCTCGGCATTGCTAAACCCGGCTTGTTTGGCGCGGCAGCAATTTTTGTTGCCCTGTTATCTGACCTGCTCTTCCTGCCCGCACTGATGTACTGGCTAAAACCCAAGCTCGGTCGCCAAAGACATGCAAAACAGGTCGAGCCCGCAATTTAAACGCTGAACACAATTCGAATAATGGTGATGTTATGCAAGTAAAACCCTATTTCACCGCCGCCTTAGTGGCGGCCTTTTTGGTAGCACCGCTACAGGCAGAAACCCTGTCTGCACAGGGCATTATGGAAAAAATGGATGCCCAGCAGCGGGATATTGCCGACGGTAATCTGTCTCGCTCACAACTCTCCACCTGTAAATTTGGCACCAGTAATAAACAGATTAGCTGTGCGGAAACGCCACGTGTAAAAGTGCTGGAAAGTGTTTCTAAGCAATACGGCCCCAACAAAAAAGACAGCAAAGGAATTTCTATTTTGCTTGAGCCCGCCAGTGAGCGCGGCATCGGCATGCTGACCTATAACTACGACGACCCCAGCCGTGACACCGAATCTTGGCTGTATCTCAGCGCGCTGGGCAATGTAAAACGCATGGCCAGCGGCACCGGTGAAGATCGCGAGCCCGTTTCCGTATTCGGCTCGGAATTCACCACCGAGGATATGGAAAATGGCAATGTCGATGAGTACAGCTACAAAATCTTACAGGAAGGCCCCTTTAATGACCGCGAAGTGTGGGTGATTGAAGCCCTGCCAAAACCAGAGCGCTTAATGAAAACCGACTACAGCAAGCTACTGTACTGGGTAGATAAAGAGCGCTTTACCCTGCTCAAAGCGCAAACCTACGACAAGCGCGGCAAGCCCTTTAAACAAATTCTGTTTAAAGATATTGAGAACCTAAATGGCTTTTGGATTGCGCGGGATGTCACTCTGATCAATATTCAGTCCCAGCGCTTATCCAATATGAAAACCGAGGCGGTCGCCTTGAATGTCACGGTTGAAGACGAGTTTCTCACCCAGCGAACCCTGACGGATTTTGCCTACCGCGAAAAAACCCTTGAAGCGCTGCGACAGTATTTTCAGTAATGAATACGTACAAAACAACACTGCTGGTCGCGGCACTCGCACTGCAATCCAGCGTTATTACTGCCGAGGATTTTCTCGGTGGCGGCGACTTTGATTTTGATTCCTCAGAAATCGAAACCCAAGCGCCCCACTGGACCGATGGATTTAAAACCACCCTCGCCCACAATCACACACAAGTGCCCGGCGATATCAACCGAGAGCAAAGTAGCCTGCAAATTGAATTTGAACGCAATTTAGCCGAAGGCTGGTATCTGCAACTCGACAGTCGCTACCGCTATTTTTGGCATGAAGATGACTTTGCCGAGAATCGCGGCGACGCTTATCACAATATCAAATGGCAGCGCGCATCGATTCAATACAGCCAGGGTGCTTGCACCGCCACCCTCGGACGACAAGGTTTGATTTGGGGCAGTGTTGAAGGCACCTTTGTTACCGATATTGTCACGCCGTTTGATTACACCGAACAGCTATTAACCGACTACGGCACCGTGCGCCTGCACCAAGATATGCTAGTGGGCGAGTGTTTTTCGGGTAAGGCGCAGTTACAGGCGTTTTACACACCAGAAGCCAAAAACGATATTTATCAGCACCACCCACTACAAATCACCTTAGCTCCGGGCGCACCACCACTCACACTTGACGCTGATCCCGATGAGGAATTCGGCCTGCGCTTTAAATGGCACGGCAGCGGGTTTGACCTTAGCCTGATGGCCGCGCGGCTATTTGATAATACGCCCACGCCAGTTTTTCTCGGCCCGACAAGCGGATTTGAAGCACAGCTCGCCCAGTTTAATATGCTTGGCGCCGCCAGCTCGGTGGCAGTGGGTCGATTGCTGATCAAGGCGGAAGCGGCCTATCGCAGCCAACAAATCACACCTATTAGCGGCGACAAAGATTCACGAGCCGATGTCGCATTGGGTTTTGAATTCACCACCCGCACTAACCATATGCTTAATGGCGGTATCTGGGCGGCGCGTTTCCAAGACCAACAAGCCAAACAACAAGACTTTGAAGTGCTCACCGTAGGCTGGCGAAAAACGTATTTGAATGACGATTTAACGATGAGCTTATTGGGCAATCGCTCTTCCGAGCCTAAATTTTCAATGGTGACCGTGCTGGCCGACTATCAATGGAATGATTATTTAAGCACCTCCTTTGCCTTAACCCTTGCCGACTTGAACAGCACAACCCCGATTCCCATTGCACCTGCAGAGGAATCCGCCACGCTGAGTATCAAGTATGAATTCTGATTTACCCCGCCAAAAAATCATCGATGGCGCTATTACCGTGCTACTGGAAAAAGGCGTAGCCGGCAGCCGGATGAACGATTTTGTTGAGGCCTCTGGCCTGAGCAAGGGCGGCGTTTATCACCACTTCGCCAGCAAAGAAGAACTGCTTATCGGCGTGTTAAGCAGCTTTACCGACAGCATTATCAGCCGCATTAATATGGAAGCCGACCCCAAGCAATCGGCGACAAAACAATTACAAGCCCTGCTGGAAAACCATCAGGAAGTGCTGATTGATATGGGCCAGTACAATCAGCTGTTCTTGGATTTTTTTGCCCAAGCACGGTTTTTACCCCGGTTTCACGCGCTGATGCGCGAACAGTACGATCTATTCCACAAACAGCTCGCCGAGCTTATTACTCTGGGAATCAAGCAAAAAGAATTTCACCCCAAGACCGATGCCGATGCGATCGCTTCTGGTATTCGTGGTGTGTTTGACGGAATTGGAATTGCGC
Organism: Spongiibacter pelagi; assembly: GCF_014705705.1. Lineage (GTDB taxonomy): Bacteria > Pseudomonadota > Gammaproteobacteria > Pseudomonadales > Spongiibacteraceae > Spongiibacter > Spongiibacter pelagi. The sequence goes on along the minus strand of NZ_JACXLD010000006.1, from coordinate 20,865 downwards.
TGAGTATTGTGCCGGAAAAAATCGATTTCCCTCGTTACGCCATCGACAGCGCCATGACCCTGCTTAAAGGTATTGCGCGCTAAAACTTTTATTTTAAGTGTTGTCAGAATTCATTATTTTATTCACGATGGCCGCTTAACTTAACGGAAAGATTTACCAAGATTTCACGATGACATCATTCCAGCTAAAAATCATTGCGCTCCTAAGCATGATCATCGATCACATCGGACTTTTTTTCTTCCCCCAGTTCGAAATATTCCGCATAGTTGGCCGCTTGGCTTTTCCATTGTTTGCCTGGCTTGTCGCCAATGGAGCTCAGCACACACGCGACCTCAAACAATACGTCTTCCGTTTAGCCTTACTGGCACTGGTAGCCCAACCCCCATTCTGGTTTGCTAACAAGGCCATTGGTGCTCCCAACCTGATACTCAATACGGTGTTCACCCTGTGCCTCGGCCTGCTAGTAATTGGAGCAATAAAGCGATTCAAAAACCGCTGGATCTGGCTGGCTATGGCAGTCGCCTGCTCAAGTCTCGCCGCGATTTTTAATACAGATTATGGGATTGCCGGTGTTCTTTCTGTGGCGGCGTTTTATATTTTTCGCAACCATTTCAAAGTCATGCTCGCTGCTCAAGGTTTGCTTCTCGGTGTGGCGCCACTGCTAATCCACCTCCTCCAAACCAAGCATTCTGTTGATTTATCTCGCTTCTATTTTAGCTCGCCTATCGAATTTTGGAGCTTGGCCGCATTAGTTTTGATTTATTTCAGGAATAAAAATGGGAGCCCACATCTCAAATATTTGTTTTATATTATCTATCCGCTTCAGTACGTAATAATTTTGCTGGTGTATACATTTTTGGTTTATGGAAACCCTTATTACCCCATTCTTCGCACTGCCATAACCCCAAACTTCTCCTTGCTTTACATTGGCACGCCAGTGAGAAGTCTCGATCAGTGTCAGGCGATCAACCTTACAATTGAAAATGAGGTGAAATCCTCCTGTCCAACATGTGAAATTACTTCGTCGATTTGTCCAAGAAATCTCGAACCTGAGCTTGAGGCCACGGTTGATGGAAAATCCGAGGATTACTGGGTTGTACGTACCGAGACTCACCACATTCGGATTGAAGGTGATAACACGAAATCAGAAGTCGTTTGCTCTGAAATAGCAAAGCAAATTAATGCTCAGACAGACCAAAAGGCTCAATGCCTAATGCCTCAACAAAAAGTAAGAAAATAAAAAAACCCTGCAGTACTTAAATACTGCAGGGTTTTTCATTACTCATTGTTTAGAAGAAAAAATCAGCCTTCTTCGGCAGGTTCAAACCCCAGAATACCCTTAATTTCTAGATATTCGTGAAAACCAAACTCGCCCCACTCACGCCCATTTCCACTCTTTTTATAACCACCGAAAGGGCAGTTAAAATCGAAACCGTCATTGATTGACACCCAACCGGTACGCATACGGCGGGCAACGTTGCGGCAGGTTTCCAGATCTAAGCCGTACACACCGCCAGCCAGACCAAAGTCGCTATCGTTGGCAATGGCAATGGCATCGTCCAAATCGTCGTAACCCAAAATAGTTTGCACCGGGCCAAAGATTTCTTCGCGGGCAATCACCATGTCATTGGTGACATTGGCAAATACGGTGGGCTTAACATACCAGCCTTTGTTTAAACCTTCAGGGCGACCGGGGCCACCGGTTACCAGCGTTGCGCCTTCGGCAATACCCTTTTCAATATATTGCTGAATCGAATTAAACTGGCTTTTTGATACCACCGGGCCCATTGCCACGCCGCTGTTTGGATCACCTACGGTTACGCTCTCTGCACCGGCTTTGGCCGCTGCCATTGCTTCTTCCATACGCGCTTTTGGCACTAATAAACGGGTAGTTGCGCTACAGGTTTGACCGGAGTTCATCATCATTCCGGCCACGCCCTTGGTAACGTTTTCCGCTAGCTGCTCGTCATCCAGAACGATCAAGGCGCTCTTGCCACCCAGTTCTTGAGTCACTCGCTTAACGGTATCCGCCGCATTTTTAGCCACTTCAATACCGGCAGATTCAGAGCCAGTAATCGACACCATATCCACACCGGGATGACGCGACAGCTCGGCACCCACCACCGAGCCACGACCTTGAATCAGGTTAAATACACCGGCTGGCACACCGGCAGCTTCCATGATTTCAGCAAAAATTTGCGCGGAGAAATGGGCTTCTTGTGAAGGCTTCAGTACCACGGTGCAGCCTGCGGCAATAGCCGGAAACACTTTTACCGCAATCTGGTTAATGGGCCAGTTCCACGGGGTAATCATGCCAACCACACCGATAGGTTCATAGCGAACCATGGTCGCGCCCATCTTCTGCTCAAACTCAAACGTTTTCAGGCTTTCAATGGCGGTGCCGAGGTGACCCGCACCCAAGGCCACGTGAAAACCTCCGGCCAGTTCTGCGGGCGCGCCCATCTCTTCGGTAATCGCCAAGCCGAGGTCGGCCATGCGCTTTTCGTATTCCGCGTTTATCTTGTCCAGCAAGGCCAAACGGGTTTCGCGACTGGTTTGCGACCAACTATCAAAGGCTTTGCGTGCCGCTTTAACCGCGCGATCCACATCGCTCACACCGCCCAGCGCAATTTTGCCAGACACTTCTTCAGTGGCGGGGTTAATGGTTTCAGTGCTGCCCGCCTCAAGCGGATCAACCCACTGACCGTCTACATAGAACTTCAGGTATTCGCGCATCTTTTTATCCTTCTAGCAAAATAAAATTCTTGAATAGCGAAGTCGCCATTCCCCTTAATAAGCAACGTCGGCAGCATCCGCGCCGTAGCCCGGTTTAAAGTCGGTATACCAAGACTTAAATTCTTCGTAGTTTGGCGCATCCATGGCATTCGCCACTGGATCAATCGGCACGTGAATCACGGTAACTTTACCGCTGGCAATTGCCGCCTCAACCGCTGGGGCAATATCGTTTTCATTATTCACGTACACGCCTTCTGCGCCGAAGCCTTTGGCGATAGTGTCGAAACGCACCCCTTTACCCCAGTGCGCTTCCGTTTCAGGAGAGTCCATGGCCACTTGCTTGCGCCAGCAACCCACTTCCAGCCCCCACGCATTATCCACACCTACAAGTACCACAACCGGCAGATTTTTGCGCACGGCAGTTTCCAGTTCTGCGATATGGAACATAAAAGAGGAGTCACCGGGCGATGCCAATACTTTTGGTCTGCTGCTGGGTGCCTTCGGTATTGGTGCAGTCTGCGCCATTTTTATCTTGCAGCCCTTGCGCAATCGCTTCGGTAATGAAAACACCATCAAGCTGTGTACCGTCACCGTGGCATTGAGCTTGGTCGCGCTGGCGCAGAGCCGGCTATTATTTCTTGATCTGTTTATTCTGCTTATTTCCGGCGCAGCATGGATGATGATCACCACCACCATCAGCGTGATGGTGCAATTATTTGTACCCCGCTGGGTAATGGGCCGCGCCATTGCCACCTCCACCGCAGCCATTACCCTCGGCGTAGCCTTTGGCTCTTGGGGTTGGGGGTTGATAGCCAAACATGAAGGGCTGGCAATGACCTTCTACTATGCCGCCGCTGCCTTAATTGGCTCATTATTGCTAAGCCGGATCTTCCCCATTGCCGATAGAGATGCCTCTACCGAATTGGATGAACGGGTACTGGATGACCCCGATGTGCAGCTAGGCATTAGTGGCCGCAGCGGGCCAATCAGTATTGAATTGCTGTATCGAGTCGATGCGGATCAAGCGCGGGATTTTTATAATTTAATGCGGGAACAGCAAAAAGCGCGCAGCCGTAATGGTGCTTATGAGTGGTCGCTGTCGCGCAATCTCAGCGACCCGGAACAATGGGTAGAGCGGTTTAACTGCCCGACCTGGCATGATTATTTGCGCTTGAGAAATCGTCGCACGCTGGACGACACCGAATTGCAGAAAAGAGTGGTCGCCTTATTGAAGGCTCCGATTCAGGTCAATCGCTGGTTGGATCGACCTGCCGGTTCGGTACGTTTGAGTGATGCGGTGCCGGATCACGGCAACGAACCACTCAACCCACTTTAAAAACCACCGAAGCTAGGTGCCATCCACCCTGTTCCAGAATTGATGGGCGTGGCTGGCATGGCTTCACCACCGTAGATCACTTCACCCTGATCATTGCCGTATTTCATCCACGGAATGGCGCCTTGGGCAGACACACCGGGCTGGCTGAAATCGCAAACGCCGTCTGGGAAGATCGCTTTGATCTCATCCAACTGACCGGGCAGCAATAGCGGAATCACGCCACCCAGGGTGTAATCGCTTTCGTCTACCGGCTTGAGCTGACATTTATTGGTATCTGTGGCGATGGAGTCACCAGCCACCGTACGCGGTGTGCCATATACCGTGAGCACAGCTTCAGGGCAGCCCGCCGGTGCAGGCGCAGGTGACAAACCTAAGCCGTCATAACAGGAATCCACGGCTTCTGCCGGTTTGTTAGCAGTCAGCTTTTCGGCAAGTGACAGGGCAGAATCATCAGCCTCTACGGCTTGCAACCAAGTATCCATTACTTTCAAGCTATTAATGGCACATGCCGCATCACCAATAATCGGTGTCGGGCCGCCCCAGATAACCTGATTGTCGTGATTGCCGTGCTCACGATCCAAACGCGCACGCATAGCAAAGGCGCGGTAAGCATCGTGAAACAGGCCGGGATCAGGGCCACGGCAATCGATAATCGCGGTTTGATTCAGATTATTGGCGGTATTAATCATGCCGCTGCGGTAAGCATTGGCCAGTGCCGGTTGTGAAGCCGGTGTACGATCAACGGTCGCCTTGGTATCAATATCTAGGCCGCCAATATCGCGGTTAAGCGCGATGAATTGAATAGCCGTAATTTTGCCTTGCTGCAGCGCACTCAAGCCGTATTGCACGCCTTCATTATCAAGAGGAAAACCGGCAAAACCGCGACCGATATCCACCTCTGGGGCAATCCAATCTGCCTCCGCCCTAGGCGCAAAAACATTAATCGAGGCATCGACAATCGAGCAGCGAATCCCTTCAGGGTTCGTCTCAGCGTTGTAAAGGGTCTCGTCATTGACGCCGCCACAACCGCTGCGATCATCCGGTATCGCGACATTAAACTGAGCCTGCTCACTGACATGGGCATTGATCACTGTAACGTGCCCCATCACATCCGCCATGCTTTGTAGCGTCCAACCCTCAAGGGTGCGCTCAAGACTTGGCTGAAAGGGGTAATCGCTGGGGTCAAAATTGTCTTTAAATTCCTGCGGCGCCCATTCCTGATATTGCTCAGTAAAGAACAAATCACCAAAGAAATACTGCAGCATCAGGTGGTAATCCACAAACTGAGTCGCGGTGCTCCAAGTATCCGGGAAGGAGCAAGTAGGCAAAATGCCCTGATAAATACCGGGATAGGCATTGGCCACCCACTGCGCGGCCAGTGAGCCACCTGAACAACCCGCACCAATGGTGTACTTCAGTGTGCCGTACTGCTCGATCAAACGCTCTTTTGCCATCACCATCGACTCGGCTTGCAAGGGCAAATCGCAGTTATGGCCAGAGTTATTCAGCGCCGTAGACATGACCGCAAAACCGCGCCCCAGCGCGTATATCGCACTATCTTCACTCAGGGCCGGAAGGCTGGAGCCAGTGATGGGGTCTTCAATTCCGGCAAAATCCAGTGGATTATATTTGAGCACATTGGGCGCGCCGCCGGTCTCGTAATCCACGCCACAGCTAGCGCCGTGGGTAATCATCAACTTGCCGTTAAATTGCGGCTGCGGTGCCTTTGCCGTCCACGCCATATTGGGCTGATACAGCACGGCAATTTTGTACTGATCGCGATCCTGATAACCCAATTCTTGGCGCACGATAAATGGCAGAGTTAAACCGTTCTCGGTAGTGACCATTGCCACATCCGTTTGCGGGTTCGCCGTGTCATAAGGCACTAGCGCCTCACCGCCCTCGGGCAGGTAATACCAGCTGTATTCCGTAGGCTGATTACACTGCTCATCAACGGCGCCGGCATTGCGGCAGTTCCAAGGCTTTAATTGTGGGCCAGCAAATACCGGCCCGCCCTTGGGATGATTGCGCAATATCACACTGGATTGATGATCACCCACTGTTACCGTAAAGGTGTTTTCGCCTAGGTCCAGTGTTTCCAGCAGCCCCATAAAACGATTGTCTGCGCTAAGGGTAAACAGCTCAGAGACATTGTCGCCATTCAAGGTCAGCACCAGTGCGTCAACCGCTATGCCTTCTGGCGCAATCACTTCGATCAGCACATCGCCGGAGTTAATCAGATCGCTGCGGTTCGACAACACCTTAATAGTAGGAACATCGGCCAGCGACTGACACACATCACCGATGCCATCCAGATTGGTATCTAACTGATTCGGGTTGGCGATGCTGGGGCAGTTATCGTCAAGATCGAAAATACCGTCGCCGTCGGTATCGGCCTCACAGGCATCGCCGATGCCGTTGTCATTGGAATCCAACTGATCTGGATTCGCCGTATCCGGGCAGTTATCACCCTCGGAAATACCATCACCATCGATATCTAAATCATCAATAGTATCGCAGGCGTCACCCAGACCATCGCCGTCTTTATCTGACTGATTGGCATTGGCCACAGTGCGGCAGTTATCTTTGCTATCCACAATACCGTCTTGATCGGTATCGACTGCGGTAGGTGTAGAACGGCTCGAGCTAGAACCGCCACAGGCGGCAAGCACGCCGAAAAGCATGACAACAAGAACGAGTTTTAACTTATTAGTATTCATAGTGTCTCCAGACATCAGGGACAGTGTTCCCACGATTAAGCGTAGACCAAAAATGGGAAACAAGCGGAGACGAAAGAGTAAACAGAGCGGGAGCTAGGAGCAATATGACACACTAGCTCAATTTTGGCACTTTTGAATAAATGGCAATGGACTTAGGCATTCTTCAGCCCTATTTCTTGGGCTGAAGAATGCTCCGCATAAAGCAAAAAATAATATTTTTCCATTACCCCTAACCGCAAATCAAATTAAACCATGCCCACTCAATAGAAAGAGGACATTTAACTAAAACCTCAATAGCTTACTTATTTACATCAACTACAACGCGACCGCGCAGGGTGCCTTTCATGAGCTGATCAGCAACACCCACCGCATCGCTCAGGCTAATTTCATTGGCGATCAATTCCAGATGGCTCACATCCAGATCACGCGCCAGACGATCCCAAGCCGCCATACGAGGCGCTTTAGGTGCCATAACGCTATCCACACCCAGCAGCGCAACACCGCGCAGAATAAATGGCATTACCGTGGTGTTGAAGTCAGCGCCTTGCGCCAGACCACAAGCCGCAACCGCGCCGCCGTATTTGGTTTGCGCACAGGCATTGGCCAAGGTGAAGCTACCCGCGGTATCTACCACACCGGCCCAACGCTCTTTTTGCAGTGGGCGGCCTTTTTCTGCCAGCTCGGCACGATCCATCACCTCAGACGCGCCCAGTTGCTTCAGGTAATCGCCTTCACTGGTTTTACCGGTCAGCGCAACCACTTTGTAGCCCGCTTTAGCCAGCAGAGAAACAGCAACTGAACCCACACCACCGGTGGCGCCAGTCACAAGAATTTCGCCTTTGTCTGGCGTGATGCCGTGATTAACCAGCGCATCCACACACAGTGCGGCAGTGTAACCCGCGGTGCCAATTGCCATGGCCTGACGAGAATCGAAAGCGCTTGGCAATTTAACCAGCCAGTCACCATTCAAACGGGCTTTTTGAGCCAGACCACCCCAGTGACCTTCACCCACGCCCCAGCCGTTCAGAACCACTTTGTCGCCGGCCTTATACTCTGGGTGGCTGCTCTCACTTACCACACCAGCCAAGTCGATACCCGGAACCATTGGAAATGAACGCACTACTGGCGAGCTGCCAGTAATGGCCAAACCGTCTTTGAAGTTCATGCTGGAGTATTCAACATCGATAGTGACATTGCCCTCTGGCAGTTGTGACTCGTCGAGTTGGGCTACTTCAACGGTTTGGCCGTTATCGTCTTTATTGATCAGAATTGCAGAAAACATAGTCAGCTCTCTCAGTTTTGTTTATTAAAAATATTTCGCCACACAAACTTCACAGTGCCCGTTGCAACTGGGCGTTAATCAAGGCTTCTGCAGCGGCCTCTAGATAGATAATTACACCAACACATAATATCAGGCGCTTTGTATAAATTTCTTTAAGATGAAATCTTAAGTTTCCAAATTTGATATCGCGTTAACGTATCGTACTCCGGACATGGTTTCCTATGAAAACCCGACCATTAAATAACCATTGACCTTTCCCCCGATTTTAAAACCACATCACCGTCAGACTACGTACTGGAATATATATTTTCGATATAGGTGTTCCTATGGACCTTCGGCATCTCGCTTTTGCAACGCTAAAACCCATTTTAGCTGTGATATTGCTCTTCCTATCGGGCTGTTCTGCTCAGTCAACTACTGCTCAACAAATTACCGCTCCCCCCATAGTCTTAGGCCCCTTTAACTACAGTCCCACGGTAAGAAGCGAGCTAACCCAGTACACCGTCAGTCGCCCGGCAACCCAGAAGAAACTTGCCGCCGTTTTGCTTATTCACGGCGGCGGCTGGTCGGGCGGCGAACCAGAGCAAATGCAGCGTTATGTTGCCCATGTTTTGGATTCTGGCTGGGTCGCCATTAATGCGGGCTATCGTTTAACACCAGAGGCAAAATGGCCCGCCCAACGGGATGATCTGCATGCACTGATGGCCGATATATCCGAGCGCGCGAAAGAGATTGGCGTCGATCCAGAACGCATTGCTATTTTGGGGTATTCTGCGGGTGCACATCTTGGCTTGGTCGCCGCAACACAAGCCAATTTGGCGGTTCCTCGACCAGCCGCCTTGGTACTTGGCGCAGGCCCCTATGACTTACGCCGCTACCCTAACTCAACGCTAGTGAAAGACTTACTCGGCGGCAATCCTGCTACCGTGGGCAGTGAAATTTTCGCGGATGCCTCACCACTTCTGCATGTCGATAAGCAAACCCCACCCACTTATTTATGGCACGGCAGTTGGGATTTAACAGTGGGAATTGATCAGTCTCGCGCGCTGGCCGAGGCACTGGAAAATGCAGATGTTCCTGTAGAGCTTAAAGAGCGCTTTGCCTACGGCCATATTGGCAACTTCTTTCTTGGCAAGAAATCATGGCAATCCATTGACGCTTTCCTGCGCCAATGGCTAGAGCCGAATCCTCAGCTGTAAAAAGAACTGGGCCCCCTAGCTTCGCGTATCCATTCAAATCAATTACAGTAACGGAATCAATAACTAAGGCGCCCACTGAGCATTCAAGCCAATCATAATAACCATAAGCGGATATCAGCATGAATAACACCATCACTCGACCGGCTTACTATACGCTGGGGGTTTTAACCCTCGTTTATAGTTTTAACTTTATTGATCGGCAATTACTGGCGATTTTGCAGGAGTCGATTAAAGCCGATCTCGGCTTAAAAGACGCCCACCTTGGTTTACTAACCGGTTTTGCCTTTGCCGCCTTCTATGTCACTGCGGGCATTCCCATCGCCCGCTGGGCAGACCGATCAAACCGGCGCAATATCGTTTCGCTGGCGGTCTTCACCTGGAGTTTTATGACCAGCATCAGCGGTATGGCGCAGAACTTTGTGCAATTACTGCTGGCCCGAATTGGGGTTGGCGTAGGCGAAGCGGGTGGCAGCCCACCGTCTCATTCCATTATTTCAGATCTATACCCACCCGAAAAACGCGGTACGGCAATGGGGTTCTATTCCACCGGCGTCAATATCGGCATTCTCTTTGGATTTTTGTTGGGCGGCTGGTTGAATGAATTCTTCGGTTGGCGACTCGCTTTCGTTGTCGTTGGTATCCCCGGAATTTTGTTAGCCATACTCGTTCGTTACACCGTAGCCGAACCACCACGTACCGCAAGTAGCAATCCGCAAGGCGAACCACTGAAAGACGTATTGACCCTTCTCTGGAGCCGAAAATCCTTTCGCTTTATGGCCGGCGCCGCCGCGCTAAACGCCTTTGCTGGCTATGCCATCGCCAACTGGACCGCCTCATTTATGATCCGCAGTCACGGCATGGAAACCGGCGAGCTGGGAACCTGGCTTGCGCTCATTCTCGGTGTAGCCGGTGCGGTGGGCGTACTCAGCGGTGGTTATTTATCAGACCGGTTTGGTAAAAATGACCCACGCTGGTATATCTGGTTTCCCATCATTTTTCTGTTCATCAGTGCGCCACTTTCCGGCTTTGCCTTTTCTGTCGACAACCCATACCTCGCATTGAGCTTACTGATTTTACCGGGCACTTTTTTAAACGCCTATCTCGGTAATGTTATTGCAGTGACCCACGGTTTGGTCGGGCAAAACATGCGCGCTACCGCCTCTGCGATTTTGTTTTTTATTCTCAATATTATCGGGCTCGGCCTCGGCCCTTGGAGCGTTGGTATTTTAAGTGATGTACTCTACCCAAGCCTTGGCGATGCTTCTCTCGGCGTTGCCTTAACCACTATCGTTCCGACGGCAATGATATTAGCGGCCATGGGATTTTTCGCCGCCGCTCGCCACCTTAGAAAGGATCTGTTGCAGGCAAGCTGAAATTGCTTGCGCTTGAGTAATGAAATTTAGGAGTCAATATGTCAGTCAACTTTGAAGGCCAAGTCGCTATTGTTACCGGCGCAGGAAACGGTTTGGGCAAGTCCCACGCTCTCGCTCTTGCCAAGCGTGGCGCCAAGGTCGTGGTCAACGATTTAGGCGGCGCTCGAGATGGCGTAGGCGCATCTGCCAGTGCCGCACAGCAGGTCCTGGATGAAATTATTTCTCAGGGTGGTGACGCCATCGCCCACGGCGCTAATGTGGCGATTTATGCTGAAGTTGAGGACATGGTTAATCAGGCAATGGCGCGCTGGGGCCGGGTCGATATTTTGATTAATAACGCCGGCATACTGCGCGATAAATCTTTCGCCAAAATGCCTCTCGACGATTTTAAATTAGTGATGGATGTTCACGTCATGGGCACCGTGAATGCCTGTAAAGCCGTGTGGGGAATCATGCAGGAGCAAGGTTACGGTCGCATTATGGTCACCACGTCCTCGAGCGGTCTGTATGGCAATTTTGGCCAAGCAAACTACGGCGCGGCAAAAATGGCGGTGATTGGCTTAATGAATACGCTTGGAATCGAAGGCGAAAAATACAATATTCGCGTTAATGCCTTAGCCCCCGCCGCAGCAACAAGAATGACAGAAGATTTACTGCCCGCAGAGATCTTGGAAAAGATGACCCCCGAAGCGGTTACCGCTGGCGCCTTAACCCTTTGCCATGAAGCGGCTCCAAGCCGGATGATTTTATGTGCGGGTGCCGGTGGTTATTCGAGTGCAAAGATGTTTGAGACCGACGGCATTTATCTTTCTCCAGAGCAGCAAACACCAGAAGAGGTTGTTGCGAACTGGCAGGCGCTATCAAACGAGGAAAATCAGCGCGCGCTCGAAAGCGGTTTTAAGCAAAGTGAAAAATTTCTGAAAAAAGCACAGCAGTATTTTTCTAGTTAGGCGATTTGGATCGCACTATTTGATCAGCCCCGCTATCCGTTAAAACTCAATCTTAGCTAACCCTGCTCGCTACCCATTATGCGGTCTTAAAGATCGCGCAATAGGTTTAAACGCGACTAGTGTGCGTGAAGTGGTGAAATACAGTCAGACTCCAAGGGGCTCGGTTCAGCATCACTTTCCCGGCGGAAAGCAACAGTTGATTGAGGATGCCATGCTGGCATCAAAAGATATCGTGAGCCAAATGCTGTCTGCCGTTGTCACTGAACAAGGCGCAAAATCAGGCCTACAAGGATTCATTGATTATTGGATACACACGCTAAGCCAGAATGAGTTTGAGGTCGGCTGCCCTATTCTGGCGGTGACGGTAGAGCAATATATCAGCGAGGATGGTACGCCCAATACGCCCGTTCAAGACAGATTCCTAGACATTGCCAAGACTGCATTTGAGGAATGGCAGGCGCAGGTAGACGACGCCGGAGATTATGAGCTGATCAAGGTATAAGGTTCAGCCAGCCTGCAGAGAACCGGCTGAAAGGTGTCAGCAAGGGGCCTGACTGTTATCATCGGGGTTTAATAATAACGAGCCCCGTTAATGCGGAATAAGCCCCAAAAACACTGGACCACCATTGGCTACTACAAGCCGGTGTTTGACTATTTGCGCACCGTGGGCCAATCCAACGAGCCTGCCCTCAAACTATTGGGACTGCGCGAAAGCGATTTATCCAACCCCGATCTCCGTATCGACAATGGCCAGTTTGGTCAACTTTTTGAGTTGGCAGAACAGCAATGCAACGACCCCCATATTGGCCTGCACGCAGGCCTGACCATGCAAGTTCAACATGTCGGTATTGTCGGGCTGCTCGCCATGAGCTGCCAATATGCCCGCGAGGTGTTTGAGCTGCACGCTCGCTACCAAAGTCTGGTCGGCAACGGCTTTGTCACCCGCTACCACATCGATGACCAAACCATTTGCATGGAAGCCGAACTCGCCGAAGGTCATCGGCCATTAAGCCGGCACGAATACGAATACAATCTGGCAGGCTGGTATCGCCTTAAATCCCTGTTAATCGGCGGCCAGAATGTCTTTGAGCGCATCGAGCTGCCCTACGAACGCAGCGATCCACCCAGCCTGATTGAAACCTTAATCACTGCGCCGGTCAGCTACGGCCACAAAGCGATTCGCGCCTATATTCCGCGTTCAGAATACGATGCCAAACTGCTGGGCACCGACCCGCAGATCAAACAAATTCTGGAAGTTCAGGCACAAAAACGCCTGTTGGAATTGCGTGGTGAACAAGCCGACACCGACGAAGAATTAGCCCAAGTACGACGTCTAATTGCGGAAAAACTGGCCTATGGTTTAGCCAGCTTAGAAGCCATCGCCGCCAGTCTGGATATTTCCGTTCGCACCCTGCAACGCCGCTTAGATCAGCGCAACACCAGCTTCACCCAAGTGGTCGACGAAGTGCGCCGGGAACTGGCCCACAAATACATTCACAACAATGAATTGAGCCTGTTGGAAATTGCCATGATGCTGGGTTTTGCCGAGCAGAGCAGCTTTAATCGGGCATTCAAACGCTGGTTTGGCAACTCACCCGGTGCTTATCGACAGGGCGGTGATTAATCAAAGTTCCCCAAGAAACTCTCGGTAGATCGAGGCGCTTTCAGCCGGCGCTTCCACCATCGGCATATGGCCGTAACCTTTCATTACTTCTACTTTCATCGCTGGCACTTCCCGCGTCCAAACTGCAACCGCACTCACATCAATCAAGCGATCCTGATCGCCCCAAATCAGCAAGCTGGGCGCCTGCAATTTATGCAGACGATCGGTCAGCCGTGGCTCAGTGTGAATATCGTTGCCGATACGGGCGTAGCGCTCACGGCGTTGCATATATTCTTCGGCTTTGGCATCCAACACAATTTTGGGTAGGAAGGGTGGCTGCGCCATGGTCATCGGATAGAAATTTTTAAAATCTTCAAATGAGCTAATTTCAAAAGCGTTTTCACCCTTTGCCAGCAATTTATCCATCTCGCTTGGGGTCGGCGAAATCACCCCGGCGGGGTCAACCATTGCCGCAGAGAGTGTGCGCTCAGGATAGGCAATCGCAAAATAGGCGCTAATATAACCGCCCATGGAATTACCAATGAGATGCACTTTTTCAATACCCAAACGATCCAGCAAAGCCGCGATACGTTCAGCCTGTGCCTGCTGGGTATAACTTAAAGAAGGGTCGTATGGCGTTTCGCCGTGACCGGCCAAGTCGGGAATAATGACGTCGTAATCATCGGTAAAATACTTGGCGAAACGTGCCCAAACCGTTCTGTCTGAGGTGTAACCATGAATCATCACAATCACAGGCGCGCCCTGCTTTCCGCCACGGTAATAGCTCATGGAAACATCGCCGACATCCTGCTGCTGAGTGCTCAAGCCATAGATGCTCGACTCCAGTGAGGCGACCGTTTCAAACAACCACTGCCCGACCCTTGGGTAGGTCATCACCGTGGTCGCAGTGAAAATGCAGAGCAAAATCACCACCAGCAACACTAATTTTTTCATCATCTCTCCCCCATTATTTTTTCTAATCTTTATGCAATCTGTGACGCTTTAGCGGGCTGCGTGCTAGATTTTCGACTCAAGGCGGCAATAAAGCGATGGTGCTTTGCCTTAAAAGCCGAGGCCATACGGCGGTAAGTAAAGGAAAAGCCGGGGAACATGGCAATCACATGGCCGCTTTTACTTTGATACCAGCTATTACAACCACCGGACTTCCACACGGTTTTTTCCATTTCGGAGTGAATCATCTGGGTGTAGTTTTCTTCAGCCTGCTCGGTGACTTCTATGGCACGATGACCACCGCTGACCACGCTTTTAATCGCCTTTGCAATGTAATTAAGCTGCGCTTCAATCACAAAAATTGCCGAGGTGTGGCCGATACCGGTATTGGGGCCAGTGATAATAAACAGGTTGGGAAAACCGGGCAGGCTAGTACCCAAATATGCCCTTGGAAACTCTGCCCACTGCTGGGCGATGGTGCGTCCCTCACGCCCTTCCACGGGGTATGAAATCACCCCATCGGTGGCGCAATAGCCGGTGGCATAGACGATCAGATCCACATCCACTTGATGACCCTGCGTGGTGAGAATGCCGCTCTCATTGATTTCAGCAATGCCATCTTCCTTGGTATGTACGTGGATATTATCTTGATCTAAGGCCGGGTAGAGGGTGCTGGAAAGAATGATGCGCTTGCAGCCAATGGTGAAGTCAGGCGTAAGCGCCTTTTGCAATTGCGGATCGCGAATCGTCTTTTTAATAAAGCGCTCCGCTTTGCGCTGGGCCACGAGTTTGAGCATGGTTTTGGAATATTTAAACCCCAGTACCCGGTATTCCAATGTCCAATAAATGAGCGATCGCAATAGCTTGTACATGGGCTTCTTACCCAGCAGCCAGCGTGCAAACTTGCCAAATTTGCGATCAGGTCTTGGCAAAACCCAATGCGGGCTGCGCTGAAAAACATGCATTTCAGCCACATCGCCTGCCATAGCGGGAATCGCCTGTGCCGCACTGGCACCACTGCCAATGACCGCCACCCGCTTGCCCTTGTAATCGTAGTTCCAATCCCAGTTATTGGTATGGAACGAGGTACCTGCAAAGTTATCCCGACCGTTAAAATTCGGAATCATCGGCGTACTCAAAGGGCCAGAGGCGTTAATCAAAAACTGAGCTGTAAATTCACCGGCATTGCTACTCACCACCCACTGCTGACCGACCTCATCCCAATGAACGCGCTCAACATTGGTATTGGTGCGCGTTTTGTCACGCAGGCCATGCTTGTCGATAACGTAGTTGGTGTATTGCTCAAGCTCGGCCTGCTCGGCAAACATCTGACTCCACTGATAGGGCTCAGCTTCAATCGAATACAAGGGAGATTGAACATCAACGGCGGCTCCGGGGTATGTGTTCTGGCACCAAGTTCCGCCCATAAAGTCGCGGCGCTCCAAAATGACGTAGTCCGTCAATCCCAGCTTGTTCAGCTTCATTGCGGCACACTGACCACCAAAGCCGCTGCCAATAATTATGGTTTGGAAATGATTCACTGCGGCCCCCTTAAAACGGCGCATTCAATAACGGGGGCATCATCCGCCTTGAGTGCTACTGAGTATTGACACGCTATGCCATGCTTAACTTAACGTGACATGCCTTACCCAAAAGGGGCCAGCTACCAGAGATACATACTGCATTGAGTCTGCATCACCTCCACGCTATAACGCTTTACACATGCCGTTTTCGCCACTCCGTAGCAAACATGCAGCGGCAGTAAATGTTCTTCTCGCGGATGGGAGTAACGACCACCCGGTGCGGATGACCAGTCGATCAGTTGCTGACGTCGCTCCGCTTCGGGCATTTCGGCATCCATACAAACCTGTTCCAACCAAGCTTCAAAGCGTTGATTGCTGCGATAGAACTCATCATCTGGCGTACGGAAAAAGGCGGGCAAGTTGTGAAAGGTAAAGCCCGAGCCGATCACCAGTAAATTGTCCCAATCAAGATTGGCAAGAGCTTCCCCCATCGCAATATGCGCTTCTGGATCAAGGGAGGATAGCAGCGACAATTGCACACAGGGAATATTCGCTTCTGGATACATAATTTTAAGGGGGACAAAGACCCCGTGATCCAAGCCGCGCTCAGATTCTAGCCGGGCGCTAACACCGGTCTGATTTAGCGCGATAGATATTGCTTTAGCGAGCGAAGGATGACCCGGACAGGGATATTCAATCGCATAGGACTCAGCGGGAAAACCATAGTAATCATAAAGTAAGTCAGGCTTGGCAGCGGCTGTCACACTGGCGATAGCTTCTTCCCAGTGGGCACTCAAAACCAATATCGCATCAGGGCGGGGAATCTCGGCGGCAATCTGCTGCAAGCACTTCACCAGTGCTTCGTGGGCAGGATCACCCAATAGAGGGAGTGGCCCTCCCCCGTGGGAAATAAAAATCGTGTTGTGTTTGGAACTCATGGTAAGGCCCGCATTGATACAGGCCTTTAGCATAGAAGCAGTACGCCTTAACTTAAAGCGCTTTCCAGTTGACGCTCCTCCAAGCGCTTGGCCAACTCCACGTGCTCCATAAGATCCATCATCACCTCATAGGTATCGGCCGGAACCAAATACGCCGCCGGCTTATTATGATTCAACACCGCAATCGGTGAACCACTGGCCTGAACCAATAAAGCGGAGGGATTTTTCTTTAGCTCAGAAATACTGACGGTATAGTCCGCCAACACCTGACGCATCGGACTTGCCGAAAAACGTGATTTATTCAATTCCATAATAAGACCGTATTTTTACGTTAATGAATTGCAGAGAAAGCGGGAATCGCAACAGGATTTGCGGAAATACGGAACGAATGGTGGAGACGCAGAAGATTCAAACATAAGTCACTATTTCCCTATAGTTACCCTCGAAATAAAACAAACCTTGGCCAGCGAGGGGGAGCTGACCGACCGACATCCATGTACGGCTAGTCAAAGAGTGACAAATAAATAGGGGAAGATCAAGGGCGCAATTCAGCGCCGTTGATAGCAAGAGGATAAATTCAGATTGCTCAGCGGAATATTAATTCATACCCTGACGACGAAACTGCTTTGGAGCCACTCCAGTCAAGACTTAAGGGAGTTGTTTCCGTACAGCGTCGGGAAGAGCCTTCACAAGATATTGCGATCTCCTCGACTATATTAAGTCAAGATCAGATCGTCATTGCCAACCTGACCAACTCCAGTGATATCGCCACCTATACTCCGGGCCTCACGAACAATACCCGGCTTGGTAACGAAAACACCTCATTCGCGATTAGTGGCTTTACTCAATCACAGCACACCACGCATCGGTTGTCACCCACGCCACTAAAGTAGTAGCACCGCGTGGCCAAACCTCGCAAACCTCATGTTATGGCACCAGCCCCAACACCATGTACGACCGGCAAAACCTGCGGCATTTAAAGGGCCACAGGGCACCTTGTTCGACCAAAATACCAGAGCTAGTGCAATCATGCTGGTGCTCAATACACTCTCTGAAGAATCTTTAGGTTATGTGGAAGACTCTACCAGAGACTTCAATAGTAATCGCCAGTAAGCGTCATCAATATTTCAGCAAGCGAAGGCTTTAAACTGCGCATGGGCATTGACCGCCATAAGTGCAAAGGCCACACCATCCGAACACACCGCTGCTATCGCCGCTGGGCGCCCCCTGCTCAGAGCCACCATGGGCGGTGCTGACCGCGGTCGATATGGTGAAGAAAGAAATCGTCTGGGAAATTCCACTGGGCGATGTCGGTGCCATGATGGGCTCACCCTTCTCCATGATGCTGGGCACACCCGGTGCTGGCGGCCCGCTGGCAACAGCGGGTGGCTTGGTGTTTATCGGCTACTCACTGGATGACACTTTGCGCGCCTTCGACATTAAAACCGGCGAAGTCTTGTGGAGCGATAAACTCCCCGCCGGCGGTAATGCGGTTCCCGTCAGTTATGAAATTGATGGCGAGCAATATATTTTCTTCACTGCCGGCGGCCACAGCATGTATCAATCCACTCCGGGTGATTCCGTGCTGGCCTATAAGCTCAAGAAATAGTTTCCCTGTAAGACGTTTTGCGCCTTCGGGCGCTTTTTTTTGCCTGAAGAAATTGCCGACCTAGAGAAAATTTACATTCTTAGCAATCACAATTTTATCCCCGCCAAAACCCTCATAAAACTGCTGATGCGCCTTTAACGAAAAAGTATCGTCGCGCTCGGGATACTGAGCAATCCAGTCGAGCAGCATCATCAGATTGGCATCCTGCGCCGCCTTACTCTCGTACTTGTGTGGTTCCCAAGGCCGCCGCTTGGCATTGGCGATGCAATCCTCTACCGATAAATTCATAAAAATTATTTCGCTGGCGTGGCTTGCCAGTAACTCCAGCAAATCGGTATAGCAGCCCTCAATCACCCAGCCAGAATGATCATTAATAAACGGCGCTAGCTGCTGCCAAGACTCTTGCAATGGCATTCGCTCGGGTGGCCTTTGCGTTTGCGAAGAACTGGGCTCTAGCTCAGAGCTGGTCTTCCAAGCCACCGTATCTAAATCCAAATGCGCCAGCCCCTGCTCATTGGCAAGCCTTTTAGCCAAGGTCGATTTTCCAGAACCGGAATTGCCAAAGATGAGTATTTTTCTCAAACCAACATCCTTTTTGTTTGAAAATAAAACCAACTGCTTAGGGCTGATCCACCTGCCACGCCTGAATTACTTCATTAGCCGCACGGAACGCCTCAATACCCGCAGGCATACCGCAATACACTGCCGAGTGCAGCAAGACTTCCTGAATTTCCTCAACGCTACAGCCATTGCGCAATGCGCCGCGAACATGGCCCTTTAACTCTGTTGGGGCTTTCAATGCGGCCAAGGTAGCAATGGTAATCAGACTGCGCGTTTTACGCGGCAATCCCTCTCGACCCCAGATTTCACCCCAGGCATGGGCCGTAACGAGTTCCTGTAACGGCATAGTAAAGTCTGTAGCGCCATTAAACGCCCGCTCAACAAAGTCTTCGCCCATCACTTCGCGACGAATGGCTAAACCTTCTTCAAATTTTTCAGTCATTTTTGTGTTCCATAAATTGCAAAATCTTCAGCTATAGTTTGTCGAAAATCACTGGCTATTACGACTTTCCTTATCCAAATCCTCTAAAAAACCAGAAATCAGAATTATCCCAACACCAACAAGCACAACCAGCACTCCCGTAGCTAAGCCCGTAGTTTTTAGAAAGCTGAATTTCTTTTCGTCCACCCCTTCAAGCTCGGAGAATAGATGAAAGTGTCCAGCCGCATCAGCAAAACCGCTTTCTTCAAGCTCAACAATTTTTGCCTTCTCACTCAATCCATCTAAAAAACGGACTTGATATGTCTCACCAACTTTTAAAGGTTCTGACAGATCATCACTGGATGAATACGTTTTTGTCACAGAGCAGGCTGCTATACAGACAATACAAATGACACAGATTGAACGAAAAAAATATCCTGTGAATTTTTTCACTTGAGCTCCTTCTCTAAGGTGAAATTGTTAGGGAGATTTAAACCAAATATCAGGCGTAGCGTGAGAACTTTTACGACACGCCGCTTTTGCTCGCTCAAGTACGGGCAAAATCTGCCATTACCCTATTAAGGGTAGCAGGAACTGCATGGAATGGCGTCTAATGATGAAAGTAAATGCGGGCGCTGCGACTTTAAACAAAAAACGCGGCCTCAGCCGCGTTCCATAATCGTTATAAAAATAGCTTAATCACACGCCATCTTAATCACAAGCCACGATGGCATTGCGCAGCTCGTAGCCGTGAACCATATCATTCCATATAATGTCCGGTTCACGTTCCATGCGAATACCGGGCACCGCGAGGAAGTGGGTGAGGAAGATACGGGTTTCGTGTAGTGCCACCTGCCAACCGGGGCAACCGTGTGGGCCGTCGCCAAAGCTATAAAAACGACCGGTATCTTTTTGCTTGGTCGCCCGCTCAGGATCAATTGCAAACGGACATTCGCCAACAAAGTTTTCGTCGATATTGATGTTACGGATATCAATATCGTATTTTTCACCGGCAGGCAGTGTCTGTTCAGATAGGCCTTCAACCGGCTCATCCAATTTGCGTAACACCTTATTGGCAATCGGCTCCAAACGCAGAATTTCCATTAAGATGGCGAGCTGGGTTTTATCATCACCAGCAAGAAATTGAGCTCTGAGGTTTTCGTCTTCCAACATATACCAAGAGCACATAATGATGAATTCACGGGTGGTCAGCATCCCAGCCGAGCCGTAGGTCAGGCACTCAATAATAATGGCGGTATTGCTATAACCTTCTTGCAGGTAGGTAGAAATTGCATCGTCTTTCGGTTGCAGCTTACGGGCTTTGATTGCCGGACGAACGTCGTACCAGAAGAAAATACCGGTGTGTACCACGCGACGGAAATTCAGCCAAAATTTAGACAGCAGGGTGTTTTTAGCTTTGGAGATACTCGCATTCAAGACATTATAAATGCGGCGGATTTTGCCCTGCTGATCACTCTCGGTGATGCCGAGAATTTCCCCTACCACTTCCACGGCAAGCTGAAAGCTGATGTCTTCCAGCTGACCTTTCCCCAGAGTTAGTACCACAGCTCTGATGAGATTTTCCAAAATTTATGCCGCCTGTTTTGCAAAAGCAACAGGTGGCAAATAGCCCAGAGAACTGTGTGGTCGAACGTGGTTGTAG
>NZ_JACXLD010000005.1 GCF_014705705.1 Spongiibacter pelagi | reverse complement strand
ACTGTCGAATCGTCGCCTTACAACGTTTCCCAAGCTGCAAATAGAGTTTTACGGCCCGAAGGCGATCTTCATATGAGTACATGGACTACCTCCAAAGTAGTCCAAGATTTTGTCCGCACCCTCGCCGGGTCAGTTTTAAATGCAAATCAACATTCGGCTGCAGTACATCCAAGAGTACTGGTTAGACGTGCCTTAGAGCACAATGCTGCCGCTATTATCTTGGCGCATAACCACCCATCTGGAGTTCTTGATCCCAGTGAGGCAGATAAGCGGATTACCAATCGCTTGAAGGAAGCTCTTCAGCTTATTGATGTAAGAACCCTAGATCACATCATTGTCACTTCTAATGGCTGCAAGTCCTTTGCCGAAGAAGGCTTGCTTTGATGGTTTACCCAGCACCTATCGGTGCTGGTGTTATTTTGTTCAATGAGGAAGTCGCCAAAATATACATAAGACGGATTATGCGAAGCACAAGTGCTTTCCGCTCCCACCGCATAATCTGATCTTATGTAAAATTTGCTCCTTGTATCATTCGGGTGAGGCATCGGCCTACTGCGCTGACGCTGCGAGGCCGGCCTCACCCTCAATCAAGGAATCAAAGGTAAAAATAAAAATGACGGTCTAATTGACGGCCTTAGCAGACCCCAGAAACAAGAAAGCCCCTGAAAATCAGGGGCTTATCTCTTTTTGATGGCGGAGAAGGAGGGATTCGAACCCTCGATGAAGCTATAAACCCCATACTCCCTTAGCAGGGGAGCGCCTTCAGCCACTCGGCCACCTCTCCGGCACTCTTGATGACCTAACATGTTGTTTCAACAACAATATGCCAAGTCTTAAAACGCGCGGCATAATACCACACTGAGCGAATAAACAAAGACCTAAGGTCAGGTTTTTGCCTATTCTTTGTCTTCAACTTTTTCGTGTTGAATGCGATCGTAGATCTCTTCACGGTGCACAGAAACGTCTTTAGGGGCGTTAACACCCAAACGCACCTGATTGCCTTTTACACCTAATACCGTAACGGTAACTTCGTCTCCGATCATCAGGGTTTCACCGATGCGACGAGTAAGTATCAACATGTGATTGCTTCTCCAAACTATGAGCGTGATGCCCTGCTCGTTGCATATCCCTGTGCACGCAGTGCGTCTTAGGCTTTACTTGTTAAGACGCAGCTTTCTGATCCAATTCGAAAGCAGCGTGGAGCGCGCGTACCGCTAACTCCAAGTATTTTTCTTCAATTACGACGGAAATTTTAATTTCAGAAGTGGTAATCAACTGAATATTAATCGACTCATCCGCCAAGGTCTTAAACATTTTGCTTGCGATACCCGCGTGTGAGCGCATACCCACACCAACCAGACTCACCTTGCAAATGCGATTATCAGTTTTGACTTCACGCGCGCCGGTTTTCTCCACCAAGTCGCGCACAATTGCCTCTGCCTTAAGCATATCACCTCGACTGACGGTAAAGGTCAGATCGGTGGTGTTATCTTCTGCAACGTTTTGAACAATAACGTCGACTTCAATATTGGCATCGCTGACCGGGCCAAGGATCTGGTAAGCCAGTCCGGGGGTATCAGGCACACCCAATACAGTAATTTTGGCTTCATCGCGAGTGAAGGCGATGCCCGAAATAGCCGGGTTTTCCATTGCTTGCTCATCCTCTAGGCTGATCAGAGTGCCGGGGCCGTCTTGGAAGGCATGCAACACTCGCAGGGGCACATTGTATTTTCCAGCAAATTCAACCGAGCGAATTTGCAAAACCTTGGAGCCAAGGCTGGCCATTTCCAGCATTTCTTCAAAGGTAATTCGGTCTAAACGGCGCGCATCTTCTACCACTCGAGGGTCGGTGGTGTATACGCCATCAACGTCAGTATAGATCTGACATTCATCCGCATTCAGTGCTGCAGCCAAAGCAACACCGGTAGTATCTGATCCGCCGCGCCCGAGCGTAGTGATATTGCCGCTTTCATCTACGCCTTGGAACCCGGCAACCACCACGACATTTCCGGCGGTGAGATCGGCACGAATGCTCTGATCATCAATCTCTTTGATCCGCGCTTTGGTGTGCGACTCATCCGTTAGAATCCGGACTTGGCTACCGGTATAAGACCGTGCGCCATAACCGAGGTCGTGCAGCGCCATACAAAGCAGCGCAATGGTGACCTGCTCACCAGTAGAAACCAATACATCCATCTCGCGTGGAGTGGGCTGGTTTTGCATGGCTTTGGCCAACTCAATCAGGCGATTGGTTTCGCCGCTCATGGCCGACACGACTACGACAACGTCATGGCCTTCATCGCGGAAGCGAGCGACTTTCTTCGCTACTTCTTTAATGCGCTCTACGCTGCCTACCGAGGTGCCGCCGAATTTTTGAACAATCAGACTCATGGTGTGCGAATCTTCACTACAAACGCCAGTTATCAAGGCCGCACATTAAACACTAGTTCGGCTGTAATGAAAATGTCTTACAGCGCTAAAACCCGCATTATTGCTGGGACTGAACGTAAGTTGCCGCACAGGCCAGTGCCTGATCGATAGCCGCAACATCTGTACCACCACCCTGGGCCATATCCGGGCGACCACCGCCTTTACCGCCCACAGCTGCCGCCGCCAGCTTCATAATGTCACCCGCCTTATAGCTGCCGGTGAGATCTTTAGTGACACCCGCTGCAAGAACGACTTTACCCTCGTCTTCGGTCGCCAGCAGTACAATACCGCTAACCAGCTTGTTTTTAAGCTGATCGAGGCTGTCGCGCAGGGCTTTGGCATCGACACCATCCACCCGTGTGGCCAGTACTTTAACGCCACCGATTTCAACAACTTCACCCAGCAGATCACGGCTACCCGCCGTTGCCAGCTTGGCTTTGAGACGATCCACTTCTTTTTGCAACTCGCGCTGACTACTAATCAGCTGAGCGAGTTTGCTATCGAAATTATCAGGAGTCGCTTTGAGGGTCGCCACAGCTTGTTGCAACAGGCCGCTATCGGCATTTACTGCATCCAGCGCGCCTTGCCCGGTTACCGCCTCAATACGGCGAACACCGGCGGCAATACCAGACTCCGCAACAATGCGCATCAAACCAATATCGCCGGTGCGTTTTGCGTGCGTACCGCCGCAAAGCTCTATAGAGAAATCACCACCCATGCTGAGAACCCGCACGGAATCGCCATACTTCTCACCGAACAACATCATGGCACCGCGCTTACGCGCGCTGTCGATATCCATTTCGGCAACTTCAACCGGCGTATTACGGCGAATCTCGGCGTTCACAATGCCCTCAATTTCGCGCAACTGAGCGGGAGTTACTGCTTCCGGCTGAGAGAAGTCGAAGCGCAGACGCTCGGCAGTAACCAGTGAACCTTTCTGACTAACATGACTGCCTAGTACTTGACGCAGAGCGGCGTGCAACAAGTGAGTCGCAGAGTGATTCAGTACCGTCGCCTGACGAATTGTGGGATCAACCTTGGCTTCAAGCTTGTCGCCTACCGCCAAAGCACCTTCAACCAACACCCCATAATGCAGGAAGTGATCACCACTCTTTTGAGTATCAGCCACTTCAAAGCGCAGGCCATTTGCCAGCAGCAAACCAGAATCGCCGGCTTGGCCGCCAGACTCGGCGTAAAAAGGCGTATCCGCCAGAATGACCGCACCGCGTTCACCGACTGACAAGCCGTCAACCACCTCGCCGTCACGCACCAAGCCGCGAACCTCGACCTCGGCGGCCAACTGGGTATAACCGCAGAATTGGGTTGAACCCTCAATATCTAGCTTCAGACCGGCATCCATTTTAAAGTTAGATGCACTGCGAGCGCGCTCGCGCTGAGCTTCCATAGCCGCTTCAAAGCCGTCCATATCCAAAGTCAGCTCTTGCTCGCGGGCAATATCCGCCGTCAGGTCAACGGGGAAACCATAGGTATCGTACAAACGGAACACGGTTTCGCCGGGAATTTGCTTGCCCTCAAGGCCAGCCAAGTCCTGTTCCAGAATTTTCATACCCTGATCAAGGGTTTTCGCGAACTGCTCTTCCTCTTGCAGCAAGGCTTTTTCAATCTGAGCCTGCAACTCGCGCAACTCGGGGTAGGCCTCGCCCATTTCCACGGCCAGCGGTGCAACCAGTTTATGGAAGAACGGCGCAGTCGCACCGAGCTTGTTACCGTGGCGTGCAGCGCGTCGAATAATACGGCGCAACACATAACCACGGCCTTCATTGCTCGGCAAAACGCCATCGGCAATCAGGAATGCACAGGAGCGAATATGGTCGGCAATGACGCGCAGCGAGCTGTTTTCCAGATCACTAACACCGAGTACCTTTGCAGTGGCACCAATCAAGGCTTGAAACAGGTCGATTTCGTAGTTGCTGTGAACGTGCTGCATAACCGCAGAAATGCGCTCAAGCCCCATACCGGTATCAACCGAAGGCGCGGGCAGTGGCTCCATGCTGCCATCGGCATCACGGTTAAACTGCATAAATACGTTGTTCCAGATTTCGATATAGCGGTCGCCGTCTTCTTCAGGGCTGCCCGGAGGGCCACCCCAAATATCGGGGCCGTGATCGTAGAAAATTTCAGTACAGGGTCCACAAGGGCCGGTATCACCCATTGACCAGAAGTTATCCGAAGCGTACTTGGCACCTTTATTATCGCCAATGCGAATCAAGCGCTCAGCGGGAATCCCCACTTCCTCATTCCAAATCTGGTAGGCCTCATCATCATCTGCATAAACAGTGACCCACAGCTTGTCTTTGGGAATAGCCAGATAGTCTGAAGAGGTCAGAAACTCCCAAGCGTAATTAATGGCTTCACGCTTGAAGTAATCGCCAAAGCTGAAGTTACCCAGCATTTCAAAGAAGGTATGGTGACGCGCGGTATAACCCACATTCTCCAGGTCATTGTGCTTGCCACCGGCGCGAACACAGCGCTGACTGCTAACCGCGCGAGTGTAAGGGCGCTTGTCCTGACCGAGGAACACATCTTTAAACTGAACCATGCCGGCATTGGTAAACAGCAGGGTCGGATCATTGCCCGGTACCAGCGAACTACTGGCCACAGGGGTGTGCCCTTTGCTTTCAAAGAAACGGATAAAGGCTTCGCGAATCGCGGCGCTTTTCATTGACCTGAATTCTCCACAACAGATTTTTACTGCCAAAACGGCGAACGCCGGGAAAGCCCCGGCGAAACTGGAAAGTATAGCGAAATGTTAGCGCCGTGTATTTAGTCAGCGCCTTGGGATTAACCGAGCTTCTCTTCCGTGGTCAGAGCGCGAGCCTCGGATTCCAGCATGACCGGAATGCCATCTCGAACGGGATAAGCCAGACCACTGGCACGACAGATCAGCTCATTAGTTTTGGGCTCGTATTCAAGGGGAGCCTTGCTGACCGGACAGACCAGAATTTCCAGCAATTTTTTATCAATCATTGTTGTTCTCTTATCTTTTAAAAACGACGAATTCTATTCTTGAGCGGCATATTCGGGCATCGGCCCAACTAATAATTCGGGATCGAGGCGCTGCCCAAACCAATTCATCCGCCAATCCAGATGCGGACCGGTGGCGCGACCACTAGCACCGACCTCGGCAATCAATTGCCCCTGCTCAATATGCTGACCTTCCTCAACCAACACCTTACTCAGATGAATAAAGGTCGAAGAAATACCCTGCCCATGATCAATAATGAGCGTCCCCCCCGAATAAAACATATCCGGATGCACCAGTGTAACCACGCCACTTTGGGGAGCCACCACCGGCGTCCCCGTGGGCTGCGCCACATCTACGCCATAGTGGGGGCGACCGGGCTGGCCATTATAGACACGCTGACTACCGAATACACCTGTCACCGGCCCCAGCAGCGGCCACTGAAAGGTTTGTAAAAAATCCTGCCGCGCTAAAAATTGCTTGCGCGCCTGCCCCACCTGCGCTGACTCACGCCGAATACGCTCCAATACCTCTGCCGGTGGCGTCACGGTTTTTTGCGGCACCCCGTTTACGCGCTGAACAGCATACTCACGCTGTTTGATCTTGAGCTGCTGCGTTTCACACTGATGTTGCCTGCACATTTCAAGCGGGACGATTGCCGCAGCATCGCGATCAAAACCCGCTGCAAACACACCATTTTCCGCCACTTTCACTGAATATGGCCCGAGTTTTACCTTGGTATCAGGCGCAACCTGCCCCCAGATCATCCCGCCCTGAATTAACTCACCGTGCAACTCAAACAACTCGACCTCGTTGGCAAAGGCCGTTAACGAGTACAACGCCCCCATAAGCACATAGAGTTTGGCGAAAAAAATAGATCTTAGGGTCATTAACTCACTGCTCCGGAGTTTTGTATTCAATACGATTGATGTACCAGATAAATTCGCCCGCCTCAGTGCGGACTACCGCCTCATCATCCACTTCCTTGCCCAATAGTGCGCGCGCCATCGGCGAATCAATCGAGATATAGTCTTTGCGATCAAAGATCTCATCGTATCCGACAACCCGAAACCGCAGTTGTTCGCCGTCGTCGTTTTCAACTTCCACCCACGCACCGAAATACACCTTACCCTCCTGTTGAGGGCTGTATTCCACTACTTTAAGGCGCTCCATAGCTTTGCGAAGGTAACGCACCCGGCGATCAATTTCTCGTAAGCGCTTCTTATTATATTGATAATCCGCGTTTTCGCTGCGATCCCCCAAGCTGGCGGCCCACGCGACTTTCTGGGTTACGTCCCGGCGCTCAATCCGCCACAGCTGATCCAGCTCCGCTTTTAACGCCACCATGCCTTCCGTGGTAATTAGATTTGCGGCCATACCTTACTCATTACGCCAAATCGCTTATTATCAACAGGCTTTTTATGACTGACAACGCCAATTAAGGATACCGCAATGCTACTCATCAATTTCATTACCCACGATGGCAACGCCTACGAAGCCGAGGTGGAGCCGGGCACAACAGTAATGGAAGCCGCGATTAATAACGGCATTGATGCCATTCTTGGCGACTGCGGCGGCGTGTGTAGCTGCGCCACCTGCCACTGCTATGTAGATGAGGCTTGGCAGAGCAAAACCGGCGAACCCAATGAAGTTGAAAAAGATATGCTCACCTGTGTTTTAGAACCACAGGACAATAGCCGGCTGGGCTGCCAGATCACCATTACCGAAGAAATGAACGGCCTCACCATTCACCTGCCAGCCTCCCAGTATTAGGGAGAGATCGCTTAAGTGCGAACTGGCTAAAACTCTATCGCTATTCTAAGCTCTACCGCTTTCGCTAGTCCGATTTGAAACAGGAGAAAATCATATGTTGCTGTTATCGCTGCTCTGGGTATGGATTGCCTGGAACGCCTACCACCCTTGGAAGGGCCGCCCGGCGTTTATGAGCATCGCCAGCTTTATTTTTGGTTTTCTCGCCGGCGAAATGGGCCTGCACCTGATCGCCACTCAGCTTGCACTGACCCTATTGATTGTTTGGTTTGGCGAACTCAGCGGGTTTACCGATGCTCTGGCCTTAACCATTTCTATGTTTAGCTGGTTGGCTTTAGGCCTGTTTTATTTCCGCGCCCAACGGGCCGAACCGATTATGGCGCAGGCAGTGAATTATGCCTTGGGGCGCTCAGCAGACAGCCCAATCTCCTTCGATGGGCTTGTAAGCTACGAGCCCGACCTGCAACGACTAAAAAACCCCTTTGCCTTTAAGCGCCCCGGCATTCAGTGCGAGCGAGACATTGTCTACCACGCTGGCGAAAGCGGTGATCTGCATCTGGATATTTATTCGCCCAAAACCCCAACCGCCAATGCCCCGGTTTTACTGCAAATTCACGGCGGCGCCTGGATTATCGGCAAGCGCGGCCAACAAGCTCAACCCTTAATTGGCCAACTGACAGAAAACGGCTGGATCTGTGTTGATGTGCAATATCGCCTTAGCCCAGCCGCCACTTTTCCCGACCACATTATCGACTGCAAACGCGCTCTGCGCTGGGTAAAAGAGCATATCCGCGAGTTTGGCGGCGACCCAGAATTTATTGTGGTAACGGGCGGCTCCGCCGGTGGCCACCTAAGCAGCCTGCTTTGCCTCAGCGCCAACTCGCCGGAATATCAGCCCGGCTTTGAAGATGCCGACACAACGGTACAAGGCTGCGTCCCGTTCTACGGTGTTTACGACTTTTTAAACAGCCAAGGTCAGCGTCAGGATTCCGGGCTTGAAGAACTAGTCGCCGACAAAGTCTTCAAGAAAACCATCAGCGAAGACGAACAGGCTTGGCAATTGGCCTCACCGCTGTTTCGGGTACGTAAAGATGCGCCACCATTTCTAATACTGCACGGCGAAGCCGATACCTTGGTGGGTGTAGAAGAAGGGCAACTGCTTTATAAAGCAATGCGGGAAACGTCAGAACAAGCTGTTGGCTATGCCGAGTTTCCCGATGCGCAACATGCGTTTGATTTAGTGATTTCGCTGCGCAGCCAGATAGTGGCGAACTATCTGACTTACTACCTCAGCGAATTACATAAGGGATTCCTTAGAAAGGAATCCACGACTTCTTCTTAGTGAAGTGCAGATAGCCAATATTCGCCCCAGTCCGCATACCCACACCGGTACGGATCGGGGCGATAATCACATTGCCACTTTGCAGGTAGTTCACACCGACACCAGCAACAAAATAAAAGCTGCCCTCAACACCGGGAAAACGCTGAAAAATTTGTTCGGGATTTTTCAGGTTATACACCAACGTAAAGGTTTTAGAGGCATTACCACCGGCATCAAAACCCACTGAGGGGCCCTGCCAAAAAATATCGCGGGCGCTACCATTGGGAAGCTGGATTTCACCTTGGCCGTAACGCACACCAATACCAATTGCCCCGGAAATTTCCTCACCGGTGATAATAGCGTTGGGCTCACCTTGGTCTTCAAACACTTTGCTTATGGCTTTGGCCAAACCTTCGCTAACATCACCAAAGAAACCTTCAGCCTTGGCCATAACTTCCTTTTGATCAAAGCTAGCGGTCGATTTTGATTCCCCATTTACGCCGTTGCTTTCCCCGGCAAACGCTCCCTGAGCAAAGGAAAGCATCATTACCAGAGCAAGAGTAAAAAGTCGCATCATCATATTCCCCGTAATTGCTATATTTATCGCTGATCGAGTTTAAGCCCGTAAGCATTTTGACACCCTATCCCGAAGCAGCGCTAGGGTTTCGACCTCGAACCACGGATTTTGTTTCAACCAGATTCGGTTGCGCGGCGAAGGGTGTGGCAACGGAAAAAAGCGCCCACTCGCATCACCAGACTCAGTAAAGGCCTTCAATCTCGGCGTTAGCTGTTTATGGTGATCGTTTAAATAATAGCGCTGGGCGTACTGGCCAATCAGCAAAACTAATTCAATCCCGGGCATACGATCCAGCAATTGAGCATGCCATTGAGGCGCACATTCCGGGCGCGGCGGCAAATCGCCGGAACGCCCCTTGCCGGGGTAGCAAAAGCCCATAGGCATAATCGCAATTCGGGGGTCGCTATAAAATTGCTCCCGATCGATCTGCAACCACTCTCGCAAGCGATCGCCAGAAGGATCATTCCACGGAATACCCGTTTCGTGCACCCGCGTGCCCGGCGCCTGACCAATAATCAGTAACCTAGCCTGCGCATTTGCCACCACTACTGGCCTTGCACCCAAGGCCAGGGCCGGCTCACAAATTGTGCAGGCAGCAACTTGTTGGAGTAAATCTGAGAGAGGAATCTGCGTCATCGATTCTCATTCCGCAAGAACACCGACATAAATACCAGCTATAGTGAACGTTCACCGAAGATATGCAATTTTTTGCCAATTTTCCCGGCTCGCCACCCAAGAAAAATGAGCGCCAATATGCTTTAATACACGCCTTTTTTTCGACCAGACGGACGCCGCTACGCATGTCTCATTCTCTGTCTCAATTCAGCTCCGAAAACGACTTTATTACCCGGCACATCGGCCCCACCGCCGAGCAGACTCAAACCATGCTCAGCAAGCTGGGCGTGCAATCAGTCGAGGAGCTAATCGGACAGACCGTGCCCGCCGCCATTCAACGTGGCCCCATGCCACTGCCCGGCGCCGTAACCGAACAGCAAGCCTTAGCTGAATTAAAAGCCATTGCCAGCAAAAACAAAATTGCGCGCTCATTTATCGGCATGGGCTATCACGACACCTTCACCCCCGGCGTTATTCAGCGCAATGTTTTGGAAAACCCCGGTTGGTATACCGCTTATACACCCTACCAACCTGAAATTGCCCAAGGTCGCCTTGAAGCCCTGCTGAACTTCCAGCAAATGGTGATTGACCTCACCGGCATGGATTTGGCCAACGCCTCGCTGTTGGATGAAGCCACCGCTGCCGCTGAAGCCATGGCCATGTGTAAGCGTCTGGTGCGTAAAAATCGCAGCAATGTATTTCTGGTGGATGAAAACTGTCACCCGCAAACCATCGCGGTTTTGCAAACCCGTGCTCGCCCTATGGATCTGGAGATTCAGGTTGGCAATGTCGCCGAACTGATCGACACCGCCGAGTGCTTTGGCGTACTGGTGCAATATCCCGGCAGCAATGGCGATGTGACCGATCTTCGCCAGCTCTGCGCCACGGCCAGCAGCCGCGATATTATGAGCGTGGTTGCCACTGACTTGCTCAGCCTGTTATTGCTGACCCCTCCGGGTGAACAAGGCGCCGACATTGTGGTGGGCTGCGCTCAGCGCTTTGGTGTACCAATGGGTTTTGGCGGCCCTCACGCGGCCTTCTTTGCCACCCGCGACAAATACAAGCGCTCGGTGCCCGGTCGCATTATCGGCGTTTCTGTAGATGCCCGTGGCAATCCCGCGCTGCGTATGGCCATGCAAACCCGCGAACAACATATTCGCCGCGAGAAAGCGACCTCCAATATTTGTACCTCTCAAGCGCTATTGGCCATCATGGCGGTGTTTTACGCTATTTATCACGGTCCCAAAGGCTTGAAGAAAATCGCTTCGCGCACCAATCGCCTAGCCGGGATTCTGGTGGCGGGTCTGCAGCAACTCGGCTACCAAACCAACAGCGCATTTTTTGACACGGTGACTGTCGCCACCGGCGATAAAACCGCAGCCATTTTTAAAGCGGCCCAAAGCCAGCTCCTCAACCTGCGCAATAACGGCCAAAGCCTGGGTATCAGTCTGGACGAAACCACCAGCGCAGCAGATATTGAAGCGCTGTGGGCGGTATTTGCCGAAGGCCAAACGCTGCCTTCTATTACTGAGATTGATGCCAAGCTGGGCGACTACCCAGGCATCCCCGCCGAGCTGCAACGCCAGAGCGAATACCTCGATCACCCGGTATTTAATCAGTACCACTCTGAAACCGAAATGCTGCGCTATATGCACCGCTTGGAGCGCAAAGATATCGCCCTCAATCACTCGATGATTGCCCTGGGCTCCTGCACCATGAAACTGAACGCCACCAGCGAGATGGTGCCAGTGACTTGGCCAGAGTTTGGCCGCATTCACCCCTTTGCCCCACGCGAGCAAATTCAGGGATATCTGCAATTGGTCGATGAGCTGGAGCAACAACTGGTTGGTTGTACCGGCTACGACAAATTCTCCATGCAGCCCAATGCCGGTTCACAGGGTGAATATGCCGGTTTGCTGGCGATTAAGCGTTATCACGAAAGCCGTGGCGACACCCAGCGCGATATCTGCTTGATTCCAAGCTCTGCCCACGGCACCAACCCCGCTTCTGCGGCCATGGCCGGAATGCGCGTGGTCATTGTTGGCTGCGACGAAAAAGGCAATGTAGATATCGAAGACCTGCGCGCCAAGGCTCAACAGCACAGCGAAGAAGTGGCCGCGCTGATGGTGACCTACCCCTCGACCCACGGTGTATTTGAAGAAGGTATTCGCGAAATCTGCGATATCACCCATCAGTTTGGTGGTCAGGTTTATATTGATGGCGCCAATATGAACGCCCTCGTTGGCTTGGCGGCGCCCGGTGAATTTGGTGCGGACGTGTCCCACCTTAACCTGCACAAAACCTTCTGTATTCCACACGGTGGCGGCGGCCCCGGCATGGGCCCCATTGGTGTTAAAGCGCACCTTGCGCCGTTCCTGCCCAGCCACCCGGTTTTACCTGTGGAAGGTCTGAGCGCCGATAACGACACCGTATCTGCAGCGACTTATGGTAGCGCCAGCATTCTGCCCATCTCGTGGATGTATATTCGCATGATGGGTGCGGAAGGCTTAAAGCAAGCCACCTCAATGGCGATTGTAAATGCCAACTACGTGGCCAAGCGCCTAAGCGACAGCTATCCCGTGCTGTACACTGGCCGCAATAACCGCGTAGCCCACGAGTGTATTATCGACCTGCGCCCACTCAAGGAAGCCAGCGGTATTTCCGAAGAAGACATTGCCAAGCGCTTGATGGACTACGGCTTCCATGCGCCGACTATGTCGTTCCCGGTTCCAGGCACGCTGATGATTGAACCCACCGAGAGTGAATCGCTGCTGGAGTTGGATCGTTTCTGTGATGCCATGATCAGCATCCGCGCAGAGATCGCCAAGGTAGAAGCCGGACAATTGCCACTGGATAACAACCCACTGGTGAATGCCCCTCACACCCAACGCGATATTGCCGATGCCAACTGGGAGCGAGCCTACTCAAAACAGGAAGCCGCCTTCCCCGCCGCTGAACTGTTTGGCAGCAAGTGCTGGCCAGCGGTTAACCGCATCGACAATGTGTACGGCGACCGCAACCTGATTTGCTCTTGCCCACCGATCAGTGCCTATCAGTAAGCTAACGCTGGGAAGCAAAAACGCACTAAGCAAAGCGCCTCATTGAGGCGCTTAAACCGCAACCTCTTCCTCTGTGCCGAGTTCCTCGCCCCCAAACGCTGACAGCAACGCGGGGATAAACTGAGCCAGCTCGGCATTCAGAATCGCAAAATCCACATCGAACTTTTCCGCAGCGGTTTCGGCTTGGCTGTCTTCGGTTTTATCGGTAATCAAATCGGCAAAACGCAGGCCGCGCACCGTAAGCTGCTCGTCGATAGTGAAATCAATGCCGCCGGTCCAACTCAACGACAGCTTTTTCACAAACATGCCGCCGTCGATATGGTTGAGGATTTCCGGCGAGCTGAGATTCTGATTTTTACATTTGATGGCGGCAGATTCATCGGCCCCATCAATCAGCTCACACTCACCACCCAGCTCAAAACTCGTGGGTGCATGGGTTTTGAGCCAGCTGGTCATGCAGTGCTGGGTCGTGTTTTTTGCCGCCAGCGGAATCACCGGCAAACTGCCGATACATTCGCGCAGCAACACCATTATTTCTTCTGCGCGTTTGTGGCTGGCGGTATCAAAAATCAGCCAGCCATTGGCCGGATCGATATAGGCAAATTGTTTGCGGGATTTAGAAAACGCGCGCGGCAGCATTTCAAAGATAATATCTTCTTTCATCTGCATGCGTTCTTTGCGGCCAACCGCGCGGTCCTCACCTTCGCGAATATCTTGCACGCGTTCTTCCAGCACATCTTTCACCGCCGCGGCCGGCAACACTTTTTCTTGCCGCTGACAGCAGAGCATAATGCAGCCATTGCTGGTATGGATCAGCTCGCCATCCTGCTTACCCAGCGGCGACACCCAGCCGATGCTCGCCATATCCTGACTGCCACAACTGACAAATGCCTTAACGGCAAGCTGCTCATTTAATTCTTCAGGGCTAAGGGAAAACGGGCGGGTAAAGCGGTAAATCAAGAGGTTTCTAAACCACATAAAGCATTTCCAACATCTTATCGGCGAGTAACAGATGGGCATTGTAGACACTGCTCAGCCGCAACGGCAGACTTGACAAACCACTTGCTGAAATTAAGCACTCACACGCATAAAAAAAGCGCCCCAGATCACTCTGAGGCGCTCACAGAAAAAACAGTGCAAAGGCTTACACTATTCCGGTGTGGCGGCCGTAAACGTGAGTTGCTCAGCGTCTACATCGGCCACGATCCGTTGCCCAGCCGAAAACTCACCACGCAACAGCTTTTGCGCCAGCGGGTTTTCAAACTGCTGCTGAATAGCCCGCTTCAGTGGTCGCGCGCCAAACACCGGATCAAATCCCACTTCTGCCAGCATGTCCATCGCCGCATCGCTGACCTCTAGTTGCAACTCGCGCTCGCGCAAACGGCGTCCGAGAATGTCCAACTGAATATTGGCAATGGCCCGCACCTGCTCTTTCGCCAGTGGTTCAAACACCACCAGTTCATCGATTCGGTTAATAAACTCGGGGCGGAAGTGACCCGACACCACATCCAGAACCGCATCGCGAATCACCGGATACTCGCTGCCCGCACGGGTCATTTCCTGAATCACATCGGAACCGAGGTTCGAGGTCATCACAATAACCGTATTACGGAAGTCCACGGTGCGACCTTGGCCATCGGTCAGACGGCCATCATCAAGCACTTGCAGCAGGATATTAAACACATCGGGATGCGCCTTCTCCACTTCATCCAACAGCAGCAGGGAATAAGGGCGGCGGCGCACCGCCTCGGTGAGATAACCGCCCTCTTCATAACCGACATAGCCCGGAGGCGCACCAATCAAACGGGCGACGGAATGCTTCTCCATAAACTCCGACATATCAATGCGCACCATGGCGTCTTCACTGTCGTACAGGAAATTCGCCAGCGCCTTACACAGCTCGGTCTTACCCACCCCGGTTGGGCCAAGAAACAGGAAGGAACCATTGGGGCGATTGGGGTCGCTCAGTCCGGCACGGCTGCGCCGCACCGCATTGGAAACCGCATCTACCGCCTCGCTCTGCCCCACAACGCGCTTGTGCAATTCCTCTTCCATTCGCAGCAATTTATCGCGTTCGCCTTCCAGCATTTTGCTGATCGGAATCCCGGTCCAGCGCGACACGACTTCGGCCACTTCTTCCTCGGAGACTTTATTGCGCAGCAATTGCATCTCGCCCTGCTCGGCGGCATCCGCCGAGGCCAGTTTTTTCTCCAAATCTGGAATTACGCCGTACTGCAGCTCAGACATACGACTCAAATCATTGGCGCGGCGCGCCACATCCAAGTCTAATTTGGCTTGTTCAAGATCACTTTTAATCTGCGCAGAACCCTGCAGCGCCGCTTTTTCTGCGCGCCAGATTTCGTCCAGATCGGCAAATTCTTTCTCGGCCTTATCAATATCCGCATTCAATTTTTCCAACTGTTTGCGAGCCGATTCATCCTCGTCTTTTTTCACCGCCTCGCGTTGAATTTTCAACTGAATCAAACGGCGCTCCAGTTTATCCATCACCTCCGGTTTGGAGTCAATTTCCATACGAATACGGCTGGCAGCCTCGTCAATCAGGTCGATGGCCTTGTCCGGCAATTGGCGATCGGTGATATAGCGCTGCGACAATTTAGTCGCCGCGATAATCGCCGAATCAGTAATATCCACGCTGTGGTGAATTTCATAGCGCTCTTTCAAGCCGCGCAGAATGGCAATGGTGTCTTCTTCCGAGGGCTCATCCACCAGTACTTTTTGAAAGCGGCGCTCAAGGGCGGCGTCTTTCTCAATGTATTGGCGATACTCATCCAAGGTGGTAGCGCCCACACAGTGCAGCTCGCCCCGCGCCAGCGCAGGCTTGAGCATATTGCCCGCATCCATCGCGCCGTCGGCCTTACCTGCACCCACCATGGTGTGCAGTTCATCAATAAACAGAATGACCCGCCCTTCCTCTTTGGCCAGCTCATTCAAAACCGATTTCAGGCGTTCTTCAAAATCACCACGGAATTTCGCGCCGGCAAGCAAGGCGCCAAGATCAAGAGACAAAACCCGCTTGTCTTTCAAACCCTCGGGCACTTCGCCATTGATAATGCGCTGGGCCAAGCCTTCCACAATCGCAGTTTTACCCACGCCGGGCTCGCCGATCAGCACCGGATTATTTTTGGTGCGGCGCTGCAATACCTGAATGGTGCGGCGGATTTCATCATCGCGACCTATCACCGGATCTAACTTGCCGGATTCAGCGCGCTCGGTCAGATCGACCGTGTATTTTTGCAGCGCTTGCCGATTTTCTTCCGCGTTAGCGTCATTCACGTTTTGTCCTCCACGAACAGCCTCAATCGCCTGCTCTAGCTGGGACTTATTCAGCCCCGCTTCGGTAAAAATTTTGCCAATATCACTGGCGGCATCCATCATGCCCAGCACCACCAGCTCACTGGAAATATAGGCATCGCCTTTTTGCTGGCCGAGCTTGTCAGCCACATTTAATACCCGTGCCAAACCCTGCGAGACATGCACATCGCCAGCAGCACCTTGTACCGTTGGCAGACGTTCTAGCGCGGTATTTAAGGCTTGTTGCAGCACCGGCATATTGGCACCCGCTTTTGCCAGCAGCGGCTTGATCGAGCCACCTTGCTGATTCAACAACGCCGCCAACATATGGCAGGATTCTATAAATTGGTGATCTTTACCCACCGCCAAGGATTGCGCCTCAGACAGGGCGTTTTGCAAAGCAGTTGTAAAACGGTCTATACGCATAATCAGTTCTCCTTTCCGGGGCACTCGTTACACACCCCGCTTCATTCACTGACTAAAAAATGGGGGCGAGTGCGCGGGTTTCAAGCCATATGATATGAATGTAGCGGAAAATACGGAGTTTGCTTTGATACTAATCAAAGCGCTGAAGTTTAGTCTTAAGAGCCAATAATGAGGACAGAAAAGATCGCGGGGGGATTAGGCGCGCAGGTAAATCAGGCTGGCCTGCCGGCCACAGACACCATCGCGGCGGTAGGAATAAAATTGGCCTGAATCAGCGAAAGTACAATATTCACCGCCACCAATCCACGCCAAACCCAAGGTACTTAACTGCGCGCGAGCCAAAGCGTATAAGTCAGCGTAATAATGAGCTTCACGACTTGGCGAGGGCGAAAAGGCGGCCTGTATTTGCGCTTTGGAAACACCTTCGAAATGATCAAGAAACTGTGCCAGCACGTCTGGCCCAACCTCAAAATGAGCAGAGGAAATCGCCGGCCCCATCCACGCCATGATGTGATCCGGTGACGCTGCAAACGCCTTAACCGTTTCCAGCAACACCCCATCACAAAGACCGCGCCAGCCGGCATGTGCCGCCGCCACTTGCCGCCCAGCCTGATCACAAAATAACACCGGCAGGCAATCTGCCGTCATCACCACACTGGCCATTCCCGGCGTAGAGCTAATCGATGCATCGGCATCTAGGGGCAGCGATATGGCCTCATTAAGAGGATGCACAACCGTACCGTGTACCTGATTCAACCAGCCAAGGGATTGCAAATTATCGCAATGCTGCAGCAGGGCTTGGCGATTTTCTGCCACGGCCACCGGCGAATCACCGACGTGATCCCCCAGATTGAAATACGCATAAGGCGCTTGGCTTGCGCCCTCAAATTCGGGCAAACCCAATCGGGTGGTCGACATAGCCACCACATTGGCCGGCGCTGGCCAGTCGGGTTTTATCACGCCGTTAATCATCCAGTGCTCGGCGCTCTTCCTCGGCCAGCACTTGCAGCAAATACTGCATATCCTCTGGCAGCGGAATTTCCCAGCTCATGGTGTCGCCAGTGCGGGGATGCTCCAGCTCCAATTTGCGCGCGTGCAGGGCTTGGCGCGGAAATTCACGCAGGGTATTTACCAATAATTCGCTGGCGCCTTTCGGCAAGCGCGGCCGCCCAGCATAGGCGGTATCGCCCACCAAAGGGTGTTTGATATAGGCCATGTGCACACGAATCTGATGGGTGCGTCCAGTTTCCAGAAAACAACGCACATGGCAGTGATTGGTAAAGCGCTTTTGCACCCGATAATGGGTAATCGCCTCTTTACCGCCGTGCTGCAGCACCGCCATCTTGGTGCGATGTTGCGCGTGACGACCAATGGGCTGATCCACCGTACCGCCGCCGGTCATAGTGCCCATCACCACTGCGTCATACTCACGATGCACTTCTCGCGCCTGCAATTGGGCAACCAATTGAGCGTGGGCCTGCAGGGTTTTGGCAACGACCATCAGGCCACTGGTGTCTTTATCTAAGCGGTGCACAATGCCGGCGCGCGGCACCGCATCAATACCGGGATAACGGCTAATCAAACCGTTCAATACCGTGCCTACCGGATTTCCCGCACCGGGATGCACCACCAGCCCCACCGGCTTATTGATGACAAGAATATCGTCATCTTCATAAATGACATCCAGCTCGACATCCTGCGCCTCAAACCGGCCTTCTGGCTGCAATTCGGCCTGCAATACCATGAGTTCACCCACGGCCACCGAATCTTTGGGGCGGCGTTGCTCCCCAGCCACGGTTAATTCACCGGATTTAATCCAGGTTTGAAGCCGGGAACGGGAAAAATCTGGAAACATTTGGCTGGCAGCTTGGTCAAACCGGCTGCCGTCCAATTCCAGAGTTACTTCAACTTGTTGCTCAATATGTTGGCTCATGAACTCACTTTTACTCATGCAGGGCGAGACGCCATGCCGATGTCGGACGTGTTGACCGCAAATGTCGGTCATCTATTAACGCACTTGTGTTTATCGGGGCCAAGTGCTGTGGTTAAATAGCAGGCCCTCGCGGGGCGCCCATTCTGGCCCAATTCGCGCGGGATTAACGCTTTTCAGGGAACAATAAATGACATTGCCTAGCAAACTTATCGCTCTACTGCTGTCGCTGCTACTGGTCGCCTGTGCTGGCCAGAAGCCCATGGACGAGCAAATGACTGAGCGCCAGATCTACGAAACCGCGCAAGACTACCTGAACAGCAAGAATTATTCACTGGCAATTCAAAACCTGCAATTGCTGGAAAGCCGCTACCCCTTCGGCCCATACGCCGAACAGGCCCAGCTGGAAATTATCTACGCCTACTACCGCAGTGGCGATAACGATGCCGCGGTTGCCGCAGCAGACCGCTTTATTCGCCTGCACCCGCAGCACAACAAAGTGGACTACGCCTACTATATGCGCGGCCTGTCCAACTACACCGAGGGCGAAGGCCTGCTAGAGCGCTTCTTCCCCACCGATATGACCACCCGCGATCCCGGCTCGGCAATTCAGTCTTTCGAAGACTTCCGCCAACTGCTGCAGCGGTTCCCCAACAGCACCTACGCGCCCGATGCCCGTGCCCGCATGGTTAACCTGCGCAACCGTCTGGCTCGCTATGAAATCAATGTGGCCAACTATTACTTCAAGCGCAAAGCCTATCTAGCCGCTGCCAACCGTGGCCGCTACGTTATTGAAAACCTGCCACAAACCGAAGCCGTACCCGATGCACTGGCAGTTATGGTGCAAGCCTATAAGCTACTGGGCATGGACGATCTGGCCGAGCAATCCCTGAGCGTGCTGCGCCAAAACTACCCCGACCACTCCGCGCTGGACAAAAAAGGTCGCTTTATCGGCTCTGGCAATTTGCTGGGTGAAGCCCCGGAATTTGATAGCCGCAAAGACTAAGAGCGGCGACTTAGCACTCACAGACACCCGGCCATGCGCCGGGTGTTTTGTTTTGGGCCATAAGCCAATAGCTAGTGAAATCAACGGAGGGCTAGATTACAGCTAATGCCCGCTTTGCGGCAGAAGAACAGATGCTCATTGAAATATCTATTCCATCAAGCGGCGGGGAGCGTCCATGTCCTCATGTAGCACCCGAACAATAAGAACATAAGAATTTTCTAATCGGTAAAATACCAAGTGGTGCTCTTGGTGGAGTTGGCGATAGCCGGGGAGAACATGACTATAATCAATACCCAATTCAGGATAGTCGATCAACTGATTGATGCCACGCTCTAGTTGATCCAAATACTTGTCCGCTTGATCAACACCCCATTCGTTACAGGTATAGAGCCAAATATCAACGAAATCGGACTCCGCCTCTGGAGTAACCTCTAGGTGAAGCACTAATCAGCAGCCTTGATACGCTTACGGCCGGCAGCTTTAATTGAGGTCATATTAAGAGGTCGCGATTTGCCACTGGCTTCCCCTTTTTTGAGCGCTTGCCTAAGCTCAAAAAGTTGCTCCTGCGCTTGCTGATCTTGCCGGATAAGGTGACGGATGTATTCACTGTCATTGCCGAAATGCCCACTATCAATCTGGCCTTTCACCCAGTTATCCTGCTGCTCAGTCAGTGTGATTGTTTTCCGATGCATGCTCATTGCGAGATCGCTCAATGCTTGATTTAAGTATGATATTATCATACTTCTCTGGCTGCTATATTACTATCTGATCTTTTACCTATGACTGCTGTGTGAATACTGCCGCCATTGGCTGCAGCGCTTTGAGCGACCGAAACTGAATGAATTGAAAAATCGCTTTATTTACGTCACCAGCGATGGAAGGTCGGCTAGATCTTGCCAGAATACAAAAATTAGAGATCAGGCCTTTAGGCAAGGCCCGAGCTGCTCGAAAAGCGCAGTTTACACAAAGTAAATGAGCATTTGAGAGCGGCGAGAACGCCGCATAAAGGCCTTAGATCAATTTTTGTCAGTCGCCAATAGGCCAACGCTGCGTAATCGGATACCGCCGATCCCGCCCAAACCCCCGCTCAGTAATCCGGGTTCCAATCGCGGCCTGCCGACGCTTGTATTCATTCAAATCTACCAGGCGCAAAACCCGGTAAACCATATCGCGGTCGAAGCCGGCGGCGATAATAGTTTCGGCGCTTTCATCGCGTTCGATATAGCGCTCGAGCACTTGATCCAAAACGCTGTAAGGCGGCAGCGAATCTTCGTCTTTTTGGCCCGGCGCCAATTCGGCTGAGGGCGGGCGATCAATAACGCGCTGGGGAATGGCTGGGCTAACGGTATTGCGGTAGCGCGACAATTCAAACACACGGGTTTTGGCAACGTCTTTGAGCACATCGAAACCACCGGCCATATCACCGTAAAGCGTGGAGTAACCAACGGCCACTTCGCTCTTATTACCGGTGGTCAGTACTAGCGCGCCTTTTTTATTGGAGATTGCCATTAGCAGTACACCGCGACAGCGGGCTTGCAGGTTTTCCTCAGTTTTATCCGCCGACAGCCCGGCAAATTCATCGGCAAGGCTGGCCATAAAGCTCTCGTAAATGGGCTCGATGGAAATGACTTGATAGCGCACACCCAGCATGGCTGCTTGAGCTTCGGCATCCTCTAAGCTCATGGACGAGGTATAGCGGAACGGCATCATGACCGCTTCTACGCGGTCGGCGCCGAGAGCATCGACGGCAATCGCGAGGGTCAGTGCTGAATCGATACCACCAGACAGGCCGAGTACCACGCTTTTAAAGCCGTTTTTGTTCACGTAATCGCGAACGCCCAGCACTAGGGTGCGGTAAATATCTTCTAGTACGGAGGGCAAATCTTCGATTTCCCCTTCATCAAAGCTGAGGGTTTTACCGTCCCAGTTTGCGGTTACGCACTGGCTGGCTTCCTGATAGGCGGGACTGCGCGACACCAATTCACCGGCGGCGGAGACCACCATTGAGGCGCCATCGAATACCAATTCATCCTGCCCACCCACCAGATTGCAATACACAATTGGCATTCCGCCCTGCCAGGCGCGCTGCGCGAGCAAGGCCTCGCGCTCTACTTGCTTACCGGCATGGAAAGGCGAGGCGCTGAGGTTCAGCATCAACTGCGCACCTTGCTTGCGGGCATCGGCGGTTGGGCCTTGCTCCCACACATCTTCACAAATACTAATCGCGGTAGGCACGCCGCAAATATCCATCACCAGACTTTCGTGGCCCGGCGTGAAATAGCGTTTTTCGTCAAATACCCGGTAATTGGGTAGGCACTGCTTATGGTATTCCTTGAGCAACTGGCCGCGATAAAACACCCCAGCGGCATTGAACAGCTCGCCATCAAGCAAGCGCGGATAGCCCAGCACCACATGACAATCGCCTACGGCGGCGCTAACACGCTTCAGTGCGCGCTCAACTCGATGCGCCAAGCTGCTGCGCAGCAGTAAATCCTCAGGCGGATAACCGGTGATTACCAATTCGGGAAACAGCACAATATGAGGCTGATGTTCGGCTACACATTCCACGAGTGCGGTGAGAACTTTGTCGGTATTACCCTCAATATCGCCCACCGTTGGGTTAAGCTGGGCCATAACGATTTTCAGGGATTGCATTGATCTACTTCCGGTGCCTGCAAAAGCTGGCTATTTTAGCATGACCAGCCATTTCCAGTAGACTTAGAAAACAAATCAGCCGAATGCACGAAGCCAGCATAATGAATAACAAAGCCCCTCTTACACCACACAGCACGGTGCTGCGTATTTACGCAATCTTCCGGCTGTTTTTGGCTTTTTCGCTGATTATGGCGTTTATGCTGGCCCGCGACCTCGCCCTGCTCGGCGCCCAGCTCCCGGAAGTTTACTCACTGGTAAACAGCGCCTATCTGGCTTTTGCTTTTATTATGCTGGTGCGTCACCTGATTCAGCGCGGCGAGAAAAGTGAAAACCAAACCTTTATCGAGCTGTTTATTGATGTCGGCTGCCTGATGCTGATGAGTTATTGCTCTAGCCGGGACGACTCCGGCTTGCCCATGCTGTTGATTGTGACCGTTAGCGCCGCTAGCGTGACCCTCTCGGCTCGACTGGCGCTGACTATTGCCGCCCTCGCCAGTATTAGTGTGATCAGCGAAACGCTGACCAATGTGCTCTACAACCAAACCAATCCACAGAATTTTGTTTTAGCTGGCTCACTGGGGATCGCCTACTTCACCACCACGGTGGTGATTCGCTACCTAAATCACCGCATCAACAAGGCCCAGATTCAGGCTGACCTGCAAGCCAGCGCGGTACGCAAACTCTCGCAAATCAACCAGCAAATTGTGCAGCGTATGCAGACCGGCATTCTGGTCATGAACCGCTCTGGCACCTTGCGCCTGTATAACGATGCTGCGGCTGAGCTTTTAAATCTGCCGGCTAAAGCGAACCCTGCCACACTGCGCGCGCCCAAAGAACTGACCGAACTCATCAACAAAGGCCAGCGCCGCTCGCACATACTTAGTATCAAAAACACTCAGGGCGAACTCCACGTCAATTGGACGCGATTGACCCAGCAGGACGGCGAGGAGGATTACCTGCTCTATTTGGAAAACCTCAGCAAAATCAGCCAGCGGGCGCAAAACCTTAAACTCGCCTCGCTGGGCCGTTTCACCGCCAGTATCGCCCACGAAATTCGCAACCCACTTGCCGCCATTAGCCATGCCGCGCAGCTGCTTGATGAAAACGAAGATCTTGGACAGCTGGATCGACGCTTTATCGCGATTATTCAAAATCATGTCGATCGCATGAATGACATCATCAAAAATATTCTTGAGTTGTCACGCGGTCGCCCGCCTGAGCCTGAAGCCCTCTCACTACAAGTCTGGCTGCAAGACTTTATCAACGACTGGCTCGCCCACCACAATAGCGATGTAGAGTTCAGCCTGAATTGGGATAAAGACCACGAG
Source organism: Spongiibacter pelagi (assembly GCF_014705705.1). Lineage (GTDB taxonomy): Bacteria > Pseudomonadota > Gammaproteobacteria > Pseudomonadales > Spongiibacteraceae > Spongiibacter > Spongiibacter pelagi. The sequence continues at coordinate 242,455 of NZ_JACXLD010000005.1, read as the reverse complement.
CACCCCGTTAATATCGACCCCAGCCAGTTGCATCAAGTGTTATCAAACATTACCGAGAACGGTATTCGCCATGGCAACAGCGACGGCCAAACCGCGCAGATTGGCTTTTATATCTCCAGACAAGCCATTTCAGACGCTACCATTCTAGACATTATGGATAATGGCCCCGGTATAGCGCCGGAAGATGAAGATAAAATTTTCGAGCCCTTTTACACCACCCAAGCCCAAGGCAACGGACTGGGCTTGTATTTAAGCCGCGAGCTATGTCTGGCGAATCAGATTCAAATCAGCTACCGTCGCGGGCCAGAAGGAGAAAGTTGCTTTAGACTGATCTTTGCACATCCGGATCGAGAATATTTTAGCAACTGAAGCAGAACGTTATAAAAGATGACCAATAAAACCATTCTGATTGTCGACGACGAACCCGATATTCTCGAGCTCCTGGAAGTGACTATTCTGCGCATGGGACTCGACGTACTGAAAGCGGACTCCGTCGCCACTGCCATGACACATCTAAACAGCAGTGAGCCGGTTCATCTCTGCCTGACCGATGTCCGCCTGCCCGATGGCAGCGGAATTGATATTGTAAAAAGTATTCAACAAAACCATCCGGCAACGGCCGTTGCGGTTATCACCGCTTATGGCAGTACTGAACTCGCTATTGAGGCGTTGAAATCCGGCGCTTTCGACTTTATCAACAAGCCGCTTTCCGTAGAGCAACTGCGCAATGTCGTGCGCTCCGCACTGCGGCTCGACACCGCTCCCGGCCGGGTTGATAGCAGCCAGAACACACGTTTGCTCGGCGAATCTTCCTCGATCAAAAACCTGCGCGCCCAGATTCAAAAGCTGGCCCGCAGTCAGGCACCGGTGTATATCAGCGGCGAAAGCGGCAGCGGTAAGGAAGTGGTGGCACGCCTGATTCACGCCAATGGCCCTCGGGCAGATGCGCCCTTTGTGCCAGTAAACTGTGGCGCCATTCCCAGCGAACTGGTTGAAAGTGAATTCTTCGGCCATGTAAAAGGCAGTTTTACCGGGGCGATTGATCACAAAGAAGGGCTTTTTGAAGCCGCCAATGGCGGTACCTTATTCCTCGACGAAGTTGCCGATCTACCGCTCGCCATGCAGGTCAAACTGCTGCGGGCCATTCAGGAAAAAGCGATTCGCCGCATCGGTTCCAACAAAGAAATTCCGGTCGACGTACGGCTGCTGAGCGCCACTCACCGCGATCTCAGTGAGGCCGTTGCCAAAGGGCATTTCCGCAACGACCTGTTCTACCGAATCAATGTGATTGAAGTAAAAGTCCCCGCCCTGCGCGAGCGGGCTTCAGACATTCCGCTGCTGGCCGAATTTATCCTCGGGAAAATAGCTAAAGAGTGGAATATCCCCACACCCGGCATCGACGAACAGGCAAGTTTGGCCCTGCAGCATTACCCCTTTCCCGGCAATGTCCGCGAACTGGAAAACATCATTGAGCGCGCAGCGACCCTCTGTGAACAGAATGTGATTCGCGAAGCCGACCTCTCACTGCCAGACGCCCCCGCCCTAGAACAAAGCTCCAGCCGAGCCCCGTCTGCGGGACAGTCGCTGCTACCCGCCGTGTGCGGTGATATTGAGGGCTATTTGGGCGAGCTGGAGCAGCAAATTATTCAGGAAGCACTGGAGCTAAATCGCTGGAACAAGACCGAATCAGCCAAAAGTCTCGGGCTGACCTTCCGCCAATTTCGCTACAAATTAAAGAAGTACAATATCGAAGACTAGGTCGGCGCCGCGCGCACCAAATTGGCATTTACCACTCCAACCCCGCCCCAATCAGCACGAAAAATGTGCATAGTTGGAGCAATCCACAAAACTGCCAAATCTCCCATAGCTTCCAGCGTAAATGTGTTTTAACCTAGCCCAACACAGTCCTCAGCAAGCTGACAGCCAGAGCCTCTAGCGGCCAACGCAGATCTCTCGAAAATCCAGCAAGCCACTGAAAAATAAAGATTTTAATTTTGATACCGCGCGCCACCCGGCCGGGATGTATTGAATGTTGAATCAACCATCAGCCACCAGCAGCACAGGAAATACCGTTTTGCCCAGCAACAGCAATATCAAGGAATCGACGAGCCAGGACAGGGAGTCCAGCTTTGCTAATCGCGCTCGCAATATCATCAAGAGCACCCGTGCTTTTACCCTTGGCACCACCGATATTTATCGCGCCATTACTCCCCTTGCTGAGCTGGTCAACCGCGACCAAGCCATTAGCGAAGCGGAAATGCGGGTGGCCGCCGACCGATTGTTCAATACCCTGAGTGAGCACCCGCTGGTGGGGCAATTGCGCGACATTACCAACGGCATGCGCAGCTGGAATTTACTGCCCAATGAGCAGAGCACCGAGAACCTGATCAATCTCGGCATGAAGCGCTTCTCGGCAGTAACCGCCAATATTGTTCCCACAGAAGTAACCGACGAGTTCTGGAACTTCTTTAACGAACTGGCCAGCGAACCTGAATTGAATGGTCTGGGCGAAATCGGATTGGATATCGCCCATATCATTTACAACACCTATGAACCGCTGATTGTCAGCACCCTGAATCAGCTCAAAGAAATGCGCCAGCACAATGACGAAAAAACGCGTCAGGTACTGGGCGGGGTGTACACCATTCGCGGCGACCTGTTAATTTTCCGCCGTCAGATTAAGGCCCTGCGTCACATTCGCACCTTCTTCAATATTCCTGAAGACGACTACAAGGCCCAAGCTGATTTGGTGGCCATGATGGTGCGCGAGTTCGGCCCCTTCTTTATCAAAATTGCTCAGGTCGCGGCCGCCAATACTGACTTTCTGCCCGAGGAAATTTCCGAAGCCTTGGCGGTATTCCAAGAAGATGTTGAGCCCATGAGTGCTCAAGAAGTTGAGCAGGCATTTATCGAGTGCTTCAACCAAAAACCCGAACGCCTGTACTACGACTTTGATGCCAGCAAACCGCTGAAATCAGGCTCTATCGCCTCGGTGTATTCCGCTTATCGCCCGGTGTTTGACACCGAGCAACCCGAGCGCGTTAAAACGCTGGTACCGGTATTACTCAAAGTGGGCCGCCACAATCTGGAGCGGGAATTCCTGATTGGTAAAACCGTAATCAAGCTGTTTATTTTGACCAGCCAGTATTGGGCGCCGCACACCAAGCTCACGCCCTTCCTGCATTCATGGCTGGACCAAACCGATATTTTTGTTGAAGGCTTCCGCGAAGAATTGGACTTTGAAGCCGAAGCGAAAAGCCAACAACGCTTTGCCGAGCGCGCCCGCTACTCCAGCGGCTGGTATGTCCCCGAGGTCTACCAGAGCACGCGCCGCATTATTGAGATGGAATTAATCGAGAACGCCAATAGCCTTAACAAGGCTTTTGACGGCTTGAGCAAACGCCAGTCGCGCCAACTGCGCCGCCGCACTGCTCGCAACTATCTGCACGCCATGATTCATCACCTGCTGATTAATCAGGAGTTTCACGGCGACCTGCATCAAGGCAATGTATTAGTCAAAAATAAACGTCAGCTGTACTTCATTGACTGGGGCAATTCGGTCGACATCCAAGATATCTGGCGGCCCACCGTCAATTATCTAATCGCTGTACTCAGCGGCGACGCCCAGCGCGTGACCGACAGCATTATTGAGATGTCACCCGCGCCCGCAGAAACTCGTCTACTCGAAGCTGATCTGCTAGAGATTGCTCGACAAACCTTTGCCAAATCCGGCGTTAAACCACTGGATATATTCGCGCCTTATACCCTGTATCGCGAAGGCAAAAGCGGTTTGATGAATCGCCTTGAAGTGGCCATGACACTGATTGCCAATATCAGTCGCAAAGGCATTTCCGTGAAAGGTGAATACCTGCATTTATCTCGTTCACTTACCGCTATGAGCGGCTCGTTTTTTGGGCTGTATAAAGATTTACCGCGCATGGATTTGCTCAGGGATTTGGCGCAAGTCTGGTTACAATTTCCCAGCAAAGCGGGCTTCGCTTATATTCAAGGCAATCGCCGTGAGCTGATCAGCCGATTGTCCTCTAGCGATTAAAGACCAAGCCAACACGATTCCTGCACAATAACGAACATAAAGGCGTGCAAAGGCCATGAAAAACTTTAGCTTTAATACCTGCCGCAGCATTATCAACGAAACCGGCAGCGCCCACCGCCTAGGCGATATCTGCCGCGCCCAAGGCATTTACCGGCCGCTGGTCATCACCGACCCCGGTATTAAAAAGCTCGGCCTACTGGAAATCATCGCCACCTCGCTGACCAATGCGGAATTGCCCTTTCATTGCTATGCCGATGTAGTGGCAGACCCTCCGGAAGCCATCGTGTTAGAAGCCCTAAAAGTTGCCAAAGAAGTCGGCGCCGATGGCATTATCGGCTTTGGCGGCGGCAGCTCAATGGACACCGCAAAAATCGTTGCCCTGCTGGCCGGCTCTGAACAATCCCTCAGCGAAGTGTATGGCGTTGATATGGCCAAGGGGCCGCGTCTGCCACTGATTTTGGTGCCAACCACTGCCGGCACCGGCTCAGAAGTCACGGCGGTAGCCATTGTCACCACTGGCGCCACCACGAAGATGGGCGTGGTTTCGCCCCATCTGTATCCCGATATTGCCCTGCTGGATGCCGAGCTGACCCTGGGTTTGCCGCCACGAATTACCGCCATGACTGGCATCGACGCGATGGTGCACGCCATCGAAGCGTTTACCAGCATCCACAAGAAAAACCTGATTTCCGATATGCTCGCCAAACAGGCGCTGAAATTACTGGGCGAAAATATTCTCTCGGTCTGCCAGCACGGCGACAATATTGAAGCTAGGCAGGCCATGTTGCTCGGCGCTTGTCTGGCCGGTCAGGCCTTCGCTAATGCTCCGGTTGCGGCGGTTCATGCGCTGGCCTACCCGCTGGGTGGCCACTACCATATTCCCCACGGTCTGAGTAATTCACTGGTGTTGCCTGCGGTGCTGCGCTACAACGCCAGCCACGCACATAGCGCCTATGCCGAACTAGCAGAAACAGTGATGTTTAGTGGCGATTTAGCCGGTGACAGCAAGCAGCGCTGCGAGCAGTTTATTGAATATTTTGAAGACCTCATTAATAAACTGGAATTGCCGGCACGGCTATCGCAACTGGATATTGCCGAAACCGATTTACCGATGCTGGCGCGGGATGCAATGTTGCAACAACGCCTGCTGGTCAATAATCCACGACCAATTTCAGAGCCGGATGCTCTGGCCATTTATCAGGCCTGTTATTGATTTACCCTCTATCTAAAGAGTACCGAGTATGACCCACAGCGATGAGCGCGACCTGACTCAGCGCAGCCAGTATTTTTGGTTTATGCCCATCACCACCCGCTGGATGGACAACGATATTTACGGCCACGTAAATAACGTGAATTACTATTCCTATTTCGACACCGTGGCCAACAGCTTTCTTATTCAGGAAGGTGGGCTCGATATCCACAATGGCCATCAGATTGGCTATATCGTGCATTCAGAATGTTTCTACAAACAGGCACTGGTGTTTCCGCAGGAGCTGGAAGGCGCTCTGCGCGTCAATAAACTTGGCAATAGCTCGGTGCAATACGGCTTGGCAATCTTTAAAAAAGGTGAGGATAAGGCCAGCGCCTACGGCAATTTCACCCATGTGTTTGTCGACCGCGAGACAGAAAAACCCCAGCCAATAAACGACCATTTGCGCAAGATGCTTAGCACGCTGATGGACGCCAGCGAAAACTGATTCGTCAGCACGTATCCTTCACCAGAGTCAGAACTAGAGAGCGCCTATGACCCCATCTGCCCGACCACCCGCCTCACTCTGGCTGGCACTAACGCCGCTGGCCTTACTGGTCGGACTACTGGCGCTCAATGTCGCTATTTTTGGCGACGCCGGCATAGAAGGCCCCAACCAATTTGCCTTGATTTTAGCCGGTGCCGCCGCCGCAACCATCGGCCTAACTCGCGGCGTGAGCTGGCACCAATTACAAGAAGGCATGCTAAGCGTCGTGCATGTCGCCATTACCCCGGTGCTGATGCTCTTGCTGATCGGCGCACTTTCCAGTGCGTGGACAGTGAGCGGCATTGTGCCAACGCTCATCTATTACGGCCTGCAACTGGCCGATCCCGCTTGGTTTTACGCAGCCACTGCCGTCGTCTGTGCCATCATCTCCAGCGCCGTGGGCAGTTCGTGGACCACCGCCGCCACCATCGGTGTCGCCATGATGGCCACCGGCGAAGGTTTGGGACTCGACCCTGCGATTACCGCAGGCGCCGTTATTTCCGGCGGCTATTTTGGCGACAAACTTTCACCGCTTTCCGATACCACCAACCTCGCCGCCGGGGTGTGCAATGTCGACCTGTTCAGCCATGTACGCTATATGGCATTCACCACGCTACCCTCTTTCGCCATCGCCCTGCTGATATTTCTGTTTCTTGGCTGGCAGCACAGCAATGCCTCGGAAATCAGCCAATCTGCCCAGATGCTGACCGCACTGCAAAACAGTATTTTCCTTTCTGGCTGGCTGCTGTTAGTCCCCGCTCTTATCGTCACGCTGATCATGCTGCGCCTGCCCGCACTGCCGGTAATGCTGATCGCGACCTTACTTGGCGCCTTGTGTGCGGCCCTATTCCAAACTGAGCTGATCTATCAAATTGGCGGCAGCACCGACTGGAAAGGACTCTACAAAGGCCTGATACAAAGCATTGTAAGTTCCACCGAAATCCAAACCGGCCATGCTGCCAGCACCGACCTACTGAGCCGGGGCGGTATGGCGGGCATGCTTAATACCATCTGGTTGATTCTCAGCGCCGTGGTTTTCGGTGGGCTGATGGAAGCCAGCGGTTTATTGGGGCGGATTACCGATGCACTGAAAAACTTGGCCCGCAGCCGCACCTCATTAGTCGCCACCACCGCCGGTAGTTGCGGCGTATTAAACCTGACCACTGCCGAGCAATACCTCACCCTGTTAATCGGCGGGCGCATGTATAAAGATCTCTACGATCAACATAATCTCAGCCCTCGCAATCTAAGCCGAACCTTGGAAGACTGCGGCACCGTCACCTCCGTGCTGGTTCCGTGGAATACCTGCGGCGCCTATCATGCGGTCGTGCTGAATATCGCCACACTGAGCTATCTGCCCTACTGTTTTTTCAATCTTATCAGCCCGCTGATGAGTATTTTGTATATGCGTTTCAATATAAAAATTGAGGAAAAAGCGTGAGCTTTAACACCCGCGACATTACCGTAAACGGCGTTCAACTCAACGTCATTATTGAGGGCGAAGGCGCCCCAGTGCTTTTAATTCACGGTTTTCCAGACAGCAAAGAAATATGGAAATATCAAATTCCCGCACTGGTCGAAGCCGGCTATCAAGTCATTGCGCCAGATACTCGCGGCATTGGTGACTCTCAGTTATTGCCCCACAAATCCGATTATCAGTTGGAATACTTGATTGAGGATATGCGCGCGCTGCTGGATGAACTCGGCATCGAAAAAGTCAAACTGGTGGGCCATGACTGGGGAGCGATTATTAGCTGGCAATTGGTTATGACCCACCCGGAACGCTTCGAAAGTTTTGTCGCCATGTCTGTTGGCCACCCCGCCGCTTATATGTACCGGGGCGGTTTCCGCCAAAAACTGAAAGGCTGGTATGCCATTTTCTTTCAACTTCCCACGTTGCCGGAGTGGTCTATCAAAGCCTTTAACTGGGCCATGTTGCGCGGTTTGGTTAAACACCGAGGCTCAATGGACGAAATGACCGAACGCCTCGGCCGACCCGGTCGCCTCACTGCCGGTATTAATTATTACCGCGCCAATATCCGCCGCTTGATGGGAAAAAACTGGCCGCCGATGCCGGTAGCTGTAATGGGAATTTATAGCACTGGCGACGCCTATCTCACCGAGGCGCAAATGCGCAACTCGGCTGAATTTGTTAGCAATGATTTTAGATTTGAATTGATTGCAGACACCGGCCACTGGATGCAAATCGATGCGCCGGAAAAAGTAAATCAGCTACTGCTGGATTACTTGAAATAAGCATTGCGGGAATCAAAGCTTTACCGCTTTGAATGGATTCAACACAATACAATGGACTGAACAAAAAAATGGACACTACACGTAAAGCAGCCGGCGAACAGCACGAAAAAAACATTAGTTACCAGCTAAGCCGGCGCCTACCTTCTGATACATTTAAAATATTCGACAATCTGAAACTTACCCATGACGGGTTTTCTGCCCAGATCGACCACCTTGTCCTTCATAAATACGGTTTCATCATCATAGAATCCAAAAGTATTCATGGTGAAGTGAAAGTGAATCGCGAAGAAGAATGGTCACGAAGCTATAAAGGCACTTGGTACGGCATTGGCTCACCAATCAAACAAGCTGAGCAGCAAATAGAAATATTGAAGTCGGTATTACAAGATCATGCGCCAAATCTTCTTGGGCGTTTATTGGGAATGCAAAAAGGCTTCAGAGGTCGGCAATACGACATTTTAATTGCTATATCGAGTTCTGCGATGTTTGATCGAGAATCTGCGCCCACTCACATCAATGATCGAGTCATTAAGACGGAATTTCTCGCAGACAGCATTAAATCCATTCCCGGTAAATACGCGTTTTACAAAGTAGACAGCAGCCCTTGGTTTTCCGAAAAAGAAATGAGCGCGATTACAGAGTTCTTAGCGCCAATGTGTCATCAAGATGACTCAAACGCAGAACTATCAGAGGAACCTGATAATAAGGAGCAACATAAAGTTTCCGAGGAAAATTGTGAGATTCTCTTAAAGTGCAAAAGCTGTGGCGGCGTCGAAGGGCTTATGGGCGCCTACGGAAAATTTGGTTACTACATTAAGTGTCCCTGCGGCACCAACACTTCAATGAAAATCCCATGTCCATCTTGCGCCGCAAAAGATACCAAGGTTTCAAAGCTAAAGACGCAATACACCTTAAGCTGTAAAAGCTGTACAAAAGAAGTATGTTTAGGGGATTTCCCTGCCGTAGAAACGAATTCTTAAAATGACGGGCTAGGCGCTACGAACAACAATCAAAATCAAATCGTCTTTGCTAGGCCGTAAAAAGGGGAATAAAAAACGGCCTGATTACTCAGGCCGTTTTCGTTTACTGCATTACTTCATTACTGCCAGTCGATTAGATATCAAAGCGACCGTTGTTCATAACTTTTGTCCATGCAGCAACAAAGTCATTCACAAACTTCTCTTTGCCATCGTTGGCGGCATACACTTCAGCCACCGCGCGCAGCTCTGAGTTAGAACCGAAGATCAGGTCAACGGGGGTTGCGGTCCACTTCACTTCGCCAGTGCTGCGGTCGCGGCCTTCGTACATGCCCTGAGCTTTGCTGGACTTGTTCCACGCGGTAGACATGTCGAGCAGATTCACAAAGAAATCATTGCTCAGTTTGCCTGGTTGCGCCGTGAACACACCGGCTTTATTGCCACCGGTGTTAGCATCCAGCACACGCAGGCCGCCCACCAGTGCCGTCATTTCTGGCACAGTCAGACCCAACAGATCGGCGCGATCAACCAGCTCTTCGGCAGGAGACAATCTGGCGTTGGCACCGTAGTAGTTACGGAAACCATCAGCTTTGGGCTCCAACACAGCGAATGAAGCAACATCGGTTTGCTCTTGCGTAGCGTCCGCACGACCCGGAGTAAAGGGCACTTCCACCTCGTAACCTGCATCTTTAGCCGCTTGTTCAATCGCCGCAGCGCCACCCAATACAATCAGGTCAGCGATGGAGACTTGCTTGCGACCATCGAAGTCTTGCTTAATGGATTCCAGCTTCGCCAGCACCATTTGCACTTCGGCAGGATTGTTCACCGCCCAATCTTTTTGCGGCGCAAGACGCAGGCGACCACCATTGGCACCACCGCGCATATCGCTGTCGCGGAAGCTGGCTGCAGAAGCCCAAGCCGTACGCACCAGTTGCGGCACAGTCAGACCTGACTCAAGAATTTTCGCCTTGAGTTTTTTGGCATCGCGAGCGCTGATGGTTTTGTATTCCACCGCAGGAACGGGGTCTTGCCATACCAGCAGGTCTGCAGGTACATCTGCACCGAGGTAGCGTGCGCGTGGGCCCATATCGCGGTGCGTCAGCTTAAACCAAGCGCGTGCGAAAGCTTTCTGGTATTCCTCGGGGTTCTCAAGGAAACGCTTGGTAATTTCGCCATAGCTAGGATCGTAACGCAGCGCCAAATCGGTGGTGAACATGATTGGCGTGTTCATTTTGCCTTTCACGTGAGCGTCGGGAACAAAGCTAGCTGCCTTGGTATCCTTGGGCACCCACTGGATTGCACCAGCCGGGCTGCGGCTTTTCACCCAGTCAAAGGCATACAGGTTAGATAGGTATTGAGTGGTCCACTGAGTGGGGCTTGCTGACCATGCACCTTCCAAACCAGAGGTGATGGTGTCTTCAGCATTACCCTTGCCACATTTATTGGACCAACCAAAACCTTGCTGCTCAGTTGGTGCACTGGCGGGGTCATTACCCAGACATTCTTCGGGCTTGTGCGCGCCGTGCGCTTTACCAAAGGTGTGGCCTCCGGCGATCAACGCGACGGTTTCTTCATCGTTCATCGCCATGCGACCAAAGGTCTCACGAATATCTTTCGCAGCCGCCAGTGGGTCTGGATTACCGTTAGGTCCTTCTGGATTTACATAGATCAAACCCATTTGCACTGCAGCCAGCGGACGCTCCAATTGACGATTGCCGTGGAAGCGCTTAGACGCCAACCACTGGCGCTCAGGCCCCCAGTACACATGGTCTGCTTCCCAGTCATCTTCACGACCACCGGCAAAACCGTAGGTTTCAAAACCCATATCTTCCAGCGCAACAGTACCCGCCAGAATAATCAAATCAGCCCAAGAAATGCTGCTGCCGTATTTCTGTTTAATCGGCCACAACAGGCGGCGAGCTTTGTCCAAGCTTACGTTATCGGGCCAGCTATTCAGTGGCTCAAAACGCTGTTGTCCACCATCGGCACCACCACGGCCATCCATCGTTCGGTAAGTACCGGCGCTGTGCCAAGCCATACGGATAAAGAACGGGCCATAGTGACCAAAGTCAGCCGGCCACCAATCTTGTGAGTCAGTCATCAGGGCTTTCAGATCGGCAGTCAGTGCAGCCATATCGAGCTGTTTGAAAGCCTCGGCATAGTTGTAGTCTGCTCCCATCGGGTTGGACTCTGGCGACATTTGACGCAGGGGCTGGAGATTGAGCTTTTCCGGCCACCAATCGCGATTTGACATAGTCTCGCTACTAGCCATTCCCGTCATGGGTGCTAATGCAATTGTGATTGCAGCTACCAAAGGTAGTTTCTTAAGCATTGCCGTCTCCTCCTGGTTTTATGGTTGGCTTATGCATGGGGGAGTATAGCTGTGCTGGCCAAAAGGGGGCATCGAACGTTTCTATGCACTGAATAGGCAAAAGCTATGAACGAAAAAGCCCCGGCTGGCGGGGCTTTCAGAGGGATAAAGTATTTCTCAAAGCATTGCCGAAAAAATCAAAGCTCCCCGGCACGTAAAATCAGTCGATAGTAAATATCCACCGCTTGCGCATAACTGGCAACCGAGACGCGCTCATCGGTGCCGTGAATCCCTTTCAATTCACGGGGGCCTAATTCCACTCCCATAAAGCGAAAGCTCGCATCGGAAACCTTATCAAAATGCCGGGCATCGGTCGCCGCTACCACCAATCGCGGAGTGACGATCACCGCCGGATCAACATCTTGAATCACATCTGCGAGTACCTTAAAACCCACACTATCGGTGGATGAAAGCTGAGAGGGATTGCTGCCAAAACCGTATTCCGCTACCGAAACTTGCTCATCATCAATAATCGCTTTCACTTGATCGATCACGGTCGCAATGGTTTCACCCGGCAGAATCCGAAAGTTCACCACCGCCGAAGCCGTAATCGGCAGCACATTATCTTTCACACTGCCCTGTAACATGGTCACTGCCGTAGTGGTACGCATGCCCGCATTGAGGGCCGGAATCTGTGACATGATTTTTTCAATCAAAGGCCCGAATAACCATTCATTCGCCAGCAGGACTTTCTGAAAGAAAGACAGCTCATTACCCAAAAACTGGAAAAACTCCACGGTCAGGCCCAGGTCCGCAGGAAAGGGATGATCTTCCAAGCGCTTAACCGCTCGGGCAATCACCCCCGCCGCTGAATGTCGTGGCGGCATCGAGGAATGCCCACCGTCTCCACGGGCGCTAAGCTCGAGACTGACATAGCCCTTTTCACCCGGCCCAATAAGGGCAACGCGGGCATTTAAACCGGGAATCATATCCTTGGCGATAATTCCGCCTTCATCCAATAGAAACGCCAAGCGCTCGCCGCGCGCTTCCAGAAGTTCGGCTACGGCAATAGCGCCAGCACCACCCACCTCTTCATCGTGGCCGAAGGCAAAATAAATTTTACGGGGTGGCATATACCCCTCTTGCAGCGCCCGTTCCGCCGCTTCCAGAATCCCCATCACGCCGGCCTTATCATCTGCCGTGCCACGACCCCAGATATAGCCATCTGCCACCACGCCAGCAAAGGGCGGGTAAGTCCACTCCGCTTCCGTACCGGGAATAACCGGCACCACATCCTGATGAGAAAGCAAAATTATAGGCTGGGCGGAAGCATCGCTACCTTCCCAGGTCAGCAACAAAGTATCGTCTTTAATACGTTGAGGTTTGAGCTGACTAAAAACGAGAGGAAAACGCTGCGCCAAAAACTGTTGGAAATCCGCGAAGGCCTGCCGATTTACCAGACTGAAATCCGCATTGGAAACCGTAGGAAAACGCACAGCCGACGCCAAACCCTCTGCAAGTTCATCCGCATTCCACGTGCTTGCCGCTGGCGTAGATGGCGCTGCCTTCGCGCTAGCCATAGTCTCGGGCGGCGCAAACTGCAGCGCTCGCACCACGATTACCGCCAATACAGCGACCACAGCAAGTAAGAATATTTTTTTCACGGTTTTAATATTTCTCTATCACGTGCTTATTTGAAAGCTAAGTTTTCGAGCGCATTCATACATTTTAAATCTATTGGATTAATGTCACGGACGCGTCATTAATCCAATATTTGAGGGAGACGCTGATTAACGTAACGAGTGCAGCAAGGTTGGCTGTCGCCGGCGCACAGAAAGCGGAGTTTATATGCCAATAAATGAGTATTTCGAGCACCGCCGACAGCCAAGATTGCAAACGTAGTAGTTAATCAGGCCTCCCTAGAATTTGACACTAAATTCTAAACCCGCCTCTCTAGGCGTACCCGGCACTCTATTCGCCACACCAATAACACTGGTCACGGCAATACCGCCAACAAAATAGTGATCATCTTTGAGGTTATTCACATAGGCGGTCAGCGCCATATTCTCGTTAAACTCCCAGTTCAGGCGCGCATTAAACAGTTCGTATTGAGAGATGGTTGAGCTGTCGTAGTTGCCGCTCAGGTAGTCGGTGCCGATAAAAATTTCATCGGAATAGTAGTATTGCAGTTGCGGCACAATGCGACCGAACATTGAATCCCAGTCGTAGCTCACCACCAAGCCGCGAATATTTTGTGGCACTTGCGGGAAGGCTTCATTGCTGCGATCAACAATGGCAAAGCCATCTGCGGTATTGGTGCCGAGCATATACTCTATAAAATCACCGTCGGTATAGCTGGCGTTGGCGGTAACGGTGAAGTCACCCAGCAGTGCGGTCAGTTCAAACTCAAATCCGTCTACCACGGCCTCACCGGCGTTACCGGTAAACTGCACCACTTCCGTTTGCGTTGCGCCACGCTCATATAGCGCCACTTGCAGATCGGTATAGTCCATTTGGAAAACAGCGACATTTAGGCGCAGACGTTTGTCGATAGCATCCAGTTTGAAACCGATTTCTTTGTTCAGCACAATTTCTGGCTCGAACTGCTGCAGCGTGGATTCGGTTTGAGTATTGCGCACATCTAAACCACCGGATTTAAAGCCCTTGCTTACGGTGGCATAGGCGATAAAGCTGTCTAGGCCGAATGTGTCCAACATCTCGTCAGTGGCTAGGAAATTTAGCGTCAAGTTTGGCGTGACCTGCGAGAACGTGGTGCTGCCACGCAGCGGTTCACCAAATACCAGTGGCACCTCTGCAGCGGAATAGGCCAGATACTGCGCCTGAGTAACGGGTGAATAAATGCCGTCCATCACATGAGTAACCGGCAACAAAATGGCTGGGTTCGTGCCAATCTGTGCATTCAGGCGATTGGCATATTCTTCATAGTCAGGCGTGATCAGCATGTGCTTGGCCTCGCGTTCTTCCTCGGTATAGCGCGCACCCACGGTTAACTGCAGCCACTCGCGCACATCCCAACTACCTTGAGCAAAAATCGCTGCGGTGCGGTTGGTGTAATCAGCCAGCAAGGCCGTGTTCGCCTGCACCGGCAGTACAAGTGCATTGGGAATTGGAACCGGCAAACCAAGATCAACGGCGGCGCTGGGGCCTACGGCGACCAGACCGTTATCGCCAACATCGGTGCCATCGAGAGTGTTATCCAAGGTTTCTTGCGACAGGAAAATCCCGAAGGTGTAATTCAACTTGTCATCCCAAGCCAAGCCATTGAATTTCAACTCCTGACTCATCTGCTCGCGCTGGGCCTTAGGCGGCGTTAAGCCCGCTCCGGCAAACACCTGATTGCCCGCATCGGGGCCAACTTGTACCGCGTGAATATAAGTGCCGTCCGAGTCACCACTGAGGCGGATATTATCCTGCATGGCAAAACTTGTGATGCTTTCCACATCAAAGCCCGCCAGCGGAAAACGCAAGGATAAGGCCGCCATATGATTGTCGATAGCGTAAACCGCATCTTCACCGTTTTGGCTGACTTGGAACTGGCTGGCAATACTGCTGCTGTAGTCACAGGCTTCTTCCAAGGTTGCACCATTAGCATCGCGGTAAATGCCTTGAGTCAGAATTGCGCCATTGTTTTGGAAGGCACAGTTATAGGGTGAACCGCGCTCGTCTATACGACTTAGAAAACCAAAGAAATCGACTTCCACTTCATCAGTGGCATACCACATCACCCGACTGGAAACCGCCATACGATCCTGATCAAACAGGGAGTTGCCGGCCGTGACGTTTTCAATCGAGCCATCACTGCGCTTAACATTGGCGGCAAAGCGCGCCGCAAGACTGTCGGTAATGGGCACATTGCTATCGAGTTTGACTTCTTGGCGACCAAAGCTGCCACCCGCGACTTTTACGCCAAACTCCAAGGCTTCGGGGTCGGGCTTTTTGGAGTCCACCAAAATCGCACCGCCGATATTATTTTTGCCAAACAGGGTGCCCTGCGGCCCGCGCAGAACCTGAATATTTGCCACATCAATCGCATCAAGCAACTGGGCATCTGAACGGGGCACATACACACCGTTGAGATACATGCCTACACCGGGATCAAGGCCGGGACTGCCAGAGCGCTGGCCGATACCGCGAATAAAAATGGCGGGGGCTTTGTAGTTGGTTTGCGAGAATTGCAGGCTGGGCGCCAAGGTTTCGATATCTTCGATATCGCTAATGCCCATTTGCTCGAGCATATCGGAGCCAATTGCCGATACCGCCAACGGCGTATCTTGCAGACTTTCTTCCCGGCGGCGGGCAGTGACGACAACTTCTTCCAGGGTGGCAGAGCTGCCAGATTGAGCGAAGACAGGGGCAGAGAAATTCAAGCCAGCCAAGGCCAGAATTGCCAAACTGAGTTTCGAAAACCGGGGTGCCATAATGACTCCTATTGTGATGTCGTGCCCTTATTTAATAGGACATTATGCCCAAGACCGCAAAGAGATTAATGGTCTATTCGGGCCAGACACCCCTTTTAACTGGATTTAGCCCATTTTCATAGGGCCAAGGAAATCGACCTTACCGATGGGCACACCCGCCTTGCGCAGCAGGGCGTAAACCATAGAAGTGTGGAAATAAAAATTGGGTAGGGAAAAACTCATTACAAAGTTTTCGGCGGTAAAGGGCAGTTCAACACCGGTCATTTTGAACATCATCGGATTATCAGCAAGGCCATTCACCGATTGAGGCTCAACCGCTTCCAAGGTGGTTTTGGCATCGACAATACGCTGATACAACTCATCAAAAGTCAGGGTTTCTGGAGTCGGCGGCGTAAACAAACCCTTCTCCAAGCCTTTAATACAACCCAAAGAATGGTGCACTACTGAGCGCAATTGAAAACTCAGCGGAAACATATCATCACACAGGGCATCATCTAATAACGACTCAACCGAGCGGCCATTTTCTTCACAGAAAACGCGCGCCTTATCCAGCACGCTAAGGGTACTGGTGATCAGTTGGAGATAGGTACCCACACTTGCATCGTATAGAGAAATTGCCATTTTTATATCCTCAGTTGTTATTTGAATTTCAGCACCGCCGACGACCAAGATTGCAAACGCAGTAATTAATCAGCGGCTCCATTTACTTTACTTGTTGCTTAGCTAGCTTACGGGCCAAGGTCCGCCGGTGCATTCCTAGCCGCCGCGCTGTTTCAGAAATATTGAAATCGGTTTCCGCCAAGGTTTGATGAATCCGTTCCCATTCCAAGGTTTTAATTGAAGTGGCCCGCCCGGTAATTTCCACCTCAGCATTACCATCGGCGCGCTGAAACGCCGCTTCGATATCATCGGTATTTGAGGGCTTGGCGAGATAGTGACAGGCTCCCAGTTTTACCGCCTCAACCGCCGTGGCGATACTGGCATAACCGGTAAGTACGACAATGAGCATATCCGGGTTATGTTCATGCAACGCCTGCACACAGGCCAGCCCTGAGGCATCGCCATCCAGTTTTAAATCCACCACCGCATATTCGGGCTCACATTGCGCAAGTAATTGTTTCGCACCTTCTAGGCCGGTGGCATGAAATACCTGATAGCCGCGACGTTCAAAAGAGCGTCCTAAAGTACGGGCAAACGCGGCGTCATCCTCGATCAAGATCAGCTGGCGCACTTCCGTATTGTCAGACAAAACTTATTCCTCTTTTAACTGCAGAGAGCACAGCGGTAAATGCAGGCTAACCTCGGCACCACATTCCGGCAAATTACGCACCTGCACTTTACCACCCAAGGTGCGGGTAACATTAAATACCAAAAACAAACCCAGACCACTACCCGCACGCTCTTTGGTGGATTGATAAGGCTGCCCTAGATGTTCCATTACCGATTCCGCAAATCCCGGCCCGCGATCTTTAACTTGGATCACTAAATCCTGACCGAAGCGCGACACTTCAAGACTTACCCATTCCGGCGAGGCTTCCAGTGCATTATCCAGCAGATTACAGACGGTTTGTTTTAATACCGCATCCGAGGCAATGGCCATATCGCCACCAAAGCGATTCACAAAATTCAGCGCGATCGGTTTTCGGCTGAGCTTCCACTCCGCCACCAAATCATTGAAGAAATCATTAACGGTATTCTCCGCCGAGGACTCGCCGCGCATTTCACCCGCCGACAGCAAAATACCGCTCACAATACTTTTACAGCGCTGTACCTGAGTTTGGATTTCATCAATATCTTCTGATAATTCCGGATCTGTCTTGAACGCCTCCATATGACGCCAATCACCCAGAATAACCGCGATGGTCGCCAGCGGCGTACCGAGTTCATGGGCTGCGCCCGAAGCCAGCAAACCCATACGCAGAATATGCTCTTCCTCTTCGGCCCGGCGCTGTAACTCTGCCAATTGGGCATCATGCTCACGCCGCGCCAATGTCATGCGATTAACATAGACCACCAATAACGAGGCAGTGAGCAGCAAACAGGTAAACATACCCATCACATAGTAGCTATGGGTGCCCATCTGATAGTCCAGCGGCAGTGACATCAGCGGCGAAAAATCCGCCAACCACAAGAAGCAAATACCCGCAAAGATAAGCAGCAACCACGCGTAAGCCGCCGACATTACCACCGCCGCCAAGCCAACTTGGACTACATAAAGAAACACGAAGGGATTGGTGGCACCACCGCTCAAATAAAGCTGGGCAGTTAAGGTAACCATATCGACCAATAAACCGAAAAACAGCTCGACAGCCAAAATCTTGCGGCCGGCGACCAGACTGACTTCATAAAAGGCATTGAAAACCGCCAAGCCTGCTAAGGTGGCAATCATCTGTTTTAAGGGAAGATCAACATGGAACAGAGAATGGGTGACCAGAATGGTGAGCAATTGCCCGAGCACCGCTAACCAGCGCAGTTGAACCAACTGCCGCATTTGCTTTTTCAGGGTTGCAGTACTGGTATCAGTATCCGTGTGCAGGCTTGCGGGAGCTGAAAATTGCTGCCGCACCATCCACCGAGAGTCAGCCATAAGTGACAAGCCTATTATTGTGAAGCTGAAATAAGCCGCCAGTATACAGGATCGTCGGAATCAGTCTTGAGGGGAGATAGCGCGACGGCGCTCTTCTCTCCACACCAAAAAGGCGGCGACCAGCACCATGAGCGCCAAACCATACCAGGTGAGGATATAAACCAGATGGGAGTTATGGAACTGAATTACGGTTAAGCCTCCAACGGGGCCATTACCGCCGGGACTCCCCGGCTGAGCTTTTGCCGCATCGACAAAATAAGGCGCCACAGACAAACCGTGTTGATCGGCCATAGTCAGCACATCTCGGGAAAACCAGCGATCTTGCTCCGGCTGATTTTCGCGCAATACACTGCCCACCGGCTCATTCATACGCAGCAAACCTTCCAACCGAAGCTCACCTGTAGGCGGTGCAGCAGGACTCACACCCTGCCCAATATAACCGCGATTGATATATACCGTACCACGGCGCTCGGTTTTAAACGGCGTCATCACCCAGTAGCCACTACCCAAATCCGTAGCAGCAACTACCAGAGTATCTTTACCCTGCACAAAATGTCCGGTCAGAAAAACATGAAGGTATTCGTGGGAATCGCGGGTGATCGAAACCCACTCAGATGGCAGCGGCGCAGAAACCGCTTGCGCATGCACCCGCGCATTAACGCGCTCAATCAGATCCAGCTTCCACGCCCGGCGCTCAACCTGCCAATTACCCAGTGCGATAAACGAGATAAACGCGGCCAAACCAAGCACAGCCAGCAGCCATAGAAAAACGCGATTACGTTTGGGGGGGAGAGATTGTGCTTGCTCTGTAACCACGTTAATTCCCCTTTGCAGAGAAACGGTTTTCGTTATTTTCTATGCCTCTCGGAAAACGTTATCGAGGCAGTCAATGCGAGGCAAAAGCAGGCGAAGAAGCGCAGTTTATGAATAATAAATGAGCATTCTAAGCCTACTTTTAACAAAGCATTGGCAACGCAGATCGTTTTCCTTTGTCAGGACATGCCCGGCATCATGTTAATGTTCATGTGATACATAACCCACAGCGACCCCGCCAAGGTAATGAACAACAACACGGCGGTAAACAACAGCGCCAGCATATTCCAGCCACCTTCCGACTGAAAGTTCATGTGCAGGAAGTACACCATGTGCACAACGATCTGTACGACGGCAAAGCCGAGAATCATCATGGTGGTGATGCCTTTCGAGGTAAAGACATCGCCCATTACTAACCAAAACGGAATCGCGGTTAAAAACACCGACAGCATAAAGCCGATCATGTAGCCGCTAAATGAACAGTGCGGGCCTTCTTCTTCGTGGTGATGATCGTGTTCGTGATGTTCACTCATGCCATAGACCCCATCAGATAAACAAAGGTAAATACGCCGATCCAGACCACATCCAGGAAGTGCCAGAACATCGACAGGCAATAAACGCGGCGCTTATTGGCGGTAGTTAGGCCGTGCTTGTTCAACTGCAGCAGCAGAGTGACCAGCCAGATAATACCGACACTAACGTGCAGACCGTGGGTACCGACCAAGCCAAAGAATGACGACAGGAAGGCGCTGGTTTGCGGGCCGGCGCCCACATGAATCATATGATAGAACTCATACAGTTCTACGCCGATAAAGCAGGCACCGAGAATACCGGTGATAAACAACCAGATTTGCGTACCACGCAGACGGTTTTGTTGCATTTGCAGCATGGCAAAACCATAGGTGATTGACGACAGCAGCAAGAAGCTGGTGTTGAGCGCGACCAGCGGCAGATCAAATAAATCTGCACCAGTTGGGCCGCCGGCAAAGCTTTGGCTGAGCACGCCATAGGTCGCAAACAGCGCGGCAAATACCAGGCAGTCGCTCATCAGGTACAGCCAGAAACCTAGCAATGTCCCGTTGGGCGCGTGGTGCTCGCCCATTTCCATAAATTCAAACTGGCCGTTTTCGCCAGCAGGCAATGTTGTTGAATGAGACATCAGGCAGTCACCTCACCGCGTTTTGCTTCAACAGCCGCAACTTCTTCATGGGGAATGTAGTAGTCGCGCTTATAGTTAAAAGTGTGAATGATAGTGGCGAGAATCAGCCCCACAAACGACACGCCAGCGATCAGCCACATATGCCAGATCAGGGCAAAACCAACCACGGCACTGATACCTGAAATCACCATACCTGCAGCGGTATTTTTCGGCATATGAATGGCGCGGAAACCAGTAGTCGGGCGCTTAAAGCCATTGG
Source organism: Spongiibacter pelagi (assembly GCF_014705705.1). Taxonomy (GTDB): domain Bacteria; phylum Pseudomonadota; class Gammaproteobacteria; order Pseudomonadales; family Spongiibacteraceae; genus Spongiibacter; species Spongiibacter pelagi. Next base: position 221,864 of record NZ_JACXLD010000005.1, on the reverse strand, counting down.
CTTTCATATGCCACCAAGCATCGTTGTCGTACACCTTAGGAGTAAACGCAAAGTTGTACTGAGGTGGTGGCGAAGAGGTTGACCACTCCAGCGTGCGACCATTCCACGGATCACCGGTTTCGTCGCGCAGCTCATCGCGCTTGCGCCAGCTTGCATAGTATTGATACAGACCGGTAACGATACCCACGCCGATCAATACTGCACCCACCAGCGCAATCTGGAACCAGATTTGCAGTGATGGATCATCGAACTGGCTCATTCGGCGAGTAACACCCATCAGACCCAGAACGTACAGCGGCATAAAGGCCAGATAGAAACCGACCACCCAACACCAGAACGAAATCTTGCCCCAGAACGGATCGAGTTTGTAACCGGTGATTTTGGGGTGCCAGTAGGCAATCGCTGCAAACACACCAAACACCACGCCACCGATAATGACATTGTGGAAGTGGGCAATCAGGAACAGGCTGTTGTGCAGTACGAAGTCAGCAGGCGGCACCGCCAGCAGTACACCCGTCATACCACCGATAACGAAGGTCACCATAAAGGCCACCGTCCACATCATTGGCAAGTCGAACTGGATACGACCGCGATACATGGTGAACAACCAGTTAAAGACTTTAGCGCCGGTTGGTATCGAGATAATCATGGTGGTGATACCAAAGAAGCTGTTTACCGTTGCCCCGCTACCCATGGTAAAGAAGTGGTGCAGCCAAACCATGTACGACAGGATGGTGATAACCACGGTGGCGTAAACCATTGAGGAGTAACCAAACAGACGCTTGCCGCTGTAGGTGGCGACGATCTCAGAGAACACACCAAAGATAGGCAGAATCAGGATATACACTTCTGGGTGACCCCAGATCCAGATCAGATTCACGTACATCATGGCATTGCCGCCAAGATCATTGGTGAAGAAATTAAAATCCATGTAGCGGTCGAGAGACAGCAAGGCCAACACGGCGGTCAAAACAGGGAAAGCCGCCACAATCAGCACGTTAGTACACAGCGCCGTCCAAGTGAACACCGGCATTTTCATCATGGTCATACCGGGGGCGCGCATCTTCACGATGGTCACAACAAAGTTCACCCCAGAGAGCAGCGTACCGACACCGGCTATCTGCAAGGACCAAATATAGTAATCGACCCCAACCCCCGGACTCTGCAATATTCCGGTTAACGGCGGATAAGCCAACCAGCCTGACATAGCGAATTCACCGACAAACAGTGACGCCATAATCAGCACCGCGCCGGCCGCAGTCATCCAGAAGCTGAAGTTATTCAGGAACGGGAAGGCCACATCGCGCGCGCCAATTTGCAGCGGCACAATGTAGTTCATCAAACCCACCACAAAAGGCATGGCCACAAAGAAGATCATGATGACGCCATGGGCGGTAAAAATCTGATCGTAATGATGTGGCGGCAGGTAGCCGGTGGAATCCCCAAAGGCGATGGCCTGCTGAATACGCATCATGATCGCGTCAGCAAAACCGCGCAGCAACATGACAAAGGCCAACACAATGTACATCACACCGATGCGCTTGTGGTCGATACTGGTAAACCACTCATTCCAGAGGTAGCTCCACATTCCCGCACGGGAAATAGCCACCACCAGCGCAAGACCCAGTGTTGCCGCTACCAGGAAAGTGCCGAGAATAATCGGATCGTGATACGGAATCGACTCCAGCGTGAGGCGACCGAAGATCAGCTTGACGATATCGAACTGTTCAGACATAAGATTTACCGATGCTCCGCGGATGATTTGCGAAACCGCAAGGCGGCCGCAGCATTACATTCAAAAATTGAAAACTCAGTGGCCATGATGATCTCCGGCAGGCATAGCAGCTTGCTCATGCCCGGCATGTTCACCATGACCCATCATTTGGTGGCCTTTATGGCCCTTCATCATGTCTTTCATGCAGAGCTGACCGGGATCAACACAGCGATTGAAAATTTTCTCGTACAGACCGGGCATCACATTGTTGTAGTAGTGCACCGGGTTGTATTCACTGGGTTTTTCCAGCTCTTTGTACACGCCGTAACTCAGCGACTCGCCCTCGGCTTTCACCTTGGCGCGCCACTGATCAAAATCCGCCTCGGTCATGCCGTGGAATTTAAAACGCATACCGTTAAAGCCGTGACCGGAATAGTTAGACGAGAAACCGTCGTAAACGCCCACTTCATTAATTACCGCGTGCAGTTTGGTCTCCATGCCGCCCATGGCATAAATCTGACCCGCCAGCGCCGGAATATAAAAGGCGTTCATCATCGTGGTAGAGGTGATCTTGAAGGTAATGGGGCGATCCAGCGGGGCCGCCAACTCGTTCACCACCGCCATATCGTATTCGGGGTAGAAGAATAGCCACTTCCAATCCATTGCCACAACTTCAACCACCAGCGGCTCAACGCCTTCCGGAATTGGCTTGCCTTCATCCACACGAGACAAGGGGCGGTAAGGGTCGAGCTGGTGGGTACTCACCCAAGTCAGCGCACCCAGGGCAATAATAATGGCCAGCGGCGCTGCCCAGATCACCAACTCAAGGCGAGTGGAGTGATCCCAGTCTGGCGAGTAGGTCGCTTCTTTATTAGAAGCGCGATAACGCCAAGCAAACCACAGGGTTAAGGCAATAACCGGCACCACAATCAGCAGCATTAAGATGGTGGACCACACAATCAGATCCGCCTGCTGCGAGGCAATATCACCAGAAGGCGACATCACCACCATATCGCAGCCCGACAACATTGCCGCAGCGAGTACCAGCAAGAATAGAGATTTCAGGGTTTTGGGGCGAAACATCACCAACGTCACATCCTGGTCGAAATTTGGGAGATGGGACTCTACGGCATATTCCAAGATGGGTGAATTGGACAATTTGTCCTATGGCTGGCAATGTGCAATCTGATGTAGGCTTCCGTTCCTGATTTAACTACCGTGGAAAACTGTGTCACATGGCTAATCCAAGCGCCCTGTCTAACACTAATGAAGAAATGAAAACGCCAGCTGGTCACTCACCGGTAGCACCCGGCGAAATCGCCATTGGCGTTATTATCGGTCGCGCCTCCGAACACTTCGACTTCTTCGTATTCGGCATGGCCTGTGTACTGGCCTTCCCCGGCGTATTCTTCCCCAATACCGACAGCCTCAACGCCATGCTCTACGGCTTTGCGATCTTTGCCTTGGCCTTTGTCGCACGCCCCTTTGGCACCGCCTTGTTTATGTCTATCCAGCGCCGCTGGGGACGCAGCGTTAAATTAACCGCGTCATTATTTATGCTCGGCACCGCTACCGCCGGCATCGCCTTCCTGCCCGGCTACGACAGCCTCGGCGGCACCGCGATTTTCCTGCTTGCACTATTCCGCACCATGCAGGGTTTCGCCCTCGGCGGCTCATGGGACGGCCTGCCCTCACTACTGGTATTGAACGCGCCACCAGCCAAACGCAACTGGTACGCCATGTTTGGCCAACTGGGTGCACCTATCGGCTTCCTGCTGGCCAACGCCCTGTTCTTCTACCTGATTAAAAGCACCAGCACCGAAGATTTCCAAGCATGGGCATGGCGTTATCCCTTCTTCGTGGCCTTTGCCATCAACGTGGTTGCCCTGTTCGCTCGTCTGCGTTTGGTACTGACCGAGGAATACACCCAAGCATTGGAAGAAAGCGAACTGGAACCAGTTAACACCCAAGAGCTGCTAGACAAGCAGGGACCACAGATTTTCCTCGGCGCCTTTGCCGCTATTGCCAGCTATGCGCTGTTCCATATCGTGACCATCTTCCCAATGTCGTGGATCACCCACAACAACAGCCAAGCCATGGTCGATGTACTCTCTATCCAAATGCTTGGCGGCGTTGTCGGCATTATCGCCACCATTATTTCTGGCGTGATTGCCGGCCAACTTGGCAAGCGCACCACCGTCTCGCTCATGGCGGTATTGATCGGAATGTTTGCCCTGTTCGCGCCCATGCTGATGGACGGCGGCCCAGCACTGCAAGACCTGTTTATTCTGATTGGTTTTGCCCTGCTCGGTATTTCCTACGGCCAATCTGCCGGTACCGTGACCGCCAGTTTAGAGCGCCGCTTCCGCTACGCCGGTGCTGCACTCACCTCTGACTTCGCCTGGTTGTTTGGCGCCGCATTTGCCCCACTGGTTGCCTTGGGCTTGTCTGTACAATTCGGCCTGCACGCGGTGAGCTTCTATCTATTGTCCGGCTCACTGTGTACCCTGCTGGCGTTGTACATCAACAGCCGCCTTGAAGCAGAAGGCTAGCACTCTCATAAAGAACGAAGAAATAACCAAGAAAAAGGGATGAGCGAAAAACTGGACTGGCACAAAATTCCCAGTAAACACTTCACCGTAAGTGGCTTACCCTTTTACTCAGGCGGCCCTTGGCAGCGTTTTAATCAAGCGCAGTTAGACGGGCTGCCAGAAGCGGTTATTACCCAAGCCCGCTATCCTGCGGGCGTCGTTATTCGCTTTAGCAGCGACACTCGCAACCTAAAAATCAAACTCAGCGTCCACTCCCAAGCCTGCGGTGCGGGCATTGATGTTATGGTGGATGGCGTTCTATGGCGCAGCGTACTGGTAAACCCAGATCACGATGAAGTGGAATTGTTTCGCAACGTTCCCGCCGAGCTTAAACAGATCGAACTCTACCTGCCCGGCAATCAAGCACTCAGCCCGGCGCAATTAGGTGTCGATGTAGGCTGCCAGCTTGAGGCTGCACAAGACAGAAACGACCAACTCCCAATCACCGTTTACGGCTCATCCATTGTGCAGGGCGCTGGCTCACACCTCTCCTGCATGAACTACCCAAGCATTCTTACCCGAGAACTTGGCATTGATATTAACAACTTCGGTTTTTATGGCGCCGGACGCGGCGAACCGGAAGTGCTCGAAAAAATACTCGCGCTCCCCGCCCAAGCAATTATCTTTGATCTCGGAAAATCCTTCGGCAATCAAGCGGCAGACGTTTACGGCGCTATGCTCAAACAAGCCCGCCAGAGCCACCCCGATGCCAAACTAATCTGCATCACCCCCATTTACTGCCTGCGCGAACGCTACGACGAAAAATTTCGGGCATTCAGCGATTCAATAAGACAGAAATTTTCTCAACAAGCGAACAGCATAGATGGCGTACAACTTATTGATGGCCTAACGCTTTTAGGCCCCGATGACTGGCGCTGTTTTTCAGAAGATGGACTACACCCCAACGAATGGGGTTATGCGCTGATTGCACAGCGGCTGCTTGAGCGGGTGGTGTTTTAAAACCATCCGCTCGAGAAGCTAACAGCAATTTATAAGTACGCTGAGGCCGATTTATAAAAGTCATCCAAAGTGGCACTGAGTGTTTTTCTAAAAAGGGCTTTTGGCTTTTCAGAAAGGTGCCTCAAGTGTGCTAAATCGCTCTGCTCATGTGGCACGGAATCGTTAACATTGTATGCTCGCGAAAATACTTGGCGGCCATGTTTATACAGGTCGTACTCAACCTCATAGTTCGCTGTAATATCATGGTATGACGGTGCAAAAGTGAATGTCAGCAGACTCATCAAAAAACTTTTTCCCGACTTAAAATCAGACCAAGCTGGGCCAGCTTTTTTAGTGGCCGTGATTTTAGCGACAAGTAAAAAATCCGACTTTTCATAATCCGTAGGCATTAAACCTACAGGGCCATGCTCTTCCATAAACGCTTGAATATCTTCCGTAACAAATTCCGCTAAAGGGCTTTTTTCCTGCGCATCAAAAGGCACCATGGGTAACATTTCACCATCCGAAAATAGCCCAGGCTTAGGCTGCGCATAGAAAATATCGTAGTTAACGGTTTTTCCCTGATAAGCGAGATTGCTGTACGTTGAAACGGAAGGCTCTGCAATTTGGGCGGGAGTACCGCAACCAACCAACAAAACCAACACGCTTAAACTAGCTAAAATTTTAATTTTAGAAATGAAGTTCATCTTTTACTCGTTCCTTGAAAAAGGGGCTGCAGTGTCAAACCCCGCCAGCAATGTTCCATTTACACTATTGAGAAACCAAGTCACAAAGCCCCAAGCTTAAATCTTGCAAAGTATTGCAGTTCGAGTCACAGGCATTGCCAGTCTCATCTCCATTCCAATTCTTCTGATCAGGATTAGAGACATCTGGGCAGTTATCGATTTCGTCCCCGACAGTATCGCCATCGCTGTCGGTGTCCAAGTCACTTGTTCCTTGCTGACTCTCCTGATCAGCGGTCAGACCATCGCCATCGGCATCCTCATCACAAGCATCACCAATGTTATCTTGGTCAAGATCGGATTGATCTTGATTAACGGTTTCTACGCAGTTATCAGCTTCATCACCGATGCCATCTAAGTCACTATCTTTCGACTCGGCAGGATCGGTAGGAAAAACATCATCAGCATCTGATACGCCGTCACCATCGCTGTCGGCGTTAAAGTCACTCGTTCCTTTTTCGTTCTCCTGATCAGCGGTCAAACCATCGCCGTCTGCATCATCATCACAAGCATCACCAATATCATCTTGGTCAAAATCAGATTGATCGGCGTTAGTTACTTCGGGGCAGTTATCGTTGCTTCCATACAATCCATCCCCATCGAGATCATTTGAGCGATAAATACCAACATATTCATCGGGAGTATTAACAAAGACCCCCGGCGCACCGACAATAAGACCAAAATCATTTACAGAAACATCAAAACCAAAAGCATCGTTTGCAGACGTTTCAGAGTTGATCAATTGAGAGCTATATGACCATGACAATTCTTGATCTTTTCGAAAAACGTAAACACGCCCTTCTTTGCCCTCTTTCTCAATGAACGGCGCACCAACAATAAGCAAATCTTCTGACACAGAAACACTAGCGCCAAAGCTCAATCCATATTCAGGTTCATTTGGTTGAATGATTAAGTTTTCTTGCCATTCCCCGTCAGAACTTTTTCCATAAAGGTAAACAGCCCCACTGCTAGCATGCCCGCCGCTTAACGAGTCATATCTAGGTGCTCCTATGAAAATACTCTCGCCCCAAACCTCAACATTCTTGGCATCAAACTGTCCTCTTTGGGTTGGAGTAATTTGAGCCTTATATTCCCAAGTAGAATTTTCATCCACCCTCTCAAATACGAAGACTGAATCTGGACTTATCTCTGATCTCACGGCTAGAACATTTCCATTCACTGAAACATCCTGTCCAAATTGATCTACACTCACTTCCGCCGGAGGAGAAATTGATTGAACCAAGCTCCATTCAGAGTTTTCATCCTGCTGGTAAACCTCTACAACTCCTCGATCTGATTGCAATGGGGTTTCTGAGTCAAAGAGTGGCGCACCAACAAATAACTGACTTTCATTGAAGGCAATGGACATCCCAAACCGTTCAACCTCAGAACTTCGCCGTTCTATTTCTGATTGAAAAATCCATTCACCATTTACTTCTTCAAAAATAATAACTGAGCCCGGAAAGAACCTATTCCAAGCGCCGACCGCCAAGAATTTTCCATTACTTGAAATACTTGAACCAAATTTGTCGTCTCTCGCAGCATCTGAAAGATACAGCTTTTGTAAAAAACTCCATCCCTGCTGTTCATCTTTTCTATATACATAAACTGCACCGCCTTTTATATTTTCACCGTCAACATCAACATCTGCTTCCGGCGCTCCAACAAAGGCAAAACCTGCCCCCATCTCTACTGCGTGGCCAAAATCAATTTTTGAAGCTTCATCTTCAGAAAATAAAACCGTTTGCTCAACAAAATCTGGCGCATCGCAAGCATCACCGTGCCCGTCACCATCTTCATCTAATTGCTGACTGTTGCTCACAGCTGGGCAGTTATCATCAACGTCAAAGATGCCATCACCATCAGTATCCAACTTCTCAGGGCTATCTGGATCACACGCATCCCCAAGCTCATCTCCATCAATATTTTTCTGATCGGGATTTGCCAAGTCTTTGCAATTATCCACCTCATCCCGCACACCATCATTATCGGAGTCGGTATCATCCTGTAAGTCACATTCATCACCGATTAGATCGCCATCAACATCAGATTGATCAGGATTGAAAGCAGAAGGACAATTATCAAGACCGTTAATAACGCCATCACCATCCGTGTCTCTGCCATCCTGAGAGTCGCAGGCATCACCAGTGCCATCTCCATCGACATCCGACTGATCTTCATTCGGAATGGTTTGGCAGTTATCCGACGAATCGGGAATGCCATCGGAATCTGCGTCGGCAATGTAATCCGAATCGCAGGCATCCCCGGCGCCATCCGCATCTGCATCAGCTTGATCAGGGTTTTGAACGTTTAGACAATTATCTTCTGAATCGTTAATCCCGTCTGAATCAGAATCCTGGTCGCCACTCAGTGATTCACAGGCATCACCAATATCATCAGAATCGGAGTCTGTTTGGCTTGGATTTGAAACGCTCGGGCAGTTATCGACAGCATCAGCTATACCATCGCCATCACTATCCGTATCATTTTGGCTGTCGCAGGCGTCACCAAGTCCATCGCTGTCACTATCGGCTTGATTGGTGTTTGGATGCGAGGGGCAGTTGTCTACCTCATCGCGAATAGAGTCACTATCTGAATCGGTATCGTCTTGAGAATCGCAAACATCGCCCAGTCCGTCATTATCGGTATCTAGCTGATTTGCGTTTGCTATAGAGGGGCAATTGTCGTTTTCATCACGAATGCCATCCTTGTCGGCATCCGCTGGACCATCAAATGAACCATCCGCTAGGTCCTCTTCGCTCTCTAGCAGGTGATCTTCAGCCACTTCCGGAGAAACAATATTTCTATCGTCACCATTGGCATCTTCAGCAAAATCCAAAAGCCCAGAAGATTCAAAGGTCGACTCTTCAAAGTTGAGGGTCGAGATAACTAGCGAGGCGGCTGACGTTGCGACATCTTCTGAAATTTCGATTCCGTTATCTGGATTTCTATCCGCATCCAATGTCAGCAGGAACCGCACAACATTGATAACGGCATTGCCCGTCAAGCCAATAATGTCGTTGGGGGTAACGAACTTATCACCAACAAGGGTACCTATTTCTATACCCCCTAAGGAAAACGTCACCGAGTCACCCGAGCGGTATAGAAACCCTCCATCTTGGGCTGTTGTTCCACTTTCGCCCGATGAAGTTAAAAATCGAAGACCACCTACCGGCGCATCAACAAAGTAGCCCGTCAGCGCAGGCGAATCTTCAGATGCAGAACCGCCGCCGCCACAGGCAGCCAACAAGGAGGAGAATAGAAAAACGATAGAAAAATTTTTGCGCGCAATAGGAAAAAAACGGCGCAAAGAAGCCAAACTCCAACTGTCCATAGTAATCCCTGTTTGGAGAATCTAATTTTTATAGGATCCCTCTAAATGCGAAATCCTTTCACATGAAACAGGTCGAAATTAGCAGAATAAGAAAACGTGATCAATATCACATTCTAAATAATAGGTGAAAAAAGACTCCAGATTTTGAACCCCAAATATCCCAGCGGAGCGAGCTTAACTCCGCCCATGTAAACATCAGAACAGGCGACCTATCACATCTAAATAGCGCGGCTTGCTTCATTGATCAGCAGGAAATCTGAACCAACGCGAATGATTTTCTAGGTGGCAAGCAATCCACATCCGCTTTGATTATTGTCAATTTACTTGTCATTGTTATAGGATTGGCAGTGCAATCCGAACCACAATAATCATAACCGGAGTATCCAGGATGTCTGACACCTTACGTCTCAGTCCCATGCCAAGGCTGGAAGTTTTTACCATGCGCGCCGCACTGGTCATGTGCGCATTTTCGATAATAAGTTTAGCGCTTGTGCCATTCATTGGCGCGCGTGATATGGGTACGCCAAGCACGGTCATTGGCATTCTATTTATGGTTTCGCTTTGCGTACTCCATGCCATCGCTACAGAGGGCGTAAAAAAGGCCGTCGGCTTTGTCGTCGCCGCAGCATTAATCACTTGGTTTGTTGAGTTTATTGGTTGTAATTACGGCTGGTGGTTTGGGGAGTATGAATACACCAATGCACTTGGGCCACGCATTGGCAATGTTCCGATCATGGTTGTCATTTCTTGGGAGGCGATTATTTTTCCATCAATGATGCTGGTGGATAATTTCCTCGCCCGCGACAAGCCCTTAAAAAACAGCGAGTTTTATCTCTACATCATCATCGCATCACTCGCCACCGGATTGGTCGTTACTGCATGGGACTTTATTACCGATCCGGTATCGGTTCACTTAGGCTACTGGCGCTGGGACGATGGCGGTGGTTATATGCCGGATATTGATGGAGGCATTCCATTCAGCAATTTCGGTTTAAAAGGCTGGGTTGGAGCGGTTTTTCTGATCAGCGCGCTTTACCGTGTGCTTTTCACAGATGCAAAATCTGTACATGCTCCAAGAAGAACGACCACCATATTGGCGGCAGCACTTTACACCTCGTGGCTATGCAATGCCCTGTACGGTTGCTTTATGTTTGGCTTTCACCAAGTGGCCCTAATCGGTGTTTTCGTTATGGGGCCTGTAGTGCTGTTATCATGGGGAAGGCTGTTTCTTACAAGAACTTAAATTAATCACTGAATAAATTAAGCCTTCTATATTTCTAGTTCCGCACGGATTTCTTCAATGCGAGAAAGGGTGGCCTCGTCCAAAGGACAGGCCATTGCATGGTTTAAAATATTAGCCAGCACTCGCCGCTCATCTGGATCAATAACACCGTCAGCTTTGGCTAAATCGAGTAAATAATTGAGCTCGCGGGAATCGATTTTTCCATCATTGGAAAAGCAACTTGCCGACTGCAGTGCGATAGTAAAATGCGATTTTATTTCTGTGGCCATGCCCCCTCCCAAATCCTTGAGTAGCATTAATACCCGGCAACTAATTAATGTGCAGTTACGAGAGTACTGTTAAAGCCGGAAAATTGCGAGAGCTAACTTGGAGATCGCGTTGATTGAATATGCAGGACAAGTCTACCTAAGCAAACCGCTGTCAGGCATTTAATCACCTAGAAACTCGTGGCGGTTATTCGTTCTTTATCCGCTTCTCAAGAAACTTAAGCACATTGCCTTCAGCCCAATGCGCTTTGAAGGATTTATCGGTATTGAGGTTATAAATTACGCAGTAGCGCTTATCTTTTTCATTGGCGGCATAAGAGTGCCAGGTAGCACGATCCAAGCGGGAGAAGATAAAGGCACGGTTTTGCTTCCACTCCACTTCACCCACGGGCGTTTCGTTATAGCGCCCATCGTGAATAAAGGTGCCATTATTTGACTCGGGGTTAATGTACACCACCACGCTCAGCAGCTTTTTGGGAATATCATCGTGAATCTGGTGCTTGTAGTTCGGCCCGGTAGAGATGAGGTGAAAATCCGAAAATTCGTAGTACTGGGTTTTCTTTGCCGACAATACGCCAAGGATACTTTGTAGTGCCGGAAAGTAAGCCTCGTCGATCGCTTTTAGAAATCCCTTGTCAAAAATATCTGATTTGATTTCACCGTTTTTACGCATCAGGCTGTGGGCAATTTTAACTTCGCTGCTACTCACATCGTGCTCGTGCTTTTTGATCTCATTAAATTCTTCATCTGTGAAGAAATTATCGATCACCATATGCACAAATGGAAAATGGTTCACCGTCGTTCCACAGGTGACATTCCAATGACGCGGGAATAAATGGCTGACTTCAGATATTTTGGCGTTGAATTCGTCTAGCTGCATATACAAATCTTAAATAAATTTCTGTCACGCGTTTGCAAGCACGGGGCTTGATATCCCACCGGCCACACCTCCTCTCATCGGTGGCGCAATAACCCCCAGATCAATCAGGCGGTGAAATATAGAATCTAAATGGGAGTCATAGCTTTCTACGGGAACAACGTTTTCACCGCGATAATGAGCCATTGATGAAATTGGGAGTCTATTTATCAAACCCACATTTTCCATATGGCCAACCATCTTGGCATGGGTTGGAGTTGGGTTAGCACAGGCTGGTGACACGCTGATAACAGGCTTACCCATCGCAACAGATTCAGAGAGCATACTCATGCTGTCTTCGGTGCAGAACAGTTTTTCTGCGGCACCCAGATATGCATTTAAACTGGTACTGCTGTCATCGCCATACCAAATAGCAGACTGACAAAAGCTCTCACTACAAGCCTCTTTAAGTAGTTGCTGTCCAGCATTGGAGGTTCTGCGCGAGGTACTCACCAACCAGCGGATACCGTGCTGCACGCTGAGCTTTTCTAACGCGTTGCCCAGCGCAATCCAATCTTCTTGCGAATACTCGTAACCGCCGCCATCACCGCCCACAAACAAGGCCCAGAGTCTTTGATTTCCGGCCTGTGTTTTAATCGCGGCACCTTCCGCCTCGCAAACTGCTTTATCGGTTTTGCACAGCGCAATGCGGGTCGCCACAGAATTGCTTGGCAAGGAGTCATCACCAAAGGCGGTCACATGGGCGGCCACCAGCGCATTAGGCAAGCCGTAAAGTTTGCCGTTTACGATATTGGGAACTTTCCAGAGCTGTCGCAGCGAGAGGTTTAAGGCGACCACATCGCCGCCGAAGGAAATAATAAGATTAGGCGCGCGCTCGGGCAGGCCTTCCATCACATAGCAATTAAAAAAGAATCGGCGAATCCAGCCGGACTTTTTCGTTACTAACTTTCTGATAATTTTGTTGAGCAGTTTAAACCGAGGCTTGGCTCTGAGCAGGGTCACTTCACACTCGGCAGCCCAGTTTTTTTGGATCAATTTTGCCATGCCGACTGACTGAGTCTGGTGGCCGGGCTTGCCGTCGTGTAGAACCAAAATTCTAAACTTGTTCATAAGCTCAACCTATTTTCATCAAGACATAACAGGGATCAATAACAGACTGCTCACCGCCTTAGCGCGAGTGGGCGCTATGAACACTCCCGAGTTCTCAAGGCGAACAAGTATCTGCCGAGTTTGTAACAAAGGAATGACAGGTTTATTGCGCAATGATTGCAATAAGCCAAAACCCAGAAGACAGAAGCGAACAAAAGACATCGAAATGCCGCCAAACAGCTACAAAGTAATTTCTGATGTTAGCGGCTTAAAATGAGGGTTTTATTAAGAAGCACGCCGTGACGAGGCGCGCATGAGGATGTGATTCAATTTTGCTTAAAAAGACTGCCGTTAGTGGTGGGATTTTTTGCGGAATCCCTGGCGCTCACGTTTTATGTAGTACGCGGCTCCCGTCACCGTTAGCCAAAGCAATCCAATACCCGACAATAGAATAAGCACGCGGTAAATCGCGTTCATGCCAAATCCAGAATGCAGGGGATAAAGCTGATTTAACAGCCGCCGTCCAAGCGCGCTTTCATCGGAGCGTTCACTGACACGTAAAGTTCCGTTAACCGGGCTAACCCAGACGGTGGTTCGCCCATTGAGATGCCATTCACCGTTGAGCCGAAAACGCACTTTTAGTTCTGGTTCAGCATCAAGCCCGCTTACAGTCATATAGGTCGGCCAGGCATCGGGGATTTTGGCTTGCGCCACTAAAAGCTGCTGAGAAAGACGTGCTGGTTTTACACCCGCTATCGGAAACTCATAAACCTCCGGTGGCGGCATCAAACGAAATACCAGCCCCTGCCAAACCATAATGGCGCCGGTGAGCAGCACCACGATTAAGATGGGACTGACCAGCGCGCCACTATGCCGGTGGTATTGCAGCCACTGCGAGGGTCTTATTTCCTTCGGAAGTATAAAGCGCCAGCGAAAAGCCCTGCGGCCCGGCCACCACATGATTAAACCACTCACACAGAGAAACAGGGCGAAAATCACCGCCACCAAAAGCAGCGCCTCGCCAATCTCGCCTGATAACAAGTGAACATGCAGCTCCCAAAGCCACTTCATGGCGTCTAAAAACCAGAGTCGCTCGCTGTAGGGCTCAAGATTATCGAGGGCGATTAATTTCGTGTCCGACTTTGCGCGCACTGTCCAGTAAGGCTCAATTGAATTTGGGGCTTTCAGATTAAGCGCTTCACCGTCGCCGTATTTGGCCACCACGATTTCTAAATCACGCGCCATTTCAATGGCCGAGTAGCTTTCAGGTAGCGCCACCCCCGGCGCAATAACGGCAGTAATCAGTTCCTTCTGATAACTCAGCGCAATACCTGTTATCGAGGCGACAAACAGCACCACTAACGCGCTCAATCCCGCCCAGCGGTGCCAGCGCCACAATCCGGGGGCGCGTTTTTTTCTAGCTCCAGCCATTAAAAGTTCAACTGGTAAGCGATGCCAACGCTACGGCCAATGCCTTTGAAATTCCGCAGGTTGTTCGGACTGCTTTGCGAGTAGTAAGTGAAGTAATCCTTATTAGTCAGGTTCTGCACTGAAAAGCTCACCGAACCTTGGCCTACCGCCACATCAACGCTGGCATCTACCGTGGTATAGCCATTAAAACGATTCGTCACGGCGCCACTGCTGTCTTCCACTTTGCGATCACGAAGATGATTCACCTGCAGGCGAGACTTCACACCTTCGCTCCAATTGCGATCCCAGCTTACGTTGAGACGATCCGGAGAGATATTGGTACCACCCAAATCAGAATCCACTTTGCCGTCTTGGTCTGAGTCATAACGGCCTTCAGATTGAGCGTAACGCAGGCCCATCACATCTTGCTCAGTTGCCGCCCAAGTTGCCCTGAATTCCAAGCCATCTACTTCGGTTTTTTCACGCTTAACGGTGTACACACCATCGCTGCCACGCTGCAAACGCTGACCAAAATCAGAATCTGAAATGTAATAGCTCAGTTGCATATTCACGGTGCCGTTATCGTATTCAACACCCAGCTCCGTATTCTCGGTAAGAATCGGCTTGAGATCCAAAAAGCTCTCAACGCTCAAGTTCGGCTGATTAATACCGCGCAGCACTCGGCCAACATCCGGCATGGAAAACGCTTCCGCATTGTTAGCAAAAGCGCGCCAGGTATCTGTGAACTGATAAGTTGCGCCGATGTTATAGAGGGTTTCAGAAAACTCTGGCTTACCGCCTTCAACAAACTGGCTGCCGTAACTGGCCAATGTGGTGAAATCGCCAACTTCCAATTTCGACTCTTCGTAGCGAACACCTGTAGTCACGGTGAGATTCTCAACGCCGGTATATTCCGCCTGAACAAAAGGCGCAATATTGTTGTAGCGACTTTCAGGAACCCAGGTGCGCCCGGTTTGAATCAGTGCCTGCCAGGTTTCATCTTGCAGAACATCTAGCCCGTACACCAAAGACAAAGGCAAACCCGCAACACTGGCCTTAGACAAAGTAAATTTAGCGCCGGTTTTTTCAGAGTTATTCTGCGATTGGTCTAATAGATCGGGGCCGTAAGCCGGGTCTTGAAAAGTCGCCAGTGGGGTGCTTTCTGCGCCATAGGTGGCTTCAAAATCCTGACGAAATAATTGCGCGCTCAGGCTGTGACCTAAAAAGTCGCCGTGCTGGTAATTCAGGCTAAAGGTCGACACCTTATTGCGCGCACCTTCGCCGGGCAAATCACTGCGCACTGCGCCAGAGGCTTTGCCCGTTGCAACATCGCCAGCCACAGAGGCCCACTCATTATCACTTTCAACATTGAAGTGATTGAACATAAACTCAATGCGCTGCTCACCCCAGTTGTAGCCGCTCTTCAGAAACACATCGAATTCTTCAGCGGCCATGGTGTCGCCCTGAGTATTATCAATACCAATCAGTTCGCCATCGGCATCGTAGGCCATGCCATTCTTACGGTAACCAATACTCGCCAGCACATCGGCCTGATCAATCCGGTTAGAAATACTGTAATTCACGCCGTAATCTAGGCTTTCACTTACATCTTCAGATTGAAAACCCATATCTACCCGCAGCCGTTGCTCCAGCTCATCGCTGGGGCGCTTGGTGATCAGGTTGATAATGCCGCCGGAAGCGCCCAGACCGTGAATGGCGTTAGCGCCATGTAAAACCTCAACCCGCTCCAACATAAACGGCGAAATCGTGTGGCCGTCTCTGCCACCACTGCGCAACGGGTTAGATTGGGGAATGCCGTCAATCAGATAGAGCGGCTTGCGCCCGCGCATACTTTCACCGGCACTGGTCATTTTCTGGCGAGACGGGGCAAAGCTCGGGATTAGATTACCCAGCACCGTAGACAGGTCATTCTGAATGGCCAACTGACGCTCAAGATCGAGCTGATTAATGACGGTAACCGTATTGGGAATGGTGCTCAGCGGCTTTTCGATCCGGCTGGCGGTGACGATCACTTCCTCAGCGGCTTTTTCTGGTGCCTGTTCCGCTAACTCAGCAGCGACCGATGCCGAAGAGATCAATACAAAACTGGCTCCTACCAGCCAACTTGAAAGGCTTTGCTTAAACTGCATTATCAATCCTATAAATCTTTGCGCCGAAGGAGGCGCACATTATAGGTAATGATAATTATTGTCAATTGCGTTTAATTATCAATTCTTTTGTGCGTAACCTAGCCAGGGCTTACTCACCCGCCGCTTTTCCCTTGCCCTGCTCGAGGTATTTCAGTGTACGACCGCCCGGCGCAGCCGCCGATAAAGAAACCCAACGGCCCTGCTCAAATTGCAGGCTTACCGAAATATCATCACCTTCGATTAACAGATTTTCGCTGGTGCCCTGTTTACTTTTACTAATCGCCACGGTCTCAAGCTCTCCGTTTTGGCTGTTCATCAATACGCCATCTTGCAATAAATCTGGCGACCAATAGGCAAAACTTTTTAGGCAGTCTGGCGCCTGAACTCGATCTTTCTCAGTAACAATTTCAAGGCCATTGTCGGTTTGCCCAGAGCGCACCATGAAAGCCTCACCATTGTCATCGGTGTCACTGCTAATCGCCTGCAAGCAACCATTTACCCAGCGTTCTTTGCTGTAGTGCTGATAACGGTAAACGGTAAGGCCTAAAATTTTTACGCGATAGTTAGCGCTGGATTCCAATAAATAACCATCTTCTATCGGTGTGAATTCATAGTGATGCCAGCCGATGGCTTTGTCGTTCAAGAAGGCGCGAAAATAGGCATTTTCGGGTACAAATGATTTCGATTTTGATGGGCTAGCCTCTGCCATAGCCCCTGTAATAGTCTCTGCAAAGAGCTTAGAAGAAAGAACAGATAAACAAAGGCTGAGAAAACCCCATACAACGCAACATAAAAAACGCTTAGCAATCATGATTGACGCTGCATCGAGCGCGCCAAGCGCCGCAAATCAGGAAGCAATGCCGGCGTCGACAATTGATAGGCCTCATAACCGGGACGCCGCGACTCTATTCCCGCCTCGGCGCGAGTCACCCCGGAGAACTTCATCAAGAACCAGGTCATCGCCAAGGGCGGCAATACAACCCACCACTGGCCAGAAGGTATTGCCGCGAGGAAAAGTCCCCACCAAATTACTGACTCACCAAAATAATTGGGATGCCGTGAAAAGCGCCAGAGTCCCTTATCCATAAAGGCTTTTTGCGGATTTTTCTCGCGCTTATAGCTGGCGAGCTGCCAATCGGCAATCGTCTCGTAGATAGCACCGAAACTGATCATGACCAAGCCGAGTACAGAATAAATTCCTGCCGGGCCATCAACTGTATTCACCGCAAAGAAAACACTGCCCAATAACCACGCGATCACGCCCTGAAAGATAAAGATCATCGGCAAACTAATTAGCGCATAGCCAGAAGGGTATTTGTCGCGGATTTCAGCGTAACGTCGATCCTCTTCCTCATTCCAATTTCGCGCAAAAAGAAACAGAGATAAACGCAGCGCCCAAAAACTCAAGACAATAAAGATAAGAAGCTGGATCGGGGTTTGGCTGCTTTGAATAAAGGCAACGCTTGCGCCCAACCAGAGAAACAAGGGCCAGAAAATATCGACAATGGCGGCACTTTTTCGCCACACACTTAAAGCCCAGGCGAATACAGCAAGCGCAAGGATTACCGGAAGACACCATAAATACGCTGTTAGAAGGCTATCACTCATTGCACACTTTCCGCCTTTACTGTGTTTTCAAAAGGAAACCGCGCCAAGAACTGCAACAGTGGGAATAACACTGCCCAGCCCAAACCAAGAATAAGCAGGGAGGGCCAACCCAATAATAATTCCACCGCTCCTAGTTTTTGTCCGCCGTAAAATGCCGCCGGCCCGCCAATGGCACCTAGTAAAACTGCGACCATAAATTTACCGTGCATCCACGCCAGCGAGTAATTTAAAGTCAGGGCAAACAGGGGCCACATGGTGATAATCCATAAGGGAGCGATACCGCCGCCATCACCAGCATAAGCGACCACACCCGTGAGGTTTAATGTGCTCTCCCAAACTGCGCCCAGCACTAAAGCAAATCCCGCTAGCCGCAATTCTCGACCGCGTTCACTTTGCTCAACGACCCACAGATGAATGAGCAGAGCGGCCACGCAGCACAGCGCCGACAATAGCGACATGGCTGAGCTGGCCGACAAGGCCGCGCCCAGCCAGCCAATCTGGTAGATTAAAAAATTAATGAAGTTGGTCACTGGGTTTCTCTTGCGACGCTTGTGTCTGTGCAGCATCGCTGCGCTTTTCAAACAAGTAATGGCTCACCCACCACTCTTGCCCTTCGCGGTAACCAAATAATTCCTCAACCGAGATAAAGAAAATCCGCCAGCGATTCCACCACTGTAATTTGTTTTCTTCGCCGTAGGTGTCGGCCAGAATTGGCATTAACTGCGCACGGCTGGCATCCATATTCTCCAGCCATGCGGCGGCGGTTTTTTGGTAGTGACGCCCGTCCAAGCGCCACTGCTGTGCCAAGATCAAATCGCGTTGATGCCAGTGCGGCAAATCATCTGAGGGCATCATGCCGCCTGCAAAGAAGTAGCGGCTCATCCAGTCAGATGGCCCTTTATATTCAAAAAAGTAAGGGGCATTGCGGTGCACAAAAATATGTTTGAAGAATTTTCCGCCGGGCTTGAGCCAGCTATTAATTCGCCGGTAAAGCTCCGCGTGATTACGCATATGCTCAAACATTTCTACCGACACCACCCGGTCCACACTTTGCGATGGCAGCTCAAACACATTCATATCCGCGGTGATCACGGTCAGGTTGGTTAAGCCCCGCGACGCCGCCTGCTCGTCAATAAACTGCTTTTGGGTGGATGAATTACTCACTGCGGTAATCGTTGAATTTGGGTAGTGGGCGGCCATCCATAAACTCAACGAGCCCCAGCCGCAACCCAACTCAAGAATAGCCTGACCATCCTCTAACTGAGCGCGCTCACAAACTTGCGCCAAGGCCGCTTCGCTGGCCCCATCAAGACTTTTCTCGCCTGACTCCCAATAGCAGCAACTGTATTTAAGATGCTTGCCGAGAATATGTTGAAAAAATGAGGTTGGCAGTTCGTAATGTTGCTCATTGGCTTCTTGAGTGGAAATCGCAACATCCGATTCAGCGATCTGCTTTACGAAATTGGCCTTGTCGGTAATGACGCGCTCACAATCCGAAACCCCAATTTCCCGCAAGCGATCGCCCATTAAGTGGCGAATACCGCGCCGCAGAATCCCATCGGGCACCCAGCCCCGCTCCACCGCATTAAAAACGAAAGATGATCCTGCCTGCATGATGCTGCTCCGTGAGGTTTAGATTCCTCAATACGCCACGACTTCAGCCTTGGATCACGACACAGCTCAACTGATTTTGTGATTCTGGGTCAACTTTCGATCTATCAACCCAGAACTACCAACCCGGAACTATCAACCCGAGCTCAAGCTCGTTATCATGGCAACTAATCATCATAGGTGTTTATTTATTAAAACAACATTTATAAAAACAGAGAGCACTAACATGGCAGCTAGCCCCTCCACTGATTCCCAGGAGATTCTCCACCCCAACTCACTGACGCCCATGCAATGGCTGATTCTCACGCTGGGTATGTTGGCCAGTATGATCGAGGGCTTTGATATTGTGGTGATCGCCTACGCCTCACCCGCCATCAGCGCCGATTGGGGAATCCCCGCTGAGAAAATGGGCTTGGTATTAAGTGCCGGCGTGTTCGGTATGACCTTGGGCGCTATGTTTCTATCATGGATTGCCGACCGCTACGGCCGCCGTATTGCAGTGAGCGGCTCGCTGATTATGGCCGGGCTGATGACCAGTGCCATTATGCTGTGCAGCAATGCCGTGGAGCTGATGATACTGCGCGCTGTTGCCGGGCTAGCGCTGGGCCTGCTAGTGGCATCGCTAACACCCTTGATGGGCGAGTTCAGCCCCGCCAAGCACCGCGTATTAATTATTTCTATTATGGTGGCCGGTGCCTCACTCGGCGCAGTTATTGGCGGCATGCTTACCGGCGCCCTGATCGAATCGCTGGGCTGGAAACCTATTTTTCTTTACGCCGGTTTGCTTACAGTTGTGGTGGGCGTGTTAAGTCAGATTTTTGTTCCGGAATCGATCGCCTTTACCCTAAAACGGCATCCGGCAACGGCACTGGAAAAAGTGAATCGTATTTTGGGTTTTATCGGCCAGCCGCAAGTTAATGAGCTGCCGTTTGTGAGTCAAAGCGAAACCGAAGAAAAAGCCACCGTTAATTCCCTGCTCACGCCCAACCGCCGCAATACAACCCTGCTCACTTGGGCGGCATTTTTTACCGGCTTTGTGGTGGTGTATTTCATCAGCAGTTGGATGCCACAAGTATTGAGCAATGCGGGCCTGTCTCAGCAAAAGGCCATTCAAGGCACCGCCGCGATTCCGTTCGGCTCGATTATTGGCACCATGTTGATGGGGTATTTGGCGAAGAAAATTGCCCTAAATAAATTGATTGCCGGGGGCTTTGTGCTGGGCACGATTTGTATTTTTATTGTGGGCGGCATGACCAGCGTTATTAATAGCATCCCTTATTTTGCGATCTGGATAATGCTGTTTTTAATTGGCATAACGCTGATGGGCGCATTTTCCAATTTATACAATATTGCGCTGGCGGTTTACCCCGCGCAGATTCGCAGTACCGGGCTTGGCTGGGCGGCGGGACTAGGACGAGCAGGAGCGGTAATCAGCCCCTTGCTCGCCGGTGTACTCATGGGCTTCGGCTTATCGATTCCCGTGTTGTTTATTCTGTTCGCAATCCCCGCTTTAGCGGCCGCGTTATGCACTTGGAAAGTCAGCCCGCAAGAGATGCAATAAACGCTAGCCGTAGGATACCGATGCGGCTTTATCCGCATCGTGGCCGGGATCGACTTCCGAACCACTGTGCTCCCGCGCCACAACAAGATAGAGGCAAGGCAGCACAAACAGTGTAAATAGGGTGCCGATCACCATCCCCACAACCAAGACGATACCAATACTATTTCGCGCTTCCGCCCCCGCTCCGCTCACGAGCACTAGCGGGAAATGACCCAACACCGTTGCTGCTGTGGTCATTAAAACCGGGCGCAAACGCGTTTCGGCAGCCCCTTGAATTGCCCGCAATTTACTTAGGCCTTCCGACTGTAAGTGATTGGCAAACTCGACAATCAAAATCCCGTTTTTTGCGACTAAGCCGGTGAGGGTAATAAAGCCGATTTGGGAATAAATATTCACCGTGGTCCATTCCAAAAATGGAATCAATAGCGCCCCCGCCAAGGCCAAAGGCACTGAACCCAACAACACCACTAAGGGATCGCGAAAACTGTTGAACTGGATCGCCAGCACAAAATACACAAACAGTAAGGCGATGCCGAGAATACCCACCAGCGTACTGCCCTCTTTGCGAATCTGGCGCGACTCGCCGGCGTAATCAATGCTGTAACCCGCCGGCAATATCTCCGCTGCGGCCGCTTCTAAAATCGCCAGCCCCTGTTCTTTCGTCGTACCGGGTTGCACACCGCCCATAATGCGGAAGGCATTTTTCTGCTGGAATTTACCCAGTACCCGAGGAGCAACCGCATAATCCAGTTGCGCCACGGAGGCCAGCGGCACCAAATCACCACTGGGGGTGCGCAGCAGTAAATCCATTAAGGATTCTGGATCTGCTCGATCCTTGCCCTCAACCATCGGAATCACTTGATACGCCTTGCCGTTCATATCAAAACGATTGACGTAGTTCCCGGACAACAACACCCCAAGCTGCTGACTGACCGAGGCCAAATCCATGCCCAAATCAGCAATACGCTGACGATCTAACAAAAACCGCACTTCAGGCATATCGGTTTTCAGGTCGGTGTCGACAAACATAAAGCGGCCACTCTGGTAGGCCGCCCCAATCAATTGATCCGCATACTGCTTCATTGCCATGGGGTCATTGGAAGATTGCACCACCATTTCAACGTCGAACTGTCCCGCCGATGGCAACGCAGGAAACAGCATGGGGAAAACCCGCAAGCCGGTAATACTAGAGGCGTATTGAAAAACCTCGGGCAGCAATTCGTGAACGCTCTTGTCTCGCTGATCGATGCTATCGAAAATAATGCCGCCAAATCCCGCATTGGCCCGCACCACCTGCCAGGTGTATTTCACCCCCGGCGTTTGGTGCAGAATATCAATGGCATCGTGCATATAGTCCTCGGTGTATTCCAGCGAGGCGGTCGACGGCGCATCAATGATGATATTTATCGCACTTTGATCTTCAATTGGCGCCAGCTCTTTTTGCGAGAATAAATAGAACGGCACGATTAACAGGCTGATAAATACACCGATCACCAATATTTGCCAGCGCCATTCGAGCACCCGACTCAGCAAACGCCCATAGCGAATATGCAAATCATCAAAGCGGCGATTGACCCACTGGGTCATACCACTTTCACGGCCACCCTCGGCATTGGCGTAAGCGCTCATAATTGGCGACAGGGTTAAAGCCACCACACCGGAAATCAGCACGGCGACCGAGAGGGTAAAGGCGAATTCCTTAAATAAAACACCGGTTAAACCCGAGAGAAAACCAATCGGAGCATACACTGCCGCCAAGGTAATCGTCATGCCCACAATGGGCGAAAATAATTGCCGGGAAGAGGCCAGTGCCGCCTGAGTGCGCGTTTTACCTTCACGCATATAACGAGAGACGTTTTCCACCACAACAATGGCGTCATCCACCACCAAACCCACCGCCAATACAATGGCGAGAATGGTCAGTAGGTTCAGGGAAAAACCCATCATGGTAATGGCGGCCACCGCGCCCAATAGGGAAATAGGAATGGTCACCAGTGGCACAAGCGCAGTGCGGAAAGACCCCATCAGCGCCAACACCACCACCCCAACCAGAATAATAGTTTCGGCCAGTGTGGTGAAAATTTCGCGAATCGAATCGCGCATATATAAGGTGCCATCGTAAGCCGGACGTATTTCCATGCCGTCGGGCAGCTGATTATTTAACTGGTCCAGCAGTACATAAAGTTCATCGCCAATGGCAATTTCATTAGCGCCAGGCAGAGGCCACACCGAGATATAAACCGCATCTTGCTGGCTGTAGCGGGCAATGAGTTCGCCCTCTTCCTCACCCAACTCAACCCGCGCAATATCCTTCAAACGCAGCAGGGAGCCATCCGCAGATTTACGCAAAACCAAATTCTCAAAATCCGCCTGGGTCTGCATGGTGGTATTGGTAAGCAAGTTAATACGCTGATTGGCATTTTCGCTGTGACCAATTGTGGCAATAACGTTATTTGCATTCAGCGCCGCCCGCAGTTCTGGCGCACTGATATTAAAAGCCGCCATCGCATCGGGATCGAGCCATAAACGCATGGCCGGATTGCGACCGCCCTCAAGACCGATACGTTGCACGCCATTGATAGAGGCCATTTCTGGTGTGACAAAACGCTGTAGATAATCGGTGACGGCGGCGCGGCTGAAATTCTCAGTGACGACATCCAAATAGAATAAAGCGCCGGCGCGGTCGGCTCGTTGCACGGTTACTGCCGGATCTTCAGCGCCCGCAGGGAGTTCAAAACGAATCTGGCTGAGGCGCGAATTTAATTCCGCCAAGGCATCGGCGCTGTCTTCATTCAGTTTCAGCCAGACATTTACCGTACTCATCCCCGCCAAGGTCATGGAGTCTACGTAATCCACCCCCGGCACGGTTGAGGCAACCCGCTCTATCGGATCAGTAATAAAGCCCTGTACTGTTTTTGCCGAAGCGCCAACATAGGCAGTGCTAATAACCAGCGAGGAGCTTTCAATTTGCGGGTATTCCAGCACCGGAATTTCTTTGGCGGCCTTGAGGCCAGCAATCACCAGCACCAGTGAAATCACCAAGGCCAGCACCGGGCGGGTGACAAAAATATCGGTGAGTCCCGGTTTGGCATCACTCATCGCTTGCTTCCTCGACAGGGGCCGCAGCGCTAGCTCTCACTTCTACGGTGCCATCTGGGCGTGTTCCCACATAGGCCAACATACCGTGAGCCAGTTTAAAGGCACCGCTGGTGGCTATGAGCATTCCCGCCTGTAAACCCTCTGTAACGCTAACCCACTGAGCACTTTCAGCGCCGAGTTTTACACCCTGACGCTGGGCGCGATAAGCCTTGCCTTCTTTTTCCAAACGGAAAACATAACTACCAAGTGGATCGCGCTGCACCGCCGTGGTCGGCACACGCATACCCTCACGGCTTGCCACGGACACACTGACATTAACTACCGCATTTACAGGTAATACCGCACCGTCTTGCAATTCGGCTCGGTAGTGACGATTGCGGGACATTTCAGAAAGGCCGGGACTGCGCGCAATCACCTGCGCCGAAACCTGTTGCCGAGATTCACCGGCAGGTAATTCAATAACAACCGTTTCACCCAAAGCCACCTCACCCTGACTGAGCGGCAAATTAAAATCGACCCACAGTGCGCCGTGTTCGCCAACCAATTCCACAAGTTCGGTATTGGCATCCAGATATTCACCCACTTCCAAGTGATGTAAACCCACTACCGCATCAAACGGCGCGACCAGCGTTTTCTTGTCGATGATTGCCTTCAGTTCAGTCACCGAAGCGCGCGCAATATCAAACTCCGCCTGCGCTTGATCCACATCATCCTGACTCGCTGTGCGACTTTTCAGCAAACGCTGAGCACGCTTTAGTTTGAGTTCCGCTAGTTTAGCCCGCGCCGCAGCCGCCTCTAAGCGCGCACGGTCATCGCGAATATCCAATTGCAATAGCACTTGCCCTTTTTTTACCGACTGACCCGACACCATCGCTACCGACTCAATACGCCCGGCCAGCTCAGAGCGCAGCATCAATTGTTGTGGCGTAAGCACTTCGCCGATGGTATTTACGCGCTGCTCAACCGGCTCTAACTGCACGGTCATCGCCTGCACGGTTGCAGAGGGTTCAGGAAAGGATTGACCAAAGGCAATGGCCGCTTGAATATGCTGATATTTAACGCCCGCCAATACCAGTAGCACCACCACGCAGGCAGCAAGTGTGATTAACCAGCGACGAGTATTCATGCGCACTTCCTAAAAAGAGTCGGTGTAAAAATATAAGACGTGAAGGCGCAAAGACTACACCAGCAACGATGTCATTTGTATGTTTAGGAAGAGAAGAATTAACCGTCAGTCGGCGTTGGCGCGGCGCCAGCCACTGGGTGTCTGATTACTCCAGCGCTTAAAGGCGTGAGAAAAGCTGGCGGCATCATTGTAGCCCAGCAATTCGGAAATCATATCGAGGGAAAGGCGGCTCTGGCTGAGATAATCCTTGGCCAGATCATAGCGAATATCATCGAGAATAGTGCGATAGCTGGTGCCCTCTTCCGCCAAACGGCGGCGCAGGGTTCGCACAGAAATCGCCATTTGCTCGGCTACGGTTTCCACATCGGGAAAGCTATGGCCGGGCTTGGCCAGAATTTTCTGGCGGATAGCTTCAATAAAATCGCCCTGCTTGCTTAACCGCGACAGCATTAACTGGCATTGTTGATCAAACAACTGTGACGCCTGACTGTCGCGCATGGGCAGCGCTCGGTCGAGCAATTTCACATCAAAGCTCAGGCGTGTCTCATTTTCATTAAAGCGTACCGGACACGCAAAAAAATCTTCGTAGCGACGAGCATGATTGAAACCATTGTGAGTCAAACGCACCTCGGTTAAATCAATCGTCTGCCCCAAACATTCAGACAAGGCCGCCGCGCAGCAGGCCAAATCGCGGTCCACCAACATGGATTTAAGCTTGGCCGGTATCGGGAATTTATCGCGCAAAATCAGGCTGGCGGTGTCACCCGTGATTTCAAAGCGAAAATCACAAACGGTATAAGTCAGGTCAATATAACTTTCGATAATCGCCAGCGCATGGCGAAAAGTCGGCGCACTTAACAGGGCGTAGCCAACTAAACCATATATTGGCAGAGGGTAAGCCTCGGCTAATACCAAGCCCAAACAGGGGTCTTTTGACAGCGCCAACAAGTTCTCGTTAAAGCGCAGTTCCTGCTCCCAAGTGCAGGAAGCATCGTCGCGATCTAAATCGGTCTCGGTCAGCCCGGTTCCAACCAGACACAGCTCTGCCTCAAAACCCAGCCCACGCATGGCGTTCAAACTGGGGCGAAAACCCTTGATGTGATGGGCGGTAATTCCGGCTCGCATGGCTTATTTAAACTCGGGGACTGTTAGCATTATTTATATTCGTCTCAGGCCTTGATTTTAGGCAGTGCCGGAGCCCACCGCAACACAGAAACGCCGACCATTTTTTGTTTTTAGCTGACAGGAGCGCACAAATTCCTGTCCTTTTCCCACATGGTCGAACCTCCTCCTCAGCCCTAAAGTTAGATCCCAGATTTGCTAGACCCCAACTCCAGGCAATGCTTTGGGGGGTTCGCCCCCTTTTTTAATAAGAATCAGGAGACACATCATGCGTTTACAATCCAAAACCGCGGTAGTGACCGGCGGCGGCAGCGGCATCGGCGAAGCCTGCTGTATGCGCTTTGCCGAAGAAGGCGCCAGCGTTATTGTTAGCGATATTAATATGAATGATGCCGAGCGCGTTGCTCAAGCGATCCGTAAAAACGGCGGCGATGCCAAAGCCCTGCAACTAGACGTAACCCAGCCCGAGGCCTGGACAAACCTCGCCGATAAAATTCAAGCGGATTACCCCTCGCTGGATATTCTGGTGAATAACGCCGGCATTGGTATTCCCGGCGATGTTGAAGAATGCACGCTGGAAGATTGGCGCACCACCCACGCGGTCAACACCGAAGGTGTATTTCTCGGCACCCAGATGGCCATCAAATTGATGAAAGAAACCGGTGGCTCCATCATTAATATTTCTTCAATGGAAGGCATGGTCGGCAACCCACAGCTAGCGGCCTATAACTCCAGTAAAGGCGCCGTGCGCTTATTTACCAAATCCGCCGCGCTAGATTGCTGTAACAAAGGCTATCCCGTCCGCATTAATTCCGTACACCCCGGCGTTGTTCGTACCGCCATTCTCGAAAAAGGCTTGGCAATGCTGCCAGAGGCCGAAGGTCAAGCTCTGCTGAGCAGCCTCGCTGACAAAACCCCAATGGGTCGCCTCGGCCAACCAATTGAGATCGCCAATGCCTGTCTGTTTTTGGCATCGGAAGAGTCTTCTTATATGACCGGTTCTGAACTGGTTGTCGATGGCGGCTACACCGCCCAGTAATACAAAACACTCGCAGAAATGCGGGTATTGGAGTTTCTTATGAGTCAAACACTACGACGTAATATGCTGGCCGGTGTGATCCGCTACGGCATTAAGCCCCTGCTCGGTGGTCGTCTTTCCTATCCAATGCAGCGCCGCGTTGCCACCGCCGCCACTTCAGTTTGCCTTGCCCCCAAAGGCATGAGCTATACCGAAATCAACTTGGGCGGTGTGCCCTGTGAGTCGGTCACTGTCGGTAAAACCTCTGACAATACTCTGCTATGGCTACACGGTGGCGGCTACTGTGTCGGCTCCAGCCTGACCGACCGCGCTCCTGCCGGACAGTTTTCCAAAGCCAGCAATGCGCGGGTTATTGTTCCCGATTACCGCCTTGCGCCAGAAAATCCACACCCTGCCGCGTTAGAAGATGCATTGGCAGTTTACAAAGCGCTTATTGCTGAAATGGGCGGCGCTGAGAAAGTTGTGATTGGCGGCGACTCTGCTGGTGGCGGCTTGACCCTAGCGCTGGCGGTAGCCATTCGCGATGCCGGCCTGCCACTGCCTGCGGGCATGGTGTTTTGCTCACCCTGGGTTGATCTGCGCTGCGTTCAGCAAACTTACAAAACCCGTGCCGGTGATGATCCGTGGCTGAGCCTAGATACCCTAAAAGTGTGGGCTGCGGCCTACCTTGGTGATCTGCCCGCCGACACCCCAGCCTGCTCTCCTCTATTGGCGGATCTAAACGGTTTGCCACCGGCGCTGATTCAAGTGGGCGACTGCGAAATTCTGCTGGACGACTCCATTGAGTTGAACCGCAAATTCCAAGCCTCTGGCGTGGATAGCACCCTGCATGTTTACCCAAACATGTGGCACATCTTCTTCTTGCAGGCGGGCATTCTAGAACAAGCCGATGCCGCTATTGCCGAGATTGGTCAGTTTCTGGCGGGCTGCTGGAAAAATTCGCAAGCCGCCGCCAAACCCACTAAAACCCGTACAGCAAGCCGAACTGCGACAAAAACCACGCGCGCTCGTGCTGTAAAAGCATCTTGAGGTAGCAAATATGAATAACACCAAAGAACACAAAAAAGACTTTAAAGTACTGGTTCTGGGCGCGGGTATGTCGGGCATTTTGGCCGGCATCAAGCTGAAAGAAGCCGGTATTCACAACTTCGACATTATCGAAATGGCCGACGATGTTGGCGGCACTTGGCGCGCCAACACTTACCCCGGTCTAGCCTGTGACGTTCCTGCGCACAACTACGATTATAGTTTTGAACATAACTGGAATTGGTCTGGCCTGTATGCCACCGGCCCCGAGCTGTTCGCCTACTTTAAATTCTGTGCAGAAAAATACGGCATTCGCCCACATCTGCAACTCAATACCCGCGTAGACATGATCGCCCGCAAAGACGGCAAATGGGTTGTCAGCACCAATGACGGCCAAGACCGCGTGTGCGATATAGTGATTAACTGCATGGGCGTTCTCTGCCACCCACAAATGCCAAATATCGAAGGCATTGATAGCTTTGAAGGCGACCTGTTCCACAGCGCGCGCTGGGATCACAGCGTACCGCTGGATAACAAGCGTATTGGTCTGATTGGCACCGGCTCTACTGCAGCGCAAATTGCCTCCGCTCTTGCCGAACGCTCAAAGCATTTCAGCCTGTTCCAGCGCACGGCGCAGTGGGTTATTCCAGCTTTCCATTACCACCGCTCTGGCTTGTCCAAAACCCTGCATCGCAAGCTGCCCAAATACTCAGCCTTTACCGGCCAGCTGCAGGGCAAGTTAATTGAGATGATTGGTAAAGCGGTGAGTGGCGACAGCCCTCGCACCTACGCTTTGATCAAAAAACTGTGTGAGCGCCATCTTAAAACCATTCGCGACCCAGAACTGCGCAAGACCATGACTCCGAATTTTGAAGTGGGTTGCCGCCGTTTGATCTTCTCCGACAACTTCTACAATGCCATTCAGGCTCCGCAGTCTGAAGTTGTTACCGAAGGTATTGAGCGCATTGAAGCCAAAGGGATTCGCACCAAAGATGGTCGCCTACACGAGCTGGACGTACTGGTTATGGCTACCGGCTTCCACGCTCTGAGCTACACCTACGGCTTTGACATCATCAATGAGCAAGGTGTGAAACTCTCTGAAGAATGGGCAGAAGGCAGCGAAGCACTGCGCGGCTGTGCGGTCAGCGGCTTCCCCAACTTCTTTATGCTGATTGGCCCCCGCAGCCCCATTGGTAACTTCTCGCTAACCAGCATTTCAGAGTCACAGATGAACTACATCATGCCGCTGATTAAAATGCTGAGTAAGGGCGAAGCAAAAGAGATTGATGTTAATGCCGAAGCGCAACAGCGCTACTCAGAATGGATGGACCAAGGTGTTGAAAAAACCGTTTGGGCCTCAGGCTGCACCAGCTGGTACTTGGGTAAAAACGGCAAGCCTCAGCTGTATCCTTACACGCCAGTGAGCTTCCGTTCAGCATTGAAAAAACCGGATATGGATGAGTTTGTGGTGAGCTAATTCACCGTTCCCAAAACAACAAGGGTGGCAATTGCCACCCTTTTTTTATGCCGGATTTTCGATCGCACCTGATTAATCTAGCGAGTGCCGCAAGCTTGCAAACGCGGTAATTAATCAGGTGTTTCTCAGCTTTTAAACCAAGTCATAAACTTATAAATGCTATTACCGAGCTTGCCATAAGGCGGACGCAGTAATGCCATTGGACTTAAACCTGACTGGTGGAACACGGGCCGCATTTTCGACAGCGCTATAAAGCCTTCCTTACCGTGATAATGCCCCATACCGCTGGCACCGACTCCACCGAAGGGCATATCGTGCTGTGCGCCGTGGAAAAGTGCATCGTTGACCGATACCCCACCCGACATAATGTGTTTTACAAAATAATCCACATCGGACTTTTTCTTGGAGAAGGGATAAAACGCCAGTGGCCGATCACCGGCATTCACATAGCGCACCACGTCTTCTTGCTCTTTGTACGTCATCACCATCAACAGCGGGCCAAAGCTTTCACGCTGGCGAATAATCATATCCGGAGTGGTGTTCAATACCAGATGCAAAGGCAGCTTGCGATTAACTGGATCGGCATCCTGACTTTTATTCAGTTTAATAATTTTTGCGCCTTTGGCTTCGGCATCGGCAAGCGTGTCTTGCAGGCGTTGGAAGGAGCGAGCATCAATAATCGAGGTGTAATCCGGCGACTGAATATCCGGCACATGCTTGGCAACCCAGGCTTCAGCTTCGCGAATAAAATCGTCTAACTGAGTTTCATGTACGAACAAGTAATCAACATTAATACAAATCTGACCAGCATTAAATTGCTTGATATACATAATGCGGTCAACGGCTTTTGCCAGCGGGTAATTTGGCGTAATCACCGCCGGCGACTTACCACCCAATTCCATAATCACCGGCGTTAAATTTTGCGCCGCCGCAGCCATCACTTTTTTGCCGGTTTCACCCGAACCGGTAAAGAACAGCAAATCAAAAGGAATCTTGGAAAATTCGATGCCGACATCGCCGGTTTCTTCAAAATAAACCAGTTTGTCTTCCGAGAAATAATCGCCACTAATTTTCATTAACAGGCGCGTAAAGGCGCGTGAGTTTTCCGACATTTTGACCATCGCGCGATTGCCCGCAGCAAAGGCGCTAACCAATGGCCCAAAGCTTAAAAAGCCGGGGAAATTCCACGGCACAATCACACCCACACAACCTAGCGGCTGAGGAATTACAGTATTGCTGGCACCGGGATACACTGTCCAATCAACATGGCGGCTTTGCGGCTTGGCCCATTTACCCACCTTGCTAATGGCATCATTAATCGCATCGGTGACAGAAATGATTTCCGCGAACAGCGATTCCTGCCGCGCACGACTGCCGTAGTCTTCATTTATCGCCGCGATGATCGCCTCACGATTCTCGTTCACCATATCTTTTAGGCGACGTAGATCGGCTTTGCGCTGGGCAATGGAAGGTTCCGGGTCGGCAAGATAGGCTTGTTTTTGCAGTAAGTGAGCGGCGTGCAGCATTTCAGCCGTGGGGCTCAGTGCTGTTTCTGGAGAGGCTTGGGCAACGTTCATTATCATTTTCCTGTTGTGCTTCCATTGCCGGTACGACCGTATGCTCACACTTTCGGAAAAAGAAAACGCTTAAAAGAACTGTGTTGTCTTTCTCTGAACTTCAGTACAGGCAAAGAAACATGGGTATTGAAATAAAAAGGCCGAAGCGACTCACCTCAAGGGGTGCGGCCGCCGCTTCGGCTAAAAGCAAATTAAAACTAGTAAGCTCTAATTAAGGAAGTGGCAGAGCTTCTAAGCCAGGCAACTCAAGACCCGCGCCGCTGTCGACGCCAAGCAGAGCTTCGGCAGTCAGCAGATCAGCAAGTTGAGTCGGGTCATTCAGTACATTCAGCGTCAGCAGGCTGGCCAAAGTTGGCAGCAGCGCGATGGATTCGGTGCCGGGGATTTTCGCCAATACGCCAACGGGCAGATCACCCACCAGCGGAATGTCGCGAATACCGGGAGCCAGAATTTGTGCTGAACTCAGATTGCTGAACAGGGCACTAGAAATAACCAGCGCAGCGATTTTAAGTGTGTTTTTCATGCTTATTCTCCATATATCGCATTGTTAAGAATTTAAAAAAGGGGCCACCGAAGTAGCCCCGAAGCGAATGATTCGCTGGGTATTCAAATTAGAAGTTGTAAGTGACTTCTGCACCCCAAGTACGCGGCGCGCCTTGAGAGTAGTAGTCGAAACCGAAGCTCGCTTGTAGGTTGATCGCGTAGGTGTCGTATTCCTCTTCGGTGAGGTTTTTCACCCATACGGCCGCTGACCAAGTTTCGTCATTGGCATACCAGCTCATACGAGCGTTGTAGATCCAGTACGCATCCTGACGAATAAACTCGTGACCGGCTGCATCGTTGTAAGCGCTGAACCACTGGTCATCCTGGAAGTTGGCATTGGCATTAACCGACAGGTAACCGTAGTCGTTTTTGTAAATGTCGTAGTCGAAAGACAGGCTGACATTCAATGGTGGCGCAGAGATCAGCTCATTGCCGGTCAGATCAACGGTATCGTTGTTGTCATCCAGCGTTTCGATATTGCGCAGCTCAAGCTCGGTGTATTCACTTTCGATAATACCCACGCCTAACTGAACAACCAGATCATCGGTTGCCGCCCACCATACTTCAGCTTCAAAGCCCATGATTTCAGAACCACCGGCGTTTTCGAGGAAGTTGGAGATACCCACAACGTTGATGAACTGCTGATCGGTGTACTCATAGAAGAAGAAGGCACCGTTGATACGCAGACTGTTATCCAGCAGGTCGGTTTTGAAACCCAATTCGTAGGCATCAATGTACTCTGGTGAAGCGTAAGAGGTTTCCAGCGGACGCTCGGAGTAATAGATACCACCGTTAAAGCTACCGGCGCGGTAACCCTTACTATACGAACCGTAGACCATCAACGCATCGTTAAAGCGGTAGTCCAGACCCAGCTTACCAGTGAACTCTTTCTCGGTTGCTTCCAGCTCTTTGGCACTATCCATTGTGTAAGGGCCGTCGGTGAAACCGGGCAGACCATTTTGAGTGATTTGAGTCAGGTATGGGCCGGGATCAGCTAAGAACGCCAGAATTGAATTTATGTCGCCACCTGCAACGCCCGCAGGCAGTGACAGGGGTACGAAGGCTTGGTCGTAACCGGTATTACCGGGCACAAATGTGCCGCGTGGCGTGCCGTCATAACCGAGACGGGAAATATTCAAGTAAGGCTGAGTGGATTTGTCTTCGGTGTAACGAATACCCAAGTCCATGCCGAAGTTGCCGGTAAAGTCGAAACGCATCTGGGTGTACAGTGCCGCAGAATCTTTAACCGTCTCTTGACGCTGATCCAGTACACCAAAGTCCAGAATAAATGGCGCTTGACCTGCCGCAGCGGGTTTAGCCAGCGCGGTACGGAAGTCCACCAAATCTTCAAACAAAGAGTATTTGTTGTTCAACCATGTTTCTTCTTGCGCGATATAGGCACCGGCCACAATGCTGAACATACCGCCGAAGTCAGACACAAAACGCAAATCTTGGCTGAAGGTTTGGGTGTCGGTGTGCCAGTCAATTTCCAACAGGCGCAGCGGGCTACCGTCGGTGTTGGCCAACTGGGTGTAATCCGCATCGTTGTAAGACGTTACCGACACGATCTGGAAGTTATCCGCATCGTAGCTCATGGTTAAGATAGCCAGATCGAACTCAACGTTAAGATTGCTCTCATTGTCCAGTGCGCGGTTATCTTCGGTTTGCCAGAAACTCAGGTTACGAGAGTTACGGTCATAACCGGTGTAGTCCATATAACCACTATTAGTGGGGTACGGCGCGGTTGGGTTCAGGTTCTCCATACCACGAATATCGGTGCGCGGCTCGTTGCGCGGTGGTGTGGCGTAACTGTCGTTGCGACCGCGGGTGTATTTCAGTACGGCACCAAGGCTGTCAGTAATCTGCCAGTTCAAAGCGATACGCGCAGCGAAGAAATCAGTCTGCGCCAGATCTGGGCCACCCAAGGTGTTTTCAAAGTAACCGTCATCGCGCTTGTATTTGAAAGCCACACGCGCTGCCAGGGTGTTATCAATCAGGGTACCGCCCACTGCGCCTTCGGCAGTTTCCATACCGTAGCTACCGCCGCCAACTTTGAGCTTACCCGCCCAGTCGTCACCGATTTGCGGAGTATTGGTGATGATGTTGATTGCACCACCAGTGGTGTTCTTACCGTACAGGGTACCCTGTGGGCCACGCAGTACTTCCAAACGCTCAACGTCGAAGAAGCTCATACCGTGGCTGAAGGTTGCAGGCAGGTAGGCTTCGTCGGTGTACACGCCGATCGGGCTCGCTTGGTTAGAGCTGTAGTCAGACATGCTCACGCCGCGAATAGAGAAAATGGGCTGCACTTCACCGTAGGGGCCACTGACCTGCATATTAGGCACTTGTGCACCAATATCGTTGGCACTTTCAAAGCCCAGCTTTTCCAGTGAATCAGAACCCAGACCGGTGATCGCTACCGGCGTGTCCTGCACGCTGGCAGAACGGCGCTGCGCCGTTACAACCACTTCCTCAAGTCCTTGTGCGGCAGCTTCGCTAATGCAAAAGCCGGCAATCGCGGCGGCCAGAGCAGCTTTACGCCAACTCCGTATTCCTGCTGTTGATTTCATGTGACTCCTCGCCTTACCCATTTCAAGTTATTGTTGATACAAGTTATTTTGCTGTGTTGCTTGTTATAAATTTTTTCTGCTTATCTATTCGCCATGCCGCCATCGACGGAAAGCTGAATACCGGTAACAAAAGCACTGGCATCCGAGGCCAGATACAAGGCCGCCAGCGCAATATCGCGTGGGGTGCCATTGCGACCAAGAGAGGTCATGGATTTCACCATGGCATCTGCTGATTCCTCATCGGGCATGATGCCGAGATTCACCCAGGTGTGTTTCACGTGGTCGCCCATTGGCGTTTCAATCACACCAGGGTGAATGGAATTCACGCGAATGCCGTAACCCAGGCTGCCAAATTCAGCCGCCGCATGACGGGAATAAGAAGCCACCGCGCCCTTGGTTGCGCCATAAGCACTGTGGGCAATGGTGCCAGCCAGTGCAGCAACAGAAGACAAGTTAATAATGGAACCGCCTTTACCTGCAGCGCCATCTGGCTTCATCGCTAACGCGGCGTATTTCATGCCGAGAAATACTGATTCGATATTCACCTTATTCAGGCGAGTGACCTGCTCCAGTGAATCCAGCTCGACCAGCGAGCCATCGAGAATACCGGCGTTATTAATCAGAATATCCAAGCCGCCCAATTGCTCGATGGTTTCATTCACCACTTCCTGCCAGCGGGCTTCATCGGTAACGTCTTGCTGCATTACACAGCACTCAATCCCCTGATTGAGCAACGCGGTCTGCACTTGTGTACACGCATTGAGGTCAACATCGGTTAACATGACTCGGGCGCCGGCTTCCGCCATCACGCGGGCGCACTCGGCACCAATACCTCGACCGGCACCGGTCACTAGCGCGACCTTGCCATTGAGCTGAAACTCTTTCAGCATTGGATTGGAACTCCCTTATTTTTTTAGTGTCGCCATTGTCAGGGAGTCAACCCAGAAAAACCCCTAACTGAAGTTAGGTGTTGAGGTTGGGTTTTAGGCGTAGCATTACTGCCAATAAAATATTAGGGCGTCACAATTTGCGCCACCTATATAAGAAGAGACAATTCCTATGCGACCTCTCAAGCTGACTGGCTTATATCTTGCCCTGACTATCGCGGGTCTCAGCGCCTGCGGCAAATCCGAAGCTCCCCAAGCAACCCTGCCCGCCGCTGTAGACGGCGCGCGAATTATGGCGGCCGATAAAGAGCCGGGAAACTGGATGAGCCACGGCCGCACCTACGACGAGCAGCGCTTCAGCCCGCTCAAGCAAATCACCGATGAAAACGCCGCCAAGCTGGGCTTGGACTGGTATTTCAATTTACCTACCAATCGCGGCGTGGAAGCCACCCCCATTGTGGTTGACGGCGTCATGTATGTGACCGGCTCATGGAGCATGGTGTTTGCACTGGATGCCAAGACCGGCGAAATGCTGTGGCAATACGATCCCCAAGTTCCACCCACTTGGGCCGTTAATCTGTGCTGCGACGTGGTCAACCGTGGCGTGGCCGTGTGGAAAGGCAAAGTCTATTTCGGCACCTTGGATGGCCGACTCATCGCACTAGATGCCCAAAACGGCAGCCGCCTATGGGAAGTACAAACCACCGATAAAGAGCGCCCCTACTCCATTACCGGCGCACCTCGCATCATCAAAGACAAGGTAATGATTGGTAACGGTGGTGGCGAGCTGGGCGTGCGCGGTTATATCAGCGCTTACGACACCGAAACCGGCGATATGGTTTGGCGCTTCTATACCGTACCCGGCGACCCATCCAAGCCCTTTGAACACCCAATTTTGGAAAAAGCTGCCAAAACTTGGGGCGGCGGCAAATGGTGGGAAGTTGGCGGCGGCGGCACGGTATGGGATTCCATGGCCTACGACCCCGAACTCGACCTGCTCTATTTAGGCGTTGGCAATGGTTCGCCTTGGAACCGCCAGATTCGCAGCCCAGACGGTGGCGACAACTACTTCTTATCGTCCATTCTGGCACTGCGCCCAGACACCGGTGATTACGTGTGGCACTACCAAACCACTCCCGGTGAGAGCTGGGATTACACTGCAACCCAGCACATGA
This sequence comes from Spongiibacter pelagi, assembly GCF_014705705.1. Taxonomy (GTDB): domain Bacteria; phylum Pseudomonadota; class Gammaproteobacteria; order Pseudomonadales; family Spongiibacteraceae; genus Spongiibacter; species Spongiibacter pelagi. Next base: position 185,087 of record NZ_JACXLD010000005.1, on the reverse strand, counting down.
TTCTGGCCGACCTTAACCTCGACGGCAACATCCGCAAAGTCATTATGCAGGCGCCGAAAAACGGCTTCTTCTACGTGCTGGATCGCCTCACTGGCGAGTTTATTTCTGCCGATAAATACACCCACGCAACCTGGGCAGATCACGTTGATCAGAAAACCGGACGCCCAGTTGAAAACGAAGGCTCGCGCTACACCGATGGCAAACCCCATCTGGTTGCTCCGCACCCGCTGGGCGGCCATAACTGGCACCCCATGAGCTACAGCCCGCAAACAGGACTGGTCTATATTCCTGCCCAGGAAAACGCCATGGCGTACATGGATGATCCTAACTTCAAGTACAGCAAGAAGGGTTGGAATGTCGGCGTAAATCTCGCTGCTGCGGGCTTGCCAGAAAATGATCCTGAAATTCGCGCCGCCGTCATGCCCACTATTCGCGGCCACATTTCCGCCTGGGACCCCATTCAGAAAAAAGAAGTATGGCGAGTACAGCACCCTAATATGTGGAATGGCGGCATTCTCTCCACCGCTGGCAACCTGATTTTCCAAGGTAATGCCGACGGTGAATTGGTCGCCTACCGCGCCGACAACGGCGAGCGCCTGTGGTCGACTAATGCTTACACCGGCATTGTTGCCGCTCCTATTAGCTACTCTGTAGATGGCGAGCAATATATTGCCGTAGCCGCAGGCTGGGGTGGTGGCGGCGCAATGGCGCTGGGTGAAATCATCGCCGACGCCAAAGGTGCGGTAAATAATAGCCGGGTATTGGTATTCAAACTCAATGCCGACAAAACCTTGCCTGCCAGCGTGGTAAGTCGCGGTGAGCTGCCGACCCCACCCGCCTCGACGGCGGACGAAGCGACAATCACTCGCGGCCACGCGCTGTACATGGAAAACTGCCATATGTGTCACGGCGACCGCGCGGTATCCGCAAGCTCCGTACCGGACCTGCGCTACCTCACAGCAGAAAAACACCAAATGTGGGACGGCATCGTGCTCGGTGGCGCTCTCCAATCTAAAGGCATGATCGGCTTCTGGGATCGTCTGAGCAAAGAGCAAACCGATACGATCCACGCCTATGTGATTAAGCGCGCCAACGATCTGGTCGAAGGCAAAGACTAAGATCAGAGCCAAAGCCAAGGACGTAACTCCCTCCAATTCAGCCCGCTACTGCGGGCTGAATTTTACACTCCCATCACAACGCGTACGCCGTGGCCTTGCCTCTTGGCTGGCCTCACTATAGGCTGTAACGCTTGACCGGAGGGGAGTGTATAAAAGGGCCTCCGGCTAAATGACCCGCGCCCAGAGCCAATGTCGAAAAAAACTATAAACAGTCAGGCAATTGTAGAAACCAAACTTTTTCCCAGCGTCGGTGCAGGCAACCCGATTCGCCGGTACAACCTGCTGCCGCCCGAATCTTTCAGCAACGGTCACGCTTCTGTTTATTTATTAAAAGCTCCGGCGGGTTACGGCAAATCCACCTTGATGTCGGAAATTCACCAGTGGGCACAACACAAAGAGTTCGACGCCACATGGTTGAGCCTAGACCCAGAAGACAATGATCCCGGCAGACTGCTACGGTATTTAATTACCGCCGTTGATCGTACCCTGCCCGATTTAATTAAAGATTCCCATACCCTTAGCCAGCAGGGCTTTTTGAATATCAAAGCCACGCTGGAAGCCCTCGCCTTTGAATTGGGCAACTTAAAACGCCAACTGATTATCATCATGGATGATCTCCAGTTTATTCAATCTCCTGAAACACTGGAGATGCTGAACTGGATGATTAACTACACGCCGCCCAACTGCCAATTTGTATTGGGTAGCCGCGAAGAGCCACAACTAAAATTAGGCAAGCTGCGCGTGCGCCGTAAACTGGTTGAGCGCGATATTAAAGATTTAGCCTTCACGTTAGATCAAAGCCGCGAATTCTTAAACACGCGGCTGCCAAACCGACTGACCGAAGCTGAAATTCTAGCGCTACACCAACGCACTGAAGGCTGGCCAGCCGGTCTAGAGCTGGCGGTTATCACTCTGGAAACCCAGCCGCAAAATCACGATCTGATCGAGAAGTTCAGCGGCACGGATCAAAACGTGGTCGATTATTTGGGCGAGGTTATGCTCTCCAGCCTCGACCCGGATTTGCGTAAATTTATTTATCAAATTGCCCAGTTTGATCGGGTAAATGGCGAACTCGCTGCGCATATCAGCGATCGCAAAGACGCACCGCTGATCTTGGAACAACTGCGCATCCGCAATATGTTCTTAGTGCCACTGGACTCCACTGGCGACTGGTATCGCTTCCACCATTTTATTGCCAGCTATCTGCGTGGACGCAGCGAGGTAGAAGCCAGCGGCCTCAGCTACGACACCCTGAATAGCGGCGCAACATGGTTTTACGAGCGCGGCCACCCGGAAGAAGCCATCGCCTGCGCCACTCGCAACCAAAACTGGCAATACGCCTCAGATTGGGTGGAGGAGAATGCCGCCCAACTCAACAGCCAGAAGGGCAATATTCAAACTCTAATGCGCTGGATCGATGCCATTCCTGAAGAGTGGCTTCACCATCACCCGCAAATACGGTGTGCTTACGCCTTTGCCATGGCGTTTTATTCTGGCCGCGAAGAATCGGAACAGCAGCTCAAACTGATTGCTGAACACCGCCAAACCTTGTTAAACCAGAGCCAACCAGACACCGAACTGATTGCTGAACTGGATTGCGCGCTTACCCATTTACAAGCCACGTATTCCGCCCTTAGAGATGAAGGCGAAACCTCTTATAACTTGTCCAGCAACTGGCTGGAAAACTGGCCCAATGCCGATGCCCACAAGCGCGGCGATATGCTTACGGTAAAAGCCTTTGGCCATAAAAGCCGGGGCGAAATTGAGGAAGGCTTGCAGGTCATTGCCCAATCTCGAGAATGTGCGGAAGCCGAAAATCTGTACTTCAACCTCATGTGGAGTTACTGGATTTACTGCTTCTTGCTGTTTAAAGCCGGTCGTTATCAAGAGGCCCGCCCAATGGCGGAAAAAGCCCTGCAAATGGTGGAACAGCAACTGGGGGGCGAACGCGACTTTACCGCCTCCTGCCACACCATTCTGGCAGCGATAGCCTACGAACTGGGTGATATTGAAAAACTGGAATACCACGTGGGTATTTCCAGCGACACCTTTGATGAGTTCAGCCAGGCCGACTTTATTATTTTGAAATACCTTTCGCTGGCGCGTTTCCAATTTGCCAAAAATGATCCGGAAGCGGCGCTAACCAGTTTGCGCCAAGGGCAAGCGGTGGGCGCCGCGCAAAATTTCGAGCGGGTGCTCGTTAGTCTGGCGGCAGAAGAATGTGTTTGGCTGTGCCGACTAAACCGAATTGAAGAAGCAGAGGCGCTGCTGGCGAAACAGGGTATTCCCACCGAACAACAAAGTGGCGAAAACCTGCACCGCTTATTACTGGATAAATCCATTCGCACTGGCTCGCGGGTGCTTTTACTCAAAGACCCCAAAGCCGCCATCGCCCTACTTGAAGCCGGCATTACCACCGCAACCGATAAAGGCTTTTTGTTACGACAAGTTGAGTTACTGCTGATTACCACCATGGCCCATAAAGCCGCCAACGATAAAAAAGCCGCCAAAAAATCCTTAATCAACGCCTTGGAGATTGCTGGCCCACAGGGCTACTACCAAATTTTCATCAATGAGGCAGCGGCACTTGGCAGCCTGATCAGCGCATTAAAACCCAGCGAAGTCAGCGACAGCGCAACCGATTTGCTCAATAAATTGCAGCAAGCGCTGCGCGGTGAGCACGCCGTATCCATGTCTAGCGCCGACCGCGAACTCATTGAAAAACTCTCAAAACGCGAGCAGCAAATTCTCAAGCGCCTTGAGTCGGAGTTGAGCAATAAAGAAATTGCCGAAGCCTTATTCGTATCGGAAGGCACCCTCAAATGGCATCTCCATAATATCTACGGCAAGCTCGGCGTAAGAAACCGCCCCGGTGCCTTGGTTAAAGCACGAGAGCTTGGGTATTTGTAATTCGGACAGTGCCGTGTCCTTTTTTATTGTTTTTTTGGCCCCGATTAACAAGATGATCTAGCTGCCAATCTCTGATAATCACTGCAAAGTCTTCTTATAAAAATAAACACTGGAGCACAGCGTATGGCCCACGAAAAAAACGCCCCGCATATTGTGATTATCGGCACCGGCTTTGGCGGCTTGGGCATGGCAATTCAACTAAAAAAAGCGGGTATTCACTCTTTTACCCTACTGGAAAAAGCCGACAGCCTCGGCGGCACGTGGCGCGACAACACTTATCCCGGTGCCGCCTGCGATGTACAGTCCCATCTGTATTCGTTTTCCTTTGAGCCCAAGAGTGACTGGTCGCGCAAGTTTGGCCTGCAACCCGAAATCCGCGCCTATATGGAAAGCTGCGCCGCCAAATACGGTCTGCACGAGCACATTCAGTTTAATCAGGAAGTGCTTACCGCCACTTTCGACAAGCACACCGCCCAGTGGCAGCTCACCACCCGCAATGGCGAAAATTTCAACGCCGATGTATTAATCAGCGCGGTAGGCCAGCTCAACCAACCGGCCATGCCCAATATTCCCGGTATGGAAAAATTTCAGGGCGATAGCTTCCACTCCGCCCGCTGGAATCACGATATTGATCTCGATGGTAAATCAGTCGCCGTAGTGGGCACCGGTGCCAGCGCTATTCAGTTTGTGCCGCAGATTGTGCCCAAGGTCGCCAAGCTGAAATTATTTCAACGCTCAGGTGCCTGGGTCGCACCCAAACCCGACCGCCCTTTTACCGGGTTTGAGCAGTGGCTGTTTGAAACCTTTCCTATTTTTGATCGCCTTTATCGCACCAGTATTTATTGGAAAAACGAGATTCGTGCCATTGGTTTCACCCGCTTTGGTTTTTTGCTCGAGGCTTGGGGCTGGCAGTGCAAACGAATGATGCGCAAGCAAATTCAAGATCCGGAGAAATGCGAAAAACTGATCCCCGATTACAAGATTGGATGTAAGCGCCTACTTCTGGCCAATGACTGGTTTCCTGCGATAAACCAAAGTCATGTTGAGGTTATTACCGACGGTATTCAGGAAATCACCGAAGACGGCCTGACCACCAAAGACGGCCAACACCACCCGGTCGATGCCATTATTTATGGCACGGGGTTTAAGGCCACCGACTTTTTAACCCCGATGAAAATTACCGGACTCAATGGACTGGATTTAAATGAAGTGTGGAAGGATGGCGCCGAGGCCTACAAAGGTATTTCGGTTTCAGGCTTTCCCAACCTGTTTCTGCTCTACGGCCCCAATACCAATCTCGCCCATAGCTCGATTATTTTTATGCTGGAATCCCAAATTCGCTACGTGATGCAATGCGTACGTATGTTGCTGGCACCGGGGCTGGCCTGGATGAATGTGAAGGCCAGCAAGCAACAGGAGTTTAGCCAACAAATGCAGCAACAACTGCAACACAGCGTATGGGTGGCCGGCTGCGATTCTTGGTATATCAGCGACTCTGGCAAAGTCACCAATAACTGGCCCGGCTTTACCTTTAGCTACCGACTAATGACCGGCAAGCTCGACCTACAAGACTACGAGTTACAGCCGGCAAAAGCCGAGTAAGCCGGCCAAAAGCATCAATTAAAGGAAACCCCAGTGGCAAAAGCTCCCCTTGGTATTCGCCTTGCGCAGGCATTAGATTTGATTGGCGATCAGGGTCAAGCTCAAAACGGCGATGGCCTGCCCCAGCGCAATGCCCCTTCACCGCTCTCAGTCTTTGTTCCCTTTATTAGAAAGCGGGGCGAGCGCCGAGCCCGGCGACTGACCGAAAGTCCCAACAAGACAAGTAGCTCGAAATTTAAGGCTGAAGCCCAACTCGCACTCCCCGCAGACAATCAGTGGCACAACACCGGCGTACAACTTAACCCCGGCGACAGCGTAACCCTTGCCGCCCGTGGCCGCCTGTTTCTATCAAAACCACTTGAAGTCAGCGTGGGCGCCAAAACCTGCCTCTGGTGGCGCATTGGCGATGGCGAAATGCGGCGCTGCACCCAAGAAACACATACCCTAGTCGCCGACCAACAGGGAGAGCTGCGTCTACAAGCCGCCCTACCCGGCGCCTTCGGCACCCCGGACGGATGCACCAGCATCGATCCGCCGCCGCCCGCCATGCTGGGCGAGCTGGACATTCGCATTAGCAAAACCACCGCAGCTACTCAATCAACTATCAAGCAAAAGCCCCCACAGGGCTGGCAGTATTTGTGGCGCTTGGGCGAAGCGGATATTTTCTCCACCTGCGAACATGAAGCCGGCGCCATATGTTGTGATACCCATGGCGATGTGGGGATTTTGCAATACCCCGTCGACATGCCCTTGGACAAGCACAGCTTGCTGCGCTGGGAATGGCTGGTGGACGCCCTGCCCTCATCTCTGCCAGAACATATTCAGCCCACCCATGACTATCTCTCTATCGCGGTGGAATTTGATAACGGCTTAGACCTGACCTATATGTGGAGCAGCCAATTAGCGCCAGACACCATTTTTCAATGCCCGCTGCCGTACTGGGACAAGCGCGAAACCCACTGGGTACTGCGCAATCCCAGTAGCGACCCACTGGGACGATGGCTAGTGGAATCACGCCCGATCCAGTCCGATTACCAACAGGCGATTGGCGGCGAACTGCCAAGCAGGATTGTAAAAATCTGGTTAATTGCCAACTCCGCCTTTCAAAATGGCCACGGTAGCTGCAAATATCGAGGAATAACGGTGGGGAACCGGGAACAGCGGTTTACGCTCTAGCTAGCCCCAAGCAGAGCTGCGGTGTAAGCCCAATCCCAAATCGGGCGCAGAAATCGAAATTTACGCCAAGATTGAGCGGATACGGCCGCTGGCGGGCCATTTTTAATAAAAAATCCATTCGAAATAGCATAATTCCACAAAATAAACGAGAAAAATTTTCTCACTTCCAGTATCTTAGCGACCTATTTTCAACCCAGCTTATTAGAGAGCGCCATGACTGACTTATCCTTCTACCGCAACATCGGCATTTTCGCCCACGTTGATGCCGGCAAAACCACCACTACCGAGCGTATTTTGAAGCTGACCGGTAAAATCCACAAACTCGGTGAAGTTCACGAAGGCGAATCCACCACCGACTTCATGGAACAAGAAGCCGAGCGCGGTATTACCATTCAGTCAGCGGCCGTAACCTGTGAGTGGAAAGGCCACCGCTTCAACGTTATCGACACCCCTGGGCACGTTGACTTCACCGTTGAAGTTTACCGCTCACTGAAAGTACTGGACGGCGGTATTGGCGTATTCTGTGGTTCTGGCGGTGTTGAGCCCCAGTCAGAAACCAACTGGCGCTATGCGAACGACTCTAAAGTTTCTCGTCTGATCTTCGTTAACAAGCTGGACCGCGTAGGTGCAGACTTTATCCGCGTAACCGATCAGGTTAAGAAAGTACTGGGCGCGACTCCTCTGATTATGACTCTGCCAATTGGCCGTGAAGACGAGTTCGTGGGCGTGGTCGACCTGCTGAGCCGCAAAGCCTATGTTTGGGACGAAACCGGACAGCCTGAAAACTACGAAGAAAAAGACATTCCAGCCGATATGGTTGACGACGTTGAAACCTACCGCGAAATGCTGATCGAAACAGCGGTAGAAATGGACGACGACGTGATGATGGCCTACATGGAAGGCGAAGAGCCCTCTATGGAAGACATCAAGCGCTGCATCCGCAAAGGTACGCTGGAACTGGCGTTCTTCCCAACTTACTGTGGTTCGGCGTTCAAAAACAAAGGCATGCAGCTGCTGCTGGATGCGGTTGTTGAATACCTGCCAAGCCCAACCGAAGTTAACCCACAGCCACTGACTGACGAAGAAGGTAACCCGATTGGCGAATACGCGACCGTATCTGCCGACGAGCCTTTCCGCGCACTGGCGTTCAAAATCATGGACGACCGTTTCGGCGCCCTGACCTTCGTACGTATCTATTCAGGTAAGCTGAAAAAAGGCGACACCATTCTGAACTCTTTCACCGGCAAAACCGAGCGTATCGGTCGTATGTGTGAAATGCAGGCGGACGAACGTAACGAACTGACTAGCGCACAAGCGGGTGACATCATCGCTATTGTGGGCATGAAAAACGTACAAACCGGTCACACCCTGTGTGATGTTGACCATCCTTGTACCCTAGAAGCCATGGTGTTCCCTGAGCCCGTAATTTCTATCGCGGTTGCGCCAAAAGACAAAGGCTCTACCGAGAAGATGGGTATTGCGATTGGTAAAATGGTTGCCGAAGACCCAACCTTCCGCGTTGAAACTGACGAAGACTCAGGCGAAACCATCCTGAAAGGTATGGGTGAACTTCACCTGGATATCAAAGTCGACATCCTCAAGCGTACCTACGGTGTTGAGCTGGTTGTTGGTCAGCCTCAGGTTGCCTACCGCGAAACCATCACTCAGAAAGTTGAAGACAGCTACACCCACAAGAAGCAGTCTGGTGGTTCTGGTCAGTTCGGTAAAATCGACTACACCATTGCTCCCGGCGAGCCAAACAGCGGCTTCACCTTCACCTCAAGCGTTGTCGGCGGTAACGTTCCTAAGGAATTCTTCCCTGCGATTGAGAAAGGCTTCAAGTCTATGATGGACACCGGCCCACTTGCTGGCTTCCCTGTTCTGGACGTGGCGATTAACCTGCACGACGGTGCTTACCACGCGGTTGACTCCTCGGCGGTTGCATTCGAAATCGCGGCAAAAGGCGCGTTCCGTCAAACCATGCCTAAGGCCGGTGCACAACTGCTTGAGCCGGTGATGAAGGTTGACGTATTCAGCCCAGAAGACAATGTGGGTGACGTTATCGGTGACTTGAACCGTCGTCGCGGCATGATCTCTGGCCAAGAAGCCGGCGCCACTGGCGTTCGCGTAAAAGCTGACGTACCGCTGTCTGAAATGTTTGGCTACATCAGCACCCTGCGTACCATGACTTCTGGTCGTGGTCAGTTCTCTATGGAGTTCTCACACTATGCACCGTGCCCAGCCAACGTTGCTGAAACTGTGATTGCAAAAGAGAAAGAGAAACGCGCTGCTAAGTAATTAGCTCGCAGCTAGATCAAGCCCCGCCGGTGCTACCGACGGGGCTTTTTTTATGCCTGAACGTTTGTGCTCAGTATTATTGATAGGTTGAAAACGTCAGTACCGATTCAACCACCGGGCTGGTCTCGGCTTTGGTTTTCTTCATCTTCAAACCACGGGTCTTTTCCAAGCCTGCGGTAAGCTGTTTAAGACCACTGCCCATAACAAAATACCCGCTGGATGGATCAAAGCGATGTGCGGGCAAGCTGTTTATAGGGTCTTCTGTGGAGGCAATAATGCGGAGGCTCTCGGTGCCAAAGGGCGGCTCAATAGTGTAACTGCCCAAGGAGATCCACTTATTGGCATCATCAAAATTCACGTACTGAATAAATTGCCGGTCGCCACGGGTATCGTTGAGAGGCAGTAAATATTCGATCGCCTGCCCCTCATTAATGCTGTAGCCGACCGCGTAGAAATAGCCCGCCTTATTCATTTTAACCAGTAGTTCGACGTCCTCACCTTGCGCAAAGGCCAAATTGCGAAGGCCGCGATTGGTCGCCACGAGCACGGAAAAATCATTGGAAACGGCATAGCCCTGACGCAGCATTCGATCAAAATCAATCGTGGCCGGTTTGATTTCATAATTCGCGTAGGCACTCTTCTGCAAACGAACTAGGCGCTTATCAATCAGCGCATCCGTTTTAATATCAATAACATCGTAGGCAATATCCAAACCCGATTTGGTTTCGGTATAGCGCCCTAACAGGCGGTATTTGGCGCCCGCAGCCTCGGTGTTTTTGCCCAGCGCGGCTTGCATGGCATCCATAAAGGCCCGGCCAAACGGCGTTAGCTCTTGCGAGTCTTCAAAATACGGAGCGTGAACATCAAACTGCCCCGCTTCTAAGCCGTCTGCCAGTACCTTCACCGCCAGCTTGATAGAATTTGCTGTTGGCAGGGTATTAGCGCTCCAACTTTCAAGGCGGCGCTTGATAGGCGCAAGATTTGTCGGCGAGTTAAGCTCAAGCACCGCGCCGGCGTTTCGGACTTTGTCATAGGCCGACATTTTCACCAGCAACTGCTTGCCCAGCAGGTATTGATCTGCCGCCGCGGCAGCCTCGAAGTTTGTAAAGTGGCTCTCAATGTCGCCGGCAATACGATTCAACTCGCGCTGATACATTGGCCGGGCTTTTTCTGTATCTAACAAGGCCTTGCAGTGAAAATTCGCATCAGGGCGTTTGTCGCAATGGGTATTCACGCCCATTAACGCCACATCTGATTGCGTTAAGGATTTTGCGGAAAACTGGCTGGCACCGCGCTCAACTTCATAGACGCTTTTCGATTCAATCTGCACAAACAGTTGTTGTGCCAAATCATTTTGGGCAATGCTTACCGACGTTGCTCTATCGGCATCAATCCCCACGCCAGTAAAAAGCTCTGCATACAGCTTTGGCGCCAGCAATATATTGAGTAGTAAAAGTCCCGCAACCGCCGGCTTCAGTCCAGTATCTGGTTTTATTATCTTCACGTGCTCTCCATTTCGCTTCGTTTCCAATCAGGGCGTTTGCAGCAATTTCTGAAATGCACTCAGGGTTGCTACCTGCCCCTCATTCACATAGGCCTCGTGGTTCTGCTCTACATTCTCTAGCAAATACGCATAATTCACCAGAACACCGCAGGATTGCCGCAGGCCATTCTCTGAGCGATCGCCCAACCAGTTCAAGCGAGCAATTGCTGCACCATTGCCCAAGTGAAAGCGCGCCACTGGGTCGAGGGGTTCCGCGCCACGTTTTTCATCGTGCAGATAATGCGCACACAGGCGCATTAATAGTGGTTCTAATTGCTCCACTGCGCTCGCATCATCCATCCATGTTGGCGACTTCAGCAATTCCAGCACTTGCCGCTCAGCACCGTTCATCACCGGGCTAGAGGTTTTACTGCGCTCACCATCAAGCCAGCGCCGGAACCCCGGAATCGGTGACAGCGTGGCAAATTTCTTGAGCTGGGGGAATTCCCGCTGCAGCTCGACCACAACCTGCTTAATCAGAAAATTACCAAAGGAGATGCCTTTCAGGCCGTCTTGACAGTTGCTGATACTGTAAAAAATGGCGCTATCGAAATCGTGATCGTCCACTTCAGGCATCGGCGCTTCAAGAATTTCCTGCACATTGCCAGCAACGCCTTTCACCAAGGCAACCTGCACAAAAATGAGTGGCTCATCTTCCATTGCCGGGTGAAAGAAGGCAAAGCAGCGACGATCTGAGGCAAGCCGACGACGCAAATCGTCCCAGCCATCCATTTCATGCACCGCTTCATAGGCAATTAACTTTTCCAGAATATCGGCCGAGGTTTTCCAGCTAATTCGCTCAAGGGTGAGAAAGCCCCGGTTAAACCAGGAGATAAAGAGATTTTTCAGGCCGTCATCAATGCTGACAAACTCGGGATGATCTTTAAGTAAGGCCAACACATCTTTACGCATTTGAATCAACGTTGCCGTGCCATTAGGCGCCATATTAATCGCGCGGAACACCTTGCGCCGGGGTGGGTCTATCGCCTCGCTCAGCGCGCGGTAAGTCTCAATACTCTGGGACTGCTTAAACGCTTCTGCGCAGCGTAAAATCTCATCTGGATTCGCCCCAAACTCCCTGTGCAATTGCTGAAAGAAGGCAATGCGCTCCTCCTGATCTAGCGACTGGTATCCCCTCACCACCGCATCGGCAATGGCTGTACCCATCGCCTCGCCCTTGCTGGTGCACGCCTCATGGCAAAGTTCGATCAAAGTTCGCTGCTTGCCCTGCCGATTTTTGCCGGGCAACAGTTCGCGCCCCGCGTCTGCTATCGAACTGACCCAGTCACTGAACTTCGCCATACCCACTCCTATTTTTCTAATTCAACAATACTGTTGATATATTATGCGACAAGCCCCGCCCCTTAAAGCCCTGCAGAAAATTCGCCGACATATTCCTGCCTAGCAAGTAAAAACCTAACTTGTGTAGGGCGAATTTCACGCCCAACATCGTCATGCTTTGCAGCCTAATTCACGTCTGCGCTCGTTTGCCGAGCTCGCAACATCCTTGGAGGACAGACACTTGAGCATCGAAACTTTTGATTACATCGTCGTTGGCGCCGGATCATCCGGGTGCGCCCTTGCTGCTCGATTGACCGAAGACCCAAGCGTGCGAGTCTGTGTACTGGAAGCCGGCGGCGACAATAACAGCATGGTTGTTAATATGCCCGCTGGCGTGGTCGCCATCATGCCCAAAAAGAGCAAAACAAATTGGGCTTTAGAAAGCGAGCCCAACCCTAATATGAACGGTCGCCGCAGCTACCAACCACGCGGCAAAGGCTTGGGCGGTTCAAGCGCGATCAATGCCATGCTCTACGTGCGTGGGCACCGCTGGGACTACGACCACTGGGCCAGCCTAGGCAATACCGGCTGGAGCTATGACGACCTTCTGCCGTACTTCAAAAAGTCTGAGAACAATGAAAATATTCATGATGATTACCACGGTCAAGGCGGCCCACTAAACGTCATGAATTTACGCAGCCCGGGCAAAATGAATGAATTGTTCATGCAAGCCTGTGAGCTTAACGGCGTGCCTCGCACCCCTGATTACAACGGCGCCGAACAAGAAGGCTGCTTCGAATACCAGGTCACCCATGTTAATGGCGAGCGCTGTAGCGCCGCCAAAGCCTACCTTGTTCCCAACCTGAGCCGCTCCAATCTTGAGGTTAAGACTGGCGCCCGCGTACGCCGCATAATATTCGACAACAAGCGTGCGGTAGGTGTTGAACTCGACCTCAATGGCCAAACCACCCGCATCAACTGTCGCGCCGAAGTCATTGTCGCCGGCGGTGCCTTCCACTCGCCACAGATCCTGCAACTGTCGGGCATTGGGCAGGGCCAGCACTTACAAGAAATGGGCATCGACGTAGTTTGCGACCTACCCGGCGTCGGCCAAAACCTACAAGATCATCTGGATGTCGTGCACACCTACCGCTCACGATTCGCCAGCGATACCTTCGGCGTCTCACTGCCCTTCATATTCCGTGGCGCACCTGAACTACTTAAATGGTTCAGCAAGCGCGACGGTATATTTACCAGCCCATACGCTGAAGCCGGCGCCTTCTTCCGCAGCTCACCTGAATTAGAAATCCCCGACCTGCAACTGGTATTAGTTCGCGCCGTCGTTGACGATCACGGCCGCAAAATGCACACCGGACACGGCTTCTCCAGCCATGTCACACTATTGCGTCCCAAATCTCGTGGCTGGGTAAAACTCGGCTCACCCGATCCATTCGCCGCACCGCGCTTCGATATGGGCTTGCTAAATGACGAACGTGATTTAGACATCCTGATTAAAGGCTGCCAGAAGCAATTGAAAATTCTGGAGTCCTCACCCTTTGATGGCTGGCGCAACGGCATGCTTTACCCTGTAGATGCCAATGACCGAGCAAGTCTGGAAGCGGATATTCGAGCCCGCGCCGATACCCAATATCACCCCGTTGGCACCTGCAAAATGGGCCGAGACGATATGGCCGTCGTCGACGAACGCTTGCGCGTGCGCGGCGTAGAAGGCCTGCGTGTTGCCGACTGCTCAATTATGCCCACCCTCGTTGGCGGCAACACTAACGCCCCCGCCGTCATGATCGGCGAGAAACTCGCCGCCATGATCAAAGAGGAAGCACGATCACCAGCAAAAAAAGAAGCACCCGCATTGGCGCTGTAATCGCTGGAGGACACAAATGAGCGCCACCCCCTAATTAAGGGGTGGGCCGCTTAGTTTCGAAACGGTAATTTGATGCGATTATTTTTTTGAAGAATCGATCATGAAATCTACCTTAAAACCTCTTGTTATTTTTTCTGTGGGCGCTCTTTTGGGCGGCTGTGCTTTGATGGGTGGCGGTGAGAAGCCGCAGCCAAAATATGATGAAAGTGCGGGAGTTGCGGCACAGGCTCAGCAGTTCATCGAGATTAAGAATAAAAAAGCCAATAAAAATGTTACCCGTGTGGCACTGACCACCTGCCAGGTTGCGTTTGCCGTGAAGCAAAGCGGTGGTTCGCAAACCTCTGGCCATATCTTCGACAACCGTGATTACACCGTCGAGGCAAAAGTGAGCCAACACTATCATCTGAAAGGGGTGACGGATGCTGAGCTGCAAGCCATTACGGATCGGGTGTGTAGCCAAGGTGAGCAACAGTTAAGTGCAGCGGGCTTTGATGTTATGCCTGCGGCCTCTTTGATCAAAACGAGTGAGTTTCAAGACTTGAAAGAAAGTGGCAAAGACTCTCCACTGAAGTTCAAAGTTAAGAGCACGGAATACTCGGTATTTGCACCCACAGGCTATCGGGTGACAGATGAAGCAACAGCCAATGCCGGTCTGACTGGCGGGCTAACGAATGCCTTCAAACAAATGGGCGGAGCAAACCCAGCTAGTAAAGAGGCGACTTTGGCCCATCGTTTAGGCGTTACACCGGCGCGCTTGATGTTCGTGGTTGATATGGCCTCAATTACAGAGAATAAAAAAGGTTTGCTTGGCATGAATCAGACAGCGATGGTTGAGGGCAAGGTGAATTTGCAGGTGGGCGGCACCTTGATGCTCGTGCCACCGGGCAAGATGTCACAAACCATGCCGGGCTCTGATAAATGGACTTATGGCGCGCATATGGTTCCAACCTATTTCACCAAGCACGCTTTGTTTACCGATGAGGCGTTTTATTCCTCGGTGGAAGACAGCACAACAACGGGCGATAAGGTGTCTGACGGAATTACGACTGCGCTTGGTTACTTATCGGCGCTAGGGGGCGGGACAGGCAAAAAATCTAAGACGAGTCGTTACGATGTTAATGTTGTTCCAGATAAGTTTTCCGCTCTGATTCTGAAGAACGGGATGAACTTCGTGGATATGGCAGCGTATTCAGCAAAGCAATAGACTGACAATAATTGGTTTTTTTGTGGCGACTCGGCCAGTTGTGGCCGGGTCGTTTTTTTATGTCTGTTTGCTTGACTGAAATTTGAGATAAACTCACAGCTACCATTGGGATACTCTTGTCGCTGTCCTTCAATGCTTGTATCTATTAGCCTGATGTATCGCTGAGTTGTATCGCTGAGTCGTATCGAATGCCCACCCCGCACCTGCCTTCACTTAACTTGATTCGTGTTTTCGAAGTCGCCGCACGTCGATTAAGCTTCAAAGACGCCGCGAATGAACTGTTTGTGTCGCCCCCAGCAGTTAGCCATCAGATTAAGGCGCTAGAGGAAAACCTTGGTGTCACTTTGTTTCAACGAGAGAACCGTAAAATATCCCTGACGGCAGAGGGCAAGCGCTACTATTTGCATGTTAAACGCGGCTTAGACTTGATTGATACTGCCACACTGGCCGTACGCAAAGAGCGAAAAAAGCAGCGCTTTGTCATCAATACTCTGCCAAATATTGCAACGCTATTACTGTTTCCCAATATCCACGAATTCCAAGCCAAGTATCCAGAGCTGACGATTCAGATCGATGCCGATATTTCTCGTGTTAATTTGGAAAACTCAGAAAACTCGGAAACCACTGTCGCAATCCGTCACGAATGCGGTAATGAGCCCGAGCTTACCTACCATCCTCTAGTAAAACTCTCACTGACGCCTATTTGCACACGTCGCTACCTCGCCGAGCACCCCGGTTTGGCAGAAGGCGACTTCACTGGCTGCCGGATCATCAAAATTTCTAACGACAGTTATCAGTGGCCAAGATGGCAGACGCAATGGGGCCTGCTCCCGGATACGTCGAATGAGTTGGTTGTCAGCACGGTTCAGACCAGTATCGAGGCCGTGAAGAGCAATATCGGCGTTGCAATGGGCTACCTGCCCACGTCCTACCAATTCATGCGTAGTGATGATGAGCTCGTGCTGCCAATGTCAGAAAAGGTGACGCGATACGGGGAATGTTTTTTAACCTACAGCAATAAGTATCGGGGCGATAAAGTCATTCAGGACTTCCAGCAGTGGGTGTCTGGCATCATCGCTAAAGAATGGCCAGATAAGATTATCTAATCCGAAGGCGTTGAATTATTCATTTGTCAGCCCCTTGTTCACGGGGGAAGATACTCGGCAATCTCAATGGAAGAGTGATCGCCAATATGCCCCTCGACAACGCCAGTATGCTGTATTCCGACGCAAAACCGCTGCCTCTCACGCCACGTGAACACCAGGTGCTTCAGGAACTTGCACAGGGTAAAAGCAATAAGATGATTGCCAATATCTTATCTATCAGCATGTACACGGTAGACGGCTACGTGAAAGAAATTTACCGAAAACTCGGCGTTAGAAATCGTGCGATGGCGACACTGGTTGCCATTCAGTGCGGCATCCTCGAACTGAATCAACTTCAAATGGCTAACTCTTAGCCGCCACTGCCTCATCGTAACTGTATTCGCATAGCCAGCCTTTCACGCGCAACTTAACTTCAGATTAGCTGCGCTTTCAAAATGCTCTGGTGAATATAAGCCCGATTCGACACAGCACCCCTGAATACGGGGTTGTTGGTAGGGCCGGCCCCCGCGAATACTGCTTGCAAAATTATTCAGAGGTTTCGCGCTGCCGTTATTGCAGCGACGGAACGCAATAATCCTAGAGTCGGAGAGCATTATGAAATTTGCAACTTGGAAGCACCTTCCTGTGCTGGCGCTGGCCTTCACCGTGGCAGCGTGTAATGAAGATCACAAATATCCTCAGGGCGGTAAGTCAGATTCGGTAGCGGTATCACCGTCTCTCGGCTTGGTGTCCAATGCCCAAGTTAACATTTATGAAGCAGATGGCGTCACACTTATTGGCACCGGAACAACCGCTGCTGACGGTAGCGTTAGCGTGGACTACAGCCGTTACCAAGGGCCGGTAGTAGTAGAAGTACTCGGTGGCGATGGTGCTAGCTATTACGACGAATCCGCCAAGGCAACACTGGCTTTTCCAGCGGGTCAGAGTATGCGCGCAATGGCGATCGCCCCTAATCCTGCCTTGGCGGTAACACCGCTGACCCACCTCGCATATGAGATCGCTGTGGCCCGAGGCAACTCTCCGCTGACAAGCGATATTGTGAGCGGGATTAACGATGAGGTTCGCGCTGCGATCGCGCCAAGTTTAACCAGTATTCTAAGCGTTCCGAGCCTAGTGTCTGACGCGACGGAAGCCAACAGCCTTGATGATACCGAGGCGGGGCGCCACGCCCTGTTACTGGCCGCCCTCGCGGAAATGTCATCTGGCGAAGGATTACCTGCGGTGAGCACCATGAATGCGCTGATTGCCGATGGTAAAGACAGTGCGCTGGATGGTATGTCGGAGGGCTCCTCAGTGGCCGTTCCCTACACTGATTTTGTGGCGGACTTGTCAGCAGCTATCAATTCACAGGCTGCACTGTTAGCCAACACCGATCTACAGGCAAACGCAGCACTCCTCACTCCCGATTCAAACACAATAGGTGACAACGCGTCGGGCGGAGAAACCGGAGGCGAGACTGGCGGAGAAACCGGGGGCGAAACTGGCGGGGAAACCGGAGGCGAAACCGGGGGCGAAACTGGCGGAGAAACTGGAGGCGAGACTGGCGGAGAAACCGGGGGCGAAACTGGCGGAGAAACCGGGGGCGAAACTGGCGGAGAAACCGGGGGCGAAACTGGCGGAGAAACCGGGGGCGAGACTGGCGGAGAAACCGGGGGCGAAACTGGCGGAGAAACCGGGGGCGAAACTGGCGGAGAAACCGGGGGCGAAACTGGCGGAGAAACCGGGGGAGAAACTGGCGGAGAAACCGGGGGCGAAACTGGCGGCGGCGGTGTTGCGGGCGACCTCGACAACCCGGTTTACGATCCTTTGAATGGCAAGAACGGCGCTTATTTGAAGTTTACAGATAGCAATTATCGCTATTTGTTGGATTACGCCAGCGTTTATACAACATTGAGCGGTGTTCGGCAGCTGCGATTTAATGTCGATACCCGTAACGACATCGATACGACAGAGTACGAAGGCTTAGTGCCTGCTGTTATGTATCTTAATGTTCCTCATGTTCTGGGCGAGCAAGTCTGCGACGATCAGCTACAGATGGTGCTGTCGATGAATGCCGTTACCGGAGCGCCAGCTAATCGCGGCGATTACACGGCCAGCGACTGCAGGCTACGTACTGACTACGTCAGCGAATTGGGGGGTATTCAAGGCGTTATTCTTGCGGCCACACTGGAGAAGGACGAGTACGCTATTCAGCTTGAAAATGTGCCGTTCCGCGTTTATGACCATGTGGGCGTACAAGGAACACTTGAAGGTGACTTGCCTCGGAACTATTTTGGCAGTATCGAACTGGCCGATAATCCAAGTTATGAACTCGGCTCAGAACAGTACTTCCTGCTGGATAATCCTGTTGGCCTTGGCGGTACTAGCCCAGAGGACGGCACACCCCCATTTCAGGGCAATGCCTCCGATATTATTAGCTTGCACGCGGGCACCCAGCCACAGGGAGGCTTTGCTGGGGATACAACCTACCACTGTGGCACCGAGTACCGAAATCGTGCTGGCGCCATGCACATGTGGGTAAAAGTCGGCACCTATTTGCTGGAGCAACGCTATACCTCAGACGAGGCCAGTGGTGAGTGTGAAATCGTGACCGTGTCGCGCGGTGGCAAATTCTATGACGCTAGCTATACCGCGACCTTGTTTGCCCAGGAAAATTTATTAGAGGGCGACGATCGCCGTTTGGAAATCAGTGGGAAATTCCGTAATTATGCGGTCGTGCTGACGCGCCCAGATGATGACAACGGTGATGAAGGCGACCTAGCTCCGGACGAAGTCGGCGTGACCATGCGCATTGAAGACGGCAGTGGTCATTGGCAAACCAGTGATCGTTTCAAGTTTATCTACGATCCCTTCGATCAGCTATACAGCTACGAGTCCTCCTACAGTCAGTATGGTCATCGCACCATGGATCGCCGCAAAGAACTCAAACTGGACATAATTAATATGCCGCGTGAAGTGGGTGTGCACCACTGCGCCGATGTAAACAGCAGCGATAATCGCGCGGTACAGGTGAATCTACAAGCGATTGGCGCCCTGTATCAGACTACGCAGTACGACCGCGACGCCAAAGCCGAGTTGACACTGGACGGCGCCGCCTGTCAGGTAGAAATACTCTCTGACGACGATGGCTACGTGACGGGTACCTATTCCGCAACAGCGCAAATCATTGATGGCGAACAAATCATGCCCGACGGCGACAATGTCGTGCGGATCTCGGGCAGCTTCCGTCGCAAATTGGAGCCGGTGCCCGAGTCTTGAGTAGACTTAGAGAAAGGGCTGGGTACGCTGTTAGAGCTGCCTGGCCCGCCTAATCCAGCTCTCACTAAACAGAAAATCGATCTCTACACCAGAAAGAAACCCATATGTTGCCACACAAAAAAAAAGAAACTAATATGCTTCTTTATTGATTGATAGCAATACATGTGTTTCATTATGAATTCACTACTCGAGCAAATCAAAAAACGCCGTATCGCACTGAAACTCAAGCAGCACGATATGATGCTGCGCGTTGGTATATCGCGTCAGCAATATCAGCGTTTGGAATCCAAGGGCAATCCGCGACTTGATACTCTTGAGCTAGTCGCTAAGGGACTCAAAAGTGAGTTGCTGCTAATTCCGCAAGAAAAATTGAATGCTGTGCTGGCGGCACTAGCCGACGATACTCTTTCAAGCTCTGAGCCATCAACTAAGGGAGTAACCAAGCCAAGCCAGACGGGAAAAGAACAAAGTAACCCACTGGCCGATGATCCATGGCAGGGCTTGCTAGGAGAAAATGAATGAGCGCGGACAGCCATGACCAAGTCAATGTTCTACAGCTCACAATTCATGGCGTGCTGATCGGCTATCTCGCTGGGTTCAAGAATGGCCGCAATGTATTGAGCATCGCAGACTCATTTAAAAATGATCCCAAGCGTCCGACATTCAGCCTTATCACTCACCCCTCGTTCCCGAATGCCGTCAAGCTGATGGCAGAACCATGGGCACGGAATCAGCGGCTGCATCCTGTGCTTTCAAACTTGCTGCCAGAAGGCTCGTTACGCGAGCTAATCGCACAAGGCCTGAAGGTGCACGTAGATAATGAATTTCACATTCTCTCTTACCTTGGCGAAGATTTGCCGGGGGCAATCGAAGCCACACGAATGGAGCCTGAAGATATTCCTGATTACGTACTGGAAACGCATGGAATAGCTAAGGCAGCCAAGTTCGATAAAGTCACCCAAGAAAACAAGTTTTCATTGGCTGGCGTGCAAATGAAGTTCTCCATGAAAGAGAAGGATGGGCGCTATAACTTAGCCAAGGGTAACGTGCTGGGTGACTGGATAATCAAAACACCTTCAACCAAGCACAAGTTTGCGCCACTAAACGAATATACCGCCATGTCGCTGGCGGGGCTCGTTGGAATTGATATTCCTGAGATCAAACTTGTTGAGCTAGATAAGCTCGACAATTTGCCACAAATTAACTTGCCAGATGAAAAGCATGCCTTTGCCATCAAGCGATTTGATCGGGACGGCAACCAGCGCATTCACATGGAAGACTTCGCGCAAATTCTGGTGAAGTACCCGCACGAAAAATACACTTCAGCTAATTATGAGAATATAGGCAAAGTCATTTATGACTTCTCTGGTGACGGGCTTGCCGACACTCAACAGCTCGCAAGGCGATTACTGGTGAATGTTCTCTTGGCGAATGGCGATGCACACCTAAAAAACTGGAGCTTCTTGTATCTTGATAAAGTAACGCCACGGCTGTCTCCTGCCTACGATATCGTTACAACAAATGTATATATCGAAAATGAAACCAGATATGCGCTCAACTTAGACAAAACCAAAGAATGGTATGCCGTTACTATGGCACATTTTCAGGCATGGGCAGGTAAATCGGGCATTCCGTGGAGGGCGATAAAACCACACCTAGACGATGCAATGAGCAAGGCGAGAGAATTATGGCCTGAGGCTCTCAAAGCGTTACCGATGGACGAATCTCACAAAGAAAGTCTTAGATCGCATTGGGCTAAGCTTCAGGACGATTTTAAGATCGAGACCACAAAGTAAAAGTAATGGCGTGGCCCCAAATCTCCCACGGAACCTTGCGTAGCAATACTTGTGGCTTTGCTAAGCGTGCCAGCATTGCAGAGATAAAACATCATTTTCTCCGCGTTATATGCGGACAATACCGTTGCAGATGCGGAGATAAAACGCCATAATCCCCGCAAAAGGCGCGGAGATTATGGCAAGGTATATCCACGAACTTCCCAACTGGCCCAACTTCAGCTTCGATGAAGCCATCATCGCGGAGCGGCTACCAGCCGTTTCCCGCAAGCAGGGTCGTCTGCTCGGGAGAATGGAATCCCTCGGTTTTGAATTACAGCAGGAAGCCGAGCTCTACACGCTGACTGAAGATGTACTGCGGACCAGCGAAATTGAAGGAGAAATCCTCGACAAGCAGCAAGTACGCTCCTCTATTGCCCGACATCTGGGAATGGATATTCCAGGCCTGATCAAAGCTGATCACGCTGTCGAAGGCGTGGTGGAAATGATGCTGGACGCTACGAGGCACTTCGATAAGCCACTCACCAGTGAGCGCCTACACTCCTGGCACGCAGCGCTGTTTCCAACCGGACGTAGCGGCATGTCCCAAATCAGCGTCGGCGATTGGCGTAAGACTGAAGCCGGCCCCATGCAAGTAGTATCCGGGCCAATAGGCCGAGAAACGATCCACTTTGAAGCCCCGGATGCCGGACGGTTACCACAAGAAATGGCGCGATTCCTCGAATGGTTCGAAGCTCCATTTAAAGGTGACCTCAATCTTAAGGCGGGTATCGCCCACCTCTGGTTTGTCACGATCCACCCTTTTGAAGATGGTAATGGGCGGACAGCCCGAGCGCTGACAGATATGCTGCTGGCCCGAGCTGAGGGCAATCCACATCGATTTTACAGTATGTCCGCCGAAATACAGCGGCAGCATAAATCCTATTACGACATTCTGGAGAAAACCCAAAAGGGCAATTTGAATATCACGCCCTGGCTGGTCTGGTTTCTGGAGGCTCTTGAAGGTGCCATCGATGGCGCGGAGATCATCACTGGAAAAGTGATGGCCAAAGCCAAGTTCTGGTCATGTAACGTGGCGCAGAACTTCAATGCGCGCCAGCAAAAAATGTTAAATCGACTGCTGGATGGCTTTGAGGGAAAGCTGACTTCATCGAAGTGGGCAAAAATCTGCAAATGCTCGCAGGATACAGCTACTCGGGATATTAATGACTTGATCGAAAAAGGCGTGTTGGAAAAAGAACCCGGTGGAGGCCGGAGCACCACCTATACATTGGTAACGGTAGTGTTGTAGAGCCGCCAATCGTCACAGGGTTAAAAAAAGTACCAACATTAAAAAAGGCGAACCAGCTAAGTGCTTGATTCGCCTTTTCTTTTGTTGGTAGCGGGGGCTGGATTTGAACCAACGACGGTTATGAGAATGATCTTATAGATACATTTTAAATGTACTTAAATTGCCATATATTGCATAAATCATTATGATAAATAGACTTTTTGAGGGTTTCGCTCACGGACGTAAGAGCACTTTATGTCACAAGAAGCAAAGGATAAGTGTCACAGAACTCCTAAGGAGGAGCTGACCTTCAGGCTCGGAAAGCGATTTTCTTCGCTGGTAGAGTGGGCCTTTGATAACGGCTTACAAGAAGAGCTGGAAATAATATACCTCCTTCTTGGCCTCAACCCCAACATTGTGGGTATTGCCAATCTCGCAGAAGAATTTGATCACCCCGAGTCTCGCGAGATCCTCAAAGACTGGTCTGGCCATTCATACACCGATAGGCTGCGGCGGTTTACGACAACCTTTATAAGAAATACTCAGATCAGTAGCCGACACGCGGCTATTTCTCCTAGCGGCACAATAGAACAAGTCCGCCGTCAGTTCCCTGAATTTGAAAAGAGAACCTTTTTACTCACTCTCTATACGACCGTCCTATCTCCCAGTAAAGACGCCAGCATCTATTCTGAGCGGCGGCGTCTGCGCATGTGGTTAGCGGTGCAAGCTGCAGAACGAATTGTTGAATCTAACAATGTTGCGGACAAGGAAATCAGTCAAGCTGCTCGCTTTCTTGCGCTAGGGCATGGCAATTCTCGGTGGCGGCTTGTTGATCAACTTTTGACCGCCGCTAAGCGGTTTAGAGCTGACGCCCCTGAAAATTTTGACCGGTTTTCTGACTCCCTAAGATTGGCTTCTCGTCAGGTTGGTGCTGATACTTCAGGCGACAGGGCTGCAAGTCGATTTTTAAATGCGATTAACTCGATAGCCGCTGGAGAAAGCACGCCTTATCCAGAGCTTAAGACGCTTATTTATGATGAGCGGCGCTTTGCAAGTGCACCTCCCATTTCCACGATACAGTACGAGAGTGATTCTGGAGCGTGCGAGCTGGTTCTTGGTCATGACACAGAAGATGAACAGTCTGAATTTACTTGGGTTGTTCCTACAGATCCTACGGATAGCCCAGAGCAGCAACAGCGCAGTTCTAACAGCTTTTTCATTCAGCGAGCGGAAGAATCGCACTATCTTCCTTGGAGCTATGACGGTGTTCTACCGCCAGAGCTTCCGGTTTTGGATCGGTGGATTGATCGATCTCTGCGTTCCACTGAGCGTACTATGGCTTTGGGCGGTGTGCTTGTCTGGCTGTCGTGCCGTTTTGGTCGGTCATTGTATTTTGCGCAGCTAATAAAGATTTCTGACCAATTGGGAGATGAGTGGAGCATCACCACAGATCTTTGTCATCTCCAACGCCAATCACCTCAGCGGCGAAACTCATGGCAACCAAACAATGAAACAACATCTCTTGTGGAGCCCTTCTCGCGAGAAATCCAGCTTGAGTTACCCAAGCAATTAACGGCGGCTCTGGAATACGTCACCTCCAATTTAATAGGCGATGAACCGCAGCTTGGGCAGCTATGGCAAAGCTTTTGTTCTGATCCCGTAGAACGATGGTTCAATGATGTTTGTCGCGAACATTTTCCGAGGATTTCGTCTTCAAAGTTGGCACAAGTATCCGGTTTGCGTGCGTATCAGCAAACCGGTGATCACAATCTCGGACGTTTGGTTTCATCTGCACCAAACAGTGGCCTTCCGGGAGCTTGCGGATATGCATCATGGGATATTAAAGCGATTGAAAAGGGACTTTCACTCACGACGAGTTCGTCAGCTAACGACAACGTCAATATTTTAGGAAGCTTATTGGTTCCTCTAGAGAGCGTCATACAACTAGAAATTCGACACGCGACTCAGCGAATCAAAAATACCCTCATAGAGGGTGACTGGCTTAGTTTTCATAATCAGTTTGCTCAATATTGTGTGATCGCACTTTATGCCGCAACTGGATGCCGCCACTTACGTGATCCTTTTGAATCGCTTGCGCACTTCAACTGGCAATATCGCCTTGTTTATATCAACGACAAAACAGATGACGGGTTACACAGTGGTCGGCTAGTACCACTTCCAGAGTCGGTGTGCGCTCTTTTGCGAAGTTATGTGAAGTATCTGGCCAAACTCGCTGACGCGATTTCCACGCTCAGGCCTGAGCTTGCTAGTAAGCTGGCGATGCTTTTGGAAGGTAGGTCCACACCCCTACCTATGTTCTTCAAGTTAGATAGCGCGCTCAAATGGCACTCTATGGGGGATCACGACTTACCTGGTGGAGAGTTGCTGCAGTGGTCACTCCCTGCCAATGTCTTTCGTCATCGTTATGCACAGCGACTGGCCCGTTCAGGTGTCTCAATTGAAGTTATCGATGGCTGGATGGGGCATGCTGAGCGCGGAGCGGCAACCTACAGTGATTACTCACCTCGATCGAGGCTCTCTGATTTTAAGCAATATAAAAAAGAGCTCGAGGAGCTTTTCGGCTCCCTTCTATTCGAGCTAGAGGCCTTTGATGAACTCGAGCCTAATTTTAGTGAGTTCTTTTTAGATGCCACAGGGTATCGTGAACCCATTCGGTTTGGTTTTGCCGAGCGCCGCTGGAACCGTAGCCAAGATCTCAAGCGAGTCATTCGGGAAGCGAAAACGGATATCGCGCTAGCTACTCAAATTACGCCATTGGCCTCAATGTCGGCTCAAGAGTTGGATAAGTTAGTTCAGCGCATGCTTTATCGTGATGGTTCATTACCTCATCCTTACTCGGCCATTCGTCTACAATTGCTGATAAAAGAGGCTGACCTAGCCGGCGCTGCTGCAAAATCTGCGATAAAACGTAGAGTCGTCAATGTTCGCCCTGAGCGCTCGCTACTGACAGATGAAGTTCCCACTCAATTGGGGCGATTAGAGTTAGTCGAAAAATGGTCTAAAAAAGCCAAGAGACAGTACATCAAGGCGCAACTCTCCAAGGCGAAAGCGCTTCAGATGGGGGCGGTACTATTCTGTATTGAAAAACGGATCAGTTATCTGCGGATGATTAGGGATATCGCTTGCGGTCATCATTTTCATGTTATTCAGCATAAAAAAACGTATTTCCTTGAATACAGTGAGACCCTGATTGTTGATTTGCATTTAAAACTGACCCGGCATTTGCATTTAAAGTTGACCCACCCCATTTGCCTAATTATGGCGTAGTTTTCGGTTTTCTGCCGGTCTTAATTTCCTCCCTGTTTGTCGTTGAGTTTTTTAGTCGGTAACTATCATTGCCTGTTTCGAGGATATGGCAGTGATGCGTTAATCGATCTAATAGCGCCGTCGTCATTTTTTCGTCCCCGAACACCGTCGACCATTCAACAAAGCTGAGGTTGGTTGTAATGACGATGCTAGTGCGCTCATAGAGTTTGCTTATCAAGTGGAACAACAAGGCGCCGCCAGCCTGACTGAACGGTAAGTAGCCTAGTTCATCCAAGATCACGAGGTCGGTATAGATCAACCGATTCGCAAGGCGCCCTTGTTGTCCTTGCTGCTTCTCCTGCTCAAGCGCATTAACCACCTCGATCGTTGAGAGGAAGCGCACCCGCTGTCTGTGCTGCTGGATAGCTTGAACTCCGATGGCTGTCGCAAGATGCGTTTTGCCCGTGCCCGGCCCGCCGACTAAAACCACATTCTGGGCGTCCTCTAGGAATTGGCATCGGTGTAGCGACTTAACAAGCACTTCATCGACGATACTTTGCTGGAAGTCGAAGCCAGTCAGGTCTCGGTAGGCTGGGAACTTCGCCACCTTCATCTGATATTGGATCGAGCGCACATCCCGTTCAGAGGACTCGGCTTTGAGCAGCATGCTGAGTACCGGTAACGCATTTTGATATGCCGGTGATGCTTGCCCAGATAGGGCCAAGATCGCATCTGCCATGCCGTGTAGCTTCAAGGACTTTAGTGTTGCCACCATCGCTTCAGTGTTCATGCTGAGTCCTCCTCAGGTTGTCGTAGCGTGCTGTATTTGCCATAGGTTCCGTGACGAGCTTGAGAGTGGGTGGAGGCTTAAGAGGCTGCGGTCGAGGTGGTTGCTCAAGTCGGTTTAAGCAATTGAGAACATGTTCTTTAGACGATTCCCCTAATGCCAGCGCCTTAACAATGGCTTGTTCTACTAACGCCTCATCATGCAACAGGACGAGCGCTAGGATATCCGCCATTTCTCGGTCACCTCCTGGACGCTTTAAAAGCTTGGTTTGCAGCAGTCGGAAGCTCTCAGGTAATGTGCTGAACGGCGCACCATTGCGCAGTGCGCCGGGTTTACGTTGTACAACGGTAAGGTAATGGCGCCAGTTATAGATGGTTCGTCCTTGAGTACGTTTATCACGATTAAAAACACGCTCATGCTCCGCAACCACTTGGGCTTCTGCAACGATCACCAGACGTTCTGGATAAATCCGCAGGCTGACCATGCGATTAGCGAAGCTCGCTGGAACGCTATAGCGATTATGCTCATGGGTAATCAGGCAGGTTGAGGACACCCGCTTGGTGTCCTCAACAAAGCCGTCAAAGGCTGGCGGCACAGGCATCATCTCAGGCAGCTCATCGGTCAAGCACTCGGCCAACGACCGTGCTCTAAACTCGGGATGGGCTGTCTCTTGCCAACGTAGCTGACAACGCTGTTCCAGCCACCGATTTACCTCGGGTAGTGAAGTAAAGTTGGGGGCGTCATACCAAAGCCCGTGGCGAGCATCGAGCACCGCTTTCTCTACTTGCCCCTTCTCCCAGCCTGAGGCGGGGTTACAGAACTCGGGTTCAAAGAGATAATGGCCGACCATGGCATAGAAGCGCTTATTAATCTGGCGCTGTTTACCTCGCCCAATTTTATCGACGGCGGTCTTCATATTGTCGTAAATGCCGCGCTGAGGGACGCCACCAAAGGCCTGGAAGGCGTGATAGTGGGCGTCGAACAGCATCTCGTGTGTCTGGGTCAGATACGCCCGGAGATAGAAGGCTCGACTGTAACTCAGCTTGAAGTGCGCGATCTGCAGCTTAGTTTTGACACCGTTAATCCTGACCCAGTCCTCACTCCAGTCAAACTGGAAGGCTTCGCCCGGAGCAAACTGAAGCGGTACGTAAACATGCTTGCTAGAGAGACGCTTAGCCTCATCTTGAGTTTGTCGCCAACGGCGAGCAAAGGCAGCAACACGATCATAAGAGCCGGTGTAACCAAGCCCTGTGAGGTCGCGATGTAGCTGCTTAACGGTTCGCCGCTGTTTACGGTGTCGTCGCGATTCTCGAAACAGCCAGCCTGTGAGAATCTCGTCGTAGTTGTCTAAGTTGCTGGGTGTCTTGCGAGCCGGGTAGGCTGGCTCGACAACATCACTGGAAAGGTATTTGCGTACCGTATTACGAGACAAGCCAGTACGTCTGACGATCTCTCGAATTGGCATCCCGTCACGTAGGTGCCAGCGTCGAATTACACTTAATAATGCCACGTCTATCACTCCAAAATACTCCCGCGACTTCGTCGCGGGAGAGTGTTACACGTGGGTCAAAATTCGATGCAAATATAAGGGGTTAGTGGGTCAGTTTTGGATGCAATTCAACACTAAGGCGTTAAATGTCGCAAAGCCGACTTCAGGCTCTTGCATAAATTTTTAGCCCACAATTTTCATGATTTTCTGAAATCAAATTCCAAATTTCTTCCTTCAAAACGCCTAAGAATTCTTCAAGGAATATTGGCGAGTCTGGAGCAATCGTATACTCCTCTACAGTTCCGTCGCTAAGTTCTTGCATAATCACACCATGCCATTGCTTTTTAAGGCCTGTGAATTGTGCGGAGGCTTTTTTGATGGGCTTGTCTGGCCAGTACTCAAGAACAAGACGCTTTTTGGGTGATTTAGCTTTTCTCTTTGATTTACGTGACTTGGGCATTTATAGGATAGGCTGGATTCAAGAACTAACATCCTATCTGAAAATTCCATTACTGGCACCTAGCAGCCCACCTTGTGCTCATTGCTGCAACCTATTGCGACCATGTGGAGGTTTAGTAAAAGTAATGGGATTGCGGAGTGCTACCACAAAAAATGGAAATGATGACACGACGAGCGTATGGTTTTAGAAACTTTGAAAATTACAGATTACGAGTGCTGGCCCATTGCGGATGGGATGGTGTGATTAACGGGGTGAGATGAGTGCTATCCCCCGTTGATGTTGTAGAGCCTAGAGCCTGTGCCGAGTCGAAGCCCGAAGGTCATGCAGGGCATGGTTTTACAGTGACGGATTTTCAAAATCGTCACAGAAAACGTCACAGATCGTCACAGGGCTTAAAAATTTACCGACAATAAAAAAGGCGAACCAGCTAAGTGCTTGATTCGCCTTTTCTTTTGTTGGTAGCGGGGGCTGGATTTGAACCAACGACCTTCGGGTTATGAGCCCGACGAGCTACCAGACTGCTCCACCCCGCATCAGAGGCTGCGCATTGTAGGGAAACGGTTTTGCGAATGCAAGGGAATCCGCTAATTATTTGAATAACGGTGATTTTATAGCCAACTCGCTGTTTATTTGAGCGGTTTGTTGCCAAAGGCGAGCCAAACGTATGGCCTGCAATGCAAACGCTCTCCGTAAAGCAGGAATATTCCGCAACGCCCCCCCCCTTATCTCCACTTTGACTCGTAATTACGCTTAAACGTTTCTTCGCCCATCGCGCTGATTTGATGCTCAATCATTTTGTCGAAGACGCCGAGAATGGCATCAAAATCCTCACTGTTATGCAGCGCATTTAATGCCTGAGCGGTAGCTTCGATTGTGGATAAACCATCAGCGCGGGGAGATTTACGAATGCGATAGCGGCTTGGCGTTGCTGGCTGCAATGCCAAGCACGGCAACTGGGTAAGCCAAGGGTTCATGTGGATTAACTTGGCCGTTTTACGCCAAGTCCCATCCAAGACAATCAGATTTTTTAAGGCTAAGGTCTGCGCTTTTTCTGCCTCAATAACCCGCTCACCGGGGTACAACAACACGCTAGTTTGTTGCCAATCCGCCCCGAGAATTTCGCAGGGGTCGAAGGTTTCGCCCACCAAAAGTTGGCTACCAATAATCGAGCGGGCCAAAAGCGGTGCCGTGGAAAGTGCATGGCGAGCTTCTTTGGGGTGCTGCAATATTATTAATTGATAGGCCGAGCGCCGCTGAACAATGGCCCCGCAAAGGCAGGTCGTTGCGGGGCGCAGACATTCAGAACAGGTAGGGCGAGAGCTCACTGGGGCAATCCAAAACGGAATAAGATGCTTCTATTATTCCCCGGCGCCCGCCCCTATCGCAATTTTCAACACCGCCCAGGCTTTGGCATTATCGTTAATGGCAGATGCCGCGCTGAGGCTTGCTGCCAGTGCATTGCGGTCGGTGTCGAGTAAATCCAACAAGGTAATGGCACCGGCCCGAAAGTTTTCTTGCGCCATTGCCAACGCTTGCTGATAGCTTTCTGCAGCCTGCTGCAACGCGGTAGATCGCGCCGTGTAATGCTCAAGGTTTGACTGGCCAATTTGCACATCTTCCACGGCTTTTAAAACGGCGGCTCGCCACTGAAGCTCAGCCTGAGCAGCAATGGATTCAGCCGCATCGCGGTTAGCGCGCAAAGCCACTTGATTGAAGATCGGTAGCGAAAGCTGCGGACCAAATGTCCAGCTCTCTAGCCCATCGCTAGCGCCCACCGTGCCGCTAAGAGAAATGGCCGGATACAGCGCCGCTTGCGCCACACCCACATTGGCAACGGCGGCCGCTAAATCCGCTTCGGCGCTGCGCACATCGGGTCGATTTCTTAATAGGTCGGCAGGCACACCCAATTCGTAAATAGCCGGTGTTTCAAGCTGTTCTGAAGGGGCCTCCATTTGCGCAAACACTTCTGTCGCAGAGGTATTCAACAGAGTGGCTATGCTAAACACATTGGCTGAAAACAGCGCTTGGTAACGCGGCACATCGGCTTTTGCGGTTGCCAGCAAGGCTTCTGCGGTAGCCACTTCGAATTGAGTAGAAGCCCCAGCTTCAAATTGCAGGCGGATAATTGCCGCCGTTTGTTCCCGCGCAGCAATGGTATTCTCGGCCAGTTTTTTTACCGCTTGGTAGTAACGCGCATCGGCATAAGCAGAAACCAGCTCGGCCAACCACGCCAAGCGCACGGTTTGCGATTCAGCTTTTGCCGCAACTAAATCAGCAAGTGCGGCCTCGCGACCACGCTGAACGCGCCCAAAAAGATCGACAACTAACGCCGCACTTAATTGCTGAGAGTCTATGACCTGCACACCATCAATGGCATCACCGCCTTGGCGCACATTAGCCACATCCAAGCTACCGGAAACCGCGGCACTCAGCCCGGTCGCCTTGGCGTTTGCTCTTGCTTGCTGAATCCGTTCTATGGCCGTAAGCACATCAAGACTTTGCGACAAACCCTGTTCAACCAATGTCGACAGCAAGGGATCGTTATAATCCTGCCACCAGCGCTGCTGGGCAACATCAGCCACCGCCGCCGCATTCGCGCCGATGAATCGATCTGACAAACTGACATCTGGACGCTGATAATCTGGTCCCACCGCACAAGCCGCCAATAGAAGAGGCAATATCACTAAGGCCTTTTTCATTGCGCATCCTCCAGTTTAGAGGCGGCCATTCGGGCTTTTAGATTGGCGGTTACCGCCATCACCACGACATAAAACACCGGCACCAATAACATGCCAATCACGGTGGAAAAAATAATGCCGCCCAACATGCCAGTACCAATGGATTTTTGCGCGTTGGCGCCCGCACCACTGGCCAGAACCAAGGGCAGAATGCCGAAGCCGAACGCGAGTGAGGTCATTAATATTGGACGCAAACGCTGCTGAGCAGCAGTGATAGTTGCCTCAACCAAGCTCATTCCTCGATCCCGTAAAGTCTCGGCAAACTCAACCACCAGAATCGCATTACGCGCAGCCAAACCGATGGTGGTCAGCAAGCCAACTTTGAAATACACATCATTGGACTGCCCCAATATCCAAGTAAAGAACAGGGCACCTAACACACCAATAGGCACCGCCATCATCACCGCAAAAGGCACCGTCCAACTTTCATAAAGTGCAGCCAAACACAGAAAAACCACCAATGCAGAAAGCGCATACAGCATCGCTTCCTGATCGCCTGAAAGTCGTTCCTGATAGCTAAGACCTGTCCATGCCACACCGTAGCCGCCCTCTAATTCAGCAGTGAAAGCCTCCATGGCCGCCATCGCATCACCAGAGCTAACGCCACTGGCCGCTGCCCCAGAAATTTCCAGTGCACGGGTGCCGCCGTAACGAACCAGCTTAGGCATTTTCGCTTCCCACTCACGGCTAATCACCGCAGCAAGAGGCAGCATTTCTCCCGACTTATTGCGGATATACCACGACTCAACATCTTCCGGCTGCATCCTCCAAGGCGCATCGCCCTGTACCAATACTTGCCGCAGATCGTTACCCAAGGGGAAATCATTAACATAGACCCCGGCAAAAACCGTGGCCAACATGCTGTTTATATCCGAGATCGACACGCCGAACGCTTCCGCCTTGCGCTGATCAATAGCCAAACGCAGAGTCGCCTGAGGATTGTCGTCATTGCCACGTAAAGAGGTCACACGACCGTCAGCGGTTGCCCGTGTAATCAATTCATCGGCCGCCG
The DNA here is from genome assembly GCF_014705705.1 of Spongiibacter pelagi. GTDB lineage: Bacteria > Pseudomonadota > Gammaproteobacteria > Pseudomonadales > Spongiibacteraceae > Spongiibacter > Spongiibacter pelagi. Next base: position 152,893 of record NZ_JACXLD010000005.1, on the reverse strand, counting down.
CTTTGAGCGCCGCATCACCATTTCCACGCTGGTCTAGCAAGTACATGCTGAAACCCGATGTCGTTCCCATTCCGGGTATTGCTGGCGGTTGTAGGAAGAAAATCTGGCCGTAGCGATTATTAAAGAAATGTCGGTTGGCAGCGTTCATGACATCGGTAGCGGAAACACCTGGGCGCTCCGAATACGGCTTGAGCTTCACAAACATCATGGCTCTATTCTGACCAGAACCTGTAAACGAAAAACCCACCACCGCATATACCGACTCTACGGAATCAGCATGATTTTCCAGCATAAAGCTTTCTACTTGCTCGATAGTATCTTGAGTCTGCTGAAAGGTCGCGTTATCTGGCAATGTCACCAAAGACAGCAACACCCCTTGATCTTCCGTGGGCAAAAACGAGGTTGGCACCCGCTGATAAATCCAGCCCAAGGCCAAGCCGACAATTAATAAAATCGCCACTCCACGACCGGGCCGACCAGACAGTTTTCTAACGCGACGACTGAATCTCTCGGTTAAATAATCGAGGGTTTGATTAAAGCGATTTACAAACCGCCATTTATGAGCACCTTCACCATGACCGCCCGGACGCAAGAGAGACGCGCACATCGCCGGCGTTAGAATCAAGGCCACAAACAAAGAGAGCACCATGGCCGAAATTATCGTTACCGAAAACTGGCGATAGATTACCCCGGTAGAGCCGGTCATAAATGCCATTGGCAGGAATACTGCCGACAACACCAATACAATACCCACTAGCGCTGGCGTAATTTCTGACATGGATTTTTCAGTAGCAGCAACCGGACCAAGTCCCTCTTCATCCATTAATCGCTCAACGTTTTCCACCACGACAATAGCGTCGTCGACCAACAAGCCAATGGCCAATACCAAGGCAAACATCGACAGCGTATTGATCGACATATCAAATGCCGCCAATACACCAAAGGTGCCTAACAACACCACCGGCACCGCTATGGTTGGGATCACGGTGGCGCGCCAGCTTTGCAAGAACAATAAAATAACCAGAAAAACCAGCACAATGGCTTCAAACAAGGTGTGATACACCTGCTCAATAGACTGCTCAACAAAAGGTGAGGTGTCGTAGGGAAAGGTAATTTCAACCCCGTCGGGCAGAGCGCCAGACAAACGCTCCAGTACCGCACGAACCCGTGCAGCGGTTTCTACCGCATTGGCACCGGTTGCCAAGTTAACGCCAAAACCTGCCGCAGGAAGGCCGTTTTGACGACTAATGCGACCGTAACTTTCCTGCCCCAATTCAACCCGTGCAACATCGCCCAAATAAACCGCCGAACCATCGGCATTGGTTTTCAACAAAATCCGCTGAAAACCTTCTACGCTAGATAACTGCGACTGCGCCGACATCGCCACGGTAATCTGCTGACCTTGCACTACCGGCTGCGCACCAAGACTGCCTACGGTCACATTAGTGTTTTGCTCGCTCACAGCGGCGGTCACATCCGAAGGCGTTAATTGGTACTGATAAAGCCGCTCCGGGTCTAACCAAATGCGCATGGCGTATTGGGTACCAAATACACGAATCGCACCGACGCCCTCGGTACGCTGCACCGCGGCCTCAAAGGTCGCCCCGAAAATATCGCCCAGCTCAACCGAGGAATAACCGCCATCTTTTGCAACCAGCGCGCCCACCATCAAAATGGAACCGGTAGAACGCTGCACTCGAACACCCCGCTGAATCACCGAGCTGGGTAGTTTTGATTGCACCTGCGAGAGCTTATTCTGAACTTGTACCTGCGCCATATCCGGGTCGACGCTGTCGTCAAAGGTCAATGACACGCTGCCCTCGCCCTCTGTCGAACTTGAGGTCATATAGATCAAGCCGTCCAAGCCGGTCATGCCATCCTCAATCACCGTGGTCACAGAGTTCTCGACGGTTTCAGCAGAGGCCCCACTATAGGTCGCACTCACTTGAACGGTAGTCGGAGCAATCTCCGGGTATTGCGAAATCGGCAAACTGTTCAGCCCAAACACGCCAATCAGCATAACCACAATCGCCAATACCCAGGCAAATACTGGCCGATGAATAAAAAATTTAGCCATTATTCAGTCACCACGTTTGCTGGGCGGGTCAGGCCGTTTTGATCAATATTTACCTTAGAAGCGCTTACCGCTTGTCCGGGCTGAAGGGACTTCAAACCATCCACAATGACCTTGTCACCGGGATTTAATCCTTCATAAACAATCCAATTGTTTTCAAAACTGCCCTCATCCCGCAGGCTTAGCTGACGGGCCTGTTGGTTTTCATCAACTATAAACACGGTCAGCTTTCCGGTTTTATCCCTGTTAGCCGCGCGCTGTGGAATCAGAAAAGCATTGACCGTACCCAGCGTAAATTCACCGCGCAAAAACATACCGGGAAGAATCACTTGTTCAGGATTTTCAAAAGAGAAACGCAGCGTAAACGTTCCGGTAGAGGTAGAGACGATATTACCCAGGGTCACGATCTTGCCCGCACTCTGAAACACATCGCCGTTTTCCAATGTGAGTGTGGCCGCCAGATTTTCACTCAAAGACAAATGCCCCGAATCTACCTGCTGACGCACTGAAATTCGGTGAGCGGAAGCATCGACCATATCGACATAAATCGGGTTGGAGCGAACAATCGTTGTGAGCGCAGAACTCTGCCCCGCACTGACCAAATCACCAACAGAAACCGCAGCCACCTCGGGATGACCATCAATCGGGCTGGTTACCGTCGTCCAGCCCAAGCGGGTTTGGGAATATTCCAATGCGGCTTTAGCTGCATCAAGACTGGCTTGAGCCTCTGCCAAACCGGAGCGCGCACTTTCGACCTGCGCCTCGGTGTAACCACTACCCGCCAGCTTTTGGGCCCGCTGATATTGGGATTTTGCAACGGGATAATTGGCCTTGGCTTTTTCCAATGTCGCCAGATCCGCCGCAACCTGCGCCCGATAACTGGCATCATCAATGCGAAACAGCGGATCACCCACTTTCAATTCCGCCCCCGGCGTATACAGGATTTCTTCGATCACACCCTCTACCCGAGGCCGAACCGCTACCGACTGATAAGCCACAGCTCGCCCCGGCAAGGTAACCACCAACGGCACCGGCTGCTGCGCAATTTCAATTACACCAACCGGTTTCGGCCCCATAGGACCCGGCATCTGTGCATTACTCGCCGAACCGACAAAGAATAGCGACAGCACTGCAACACGACGGAAAAGATTTTGACCTAGACTCATGGAATTTACCCTTGACGTAGACGTCATAAAATATCATATTCTGCAATGATTACACACTATGCAATGTTTGCAGATTACGATGACATTAACTTTACGTGAACGACGACGCCTAGAAACCGCCAGAGACATACAGCGAGCCAGCCTCAAACTGGCCCGAGAGCGCGGCTTAGATAATCTGACCACCGAGGCCATTGCCGATGCGGTGGGCATTAGCACCCGCACTTTTTTCAATTATTACCCCAATAAAGAAGCCGCCTGCTTTGGCGAACCCCCTCGCTTTACCGAAGAAGCCAAGGCACAGCTTAGAGAAGGCACAGCAGCCCTGCCTGAAGACCTTAGAGCCTTCCTCAGTTTGCACTTTGAAGAAATGGCCGGCACCGAGGACATCATTCGCGATATAGGCCCACTGGCCCACGAAAACGAGAAATTGCGCTGGCTGCTAGATGAGCATTTACGGGATTTGGCAGTAGACCTCGCCAAGTGCTTAAAAACTCGATTACCCGGCAGCTCTGATAATGTGCGACTGGAAATTGCCAAATGGGCGCTGCAAAGCCTGGGCTCTGCGATAGATTTATGGCGGGCTAAGCCCAAGCAATCACTGAACAAAGCACTAAACGAAGTCTGGCGAATCAAACTTGAAGCCGTGCAATTGATTTTGGGTACCTATAATTAGAGGGCGATCACACTCAGGAAGTAGACATAGTGTTGATTTGCTAAATATACTAAAACGCTTATACACCCAAACAATTACAAGGAATGTAATGTTATGGTCAGCCCTACCCTCGTCGGCTCCCCTGCCAGCAGCCCTTCCGAATTTGCTCGGCGTCGCTTTGTTTCACTATTCATACTTGGTGCCATGTTTGTCTGCGGCCTCGTCACCACCGCCTCCATTTTCATGTTACCCATTGGCCCTATCGGCCAGAAACTGGTACGCAACTACGGCATTCTAATATCTGTCGGTTCCATCATTTCTCTGGTGATACTCGAGGTTTTTCAACACCGCAATTTTGCATTGAATACCTTTCTGGGGTTTCTTTGCTTTGGTCTTGCGATTATCACCATGAACACCGGCGGCATTGATGCACCGGGCAATACCATATTGGTGGTCATGCCCACCCTTGCCACACTCAGCATGGGCATACTTGCGGGCGCACTCTGGGCCTGCATCGTTGCCAGCTTTCTCTGCCTGCTCTATTGGAATCCGTATTCCTATCTGGATATCCGCAATATTATTCAGCCCTACAACAGTGAAATTGGTATTTTCATCAGTTGCATCGCCGCCATTTTCCTCGCTCTGCTTCCTACCGTTTACTATGAATTACACCAGCGCAAGCAACGCAAAATCATCAATAAAAAACACGATATGGCGGTGTACCACGCCACCCATGACCCCTTAACAGGGCTATACAATCGCCGCTATTTTATCGCCCAGCTCAAATCCCAAATCTGCAGCGATGCCACTGAACATTTTTCCGTGTTGTATATCGACCTCAACAATTTCAAACCCATCAATGATCGTTACGGCCACCACATTGGCGATGCCGTGTTATCAGAAGTTGCCAAACGACTGGCCTTTGTTTTTAGGGAGCAAGATTATTGCTGCCGCATGGGCGGCGATGAATTTGCGGTTTTACTCAAAGTCAGTGATAAAGCAGAGAAAGACCGATTTATTGAACGCGCCAATGCGATTTTCACCGAAGGTGTTAGTGTCGAAGAACAGTATCACCCACTCAGCGCGTCTATTGGCTGCGCAAACTATCCAAAAGACGGCACCAGTTTCGAAACCCTAATTAAACAAGCGGACAAGGATATGTACGCGGTTAAATACCGGCGCGAAATAGAGAGCCATGCCTAAGGTAAATCCTGATCTAGCAACTAATAATTAACAATCAACAATTAGCACCTAGCCACCCTAAATCTTTACATATATAAAAATGTAAAGATTGTGTTATTCTTACTTTTCATAAATTGTAAAGAGAAAAAGCCATGCCAAAAATCAGCGCAAAAGGGCAGATTACCCTGCCTGCCAGCCAAAGAGAGGCTATCGGCGTAAAACCAGGAGATGATATTGAAACTTTCGTGGTCGGCGATCAGATCAATATCGTTAAAAAGGTCACCGGCGCCGCCAAGGGCATGTTGAAACACGTCAAAGCAAAAGCATCAATAAGTGACGAGCAGTCAATGGAATCCACCCTGTCGTGATTGCTATTGATACCAATGTATTACTTCGGTATCTGCTCGAAGACGATGTGGTTCAATTTGCCAAAGCCAGCAAGTTAATCGAAGGCTCTGAAGCAGTACTGATCACCGACGTGGTTTTAGTGGAAACCATCTGGACACTTAAAGGCGCAAAATACCAACTGGACAAGCCAGAGCTTGTGGAGGTGATTAGGCGTCTATTTCAAGAACCCAATCTCCGATTTGAAGATGGCCAAGTCACTTGGCTTGCCCTTGATCAGTATCGAAAATCAAATGGTGTAGACTTCGCAGACGCGTTGATTGTGAACAAAGCGAAATCGACCGCCAATAGATTAGGTAGCGTATTCAAAGGATCTTATACCTTTGACAAAGCAGCACAAAAATTGCCCGGTGCAAAAGCGCCTCGATAGGCGATCAACAAAACTTCACTAACAACCAAAATCACTCATTAAGCGCTTTTTCATGACCATCAGCCCCGACCCAAAATCACCCACGGTTGCCGTTATTGGCGCTGGCCCAGCAGGGTTAATGGCCGCCGAACAGCTCGCGGCCAAGGGCTTTCGGGTTGAGGTGTTTGACGCTATGCCCAGCGCTGCGCGTAAATTTCTGCGCGCTGGTGTAGGCGGCATGAATATCACCCACGCGGAAGACTATTCTCAATTCATTCTTCGCTACGGCGATACCGCCGACGCCTTGCAACCATTTATTGACGCACTTCGCCCTGATGCGCTGCGGCAGTGGATTCACGATCTCGGCGTAGAAACCTTTGTTGGCACTTCGGGTCGGGTTTTCCCCAAAGAGATGAAAGCCGCTCCGCTATTGCGCGCATGGTTACATCGGCTGCGCGAGCAAGGTGTCGTTTTTCATCAGCGCCATCGCTGGACCGGCTTACGCACTGCTGAACATAAGCACCACTGGCAATTTCAAACCCCTCACGGCCAATTTGAACGCAGCTTCTCTGGTGTTGTTTTGGCACTTGGCGGAGCCAGTTGGCCACAGCTCGGCTCCGATGGTAGCTGGGCTAAAATTCTTGAAAAGCAAGGCTTAAGCATCGCAGCATTTCAAGCCAGCAACTGCGGTTTTGAACTTAATTGGAGTGACTACCTAAAAAAGCGCTTTGCCGGTACACCGCTAAAAAACATTCAGTTGAATTTAAAGAAAGCGGATGGGTCGCGAGAAAGCCGAATTGGCGAATGTTTGATTTCTGAATACGGTATTGAGGGCAGTCTCATTTACGCCCTAAGTGCGTCGATAAGAGATCAATTACAGCAAACAGGCGCAGCGCAGCTTTCTCTCGATTGGCTACCGCAAAATAGTCTTGAACAAATTACTGCGAAGCTGCAATCCACCCGCAAAGGCATCAGCACCAGCAATCTCTTGCAAAAGAAGCTGAAGTTGCCCGCCATAGCACACACACTATTACGCGAGTGCTGCCCCGACTTACAAATGAGCGACACGGCCTCATTAGCGCAGTGCTTGAAAAATATGCAATTACCCCCCATTCAAGCAACGCGCCCGATTGCCGAGGCAATTAGCACCGCAGGGGGGATTTCATTTTCAGAACTCAGCCCGGCCTTAATGTTGGAAAAATTGCCCGGTGTATTTGTCGCAGGAGAAATGCTGGACTGGGAGGCTCCCACTGGAGGCTATTTATTGACCGCCTGTTTTGCGACCGGCCAAGCAGCCGGACAAGGGCTTGCTAACTGGCTTAACGGCCAAGCCTGAAACAAATACTCAGGCCGATTCGAAACGCCAGAAACTAATACTGTAGGGCGACACTTTGCCGGTGAAGGGAATTGCCTGAAAATCATCGAGGGCAACTGTACCCGATTTAAAACGCAGCTTTTGACCGTTCAACCTCACCCGCCGACTGAGTAAACTCTTCGCCGTTAGCTCATAGCCTTCTACAATAAATTCCGATGCCACGCCCGCACGCTGCTCTGAAACAAAATCCAGGCTCACCACATGAGCCGCCAGATTAATCAGCATCAGCGTTTTACCCTTGCCCCCTTTGGCCGAATGCAAATAACAGCGCAAATGGGGTGAACCACTTTCAATCGCGAACACCTTGCGGCCCATCAATTGGGCCCACAACCAACTCACCCAATAATCCGGACGCGGCTTAAGGGTCAAGCGCGCAATCATGCCGTAGTCCCCGCCGATAAGAGACTGCCGCACCATCACTTTTTGGCCGAGTTTGGCCCCCATGCCAAGCTGATCGGCCCACCAAAAACTGGACACCCAGCGATCTGACAGTTCCGGCTGTCCGCCACATTGGGCGGAGCCAGTTTCCCCGGTCCATAATTCTGCGTGCGGTTGGTAGCCGGTTCGCAAGGCGCTTAGACGTTTGCTGTATTTGCCAAAATACTCAAAGGACTTTGGGTCGAGTAAATGATGCAGGCGCGCCGAGCGGGTACGAATCGGGCTGCGATCACTCTGAAAGGGATAGTAATGCCAATCGACGATATCCAGTTTGAAATCCAGGTTGGCCAAAAATCGCGGGGTGATATTACTAATCGGCTTTACGGTTTCACCCAGCTTGGGCCAAAAGGCACTGCCCGGCCCGGATATTTTTGATTTGGGAAATTGGCTTTTAACGATGTTGTAAAACTGGCCGTAATCCCGAGCCAGGTCAATCGCTCGTGGCTGCGACAGCACGCCGTGAAAAGCCCAGTACGCATTGAGCTCATTACCCAGCTCAAACACATCAATCTGGTAGCCCCGCACGTTGGAGTAATCCAGCAGCGCTAGTAATTCCTGCCCTTGCCAGCGCCCCTGATGCTCGCGTTTAAACAGGCCGTATTTGCAGGTAAAAATCAGTTTTAGATCGTTGCGAGAAATAAATGAATGCAAGTCATCCCACTGCTGCGTGGTGAGTACCAGCGCGTCGGCATCCCCTTCGGGGTTTTCAAAATAATGGATTTTGTCCGCTTCCGAGCCACCCACCCGCAAATACGCCGGCCCTAAAAGTTTTACCAAACGATCCAATTTAGCGGAATTTAAATTGAGCGGCAGTGTACGCAGCGTGCCCAAACCGCGACGGCTATCATTGGTACCTTCCCACCAAAAACCGCCAACCAGCACGGAAATATCTACAGAGAAAGACAAATAGCGCTTATCAATTTCAGCTACCGGCTCTGAATTATGTAAATACAATACCGCATGTTTTGCCGGCTCAGGCCGAGAATGCTTGCCCGGCACAAGAACAGAAAACGCATCCACAAGAAAATAAATCAGCTTGCGTAAATAGCGAATAATCATATCGTGAGGTTTAATAATTCACCTCCCCCTCGGCAGCATCACCACGCTTTGGCAGCGCACCGCGCACGGCAATCACTTTAGCCGCCATTTGGTGCCCCATCTCCAGCGCAGCCGATAAATCCATACCGGAAAATCGTGCAAACAGATAGCCCGCATTAAAGGCATCTCCTGCCCCGGTAGTGTCAATCACCGGGCCGCTATAAACACTTTTACGGCTTACGCACTGGCCCTCAAATACCGCCATCGCTTGCGCATCAGGCAGTTTCAAAACCACTTCCGCCACCCCTAATTCTCGATAAAAGCGAAGGACTTCTTCAGTATTGTCAAAACCCCACAGCGCTATTTCATCGTCTAAGGTGGGTAATGCCGCATCGCAAAGGGCAATGAGTTTTTTATACGCGGTTCGTGCTTTTTCCAAATCTGGCCACAGGCGCGGACGATAATTAGGATCGAATACCAGAGTGATATCACGGTGTTTTATTTGTTGAATAAACGTCCAGAAGCGTCCTTCAATATCGCCGTCCATCACCGCCAAGGTAATACCTGAAAGATAAACCACATCGCCTTCTTGCACGGTGTCGAGCAAGTGCTGGAGTTTATTATCGGAATTAAAAAGCTGGCGGGCCGCACTATTATCCCGCCAATAATAAAACTGGCGCTCACCACGCTGATCATTTTCGATCAGATAAAGACCGGGCAGTTCGCCCTGGGTGCGAACACAGGCTTTCATATCCAGCCCGTTAGCCTCTCCCATTATCACAATGGCATCGCTAAATTTATCCGCACCAATTTCGGTAAGATAAGCGACCTCGGCCCCAAGCCGAGCAAGATGAATCGCGGTATTATACGTATCCCCGGCAAAACCCAGATCAAAGCCCGCCTGGCCAGACCCAGGCGCCAGCTCAATCATCACTTCTCCTAGAGCAAGGAAGCGAGGCATGACTTTATCACTCATACCATCCTTACCAATTAAAAAGCGTGCCATCCTGCAAGCGGTTTACCGGCAAATAAGCGCGCTGATAGGGATATTTGGCCGCTAGCGATTCATCGATATCCACGCCATGACCCGGCGCATCACCCACTTTGAGATAGCCGTCTTCAAAGAGGTAGTCGCTTGGGAACACTTCGTCGGTGGCATCGGTGTGGCGCATATATTCCTGAATCCCAAAATTGGGCACCCAGGTATCAAAGTGCAGTGCCGCCCCCATACTCACCGGCGAGAGATCGGTCGCGCCGTGAAAGCCCGTACGCACATTGTAAATTTCTGCCAGCGCCGCAATGCGGCGAACATGACTAATACCGCCGGTGTGCACAATGGTTGAGCGGATGTAATCAATGAGCTGTTCGCTAATCAGGGTGTGACAGTCATAGATGGAATTAAACACTTCCCCCACCGCCAGCGGTGTCGTGGTGTGATGGCGAATCAGACGAAAGCGCTCCTGCAGCTCTGCCGGTACGGTATCTTCCAGCCAGAACAGACGATAAGGCTCTAAATCTTTACCCAGCCGCCCCGCTTCAATTGGACTCAAGCGATGGTGGCAGTCATGTAATAAGTGAACATCAAAGCCGTAGCTGTCGCGCAGACGCTCAAATAATTTGGGGACATGGTTAAGGTATTTTTCGGTAGACCAGACATTCTCTTCTGGCAGGTCGGCATTGGCTGGCTCATAAAACATTTTGTCGCCAGACACGCCATAGGTTGAGGGCAAACCGGGAATGCCACACTGCGCCCGAATTGCCTTATACCCCATATCCAGATAGCGCCCTACCTCTTCGGTGGTCTCGCCAATATCGGCACCGTTGGCATGGCCATAGACCATTACCCCTTCGCGGGAGCGGCCACCCAGCAACTGGTACAAGGGCATATTGGCCAGTTTGCCTTTAATATCCCACAGTGCCACATCAACGGCGGCAATGGCCGTCATGGTGACCGCGCCTCGGCGCCAGTAGCAGCCGCGATAGAGATATTGCCAAATATCTTCAATCTGCTGCGGGTCGCGACCAATCAGGCAGGGAATCACATGATCTTCCAGATAGGCCACCACCGCCATTTCACGGCCATTCAAGGTGGCATCGCCAATGCCATGCACACCTTCATCGGTGATAATTTTTAGGGTGACGAAGTTACGTCCGGGACAGCTAACAATGACTTTGGCATCAATGATTTTCATAAGACCTCGGCGCTCGGCCAACAAATAAATGTTGAGAACGAACACTGTAGGTCACAAAAGTTAAACATAAATGACATTGAATAGACGCGATTAAAAACCGATTTCCGGAGTCGCCATGCGCGTTCCAGCAAAGCTTCAGCTTCATCCCGACCGACTGCTGCCCGCCGATCCATCAATTCGCGCTATTGCCCGCAGCCTCTACGAGTCCGTTAAAGCACTGCCGATTATCAGCCCCCACGGCCATACCGACCCGAGCTGGTTTGCACTGAATAAGCCCTTTGAAAATGCCAGCGACTTACTGATCAAGCCAGATCACTATGTCTTTAGAATGCTGTACAGCCAGGGGATAACGCTCGACCAACTAGGCATTCCCCGCGCCGATGGCAGCCACAATGACGTCGACCCGCAAGAAGTCTGGAAATTGTTCGCCAATCATTACCACCTGTTCCGGGGCACACCCTCGCGAATGTGGTTGGACCATGTGTTTGCCGAAGTCTTCGGACTGGATATCGCGCTGAGCCAAGACACCGCTGAGATTTACTTCCAACACATCAACCAACAACTGGCAAAAGAAAGTTTCCGCCCTCGGGCCTTATTCGAGCGATTTAATATCGAGGTATTGGCCACCACGGAATCACCGCTAGACTCACTGGAACACCACGCCAGCATTTTACGCAGCGACTGGTCAGGACGAGTCATTACCAGTTTCCGACCCGACCCGGTGGTCGATCCCGAGTTTGAAGGTTTTACCGAAAATCTTTTGCGCCTTGCCGAACTCACCGGGGAAGACACCCACAACTGGCATGGCTATCTCGCGGCACTGCGTCAGCGCAGAGCATTCTTCAAGCAGCATGGCGCGACTGCCACCGACCACGGCCACCCCACAGCACTAACCGCCGACCTTTCAGAAAATGAATACGAAGTACTGTTCAGCAAGATTATTAGCGGCGATTTTACGGCGACAGAAGCAGAGCTGTTCCGCGCACAAATGCTGACCGAGATGGCGTCCATGAGTGTTGATGATGGCCTAGTGATGCAACTCCACCCCGGCGTATTTCGCAATCACAACCAACCATTGTTCGCCCAATTTGGCCGCGACAAAGGCGCCGATATTCCGCTGCAAACTGAATATGTCTACGCACTGCGGCCACTGCTTAATCGCTTCGGAGATCACCCCGATTTCAGCCTGATTATTTTCACCTTAGATGAAACCAGCTACGCCCGAGAATTAGCACCCTTGGCAGGGCACTACCCCTGCCTCAAGCTCGGCCCCGCTTGGTGGTTTAATGACAGCCCGGAAGGGATGCGCCGCTTTCGACAGCAAATGACTGAAACCGCAGGGTTTTACAATACCGTTGGATTTAATGATGACACCCGCGCCTTTTTATCCATTCCCGCCCGCCACGATGTCGCCCGCCGGATGGACTGCGGCTTTCTGGCGGAGCTGGTTGCCGACCACCGGCTAACAGAAACTGAAGCCACCGAGCTGGCCACTGAACTCAGTTATAACTTGGCTAAAAAAGCCTATCGGCTGTGAGCAATACCAAGATGCGTTTATCTGCACAAACCGCGGCTTCCCTTAAAACCCCGCTTCCCGAATATTTCAAGCAACGCCCGCAAGCCGGCATTGTTCACCTTGGTCTAGGCGCTTTTCACCGCGCGCATCAGGCATGGTATACCCACAAGGTACTTGAACAGTTTGGCGGAGACTGGCGCATTATCGGGGTCAGCCTGCGCAGCTCTAACGCTAGAGAACAGTTGCAGACACAGGATAATCTCTACACCTTGGAAGTTCGGGATGGCAACAGCACCCAGCGTGAAATTATCGGCGCCATAAGCGAGGTGATTGTTGCACCAGAATCACCCGAGCGCGTGATTCAAACCATAGCCTCAGCCACCACCCATGTCGTAACCCTGACCATTACCGAGAAGGGCTACTGCCTTTCCTCAGCCAGCGGCGAGCTAGACCTTTCTCACCCAGAAATTCAAAACGACTTACAACAGCCCAATTCACCACTAACCGCACTGGGCTTTCTAGCCGCCGCGCTGGCTCAGCGCAAAATGCAAAACCGCAGCGGATTAACGATTCTCTCTTGCGACAATATCGCCGCCAATGGCAAAAAACTTCGCGCGGCTCTACTCAAGTTTTGCCAGCAGCTTGACCCCGCCTTGGCTGATTGGGTTGATGAAAATTGTCGTTTTCCTTGCAGCATGGTGGATCGCATTGTTCCCGCAAGCAGTGAGACCGATATTCATCAACTAAAGCGAGATTGTGCTTACGAGGATCGCGCGGCGGTATTTACCGAGCCATTTAGCCAATGGGTGATCGAACAAAACTTTGCTGGGGCAGTGCCTGCCTGGGACAAGGTCGGCGCGGAATATGTAAGTGATGTCGCTCCATTTGAAGCAATGAAGCTACGGCTGCTGAATGCCAGCCATTCGGCGATTGCCTATATGGGTGCAGTGATGGCTTACCAAACGGTTGATGAGTTTATTGCTAATGCAACACTGCGCCAATTCATTGCGGAATTGATGCACGAAGAAGCTGCCCCAACGCTATCCCTGCCCGCAAGTTTCGATCTTGCCGCCTATGAACAGCAATTACTGCAACGCTTTGCCAACAGTGCACTGCGGCATCGCTGTCAACAAATTGCGATGGATGGTTCACAAAAAATCCCCAACCGCCTTCTACCCATTTTGCGCTGGCAATTAAACAATAATAAGCAAAGCTGGCGGACAAGCGCCGCGATTGCAGCATGGCTACGTTATTTAATGGGCAAGGATGAGACCGGGAACGCTTATCCCATTAATGACCCAATGAGCGCCCGTTTTAGCGAAGTATATGAAAAAGCCGCCGGGGATTCATCAGCTATCGTCACGAGTATGCTCAGCCTTCAAGAAATTTTCCCGATAGAGCTGCATAACAATGCCCGTGTTGTTGCAGAAATTACAGACTGGCTCAACGCCTTTCGGCAGCAAGGTATTCTTGCTGCCCTAGAAGCTAAAAATTAGAAACGCAGTAATTAATCAGAGTTTTATTAAAACCAAGCACTAACGCCGATAACAACTTGAGCATCTTCAATGTCGCCACCGGCGGCATAGTCTGCGGTTTTTCCATATTTTTTCTGCCAATTCACCCCGATATACGGTGCAAACTCCCGGCGAATTTCGTAGCGTAGGCGCAGCCCCACTTCCACATCGGCCAAGCCACTGCCGATTTCGGTCGCGGGATCATTTTTACCGTATAAATTAATTTCAATGTCCGGGCTTAATACTAAGCGCTGCGTTAGCATCCACTCGTATTCCGTCTCTAGGCGCAGGCCCACTTGCCCACCCTCGCCAAAAAACAAGGCCGCATCAATATCAAAGAAATACGGCGCCAAACCCTGCACGCCAATCACCGCCCATTTACGGCGTGGTTCTGGCTTATCATCAAAACGAGCGCCTAACTGAATATTCCAAAATGCGGATATGGCTCGGCTATAAAGCGCCTGCACTTCCAGCTCTTCAGTTTCGCCGCCTACGCGCTCGGCATCCAGTTTCAACCACAGCTTGCTGAGGTCATAACCTGCCCAAAGTTCACCCGCCAAGACTCGAGGGTTATCGCCTTCGGTATCACGGATTTCAAACTGGTCGAGCTTTCCCATCACCAGCAAGGGGTCGTCCTCACCCATTGCCTGTACTTGCAGGACCGTGAAGGCAAGCAGTGCAGACAAGAATTTGCTCAGCGTTTTCATGCCTTCTTCCCTCCGTGCTCAACCCGTACTTCGCGGTGCATACCCGGCATGTGATACAGCATGTGGCAGTGGTAGGCCCAACGCCCAAGGGCATCTGCAGTGACGAGATAACTGATTTTGGAGCCGGGCTGCACAATCACGGTATGTTTACGGGGAATGTAATCGGGGTCGCCGGTTTCCAATTCACTCCACATACCGTGCAGGTGCATGGGGTGAGTCATCATGGTGTCATTGACCAAGGTGATTCTTACCCGCTCGCCATAGTGCAGTCGAACCGGCTCGGCATCGGCGTATTTAATGCCATCGATAGACCACATATAGCGGGACATATTGCCGGTAAGGTGCATTTGAATCTCCCGCTCCGGATCGCGCTTATCTAGCGTCGGCGTTAGATTGCGAATATCGGCGTAGCGTAAAACTTTACGTCCATAAAGCTGCGCGTGGTCGCGCAGGCCAATACCCTGATCATCCAAGCCACTCAGCGGGCTCATCGCCTGCATATCCGTTTGCGGTCCCCGCTCGCTGGGCTTGTGTACGACCGGCGCTTGGCTGCCAAAACCGGCGGGGCCGGGCTTACTGTTCATTACATGGGCATTCATTGCCTGAGAATGCATAGAGTGTCCGGACATATCATGCTTCATAGTGCTCATGTCATGCCCCATATCGTTACCCATGGCACTCATATCATGATCCATCACGCCCATATCGTGACCGTCATGCGCCATACCCATATCCCGATGACTCAATACCGGACGCGGATCCATGGCTGGAATCAACGCTTGCAAGCTGGGATCTGGCGCCAGCGTGCCCCTGGCATAACCGGTGCGATCAATCGATTGGGCAAATACGGTGTAAGCCTGATCCGCCGCCGGCTCCACAATCACATCGTAGGTTTCCGCCGTGGCGATGCGAAATTCATCTACCGTGACCGGCTCAATATTCTGGCCATCTGCCGCCACCACCGTCATTTTCAAGCCGGGAATGCGCACATCAAAAATGCTCATGGCTGAACCATTAATAAAACGCAGGCGAATTTTTTCACCTTTACTAAATAGCCCCATCCAACCGGATGCAGGGGTATTGCCGTTCATTAAATAGGTGTAGGTATAGCCGGTGACATCGGCAATATCGGCCTGACTCATGCGCATCTGGTTCCACATCTTGCGCGCCTGCCACGTTTTGGTTACGCCTTTTTCACGGATCTCGTGCCAAAGATCGCCAACCGTACGCTCCTGAAAATTGTAGTAATGACTCAGTTTTTTCAGATTGGCATAAATACTTTCCGGGGAAGTGTCCGACCAATCCGACAACAACACTACATACTCCCGATCAAAGGCCACCGGGTCAGGCTCTTTAGGATCAATAACAATCGCCCCATAAAGCCCGGTCTGTTCTTGAAAACCGGAATGGGAGTGGTACCAATAGGTGCCGCTCTGCTTAACATCAAAACGATATTCAAAAGTCTCACCGGGCTTGATCCCGGCATAACTCAGCCCCGGCACCCCATCCATTTGGTAGGGCAGAATCATCCCGTGCCAGTGCAGTGAGGTATCGTGGGCCAGATGATTCGTTACCCGCAGGCTTACCTGTTCGCCTTCTTTCCAACGCAATATCGGCGCGGGCAAGCTGCCATTCACCGTGGTCGCGGTACGCTCAGCCCCGGTGAAATTCACCTGTTGGTAGCCAATATCCAGATTAAATTGCCTACCGCTAAGCACCGCCGGCTGAGCCGCTAACAGGCCCGCCGCTCTAACCTTAGCCGAGGGCAATCCCAGGCTTGTTAGCGCCATGCCAGTGCTAACACCGGTTACAAACTGTCGACGTGATAGTGAATCAAACACAATTACATTCTCTTCAATTCGTTTGTGGTTCTACGGATCAAGATTATCTTTTGATTTTGGCCAGACTAAACCTTGTACCCAACTCTAGGGTCAAGCGCATATTGTATAAAGCCATCCGTAAGACTTAACATAAGTCCGGTAGGTTCATAGGAATTCACAAGGAGTGTTTATGTCAGACACCACGATATTAGTGCTTGCTTTTGGATCGGCCGCCACCGCATTAAGCATTCCCTTTATGTTTATTATTTATCAGGAAGCGATCGCCTCATTTTTGAAAAAGCGGCTGAATAAATCGTAAGAAAATCTGGGGGATAGAAAAGCCCCCCAGAATTCAGAATCACCACATCAGATCGTCGGGGATTTGGTAATCCGCATAAGGATCATCTTCTTCTACCCCATTGCTGCTGAAGACATTCAGCAGCAATATCGCGGACTCATCGCGCTGCTGGATTTTCTGGGCAATAACCGCAGGCACCAATTCATACTGCTCGCGTAATTTCACAATCGCCAGCGCGCCATTAACCAATTGGGTTTGTAGCTTGGCGGTGACATGGAGCTTTTTGATTTTCTTACCGTCGGTAAAGTTATAGGGAATATCACCCTGATCCCGGCTGACGCGATTCAACTCAATCAATTGAATAATCTGCGCCTGAATCGCTTTTTTCTCAGCTTCAGCATTGCGCTGGCGGTTGATTTCACGATCGCGCTCAGCCTTATCCGCCAAGGCTTGCTGGGCCGCCACCTTGGTTTCATCAACAACAGTTTTACCCTTATTCTGCTTAGCGGTTTTACGCTGCTCTTGTTTGATTTTCTTGGCTTTGCGCTCATCAGCCATGCCCGCTTTCAGCAGTTGTTCCTGCAGTGATGCCATTGCCTTATAACCTTAAATTCTTGTACGAGACTGGCAATGTTACGCGATAGCGCGCAGTGCTAGAAGCAAAAAAGCCACATGCTCAAGGCGAGGGCGAGCATGCGGCAAACAGCTTGCGATAAATCCGAAAGGAGGATTATTTTGCCTTGGGTGTTAACACTACTTTCATGGATTCATAGCCATTAACAAAGTTCGAATGTACGCGCACAGGCTCACCAACAACGCGAATATCGTCAAAGCGTTTGAGAATTTCCTCCCAGGTAATACGCAGTTGCATTTCACCTAGGCGATTCCCCATGCAGCGGTGAATACCCAAGCCGAACGACAAGTGTTGTCTGGCGCGCGCCCGATCAACAATCACCCGGTCTGGATTTTCGATCATCCGTTCATCCCGGTTGCCCGAGACATACCACATCACCACTTTGTCGCCCTTCTTAATCAGCTTGCCACCCAGTTCATAATCCCGAGTCGCAATCCGGCGCATATGGGCGAGCGGGGTTTGCCAGCGAATGATCTCGGAGACCATATTGGGAATAAGCTCAGGATTGGCTTTGAGCTTGGCAAACTCGTCGGGGAACTGATTCATTGCCAACACGCTGCCTGAAATAGAGTTGCGAGTAGTGTCATTACCGCCAACAATAAGAAGGCCGAGGTTGCCCATAAATTCTTCCGTACGGTGAATCATGTCGCGGGTGTTTTCATTGGCCTCCATCAGGCTGATCAAGTCAAAACCCGGCGCATTTCCCGCAGCACGAAACTGGGCTTTTTGCTGCCACAAAGCCCCAAAGGTATTCACCATATCGAACAGTGCGGTAATGCGCTCATCGTGATCGACCGTACCGCCAGACAACTCCGGTGCACCCGTAGCTACATCAGACCAGTAAATCAGTTTGTGACGATCTTCATAGGGGAAGTCGAAAATCGTGGCCAACATCTGCGAGGTGAGTTCTTTAGAGACGGAAGACACCCATTCGATCTCTTCGCCAATAGGAAGGGAATCGAGAATTTCAGAGATGCGCTCACGAATTAAACCTTCCATTTGTGCGAGATTTTTTGGTGCGACTACCGGCTGTACCGCCGCGCGCTGTTCATCGTGCTTAGGCGGATCCATAGAAATGAAATTGGAAACAGGCAAGGAATCGTCCGGCTCACCGATCATGATGAATGGCTCGGAGGAAAACACTTCATGGTTGGTATCTACCGCGACAATATCTTCAAAGCGCGTTATTGACCAAAACGGGCCAAATGGACTGTCCTTCAAATAATGCACCGGATCTTCATCTCGAACCCGACGAAAATAAGCGCCCCACTGATTCTCTGCATACAAACGCGGATCACTCAGATTAATCTGATCCAGCGGCACAGAATAAGGATCGGGCAAAGCGTCGATTTTTACAGCGGTGTTGTTAGTCATTATTGTCACCTCGTTTTACATTTGAAATTCTGGAAGATTAACCACCAGACCACTGAGCTCTGGACTCAATGAAATCTGACAGGCAAGGCGTGACCGCTCGTTTTTTTCAGGCGTCATTTCCAGCATGGTGATTTCAATATCACTGGCGCTTCCCACTTTGTCTAACCACTCAGTAGACACCATCACATGGCAGGTGCCACAGGCGCAGGCACCACCGCAATCGGCATCAATACCGGGCACACCGTTATCAATGGCCGCCTGCATCACGTTTGTACCGGCATCAGCACTGACAGTATGTTCAGCGCCACTGTGCTCTATAAAAGTTAGCTCGATCACGCTCTTCTCCTTATTGATTGTTTAATTGCGCAGCATGGGAGAATCGTAAGGGCGCAAAGCTTGTCATTTGCAGACGAAAACCAATCAAAACAGGACAAGCCACCTTGGCTTATTCTTGAAGATTAATGGATAAAAAATGAAGGGAATTAACTGCCGCTGCGGAATTGCTTAGGGGTGAGGCCAGTCACTGCCTTAAAGGCGCGAGAGAAATTCGAATCACTGGTATAACCACTGGCCTGTGCAATTTTACAAATCGGCTGCTCAGAACTTTCCAGCAAAAACTTGGCGTAATCGATGGAGACCTGCTGCTTAATATCAACAAAAGAACTTTGTTCTTGGTGCAGCCGCCGCGCAAGGGTACGCTCAGAGATATTCATGGTTTCGGCAAGCGCTTGAATATTTAATGGCATTCCCACAGCCAAGCGTTCACCCAGCAGTTTTCTGACCCGTGTCGCGGTTGGCGTCGAGCTGCCTTGCTCCCTATCACAGGTGTTGCGCAAGCTGCTATAAACTTGATCAAAGGTACTTTGATTATGGGTATAAAGCGGCTGCATCAGATGGTGTTTTTCAAACACCAATTCAAGCAGATTTTGGGAGAAGTAAAATTTTGCCGCAAACTGCTTTTCATAATCTGCCAGATTACCCAGTGGCTCATGGCGAAGAGACACCCTCACCGGTGGATCAGGCAACTGAGCAAACAGGCGCAGGTTTAATACATAACCACAAACCGACTCATCCAGCTCTCGTTGAACATCGCCAAAATCCATTGCCGGCCTAAGAATTATATGCTGCTGCTGGCCCGTGCTTAGCACCTCGAAATGATAGGCAGGCATAACGGTGTAGGCAAAATCCGTCATCACCTCTAATGCTTGTTTCACATTTTTAGCGGTAAACGACGCCAAACCAAACATACCGCCGGGCACCGTAATCGGCACAAACTCGGCTAACTGAACAGACAAAGGCGGTGAAGGCATGGCGATTTCTTTGCAAGCTCGGAATAGCTCTCGAAATTGCCAGCCGGTGATATGCGCATCTTTGCGAGAAATTTGTGCCGGTGTAATACAGCAACGCTGATAGAGCGCACTTAGCTTCCGGTTTCTACGCTCAAAGAACTTTTCCCCTAAATCCAATAAGGCGATAGGGAATACAGGATCATCAAAACTCGGTTCTTTGGCCGCCGGATTTATCATCTTTTTAAATTCTTATTGTTAGGGATGTTCTGATTAATGACTTGGCTGACAATGAATATAACCAGCACAGCTTATTTCTGTCCAGCGATTTGCAGGAAACGCCAGCGAATGCAGCGAGTAAGAAAATTTGTCCTTTTTTTGAATACTTATGGCGGCAATTCATAAGAGCGAAAGATTAGCCTAATCCCTGAAAATTTGTCTTACCTTAAGGGATAAAAACAATGAACCTAAGCAGAAAGAAACTTAGTGTTGCAATTGCACTAAGTGGTCTAGGCTTTACTCAAAGCTCACTCGCCGCACCCGTCCTTGAAGAGGTTTTTGTCACTGCACAGAAGCGCTCAGAAAGCACACAGGACACACCGATTGCCATTACCGGCATGTCGGAAAACACCTTGGAAAAATTTGGTTTTTCCAGCGCTAACGATATTTCTGCGCAAGTGCCTAATATGCAAGTCAGCGGCCCCTATGGCGACGTTCAGCCTATTTTTTCTATTCGCGGCGTCAGTATGTCTGACTACAGCTCCAATCAAGCCAGCCCAATCGGGGTGTATAACGACGAAGCCTATATGGGCGCGGTTTATACCCACGGCATGAGCTTTTTTGATGTGGCCCGGCTTGAGGTATTGCGTGGCCCGCAAGGCACCTTGTACGGCAAAAACACCACCGGCGGTGCAATCAATATCGTCACCAAAACACCGGAGATTGGTGATGGCCTGCACTTTAATGCCAAGCAGGGCGTGGGCAATTACAACAGCCATAAAGGCGATTACGGCATTGAAGGCACCTTGATTGAAGACAAGCTGGCCGCACGACTGGCTTACTCATACTCCCGTCGCGATGGTTATTATGAAAACGCCTTGGGTGGGCCAGATTTATCCCAGCAGGACTTTCAAGGCGCACGCCTAGTGTTCAATTTTGATCTGAACGACAAGATCAATATGGTATTCAAATACACCCACTCAGAAAATGACGGCCTCGCCAGCCCCAGCCGCAATGAACCCCGAGGGGATTTATCAAAGAATCCGGAGCTGGTTACCGCTCTGGAAACTTCCGGTGTGGGCGTTTATGACCGCAAGAATAACGGCTTTCAAGACAACACCGGCTACTCTCGCCCTGCCGAAGGGCTCGATTATTACGAGGTGCAGGACAACTTCACCGGACCGCTCATCGTCAATCTCGACCTGCTGGTACACACCATGCAATACGTGACTGATGATTACACGGTCACCTCGATTACCTCGATCAACAATTCCGACTACCACCAGTTGCAAAATGTGGACGGCAGCCCGCAGGAATTATTGGAGATTGACTGGAATGTAGAAACGCAGGCCTTCAGTCAGGACCTGCGGATATCAACCACACTGTACGAAGATTTTGATTTAATCGCCGGGGCGTATTACGCCACCGAAGATATGCAGTTACACAATAATTACTGTATTTACGGCACCCCACCAGACACCCGCACCGCCGCCACCTTCCCCGGTGTTACCGGCTATTATCCTTACTTGTTGGACTTTGGTTGCATTGACCAACGCATGGATACCGAAAAGGAAAGCTTCGCCCTGTATAGCCAGATGCGCTGGAATATCACCGCCAATCTAGGCATGGATATCGGCTTGCGCTACACCGACGATAAAATCGATTTGCCTTATTTGAATGTTTCTCGCTTAGCTTATGACGGTTCGCCCCGCGGCACCTGGGTGCCCGGCAATAATTCCGGTGTCGACAATATCTTTGTCCCGGTCAATGTCGGCGGTCAGAGCCCATTAGAACCCGACCTTCTTGTTGCCGGCATCCTCGACGGCAGCGTCGGCTTAGATCAGCTTCTTCTCACCGCGCAAACGGGTTATACCCATGGCCCCTATACCGATGAGTCGGCCAAACCCTTGTCTGCCCATGAACAGGAATGGACCGGAAAAATCGGCTTGGATTATCGCTTCAACGACAACTTGATGATGTACACCAGCTTTAGTCGCGGCTTCCGCTCCGGCAATTTTAATGCCGGCGTTTACTATGAAGAACGCGAATTCGAAAACGCCTACGCCGCTCCCGAATTCCTCAATGCTTACGAGCTGGGTTTTAAAGCGGACTTCTGGGACCAACGCGCCCGGATTAACAGCGCACTGTTTTATTACGACTATACCAACCAGCAATTTATCAATGTTGTCGGCGTATCCAACTTCCTTGAAAACGCCGGCGGCTCAAAAATTTACGGTTTGGAATCTGAGATGTTTTTTGCGCTAACTGAAAAACTCACCATGCAATTTGGGCTGGGCTTGTTGGAGTCTGAATACACCGATTTGTACCTTTCTAATGTACAGACTGTGAACAATGACGACGACGAAGTAGACCTCTCTGGCAATGAATTAATTTCTGCACCGGCACTGAGCGCCAATATTTCCATCGACTGGGAGATTCTCAGCAACGAGCACGGCTACCTGAGCATGAATGTCAACGGCAATTACCAGGACGATCAGTGGTATAGCGCGTATAACGACAAGATCGGCTACGAAAATATTCGCCAAGAGGCTTACGCGCTCTACAATGCCAGACTCACATGGTTTAGTAGTAACGAAGACTACAGCATCTCCGTTTGGGGCAAGAATATTACCGGCACCGAATACGATGGCTATGCCATCAACTTACAAGCTGGCTTTGGGTTTGATTACTTTCAACAGGGTGCGCCCACAACTTATGGCCTAGAGTTCAGCTATCGCTATTGATCGCTGCTCTCGTCCAGCCAAGTTATCCCCGCCTCATCAATTCGGCGTAGATCTCGCCAGCCAATCCCACCAAAGGTTTACATTGTAAACCTTTGGTTTTAGCATCCTCAAAAAATAGTGGGGGTGTCACAATGAGCGCGCTTTTCCAATTACGCCGAGAAATTTTAACCGAAGCCTTGATATCGCTTTCAGGATTGCAGGCTTATGCTATTTCAAGAAAAGAGGCAAAACGGCCCCGCTCCAAACCGACGTCAACTCCGATAGCCAAGCCCGTTACCCCTGAAGATTTTCGCCCCCTAGAACACCAGTGTTTTCAAAACCCTTACGCCTTTTACAAAGTACTGCGCGATAGCCACCCACTCTATCAACTGGAAAACGGCATCTACTGTGTTTCTCGCTATGAGGATATTGTTGCCGTCAGTCGCGACGTAGAAACCTATTCATCTACTCACCAAGGGGTAATTGCCGGGCTGAAAAAAGGGCAGGACTTACTCGCGCAAATCAAGCAGTTCGACACCCTTAGCGCGCTTGGCATTATCCCCGCAGATGTTTTAGCCACATCGGATCAACCCAGCCACACCAGCGAGCGCAAAGTCGGACACGGCATGTTAAACGCCCGCTTTGTTAAAAAAATGGAAGAAGAAGTCGACGTACTTTGCAGCCAGATGCTGGACGAGTTTCTCGACCGGGGCCAGGTCGAATTTATGGCGGAATTTGGCTGGAAGTTACCTATGCTTCTGATCGTCCGTTTACTTGGCTTGCCTGAAGCGGATTTTCCCAAAATCAAACAGTGGTGTGTGCACGGCATCAATTCACAAAGCGGTATTACCAGCTCCGCCGAGTTAATACGCGACCGCAGTGAAACCCTGAAATTTCTGCGCTACTGCTGGCGTAAATACAATGCGGCCAAGAAAAATCCGCAGCAAAATTTTATAGGTATGCTCGTCGCAGCGGCAGCCGATCCCGACACGGACTTTGATGATAAACGCGCCGTCAGCACTATTTTTCAATTGCTGATTGCCGGCAGCGATTCCTCGGCAACGTCCATGGGCAATGCTTTAAAAATGCTGATTGAGAACCCGGATATTCAGCAGCAAATTCGTGCCGACCTCGATTTATTACCCGCCTTCATCGAAGAAGTTTTTCGCATGGAGTCGGCCTTTCAAGGCCATTTTCGTTGGGTTAAAAAAGATACCGAATTGCACGGCGTTACGCTCGAAAAAGGCAGCCGTGTCTTTTTAATGTGGGCCTCGGGCAACCGCGACGATCGTGTTTTCCCAAACCCCGATGCGATCGACCTTAATCGCGCCAATGGCAAAAAGCACCTCACCTTTGGTCACGGCATTCACGCTTGTTTGGGTAGGGAGCTGGCCAGAATTGAAATCCGAATTGTGCTGCAGCAGTTTTTAGAAAAAACCGAAAATCTGGAGATTGTCGGCGACAGCCCCTTTATCGCATCCATGTTTGCCCGCACACTCGTCCAGTTACCTATTCGCTTCGACAAACGCGTTGCTCGTAATGACCAGTAAAGCCACACGATCACCCTATCTAAAAAAACAGGACTATATCGACGCCGCGCTCGAGGTTGTTGATGCACAGGGCTTGGATAAACTCTCTGTGCGCGCAGTGGCCGATCGCTTAGGTGTCAGCCAAATGGCCTTGTACAAACACTTTAAAAACAAGGATGCGTTGCTGTCAGCCACTCTCGATGAGTTTATCTACCGCGCTGATGTCATTCCCAGCAACCGCCTCGGCTGGGAAAACTGGACGCTTACCATGGCGCAAAGAATGTATGAGGCTCTGTACCGCGACAGCAAATGGGTAAGCAAGCTCGGCAGCTTCACGGTCGGCCCCACCGGCTTAACAGTAACCCGCACCTTTATCGACAAACTGATTCGCTCGGGCTTTTCCGAGCAGACCGCTCTGCACGCTTATTTCGCCATGATTCATGCCGTACTTGGCGCAGTGACCATTCAAACCGCGCTGGATGCCAATCAGCCTGTAAGCACCAGCAAAGCACGAGCAACCGCCACCGAAACAGAAGCCGCCACATTCGACAAGATGCCCCGCCAAATCGACATCAGCCTGCCGCTACTAATAAGCGCCTTAAAACAAGAATTAGTTGATAAAAATTAAGCTGTTAGCCTTTATAACAGTAAGCCTTTTGCAGTAGAAACTGCGGAGCTACTACTCAAAACAGCAATTTTGCGCGATCAGTTATTGTTCAATTTCCGTACAGTCGATAGACTGTGTTCAATGACAACATAAGAATAACACTCTCCGAACACCTCGAGTCATGGAAGACCTCGTACCCAGCAAGTCGCACCCACGGTGCCGCAAGGAGTCAATTATGCGTAGTATTTCAATATCACTGGTTCTGCTTTCATCCGTCCTGAGTGCCTGTGGCGGTTCATCCTCACCGTCATCGTCTGGCGGCAGTGGCGGCGGCAATACCACGCCACCGGCTGAAATCAGTCGCTACTCCATGGCCAACGGTTGCTACGCCCTGCAAGATGCTGGCAGCGACACCTTTATTAGCCGTGACGATGGCAATGGTTATCGCAGCGGTGCCAGCACGACCCTCGCGGCTGAATCCTTTTATATGCGCCCCGCCACCCTCGGCAAATATCTGTTTTACGGCCGCGATGGCGTATTTTTAACAGCCGCCCCCGGCGCGACCACACAAAGTAGCGAGCCCAGTGATGATGCTATTTGGACGGTGGATTACAGCGAGGTCAGCAAAACCTTCACGATTACCTCTGACACTACTGGAGAAAAACTGGCGCTTGGCCAAGACGGCGCATTAATCACCAGCTCAACGGCCAGCCCATTTGATTTTAAATCGACCACCAATTGCAGCAATTTCCCGGAAATGCCAGTAGATGTGGCAGGCGCAACGTTTAAGGGCAATGGGGTTGATCAACCTATTATCGGCTTTGCCGATGTTCACACCCATATGGGCATGTCTAGCGAAATGTCCTACGCCGGTAATGTCGGCCCCTCGGCGGGCGGCGTGCTGTACGGCGAAGTATTTAATCGCTTTGGGGTTAGCAAGGCCTTGGAAAATTGTGAATCGTTCCACGGCCCCAACGGCATTCGCGACGCCAATAATATTCTTGAAACCGATCCCACCGGCACCCACGACACTCAAGGTTGGCCAACGTTTGTAGATTGGCCAGCGCGCAATTTCCTCACCCACCAAGTGATGTATTACAAATGGGTAGAGCGGGCTTATTTGGCCGGCTTGCGCATCATGATTAACCACGGCACCAATATCAAAGCCCTGTGCGAAGTGGGCAAAACCTACTCGCTCACCCCGGATGCCGACTGCGACGATATGAGTATCGCCACCAAGCAGGTGCAATACTTATATGAGGTGCAGGACTATATCGACGCCCAAAGTGGTGGCCCCGGCAAGGGCTGGTATCGCATTGTAAAAAGTCCAGAAGAAGCCCGCGAAGTGATTAACGAAGGCAAACTGGCGGTTGTATTGGGCGTAGAAGTGGCGCAAGTATTTGATTGCGGCGTTACCATCCTGCCAGACGGCAGCGAGCAGCGTAACTGCGATACCGCACAAATTGACGAAGAGATTCAAAATCTGTGGGATCTAGGCGTGCGCCACGTTTACCCCTATCACGACATCAACTCCTCATTGGGCGGCACCGGCATTTTCAGTGGCGACGTAATTAATTTCCTGAACTTCCTCGATACCGGCCGCTTCTGGGAAACTGTGGATTGCCGCGACTACCCCGAAGATGAACCGGTAGTTCGCCTACCCGGCGCGGAAATGACCACCTCAATTCCCGGCACCGGCGAAGACCCGCTGACCGCATTGCTGCTGGAAACCACCGGCGGCACGTTGCCGCTTTATCCGCCCGGCCGTCAGTGTAATTCACGCACCGTCACCGATTTGGGCGATTACGCGCTGCGCGCACTGATGAAACGCGGTATGGTCATCGATATTGACCACGCGGCATATCACAGCAAAGACATCATGTTAGATATTGCCGAAGAGTTGACACCTTCCTATCCCATGGC
Organism: Spongiibacter pelagi; assembly: GCF_014705705.1. Classification (GTDB taxonomy): domain Bacteria; phylum Pseudomonadota; class Gammaproteobacteria; order Pseudomonadales; family Spongiibacteraceae; genus Spongiibacter; species Spongiibacter pelagi. The sequence goes on along the minus strand of NZ_JACXLD010000005.1, from coordinate 125,872 downwards.
GTCCTCTCACGACGCCCACGGCGGCCTAACCAGTGATCAGGCGGTTCGCATGCTTGAAGCGGGCGGCACCATTTACCCCTATAAAGGCAGCGGCGTTAAACACACCGAGTTTTTAGAAAAATTGAAATTCTGGCGCGAAAAAGCCGGTGTTGCTGACACATTATTGGGACTTGGCTACGGTGCCGATGCCAATGGTTTTGGCGGACACCCCGGCCCGCGTGGCGGAGATTCCGAACCCGTTGAATACCCCTTCACCCTGTTCCAAGGTGAAGAATGGGGCGCGCAGTTTGCCAATTTCTCTCCCGTTAGCGTTGGCCTACTCACTGTTCAGGAGAGCGGCAAATTCTGGCATATCGATGAAGTAGGTATGGCCAACTATGGTTTGGTCGCAGACTTTGTGGAAGAGGTTCGACTCGAAGGCGGCAAGGAAGGACTCGACGCGCTATTCAATTCCGCCGAAGGCTATGTGCGTATGTGGGAACGTGCCTACCACCATCCTAGCAGTGACAATGCCCAATGAGTCGCAGCTTACGTTTACTACTCATCATCGCCACGGTCGCCCTACTGGGCGGGCTGTGGCTAGGCTTAAAACCCCAAACCACACAAATTAGCAGCGACAACTGCTGCGAACTTCGCTGGGAGAATGGCCAAAAATCCGGGCCAGATACCATTCGCGTCACTCAAGGGGATAATGTAGAAATCAGAATTTTCAGTGATAGTGACAACGCTGTTCACTTACACGGTTATGAGCTTCACCGAGAAATTCCTGCGGGCGAAACGGCGATTATGGCACTGCAAGCGGAGCACTCTGGACGCTTTATGCTAGAGCTGCACAACGGTGATATTGTGCTGGCGTATCTCGAAGTCTTTCCCGCCAATCAGTAAATGAGCTCTCGCACCGTTAAAGCCTTTTTCCCCAGTATTTCGACCCTGCTTTATTGCTTCGCACTTTTACTGCCGGAAAGTGGCCTCGCCCACTCCTTTGGCGAACCCTATCAACTGCCGATGCCCTACTGGATGTATATCTATGGCGCCATGGCAGCACTGATTCTTTCTTTTGTGGTGCTGGCCCTGTTTATCAACAGTAGCAGCGCCCCGCCTGAGCGCTTCCAAAAAACATGGACTAGCCGGCGGGCGTATCAATTTATTCAGTGCTTTCGGCTGATTGGGCTGATTAAAACTCTGGTCTGCGGCAGTTTTTTGCTCGCCTTGGTCGCCGGCCTCATCGGCAGCGGCGATTCCTACCGCAACTTTAATATGACGTTTTTCTGGATTGTATTCGCACTCGGAGGAGTGTATCTCTCGGCCTTAATCGGCGATTGGTACGCGCATTTCAATCCTTGGAAAATACTGGCCAACTCACTGCCCGGATTTCAGCAAGCGCGTATCACCTATCCCACTCGCTTAGCCTATTGGCCAGCACTGATGCTGTATATGGGCTTTATCGGTTTGGAACTGTTTGGCGATATCAAACCCTTCTCGCTCTCGGTGTCACTGCTAATTTTCACTGCGATACAACTACTGGGCTGTTTCCTATTTGGCAGCAAACACTGGTTTCACTACGGTGATTTTTTCGCGGTGATGTTCCGCCTAAGCGCCTTGATGTCGCCCTGCACCTTGCATCAACAACAAATCGACAAACAAAACCCTGCCCTCACTCTAACGCTACGCATTCCCTTTAGCGGGTTGTTAAATCAAAGGCCCGAACATTTTAGCCTGCTGGTTTTTTTGTTGTTTATGCTGTCGTCCACCGCATTCGATGGCCTGCGTGAAACCGCGCTTTGGTTTAACCTGTTTTGGAAAGACCCTTTTAATATTCTTACGCCCTTACTTGGTCGCAACCCGATCTACGAATACGTCATGTTGCGACCTTGGTATATCGGCTTTGAAAGTCTCACCCTTGTCATTTCGCCGTTTATCTATCTGGGGTTATTTTTAGTCTTTCTCTGGCTGGGAAAAATAATCACCGCAAGCAAAGACAGCTTGCTAACACTGGCCAATCAATTCGCCTTTAGCCTACTGCCAATCGCCTTGGTGTATCACATCACTCACTATTACACCTTGCTGCTAAGCCAAGGCGTCAAAATTCGTGGACTGATTTCAGACCCCTTTGGCTGGGGCTGGAACCTGTTTGGCACCGCGATTACCGGTCGGATTCCCGTATTGCCGGATATGGGATTTATCTGGGATAGCCAAGTCTGGCTAATTTTGATTGGCCATGTCGCCAGCGTGTGGATTGCCCACTTTGAAGCGCTGCGTTATTTCCCCAGCCACCGCAAAGCCAGCCTCAGCCAATTGCCGATGCTGGCACTAATGGTGCTTTTCACCGGCGCTGGCTTGTGGATTTTGGCGCAGCCGCTTCAGGGATAAAACAAGCGTAAAGTTTAGGCCAAGCCGTCATTGCCTTTTTACATCTCTGCTCTATAGTGGTAGCCGAACATACCCCCAGGAGCATACCAAAATGCCGACTCTCCTCGCCAAACACGTGCACTCCTTGCTCAAATGCCTTGGAGCAATGCTGGTATTTGTCCTACTAACGGCTTGCCAAGGTGATGACTTTACCGCGCTCACCCCAGACTCGGCTCGCACGGCTTACAACAGTAATCCCGCCAGTTTTCTCGATGTAAGAACCCAAGCAGAATGGGATGGCGGCCACCTCGTTGGCGCAGAACATATCCCCCTCGACAAACTCGAAAAGTCGGTCAGCGCGGTATTTCCCGACAAGGATCAAGCTATTGTGGCTTACTGCCGCTCGGGACGTCGCGCCAGCAACGCGGCGCAAATTTTAAAAGGCATGGGGTATAGCAATATCAGCGTAGTGGTGGCCGGCGGTTATGCTGAGCTGCGTCAGGCCGGCTATCCCGTTGAAGAGCGCTAATGGCACTAATGGCTGGCCTGACTATCTCGAAATAGCGCTGGCGTGATTCCCGCCCAGCGCTTAAACGCTTTACCAAAAGCACTTTCATCAGAAAAGCCGAGGGCCTCGGCAACATCAATAACCGCCGAGCCGGCAAGTAACTGCTCTTCGGCCAGCTTTTGTAGCAGACGGCTACGCAGCAATTTAAAAGTGGTGCCTTCTTCCTGTAGCTTGCGCACTAGATGACGACCACTCATTCCCAAGCACTCGGCTATGCGCTCCTTGCCCCAAGAAGGGTGTAAGCGAATCAGGCTTTGCACATCGGCACTCAAACCAATGCGCTCCAATTCTTGCAGCATTTGATCGGCGAGTACGCGCAACTGATCGCGCATTGCGCGATTCGCCTGAATCAGTGGCATGGCTTGCAGCGCCGGATCAAACACCAAGGCATTGCTTGGCGCATTGAAATGCACACTGGCATTAAGCAGAGGCTCGTATTGTGCGGCCGCCCCCGCCGAGTCGTGAATAAACTGCACGCGCCGAATTTGAAAGTGATCGCCAGTTACCCAGCGCGCCATATTCAATACACAGGCCATTACTGTTTCCACGCGCTCGCGCCGCCGAATATCGTAACGCGGCTCATACACCAACAGGCAGTTCGCGCCTTCAAAAGACAAAGAGAAATCGCCGCCCTCGCCGACAATGGGGTGGTAGTCGAGCAGTAATTCGATCGCCTCGCCGAGGGTTTCACAACTCATCAGCAGCATACCGACAAGGTCAAGATGCCCCACTTGCAGCTCAAGGCCAAGGCGCAAACCGGCCAATTCGTCCGCCGCCAAAGCGCAGTAGCTCTCCCAAATAGCGTCCTGAATATCCATAGGAATACGCGACTCATTCTTCACGCCATTAAGCAATGAGGCCGGCAAAACAATGCCGCGCCGCTCAGCAGCTTGAAATATTCCCTGGGTATAAGAGAGGGTGACGGTTGTCTTTTCTGACATTGTCCTAATGCGCCATTCAGAGCGTCCCGAATTAGCCATAACAGCGGTGTCGGAATGCATTATTCTGTGTGGTAAATCATAACAAAAATGGAGCGACTCGCATGTACGCTGTGATTGGTGCTGGCCCAATGGGTTTGGCCGCTGCCCGCAATCTCCAGAAATATGATATTCCCTTTATCGGCTTTGAACTGCACAGCGATGTCGGCGGCCTATGGGATATCGACAATCCCCACAGCACCATGTATGAATCCGCGCATTTAATCTCCTCGCGTCATATGACCGAGTACGCCGAATTCCCAATGGCCAAGGGCGCACCCTATCCCCATCACAGCGAGCTGCGCCGCTATTTTCGCGACTACGTCCAGCATTTTGATCTTTATGATCATTACCGCTTTAACACTCGGGTTACCAAGTTAGAACCCCAAGACGGCAAATGGCTGCTGAGCTATGAGACTAACGGCGAAGCGAATACCCAGCTATTCGACGGTGTGCTGATTGCCAATGGCACCCTGCACAAACCCAATATGCCAGCACTGCCCGGCCAGTTCAGTGGCGAGTTATTACACTCTGCCGATTACTGCAGCGCGGATGTATTTGCCAACAAGCGAGTACTGGTTGTGGGCTGCGGTAACTCGGCCTGCGATATTGCGGTCGATGCGGTACACCGCGCCAAGTCTGTCGATCTCTCGGTAAGACGTGGCTATTACTTCCTGCCTAAATTTATTGGCGGCCGCCCGACCGATACCCTCGGCGGCAAAACTCCGCTGCCTAGACCGCTCAAGCAAAAAGTCGATGCCGCCATGATCCGTATGGTGGTCGGCAAACCTTCTGATTACGGCCTGCCCGACCCTGACTACAAAATGTATGAATCGCACCCGGTGATTAACTCGCTGGTCCTGCACCACTTAGGTCATGGCGACATTAACGCCCGCAGTGGCATTGAAAAGGTCGAAGGCAACACCGTAACGTTTAGCGATGGCGCACAGGCCGACTACGATCTGATTTTATCCGCCACTGGCTATAAGCTGGACTATCCGTTTATCGACCGGGAATTGCTCAATTGGCCAGAGGGCGATGCGCCGCAACTCTACCTCAATTGCTTCCATCCCCAGCAAGACTCGCTATTTATGATGGGCATGATCGAGGCCACGGGCTTGGGCTGGGAAGGCCGCAACGAGCAGGCCGAATTAGTGGCGCTATATATTAAACAGCGTGAGGCAGGCGCAAAATCAGCGGAATCGCTAACCCAGACAATCCGCGCCTTTGGCGGCGACCGTATGGATGGCGGCTACGCCTACCTCAAACTGGAACGCATGGCCTACTACGTTCATAAAGAAACTTATCGCCGGGCGATTCTTAAGCATCTTAAATTACTGAAGTCCAACTGATGTACGCCGACATCCCCATTCATTTCAGCACCGGCAATATGCTGCTGCTAAACGCGATTCTCGCGGGCATGATTTTTGGGGTTTCTATCGGCCTCAAGCGCGAAGATATGCTGCGGGTTATTCGCCAGCCCCGCGCCCCCATTGCCGGCATGATCGCTCAGTTTATTTTACTGCCCGCACTCACGGCTTTAGCCTGCTGGCAATTCGCCATCGAACCCGAATTGGCCATGGGCATGATTCTGATTGCCTCTTGCCCCGGCGGCACATTTTCCAATGTAATGACCTGGCTGGGGCGCGCCTCGGTGCCTGTGTCTATCAGTATGACGGCGGTGTCGAGTTTATCGGCCATTATCATGACGCCGCTAAATTTCAGCCTGTATTCCTATCTGAATCCCTATACCCGCCCCTTAATGCAGCAGATCGCCATTGAACCCGGCAATATTTTGCTGCTGGTTTTTCTGGTGTTGATTCTGCCGATGTTGCTGGGCATGGCCGTGGGTCGCCGCCATCCAGATTTAGCTGAGCGCGCTGAAAAACCCATGCGCGTGGTGACCCTAGCGGTGTTTGTTATTTTTGTTGCGGTCGCGTTTTCCAATAATCAGGCGGCGATCGCGCAATATGCCAAGCAGGTGATGGTATATGTCGCGCTGCAAAATCTTGGGGCACTGCTACTCGGCGATTTGACCAGCCGCGCCCTCAAACTCAATCAAGCCGAACGCCGCGCCGTCACCATGGAAGTCGGTATACAAAATTCGGCGCTTGGCCTGTCCATTATTTTCAGCTTTTTTCCCGAAGCCGGCGGCATGACACTCATCGCCGGTTTCTGGAGTTTCTGGCATTTAATGGTCGGCTTACTGCTGGCAATGTACTGGTCTAAAACCGCGGAGGAACCATGCCTGAAGCCATCCTGATTACCGGCGCAGCGGGTTATATCGGCAGCAAACTTGCGGAGCGGCTTAGCAATAGCTTTGAGGTTGTGGGCGTAGATATCCGCGAACCGTTAAAGCCCTGCGGTAAATTTTATTGCTGTGATATTCGCGACCCGCAATTAAAAACCATCGTTGCAGAAAACAATATCAAGCGCGTGGTTCACCTTGCCTCGGTACTGGAAAGCAGCAAGGATGAGCAGCGCGATTACGATATCGACGTTAACGGCACCCGCAATGTGATTGAAGCGTGTTTAGAGGGCAAGGTTGAGCAGTTGATTGTGACCAGCTCTGGCGCAGCCTATGGCTATCATGCCGACTCTCCCGCATGGATTGACGAACAAGACGCGCTGCGCGGCAACCTTGAGATTCCCTATTCCCATCACAAATATTTAGTCGAGCAATTGCTTGCCGAAACCCGCCAACAGCACCCAGGACTCAAGCAATTGGTGCTGCGCCCCGGCACGGTACTGGGCGCCAATACCCGCAACCAGATTACCAATTTATTCGAAAAGCGCTTTGTACTCGGTATTCGCGGCTCCGACACACCCTTCGTGTTTATCTGGGATGAAGACGTACTCGGCGTTATCGAACAAGGGCTGCGCAATGGCCAACAAGGTATTTTTAATCTGGCCGGCGATGGCTGTTTAAGTATTGCCGAAATTGCCCAAAGGCTTAAAAAACCACTACTAAAACTGCCCGCCGCATTGATCCGCAGCGCCTTAGGCGTCGGCCACGCCCTCGGTTTAAGTCGATACTCACCGGTGCAAGTGAAATTTATTCGTTATCGTCCGGTATTACATAACCGTCGTTTAAAAGAGGAGTTTGGCTACCAACTGCAAAAAACCTCGGCGGAAACCTTCGACTATTTTCTTGAGCACGCCCGCGCCCGAGGACAAATTGCATGAGCGCCCGCTATATTGTTATCACTGGCGCCGCCAGCGGCCTTGGCTGGGCATTAACAAAAGCGCTGTTTGCCCGTGGTGACAACTTGCTGCTGATCGACCGCGATGCCACCCTGCTCGCAGAACGCCAGCAATCGCTTGGGGTATCGCAACGCATCACCACCGCTGTGGCCGACCTTGGCTGCGCTGAAGGTATTGCGCAAGCCTTGAGCCGTATACACGACAGCTTTGACCGGGTAGACGTATTAATTAATAACGCGGGGATTACCCACCGCTCATTGGCCGGGCAAACCAAGCCGGAAGTCTTGCGGAAAGTGATGACCGTAGACTGGCAAGCCCCGGTTGAACTGGCACTGGGCCTGCTGCCCAAACTGCGCCAAAGCCGAGGCAGTATTATTAATCTCGGCTCAATGGCGGGTTGGATGCCGGTATTAGGCCGCGCGGGCTATTGCAGCGCCAAATCTGCACTCGGGCAGTTTTTTGAAGTGCTGCGTGCAGAAGAGCGCGACAACGGCCTTCATGTTTTGATGGTGTATCCCGCTTTTGTTAATACCAATATCGAACAGAATGCCTTGGGCGGCGATGGCAATGCCGCCCAACATGCACGCTCAACCATTGGCGGAATTAGTGAGGCGGAGCCTTTGGCGGAAAAAATTATCCGCGCATTGGATAAGCGCAAAGCGCGCCTCTATCCCCATCGCGGCATCTGGCTGGCAAGTCTTTTGTGGCGACTGCAACCGGATATTTTTCAGTATTTAATGCGCCGAAAATTCGCCGTGGAACTAGAACAAACTTAATCAATAATTTTGTTCATTCACGAATAAACACCGCTATGCTGTAAGTGATTTGAAAATAACGAGGGCAGGTGATGACCATAAAACCAACAACACACCGACTAGCAATAACACTCGCCGGCCTTGGCTGCGCCATCGCAGCAAGCCAAGCCGCCTTGGCTCAGCAACGTCAGGGCCGGGTGATTGAAGAGGTTGTCGTTACCGCCCAAAAAACCCAACAATCCCTGCAAGATGTGCCTATCTCAATCAGCGCCTTGGGCGGCGATTTTATGCAGGAAAACAATATTGGCGACCTGGTTGAGGTTTCAACTTATGTACCCAATGTTCGCGTTGAATTTACCAGCCCCTCCTCACCGCAGGTATTTATTCGCGGCTTTGGCACCAATAGCTTTAATCCCAGTTTTGAGCCCGCGGTCGGCTTAGTCAGCGATGAAATCTTTTTTGGCCGCGCCGGTTACTTCACCAGCTCGATGTATGACCTAGACCGAGTAGAAGTCTTGCGCGGCCCACAGGGCACACTATTTGGCAAAAACACCATCGCCGGGGTATTTAATGTCGCCAGCCGCCGCGCACCAGCGGAAGAAGGCTTGGAAGGCAAGCTCAGTTTAAAATCAGAAAACTATGGTGAAACCCGGCTGGAAGCTGGCGTGGGTTATCGCCTCAGCCCCGAGTTGGGGTTTCGTCTATCGGTCATGGACTGGCAGCGCGATGGGCGCATTGAAAACACCTTGTTGGAACGCAAGGAAGATGACCGCGACCAAACCGCCTTCCGCATCAAACTACAATGGCAGCCCAGCGACGCACTCAGCGCTGAATTAATTGCCGACAAGTCAGAGATGAATGTTAATTTCTGGCCTCGGCAGTTAATGAAGTTAGATAGTGATACCCGGGAATACCTGGAAAACTTCGATCCTCAAATTGAAGATGATCCCTTTAATTTTCAAACCAGTTTCAACCACCCCGGCACAATGTTTCAGGGCACTGAAACCCTTAGCCTAAAAACCCAATATGACTTTGGCGAAGTCGGCGGACTCGACTCGCTGGAGACCACGCTGATCGCCGGCGCATCATGGCTGGATGTGGAACAGAATCAGGATCTCGATGTATCCCCAGCCGATCTGTTGATTCTTGATGAAGTCGACGAATACCAACAAACCAGTTTCGAATGGCGCTTTAACGGACGCGCAGCAAGCCTGTTTGGCCTCGGCAGTGATGTGGAATTTATTACTGGGCTTTACTACTTTCAGTCCGATTTTCACATTATTGCGGACGTCATTCTGGGACAAGATATTGCATCTTATGTGGTCACCAAAGATGCTCAGCAAATGCTTAGCGGCGAAAGTAATGTACCCGGCAATCCACTCGGCGGCACCTTGGGCGGCCTGATTCCTCCGCTTACCGACGTGATTAATGAAACCGATTACTACCGCTTTGATTATGTTCAAGACACAGAAGCCACCGCGCTATTTGGCCAAGTTTCATGGAATATAAACGAGCAGTGGGTACTCACACCCGGGCTGCGCTATAACGAAGAAACCAAACTCTCCACCCCCACCGGCACCTCGGTTTGCACCAATAAAGCGCTATTACCCTGCCTGACTCCAACCGTTATCGGCGCGAATGATTACGCCCCCGGCACCATTGAGCGCACCGAGCGTAAACTGTCTCCCAAGGTCTCGCTGGCCTATTACATTAACGAGTCGGTGAATGTGTATGCCTCGACCGCGATGGGATTTAAAAGCGGCGGCGTGAATGCCATTTCTTTTACTGGCGAACAGCTGGAATACGAGCCTGAACAAGCGCAGTCTATTGAGCTGGGCTTTCGTAGCCAATTACTCGACAACACCCTGAAATTGAATGCCACCCTATACCGCATGGATTTTGATGACTTGCAGGTACTGGCCTTTAACGGTTTGTTCTTCGATGTAACCAATGCCGCCGCTGCTTATTCAGAAGGTTTGGAAGCCGATATTCAGTGGTTAACGCCCTATGAGCCACTCAGCATTGATGCCTCGCTGGGGTATTTGCGAGCACGCTATAAAGATTATCAATCAGCGCCCGCACCGATTTCTGAAGGTATTGGCGCACTACAGGATTTAAGTGGCGAAACCTTGGCCTTTGCGCCGGAGTTATCTGTCACGCTAATCCCTTCTCTGGAATATCAGCTAGGTAACTTTGAACTGAAAACCAGCCTGACCATTCAGCATCGCGGTGAGCACTACACCGATACCGACCTCGATCCCAATACCCGGATTCCAGCCACCACTACACTGGGGGCAAATCTATCCCTTGGTCATGCTTTGCAAGGTTGGTCACTGGCGATTGGCGGTAAAAACCTGACGGATGAGCGCACTTTGAATCAGGTGATAGATACCGCTATGTTCCCCGGCACTTATAACCCCAGCCAAAATCCGGGCAGACAAGTCTACGCGAGCCTAAATTTTAGCTGGTGAGTTTGTAATTTCCTGAAACTGTAATCCCAAAAACCAAAAAGGGCCGCAATGCGGCCCCTTCCATAAAACCAGAAACAACTAAACGCTTAGCCGTTCATTTTCACTAAGAACTCATATGTCTTCTTCGCAAAGTTGGTATAAGGCGGACGCAGCATTTCCATTGGCGACCAGCGTGGCTGGTAGTAGATGGGACGCAGTTTAGAGAAGCTCATAAAGCCTTCTTTACCGTGGTAGTGACCCATACCGCTAGGACCCACACCGCCAAAAGGAATATCGTGCTGGCCCACGTGGTACAGCGCATCATTCACCGTTACACCACCAGACATCACACGCTCAATATACATATCCTGCAGCGCTTTCTTGTTACTGAAGGGATACAGCGCCAGTGGACGGTCGTGGCTATTGATGTAGTCCACTACTTCGTTTTCATTGTTGTAGGTCAACACCATCAGCAGCGGACCGAAGGTTTCGCGATTGCGAATGGTCATATCGGCGGTGGTATCCAGAATCAAATGCAAGGGCATTTTACGCGCCGCTTGGTTGCCTTCTTGACCGTTCAGATTGATAACCGTCGCACCCTTGCTGGTCGCATCATCGATAGTGTCTTGCAAACGCTTAAAGGAGCGGTCATCAATCACGGAGGTGTAATCAGGGCTGTTAATGTCTGGGCAGTGCTTGGCAGTCCACGCTTTTGCCGCCGCAACAAAGGCCTCTTTCTTGTCCTCAGGCACAAACACGTAATCCACATTGGTGCAGATTTGGCCCGCGTTGAACTGCTTGATGAACATAATGCGATCAACGGCTTTCTCAATGGAGAAGTCTGGCGCAATCACCGCAGGCGCTTTACCGCCTAATTCCAAAATAACTGGAGTCAGGTTCTTGGCGGCAGAAGCCATAACCGCTTTACCGGTTTGACCCGAGCCGGTGAATACGATCAGGTCGAAAGGAATTTGTGAAAATTCAATGCCGACACCGCCGGTCTCTTCAAAGAACGCCAACTTGTCTTCAGAGAAATATCGGGGTGAAAGCTCAATCAACAAACGCGTCAGATTGATCGAATTTTCCGACATCTTAACCATGGCGCGGTTGCCGGTAGCAAAGGCGGTCGCCAACTGGCTAAAGCACAGATTGATTGGGAAATTCCAAGGAATAATCAGCCCCACCACACCCAGCGGCTGAGGCACAACGCGGCTCTTACCACCGGGGAACATAGTTTGATCAACGTGGCGCTTTTGCGGCTTCATCCACTTTTTGGTGTGTTTCAGCAGATCATCAATACCGCCTGCGGTAGAAATCACTTCGGCAAACAAAGACTCCTGACGACAGCGATTGCCGTAATCCTTATTGATCGCTTCAATAATCGCTTCGCGGTTTTCCATCAGCAGGTTTTTCAGGGCTTTTAAGTCTTGCTTGCGCTGATCCAGAGAGGGATAAGGCTGCGCAAGATAGGCTTTGCGCTGGTGTTCAAAAGCGGCTTTCAGTGTTTCGGCAATGGCATTGGTTTGCTGGCCAAAATCGGCGGTTTGTACAACTTGCATGGTTCACCTCCGTCAACTGGCTCAGCCAGTTTTTTGGATGAAAGATAATCCAGCGTGCGACCCTAGTTTTTAACGAAAGAGGCTAACGAGGGTTGTTTACGCCGAACACAAATTTAGGGAGAAAATACTACTCCAAGTTGGCCCAGATTTCAGCCTTCCTAAAGTTATGGCAATGTTGATTAATAATCAGCATGTTGGCCGCCCAAGGCGACCAAACAAGAGAGAAAAGGTGGCGCCTGATACGACTTAGCGCAACAGCAGCAAGGGATGATCTGCTTTTTGCAGCATTTTTGCGGTAAAGCTGCCGAACAACATATCTCGGATGCGGTGATGGCTAAATGCGCCCATTACCGTCAAATCAATACTGTTTTGCTGCTGATACTCACACAAAACCTCTTCCGGCCGCCCATCCAATAAGGCCGTTTTATGAGCGATACCCACGGCATGTAATTTCGCGGCGGCAGATTCTAATACTGCGCGTTTATCAGCACTTCCCACCATCACCAAATGGCAGAACAGCGATTTGAAAAGAGGACTCGCGGCGACCATCTCCAGCGCTTTATTCGCCGCATCGGTGCCATCGTAGGCCAGCAAAATATTCTTCGGCCCAGAAAATTCGTGATTGACCACCAGCACCGGACGGTGCAAAGCACGGATAACCGACTCGAGATGGGAGCCAAGCTGCCCTTGAGCGTGATCTTCACCATGCACGCCTAACACCAACACTCGGATTTGCGCTTCAAGATCGACCAGCGACGCTTGCAAGCTACCGTGACGCTGCCAGCTTTCAACATCGTCAACACCGGCCGCATTGGCATGATCATGTGCGGCGGCCAGCATCAGCTTGCCTTTTTCTAGCAACAGCCGGGTACGCTCCTGCTCAACCCGCGTCAGCTCTTCTAGTAACTCGCCCTGCGAGCCAAGGCCGATACTGCCACTTAAATCTGAAACCGCCGCATTATGGCGCTGCTCCAAATTGTGCAACAAGCGCAGCGGTGCACCCGTCGCCTTTGCGACCCAAGCCGCGTAATCACAAACTGATTTTGTGAGCGCGCTGCCATCAATACCGGCCAGCACAATATTCTTATCATTATGTGGCATTAGTGAGCCCCCAATACCTTATCGATTTCTTCGGGTTTATCGTGAATACCGAAACGGTCGATAATCGTTTCACTGGCTTCATTAAGCCCGATCAACTCAACGTCTGCACCTTCACGACGAAATTTAATCACCACTTTATCAAGCGCGGCGACCGCAGAAATATCCCAAAAATGGGCACGGCTAACATCAATCTGCACCTTATCAACGGCTTCTTTAAAATCAAAGCTGGCAACAAAGCGATCCGCCGAATTAAAAAACACCTGCCCCACAACCGTATAAATGCGCTCGATGCCGGTTTCCACGCTGCCCGTCTGCGACGAGCTGACATACATAAAGTGGCTGACCTTATTGGCAAAAAACAGCGCCGCAAACAACACCCCGACCAAGACACCAAAGGCGAGGTTGTGCGTCCATACCACCACAATCACCGTAGACAGCATGATGATATTGGCCGACAGCGGCTTGCTGCGCATGTTGGTAATCGACGACCAATCAAAAGTGCCGATAGACACCATAATCATTACCGCCACCAAAGCCGCCATGGGAATGACCGCGACCCAGTCGCTGAGAAACACCACCATCAACAACAGCATTGAACCGGCGAACAAGGTCGACAAGCGTCCACGACCGCCGGACTTCACATTAATTACCGACTGGCCAATCATCGCGCAGCCCGCCATGCCGCCCATCATGCCAGACACAATATTGGCGATACCCTGACCTTTGCACTCGCGATTCTTATCGCTGTCAGTGTCGGTCAAATCATCCACAATCGTGGCCGTCATCAATGATTCCAACAGCCCCACCACCGCCATAGCAGCAGAATAAGGGAAGATAATCTTCAGCGTTTCAAGATTGAGCGGAATATCCGGGAACAGAAATACCGGCAGCGTATCTGGCAACTCACCCATATCGCCAACCGTGCGAATATCCAAACCAAGCGCCAACGCGACTGCCGTCATCACCAGAATGCACACCAACGGCGAGGGAATTACCTTGCCCACCTTGGGCAACAGCGGAAACAAATAAATAATGCCCAAACCCGCAGCGGTCATGGCATATACCGGCCAAGTGACATTGGTCAGCTCCGGCAACTGCGCCATAAAAATCAGAATCGCCAGCGCATTCACAAAGCCAGTCACCACCGAACGCGCCACAAAACTCATCAACTGACCGAGCCTGAAATAGCCCGCCAGAATTTGCAGCACACCGCAGAGCAAACTCGCGGCAAGCAGATACTGCAAACCGTGATCCTTAACCAAATTCACCATTAACAGCGCCATCGCACCGGTGGCAGCAGAAATCATACCGGGACGACCACCCACAATTGCAATGGTGACCGCAATACAGAACGAGGCGTACAGCCCAACTTTGGGATCAACCCCCGCAATGATCGAAAACGCGATCGCTTCAGGGATTAGGGCGAGAGCAACAACGAGACCAGCGAGGATGTCGGCTCGGACATTGCCGAACCAGTCTTCTTTTTTGGAGAGTAATAACATAGTATTTTAAAAACGCGGGGATAGCGGAATGAAACAAGTCCGCCATTATACCCTTTACGGGGTCATGCTGATAACGAAGGGATGATGCGGACTCGCCTAATATCTAATTTCACACTTGCTTGTTAAATACCACGTGTAGGTATCTGATAAACCCTCTACTAGACTGACACTCGCAATCCAGCCCATTTCATTTAGCCGCGAAACATCCATCAACTTTCTTGGCGTGCCATCAGGCTTAGTTTCATCAAATACTAGCTCTCCCTCAAAACCCACCACCTCTTTCATCGTCTCAGCCAATTCTCTAATGGTGCAATCCACCCCTGTTCCCACATTCACATGTGAAAGCATTGGTTGTGTATTGGCTTGGTAGGTTTCTAAAGGCAGGTTCATTACATGCACACTGGCTGCCGCCATATCATCTACATGTAAAAACTCACGCATGGGTTTACCTGTACCCCACACCACCACTTCTTTATCACCATTGATTTTGGCTTCATGGAAGCGGCGCATCATGGCGGGGATAACATGGCTGTTTTCAGGGTGAAAGTTATCGTTTGGCCCATAGAGATTAGTTGGCATAACCGAGCGGTAATCCACACCATATTGGCGGTTATAGGATTCACAGAGTTTTATGCCTGCGATCTTGGCTATTGCATAGGGTTCATTCGTAGGCTCGAGCGTTGCGGTAAGCAGCGCTTCTTCTTTCATTGGCTGTTCTACATTTCGTGGGTAGATACATGATGAGCCAAGGAATAAGAGTTTTTTTACGCCATTGCTGTATGCGGCATGGATGATATTGTTTTCAATCATCAGGTTTTCATAGATGAACTCCGCTGGATAGGTGTTATTGGCATGAATGCCCCCTACTTTGGCGGCAGCGAGATAGACCTGATCGATCTTATTTTCTGCAAAGAAGGTATTTACGGCTTGCTGGTTAATGAGATCCAGCTCAGCGTGGGTTCTAGTGATGATTTCGTTATTGGGATCTTTTTCCAGCAAACGAACCAAGGCTGAGCCCACCATGCCACGGTGGCCAGCAATATAGATGCGTTGTTTGCTCATGATTAATTCTCGCGGGGTACGCTAATGTCAAAGCCATGACCTTTGAGCAGTGCATGGCGTTTGGCTTTATCCAGGTCTTCCATCACCATCTCTGAGCACATCTGCTCTACGGTAATTTCTGGCACCCAACCCAGTTTGGCTTTGGCTTTTGATGGATCACCCAGCAGAGTTTCTACTTCGGCGGGGCGGAAGTAGCGCTTGTCGACCTTAACAATTTCATCGCCCACTTTTACGGAAGGGGCTTTGTCACCGGAAACCGCGCTCACACGCCCTACTTCGTTGATGCCCTCTCCAGAGAATTCCAATTCAATACCCAGCTCTGCGGCACTCATGCGTACAAATTCACGTACCGAGATCTGTTTGCCTGTGGCAATAACAAAGTCTTCTGCTTGTTCTTGTTGCAGCATCATCCATTGCATACGCACATAGTCTTTGGCATGGCCCCAGTCACGCAGTGCATCCATATTGCCGAGGTAGAGGCAGTTCTCTAAGCCTTGGGCAATATTAGCCAGTGCACGGGTTATTTTACGGGTAACGAAGGTTTCGCCACGGCGGGGAGATTCGTGGTTGAACAGGATGCCGTTACAGGCATACATGCCGTAGGCTTCACGGTAGTTTACGGTGATCCAGTAGGCGTAGAGTTTGGCTACTGCATAGGGTGAGCGCGGGTAAAACGGGGTGGTTTCTTTTTGTGGGATTTCTTGAACCAGACCATAAAGCTCAGAGGTCGACGCTTGGTAGAAACGGGTTTTCTCGGTTAAGCCTAATAGGCGAATGGCTTCAAGAATACGCAAGGTGCCAATGCCATCCACATCTGCTGCATATTCAGGTTGCTCGAAAGAAACGGCCACATGGCTCATGGCGCCAAGGTTATAGATTTCGTCTGGCTGGACTTCTTGGATAATTCGAGTGAGGTTAGAGGTGTCGCTTAAATCACTGTAGTGCAGGAAAAGATTGGGATTATCTGAATGGCGGTCTTGGTAGATGTGATCAATACGCTCGGTATTAAATGAAGAGGCTCTGCGTTTGGTGCCGTGGACTTCGTAACCTTTTTCTAGAAGAAACTCTGCTAAATAAGAACCGTCTTGACCCGTAATACCGGTAATTAATGCAACTTTTGACACGTAGTAATCCTTTCTCTTAAACGTGAAGATTTGTTTGGAAGTTCAATCCCCCCATTTACGGCGACAGCAATTCGTAAAATTTAATCTATGCCTTGCCTAAACTTACCATCAATGGGGCTATAACTTATTACTGCTTAAATTTGGAGATTGGATGAAAGCTACCGCTGCGCCATTGAAACCCCTCATCGGCTAACCTCAACATAGGCATATCACCTTGTGAATCACCATATGCATATACTTTACTCGCATGCTGAAGCTGCGAAAACTCTTTACGCAAGCGCTCTACTTTCTGGGCACCAAAGCAATTATTACCACTAAGCCTCCCCGTTACTTTTCCATCAACCACTTCCAATTCTGAGCAGATGAGCCGATCAAATCCCGCAAATTTAGACCAGGGCAGCAACCATAAGTCCAGTGACGCACTAACAAGAATACAGGTGTGGCCCTGCTCCTGATGCCAACGCAACTTGCTCATACCCTCAGCTCGTAACAATTCGGGCACTGTTTCCCGAGCAAAAATTTCTCCTAACATAAACAGAGATTTTTGCGTGCGGCCCTCAAGAAAATACTTCAACACTCGAGCCTTGGCGACATCATTTCGAATAACACCAGCAAAGTAGCCAACTAAAATAGGGCTCATCAACACAAGTCCCCAAAGAAACCGAGGCTTACCCACCACAAATTGCAGGAACGGCATCAGCGAGTCACGGGAAGTCAGAGTGCCATCAAAGTCGAATAGGGCAACGGTACGTTCATCTTTTAGCACAGAACTGCCTCAAAGTACTCAAAGTGAAAGTCTTTTAAAAATAGCGTCTGGGATATGGCGAATAACGAACATAACCACAGCCCAAAACCAAGGAAGGTACACATCACCCTTCCCCTTTTCCATGGCCTTCACAATACCGCTAGCAACCGAATCTGGCTGCGCCCATAGCGGCCCCGTTTTTTCAAAACCGACGGTCATCGGCGTGTCCACAAAGCCGGGTTTAATATTGACGACACTGACACCACTTTTAAACAAGCGATTACGAAGACCTTGCATGAACAAGCTGACCATTCCCTTGGCCGCACCATACACATAATTGCTCTGTCGACCACGATCACCAGCCACTGAGCTTATCACGGCAATTACGCCACGCCTCTGCTGCTCAAAATAGTTACCCACCAAGGTCAACAGACTGAGCACACTAAGAGCATTGGTATCGATTTCTACCAGCGTGGTTTCCCAACTGGATTCACAGTCCTTTTGAATTGGCAAAGTACCATGCGCCACAAGAATGGCGTCTAGCCCTCCTAGCGCGTTAATGGCGTCATCCAGTAATTTCATATGACCCTGACTGTCACGAATATCCATAACAGCACCGATTATGTTGCTGTTCGGCGCACGCACATTAAGGTCTTTAACAATAGAATCCAGTTTTTCTGCATTGCGAGCCACGCAATACAATGACGCGCCTTTGCCGACAAGCTGTCGCGCTGTATGCTCAGCAATACTGGAGGTCACACCGATGATCATGACTTTGTTTAATACATTCATGTGGTAATACGCTTCCAAAAATTGGAGGTCAGTTGTGGATCAATATAGTGAGCAAATTGCTCCCAGGCAGGAAAGGCCTGTCGAAACAACTCAGCCGGCATTCGAGCATCCTTGGCTGGATAGAGAGCCCCACCCGCCTCATGAACAATGCTGTCCAATGTTTCAAACAATGACTGGGTATGCCCCTCCCTATTAGGAAAATCCAACGCAAGGGTAGCTCCAGGGCGAGGGAAAGAAAGCATACCGGCGGCAGGCCGTTCACCAAACGTTTTCAGCACAGCCAAGAACGATCCTTGACCACTCTTAGAAATGGCTTGAAGCATTGCATTGATACCATCTACTGAGGTTTGAGGTGGCAACACACACTGATACTGGTAAAACCCCTTGCGCCCATAGATTCGATTCCAATGTCTGATGGCGTCTAGCGGATAAAAATAGGGCACATAGTGAGCAAAACCACCGAGGGGCTCCACAGGCTTCCGAAAATAGAGCGAATTAAAAGCACGTAGACTCAGGTTATTAACCAAAGATATAGGTGAATCTAGCGGAAAGGTCAGCGTCTTTTCCCGAGAAAGGGGTTTAGGGGTCAGTGATTCGCTGCTTTGAAAGGAATGGGCATCAAGATGCTTTGCAGCGTAATAAACACCACGACCCAAGTTGGCACCTTTGGCCAGACAATCAACCCATGCTACGGTATAAGGCCAATTGGCCTCCATGGATTTGTTCAACTCCCAAAACTCACTCAGGTTAGCAAAACGCTGAGAGACGACTCTCATCCATGGTGATTCAATAGCCAGTAACTGCAATCGCACACTAGCAATTAATCCTGTCAGACCAAGGCCTCCGAGGGTGGCTTGAAACCACAAAGGGTTCTCCTCTAAGGAACAAGTCAATATCTCGCCGTCCGAACGAACTAACTCCAAGCTAATCACGTGATGGCCGAAACTACCCGCAGAGTGGTGATTCTTACCATGAACATCATTGGCGATGGCACCTCCCACAGTCGCAAAGCGCGTTCCCGGAGTTACGGCTAGAAACCAACCCTGACTAACTGTGAGATCGAGGACTTCCTGTAAGGTGACTCCGGCCTGGCATTCCAATACACCAGTATCGGGGTCAAAAGCGATAAAACGATCGAGATGACGGGTTTTTAGTAAGGTTGCATCACCTGTTAAACAAACATCCCCATAGCTACGACCATTTCCGTAAACGGTAAAAGGACCATTTCGGGATGGAAACTGCGCCAACCGCAATGCGATTACTTCCTTAGGTTTCAACCGCGGAATGCGGTTCCAAGATACTGGCGCCCTACTCAAGCCTCTTCTCCATGCCGGCTATTGTAAAGCGCAATAATACCTATAATTACCGCAAACCAAAGCGTCGCCAAACGAATAAATACCGTAGCGGCAACTGCCTCGGGGGTCGGCATATCTTTAAGAACCAACAGTGAAACCATCACCACCTCAGCGCCACCAAGACCACCAGGCATAAAACTAAGGGCACCGGCAAGCATAGACAGAGCATAGACAAAGACAGCAAAAACCAAATCAATATCCGTACCCAACCAATCAAGCACCAGAAAGAACGCCAAGGCCTCTGCCCCCCAAGCCAGTAAGCTAAGCATAGTATTGCCAAGCAACATGATCGGAGTGTGGCAGCGGCGGGTGTCGTGCAGCAAATGGGCTAGATACCCCAGTGCTTTTAGTAAACGACTGCCATTATCTTGAGAGTAAGCTTGCAGGCAATCAATCAGTCGCTGGCTCGATATTGCTATAAGAACCAGCACGACAAAAACACCTCCGGCCACGACAATAGGCTGCGCTTTTGGGTATAGACTTAAACCCACTAAAGCAAGCAAAGTGATGGCTACTAGATCAGATAGGCGCTCGCTTATGAAAGCAGCAAAGGTAGTTGGAAGCGGCACCCCGCGACTTTTTAGCAACACGCCACGAAATACTTCACCCGCCTTTCCTGGCGTAGTTGTCAAGGCGAAACCGGCTAAGTAAATGCGTAGGCTGGGAAGTACGGGAACCCTGTGGCCTAAATGCCCCAAGTACAGTTGCCAGCGAAAAAAACGGAGGCCGTAATTGAACAACGAAAGCGCAAGCGCCAATAGGGTACCTTGCACTCCGATCCGTACTAGGGCATTTACAACATCTTGCCAGCCCCCCCAAAGTGAAAATGCCAAATAGGCGACAGTAGCGACAATCACAGAAACAATAATCGCCTTAAAACGCCAGCCATCAATACCTAGTGAGCTCATGACAAAACCATAACTGTACATACCAACCAAGCGGCGCAAGTCAATAAGAGATGTTTGTCAGATAACAGGTCTTTCGCAGTATCGGAACCACGAGCCTTTTGATGCAACAGGAACAAATATCGAAATATACCGTAGGCAACAAAGGGCAAGGTATAGACCAGGTTCCCAGTACCATGCAGCGCAACGGTCTGAGGCGAAACGGTATAAAGACCATAGCTGAGGATCGTACAACCAGCGGTTACACCAATAAACTGCTCAAGCATTATTGGGCTGTAGTCATCCAACACCTTACGAGTTAGTGCCTTTTCCGCTCTTTGATCACTATTGAGGCTACTCAGGTTATGCACTAGAAGTAGTTCCGCGCGACGCTTAGAGAAGCCCAAAAACAGGGTCAACATAAAGCCACACAACAAAAGCCATGACGAAGGCATGATATCTAGGCCTACTGTACCCGCCAAAATGCGCAACATAAAACCAGCGGAAATAACAAAAACATCAAGGATCACAACATGCTTTAGGCGCCATGAATAAAAAACATTGAGGACAAAATAGCTACTGGAAAAAAGTAATATCCATATGTTTACGACCAAAGACAGCACGATAGAAATGGCAACCAGCACAAAAAGGAGTAATCGCGCCTCAAAAATACTAATAGCGCCACTCGGCAGCGGCCTACTGCGCTTACTCGGGTGTTGGCGATCAGCCTCAATGTCCACCAAATCATTGAGTACATAAACTGCGCTAGCCATAGCACAAAATGCAAGGAACACGAACGCAGCCTCACCCCAGCTTGCCGCGTCCCATTGCGGTGAAAATAGTGGTCCAATTAGCACAAAACCATTTTTAATGTATTGATGTGGACGCATCAACCTGACTAGGTTTTTCATTCCAACCATGCCCCTTGTCAATTAGTTGTTTTATCTGTTCGGAGCCAACTCGGCGATGAGCGCGCCAACAACCAAGCCAAGGTCGCAAACAGAAACCAGTTAGCGAACTCATCGACATAAAACGACCGTATCCGCAGGTGCCACAATGAAACCAAAATCGCAATTAAGGTAAAAAGAGCAACTTGATTAACTCTTTTAACTCCAGCCTTTGACCAGACAACTAATTGAGGAATAGTCAGAATCAAAAACATCAACCGATAGTCCCAGTTGTTACCTAATAAAAATGTCCCTAAGTAAACACCAGCTCCAGCACGAAATGCGTGCAAGTATTTATCACAATTACCATGATAGAGTTGTGGCTGAAGGAGTAACACTCGTATTGCATTTGCTAAAATCAGAGCCACGAACGCATAACTGAGAAAGCGCAAAATCTGCCCGCCCTGCACGTTTGTTTGCATGACCTTCATCCACACAACATTCATACCATAAGCCAAACCCACCGGCTTCGGCGTGCCGTCGAAGACAAGCTGTAAATCATGCCAAGTGAATGCGGTATATGCCCCCCCCATTAGAATGGTGGCCAACAACAATCCCACACAAAGCTTTTTATCTTTAGCAAGAAACAAGGTAGCAGCAAACACAGGAAAGAGTTTTAATACAAATCCCAACCACACCGCAGATAACATTGCTGGCCAAGCACGACCAGCCACTAGGGCAGCAAAAGCCACAACAGCGAAGGCTAGTAGATCATTGTTTCCACGCTCCATTCCCAGCAAGGTGGCCGGAGACAACACCGCGAAAAAAGTCCACCAGAGCGCTGCCTTACAGGCCCCGGTCAAGAGTATATTTAGCGAAAGTAGAAATAAGCCTATGAAGCACATACCAAGCCACAAGGTATCGCCGCTTCCTATTCCAAATTTATATAGCCCTTGCCATAAGCGAGGGTAATTCAACTGCCGACCCCATGGATCTGCAGGGTTTTCCAACATGGGATCAAAACCCTCTGTAAGCGACTCCGCTCCATGAGTAATAGTACGCAGGTCAGCAAAGAAAGGAGTCATCACCGGCACTTTCCAGTAGCCAAAGGTACCCTCATGCCCCTTCAGCGTATACAGAGAAGCAAATAGTAAAACCAGGAAAACACTGACAACCCAAGGCCTCAGCGTAGGAGAAAAAAACATGAACTTAACACTCACGGAATAAATATGGACGGACAGTAATCGAAGGCTAATCACCCCCCCTCAAATAAGAGACCACAAAAGGTCTGTTCAGCACACTTGAAGACTTGTCCCCTTTAATAAATTACCCAAAATTTCCTGTCTCGCTGGCGTGAGCACAGGTTTTTCCATTATTCTTCAGCCTGCTGATCGACTTTTTAGGGCCAGCAGATATTCCTTAAAAGCTGAGGCAATATCCAACTGCTGACTGACCAACTAAAGTTAAGATACAAATTTTCTGAGCTATAGTACAACATATGGGCATTACGGTATGAATTATGACCACCCAGCGACTACTGAAAATTGAATCACATTAAACCTGAACCCCATAAAATCGATTCTGGAGGATTAGGTATTTACAAAAAATCCCTGCAAAGACCTACCCTATGTTGGCTTAGACCAATTTGGTAAGGAAGCTTGCAAACATGTATCGATACACCAAGCCATGACAAGAGAAGGAGCAAGTCTTTTCATCGCCCCGAGCCTAATCAATCGCGGCTGGAACGAGCACACTAAGCACTTAATGGAACCAACCCCAAAAACATCACGAGCAAAAGATTTTTTACATCCCCAAAAAAAACGAACCTGCCTTATGAAAATATCTGTCATCACTATTAACTACAACAACAACCTTGGACTTAAAAAGACCATAGAAAGCGTAAAAGAACAAACTGCGCCCAACATCGAATACATTGTCATAGATGGCGGCTCAACGGACGGAAGCTTTGAAACCATTCAATCAAACCAAGAGGCAATACATTATTTCACAAGTGAAAAGGATCGCGGAATATACCACGCAATGAATAAAGGCATTGCAGCATCCAGCGGAGACTACATCATTTTCTTAAACTCTGGCGACAACTTCTTAACACCAAAATCTCTCCAGGAACTTTCCTCGCCCAGCTTAGAAAAAGACATAATCTATGGGAACATCCTAATTAATAAAGTAAACAAAAGTAAAATAACAAAATATCCCCAACACCTCAGCTTTATCGACATCTACACAAGAAGCCTACCGCATCCAGCAACACTCATAAAAAGGTCACTTTTCGAAACAGTCGGGCTTTATGACGAAAGCAAGAAGATCGTCTCGGACTGGACTTTTTTTATTATCGCAATATTCAAAAAAAATGCGAGCTATGAGTATCGGGATGTGCTTGTTACAAGCTTCGATGGCCATGGCGTAAGCGCCGACCCCAAAAACAAGCAGCTAATTAATAATGAGAAAGCAGAAACCCTTTACGAACATTTTCCAAGAATAGCAAACGACATCACAGATCTTTTAAGATTAAAAAAAATGGAAAAAACTATAAAGAGAAATCCACTTCTCTACGTTTTACTACGAAACTACTTTTAATCTTCTAAAGACTTATAAAAACAAAGCGTTTTTTCTCGCATTTTTTCCAACAACAGCTCATGCTCCGCCCAAAAAAACAACTTTTTGAAATTTTTCTCAAATCGAGATGGATTTGAGAAAAATTCTCTTATCTTGTTGTTTATAGCCCCAACATCTCCTACAGGAACTAAAGCTTCAGAGGGAAGCAAAACATCCGCACCATCCATCTTCGTACTAATAATCGGTGTTTTACTTAATAACGCTTCAGCAACAACATAGCTAAAACCCTCTTTGTAGGATGAGACAATTGCCAAATCAGCTATTCTAAGCAGTCTAGATGCCTCTGGAATTTGCCCCACAAGTCTTATCCTGCCCTCCAGCCCCAGCTCAGAAACCTGCCCTATGAGCTGTTGTCGTTCAGGGCCCTCACCAGCGATGACAAGATTAGCCTCTACCCCCTGCCAAGCTTCAACAAGCAAATGAAAACCCTTTCCGCGAGAAAGCATGCCAACTGCAACAGCCATCGGCAAAGTCGAATCTAAATCCCAGCTCTCAAGAAACTCACTCTTCGGCATATCAAAATTTTGGATCTCGGAAATGCCGTTATAGATCACAATTCGAGATTTGTTTTTTAATGGCCCAAAGACACCCGGACCAACACCAATCACACCATCCATTTTCTCAAAGCCCCTAAAATCCCTTTCTCTCTTCTGGTGCCAATGAATAGTTCCAACACACTTAGCACGAATGAATGGTTTTATCCTAGCTAGATGTACCGAAGAATTCTTTCCGTGAGCATGGACTACATCTGGATTTAGCTTTCTTATCGCTAAAAAAAGTTTAAACGTATATAAGAGGCTCTTTATTTTTTTTTCTGGCTTTATATCAACATGGACTATCTTAGAATCAAGCTCACGCGAACTTTCTACTGGTGTAATAGCACAAACATCATGCCCACCTACGCTTAAGCTGTTACTCAAATCTATAACATGCTTAGCAAGCCCACCTGTACCTGCAGACAAAAACTGGCAAACTTTCATACCTTCAACCTTCTTGCATTACATTTCACTAAAATGTACATTTAAAGAAATGTATGGCTCACTTAAATTCAACGCTGTTTAATAACACATGGAATATTAAAAACCGGGAAAAATCAGAGTTTTTTATCTCATCTCGCCATAAAAAAAAGTTCTTTCAATTCCTTCCACCCAATTACTCGGCGGCAAACTAAATTCCTGCACAAATTTTGCAGAGGACACCACCGAGTAAGAGGGACGCTTCGCAGCCGTCGGATAATCTATTGTGGAGAGCGCAGCCACTTTGGGCATAGATGCAATCTTTCCACGCTGACCGGCCACAGAAAGTATGGCTCGAGCAAACTCACACCAGCTCACCACCTCATTACCCGCATAATGGTAGAGGCCATATTTTTTCTCGGCATCAGTTTCGCAAATTTTCAAACAGGCTGTAGCAATATCCCCGGCGTAAGCAGGACAACCATACTGGTCATCCACAACACGAATTTCATTATCTTCTCGAGCTAATCGCAACATCGTTTTAAAAAAGTTATTACCATACTCACTGAAGACCCAGGACGTGCGCAGAATAAAGTGCTTTCCCCAAACCCGGCGAATAGCCCTCTCACCCTCCAACTTGGTTTCACCATACACGCTCTGAGGGTTGGTAGCATCTTCTTCGATATAAGGTGTTGTTTTATTACCGTCAAACACATAATCAGTTGAAAAATGAATGAGTAACGCATCAACTTGCATAGCTGCAATGGCAATATTTTCTGCACCTAAAGCATTTACCGCTCTAGCTAACTCACGTTCTTTTTCGGCTCTATCTACAGATGTGTAGGCGGCAGCGTTGATTATCACGTCCGGAGAAAATTCTCTCACAACATCAAGCACACGCTCTTTATCCGTTATATCAAGCTGCCCACGATCCAACGGAAGTAACTCATGATTCGTACAAGAAAACACATCCTGAATACATCGCCCAACTTGCCCTCCCGCTCCGGTTAGCAATACTTTCATAAAAAAATTTCATCACGATAAGCACTAAACATAGGCGCAGAAGAATCTTTCACAGAAAGTTTCAGAGGCACTCCATTCTGTAATGGCCATTGAATCGCTAATTCAGGATCATCCCAAGCAATACCCCCCTCATCCTCCGGCTGATAGTAATCGGTACACTTGTATTCAAAAGCAAGGGTTTCACTTAAGGCTAAAAAACCGTGTGCAAACCCAGGCGGCATCCAAAACTGCCGGCGATTTTCAGCGGATAGTATTAGGCCATACCACTGACCAAAGCTGGTCGAACCTCTCCGAATATCTACAGCAACATCAAACGATTCGCCATGAGTCACACGCACCAACTTCCCCTGCGGCCGAGTTCGTTGGAAATGCAATCCTCGTAAGACTCCTCTCTCAGAATAAGAAAAATTATCCTGAACAAAAGGCAAATTCAGCCCCGCCTCTTTGCGATACCTTTCTACATGAAAGGACTCGTAGAAAAACCCTCTACTATCACTGTATACCTCAGGTTCGATAATTAGACAGCCGTCTAAGGGCGCCTCTATGACTTTCATACCAACACTCACAAATCAGCAGTATGTTGGAAAGGCATCCAGACTAAACTTTCTGGAGCAATTCGTTCATTCTTTCTTTATTTTCGAGATACCAGATCACCGTTTTACGAATCCCTTCTTCAAACTTTTTTTGCGGAGCCCATCCAAGCTCCCGCTTGATTTTTTCGGCATTGATTGCATAGCGGACATCATGACTAGGACGATCTTCCACAAAGGTGATTAATTGTTTAAAACCTTTTCCACTAGCCCTTGAGTTAGGATTGCCTGGCACCAACTCCTCGAGCAACTCACACAGAGCCTCAACCACATCTAGGTTTCTCCGCTCATTGTCACCACCGATATTATAGGTTTCCCCTACCTTCCCCTCGGTTACAACTTTGTATAGTGCGATTGCGTGATCCCCTACGTATAGCCAGTCACGCACCTGACATCCATTTCCATATATCGTTAATGGCTTACCCGCCAACGCATTCAAGATCATCCTAGGAATCAATTTCTCGGGATATTGATAGGCGCCATAATTATTTGAGCTATTTGAAATCAGAATCGGCAAACCGTAGGTTCGGCACCAAGCTCGAACGAGGTGATCCGCCCCAGCTTTAGTCGCCGAATATGGCGAACTTGGATCGTATGGACTTTCTTCAGTGAACGAATCAGCGGTACCTTGCAGATCGCCAAAGACTTCGTCGGTAGAGATATGATGAAAGCGAAATGCATCTTTTTTTAAGCCCACCAAGCTGCCCCAATACTCTCTTGCAGCTTCGAGCAGATTATATGTGCCAATGATATTAGTTTTTATAAAATCTGCAGGCCCATCAATAGATCTATCGACATGGCTTTCGGCCGCAAGATGCATAACGAGATTAGGCTTATGCTCAAAAAACACTCTACTAATCTCATCCGCATCACATATGTTTACTTGTTCAAAAACGTAGCGCTCATTTTGCAAGTGGCTGGGAATGGACTCTAAATTCCCCGCATATGTCAAAGCATCAACATTAACAACTAGGTCTTGGGTATTTTTGAGGATATGCCTAATTACAGCGCTACCAATAAACCCGGCGCCACCAGTAACCAGAATTCGATTCATCTTTTCATCGATCCCAAAAATATTCTTAGCGTTTTTTTCTTCGCATCCGTGGACTTTTCCCCGGATTGTTCACAGGCATTTCTGCGGGATAGAACTCGGAGCGACGCCTATTCAAGTAATAATGTCTGCGCAAGCTGAACCAGAGTTTCACCGGATGGAACAATAAGCGCTGAACGAAACTTGGTTTTTTTACATTTTCTGTATTAAAGCGCGCAATATTTGAACCGTTATCCAATTCATAACAAACATGCGGCTCAACACAGTACATATTTAAGTTATACAAAAAGAAGTGATCGTAGACCCCATCAATTTGTTCATAGATCACGCTGCCATGATCCAAAAATTTCTTCATGCCCGCGCGGCTCATCAAATAAGCCTGAGTTCCTAATGTCCCTCTCTCTGGCCTAACTAACTGATGCTCACCAACAAGATCTTTCAAAATTTTTCTTCGCCGAACTTTCAGCGCCATAAGCCGAACTAAGTCCAGTTCGTCATCCATTAGACAATTCACCACTTCAGCAAAGCGCGGTTCAATAACCACGTCATCTTCGATCAGACACACATAGTCATAGCCACTGTCATAAGCCTTTCTCACCCCTCGTAAATGCGAGAGATAACAACCAAGCTCGCTATTAGTAAGAATATGCTTATGCCTAACCATAGCCAGAAATTCACTGAAGCGCTCATCAGGCTGCAGCTCTGGCCGTTGCTTACGCCCATCAACAGCGGGAAAAATGGTTGGCTCAAGACCTTGTTCGGCCAAATCTATTAGTAACTTTTGAGTATTCTCAGCCTGTACATTCAGACTAATAACCCAACATGCCAAGGTTTTCTGCATAGTTCACCTAAAGGCCAAAAGAAAGAAAATTCCTACTTAACCCTGTTAATCAAATTCAATATGTTTTCAGCCACATTGCGCCAAAGAAATTGCTGCTCAGCGCGAACCTTCGCTCGCTGACCCAACTCTCGACAAGCATCTGGGTCTGACAACATTTTCCGTAGCACTCGCTCTACATCTATTGGGTTATCACCGTCACACAACAATCCGGTTTCACCATCGAGAACAGCATCAACCGCGCCACCAACTCGGCCGGCGAGACTAGCTTTACCAAACATTGCCGCCTCTAGGTAGACAAGACCAAAACCCTCTACCGAATCACCTACCGCACGGCATGGCATAAGGAATAAATCGCTTCGTTCCAGCAAAGCTGATTTTTGACTATCGTTAACGCGACCACAAAAGATCACGCTTTTTCCCAAGTCTAGATTTTCGACCTGCTCTTTCAAGGCTTCTTCTGTCGGGCCAGAACCGGCAACTAAATACACCGCATCAGGATAATCCTGTAATACCCTCGGCATGATTTCGATGATTTTATCTTGGCCTTTTCGCTGCTCGAGACGGCCTACGGTAATGAGAACGGGGGATTTTTCGGCAGTCAGGTTTTGCGCCCAATCCCGATCTTGAGTTGAGGCGGGCTCAGGCAAGCTGACACCGGGCAGTAAAATCTGCAGGCTATTTTTTGGCGGGCTAAATGGCTTAACCCGTTCAGCTGTAAAGCTTGAGTTAGCCAATACCAAGTCTGCCTTTTGCAACGCGGCAGATATGCGCTCAAGCCGTTTTGGCGAAGGCTGTGCAGGAAATTCCATGCCATGAGCAAGGCAAGCGACAATACAATTTTCCAATCCTGAGTCGTTAATCAACTCTAGGCTTTTCCAACTATCGCAAAGCAATACTTTGTCTTGCCCCGGCTGTTTCAACCATTGTTCAACACGCTTTGCTTTTTTTCGCCGTCTAAACCACTTTATTCCAGAAACGCGCTCAACCTTGATCGGCAAGTTTTCATCGAACGCTATTTGTCCTTCATGCTTTGGTGCATCACACAACACTTCCACCACCGCGCCGCGGTGATGCAGTGCCAAGGCAAGCTCATAAACATAGTTTTGAATTCCGCCAGCGGAGGGCGGGAAATTTTGCGTACTGATTAGGATATTCATGATCGCTACAAAACTCCGATGTCAGACCTGCGGCGTTTGTTTTTGATCTGGTCCAGCTGACCGTTTTTCAGGAACCTGCGTTACACCGTCTTTCATTGGCAATCCATTGAAACCGAGGTATTCACCCGACTTTATGTGCTGCAGAAAATAGTCAATTCGCTGATGCAGATTCTCTACTTTTCGGGAAGCAAAATAGCGCTTTGCACACAGCGGCAAAAACGGGATAGCAGCCAAGCCTGTACCGCCCAAACCATCAATAACCACCAAGCGACTAACCTCATTCGGTACAGCGGGATTTAAACACTGCGCCACAATATTATGAACCAGTAAATCGCGAGACGGAATTCCGTATTTCAACCAGTGATCGGCAAGAGTTTTTACTGCTGCCCGGCAGGATTCGGTGTAGCCGTTTTCCCACAAATACAATTGCAAGGACATGGCAACCGAGCCATCGTGATTCCGTATCAGCTCAGAACACAAACCTGATCCAAGGTCAGTTTCGACAAACCCATATACACGGCTGATATGTGCAAAAATTGCATCGGGAAAGCGCTTTTGCATTAGCTGAAATTCCTTCCACTCCTGCCAATTTTCATCAAATGTAGAAAGAGCTCTTAAGTTTTTTGGAAAACTTTTCTCCGCACGGCGAATTTCCGGAGCCCGCTCCCTCTTTAACACTTTCACACAGCGTTCGGGCTGCCCAGGCAACACATAGCAAAGCCTATTTCCGCCTGAGGAAAAAGCCTGTTCGCTTTGCAGTGTATAAATCATTTCATTGAGCCATCGAGGTTGATATCCCGCGCCCAAACATAGTCGTGACTAAACGGGGTTTCCGTGGCCGCTTCAATCATAAAGCGGGAGCACAATTGAGAATTAATTTCTTGATGAAAAAACTCCCGTGCCCGACTCGCCCAATGCCGGCGCTTGTCATCATCGTGATGAAATTCTCGAATACCCGCCAACAGCGAATCTTCATCATCAAAATAAACTGCAGACTCTTCCGGCAATAACTCATCAAAGCGCGTTGCACTATGGGTAAAGAAAAGCACCCCATTACCTGCCAGCTGCGCCATACGATCAGAGGAATACCAATATTCATTATCTTGGCGGTTGAGATTTAGGGCCATTCGAGTGCGAGCCAATACACGATCGTAATCCCGACCCCAGACCGTTGGCTCACCAAAATAGCCATAGGTTTTAAAGTTCATTTCATCTTTGAGCTGCTCGCGGAAACGGCTGAGCATTTCATAGCGCTTGGTGTGCTTGGTTTCATTGCCACAAAACAGCAGATCAATATCCAGATCGGTTTTCTGGGAGTTATCCAAGTTTTCGACACTACCATCAACCGGATTGGGAATATGATAGAGGCGCGCACCTAGCCCTTCGTAACGTTTCAATTCACGACGACCAGTGGTCACAAATACCGCATCAACCTCAGTCGCAAGCCGTGCAATACGCTCGTCATTATTCGGCACAAAAAGGGGATCGCAATTGCAGTGAATAATAAGGCAACCCGGATTTTGACGACGAATTTCTCTGAGACTTTCAAGCGTCACAATATCAGTGTGGCCAACGATAACTAAATCCGGCTCGAAAGCTTCCGAGAGTTCCAGCAGGCGTTTATTGGCTTTTTTAAACCCCAACTCACGAATACCCAGCGGAGCGCTAAAAGAGGCTACATCCCGGTCACTAAAATCCTGAACATAGTGCTCATCACGAATTAAACCGAACTCCAACTTTTGCGCCCAACTTACCCGATTAGCGCCATAGCTACGCAGGCGGTTGTAGGTAATATGCAAAACTCTCATTGGCACTAAACTCCTTGACCAAGCAGCCGACGATACACCCCCAAGGTGCTCGCCACCTGGCTATCCAAGAAATACTCTTTTGGCAAATTGATTTGATTATCCGCAACCAGTAAATCCGCGATCCGCGCAGCAAAGCTGACCACATCATCAGCAGGAACCAAGCCGTGTGGAAAACCATTTTTCAGGGATTCGCTAGCGCCGCCACGATCATAGGCCACCACCGGCGTACCCGCCGCCAATGATTCCGGCACGGTGCGACCAAAGGGTTCTGCTTTATTCGACATATGACAGGTCACGGCGGCGATATCGTAAAACTGAGGAATATCGTTGCGATGGCCAACAAAACTCACCGCCTCATTAAGACCAAGCTCGGCACGCTTGGCGAGCAGCTCTTGCAAATAGTGCTGCTTATCTGGCTCGGCATCTCCTACTACCACGCCATGGGCTTCTGGTAGCAATTTCACGAGATGCGACATCATCTCCAAAAACGCTTCCTGCCCCTTCCAGCGAGAAAGCCGGCCCGGCATCAAAATCAGGGTTTTGCCTTCTAGCTGGGGAAATTCAGCATACAGTTTTTTGCGCCACGCCTTATCCGCACAACCTGGCACAAAAGCCTCTGGATCAACACCGCGCGGAATCAGGGTCATTTTTTCTTCTGGCACCTGATAATTTTTCACCATGTAATCCTGCACGCAATGCGAAATAGCAATGCAGTGCTCAGCCTTGGCCATAATGCCGCTATAGGCATTTACGGAGTACATACCGTGAAAGGTACTCACCAAATGAGGCCGCGTTGCAGTCGGCATTTTTCGCCAAGCCAGCCAGCATATCCATGCTGGAATCCGCGAGCGCACATGCACCACATCTGGCTTTAATTCTTCCAGCAGGCGCCGCATGGGTCGCACTTGGAAAAGCGAAAGCAAGGATTTCTTATGGACCGGCATCGCAATATGTTCGCTGCCGCTTTCGGTAATCGCCTTGACCAAACGACCACCATTTGAAATCACTATTGAACGGTGTCCGGCCTTGGCCAGCTCGCGCGCAAACTCCACGGTTCCACGCTCAACCCCACCCGAATTCAACGCCGGCAGAACTTGTACCACGGTTAACGGGCGCATAGATTTTCCTTGTTCAACATCGGCCGTCATTTTACCGAGCGCTCTCCATCAGCCTGATTTTCCAGTTTCAGCTTAGCAAAATCGATAAACCAATCGACTGCGCGCTGGGTTTCATTTAGTGGCATCGCAGGTGCCGGCAAAGGCTGTCTCAGCTCGGCTGATTCATACGCCGCAAGCTGCCCGCGCTCTATCACTTTATCCATACAACGAGTCACCCGCGAGTCGCGTTTCTTTTCCAAATGCAACATACCCGTTGGTGCAGCGGCACTGAGGCTTTCATAAACCATAGATACACTGTCCCGGCTCACCCATGCCTGCCCTACCGCAGACAACTGCTCTTGCAGCCAATCCACAGAACACTCTGCAAACGGCTTAAGTGAAACATTTGCCAAACCCAATCCGGCAATTGCTGGCAGCAAAGATTCCGGTGAGCGCGGCGAATCAGAAACCAGCCACTGAACATTGGGCTGCGCGCTGGCGATGGCCGCAATTTGCTCTGCAATATGCGCGTTGTCCCACTCAAAATGTTTATTGATGCCACCGAGCAAAATCAAACCGCGCGAGCGATCGCGCCCCTCTGTTACCGGTTCGATTTTATTCAGCACGCCCTGACTGACAAACACATGTTTCCAGCCGCGCGGTGCGTCGTGCTCAGGAGCAACAACTGCGCTGTATAAACTCAGCGGCTGCGCCGGACACTGCAAGGCAATGGTTTTTACGCCCATCACATAGCGCATCCAGATCATCGGCCAGTAACAGTGGCTGCCCGTTCCTAATATCCAATCTGGCTTTTCCTCAGCACCAAACTGCTGAAGCAGAGCTGCCGTCCCCCGATATCGAAACGGCGTTTCCGTGACATTGAGCCAATGCGTTTCGAGCGGTAGTTTTTCCGCCAAACGCCGACTAAAGCCCAACAGCATACTCACATGCCCCGCTCGCCCCTCGGTGACAATCCAAAGTCGCAGGGGCTTGGCTTGGGAAACGATACGCTCGCCTTTCGCCATTATTCCCGTCCCTCAGCGCGACGACGTTTCTGACGACGCTTAATCCGCTTGGACTTGTCTTTATCCTTATACAGTTTGGGCGCGCCTTCCGGCCGGGTTTTAAAGCGCCGGTGCACCCACATATATTGCGCCGGCACTTGGCGAATATTGGCTTCAAGAGTGGCGTTAATCAGCCGCGCATCCGCAGCGGGATCATCACTGGGAATAGAATCCAGCGGAATCACTTCAATCCGAAAACGGCGCCCCTTGTTCAAGCGCTGCTGATTGATATACACCACCCGCGCCCGGCCGCTTTTGGCGAAGGTCGTGGTGGCAATCGTTGTTGCAGCGGGAAGGCCAAAGAAATCAACAAATTCAGCAGAC
Source organism: Spongiibacter pelagi (assembly GCF_014705705.1). Classification (GTDB taxonomy): domain Bacteria; phylum Pseudomonadota; class Gammaproteobacteria; order Pseudomonadales; family Spongiibacteraceae; genus Spongiibacter; species Spongiibacter pelagi. The sequence continues at coordinate 92,010 of NZ_JACXLD010000005.1, read as the reverse complement.
TTACGGCCATAGTCCTGATCGGGCAAATAAAACAGGCGATGCCCCTGACGCAAACGCTTAAAGGCCCGCTTGGCATCCCTGCGCTGAATCGGCTCGCCGTAGCGGCCGCGTGCGCGGCTGAGGATAAATTCCATCACCGGGTCTTTGTGGGGGCGATAAAACGAGTCAGCGGCATAGCGTTTAGCGATCAGCGCACCTGCGGTGTCGAGGCCAGTAAAGTGAGTGCCGATAACGATAATGCCTACGCCATCGTCGTTTTCAAGAAACTGCTGGCCAATAAATTCAACCTTAATACCCAGCTTATCAATGGGCCGAAACCAAACTCGCAGAGTTTCCATCAGACCAATCCCCTGCTCCCACATGGTTTCGCGCAACAGGCGTTGGCGCTCTGCCTCGCTTAATTCGGGGAAGCATTGGGTGAGATTAACCGTAGCGACATGTTTGCGATCACCCGCCAAGCGATAAAAACATTCGCCCAAAAAACGACCAAATTGGTAATTTACAGAGAGTGGTAAGCGGGTAAGCAAATACAACAGAGACACGCCCAACCAGGAAGCCCAGTGGCGCGGATGCAGCAAGTGTCGCGGAATTGTCATGATTTTCTATTTAAATAGTCGCTTTTAATTGTTACCGCAGGCAATTGTGTCGATCAGCGTGACAGCCCAAACGCGAAAAATATGCCGGGCGCATTGTACACCGATTAGCAGAATAGCCGCAGGATTTGGTGATTTTCCCATGATGAATAAACCCGGACGCAAAGGCCTGACCCGCCTTTGGGATGCGACACGGTACTCACGCAAAGGGCTAAGTGCCGCATGGCAACACGAGGAAGCGTTTCGACAGGAAGTCACCCTAGCACTCATCCTTTTTCCCAGCGCTTTCTGGCTGGGACAAACCGCATTAGAGCGCATTGCCCTAATCATTCCCGTGGTGTTGGTGGTAATTGTTGAGCTGATCAACTCTGCTATCGAGGCCGCAATAGACCGCATCGGAACTGAAAAACACCCGCTTTCAGGGCAGGCCAAGGATATTGGTTCAGCCGCCGTTTTAATGAGCTTGCTGCTGTGCCTAACCAGCTGGGGATTAATTATCGTAGACCGGTTTTTCTAACAGCCCATAATCGCAGCGTAGAAAACAAGAGAACTTTGCATTTCCTCTTGACACTATCGCCCCAAACCTGAATAATTCCCCGCCTTAATTTCACGCGCAAGATTTAGGAGAAACAGGTGGCGAATTCCCCACAAGCAAAGAAGCGCGCACGTCAGGCGGAAACACGTCGTTCGCACAACGCCAGTCTGCGCTCCATGGTTCGTACTTACCTGAAAAAGGTAATTGCGGCGATTGAATCCGGTGATCAGGAAGCTGCTAAAGCTGCCTATGTAACTGCTGTATCCGCTCTGGATCGCACTGCAGACAAAGGCCTGTATCACAAAAACAAAGCAGCTCGTCATAAGAGCCGCTTGAATGCTCGCATCAAAGCAATGGCCGCCTAAGCCAACGCTTTCGATACAGCATAAAAAAACCCGCTTCATGCGGGTTTTTTTATATCTGCGATTTCTATTTTAACGCTTACACCAGTACTAAATTATCTCGATGAATCAGCTCGGGCTCATTGAGATAGCCCAGCGCCGCCGCCATTTCTTCAGTGGCTAAACCCGCAATTTTGGCAGCCTCATCCGCATTGTAGTTCACCAAGCCGCGCGCCACTTCCCGACCATCTGGGTCGATACAACTCACCAGATCACCGCGATTGAAGCGCCCCGAAACCGACTTCACCCCAACTGACAAAAGACTGCGACCCTGCTGGCGCAATACTTTGGCCGCCCCTTCATCAACAAACAGATTACCGCGCAATTGCAACTGACCTGCCAGCCATTTCTTACGCGCCGCAATTGGAGGCTGACTCGCCGTGAGCAAAGTCCCTAAACTTTCACCCGCAAACAGACGCCCCAGCACATCGTCTTCACGACCACCGACAATCACGGTATTTGCCCCAGATCGCGCCGCCAAACGCGCCGCACGCAGCTTGGTCATCATGCCGCCACGCCCCAGCGCACCCGCACTGCCTCCCGCCATCACATCGAGAGAACTATCCGCCACTTCTGCTTGCGCAATTAACTGCGCATCGGGATTACTGCGCGGATCAGCATTAAATAGGCCGCGCTGATCCGTCAAAATAATTAACGTGTCCGCATCAATCAGATTGGCAACCAACGCCGCCAAGGTATCGTTATCGCCAAAGCGTATTTCGTCAGTCACCACCGTGTCGTTTTCATTAACAACCGGCACCACACCCAATTCCAGCAGTGTCAGCAAGGTACTGCGCGCATTAAGGTAGCGGTCACGCGCCGAAATATCATCGTGCCCCAGAAGAATTTGTGCGGTGTGCAAGCCGTGCTGCTTAAAGCGGGTTTCGTAGGCGTGAACCAAGCCCATTTGCCCCACCGCCGCCGCCGCTTGCAGGCTGTGCAAATCGCTGGGGCGCTTACGCCAACCTAGGCGCGTCATGCCTTCCGCCACCGCGCCCGATGACACCAACACCACCTCACGCCCCGCCTGACGCAATGCCACCAGTTGCGCGACCCAGCTATCCAGGCCGTCAACAGCAAGCCCCTGACCATCATTAGTCAGCAAAGCCGAGCCGATCTTCACAACGACACGCCGCGCGCCTACCAAGCTTGCGCGGCTATTATTTTGCTGTTTTTGCACCACAGGCGTACTCACGGACGGTAAATGACTTCCACATCGTAATCGTCGTCATCATCTTCAGAATCATCATCGAGCGCCGCTCGACGCGCAGCACGACGCGCTTCAGCAAGCTGCTCAATACGCTCACGCGCCTCGGCCTGAACCGCCATTTGCATGGCTTCGTCTTGCTCGCGCAGCTCGGGATCAAATTCCCAGCTTTCTAATAAATCTTCGATGTAACGCAGAATATCCTGACAAAGCCCCTGCGTATTCTCACCGCTAATAGCTGAAATGCGGTACACCGGGCCTTGCCAATTAAGCGCATCGACCACTTCTTGGCAACGCGCCTCGCGCTCATCCTCAGGAATCAGGTCAAGCTTGTTAAGCACCAGCCAGCGCTCGCGCTTTTCTAAAAGCGGACTGAATCGAGCCAACTCATCGATAATAATTTTGGCCGCATCGGCAGGTGAACTGCCATCTATCGGCGCCATATCTACCAAATGCAATAACAAACGATTGCGCGTTAAGTGCTTAAGGAAGCGAATACCTAAACCCGCACCCTCAGCAGCCCCTTCAACCAAGCCCGGAATATCGGCGATCACAAAGCTGCGATGAGCTTGCACCCGCACCACACCCAAATTAGGCACCAGCGTGGTAAAAGGATAATCCGCCACTTTTGGCTTAGCCGCCGAAACCGAGCGAATAAAGGTCGATTTACCCGCATTAGGCAAACCCAATAGCCCCACATCGGCCAGCAGTTTTAGCTCAAGGCGCAGTGTGCGCTGCTCGCCATCGGTACCGCGCGTGGTTTGACGAGGCGCGCGATTGGTACTGGATTTAAAGCGAGTATTGCCCAAGCCGTGAAAACCGCCCTGCGCAACTTTTAGCGTGGCACCTTCTTCACTGAGATCACCCAGAATCTCACGGGTATCTTCATCGATCACCGTGGTGCCCACCGGCACATCTAAAAATAGATCGACCCCGCTCTTGCCGCGACAGTTGCTACCGCGCCCCTGCTCACCAGACTCGGCCTGATAGGATTTCACAAAGCGGAAATCCACCAGCGTATTCAGCGCTTCGTTGGCGCGCAGAATGACACTGCCACCATCGCCGCCATCACCGCCATCGGGCCCACCTTTGGGAATAAATTTTTCGCGACGAAAACTCAGGCAGCCATTGCCGCCCCGCCCCGCCATTACGCGAATCACCGCTTCATCTACAAATTTCATGCCTTACCCAAACCTCGCCACAGCCGACACCCAGTTTACCCGGGGAACCGCCAAATACCATGGACACAAACAAAAAAGCCCCGTCGACCGACGGGGCTTTTGCGAAATCGCTTAGGACTTAGGCGGCAACAATACTTACGAATTTGCGACCTTTTGGACCTTTGGTTTCGAACTTCACTTGACCGTCTGCTTTCGCGAACAGGGTGTGGTCAGTACCACAACCTACGTTCTCACCCGCGTGGAATTTGGTGCCGCGCTGACGAACAATGATGCTACCCGCGCTAACTACTTGACCACCGAAGCGCTTAACACCAAGGCGTTTACTTTCGGAATCGCGTCCGTTACGGGTACTACCACCAGCTTTCTTGTGAGCCATGAGTTTCTCCTAAATTCAGTTAATAAGGACCAGCGATTACGCGCTGATGCCGGTGATTTTCACCTCAGTGTACCACTGACGGTGACCGGCGGTTTTCATGCTGTGCTTACGACGGCGGAATTTCATGATTTTCACTTTGTCGTGGCGACCTTGTGAAACCACTTCGGCAGTTACTTTGCCGCCTTCAACCAGTGGCGCGCCGATTTTCAGCTCGTCACCTGTTTTCACCAGCAGGACTTGATCAAAAGTCACAGTCTCACCGGGAGCCAATTCGATTTTTTCCAGCTTGAGGGTTTCACCCTCTTCTACGCGGTGCTGTTTACCACCGCTAACAATAACTGCGTACATGGGCATATCTCCAAAAAGCCTGCTTGCAATGCGTTTCTGTATACTTTGCTGTATAGCCACCACACGACCAAAGGCCAATGCAGCGGGACAAGTCCAGGCACCGCAACGTAATTTGCCGGGCAAATTAGCGGCGGTTTTGCTATAGGGGCGCGAATTGTACGCATAATAAACAGCAAAAACAAGCCTGTTTGCACGTCGCTTGACAGCCTTGTTACACCCCCCTAGCATGCTGCCGACTTTTTCTTTTTATTACCCAAGCGCATGCAAAATATCCGCCGTGTCGTTGACTCAGAATTCAACGCCGTTAACGACTTTATTATTGATCAACTGCACTCGCGGGTCGCCCTCGTTGAAAATATTGGTCATTACATTATCGAGGCCGGCGGCAAGCGTCTGCGCCCACTTCTAGCCTTGTTAAGCGCCCAGCTCATTGATGACCGCTGCGATCAAAACCATATTAAGCTGGCAGCGGTAATCGAATTTATCCATACCGCCACCCTGCTGCACGATGATGTGGTGGATATTTCTGAACTGCGCCGGGGCCGGCCCACCGCCAATGCCAACTGGGGCAACGCGCCAAGCGTACTGGTGGGCGACTTCCTGTATTCCCGCGCTTTCCAGATTTTGGTGGAAATTGGCAATATGCCATTGATGGGGCTGCTCTCTGACACCACCAATACCATCGCCGAAGGTGAAGTACTGCAACTGACTCGCGCCGGACAAGCCGAAACCGACGAGCAGACCTATTTTGATGTGATTCGCAGCAAAACGGCGGTTCTGTTTGCCGCCGCCTGTGCTGGCAGCGCCATTCTCAGTAATAAATTGGACGCTCAACAAGCGCTCTATGATTACGGCATGAATCTGGGCATCGCCTTTCAACTGGTAGACGATATTCTGGACTACGAGGGTGACCCGGCGGAAACCGGCAAGAATATTGGCGATGATTTGGCTGAAGGCAAACCCACTCTGCCACTGATCTATGTACTGCAAAACGGCAGCGAAGAAGAAAAAGCCATTATTCGCCAAGCGATCAGCGATAAATCTGCAGAACGCCTACCAGAGATTCTTGATATTGTGCAGCGTACTGGCGCGCTCGATTATTGTCGCCAGCAAGCCGAGCAATACTCCGCGCTTGCCGAGCAGGCTCTTGCCGCCATGCCTGAGAACGAAGCAAAAACTCAAATGCTTAGACTGTGCGAGATCGCCCTAGGCCGTAAAAACTAGGAAAACCCTGATTATTCAACAACCTGCATTGAAATAAAAAAGCCCGCAACAGCGGGCTTTTTTATTTCGGTCAGAAGACGCTACAGCATTGCTAGCAGTTCTGCCGTTTTTTCCTTCATCAAGGCTACATCCGCACGACTTTCCACATTCAGGCGCACGACCGGCTCGGTATTCGACATGCGCACATTGAAGCGCCACTCGCCAAATTCCATGCTCAGGCCATCGGTGTAATCGACTTGAGCCGCGCCGTCTTTGTAGCGTTGTTCGATGGCAGAAATAACCGCTTTTGCATCTTCAACTTCGCGGTTAATTTCACCACTGCAAGGGAAGGCCGCCATACGCTCAGCCACCAGCTCCGATAGCTTCTGCCCCTTCGCGCACATTAATTGAGTCACCAGCAACCACGGAATCATGCCACTGTCGCAGTAGGCAAAATCACGGAAGTAATGGTGGGCACTCATTTCACCGCCGTAAATGGCGTTTTCAGTACGCATCCGCTCTTTAATAAAGGCGTGGCCGGTTTTACTTTGCACCGCCTGACCGCCAGCTTGCTCAACAATGTCGATGGTGTTCCAGGTCAAACGGGGATCGTGAACAATGTTCTCGCCGGGCGAACCCAGCAAAAAGCTCGCCGCCAACAGACCGACCACATAGTAGCCTTCAATAAACTCGCCGTTTTCATCGAAGAAGAAGCAGCGGTCGAAGTCACCATCCCAAGCGATGGCCAAATCTGCACCGTGCTCACGCAATGCATCAACACTGGGCTGACGATTTTCTTCCAGCAGTGGATTGGGCACCCCATTCGGGAAATTGCCATCGGGCTCGTGGTGTACACGAATAAACTCAAAGGGAAGATGCGGCTCAAGCAGATCAACCACTCGTCCCGCGCCGCCATTACCCGCATTCACCACCACTTTCAGTGGTTTTAGTGCCGAGACATCCACATAGCTGAGCAGATGTTCAACATAGGCGGCCGAAGTATCCAATGCTTGCAGGCTGCCTTTTGTCGACGGCGCCGCAAAATCATTTTTCTCCGCCAGCGCCTTGATATCAAACAGGCCTGTATCACCACTGATTGGCTTAGACTGCTCGCGCACAAACTTCATGCCGTTGTAGTCTTTGGGATTGTGGCTCGCAGTAACCGCAATACCGCCATCCATCTCTGCATGAGAGGTCGCGAAATAGATTTCTTCGGTTCCACACAGGCCGATGTCGTAAACATCCACACCGGAATCACGCAAACCTTCGGTCAACGCGCCTTTAATCGCTTCACTGCTTAAACGAATATCGTGCCCCACCACCACTTTCTTAGGGCGAATCACTTCGGCATAAGCGCGGCCAATGCGGTAGGCAATATCTTCGTTTAGTTGATCGGGAATACGCCCACGCACATCGTAGGCTTTAAAACAGCTTAACTCAGTCATGATCAGTGAACGTCCTCGTCGTAGACGTTCTCATAGACGTAGTTAGTCGCCTCGATAAAGCCGGGCACACTACCGCAGTCAAAGCGTTTGCCGCGGAATTTATACGCCAGCACACAACCCGCTTTCGCCTGCGTTAGCAGCGCATCGGTAAGCTGAATTTCATTGTTCTTACCCGGCGGAGTCTCGCGAATAATATCGAAAATATCCGGCGTTAATACGTAGCGACCAATCACCGCGAGATTGCTCGGCGCTTTATCGGCGTCTGGCTTTTCCACCATATCGCTAACCCGAAACAGGCCATTGCCCATATCGTCACCGGCGATCACACCGTATTTATGGATTTCTTCCATCGGCACTTCTTGAATCGCAACAATGCTACAGCGGAACTGGTTATACAGCTTCACCATCTGCTTCAGCACGCCGTCATCATTGGGGTTCAGGCACAAGTCATCAGACAGCACCACGCCAAACGCTTCATTACCAATTAGGCTTTCACCAGTCAGAATCGCATGTCCCAAGCCTTTCATTTCACGCTGGCGAGTCATCATAAACGTGCCTTCATTCAGCACTTTGCGAATACTGCTCAGGTATTTTTCCTTGCCGCTACCCGCGATCTGATGCTCTAACTCATAGCTAATATCAAAATGATCAGCAATGGCGCGCTTACCGCGACCGGTGACCAATGCAATCTGCTTCAAACCGGCCTCAATTGCCTCTTCCACCCCGTATTGCACGAGGGGCTTATTCACAATGGGCAACATTTCTTTAGGCATTGATTTAGTAGCTGGAAGGAAACGTGTGCCGTATCCGGCCACGGGAAATAGACATTTTCGAATCATGGGACATCCTGAGGGTGAGGAACAACAAACCGCACATCCGGTGCGACAAAACTAGCTAGTAAAGAGCTTACCACCGATGAAATCTCATAGGTAGCCGCTTCAAAGCCCACCTTTATATTAAAAATTTATTGCTGCATTGTGACAGCCCCAGAGACAATGTTGACAATTTTGGGTGAATTAAAATTCCTTGTGATAAGATGCGCGGCAACTAAAAATAGAGCCTAAAAGAGACCCTATGAGCTTTACTGAAAAAACCAGCTTCACTAAAGAAGATCTTATCGAATGTGGTCACGGTCGCCTGTTTGGCCCCGGCCGTCCACGACTCCCGGTAGACAATATGCTGATGGTTGATCGCATCACCCATATCAGCAAGGAAGGCGGCGAATACGACAAGGGCGTATTAGAGGCCGAATTGGATATCACCCCAGACCTGTGGTTCTTCGACTGCCACTTTGTAGAAGACCCGGTGATGCCAGGCTGCCTCGGTTTGGACGCCATGTGGCAATTGGTGGGTTTCTACCTTGGCTGGCGCAACAATGTCGGCAAAGGTCGCGCACTCGGTGCGGGCGAAATCAAATTCACCGGTCAGATTCTTCCCACCGCGAAAAAAGTGACTTATAAACTGAATTTCAAGCGCGTAATTGAGCGCAAGTTGGTGATGGGCATTGCCGACGGCGAAGTCGCCGTAGATGGCAAAGTGATTTATACCGCCAAAGACCTGCGAGTTGGCCTGTTTCAAGACACCGAGAGTTTTGCTTAAGTCCCCGCACTAAGCATTCAGCATAAGAAAGGAGAATTCGATGAGACGCGTAGTTATCACTGGCATGGGCATCGTCTCTAGCATCGGCAATAACACTGCCGAAGTTCTGAGCTCACTGCAAGAAGGCCGCTCAGGTATTGAGGCCAACGAAATTTACAAGGAAATGGGCTTCCGCAGTCAGATTTCCGGCACCATCAAAAATCTGGACTTCAAAGACCACATCGACCGCAAGCAACTGCGCTTTATGGGCGATGCGGCGGCCATGGCGTTTATCTCCATGGAGCAAGCCATTGCCGATTCCGGTCTGACTGAAGCGGACCTAGACAATGAACGCACCGGTATTATCGCCGGTTCCGGCGGTGCATCCTCCGCCAATCTGATCGACTCTGCCGATATTCTGCGCGAAAAAGGCGTTAAGCGGATTGGGCCCTACCGCGTCACCCAAACCATGGGCAGCACGGTATCTGCTTGCCTGGCGACCCCGTTCAAAATCAAGGGCGTGAATTACTCGATTTCGTCTGCTTGCGCGACCAGCGCTCACTGTATTGGCAATGCGGCTGAATTGATTCAACTCGGCAAACAAGACGTGATTTTTGCCGGCGGCGGTGAAGAAGAACACTGGAGTCTGAGCTGCCTGTTCGACGCCATGGGCGCACTGTCGACCAAGTATAACGACACCCCGACCCGCGCTTCACGCCCCTACGATGCCGACCGCGATGGCTTTGTTATTTCTGGCGGCGCTGGCATGGTGGTTCTGGAAGAGCTGGAGCACGCCAAAGCCCGTGGCGCAAAAATCTACGGCGAGCTGATTGGCTACGGTGCCACCTCAGACGGCTACGATATGGTTGCCCCCTCCGGCGAAGGTGCTGCGCGCTGTATGCGTCTGGCTCTGCAAGGTATTGCCCAGGAAGTGGACTATATCAACTCCCACGGCACCTCGACCCCAGCGGGCGATATGCAGGAATTGAAAGCCGTTAAGCAAGCTTACGGCAACAAGCCTATTCCCGTGATTGGCTCAACTAAATCTCTAGCTGGCCACTCTCTGGGCGCGACCGGTGTGCAGGAAGCGATTTTCTCGCTGCTAATGATGCAGAATAATTTCATTGCCGCATCCGCGAATATCAGCAACCTCGACCCGGAAGCAGCAGGCGTGCCGATTGCCCTTGAGAAACGTGAAGGCGTAACCCTGAATACCATTATGTCGAACAGCTTCGGCTTTGGCGGCACCAATGCCAGCTTGGTATTCCAGCGTTATCAAGGTTAAGCCGTTAGCGTTGTCTAATAGCACCAAGCAATAAAAAAGCCCGCATTTGCGGGCTTTTTTATTGGACAAACAGTTTGGTTCGGGCCATCTCACTCAAGCTTTACCCCTTAAATCATGTCCCTTAAGTTATGTCCTTTAAATAAAGACACTCCGCCCATTCGCCCTTAGCGAAGGTTGCTCCCACCGGAACCACTAACAAGGCATTACTCCAAGCCACCGAGCTCAGCGCACCTGAACTTTGCTGCGGATGAATATCTGCCCAGAACTCGCCGTTTTTTTCTGCCACGCGAGCCCGCAAATATTCCTGACGCCCCCCCGCTTTCGGCCAATCAAAATTAACCCGAGCGCGGTGCAATGTAGGTAAAAACTGGAGCGCCCCCAGCATTTTTAACAAATAAGGCCGCACTAGCAGACTAAAGGTCACAAAACTGGATACCGGATTACCGGGCAAGCCAAAGAAGGGAATTTCATCGCGCTCATTCGCCGCGTTCGCTCTGGGCAACCAACCATAGGCTAAGGGCTTACCCGGTTTGATCGCCAGCTTCCATAAACTCAGTCGCCCCATTTTTTCGATTTGGGCTTTGACATGATCCTCTTCACCCACGGAAACACCGCCAGTAGAAATCACCACATCGGCAGCACGGCGGGCGCGATCCAACGCCTCTTGGGTCGCCTCTGGACTATCTCGAACAATACCCAGATCAATCACTTCACAGCCAAGCTGTTTAAGCAAAGCAGACAACATGGGGCGATTGGAATTATAAATCGCCCCCTTTTCCAGCGCCTCGCCCGGCTCACGCAACTCATCTCCGGTCGACATTAACGCAACCCGAATTCCAGCCCGAGCACTGATTTGCGAAACGCCCACCGACGCCAGCAAACCCAAATCCACCGCAGCAAGGCGATGGCCAGCTTCCAACAGTGTTGCGCCCAGCGCAATATCCTGCCCCCTTGGCCGAATATGCTGCCCCTGCTTGGGAGACGCGAGAATACAAATGCCGGCGTCACGCAACTCGGTATCTTCCTGCGCCACCACAGTATCCGCCCCGCCGGGGATTTCCGCCCCGGTAAACAATCGAGCACAGCTTCCTGGCGCTAACGGCATTGGCGCGCAACCGGCGGGAATACGTTGGCTTATTGGCAGACAGGTATTTTCGGTGAAATCGGCAAAGCGCAGGGCATAGCCATCCATCGCACTATTATCGGCGGGAGGCACGGCAATGGGCGCAATCACTGGTGCAGCCAAAACCGCACCCAGTGCCTCATCAAGAGCAATTTCACGCGGGGGTACCGGCCGCGCATCAGCCAGTAATTCAGAGAGGGTGTCGTCTACCGAGCGCAGCGCCATCAGGAGGTCTGTTGTTGGCGCGTTTTTAATACCCCGACGAAATTACAGGGGCGATGGCGACTATCCAACTGCTGGGCAATCAGAGAATTCCAAGCCGTGCGACAAGCGCCGGTAGAACCCGGCACACAGAAAATCACTGTGTTATTTGCCAACCCCGCCAGAGCACGAGACTGGATTGTTGAGGAACCAATCTCTTCAAAAGACACCGCACGGAACACTTCGCCAAAGCCTTCTATGTGCTTATCAAACAGAACTGAAACCGCTTCCGGGGTTGAGTCGCGCCCGGAAAAGCCGGTACCACCGGTGACCAAGACCGATTGAATATCGGTATCGGCAATCCACGCCGACAACACCGCGCGAATTTGATAAATATCGTCTTTTACAATGCGTTTATCTGCAAGCTGATGCCCCGCCTCGAGTAAGGCCTGAGCTAGAAACTGCCCGGAGCTGTCAGTGTCTTCCGTGCGGGTATCAGACACCGTCAGCACCGCAACACCCAGCGGGCTAAAGTTTTCGCTGGCACTCATTTGCTTTGATCCTCACATAAATTCTTAATCAGCTTGGGCAACCACGCTCGCCAAGGTAATTGCTTGATACCAAAACTGCCCAACAAACGCTGACAGGAAAGCTCCGGCACCCAAGGTGACCACGACTCCCCCGCCTCTGACTCGGTTAAACGGGATTGGGCAGGCAAAAACTGGGCAGCATAGGCATGAACCACTTCGATAAACTCGTAGTAGCTGCAAGCGCCGCTGCTATTGTAGTGATATACGCCTCGGCACTCAGCGCCGCAAGTCAGCTGATCCGTCATTGCCGACAACACCCGCGCCAAATCTATCGCCGGCGTGGGACAGGAGCGATGCTGACTTGCCAAGATTCGAGGCTGCTCTTGCCGCAATAATTCGAGACATTGTGCGAGGAGATTATTTTCCCCGGTGGAAATAATCGGCCCACTGCGCAGCACCAGTGGCTGCAATTGAGGCTGACTAAGCAGAAACCCCTCCGCCGCCATTAATAAATGCCCCAGAGCATCTACTGGTGCCGGCACCGCACTTTCATGCAAGGCTTGATCAAATTCGACGGCCGATAAAACACGACCCTCACTAAGCAGTAAGTATTTACTACCCCGCCCCGCGCAGCGCTCCACAAAATGCTGCCAATCCGCTATTGCCGTATCGGCAAAGCTCGCCTCGCCAGCCTCAACGCTCAGAGACAAATCAATAATGACAGCGGATTCAAGTTGAGCATCGGAAAGCGCTGCCCGTTGATGGGCATCCACCTCGATAAACGCCCGACCTCGGGATTGGTATTGCAGACGCAGCGCCTCAGCAATAGCGCAACGGTGACTAATCAGAATGGTGTGCGGAGAAGACAAGAGCGGGCACTCGCGCCATTAAATCTTAGAAAACTTGCAGGTGCCCTTGCACCACAAGAACCGGTTTAAAGTCTCGGCTCACGCCCGGCGGAGTGAGCCTAAGGGACGACACTTTTAATTAAGGTAAAGTCTAGAACGGAATATCATCGTCAAAATTATCGTCAAAACCGCTAGCCGGTGGCGCCGATTGCGCCGGAGCTGACTGCGGTGCACGCTGCTGCTGCGGAGGAGCAGAGCGCTGCGGCGCGCCGCCACCATAATTAGCACCACCACCATAGGAATCGCCGCCGCCGTAGCTGTCACCGCCACCACGGCTATCCAGCATTTGCATTTCCGCCGCGACAATCTCAGTAGTGTAGCGATCTTGGCCGCTCTGATCCTGCCATTTACGAGTACGAAGAGAACCTTCAACGTAAACTTTTGAACCTTTTTTCAGGTATTCACCGGCAATTTCAGCTAGGCGATTGAAAAACACTACGCGGTGCCACTCGGTGCGCTCTTGTGGCTGGCCAGACTGTTTATCTTTCCACGTTTCACTCGTCGCGAGGGTGACATTGGTTACTGCACCACCGGAAGGCATATAACGGGTTTCAGGGTCTTGCCCCAAATTGCCCACCAGGATCACTTTATTCACACCACGCGCCATGCGCCTACTCCTTTCTTAATCTTTATCTTGATCAGCCGAATGTCACGGCCGCTTACGCCTGACTATACCGGATTCAGGCAAGGTTCACTACGACCGCAAAATCTCAATCGTGATTGATTCCACCGGGCAATTGCCCGCTGTCGAATTCGGGCAAGACACGCAGATAGGCCAACTGCTGCTCTTCAAATACCGTCATGTCGAGTGCGCCAGGCAGAGACAAAACTTCTTCCCGCAATTTCTCGGCATTCCAAGCTCCCAGCGCCCAGTGCAAGGTCAAACTTTCCGTTTTTTGCGGCCCCTGCATTGGCCACGCTACAAATAACCAAGCGGCAGCTAAAATCGCAGCGAATAAAAATACCGCGACGCCACCCCAAAGACCGCTTAACCAGCCCCCCACAAGGCCACCCACAAAGGCTCCCATAAATTGAAAGCTGGCATAAACGCCCATCGCAGTGCCTTTACCACCGGCGTGAACGGCGCGGCTCACCAGTGATGGCAGCGCCGCTTCGAGATAATTAAAGCCAAAGAAAAACACTAACAGAACTAAGCCTAAGCCGAGCACGCCGCTGTTTAGCGCATCAATTTCCTGCGCCAAGCCTAATAACATGGCCCCGCACATAACACCGACAATCAGCAAAAATAACTCGCGCTGACGCCCCGCCCGCTCGGCAAAAATCATAAAAGGCAGCATCGCAAGAAACGAAAGTAACATCACCGGCAAATACAGATGCCAATGACCCGTGCGCGGCAGGCCCGCCGCCTCAAGCTCAGTGGGCACCACCACAAAAATCGCCATTAACATTGCATGCAAGGCAAAGACACCTAGATTCAGCCGCATTAGGCCCGCGTCTGTAAGGCAATTTTTAAGTAGACCAGCAAGGGGCTTGGCTGCCGGATCAGTACTTTGAACTCGCACCGAAGGCACGATAAAGAGGGTAATGAATAGCCCCACTCCAGCGAGCGCCGAGGTGGTTAAAAACAAGCCTGAGATACCCAGCTTGGCCGCCAGCATTGGCCCCAAAATCATCGCCACCGCAAAAGACAAACCGATACTACCGCCGATTGCGGCCATCGCTTTGCTGCGCTGCTGCTCTCGGGTCACATCTGCCAATAACGCCGTTAGGGTACTGGCGATTGCTCCCGCACCCTGCAAAAGCCGGCCAATAATAACGCCGTAGATCGTTTCTGCCCCAGCGGCGACAAATCCACCGGCAATAAATAGCAGTAGCCCACCAACAATTACCGGCTTGCGGCCAATACGGTCAGACAACATACCCAGCGGAATCTGCAACAAGGCCTGACTAAAGCCATAAACGCCAAGTGCCAGCCCGGCCAATGCAGGCGTGCTCAACTTATATTGCGCCGCGTACAGAGACAGTACCGGCAGCAACATGAACAAGCCCAGCATTCGGAAAACATAGAGAATCGCCAGCGAGGCAACCGCGCGCCGCTCGATCGGATTCATTGCGTGAGAACTCAAACCAAAGACGCCTAAACCACGTAGAAAACTGCGTCATATTAACAGTTAGCAGCCACCCCACAAAAGCCCAGTGTTGTCAGATATGTCGGCTTTCAACAAAGCGATTTCCAATAGTTTCGCAATGTCGCTTTGCACTGACTTTTCTCGGGCACGTATAATGGCTGGCTGACTCACGAGCGGGAACCGGTATGGATCGCATCATTGTTCGCGGCGCGCGAACACACAATCTCAAAAACATCGACCTAGAAATTCCCCGCGACAAACTGGTTGTTGTTACCGGCTTATCTGGCTCGGGCAAGTCCTCACTTGCCTTTGACACCCTTTATGCCGAAGGCCAGCGACGTTATGTCGAGTCCCTTTCGACCTACGCACGCCAATTTTTGTCGATGATGGACAAGCCCGATGTCGACCATATCGACGGTTTGTCCCCGGCAATCTCTATCGAGCAAAAATCAACGTCGCATAATCCACGCTCGACCGTCGGCACCATTACTGAGATTCACGATTACCTACGGCTCTTGTTTGCCCGCGTGGGTGAGCCGCGCTGCCCAGACCACGAAGTCGCGCTTAGCGCACAAACGGTAAGCCAAATGGTCGACGCCGTACTTGCTCTGCCTGAGGGCAGCAAGCTGATGCTACTCGCCCCCGTGGTCAAAAACCGCAAGGGCGAACATTTACATATTCTGGAGAAATTACGCTCTCAGGGTTTTGTACGCGCTCGCATTGACGGCATCGTTACCGATCTTGATGACGCCCCAGAACTGGATAAAAAGCGTAAACACAATATTGAAGTTGTCGTTGATCGCATCAAGGTTCGCGACGATCTGGCCCAACGCCTTGCCGAGTCTTTTGAAACTGCGCTGGAATTATCCGATGGTATCGCCGTTATTGCGCCCATGGATAAAAGCCTAGACGAAGAACTGGTGTTTTCCGCCAAGTTTGCCTGCCCTCACTGCGGCTACAGTCTGAGTGAATTGGAGCCCCGGCTGTTTTCATTTAACAGCCCCATGGGCGCCTGCGGCAGTTGTGACGGCTTGGGTGTGCGCCAGTTTTTCGATGAAAGCCGCATTGTGCTTCATCCAGAAGTGAGTTTGGCGACCGGCGCCATTCGCGGCTGGGATAAACGCAGCGTGTATTACTTTCACTTGCTGACCTCACTCGCCGAGCACTACGGCTTTGATATTGATGCGCCTTTCGAGAGTCTCGACAAACAGCACCAGCAACATATTCTGCACGGCAGCGGCGATGAAGAAATTGCCTTCACCTACATCAACGACCGTGGCGACAGCTTTAAACGCACCCACCGCTTTGAAGGCATTATCCCGAATATGGAGCGGCGCTACCGCGATACCGACTCTCAGACCGTGCGTGAGGATTTAGTTAAATACCTCAGCACTCAGTCCTGTCCGGATTGCAAAGGCACCCGCCTGCGGCGCGAAGCACGCCATGTCTTTATCCACGAACAAACCCTGCCAGAAATTAACGGCATGCCAGTCGGTGTGGCGCAAGAGTATTTCGGCCAGCTGCAGCTCAGCGGCCGCCGCGCCCAAATTGCTGAGAAAATTCTAAAAGAGATTAATGACCGCCTGCGTTTCCTGGTTGATGTGGGCCTCAATTACCTCACGCTGGATAGAAGTGCAGACACCCTGTCTGGCGGCGAAGCGCAGCGTATTCGCCTTGCAAGCCAAATTGGCGCTGGTCTAGTGGGCGTGATGTACATTCTCGACGAACCTTCCATCGGCCTACACCAGCGCGATAACGAACGCCTGTTAAATACCCTTCGTCATCTACGCGATATCGGTAACACCGTTATTGTGGTTGAACACGATGAAGACGCGATTCGCACCGCCGACCATATTATTGATATTGGCCCCGGCGCGGGCGTACACGGCGGCCAGGTAGTTGCAGAAGGTCGCTTAGACGATATTCTAAACAATCCTAATTCCCTGACCGGGCAATACTTATCCGGTGAGCGCTGTATTGCGATTCCCAAAAAACGACACCCAGCACAGCCCGAGCGCTATATTTCATTACAAGGCGCTACCGGCAATAATCTGCAAAATGTCGATCTGAATATCCCGCTGGGATTAATGACCTGCGTGACGGGCGTATCCGGCTCCGGCAAATCTACACTCGTTAATCACACCTTATTCCCACTCGCGGCCACACAGCTCAATGGCGCCACCACCTTGAAACCAGCGCCCTATAAATCGATAACGGGGTTAGATCTCGTTGATAAATGTATCGACATTGATCAAAGTCCTATCGGTCGGACACCGCGCTCTAATCCCGCCACTTACACGGGCATCTTTACCGGTATTCGCGAACTGTTTTCAGGTACCGAAGAAGCTCGCTCTCGGGGTTATAAAGTCGGTCGATTCAGCTTTAATGTTAAAGGTGGCCGCTGCGAAGCCTGTCAGGGCGACGGTGTTACCAAAGTTGAAATGCACTTTTTACCCGATGTCTATGTCGCCTGCGATATTTGCCAAGGCAAACGCTATAACCGCGAAACCCTTGAGGTTCAGTACAAGGGTAAAAATATCCATGAAGTGCTGGAGATGACCGTAGAAGACGCCACCCAGTTTTTTGAAAACATCCCGGCAATCTATAAAAAACTGCAGACCCTGATGGATGTTGGCTTGAGTTATATTCGTCTTGGTCAAGCCGCAACCACCTTGTCTGGCGGTGAAGCTCAGCGGGTCAAGCTGGCAAAAGAATTATCTAAACGCGATACCGGCAAGACACTATACATTCTTGATGAGCCCACCACGGGCCTGCACTTTGAAGATATTCAGTTGTTATTGACTGTACTGCACCGACTGCGCGATCACGGCAATACCGTGGTCGTAATCGAACACAATCTGGATGTCATTAAAACCGCAGACTGGATTATTGACCTTGGCCCAGAGGGCGGCAGCGGCGGTGGACAAATTATTGCCGAAGGCACCCCAGAGCAAGTAGCTACAATTGAACACTCCCATACCGGTCGCTTTTTAGGCCCCATGTTGGCGTAAAGTCAAACACTAACAGAGGCTTTTGGGATATCTCTGAAATGAGCCATCCCGGAAACCAAATAGCAAAACGACAAACGGGAGCATTAAAGCTCCCGTTTTTTTGAATAACAAAAACAAAAAAGCCGACACTAGGTCGGCTTCTTTTGATTTACTGTCTACACAGCAAAGGAAACTTAATCCTCGTCGGATTCAGTCTCTTCAACTTGTGGACGGTCTACCAGTTCAACGTAGGCCATAGGCGCTTTGTCACCAGTACGCAGACCACATTTCATGATGCGAAGGTAACCACCGGGACGACCGTTGTAACGGGGGCCCAGCTCGTTGAACAGTTTACCAACAGCTTCGTCGCTACGCAGACGGCTGAACGCCAGACGACGGTTAGCAACGCTATCAGTTTTTGCCAGAGTGATCAGAGGCTCTGCATAACGACGCAGTTCTTTCGCCTTTGGCAGGGTAGTTTTAATCAGTTCGTGCTCAACCAGTGAAGCGGTCATATTGCGAAACATCGCTTTGCGATGAGAGCTGTTACGGTTCAGTTGGCGGCCGCTATGACGATGACGCATGGCTGCAATTCCTTAAATTAAACGTTGATGCTATCTCAGCATGTACTATCGATTGGTACCGGCTAAAACTTAGGCCAGAACCCGATCATCATTTCTCAGGCTAGCCGGTGGCCAGTTGTCTAGGCGCAGGCCCAGAGACAAACCGCGTGAGGCAAGCACGTCTTTGATTTCGGTAAGCGACTTTTTACCCAGGTTCGGGGTCTTCAGCAGCTCAACTTCAGTGCGTTGTACCAGATCACCGATGTAGTAAATGTTCTCGGCTTTCAGACAGTTCGCAGAACGTACAGTCAGTTCCAGATCATCTACTGGGCGCAGCAGAATTGGGTCAACTTCATTCTCTTCTCTTGAAGGTGCGCTTTCGCCAGCACTTTCAAGGTCAACGAACACGGCCAACTGCTGTTGCAGAATAGTCGCTGCACGACGGATCGCTTCTTCTGGGTCGATGGTACCGTTGGTTTCCAGATCCAGAACCAGTTTATCCAAGTCTGTACGCTGCTCAACACGTGCACTCTCAACCACATAGCTCACACGCAGAACGGGGCTATAGCTGGCATCCAGTTGCAGACGACCGATAGAGCGAGTCTCTTCATCGGAAGTGTCGCGAGCATCAGCAGGCACATAACCACGGCCACGACCGATGGTCAGGCGCATGTTCAGCTTGCCAGTGCTGTTGAGGTTAGCGATAACCAAGTCTGGGTTAACAATCTCAACATCGTGGTCCGTTTGGATATCACCTGCAGTGACAGCGCCAGCGCCAGATTTGTTCAGAGTCAGAACCGCTTGGTCTTTTTCATTCAGTACTACAGCAACATCTTTCAGGTTGAGCATGATTTCAATCACGTCTTCCTGAACACCCTCAATCGCGCTGTACTCGTGCTGAACACCTTCGATTTCTACTTCGGTGATCGCACAGCCAGGCATAGAGGACAGCAGAATGCGGCGGAGTGCGTTACCCAGAGTGTGGCCAAAACCACGCTCGAGGGGCTCAAGAGTTACCTTCGCACGAGTCGCACCTTGTTCTTCAACTTGGATAACTCGTGGAGTCAGAAATTCGTTCACTGCACTTTGCATTAGCTCACCTGTGATCTAGTGATTGTTAGGCTTACTTAGAGTAAAGCTCGACGATCAGCTGCTCATTAATTTCAGCTGACAGATCGCTGCGATCTGGAGCATTTTTGTAAACCGCTTCCATTTTGTCGCTGTTTACATCAATCCACGCAACGTCACCGCGTTGAGCAGCCAGAGCCAGCGCAGATTGAACTCGCAGTTGCTTCTTCGCTTTTTCACGCAGAGTGATCACATCACCAGGCTGAACTTGGTAAGAAGGCACGTTTACCACGCTACCATTTACCAGAATACCTTTGTGCGATACCAGCTGGCGGGATTCGGCACGGGTTGAACCGAAACCAATGCGGTAAACCACGTTATCCAGACGGCCTTCCAGCAATTTCAGCAGGTTTTCGCCAGTGGCGCCTTTACGCTGAGCAGCTTTTTTGTAGTAGCTGCGGAATTGCTTTTCCAGAACACCGTACATACGGCGAACTTTTTGTTTTTCGCGAAGCTGAACACCGTAGTCAGACAGACGACCACGACGCGCACCGTGTACACCGGGTGCAGTTTCAGCTTTACATTTTGAATCCAGTGGGCGAACACCACTCTTCAGGAACAGGTCAGTGCCTTCCCGTCTTGCTAATTTACAGCTTGGGCCCAGATATCTAGCCATTTCAAAAATTCCTCAACTGTTAATTACACGCGACGTTTCTTGGGAGGACGGCAACCATTGTGAGGAATGGGCGTCACGTCAGTGATATTGGTGATTTTGTAGCCGCAGTTGTTCAATGCACGAACTGCTGACTCACGACCTGGGCCTGGACCTTTAACTTCTACATCAAGGTTTTTCAGACCGTAGTCTTTAGCGGCGGTACCGGCACGCTCTGCTGCAACCTGAGCTGCAAATGGAGTGCTTTTACGTGAACCGCGGAAACCACTGCCACCAGCAGTTGCCCAAGACAGGGTATTGCCCTGACGGTCAGTAATGGTAACGATGGTGTTATTGAAAGAGGCGTGGATATGAGCCACACCGTCCACGACGGTCTTTTTGACCTTTTTACGTGGCGCCTGTTTGCTAGGTTTAGCCATTGTTGCTTCCTACTTCTAATATCAACACTACACTAATGGTGTAGCTACACTAAAAGGTCGAGCCATTAGCAATAGGCTAACGACTCAATCTTAAACTTACTTACGAATTGGCTTACGTGGGCCTTTACGGGTACGCGCATTAGTCTTAGTGCGCTGACCGCGAAGGGGCAAGCTCTTGCGGTGACGCAGACCACGGTAGCAACCAAGATCAAGCAGACGCTTGATGTTCATGGACACTTCACGACGCAGATCACCTTCAACAACCATTTTCGCAATTGCATTACGCAGGTTGTCCAATTGATCCTCAGTCAGATCACCAATTTTCATGTCTTCCGGAATCGAGTTACCCGCACACAATTGCTTTGCAGTGGTGCGACCGATGCCGTAGATGTAGGTCAACGAGATAACAGCATGTTTGTTATCTGGGATGTTGACACCCGCAATACGAGCCATTCAGATTACTCCAGTTAAACCTATCACTTCACAATACGGCCTAATGTCAACAGGACCACCGCGCGAAAGGCGCAGTAGTCTAGCTGCAAGCGAACCGCTTTTCAAGCCCTAAAGCTTAGCCTTGCCGTTGTTTATGGCGAGGCTCTGCACTGCAAATAACGCGTACAACGCCTTTGCGACGAACAATTTTACATTTGCGGCAAACTGCCTTTACCGATGCGCGAACTTTCATGTCGACACTCCAAAGCTAAACCGTAGTGCTTTTAGCGGGCACCACTTCCGTAATTTTTCAGATTGGCTTTTTTCATCACTGACTCGTATTGATGAGACATCAGGTGCGATTGAACCTGCGCCATGAAATCCATCACTACGACTACAACGATCAACAATGAGGTACCACCGAGATAAAACGGCACATTCCACATCACAACCAAAAACTGAGGCAACAAACAAACAGCAGCGATATAAACCGACCCGAACATGGTCAAACGAGTCAGAACACCATCAATGTAATTTGCTGTTTGTTTACCTGGGCGGATACCGGGCAAAAATGCGCCAGAACGCTTCAGGTTGTCTGCAACTTCATCGGGGTTGAACATCAACGCCGTGTAGAAGAAACAGAAAAATACAATTAACGCCGTAAACAGAATGATATTCAGTGGTTGACCGGGGCCAATCGCCAAAGCCAAATCCTGCAACCATTCCATGCCATCACCCTGACCAACCCACTGCGCAATAGACGCAGGGAACAGCAGGATTGAGCTAGCGAAAATCGCTGGGATAACACCCGCCATATTGACCTTCATCGGCAAATGGCTGGATTGTCCCTGATAAACTTTATTACCGCGCTGTTGCTTAGCGTAGTTCACCGTAATACGGCGTTGACCGCGCTCGATAAATACCACCAGGTAAATCACCGCAACCGCCAGAACCAACACACCCAACAAGATAAGAATATTCATCTCACCTTGACGCGCCTGTTCTAAGGACTGGCCGACAGCTTGTGGTAAACCAGCGACGATACCCGCGAAGATCAGCATGGAGATACCGTTGCCAATACCGCGCTCAGTTACCTGCTCGCCCAACCACATCATAAACACTGCACCGGTCACCAAAGAGACAACCGCGACAATGAAGAAACTAATATCCGCTGAATAGGCGAGGCCTTGATTGGCCATACCAACGGTCATACCGGTAGCCTGCAAGGCGGCCAGTACAACGGTTAAATACCGCGTGTATTGGCTGATTTGACGGCGACCTGCTTCACCTTCTTTCTTCAGCGCTTCCAGCTGGGGGCTCACGGCGGACATCAACTGCATAATGATAGAGGCAGAGATGTAAGGCATGATACCCAAAGCCAGAATACTCATACGCTCAAGGGCACCGCCCGAGAACATATTAAACAAACCAAGTACCGTGCCCTGATTTTGGTTGAACAACGCAGCCAATTGATCAGGGTTGATGCCTGGAACCGGAATGTGAGTTCCGATTCGGTAAACGATTATTGCCAGTAACAGAAAACGAAGGCGAGCCATCAGCTCGCCTAAACCTGCTTTATTTCCCATTGTCATCGGACTGGGCTTGGCCATTGTTACCGCCTTATTCCTCGATTTTCCCACCAGCCTTTTCAATGGCTTCACGGGCACCTTTAGTTACCGCCAAACCTTTGATAGTCACTGCTTTGGTTACATCACCTGACAGGAACACTTTAGCGCGTTCGATGTTGTTGCTGATCAGGTCAGCGCGCTTCAGCGCATCCAGATCAACGACTTCATCAGTCAGATTGTTCAGTTCCGCAGTACGGATCTGAGCAGTAACCATTGCCAGGCGAGAAGTGAAGCCGTATTTAGGCAAACGCTTCTGCAAAGGCATTTGACCGCCTTCGAAACCGGGACGTACAGAACCGCCAGAGCGTGACTTCAGACCTTTGTGACCACGGCCAGCTGTTTTGCCCAAACCGCTACCAATGCCGCGACCTACGCGCTTGGCATCTTTGGTGCGACCAGGAGCTGGGCTCAGTGTATTCAGACGCATATCGCTCATGTCTTAACTCTCAACACGTACCAGATAGTTAACTTTATTGATCATGCCGCGAACTGAAGGAGTATCTTCAACTTCAACAGTGTGACCAATTCGACGAAGGCCCAGACCGGCTACGCAAGCCTTGTGGGTCTTCAGACGTCCATTAATAGAACGCACTTGAGTAACTTTGATCTTGCTCATAACAAAGCCTGCCTGTTATTAACCCAGGATTTCTTCAACAGATTTGCCGCGTTTGGCAGCCACTTCTTCAGGAGAAGAAATGCTTTGCAGCGCTTTAATAGTGGCGCGTACCACGTTCACCGGATTGGTTGAACCGTAGCACTTAGCCAGTACGTTATGCACACCGGCAATTTCCAGCACAGAACGCATCGCACCACCGGCGATAACACCCGTACCTTCAGAGGCTGGCTGCATGTAAACCTTAGAAGCACCGTGGTTAGCTTTAACCGCGTATTGCAGCGTGTCGCCTTTGATATCAACCTGAATCATGTTGCGACGCGCAGCTTCCATTGCCTTTTGGATTGCAACTGGCACTTCACGAGCCTTGCCGCGACCAAAACCTACTTTGCCGTTACCGTCGCCAACTACTGTCAGAGCAGTAAAGCTGAAAATACGGCCGCCCTTTACTACTTTAGCTACACGGTTAACCTGAACCAGTTTCTCTTGCAGGCCTTCAGTGTTTGCTTTGTCTTTTTGCTCGTTAAATGCCATTGCTAATTAACCTTAGAATTCCAGTCCACCTTCACGGGCCGCGTCTGCCAAAGCCTTGATACGGCCATGGAAGCGGAAACCGCTACGATCGAAAGCCACCTTGGTAACACCTGCAGCTTTTGCGCGATCAGCAATCAACTTGCCAACGCCTTCAGCGGCAGAAATATTACCGGTAACACCACTGCGCAGATCCTTATCCAGGGTAGAGGCACTAGCCAGAACCTTGTCGCCTTCAGCTGAAATCAGCTGTGCGTAGATGTGGCGTGGAGTACGGTGAACACTCAGGCGAACTGCGCGCAGTTCACGCATTTTGTTACGAGCGCGACGAGCGCGACGCAATCTTGATACTTTTTTCTCGCTCATAGCCTAGCCTTTACTTTTTCTTCGCTTCTTTACGACGAACAAATTCGTCAGCGTAGCGAACACCTTTACCCTTGTAAGGCTCGGGCGGACGGAATGCGCGGATTTCCGCGGCGGCCTTTCCGAGCAGCTGCTTGTCATTACCAGACAATACGATTTCAGTCTGAGTTGGAGTCTCAGCGCTGATACCTTCCGGTAATTCATAATCAATAGGATGGGAGTAACCCAGAACCAAGTTCAGTGTTTTACCACCGGCTTTGGCACGATAACCCACACCATTCAAAATCAGTTTACGCTGGAAGCCTTCGCTCACACCGATAACCATGTTATTGGTCAGTGCGCGGGTGGTTCCGGCCATGGCCCAACCTTCTTTACAGCCTTCACGGCCAGCAAAGGTCAGTTGACCATCTTCTTCTTTAACCTCGACGGAAGCGTGCAACGGCATAGACAAATTGCCATTTTTGCCTTTGACGGCGATCGTCTCGGCGTCGAGTTTGACTTCAACCCCTTTGGGGATAGCCACTGGACTTTTCGCTACTCTAGACATCTTGAAAACTCTTCGACCGTCAAATTAGAAAACTGTGCAAAGCACTTCGCCACCGACACCAGCAGCACGCGCTGCACGGTCAGTCATTACACCTTGGCTGGTTGACACAATCGCCACACCCAGTCCGGCACGAACTGAAGGCAACTTGTCTTTACCAGCGTAAGCACGCAGACCCGGGCGGCTTACACGCTGAAGTTCAGCAATTACTGGTTTGCCCTGAAAGTATTTCAGGTCAACGTGCAAAGTCGCGGAAGCAGCTTCCCCTTCTTTGCGATAGCCAGCGATATAACCCTCTTCCTCAAGTACTTTAGCAACCGCCACTTTAAGCTTGGAGGCTGGAATTTGTACCGCAGTTTTACCTGCCATTTGAGCGTTGCGGATGCGGGTCAACATATCCGCCAAAGGATCTTGCATGCTCATGTTCTGCTCCCATTAACCACCGTGTTATCACGGTGTAAAAATCGTTTACCAGCTAGCCTTAACCAGGCCAGGCACATCACCGCGCATCGCTGCTTCACGCAGCTTGTTACGGCACAGGCCGAACTTGCGGTAAACACCGTGTGGACGGCCAGTTACCTGACAGCGACGACGCTGGCGGATTGGGCTGGCATTGCGTGGCAGCTTTTGCAGCTTAACCTGCGCATCCCACTTTTGTTCTTCAGTGCTTTCAGCGCTGCCGATGATTGCTTTCAGTTCGGCGCGTTTTGCAGCAAATTTGGCGACAGTTTTGGCACGCTTAGCTTCACGCGCTTTCATTGACTCTTTAGCCATTGTCCATCAACTCCTTAAGCTTTGAACGGGAAGTTGAACGCTTTCAGCAGCGCCCGACCTTCGTCGTCATTGCGAGCAGTAGTGGTAATGGTGATGTCCAAACCACGCAGCTTATCAACTTTGTCGTAATCAATTTCTGGGAAAATGATTTGCTCGGTAACACCCATCGCAAAGTTGCCACGACCGTCAAATGATTTCGGGCTAATGCCACGGAAGTCACGGATACGTGGGATAGATACGTTTACCAGGCGATCCAGGAATTCGTACATATGCTCACGACGCAGGGTCACTTTGCAACCGATTGGCCAACCATCACGAATTTTGAAGCCTGCGATAGACTTACGTGATTTGGTTACCACCGGCTTTTGACCGCTGATTTTTTCCAGATCAGCAAGCGCTGCTTCCAGAACTTTTTTATCAGCCGCAGCTTCGCCCACACCCATGTTCAGGGTGATCTTGGTAATCTTGGGTACTTCCATCGGGTTGGCCAGACCAAGCTCTTCTTTAAGCTTGGCGCGCAACTCGTTGTTGTACAGTTCGCTCAAACGTGCCATTTTCACTTAACCCTCACGCGTCGATCGCGTCGCCGCTGGATTTAAATACTCGGGTTTTGCTGCCGTCTTCGGCAACTTTGAAACCCACACGATCCGCCTTGCTAGTAGTCGGATTGTAGATAGCCACATTAGACACCTGAATCGGCGCCTCATTTTCAATAATGCCGCCAGCTACACCCAGTTGTGGGTTTGGACGCTGGTGCTTCTTGATCATGTTGATACCAGCAACCAGAACACGGCTTTCGTCGACAACTTTTGTTACCTTGCCGCGCTTACCTTTGTCTTTACCGGTAATAACGATGACTTCATCGTCGCGTTTAATCTTGCGCATTTTTACTGACCTCAGTCTTCTCTTTGCCGCTGGCCAATTACAGTACTTCAGGTGCCAGAGAGATGATCTTCATGAACTTCTCGCTGCGCAGCTCGCGGGTGACCGGCCCAAAAATACGGGTACCAATCGGAGCGTGGTTGTTGTTCAGCAGAACCGCCGCATTATCGTCGAAACGAATAATGGAACCATCTGCACGACGCACGCCTTTTTTGGTGCGAACGACAACAGCCGTCATTACTTGGCCTTTCTTCACCTTGCCGCGTGGAATTGCTTCCTTAACGGTTACCTTGATCAGGTCACCTACGCGGGCATAACGACGGTGAGAGCCGCCAAGCACCTTGATACACATAACACGACGGGCGCCACTGTTATCTGCAACTTCCAAATAGCTTTCTGTCTGAATCATTGCTTAACTCCAAAGCTTCTACGGTGCATCAAGCTTTGCACACGGCCGTCGTTTAAATCTGTGTTGCTTTCTCGTCGATGCTCAACAGTGCCCAGGTTTTTGACTTGGAAAGCGGACGAGTCTCGCTAACTGTTACCACGTCACCCATTTGGCACTCGTTGTTTTCGTCGTGAGCATGGATTTTTGAGGAGCGAGTGATGTACTTACCGTAAACGGGGTGCTTCACACGACGCTCAATCAAGACAGTAATTGTCTTGTCCATTTTGTCACTGACGACTTTACCAGTGGCGGTACGAGCAGATTTGGCTACTTCTGTCATCATTAATTACCTGCTTTTTCCTGGAGCACCGTTTTAACACGGGCAATGTCATGACGCGTTTGCTTGAGCAAATGAGTCTGTGCCAATTGACCGGTGCTTTTCTGCATGCGCAGCTTAAATTGATCTTCCAGCAGTTGGATCAGCTGAGCGTTCAACTCATCTACTGACTTGTCGCGCAATTCACTCGCTTTCATCACATCACCACCCGCTTAACAAAAGTAGTTGGCACTGGAAGTTTGGCAGCAGCAAGAGCAAATGCTTCGCGCGCCAGTTCTTCAGATACACCTTCTACTTCATACAGAACTTTACCCGGCTGAATCTGGGCAACCCAGTATTCAACGTTACCCTTACCTTTACCTTGACGAACTTCCAAGGGCTTCTCGGTAATTGGCTTGTCTGGGAAAACTCGAATCCAAATTTTACCGCCACGTTTAATGTGACGAGTCATCGCACGACGCGCCGCTTCGATTTGACGTGCAGTAATGCGACCGCGACCTACAGATTTCAGACCGAAATCACCAAAGCTGACCTTGCTGCCACGCTCTGCCAAACCACGGTTGCGGCCTTTCTGTACTTTGCGAAACTTTGTACGCTTCGGCTGTAACATTTTGCGTAACCCTTACTCTGAAACTTTCTTAGCCTTAACTTCGGCTGCTTCTGTTTTGCCGCCCAGGATCTCACCTTTGAAGATCCAGACTTTCACACCAATGATGCCGTAAGTAGTCGCGGCTTCATGGGTTGCGTAGTCGATATCCGCACGCAGAGTGTGAAGTGGCACACGGCCTTCGCGGTACCATTCAGTACGAGCAATCTCAGCACCGCCAACACGGCCGCTTACTTGTACTTTGATACCTTCAGCGCCTTGGCGCAGTGCGTTTTGAACCACACGCTTCATAGCGCGACGGAACATAACACGACGCTCAAGTTGCTGAGCTACGTTCATAGCAACCAGTTTGGCATCCATATCTGGCTTGCGAACTTCTTCGATGTTGATGTGCACTGGCACACCCATTTTTACACCGAGCTCAGCGCGCAACTTGTCCACGTCTTCACCTTTTTTACCGATAACAATACCGGGGCGAGCAGTGTGGATAGTGATGCGTGCTGTTTGCGCAGGACGCTCAATAACAATACGACTCACGGAGGCGTGGGCCAGTTTTTCCTGGAGGTATTCACGAACCTCGAGATCAGTAACCAGCTTTGCAGAGTAATCTTTGCTACCCGCGTACCAAACAGAGTTGTGATCTTTTACGATTCCCAGCCGAATGCCGGTCGGGTGTACTTTCTGACCCATGTGGTCTTCTCCTACTAGCCTTCGCTGTCGGCAACTTTAACGGTGATATGACAAGATCTTTTCAGAATACGATCCGCACGGCCTTTGGCGCGTGGACGCAATCTTTTCAGAGTCATACCTTCGTCAACGAAAATGGTGGACACTTTCAGCTCATCCACGTCAGCGCCTTCATTGTGCTCAGCGTTTGCAATTGCAGAGTTGAGCACTTTCTTAACCAGAACCGCTGCTTTTTTAGGGCTGAAGGTCAACAGATCCAGCGCCTCTTCAACACCTTTGCCGCGAATCTGATCGGCAACCAAGCGTACTTTCTGGGCTGAGATTCGTGCGCCTTTTAAACGTGCTGCTACTTCCATCTTTAAAAGCCTCTCTCGACCCAAGCTTAACGCTTGGCCTTTTTGTCAGCCACGTGACCTTTGTAGGTACGAGTCGCGGCGAATTCACCCAGTTTGTGACCGACCATATCCTCGGACACCAGAACTGGAACGTGCTGACGACCGTTGTGAACAGCGATAGTCAGACCCACCATTTCAGGCAGAATCATCGAGCGACGCGACCAAGTTTTGATCGGACGGCGGTCATTTTTTTCCACTGCCGTTTCAACTTTCTTCAATAGGTGAAGATCGATAAACGGACCTTTTTTCAATGAACGTGGCACAAGCTAATCCTCTTTACTCTGATTGCTGCTTATCGCTTACTTGCGACGGTCGCGAACGATCAGTTTATCTGTACGCTTATTTTTACGGGTCTTATACCCTTTGGTCGGCATGCCCCATGGGGACACTGGATGACGACCACCAGAAGTACGACCTTCACCACCACCGTGTGGGTGATCGACAGGGTTCATAGCCACACCGCGAACAGTGGGACGAACACCGCGCCAACGCGCCGCACCGGCTTTACCTAACTTACGCAGGCTGTGCTCGCTGTTTGACACCTCACCGAGGGTCGCACGGCATTCGCTCAACACTTTGCGCATTTCACCACTGCGCAGACGCAGAGTGGCGTATTGACCTTCACGAGCAACCAACTGCACAGATGCACCAGCACTGCGAGCCAATTGCGCGCCTTTACCAGGCTTCATTTCTACACAGTGAACAGTCGCACCCACTGGGATATTGCGCAGCGGCAGAGTATTACCCGCTTTAATTGGCGCAGACTCACCAGAGAACACTTGATCGCCAGCACTTACGCCTTTAGGTGCGATAATGTAGCGACGCTCACCGTCAGCGTACTTAACCAACGCAATAAATGCGGTGCGGTTAGGATCATATTCCAGACGCTCAACTTCACCAGCGATACCATCTTTATTGCGTTTAAAGTCAATCAGACGGTAATGCTGCTTATGACCACCACCAACGTGACGAGTAGTGATACGACCATTGTTGTTACGACCACCATTACGGTTTTGCGCTTCAACCAAAGGCTTGTACGGCGCACCTTTGTGCAGATCCGAATTTACAACCTGAACAACAAAGCGGCGGCCAGGCGAAGTCGGTTTACTTTTTACAATTGCCATTTTGACTTAGCTCCAGACTTATTCAGCGACCGCGAAGTCGATTTCCTGACCCTGCTCAATGCTGACGTAGGCCTTTTTCCAATCAGGCTTCTTGGCAAAACCGTAGCGGTTACGCTTTACTTTGCCGTTGACATTCACAGTACGAACATCAGTTACGCTAACTTTGAACAACTTTTCTACTGCATGCTTGATCTCAAGCTTGGTAGCAGATGGCAGAACCTTGAACACCACCTGATTACCAACATCAGCACTCAGGGCCGCTTTTTCAGAAACGTGCGGGCCGAGCAGTACCTTATAGATACGTTCTGCGTTCATCCCAGCATCTCCTCAAACTTCTTCAGCGCACCTACAGTAGCCACAACTTTTTCATGACCAATCAGGCTAACTGGATCAACGCCCGCTACATCGCGAACATCAACATTAACAAGGTTGCGCGAAGCCAAGTACAGGTTGCCAGTCACTTCTTCGGTAACCAGCAGGGCGTTATCAGCACCCAGACCACCCAGCAACTTAACCAGCTCTTTGGTTTTTGGCGCTTCAAGTTCCAGCGACTCAACCACAACCAGACGATCCTGACGCGCCAACTCAGACAGAATTGAACGCAGGGCCGCACGGTACATTTTGCGGTTTACTTTCTGGCTGTGATCTTGCGGCTTAGCAGCAAAGGTCACACCACCAGTACGCCAGATCGGGCTGCGAGTAGTACCCGCACGAGCGCGACCAGTACCTTTTTGACGCCAAGGCTTTTTACCGCCACCACTCACTTCAGAGCGAGTTTTCTGCGCACGGGTACCCTGACGAGCACCAGCCAGAAAGGCAGTTACAACCTGATGAACCAGATCTTCATTAAACTCACGAGCAAAGGTGACATCGGAGACTTGAAGAGTCCCAGCGCCTGCCCCATTACCGGGTGTCGCAATATTCAATTCCACTGCTTAGCCCTCAAGATTTTTTTGCTTTCACGGCAGGGCGTACGATCACATCCCCACCTGGCGCACCAGGAACTGCGCCTTTAACCAGAATCAGATTGCGCTCGGCATCAACACGCACAACCTCAAGAGTTTGCACGGTTACTTGCTCAGCACCCATGTGCCCAGCCATCTTTTTGCCTTTAAATACACGACCTGGAGTCTGACACTGACCGATAGAACCTGGCGCACGATGCGACAGAGAGTTACCGTGAGTCATGTCCTGGGTACGGAAATTCCAGCGCTTAACACCACCCTGAAAACCTTTACCTTTAGACTGACCAGTCACGTCAACTTTTTGACCAGCTTCAAAAACCGCTACAGTCAATTCAGCGCCAACTTCTGGAGATTCATCCGCCTCTTCCAGACGGAATTCCCACAGACCACGACCAGCCTCTACGCCAGTTTTGGCGAAGTGGCCTGCTTCAGGCTTAGAAATGCGCGATGCCTTGCGAGCACCAGCGGTAACCTGAATGGCACGATAGCCATCAGATTCACCATCTTTGACACGGGCAACACGATTGGGCTCAACCTCAATCACGGTTACCGGAATAGATACGCCGTCATCAGTAAAAACGCGAGTCATGCCGCTTTTACGACCGACCAAACCAATAGTCATTTGCTCCAACCTCTCAGTGTACGGGGCTTAACCCTCTACGGCCGCGCTTTCGCGCGTTACACAACCCAGGGCCAGCCCCTGAGCGGGTCTGATAATTCAGAAAATTTTAGATAAATTAGCCAAGGCTAATTTGAACTTCTACACCAGCCGCCAGATCCAGCTTCATCAGTGCGTCTACAGTTTTTTCTGTAGGCTCAACGATATCCAGCATGCGCTTATGGGTGCGGATCTCGTATTGATCACGCGCATCCTTGTTCACATGCGGAGAAATCAAAACTGTGAAACGCTCTTTGCGTGTAGGCAGTGGAATTGGTCCACGTACCTGAGCACCAGTGCGCTTTGCAGTCTCAACAATCTCTTGCGTTGACGCATCAATGAGGCGGTGATCAAAAGCTTTTAAACGAATTCGAATCCGTTGATTTTGCACTTGATCCAACTCCCATCCCGAACGATATCCCGGGCGTTTCACGCTTTACAGATCCGCTTTACTTAGCAATCTGTAACAGACAACCCGAAAAAAGAAGCGGCATATTAATGATCCATTACCCTGTTGTCAACAACAATTTCAGAATGAATCAAATAATCCACCACATAATATTCACACCTAATCATTCCCTTGCTCAGGCACTAAAAAAGGAGGCCGAGGCCTCCTTTTTTCGATTAGCGGTATCGCTACCGCCGCACGACTTACTCTACGATTTTGGCAACAACGCCGGCGCCAACAGTACGACCGCCTTCACGGATCGCAAAGCGCAGACCTTCTTCCATCGCGATTGGTGCAATCAGGGTAACGTCCATTTTCACGTTATCGCCTGGCATTACCATTTCAGTACCTTCTGGCAGTTCACACGCACCAGTTACGTCAGTAGTACGGAAGTAGAACTGTGGACGGTAGCCTTTGAAGAAAGGAGTGTGACGACCACCTTCTTCTTTTGACAGTACGTATACTTCTGCTTCGAAGCGAGTGTGCGGCTTGATTGAACCGGGCTTACACAGAACCTGACCACGCTCAACTTCGTCACGCTTAGTACCACGCAGCAGAACACCAACGTTCTCACCAGCACGGCCTTCGTCCAGCAGCTTGCGGAACATCTCAACACCAGTACAGGTGGTCTTGGTGGTGTCGTGGATACCAACGATTTCGATTTCGTCGCCAGTTTTCAGAATGCCACGCTCAACACGGCCAGTTACTACAGTACCGCGACCAGAGATTGAGAATACGTCTTCGATTGGCATCAGGAATGGCATATCGATAGCGCGCTCAGGCTCAGGGATGTAAGTATCCAGCGCTTCAACCAGCTTCTTAACAGCAGTGGTACCCAGCTCGTTGTCGTCTTCGCCGTTCAGCGCCATCAGAGCAGAACCTGGGATGATTGGAGTGTCATCGCCTGGGAATTCGTAAGTGTCCAGCAGCTCGCGCAGTTCCATTTCAACCAGCTCAAGCATTTCGTTGTATTCGTCGGTGCCTACGCCGCCGCAATCTTCAGCCAGCAGGTCAGCTTTGTTCAGGAACACAACAATGTAAGGTACACCTACCTGACGAGACAGCAGGATGTGCTCGCGAGTTTGTGGCATTGGGCCGTCAGTGGCACCACATACCAAGATCGCGCCGTCCATCTGCGCCGCACCAGTGATCATGTTCTTAACATAGTCGGCGTGACCAGGGCAGTCTACGTGCGCGTAGTGACGTACGTTTGAATCGTATTCAACGTGTGAAGTCGCAATGGTGATACCGCGCTCACGCTCTTCAGGCGCATTGTCGATACCGTCAAATGCTACCGCTGTACCACCAAACACTTCCGCACATACGCGAGTCAGTGCTGCAGTCAGCGTGGTTTTACCATGGTCAACGTGACCAATGGTGCCCACGTTTACGTGGGGCTTATTACGTTCAAATTTTTCCTTAGCCACGGCTAATTTCCTCTAAAGTAATGAACCTAAAATTAAGCTCTATTTTTTGCAATTATCGCATCGGCAACGTTACGGGGAGCTTCCGCATATTTGGCAAACTCCATCGTAAAAGTCGCACGCCCTTGTGTCGCACTACGCAAGTCTGTCGCGTAACCAAACATTTCTGCCAGCGGAACTTCCGCATTAACAATCTTGCCCGATACGCTTTCATCCATACCCAGAATCATGCCGCGACGACGATTAAGGTCGCCAACCACATCACCCATATTTTCTTCCGGGGTTACCACTTCAACCTTCATCATGGGCTCAAGCAGCACTGCACCGCCATGCTCGGCCAATTTCTTGGTCGCCATGGATGCCGCTACTTTAAACGCCATTTCGTTGGAGTCAACATCATGGTAAGAACCATCGTAAACGGTCGCCTTCAAACCCAGCAGAGGATAGCCCGCTAGCACACCGTTTTGCATCTGCTCTGAAATGCCTTTCTGGATGGCCGGAATATATTCTTTAGGCACCACACCGCCAACGATTTCGTTGACGAATTCTAGTTGATCGTCGCCACTTTCTTCGGCTGGCTCAAAACGAATCCAGCAGTGACCGTACTGACCGCGACCACCTGACTGGCGCACAAACTTGCCTTCAATTTCGCACTTATTGCGAATTGCTTCGCGATAAGCCACCTGCGGCTTACCGATATTCGCTTCAACGCTAAATTCACGACGCATGCGATCAACAATGATATCGAGGTGAAGCTCACCCATACCCGAGATAATTGTTTGACCGGTTTCTTCGTCAGTTTTCACGCGAAAGGAGGGATCTTCTTGCGCCAATTTGCCCAGCGCAATACCCATTTTTTCCTGATCCGCTTTTGTTCTTGGCTCTACCGCAACCGAGATAACCGGCTCCGGGAACTCCATGCGCTCAAGAATAATGACATTATCAATGGCGCAGAGCGTATCGCCCGTGGTGACATCTTTAAGACCGATAGCGGCCGCGATATCACCTGCAAGCACTTCTTTAATTTCTTGACGGTCATTGGCATGCATTTGCACCATCCGACCGACACGTTCTTTTTTACCTTTAACCGAGTTATATACCGCCGAGCCACTTTCAAGCACACCGGAATAAACACGGAAGAAGGTTAGGGTTCCAACAAAGGGATCGGTAGCGATTTTAAAGGCCAGCGCAGCAAAAGGCGCATTGTCGTCAGCCTCGCGGGTATCGACGGTCTCACCGTCATCCAGCGTACCCTCAATCGCTTTCACTTGGTTAGGCGCTGGCATGTACTCAATTACCGCATCGAGCACCGCTTGAACACCTTTATTTTTGAAGGCGGAGCCGCCAAACACAGGAATAATTTCATTAGCCAGAGTACGCATACGAATACCCTGCTTGATCTCTTCCTCGCTCAGCTCACCATCTTCAAGGTATTTGTCCATCAACTCTTCAGAAGCTTC
The DNA here is from genome assembly GCF_014705705.1 of Spongiibacter pelagi. Taxonomy (GTDB): domain Bacteria; phylum Pseudomonadota; class Gammaproteobacteria; order Pseudomonadales; family Spongiibacteraceae; genus Spongiibacter; species Spongiibacter pelagi. The sequence goes on along the minus strand of NZ_JACXLD010000005.1, from coordinate 57,033 downwards.
GGCCGCAGCCTCCACCATGTATTCGCGCATTTCTTCACACTGCGCCTGAAGGTCTTCTGGAATATCTTGATACTCAAAGGTCATACCTTGATCTTCCTCATTCCAGAGGATGGCCTTCATTTTGACCAGATCAACAACACCCTTGAATTCGTCTTCAGCACCGATGGTCATCTGCATAGGTACGGCATTGGCACCCAGACGATCACGCAACTGCTGAATAACGCGAGTAAAGCTCGCGCCGGTACGGTCCATCTTATTGACGAACACCATGCGCGGAACTTCATATTTATTGGCTTGGCGCCACACGGTTTCAGTTTGCGGCTGAACACCGGAGGAGCCACAAAGCACCACCACAGCGCCATCGAGCACCCGCAGCGAACGCTCAACTTCAATAGTGAAGTCAACGTGCCCAGGCGTGTCGATGATATTGATGCGATGCTGATCGAACTGCTGCTGCATACCCGCCCAGAAACAGGTGGTTGCAGCAGAAGTGATGGTAATACCGCGCTCTTGCTCCTGCTCCATCCAGTCCATGGTGGCAGCACCATCATGAACCTCGCCGATTTTATGAGACAAACCGGTATAGAACAGTACCCGTTCCGTAGTCGTGGTCTTACCAGCGTCTACGTGCGCACAGATACCGATATTACGATATCTGGCGATAGGTGTTTTACGAGCCACGGTATTTTCCTTAGCGCGAGTAACTTAGAAGCGGTAGTGCGAGAAGGCTTTGTTAGCTTCTGCCATACGGTGTACATCTTCACGCTTCTTAACTGCAGAGCCTTTGCCCTGAGAAGCGTCGATGATTTCACCAGCCAGACGCTGACGCATGGATTTTTCACCGCGACCACGAGAGTAATCTACCAACCAACGCATAGCCAACGCAGTGCGACGGCTTGGGCGAACCTCAACTGGAACTTGGTAGGTAGCACCACCAACACGGCGTGACTTAACCTCTACCATTGGCGCGATATTCTCAAGCGCCTCGTCGAATACTTCCAGGGGATCTTTGCTCAAACGTTCCTGCACCAGGTCCAGAGCTCCATATACGATGCGCTCTGCAACCGATTTTTTACCACTTACCATTACGTGGTTCATGAACTTCGCCAGGGTCAGATTCCCAAATTTTGGATCTGGAAGGATTTCCCGCTTGGCGGCGACGCGTCTTCTTGGCATGACTCTACTCTCTCTTCAGGTAAATCCGGTTACGATTTTCGCTTTGAACCGGCCTTACTTATAAAACGATAAAAAATCCTAACGGGGATTAACCCTTAGGACGCTTGGTTCCGTACTTGGAACGCGCTTGTTTACGGTTGTTAACACCGGAAGTATCCAGGCTGCCGCGAACAGTGTGGTAACGCACACCTGGCAAATCCTTAACACGACCACCGCGAATCAGCACAACACTGTGCTCTTGCAGGTTGTGGCCTTCACCACCGATGTAAGAAGAAACTTCAAAACCGTTAGTCAGACGCACACGGCAAACTTTACGCAGCGCTGAGTTAGGCTTCTTGGGGGTAGTGGTGTAAACACGAGTACACACACCACGACGCTGAGGACATGCCTGCAATGCAGGAACGTCGCTTTTTGCCGCTTTGCGTTTTCTCGGCTTACGAACCAACTGGTTGATCGTTGCCATTCATAACTCCAAATACAAAAACCAGCACCAAGGTACTGGTCGTTATTGCTCGTCAGATAATTCTGCCAAGCATAGAAAAAGTGGAGCGCGGATTTTAAAGATGCGCTCCACAGTCGTCAAGAGGGGTTAGTGCCGCCAGTGGCGCACTTATCCCTCAATATTTTCGCTCAAAGCTTCGGTCAGTGCCGCTTCGATTTCCTGAGCAGATACGGTGCTAGCCATAGCTTCTTCACGGCGCTGCTTACGCTCGCTGTGATAAGCCAGACCGGTACCGGCTGGAATCAGGCGACCCACAACCACGTTTTCCTTGAGGCCGCGCAGGTAATCGCGCTTGCCAGTTACCGCTGCTTCGGTCAGAACGCGAGTCGTTTCCTGGAACGAGGCCGCAGAGATAAAGGACTCTGTTGCCAACGAGGCCTTGGTAATACCCAGCAGTTCGCGCTCGTAAGAGCAGGCGATCTTGTCTTGAGCAGCCAGCATTTCGTTCTCAACCACCACGCGTACGTACTCAACCTGCTCGCCTTTGATGAATGAAGAATCACCAGAGGTAAGGATGTTGACCTTGCGCAGCATCTGACGGCAGATAACTTCGATGTGCTTATCGTTAATTTTTACACCCTGCAGACGGTAAACGTCTTGGATTTCGTTAACGATATATTTCGCCAGCTCTTCAACGCCTTTCAGACGCAGAATATCGTGCGGGCTCAATGGGCCTTCAGAAACAATCTCGCCCTTCTCAACCTGTTCACCTTCGAACACGGTCAGTTGACGCCATTTCGGAATCAGCACTTCGTAGTGATCGCTACCATCTGACAGCGGCTTGCCATCGGCTGGAGTAATTACCAAACGGCGCTTACCCTTGGTCTCTTTACCGAAGCTAACGGTACCGGAGATTTCCGCCAGAATCGCGGGCTCTTTTGGCTTGCGCGCTTCAAACAGGTCAGCAACGCGTGGCAGACCACCGGTGATGTCGCGAGTCTTCGAGCTTTCTTGAGGAATCTTGGCGATAACGTCACCAACTTTTACTTCTGAACCATTTTCCAGCGACACAATCGCCAGATCAGACAGGAAGTAGTGAGCAGGAACGTTGGTACCCGCTAGGCACAGTTCGTTGCCATCAGCATCAACCAGAGTCACCGCTGGACGCATATCTTTACCCGCCGCAGGACGCTCAGACTGCTCCATTACAGAGATGCTGCTTAAACCGGTCAGTTCGTCTGTTTGGCGCTTAACGGTAATACCCTCTTCCATACCGGACAGCTTCACGAAGCCCGCCACCTCAGTGATGATGGGGTGAGTGTGCGGATCCCAAGTCGCCACGATGGCACCAGCGGCCACTTCGTCGCGGTCTTGAACCTTGATAGAGGCACCGTATGGCAGCTTGTAGCGCTCGCGCTCACGGCCGTTGGCATCGGTAACTGCCAGTTCACCAGAACGGCTAACCGCAACCAGTGTGCCGTCTTCACGCTCAACGTATTTCAGATTGTGCAGACGCGCTTTACCGTCTTGCTTAACTTGAATGCTGTCGGCCGCAGTTGCCCGCGATGCCGCACCACCGATGTGGAAGGTACGCATGGTCAGCTGAGTACCGGGCTCACCGATTGACTGCGCAGCGATAACGCCCACAGATTCACCACGGTTAACCAAATGGCCACGCGCCAGATCACGGCCGTAACACATTGAACACACGCCGTGGCGAGTTTCACAGGTAATGGGCGAGCGCACTTCGATTTCGTCGATGCCCAGCTCTTCAAGCTGAACAATCCATTTCTCATCGAGCATCACGCCAGCTTCAACGGCCACGTCATCAGTACCGGGAACCATCACGTCTTTCGCAACGATACGACCCAGTACACGATCACCCAGCGATTCGATGATGTCGCCACCTTCGATTACTGGCGTCATCAACAGGCCTTGGTCAGTGCCACAGTCTTTGTCGGTAACAACCACGTCTTGCGCAACGTCTACCAGACGACGAGTCAGGTAACCAGAGTTTGCGGTTTTCAGTGCGGTATCCGCCAGACCTTTACGCGCACCGTGGGTCGAGATGAAGTACTGCAGTACGTTCAGACCTTCGCGGAAGTTCGCGGTGATTGGCGTTTCGATGATCGAGCCATCTGGCTTGGCCATCAGACCACGCATACCGGCCAACTGACGAATCTGCGCTGGGGAACCACGCGCACCAGAGTCGGCATACATATAAACCGAGTTGAAGGAGTCTTGCAGCTCTTCTTCGCCGTCGCGGTTAATCACTGGCTCTTTCGACAGACCTTCCATCATCGACTTAGAAACCAAGTCGTTGGCGCGAGACCAAATGTCGATAACCTTGTTGTATTTCTCACCCTGGGTAACCAGACCCGAGGCGTATTGCTTTTCAATTTCTAGAACTTCTGCATCAGCCGCTTCAACAATGCTGGCTTTTTGCACTGGAATTTCGAAGTCGTTTACACCGATGGAGCTACCGGAGCGAGTGGAGTACTCGAAACCGGTGTACATCAGTTGGTCGCCCAGAATTACTGTGGCTTTCAAACCAACCTGACGGTAACACTCGTTCAGCAAACGTGAGATCGCCTTTTTAACCATTGATTGGTTAACCAGCGAGAACGGCAGACCTTCTGGCACGATGCGCCACAGCACCACACGACCAACCGTGGTTTCAACCAGGCTGCGGTTAGTGTGGCTTTCGCCGTTTTCATCAACGATAACTTCTTTAATACGGCACTTGATACGCGCTTGCAGGTGTACTTTGCCACCGGCATAGGCACGCTGAACTTCCTGCGGGCTAGAGAACGCCATGCCTTCACCCAACGCATTAACGCGGGCGCGAGTCATCCAGTACAGCCCCAATACCACGTCCTGCGAAGGTACGATAATAGGCTCACCGTTTGCAGGCGACAGGATGTTGTTGGTCGACATCATCAGCGCACGAGCTTCAAGCTGTGCTTCCAATGTCAGCGGTACGTGTACCGCCATCTGGTCACCGTCGAAGTCGGCGTTATAGGCCGCACACACCAGTGGGTGCAACTGAATCGCTTTACCTTCGATCAGAACAGGTTCAAATGCCTGAATACCCAAACGGTGCAGTGTGGGCGCACGGTTCAGCATAACGGGGTGCTCGCGAATAACTTCAGCGAGGATATCCCACACTTCTGGTGGCTCACGCTCAACCATTTTCTTGGCGGCTTTAATAGTCGTCGCCAAACCGCGAGCTTCCAGCTTGCCGAAAATGAATGGCTTGAACAGCTCAAGGGCCATTTTCTTAGGCAGACCACACTGGTGCAGACGCAGAGTAGGACCCACCACGATAACCGAACGACCAGAGTAGTCGACGCGCTTACCCAGCAGGTTCTGACGGAAGCGACCTTGCTTACCTTTGATCATGTCAGCCAGTGACTTCAGCGGACGCTTGTTAGAGCCGGTAATAGCACGGCCACGACGACCGTTATCCAGCAGCGCATCCACAGATTCCTGCAGCATACGCTTTTCGTTGCGCACGATGATGTCTGGCGCGTTCAGATCCAGCAGGCGCTTCAGACGGTTGTTACGGTTGATAACCCGGCGATAAAGATCGTTCAGGTCAGAAGTCGCAAAACGACCACCATCCAGCGGTACCAATGGGCGCAGATCGGGCGGCAATACTGGCAGCACTTCCATAACCATCCACTCAGGCTTGTTGCCAGAGTCGGCCAGCGCTTCAATCAGCTTCAGGCGCTTGGACAGCTTCTTGATTTTGGTTTCAGAGTTGGTCGCCGGAATTTCTTCACGCAGGCGATTCACTTCTTCATTCAGGTCCAGCTCCAGCAGCAAATGCTGGATGGCTTCGGCACCCATCTTGGCAGTGAAATCGTCGCCAAACTCTTCCATTGCTTCGTAGTACTGCTCGTCATTGAGCAACTGACCTTTGTCCAGCGTAGTCATGCCGGGATCGGTCACAACATAGGATTCAAAGTACAGAATGCGCTCAATATCGCGCAGGGTCATGTCCAGCAACAAACCGATACGGCTTGGCAGTGACTTCAGGAACCAAATGTGAGCAACGGGGCTAGCCAGCTCGATGTGGCCCATGCGCTCACGACGCACCTTTGCCAGCGCCACTTCAACGCCACATTTTTCACAGATAACACCGCGGTGCTTCAGACGTTTGTACTTACCACACAGACACTCATAGTCCTTTACTGGGCCAAAAATTTTGGCGCAGAACAAGCCGTCACGCTCCGGCTTGAAGGTACGGTAGTTGATGGTTTCCGGCTTTTTAACTTCGCCGAATGACCAGGAGCGGATCAGCTCTGGCGATGCCAGTCCAATGCGAATTGAGTCAAACTCTTCGCTTTGCTGTCCCTGTTTCAAGAGATTCAATAAATCTTTCAAGGCCGTTCCTCCGCAAGGGTAATGTCAGGCGCCTCACCAATGGCGGGCGCCCCTTGCCAAATGTTGATGATGATTATTCGCTGTCCAACTCGATGTTGATACCGAGCGACCGGATTTCCTTAACCAGTACATTGAAAGACTCGGGCATGCCCGGCTCCATGCGCTGGTCGCCATCAACAATGTTTTTGTACATTTTGGTACGACCGTTTACGTCGTCCGACTTGACGGTCAGCATTTCCTGCAGGGTGTAGGCGGCGCCGTAAGCTTCCAGAGCCCAGACCTCCATCTCCCCGAAACGCTGACCACCAAACTGCGCCTTACCACCCAGCGGCTGCTGAGTAACCAGGCTGTACGAACCGGTAGAACGCGCGTGCATCTTGTCGTCTACCAAGTGGTTCAGTTTCAGCATGTACATATAGCCAACGGTAACAGGACGATCAAAAGAATCACCCGTACGACCGTCAAACAGTTTCAGCTGGCCACTTTCTGGCAGATCAGCCAACTTCAGCAGGCTCTTGATCTCAGCTTCATCAGCACCGTCAAATACCTGGGTTGCCATTGGCACACCACCACGAAGATTGCTTGCCATCTCCATGATTTCAGTGTCGCTGAAGCTCGCCAGATCTTCGGTACGGCCAGCGCCGTCGTTGTAGATCTTGCCGAGGAAGTCGCGTACTTCTGCTACTTTGCGCTGCTCGCGCACCATCAGATCGATCTTTTCGCCCAGACCTTTGGCCGCCAGACCAAGGTGAGTTTCCAGAATCTGACCAACGTTCATCCGCGACGGCACACCCAGTGGGTTCAGCACGATATCGACCGGCTGGCCGTTTTCGTCAAAGGGCATATCTTCAACCGGCATAATGACCGAGATAACCCCTTTGTTACCGTGACGACCCGCCATCTTGTCACCGGGCTGGATGCGGCGTTTGATCGCGAGATAAACCTTAACGATTTTCAGCACGCCGGGCGCCAGATCATCGCCAGAAGTCAGCTTGCGCTTCTTGTCTTCAAAACGTTCTTCCAAACGCTTTTTGTGCTCAGCCAACTGAACATCAGCATCTTCAAGTGCCGCATTAATAGCTTCATCAGCCAGACGCACTTTCAACCAATCTTCAGATTTCAGCTCTTCCAGACGCGCCGCATTCAGCTCTTCACCTTTCTTCAAGCCGGGACCGCTCAGCACTTTCTGACCCGCCAACAGGCTCTTCAGACGCGCAAAAGTCGCTTCTTCAACAATGCGGAACTCTTCGTTCAAATCCTTGCGGAATTGATTGAGCTGCATCTGTTCAATTTCCAGCGCGCGCTTGTCTTTTTCCAAACCATCGCGGGTGAACACCTGAACGTCGATAACCGTACCCTTGGTGCTTGAAGGCACACGCAGGGAGGTATCTTTAACGTCAGACGCTTTTTCACCGAAGATGGCGCGCAGCAATTTTTCTTCAGGGGTCAACTGGGTTTCGCCTTTTGGCGTTACCTTGCCCACCAGAATATCGCCGGGCCCAACTTCCGCACCGATGTACACAATGCCGGAGTCATCCAGATTCGCCAGCGCACCTTCACCCACATTGGGAATGTCCGCTGAAATTTCTTCTGGCCCAAGCTTGGTATCACGAGCGATACAAGTCAGCTCTTGAATGTGGATCGTGGTGAAACGATCTTCTTTTACCACTTTCTCAGACACCAGAATCGAGTCTTCGAAGTTGTAACCATTCCAAGGCATGAACGCGATGCGCATATTCTGACCCAGCGCCAGCTCACCCAAGTCAACGGATGGACCGTCGGCCAGAATGTCGCCACTTACCACTTTGTCGCCTTCGCGCACGAAAGGACGCTGGTTAATACAGGTGTTCTGGTTAGAACGGGTGTATTTGGTCAGGTTGTAGATATCAACCGGAGGCTGACCCACTTGCACTTCGTCGTTGTTAACGCGAACAACAATGCGTGAAGAATCCACGCTGTCGATCACACCGCCACGGCGAGCCACCACACACACACCACTGTCAGACGCAACATAACGCTCAAAACCGGTACCTACCAGTGGCTTGTCGGCTTTCAGTGTTGGCACAGCTTGACGCTGCATGTTCGATCCCATCAAGGCGCGGTTCGCGTCATCGTGTTCCAAGAAAGGAATCAACGAGGCCGCCACCGAAACTACCTGCTTGGGCGATACGTCCATATAGGTAACTTTTTCTGGCGGCATAACGGTGAATTCGTTCATATGACGAACCGCAACCATTTCCTCAACCAGCTCACCCTTGTCGTTCATTTCCGCAGAAGCCTGCGCAATCACTTGCTCAGCTTCGTTAATGGCAGACAGGAATTCGATTTCGTCAGTCACCTTGCCGTCGATAACCTTGCGGTACGGGCTTTCGAGGAAGCCGTACTCATTGGTACGCGCATAGGTTGCCAAGGAGTTAATCAGACCGATGTTCGGACCTTCAGGCGTTTCGATTGGACATACGCGACCGTAGTGAGTCGGGTGTACGTCACGAACCTCAAAGCCGGCACGCTCACGAGTCAAACCACCGGGGCCAAGTGCAGATACACGGCGCTTGTGAGTGATCTCAGACAGCGGGTTGTTCTGGTCCATAAACTGAGACAGCTGTGAAGAACCGAAAAATTCTTTCACTGCCGCCGCAACAGGCTTAGCGTTAATCAGGTCCTGAGGCATCAGGCCTTCGCTTTCCGCCATTGACAGACGTTCTTTAACCGCGCGCTCAACACGCACCAGACCCACACGGAATTGGTTTTCAGCCATCTCGCCCACAGAGCGAATACGGCGGTTACCCAAGTGGTCGATATCGTCAACGATGCCTTTACCGTTACGGATGCCAACCAGTGTTTTCAGAACCGCAACAATATCGTCTTTATCGAGAGTGCCAGCACCTTCGATTTCTTCACGGCCAAGGCGACGGTTGAACTTCATGCGACCAACCGCAGACAGGTCATAACGCTCAGCAGAGAAGAACAGGTTCTGGAACAAGTTCTCGGCAGATTCTTTGGTTGGTGGCTCGCCGGGGCGCATCATGCGATAGATTTCTACCAGCGCTTCCAACTCAGTGCTGGTTGGGTCGCTGCGCAGCGTATCGATAATGAATGGGCCACAATCCAGTTCGTTGGTATACAGCGTGTCGATACCATCGATGCCAGCCGCCTTGATCTGCTCGATCATGTCCAGTGTCAGCTCGCTGTTACAAGGGAACAGCACTTCACCGGTTTTAGTGTCGACAATGTCGCGCGCCAAGGCACGGCCAATCAGGTATTCCGCTGGCACTTCCAACTGGCTCAGATTGGCTTTTTCAATCTGACGGATGTGACGCGCAGTAATACGGCGACCGGTTTCAACGATAACCTTGCCGTTTTCGTCGAGAATATCGAAGGTTGCAACCTCACCACGCAGACGCTCAGGAATCAGTTCAATAGTGAACGTACCTTCCTCAGCAAACTTAAAGGTGTTGATGTCGTAGAACAGCTCGAGCATTTCCTCAGAGCTCATTCCAAGCGCACGCATCAGAATGGTTGCTGGCAATTTACGGCGACGGTCGATACGCACGTAAACCAGATCTTTGGGGTCGAACTCAAAGTCCAACCATGAGCCACGGTAAGGAATTACCCGGGCTGAATACAGCAACTTGCCTGAGGAGTGAGTCTTGCCACGATCGTGGTCGAAGAACACACCGGGCGAACGGTGTAGCTGGGAAACGATAACCCGCTCAGTACCATTGATAACAAAGGTACCGTTTTCGGTCATCAGGGGAATTTCCCCCATGTACACTTCCTGCTCTTTAATGTCTTTGATGCTTTTGCTGGATGATTCTTTATCGTAAATAATCAACCGCACTTTGACGCGCAGAGGCACAGAGTAGGTCACACCGCGCAGCTGACATTCACCAACGTCAAAAGCAGGCGCACCCAGAACATAGTCGACATACTCCAGCGCAGCATTGCCGGAATAGCTCACAATAGGGAAGATTGATTTGAACGCCGCGTGCAGGCCATGCTCGCCGCGCTCAGCAGCAGGAATGCCCTGCTGAGTAAACTTGGTATACGAATCTAACTGGATCGCAAGGAGGAAAGGCACGTCCATGACGTGTGGCAATTTGCCAAAATCCTTGCGGATGCGTTTTTTCTCAGTGTATGAGTAAGCCATCAGTACTCCCCAGCGTCTTTACATGATCCCGAGCAACTGGCAACGGAATCTCGAATACAGCCATCCCTAGCTGCCTTAATTCAAAACTCGAGTTTTGAACCGAAAATCTTAAACAGCAAAAGGCCGGCGGGCTAACCCACCAGCCTTTGCTTGAATGACCCAACAGCGGTCATTCGGCAACAACTTACTTGAGCTCGACAGTAGCGCCAGCTTCTTCCAGTTGTTTTTTCGCTTCTTCTGCGTCGGCTTTAGAAGCAGCTTCTTTAACAGTTGAAGGCGCGCCGTCAACCATTTCTTTAGCTTCTTTCAGGCCCAGACCAGTGATGGCGCGAACAGCTTTGATTACGTTAACTTTCTTCTCGCCAGCAGAGGCCAGAACAACGTCAAACTCAGTCTGCTCTTCAGCAGCAGCACCGCCTTCAGCAGCTGCAGCTGGAGCTGCAACAGCTACGGCAGCAGCCGCGCTAACACCAAACTTCTCTTCCATCGCAGAGATCAACTCTACAATGTCCATCACGCTCATTTCAGCGATTGCATTCAAAATATCGTCTTTAGACAGAGCCATTTTTAAACTCCTACTGTGTCAATGGTTAAAAAACTTTCAAGCTGCGATTAAGCAGCTTCTTTCTGATCGCGAACAGCCGCTACTACACGAACCAACTTGCTGGGGACTTCGTTCATGGTGCGTACCAACTTCGTTACCGGTGCTTGCATTACGCTCATCAGCATTGACAGCGCTTGCTCGCGGGTCGGCAGTTTCGCCAGTACATCCAATTGCTCGGAACCCATTAATTGGCCACTGACTGCCAGTGCTTTTACTTCAAAGTTCTTATGCTCTTTAGCAAAGTCTTTGAAAAGACGCGCCGCTGCACCGGGATCTTCCATCGAGAAAGCCAACAGAGAGGGGCCTTTGAAAGCCTCTTCTGCGCACTCGAAATCAGTTCCCTTCAACGCGATTTTTGCCAGAGTGTTGCGCACTACACGCATATCAACCTGGTTTTCACGCGCCAGCTTACGGAGCGTTGTCATTTCGCCAACTGTACACCCGCGGGCGTCAGCAATGACCAATGACAATGCACTTGCAGCAGTCTCGTTAACATCAGCTACGATCGCTTTCTTGTCTTCGAGTCTTAATGCCACTTGGATAACTCCTGGATTTGTCAGTTAATTACCGTAGATCGCCACCCCGAGGGATATTGACCGTGTTTCTGGTGAACAAATCCAATCCACCATCTGCGTAGGCCGGTGCCGGTAACGCCGCCGAAGCAACACACCTATTAAGAGAGTCCAACCCGAAAGTTTTCCTCTCACCTACGGTCTTTGATGGTCTTTGTCTTTTGACACAGTAGGTCAGTTGTCAAAGACCACAAAGGCTAGAGACCGCCACCCCAAACTGGGTAGCGATCGAATTTCTTACTTGGCAGCCAGGCTGCTTTGGTCAATCACTAGGCCCGGACCCATGGTCGAGGACAGGGTGATTTTCTTCAGGTAGATACCTTTAGCTGAAGCTGGCTTGGCCTTTTTCAGGTCAGACAGCAGAGCTTCAAGGTTTTCCTGAAGTGCATTGGCTTCAAACTTGATGCTGCCGATGGCGCCGTGAATGATGCCGTTCTTGTCGGTACGGTAACGAACCTGACCCGCTTTAGCATTCTTAACAGCAGTTTCAACATCGGGGGTAACAGTGCCAGTCTTAGGGTTTGGCATCAGGCCGCGTGGACCCAGAACCTGACCCAACTGACCCACAACGCGCATTGCATCAGGAGAGGCAACAACCACGTCGAAATCCATCATGCCGCCTTTAATTTGCTCGGCCAGATCATCCATACCAACAAAGTCTGCGCCAGCCGCTTTGGCTTTCTCAGCGTTGTCACCTTGAGTGAACACCGCTACACGCACTTCTTTACCAGTACCGTGAGGCAGAGTGGTCGCACCGCGAACCGCTTGATCTGATTTACGCGCATCAACACCGAGGTTGATTGCAACGTCTACCGCCTCAGGAAATTTAACTGCAGAAACTTCTTTCAGCAGAGCAACAGCTTCCTGAATAGAATACTGCTTACCAGCAACCACTTTCTCGCGGATTGCTTTCTGACGCTTGGTCAACTTGGCCATTTACACGCCCTCCACTTCAATACCAGCAGCGCGCGCGCTACCAGCAATAGTACGAACCGCCGCTTCCATATCTGCCGCAGTCAGATCTGGCATTTTCAGAGTGGCGATTTCTTCCAACTGAGCACGGCTTACCTTGCCCACTTTTTTAGTGTTTGGAGTGCCTGAACCGCTCTTAACGCCCGCTGCTTTTTTCAGCAGGAAAGAAGCTGGTGGAGTTTTGGTCACAAAAGTGAAGCTGCGATCAGAGTACACTGTGATAACAACAGGAATTGGCATGCCGTTTTCCATGCTCTGAGTTTGAGCATTGAAGGCTTTACAGAATTCCATGATGTTCACACCGTGCTGACCCAGAGCAGGACCAACTGGAGGACTTGGGTTGGCAGCGCCAGCGGCTACCTGAAGCTTAATGTAAGCTTCGACTTTCTTTGCCATTGTTTTCTCCTTTTGGGTATTAACGCCTCCAAGTTTTGCAACTCTTCACAGGCTCCCCGGTTAAAATTTTTGAATCTGAAACACAGACTCAAAACGCTGAGCTAAACGCTCAAATATCAGGTCTTCTCCACTTGGCTGAAATCGAGCTCAACCGGTGTAGAACGACCGAAAATCAGAACTGCCACGTGCAAACGGCTTTTCTCGTAGTTAACTTCCTCAACAACGCCATTGAAGTCATTGAAAGGACCATCGATAACACGAACCATTTCACCAGGCTCAAACAGGGTTTTGGGCTTAGGCTTCTCGCCACTTTCAACCCGCTGCAGAATCGCTTCTGCTTCTTTATCGGTAATGGGCGCAGGCTTATCTGCTTTACCACCAATAAAACCCATGACACGTGGCGTTTCTTTTACCAAGTGCCAAGTATCATCATCCAGCTCCATCTGAATCAGGACATAGCCGGGAAAGAATTTACGCTCGCTCTTACGCTTTTGACCACCGCGCATTTCAACAACCTCTTCGGTGGGCACCAACACCTCACCAAAACGATCGCCAATATTTGACAGCTCAATACGCTCTTTCAGCGCAGACGCAACTTTCTTTTCAAAACCGGAATAGGCGTGAACTACATACCAACGCTTTGACATCACTCACCTCAGCCTATTACCAAAGAGGCCAACCAACCCAGCAGAGTATCTAAACCCCACAGAATCAGCGCCGCAATCAATACAAACGCCACCACAATCAACGTAGTTTGCGTACCTTCCTGACGGCTAGGCCAAACTACCTTGCGGATTTCGGTGCGCGCACCCTGAAGCAACTCGAAAAAAGCTGCGCCACGCGCCGTTTGCACTGCAATAAACCCCGCCACCACTGCCAATACCAGCAACGCGATGACGCGATACAACAGGGATTCATCTGCGAAGTACATATTGCCAGTCACGCCTGCCGCGACTAACAAAACCACCAATAGCCATTTCAGACCATCAAAGCGGCTTTCACCTTCAGCCCTTGCTCCCATGTTTCAAAAACTTCCTATACCAAGCGCAAAACACCACTACGCTTGCGCGTAGCGGTGTCTGCGGAATAAGTGGCAGGCCAGGAGGGACTCGAACCCCCAACAGCCGGTTTTGGAGACCGGTGCTCTACCAATTGAACTACTGGCCTACAATACTTTTCTGCTGGGCATTGAGCCGCAGCTCAACACCCAATCACCAAAGGCGATTACTCTACGATTTTGGCAACAACGCCGGCGCCAACAGTACGACCGCCTTCACGGATCGCAAAGCGCAGACCTTCTTCCATCGCGATTGGTGCAATCAGGGTAACGTCCATTTTCACGTTATCGCCTGGCATTACCATTTCAGTACCTTCTGGCAGTTCACACGCACCAGTTACGTCAGTGGTACGGAAGTAGAACTGTGGACGGTAGCCTTTGAAGAAAGGAGTGTGACGACCACCTTCTTCTTTTGACAGTACGTATACTTCAGCTTCAAAGCGAGTGTGTGGCTTGATTGAACCGGGCTTACACAGAACCTGACCACGCTCAACTTCGTCACGCTTAGTACCACGCAGCAGAACACCAACGTTCTCACCAGCACGACCTTCGTCCAGCAGCTTGCGGAACATCTCAACACCAGTACAGGTGGTTTTGGTGGTGTCGTGGATACCAACGATTTCGATTTCGTCACCAGTTTTCAGAATGCCACGCTCAACACGGCCAGTTACTACAGTACCGCGACCAGAGATTGAGAATACGTCTTCGATTGGCATCAGGAATGGCATATCGATAGCGCGCTCAGGCTCAGGAATGTAAGTATCCAGCGCTTCAACCAGTTTCTTAACGGCGGTGGTACCCAGCTCGTTGTCGTCTTCGCCATTCAGGGCCATCAGAGCAGAACCTGGGATGATTGGAGTGTCATCACCTGGGAATTCGTAAGTGTCCAGCAGCTCGCGCAGTTCCATTTCAACCAGCTCAAGCATTTCGTTGTATTCGTCGGTGCCTACGCCGCCGCAATCTTCAGCCAGCAGGTCAGCTTTGTTCAGGAACACAACAATGTAAGGTACACCTACCTGACGAGACAGCAGGATGTGCTCGCGAGTTTGTGGCATTGGGCCGTCAGTGGCACCACATACCAGGATCGCGCCGTCCATCTGCGCCGCACCAGTGATCATGTTCTTAACATAGTCGGCGTGACCAGGGCAGTCTACGTGCGCGTAGTGGCGCAGGTTTGAATCGTATTCAACGTGTGAAGTCGCAATGGTGATACCGCGCTCACGCTCTTCAGGCGCATTGTCGATACCGTCAAATGCTACCGCTGTACCACCAAACACTTCCGCACATACGCGAGTCAGTGCTGCAGTCAGCGTGGTTTTACCATGGTCAACGTGACCAATGGTGCCCACGTTTACGTGGGGCTTATTACGTTCAAATTTTTCTTTAGCCATTGCGACAGTCTCCCAAGCAGACCCTTCAGCTTTCGCCGATCACCACAAAAGACAAAAGCCGCCCATTGCAGCTTTTGCCACCAAAAAATGGAGCTCATAACCGGATTTGAACCGGTGACCTCTTCCTTACCAAGGAAGTGCTCTACCGACTGAGCTATATGAGCACACTAACTGTTACCGCAAGCAAGAGCTCAAACTCCAGCCGGCATCGCATCGACCTATAAATAAAGAAGATGCCGTAAAACCTGCAACTCCAAGCATTAATGGAGCGGGTAGCGGGAATCGAACCCGCATCATCAGCTTGGAAGGCTGAGGTTCTACCACTGAACTATACCCGCCTGCCTTACTGCCAATTCACTAAAGCAAATCGGCAAATGCCTGCAAGTAATGGTGGAGGGGGGTGGATTCGAACCACCGAAGCTTGCGCGTCAGATTTACAGTCTGATCCCTTTGGCCACTCGGGAACCCCTCCCCAAAAGCGCGGAATATTCTGCTTAGCTTTCAATGAGTTGTCAAACAAAGATAACAACTGAATAGCAAGCGGAATGCGTGGAGCTGGTGAGAGGAGTCGAACCCCCGACCGGCTGATTACAAGTCAGCTGCTCTACCAACTGAGCTACACCAGCTTAAAGAATTACCACGTCGCTTCCGAACGAGGGCGGCATTCTAGTCGAACTCCCTTAAAGACGCAACGAAATTACAATTTTTTTTCTCAGCCTGCACAAGGCCATTTCCCAAGGCTTTTAAGCGCGCTAATTCTTTGTCGAACAAGGGCTTAGACGGATCACCGCGCAAACTCAACCAATAGCTTTCCAGCAACCGCGGCACCGGCGCTATTACAGGCTGATAACCCCGAGCCACAAACTGCTGAAGCTGGCGCTCAGCGCGGACGCGCTCCCGAAACACCCCAACCGAAACCGCATTCAACAGCTCGCCCTTATTTATGACAAAACTATCCCAGCCTTTTGCTCGAATCTCCGAACCCACCTCATCCGCCTTACTCGAATCAGGATACGGCCCCAAAATCACCCAGTATTCCAATTCTTGCTGAGCCGCACTCTTGTGGCGGCGAATCAGCCCATCAGCAGCAACGCTGGGCAACTCGTTATGATCATCAAACGCACCCAACACCCAACACTCTTCTCTTACCGGCGCAGCGACATCTGCATTTTCAATAACGTCAGACTCCAGCCGCATAGACTCTAGGCCATCGAACTCAAATCCCTCCGGTTCCGCCTCTGGCAATTCAGACAACAACACCAAATTTCCCGCCGAGGGCGGCAAGACACTCAATGGCCGCGACGGTGGCGGCGCATCAATTTCTCGCCAAACAAAGAATGCAATATTGAAGAGCACTAAAAACCAAAATACCCAGCGCAAACCCAAAGCCCTATTTCACAACAACACGCAAAACAACATGACAGCCTCTAAGCCACGCAAACCTCTAAGCCGACCAACCATTAATGACTGGATACAAACCATCGAGAACCAAATCCTCTCGATAGATCCAGTCATTTGCCTGACTACCCGCAGCCGCTATTAGCGCCGCACCCGCGCCGCCCGCAACAACAACCAATGGCGCCTCATCAACAAGCGCCGCCATCTGCTGCCGCGCCTGACTAACCGCCCCTATCAGCGCCAACCACTTGCCATGATGAACACACTCATCCGTGATCACACCCGGCGCTATCGTTTGCGCACCTTCTTCAGCAAAACGCACCCGATCCGTTCCAGACAACAAGGCCTGCAACATCATTTGCGGCCCAGGAATAATATAACCACCATGATGCACACCCTCGCCCGACACCATATCCAAGGTCAGCGCGGTACCCACATCAACAACCAAACAAGCCGCAGAAAACTCACGAAAAGCCGCAACCATTGCCAGCCAGCGATCCACCCCCATCCGCGCCACATCCGCATAAGCATTTTTAACCGGGCCACACACCACTTGGGACTGAGCAAATTCAGCCTGCAAACCACGACCACTGAAATAATCGCGCAGAATCTCGTTGCTGGATTCGCCCGCAACAGAACCCACCAATACTCGCTGAACATCTTCCAGAACGGCATCCAGCGAGGCCAACTCCGACCACGCCAAACGACCAGAATCGACAACACTCACCCCACAGCGCTTACGCCATTTAAGCGAGCTATTGCCAACATCCAGCTCTAGCAGAGCCTCAGCCATGCCGCCTCCGCAAACTCACCTCGCCACCGTGAAATAAACGCCGCTCACCATCAATAACAACCGCAAGCGCGCCATCGCGCTCCACACCATCAGCAACACCTAACAACCAATTCTCGCCTAGCTGCACCGACACTTCCGCGCCCGCAAAAATATCAAACTTGCGCCACTCATCGCGGTGAGCCGCAAAGCCCTGCCCTGCAAATTCCAGCATTGTTTCCTCTAGATGTAACAAGACTGCCGCCAAGACTTGATTTCGCGACAAACCAAAGGCGGTCAAATCCGCCCAGGGCTGATCAATGTCGGAGGTATCGGTAAAGCGCATATCCAAATTGACGCCGATACCGATAATTACCTGACACACCCCTGCCGGATCACCCTGCATCTCTAACAAAATACCGGCCAGTTTTTTACCGCCGAGCAGAATATCATTGGGCCACTTCAAACCTAAATCACTTACCCCAAGCCCTCGCAAGGCCCGCAGCACCGCAAGCCCCACGGAAAGACTTAAGCCCTCAAGCGCAGACGCACCATGCTCAAACTCCCACACCTTAGAGAGATAGAGATTGCGACCAAAAGGACTCAACCACTGCCGACCACGGCGCCCACGCCCAGCAGTCTGCTGCTCAGCAACACAGCAATAACCATGTGCCGACGCTTTTGCAATTTGCTTGGCCGCCTCGCTATTGGTGGAATCGGTTTGCAGAAAAATGTTGAGCTGATCCACAAGACCAGACTTACCCTCGGGAAGAAACGACCTTAACGCCGCCGGACTAAATAATTCCAGACCGCCTTCAAGACGATAGCCCCGCCCCTTCACCGACTCCAATTCCAGACCCAGCGCCGACAATTTCTGAAGCTGCTTCCAAACAGCAGTGCGACTCACACCCAAGACCTCACCCAACTCCTCACCGGAATGAAACTCGCCATCTGCCAATAGCGCGATCAACGCCTCACTCATTAACCCACTCCAGAAAAATCACCGCGACATCATTGCCGAAAGCCAGACATAAAAAAAGGGGTAGCTGCATCGCAACTACCCCTTTCACTTGGTGCCGAAGGCGGGACTTGAACCCGCACGAGCTAGGCTCACTACCCCCTCAAGATAGCGTGTCTACCAATTCCACCACTTCGGCTTTAACTTTTTTAAACCACGTACCAGCCGTAGCTTATTGAGGAATTTCCTGATTACCGCTTGCAGGCATGCTGCTTTTTGGCGCCACCGGCAAATCACCTGCAGGTACCGGAGCCACATCGCGGCTCTCTTCCAGCGCGGGAACTTCAATAATGTCATCAGACATGCCGCTGCTGTTTTTGGCAACAAAGGCCAGCGCCAGACTGGTCAAGAAGAACACAGTTGCCAGGATCGCGGTCGCGCGGGTCAGCACATTACCACTACCGCTTGCACCAAACAATGTCTGCGATGCGCCCGCTCCAAAAGAAGCACCCATATCTGCACCCTTACCCTGCTGAATCAGGATAAGACCAATGATGGCCAGCGCCGCCAAAATATGTACTACTAAAATTAACTGTTCCATTTACTCCGCCGCTCGGCAAATTGCGGAAAATTCTTGCGCATCGAGAGATGCACCACCAATAAGCCCACCATCAATATCAGGCTGGGCAAAAAGCTCGGCCGCATTGGCCGCCTTCACACTACCGCCGTACAACAGGCGCATTTCCTGAGCCGCCTGCTCATCAGCTTTCGCCACGGTAGCGCGGATAAAACCGTGCACTTCCTGAGCCTGTGCCGGACTGGCGGTTTTACCCGTACCAATCGCCCACACAGGTTCATAGGCAATAATCAGTTGGCGAAGATTCTCAACCGACAAACTCTTCAACACTGGCATCAATTGCTCAGCGATTACCGCAAAAGCTTGACCCGCTTCGCGCTCGGCATCCGTTTCGCCTACACACAAAACCGGAACCAAACCCGCATCGAGCACCGCACCAACCTTTTCGGCAACCAAGGCATTGGTATCACCGTAGGCTGCACGCCGCTCTGAGTGACCGACAATGACCAACCGGCACCCAATATCAGCCAGCATCTCCGCAGACACTTCCCCAGTAAACGCACCCGAACCCGCCTGCTCACAGACATTCTGCGCTCCCACATTTATGTGAGAATCGCTCAGAGCATGAATCACTTGAGAGAGGTATATCGCCGGAGGGAATACCGCCACATCGACATTTGAACCTGCAGGAAGCTCAGCACTGAGGCCAGCCACCAATTCTTCATTGGCCTTGAGTGTGCCGTTCATTTTCCAATTCCCGGCAACCAGCTTGCGTCTCATCCCACTTCCCTTAGCGCAAAATGGGCGGCAATCTTACATAAACCCATCGACTTATACAAGAAACCTCCGCTATTGCGCGAGGGATTTCACCTTCTCTACCAGACGAGCGCACTGACGACTGACTTCGCGCTCATCATCACCTTCTACCATTACTCGAATTACCGGCTCAGTACCCGAGGCGCGCAACAATACTCGGCCGCGACCATTCAATTCACGCTCGACCTCGGCAACCTCGGCCTGCAGCGCTGGATGCTGTAAATCCAGCGCTTCACTAATCCGCACATTCACCATAATCTGCGGCAGTTTTTCCACGCCTTTCAGTAATTCCAGCAGGCTTCGCTCCTGCCCCATCATCGCCGCCAACACCTGCAGCGCCGCCACAATACCATCGCCGGTAGTGCTCACATCAGAGCAGATAATATGGCCCGAGTTTTCGCCACCCAGCGGCCAGCCCATTTGCTGCATTAGCTCTTTAACGTAGCGATCACCCACCTTGGCCCGACCAAAAGGGATCTCCAACTCTTCCAGCGCACGCTCTAAACCAAGGTTGGTCATTAGCGTTCCAGCAACACCAGCACAGTGACCGGTGCGCAGTCGCTGGTCGGCAGCAATGATGTAAAGCAGCTCATCGCCATCCACCAGCGAACCATTGGCATCGACAAACAATACCCGATCACCATCACCATCAAAGGCGATACCTAAATCGGCTTTCTCAGCCATGACCTTCCAGCGCAGCGCATCCGGATGAGTCGAGCCCGCCTCTGCATTAATATTCAAACCATTCGGGCTGGCGCCAATGGTAATCACCTCGGCACCAAGCTCCTCAAACACCGCCGGCGCAACGTGATAGGTCGCGCCGTGAGCACAATCCACCACCAATTTAAGGCCATTAAGATTCAAATTAGATGGGAAAGTGGATTTGCAGTATTCGATATAACGCCCTTCGGCATCGTCGATTCGACTTACGCGCCCAAGCAACGCAGAGTCCACTGTGGTCATTGGCTGCTCGAGCATAGCCTCAATTTCCAGCTCGACTTCATCGGGCAATTTGCTGCCCGACGCAGAGAAGAATTTAATGCCATTATCGTAGTAAGGGTTGTGACTGGCGCTAATCACTACCCCCGCACGCGCCTTAAAGGTTCGCGCCAGATAAGCAATCGCCGGTGTCGGCATAGGCCCCAATAAACGCACATCCACACCCGCAGCAACTAAGCCCGCCTCAAGCGCAGACTCAAACATATAGCCGGAAATTCGCGTATCTTTGCCGATTAAAACCGTGTTGCGTCCTTCCTTGGCAAAGACCTTGCCCACCGCCCAACCGAGGCGAAGTACAAATTCAGGGGTAATAGTGCCCTGGCCAACGCGGCCCCGAATACCGTCAGTGCCAAAATACTTCCTACTCATAACCGCTCAAAATCCTTTAAATATTTATTCCACCGGCTGAGCCGACAACGCCGACACCACCGCGAGGGCATCCACGGTTTCACGCACATCGTGAACCCGAATAATCTTGGCGCCACGCTCAACCGCCAGCGCCGCCAACACAATACTGCCGGCCATGCGCTGACCCACTTCGCGACCGGTAATCGCGCCAACCATCGACTTTCTGGAAACACCAACCAATAAGGGATAGCCCAAATCACATAACTGGGGTAACTGCCGAAACAGCTCGAGGTTATGGGCTAAATTTTTACCGAAACCAAAACCGGGATCGAGAATGATTTTTGAACGGTCAATGCCCACCGCCGCACACGCCGCTACCCGCTCTTTTAAAAATGCGCTCACTTCAGCCAGCGGCGAATCGTACTGCGGACTCTGCTGCATCGATTGCGGCTCGCCACGCATGTGCATCAAACACACCGGCAGTGAACTTGCCGCCGCTGCAGCCAACGCACCCTCTCGCTGCAATGCCCGCACATCATTAATCAAACCCGCGCCCAACTTTGCTGATTCACGAATAATGCCTGGAGTACTGGTATCGACCGAAATCACACAATCAAAGCGCTCGACCAGCGCGGCGACCACCGGCAATACCCGATCCGCTTCTTGCACTGGCGACACCGTAGCCGCACCCGGCCGCGTAGATTCGCCGCCCACATCCAGAATGCTTGCGCCATCTAGCAAGGCCTGCTCAGCACGAGACAAAACCTGATCCAGCTTTAACTGGCCATCAAATAAGCTGCCGCCATCAGAGAAGGAGTCGGGGGTGATATTAAGCACCGCCATAACTTGCGGCTTACTTAAATCCAAAACACGATCGCCACAGCGTAGCTGTGGCGATAAAGAGGAATCGCTTGTCATTGAAGCCAGTCTTAGTGATCGGAAACCGAATCGACAAACGGGTCATCAGGGCGCTTGTCCTGATTGGGTTTTGGCTCGTCCTTGGCTTCAGCGCGCTGGCCGGAACCGCCGCTGCGATGATTATCATCCCAACCTGAAGGTGGACGCGGTTTGCGACCTTCCATGATGTCATCGATTTGATGGGCATCAATGGTTTCATACATCATCAGGGCATCCGCCATCATATCCAGCTTGCCGCGATGCTCTTCAAGAATGGATTTAGCGGTGCCGTAACACTCATCAATAATGCGGCGAACTTCTTCATCAATCTGACGCGTGGTTTCACCAGAAAGCGATTTAGAACCCTGCGCCGCAGAGCGACCTAAGAATACCTCTTCCTCAGCATCGTCATACATCAGCGGGCCGAGCTTTTCCGACAAGCCCCACTTCGTCACCATCTTGCGCGCAATATCAGTAGCGCGCTGAATATCGTTAGAGGCACCAGTCGTTACGCCGTCCGCACCCAACGTCATTTCTTCCGCAATACGGCCGCCAAACAGCGAACAAATCTGGCTAGTGATATGACGGCGACTCAGGCTGTAGCGATCTTCCTCTGGCAAGAACATGGTCACACCCAGCGCACGACCGCGGGGAATAATACTGACCTTATACACCGGATCATGCTCAGGCACGATGCGCCCAACAATCGCGTGACCCGCTTCATGGTAGGCGGTATTCAGCTTTTCTTTCTCAGACATCACCATAGATTTGCGCTCAGCGCCCATCATGATTTTGTCTTTGGCTAAATCGAACTGCTCCATGCTAACCAAACGCAAATTAGCCCGCGCCGCAAACAGCGCCGCCTCATTGGCAAGGTTGGCCAGATCCGCCCCGGAGAAACCGGGCGTACCGCGCGCAATAATTGCGGGATCAACATCATCGGTGACCGGCAGCTTGCGCATATGCACTTTCAAAATCTGTTCGCGACCGCGAATATCCGGCAAGCCCACCACCACTTGGCGGTCGAAACGACCGGGACGCAGCAGCGCGGGATCAAGCACATCGGGACGGTTGGTGGCGGCAATTACAATTACGCCATCATTGACTTCAAAACCATCCATTTCAACCAGCAACTGGTTCAGGGTTTGCTCACGCTCATCGTGACCGCCGCCCATACCGGCACCACGGTGGCGACCCACCGCATCGATTTCGTCGATAAAGATAATACAGGGCGCCTGCTTCTTGGCTTGCTCGAACATATCGCGCACACGGGACGCACCCACACCAACAAACATCTCAACAAAGTCAGAACCGGAGATTGAGAAGAACGGCACCTTGGCCTCACCGGCAATGGCTTTTGCCAGCAGCGTTTTACCGGTACCCGGCGGGCCCACCATCAACACACCGCGAGGAATACGACCACCAAGACGTTGGAATTTACCTGGATCGCGCAGGAACTCTACCAGCTCTTGCACATCTTCTTTGGCTTCATCGACACCAGCCACATCGGCAAAGGTTGTCTTAATTTGATCTTCACTGAGCAGGCGCGCCTTGCTTTTGCCAAACGCCATTGGCCCGCCCTTGCCACCGCCTACACCGCCCTGCATCTGGCGCATAAAGAACATAAAGATGGCGAGAATAATCAGAATGGGGAAACTGGCAACCAGCAACTGTGTCCACAGGCTTTGACGCTCAGGCTTGGTACCTTCCACCACCACATTGTGCTGCAGAAGATCATCAATCAGCTTGGGGTCATCCAACAAAGGACGCACGGTTTCAAAGCGCGAGCTATCTACTCGCTCACCACTGATCACCAAGCCGTCAATCACAACCTTGCGCACGCGCTCGGACTGCACTTCCGTGATGAACTGGGAGTAATTAAGCTGTTCTGTTGGTGACTGTACGCTGAAATTATTGAAGACCGTCAACAGGACGGCGGCAATGACCAGCCACAACAGTAAATTTTTTGCCATATCGTTCAAAACCAGTCCTCTTCCGGCTATCCACAGCCTGTGTTATCGACCGAATACTCTACTATAGAAAGTCCCGGCCCTCCATGAAAACCGGACTTTGGCGGCGCCGTCAATCTAACTGACAAACGCCCTAAAATTTGTCCATCAACCCTTAAAACCGCGACCCACCAAATACACCTCGCGGGAGCGTGGCCGTGATGCCGCCGGCTTACGGGTCACGATTTTGTCGAAATGTGAGCGCAATTCGCGAAAGAACTCATCAAAGCCCTCCCCCTGAAACACCTTGGCGACAAAATCGCCACCGGGGCGTAAGACCTGCACCGCCATATCCAAGGCCAACTCACACAGATACATGGATTTGGGCTGATCGACATCCCGCATCCCACTCATATTGGGGGCCATATCCGAAATTACAAGGTCAGCGCGTTGATCACCAAGCAAATCCAGCAATTGCTGAAACACACTGTCCTCTGTGAAATCGCCCTGCACGAACTCGACGCCAGCCAGGGAATCCATCGGTAAAATGTCCGACGCCAGCACGCGGCCGTGATGCCCCACCAAATCTACCGCCACCTGAGACCAGCCACCGGGGGCCGCGCCCAGATCAACCACGCACATACCGGGTTTAATCAGGCGGTCTTTTTCCTGTATTTCCAATAACTTAAAACAAGCGCGAGAACGGTAACCGTGCTTTTGCGCCAATTTGACATAGTGGTCATCAAAATGTTCACGCAACCAAGCGCCGCTAGAGGCTGAACGTTTAGCCATTGTGAAGAACCCTCTTTTTATTTACGGACAGAGTCCGAACTCCGACTTCCGACCAGTATACCTTTACCGTACAATAGCGCCCTTTTCACCAGATAGACCACCAGCATGAATCCTCTTAGCGCCAGTGACAAAAAACACCTTCGCAGCATCGGCCATCGGCTAAACCCAGTAGTGATGATTGGCGACAAAGGCTATTCAGAAGCCGTGGATTTGGAAGTGGAACGCGCCTTGAACGATCACGAATTAATTAAAGTGAAAGTGAATGTTGCCGAACCCGAAGAACGGCGCGAGCTGATTGAAGAAATGTGCGCCGCACGCGAAGCGGCGCTGGTTCAGGCCATTGGCAAAATTGCCTTGATTTACCGCCCCGCCAAAAAGCCCAATCCGCGCCTTTCAAATTTGCAGCGCCCAATCTAAGCGCTGCAAATCCGTTCACCAACTAAACTTACTCGGCCAAGTGCTGTACTTGGTCGATTTCGTACTCAATATTGCCACCGGGCGCAGTAACCAAAGCCACATCACCCTCTTCCTTACCGATCAAAGCACGCGCAATCGGCGAGGTCACCGAAATCTTGCCCGCCTTCACATTGGCTTCATCTTCGCCAACAATGCGGTAGGTCACTTCTTCATCGGTTTCGCAATTGATCAAGGTCACGGTTGTGCCAAAAATCACTTTGCCTGAACAGGGAATCTGAGTGATATCAATCACCCGCACATTGGACAGCTTGGCTTCGATTTCCTGAATCCGGCCTTCACAAAACCCCTGCTGCTCACGCGCCGCATGGTATTCCGCATTTTCTTTCAGATCACCATGCTCACGCGCCTCCGCAATCGCCTGCACAATGCGCGGGCGATCTACCGATTTTAATTGCTTCAATTCATCGCGCAGGGCTTTTTCGCCCGCGACGGTCATAGGAACCTGACTCATCCTACCAACTCCTGATGCACATCTTGCAGACGGCGCACTTGCTTCTCTTCGCCGAATTCCAGCGCCATACAAATGGCTTCGGCACCGGCCAGTGTCGTGGTGTAGCTCACTTTATTAGCCAAAGCCGTGCGACGAATCAACGAGGAATCCGCAATCGCTTGCTTGCCCTCAGTGGTATTCACAATCAAATCGATATCGCCGTTTTTAACCATATCGACAATATGCGGACGACCTTCCAGCACTTTGTTTACGCGCTGGCAGCTCAGGCCGGCTTCTTCCAGAATCTTGTGGGTACCACGGGTGGCACACAGTTCAAAACCCTGAGCAACCAGACGGCTAGCCACATCGACAACACCGCTCTTGTCGGGATCACGCACACTGATAAAGGCCTTGCCCGACGCTGGGAATACCTCACCCGCACCACGCGCCGCTTTAGCAAAGGCTTCAGCAAAGGTTTCACCCAAGCCCATTACCTCACCGGTAGATTTCATTTCTGGGCCGAGGATCGGGTCAACACCGGGGAATTTATTGAAGGGGAATACCGCTTCTTTCACCGCGTAATACTTGGGGATTTTCTCTTCGGTAAAGCCCTGCTCAACCAGTGAAACACCGGCCATACAGCGGGCCGCCACTTTAGCTAGCGACACACCAATACACTTAGAAACAAAGGGCACGGTACGCGATGCGCGAGGGTTCACCTCGATCACATAAACCTCGCCATCTTGCACCGCAAGCTGCACGTTCATCAGGCCGTTTACACCCAACTCCAGCGCCATGCGCTTAACCATTTCGCGCATTTCATTTTGAGTTGCTTCATCCAGCGAGTAAGGCGGCAGCGAACAGGCCGAGTCACCGGAGTGAACACCCGCTTGTTCGATATGCTGCATGATCGCGCCGATAACAACGTCTTTACCGTCAGACACGGCATCCAAGTCAACTTCTACCGCCGCATTCAGGAAGTGATCCAACAGTACCGGCGATTCATTCGATACTTTCACCGCTTCACGCATATAGCGCTGCAGCTCTTCTTCCTTGTAAACGATTTCCATTGCGCGGCCGCCCAGTACATAAGAAGGACGCACCACCAGCGGATAACCAATTTTATTGGCCGCTGCGATAGCTGCTTCTTCAGAACGCACGGTAGTATTCGGCGGCTGCTTCAGATTCAAACGCTGAATCATTTGCTGGAAGCGCTCGCGGTCTTCCGCACGGTCAATCGCTTCTGGGCTGGTACCAATAATTGGCACACCGGCAGCTTCAAGATCACGCGCCAGTTTCAGCGGGGTTTGACCACCAAACTGCACAATAACGCCCTTGGGTTTTTCCTTGGCCACAATTTCCAACACGTCTTCCAGCGTTACCGGCTCAAAATAGAGGCGGTCGGAAGTGTCGTAATCGGTGGATACGGTTTCCGGGTTACAGTTGACCATAATGGTTTCATAACCGTCTTCGCGCATCGCCAGTGCCGCGTGCACACAGCAGTAGTCGAATTCGATACCTTGGCCGATACGGTTGGGGCCACCACCGATAACCAGAATTTTTTCTTTATCGGACGGCTGCGCCTCGCACTCTTCCTCATAGGTGGAGTACATATAGGCAGTAGACGTTGAGAATTCCGCCGCACAGGTATCAACGCGCTTGTAAACCGGGTGAATACCAAGCTGATGACGGCGCGAACGCAATTGGCGCTCGCTAACAGCCAACAGCACCGCCAAGCGCTGATCGGAGAAGCCTTTACGCTTCAAACGCCACATCATATCGCGGTCGATTTCAGTCAGGGTCAGCGACTTCAGCGAGTTCTCGGTTTTGATAATGTCTTCAATCTGCACCAGGAACCAGGGATCAACGCCGGAGTGCTCGTAGACTTCCTGCACGCTCATGCCACTGCGGAAAGCGTCACCGATGTACCAAATACGATCCGCACCGGGGTTAGTCAGCTCGGCAATTAGAATGTCGCTGGCATCATCGCGGTCGGTATCAATCTTGTGTTCAAAACCTGCCGAGCCCACTTCCAGTCCACGCAGGGCTTTCTGCAAAGACTCTTGGAAGGTACGGCCAATCGCCATAACCTCACCCACAGATTTCATCTGGGTGTGCAGGCGCGAGGGCGCGTCACCAAATTTTTCAAAGGTAAAACGCGGCACCTTGGTAACCACGTAGTCGATGCTGGGCTCGAAAGAAGCCGGAGTCGCA
The DNA here is from genome assembly GCF_014705705.1 of Spongiibacter pelagi. GTDB lineage: Bacteria > Pseudomonadota > Gammaproteobacteria > Pseudomonadales > Spongiibacteraceae > Spongiibacter > Spongiibacter pelagi. Next base: position 29,260 of record NZ_JACXLD010000005.1, on the reverse strand, counting down.
CCGCCGGTAATATCGTTTTGCAGCTCGTCGAGGGTGTAACCCACCGCCAGCTTGGCCGCCACCTTAGCAATCGGGAAGCCAGTCGCTTTAGACGCCAGAGCCGAAGAACGAGACACGCGAGGGTTCATCTCGATAACCACCAGACGGCCGTCTTCCGGATTCATACCGAATTGCACGTTGGAGCCGCCGGTTTCCACACCAATCTCACGCAGTACCGCGCAAGAGGCGTCACGCATGATTTGATATTCTTTATCGGTCAGGGTCTGCGCTGGCGCGACGGTGATCGAGTCACCTGTGTGCACGCCCATGGCATCAAAGTTTTCAATCGAACAGATGATGATGCAGTTGTCGTTGCGGTCGCGCACCACCTCCATCTCGTACTCTTTCCAGCCAATCAAACTTTCGTCGATCAGCAGCTCATTGGTCGGAGACAAATCCAGACCGCGAGTACAGATTTCAATGAACTCTTCTTTGTTATAGGCAATACCACCGCCGGAACCGCCCATAGTAAAAGAAGGACGGATAATCGCTGGGAAGCCGATGCTGTCCAGCACTTGCAGGGCTTCTTCCATGCTGTGAGCAATGGCCGCACGCGGAGTTTCCAAACCGATGCGCTTCATGGCCTTGTCGAACAACTGGCGATCTTCTGCCATGTCGATCGCATCTTTGGTGGCGCCGATCATCTCTACGCCGAACTCAGCCAACACGCCTTCGCGATCCAGATCCAACGCACAGTTCAGTGCGGTCTGGCCACCCATGGTCGGCAGCAAGGCATCGGGGCGCTCTTTCTCAATAATTTTGGCAACAGTCTGCCATACCACCGGCTCAATATAAGTGGCATCGGCCATGGCCGGGTCGGTCATGATGGTGGCGGGGTTGGAGTTAACCAGAATAACCCGGTAACCCTCTTCCTTCAGCGCCTTACACGCCTGCGCACCAGAGTAGTCAAATTCACAGGCCTGACCGATAACAATCGGGCCAGCACCAAGAATCAGAATGGATTTAATATCAGTTCTTTTTGGCATAACGGCTCCGCCCTCAACCTGCGTTACGGGCTTGGATCAATTCGATGAAATGGTCAAACAGTGGCGCAATATCATGCGGCCCCGGACTCGCTTCAGGGTGGCCTTGGAAGCTGAACGCCGGGCAATCGGTGCGATGCACGCCTTGCAATGAACCATCAAACAGCGACTTATGGGTCGTTTCCAGATTGGCCGGAAGCGTAGCTTCATCTACTGCAAAACCGTGGTTCTGACTGGTGATATGCACCACCTTGGTGTTGAGATCCTGCACCGGGTGGTTGGCACCGTGGTGACCGAATTTCATTTTTACGGTTTTAGCACCAGAGGCCAGTGACAACAGCTGGTGCCCCAAGCAGATACCAAATACGGGCAGTTTGGTTTCCAGAATTTCTTTGATTGCCGCAATCGCGTAATCACAAGGCTCTGGGTCACCGGGGCCATTGGACAGGAACACCCCATCCGGATTCATCGCCAGCACTTCGCTGGCTGGCGTTTTTGCTGGAACGACGGTTAGACGGCAACCGCGATCAGTCAGCATACGCAGAATATTGCGCTTCACACCAAAGTCATAGGCTACGACATGGTAAGGCAGTTCGCTGTCGGCAAAGACTTTATGGCCTTCACCCAGCGCCCAGCTACCTTCGCGCCATTCATACGCCGAGGCGGTGGTCACTTCTTTCGCCAGATCCATGCCTTTCAAACCGGCAAAGCCTTTGGCCAACTCCAGCGCTTTAGCTTCGTCGATATTATCGCCGGCCATCAGGCAGCCGTTCTGCGCACCTTTGTCGCGCAGAATACGCGTCAAACGACGGGTATCAATTTCGGCAATACCAATCACATTGCGACGCTCAAGATAGGCTTGCAGGGTTTCTTCCGAGCGGAAGTTGCTGGCCAACAAGGGCAAGTCGCGAATGACCAGACCGGTAGACCAGATTTCCGCCGCTTCTTCATCTTCGGCGTTAATCCCGGTATTACCGATATGCGGGTAAGTCAGAGTGACGATTTGGCGGGCATAGGAGGGATCGGTGAGAATTTCCTGATAGCCGGTCATTGCGGTATTGAACACAACCTCACCAACTGAATGCCCTGAGGCACCAATGGCAACGCCGCGAAAAATACTGCCGTCTGCTAGGGCAAGTATGGCTGGAACGGTCAAGACTACCTCCTGTCGGGCGCGGATGCCGCTCTGGCACCCTGTCAAACTCGCGGCCGAAGGCTATCGCCAGCAATCAAGCCGGAACAACAACCAGTACGCCACAGAGGGAAAATGTGTTTTGCAAAAAAGCGAGATGAGTCCAACCCACCTCGCTTATATTGCTAAAACCTTGTTTGCGGGCCGGCGACAACGTGTCGAAGCCACCCCCGAATCTGAGGCGCAATTTTACGAGAAAAGTCGTCAAACTGTCCACCGCAAAGACTGCCTCGAAGTGTGATTATTACAAGGGCATTGCAAAATGCCCCTTATTATCGATAAAGATCCGGCAAATTCAGTCTTTTAGACCGAGCACATCCTGCATATCGTAGTGACCGGCCTGCTGACTCGCCAGCCACGCCGCCGCTCTTACCGCACCGCGACCGAAGGACATCCGCGAGCTGGCCTTGTGAGTGATTTCAACCCGCTCACCCTCGGCGCAGAACATCACCGTGTGATCGCCGACAATATCGCCGGCACGAACCGTGGCAAAACCAATGGTTTCACGCTCGCGGGCTCCGGTTTGCCCCTCGCGACCATAAACCGCCACTTTATTTAAATCGCGACCCAAGGCGTCGGCAACCACCTGCCCCATGCTCAGGGCCGTTCCAGAGGGCGCATCCACCTTGTGACGGTGATGCGCTTCATAAACCTCAATATCCACATCATCGCCCAGCACGCGCGCCGCCATATCCAATAATTTGAAACACAGATTCACGCCGGTACTGAAATTTGATGCCTGACACACCGCAATCGGCGCAATGGTTTCCGCCAATTGTTTTTTCTGTGCCTCATCAAAACCGGTGGTACCAATCACCATACCCTTGCCGGCACTGGCACAGGCCGCCGCATTGGCCAGTGTTGCCAGCGGCGCCGTGAAATCGATCAACACGTCGAATTGATCCAGCACCGCATTAATGTCGCCGACAACAGCAACGCCATTCTTACCCAGCCCAGCCAGCTCCCCCGCATCGGCGCCAATCAAGCTGCTTTCGGGGCGCTCAATCGCCGCGCTGAGCACGCAACCCTCTGCCAAATTCACGGCCTCAATCAAGGTCTTACCCATGCGCCCCGCTGCGCCGGTTACTGCAATTCGAACGGTCATTGTGCTGCCTTTTCTCCACTAATACTGTCGCCCTCGGTTTTTTCAGCGGACTTTTCCGCCTCTGAACCCAGTGCCATTTCTTTTACTGTGATTTTACCTATCGCCTGCTCAACCGCATTTTCAATCGCAAGCTGAACACCGCCCACATCCACCGTAGAAAAACGCTTGCGGCGGTAAGGCAATAAACTGGTGGTGCCGTATTTTCGCACAGCATCGAGCACTTTTTTCACCGGCATGGTTTCCAGTGGCGCATTGGGCAAATAACGCGAAGGCTCTTCAGCATCTTCCGTAACCAGCCCCGCACGCTCTAGCGCCTTCAACACCAAGCCGACTCCTTGAATTTGGGTGCGCAAAAACAACTGGTAACCACTGGCCGTGAGCGGCGGACGCCCCTGATAAAAACGCTGCCCCATCAAAGCCATTAAGCGCAGTGCCAACTGCTCCTGCTGTTCAATACTGAGTCCACCGTCGCGCTTGGCCGGCACTACATATTCCGGATGCTGAACATAAAACGCGACACTGCTTCCCACCAGCAGAATCAACCAGCTGATATACATCCACATCATGAACAGAATCAGCAAGGCAAAACTGGAGTAGATCGCGTAAGTGCCACTGCCAGATGCCGACACCACAATGCTGCCAAACCCCCAACCCACACTTTGGAACAACACCCCAGACACCATGCCACCAATAACACCGGCTTTCAGCGTGACCCGCGTATTGGGAATAAACATATAAAAGAAGGTAAATGCCGCGATAATCATTAAATACGGCGCCATTTTGGTGGCGAAATTCACCAAATGCGCGAGGAACGGCAACTGTTCAGTGGCCTGCTGTACTAAGGCACCGCTGAGCACCGTCGCCGACAGACCCAGCGCAGAAAACACCAATAGCGGGCCGATTAACATCACACTGCCGTAATCCGCCACCCGCCGACCGATACTGCGGTGCTGCTCCAAACGCCAAATAAAATTAAAGGTCGACTCGATTTTCTGAATCAGTGAAATCGCCGTGTAAAACAACAGCGCAATACCAAAGGTTCCCAACACACTGATTTTGACATTGTCGATAAAGCCAATTACTTGCTGGGTAATCTCGACGCCTTTATCACCCATTGGCGCCAAAAACTGCAGCATAATCGGCTCCAGCTCCCGGTTGTGCATACCAAAGGCCTTCAGCACCGAGAAACTCACCGCTAACAACGGCACCAGCGACAATAGCGTGGTGTACACCAGACTCATCGCCCGCAGGGTCAACTCCCCCTTGGCCATATCGTCCAGCATTACATAAACATAGCGCAGCACCGCATACACCCGCTGCCGCCAATAGGGATAGTCCGCCACCGACTCAGACCAGAGGTGCGCCGCTACATATTTATTAAGGGTTTTATCCATAACCTACCAGCCGCTCCAGAACTGCCGCTAAGCATGGAGAAAAAAAAGAGATAAGTCGAGTAATGCTCGGCACTACCGAGCAGGGGAGCCCCAGATTAATTACTGCGCTTGCAAGGTACTCGCAAGCCTCAATTCTGTATAGGGCAGATTGTTGATTTCCTGATCGATCACCAACATGTCAAAGCTAGGAAGCTCAGATTAACGTCACGAGCAATACTAGATTGGTCGCCGCCGGCGGTACTCGTAATGCTCATTTATCTGCATAGGGCAGATTGTCGATTTCCGTACTCGAGGCCGATGCGGCTAGGCAAAAGGCGGCGAAACGAGGGAGTTTATAGTCGATAAATGACCGACTTGAGCCGCCTTTTAACAACGCCGCGTCAACGCAGAGAGGAAATCACCAATCTGCTACAGCTTCATGTCGTCGAAAAAGGTCTTTACCCCCTCAAACCAGCCTTTTTTACGCGGCGCATGCTCATCGCTACCGCCCAGACTGACTTGCAGTTCTTCCAGCAATTCTTTCTGACGCTTGTTCAGTTTGACCGGAGTTTCAACCACGGTTTTACAGATCAGGTCGCCGGTGGTGCCACCGCGAACCGGGGTAATGCCCTTTCCACGAAGACGGAAGGATTTTCCAGTTTGGGTTTCTGCCGGGATTTTCAGCTTCACGCGACCGTCTAGCGTGGGCACATCCAGTTCACCGCCCAGCGCCGCGTCGGTAAAGCTAATTGGCACTTCACAGTAAAGGTGTTTGCCATCGCGCTGGAAAATCGGGTGCGGCTTAACCGACATCTGCACATATAGATCGCCCGCCGGCCCGCCATTGGGGCTGGCCTCACCCTCACCACTCAGGCGAATGCGATCGCCAGTATCCACGCCGGGCGGCACTTTAACCGATAGGGTTTTGGTTTCTTCAATTCGACCCTGACCGCGACAATCGCCACAGGGATCGGAAATAATTTTGCCATTACCGCGACAAGCAGGGCAGGTTTGCTGTACCGCAAAGAAGCCCTGCTGCATACGCACCTGACCCACACCGTTACAGGTGCTACAGGTGGTTGGCGAGCTACCTTTCTTGGCGCCGCTACCATCACAGGTATTACAAGCCACCAGCGTAGGAATACGAATTTTTGCCGTGGTGCCTTTAACCGCCTGCTCGAGATCAATCTCAAGGGTATAGCGCAAATCGGCACCGGGCTGAGGGCCGCGCTGACGCTGACCGCCACCACCGCCGAAAATATCGCCAAACACATCACCGAAAATATCGCTAAAGCCGGCACCACCGCCGCCACCAAAACCACCGGCACCGGCGCCAACGCCTTCATGACCAAAGCGGTCGTAAGCGGCACGCTTTTCCTTATCGGTTAATACTTCATAGGCTTCAGTCGCCTCTTTGAAGATATCTTCCGCTTTCGGGTCATCCGGGTTGCGATCCGGGTGATTTTTCATGGCAATGCGACGATAGGCCTTTTTAATTTCCTTCTCGTCGGAGCTGCGCTCAACACCCAGAATTTCGTAATAATCGCGTTTTGACATGTATTCTGATCCGTACTGCTCAAGCTAAGACGCCGGGCTGGGCCCGGCGTTTTTCGTCGGACGGTTTATCGTCCAAAATCACACGACTTATTTCTTGTCGTCGTCTTTCACTTCTTCGAACTCGGCATCGACAACATCGTCGCCTGCAGCAGAAGCGTCCTCTGCACCGCCGGCCGCTTCAGCTTGCGCCGCCTGCTCAGCGTACATCTTCTGAGCCAAGCTACCGGAGGCTTCAGTCAGCTCTTTAGTTGCCGCTTCAATCGCCTCAACATCATCGCCTTTCACCGCTTCGTCTACCTTGGTTAACGCTGCTTCGATCGCCGCTTTCTCTTCGTCGCTGGCTTTATCGCCGGCTTCTTCAAGCGTCTTGCGAGTCGCATTAGCCAAACCTTCCGCCGTATTGCGCGCAGTTACCAGTGCCTCGAACTTCTTATCCGCTTCAGCGTTAGCTTCAGCATCGCGCACCATTTGCTCAATCTCATCCTCATTCAGACCGCTAGAGGCGGTAATGCGAATGGACTGCTCTTTGCCGGTTGCCTTGTCTTTGGCAGACACATGCAGAATACCGTTGGCGTCGATATCGAAAGTAACTTCGATTTGCGGCAGACCGCGTGGCGCTGGCGGAATATCTGCCAGATCGAAACGGCCCAGCGATTTGTTGTGTGCCGCCTGCTTGCGCTCACCCTGAACCACGTGAATGGTTACCGCTGTTTGGTTGTCATCGGCTGTTGAGAACACCTGAGATTTCTTGGTAGGAATCGTGGTGTTCTTCTCAATCAGCGGCGTGGCAACGCCACCCATGGTTTCGATACCCAGCGTCAGCGGGGTTACGTCCAGCAGCAGTACGTCTTTTACATCACCAGACAGTACCGCACCTTGAATCGCCGCACCCATGGCTACAGCTTCATCAGGGTTTACGTCGCGGCGCGCTTCTTTACCGAAGAACTCTGCCACTTTGGTTTGCACCAGCGGCATACGGGTTTGACCACCCACCAGAATCACTTCGTCGATTTCGCTAGCGGCCAGATCAGAATCTTGCAGAGCAATCTTCATTGGCTCCAGTGAGCGCTGTACCAAATCTTCAACCAGCGATTCCAGTTTGGCGCGGCTCAACTTCACCACCAAGTGCTTAGGACCGGTCGCATCCGCCGTGATGTAAGGCAGGTTTACTTCGGTTTGCTGGCTGGAAGACAGCTCGATCTTGGCTTTTTCTGCGGCTTCTTTCAGACGCTGCATAGCCAGAGAATCACCTTTCAGATCGATACCGCTCTCTTTCTTGAACTCTGCTGACAAGTATTCGATCAGGCGCAGGTCGAAATCCTCACCGCCCAAGAACGTGTCACCATTGGTCGCCAGCACTTCAAACTGGTGCTCGCCATCCACTTCTGCAATTTCAATAATAGAGATATCGAAGGTACCACCACCGAGGTCGTAAACCGCAACGGTGCGATCGCCCTTGGCCTTGTCCATACCGTAAGCCAGTGCGGCCGCCGTTGGCTCGTTGATAATGCGCTTCACTTCCAGACCCGCAATACGGCCGGCATCTTTAGTCGCCTGACGCTGAGAGTCGTTGAAGTACGCCGGAACCGTGATAACCGCCTCGGTCACTTTCTCGCCCAGGTAGTCTTCTGCGGTTTTCTTCATCTTTTTCAACACTTCCGCAGAAATTTGCGGAGGCGCCATTTTCTCGCCTTTCACTTCAACCCAGGCGTCGCCGTTGTCGGCTTTGGCGATTTTGTAAGGCACCATATCGATGTCTTTCTGAACCACATTGTCTTCAAAGCGACGACCAATCAGACGCTTAACCGCAAACAAGGTGTTGTTTGGGTTAGTTACCGCCTGACGCTTGGCGCTCTGACCAACCAGAATTTCGCCGTCTTCGGTGTACGCAACGATAGAAGGCGTAGTGCGCGCGCCTTCTGCGTTTTCAATTACCTTAACCTTGTCACCATCCATTACCGCCACACAGGAGTTGGTGGTACCGAGGTCAATGCCAATAATCTTTGCCATAGTCCTTCTCCAATCTAGTTGCCGGAGGCAATCCGGCGCTGTTCAATCTTGTCTTAGATATGGGCCCGTTTTCGTCTACTTCAAGAGCCCTAGGGGTTTTCCCTGTGTTTTTTCTTGCTCTTCAACAAAGAGCCGCGCTTATGGGGCTTTAGCAACCACCACCATCGCCGCACGCAACAGGCGACCGTTTAGGGTGTAACCTTTCTGCATTACATCCATCACGGTATTGGGTTCCATGGCAGGGTTCGGCACCATCGCCATCGCCTCGTGCAAAGCCGGGTCAAAAGGCTCGCCATTGGGATCGATTTGCTCAACATTGTGACGCCCCAAGGCATCAACCAGGGTTTTGCGGGTCAGCTCAACACCTTCCAGCAAAGGCTTAATCGCCTCAACTTCGGTATCCACCGCCGCCACCGCACGCTCGAGGTTATCCACCACGCTCAGCATGTCACTGGCGAACTTCTCCAGCGCAAACTTGCGGGCATTCTCAACTTCTTTTTCAGCGCGACGACGCACATTCTGGGCTTCAGCAACAGCGCGCATCGCCTGCTCTTTAGCATCTGCCGCCTCTTGCTGGGCGCGGGCCAGCTGATCTTCCATACTGCCTTCCGCAGCCGACTGCTCTACCGCAGCGTCCTGCTGCTCATCAATATGAGCCTGATGTTCACCCTCAGGGGCATCGGTCTTTTGTTGTTCCTCTGACACGATGATCTCTCTCCAAACCGGTTATTCAATGGCACGCCTTAGCGCAACTGGAGCGAATATGGGGTTGAACCGGATCTTTTCAAGTCAGCGACAGATATTTTTTGCTATCCCCTACACAGAATCGCGCAACTACTGTATAAATAACCATGCTTAATTAATCCCGGCAATCCACCAACGCCAATAGAGAGCACATCATGCTGTCACACCTGAGCATCAGTAATTACGCCATCAGCGACCATCTGGAAATCGATTTCAACCGAGGCATGACCGTGCTCACCGGCGAAACCGGTGCGGGCAAATCTATTATGTTGGATGCCCTTGGCCTGTGCTTGGGTGACCGCGCCGACGGCAGTGTCGTGCGCTTGGGTAGTGAGCGAGCGGATATTCACGCCTTATTTGATATTGCCGATATTCCAGAGGCACTAGACTGGCTTAAAGAGCGCGAGCTGGACAGCGATGATGAAGTTGTCCTGCGCCGAGTCATTACCGCCGAAGGTCGCTCCCGCGCCTATATCAATGGCCAGCCGTGCACCCTCGCGGATATCAAACAATTAGGCGGCATGTTGATCGACATTCACAGCCAACACGCCCATCAGTCCTTATTAAAGAAACATCATCAGCGGCAATTATTGGACGGCTACGCCGACTGCACCGAGCTGAGCAAAGAGGTTGCCAAGCTGTGCAGCGATTTCTTGCATACCGACAAAACCCTCACGCAACTTGAGCAAAACAGCGCCGATCAAAGCGCACAGGAACAATTGCTGCGCTACCAGCTAGAAGAACTGGAGCGGCTGGAGCTCAAAGAAGGCGAAATTCCGGAACTGGAGCAAGAGCAACAGCAACTCGCCCACGCCGAAGATATTCTCGCCGCCAATCATCACAGCTTGAATCTGTGCAAGGAAGGCGAGGTCAACGCGCTGGGAATTCTTCAGCAAGCACTTTCATCGCTGGGCAAACAAAGCGCCAATAGCCCCGCCGCACGCAGCGCCATGGAACTACTGGAAAACGCCCGCATTCAAATAGATGAGGCGGCGAGCGAGCTCGAACACGCTATTGATTCTCTCGAAGTCGATCCTGAAAAACTGCGGGAAGTGGAAGAACGGCTCGACGCCCTTTATCAAATCGCTCGCAAACATAAGGTACAACCGGAAGAGCTGCTAAATCTGCAAGATCGGCTCAGTGAAGAACTGGGGCAACTCGACGCCAGCGACGAGCGCATCGACGGCCTGCGCCAGCAACGCGACAGCCAACTTAGCCAGTATCGCAAACAAGCCGACAAGCTCAGCAAGCAGCGGCAAAAAGCGGCAAAAGCCTTAAAAGCCAGCGTGGAAAGCAAACTTGCCGAGCTGGCCATGAAGCATTGCCGTATCGAATTTGCCTTAAGCCCGCTAGACGATGCAACACCGCACCCACAAGGCCACGAGGATGTTGAAATCCAGATTCAAACTAACCCCAATGCCGCATGGGGGCCGCTGAGTAAAATTGCCTCGGGCGGTGAGCTCTCGCGCATCAGTTTGGCTATTCAAGTTGTTGCCGCACAGGTTTCGACCATCCCCACCATGGTGTTTGACGAAGTGGATGTCGGTATTGGCGGCGCCACCGCCGAAATTGTTGGGCAAATGTTGAATTCACTGGGCCAACGCGGGCAGGTACTTTGCGTTACCCACCAGCCGCAAGTTGCCAGTCAGGGCGACCATCACCTGCAAGTTAGCAAAATGGGCGATGAAAACACCCTGCGCACCGTACTGGAAGCACTGGACGAAGACCGCAAGATTGGCGAAATCGCCCGCATGCTGGGCGGAGTGGCGATTACCGAAAACACCTTAAGCCATGCCAGAGAAATGCTGGGGATTCGGCATTAATTACCAGCAAGAATAGTACGCACCGGATACTGCACGATCGCCTGATCATTCGTTAGCAAAATCAAGCCCTCAGCTTGCGCTTGGGCAATTAACATCCGATCAAAGGGATCTTTATGTAATTCCTGCAACTGCCCGGTCTGATCGCCATGATAAAGCGAGATTGGCAGAGCAATAAAACCTTCATTATCTATGATAGTGCTCATATCTTTTGGCGCTTTGAGTTTACCCAGCGCCATTTTTATTGATATTTCCCACGTACTCGCCGCACTGATATATACCTGATTACGCGCATCAGAAATAATTTCTCTCGCACGCTCACCAAGACGGTCATCGTCACTTAACCACCAAAGCAGCACATGAGTATCAAGAAGCACGCGCTTCAAAATCCACCCTCAAAGGCGTCAATAATTTCTTGAGACGCTTGATCGAAATCATCTGCAATCACGATCTGACCTTTTAATCTTCCAGGCCTCCTCTCAACCTGCCCCTCCCGATGAGGTTTTAGATCGAGATAAGGCTTACCCGCTTTGGCAATCACGACAGTCTCTCCATCCCAAACTTTTTCACCAAGTTTAGAGAGCTGAGACTTGGCTTCATGCATATTGACCTGCATATCCTCACCCCAATATTAGCTAAACTTAGCTAATATTAGTCAAAGCAACTCCGATCAGCAAGCCATCGTAGAAATTTCGACCACTATAGGGATTTGCCGCCACCACTATTGATCGCCACTACCAGCGAGCGTAATGGTCTTCGGTTAAGCCCCAAAGCCCATCCACAACCAGCCGCCCTTGCGGCAAGTTCAGCTCGCCATAATATTTGCCAAAGTGCTGGGTGAAGTTGCTGGCGATAAAACCCGCATTCACTTTTTCGCAGCGCTTACCGGCCGGCTCAAAGCGCAAATCGACCACCCCATCGGCGGTGGTAATCTGCCAAGCGGCGCTGTCACTGTAGCGTTCAAAACGAAAATCGGCCGGCGCAACCTGAATCAGCTCACCACCCAGCCACAGGCCATTTTCCGTAAAGCCAGTTTCATTTACGCCCGCCGCCAGATTCATACCCAAACGTCGCCCATCGGGCAAAACCGCTGAGAGGCTCGCCCAGTTCCATGCGGTTTCACGGCGCATAAAACCGCCGCTCCAGTCCACACTCGCCAAGGCCTGCTGCTGTGCCACATCAAACTCCTGCCCCTGCCATGTGATTTGCCCAGTCACCGGTAAGCCGGCGGCTTTTTGGGTATAAACCCAGCCGTTATACCCAGCCCGGCAGCAAACCCCAAGCGGTTGGTAGTTTTGGGATTCATCAATGCGCAGTTCAGCGCTTACACCCTTAAGATTCAAACTAACGAATCGGCAAGCCTGCTCAGCATCCGCTGAAATCTCAATGCGATTCGCGCCCTTTTGAAAGCGCGCCACACCATTTTTCGGCCTTGGCTCAATCTCGGTTTTACGGCCTAGCGGCTGCAAAAAACTAAATTCTTCAAAACGCCCGCTTGCGGGCTCAAATAAATAAACAAATGCATTGCTGACCCAGCCTAAATCGACAATCGCCGCACCCAAAATCAGCGAAGGGCTAGCCACCGAAACAAACTCAAAACGATTAAAACGCTGTTTTTTTCGTCGCGCAGAAATCGGCTTATCCATCGCCGTGCGCAAATTGAAGTCCATGAAATTCACGTCATCGACCCCACCGGGGTGATAACCGTAATCCGCTTGCTGGTTAATAATGAGCTTCTTGGTCACACCCACTCCTCAAAGAATTCGTTCTTATTATTTTCTATCCGCAAAACAGCGGACAAAAAAATGCCCGGCAAGAACCGGGCATTTGCTAATCCAATCTAGAGTCAGCCTTTCTAATCAGCCCTTCTTAGGCCGAACATACAGCACCAAGCTGTGATCCACCAATTCGTAGCCGCGCTCTTCAACCAGCGCTTTTTGGCGTTTTTCAATGACTTCATCACAGAACTCAATCACATCGCCGGTGTCCATACACACAATGTGATCGTGGTGGTCACCTTTATCCAACTCAAATACCGAATGACCGGATTCAAAATTGTGGCGGGTCACCAAACCTGCGGCTTCAAATTGGGTCAGCACTCGGTAAACCGTTGCCAAACCCACGTCTTCGCCACTCTCCATAAGAGTGCGGTAGACGTCTTCAGCGCTAAAGTGCTGATTATCGGCTTCGGCCTGCTCAAGTAGTTGCAGGATTTTGACTCGGGGGAGCGTGACCTTCAGGCCAGCTTTGCGCAGCTCCTGATTTTCCATCGGCATAGTTCAGACCTTAGCGTTGCGTATGGCTTTGCGCTATTATCCCACGCCTTAACGCGATATTGGAACCCTAAAACAATGCGAAGCACCATCATTGCCATCGGACTTACCGCCCTCCTGACTGCCTGCAGCTCTTGGGAATTTCCCGGCGTTTACCGACTCGATATCGACCAAGGCAATATCATCACCCAAGAAATGGTAGATCAGCTGGAAATTGGCATGAGCCGCAGCCAAGTGGAATACATTATGGGCGCGCCCTTGATTAAGGACAGCTTTGAACCAAACCGCTGGGATTACATCTTCCGGATGCGCAAAGACGGCGAGATGACCGAACAACACAACTTGAGTGCGTTTTTTAACGGCGATGTGCTGGTAAAAATCGTGACCGATGTTCAGCCGTCAGAGAAAGGCAAAATGGCCGGGGCGACTGCACAATCTGAAACCGCAACCAGCGAATAAGCCCGAATAAAATATCCGGGCAGGAACAGCATTTATTCCTGCTCGGCTTTTCTGGCTTTAACCTTTGCCGCGCGCTGTTTGCGAACCTCTTTAGGATCGGCGATCAGCGGGCGATACACCTCCACCCGATCACCATCAACCAAGGTCTGCGCCTCTGGCTTGGCGACGACTTTGCCGAACACACCCAAGTCCGCGCTGTTTAAATCCAAACCTTCAAACTGCTTATCCAAGCCCGACGCCACGGCTGCATCACGCACCGAGCTACCCGCCGGCAAATCCAAAGCAATAATACGTTGCACATTTGGTAGCGCATAAGCCACCTCGACATGGACGGTATTTGTTTCGCTCATTTCTTACCCCTTGCCATACTGTTGGGCCGCACGCTTAACCAGCGCATCGACCAAATTATTAGCGACTGAATTAAATAATTGCTTACCGGCGCTGGCCAGCAGCGCATTCTGCAAAGCAAAATTCAGCAGCAAACTGACTTTACAGGCTTGATCTCCCAAAGCCAGTAAAGTCCATTCACCACTCAGATTTTCGAATGGGCCATCGAGTAATTCCAGCCGCACCCGCTTTGGCGCTTCCAAACGATTGCGAGTAACAAAACTCAAATTCACCCCCGCCCTCGCCAGATCCAAGCGCGCCTCCATAACCTCAGGCGAACTCAATAGAATTTCAGCGCCGACACAGCCATCCATATATTCTGGATACGCTTCAATATCATTAATCAGCGCAAAAACACGATCAGCGGAATACGGCAGCAACGCACTGCGGCGAATTTCATTCATGGTCAGGCCTTGTCAAATTGAGCACAACAGCACCGCATCGCCTCAAGAAAAGCGGGCGTAACAACCCACAACAAGAACCAAAAACAGCACCGGGGGCGCAATATACCGCAACAGCTGGTACCAAAGCCAAAATGCCATCTTAGCGAAAACCCCGTCTGGCGATCCATACACCACTCGCGGGATGCGCCAACCGGCAAACAGCGAAAATAAAAACGCCGCCAAAGGTAATAAAATCGCACCGGCGAGAATATCTAACCATTCCCACAAGCTATGCCCCAAAAATCCCTGCGGGGCATTTTCTGCCGAGGGATTAACCAGCAAACTATCGATACTTAAAACCGACAAACCGCCGACAAACACCGCCACCGCCGGCGCAATAAGCCAGCGCGGTGCAGCCCAGCGCTCAACCCCATGTGCCACCAAGGGTTCCAGCAAGGCCACGGCCGAGGTCAGCATAAAAATACTGAGCAGCACAAAAAAAGCCACGCCCACCAAATCGCCAAAGATTAAATTGCCAAAGGTATAAGGAAGGGAGATAAACAATAGCGCCGGCCCGGTACCCGGCAAAATATGCTGATCTGCCACCAGTGCCAGAATTAGAATTCCGGCCATCAACATAATCAGCACATCGAGACTGGCCACCATGGCAATTTGGCGATCCACCGAGCGCCCCACCGGGAAATACGCGCCGAAGGCCATCAACGCAAAACTCCCTGCACACAAGGTAAAGAAGGCTTGCTGTAGAGCGGAAAAACCCTGCGACCAAGAGAACTGATCCGGACGAAACTCAAGCAATGCAGTATGGGCAACCCGCGCATCACCGAGTTCATAGGCGTAATACACCAGCAAAACCAGCATAATCATCATTAAGGGCAGCAAGACGCGCAGCAACATCGCCAAGCCTTTGCCGACCTCCATAGAAGCAAACAGCGCCACCACCACAAGAAAAATCAGGCTGTTTTTGACCATCTGCCCAGAGTCGGCAAGCAAGGACGTGAACACGCCCGCGACTGAATCCACACTCGCGGCGAGCATTTCCGGCGCCAGCATTTGCGGAATATAAGCCAGCAACCAACCGCCGACCACACACATCCGCGCCACCAACAAAACCACAGCCACCACCGCAATCACCGGCACTAATCGCCAGTAACGGCTGCTAGAGGCGTAGGTAATAAAATGATCAAAGGCGTGAATGGGATTGGCGCGGGCCTTCACCGCTATTCGCAGCTCGGCAACCGCAAGCGGCATCATCACCACCGCCAAAAAAAACAAATAACAAAGCAGATAGAGCGCACCACCCTGCTGGGAAATATAGAGCGGCGTCGCCCAAAAATCCCCCAAGCCCGCCGTAAGTGCAACGGCGGCAGCGAAGAAGGTCCAGCGACTAGACCAGATACCCTGCACTCTGCGTTTTTTAATTGGCATACGCCGTGAACATTCCCATTGAGCTTGCGCTACATTTATCTAAGGGCACGTTTTACCTGAGCGGGCCGCAATTTCCAACACTATCGCGCTAACACAGCGCCGAATCTGCAAATTGTGTTAGTCGGAAAGGGCTTCTGGCCCTATAATCTGCCGCCATGAGTAAGAAGAAAACCAAACCTACTAGCAATACCATTGCCCTTAATAAAAAGTCTCGCCACGACTATATCCTCACGGAAAAATTCGAGGCTGGCGTTGCCCTGCAAGGCTGGGAAGTAAAAAGCCTGCGCGAAGGCAAAGGCCAGATTACCGACACCTATGTTTTGCTGCAAAACGGCGAAGCCTTCCTGCTGGGCAGTCAAATTACCCCGCTGTTAAGCGCCTCCACCCATTTTGTGACCGACCCCAAGCGCACCCGCAAGCTCTTGCTTCACCGCAAGGAACTGAGCAAAATCATTGAAGCCACGCAACAGAAAGGCTACACCTGCGTGTGCACGGCGCTGTATTGGAAGAAGCATCTGGTCAAAGCCGAAATCGCCTTAGCCAAGGGCAAGAAAGATCACGACAAGCGTGAAACCGAAAAAAATCGCGACTGGGACCGACAGAAACAGCGCATTATGCGCCAGCATAATAGTTAATCGCTGGCGCGCTCTTTGAGATTAGCAGAACTATGAAAACCCTGTACTTACTTCGACACGCCAAATCCAGCTGGGACGATGACCAGCTCGATGATAAGGACAGGCCTCTGACCAAGCGCGGCAAACGCGATTGCGAACTGGTTATTCAGGAGCTGGAACGCCTGAATCGAATACCTAGATTAATCCACTGCAGCACCGCGCGCCGGGCGCAGGAAACTCTCAAGAAACTCAAACAATCTTCTGCACTTATTGATCAAACCCCCGCCACCGACAGCGATGCGCTGTACACCTTTGAGAAAAAAGAACTGCTCGACTATCTCAAAGACCTGCCAAACGATGCCGACCAACTGATGATCATCGGCCACAATCCCGCACTGCTGGATCTTGCGAATTATCTGTATGACGGCAATATCAGCACCATGGGCACCTGCACCTTTACCGAGCTGGCACTGAATGTGGAATACTGGGATCAGTTGCGCGGCGACTGCGCCAAACTGGTTGAAGTGATTCGCCCCAAACAATTGCGCTGATGTAAGACAATCGTCACTCTGCGGCCCAATAATCACCGTCAATAAATCACACGCCCGACTAAATAAGAGAGCCATGAGCGAAACCACATCTGGGCAACACAAAGCCCTTCGCGACATCAGCATCGTTCACGATGTATTGATTCTCAAAAAAAGCCACAAACTGATTCGGCGGATGCAGCGGGTGCTACCCGGCCCGGAAATTCACGGCTACCAGATTTGGAATTCCTCGTTCCTGATTATGGATTACCTGCTGCAGAATCCGCCGAAGAAGCGCCAGAAGATGATCGAGATTGGTTGTGGCTGGGGGATTCTCAGTATTTTCTGCGCCCAGCAATTCAAGGCTAAACTGACCGCACTGGATGCCGACGAGCATGTATTCCCCTATTTAGATGCCCACGCGCTACTGAATGAAGTGAAAATCAAAAATAAAGTGGCGCGCTACGAACAGCTCAATCAAACCGAGCTTAAAGGCCAGCAATACATGCTCGGCGGCGATATCTGTTTCTGGGATAAATTAGTAAAACCGCTTTATACCGCCATTGAAGAAGCACGCGCCGCCGGCGTGAAGTGCATTATTATTGCCGACCCCGGTCGCCCGCCCTTCCACAAACTGGCCAAGCGCTGCCAAAAAGCATGGGGCAGCGATGTAGAGTTAGTGGACTGGGAATGCACTACCCCTAAAAAAATGAGCGGCGAACTACTGATTATTCGTCAGTAAATCGCCGCTCTTTTACTTAAGCAGAGCCTTATTTTTCTTCTTTTTGGCTTTCTGCTTCACCGTAGAACGGTAATTCAACTTGGGCAGGCGCGGCAGCTTGCCCTCGCTCAGATAATCGTGAATCGCATATTGCGACTGCACCTTGCGCACATTGGGCTTACGGAGTCTAAAGCCATTGGTTTGGCTGGCATCCAAAATACGCGCCTTCACATTGTCCGCCCACTGAATATCGATAATATTCTGAATAATCTGCTGCAGATTTTTATCGCGAATCGGCGCTGCCACCTCGACACGGAAATCGATATTGCGGGTCATCACATCCGCTGAAGACAGAAAGTATTTCGGCTCACCGGCGTTGCGGAAAATATAAACACGAGGGTGCTCGAGCAAGCCATCGACAATACTGATCGCCTCAATATTGTCACTCAGGCCGGGAATACCCGCCATCAGCGCGCACATACCCCGCACAATTAAGCGCACTGGCACACCGGCCTGACTGGCAGCGTAAAGGCGGTCAATCACTTCGCGATCAACCAGATTATTACACTTCAGAGTAATACCGCATTCTTCGCCCTTTTCCGCATTTTTGATTTCATCATCAATCATGCCCACTAATTTGCTACGGCTGTTCAGTGGTGAAACGCCCAGCAATTTGAACTCATGGCGCTTATAGGTGAACGCAATAAAGTCGAATACCTTGGCGACCTCATCACCCAACTCTTGGTCGTAGGTAAACAAGCTAAAGTCTGTGTACACATTGGCGGTTTTTTCGTTGAAGTTACCGGTGCCAACATGGGTGTAATAGCGCAGCGTATTGCCCTCCTGCCGGGCAATCGAAATCAATTTGCTATGCACCTTCAGTCCGGGCACGCCGAGAATCACGTTTACACCACCATCGGTCAGACGCTCAGAAAGCTCAATATTCGCCTCTTCATCAAAGCGCGCCTGCAACTCAACCACGGCGGTAACTTCTTTGTGGTTGGCCACCGCATTAAGCAAGGCATCAACCACATGAGAATTCGACGCCACCCGGTAAAGACTGATCTTGATGCTTTTAACCGAAGGGTCAATCGCGGCGGTTTTCAGCAAATCCGTTAGGTAGTTAAAGCTGTGATAGGGGTAGTACAGCAGCAAATCCTGATCGCGCATACAGCTCATAATATTGCTGGAGGCTTCAATTTGCTGGTGCGGAATCGCAGGCAGCGATTTGCTGTCCAGATAGGCCGGCCCCAGATTGGGAAACTTCATAAAATCTTTAGAGTTGTGGTAACGGCCACCGGGAATCATGGAGTCCAGCTTGCCCAGCCCTAAGCGTTTAACCAGATATTCCTGCAAGTCATCGGGCATTTGCGCATCGTAAACAAAACGCACCGGATCGCCTTTTTTGCGGCGCTTCAGACTCTGGGCCATTTTCTCCACAAAGGTCTGGGTCATCTCTTCGCTAAGCTCAAGCTCCGCATCGCGGGTTAGCTTAATGGTGTAAGCCTCAGCGCTATCCAGCGGAAAAACCCCGCGAAACACTTCCGGCAAACACACCCGAATAATATTCTCGAGCACAATCAATACATGACCGCGCTTGCCCTTCTTGCCCGGAATTTCTACAAAGCGATCCAAGCGGGTGGTTGGCACTTCCAGCAAAAAGTATTTAACCTGCCCCTCGTAACTCAGCTTAATCGCCAAATAAATCGATGCATCGCTCAGCTCCGGAATCGGGTAGGCATCATCAAGCATGATCGGCACCAATTCCTGCTCGATCTTCTTGTAGAAATAATCCCGCGCAAAGGCGATCTGGCCTTCATCTAACTGACGCTCATTCACCACATAGATTTTGCGGCGACGCAGTTCTTTCAGGTTTTTTTCGTAGGTAGCCTCAAAACGGCGCTGGAGTTTGAATACCGTTTGCCGAATCTGCTCCAATAAATTGCGGTATTCTTCCTGCTTTGATGGTGTAGAAAACACCGCCAAACGGCGCACATCGGCCACGCGCACCCGGAAGAACTCATCCATATTGTTGGAAAAAATACCCAGATAACGAATGCGCTGAATAATGGGCACCGAGGGATCAGCTGCTTCCTGCAACACCCGATCATTAAAGGAAAGCCAACTCAGCTCCTTTGCCACCCACGCCTGTTCAGCCGTTATTTCAGTCATCATCGTTTCCAGTCAAAAATCCACGCCAAAATCTTTTCTATGTTAGCGCCCACCAATGTCATTTTAATGACATATTCAAAGCGGTTAATAGCAGCAAAAAAAAGCCAGTGTCGCATTTCCCATTCTCTGCCGATACACTACTGCCTGCTTTACCGAGAAAAGAGTGATGTCACAAAACACCGAATCCTATGCCGCCCTCGATTTAGGCTCCAACAGCTTCCACCTGCTGATTGCCAGCTTCAAAGATAACAAACTCAAAATTATCGATCGCCATAAAGACATGGTGCGCTTGGCAGCCGGACTCGATGAAAACGACTTCCTCAGTGAAGACGCCCAGCAACGCGCACTAGACAGCCTTGCCAAAATCGCCAACCGCCTCACTGATGTACCGCGCAAACAGATTCGCGTAGTGGGCACTAACACACTGCGCGCCGCAGAAAACGCGGGCGAATTTATGCGCAAAGCGGAAGCCGTTCTCGGCGTACCCATCAATATTATTTCCGGCACGGAAGAAGCGCGACTGGTTTACCTTGGCGTGGCCAATGACCTAGCGCCGGATAATCGCACCCGATTAGTCGTCGATATCGGCGGCGGTTCCACTGAACTCGTTACCGGCGATCATCACCCCAAACTGCTAGAAAGCCTGCCCATGGGTTGCGTCAGTTTTAGCATGCGCTTCTTCCCCAATGGCAGCATTAATGAAAAGCAATTCAACAAAGCCGTAAGCGCGGCAAGACAGCTTGTTTCGCCCTACGTAGAACAGTTCCAAGACCAATGGCAAGAAGCGGTTGGCTCATCCGGAACCATTCGCAGCATCGCTAACATTCTCAGCGAACAAGGGCTTTGTGATGTGGGCCATATCACCCCGGACGGCCTCAAAGCCATCAAAAGCCAAATCCTACAGGCCAGTCATACCAGCGAGTTGAAAATTCAAGGCCTTAGCGATGACCGCCGCGATGTTTTCCCCGGCGGCTTTGCCGTGCTCTATGCCCTGTTTAAAGAAATGAACATCCCAGACATGCACGTTTCAACCTACGCCGTGCGTGAAGGCATACTCTACGACCTGGCTGGACGCTTCTTCCACCGCGACAAGCGCGAAGAAACCGTACGTCAACTCATCAGCCAATACCGAATTGACGAAAATCAAGGCAATCGCGTTGCCGAACTGTGCACACGCTGGCTACCCGGCATCGCCGAACACCTCAGCACCCCGGTAGAAGAAGCCGAAAACCTACTGCGCTGGGCGGCACAACTACACGAACTCGGCCTCGCCATCGCCCACGGCGGCTACCACAAGCACGGCGCCTATATTCTGACCAATGCCGACCTACCCGGATTCTCAAGACAAGAACAAGCACGGCTCAGCCTGTTAGTGCTTAACCACCGCCGCAAACCTAAGTCGCCCGACAACGGCACTTACGGCGTATCGCCAGACTGGTTGCTAGTAGGGCTATTGAGGCTAGCGTGTATATTCCTGCGCCGGAGACAAACCAGCCTACCCAGCGAAGAAATCAACATTAACTCCAGCGGCGCAAACCAGATTGAGATAAGCCTGCCTCAAAGCTGGCTGGATGAGAATCCGCTTACTGCAGCGGACTTGGAGGAAGAAGCGGCCTTGGCGCAGAAGAGCGTTGGGTTGCAGTTGGAGATTAGTGCGCGGGATTGATTAAAACCCGAAATAAGACCAGTACAAACTCTCGTAACTAAAACACATGCAAAATAGACTAGACAAAATTTTTAACGAAGTGGCAATAAAATGAAAGTAGGTATTATCGGCGGAGCCGGTTTTGTGGGTACTCGGCTTGCCGCCGTCATGGAAGATGCAGGCAAAGATTTCCACCTCTTCGACAAATCACTTGAAAATTCAAATTACTTAGACATAACCGACCCCAAGTCTTTTGCGTCACTCCCTCACCTCGACGCAGTAATAAACCTAGCGGCAGAGCACCGGGATGACGTTTCCCCTAAAAGTCTATACGACTTAGTTAACGTCGAAGGAAGCCGCAACCTTTGCAACTTCTGTCGCCAGCGGGGAATCAACACAATCATATTCACCAGCAGCGTTGCGGTTTATGGTTTTGCCCCCGAGGGAACAGATGAATCTGGCGAAATAAATTACTTCAATGACTATGGCCGCACCAAGTACCTTGCCGAAAATGTGTACAGAGAATGGTATGAAGAAGATCCCGAAAACAGGAACCTAACAATTATCAGACCTACCGTAATATTTGGTGAAGGTAACAGGGGGAATGTCTTTAACTTGCTAAACCAGATAGCAAGTGGGCGATTCTTGATGTTTGGCAACGGGAAAAACCGAAAATCCATGGCTTACGTGCAAAATGTGGCCGAATTTATCCAATTTTCCACAAAACTCAGCGGCTACAACTTGTACAACTACATCGACAAACCGGACCTCGATATGAACACATTGGTCGGTACGGTAAGAGCAACACTATTCAAAAAATCTGGAGTTGGCCTTCGCTTTCCTGCTTTGCTGGGCGTTTTAGCTGGCTACGGCTTTGATGTTTTAGCTTTTCTTTTACGAAAGAAACTCCCCATTAGCTCAATCCGGGTTAAAAAGTTTATGGGAACAACATCATTTAATACCTCCATCCCTAAAACGGGCTTTAAAGCTCGAGTAGATTTACTCGAAGGGCTGAGAAAAACCCTCAACTATGAATTCATAGAAGACAACACTGAAAAACCAACATTCATAACAGAGTAATTAGCCTAGGACGGGGCGACGCTGCCCCTAATACTATAGCTAATACACTAAGTAATACTTCTTCCACAACGACAATGCTACAATCCGCCACCTACTCGCACTCCAATTGAAGTTAACAGCTCAAAGAAAGCCGCCAAGGTGACCATTTTATTTACAGGGATAGGTTATGGAAGACATTTTATTAGCCGGATTAATTGCTTTTTCGCTTTGCTCACTGCTTTTAAAGGGCCTGATCCGCTTTGCGCCAGACCTGAAACTAATGGACACCCCCGGCGGCCGTAAGCAGCACCTTGAATCAACGCCACTCGTCGGCGGCTTAGCCATTTCACTAAGTCTTACAACAGTGCTTTTATGGCCAGAGTTCCGTAACTCCCAACTCGTTTGGCTTGCCCCACCGCTGCTTATCTTAATATTGATTGGTCTGCACGATGACCGTAACGATTCGTCACCGAGATTTCGCTTTTTCGCCCAAATACTTGCTGCGGTTTTCACGATTTTAGGCACAGGCACAGCCATCACTCACCTAGGCGACTTATTCGGACAGGGCTTGGTTAGCCTTGGGCTACTCTCCATTCCAGTAACAGTATTTGCCATCCTAAGCGCCATTAATGCATTCAATATGTCTGATGGCTTAGACGGACTTGCAGGCGGCTTAACACTGATTCCACTAATAATTCTCACTAGCTTAGCTGCGAAACACGGTCTTTTTGCTGAAGCAACATTGGGCTGCACCCTATCCTCAGCAACTGTGGCATTTCTACTAGTTAACTACCGCTTTCCTTGGACTAATCGCGCTCAAACCTTTCTTGGGGATACTGGAAGCATGGTATTGGGCTTTTGTGTAGCCTGGTTGTTAATTAGCTTAAGTGAATCAGGCGCCATTTCTCCAGTAACGGCTCTTTACCTCATAGCTTTCCCGCTTATAGACACTGCAGCTGTATTAGTCAGGAGAAAACTTGCCGATCGCCCGCTTACTAGCCCCGGCAGAGATCATTTCCACCACATTTTGCGGAACGCCGATTTCTCAGTTCGCCAAACAGTAGCCATCATCCATACCGCAGCATTACTTATGGCAGGTGTTGGCTTAAGCCTTTCAAAACTCGGGGTAAATGAATTAAGCGCTTTTCTTATTTTTATTTGTGTTTTGGGATTTTTTGTCTGGTTGAACCTACCCAAAAGCCGATCGGTACCTACACCTCGTATTGAGCTGGTAATAGCCAAAGTTAAAAGCCGGGCTCAGTAGGGTTAAAAAGCGAGGCTCGATACCAATCACTAGAGCTCTTAAACCTCGCCCCTTCCTTCCCTCATATAGTGCCTTACCAAAACAACTAACACGCCGAGCATACCACCCAATACAGTAGCCACGGCCGCAATCAATGCGCGCTTGGGCTCACTTTTCTCTTGTGGAACAACCGCGGGATCAATGGTTTTAAACACATATTCTGGCTGAGCATTTGCGAGCATTACGGTACGGGTTTCACTTTCAATTAGCTGATAGAAAACCTGTTGCATACCGGCAATATTGGTTTCGCTAAGTTTCTTTTCTAGGTAGCCAATGCGAGCCTCAGCATCTTCGATATCCTGCGCCCGCATATGCTCATTGATATCTTTAACTAATTTTTGTACCCAATCCTTAGCTGCAACCGGAGATAGGCTTTTAATTGCAATCGTCACCATGCCTGTGTCTTTGCTTTCTGACACACTAAGCAGCCCTTTAAATTTTTTCACCATATCCCAATCGGTTGGCTCTAGGCTTTTACCGTCATCATCCAATTGCCAACTGCCAGTTTCGCGACTATAGATCTCTTGATCAAGTTCCCATACTTCGCCGCCGAGATTCCAACCTGTTGCCGCCATTAAAGACACTTCCAACTGGTGACGATGAATAAAATCAGCGAGAAAAGCCCTGGATTGCAAAATCTCTTTAGCGACAACTGTTGGATCGGAGCCATTACCCCCACCCAAGCTGATTCCAGCAAGACTTGCCAAACCACCCAACTGCCCACTCAAGCGACCCGCGCCACCGCCGTCTTGTGCGGGCGCAACTAGCGCACTTGATTGATAAACATTAGGCTTCATAAGTGCAAAGATAACGCCAGCAACCGCAAAAAAAGCAGTTATAGCAATAATCAGAAATTTGCCTTTCCACAAAACAAGGAAAAGTTCTTTAAGATCGATCTCATCATCTTGGTAATAGGGCTGAGGCATTCTCTCTTCCATTACAGATTCCCCACCGCCGCAGCGCCCAAGGCCATTTGATAGATAATTTGGCTTAGGTTTGTCCAAAGTTCCAATTTATTCAGACGGTCCACATCTATCGGCATAATGATGGTGTCACCAATACCAATTTCAGCACGGCGACCACCAAACCAACGGCTTCTATTTGGCAGCAAAACCGACCCATCCGCCTTAACCACATAAACACGGCTTTGGTCAGCTTGACGGGTAGCCCCGCCAGAGCGCTCCAAATAATCATCCACAGAAAGCCCCGGCTGATATAAATGACTGGTTGGGAATTGCACCTCCCCCAGCACCGTGACAGATTGTGGGATAGGCGGCACTTGCAGCTTATCGCCATCCTGCAAAATCACGTTTTGATAGCGCTCGCCTTTTTGCATGGCCTCAAGATTAATAACCATGCGCCCAACGGGGGCGCTATTTTGCACTTCTTCAAGCAGGCCCTGCGCTTGCTGCACCCGTTCAGCATTATCTCCTCCAACGTTGTTGCCTGCTAACTGCACGCCCAACAAATCATTTTGCAAGCGATCTTCCGCTTCTTTTAAACGCTGAGCCTCCAACAACCGAAGGCGCTCACGGGTAAAAACCGCCCCTTTTGCAAAAGCACTTGCGGTAAGCCCGCCCGCACGAGCTAAAACCGCTTCAAGGGTCTCACCCTCTTGAAAGGTATAAGTGCCAGGGTATAGCACCTCACCAAGCAGAGTAACCGTATTGTTTTTAGCAAAGTCGGGAACGGTTTTAATCAAGATACTATCGCGCCCCTGTAACACGATATCTTCATTACCAGTCAGAATTTCCACAGGCGAAAAAGGCAGGATTCGGGTTTCTCCAATGCCTTTTTCATTGGTGACATAACGAGTAATCTCACCCTCAAGCAGCAGCGCATTCTCCTTCGCGCCACCCGCAGCAGCCAATACCTCTGAAAGTGTTTCATCGGCAGCAATAGGATATGAACCGGGAAAGCGAACCGCACCGTTGACTCTCACTACCGGAGCCCATTCACGAGGCCCAGTTTGATTTTCTAGCCGCTTCACGATATCCGCAAGCGCGGCTTGACGTTGCTCCGCATTCGCCTCTGAAAGCAGTATTACGCGATCCCTTGACGCAAGCCCCAAATTCTCAGGTGAACTTGTATCTTCTACCGCCACCCTTAAGTTGAACGCCTCAACCTCAATTGTATTACGCTCGACCTTTTCTCTAATACGCAATGCATAGCGGTAATCTGCATCTCGAGTCACATCAAAGGTTAAACTGCCAATCAAATCACTAACGCGCAGCCCCGGCCGCCAGGCATAACGCCCAGTTCTTACCGCCTCTCCTTCTAGAGAGACGAAGCCCTCTGCCAGCTCTGTGACCGAGGAAATAGCCAATACATCACCTGTTTTAAGACCAACGTTTTCCGAGTTTCGCTCAGTAAGGTCAAGATCCAAAATCCTGAGATTGAAATTCTCATCAACCCGCTGCAGCTGGGCGCGTTTTGGATAGGCATCCGCCGTAAACCCGCCGGAAAGTCGAACAAGCTCGGCAATTGTTTGTGTGCCTTTTAATTCATAAAGTGCAGGCCTACGAACCTCACCTTTAATCCCCGCTAACTGGCCGACAGGGGGGATAAAAATAACATCACCGGGCTGGAGGCGCTGATCCGCACTTGTATCACCTTTCAGCAACAAGTCATAAAGGTCCAGCACTCCAAGCAATTGCCCTTTACGTTTGAGCTGAACATTACGCAATGAACCCGTTCGTTTTACACCTCCGGAAGCAAACAGTGCATTAGTAATGGTGGACAGTGAGCTGACGGTATAAGCCCCCGGCGCCCTAGCCTCACCCAGCACAAAAATCTGTACACTTCTTAGCTCACCCAAGCTAACGCTGGCCTTTACTCCAATGAAATGCTGACTAACTAAGGCATTAACGCGCTCTTTTAAATCGGCAAAAGACAAGCCGGCCACTGATTCGGGGCCGATTTCGGGGAAGTTAATTACACCGTTGCGATCCACCACCAATGTCAAATCACGATTTTCTTTACCCCAGAGCTGTACCCGAATTTCATCGCCGGGACCAACCGTATAAGCACCGGGCACGGGCATTGACGCCGCAGGCGCAAAGGTACTGGGAACGCCCGCAAAAAGGTCGTAGCCAAAAGGTTCTAACTTATTAACAGTGGTTTCATTTTCAGCCGCGCTATTTTTAGTTTGCACATTACTTTCTTCTAAGCGGCTATCGCTCGGTTTTGAAAGAGGCACGACCAAAGGCGCGGGATTACGCAATTGCGAGCCATCAACACTTGATTGTCCTCCCCCAATCGCACCCAAATCCACCCCATATTGCTGGGCCAAAGCCTCCTGCTGAGCCCGAGGTAGACTTTTGAATTGCGCAATTTGCGCAGGAGAAATGGTTTGAGCCGCCACGATTAAGGGCAAAAACAAAACTAGAGCGCTGATTACTTTTCTAAAAATCACAGGTGCAATATTCCGTTATTCACATTCGGCACGCAGCGGCGCACCATTAAATTTCACAAAGCTGCAAGTATATGTCAGACCACTTGCAATCGAAATGTTTCTAGAAGCGGTAGGTCCAATCCACAAAACCCTGCCACTGTTCTTGCTCTTGGCCATTTATCACAATCGGCTTATCGGCAAATTCGCTCCGCAAGCGTAACGCGCCACCAAAGGCGGGCATTTCGTAGGAGACAGAAACCTGACTCAGCTTGTCATTCGACTTTAGAATGAAATACTGAACACCGGGGTCGGTTTCAGCAATAGCAGATTTTCCCGCTTTATTGAGCTGACCGCTGCTGTAAACAACCGACAGGTTGTGGCCATTTTCAAAGAACTGCATCACACCAAATGTTGCGACTCGAGCATCGCCCCCATAACTCGGCCCAATGTTGCGGCCATTATAGTAGTAGCCACTCTGATAGCGATTGTGTGTGTAGGCCACTCCATATTTTGTGCTGTCACTGCTTTGTACTTGTGTATCGCCCGTTTCTACAAACCAGCGCTGTGTGCCTTTGCCAAAATGAGTGACCAAATCAGTACCGATAAGGTTCAGATTTTGTTTAAAAAGCCCACCCGACTCCATCTCTTTAGCGACCTGACCATATACCGCCAAGGCGCCAGCACCCAGAGGAACGCTATATCGAGCATCCACTGCTGCCAACTCATTAGCAAGATCTTGCTGCCCTGCTTGATTACTATCGCCCATCAAGGTATCTGCAAGGCCACTCAAGCTTTGATCCTGCCCTTTACCGCCCCATTGAATAGAACGCGACAAACCAATTTCCAAGTTCGTACGCGGACGAAAGGTAAACCGGGCACCAAGTAACTTGGCATCAGGAATAGCGCGATCAGACTCTAACTGCCCCGCAAATAAAATAAGTTGCCAAGGCCCCAAGCGACACAACCAATCAGAATCAAAGGGACGTGTATCTTTACGAGACACCCAAATAGAGGGAATGGGCCGTGCATTATTCGAAAGAATCAGACTCGATTGCCAACCGGGACCCCACCAACGGTCAATTGCCCCAGCTCCAAGCACCACGTTACCGTAGGTTGCCGCCAAATAACTGCCGTCATAGCGCTCTTGCTCACCATCACTGGGATTACTCACCGTACTGTATTCGAGCCGGCCGGCAAACTTTTCGCCAATATATTCAAAACCAAAAGTCGCTGCCGCCTCATCTCGAGGCTGGGCATCAAAACCACGAACTAACGTCGCTTCAGTTGCGCCACTCAGCTGAATGTCACCACTACCCCCTTCGCTCGTTTGCCAGTTTCGCTCAAATTGGAGATAGGCATATTCCTGAGAAGCAGCCGCCGCAGGGCTTACATTCAAGCCATTAATGACACCCGACCACATCACCGGCCAAGTGCTCACAGGCGAATTCACCACACCTTGATCAGCTAAATATTGCAGGCTGTGACGCATTCTTATATTACCGGGATCAATCCAAGGCGCAGAAAGCGCCAACGAGCTCACACTGCCAGAAAGCAGACACAGCAAAAAACGAGAACCAAAAGAACTCAAAACATCCCCCAGACCTTGACCTTTCCCCAGAGTTAGTACCACAGCTCTGATGAGATTTTCCAAAATTTATGCCGCCTGTTTTGCAAAAGCAACAGGTGGCAAATAGCCCAGAGAACTGTGTGGTCGAACGTGGTTGTAGTGATGCCTCCACTGATCGATCTCGACTCGAGCCTCTTCCATCGTTCTAAACCAATGCTGGTTTAAACACTCGTTTCTGAATTTACCATTTAAGCTTTCTACAAAAGCGTTCTGTGTAGGCTTACCTGGCTGTATAAAGCCGAGCTTTACCACTGCTTCACGGCTCCAAAAGAACATGGCTTTACTGGTAAATTCAGTGCCATTATCGCAAACGATCGTATTAGGTTTTCCACGCACCTCAATTAACTGGCTAAGAAATCGTGCGACTTGCCTTCCGCTAATGGATACCGAAACCAATTGGCCAACCATTTCACGGGAATAATCATCC
>NZ_JACXLD010000045.1 GCF_014705705.1 Spongiibacter pelagi | reverse complement strand
AAGGGGTATCCATTTAGCTCCACCTCTCATTTATTCCTCCTTAGCCTTCCTCACAACGACGTTCTCGTAAGTCACCGGTTCAGTTGCAACAGCCTGCTGCAACAATCGGTAAAACAACATCCCTCGCGATCTTGAAGAACGGCGATTAAATCGGAACACGAACTCATCAAGGTAAGCGTCAAGTTGTTCGGGCCGAACAGCCCCATGATGGGTGCCAAGTAGCCAGCGTTTAATCAGTGAAGCGACACGGTGTACGCCCGGCATTGAGGTATGTGCAGGCGTTTCCGAACCCAGCATGACTTTTCGATCATGCTGGTAACCGAGCTCATGTAGCTTCACATACATACCCGCGCCATCGGTGCGGACATGGCTGCCGGTTTCTATTGAGTTCTGGATAAAGGGCAGGACATTACCCTTCGTGTCATCATCAATGCGACGCAAGCGAATCCGACCGAAGCCTTGGGGCTCCTTTATCTCCACCGCAAGAATGATAAGTACGCGCTGTGTATGGCTTTTCCGCTTGCTTCTATCCCCCGGCCGGCCATCAGTCATATCCAGATAGGTCTCATCGACCTCGACCAAACCGTGCAGTTTTTCTCTACCCGGCCTGATCATCGCCCGGCGATACCGATGCAGAATCATCCAGGCTGTCTGGTAGCTTCCCAAGCCTAATACCCGCTGCAAGCCAAGCGCGCTTACACCTTGCTTCTGATTGGTCAGATACCATGCTGCCGCCAGCCACACTCGGAGTGGTGTTCTCGTCTTGCTAAAAATCGTACCGGCAGTAACAGAGCTTTGATAACGACAGTGGCGACAAATCAATCGACCGCGATTCGCTCTATGCGGCTTCCCCGCCAGGGCACAGGATGGACACACGAAGCCTTCTGGCCAACGGAGTTTTTCGAGATAAGCAAGACAGGCATCCTCAGTGGAAAACCAGTCCAGGAATGCATTCCAATTTTGGGGGTAGTCTTTGCCGGCAATCGGGGATAAAGTATGGATATCCATCCAGTAGTTATACGCTATGTGGAGCTAAATGGATACCCCTT
>NZ_JACXLD010000044.1 GCF_014705705.1 Spongiibacter pelagi | reverse complement strand
CCTTGCTGGTTGATGAAGTACTGCCTGAACAACCCATGCGTCAGTGGGTGTTGAGTTTCCCGTTTCAGCTGCGTTTCCTGTTTGCCAGCCGGCCCGAGATCATGGGGCGGGTGCTGGGCATCGTTTACCGCGTCATTGCCACGCACCTGGTCAAGAAAGCGGGCCATACCCACCAAGTGGCCAAGACGGGCGCGGTCACCCTGATCCAGCGTTTTGGATCGGCGCTCAATCTGAATGTTCACTTCCACATGCTGTTTCTCGACGGTGTGTATGTCGAGCAATCCCACGGCTCAGCGCGTTTCCGCTGGGTCAAGGCGCCGACCAGCCCAGAGCTCACCCAGCTGACGCACACCATCGCCCACCGGGTGGGTCGCTATCTGGAACGGCAAGGCCTGCTGGAACGGGATGTCGAAAACAGCTATCTGGCCTCGGATGCGGTGGATGACGACCCGATGACACCCCTGCTGGGGCACTCGATCACTTACCGTATCGCTGTCGGTTCACAGGCGGGGCGAAAGGTGTTCACTTTGCAAACTCTGCCGACCAGTGGTGATCCGTTCGGTGACGGGATTGGCAAGGTAGCCGGGTTCAGCCTGCACGCCGGCGTGGCGGCCAGGGCCGATGAACGCAAGAAGCTCGAACGGCTGTGCCGGTACATCAGCCGCCCGGCGGTATCCGAGAAGCGGCTGTCGTTAACACGAGGCGGCAACGTGCGCTACCAGCTCAAGACGCCGTACCGGGACGGCACCACGCACGTCATTTTCGAACCATTGGATTTCATTGCAAGGCTGGCCGCCCTGGTACCGAAGCCCAGAGTCAACCTAACCCGCTTCCACGGGGTGTTCGCACCCAACAGTCGGCACCGGGCGTTGGTCACGCCGGCAAAACGGGGCAGGGGCAACAAGGTCAGGGTGGCTGATGAACCGGCAACACCAGCACAACGGCGAGCGTCGATGACATGGGCGCAACGGCTCAAGCGTGTTTTCAATATCGACATCGAGACCTGCAGCGGCTGCGGCGGCGCCATGAAAGTCATCGCCTGCATTGAAGACCCTATAGTGATCAAGCAGATCCTTGATCACCTGAAGCACAAAGCCGAAACCAGCGGGACCAGGGCGTTACCCGAAAGCCGGGCGCCACCGGCTGAGCTGCTCCTGGGTCTGTTTGACTGACGAGCCTGAAGGCCAACGATACCAATCAAAATGCTGCGTTCACAGCGCCGCGGCAGGGATCCGCCGTGCTGGTTGTCGGAAAAGGAGCCGCTAGTGGGAAAGAGGAGGGTAAATTTTCAGCGTTGCTGGCTCCCCGTCAGCCGGATTGGGTTGCATCGCAGGGGTGTCGAAAGAGTCAACTGCGGTCCAAAGCTGTTGGACTTGGGTGAAAAGGGCGTTTATTCTTCCTATACGT
>NZ_JACXLD010000043.1 GCF_014705705.1 Spongiibacter pelagi | reverse complement strand
AAAACTGACCCACTGAGGATGCGGATAATTTCTTGGACTTATTTATGTCACTAACCCCAAACTTTCACGGTACTCGATGGGGCTGAGATAACCAAGAGACATTTTGATCCGCTTTTCGTTGTACCAGCGAATGTAAGCATCAAGCTCTTCGATGAACCGTGGAATGCTCGTCGATCGCCAATCTCTTGGATAAAACATCTCGGTTTTTAGTCTTCCGAAGAACCCTTCACATGCCGCATTGTCTGGCGAGCACGCTTTACGCGACATAGATCGAATCAGGTTTGCACTTTCAATACGGGAGAGCCATCCCGGCCATCGGTAGTGACCACCCCGATCAGAGTGAACAATAGGCTTTTCAATATCCACGGCCAGGGTCTCAATGGCCGCCTCTAACATAGTATTCACTAGTTCTGCATTTGGCCTAGTGCCAATCGACCAACTTACAACCATTCCATCGAAGCAGTCGATAATAGGTGACAGATAAATCTTTCCAGCTGGTATCTGGAATTCCGAGATGTCCGTGAGCCATTTTTCATTGGGTGCTGCCGCATGGAAGTCGCGGTTGATAATATTCTCCGGAGCAGGGCTTATTTCTCCGATATAAGAACGATATCTACGCCGTTTGGGCCTTGCCGCATGAAGGCCTTCTTGTTTCATGAGGCGCTGCACGACCTTCTCAGAGACGAGCACCTGTTGTTTCATCAACGAAGCTTTAACTCGACGATAACCATAGGTGCGGTGATTGCTTTCAAATATCTCAGTAATGTTGCTGCGGACTTCAACATATTTGTCTCCAACCCGCATCCGAGATCGATGATAAAAGTAAGAGCTTCGCGCCAAATCGACCCGTTCTAAAAGCACGGTTAAGCCATATTCTTCTTTCAGGGCGTCAACCAGCATCGTCTTCTCCCGGTTGCTTAGGAGTTGCAAGTCGCCGCCCAGATCCTTTTTTAATAGATCGTTAGCCTTCTTGAGAAGATCGTGTTCAAGTTGCAGATTACGGATGTCGCGCTGAAGCGTTTCGACTTGACGCTGTAGCTCTTCTCTATCCGCTGTTGTTGGTGAAGTTTTTTCGCGCTTCATGGATGCTGGAGCCTCTCGGCCAAGTAGCTGGTTCTTCCAGTTGTACAGCGTCACTCGATCAACGTCCAGCTTGTCTGCAAGCTCCTGCGCACTGCCTGTGCGTGTACACAATTCGTAAACTGCGGAACGCTTAGAAGACAATGAAGCTGTTGGCCGGCCTACCTTACTAGCAGCGAAACACCTTGTAGTTTCGGGATATCGCTCGCGAACCCATGCGGTGAGATTTTGTCTACAGGGGTAGCCCAAGGCCCTCAGAGTGAACGAGAAACAGCGCCCATGATTTTCCCAATGCTCTATCGCTAGGCTCTTTTGCTCGTCCGAGTACTTCGACTTTGAGCGGCCATACTCTGCTTGCAGATCACCATGCCTTTCGAATTCCTCGTGCCACGCCTTCAAAGTATTCTTGGTCGGGTAACCCAACTGTCGAATCGTCGCCTTACAACGTTTCCCAAGCTGCAAATAGAGTTTTACGGCCCGAAGGCGATCTTCATATGAGTACATGGACTACCTCCAAAGTAGTCCAAGATTTTGTCCGCACCCTC
>NZ_JACXLD010000042.1 GCF_014705705.1 Spongiibacter pelagi | reverse complement strand
GCTGATTTTTCCGTTCATGAACACAGCGACAGCGGCCGGCACAACGGTGAGTGATAGCACCATCGCCGAGAGTAAAGCCATGACGACTGTGGCGGCCATCGGGTGGAACATTTTTCCTTCCACACCGGTGAGACTGAAAATCGGGATGTAGACGATGGTGATAATGGCCACACCGAACAAACTCGGGCGAATCACTTCCGACGTTGCGTCGAATACGGTATTCAATCGTTCACGTAAATCCTGCTTTCCATTGCCATGTTGGTTCTCTGCCAGACGTCGAACACAGTTTTCCACAATAATCACAGCACCATCGACAATCAGACCAAAGTCCAGAGCACCGAGGCTCATTAAATTCGCTGAGACACCGGTTTTTACCATGCCGGTGATGGTCATCAACATGGATAAAGGAATCACGGCTGCCGTGATCAGTGCAGCGCGGAAGTTGCCCAGCAAAAGAAACAGCACAACGATCACCAACAGTGCGCCTTCCAACAAATTCTTGGAAACAGTGGCAATGGCTTTGTCCACCAATGCAGTGCGATCGTAGACCGCTTCGGCAATCACACCGTCTGGCAAAGAGGCCTGAATATCCTCCAACTTGGCAGCCACATCCTGGGCCACGGTCCGTGAATTGGCGCCGATTAACATCATGGCGGTGCCCAACACGGTTTCCACCCCATCCCGTGTCGCGGCGCCGGTGCGCAGTTCTTTGCCAATGCTGATGTCCGCGACATCCTTCATCCTGATCGGAACAGAGTCGTGTTCAGCGATGATCACATTGCCAATGTCCTCAATCGTGCCAAGCTGGCCGGGTGAGCGCACCAGCAGTTGTTGACCGTTGCGTTCGATGTAGCCGGCACCGCGATTGTCATTATTCGCTTGCAGCGCTTGCATCACATCCTCAACACTGACTTTGTAGATTAACAGCTTTGCTGGGTCTGGCATGACGTGGTATTGCTTGTTGTAACCACCAATGCTGTTGACCTCGATCACGCCTTTTACTTGCGCAAGCTGAGGTTTGATAATCCAGTCCTGAATTTCTCGCAAGTCTGTGGCTGTATAGGGTTCGCCATTGGCCATGCGCGCATCCGCTTTCGCCTGTACCGTGTACATAAAAATCTCGCCCAAGCCGGTCGAGATGGGGCCCATCTCCGGTTCAAGTCCGGGCGGCAAAACACTTTTAATCGCGCCGAGCCTAGCGTTAATCAGGTTGCGCGCAAAATAAATGTCAGTACCTTCTTCAAATACTACGGTGACCTGAGACAAGCCATACCGTGACAAGGAGCGCGTGTAAGCCAGGTTCGGCAAACCAGCCAATGCGGTTTCTACCGGGTAGGTAATGCGTTGCTCGGACTCCTGTGGTGAGTAGCCTGGTGCAGCGGTATTGATTTGCACCTGGACGTTGGTGATATCGGGTACGGCATCAATGGGAAGCTTTTGGTAGCTCCATACGCCCACACCGACAATGACAAAAATAAAACATAAAATGAGTAAGCGCCGCTCTATCGCAAGGCGCAAAATAGAATCAATCATAGTGTGCCTCGATCAGTGTTCGTGTTCAGCTTCGGATTTTTCGATATCGGCTTTAATCAGGTAACTGTTTTGGCTGACATAATCGCTGCCCGCTTCAAGCCCCTCAACGACCTCATAAAAATGGTCAT
>NZ_JACXLD010000040.1 GCF_014705705.1 Spongiibacter pelagi | reverse complement strand
ATTTTCAGCGTTGCTGGCTCCCCGTCAGCCGGATTGGGTTGCATCGCAGGGGTGTCGAAAGAGTCAACTGCGGTCCAAAGCTGTTGGACTTGGGTGAAAAGGGCGTTTATTCTTCCTATACGTCAATTGGCTGGATACTGCTTGCTAACTGGATACCTCCTACTGATCCAGCCGCTGCAGCCGAAGAAATTGCGGCCTTTTATAACGAGAACATCAATCTCAAGCGGTTGGGACTCCTGCTTGCGATGAGTTCCACTATTTTCCTGATTCCCTGGATGATTGCGACCTCTTATGTCATTCGTCATCGTATGAAATTCCCTATTCTTGCGGATATTCAACTGGCAACCGGTATCCTGGGCGTTGTGGCCACCTTTGCCATGTGGATGAGCTGGGGTGTGGCAGCGTTTCGGCCGGATCGTGCGCCAGAGTTGATTTTGATGCTTCATGATCTCGGCTGGTTTAACGCTACCTGGTTCTACCCTGAAGCGACACTGGAAGTGATTGCTATTGCCATTGCGGTGCTCAGTTACAAGGGAGAAGATTCATTTTATCCTCGCTGGTATGGGTACTACCTGATCTTCATCGCGATGATCAGCTTGTCTGCCGGGCTATTGATTTTCTTCAAGAGCGGGCCATTTGCCTATGACGGCCTGATTACCTTCTGGGTGACGTATGCTACACTCATATCATTCTTTATTATCGGTAGTACCTTGCTGATACGTGGCGTTTCCAAACCAAAGGAGCCAGCCGGACAGCTTGCTTCAGCCACTGAATGAGTGTTTCAAGAGTAGAGTGATGTTATGAACAGGATCGCCTTGGTCAGTCTGGTTTTTCTCTGTGGTTTCACAGGACTTGTCAGTGCAAGTGACGCAGACTGGCGCTTGGATAAGGATAAAGACGGGATCAAGATCTACACGCGTAAGATCGAAGGTTCTGATATCCGGCAAATTCGTGGCACGGTCGAGATAAAGGGTCGCTTGAGCAGTGTCATTGCACTGCTTCAGGACCCTGAATACCTGGCTAAGGCGAATCCGCTCATTGCTGAGGCATATGTTCAAGAGCGGTTCAGTGAAACCGAATCCCTGTTTTACCTGGAGCTGGATATGCCGTGGCCGGTGACGGACCGATACGGCCTTCTACGTCGCAAGATACAGCAGGATCCGGGTACCAAAGTGGTCACATTTACCGAGGTGGCCACAACAGATGATATGCCGGAAAAGAAAGGCTACATACGCATTGTGCAGTCCAAACAGCAGTGGATACTGACGCCGAATGCAGATGGCAGTGTCTCTCTGGATACCACTTCCCACACTGATCCAAATGGCCCGATTCCGGCGGCAGTGCTGAACTGGATTTCCGTCGTGCCAACCTATGATTTTGTGGATAAATTGCGTGAAGAAATCGAGGCGGGTGGCTATGCCGATGCCGAGCTGTCTTTTATCCAGGAGCCTTGAGGGAATTTCCCGGTAACTAACTGAATGGTATCGCTCCTGAAATGACAACATGACCTG
This sequence comes from Spongiibacter pelagi, assembly GCF_014705705.1. Taxonomy (GTDB): domain Bacteria; phylum Pseudomonadota; class Gammaproteobacteria; order Pseudomonadales; family Spongiibacteraceae; genus Spongiibacter; species Spongiibacter pelagi. The sequence continues at coordinate 362 of NZ_JACXLD010000040.1, read as the reverse complement.
AGGTGCGAGACCTAATATCAGTATTCCAATCGAGTACTAGCGTAAGGAATAACCGATGTCAGCCACAGCACGCTCCACAAAGTCCCGAACAAAGAAAGCCGCTGCATCTGTAGTCACAGAGTTGACGCAGCCATCCTCAAAATACGCTGAACCCATCGCTGATCTTGAGTCCTATCTTGCATTGGTTCAGGAGCAGGAAGATACGTTCGTCGCCGCCGGATTTCCGGCTGACGGCATAACTGTTGATATTCAATAGGGATGGAGCATTTCTATAGTGCTGGTAGGATTTTGGTCAAGGCTGGTTGGCTCGCGGCCTTTGAATTGACCCGTTTTCAAAAAAAGGATTTATTTTTAAGAAATTT
>NZ_JACXLD010000004.1 GCF_014705705.1 Spongiibacter pelagi | reverse complement strand
AATTTTGACGCTATTGGTACTACCGGTCTTGTATCAGTGGGTTCATCGCCGAGAGGAAAAAGCAGCTTAGGGTGTGCAACTTGGAGTCTTGGCCCCGGCGTATACCGGGGCCATTTTCAAATATTTTTTTTCATGACGCGGGAGGTCCCATGCATTCTCATTCACACGATGATGAGAGCAACGCTCGAATCGGTTGGGCATTTTTTCTGAATGTAGGCTTCACGATCATTGAGTTTATTGGCGGGGTATTAACCAATAGCACAGCAATCATGGCCGATGCTGTCCACGATTTGGGAGATAGTTTATCGATTGGGCTAGCCTGGATATTGGCAAAACTTGGAAACAGGCCAGCGTCCCAAAATTTTTCATACGGTTATAAACGACTGTCATTATTAGGCTCATTGATCAACGGCATGGTTCTGATTGCCGGTTCTGCCTGGGTACTTTATCAGTCCATTCCGCGTTTATCCAATCCCGAAATGCCCGTGACAGAAGGGATGCTGGCATTGTCGATTTTTGGTATTGCCGTGAACGGTTTTGCGGCATTTAAGCTCAGCAAAGGCAAGACCATGAACGAAAAGGTTCTCAATTGGCATTTGCTGGAAGACGTTCTCGGCTGGGTTGCCGTTTTTATTGTGTCGATCGTACTTATGTTTGTTGAATGGCCTATCCTGGACCCGATTTTGGCCATCGGATTTACCCTTTTTATATTATTCAACGTATTACGTAATGTAGGTTCTACCTTAAAACTATTTTTGCAGGGTGTACCCGACAAAAACCTCGCTAAAAAGATTGAAGACAAACTCAAATCGATCCCGGAGTTTCAAAGTTTTCACCATTTACACTTGTGGTCCCTTGATGGAGAGCATCATGTACTTACAGTGCATATTGAGCTAAATGCCAGTGTATCGCTGGAAGATCAACGAACTCTAAAGCGACGTTTGTCTCAAGAGTTGTCTGAGTTCGATTTGAGTCATACCACGGTCGAATTTGAACTAGACAACGAACATTGTCGAGACCAACAAAAGTAGCGTCCTTGTCTATCACTCACTTGTTTAAAGTCAGGATAATCATACTATGTTGAATCTATCTGAGGTAACGCAGAATCGTATTGCCGTTTTGAAAGCCAGTGGCACCATCACGAAGGAAGAGGTAGAGCATATTGAACCTTTGATTGAAGGTGCGATTTCTCATGGCGAACCGTTGAATTTTTATATCGAGCTTATGGACTTCAGTGGCATGGAATTGTCAGCATTGAAAGAAGATGTAACGTTTGATTTTAAGCACAAAGATCACTATGGAAAAATCGCCATCGTCGGCGAGAGCAAATGGCAGGATTGGGCGACACGGTTTTGCGATATCGTGTTTGATGCGCCGATGCAATACTTCGACCATACGCAGTCCGACGAGGCATGGCAGTGGTTAAACAATTGATTGGCTAGTAAGAAGCTCGGCGAATGGATCATCCTTCTGGGAGGTTTAATAGCCTCCCACTCGTTGACCACGACGTTCACGTAAATTGCACTTATAGTGCCGGAAGCACTGCTACACCGATCACCAGCCAAATATATGAAATGATGGACAGCACCAGTAAGACCCAATCGCCAACACTTCGTTTACCGGACATACTGTCGGTCTTTTGCGAATACCACCAATAGATAAAAAAGCTGCTGACTCCAATAAAAATGATGTTCAGGAAAAGCGAATAATCAATTTTAAAAAACTCTCGATCCGACATGGATTTAGATCCCGAGCTTTCTGGCAGCAAGCCCAGCAAATCGAAACCGTAGTGCATAAGCAATGACACACTGATCAAGGCGCACAGAAAAATGAGCAGAATGTAGATAGCCATTTTCCAACCATAGTACTGCGCTTGAATGCGCAGCACCGGAAACACCACCAAATCACTGAAGATAAAGGCCATCACGCCGGCAAAACTGACACCTTGCCCGAAGAGCACCGCAGCGAGGGGGATATTGCCCATGGACCCAATAAATGTAAAAAATGCCGCGACAGGCCCGACCAGCGTTTGGGCCAGCAACTGCCAAAAAGACGTTGAATCTTGCCCTGCACCGATAAACAACGATTGGAAAAATTCGGTGGGAACAAAGGTTGCGATGATTCCGGCCACGGTAAAGCCAACGGTCACATCCTTCCAGACCATTTTCCATTCCATGACGTATTGATTCGCGACTTGCTGCCAGCCAGCCTTGCTCGCGATTTTATCTTTCCAGCTTTCCTGCTCGCTTGAAGAGGCGTCGTGATCGCCTTCGGCGCTTTTCGCATGTTCTCGCGCTTGATCTTCGAGCTTCTTCTTGCGCGTGAGCTTTACCAAAAACCAGACGATTAAAATCAATAGTATGCCGCCGACATATTCACCGACAACAAACTGCCAGCCAAGAAAAATGGCAATGACAATGCCGAGTTCGACAACCAAATTTGTTGACGCTAACAGGAACGCCAGAGAGGGAATTAAGCCAGCGCCTTTGACAAACAACGCGCGTGTTGTAGATAAAGCGGCAAAAGAACATGAACTCGAAATAAACCCAAAAAAAGTGCCCAGTGCAACACTCTTTGCGCCTGTTTTACCCATGGTTTTTTGCATTCTGTCCTGGGTGACAAACACCTGGATCATTGAGCTGATGACATAGCCCAGCGCAAACGCCCAAAAGGCCATCCAAAAAAGTCCCACTGTTGTATGCGCAGCGTTTTGCCACTGCGTTAAAAATTCATTCATGAGCATCCCCCTTTTGGTCGTGTTTCGCAGCAAAGAATGTTCCGATAAAACATCGCTCGTGATGGCAGATGAACCTCCCTGTTCAGCAAATTATTAGCATTGCATTAGCAAAATTTACAAAAAGTCAATGCTATTGGTGTATTTTCAGTTTTCCCTTATCGTCCGTCGAAAAAAGCCGAGGCGCCTTCCAAAGTGCGAATATTGCGGGAAAAACCAATAGCACAGCAATTAACGCCGAAGCGGTCCCGCCCACCATGGGCGCGGCAATCCGTTTCATCACATCGGCTCCGGTGCCATCACTGATTAAAATGGGAATGAGCGAAATCAGTAAAGTTAAGCTGGTCATGAGCATCGGTCGAATACGTTGCGCGGCGCTTTGCGCGACTTTTTCGTGAAACTCATCCAGCCGGTTTTTTGAATCCAATGCTTCCGGTTTTTGCAGGGCATCGTCCAGGTAGTGCAACATCAACAAACCCAATTCTGCGGCCAATCCGGCCATCGCAATCATGCCGACCCATACCGCCACACTGAGTTTGTGATTGAGCAGAAACAGCTGCTAGATCGAGCCCATCAAGGCGAAGGGCAAAGCCGACAGTACAAGCATCGCGTCACTGAAACGACCACGGTGTAGATACAGCAATAGAAAGACAGCCGGTAAGGTTGCCGGTATCACCCACTGCAATTTGGCCTTGGCCCGCTCGAAATACTGAAAATGGCCCCAAGCGGTAACCTGCCGGCAGCATTCATTTGGCTACATTTGTCTGGCTGCTAACCCTGCATCTGGCGCCAGTGGGCCGGCATGGGCATTGTTGTGGTGGGCTGGCATATGCCAGATTCGTACTGATTTTGGGCCAAATTTACCCTCAAATTACCATAACCTTAAATAATTCATGATTATTTAAGGTTATCTTTTTGCTTTAATTACCCACTTTGAGTGTGTAAAGTAGTATGTATATACATGGTATGTAATACAGTACGAAATATACCGAGAGGTGAATTATGGCAAGAGGTGGCATCAATAAGGCGCTGGTATCCAACGCACGCGAAACCCTGATCAGCCGGGGCGAAAACCCCTCCATTGACGCAATACGAGTAGAGCTGGGCAATACCGGTTCAAAGTCCACTATTCATCGCTATTTACGCGAGATCGAAGAAGAGGCATCAGCTCGATTGGATGATGAGACTCTACTCAGCCAGCCTATAAAAGAGCTTGTCGGACGCCTTGCCTCAGTGCTTCGCCAGGAGGCTCAGTCCCTGGTGGAAGAACACCAAACCAAACATCAAAACCAGGTGAGGTCGCTAACCGATCGCCTTCAAGAACTCGAAAACTCGCTTGCCAACACAAATAACACTTTAGAAGCAAAAGAGCGTGAACTGAAAGTCGTGCTCTCCGACCTTGATGCCAGCAAAGCTTCTGAAGAAACGCTGAAAGCAAATGCCTCTAAAGCCAATCAAGCCAACGAAAAGCTTCAAGTACTGTTAGCCGAGAAGCAGGCTCAGAATGAATCACTGGAAGAAAAGCATCGTCACAACCGCGAGGCGATGGAGCATTACCGGCAATCCGTTAAGGATCAACGTGAGCAGGATCAGCGAAAACATGAGCACCAAGTACAGCAATTACAAGCTGAAATCAGGGCCTTAAATCAAACACTTTCTGTTAAGCAGGGTGATATCACGCAATTGAACAAAGACAACGGAAGATTGGTAGCTGAGCTTGGCGCCACACAGAAAACGCTTGCAAAAATAGAAGATGAGCAACGCAAACTAACAACAAATCTGGATCTGAAAACAGAAGAAACTGATTCGCTTCAAACTCAACTTTCCGAGCTTAAAGATCAATCAGAGGAAATCGATAAACTTAAAAAGCTGAATGAAGAGCTGCTAGCCTGGAAAGCCGAAGCGCTTGTGTCGATTGGCAAGCTCGAAACTGAAATCTCAATTAAGACCGATATGATGAATCGCTTGCTGGCCGAAAAAAGTAAAACGCCGGAAGCCAGTGAGTGACCTGCTGCTCTCAGGCTCAATAGGGTATTTGCTCTTATCGCAGGCCACCTAAGGCGCTTCGCAGACCTTATTGCTGTTTTACGACAGAGAAGGCTCATACCCGGTCGGCTGAGTGATTTTAGCCCAAAGAGCGGGTGGAAATCGATAGCAGATGTCAGCGTTATATTGATTACGCATATCATGCGTAATTGCGCGTAATTTCCAAAAATTCGAGTGGCGCCAGGGGTTTGCATTCGAAGTGGCTAAATTTGGACGTTTTACCGGCCACCTAAAACCTGATCTTGGATATTTTCAATAAAAAACAGAAGGTTAGGCTAACTTTGGCGAATTTTTCCAGAATGACGGCCGACCCTCTTATTGGGTAGCTTTTGGCCCCAAAATAGCCTTTGTAGAACTCCCCGTTATTATAAAAAGTGCCTTGCTCGGTAATGGCTTTGGCAAAGGTGTTTAGGGTTCCTGTAGTGAGGTTGGCAAAGCGTCCATCGGCGGTGGAATAAATGACATTAAGTGTGTCGACTTTTTCACCGTATTGGGCCAGTAACTCACCGGCAACCACTTGGCCCGGTACAAAATCGAACCCACAGGAAGTTATGATGACCTGTGAAGAGCCCTCAAGCTGCTGCTCGTAAGTCTCGTAAACATAGTCGGTGAAATCGGGTTCGCCAGATGTATCTAAATAGTGAGCGCCCTGCTCTACGGCGACGGCTAAGGGAATTTTGCCTAAGGTTTCGAATGGGCCTACGGTCGAAACCAGAACATCTCCAGCGCGAATAATGGCCCGAAGTGAGTCTGGATCTTGGGCGTCGGCAATTGCAATATCCAAATTGCCATAGCGCTCGGCTAGCGCTTTTAATGTTTCGGGATTGCGCCCAACCAAAACGGGCCTAGCTTGTTTGGCAATCAGTTGCTCCAGAATTAACTGCCCAGTTTTACCGGTGGCGCCCAATAATAAAATTCGACTTTTAGTGTTTGTCATTATTTTCTATAACCTGCCTTTAACTCATCACAGATGGAAATGATTCGTCGCACATAGTAGAAGCAGGCGAAGGGAATAAAATGTGAAATGTGGCCAGCTTTATGCCGAATTAGGCCAAGGGGGGATTTGTCCTCCTGCAAACATTAACATTTATCATGGCGGATAAGTTCCTGTACCCTTGATAATTCAGCTTAGTTAACTGGTTGCTTGTTCTGGAGTTCCTTATGTCTGAACTGACGTCGTATCTGGGTTGGAAAATCGATTTTACTGAGCCGGCGGGTGAGCCCTCTTTTCTTGAGCCGGATTCTATTCGCTGGCGGATTATGAAAAATCCGATCACTTTTGGTATTGGCGGTATTTGCGCGGTATTGCTGGAGTTTGCCGACCCGCGTATTCGCAGTGGCGTTTGGGATCACTCAACCTACAAAAAAGACCCGGTTGGTCGCAGTATGCGCACCGCGATGGCAGCCTCGATCAGTTCCTTTGGCCCCGCCTCTGTTGCCAAGTCAGTTATTTCTCGTGTTAATAAGATGCATGCCAACGTTCAGGGTGAAACTCCTGACGGCGTGGCGTACAAGGCTCTAGATGTCGAGTTATTGGATTGGGTTTTAGCAACGGCGGAATACGGATTCCATGCGGCCTACAATTCTTTTGTAAGCCCTCTTTCACAAGAAGAGTCTGATCAATATTACCGCGAAGGCCATGAGGTTGGTGCGCTGTATGGTGTTAAGCAGCGCGCTGAAAGTGAAGCTGGCTTTTATAAAATGATGGAAGCCTTGGAGCCGGGTTTTGAGCCCCATGCGATCGTGAAGGAATTTTTGGATATCGTTATTTATTCCGAAGGCCGTAAAGCGCCAACTTTTATGCGCAAATGGATTGCTTGTGCGGCTATCGATATTCTGCCCACCTCTGTTCGCCAGGTTCTTGAACTGGGGCCGGAGTACGACCTGTCTCGCACTGGGCGTTTGTTTGTCAAACTCATTGCCAAATTAGGCGATAAAATTCCAAACAAAAACAGCCCGGCAGCTCAGGCCAGTATTCGTCTCGGCTTGCCTGCCAACTACCCTTGGTTGTCGCAGAAAAAACAAAAAGCCTTGGTAGATCAGCTTCGTGCGAACGGCGTTGCAACTTCAAACGCCGCTCTTCTGGATGCCGCTAGCTAATTTATGAAAAAAAAGGCATCAATTACAAAAAGATATGGGATTTTTTTAATCCTATTTATCTCTTTTTTGTTGATGCCTTTTACCTATGCCGACACCATCCATGTCGCCGTGGCATCTAATTTTACGGCCGCTTTTGAGCAACTTAAAACTCAGTTCGAATCGGAATCAGAACACAAACTGATCACCTCTTACGGTTCTACCGGGAAGCTCTATGCGCAGATTGTTCACGGCGCGCCGTTTCAGATTTTTCTTGCCGCAGACACCCAAAGCATTGAAAAGCTGATTGAGCAAAAGCGCGTCAGGCCAGCAAATCATTTTGTTTACGCAGAAGGTCAATTGGCTCTGTGGGGCCGTTTGATTCCTGCAGGAACAGAGGAGAATAACACCAACTTGATTCGCCCCCTACTTACTGGAACTTCACTGAAAAAGCTCGCGCTCGCCAATCCCAAAACAGCGCCCTATGGTTTTGCCGCGCAGTCGGTTCTTCAGCATTTAGAGCTTCTTCCCGAGCTAAACCATAAATTGGTTTATGGTGAGAATATCACCCAAACGCTCCAGTTTGTTTCCACGGGTAATGCGCAGTTGGGTTTTGTCGCCCTCTCACAGCTCATTGCCAAACCCACAGAACAGTCGCCCTATATTGCAGTGCCGATCGAGTTTTATCCGCCAATTCGGCAGGCGGCCGCTCTACTCGACTCGGCTCAGGACTACGCGGCCGCAGTTAGTTTCTGGCGTTTTTTGCAATCTGATCAAGCCCAGCAGATTATTCTGGAAAACGGATACACTGTAGCCACATCGAGCTGATAAATTTTTTCCAACGCGTTCTTGAGACTTGCCAGCTAGTACCGAATGAGCGAAGTGTCTAGAATGCTGCCATGCAACTTTCCCCAGACGATATCACCGCGATTTTTCTCAGCCTGAAATTGGCCGGCACTGTCACGTTTTTATTACTGTTACTCTGCACACCATTGGCGTGGTGGCTCGCTCACAGTACGTCGATATTAAAGCCAATCATTTCCGCCTTTGTCGCCCTACCCCTGGTATTGCCACCCACGGTTCTGGGGTTTTATTTTCTTATTATCGCGGGGCCATCGGGGCCGCTGGGCTCGCTAACAGAGGCATTGGGTTTAGGATTACTGCCGTTTACCTACTGGGGCTTGGTTGTTGCCTCCCTGTTTTATTCACTGCCGTTTGTTGTGCAACCCCTGCAAAATGCCTTTGAAATACAAGGGCGACGTCCTATGGAAATTGCCGCAACGCTCGGGGCACGCCCTATAGACGGTTTTTTTAGTGTGATGCTGCCCCTGTGCCGGCCAGCCTATATCACCGCAGCGACCTTGGGTTTTGCCCATACCCTTGGGGAGTTTGGGCTGATACTGATGATGGGCGGCAATATTCCGGGGGAAACCCGTGTTGTTTCCGTACAGATTTATAATCATGTTGAGGCGCTGGAATATGGTAATGCGCACAGCCTTGCGGCCTTGATGCTTGGGTTTTCGCTATTGATATTGCTTTTGCTCTACAGCTTTCAAGGGCGCAAGTTAATCGGCTTTAAGTCTTAATCTCATGACTGAAACGCAGACCCATGAAGTGTGCTTGTCCTTTGACTTTGCCTTACAGCATAGCGCAAAGAATAAAGCCGCTGAGTTTCAGCTCAAGATAAAAGCTACCCTGCCGCTTCAGGGAGTTACAGCGATTTATGGTCCTTCTGGCTCGGGTAAAACCACGCTGCTTCGCTGTATAGCGGGGCTTGAACCCAAGGCTAAAGGCCATTGCGCGGTGGCTGAAAAGATTTGGCAAGATGAGCGTTATACCCTTCCTACTTTTAAGCGCGATCTTGCTTATGTAAGTCAGGCTCCCAGCTTATTTACCCATTTAACTGTGGCGCAAAATCTGGCTTATGGTGAGTCGCGACGCACTCCGGGCCGAGATCAGGCCTTTTATGACAAGGTCTTATCTACAATGGGAATCGGCCATTTACTGGCGCGCATGCCCGCCCAATTATCCGGTGGCGAAGAGCAAAGAGTGAGTATTGCCAGAGCGCTTTTAACCCGGCCCCAAGTGTTATTGATGGATGAGCCGCTTTCCGCTTTGGATCAGCCGCGCAAGCGAGAAATTCTACCCTATCTTGAGCAATTAGCCGCGCAATTTCAGATTGCGATTCTTTATGTCACCCATTCTCTCGACGAGCTTGTCCGACTTGCAGACCGGGTGCTAGTTCTTGAAGATGGCAAGTTAATTGAGTCTGGCAGTACGCTTGCTATTTTTAATCGCCTGGAAAGTCCGCTACAGGACAGCGATGAACCCAGCGCCCTGCTCGATGTTATTGCCGTTGAAAATCATAATAACGGGCCGCTAATGCGCGCAGAAATACCCGGCGGGCAACAATCTTTGTGGATTAAAGCCGGGGCAGAGACAAAGGGCAAAAGCTTACGCCTCAGAGTGCTGGCAAGGGATGTGAGTATTGCCCTGAGCAATCACGACGACTCCAGCATTCTGAATCGCTTGCCCGCCATTATTGATGCCATTCAACTCAACAGTGCGACAGGCACGGCGGTAGTAACGTTGAAAGTGGGCGAGCAGGTGTTATTTGCCGCCATCACCCAGCTGTCTCTCGAAAAGCTTCAGCTGCGTGAGGGCATTAGCGTTTGGGCACAAATTAAATCAGTGGCGATTGCCCGTTAAAGCTCAACCCTTCTTGAAGAATAGTTAAGACATCCGCGAGTTTTCTTCGCCCCAGAAGGCCTTCATGCTGATGATTTTATTGTCATCATTGAAGGTAAATTGATCAATCACATCAATATTCATGGTGCTTTCGCCAAAGTCCATGGTGATCGAGAACGGAAACAGCGCATGGGGGCCAGCGATCCGCACTGGGCCTTCTAGCTTCGCGGTAATTTTGGAACTTATCGCCATATTATAGAACTCAGTAATAGCCGCCATGCCTTTTCTGGGTTCGGTGCCCACGGGGTCTTCAACGGTGGCATCGTCAGCGTAAAGCGAAAGAATTTTATCCAGATTGCTCTCGCAAAGTCCCTGAATATAGTTTTCAACGGCAAGGATTTTGGGGTTTTGAGACATTTTTATAGCTCCAAGATCAGAGCCGAGAAGCCTAACCTGTTCGATGACGGCAAAATATCAACTAAATGGCTTATAAAAGCTGGAAATAGAGAGAAATTGACCTGTAATATCCAAGAGAGCCTAAATAACGGCTCTATATACCGATAACGTTAACATGAAGGTAATTCCATTGAAGTTGTACCGAAGCCCATTCAGATCGCGCGGCGTTTTTCAGTGGTTAGCAGTCCTTTCTCTGCTTGTCACCCTCACGGCTCCAAGCTTTGCCGCAACTATTACGGCCTTGCAGGCTGAGGAAAGTCAGCAGGATGCTATCCGCGACATGCTCAACCAACTTCAGCGGCGTCACTATGTTCAGCTTTCAATTGATGATGCCCTCTCCTCTAAATTACTCGATGTTTATCTTGAAGACCTTGATCCGGGGCGGCAGTTTTTTCTGCAATCAGATATTCAAGAGTTTGAGAAATATCGCCTCAAATTTGATGATCAATTAAAACAGGGCCAGCTTAGCGACGCTTTCGTGATTTTTAATCGCTACCGTGAGCGCGTGATTCAGCGTTTAGATTCAGTGTTGGGCGGCTTGCCTGAGCTAATCAGTAGTTTTGATTTCACTTCTAAGGAAGCAATGCCACTCGATCGCAGTGAGGCTCCGTGGCCAAAAAATGGCAATGAAGCAGCGGCGATCTGGAAACAGCAAATTAAAAGCCGGGTATTAAGCCTGAAAATTGCCGGCAAAGAGGATGACGCGATTGTTGAGCTGCTGGAAAAACGCTTCCGCAACCAACTGCGCCGCATGCAGCAACTGGAATCAGAAGATGCCTTCCAGTCTTTTGCTAATGCCTATGCTTCTCTATATGACCCCCATACTGATTATTTCTCGCCGCGTATTTCAGAGAATTTCCAGATCAATATGAGCCTCAAGCTCGAGGGCATTGGCGCCGTTCTTCAGGCTGAAGATGATTTCACCAAAGTCGTGCGTTTGGTGCCTGCTGGCCCCGCTGAAAAACAAGGCCAGCTTCAGCCCGCCGACCGCATTATTGGTGTTGCTCAAGGCAAACAGGGTGAAATGCAGGATGTGATTGGCTGGCGTTTGGATGACGTGGTGGATCAGATTCGCGGCCCCGCCGGCTCAATTGTGCGCCTTGAAGTGATTCCAGCCAGTGCAATTAGCGATGAAGAGCGGCAGGTCATTGTCATCGAGCGCAACGAGGTGAAGCTGGAAGAGCAAAGCGCTAAGGGCGAGATGATTGAATTGCCCAACGCCAAGGGCGGCATGAGTAAAATCGGGGTTATCGATATTCCGACGTTTTATCTCGACTTTGAAGGATTCCGCCGTGGCGATCCGGACTTTAGAAGCACCACTCGAGATGTGCACCGCATTCTCGGCGAGCTGTTATCTGAGGGCGCTGAAGGTATTTTGATTGATTTGCGCGACAATGGGGGCGGCTCACTGGCTGAAGCTAATGCGCTGGTCGGATTGTTTATTGAGCAAGGCCCTACCGTACAAATTCGCCAATCCAATTCCCGCGTTATTCGCGAAGGCAAGAGTCGTCGTTCACCCTATTATTCAGGCCCATTGGCAGTGCTGATTAATCGCATGAGCGCCTCGGCTTCTGAAATTTTTGCCGGTGCGATTCAGGATTATCAGCGCGGCTTGATACTCGGCACACAGAGCTTTGGCAAAGGCACGGTGCAGTCGGTTAACCCCCTGCCCCACGGTCAATTAAAGCTGACTGAGTCTAAGTTTTACCGCATTTCAGGTGACAGTACCCAGAACCGAGGCGTACTGCCAGACATCGCTTTTCCGCCCATTTATGACATGGAAAAAGTGGGTGAAAACTCGCTGGACAATGCCTTGGCTTGGGATCGAATCGCCCACGCGCGACACAATTATTATTTCGATTTTAAGGATGCACTTCCCAAGCTGCGGGCTAGCCATGATTCGCGTATAGCTAAAGATCCTGACTTTATTTATCTGCGCGAATCCCTCGCCCAAATCGAGAAAATTCGTAACGAGAAAACCTTGTCGCTGAATTTAAAGCAGCGCATTGAAGAGCGCGATACGCGCAAGGCTGAGCAACTGGCAATGGAAAACCGCCGCCGGGCTGCTAAAGGTGAGGAACTTTTGAAAACCCTCGATGCTGAAGAGGAGGAAGAGGACGCCGCAGCATCAGCAGAAGCAGGCAATGATAAGGATGAAGACAAGCCCGACCCCTATCTCCATGAAGCCGCGTCGATTCTGATCGACGCTAAACCCTATTTTGTGGCTGAACGTCTGGCCCAAAGTCGATAAGAAAACCCGCTAAACGGTAAGCACGCATTTCACGCCTTGCGTGAAATGCGTCACACCAAACTAGCGTGCCGCTTCCCGCATCGTCACAAACTCTTCGGCTACGGTTGGATGAATCCCAATCGTGCTGTCAAAATCCGCCTTGGTAGCGCCGGCTTTAATAGCCACTGCCAAGCCCTGAATGATTTCGCCGGCCTCTTCGCCCATCATATGCGCGCCAAGCACCTTATCGCTCTGTTTATCGACAATAAGCTTGAGAAAGGTGCGAGTCGGATTTCCGCTTAAAGTATGTTTTAGATGGCGAAAATCAGAGGTAAATACGGCAATCTCACCGTATTGCTCTCGCGCCTGTTCCTCACTTAAACCAACGGTAGCGACATTGGGATGACAGAAAATTGCGGTGGGAATATTGCTGTAATCCAATTCCCGGTGGTCATTATTAAACAGGCGGCGCGCCAAATTCATACCTTCGGCCAGCGCAATAGGGGTTAATTCCATGCCACCGGTCACATCGCCCAAGGCGTAAATACTGGGCTCTGCGGTTTGGAAATGGGCATCGACTTGAATAAAGCCGTCAGTATTTAGGGTGACTTCGGTATTTTCTAAGCCGAGATTATCCAGCAAGGGGCGCCGTCCGGTGGCGTACATCACCATATCGGTTGCTAAACTTTGGCCGCTCCGAAGTGATAATTGCATGCCCGTGCTGTTTTTTTCTATGGCGCTTACGTCTTCGTTAAAACGCAGCGAAATACCTTGTTGGCGCATCTCAGCAACGAGTTTTTCGCGAATTTCTTGATCAAAACCGCGCAGAAATAATTCGCGGCGATAGATTAATTCCACCTCAACGCCAAGTCCGTGCAGGATGCCGGCAAACTCGGTAGCGATGTAGCCCCCACCAACAATCACAGCACGCTTGGGCAGCGTTTCAAGATAGAAAATTTCATTTGAGCTGACGGCATGTTCGCGGCCCGGAATATCCGGAATAAATGGCCAGCCGCCCACAGTAATCAAAATACGTTCGGCGGTGTAAGTCTTGCCAGCCACCTCGACCAGATTTGGCCCAAGTATCTTAGCGTGACCATCTAAAATCTCGACACCGGCATTGCGCAGCAGGTTGAGGTAAATCCCGTTCAGGCGCTGAATTTCTGCAGTTTTATTATCGCGCAGTCGCGGCCAATCAAGGGGCTCTGAGCTTGCACGCCAGCCAAAGCCGTTAGCATCTTTAAAATGTTCTGGATAATGCGCTGCGTAACTGAAGAGTTTTTTGGGAACGCAGCCGACATTCACGCAGGTGCCGCCGTAATAGCGCTCTTCGGCTATGGCAACACGAGCGCCAAAACCGGCTGACATGCGAGCGGCACGAACGCCGCCACTGCCAGCACCAATAACAAATAAATCGTAGTCAAATTCAGCCACGGGCGCTTTCCCTTCTGTTTTGGGATTAAGTGAGATTACAGAATGGGCTTGCTCAAATCGCCCTGCTCATACCAGGCCAGCTTTTCACGTAGCTCTACCACCTCGCCCACAATAATCAGCGTGGGAGCCTGCACCGGGTTATCCGCGATGATTGAAACCATGGTACCCAAGGTGCCGGTCACCACTTTTTGATGCTGGGTGGTGCCCTGCTGAATCAGTGCGATAGGCGTGTCTTCTGCCCGGCCATGTTGAATCAATTGCGCGCAGATATCGGGCAAACCCACCAAGCCCATATAAAACACTACGGTTTGCTGTGGATGCACCAATTCACCCCAGGGCAAATTTAGAGAGCCGTCTTTGAGGTGGCCGGTAACAAAACGTACCGACTGGGCGTAATCTCGATGGGTTAGCGGAATGCCGGAATAACTCGCACACCCTGCCGCGGCGGTGATACCGGGCACAACTTGAAAGGGAATGTGCAGCTCGGCTAAGCGCTCAATTTCTTCGCCGCCACGACCAAAAATAAAGGGATCGCCGCCTTTAAGGCGCGCCACTTTTTTGCCCTGCAGTGCGTAATCGACCAATAGTTGATTAATATCATTTTGCGGAACGGCGTGATTTGCGCGGGCTTTACCCACGTAAACTCGCTCCGCATCTTTGCGTGACAATTCGACAATTTCCGGTGCCACCAAGCGGTCGTACAGCACCACATCGGCGCGTTGCAGCAAACGCATGGCTTTAAAGGTCATTAAATCTGGATCGCCGGGGCCGGCGCCAATTAAATAGACTTCACCACCGGGGCGCACATCCGCTTTATCAATTGCTTGTTGCAGCATTTCAGCGGCAGTTTGATCTTTGCCGGCAAACACCATTTCCGCAATGGGGCCCTGCAAGGTTTGCTCCCAGAAATCGCGGCGATCCTCAATATCGTCAAACCGGTTTTTGACCTTGTCGCGAAAGCTACCCACCAAGCTGGCGAGGCGGCCAAAGGCGCTGGGAATACTGCTCTCCAAACGGCTGCGAATTAAGCGCGCTAAAACTGGACTGGCACCACCGCTGCTAATCGCGATCATCAGCGGTGAGCGGTCAACGATGGCGGGCAAAATAAAACTGCACAGCTCGGGATCATCCACAACATTGACCGGAATATTACGGGCGTGACAATCGGCAGAGACCTGCTTGTTGAGCTCGCGATCATCGGTGGCGGCGATAACAAGAAAGATATTGTCGAGCCGTTCCGCGCCATAGGCCTGTTGAAACAACGCGCCGCCCGAATCACTGACAAGCTGAGTTAATTCGGCCTGAATCTCAAGCGCGACAACATTAACTCGCGCACCGGCCTTGGCCAGTAACCGCGCCTTGCGCAGAGCCACTGAACCACCGCCAACAACGAGGCAGTGCCGCTGTTTAAGATCGGTAAATAGCGGTAAAAAATCCATTAGCTTGCGGCGCTCAGCATGGTCAATCCACCCATATACTTCTGTAGCACGGCTGGAATTTGTACGCTGCCGTCCGCCTGCTGGCCGTTTTCCAAAATAGCCACCAGCGTACGGCCCACAGCCAAGCCAGACCCATTAAGGGTGTGCAGTAATTCGGGCTTGCCGGTTTCTGGATTGCGCCAGCGCGCCATCATGCGGCGGGCCTGAAAATCGCCAAAATTACTGCAGGATGAGATTTCGCGGTAGGTATTCTGCGCCGGCAACCAGACTTCGAGGTCGTAGGTTTTGCGAGCAGAGAAGCCCAAATCACCACCACACAGAATCACTTTGCGGTAAGGCAGTTCCAGCTTTTGAAGAATGGTTTCAGCGTGACCGGTCAATGCCTCCAGAGCGGCGTCGGACTCTTCTGGGCGAACGAACTGCACCAGCTCCACTTTTTCAAATTGGTGCTGGCGGATCATGCCCCGGGTGTCACGGCCATAGCTGCCGGCCTCACTGCGGAAACACGGTGTGTGACAGGTGAACTTAATGCCCGCCTCAAGCTCAGCGCTTTCTACAATGGTATCGCGGTACATATTAGTTACGGGCACTTCTGCGGTAGGAATCAGGTAATAACCGCTATCGCCTTGCAGCTTGAACAGATCCGCTTCGAACTTGGGCAGTTGGCCGGTACCGCGCAGAGAATCGCTATTCACCATATAGGGCACATAAACTTCCTGATAACCGTGCTCGTAAATATGAGTGTCCAGCATAAATTGGATCAGCGCCCGATGCAGGCGCGCGAGAGGCCCGCGCATAACGGCAAAACGGCTGCCAGTGAGTTTGGTGGCGGTATCAAAATCCAATCCACCCAAACCAGCGCCCACATCAACATGGTCGCGCACGTCAAAATCGTATTGCTTGGGTTCGCCCCAGCGGACAACCTCAATATTGGCGTCTTCGTCTTGGCCTTCTGGCACATCTTCGGCAGGCAGATTAGGTACGGCCATTAGCATGGCTTCCAGCTGCTCATTAACCTCTTTGGCGGCGTTCACCAAACCTTCAAGGCGCGCTTCAATATCCGCTAGCAGCTCATTGACCTGTGCTTTGGCATCGTCAACGGGAACACCTGATTTGATCAGTTCGCCAACTTTTTTTGACGCTTGCTTGCGCTGGGCAAGCAGTTCTTGGCTGTCGATATCGGCTTGCTTGCGCTGGGCATCCAGGCGGGCAAACTCGGCGGCATCAAACTCAAAACGCTTCTTGCGTAAGGCCTCTGCAATGGCGTCGGGATTCTGCCGAACTTGCTTAATATCTAGCATTTAAAAACTACTCCAACTTTATGTTTTATATAAAATAAATTATCTTGAAATAACGATCGCCAGCCAGCAGCCTAGCAGGCACAGCCCCACGCTGCTGAGTGCGTAACTCATTGCCAAGCCAATGCGACCCGCTTCCAGCATGGTTACCGTTTCAAGGGAAAAGGTTGAAAACGTGGTGAACGCGCCCAGAAATCCAACAATCAACACATAGCGCCAATCTGAGTGAATGGCGGCCTTTTCAGTGATTGTGACAAAAGCCAGGCCGATTAAAAAAGAGCCCGTAATATTGACCAGAAAAGTACCCAGCGGCCAGTGATGGTAGACCAAGCCCCGCGCAAACTGGCCAACGCCATATCGACTTAAGGCGCCGGCTGCACCGCCAAGGGCTATGAGTAAAAGTTGTAACACTGAGATTTCTACACTATCTGCCGGAAATTGAGAGCATTTTATCACCCATCACGGCTGTATGGGCACCGCCGCGAATGATTGAGCGACAGAAAGTTATTTGCCAAGAAACCTTAGCAAAGAAACCTTATTTGCGGGGATAGCGCTGAATTGGGCTTTGCGCATTCAGCGTATCGAGATGGCTGATTTTTTCAGCAATTTTCTTCTCTAGCCCGCGATCCACCGGATGATAGTACTTTCGGTTTTGAAGTGCTTCAGGAAAGTAATTCTCCCCCGCAGCAAAACCATTGGGCTCATCGTGGGCATAGCGATATTCGGCGCCGTAGCCCTGCTCTTTCATCAAGCGGGTGGGTGCGTTGCGCAGATGAATCGGCACTTCATGGCTACCGCCGCTGGCAATATCCTGTTTAACCGCTTTATAGGCGGTATATACCGCGTTGCTTTTGGGCGCGCAGGCCAAGTAACAGGCGGCTTGCGCCAAGGCCAGCTCCCCTTCCGGACTGCCTAAACGCTCCTGCACATCCCAAGCATCAATGCAGACCCGTAGAGCACGAGGATCAGCATTACCAATATCTTCACTGGCCATACGCAATAGGCGGCGGGCGACATAAACCGGATCGCAGCCGGCCTCTAGCATTCGGGTGAGCCAATACAGCGCGGCATCGGGTGAGCTACCCCGAACCGCTTTATGTAATGCGGATATTTGATCGTAGAAAAGATCACCGCCCTTATCAAAACGGCGACAGTAGTCACTAAGCGCAGCACTGAGGCAGGCTTCAGTAAGGATGTTGTCCTCAGCCATGTCCATGGCGATTTCAAGAATATTCAAGGCGCGGCGGCCATCACCATCTGCCTGCAAAGCAAGCTGCTGCAATTGCTCGAGCTGTGCAGACCAGCCCTGTGCGCTTACCGCGCGCTGCAAAATACCCAGAATGGCGGCCTCGTCCAAGGCCCGTAATTGATAAACCTGTGCCCGCGAGAGCAAGGCATTATTGATTTCAAAAGACGGGTTTTCGGTGGTCGCACCAATAAAAATTAAGGTGCCATCTTCAACAAAGGGCAAAAAAGCATCTTGCTGTGCCTTATTGAAACGATGTACTTCATCGATAAACAAAATGGTCGAACGGCCATACTGCTTTTCACGCTGAGCTTGCTCAACCGCAGCACGAATATCTTTTACCCCAGCCAATACCGCCGACACGGTAATGAAATGCGCATCGCAATGGTGAGCAATCAGTTGTGCCAGCGTGGTTTTACCCACACCCGGCGGCCCCCAGAAAATCATCGAGTGAATCTGGCCAGATGTAATAGCGCGGCGTAACGGTTTGTTTTCAGCCAATAAGTGGCCCTGCCCCGCATAATCTTCGAGCTTCTCTGGTCGCATTCGCGCAGCAAGGGGTGCCTGACTCATAGTCGGCCTCTGAAACAATTGGCGCTAAACAAGTAAATCGGCATGGCTATTGATGAGCATTACTATTGAGAAACGCTATTGTGAAAGGCGTTCGAGAGCTTCAGGGCTGTCGTCAAAACGAAACAAGCTTTCATTCAGCTTGATATTGTACTTGGCCTTTTTAAAGAGAATGCGGGAGTGTTGTTGCAGATTGTCTACCAGTTGCATCTCAACTAAACCGCCATTTTTGAATTGCAATCTCAGCTCGGAGAACAAGCCAGAGGCATTGGGAAGCAGAAT
Source organism: Spongiibacter pelagi (assembly GCF_014705705.1). Classification (GTDB taxonomy): domain Bacteria; phylum Pseudomonadota; class Gammaproteobacteria; order Pseudomonadales; family Spongiibacteraceae; genus Spongiibacter; species Spongiibacter pelagi. The sequence goes on along the minus strand of NZ_JACXLD010000004.1, from coordinate 336,245 downwards.
AAACTCGTCGACACCCGCTGCGGCTTTTTCATTTTTGCTAATTTGGTAGGCCGCCGTTAAGGCTTCAGGCGACGCGGAAAAGATTAACGCCGGGGTGTCAGCCAATTGCGCATCAAAGGGTTCAACGTCGAGCTGCTCCAGATCGGCATCATATCGCCACAGGGTTTTGCCATTGCCAATGACTAGGTAATGAAACGGCTCGGTGCTTTCCCAGCGAAAATGATTGGGGCGGGATAAGGCGATGGCACCTTGACTCTGCTGAAGTACATCCCCTTCTTCACTGCTGACCGTTTGTTCAAAGCTGGCTTGAATAGTTTGGTTTTTGGCCAACAGCATTTGTAGCTGTTCAGCGGCATTATTCGAGGCCGCATGAACTGAAAACCCTGCACATAGAAGAACAAAACCGCTTAAAAGAAATCGCATTACATCGTTACTCTGAGGAATTTGGTTCAGCGTAGCGCCGCGAACCTGTATCCAAACTTAATTACTCGGCTGGGGGTGGAGCCAAAACTTCTCGACTACCGTTGCTGGCCATTTCGCTGACTACGCCGGCCTGCTCCATCGTTTCAATCAGGCGAGCTGCGCGGTTATAACCGATGCGCAGCTTGCGCTGTACGGCAGAAATTGAAGCGCGGCGACTCTGGCAGACAAAATGCACGGCCTGATCGTAAAGCTCATCCGCTTCGCCATTGTCATCACCTTCACCGCCGCCCATGCCGGGAATCACATCGCTGACACCGCCCTCTTCCAGCAAGCCGTCGATGTATTGTGGCTCACCGCGTTTTTTCCAGTCGGCAACCACTCGATGCACTTCATCATCTGAACAAAATGCGCCGTGGACACGAACCGGTAAACCGGTGCCCGGTGGCAGATACAACATATCACCGTGACCAAGTAACTGCTCAGCCCCGCCCTGATCGAGAATGGTGCGGGAGTCAATTTTTGACGACACCTGAAACGCAATTCGGGTTGGTACGTTAGCCTTGATAAGGCCGGTAATAACGTCAACCGAGGGGCGTTGCGTGGCAAGAATCAAGTGAATTCCCGCTGCACGGGCTTTCTGGGCAATCCTGGCAATCAGCTCTTCAACCTTTTTGCCGACAATCATCATCATGTCAGCAAATTCATCGATAACGACAACGATAGAGGGCAGCGCTTCGAGATCGGGCGCTTCTGCTTCGACCATGCCAGCCTCAAAGTGTTCATCGGGAATCCATAGAGGGTCTTTGATTGGATTACCGCTAGCAGCCGCATCTTTGATTTTGCGATTAAAGCCAGCGAGGTTTCTCACCCCCATTGCCGACATTAATTTATAACGGCGCTCCATTTCACCAACACACCAACGCAGACCATTGGCCGCGTCTTTCATATCGGTAATGACCGGGGTAAGCAAATGGGGAATGCCATCGTAAACCGACAATTCCAGCATTTTGGGGTCTACCAGCAATAACCGAACATCTTCCGGGCCCGCTTTGTAAAGCAAGCTCAATAGCATGGCGTTCACCCCTACCGACTTACCCGAGCCGGTGGTGCCCGCAACCAGTAAGTGCGGCATTTTCGCCAAGTCCGCGCACACTGGCTCGCCGGAAATGTCATGCCCCAAGGCCAGTGTCAGACTGGATTTGGCTTCATCATAGGCGCGGGAAGACAGGACTTCACGGAAGTTAACAATCTCGCGATCTTCATTGGGAATTTCAATGCCGACATAGGGCTTGCCGGGAATAACCTCAACAACCCTAACACTCACCACCGCCAAAGAGCGCGCAAGGTCTTTGGCCAGATTGCTTATTTTGCTGACTTTAACCCCAGCATCGGGTTCGAGCTCAAAACGGGTGATAACCGGGCCGGGATACACCGCCACCACTTTGGCCGACACACCAAAATCCAACAGCTTGATTTCAAGCAGTCGTGACATGGCTTCCAGTGTTTCTTGAGAGAAGCCTTTTTTACTGTGATGGTCAGCTTCATCCAACAATTGCAAAGAAGGCAGGCTGCCGGTTACCGGCCCATCAAACAGGTTTTTCTGTTTCTCTTTATGCACACGCTCGGATTGCTCCACTGGCTTGGGCGCAGGCGCAATCGTTGGCGGTGCAATGCGGGTTTTCTGAATTTCGGTTTTGCGTGCCACTTCTGCTTTACGGGTTTGCTGGGCTTGTGCAGCCTCTTTCTTCGCTGCGCGGGCGCTCAGGAAGCTTTGAACACGGTCAACAGCCAGATCGTAATAACGAATGCTGTGATAGCCCACGCTATCGATCAGTCGCAACCATGAAAGGTCGGTAAAGATAGTCATACCGAACAAAAAGATCGCCAATAACAAAACCCGGCTGCCAAATAAGCTGAATGAGGACTCGGTGGCATGACCAATGGCATTGCCCAGTACACCGCCATTGCCAAACGGCAAATTGCTCAGGCCTGCATCTTCGTTGGCTGCCAGGCCGGTGCTGGCGATCATCACCAGAATAAAACCGATGATGCGAAGCGCGAACAGCAGAGAGTCAAACTCGGCGGGATGTTCACGATCTTTAAACAGCTTGCCAACCCGAAACACCAACATCAGTGGGAACAGATAGGCCATATAGCCGAACAGCGCGTAAAGCACATCGGCCATCCATGCACCCACCGGGCCGCCAGCATTGGTGATAGCGGCGCCATTGCCGGTGCGCGACCAACCGGGATCGGCGGTGTTGTAGGTCAGCAGTGAAACGAGGATGTACAGGCAGATCGCCGAAGCGGCAATCAAAAAGCCTTCCCGGAGTCGCAACCAGAGCCGCTCGCGCGTCGTTAATTCAGTATTTTCTTGTTTGGCCAAGGCTGGGGCCTATCCTTTTAGCGGTTCAATTGTTTTTACAAATCACTTTCATTGGCAAAACCAAGTCACCGGCAATGGTAGCATTATGTAAAATAAAAATGCGCACTTGGCAGCTTTGCTGCTCGGTAAAATTTAACCTAAGATACGGGCTTCGATTTTGCCCATCTTGCTCATTTTTTAACCGTGTCGTCGCCATTTTGTTGCGCCGACAGTCAGAGATTAATGGAAACGTATTCATGAGTGACACACAACACCACCGCCTTATTATTCTCGGTTCTGGCCCTGCCGGATACACTGCCGCTGTTTACGCCGCCCGCGCCAACCTCAATCCGGTGGTGATTACCGGTATGCAGCAAGGTGGTCAGCTCACCACCACAACCGAGGTTGATAACTGGCCCGGCGACACCGATGGCGTACAAGGCCCGGAGCTAATGATGCGTATGCAGGCCCACGCCGAGCGCTTTGAAACCCAGGTTCTGTTTGATCATATCGACAAAGTAGACCTGAAAAATCGTCCGTTCACGCTGACCGGTAGCAATACTTACACCTGTGATGCGCTGATTATTGCCACGGGCGCTTCTGCTCAGTACCTTGGCTTGCCTTCGGAAGAGGCGTTTATGGGTAAAGGTGTTTCCGCCTGTGCAACCTGTGACGGTTTCTTCTATCGCGGCAAGAAAGTGGCCGTTATTGGCGGCGGTAACACCGCTGTAGAAGAAGCGCTGTACCTATCGAATATTTGCGCCGAGGTCACCTTGGTGCATCGCCGCGACTCCCTGCGTTCTGAAAAGATTCTGCAAGACAAGCTGCTGGAGCGCGCCGAGAACGGCAATATCAATATCATCTGGAATCACACTTTGGATGAAGTGCTGGGCGATGACAGCGGCGTAACCGGCCTGCGTTTGGCTAGCACCAAAGATGGCGCCACCCAAGAAATCGACGTCGCCGGTGTATTTATTGCGATTGGACACAAACCCAATACCGATATTTTCGCCGATCAACTGGACATGCATAACGGCTATCTGAAAATTCAGAGCGGTATCGACGGTAACGCGACCCAAACCAGCATTGAAGGTGTTTTCGCGGCGGGTGATGTGGCTGACCACATCTATCGCCAAGCGGTTACTTCAGCCGGTTTTGGTTGTATGGCCGCACTGGATGCCGAGCGTTATCTGGATCAGTAAGTTTTAAACAATCGGTTTTAGTAAATAAGGTAAATTGCGCCGTTATGAGCGATCAGCCAATCGATATTCCCTGGCTATCTGCTGATGGCGGCGCATTTCCCGATATTGATACCGCACTCCCCGAGCCAAATGGACTTTTGGCCGTTGGTGGTGATCTCAGCCCCTCTCGTCTTCTCGACGCTTATCAACACGGTATCTTTCCTTGGTACGAGCAAGGCCAGCCTATTTTATGGTGGTCACCTGAGCCCCGCGCCGTGTTATTTCCTGAACGTATTCATATTAGTCGCAGCCTGAGAAAGCAGCTTCGGCAAGATGCCTTCACAATTCGCTTTGATTCCGCGTTTGATGCGGTCATTGAGTCCTGTTCTGAACTAACCCAAAAGCGCGAAGGAACGTGGATTACCACGGCGATGAAACGGGCGTATAAGCAAATGCACCAGCTCGGCTGGGCCCATTCGATTGAGGTTTGGCAAGAGGAACGGTTAGTTGGCGGCCTTTACGGCTTGGCGATCGGCAATATCTTTTTTGGCGAGTCGATGTTTAGTCGCGCTCCCAGCGCATCAAAAATCGCACTGGTTCATCTCTGCGAACACCTGCAAGCCGAAGGCTTTGTAATGATTGATTGTCAGGTTGGCAATGACTATCTGTACAGCATGGGCGCAGAGGATATTGGCCGCCCGATGTTCCGCAGATATTTGAATGATCATGCACGCCCTGAGCTTCGCAAAGCCCAGTCTTGGGAATCAATGTTTTGGGAAGTAGTGCCAAACAAGAGCAGCTCTGATTAAGGTACAGGCTAGTCAAACCGTAAAAAAATCGCCATAGTTTCGCCATGAGCGAACTTCAGCAAATCAAACTCTACGCCACCCGCCCTCACGATTGCAGCTACTTTAAAGACCGGCTCGCGACCACGGTATTTGTCGACCCTGATATCGACATCAATAATATTGTTTACACCCAGCTTTCCCAGCGCGGCTTTCGCCGCAGCGGCCAACATTTGTATCGCCCGCAGTGTCAAAATTGTGAGCAGTGTATTGCCAGTAGAATACCCGTCAGCGATTTTGCTTTTAGTCGCAGTCAGCGGCGCATTTTGAACCGCAATAGTGATTTGCGTGTGGAAGTTAAACGCGCACCTGATCCAAGCGCTTACCGCTTGTATGAACGCTATATCAACCAGCGTCATCAAGATGGCGATATGTATCCAGCCTCGGTTGAACAATACGAGAGTTTTATCAATGATGGCCACGACAGCACCGAGTTTCGGCATTTCTATCTCGATGAGCGGCTATTAGGGATTGCGGTGTCTGATGTCCTGCTCGATGGTTTGTCCGCCATTTATACTTTCTACGATCCCGATGAAACCCGCCGCAGCTTGGGCAGCTTTGCTATTCTGGAGCAGATTCAAAATTGTGCCGAACGCGGACTGCCCTATCTCTACCTTGGCTACTGGATTAGAGACTGCGACAAGATGCGCTATAAAACCAACTACCGGCCGATTGAGCTTTTAATTAAGAATCAGTGGCTATTATTGAATTAATAGGTGCCCAGTAATAAATTGCCAATTAGCCCGCTTTCAGGCAGAATACGCGCTGATTTTTTTGGGGGCTCCGCCTCCGTGTAAGCTGAAGCCCGTCGAAGCCCTTTTTCGACCATTGCGTTACCCCAAACAGTCGAGGAATCCTGCCGAATGGCAAAAGAAGACCAAATTGAAATGGAAGGCGAAGTTATCGATACCCTTCCAAACACCACCTTCCGTGTTCGCCTGGAAAATGGCCACGTGGTTACCGCCCATATTTCTGGAAAAATGCGTAAGCACTACATTCGCATTTTGACCGGCGATAAAGTAAAAGTAGAGTTGACCCCATACGACCTGACAAAAGGCCGTATTACTTTCCGCGGTCGTTAATCTCGAAATCCAGCAGCGTCGCTGACGCAGTCTGAGATATAAAAAAAGCGCCTTCCGGCGCTTTTTTCGTTTTGGGCAGTTACTTCTTACAACTACATCTTAAGTAAATATGGAGCGCGGCGGATTACGCCGGCTCCATCGGTTTTTCGGTAACTTCGCTGCGCAACTCGAGTTTGTCGTCTTTAACCGAGATAAAGACATCACCGCCCTCGTCTTGCAGATCACCAAACAACACCATTTCAGCCAGTGGCTTTTTGATGTGCTCTTGAATCACTCGGGCCATAGGTCGGGCACCCATGGTGCGGTCATAGCCTTTGTCTACCAACCAGCGGCGCGCATCGTCATCAACATGCAACACCACATTCTTGTCATCCAATTGCGACTGCAGTTCCACCAGGAATTTATCCACGACCGTTAGCACCACTTCTTCCGCCAGCGGCCCGAAGGTCACAATGCTATCCAGACGGTTGCGGAATTCTGGTGTAAACAAGCGATTAATAGCCTCAGAAGCATCGGTATGGTGATCTTGCTCGGTAAAGCCAATGGAACGACGACTGATATTTTCCGCACCGGCATTGGTGGTCATCACCAAAATTACATTGCGAAAATCCGCCTTGCGGCCGTTGTTGTCAGTTAGTGAGCCGTGATCCATCACTTGCAACAGCAGGTTAAATAAATCTGGATGGGCTTTTTCAATCTCATCCAACAACACCACAGAGTGCGGATGCTTGGTTACTGCATCGGTTAGCAAGCCACCCTGATCAAAACCGACATAGCCCGGAGGCGCACCAATCAATCGTGATACGGTATGGCGTTCCATATATTCAGACATATCAAAGCGAATCAACTCTAGGCCCAGCAACTTGGCAAGCTGTCGAGTCACCTCGGTTTTACCCACCCCGGTTGGGCCAGCCAATAGGAATGAACCAATAGGCTTGTCTGGTGCTTTCAGGCCAGCACGAGCCAGTTTGATTGAGGCACTGAGTTCGCTGATCGCTTGATCCTGACCGAAGACCACCATTTTGAGGTTGTCTTCCAGCTTCTCCAGCGAGGCCTTATCGTCAGAGGACACGCTTTTGGGTGGAATACGGGCAATCTTGGCAACAATCGCTTCGATTTCAGGCACATCAATGATTTCAGCCCGCTTTTCGGCGGTTTGTAAGCGTTGGTATGCCCCCGCCTCATCAATAACATCAATCGCCTTATCGGGCAGGAAGCGGTCATTGATATAGCGTGCTGATAATTCCGCGGCGGTTTTCAAGGCACCATCGGTGTAACTGATATCGTGATGACTCTCAAAGCGGGACTTTAATCCTTTCAGGATCAGGAAAGTGTCTTCGACAGAAGGCTCACCCACGTCCACTTTTTGGAAGCGGCGACTCAGTGCGCGATCCTTATCAAAAATCCCGCGATACTCTTGGAATGTGGTGGAACCAATGCAACGCAACTGGCCAGAGCTTAATAGCGGTTTCAGCAGGTTGGAGGCATCCATCACTCCGCCAGACGCCGCACCAGCGCCGATAATGGTGTGGATTTCATCGATAAACAAAATCGCGCCTTCACGCTTTTTCAAATCGGCGAGCAGATTCTTAAGGCGTTTTTCAAAATCACCCCGGTATTTGGTGCCCGCCAGCAGTGCGCCCATATCCAGCGAGTAGACCACGCTGTCTTTGAGAATATCGGGGACTTCACCATCGACGATGCGTTTAGCCAAACCCTCAGCGATCGCTGTCTTGCCCACGCCAGATTCACCGACCAACAGTGGATTGTTTTTACGGCGACGAGAAAGAATTTGCGCTACGCGCTCAACTTCATCAGCGCGACCAATTAATGGATCAATTCGCCCCGCTTTCGCTTCGGTATTGAGATTGGTAGTGAAATTTTCCAGTGGCTTTTGTTCTGGATCGGCATTTTCCTGTTCTTGCTCAGATTGCTGATCGCTTTCAATACCTTCGTGACCGGAAACTTTGGAAATACCGTGGGTAATGTAGTTGACCACATCCAGCCGACTGACATTTTGGGATTTCAGAAAATAAACCGCTTGGCTTTCTTGCTCACTGAAAATGGCAACCAGCACATTAGCACCGGTAACTTCTTGCTTGCCCGAGGATTGCACATGAAAAACCGCGCGCTGTAAAACGCGCTGAAAGCCCAGTGTTGGCTGGGTATCGCGCTCGATATCATCTTGGGGAATGCGAGGTGTGGTGGCCTCAACAAATTCCTGCAATTCATTTTTGAGTTGAAGTAGATCGGCGCCACAGGCGAGTAAGACGCGCATTGCGTCATTATTGTCAGCCAGTGCCAACAATAAATGTTCGACAGTCATGAATTCGTGGCGTTTGCTGCGTGCGGCTTTAAACGCCTGACTCAGGGTGGTTTCCAGTTCTTTACTTAACATAGACCGTGACGCCTCTGTTGATACTACCGACTACGAATAGGTGCTTTACAACTTCTGACATACTTTACGTTACTCGTCCCCTTCCTCGATTTCGGCCAGCAAGGGATGGCCACTTTCACGGGCATATTGGTTCACCTGTGCGGCCTTGGTTTCCGCTATATCTTTAGTGAAGATACCGCATACGCCTTTGCCTTGAGTGTGAACCATCAGCATAACTTGGGTTGCCCGCTGACGATCCATGTAAAAAAAATCTTCCAGAATCTCAACGACAAACTCCATGGGTGTGTAATCGTCGTTCAATAAAACCACCATATACATCGGCGGCTTTTTTAATTCCGGTTTAGATTCCTGAACTGCAATGCCATGACCTTCATCAAACTCATCGGCATCACTCATACTGTATATATCGAAACTATTGTTCACCGTTCATCCCGAGCTTATCACCAACCAAATGCTGAGCAATAGGGGTTATCACCGAGCATTAACCGGGAAAACACCGGCGCTTGACGCCGCACTCCCGGTACATTAAAAATGGGGGTTAATACTAAAAATACAAGTCTTCATCTATTAATAACTATAACGACAAAGCAAGGGGGATTGCTATGCAAAATGGAGTTGTGAAGTGGTTTAACAACGCCAAGGGATATGGGTTTATTCTGTCGGAGGAAAAGGGGGAAGATGTGTTTGCGCACTATTCCGCCATTACGATGGAAGGCTACAAAACACTAAAGGCCGGACAGCCAGTCAGATTTGATGCAGAACAAGGTCCTAAAGGCATTCACGCGGTCAATATTCGCGCTGCCGAAGGTTCGGGTTCGTAAAAGCCTAAAAAGAAAAAGCTCCGATGCTTGTGGGCATCAGAGCTTTTGCAAGAACGCTACATCAAGCCTTACATGTGCTTGATGATCGCATCACCAAACTCAGAACACTTCAACAGGGTTGCACCCTCCATCAGACGTTCAAAGTCGTAAGTTACGGTCTTGGCTTGGATAGCACCGTTCATACCATTGATGATCAGATCAGCTGCTTCGTTCCAGCCCAAGTGACGCAGCATCATCTCAGCAGACAGAATCAATGAACCGGGATTCACTTTGTCCTGACCGGTGTATTTTGGTGCAGTGCCGTGAGTGGCTTCGAACAGAGCAACGTTGTCGCTCAGGTTTGCACCTGGAGCAATACCGATACCGCCAACCTGTGCCGCCAATGCGTCTGACAGGTAGTCGCCGTTCAGGTTCAAAGTGGCAATAACGCTGTACTCGTCTGGACGCAACAGAACTTGCTGCAACATCGCATCAGCGATGACGTCTTTAACGATAATCTCTTTGCCAGTATTTGGGTTTTTCAGTTTTACCCATGGGCCGCCATCCAGCAGCTCGCCACCGAATTCTTCCATCGCCAACTGGTAGCCCCAGTTTTTGAACGCGCCTTCGGTGAACTTCATGATGTTGCCTTTATGCACGATAGTCAGTGAAGGCAGATCTTGGTCGATGGTGTACTGAATAGCTTTGCGTACCAGACGCTTGGTGCCTTCTTCAGATACAGGCTTGATACCGATACCGCAGTTTTGTGGGAAACGGATTTTGCTTACGCCCATTTCTTCTTGCAGGTAGTTGATCAGCTTGTCTGCTTCTGCAGAACCGGCTTGCCACTCGATACCGGCGTAGATGTCTTCCGAGTTTTCACGGAAAATCACCATATTGGTTTTGCCGGGCTCTTTAACAGGTGAAGGTACGCCTTCGAACCAGCGAACTGGGCGCTGACATACATACAGATCCAGCTCTTGACGCAGGGCAACGTTCAAAGAACGGAAACCGCCGCCAACGGGCGTAGTCAGTGGGCCTTTAATGGCCACCGCGTATTCTTTGATCGCATCCAAGGTTTCTGCGGGGAACCAGTCGCCGTCATACATCTCGGCGGCTTTCTCGCCGGTGTAGATTTCCATCCAACTGATTTTTTTGCTGCCGGCGTAGGCTTTCTCAATCGCTGCGTTAACAACGTTGATCATCACCGGAGTAATGTCGATCCCGATGCCATCACCTTCGATAAAAGGAATAATCGGCCGATCGGGTACATTCAGGGAGAGATCCGCATTAACGGTGATTTTCTCACCCTCTGCAGGTACCTTGATGTGTTGGTATCCCATTCTTTGACTCCATGCTTTTGATTGAATTTTTGTATTGGTTACTGTCTAGTTCACGACTATAGCGCCGTTCAGCGACAGTGACGTTTCACAATACGGCTTTTCCTGTCAGAGGAAATAGCTAGCCGATTGCAAAGCGGCGCCGCATTATAACACTTTATGACGAGATTTCTCCCATGAATATAGCAGAACCACCATGTCAGATTTGATTCTGCTCAATAAACCGTTCAAAGTCCTGAGCCAATTTCGCCGGGACGGTGATAAATCGACCCTAGCTGATTTTATCGACACCCCGGCGGTGTATCCGGCTGGTCGCCTCGATTACGATTCCGAGGGCCTGCTTATACTGACCGGCGATGGCGCCCTCCAACACAGCATCGCCCACCCCGACCGCAAACTCGCCAAAACCTATTGGGTTCAGGTTGAGGGTGAAATCACCAGCGAGGCAATTGCGCAACTGGCCAAGGGGGTTGAGCTCAAAGACGGCCTGACCAAACCCGCTATTGCCGAGCGTATTGCTGAACCCAAATCCCTGTGGGAGCGAAATCCCCCGGTACGCTTTCGCGCCGCCATCCCCACCAGCTGGCTCTCGCTGCAAATCACCGAGGGAAAAAACCGGCAGGTTCGGCGTATGACCGCTGCGGTTGGCTTCCCTACCCTGCGTTTAATCCGCTACGCCATTGGCCCGTGGACAATTGATGGTATCGAGCCGGGCGCACATCAGGCAATTAGACTAAAGCCTGAGCTGTATCGAGAGCTATGCCAACCCAAAGCGCGCATTGGCCAAAACAAGCATCGACCATCAAGGGTTAAAACGCCGCGTAGCGGCGCCAATAACGGTCGAGGCCGTGGTCGCAAGTAATTGATTCGTTTAGAATAGCCCGCATTAGAATTATCGCGAGTCAGACCCGCCGAATGGATTGGATACCCCACGTTACCGTTGCCACCATTGTCGAAAATGAAGGCCGTTTTTTATTTGTCGAAGAAACTAAAGAAGGCCGGCAGGTGATTAATCAACCCGCAGGACACCTTGAGCAAGGTGAATCCTTGGTCGAGGCCGCGATCCGCGAAACCTTGGAAGAAACCCAGTGGCAGGTCGAAATTCTTGGTGTCGTTGGTCTGGGCCTGTACACCGCTGACAGCAATAATGTGACCTATCATCGCACCACTTTCTTTGCTCGCCCGCTGGCCTTTTGTGCTGAACACCAAATGGATAAAGATATAGATCAGGCAATCTGGCTTAGCGCCGACGAGCTTCGAGAGCGACAAGCTCAATTACGCAGTCCCATGGTGTTGGATTGCCTCGAACGCTATCTGGCGGGACACCGCTATCCCCTATCGATGATCTATGGAAATGGGATTTATGGGGCCGGCTCATGACGACAAATACGCCTAATTATGCAGCCAAACCAGTCAACGAGACCAAAGTCATTGTTGGTATGTCTGGCGGCGTAGACTCCTCCGTTGCCGCCCTGCTGCTCAAGCAACAGGGGTATCAGGTCGAAGGCCTGTTTATGAAAAACTGGGACGAAGACGACGGCACCGAATATTGTACCGCCGTAACCGACCTAATGGATGCCGCCGCGGTTTGCCAAAAGCTGGATATCTATCTGCATACGGTCAATTTTGCCGGCGAATACTGGGACAATGTTTTCGAACACTTTCTACAGGAATACCGTGCGGGCCGAACCCCCAACCCGGACATTCTCTGCAACCGGGAAATTAAATTCCGTGCGTTCCTGGATTACGCCATCGAATTGGGGGCGGACTATATTGCCACCGGCCACTATTGTCGCCGCCGGGGCGAAGGCGCCGATACCCACTTATTAAAAGGTCTCGACAATAATAAAGATCAGAGCTACTTCCTCCATGCGGTGGGCGCTGAGCAATTGGCTCGCAGCCTGTTTCCCGTGGGTGAAATGGAAAAACCGGCGGTTCGGGCACTGGCAGAAGAATACGATCTGGTCACCCACGATAAAAAAGACAGCACCGGCATCTGCTTTATCGGCGAACGCCGTTTTAAAGATTTTTTGCAGCAGTACTTACCGGCTCAACCCGGCGCAATTGAATCGGTTGATGGCGAGCCCATGGGCAAACACAGCGGCCTGATGTACCACACCATTGGTCAGCGCCAAGGTTTGGGCATTGGCGGAGTAAAAGGTGGCGGCGATGAGCCGTGGTATGTCATCGACAAAGATCTAGAGCGCAATGTATTGCTTGTTGCTCAAGGCAGCCAGCATCCCAGATTGTTCAAAGACAGCATGTTGTTGAGCGAAATTCATTGGATTAGCGGTGCAATGCCGGCCCTGCCCTATCGCTGCAAAGCCAAAACCCGCTACCGTCAAGCCGACCAAGACTGCGTAATAGAAGCGAATGACACGGGCTATATTGTGCACTTCGACACGCCTCAGCGAGCGATCACGCCGGGCCAGTCTGCTGTTTTCTATGATGGGGAAATCTGTTTGGGCGGCGGCATTATAGAAGCGGGGATTAATCGCCAATGAATGCTGCACTCCCCGATAAAAATGCGGCTCTTAGACAACAAACCCTAGCCTTGGCGGCTATTGTGCAGAGCACCCATCTGGTAGATCAAATCGCCCGCACCGGGCAGGCTGATCCCGCCGCGTTAGAAGCCAGTTTAGAAAGTCTCTTTATTACGGATGCCGAAAACCCCGAACAGGCTTTTAACGGCGTCAGTAACCTTGCCTTTGGTCTGCGCAGCCTGCGCGACTTACTCAGTGGCAATGATTACGGTGAGCGCCAGAGCATCTTGCGCTACTGCTTAGGGGTGTTGCATTTACAACGCAAACTCAGTCGGGATAACGACACCGCTGCGGTATTGCGCAGCCGTCTTGAACACACCCACAAACAACGGGAATTCACGGAAGATCTGGGCGCGTTATGCTCTTCCTTGGGCGGGGTTTACACCGATACTCTGTCGAAATACAAATTTCGCATTCAGATTACCGGTAGCGCACAACAGCTTCAAAACCCGAATAATGCCAACCGAATACGCGCCCTGTTACTGGCCGCCATCCGGGCCACGTATTTGTGGCGACAAAGTGGTGGCAGTCGTCTCGGGCTATTGATGCGCAAGAACGCCTACTACCGCTGTGCCAGTACCCTATTAAATCAGGAAATACTGCACTAGAGCGGGATTCAGGGCCGGAAATCGGCCTCACATTGGTGTATTATTGCGCGCTTTCCAAATCAGTACACAGGACTCCGCGCATGGACTTATCCGCCCTATCAGCCATCTCTCCCGTCGACGGTCGTTACGGTTCCAAAACCGCATCACTGCGACCCGTATTCAGCGAATACGGTCTGATCCGCAGCCGTTTGATTGTTGAAGTCCGCTGGTTGCAACAACTGGCCGCGCATGCCCAAATCGAAGAAGTTCCCGCGCTATCTGCTGACGCCAATCAAGTATTGGAAAACCTGATCAGCAACTTTAGCGAAGCTCAGGCCCAGCGCGTTAAAGACATCGAGTCCACCACCAACCACGATGTTAAAGCGATTGAATACTTTATTAAGGAATCCATCGCCAGCAACGCCGAACTGGCGGCGATTTCTGAATTTGTTCACTTCGCTTGCACCTCGGAAGACATCAACAACCTCTCCCACGCGTTAATGCTAGGCGAAGGCCGCGCGCTAATGCTGGGTGAAATGCAGGCCATTATCGACAAGCTGACTTCCCTGTCTCACGAGCTGGCTGATATGCCAATGCTGTCTCGCACCCACGGTCAAACCGCCAGCCCCACCACTATGGGTAAAGAATTGGCTAATGTGGTCGCTCGTCTGCGTCGTCAGTACGATGCCATTGGCGCAGTTGAATTGCTGGGCAAAATTAACGGTGCTGTTGGTAACTACAATGCCCACCTTTCTGCGTACCCCGCTATTGACTGGGAAGCCAATGCCAAGGATTTCATCAGCAAACTTGGCCTGAGCTGGAACCCCTACACTACCCAGATCGAACCCCACGACTACATCGCCGAACTGTTTGATGGCGTGGCTCGCTTCAATACCATTTTGATTGATTTAGATCGCGATATCTGGGGCTATATCTCGCTGGGTTATTTCAAACAGCGCACCATTGCTGGCGAAGTGGGCTCTTCCACCATGCCGCACAAAGTGAATCCTATCGACTTTGAAAACTCCGAGGGCAACCTGGGAATTGCCAACGCGGTGTTGCAACATCTGGCCGCAAAACTGCCGATCTCTCGCTGGCAGCGCGACCTGACCGACTCCACCGTACTGCGCAATATGGGTGTAGGTTTTGCCTACAGCCTAATCGCTTATCAAGCCACGATGAAAGGCCTAAGCAAGCTGGAAATTAATCCGGCTCGACTGGCGGCGGATTTGGACGATAGCTGGGAAGTTTTGGCTGAGCCCATTCAAACCGTTATGCGTCGCTACGGCATTGAAGAACCTTACGAAAAACTCAAGGCCCTGACTCGCGGTCAGCGTATCACTCGTGAAACCTTGGCGAGCTTTATTGAAACTTTGGAAATTCCTGAAGCCGCCAAGCAGGATTTACGCGAGATGACGCCAGCCAGCTATATCGGCAATGCCGCCGATCAAGCAAAACGCATCTAAACGACACTCGTCATGGCGCTGTCTGACTTCGATCCCCAAGATTTCCTGGATCAGTATTGGCAGCAGCGCCCCTGCCTGCTCGAACAAGCCCTGCCCGATTTTATCTGCCCCGTAGAGGGCGACGATCTGGCTGGGCTTGCCTGTGAAGCAGAGGTTGAAAGCCGAATCATCATTGAGCAAGACGATGATTGGGAACTGCGCTGCGGCCCTTTCTCTGAAACTGATTTCACTAAACTTCCAGCCAAAAACTGGACGTTATTAGTACAGGGTGTCGATCAGTGGATTCCCGAAGTCGCTGAGATTTTCGAACATTTTCGCTTTTTGCCGCGCTGGCGCACCGAAGACATAATGATCAGCTTTGCCGTAGATGGTGGCAATGTTGGCCCCCACTTCGACAATTACGACGTTTTTCTGATTCAAGGTGCCGGTCAACGGCGTTGGCAAGTCGGTCAACACTGTGATGAACAAAGCTCCCTCCGTCAGCACGACCAGCTTCGACTGCTCTCCAATTTCGATACTCAAAATGACTATCTGCTGAATCCCGGCGATATTCTCTATATCCCCCCCGGTGTGGCTCATTGGGGGCATGGTGTTGGCGATAATTGCATTACCCTGTCGGTCGGTTTCCGCGCGCCCTCAAGTGGCGAATTATTGGGCCATTGGGCCGATGCGCTTGCCGCCGAGCTAAATGAATCACAGCGCTACCGCGACCCTAAGCTAGTCGCTGACGCCGAGAGCGCTTTTATCCCCGACAGCGTATTAAATGAATTGCGAACACATCTTCAGCAAAAATTGGACGATGATGTGTTTTTACGCAAATGGTTTGGTGAATTGATGACCGCTACCCATAAGCACAGCATTGAGGTTTACGAACAACAAGGGGAGCAGTTTTCCCTGCGTTTGGGCGCAAGACTGGCGTACGACGCGTATTACCTCTACGCTGATGGACAGGCGTTCTCTTATTCAGAACATCAGAAAAACGCCGTAAAAGCATTATGCCAACTGGAAGGCGATGCGATTTTGGCTCCTGAGCTTTGTCAGCAACTTGGCGAAACACTGCTGCAGGAATTACAAAAAAACGCAATTCTCATCATGGATGACGATGATTATTAATATACAGCAAACCGACTGGTCCACCGATTTTCCCACCCTTTACTCCATCCGCGAAGCGGTCTTCGTTCACGAACAACAGGTTCCCGTTGAGCTTGAGATCGACGACCAAGACTTTATCTCCCAGCACTGGATTGCATTTGCCGATGGCCAGCCGGTCGGCACCGCTCGCCTAACGCCAGACGGCAAAATCGGCCGCATGGCGGTACTCAAACCCTATCGCAAAGCAATGGTAGGTACACATCTGTTGCGCGCTATTATTCAGGCAGGCATCGCCCAGAACTTTCGTGAACTTTCGCTTAGTGCCCAGCTTCACGCCCTTCACTTTTACGCTAAAGAAGGTTTCGTAGCGGAAGGCCCGGTGTTTATGGATGCGGGTATTCCCCATCAAACCATGCGCGTAGTTTTGCGCAAGCAGCGTGAGCTCGGTGTGGATGGAAAGAAATTTCGGATTCGGAATTTGCCTGAGAGTGTTTTGGACATGAGTGGCCAGTGTCGGCGTAGCTTGCGAGTTTTAAGCCCCTCACTAGAACCTGAGATTTATGGCAGTGACAGCTTTGTCGATCAAGTGTCACAACTGGCGAGAAAGCACCGGGATGTCACTGTGCGCTTTTTGATTCACGACGACAAACCCCTGCGCGAAAATCGCCACCAATTGGTTACCCTGAGTCAAAAACTGAGTGCCGTAGAAATTCGGGTTTTACCGCGCAAGCAAATTGTGGAACAAAAGGAATGTTATCTACTCGCAGATAATTGCGGCCTACTGGTTCACCACCCGCGAATCAATGCCGATGGCTGGGGCAGTTATAACTTGAGGCCCATTGCCGAGGATTACATCACCCGCTTTGATCGCCAGTGGCATCACTCCAAGCCCTCTCCTTGGCTGCGAACGCTTTATTAGCGTGTGCTAGAGCATCACCCCAAGTACATTGTCTCGATAAACCAGCTCATAACGGCGCAGCCCTCTGCAAGGCTCTTCAGTGGCATGAATCAGATCGCCACTGCGAATATCAAAGCGATAGCCGTGCTGGGGACAAACCAAATGCTCGCCCGACACATTCGCGGCACTAAGCGGAAACTCACGATGGGGGCACTGGCTTTCTATCAGATAAGGACGCCCTTCCAATTGCAGCAGCAATAGAGAGTAATGATCAATTTTAAACTGCTTGCGATAGCCGTCGTGTAAATTGATCAGACGTTCTAATTGATAAAATTGCATGAACGGATGGCCTTGTGACCTGTTAAATAGCTTAGCGAGTGTGTAACAAATCCCGGCAGACCTCCAGCAGCGGCCTGAGTTTTTTTCTAAGCTGCGAAAGATATTCACGCGTTGCGCCGTGGGTCCGATCAATCATTTCGGCCACTTCGGTCGAGCTAAAACCGTCTAACACCACCCAGCGAATAATCTGCGCACCTTCTGGCGAGCTGCTGGCAAATTGTTGAAATTGTTGCTCCACACAACGCGCCATTGCCTGCTGATCATGGCTGAATTCACTGAACGGTTCATCACCCTGCGCATCCCATTCTTGGTTGGAAGAAGGCGTTTTTTTAAGGTGATCAAGCAATACTGATTTGGCCACCGACCACAACCACGCTCTTGGCGCTGTAATGCTGTTTGCATTCGCCGCAGAGCGCACAATTTTGATAAAACTCTCTTGGGTCAGATCTTCTGCATCGGCCTGATTTAGGCCACGCCGCAGGAAATAGCCTCTAAATCGGTGGGCATATTGAAAATATAAATCCTTTAACGCCCGACGACCTGCTTCACCCCCACAGGCAATTGTCTCTAACAGCGCCAATTCTTGTAACGCCTCGTTTGCTGATTGCTTTAGCTCTGAAGTCATTGCGCTGACTCCGCATTCATCTTGGCTGGAATTGGAAAGCGCAGTTGCAAAGTATGGGTATTATCCAAGGGGCAATGCAGGCCAAATTGAGATTGCAAGGTCAGCTCAAGAAGGTGGGCACCATAGGTTTGATAGGTGAATTCGGCAAAACCAGCGGGATCGAATCGAAAATGAATCGCCTCCTGCGCGCCTATAAAGTGATAAAAGGTTTTTACCTGCTCCAAGTTTGTACCGGTAATTTCTAACTCGGCCACGCCGCTATTTTGCCGACACGCTGAGGCCATTGATTGTCGTTTATGCTGAGTCTCATCTGCGGCATCACTTGCAGCAACATCTTCATTCAAGCCAGCCGAATTCAGCTCCTGTCGCCGCTCTTGTTGCTGTTCCAGTTCAAGACGCTCAGATCCGACAAGCGCACGTTCTGCAGCCGGTGCACTCTTCATCGCGCCATACAATTTTGCCTGCACAGAGCGATCCGGTGCGGGCATCGACATTGGCTTGGCCTGCTCGATTTGCGCCTGAGATTTAGCCTGTTGTGATTCAGCAACGGCATTATCATAGAGTGCGGCAGGTGCCATCATCGACTCCGCCGAATCGAATTGAACAGGGCTTTTTAGGGTGATACTTAAGGCAAGCAGCAGGCAGGCGGCAAAACCGAGGCCCGCCGCCCAAGTGCCAGGTTTAGAATGGGGTTTAGGGCCAAAGCTGGGGATATCTGGTTCTTGTTCTAGTCGTTTAAGTAAACGCTGAAAACCCAGCTCATTGGTGGCTTGAGCGCTTTGATCGCGCTCTTTCAAATACTCATGCAGGGCGGTATCAAGAGGGTCGCGGGAGTCACTCTCCCGCTCACCTCTGAGTGAAGCCAACCATTCTTCCATGTCGTTATTCACAACTTAATGCACCCTTTGCAATAGCGGCTGAGGTAATGGCCGAGGACGAATGTGCTCCCCCGCCTGTGCGGTTTGCTGATTCAAGATCATAGCCTGCCTGACCAGTGAAACAAACTCGCTTTGCTGAGCATCTTTGGCGTTTACCAGCTTTTCTACTTCCGGTAATAAACGCGTCAAGCTCGCATCTGCTTTGTAGTCCGAATCAGACAGAATCAAACCAAACTCTGCCACGGCCGCCGCCCAAGCAAGATTATTATTCTGTTTTTTGGCATCAGTCGCATTCAGGGTCTGTGTCATCTCTCGACCAGCCCCACCCTCAAGCGGACGATAACGTAAGCTTATCTGCATTAATTCATCGCCCTTACCTTTGCGCAGCGTTTTATCTTGATAGCGTAAACTTGGCTCTACTACTGAATCCGGTGTTCTTGGTTCAACTTCGTAAAGCGCCGTAACAATCTGCCCTGCGCCTAATTCTCCAGCATCTTTTTTATCATCGCGAAAATCTTCAGCGGCAAGGCGGCGATTCTCATAGCCTAGCAGGCGATAACGCGCCACTTGCTGCGGGTTAAACTCCACCTGAAGTTTCACATCCCGCGCGGCAGTAAGCAGTGTTTGCGGCAGTTTGCTCACCAGTACCCGCCGCGCTTCCAACTCCGAATCAATGTAATAGTAATTACCGTCACCGTGGTCGGCGATATTGTGCATGCGCGAATCACCCAAATTGCCGCGCCCAAATCCCAGCACCGTTAGATAAATACCGGAATCGCGCTGTTTTTCAATTAAATCAACTAAATCGCCGCTGTGACGCAGCCCTACATTAAAATCGCCGTCAGTAGCCAGAATGACACGGTTATTGGCTTTGCTATCAAACTGGTTGTGAGCCAGTCGGTAAGCTTCTTCAATTCCCGCAGCACCCGCAGTTGAGCCACCGGATTGCAGCGATTGCAGTGCCTGTAAAATCGCGGTTTTTTCATTACCTGAGACGCTCGGCAACACCACTCCAGCCGAACCGGCATAGGCCACAATTGCCACACGATCATTGGGGCCGAGTTGCTCAACCAAGGCTTGAAATGCTTTTTTCAGTAGCGGTAAGCGATCTGGCCCCTGCATTGAGCCGGACGTATCCACCAGAAATACAAATCGATTGGGGCGCTTCTCCAGCGCCTCTGCTTTCTTGGTGACGACTTGCACCATGGCCAAGCGGGTTTTCGGATTCCAAGGCGTCGCGCCCAGTTCGGTTTGAATTTGTACTGGATGCTCAGACGTTGCCAACTTAGAGATTGGATAGTCGAAATAATTCAGCATTTCTTCTACTCGCACTGCATCGCTAGGCGGTAATTGGCCGTCTAAAATAAAGCGCCGAACATTGCTGTAAGAGGCGGTATCCACGTCCAAACCAAAAGTAGACAGTGGATTTAGCATGGGGTCAGAAAATCCCGTTTCGCTTTGTGTATCGTACTGGTCTTGATTGCTTCCAGCACCATGGTAAGTGGCGCCAATATGCGGCTGAGGTGAAATATAAGGCCTTGCCTCATAGGCCATCTTCGCTGCCTGAAAACTCTGTCCGGCCATATGGCGAACCGCCATTTCTTGCGCAGTGGGCTGAGAATGTGGTGCCGGATATTGGGTATAAGCCAAGGCATTTGTATCGCTAAGAGCGTCCGTTTGGCTAACAGAAGCTGACTCCCCATCTTTGCCAGCTGAAGGAACACAGGCCGTCAAAATGACCGCCGCTGCAATCAAGGACAAAGACTTAATGAGTGAGAATTTAGGAATGGCGTGTTTGGGACTTGGCACTTTTAGGAGAGCGGTTTTATACGGAGAGGCTTTCATCGTTCGTTCCTGTTTTTGGTTTAGGTAACAGGTAGACGAAGCCGGAGATAAAAGTGTCAGGATTTATTTTTAGAAATCAGAAAATATTACCTACGACGCTGCCAAGTTGATGGGTGTCTGCTGCCATGCATAACAGCAATCACTACGATTGTTGTATCTCGTACAAAATAAAACACAGAAAAAGGAAATTTGGGGAGCACCGCCCGATGAATATTGCGGTAGATCATGGGATATGCCAGCGGCGACTCCAATATAGAAGAGAAAATTTCTTCTAATATATCCAGAAAGCTTTGGCCTAAACCGCTTAGCTGGGCCTCGTACCAAGAAGCAGCATCTTCAATATCTTTGCCCGCTTCGTCCCTGAGGCGGAGGCTATATCTCATAGTCGTTTTCGTATATCAGTCAGAACGTCTTTTGCGGGCCTACCTAGATCGTGATCAAGCTCGAATGTATATAATCGACGATCCAATTCCACGGCCTGCTCTGGCGACAGAGGGAGTGCGGCTTGATCTTGAGCAATGCTGTCCCACAACTCCTCAACCAAGCGGAGTCGCTCTTCTACAGGTAGGTTTTTTAGCGAAATATCCATGCTCAAATCATAACCGATCAACGCCATCTGTCCAGTTAACATAGGAAACCTCTGATTAATTACTGCGTTTGCAATCTCAGTCGTCGGCGCTGCTCGAAATGCTCATTTATTTGCATATAACTCCGCTTTCTGCGCTGCGGCGACAACCAATCTTGCTGCACTCGCTACATTAATCAGAGGCTCCTTAGGCCAATCAAAATAAATAGGCCTAAAATAAAAAGAGCCGGATAAACCAGCTCTTCTAGGTTTTGAGGCTCTTAAAGAGACTCTTTAAAAGTCTATTTTAGCCACTTGGCAGCAAAAGCATTACTCTGCTTTAAGTTTATCCGCCAGGAACAGCCAGGTTTCTAACACCGAGTCAGGATTCAGCGAAACGCTATCAATGCCCTGCTCCATCAACCACTGGGCAAAATCCGGATGGTCTGAGGGGCCTTGGCCGCAAATTCCAACGTATTTGCCGGCTTTTTTACAGGCATCGATGGCATTTTTCAGCAAGGCTTTGATCGCCTCATTGCGCTCATCAAACAAGTGGGCGATCAGGCCGGAGTCACGATCCAATCCCAAGGTAAGCTGGGTTAAGTCGTTTGAGCCAATCGAGAAGCCATCAAAATGCTCGAGGAACTGCTCTGCCAAAATGGCGTTTGCCGGCAGCTCGCACATCATAATGATTTTCAGGCCATCTTCACCGCGCTTCAAACCATTCTGCGCCAGCAATTCAATAACCTGTTTCGCTTCACCCACAGTGCGCACGAAAGGCACCATGATTTCCACGTTTTTCAGATCCATTTCTTCGCGCACTTTTTTTAGCGCGCGACACTCCAGCTCAAAACACTCGCGGAAAGACTCGGAGATATAACGAGAAGCGCCACGGAAGCCCAGCATGGGGTTTTCTTCTGAAGGCTCGTACAAGGTGCCGCCGATCAGGTGCGCGTATTCATTGGATTTGAAGTCTGACATACGCACGATAACGCGTTCAGGATAGAACGCCGCCGCAATGCTAGAAATACCTTCAACCAGCTTTTCAACATAAAACTCTACAGGATCACTGTAACCAGCAATACGGCGTTTAACAGCTTGCTGTACATCGCGTGGCAGACGATCGTAATTAAGTAGCGCTTTGGGGTGAACACCAATCATGCGGTTGATGATGAATTCCAAGCGTGCCAAGCCCACACCGGCATTGGGGTAGCCTTGGAAATCAAATGCGCGATCGGGGTTGCCGACATTCATCATAATTTTGAATGGCAGTTCGGGCATGGCATTGAGTTCATTGCGGCTGATATCAAAATCCAGCAAACCGCCATACACCATACCGGTATCGCCTTCAGCGCAGGACACCGTTACATCTACGCCAGAGGCCAATTTTTCAGTGGCATCACCACAGCCCACTACCGCAGGAATTCCCAATTCACGGGCAATAATAGCCGCGTGACAAGTACGACCACCACGGTTGGTTACAATCGCAGAAGCGCGCTTCATTACCGGTTCCCAATCCGGATCGGTCATATCGGTAACCAGCACATCGCCTTGCTGAACCTGATCCATCTCTGCCAGATTATTAATCACCCGAACTGGGCCCGCGCCGATGCGCTGACCAATCGAACGCCCTTCACACAGTACCTCGCCCTTGGCTTTGAGAACATAGCGCTCCATTAAGGTCGCTGACTCACGGCTTTTTACCGTTTCAGGACGGGCTTGAACAATGTAGAGCTGACCGTCGTCCCCATCTTTGGCCCATTCTATATCCATGGGGCGGCCGTAGTGTTTTTCAATAATCAGTGCTTGGCGAGCCAGGGACATGATTTCGTCATCATTGATGGAAAACTGGCTGCGATCCGCTTCAGGAACCTCAACGGTTTCCACTGATTTACCGGCAGAAGCTTCACTGCCGTAAACCATTTTGATCAATTTGCTGCCGAGGTTTCGGCGCAGAACCGCTGGACGATCTTTGTTCAAGGTGGCTTTATGAACATAAAACTCATCGGGGTTTACCGCACCCTGAACCACGGTTTCGCCCAAGCCGTAGCTAGACGTGATAAATACAACGCCATCGAAACCTGATTCGGTGTCCATGGAGAACATCACACCTGCAGAGCCGGTTTCAGAACGCACCATGCGCTGAATGCCTGCAGAAAGCGCAACTTCAGCGTGTTCAAAACCTTTGTGAACCCGGTAGGCAATGGCGCGATCGTTGTAGAGGGAGGCAAACACTTCCTTGATTGCCACCATAATGTTTTCAAGGCCGGAGATATTCAGGAAGGTTTCTTGCTGGCCAGCAAAGGAAGCATCGGGCAGATCCTCTGCGGTAGCCGATGAACGCACCGCACAGGCCATGCTGGGGTTGCCAGAAATCATGGTTTCGTAAGCGCTGCTAATCGCTTCGTTAAGCGGGCCGGGGAATGGCGTTTCTACCACCCAGCCACGAATTTTCTTACCCACGGCGGCCAAGGTTTTAACGTCATCAATATCCAAACCATCCAGCTCGGCACGAATACGCTCGTTAAGACCGCTCTGCTGCAGAAAATCGCGGTAGGCATCGGCTGTAGTTGCAAAACCATCGGGAACGGAAACCCCGGCCTGCGACAACTGACTGATCATCTCTCCGAGCGAGGCGTTTTTACCGCCAACTCGCTCAACGTCGTTCATTCCTAAATCCTTGAACCAAATGACATAATCAGTCATGTTGTGTCTCCGTATATGTACTGAGCGCTCCCGCTCGTGAGATTGATCAGAAATTTGTAAAGCAGCGCTATACTACTGGGGCTGGTTTGTAAGTTCTCATCGAGATTGAGCGCCAATTAGGTAAAAAAACTACATGATCCACCCCGCTTTCTTTATTTCTGACAGCACAGGCATTACCGCCGAAACCCTCGGTCGCAGCGTTCTTTCTCATTTTGAAACCATCGACTTTGACTACATTGTGCTGCCCTATGTCGATTCGGTAGAAAAAGCCCAGCGCGCCGTTGAACGTATTAACCTTGCCGCCAAGGATTACGGCACCCGCCCTATTATTTTTGACACCCTAGTCAATCAAGATATTCGGCGTGTAATTGCTACCAGTGATGGCTTTATTGTTGATGTGCTCGACACCTTTCTAAACCAGCTAGAAATCGCCCTCGGTAAAAAACCCTCTTGCACTGTTGGTCGAGCCAAAGGCCCAGAACAGGAAGCGCGTTACCGGCATCGAATTGATGCGGTGAATTTTGCCCTCGACAATGACGATGGCGCCAAGCTGGATCGCTACGATCAAGCCGAAATCATTCTGATTGGGGTATCGCGCAGCGGCAAAACCCCCACCTCACTGTATTTGGGCATGCAGGCAGGTATTTTCGTCGCTAACTATCCATTGACGGAAGAAGATCTCGAAGACAACCGCCTGCCCAAAGCCCTGCAGAATCACCGCGCCAGATTGTACGGTTTAACCATTGAGCCAGAGCGCTTGGCGGCCATTCGCACCGAGCGCAGGCCCAATAGTCGCTATGCGGAATTGCGACAGTGTGAAGATGAAATTCGACAGGCCGAGGCCTTATTTAAGCGCTTTGGCATTTCCTACCTAGACACCACACACGCCTCGGTAGAGGAAATCTCCGCGCGAATTTTGTCTGAAATTCATATTCGGGGGCATCACCGCTCGTGAATACCGAGGCACCCAAACAGAGACAGCTGCGCGCCAATACCGGTTTGGTATTGCCTGGCGGCGGTGCTCGTGCGGCTTATCAAGTCGGTGTTCTCAAAGCGATTGCGGAAATTCACCGCGACCACCATAACAACCCCTTCCCTGTATTAGCGGGCACCTCCGCTGGGGCGATCAATGCCGTCAGTCTTGCTGCCGGTGCCCATCATTTTAGTGGCACAGTTTTGCAGCTTGAAAATATGTGGCGTGGCTTGAGTACCCAAGATATTTATCGGGCTGATCTCTGGGGGGTTATCCGCAATGCCTACAGGCTAGCGCGCTCGCTGTTTAATGCGGATATTACCCATGAACGTCCCGTGGCCTTGCTGGATAACAGTCCCCTGCGCGCCCTGCTTCATAAGCATATTAATTTTGAGTCGATCAGCCTGAATATTATGAATCGGGATTTGGACGCACTCAGCATTACCGCCATGAATTACAACTTAGGGCTATCTGAAATTTTCTTTCAGGGCGGCCCCCAGCACGCCGGTTGGCAGCGCTGGCGGCGGCAAGGTCTGGCAACCCCCATCCAGTTACAGCACTTGATGGCGTCCAGTGCGATTCCGACCATTTTTCCACCAGCCAAGGTCGGGCGCTATTACTATGGCGACGGCGCCTTGCGGCAAATGACACCGATCAGCCCCGCGATTCACCTCGGCGCCAATCGGGTACTTATTATTCCCGCCAACGGCCACAAACGAAATTATCACCATTTACCCAAGCCGGTGCGCTCCCCGGCCTTTGGTCAAATTATTGGCCAACTGCTGAACAGCGCGTTTATCGACAGTATCGAAATGGATATTGAGCGGCTTGAGCGGATAAATGAAATGCTGGGGCTGATCCCCGAAGATTTGCAGGGTGATATGGAGCGCGCACTGCTGCCGGTCGATTGCCTGGTTATCAGCCCCAGTGAAGATATTGATGTGATCGCCGATCAGCACGTGCAGGAATTGCCCCGTACACTGCGTTTCTTCCTAAAGAAAACCGGCACCAATCGTGGCGGCAATGTCAGCATTGCCAGCTACCTGCTTTTCACCAAAGAATTCTGCGGAAAATTAATCGACTTGGGCTACCAAGACGGGATGGCGCAACGCCCCGAGATTGAGGCGTTTTTATATAAGGATGTGGAGAGTTAACTCTGTAAGCACTTAATCCAGCTTATTGCCCAAAATGGCATACAAACCGGAAAAGCGCGCCGCCACTTCACCGTTAATCACCACCTCAGAACGCAACTCCATTTTGGCGCGACCTCGCTCGGCAAACTTCTCAAAAAACACTTTCCAATCAGCTTCTGGCGCGGGAACCGACTGCGCCACAATATCGCCATTAACAGGCTTTAAATATTCGATATCCGCCTTAGCAACCACGATATCCGGCTCCAAGCCCTCTTCTACGCAACGAAGGTAAACCATGCCCCAACAGGCCATGACGGCAACCACATAGATGCTGCCACCAAAGGCGGTGCCTTTGTCGTTAATACTGGGCGCGAGCGGCGCATGTAATTTCAGAGATTGGCTGTCATAACCTTGTACCGAAATCTGCATATGTACCGCAGTGGGCAGATACTGGTGAACGAATTCGGTGAGTTTGTCGGCAACAGAGTCAATGGCAGTCATAATCGGGGATCAAAATTCGAAGGATAGTGATAAGCGCCCAAACAGGCGCCGTAGACAATATTACTGATCTGTAGCGAACAGTAAATCAATCAAGGTATTGGCGGCGATATAGGGCGTGGTGAGCCCTTCGGTGACCTTGTCGCGCAAAATCGGCAATTGTTCTCGCACCTGTGGATTTTCTTTCAGCTTCATTTCCAGCATTTCGTGAAGCAGCTTATTCATCCACTCGCGCGCTTGTCGGGAGCGCTTTTCCTGCAGCGCGCCGTTCTTTGTTGCATCGACTTGGAAATCAGAAATCATGCCCCAAACCGCATCGATATTCTGGTTTTTAATCGCCGAACAGCTCAATACCTGCGGCGTCCAGAAACTGGTATGACGCAGCAAGTGCATGGCATTTTGATAATGGCGCTGGGTCTGCTTAGCCAGATTCATACTCTCGCCATCGGCTTTATTAATCACCAAGGCATCGGCCAATTCCATAATTCCTTTTTTGATGCCCTGCAGTTCATCACCGGCATTGGGCAACATCAGCACCATAAAGAAGTCGACCATGCTGGCGACTTCATATTCCGACTGTCCCACGCCAACGGTTTCGACCAGAATCACATCGTAGCCTGCCGCCTCACAGAGCAGCATGGTTTCACGGGTTTTTAGGGCAACACCGCCCAGCGAACCTTCTGAAGGTGACGGGCGAATAAAGGCGTCATTGCTGCGCGACAGCAATTCCATGCGGGTTTTATCGCCGAGAATTGAACCGCCGGCAATTGGCGAACTGGGATCAACCGCCAATACCGCCACCTTTTTGCCCTGCTCAACAAGATACAGACCAAAGGCTTCGATAAAAGTGGATTTGCCAACACCGGGTATACCGGTAATGCCAATGCGGATACTTTTACCGGTATCCGGAAGAACTTTCTCAAGCAGTGCTTGCGCCTGAGCGCGGTGCTCGAGTTTTTTACTTTCTACGAGGGTAATCGCCTTGGCCAGCGCGCGTGGCTGGCCGGCTTTGAGTGCATCGATATCAATCATAGATTGGAGGTCAACGCGCTGAGGTCAGGTAGCCATACTCACCTGCCCTCAGATCGCAAACCTTATTAGCCCTTATAGGATTCGTTGATGGCATCCAACACATCGCGGGCCGCCAAAGGAATCTTGGTGCCGGGACCAAAAATACCTTTTACACCAGCGCTGTACAGGAAGTCGTAGTCCTGACGAGGAATAACGCCACCCGCTACCACGATAATGTCATCCGCACCGGCTTTTTTCAGTTCTTCAATCAACTGAGGAACCAGTGTTTTGTGACCGGCTGCCTGCGAAGATACGCCAACAACGTGAACGTCGTTTTCTACCGCTTGTTTCGCCACTTCTTCCGGAGTGGAGAACATCGGGCTCAGGTCGATATCAAAGCCCACATCAGCAAATGCGGTTGCGATAACTTTGGCACCACGGTCGTGACCGTCCTGACCCATTTTACAAACCAGCATACGGGGACGACGACCGTGCTTTTCAACAAAGCCATCAATGTCGGCGCTGATACCGTTCCACTGATCGTCATTTTGGTAAGCGCTGCCGTAAACACCGGATACGGTTTGAGCCTGAGCATTAAAGCGACCGAATTCACGCTCCATGGCAAAGGAGATTTCACCAACTGTAGCGCGTACACGGGTGGCTTTTACGCACAGATCCAGCAGGTTGCCATTACCAGTCAAGGCGCACTGGTAGATCGCTTCCAGCGCATCTTCAACGGCGGCTTCATCGCGCTCGCTGCGGATTTTGGCCAAACGAGCCACCTGAGATTCACGCACCGCGTTGTTGTCGATATCCAGCACATCAACATCATCTTCTTTCTCAAGGGTGTATTTGTTTACACCCACGATGACGTCTTCGCCACGGTCGATACGAGCTTGTTTACGGGCGGCAGATTCTTCGATACGCAGCTTGGGCATGCCGGTTTCGATAGCTTTGGCCATGCCGCCTTTTTCTTCAACTTCCGCAATCAGTTCACGGGCGCGATCGGCAATTTCTTTGGTCAGCGCTTCCATCATGTAAGAACCGCCCCAAGGATCAGCGACCTTGGTGATACCGGTTTCTTCTTGAATAATCAGCTGGGTATTACGGGCAATACGTGCAGAGAATTCGGTGGGCAGCGCAATCGCCTCATCCAAGGCATTGGTGTGCAGTGACTGGGTGCCACCAAATACGGCTGCCATGGCCTCGATAGTGGTACGCACCACGTTGTTGTAAGGGTCTTGCTCGGTCAGTGACCAGCCCGACGTTTGGCTGTGAGTACGCAGCATTTTCGAACGTGGGTTTTTCGGGTTGAACTCAGACACGATCTCCGCCCACAGCAAACGCGCGGCGCGCAACTTGGCGATTTCCATGTAGAAGTTCATGCCAATGCCCCAGAAGAAGGACAGACGGCCAGCGAACTTATCAATATCCAAACCCGAATTGATCGCAGTGCGGATGTACTCTTTACCATCGGCCAAGGTGTAAGCCAGCTCCAGTGCGGCATCGGCACCGGCTTCCTGAATGTGGTAACCAGAAATCGAGATGGTATTGAATTTAGGCATATGCTCAGAGGCATAGGCAATGATGTCGCCGATGATTTTCATCGATGGCGCAGGTGGGTAAATGTAGGTGTTACGCACCATGAATTCTTTGAGGATATCGTTCTGGATGGTGCCAGACAGTTGATCCTGGGTCACGCCCTGCTCTTCCGCAGAAACGATATAACCCGCCAGAACGGGCAGAACTGCGCCGTTCATGGTCATGGATACCGAGACTTTATCCAGCGGAATACCGTCGAACAGAACTTTCATATCTTCAACGGAGTCGATCGCCACACCGGCTTTACCCACGTCACCGGTTACACGGGGATGATCTGAGTCGTAACCGCGGTGAGTCGCCAAGTCAAAGGCAACGGACACACCCTGACCACCGGCTGCCAACGCTTTGCGATAGAAAGCGTTAGAAGCTTCAGCGGTAGAGAAACCTGCATATTGGCGAATTGTCCAGGGACGACCGGCATACATGGTGGGTTGTGGGCCGCGAATAAAGGGCTCCAGACCGGGCATGGTATTGGTGTACGGCAGGCCGCTGATATCTTCGGCGGTGTAAAGGGCTTTTACGTCGATGCCTTCTGGAGTATTCCAAGTGAGGTCATCAATGGTTTTGCCACTTTTCTCCAGCGATTTATTCGCTAGCGCTTTCCATTCTTCAACGGAGGTGTTTGGGGCTTTGTAATCTGCCATAGCGGTGATACCTGTCTGTCTGCCCTAGGGGCTTTTTAAATTACCGGTCTTTAGATAATGCTTTTCAGGAAAAGGTCGGTTTTAGCACGACGGCCTTCAGCGATCTCTTCCGGAGTGGCAATGACGATCTTCTCGTCGGGATTCACTTTAAACAGCGGTTGTCCCTTCTTAATGATCGTGCCATCACCTTCAATCAGCACTTTGTCGATGGTGCCGGCAAACGGCGCCACGACCTTGTTGAACATCTTCATGACTTCGACGATGTACAGTGTGTCGCCGGCTTCGAAATGGTCGCCTTCGTTCACAAATACATCCATGCCCGGAGCTTCGCGTGGGTAGAACATACCGCCACTGGCCGCCAGAATTTCATCAGATTTAGCCGCTGGTGGTGGCACCAGTACTTTGGCCATTTGCTTCTGATGCTCTTCAACCGTCAGATGATCTGGAATGGTGATGCTCAGATCAGGGTTCACCTTCAGCTCGGCAAATGCCGTGGTGTCGGCGATATACGCCAGTACAGCCATCAGCTCGGTACCGGCTTGGTAGCCAGCGTGAGCGGCGCGGGTTGCAGCCCACTCATCCGCATCGAAGCCTTTTGGCGCTTTATCCGCAGCCAAAGCCGCTTCCAGAGCTGGGTACTCAGATACACCCAAACGCTCTTCCAGAGTTGCATAGAAGGCAACGCCGGCGCTGAGAATGTCGTGATCGTGATCCCAGATCATATTGCGAGCAGGTTTGCCGGGCTCAAAATCCATATTCAGATAATGGTAGAGCTTGTCCAGCAGACAAATGGGATTCTTGCTCCAAGTGATATTGCCATCGCTCAGTGCTACCGCACCTTGAGTGATACTCAGCCAGCCTGCCATATAGTGTGGCTCAGCAAACAGGCGCTCCAAAGGACGGGTAATCAGCAGTTGTTTTGCATCCAGAACGGCTGCCCAGGCTTTAGCGGCATCGCCACCTTCCGCCAGATATTGCTGGCGAATTTCACCGTAGGCGTAGTCCAGATCAATCTGGTTAGCTTGTTGCTTCAACTCGCCCACAGCAGTCAGGTAAGGCACGATGAAACGGGTTGTTGGACGAGCATTGATGCCATTGCCAATAAACCAGTGCACCAAACCGTAATGGAATTCCAAGTTGGTCGCCAAATCCTTGCCGCGCAGAACGGTGCTACGCAGGATTTCCGCCATGCGAGTGTAGCTGTCCATGCGGGTTTCACCGGTGGTCAGCAGCAGCGCAATATTGGAATCATAAGCCCCGGCCAGATGGTATTTCATAAATACATCGGTATCGGGGTTGTGGGTAGAGATACCTTGGTCGTCGCGAATTTCGCCTTCGCTACAGTTAGACCAGTTCTCGATAATGCCGCCAGCGTGAGGCTGAAGCGCTTGGTTGGTGGCGTTCATACGCGCTTCCACCGAGGTTTTCTCACGGGGCAGACGCTCTGGCTTAGGCAGGGCTTTGCCGTGACGCGCCAGCAGCACCATTACCTCAACCAGACTTTCCGCGATGAAGTAATCCGCTGGGTTTTCCGGGTTGGTGAACTTGAGCTTGTAGCACAGCTCAGTAACGCGGTGTTCAACCTGAATCCGGGTATTCATTTCCATGAAGTAGTGGGATTCACCGTCGACGATACATTCAAAAGTACCGACAGAATCCAGTTTTACGGCTTCACCGAAGGTCGCGCCCTCTTCTTCCATACGCTGAAGAATAATGCGGTCACGCTTGAGTTGCTCGGCTTCTTCGGTGCTACCTGCCGCTTCAGCCGCAGCAATGGCTGCAACCAGCTCTTCATCGGTAACAGAGACTTCCAGCAATTTCTGTTCGTGCATCTGCAAGGAGCAGTCACGACCACCCATGGTCATGCACCACTCACCATTGCCCACCACCTGAATTTCTTGGTGACGGGTGGTTTCAATGTTCATCTCGATCAGAACGTTTTTGTTGTCACCAACACCGTTGGTTTTCAGTTCGATCAAACATTCCAGAACCAAAGAAGGGACTTTGGCAGCGGCTTTTTCGACTTTCTCTTCCAGCGTCGCGCCTTCGTAAGAATTCGCCGACTGCAGAATACGCTGGCCTTTACCACCGCCACCGGCAATCGCTTTCAAACGGAAGCGGTTATTGGGCTTTTCGGTCAGCATGCGCTTGGCTTCTTCTTTCAGCGCAGCGCCAATATCGGCAGCATCAATAATATCGATGCCCGCATCGTAAGAAGCGGCCAGTACGGCCAAGGCTTTCTCTTCGTCGTCACGGCAAACGGAAAAATCCACGTCCAACTTATTGTCTTTGGCGCACTTTTCCAGACCATCTTTACCGTATTTGGCAAACAGCGCCAAGCTGGTGCCATTGTTTACACCCGGTGTTACCGATACGCCGGTTTCCAGTGCGGTGCGTTTGGCTTGATCTTTCATGCCTGCGGCTTTCTGGGTGAACGAGCAAGGACCGATAAAGTTCAGGCCGGCCTCTTCCATGGATTCAACCATTTCCGCATCTTCAGACATAAAGCCGTAACCCGCGAAAATCGAGTTATAGCCATTGTCGTGAGCAATGCTGACGATCTGTTGAATACGCTTGGTACGCTCTTCTTTAGTGGCACCGGTGTAATCGGGCACGCGGTGAACGCGGCTAGGATCAGTCAGGGTGCGCAGCTCAGGCGCCAGCGCGTTGGTGTAAGTAATGGAGTCTTTTTCAGACAGCAGGATACCGTAGTTATTGATACCCATTTCATCAAAGACATCCATGGCTTCCTTGCGGATAGGGCCACGGCAGATGATCAGCGGCTTCATATCGGTACAGGCGAAGCGGCGAACCCATTCTGAGGTTGATTTAGCCAGCTGACGGTTTTGATGAATCAGCGGGTTGTTCAGGTAGTAAGTATTGCTGGTTGGCACGTTATAAATCCTCGTAAGCAAATCGTCGATAACTGGTCTGGCGGCTTAATGGAATTCGCGCTGTACGCCACCCATGGGCGCCGGCGTGTAGCCTTTCAGGTGCAGTTCAAGTTGTTCCCCCAAGACCTTACGCAGGTCAGAGGGCATGACGATCTGGGAGATAGAGCCCAGGCTCAGTGCTTCGTTCGGGTTCATCAACTCGCGCTCATAGCGCTGCGACAAGACCGCTTCTTCCGCTTTTTGCCATTCGGCAACGGCAGCCTTGGCGGCGGTAGCGGCATCCGCTTCAGACATACCCGCTTTAATATTTTGGGCTGTGCCTTCAGCAATGCGTGCTTTCACCGAGCCACGAATATTGCGGATTTCATCTTTGTACACGTACTCAACACCGGCAGGGCCCATTACCGCCAAGCGGGTCGTAGGCAGCGCGCAAACAAAGTCGGCACCGGTGGGGTAGTTATTGAATGAGGCGTAAGCGCCACCAAAGGCGTTGCGCACAATCAACAGGAAGCGCGGGGTACGCAGGTCAACAATCGCATCCAGCATGGCGCGACCGGCTTGAACAATACCGCCCGCCTCTTGCTCACGACCGGGCAGGAAGCCGGTGGTGTCTTCCATAAAGATAATGGGGATGTTGTACACATTACAGAAACGAATAAAGCGGGCGTTTTTGTAAGCCGCATCAATATCGATCTGGCCAGAAGCGACCGCAGAGTTGTTGGCCACAAAGCCAACCACATTGCCGCCCATACGACCCAGCGCACAAATGGTGTTACGCGCGCGATCCGGCTGGATTTCGAAGTAATCGCCGTGGTCACACAACTGCTGAATAATAATGCTGATATCGAATGGCGTGTTAAATCCAGTCGGGCTGTTAAAGGCCTTTTTCAGCAGGATATCTACATCCCAAGTTTTACGACTGATTGGATCAGAAGTGGGCTGGAATGGCGGTGCTACTGAGGCGCTGTCTGGCAGGTAGTTCAGTAATTCTTTTACTTTGCGCAATGCAGCGACTTCATCGGGCACAACAAAATCGGTAACACCGGTTTTGCTGTGAACATTGGGGCCGCCCAGCTCATCGGCAGTGACGTCTTCGCCCAGTACTGATTTAACAACACCGGGGCCAGTCAGACCGAAGAAAGTGTCGTTTGGCTGAATAATGAAAGAGCCCTGACGCGGCAGGTAAGAACCACCACCAGCGTTGTAGCCAAACATACACATAATAGAAGGAACCACACCGCTGATTTTACGCAGCGCGGTAAAGGCTTCAGCGTAGCCATCCAGACCACCAACACCGGCAGGAATATACGCACCCGCAGAGTCGTTCATGCCGACCAGCGGAATACCCAGCTTGCCAGCCAGTGCGAACAGATTGGCCAATTTGGTGCCGTTGGTAGCATCCATAGAGCCGGCGCGAACGGTGAAGTCGTGACCGTAAATCGCCACATCGCGGCCATCTACTTTAATAATTGCGGTAACCAGTGAGGCGCCATCTAAATTTGGGCCCCAGTTTTGATACAAAACTTTAGGTTCAGTACCGGCGTCAGCCAATACTTGAATCCGTTCCCACACGGTCATCCGTTTCTTTTCGTGCTGCTTCTGCACGTTTTTGACTCCAGCGGCCTTGCTCGGACGCTGTTGTAAGTCATAACCGGCTTTCAGTGCGGTTTCGTACAAACCGGGCTCATAGTCGATTTGCCCAGGAACGGTAAATTCCACTTCTGCCTGTTGGGCAAAGGGATTCTCCAAAGTGGGCGTGAGTGCAGATTTCTTTGTCATGCCTGTCAGTTCCAGTGATGTAAATTCGTTTTGAATCGCATCGCAGACGCAAGAAAAGCGCGGCTAAACCCAAGGATTCGGCCTGTTTCACAGCACTTTGCCTGATTACGATGTCGATGCGAGATCGGGGTTCACCATTTCTGGTATTTATAGTGGCTAAAAGCCTCCCGAATGCGGCGGCTAACCTTACTGACAATACCCCCTGCTGTCAATCTTGCGCGCCCATAGTAAATAGTGGGGTTGGGGCCAAAAAACTAGATTTTTCATAGGCCTAGCACCTACAATCACGCGGGTTGCCGTAGCCTGAGCAGTCTACCTGACCCGAATGAGCCGTCTTGTCCGTCAAGCCCTACCCTATGCCAGTGATGCCAATACTTGGCTGCAACTGTTGGCAGATGCCCCTCATCGACTTTTTCTCGACAGCGCCCGCCCATTTAGCGAGCGTGGTCGCTATGACATAATCAGCGCCGACCCAAAAGAATCAATTCCATTAAATTCAATAGATTACATAACAAACAGAAAGTCATTTATTGATCTAGAGGCACGTATTCGAGCTGCTATTTCCGGATTTTGCAGTGCCACCGACCTGCCCTTCAGCGGTGGCGCGATTGGGCTGCTCAGTTACGAATTAGGTGAGCAGCGACTGATTCAACGGCCGCAAGATACCGCCGTGGACTTTGTCGGCATTTATGATTGGGCGATTATTATTGATCACGCCCGGCAAAGCAGTGAGCTGATTGCTCAGCCCGACTGCCAAAGCCCTTATCTCGAGCGGATTAAATCCCAAACAAAAGACCAAGCCCAAGACCAACAAGCGGCTACTGATAATGCCTTTAAATTGGCAGCCTGCTTCCAGTCGAATTTAGAAGCCAGCAATTATCAGCGGGCCTTTGAGCGCTTACAGGACTATATTGCCGCCGGCGATTGCTATCAGGTCAATTTGACCCGTGAATTTAGCGCCCCCTTCTCTGGCGACCCGCTAACGGCTTATTTCAAATTACGTGAACGCGCTGCCGCGCCCTTTTCCTGTTTCTTTGATTTGGGCAAAGCGCAGTTGCTCTCATTGTCTCCGGAACGATTTATCGCCGCCGACCACAGCGGGCGTGTACGCACCGAGCCAATCAAAGGTACCGCTCCGCGCAGCAATAATCCTAAAGCGGATGCTGACTACGCCCAACGCTTACTACAAAGCGGCAAAAACCGGGCGGAAAACGTGATGATTGTTGATTTATTGCGCAACGACCTCGGCCAGTGCTGCGTTCCCGGCTCTATTCAAGCCGATCCACTTTTGGAATTGCAGAGTTTTCGCACGGTGCACCATCTGGTCAGTACGGTTTCCGGGCAATTAAAACCGGGAGTATCTGCCCTAAATGCCTTACTAGCCTGCTTCCCCGGCGGCTCAATTACCGGTGCCCCCAAACATCGGGCCATGGAAATTATTGCCGAGCTGGAACCTCACCGGCGCTCAGCCTATTGCGGTAGTGTGTTTTATTTATCTGCCTGCGGGCGCATGGACAGCAATATCGTGATTCGCAGCTTTCTCTGCCAAGCGGAAGAAATTAAAGGTTGGGCGGGCGGCGGCATTGTTGCCGATTCCAATTGCGAAGATGAGTTTACGGAAACCGAGCAAAAACTAGGCAGTCTTTTAGCGCTATTAGAATCGCTGTAAAAGGCGGGGAGAAACTGGGGTGGCAAATACACCACCCCGGCAGAAGCAAATTACAGGCTCAGATTGCGGTTTGAGGCTTTGATAAATTCCAACTTCAGCGCTTCGTAATCATGCACCGCTGGGAATTGCGGAAATTCTTCGATCACATTTTTAGGCGCTTTAAACAGAATACCGGCATCTGCTTCGGCCAACATGGTGGTGTCGTTGTAGGAATCACCCGCGGCAATAATGCGGTAGTACAGGGTTTTCAGAGCCAATACTGACTGACGCTTAGGGTTCACCTGACGGATTTTATAATCCACCACTTTACCGGTGCTATCCGTTTCCAGTTTGTGACACAGCAAGGTTGGCCAGCCCAGTTGCTTCATCAGCGGCGCAGCAAATTCGTAGAACGTGTCAGACAGAATCACCACCTGAAAACGGGCGCGCAGCCAATCCAGAAACTCGCGTGCACCTTCCATCGGCGCCATATCGGCAATCACTTCCTGAATATCTGGCAAGCCCAATCCATTTTCACTAAGCAGACGCAGGCGTTGCTGCATCAACACATCGTAGTCCGGAATATCGCGGGTGGTCGCTTTCAGCGCCTCGATACCAGTACGTTCGGCGAAATCAATCCAGATTTCCGGAATCAATACGCCTTCAAGGTCAAGACAAGCGATTTCCACAGCAACAATCTCCTAATACAGCTAATCAATATGGGGCGAAAAATAGCCGCACAATCTAGCGGCTAGGGCTGACAAAAGCAATCTTCGGTTAAGAACGATATCAGTACATTGGCAGGGTAATATCGGCAAACAGCTCATCCACCTCGGCCTTGCTTTGACAGGCATAAGCCTTGTCGATCATGTCCTTGGTTAAATGTGGGGCAAACAGCTCGATAAAATCGTACATAAACTGCCGCATATAAGTGCCGCGCCGGAAACCGATCTTGGTGATACTAGGCTCAAATAGGTGGCTGGCATTCAGTGCAACCAGATCGGGGTCCGTCACCGGGTCGTGAGCCATCTGCGCCACAATACCGATCCCCAAGCCTAAGCGAACGTAGGTTTTAATCACATCGGCATCGGTCGCGGTGAATACGACTTTCGGTTCCAGATTATGTTCGAGAAAGGCTTCGTCCAGTTTAGAGCGCCCAGTAAAGCCAAACACGTAAGTCACAATGGGGTAAGAGGCAATATCCTTAATGGTCAGGCGTTCAACTTGAGCAAGAGGATGATCACGGGGAACCAGGATGGTTCTGTTCCAGCGATAACAGGGCATCATCACCAAATCGGAAAACAGCTCCAAGGCCTCGGTGGCAATAGCGAAATCTACGCCAAAATTTGCCGCCAACTCGGAGATTTGCATGGGCGTGCCCTGATGCATATGCAGTGACACATCAGGGTAGCGATCAATAAAGGCCTTAATGACGGGCGGCAAGGCATAACGAGCTTGGGTATGCGTGGTCGCAATAGATAAGCTGCCTTTGCAGGGATTGCGAAACTCCTGAGCAATCGCTTTGATGCTCTCGGTTTTATGCAGAATTTCCCCGGCAATTTTCAAAATTTCCTGCCCTGCAGGCGTGACATGGGTGAGGTGCTTACCATTGCGAGCAAAAATCTCCACCCCCAGCTCGTCTTCCAACATGCGAATTTGCTTGGATATACCAGGCTGCGAGGTATACAAACTCTGCGCCGTGGCGGAGACATTCATCTCGTGATGCGCCACTTCCCAGATATAACGCAACTGTTGCAACTTCATAGTGTTCTGTCCTGAACTATCGGGGTGGGTAATTTAATCATCTGTCGCCGGTGCTGCATTGGCAATGCCGTGGGGAACATGCCCGGTTGCCACATGCTCCACCGCCGAATCACAGTGGCCCTGTTGATCGTCAAAAAACACATCGGCGCCGTAGGCCTTAAGAAACTCGCCCTTATCCAACCCGCCGAGGAATAGCGATTCATCAATGCGGATATTCCACTCTCGCAGTGTGCGAATCACCCGCTTATGCGCCGGAGCCGATCGCGCTGTGACCAACGCCGTGCGAATAGGCGATTCTTCTACGGGAAGTTGCGACTGCAGATGATTCAATGCCGCCAAAAAAGGCTTAAACGGGCCACCGCTCAGGGCGGTGTCTGCCGCAGCCACTTCATTGGCGGTAAAGGCTTCCAAACCACTGGATTTATAAATCTGCTCTGACTCATCGGAAAAAATCACCGCATCGCCATCAAAAGCAAAACGCAGTTGTTTTCTCGGCTCAAGACCTGTTTTTTTCGGGCGTGGCAATAACGTTGCCGCTGCCACCCCATTCTCCAGTGCGCGGCGTACATCCTCAGCATTGGTGGAAAGAAATAAATGGCAGCCAAAGGCAGAAACATAACGGTATGGACTCTGCCCACCACTGAAAGCCGCACGAGTAATATTCAGGCCGTAGTGCTCAATGGAATTAAAGATACGCAGGCCGGTATCGGCAGAATTACGAGAAAGAAGAATGACCTCAACGCGGTTACCGCCGAGATCTTTATTAAGATCTAACAATCGCTCAACAATATTAAAAGCCTCGCCGGGCTCAAGAATCTGATTTTCGTGATCGATCTGATATTGCTGATAGGCACTTAAGCCCTCGCTCTCAAAGACCAGATGACTGTCATCCAGATCGAATAATGCTCGGGATGAAATCGCAATCACCAGTTTGTCTTCAAAGCCTTTAGGCATAAGCCCCGCCCTTCTTATTCAGGTTTACATAGCATAGGCCCGGCGCCACACAATGCAAACAACTATTTGCTGAATGCATCACGGCCGACAGTTTCTTTAACAACAGGAAGCCAATCCAACTTCTGGAAAAATTGAACACGGCCTTCTCTTTGCTCAGTAATTTGTTTGATTTCCTCAATGAGGGGCTGGCTAAAAAATCGAGCAACCGATTGTTCACCATTCACCGAGGCGGAAAGTACGCCAAGCCAGTGGCCTTGAACATCATAAATGAGTGATCCGCTCTGCCCCGCCTGCATCAGGCATGACAGCGTATAAACGCCCTCTTTCCGGCTGGGATCGAATAAGCTTGCCGCGCATTGAAACTGTCGCAACCTTGCCCAAGGTGCATCTTTTGGAAAACCCGTTGTGATTACCGGGGCAGATAAGGCCGCGCCCTCACTTACCACCCATTGCGGGCTAAATTCATGCTGCCCCTGACGGTGCAATAAGGGCTTAGCCAGCTCAAGCAAGGCAATATCTGCGCCGGTATAACTCAATACATCACCCTGCATCCGAAGCGAGGGATCAAAGGCTCGCCCCACCCAAATCGCATTAACGGCCTGAGCGCTCAACAAGCCAGAACCCGCCTCAAAAGGAAGAAAACTTACACTCAGCAATTTCCCCTGCCCCAGTTCTGCGGGA
Organism: Spongiibacter pelagi; assembly: GCF_014705705.1. Taxonomy (GTDB): domain Bacteria; phylum Pseudomonadota; class Gammaproteobacteria; order Pseudomonadales; family Spongiibacteraceae; genus Spongiibacter; species Spongiibacter pelagi. The sequence continues at coordinate 296,686 of NZ_JACXLD010000004.1, read as the reverse complement.
ATGAACACGCAATGGGCCGCCGTGATCAGCCAACGGCCATTAATCACATTAGCGGTACATTGGGTGTCAAAGCGCTCGCCGCTTGCAAGATCGGCATAAACCAATAATTTTCCCAATTGATGATGGGGCTCTCGCCAAACCTCATAGCCTTTGTCGAGATTGTATCCCCCAGAAAGTTGCGCGGCATTTTCGGCAGTTAACGCTTGATATTGATGCCACGCCGCCAAGGTTTTATCCCTTTGCAAACCGAAATCATCCAACTGCAGGCGCAACAGATTTTGCGCGCTGATCCGCTCTGCCTCAGAAGCACTCTCAAGGCGATGCAATTCGCCAAGGGTACGCGCGTAGCGAATCGCTTCTGGATGAGCAGACAAAAAGGATTTGGCTTTCTGCCAATTGGCGGCAAGCTGTGAGTTTCCCCAAAAATAAAGTTGTGCAAGATCGGCAGCAAGTTGAGGGCATTGCTGCGCCCTATTTTGTAAGCTCAGTAGTGTCGCAGATTGCTGTTGATTGATTAATAAGTCGGACTCAAAACTGAGCGGAAAGAAAGGTGCCGGGCAAGCTTCATCGGCATAGCTGTGATCGCTAAACACACATAGCAGTAGCAGCAATGACATAAAAAGGAATGGCATAAAAAAAGCCGGCTGCGACGCTATACCCCTGCGCTGACAGCCCGTATTATTTGCGGTAGTTGAAATAAACAAAATGCTTGGTTTTCGACCTTGCTGACGACCCACTATTGGAGCCACCCTGTTGCACACCCCCAGCTGGATTGAACTCAATCGCGCTGCCCTGCGTTTTAATTGCGAGCAAGTTCGAGAACTCGCCCCACAGGCAAATATCTTAGCGATGGTCAAAGCCAATGGCTATGGCCACGGAGCAGACTGGGTGGTGGAAAGCATCGCAGACCTTGTGGGCGGGTTTGGCGTCGCCCGCTTTGATGAAGCCTATGAAATCCGCCGCGTCGTTAACAATCCACAAGCCAAACGCCATCGACTGCTGCTAATAGCTAACGCCGCCAGCCCCGCATTACTTCAAGACTGCGCAGAACAGGGTTTCGACTTCGCCGTTTCCAATTTCGAAGCAGCCCAATGTGTTGCTCAAACGTCGCTGCCCGCCCCAATTTCCACTTGGCTAAAACTGAATATCGGCATGAACCGTCTCGGCATGTCTGTGACTGAGTTTGAACGCGCACATCATCTTCTGCACAAACACCCCAATTGCCGTGACATTATTCATATGTCCCACTTTTCAGAATCAGAAGATCGCGACCACAGCGCCACTAACCGGCAAGCCGCCCAAATACTGAATTTAAGCGCCCAACTGGGTAACTTCCCCCGCAGCCTTGCCAATTCGGCGGCAATTATTAGCCATCCTCGCACCCATCGCGAGTGGGTACGCCCCGGCATTATGCTCTATGGTGACGATCCCACTGGCTTGCTGTCTGGCGATAAACAGCTCAAACCGGTGATGAGCTTTAAAAGCCAGATTATTGCTTTGAAAGATGTCGCTGAGGGCGATGGTGTTGGCTATAACCGCCGCTGGCGCGCGCCGGGGCCGCGCCGTATTGCCACAGTCGCCGCAGGCTATGCCGATGGCTATCCACGCTCAGCACCAGATGGCACTCCAGTATTAGTACATGGCAAACGCGCCGCGCTGGCCGGGCGGGTCTCCATGGACTTACTCACTATTGATGTTTCAGATATTCCAGAAACAAAACTTGGCGATGAAGTGACACTTTGGGGAGAAGGCCTGCCCGCCGCAGAAGTCGGACGCCACTGCCAAACCATCAGCTATGAATTGTTCACTCGCATCACCGAGCGGGTTGAGCGGCGTTGGCTATGAATCCGAGCGCCCGCCGCTTTATTACAAATCCGCTCTACGCCCTGCTCAGCCTCATTGTGTCACTTGGCCTAGCGTGGCAATGCCTGGCGCTAATGGATTACGGCTACGGCTTTTGGCATGACCATGCCGGCATTGGCGAAAACATTGACCAGTACGGCCCGGAAAATCGCTATCGATCCGGTTTTGAACACACCAGTCGCGAGCAACGGATTCGTTTATTTTCAGAAATCGTTGAGTCAGTCCACCATAATGGCAATGGCCTTGAGGCTATTCACTACCAAGCAGACAAGCCCCCTGCCAGCACGTCACTCAGCATTCCCCTTCTCCATCGAGCCGAGCTTGTTCACCTGCAAGACGTGGCAAATCTAATCCACACCTTAGAGATCAGCTTGGCGGTTTTAACGGTCTTTTGGGTATTGTGGAGCGGCTTAGGTTTATGTCGGCAGTGGCCTTTACCGAATTTAAAACAACAGGCGATCAGCGCAATCGTTTTATGTATTGCACTGACTCTGCTCTTAGCTTTGTTTGGTTTTGAAAAAGTATTCTATCAACTGCATATCTGGATTTTTCCAGATAATCACCAGTGGTTTTTTTATTATCAAGACTCGCTGATGTCCACCATGATGAAGGCGCCGGATTTATTTGCCTATATCGGTCTCACTCTGGGCTTGCTGGGCGTGGCGTTTTTCATTGCACAGGCCATGATTATTCAAAGCCTGAAAAAAATTAAAACGGCCACCAAGCCTTAGGCAGCACATCGCGCTGAATGAGCGATGCCAAATCCATCCCTACGGCTATACCGGCATGGACAAAAAAACCGCCCCAGACTGAGCGCGATAGCATCGCCAACATTCCGAGAAACAGGCCAAAGGTGATCGCACCAAAGGCCTCTGGCCACAACTTGGGAAAATGAATCATCAGATAAGGCACACACATTACCCAAATTGCATTTGCCCCCAGCGCCGGACGCAGGGCCTGTAATACAAAACCCCTGAAGAAAAACTCCAGACAGATAAATTGAGTTAGATACAACACTTCCCAACTGATCAAATCAAAGCCGCTACGCCCTGCTAGACGATAAAACGGGTAGTGATTCAGAAAGCTCTCGCTGAAACTGGCGATAACAACAAACAATAATATCGGGCTTAACAACAAGACATAACCGCCCCAGTGTTTATGGGTTTCCCCCCAGCCCCAGCCGTAATGACGCATCCTGTCTTTTAAGACGTTACGGATCAGCAACCACGGCAAAAGCACATAGCCGACCACATGCCAGAACGTCCACCAGCCATAAACCAGCAAATCACCGAATCCACTCTGACGCAGTTGGATTAACCAATAATTGGCCGGACGCCCCTGCCACTCGCTCACCATACTGAGTGTCGCCAGCAGGGTGGATTGGTACTTCATATAGTGAATTAACAGCAGGCAAACCGAGACACAGGCCAGTACCGCAAACACCCGCCGTAAGGCGGCTGGGCGATCCAAGGTGTAATTGCCCTCTTGGGTATCAATTTGATCGAGAATCTCAAAAATGCGGCGCGGATGAAGCTGCCCCAATGCCCGCTTTAGCATCAGCTGTTTGCCTTAACCATGCTTAACCGTTCACGGGTCAACTTGAACACCACTGGGCTAAGCAATAACAGCGCAATTAAATTGGGAATGGCCATTAGCGCATTTAGGGTATCGGCCAACAACCAAACGAAGCCTAATTTTGCCAAGCTACCGAGCGGCACAGCGACAACCCATGCCAAACGAAAAGGCAATACCGCTCGTTCACCAAAGAAATACACCACGCAGCGCTCACCGTAATAACTCCAGCCGAGGATCGTGGTGAACGCAAACACGGTTAAGCCCACCGCCACAATATAGTGACCGCCGGGCATCAAGGTTTCAAAAGCTGCGGTTGATAAGGCAGCGCCGTTTTCACCGGTCTGCCATGCGCCGGACAGCAAAATAATCAAGCCGGTCATGGTGCAAATCAGAATGGTATCGATAAACGTGCCCAGCATCGCGATCATACCTTGGCGTACCGAGTTGTCGGTATGAGCGGCGGCGTGGGCAATCGGCGCGCTTCCCAACCCGGCCTCATTTGAAAAGATACCGCGAGCCACACCAAAACGAATTGCGGCAACAATACCCGCCCCGGCAAAACCGCCCACGGCAGCGTGCCCAGTAAAAGCCGATTTAATCACCAGCGCCAGCACTGCGGGCACCTCGGTAATATTGATTAAAATAATGGCAAGGCTGACGCTTAAGTAAGCAATCGCCATGACCGGCACCAGCACCGCCGCAACTCGGGCAATACGTTTGATACCACCCAGCACCACTAAACCAACCACCACGGTCAGCACCACTCCGGTGATCCACGCCGGAATACTAAAACTACTGTTCAATGCATCAGCAACGGAATTGGACTGCACGGTATTGCCAATACCAAAGCCGGCAATGGTGCCAAACAAGGCAAACACCCCGCCCAACCAATGCCATTTTTTGCTAAGACCATTTTTGATGTAGTACATCGGGCCACCTTTAAAATGGCCATCGGCATCTTCTTCCCGATAATGTACGGCACAAACCGCTTCGGCATATTTTGTCGCCATGCCGACAAGTGCGGTACACCACATCCAAAACAAAGCACCGGGACCACCCAAGGCAATCGCGGTAGCCACACCGGCGATATTGCCGGTGCCGATAGTGGCGGACAGTGAGGTCATTAAGGCTTGAAAGGCGGTTATTTCACCGCGACCACCGCCACGCTTACGGCCTTCTAATAAAAGGGAAAACGCCGTTGCCAAATTTCGAATGGGCATAAAGCGCAGGCCCACGGTCAGCCACAGGCCGGTGCCAAGAATAAGCACCAGCATTAATGGCCCCCAGACAATGCCGTTTATTGCAGACAAAATTTGGCTAAGGGATTCAAGCATAACAACCTACTTTTATGTTTTTTTAGGCGAGAAATTCAAAGTTCTGCCTATGAGGGAATAAACCAAATACACCGCCGGTGTGCACAAAAACAATATCGCCCTGCTCACCAAAGCGACCGGCAGCGCGCTCCTGTAATAAACCGTGAAAGGCCTTTCCGGTGTAAACCGGGTCGAGCACCAAGCCCTCGGTTTTTACTACATCTGCAATAGTGCGATAAATCGCCTCATCGGCAAGGGCGTAACCGGGGCCAACATAACCGTCGATCACCTTGGCTCGATAGGCGCTCACATTGCAGTCGAGATCATAGAGCGCTTGCCAATCGGCAAGATCACTGGCGACTTTAATCAGGAACCAGTCTTCGTCATCACAAACATTAATGCCCCAGACCTGCGTCTGATTTAGAAAATAAAAGGCCCCTGCGGTTAGACCCGCTTGAGTGCCACCTGAACCGGTAGCGCAAATAATATGTTTGGGTTGAATACCGGCGCGGCGACAATCGGCGGCAATTTCCTTGGCGGCATTAAAGTAACCCCAAACACCGGTCGCATCTGAGGCGCCCGTAGGAATAATAAAAGCCTTGTGGCCCTGCGCTAGATAAGCATCGGCCTGTGTCTGTAATAGATTTTCTAAATCGTTCTGATATTGCGCAGCGGGATAGCAGCTAATGCTCGCCCCGGCGAGTTGATCAAGCAGGAAGTTGCCATCTGCCGGAGGTATGGGCTCGCCGCGCAAAACCAAATGGCATTTCAAACCTAATTGAGCGCATAGCAAGGCGGTCGCCCGGCAGTGATTGGATTGCAATCCACCGCAGGTAATCACCGTGTCACAGCCTTCCTGTAAGGCTTTGGCGAGGCTGAATTCCAGTTTGCGGACTTTATTTCCTGAGAGCACACTGCCGGTGAGGTCATCCCGTTTAACCCAAATTCTGGGGCCGGGAGTGGCAGCGCTAAGACGCTCTAGACATTGTAAGGGGGTGGGAGTTTGGGCAAGTTGCAATCGGGGGGGATGACAGAACTGAGGATTTACTGGCATCACACTCCCCCCGGATCAAGCGGCAATTAAATTGCCTTGATGGTGCCTTTAGGCAATACCGCGTGAACGGCGCTGCGCTGGAACTTCAGTTCGACAGTATCGCTAACCTGCAATACCAGATAATCGTCATCCAGTTTTGCGATTTTGCCCAAAATGCCGCTTACGGTGACCACTTCATCACCCTTCGCCAGTGCAGCAACCATATCGCTGTGCTCTTTTTGGCGCTTGCGCTGTGGACGAATGGCCAGAAACCAGAACAGCACAAACATCAACACCAGAAAACCGATCTGGAACAGTTCGCCACCCGGAGGTGCTCCGGCCGGACCCGCTGCCTGCGCGTGGGCCTGGGAGATAAAAAAGCTCATACTACATCCTTAAAAACTTGTTTTAGTCGGGCCAGATATTACACATCTCATTAACGCAAAGCTATGTAAGGCTGGGCTTATAAAGAAAAATCGTAATCCATAATAAACGGCGCGTGATCGGAGAATTTTTCCTCGCGATAGACACTGGCACCGCGAATAGTCGGCACCAAATTCGGGGTAATCACCTGATAGTCCAGTCGCCACCCCACATTATTGGCGTAGGCCTGACCGCGATTTGACCACCATGTGTAAACCGCCTCTTGATTGATCTCTCGGAAGGCATCCACAAAACCGGCTTCGCCATAGAGCTTGTCTAACCACGCACGCTCATGGGGCAAGAAACCGGAGTTTTTCATATTGCCTTTCCAGTTTTTCAGGTCGATTTCCTTGTGACAGATATTCCAATCCGCACAGATAATCAGCTCGCGGCCTTCGTTTTTTAGCTCCACAAAATGCGGGTAAATGCGCTCTAAAAAATCGTCTTTTTTCGCCTGCGCCGCCTCACTGCTGGAGCCGGAAGGCATATAAAGGGAGATTACGCTGAGATTGTCGTAGTCAGCACGAATATAGCGCCCTTCAGAATCAGCCGGATCCCAGCCTAATTCGGTAACAAAACGATTGGGCGCTTTACGGCAATACATCGCCGTGCCGCTATAGCCTTTCTTTTCTGCATCGTTATACGCGCAGCTATAGCCCTCTGGGGTAAATACCGCATCAGTGAGCTGATCAATTTGCGCTTTGGTTTCTTGAATACAAACCACATCTGCATCCTGGGTCGCCAGCCACTCAAAAAATCCCTTATTGTTAGCTGAGCGAATGCCATTGGTGTTGGCGGTGATAATGCGCATAGTGGAAAAACCCGTGTCAAAAGTTGGCCATCTTAACAGAACTTGCCAGCTTCATCCGTTCAGAGCATAGTCCCGCCCACGCTCTCTGTTTACCCTTCAACAATAAATATAAATAGCGATAAATAGAGAAGCCTCATGTCTGAAATCACCCTCGAACACTTGGTAGAAATGGAAGCCATCAAGCAATTGAAATACCGCTATTTGCGTGCGGTGGATTGTCACGACTGGGAATTACTAGCCAGCACCCTGACCGAGGACTGCGATGCCCGTTACGATGGCGGTAAATATACCTTCGGCAATAGAGCGGAATTAATCGCCGGATTAAAAGGCCATATGGATTCGCCACAGGTGTTAACCATGCACAACTGCCATCATCCAGAAATTTCAATCACAGATGATAAAAGCGCCACCGGCAAGTGGTATTTGCAGGACTTGGTATTTAATAAAGAACAAAACTGGATGCTCTTTGGCACCGCCATCTACCAAGATCAGTACCGTAAAGAAAACGGCCAGTGGTTGCTGTGCCACACCGAATATGAGCGCATTTTCGAAACCATTAACGCCCCGATTCCTGCCAGTCTGAGCTTTACCCATTCGATGTTTGAACAAGGGCAACACTGATTTATGAACACCGCCAGCGACGCTAACAACAAGCTCTCGGCCTTATTAGAGGCACTAGATCAGGCGCATAAGCAATTAACCGTCACCGGCTCGCCCTACGAAATTCAGGAGCGAGACTGTGGCGGCCAAACTTTGCGCGGTTTTGTCGGCGCACCGAAAACCCTGCGGGAACTGATTGATGGCGGCCGACAATTTAACGACCAGCCCTTCACCCATTACCTTGGTGTTGATCAGAGCTTCGGCGAGTTTTTCGCTAGGGTGGACGCCTTAGCCCACCAGCTTAAATACCATTTTGGGCTGAATGCGGGTGAACGCGTCGCCATTGCCATGCGCAATCGTCCCGAATGGCTGGAAGCCTATGCGGCCATTACCGCACTGCCGGCTATCGTGGTGCCGTTAAACTCTTGGGGCAGTGCTGCTGAGCTTGATTTTCAATTGCGGGATAGCGGCGCAAAATTATTAATTTGTGATACTCAACGTGCAGCTTTAGCCGCAGATATTCCAAATCTACAGCTGCTATGTGTCGATGACTGGAGCCCAAGCCAAACCAAAACGGGCAAGTCGGACTATGAGCAATTAATCAGTGCCGCTATGGGCCAAGCCATGCCCGCACTGGAAAATGAAATTGATCCAGAAAGCCCGGTACAAATCATGTACACCTCGGGCACCAGTGGCAGGCCCAAGGGCGCGGTGTCTTGTCATAGAAATATTTGCCAAGCCTTAATGAGCTTTGAATATCACGCCTATAGTTCAGCGATGGCAAACCCAGATTCGATGGCCCATATCATGGGCTGTGGCTTTGCCCCCTGCACTCTGCTCAGCTTTCCGCTGTTTCATGTTTCAGGTTGTTACAGTGCATTTTTATTAAATCTCCGCGGTGGGCGGCGTGTGGTGATCGGCTATAAATGGGACGCCAAACACGCCTTGGAAATTATTGAAAACCAACGCGTCACTATATTCAGCGGATCACCAGCGATGTTGCAAGATCTCATGCAACACCCTGACTTTAAACAGCACGACACCAGCAGTCTGTTCTCTCTCGGCGCGGGTGGCAGTGCCTGTCCCCCTGCCCTCACGCAAACCCTTGAACAGCAATTGCCAAGGCATTATTTCGGCACCGGTTACGGTATGACAGAGAGCAATGCCATTTGCTCTAGCTGTACAGGCGCGGCGTTTCATCTTAAACCCGGCTCCGCCGGCACCCTGAATCCCCTTGTTGAATTTAAAACCTGTGACAGCGACGGACAGCCGCTTGAGCGAGGCACTACCGGTGAAATTTGGCTGCGTTCGCCAACCAATATTCTCGGCTATTGGAATAATGAAGACGCCACAGCCGCGCTATTTGCGACTGATTTAAGCGGAAACCAGTGGATGAACACTGGCGATACCGGTTATCTGGATGATGACAATTTTGTCTATCTGGTGGGGCGTAACAAAGAGCTGATTATTCGCGGCGGCGAAAACATCTACCCGGCAGAAATTGAAGCGGCGCTGAGTCAGATAAGAGGCATTAAAGAAACAGCGGTTTTTGGTTTACCCGATCAACGACTCGGCGAGGTTCCCGTTGCCGTGATTGTGTTAGAAGACGGTGTTGAGCTTCAGCCAGAAAGTCTTAAAGAACAACTCAAATCCCGATTAGCCGCCTTTAAAATCCCAGAAAATATCTGGTTTAGCCCCACGCCTTTACCCCGCAATGCGGCGGGAAAATTACTGAAGAGCGACCTAAAAGCGCAATATATTCAGTAATGAGCTTCAAATTCCTTTCAGCCAACTCCAACGTGACAACAGCGAACATTTGACCTGATGACTCATCCTAGTATAGAAACTCAGATCACGCGTTAAGGAAAGACAATGATATTTAAAACTTGGCTGCTAAACGGATTATTTCACAGCGCCCCTGGCTACTTATCAATTGAGGGTGATGAGATTTCATTTACGCTCATCGACACTGGGACTTTCGGCAGGAAGAAGCTCGATCTGGTGGTGGGTAAAAAAGGCGCTTTCGAACAGATATCCGAAGGCCGAGAATTTGAAGTATTTCGCACTCAGCGGTCAGGCGCCAATTTCCATTCGCCGTGGTATATGTTTATGGGTGGTGGCGTGTTGACGCTTGGGAATGGGACACACAAATTGTCATTCATGCAGCCACAGAATACGAAGTTTCCTTATCAGCGCTTAGGCATTATTCGAGAGAGCGACATTACTGATTTTAAGGATGGACGCGAGCTAGGGAAACGGTTCAACGCATTCATTAACAATAAAAATAGCCCCTGGTAAATCAATAAAAGCAGATTACTACTCCAGATACAGAACACTCTTTTCATTTGGATGGCTAACCGCAAAAATCATATCCAAATGTGCCGGCTTATATAGCGTAATGGCATCTGAGGCTGATAACTTTTCGTAAATTTCCTCGGTCACTTCCCACTGCCCCTCAGCGGTCAAAAGCCGGTACTTTGTTTTTGCTATATTAGACGTTGTCGTCAATTTGTCTTTTACGCTCGTTCTAATTTCTATTTTGCCTCGATCAGTATTCATAAACCGTCGAAACACATTGTACTCTGACAAAAGACGTGAAGCCTTGTACAACAGAACCATGCCCAGAGGAAAAGAAAAGAGGATCAAATTGGTCGTAAATATAGGGAAAAACAGGACAAACATGGCGATAAAGAAATACAGCTTCTTACGCCATTGCTTAAAGAAAAGCTTCTTAACCAATGAGCGCTCTGCATGAGAAATATGCAATTCTCTTCTTTTTCGGGAAGAATTGGTTTTTTGGACCTTAGGGGCTTCTTCAACTCGCTCATTGACATAGGTATTCAAAATCTCAAAACCTAGTATTAGCTTTTTTTGCGGGCTGACATCTAATGAAATTTCATCACCTACGGAAACGTCATTATATTCTTTCGGCGTCACCCTTAATTCTTCGCCGTTAATAGATAAATAGTGCGTGATGGTCGTTCTGGTTCGCCCCCCCCCATGACCCGCGCGATTTGGAGAGAGATTATTTCCTGTTCTGGAGGTATGCCTATTAACGCGCTTATTGGTCACTACTCCCGTGTAACAATGTTTGACTCCGTCTCTAAGTTCTAAGTAATTTTGCAGGGCGATGCTTGTAATGACAGCCACGAAAATCGCGCCAAAAACACCAAAAATGATCATTGGGATGGCGCTGTTATGGGCTGAAGAAATGATCGAAGTAAAAATCACATAGAAGATCGCTCCGGAAAATAGCAAAAAACCCCCTATCAACCAATATTGATTTTTTATGCGTTTTCTATCCTGAGGTGATAACGGTTTTATCTCGTATTTAGCCGTTGCCATATTTTTTCCATAAATTAGCTACAAGCAGCGTTAACACACCCCAAACCCACACAATTCGAGGAATCCACCACTCAGAGTGTGTGATCCATTTTGTCATTGCGAATTATCGTTTTGAGGTAAAACAGGTTTCAGTACCATCATAATTGTTGTAACAGTCCCGACGGTAACCGTTATAACTGTTATTGCGGTTATTGATCTGACCTTGCTTAATCATCGCATCACCCCAAGCATTCAATGCATCGCCAAAGCTCTGAGAGCTGTTGCGATTGGATGGGTTGGCCGCTTGGAAAGCCTGTTGTTTACGCCATTCCTCTTGCGCTGCCTTATAAGCACGTTCACGCTCTTCCTCTCGACGACGCTTAGATTCAGCGATTTTTGCCTCGTAGGCTCTCTTGCGAGCCAAACTGTCTGCACGAGATTTTAGAGCATTCTGATAGACCGCTTGAATCGCGGTAAATCTATCACCCCATCCGTATCGATTTTGCCCATATGCCGTTGCCAGTTCCGTTTTATGTTCTTTATCTACCACCATGTGTCTACTCATCGAGGCGCTTAAAGAATGCCATTTTCCGGGGTAGGCATTGGGCTTTGGCGTCACGCCATCGGCTTCGTAGGCGGTATAAAATTGAATAAAATAAGATTGCCAAATATCACTGTTTGACTTGTACTGGCGTGCACCTTCTTCTCTTCGATAATCAAAATCGGCCAACATGACGTAGTCAGCCTCCGAGGCCAAAATACTGATCGGGGAAGTTTCACCCGTGTTTCTGACACTGCCCCGCGTAGCCTTGCCCGCAATTTTGTAACTGAAGCCAGTAGGTGTTTTGTATACGAGCAACCAGTCTTTGTATTTCTCCTGGCTCTCATTAAAACCCCAATAATTGTCATAAAGCGGTGTCATACCCACAAAGTTTTTAGGGCCCTTGACGGGCTCGCCCTGCTCATCCAGTGGTACATACAATGTATGGTTGGGTAGATCCGTTTGCAGAGGAAGACGGCCGACGGCTTGCATCAGATAACTGCCTGATGTCTTCTTTTCTAAGTTATACATCGTCTCAACAATATCGATCTTCGGATAATAGCCAAGAAAGTCACCCATAGCCCCCCAGCGCACAGAGGCTTCATCGCCGGTTTTAGGGTCAATTGCTTTGGCAAAGATCAGACCGGTTTCATTTTGTGTGTAAAAGGTCAGCTTAGCCTTGCTGAAAATAATATTGTCGTAGGTCGCGACCACCGTTCCATCTGGCCCCAGCTGCTCAAATTTGACCGTATTTTCACCTACATTAGTGGTGCCCCTAGCAATAAAGACTCTTACCGGGCTCTGCATGGAATAGCCCCCCATGGTGTAATACGTTCTACCTTTACCTAGAGGCTCTTTAAGCTTTTTGAGTTTGTTATCGATTTCTACTAGGTAGTATTCATCGTTCCAATGACAGTCTATGTCCTTGTAAGGCTGGGCGATGGCAAATTTATCCGATATTGGAATGATGAGTTGGTAAGCGGCGGGCTCGACCGGAGAGGTACCGGTTGCTGCAATTAATCCCCATGGGTGTTTTCTTCCCCAGTCTTTTTTGCATTTACTCTCCGGGATTTTCTCGCGTTTGCCACCAAATTTTTTGGAGATCTTTTGCATATCTTTATAAGTAGGCGAACTCCTCACAAACCCCATCACCATTGTTCCAGAACCATCGGCCTTCATGACAAGCCACCGTTCTCCGGCTTCTCGACAGAGCTCAGCCTGACTTTCTAGTGGAATACACTTTCCTCCAGTCATCGACCGTATCGGCCCACCTGCATGGGCCGTCATAAGAGGTAGCGAGAGAAGCAACAACAAACTAATGGGATGTATTTTCATTGGTATTCCTTACCGCAACATATTGAATTTAGTTCGTTTTTAGCAAAGATTAACAGCATTTGTTGACACACGAAAATCGAGTTAAGACATTGCTTTAAATCTTTAGATTTTTTTAAATGAAAACTCCCACAGCATTTAAGTTAGGATTGTTCGTTAACGTAAGCGTAACTTGTCAAACCTAGATAGGTAGAACAGACTGGTAGCAGAGATTCGCTGAACAAGGAGTTCACCTATGGCCCTGTTTTCTGAGAAACGCGCAGCCAAAATACTGGAAGAAGGACGCACCCAATCCAACGAACAAACGCTGGAAACGGCGCTCAGTAACCGCGACAAGATATTGCGCAAGGTGATAAATAGCGCGTCATTGGCGCCTTTTTTGGCGCAAGTCAGCACTCTGTTCAGCATGATTAAGGACTATGTTACCGGCGAATACCGCGAGGTGCCTTGGTGGTCGCTAGGATCAGCAACCACCGCCCTGCTCTACATCCTAATGCCGCTGGACGCCCTGCCGGATTTTATTCCTATCGCGGGCTTTCTCGATGATGCGGTAGTTCTTAAACTTTGCCTCGATCTTATTGGCAAAGATATTAATGAGTACCGCAAACTTCGTGAGCAAACTCAGGATCAAGCGGAATAATATTCCAAGGCCTATTTGTTAATTAACTGAGCTGTAACTCATCCAATAAAGCGAGCACATCCGCATCATGGGTCTTGGTTTTTACCGGGTCCATGATCGCTTTCAAACGACCATCACTGCCGATAATAAAGGTGCTGCGCAAAATGCCGTCAAACTCGCGCCCCATAAATTTCTTGGGGCCCCAAGCGCCATATTTATCGGCAATGGCGTGATCTTCATCTGAGAGCAAGGGGAAATTCAGCGGCGCGGGGCTGTCTTTCTTGGGCAGTTCTTCAAACTTCTTTAGCTTTGCGACTGGATCTGGACTCACGCCCAATACCACGGTGTTACGCGCTTCAAATTCGGCATAGCTGTCGCGCACACCACAGGCTTGCACCGAGCAGCCGGGCGTTTTCGCCTTGGGATAAAAGTACAGCACCACGTGTTTTTTGCCTTTGAAATCTTTCAGGCTAATGCTGTCGCCATTCTGATCTTGCAGACTGAAGGCCGGAGCCATATTGCCAATTTTAGGGTGTGCCATACTTTCCTCTTAATTCTCTTGGTTGTCTTCAGTGTTATCGTCATCGATCTCATCGGCTTGCTCCAGCAACTCGGCTGGCAAGGTTTTCTTAACCTTGGCGCCTAGGGCTTCCAGTTTCGCGACGCGACCAATTAAATTGCCACGCCCACGACTGAGCCGATCGAGACTCTTTTCATAAGCCTCTTTACTACGATCCATATGCTTGCCCAGATCCTGAAAAGATTCCAAAACCAGTGCAAATTGATCGTGCAATGCCCCCGCCTGTCTGGCGATTTTTTCAGCATTTTGATTTTGGCGCTCATGGCGCCAAATACTTTGTACGGTGCGCAGCGTGGCCAGTAAGGTAGTTGGCCCCACTACCACAATATTCTGCTCATAGGCGTTGCGGAACATCTCCGCATCCTTTTCAAAAGCCACCATATAAGCGCTTTCAATGGGAATAAAAATGAACACGAAGTCGAGAGTTCGCAAACCCTCAATATGCTCATAAGCCTTGTTGCTGAGGCCGCTAATATGGGATTTAAGTGATTGAATATGTTCGCGCAGAGCCTGTTGTTTTTCAGCGTCATCCTCGGCGCTACAGTAACGCTCGTAGGCAATCAGCGACACCTTGGCATCGATCACAATGTCTTTGCCATCTGGCAAGTGCACTACCACATCGGGCTGGCGGCGGCGTCCGGTTTCATCGGTAAAACTCTGCTGGGTCTGGTATTCATGATCTTTGCGCAGACCTGACTCTTCCAGCACGCGCTCTAAAATCACCTCGCCCCAGTTACCCTGTTTTTTATTATCGCCCTTTAGCGCCTTTGTCAGATTTTGGGCATCCTGACTAATGGTGTCGTTCATTTTTTGCAGATTGAGCAATTGCTGACGCAACTCACCGTGTTGCTCGTTATCCTTGCTGTGGATCATATCCACACGCTGCCGGAATTCCTGCAGCTGTTCCTTAAAAGGCTTTAGCGAAGATTCCAAACTCGCGGTACTGCGCTCCTGAAAACTGCGCTGCTTCTCTTCAAAAATTTTGCCCGCCAGACTTTCAAATTGCTCGGTCAACTGCTTTCGGGTTTCAGTTAAAAGCGCAATTTTCTCATCGGCGGTGCTGCGCAAATGGCTTATATCACTCTGTTGCTGCGCAATTTGCCGATTGCGTGAATCCAGCTCCTCAGAGGCTTGCTCAAGCTGTTTTTGATGCTGCTGATTCGCCGCTTGAAGATGGTTGTATCGCTCCAGATAAACCGCTTGTTCAGTCTCTAGAGCTTGTTGTTTTTCGCGGGCGCGTTGCAACTGCGCTTTAGCTGCGAGCAAGCGCCAGACTAAAAAAAGCAAGGGCAAACCCAGTACAGCACAGGCTATAGCAAGGGCAATAAGGGCTTCGGGAGAAAGTGCAGCGGGCATAAATGATAAAGATCCAGTCAATCACTGGCAGGATGTTACGCAGCCGGCCGAGGCACATCAAGCAACAGCCGGCTTTTAAGCATTAATTCTAGCTCTTATGGTGTTTGAATCGTCCCCTCTGCCACAACCACCGCATGACCACCAATGTGCACAGAAAGCGCCGCCGTTTGGCTGTGTACAAATTCCATTTGCAAAATACTCTGCCTAACCGACATCCGGCCGCGCTCAAGTACTAGTGCATGGCGACCACTGGCCAGTTTTTGAATCTCGCGGATATAGGCAGCAAACGCCGGGGCGGCGGCACCAATCGGCGGATCTTCATGCTGGGAAATATAGGGCCCTAGCAGTTTAAGATGGAAATCAGCTTGCTTGCTTTCCGTCTCTGGGCAATACAGCAAAATATCGCCGACGGGTATTGAGGATGCGCTGCTTTGTGCCCAAGCCTCGCTATTAAATTTGGCGCGATAAACTGCCTCAAGCGATCGCAGCGGTACAATGAGATACGGCTTTTGCGATGAAACAAATAATGGCTGAGCTTTGATGATTTCAATATCGTGTTCGCCCAAACCGAGAATGGCTTGTAATTCTTGAGCACTCGGCGTGTAGCGATCGATCTGCGCATCCACTTTCCAGCCCAGCTGCGCTTTGAACCCCTTATCAGTCTGGCTATAGAACAACTCTAACGCCTGACCATTTTGGCTGAGTGGAATGTGATCTACGGCGGTATCGAGTTTATTCTCACTAAACAAGGCGGCCGCAGCCGCAACCGCCGTGTGACTTCCTACCCCCATTTCTCCGCGAGCAGCGAACACTTTTAAATCGGCCAGTGCCCGCCCTTCGCCCCGGCGAATAAACACGGTTTCGTCATTATTTAATTCAGAGGAGAGAATCTGCATTTGCTCAGGGGCGAGTTTGTCGGCTTCGGGAAAAACCGCAATTTTGGCACCGCCAAAAGCTTTATCGGAAAACACATCTACCAGCAGGAATCGGGATTTCATTACATGCTCCGCCATTCTTATTGTCATTGGATGTTGCAATGAGAATAGCGCGGATTCCGGCGCGCGTACAACTGACTAGCGAGGATCAGTTCTCTTCTTTTCGAAAGTAACCCACATCTTTGGCCCACTGCGGGCCGGGCTTGGTTACCCGAATAGGAAATTCGCCGGTTTTTCGGTCTTCAAAATATTCCAGCAGGATATCGGTAACAATCGGAAAGGCTAATTCTGACCAGGGGATTTCATCTTCGGAAAACAGCCGGGACTCCAAACTTTCTGGGCCCACGCCGTAGTCTCCGTCGAGTTCGCCACGGAAAAACACATAGACCTGATTGATATGGGGAATATCAAATAAGCGGTAGAGGGTTTCATCTTTAACGGTAGCGGCGGCTTCTTCTTGGGTTTCGCGGAGCGCCCCTTCCAGCATGGTCTCGCCGTTTTCCATAAAACCGGCGGGCACGGTCCAATAGCCTAAGCGGGGTTCAATGGCCCGACGGCACAGCAGGACTTTATCGCCAGAAACCGGCAAGCAGCCCACTACAGTACGCGGATTTTGATAGTGAATAAAATCACAGGCGTCACAGACGAAGCGGCGGCGGTTATCCCCCGCCGGAATTTTTTCAACGACTTTTGAACCACATTCACTACAAAAATTCATACAAGCTGGCCGGTACTTACCGCAAGGGGAAAACGCCTAGCTTAATGAATTTCTGCGTATTTTCCAGCGTGAAATAACAAGGGCTTGCCGGTGGGTTTGCTGGAAAGCTCAATCACCTTACCCACTAGAATTTGGTGATCGCCACCATCGTAGCGCTGCCAAACCTCACATTCCATACTGGTTAAGGCATTACGGATTACCGGCAAACCACTTTTACCAATGCGGTAATCGCCTTCTACAAGCTTGTGATTATCTTTCTGGGCGTAGCGATTGGAAATATTCAGCTGATCGCTGGCCAGCACATTTACGGTAAAGCCCTTAGCAGCTTGAAAGGCGTCGAAACATTCAGAATCGTTGCGCAAGCTCCACAATACCAAGGCGGGATCGAGGGATACCGAGGCAAAGGAGTTAACTGTCATACCAAAGGGTTCGCAACCCGCCGGGCTTGCAGAAATAACGCATACCCCGGTCGCAAACTGGCCAAGGGCATTGCGAAATGCGCGCGGATCAAGGCTCATAATATTCCTGTTCTTTTCTGTGAGATTGAAATGATGTGGCTAGTATACACAAGCCCTATTATGAACCGACTACCGAATATGGGGGAGTACCAGTTCGCGGCTAGCAGTGAGACATTAGTAGCGAGGTTACCACCGAGCTAAAGCGGCAGCATCGCTGCAACGGGCATCTACCCAGCGGCTTGAGCCATCGGCCAAGGTTTCTTTTTTCCAAAAAGGCGCACGGCTTTTAAGAAAGTCCATGATGAACTCACAAGCTTGAAAGGCTTCGTGGCGATGACTGGCGCATACCGCAACCCAAACAATTTGCTCGCCGGGCAGGATTTTGCCAACCCGGTGGATCACCGTAGCGGCACGCAATGTCCAACGGGAACTGGCTTCAGTAATAATCTCGGTAATCGCTTTTTCGGTCATGCCCGGATAATGCTCCAGCTCCATAGCCGACACTGTATCGCCGTCATTTTGATTGCGCATCACGCCGACAAATTGCGCAATAGCACCAATGCCATCGTCATCCGCTCGCAGCGCGTTATTTTCCGCGCTGAGATTGAAATCGACTTCCTGAACCCGTACCGAAATACGCATAACTAACCGCCCGTTACCGGAGGATAAAATGCCACTTCATCACCGGCCTGGATTATTTGACTGTCTTTGGCGACAGACTGATTCACCGCGCAAACAATATTGTCGGCTTCAAGGGCGGACCACGCGACACCGCGCTCGAGCAATGCTGCTTTTAATTCTGCAACGCTCCCGGCAAAGTCCACGGACAAAGAATCGCAGGCCAACTCTTCCCGCAGACGGGCAAAAAATAAGACCTTAATCACGGCGCTTTGTCCTCGGCAAACCAATCACCGGAGCGGCCGCCGGATTTGCTGAGCAGGCGAATTTCACCGATCTCCATGCCCTTATCCACGGCTTTACACATATCATAGATAGTCAGTGCCGCCACGGAAACCGCCGTTAGCGCTTCCATTTCAACGCCAGTTTGGGCTGAAAGTTTACAACGCGAGCGGATTTCAACTTTGCTGTCCGCCTCGTTTAATTGAAATTCCAATTTCACCGAGGACAACATCAAGGGATGACACAGCGGAATCAGGTCCGGGCATTTTTTTGCCCCCTGAATACCCGCGATACGCGCCACCGCCAAGACGTCGCCCTTTTTATGATCACCTCGGGCAATCATGGCCAAGGTTTCCGGCTTCATTGACACCGAGCCCGCCGCTTCAGCAATCCGTTCGGTAATGTCTTTCTCACTGACATCCACCATGACGGCATCGCCTTTGGCGTCAAAATGGGTAAATTCATTACTCATAACGATTAGCCGAATTTAGAACCGACAAAAGGATTAGTCGCGCGCTCGTGACCAAAGGTCGAGGTGGGGCCATGACCGGGGATAAAAGTCACGTCATCGCCAAGTGGCCAGAGTTTACCGGTAATGGAATTAATCAGGGTGTCGTAATCCCCCTTGGGGAAGTCGGTGCGACCGATAGAGCCTTGAAACAGCACATCGCCAACAATCGCCAAGCGATTTTCAGGGCTATAAAACACCACATGGCCGGGGGTATGGCCGGGGCAATGCAGTACTTCTAGCGTTTCCTCACCAAAGCTAACGGTGTCGCCATCAAGCAACCATTTATCTGGAGTAAAAGCATCGGCATGGGGAAAGCCGCTCATCTGACACCAGTCGGGCAGCTTATCAATCCAGAAATCGTCTTCTTTGTGAGGGCCGATAATTTCTACGCCATATTTTTTACGCATGACGTCTGCCGCCGCGCAATGATCCATATGACCGTGGGTAAGAAATATAACTTTGAGGGTGCCGCCTAATTTTTCAATGGCCGCTTCGATGCGCTCAATATCGCCACCGGGATCAACGACCGCAGCATCACCGGTTTTTTCACAAACCAGTACAGAACAATTTTGTTGGTAAGCCGTTACCGGCACCATAGTGCATTTCATATTGGGGGTATCGCTTCTTAAACAGGCTTAATCAAAGAAGCATGATACCCCAATAACTAATATTTGCGCAGGCGAGCGGCGGATTCAGTGTTAACGCTGTTTGCTGGCCTGAAAGTGGATTAAGTTGATGGTTTCTTCCAAAAAGCCCGCCTGGCAATAGGCAAAGTAAAACTGCCAAAGACGCTGAAAATCGTCGCTGTAACCGAGGCTATTCAGTGCGCTGTGATTTTCGTTAAAACGCTGTTCCCATACCTCCAAGGTGCGTGCGTAATCCAGCCCATAACTCTGAATCGAGTCCAGATTAAAGCGGGTTTGCGCGCGCAATTGCTCCATCATCACACTCACCGAGGGCAGACAACCACCGGGGAAAATATAGCGATTGATAAAATCAGTGCTGCGCCGATAGGCCTCATAGCGCTGATCGGCAATGGTGATCGCCTGAATCAGTAATTTACCGCCGGGTTTTAACAAATTATTTAAGGCGCTAAAGTACTGCCCAAGAAATTCGTGACCCACCGCCTCTATCATTTCGATTGAAACCAGCTTGTCAAACTGCCCTTCCAAATCACGGTAGTCTTTTAGCAAGAACTCAACCTTGTCTGACACTCCCATATCCAGCGCGCGCTGCTGAGCTAACTTAAACTGCTCGCCCGACAGTGTGGTGGTGGTCACTCGACAGCCATAATGCTTGGCGGCATAACAGGCCAAGCCACCCCAGCCGGTACCAATTTCCAATAAATGATCTTCGGGGCCCAGTTCCAAGGCCTCGCAGATTTTCCACATTTTATATTCTTGAGCCTCCGACAGTGTTGAGGCTGAAGACGGAAAGATCGCCGAGGAATACTGCATATAGGGATCGAGAAACAGGCGGTACATATCATTGCCAAGATCATAATGAGCGGCAATATTGGTACGACTACCCTCTTTGGTATTACGTCTGACAAAGCGACCGATCATTTCAGCGGGCATACGCAACCAGGCAAAACGCTGCTCTAGTTTTTCTATCACCGGTAAACAGCGAGCAAATACCTGAATAACTTGAGTTAAGGTATCGCTTTCCCAATCTTGATCCACCCAGGATTCCGCCGCCGCAATGCTGCCGCCAAACAAAATGCGGGTGTAAAACTCCGGCTTATTCACCCGAATATCTGCCTGCAGATCAGAGTTTGAATCGCCAAAGAAAAATTCTTGGCCCTGCTCTTTTAGGGTAAGCCCGCCACCCTCAACTTGGCTGAGCACTTTGAAGACCTGAGCCCGAGCTAGGCGTTGCAGCCAACTCAGTTCGGACAGACTGATACTTGCTTCCATTTCAGGACTCCTTGGGATAAAGATGTAAGGGGGTTCGTTTCAAAAACAGGCGCAGTGCCTGCCAATAAATGCCTTTCAACATGCTCAGCACCATATTGGGGTGCGACAACAACACCCCACGCAATGCTTTAGCGGTAAGCTCAGAACGGCGCATGGCCAGCGTGGCGTCAAACACTCGTTCGGTATTTCTATTCTCAATATTGATACGCAAGCGCTCAGCCGGCGGCGTCACCTGCCAGTGATATTGCATATCCATAGGCATAAACGGCGATACATGAAAGGCCTTGTCCGTTAGGGCGGTGTGCTGAGTGGCCAGGTGAACCAGATAGTAGTGACGCTCATTCCACGGCGTATTGCTGACCTCGGCCACCATATACACCGCTTGATCGTTAGCGTCGTAACAAAAAAACAAATTAATGGGGCTGAAATAGAGACCAAAACAACGCGGCTGGCACACCAGCACCACGCGCTCGACCTGTGCCCTATCGCCGCCCAACTCTGCGACCTTGGCTTGTAATGCTTTCTTCAAAGAACCCTGACATCCGCGAAGATAATCTTCCCGGTGCACAGCAATGGGCGCCCAGCAATTAATACCGAGCCACCTTCCAATTCGCTTTTGCCCTTGAGCCTGTAACTGCTCTAGCTCATCCAAATCCAGCGCCAACATATAAAGCGGATACGAGAAGGCATGCGGTTTGGGTGAATATCGGCGATGACGAATACGGCCGCGATAAACGCCACTCTTTAATGGGGACTGATAAACAGCATCTGAACTCACTAGATGCTAACTCCCAAGCGTTTAACCACATCTACCGCGCTGCGCAGACCATCTTCATGAAAGCCGTTATACCAATAAGCGCCACAGAAATGGGTATGCTGCACACCGCAAATCTCATGGCGGCGCTGTTGTGCAGCAATGGTTGTGGCATTGATATGGGGATGGGCATAACAGTACTTGCCCAAAATTTTATCGGGGTTAATCAACGTATCCTGATTCAAAGATACGCAGAAGGTTTCTGGCGAATCAATTCCCTGCAAAATATTCATATTGTAGGTCACACTCGGCGGCGCATCCTCCGCCTCAGCCAACATAAAATTCCAACTTGCCCATCCGTTACGGTGGCGCGGCAAAAGTCGATCATCGGTGTGCAAAATCACCGAATTGTCACGATAGGGAATCGCCCCCAAAATAGCCTTTTCCTTGGCATTTGCCGAGGCCCCCAAAATGGCAAGCGCTTGATCCGAGTGACAGGCAAAAATCACCTCGTCAAAATGCTCACTGTGGCCGGGCGTCAGCACCTGCACGCCTGAGTCACCCCGCTCAACCGCAAGTACTGGCGTATTTAGCCGGATATCTGAAAGCTCGCGGGTTAACAGTGGGATATAACTGCGGCTTCCGCCGGGAATCACATACCATTGGGGGCGATTCGCCACCTGTAGCAAGCCGTGATTAACAAAGAATTTGAGAAAGAAATGCAGCGGAAAATCTCGCGCATCCGCGATAGCCGACGACCAGATGGCGGCAATCATGGGCAAGATATAGTTCTGGCAGAAAAATTCAGAGAATTTGTGCTGGTCGAGAAAATCCCCCAAACGCAAATCAGGACTCACAACACCCTGCTCCGATGCGGCGATTGCCAGCTTGTTAAAGCGCAGAATTTCAAAAATGAAACGGTAAAACTTCGGGAAGATCAGATTCGAGCGCTGACAAAACAGCGAATTTAGATTGTGGCCGTTATATTCAAAGCCACTTACGCGATTACTCACGCTGAAGCTCATTTCAGTCTCTTGCTTGGCCAGCCCGATCTCATCAAGCAGGCCAAGAAACAAGGGGTAAGTACGCTCGTTGAAAACAATAAAGCCGGTGTCGATGGCGTATGTGCCGCTAGCCACCTCAACATCTACGGTTGCCGTGTGACCACCGAGATAATCGTTCGCCTCAAACAGGGTGACTTGGTAGTTTCGCTGTAAGTAATACGCCGCTGACAGTCCAGAAATGCCACTGCCGATGATGGCTACTCGCTTCATATTGGTTCTCAAATGGTGAAATTAACGACTAGGCATCAATGAAATAGGCCGCACAAGGCACAACCTATTGTTGAGTCATGAATAGCAAAACTACTCAGCCAGCTTGTTGTCGAGAACTCTTACGCTGCGGAACGGCGCTTGGATGAAAGATATTGAATTTAAAGGAGTAATAATTTGGAAAGTGGTTAAGAAAAAGCCCCACTCGATGGCGGGGCTTTTAGACATAAACTTGATTAGGCGGCTTTTTTGACGCGCTTAGACTCTGCGCGATTCTTGGCATCTTTTCTGCCTTTTTTGATCAGATCAGAAATTCGATCCAACTGATCATTGGCTAATTTTGCTAGCCTCATAAACTCGATGTCATTCATAACATGCCCTCCTGAGCGTCCCTGTTTTATAAAAAAGACTTTCTATCAAGCTCTTCTACGTATCTTTCAAGCGCGGTTTCATCGCCCTCTTTAATGGCAATTGCCATGTTTTTTACATACGCACAATATTCAAAAGCTTTAGCCCCCAACTCGGGCTCATCTACATCTTCGCAAAGAACCACAATGATCTTACAAACATCATCGATCAACTCAGCAATTTCTTCGTAAGTTGGGTCTGACTTTGATTGCAGATAACTTATATGAAATTTCTTTGCGCTTTGCAGCAATTCATTCGCAGTTTGCAAAACTTTGTCATACAAGCTCGCAGTAATAGATTTTTTCTGCTCTATATTCACCGACAATTCCTTTTGTTAGGTGACAAAAAAGCCAGTAATTTTATCTAAAAACTGAAACAAATAGCAATCTGGTACAAGCCTAACCGAATTTATAGGCCGCCCTACCAAAATACAAGAATAATTGCATTGAAAAATAAGGGGTTATTACTATTTATGCACGCGGCCGCGAAGCGGACAGAACACCACGGGTTTACCCGTGTGCGTATTCCGGCGAACATGAACACCTGATCCGGCGGAACGTGAACACCTAAATGCCCAACGCCTGATCGGTTCGTGTTTTTATCTCAGGTGTTCATCATCGGTCAACCGACCGAGTATTTTTCTCATCGATTCTCCTTTCAGTGTCAGCCGGTGTGCGTTGTGCATCAGTCGGTCGAGAATAGCGTCGGCCAGAGTGTTGTCGCCGATACTGGCATACCACTGATCGGTGGGTAGCTGGCTAATCATGAGCGTCGAGCGGTGGCCATGGCGGTCATCCATGATCTCCATCAGATCGTTGCGATGCGCTGCCGTCAGTGGCTCCAACCCCCAATCGTCGATGACCAGCAAATCAATTTTTGCCAGCAGAGCGAGCTGCTTGTGATAGCTGCCGTCGGCTTTGGCCTGGGTCAGGGCAAGCAGAAGGCGCGACAGTCGGTAGTAGCGGACGCTGTAGTCGTGCAGACAGGCGTTATGGCCGAGGGCGCAGGCGAGGTAGGTTTTGCCGCTGCCACAGGGGCCGGTAATGAGTAAGTTCTGAGCCCGCTTGATCCAGTCGCCTTGGGCCAGTGCGGCGATGTCAGCGGCTTTTATCCCGCGTGGATGCTGGTAGTCGATGTCCTGCAGCGTGGCGTGCAATTTGAAGCGGGCCTGGCGAACCAGGCGTTCCTGCTTGCGTGACTGGCGGGTCAGATTCTCGTGATCCAGCAGCAGGTTCAGGCGATCCATAAAAGCCAGATCGTCATAGGTGCCCGCGTGTTCCAGTTGATTCTGCAAAGCGGCAGCCATGCCACCGAGCTTGAGTTGGCGCAGTTGTGTCAGAGTTTGTGTCGTCATGGGTTCTCCGGTTAGTTCAGCGGTTCGGGTCAGTGGAAGTGGTTGGGGCCACGGATATTGTCGTGATCCTGAGGCAGTGAGAGGTTCAGGCTGGTTTGATCCGGCAAGGTATCGAGCTGGCTGCGCAGCAGGGATTTGATTTGCAGGCTCTGCTGGTTGGCGATGTGGCAGGCAGCGTTCAGGCGCTCATGAGGATATTCCCGACTCAGGTTCAGTAAACCCAGGCAGACCCGGTAGGCCTGTTCCGGATGGGCGCGGGCACGCAGTTGGGCATCCACCCAGACAAGCGTTTCCGGCCCGATCTTGCTTGCCCATTGCTTTAAACGACCCGGTGTCCACTGCTGGTGTTTGCGGTGTCGTGTGGGCATGTGCGCGGCTTCGGTTGTGGTGCCGGGGCGCTGGCCGCGCGGATGGGAGGCAATCTGGCGCTGGCGGAAGTAGATTGTGATCAGGGATTCGCTAGCGTGTAGCTCCAGGGTTTCACCCACATAGTGGTGCGGTACGGAGTAATGATGCTGTTGGTATTGCACGTGGTAATCAATGTTGACCTTCACCGGCTTGATGTCGACAAAGCGGTAGGCCTGGGTGGGTAGCGGGTTCAGTGCGGGCTTATCCAATGACTGGAAGGCTTCGATCCGGTTGCCGGGCAATTGCTTGAAGGGCTTGGCGTTGAGTTCTTGCAGCAACGCCTGGATACAGCGATTCAGTTCTGCCAGAGAGAAGAAGGTCTGTCGTCGCAGACGCGCCAGAATCCAGCGCTCCACGATTTGTACGCCGACCTCTGCCTTGGATTTGTCTTTGGGCTTGTAGGGGCGAGCCGGCACGACGGCCACGCGGTAGTGTGCAGCCCACTGCTGATAGCTGGGGTTGAGATCGGGATCATAACGACAGGCACGGCTGACGCCGCTACGCAGGTTGTCCGGCACGATCATCGCGGGACAACCGCCAAAAAAGGTTAGCATGCGAGTATGACTGCCAAGCCAGTCCGGCAAGGATTGACTGAAGGTAGCTTCGGCATAGGTGTAGTTCGAAGCGCCCAGCACACCAACAAGGATCTGGGCCTCGCGGATCTCGCCGGTGCTGCCGTTAACGATGGGCACCGTCTGTCCGCAGTAATCCACAAAGCACTTCTCGCCTGCCTTGTGGATCTGGCGCATGGAACGCTTCTGCCGTTTGCCCCACTGCCGGTAGAGATCGCAGAACTGAGAGTAGCTGTAGCAACGGTTGGGAAACTGCTCGGTGTGCTCCTCCCACAAGAGCTGCTTGGTCATGCCCTTGCGTTTGAGTTCCTGATGGGCGCTGGCCCAGTCGGGGACGTGATAACGGTCGGATACAGTGGCATCAGCTTGTGGATAAAACAGCTTGGCCAGAGCGGTATCGTCGAGCTGGGCCGGCAACGGCCACGTCAGGGAAAGTTCCTCGGCTCGCGCCACCAGTTTCTGGATGGCGCCGAGGCTGGTCTTGGTACTGGCGCTGATTTGCCGCAGTGACAGGTTGGCGGCGAGTCGAAGCCGCAGCACTTCACGGATGTTACGCATGGTGATCCTCTTGGCTGGCATGGCCCCTCCGGAAAAAGCGGAGAGGTTAGCAAATTCAAAGAAAATCAATGCGTTGAGCGGGATTCCGGTACAACGTGAACGCCGGTTCCGGGAAGATGAACAATGATTCCGGAGATCCCGGTAAAAGTGTTCACGTTGCGCCGGAATCAGCGTTCACGATGGATCGGAATGGGTGTTCACGTTCGTCCGGAATCGGTGTTCAGGTTGGGGCGGAATATGCACCGTGGATGAATGAGCCCGCCGGCTGTATTGTAGCCAGATGGAAGTTGGCTATTCGGCACATGGGGTTTATCGCCTCCAATATCACGTTATTTGGGTAACCAAATACAGGCGGCGGATACTGAAGCCTTTCGTCGAGGACTATCTGCGGGTAGTACTCCCGAAGCTGCTGAGAAGTATGCCTGGCGTTACGATAGAGACGATCGACTTTGATCAAGATCATCTGCACATGGTTATGGAAATCCCGCCGAAATATGCGATAGCTGATGTAATGGGGCAGCTAAAAGGCCGATCGGCGTCCCACATGCGTAAGACCTTTAAGTGGTTATCCAAAGTTTATTGGAAAGAAAATGTAGTTTGGTCGCCAGGATACTTCGTCAGCAGCGTAGGAATAGATGAACACGTCATTCGTCGCTACGTTGAGTACCAAGGACGAAAGGATTCAGATCAGCTCCGAATGGAGCTGTAACGGTAAGAACCCCGGCTTTAGCCGGGGGAATCTATGTGGTTTTTTTGATCGATCGGCAACAACTGGCCTGTTGTTATCGTCATTAGCCCAAAGAGCTACTTAAAAGGCGCAAGATTTCGCAGAAACAAAAAAGGCCACTCTAATGAGCGGCCTTTTAAGATATGGTCGGAACGGCAGGATTCGAACCTGCGACCCCCACACCCCCAGTGTGGTGCGCTACCAGACTGCGCTACGCCCCGATTTGAGGTTGGGCATCATACCCGAAGATGACAAAGCTGTGAACTATCTTTTAAGAACTTTCGACAATTCTTCAAGTTCACCAATCATCTGTCGAATCAATTGCTTAGCCTGGGTTGACTCATCTTTTGCAGACTCGCCAGACATGCGCTGACGAGCGCCGCCAATGGTGTAACCCTGCTCGTAAAGCAGACTTCTGATCTGACGAATCATCAACACGTCTTGGTGTTGATAGTAGCGGCGATTTCCACGCCGCTTTACCGGAGCCAGTTGCGGGAATTCTTGCTCCCAGTAACGCAAAACGTGTGGTTTAACCGCACACAGCTCACTGACTTCACCGATTGTAAAATAGCGCTTCCCCGGAATGGGGGGCAGCTCATCGTTATGACTTGGTTCCAGCATAATCTTCCACCCTGGATTTCAACTTCTGGCCTGGACGGAAAGTGACCACACGCCGTGCAGAAATGGGAATTTCCTCGCCGGTTTTGGGATTTCGACCGGGGCGCTGACTTTTGTCACGCAGGTCGAAGTTTCCAAAACCAGAAATTTTCACTTGCTCATTATCTTCCAGGCAATGGCGAATCTGCTCGAAAAATAACTCAACCAGTTCTTTTGCCTCACGTTTATTAAAACCGAGTTCCTCGTAGAGTTTCTCAGCCATTTCCGCCTTTGTGAGGGAGGTCATGTCACATTTCCTTTAGATCAGTTCCTGAGCGTTGCACCTAAGTCCTGCTGCAGAGCGTCGACAACCGCCGCAACAGATTGACTGACTTCTTCCTCATTAAGGGTGCGCGATGAATCCCTAAACGTCAAGCCTAGTGCAATACTTTTTCGTTCTGGATCAATACCTTTACCTTGATAAATATCAAACAGTCTCAAGTTGTGAAGCTGTTCACCCGCCGCCTTTTTAACGCAATCTAACAGCGCTTGAGCCGCGACGGCTTTAGGTACGATCACCGCAATATCGCGGCGAACTTCTGGGAATTTCGACAGCGGCTCAAATTTAGGCACACGATTTTCAGTCAGTACCGCCAGATCAATTTCGAACAGATAAACCGAATTCGGCATGTCCAACTTAGCTTGCACACTGGGGTGCAGGGCTCCGATCCAACCCACAGCCTTGTCACTGACTACAATCTGAGCACTTTGACCGGGGTGTAAGGCTTTGCGCGAACCCGCGACATAGCTCACGCTGGACGGCGATAGTGCCAGCAGCGCTTCCAGGTCGCCCTTAAGGTCAAAGAAATCTACCAGCTCACCAGACTCATTCCAGCTTTCCGGTGAACGCCGGCCAGTGATCAAACCAGCCAATGTCGGAATTTGCTCGCCCGCCGCTTTGCCATTGAATCGCAGGCCGATTTCAAACAAGCGTACCCGCTGTTGCTGGCGCTTGCTGTTGTATTCTGCGGTTTTCAACAAACCAGGAAACAGCGAATCGCGCATAATGGCCATATCCGCGCTAATAGGATTCATTAGCTCGATACCACCGCCTTCTGAGACGATTTCGTGCAGTGCGGGGTCGATAAAGCTGTACGTCACCGCTTCTTGATAGCCGCGCGCAACCAACTGGCGTCTGATTTGAGACTGTGGGCGCAATTTTTCTGGTTTGGGAATAATCTCCAGATTGGCGCTCATGGGTGTGACCGGCAAACGGTTGTAGCCGTAGATTCGAGCAAGCTCTTCGAGCAGGTCTTCTTCAATTGCAATATCGAAGCGCCAACTGGCAGAAAAGACCTTCCAGCCCTCTCCTTCTGCTTTAATATCTAGTCCTAAGCCACTGATAATATTAACAACTTCATCATTAGGGAGTGACATACCCAACATGCGCTTAATACGCGCAGCGCGCAGCGTAATCGCCTGCGGTTCTGGAATTTCTGCACCGTTTTGTTTGATGGTAGGCCCAGCCTGACCGCCACAAATTTCAATAATCAGCTGAGTCGCACGCTCAATAGCGCGCTCGGCTAATGCGTAATCCACACCCCGCTCAAAGCGATGTGAAGAGTCAGTATGCAGACCGTAGCTACGCGCACGTCCGGCGAGCTTATCTGGCGCAAAGAAGGCGGCCTCAAGGAACAGGTCACGAGTCTGATCGCCAACACTTGAATCAAGACCACCCATAATACCGGCCAGTGCCAATGGCTTTGTTTGATCCGCGATCACAAGGCTATCAGCACGCAGCTCGATTTCCTGTTCGTCTAATAGCGTCAGTTTTTCGCCTTCCGTTGCTTTGCGCACCACAATGCCGCCGCTTAGCTTCTCAAGATCAAAGGCATGCATCGGCTGACCCAGCTCGAGCAAGACCAGATTGGTAATATCGACTACGGCATCAATGCTGCGCAAGCCACTGCGACGAAGTTTCTCTTGCAGCCACAACGGGCTTGGCTTGGCGATATCAATACCGCGCACCACACGACCAACGTAACGTGGGCAATCTTCGCCCGCGTCGATTTGAACGGGTAAGACATCTTCAATAGCGGCGGCTACCGGCGCAAATTCTGGCTCAACGAAGGGGATTTTATTCAGAACGGCGACTTCGCGGGCAATGCCGCGAACACTCAGGCAATCCGCCCGGTTTGGGGTCAGCCCCAATTCGAAAAGATTGTCGTCCAGTTGCAGATATTCACGAATATCCGTACCAACCGGCGCATCGGCAGCCAACTCCATCAGGCCATCGGAAGACTCCGCCATACCCAGCTCTTGCTCGGCACAGAGCATCCCAAAGGATTCTACGCCGCGCAGCTTGGCTTTTTTGATTTTGAAATCACCGGGCAATACCGCACCAACACGGGCGCAGGGAATTTTAATGCCGGGACGAGCATTGGCCGCGCCGCAAACAATTTGCAGAGTTTCTACGCCATCATTGACCTTGCAAACTTGCAGTTTCTGGGCATCGGGATGCGGTTCTGCACTCAGGATTTCCGCCACCACGACACCGCTAAAGGCTCCGGCAACGGGCTCCAACGCATCTACTTCCAAGCCAGCCATGGTTAATTGTGCCGCCAGAGTGTCGCTGTCAATTTCCGGATTGACCCACTCGCGTAGCCATTTTTCACTGAATTTCATTGTTTAAATCTGTCCAGAATCTGTTGTGTTTTGGTGTATGCCTAGCGAAATTGCGCCAGAAAACGCAGGTCGTTTTCAAAGAAAAGACGTAAGTCATTCACCCCATAACGCAGCATGGCCAAGCGCTCGACACCCAGACCAAAGGCAAAGCCGGTGTATTTTTCAGTGTCGATCTTCGAGTATTCGAAAACCTTGGGATGCACCATGCCGCAGCCCAGAATCTCAATCCAACCCGTTTGGCTACAAACGCGACAACCTTCGCCACCGCACATTACGCACTGAATATCGACTTCAGCGGAGGGCTCGGTAAAGGGGAAATATGAGGGGCGAAAACGCACCGCCAACTCTTTTTCAAAAAAGGCGCGCAGGAAAGATTCGAGCATGCCCTTGAGGTCAGCAAAGCTGCAGTATTCCGTCACCAACAGGCCTTCGACCTGATGGAACATTGGCGTGTGGGTTAAATCGGAGTCACAGCGATACACGCGGCCGGGGCAGATCAATTTCAGCGGCGGCGTTTGCGACTCCATCACCCGTACCTGTACCGGTGAAGTATGGGTGCGCAGTACCGTACCCTCTTCAACATAGAAAGTATCGTGCATGGCGCGCGCAGGATGATGTGCGGGAATATTGAGGGCTTCGAAATTGTGGTAGTCGTCCTCAATTTCCGGACCTTCAACAATATCAAAACCGATATTGGCAAAGAACTCGCTGATACGCTCGATGGTGCGGCTAACCGGGTGCAAGCCACCCAGATCCTGACCGCGACCCGGCAGGGTCACATCGATGGTTTCGGCGGCCAAGCGCGCATCGATTGCCGCTTGCTCCAGCAGGGCTTTACGCTCGTTAATCTGCTCTGATAGCGCCTGCTTAACCTTGTTAATTTCTGCGCCGGCGGCTGGCCGCTCTTCCGCTGACAGCGCACCAAGCCCTTTCAGCAATTCAGTAATACAGCCTTTTTTGCCCAGATACTCAACCCGTACCTGATCCAGTGCCTGCGCGTCTTCGGCTGCCGCGATTTTGTCCGCTGCCTCAGCTCTCAGGGCCTCAAGATTTTGCATAATGCGTTCCCATGTACACTTTTTTCGAATCTAAAAACAAAATAGGGAAAGAGCTGTGCACCCTTTCCCTATTTCAAATTGCATAACTGCGCCGCTTACGCGGCAACAGTCTTAGGCCAGTGCGGTTTTTGCGCGATCAACCACAGCAGCAAAAGCAGCTTTGTCATGTACGGCCAGGTCAGCCAGAACGCGACGGTCCAATGCGATATCCGCTTTCTTCAGACCAGCGATCAGACGGCTGTAGCTCAGGCCATTGGCACGAGAAGCCGCATTGATACGGGTGATCCACAGCGCGCGGAAAGTGCGCTTCTTGGCGCGACGGTCACGGTACGCATATTGACCAGCTTTGATTACCGCTTGCTTGGCAACACGGTAAATACGCGAACGCGCACCGTAGTAGCCTTTAGCTTGCTTCAGAATTTTTTTATGGCGACGGTGTGCAGTCACACCACGTTTTACGCGAGGCATAGTCTCTTCCTTTTAAATACGTTGATGACGGCGAATTAAATGGCGCGCAACATGCGATCTACCAATACCTTGTCCGATTTATGGACGGCACTGGTACCACGCAGCTGACGCTTACGCTTGGTAGTCATCTTGGTCAGGATGTGACTCTTATGAGCGCTTTTACGCTTGTAACCGCTTCCGGTTTTTTTGAAGCGTTTTGCAGCCCCACTGTGTACTTTGATTTTTGGCATCGTTTAGATACTCCGCATTTGTAAATTACAAATAAAGCAGGCCCTATGAGCTCACTGCTTTTTCTTTTTCGGGGCAATTACCATGGTTGCCTGACGACCTTCCATTTTTGGAAACTGCTCTACAGCACCGTATTCAGCGAGGTCTGCTTCCACTCGCTGTAGCAACTGCAGGCCAAGTTCCTGGTGGGCCATCTCACGACCGCGGTAACGCAAGGTCACCTTGGCTTTATCCCCATGCTCAAGGAAACGTATCAGGTTGCGCAGTTTTACCTGATAATCCCCTTCATCCGTTCCAGGCCGGAATTTGATTTCCTTAACCTGAGTACGAACCTGTTTTTTCTTAGCCGCAGCTTGTTGCTTTTTGGCCTCGAAAACATGCTTACCGTAGTCCATGATTTTGCAGACTACGGGGTCAGAATCAGCAATTTGTACAAGATCCAGTTGGGCTTCTTCAGCGGCCTTTATGGCCTCATCTATAGAAACAATACCAACCTGGCTACCATCGGCACCGATTAAGCGAACTTCTCTTGCTTCAATTTCGTCGTTCGTCGGCAGACGCTTGCTGCGTCCTTTTCCATCATCTCGTTTGATTGCTAATTCTCCGTATTTGCGCGGCCACGCTGGGCCACACCTTCAGCGAGCAGGTTTTTTAACGCCTCCATTGAGACTGAACCTAGATCCTCGCCACTCTTTGTGCGTACTGAAATAGTACGAGATTCCACCTCTTTGTCACCGACGACAAACAGGTAAGGAACCTTCTGGATTGTGTGCTCGCGGATTTTAAAGCCGATTTTCTCATTTCTCAAGTCTGTTTCGACTCTAAACCCGTGTTCTGACAGGAATTCTTGCACTTCTGAGGCAAAATCGGCCTGTTTATCCGTAATTGGACTAATTACCGCCTGAACGGGGGCCAGCCAAAGCGGGAAAGCGCCCTCATAATGTTCGATCAAAATCCCAATAAAGCGCTCAAAAGAACCCAAAATTGCGCGGTGCAACATCACTGGCGTTTTGCGCGCACCATCTTCATCAACATACTGCGCGCCAAGACGACCCGGCATAGAGAAATCGACCTGAATAGTGCCCAACTGCCACACCCGGCCGATACAGTCTTTTAGAGAAAACTCAATTTTGGGGCCATAAAAAGCACCTTCGCCGGGCAACTCTTCCCAAGGCAATTGCTTGCTGTCGAGCGCCAAAGCCAAGGCCTGCTCGGCACGATCCCAATCGGCATCGCTACCCACTCGTTGCTCAGGGCGAGTTGAAAGACGATAAATCACTTCGCTAAAACCAAAGTCCGCATAAACCTCATGCAGAAAATCGATAAACTCAGCCACTTCGCTCTGAATCTGATCTTCAGTACAGAAAATGTGCGCATCATCTTGGGTAAAACCACGCACCCGCATAATGCCGTGCAGTGAGCCGGAAGGCTCATTGCGGTGGCAGCTGCCGAATTCTGCCAAACGCAGCGGCAAATCACGGTAAGAACGCAAGCCCTGATTGAACACCTGAATATGACAGGGGCAGTTCATTGGCTTAACGGCAAATTCGCGCTCTTCCGCCGTTAAACGGAACATGCCATCGCTGAATTTATCGGCGTGACCGGATTTTTCCCACAGGGTGATATCCACCACCTGCGGTGTTTTGATCTCGTTATAACCATGACGGCGCTGCTTAGCGCGCATGTACTGTTCAATGGTTTGATAAACCGTCCAGCCCTTTGGATGCCAGAACACCATGCCCGGCGCTTCTTCTTGCTGGTGGAACAGATCGAGTTTTTTGCCGACTTTACGGTGATCGCGCTTAGTGGCCTCTTCCATCATGGTGAGATGGGCCGAGAGCTGTTTCTTGTCGGCGAAGGCGGTGCCGTAAATGCGTTGCAGCATTTTATTTTTGGAATCACCGCGCCAGTAGGCACCGCTGACCCGCAGCAATTTGAAGTGCTTACAGAAGGTCATATTGGGCACGTGGGGGCCACGGCACATATCAATATATTCTTCGTGGTGATACAGGCCGGGTTGATCGTCGCGGGCTACGTCGCGGTCGAGAATTTCCATTTTGTAGCTTTCGCCACGGCCTTCAAAAGTCGCGCGCGCTTCTTCCCAGCTAACTTTCTTTTTAACGACTTCGTAACCGGTCGCTGCCAGCTCTTTCATCCGCGCTTCCAGCTTGGCGATGTCTTCATCGGTCAGCATATGATCGAGATCGACATCGTAATAAAAGCCGGTATCAATAGTGGGGCCAATGGCCATTTTGGCATCGGGCCAAAGCTGCTTAAGGGCGTGCCCCAATAAGTGCGCGCAGGAGTGGCGAATAATCTCCAGGCCGTCTTCATCTTTAGGTGTAAACAGTGTTAGCTCAGCATCCTCGCTAATCACTTCGCAGGTATCGACCCGCTGACCGTTCACACGACCACCCACAGTAGCTTTTGCCAAACCGGGACCAATAGAGGCAGCAACGTCCATCACGGTAACGGGATGATCAAATTCGCGCTTGCTGGAGTCCGGGAGAGTTATAACAGGCATGGCAGTATCCTTTTACAGTGGCGACCGCTACCAAGGGCCGCATGATTTAATGAAAGCAGGTCGTGGCGACCTGAAAAAGAGCGGCAATTATCCTGATTGCCGATAGCTGGCGCAAGCGTTCAAAAGCATTGCCAAAAATACCGCGATTTAGCTAGACTCAAAGACCACAAAATTCGGGCTTAGGGAATTAGCGCCATGACGACAAGGACGATGTCAAACTCCGCCACAGCAATCGCTGCAAGCAGTAACGGACGCCCGCGCCTCAACCCCGCCATTACCGCCAAGTTACAAGCGCTCGACCCGCTACTGGATAGCGAATGGCACAAAGAAGTCAGTGCCTTATTCAAAGACTTAAGCAATGTCGAACGCAAATATGCGTTTAGTCGGCATTTGGCGCCAAAAGGTATAAGACTCGACACCCAAGCCAAAAAGCTGGTTTTCCCCGGCCGCCCCTCTCCCACTGAAATTCGTGGCGAAATTAAATCGCCCCAGCTTCATTCCATTATCAATAAGCTGGAAAAAACCTACCAAGAATTAAGAATTACGCGTGATGTTTTTGATTTTGCCGATCTACTCGAAAGTAGCCTGAGCATTGTTGAAAGCTTTGATCCAAATAGCGACCTAGCCCAGAAGCGGGAGAAAAATCGGGTTCGACAAGCGCATCTCGATCAACTGGTCTCGATAGTAAGAGAGTCGGAATTTACGCCACCCCAGACTCGCCGAGGACTAACTACAGGCATCATCAAAGATTATTTGATTGAAGTCTTTATCCGCCATCAAATGCTTGGCTATCGTTTCAGACTGACACCCATCGACGAACTACGACAATGGAACCACCCACTGATCGCAGAGCAAATTGCCAACGAAGCCGAAGTACGGCAATGCGATGTCATTACCACCACACGTTATATCTACTTGGTTGGCCCTGTTAGAGACTTTAAGCAAAACCCGTATTCGGCACGACGCTTCCTTAGCGAAGACTCAGCCATGAATGAAAGCACAGCATTTTTTCAGGCGATGGCAATTCCGCTAAAATCCCTGAATATTAATAAAATAGCCAACCACTTATTGTGGACGGTGACTCGCATCCTCACCCTTGAGCGCCAAATTTCACAAGATATTGTCAAACTAGTTGAGCAATTCAAGGACGCCCGCCTAAACGCTCTGCAACCGATACTAAAATTGGAAATCGCCGCCGACGGATCGGAGCTTGAAGAGCAAATCAGAAAACGCCTCACCGCTTACGAAGAAGTATTAGTCCAGCAAATCCTAAGCAAGCTTCC
Source organism: Spongiibacter pelagi (assembly GCF_014705705.1). GTDB lineage: Bacteria > Pseudomonadota > Gammaproteobacteria > Pseudomonadales > Spongiibacteraceae > Spongiibacter > Spongiibacter pelagi. Next base: position 260,983 of record NZ_JACXLD010000004.1, on the reverse strand, counting down.
CCTAGCGGTTCGGCAGCTGGCGAAATCAAACGATGATCACGACTATCTTTTCTTTCACCTTCATTCACTTATCAGTCAATTGGCTACCGACGTTCGCGACTATGCCAGCCAATACGCCGTTGCCTATAGCAAATCGGCTGAAGAACTGGAATTACGCCTGCTTTCCTATCTCTGCCTAATCGAAAAGCGCCAAGATCAAATCTTCAGCGTGCAATCGCAAAAAGGGCCAGCAAGCTCGGCGAACAGCAATACTCCCGCACAAGAATTCCGCAGCGCCATTAACACCTTTGAACCCCAGGCACACAAACTCCAACAAAAATTACAGGCGCTCTACTCAGCGCAACAAAAGCCGCGCGGAAAGTTTGGAACATGGTGGGACGAAGTGCGTAACACGCATCATAAACGCCTTGCGGCAATGGCTAGCTTAGAGCGCGAGGCCGGCCAAAATCAGAAACAATGCCTCGTCTCAATGATCAAAACCTGTAAACGTCTCGCTGATCTCACCGTATTTCTGGAACTGGAAGATGTTATCGAGGTTGATGACAACCAGCGGCATTACGCACTGCCAGCGGGCATAGAAGGGATTAGCGCGCTGCCCTATCTCGTACAACTATGGGAAGATCACACGCTATTAAATTTCACCCATTTAAGAAAAAGCTTGGGCGAAAACGTTTAGCTAAATTCGAACTCTACGCCCCCACAACCTTGCCCGCTATAGCGGTTAATCCCATTGCCAGCGCTCCCCAGCTAGTCACACGGGCAATGGCTCGGAGGCGCTGAGCACCACCCGCAGAGGCGGCAAGACTCCCCGTTACCAATAATGCCAACAAAGCAACGAGAACTATCGCCAAAGCCGTATATTCAAGCGGCGCAAACACCGCCGCCAACAACGGAAAAATCGCACCACAGGCAAACGCAAGCGCCGAGGCAAAAGCGGCTTGCAAAGGCCTTGCTGCATTAGCCTCACTCAAACCCAACTCATCACGGGCATGAGCCTCCAACGCATCATGCTCTGTGAGCTGTTTCGCTACCTCCAGCGCCATCCCAGCCTCAAGACCTCGAGCTCGATAAATCTCCGCCAACTCCGCCAACTCTTGCTCTGGATATTTTCGATGCGCGCGCTCTTCGCGAGCTAGATCAGCTCGCTCAATATCCGCCTGAGAACTTACCGACACAAACTCCCCCGCCGCCATCGACAAGGCCCCAGCAACCAAACCGGCAACCCCAGCGATCAAAATCGTCTGCGGCGAACTGTGCGCAGAGGCCATACCGACCAACAAGCTCGCAGTAGAAACAATGCCATCATTGGCGCCCAAAACCGCCGCACGTAACCAGCCCTGCCGGTGGATATAGTGTTCTTCGTGTTCTGCGTACATTGTTTGCCTGCTAGAAATGAAATCTGTGAGGGTAAATACAAACCAAAAAAAGCCCCGAAGTCTACTCTACTCATTATTTGCCGCTAAGCAGGATTATCAATTTTAAAAAAACAGGCACTTTTAGTACCTGTATTAAATATTATTTAAACCAAGTCGGTTGTGTAAGTTTATATTTTTACCTACACAGGTACTATGAGTTCCCAAAATGACAACAAAATAAACCGCCTTCTATTTCGTCAGCCCACTGCCATTGTGCTTTCGAGCGGATGACTAACTGAGTACTACGCCTAGAACCCGGTTGGTCTGAGAACCATTAGGGTGAGTACCCATCAGTCCACTGGAAACTTCAGAATTTGGCGAAGTTAAAAGAGAACAATGAGGTGAAATATCAAGAGCAACTAAAGCAGCTTCGACCAGCTACTTAAGGAATAACTTCATGACGCAAATGGTTGAGCCGGATTACGACTGCCTGATCGAAATGTCTGAAGAGGATTTTACATTCCTGTCAGGTGTGCATTGGAAAATCGACATTTTGCTATCAGGTGGCAAGCACAGACGGGGCGGATTAACAGTGCCTCAATTCAACTCTCAATCCGAGAATGGATTTTATGGGAGCTGGTTGTGGTTATCGAATCCGTACCCACTGATTGTGCCCGGTGAATCAGTAAGAGCTAAGCTGATTGAAGTCGATGGGGGCATACCAATGGTCGAGGCAGAAAAATTTGAAGCTCTAGGAGCAAAAAGAGTCTTTCCAATAACGATCATCCGCAAACGTAACGGTAGATGGGACTCATTGTCTAAAAATGATTGATTTGAAACTGCCCACATTTCCGAAATTCGACTAAATGCTATGGACTATCTATCGCTGTTTAAAATGCCCAAGCCGATGAAAATCACCGGGCGCTCTTCGAGCATTACCAACTCCTTTATTAACTCAATCATTCCGGTCATTGAGCCTACGAATGAGGAAGTCAAAGAAGCGCTGACGATATTGGGAATGGACCACGAATCCTTCCAATGTATTTATTGCGGTAGTGTGGCGTCTGAGTGGGATCATCTTCGCCCCTTGGTAAAGGACAAGAAGCCAACAGGTTACATTTCTGAGATTCACAATCTCGTTCCCGCGTGCGGCAAGTGCAATCAGTCAAAGGGCAATAAAGACTGGCGGATGTGGATAGTCAGTGATGCGGCCTTATCACCTAAAACAAAAGGTGTGACCGATATTGCCGCCAGATTGGAAAAGCTTGAGCGTTACGAGCAATGGCAACAACCAACGCAAGTCGATTTTGAGCAGCTAGTGGGTCAGGAGAAGTGGGCTCAACACTGGTCAAATTGGGAATTGGTTCAACAAACGATGCGTGATGCCCAACTGCTGGCCGCTGAAATCAATACCACCGTGGCTAAAGAGTATAAGCGCCTATAACAGCTTCGCTCCCCAGTATTCTGAGGCGTGGTTAAAAAGGATGCCGTGGAGCTAGGAAGCTTGTGAATAGCCTCCATGACTAGATCTAATCTACCCAACACTTCTGAGAGCTAGTGTGCTCAGATTGTGCTCATCAGTAGTTAATAGGGTGCTAGCCAACCATCAACAAAACCGTAAGGAGAAAAAAAAGCCCCGAAGTCTAGGACTTCAGGGCTTTTTAAATTTGGCTCCGCCTGCTGGGCTCGAACCAGCGACCCAATGATTAACAGTCATTTGCTCTACCAACTGAGCTAAGGCGGAATAGCTTCATCAGCTAAGGCCGCGCATATTAAAGACGTTTCCCGGGAGCGTCAAGCCCTGTTTTAATTTTTTTACTAGAGATTTTTGTTTTATTTATCCGCAGCTTACAGAGTGATCAATGTTTATACTGTCGCCGTAAAACTCACGGCTAAAACTTGTCCGCCCACACCTCGCGCAGTTATAAAGAAGTATGAGTAAAGCATTCGAAGTTGTTTCCAATTATCAGCCATCCGGCGATCAGCCCAAAGCGATCAAGGCTTTGATTGAAGGGCTTCAGGCTGGCTTGCACAGCCAGACACTATTAGGGGTTACCGGCTCGGGCAAAACCTTCACTATCGCCAATGTGGTTGAGGCAATGCAGCGCCCCACCATTGTCATGGCCCACAACAAAACCTTGGCGGCCCAGCTGTACGGCGAGTTTAAGGAGTTTTTTCCCAATAATGCGGTGGAGTATTTCGTTTCTTACTACGATTACTACCAACCCGAGGCTTACGTTCCCTCCTCCGACACCTTTATTGAAAAAGACGCCTCGATTAACGACCACATTGAGCAGATGCGCCTTTCCGCCACCAAGGCACTGATGGAACGCTCCGATGCCATTATCGTAGCCTCGGTGTCTTCGATTTACGGTTTGGGCGATCCCGAACTCTATTTCAAAATGGTGTTACATCTGGTTCGTGGCGAACGGATTGATCAGCGTAAATTATTGCGACGGCTAGCAGAGCTTCAGTACACCCGCAACGACATTGCCTTTCAGCGCGGTACTTATCGGGTACGCGGCGATGTGATTGATATTTTCCCTGCGGAGAGTGATAAAAACGCCATTCGCGTTGAACTATTCGATGATGAAATTGAAACCATTAGCGGCTTTGATCCGCTAACCGGTGAAGCGCTTGGCAAATATCCGCGCGTGACTATCTATCCGAAAAGCCATTATGTAACGCCACGGGAAACCCTACTCAAAGCCGTCGATTTCATAGAAGAGGAACTGAAGGAAAGGCTGGAACATTTGCGCAGCAATGACCTGCTTGTGGAAGCACAGCGCTTGGAACAGCGCACACGCTACGATTTAGAAATGATCCGTGAACTGGGTTACTGCAACGGTATCGAAAACTACTCCCGTTATTTGTCAGGCCGCGACCCCGGCGAGGCCCCACCTACCCTATTCGACTACCTGCCTGAAAATGCGCTGGTGGTCGTGGATGAATCCCACGTCACCATTCCTCAAATCGGCGCCATGTATCGCGGCGACCGCTCACGCAAAGAAACGCTGGTGCAATACGGATTTCGCCTGCCCTCAGCGCTGGACAACCGCCCCATGCGCTTTGAGGAATGGGAAAAACTGGTGCCGCAGCTCATTCTAGTTTCGGCCACGCCCGGCCCCTACGAGCAAGAGCACTCAGATCGCACTGTTGAGCAAGTGGTACGCCCCACGGGATTGATCGACCCCGAAGTGGAGATTCGCCCGGCCACCAATCAAGTTGACGATCTACTCTCTCAAATCCAGCTGCGCGTTAAAGCCGAAGAGCGGGTATTGGTCACTACCCTCACCAAGCGCATGGCCGAGGATTTAAGCGAATATCTGGACGAACATAACGTGCGCTGCCGTTACCTGCACTCCGATATCGACACCGTTGAGCGCGTGGAAATTATCCGCGACCTTCGCCTTGGCAAATTTGATGTGCTGGTAGGGATTAACTTGCTGCGGGAAGGCTTGGATATGCCCGAAGTTGCACTGGTGGCAATTCTCGATGCCGACAAAGAAGGCTTCTTACGCTCAACCAGCTCCCTAATCCAAACCATTGGTCGCGCCGCTCGCAACATCAACGGCAAAGCCATTCTCTATGCCGACAAAATTACCGGCTCCATGCAACGCGCCATCGACGAAACCGAGCGCCGCCGCAACAAGCAAATTGCCTATAACGAGGAACACGGCATTGTTCCCAAGGGCGTCAAGAAATCCATTGCTGATATTCTCGAAGCAGGTGCTATTCCCGGCTCAAAAGTGGTACGTAACAAAGGTGACAAGCGCAAAGTCGCCGAACCTGATGCCGACTACCTCGCCAATGCAGCAAACCAATCGCCAGCGCAACTCGCCAAAACCATCAAGCAACTTGAACAGCAGATGCTGGAACACGCTAAAAACTTGGAATTTGAAGATGCGGCCAGATTGCGAGATCAATTAACGGCCATTAAACAGCAGGCATTCTTAGACAAGTCATCAGGATAAAAACTTGTTATGTAACAACACCCTGATTATAATGCGCGCCTTCTTAATACGACCGTAGCTCAGTTGGTTAGAGCACCACCTTGACATGGTGGGGGTCGGTGGTTCGAATCCACTCGGTCGTACCAAATTCTAAAAAAACCGGCCTCGTGCCGGTTTTTTGCATTTGGCGTACTGAGTGATTGAGAAACACCGCTGGTTCGACAAATTGCATCGCAATTTGAACCGAGCTGCCGCGTTTTTTAGCGGACAGCGAAGCCTGAAAGGGCAAAACAGGCGACGGCCTGTTTTGAGTTAATCCACTCGGTCGTACCAAATTCGAAAAACCGGCTTACTTTCGCAAGAAAGTGCCGGTTTTTTGCATTTGGCGTACTGAGTGATTGAGAAACACCGCTGGTTCGACAAATTGCATCGCAATTTGAACCGAGCTGTCGCGTTTTTTTTCAGCGGGCAGCGAAGCCTGAAAGGGAAAAACAGGCGGCAGCCTGTTTTGAGTTAATCCACCCGGTCGTACCAAAACATAAAAAACCCGGCATACTTTCGTAAGAAAGTATCGGGTTTTTGCGTTTAGAGCTATCCACTCAATTTAGTTTTTTACAAACTCCCCCACTAGCTCAGCAATCCCTTCCACCGCCACATCCATATGGAAATGGTGATCGCCCTCCAGCTCATGAACCGCAAAGTGCGCGGATAACTCAGGCAGTAGTTTGAGAATCTCCGGTCCCAAACCCTGTTTAGCGGAAATAAACATCGCCGGTACCGAAGGCTTCGCTACTAGCCGCCATTGCTCCATGCTTAATTTAACGGGAGATGCCAAACTTAAGCGACGATCGCTGGACCAGGAATAACTGCCATCGGCATTTTGCGTCGTACCGCGCGCAACGATTTTCAATGCGGATTCCGGCTTCATGCTCATTACGCGGATTCTAGCGTCAGCGGCCTCTTCCAATGACGAAAAAGCCCGTGGCGGACGCTGCTCCCGACTAAAGTCGCGCAGGTACTCGCCCAACTGAGGCAGCAATTGCTCTTGCGGCGTGGGCTCTGCCAGCAAACCATCCAAGCAAACCACGCCCAATACCCGCTCAGGCAAAGCCCCGGCAAGCATGGCCGCCATCATCGCGCCTCGAGAGTGGCCCAGAAGATAAAAAGATGACCAAGCCAGCGCATCTGCCACGCCCACGACCGAGCGCAAATCGTCCCAAATCGCATAATTGCCAGAGGCGGGTTTATGATCACTATGGCCATGCCCCGGAAGATCGAGGGCCAGTATTTGGCAGTCAGGCACTTTCTTGGTTAGCTTTTCAGCCAAGGCATCAAAGCTGGCGGCATTATCAAACCAGCCATGTAGGGCAATAATTTTCGGGCCATTGCCTTTGCCCCACAAACGCCCGGCGAGTCTGAGCCCATCATGAATAAGGGAATATTCTTCAACCATTTCAGATCAACTCACAGGGCATTCGATTCATAGGACGGAAAGTGTCGAAGCGATAAGGCGGTGCCGCAGGCTTGTCCGATAATATCTATCACGAACAGTGCCTGACTTGCCGGCTGCAAACCCCAGCGCGTATTTGCATCGCCACATAAATAATTAAAGGCATTGCTGAATAGCGGGTTGTGACCCACCAGCAAAACCCGCTCGAACGAGGCATAGTTACCGAGAAGGGTTTCAAGCTGCGCCAAGCTAGCTTCTGGTGTGAGCGCCACCGATTCTTCAATAGCAAGTCGCCACGGTTGATTCAGAATATCCGCTGTTTGTCGCGCACGTAAAAAAGGGCTGCGGCAAATGGCATCAGGAATCCATCCCATGCGCTTCAGGTATTCGCCTGCGGACGCAACTTCCAGCTCACCGCGCTCGGTCAGCGGCCGTAGTTCATCAGTCGGGGCATCCCATGCAGCGCTGCCATGACGCATCAACAAAATTTGCACGGGTAGCTCAGGATGACTTAACCGAGAATTCCACATCCCGGTTTTGGTCCGCCCACATCATTGAGCCAATAACCTCATCCACCGAGCGGGCATTGTAGATAATGTCGTACAGGCCACTGACCAGAGGCATATAAATGTTTAATTGCTCAGATTCCTGCTTGAGCAATTTCAGGGTATTTACCCCTTCTGCCACTTGGCCAAGTTCGGCAACAACGTCATCCAGCGCCTTGCCCTGCCCCAGTTGAAAACCAACCCGATAATTACGGCTCAGCGGTGAGGTGCAGGTAACAAACAAGTCACCCACACCCGCCAACCCTAAGAAGGTCATGGGGTCAGCACCTTTATGCACCGCATAGCGGCTCATTTCCGCCAGACTGCGTGTGACCAACATGCTAATGGTATTGGCGCCACAACCCAGCGCGGCTGCCAGACCGGCAACAATGGCGTAGACATTTTTCAAGGCGCCCGCCAATTCCACGCCGTGGATGTCATGACCGGCATAAACCCGAAAGTAACTGCACTGCAGCAAGTCCTGAATGGTTTCAGTTAAGCTCTCATCCGCACTGGCGATCACCGTACCGGTAATTTGTCGGGCGGCGAGTTCCTTGGCCAAATTCGGCCCACTCATTACCCCAATGCGCACATCGCCCAACTCTTCCGCCAATACTTCGCTCATTAGCTTATTGGAATCAGACTCAATCCCTTTAGTGGTACTAACGACCATACAACCCGCCGACAATAGCGGCTTTAATTGTTTGGAAACATCGCGACAAGATTTACTCGGCACCGCGACAAAAACAATATCGCAATCGCGTACCGCAACATCGAGTTCGGTAGTCGCTTTGAGATTTGAGTTTAGGGATATATCGGGAAGATAGGTGGCGTTAGTGTGCTGCTTATTTACCTCATTAACGCGCTCTTCACTGCGCATCCACAGGGTAATTTGGTGACCGTTATCGGCGATAATATTGGCGATGGCTGTTCCAAAACTGCCTCCACCCACTACGGCAACCTTGTGCTTATTCGGCATTTAAGCCTCTCCCCCAGCGTTTTATGATTTTCTGCAAGTTTATCACCCCTCAGCGCGAAAACCTGTGTAATACCACGATAAAAAAAGGCGGCTTACGCCGCCTTGATTATCAAGCACTCAACTCAAGCAAGAGCTTATTCAATTTGTGAACATAACCGGCGGGATCATCCAACTGCGCGCCCTCGGCCAAATGCGCCTGCTGGAAAAGCACATCAACCAAATCGGCGAAACGATCTTCGTCGGGCTCTTTATCCAGCTTCAATACCAGCGGGTGCTCAGGGTTAAGCTCAAAAATCGGCTTGCTTTCCGGCACGGCTTGACCGGCCTGCTCCAGAATGCGGCGCATTTGCGCACCCATATCATCTTCACCCACCACTAAGCAGGCGGGAGAATCAGTCAAACGCGCGGTCGCACGAACCGACTCAACCTGCTCGCCCAGCGCTTTAGAAACACGCTCGATCAGGTCTTTGTGTTGTTCTGCCAGATTTTCTTGGGCTTTTTTCTCGTCTTCGCCTTCCAGCTCGCCGAGATCAAGTTGGCCACGACCCACGTCTTTTAACGTTTTGCCGTCGAACTCATGCATATGGTTCATCAGCCAATCGTCGACCCGGTCAGAAAGTAGCAGAACTTCAATGCCTTTCTTGCGGAACACTTCCAGATGCGGGCTGTTAGCGGCGGTTTTGTGGTTTTCGGCAACCACATAGAAGATGTCTTTTTGGCCTTCTTTCATGCGGCTAACGTAATCTTCCAGCGAATGTGTCTGCTCGACTTTATCGTCTGTAGTCGTCGCAAAGCGCAGCAGCTTGGCGATTTTGTCCTTATTGCTGAAGTCTTCCGCCGGACCTTCTTTCATCACCTGACCAAAGGCTTTCCAGAAGGTTTGATATTTTTCCGGCTCGTTTTTAGCCAGTTTCGACAACATATCCAGCACGCGTTTGGTCAGCGCGCCTTTCATCGAATCCACAACCGGATCTTGTTGCAGAATTTCGCGGGAAACGTTCAGCGACAGATCGTTTGAATCCACCACCCCTTTCACAAAACGCAGATACAAAGGCAGGAATTGCTCAGCGTCATCCATAATAAAGGTGCGCTGCACATAGAGCTTCAGCCCGCGTACCGCATCGCGATTCCACATATCCATCGGCGGCTGGCTGGGCAGATACAGCAGGCTGTTATATTCCAGCTTGCCTTCTACCTTGTTATGACTCCAATACAAGGCATCACTAAAATCGTGGCTGATATGCTTGTAGAAGGATTGGTATTCCTCATCACTCACCTCGGTGCGAGGACGGGTCCACAGCGCGGTAGCCGCATTAACGGCTTCGAATTCTGGCGCCTTATCTGCAGGCTCTTCTTCACCCTCTGCCGGGCTTGCCATTTTGGGCATTTCAACCGGAATACCGATATGGTCAGAGTATTTTTTGATGATGGACCGCAAACGCCAATCATCGGCAAATTCTTTACAATCTTCGCGTAAGTGCAATACAACCTTGGTGCCGCGCTCAGCCATATTGTGCGCTTCTACCGAGAAATCAGCCTCGCCGGAAGATTCCCAATGTACCGCTTGATCCGCAGGCGCACCGGCGCGACGAGTGAACACTTCAACCCGGTCGGCAACGATGAAGGCAGAGTAAAACCCCACGCCAAACTGTCCAATAAGCTGGGAGTCTTTGCGTTGATCGCCACTGAGGTTTTTCAAGAATTCGGCAGTGCCAGAGCGCGCAATGGTGCCAAGGTTGGCGACCACGTCTTCACGGCTCATACCAATGCCATTATCGCTAATGGTCAGGGTGCCGGCCTCTTTGTCTGCGGTAACACGAACACGCAGCTCAGGATCGCTTTCAAACAAGCTGCCATCAGCAAGGGCTTCAAAGCGCAGCTTATCAGCGGCGTCTGAAGCATTGGAGACCAGCTCGCGAAGGAAGATTTCTTTGTTGCTATAAAGTGAGTGAATCATCAACTGAAGCAGTTGCTTGGCTTCAGTTTGAAATCCCATTGTTTCTTTTTCTACAGTGGACATGCGTTCATCCCATAACACGGTATTACAAACGACAGGTGATCCCGCGAGGAGATCACCCTACTCGTTGCCTGTTATGGGGGCGCTCCCCCGGATTTCAAGACCTTAATAAACTTCCGGTAATGCGCGAGAAAGAATCGCGTCCACATCAATGCTGGCAGGTAGATTGCCATAGAGCGAATGACGCCCCTGAAAACGTGACAACATATACGCCTCGGCAACCTTGCTGTCACCGTACTGAAGCAGCGTTGCCGCCTGGAAGCACAAGGCCATTTCTTCCAGCAGGATACGCGCCTCAAATTCCAGATTTTCCGGTTTGCTGAGTCGCTGCTTGATTTGCCCAATAAGCTGATCTAATTCGGCAAATTGGCCGCAGGCTTTTTCCACCTCAGCCAACCAACACGATACCGCCTCGGGAGATTTCATCATGGCGCGCATCACATCCAATGCCTGCACATTCCCCGAACCTTCCCAAATGGCATTCACCGGTGCTTCGCGGTAAAGACGCGGCAGGATCGACGTTTCAATAACGCCATTACCACCCAGACACTCCATGGCCTCATAGGTAAGACCGGGAGTGCGCTTACAGATCCAATATTTACCAATGGGCAAACCGAGCCGCAGTAATAGGCTTTCATCGTGATTATCAGGTTGATCCAGTGCCGCCGCCATGCGCATGGTCATCGCCAGAGATGCCTCACTTTCAAGCTGGAGATCCGCTAAAACATTGCGCATCAATGGCTGATCGATCAAGCGCTTGCCAAAAGCCTCACGGTGACGAGCATGATGCACTGCCTGAACTACCGCCTGTCGTTGAAGCGCACTTGAACCCACCATGCAGTCAAAACGGGTAAGCGATACCATTTCAATAATGGCGGGAACCCCTCTACCTTCCTCACCCAGCATCCAGCCTTCCGCACCGCGAAACTCCACCTCAGAAGAGGCATTGGAACAGTTGCCCATTTTGTTTTTCAGGCGCTGAACAAACACCGCGTTTTTCGTTTCATCACTGCGCCAGCGCGGTACCAGAAAGCAGCTCAAACCGCCTTCTGCCTGAGCCAAAACTAAAAAGGCATCGCACATTGGTGCCGACATAAACCATTTATGTCCGGTCAACTCATAGCGAGCACCGGGCCCCCGCCCCTCAATAGCTACAGCGCGAGTGGTATTGGCGCGCACGTCTGAACCGCCCTGCTTTTCGGTCATCCCCATTCCAATAGTGACCGCACTTTTCTGCTGCCAAAGTTTGTTTTCCGGCTGGTAGTCCCGCGCCAAAATTCGGGGCAACCATTCTTTAGCTACACTCGGTGTAAGACGGATAGTTGGAACTGCAGCAAATGTCATGGTCAGTGGGCAGCCGTGGCCGGGCTCAACCTGAGTTTGCATATAGCTATATGCGGCACGAACCACATTAGCGGAGCGGGTATTCCCCTCCCACGGCAAAGCATGAATCCCCTGCTTTAGCCCCATCGCCATCAGTTCATGGTACGCCGGATGAAACCGAACCTGATCCGCACGATTCCCATAACGGTCGTGGCTATCAAACTGCGGTTTAAATTCATTGGCATCAAAACCCCAGCCGATAACCTCGCTACTGCCACAGCGCACACCATAGGCCGCCAAATCAGGCAACGAAGCCTCACCACCATGACGTTTCACAGCCTCACTCAGCGCCGTATCTGAAGCGAACATATTGTAGTTTTCCAGGGGGCGCGCCTGATTAAACACCTCATGGGTATGAGCTGCAGACTCTGCGTCCACGACCGGGCTTTCCACTGTTTTTCTTTCGCTTATTGTCATTGTCATTTACTCCGTATTAAGCGCCTACCGCGCGCAGGCAAAAAAGCACTAGTCCGTCGATCACTTCTTGCTCGGGGCCGTTGTGTTCCAGCGGCCCAAGCAAGCTCTCCGCTAAAGCCCCTACAATTGCCGCTGCGCTAAGTGCAGGAATTTGCTGAGGCAACGTTCCCGAAGCCACCCCTTCAGCGATCACCTTCTCAAAAAGCCGAGCATAGGCTTCTCGGTAAAACAGTCTCGATTCATCAACCGCCGGCTCTACCGGCTCAGCGATCAGCGCCCAAGCCAGTACCGGCGCTCTAAACGCACGCTCGGCAAAAACTCGCACTCCCGCTTCTAACGATTGCGAAATATCAGTTTTCCCCTGAATTGCCTGAGCGACCGCCAACAACTCGCGCTCGGTTGAGTGCCGAAACACCTCAACGCTAAGCGCATCTTTATTACCAAAATATCGATAAATATTGCCGACACTCATATTTACATCATTTGCGAGCGCCTGGATGGTTAAGGCTTTAAAGCCACCAACACGAACTAGCGTTTCTGCTGAACGCAGAATCTCGCTTCGCATCTGGCTTTTCTTTTCCAGAACTTTGGTGGTTTCTCGGTATGCCATTCACCCCTCCAACAATAAAGTGAATCATGATTCACTTTATTGAAGAAGTAAACCATAGAAATATTTGGCCCTAAATATGGCATTAGAAAAGCTAGAGAAGAATTCTGACTGAACGCATAAGAAAGGAAGGCGATTCAAATCCCAATACGCACCGCAATGGCACGCAACACGTGACTTTGTGCAAATTTAGCACAATAGGTAACAGTCAAAAGACGCACTATAAAACGTCATATTTATTGACTAATTCTGAGATTAACTAAAGTTAATTCAATGAAATAGATTTTAGAATGAAAATTCTAAAATCTTGCCTTAAGATAACAGTTGTGTAGATGAGTAACACTGCACGGCATCAGTAACACCCATTCATTTTATCGTTTATGAGGTACGATCATGAAATCTTTACTTACTAAAGCCGTTGCAATTTCTTCACTGGTATTTGCAGCCAACACCAGCTTTGCTGGCTGTGCCACTCTGGCCATTTTGGGTTCCCCCTCCATCCCAGATATTGCTGACACACAATTCGAAGACGCTGCCGCCCTTGCTGTAGCCATGCAAAACTACGTCAGCCGTGCTGAAACCAAACTGGAAGAATGCCGCGAAAGCAGCGATAGCTTTGAATTCAATGCCGCCATTGCCGCACTGGAAAACAAAGCAGAAAAATATAATCGCATCGCGCGCTTCTACAACCGTAACGGTTTGGCAATGAATTAATTGCTCTCGACAAAACAAGAACATACAAAAAAGGCGGCCATTGGCCGCCTTTTTTGTATCTATTTTTACCTAATCACTTAGGTATCCCGCCCCAGCACTTAGCACTGGAGCGAGAACAGAAGAACTAGCTTACCAGCCAGTCACTTCTTTCAGAGCATCACCGATCTGGGCCAGTGAGCGAACGGTTTTAACGCCCGCATCTTCCAGAGCAGCAAATTTCTCGTCAGCAGTACCTTTACCACCAGAAATGATCGCACCGGCGTGACCCATGCGCTTTCCTGGAGGAGCAGTAACACCCGCAATGTAAGAAACCACTGGCTTGGTTACATTCGCTTTAATGTAAGCCGCTGCTTCTTCTTCTGCAGAACCACCGATCTCACCGATCATAACAATCGCTTCAGTCGCAGGATCTTTCTCGAACATTGCCAGAATGTCGATGAAGTTAGAGCCGGGGATTGGGTCACCACCGATACCAACACAGGTAGACTGGCCGAAACCGTAGTCAGTGGTTTGCTTAACCGCTTCATAGGTCAAGGTACCTGAGCGAGAAACAATACCGACTTTACCTGGCAAGTGAATGTGGCCGGGCATGATGCCGATTTTGCACTCACCGGGAGTGATAACGCCTGGGCAGTTAGGGCCAATCAGACGAACACCCAGCTCATCGCACTTCACTTTGCACTGCAGCATATCCATTACTGGGATGTGCTCAGTGATACAAACGATCAGCTTGATACCAGCATTAGCCGCTTCAAGGATAGAATCCTTACAGAAAGCTGCAGGTACGTAGATTACAGACGCTTCTGCACCAGTCGCTTCAACCGCTTCTTGAACCGTGTTGAATACAGGCAGACCCAGGTGCTCAGTACCACCTTTACCTGGAGTTACACCACCAACCATTTTGGTGCCGTAAGCAATAGCTTGTTCAGAGTGGAAAGTACCCTGACCACCAGTGAAACCTTGACAGATTACCTTGGTGTCTTTGTTGATCAAAATAGACATTATTTACCCTCCGCAGCTTTAACGGCTTGTTGGGCTGCATCGGTCAAGCTAGTGGCCGCAATGATGTCCAGACCGGACTCAGACAGCAGCTTGGAACCCAGATCAGCATTGTTACCTTCCAGACGTACAACAACAGGAACGCTTACGCCAACTTCTTTAACCGCGCCGATAATACCTTCGGCAATCAGGTCACAGCGAACGATACCGCCGAAGATGTTAACCAGAACGGCCTTAACTTTGCTGTCTTCAAGAATGATTTTGAACGCTTCAGTTACACGCTCTTTGGTCGCGCCACCACCTACGTCGAGGAAGTTAGCTGGGAAACCGCCGTGCAGAGAAACGATGTCCATGGTACCCATGGCCAGACCCGCACCGTTTACCATGCAACCAATGTTACCGGTCAGGGCTACGTAGTTCAGATCCCATTCTGCCGCGCGTGCCTCACGCTCGTCTTCCTGCGAAGGATCGTGCATTTCTTGCAGATCTTTATGACGGTAGATTGAGTTGCCATCGATAACGATTTTGGCGTCCAGACAGTGCAGATTGCCTTCGGTAGTGATAACCAGAGGGTTGATTTCCAGCAGCGCCAGATCTTTCTCTTCGAACATCTTCGCCAAACCCATGAAGATGTTTACGAACTGCTTAACCTGAGTTGGATTCAGGCCCAGTTGGAAAGCCAGCTCACGGCCTTGGTAAGGCTGCGCACCAGTCAGGGGATCAATAGTCGCCTTCAGAATTTTTTCTGGGGTTTCTTCAGCCACTTTCTCGATTTCCACGCCACCTTCAGTAGAGGCCATGAAAACGATACGACGGCTAGAACGGTCTACAACCGCGCCCAGGTACAGCTCTTTGTCGATATCAGTGCAGGATTCAACCAGAATTTTAGAAACTGGCTGGCCGTTTTCGTCAGTTTGGTAGGTAACAAGGTTTTTACCCAGCCACTGAGAAGCAAAAGCTTTGATTTCGTCAGTGCTGCTAACCAGCTTAACGCCACCTGCTTTGCCGCGACCACCGGCGTGAACTTGGGCTTTAACAACCCATTTGTCACCGCCAATTTTTTCTGCAGCTGCCGCTGCCTCTTCCGGGGTATCACAGGCATAGCCTTTAGATACAGGCAGCCCGTATTGGGCAAACAGTTGTTTGCCTTGGTACTCGTGAAGGTTCATATTGGATTTACCATCTCGGTGTGTGGAAATTAAAAGCGGACAGCATCCCTGTCAGTGAATGGTCCACCCCGTTTGACATTGCGCTGGCACGCAAAATTCGGGGCTGTATTTTCCCGAATTTTGCGACGCACCGCAAATTCTATTTCCGCTTCTTGCGGTTTGGGATGTGGATCGCGTGCCCACCCAAGGCGAGAGCCGCCTCTTTTACACCCTCTGAAAGACTGGGATGACCAAACATGATCATGCCAATGTCTTCAGCGCTGCCGCCAAACTCCATGGCGATTGCAACTTCTTGCATCAAATCAGCGGCATTCGCGCCGATAATCTGACAACCCAAAATACGATCAGTAGTCGCATGGGCGATCATCTTAACCATACCGCCGGCATCATTAGCGGCCAGCGCACGACCACTGGCGATAAAGGGGAATACACCCACTTCATAGGGAACGCCATCGGCTTTGAGCTGCTCTTCGCTCTTACCAACCCACGCCACTTCCGGGTGGGTGTAAATCACGCTGGGCACCAAATCGTAGTTAACGGTGGGCTTCTTGCCGGCAATACGCTCAGCAACCATCACGCCCTCTTCCATGCCTTTGTGAGCCAGCATTGGGCCGCGAACAATATCGCCAACCGCATAAACACCAGCCACACCGGTTTCACACAGATCGTTAACGGGAATAAAGCCGCGCTCGTCCGCGCTCACGCCGCAATCATCGGCCAACAGACCGGCGGTGCGTGGCTTGCGACCAACAGCAACGATCAATTTATCGAAGGCTTCTTCAACATCTTTTTCGCCGTCGTTATAGGTCACTTTAACTTTGGTTTTAGTTTGGCTGGAGCCAGTCACTTTGCAGCCAAGGCGAATATCCAAGCCCTGCTTTTTGAAGATTTTGGCGGCTTCTTTGCCAATCTGCTTATCGACCATAGGCAGGAATTCGGGCATGGCCTCAAGCACCACCACTTCACTACCCAGACGCGACCAAACGCTGCCCAGCTCAAGACCGATAACACCCGCTCCGATCACACCCAGACGCTTAGGTACTGCGGTGAATTCCAGCGCACCGGTAGAATCGACAATCAGGTTTTGATCGAGTGGCGTAGGTGGAATTTCAACCGGCTTGGAGCCTGCCGCCAAAATAACGTGGGTAGCTTCCAGTGTTTCAACCGCGCCATCGGCTTTGGTAACTTCCACTTTCTTACCCGCCAACAGCTTGCCGTAACCTTCAATCGCGGTAACGCCGTTAGCCTTGAACAAACCACCGATACCGCCGGTCAGCTGAGCGACAACATCGTCTTTGCGCTTAATCATGGCAGGAACGTCAATGCTGACGTCCTTTGCGTTAATGCCGTGAACGGCAAAACCGTCTTTGGCTTCATGGTATTTAAAGCTGGTATCCAGCAGTGCCTTGGAAGGAATACAGCCCACATTCAGACAGGTACCACCAAAGGCAGGTTTGCCGCCTTTATTCAGATCGCCTTCGATACAGGCGGTGCTGAAACCCAGTTGCGCCGCACGAATTGCCGCGTGATAACCCGCAGGGCCTGAACCGATGACAACAACATCATACTTAGACATAACACATTTCCCATTGCAGGAGTTACCTGCAGTTAAACCTTATAAAGAATCCGTAACAATCTGATTTATTTGGTTATTCAATAAAAACCCAAATCAAACTTCTAACAGAATACGGGCCGGATCTTCCAGCAGGTCTTTAATGGTTACTAAGAACTGAACCGCGTCTTTACCGTCGAGCAAACGGTGATCGTAGGACACCGCCAGGTACATCATTGGCAGAATCTCAACCTTGCCATTAACCGCCATGGGGCGCTCTTGGATTTTGTGCATACCCAAAATCGCAGTTTGCGGTGGGTTCAGGATAGGGGTTGAAAGCAGCGAACCAAATACACCACCGTTAGTGATAGTGAAGGTGCCGCCTTGCATTTCGTCGATGCCCAGCTTACCGTCACGGGCGCGCAGACCAAAGTCACGAATCTTCTCTTCAATTTTGGCCAGGCTCATTGAATCCGTGTCGCGCAATACAGGCACAACCAAGCCCTTATCGGTGGAAACCGCTACACCTACGTCTTGGTAGCCGTGGTACACGATATCGTCGCCGTCAATAGAGGCATTAACAACAGGGAAACGCTTCAGTGCTTCACAGGCTGCTTTAACAAAGAAGCTCATGAAACCCAGACGCGTGCCGTTGTGGCTCTTTTCGAACAGGTCTTTGTATTGATTGCGCAGATCCATAACCGGCTTCATATTGACCTCATTAAAGGTGGTCAACATCGCGGTTTTCTGGCTGGCATCCAGCAGACGCTCAGCAATACGCTTGCGCAGACGAGTCATAGCAACGCGTTTTTCAACGCGATCACCCGCCGCCACTTCAACGACTGGAGCCGCCGCAGCCGCTTTTGGCGCAGGCGCGCTACCCGCATTCATCACGTCTTCTTTAGTGATCACGCCGCCTTTACCGGTGCCGGTAATTGCGCTGGCATCCAGGCCTTTTTCATCCATCATCTTGCGCGCAGCTGGACTGGCTTTCACATCATCAGCGGAAGCTGCCGCCGCCGCTGGTGCTTCAGCAGTAGGAGCCGCAGCAGAGCCCGCAGCACCTTCAGCAAATTTAGCCAGCACTTCATCGCTCAGCACGGTATCGCCTTCACCGCGCAGAATTTCTGTCAGTACACCATCCGCAGGTGCAACCACTTCCAGCACGACTTTATCGGTTTCGATATCGACCAGTGGCTCATCACGGCTCACTGCTTCACCAACTTGCTTATGCCAGGTTGCTACCGATCCGTCCGCTACAGATTCTGGAAAGGTAGGCGCTTTGATATCAATACTCATGATTTTTCCTGTGTCAGTTTTTCAAGCACAAAAGTTGTTATAACGCTGAATCAGAGTTTCAGCGCCTGTTTAATAAAGGTTTGCAGCTGTTCGTTATGCAGTGCCATATAGCCCGCTGCTGGAGAAGCCGAGGGGTCGCGACCCACAAAGCCCAGCAACAGGTTTTTCTCAGGCTTAAAGCTGCGAATTACCCGCGACAGACGATGACGCGTGTTATACCAAGCCCCTTGGTTGCGCGGCTCTTCCTGACACCACACTACTTTCTTCAAATTAGGATACTGGGCAATCACATTGCGCAGATCTTCATAGGGGAATGGATAAACCTGCTCCAAACGCACAATAGCTATGCTGTTTTTACCGTGCTCACGGCGGGCATCACGCAGATCGTAATAGACCTTACCGCTACAGATAATTAAGCGCGTAACTTCTGATTTATCCAGCGCATCGGTCTCATCAATCACATTTTGGAACTGACCATTGGACAGCTCTTCCATGCTTGAAACCGCTTCTTTGTGACGCAGCAAGCTCTTGGGCGACATCACCACCAGCGGCCGACGCAGCGGACGCAGCGCTTGACGACGCAGCATGTGGAATACCTGCGCAGGCGTAGAAGGCACACAAACCTGAATATTGTGCTCGGCACACAGTTGCATGAAGCGCTCAAGGCGAGCCGATGAATGCTCTGGCCCCTGCCCTTCGTAACCGTGTGGCAACAACATGGTCAGACCACAGAGGCGACCCCATTTCAATTCACCACTGCTGATGAACTGGTCGATAACCACTTGCGCACCGTTGGCAAAGTCACCGAACTGGGCTTCCCAAATCACCAGCGCCTTAGGCTGTGTGGTGGAATACCCATATTCGAAGGCCAGTACTGCCTCTTCAGAGAGCAGCGAATCGTAGATATCGAAATCCGCTTGCGCCCCGGCCAGATTTTGCAGAGGAACATAACGGCTAGCATCGGTTTGGCTGTGCAATACCGCATGCCGGTGAGAGAAGGTACCGCGACCCACGTCCTGACCCGTAATACGAACCTGATAACCGGATTTCAGCAAGGAACCATAGGCCAAGGTTTCTGCAAAACCCCAGTTTACTGGCTGTTCACCCAAGGCCATTTCTTTACGGTCTTGATACAGTTTTTGCACTTGGCGCTGTAGCGCAAAATCCGCAGGCACAGAGTTGATGCCATCGGCAATGGCGGTCAGCTCTTTTGCCTCAATACGGGTATCGCTAGCGACGTCCCAAGCGTGACCAAGGTATGGTGTCCAATCGACAAACATGGCCTTGTTTGGCTCGGTGACCAGCGACTTGGCAACGTGCTTACCGTCGTCCAGCATCTGGCGATATTCATCCGCCATCTGGTCGGCCAAGGTTTTATCAATCGCGCCCTCTTCAAGCAGGCGATCCACATACAGAGTACGCGTCGTTTTTTGCTTGCCAATCTGCTTGTACATCAGTGGCTGGGTGCCGGAAGGCTCGTCCGCCTCGTTGTGACCGCGACGGCGGTAGCACATCAGGTCGATCACGACGTCTTTCTTGAATTCATTGCGGTAATCGGCGGCCAGCTGAGAAACAAACAACACCGCTTCTGGGTCATCACCGTTCACATGGAAGATCGGCGCCTGAACCATTTTGGCAACGTCAGTACAGTACTCCGTAGAGCGCGCATCTTCTTGCAAGCTGGTAGTAAAACCAACTTGGTTGTTAATTACGATATGAATGGTGCCACCGGTTTTGTAAGCGCGGGTCTGAGACATCTGGAACGTCTCCATAACCACACCCTGCCCCGCAAAAGCTGCATCACCGTGCATAACAATCGGCACAACGGTGTTGCCCGTAGTGTCTTCGCGGCGATCCTGACGAGCGCGCACCGAACCCTCAACTACAGGAGAAACAATCTCCAAATGCGAGGGGTTAAAGGCCATGGCCAAGTGCACTTCGCCACCAGAGGTCATTACATTCGATGAGAAACCTTGGTGGTATTTAACGTCGGCAGAACCTTCGTACTTGGCTTTACCCTCAAACTCATCGAACAGTTCGGTGGGGTTTTTACCCAGAATATTGATCAGTACGTTAAGTCGACCACGGTGGGCCATACCGATAACAACTTCTTTGGCACCGAAACCACCAACGCGCTGAATCATCGCGTCGAGCATTGGAATCAGTGATTCACCGCCCTCAAGACCAAAGCGCTTGGTACCGGGGTATTTGGAGCCCAGAGATTTCTCCAGACCTTCAGCCGCCGTCAAACGCTCCAGCAGGTGTTTGCGCACATCCAGTTCGTACACGGGCTTGGAACGCACGCTTTCCATACGCTGCTGAATCCACGCGCGCTCGCGGGTATCGACAATGTGCATAAATTCCGCACCGATCGACCGGCAATAGGTCTGGCGCAGCGAGTCGTAAATTTCACGTAGCGTGGCCTGATCGCGACCGATATACATGCTGCCGGTTTGGAACACGGTATCGAAATCAGATTCACTGAGCTGGTGATATTGCAGCTCGAGATCAGGTACGCGGGAACGCTGCCACAATCCCAGCGGATCTAGCAAAGCTTCCTGATGGCCCCGCTGGCGATACGCACTCACCAATTGAATAACGCGGACTTGTTTGCGCTCGTGGTCACTGACTTGATTGTTAACGACGCCATTGCCTTTAACGGGCTGTTTGGCTAATTGAGCAAAGTGTTCGCGGATAGGAGAGTGAGGAGTGTCGCTGGGGACGGCGTCGCTGACGCGGGGAAGAGTGTCGAAATAGCTACGCCATTCATCTGGCACGGCTTGTGGATCATCAAGATAGGCTTCGTACAGCGCTTCTACATAGTCTGCATTTCCGCCGGATATATGGGAGCTCTGCCACAGCAGCTCCATGGATGCATTCTGCATTCTTGTCACCTGTCAGGAAAGGTCGGTTTGCCCGAGGATTGGTGAGCCGATAAGCGCACCTCTCCATGCCCGATGGCCAGCAGCGCTAAGTGTACGCCGCCTGTCCAGCAATAACCACAGGGTTTCCCCTGCCCTTTCAATACTTTAAATCTCTTATAGCACCGGTAAGTGCCGAGTTCTTGTTTTCGCTCCGGCAATCTTTGCCGCCAGTAACGAAAAGCCGCAGAATTTTTATTCCCGCTGCAGAACGGGAAGCTGCCACCGGCACTAGGCCGGTGGCGACTGCTAAATCAGGTACCCCGGCTCAGCAGCATATTGCGAATGTGACCGATTGCCTTGGTAGGATTCAAACCTTTAGGGCAAACGTTCACACAGTTTTGGATACCGTGGCAACGGAACACGCTGAATGGATCATCCAGTTCAGACAGACGTTGCTCGGTAGCCGTATCACGGCTATCAGCCAGGAAGCGATAAGCTTGCAGCAAACCACTTGGACCAATAAAACGATCTGGGTTCCACCAGAAAGACGGACACGCAGTAGAACAGCAGGCACAGAGAATACACTCGTACAGACCATCCAACTTGGCGCGCTCTTCTGGGCTTTGCAGACGTTCGATGGCTGGCGCAGGCGTGTTGTTCACCAAGTATGGCTTAACTTTCTCATACTGCTGATAGAACAAGCTCATGTCGATAACCAGGTCGCGGATAACCGGCAGACCAGGCAGCGGACGCAGCACCAGCGTGTTACCGCCTTTGCCGTTTTTCAGCGCTTCTGAAATTGGCGTGATACAAGCCAAGCCATTTTTACCGTTCATGTTCATGCCGTCTGATCCACACACACCTTCACGGCATGAGCGGCGGTAGGCCAAAGAAGGATCTTTGGCTTTCAGCAATTCCAACACGTCCAACACCATCAGATCTTTACCTGCGGTATCGATCTCGACGTCTTGCATATAGGGTTCCTGATCAACCTCAGGATTGTAGCGATAGAGACTTACCTTCAACATATTGCCTATCTCCTGGATCAGTAGGTACGTACTTTAGGCGCAAAAGCTTCGCGGGTTTTTGGTGCGAAGTTAACCGCACGCTTACCAACGCGTTTTTCACCTGGGTAGTACATAGAGTGGCACAGCCAGTTTTCGTCATCGCGATCTTGGAAATCTTCGCGAGCGTGAGCACCACGGCTTTCTTTACGCTCTTCAGCGGCAATCGCAGTTGCTTCCGCCACTTCAAACAAGTTGTGCAGCTCCAGCGCTTCAATACGTGCAGTATTGTAGGCATTGCTCTTGTCTTCCAAGTGCGCGTTTTCGATACGACCACGCAGATCAGCCAGTTTCTTAACGCCTTCCTGCATGTAGTCGCCGCGACGGAATACACCAAAGTGATTCTGCATAACGCCTTGCAGCTCTTTGCGCAGGTCAGCCACTTTCTCACCGCCTTTAGTGTTGTTCACACGGTTCAGACGAGACAGCGCGTTTTCAAGATCGGTCTCAGAGGCATCGCGCATATCAATACCTTCGCGCAGTGCTTTCTCGATAAACAGACCTGAAGCACGACCGAATACCACCAAGTCGAGCAGTGAGTTACCACCCAGACGGTTAGCACCGTGTACAGATACACAAGCCACCTCACCACAGGCGTACAGACCGGGGATCACCTGATCGTTGCCATTGGCGTCTACAGTCAGTGCCTGACCGTGAATATTGGTTGGAATACCGCCCATCATGTAGTGACAGGTTGGGATTACCGGAATTGGCTCTTTTACTGGGTCAGCGTGTGCAAATGTACGCGACAGCTCACAGATACCAGGCAGACGGCTTTCCAGCACTTCTTCGCCTAGGTGATCCAGTTTCAGGAATACGTGATCGCCCTCTGGACCACAGCCACGACCTTCGATGATTTCGCGAGTCATTGAACGCGCAACAACGTCACGGCCGGCCAAGTCTTTCGCGTTTGGCGCATAGCGCTCCATGAAACGCTCGCCATCTTTATTTACCAGATAGCCGCCTTCACCACGACAACCCTCAGTAACAAGTACACCCGCGCCAGCGATACCAGTTGGGTGGAACTGCCACATTTCGATGTCTTGTACTGGGAAGCCTGCACGCAGTGCCATACCAATACCGTCACCAGTATTGATGTGCGCATTAGTAGTAGACGCGTAAATACGACCCGCACCACCTGTAGCAAACACAGTCGCTTTAGATTTAACGTAAACCACTTCGCCGGTTTCGATGCAGATAGCAATAACACCCACAACCGCGCCGTCTTGGTTCTTCACGATATCAGTGGCGTACCACTCATTGAAGAACACAGTGTTGTTTTTCAGGTTGCCCTGATACAGCGTGTGCAGCAGTGCGTGGCCAGTACGGTCAGCAGCAGCACAAGTACGAGCAGCCTGACCGCCCTCACCAAAATTCTTAGACTGACCACCGAAAGGACGCTGATAAATACGGCCTTCTTCGGTACGTGAGAACGGCAGACCCATGTGATCCAGTTCGAATACCGCTTCAGGACCTACCTGACACATATATTCAATCGCGTCTTGGTCACCGATGTAGTCAGAACCTTTTACGGTGTCATACATATGCCACTGCCACTGATCCTGAGGATCGGCACTGGCGATTGCACAGGTAATACCACCCTGAGCAGACACAGTGTGTGAGCGAGTTGGGAATACTTTAGAAATTACTGCTGTTTTGTAGCCCGACTGAGCCAATTGCAGTGCCGCGCGCATACCCGCGCCGCCACCGCCGACGATTACACCGTCGAAAGAAATAGTACGAACATTAGCCATTGCTTAACTCCACAGAATCTGGATGCCCCAGACGAGGTAAGTGAACAGAACCACTGCCGAAGCAGCTTGGAAAGCAAGACGCAGAACCGTGCCCTTACCACCCATCATTCTCTCGGTCAGATAGTCAGTGGACACGCTCCACAGACCAATCCAGCTGTGCGCCACAACCGACAGCACCGCCGCAGTGCTAAACACACGCATAAATGTGGAATCAAAATAGGCGCTCCACTGCTCATAAGTCAGCTCGGCACCGTTACATACCAAGAAAGAACCCACTACCAGGAAGTAAGCCAACAGCACAACGCCAGAAACGCGCTGCACCAACCAATCCGACAGACCACTGCCGCCAAAGCTTGTAACTGCCTTTACCATACCCACAACCCCGTCAACAGAACCATAACCGCGGTAACCGCAAACACCAGCTTGGCACCGGTTTCACCGCCCTTCATTGTTTCACCGATACCGGCATCCATAATCAGGTGCTTAACACCGGCTGCTGCGTGATAGCTCAATCCGACCAACACAGCCCACACGGCCAGCTTGCCCCAAAAAGAATCCAGACAGGCTTTAGCCTGTTCAAAACCTTCTGCACCAGAAAGGCTGGTACCAAGGAGCCAGAATAGAACTGCCATTCCAGCGACGAGAAAAACGCCACTGACGCGATGCAATATTGATGTATACGCGGTAATCGGCAGTGCGATTGTTCCGATATCCAGATTAACAGGTCGTTTATCGTTCACGGTTGCCACACTTTTAGTCATTGGCCCAAGTAAATCGGGCGGTTAATAGTAGGAGTTGTCTTCGGTATTACTGAGCGAGACAGCGTACAGCAGGCCTGCGCACTACGTTACAGAGCCCCGCCCCTGAAGAAACGCGGGGCATTATAGTGCCATGCCCCATTAATTACAAACCGGTAATTAAGTTAAAATAAAGACACAAACAAGCATAATATCAAGGGCTTAAGGCACTATTTCGCACAATTATGGTGCCATAGCGCCCCATCCAAAATATAGCGCACCATAAAGGGGCGCAACTACTGCTCGGTCGACAAAATAATCAACAGCAATTGGTGAATCAATTAGACCAAGGTAAAATGTCTTCACCGTTGACAAACAAATTCATCTCTCTATATTGTCAGTCCCGCCTACTATGCCCGGAGGTCACCCCCTGTTGACCTCGGCGTGAAAGGCCGCTTTTTGATGTGGGTAGCCGAATTACCCTGTGGTTTACCAGACATCAAAAGCCATCGCCAAAAGCTATGAAAAAATAGGAGCCCGTATGAGCGATAAAAAAGCAACCCTGAGCGTAGATGGTAAGACACTGGAGCTCGATGTTTACTCCGGTACCATTGGCCCAGACGTCATTGACGTTAGCCCCCTGACCGGCAATGGTTACTTCACCTACGACCCAGGCTTTGTCTCTACGGCATCTACTGAGTCAAAGATCACTTACATCGATGGTAACCAAGGCATTCTGCTGCACGGCGGCTACCCCATCGACCAACTGGCTGAGCAGTCAGACTACTTAGAAACCTGCTACCTGTTGTTATACGGAGCCCTGCCCACTGCGGAGCAAAAAGAAAAATTTGTAAACAAAGTGCGTATGCACACCATGGTCAACGACCAGGTCAGCACTTTCTTCAAAGGCTTCCGCCGCGATGCGCACCCCATGGCAATTATGTGTGGTGTCGTTGGTGCCCTATCAGCCTTCTACCACGACTCACTGGACATTAAAGACGAACAGCACCGCCAAATTTCAGCTATTCGCCTGATCGCTAAAATGCCAACTCTGGCGGCCATGACTTACAAATACACCATTGGCCAGCCTTTCATGTACCCGCAGAACCACCTGAGCTACTCAGAAAACTTCCTGCACATGATGTTTGGCAACCCTTGCGAGCCTTCAAAAGTGAACCCCGTTGTGGCCCGCGCCATGGATAAAATCTTTATCCTGCACGCAGACCACGAGCAAAACGCCTCAACCTCTACGGTACGTCTGGCTGGCTCTACTGGCGCCAACCCCTTCGCCTGTATTTCTGCGGGTATTGCAGCTCTGTGGGGACCTTCTCACGGCGGTGCCAACGAAGCGGTTTTGAATATGCTGGAAGAAATTGGTGACGAATCTCGCATCGACGAATTTGTTGCCAAGGCCAAAGACAAAGACGATCCATTCCGTCTGATGGGCTTCGGTCACCGTGTATACAAAAACTTTGACCCACGCGCCAAAGTAATGAAGCAAGCAGCTGACGAAGTACTGGCTGAACTGGGCGTAGACGATCCACTGCTGCGTATCGCCAAACGTCTGGAGCAAATTGCTCTGGAAGACGAATACTTTGTATCTAAAAAGCTGTACCCGAACGTCGACTTCTACTCAGGCATCATCCTGAAAGCGATCGGCATTCCAACCAGCATGTTCACCGTAATCTTTGCTCTGGGCCGCACCCCAGGCTGGATTGCACACTGGAACGAAATGATCAGCGGCAGCTACAAAATCGGTCGTCCACGTCAGTTGTACACCGGCCCAGCGCAGCGTGACTTCGTACCTCTGGACAAGCGTTAATCGCCAGTCATCTGCAATAAAAAAGCCCCGTTCTCGGGGCTTTTTTATATATGCCTGATTCCTCTGACTAACTTACTTCACGACCAACTTAGTCCACGACCAACTTAAAAATAGCTCAGCGCGTTTTATACTCCACACTCACCTCGCCACCATCCACCGCACCGCGATAATCCTGTCGCACACTATTCAGATCAGTGCCGTCTTTAACGTGTATCTTGGAATTAATTTTTAAGCGCGACTCCGACTCTTTTTGTTCGGCAAAGGCCTTATCCATATTAATTGGCCGCTGGGATGACTCGGAAAATTCATTTGTTTCTGACAGGCCTTGCCGCTCTTGTGGCTCGTAGGATAAATCTAAATCCCCCTGTTCTGAGCTAGGTTCTGATTCTTGTTCCGGCTCGATACCCACTTCTTCGCCTGAAACCGACTCTTCTTCAGTCGCGGATGCCTGCTCCCCGTCAGGCTTAGAAAGTACCGATTCAGCACTAGTTGCACTGGCAGCTTCCGATGTAGGCACTTCCGTTGAATCACTCGACCGAGCCGTCTCTGCCACACCTGCAGGACGCTCACTACATGCCGAAACGCCCAAAAAACTCGCCATCAGCAATACCGTCACCAATACCCTCACCCATACCGTCACCAATACCATGGCAAGGCTTTTACCATCCCATGCCTTGAAAAATCCCATAACGCCACACTCATCCAATTGGGGCATTGGCAGGCAAGCCCCTTAAATTTCTAATAAAGCCACACTCAAACAAGGAAAATAATAATGCAACGACTGGCAGGAAAAACCGCCATTATTACTGGCGCCGCGGGCGGAACCGGCGCGGTCACCGCCACCCGTTTTATAGCAGAAGGCGCCAAGGTCATCATTGCCGATATCCTCGATGAACAAGGCAAGGCGCTAGCAAATTCGCTGGGGGAAAACGCCACCTACCAGCACTGCGACGTCTCATCTGAAGCGGATTGGCAGGCCTTAATGGAAACCGCCCAAGCCATTGGCGACCTTAATATTTTGATTAACAACGCTGCCGTGCTGGCCGTCGGCTCAATCAAAGATACCGACGCCGATGCTTATATGCGGGTTATTCAAATTAACCAGCTCGGCTGTTACAACGGCATTCGCGCCGCTATTGAACCTATGAAAAAAGCCGGAGGCGGTTCAATAATCAATATTTCCTCCATCGACGGCATACAAGCCAAAAACGGACTCTCCGCTTATATTTCCTCAAAATTTGCCATCCGCGGCCTCACCAAAGCCGCCGCCATCGAACTGGGTTGTTATGGCATACGCGTGAATAGCGTTCACCCCGGCGGTATTTTTAGCACCATGCACGGTGCCGCCCCCAACCAACAACCCACCGAACAGGACAATGCGTTTTACGCAGACTTTCCCCTACCAAGAGTGGGAATGCCCGCCGAGGTCGCCAACCTGAGCCTGTACCTAGCCTCTGACGAAAGCAGTTACTCAACGGGTTCAGAGTTTTTAGTTGATGGCGGTTGGAGTGCTGGCCGCAGGCTGGATATTCTGCCCAGCTCTTAATTCAAACAGCTCCTAAACCCTAGGAGATTCTGATTAATGTAGCGAGCGCAGCAATTAATCAGAAGCTCCCTACTGGGCTTATAGCGCCCCATCACCACTACCAGCGGCAGACTGATCTTCTTGCTGTTTTTGTGCTTCCATCTCTTGGCGCTTTTTCTCAAACGTTTGGCGGGCTGTTTCCAACTCGCGCCCCACCGCATTCATCATCGCCGACCAACCTTCAATCAAGGCATCGTTGGCATCTTCAATCATTCCGCCAAGCGATGACTCACCCAACTCATCCATATCGGCGCGGGTTTTAGCCATATTCATTTCCAAGCGTTCGAGCCGGCTATTCACCGCAATGAGTTCATTCTGCAACGCCGCATTACGCTCAGTTTGCATGCGGTGATCCCAAAAGGCATAAGCACCCAATGCAATAATAATGAGTACCAGCAACGCGCTAGTGAGTGACGATTTCATGATTTCTCTCCCTATTGGTCATAACTTATTTTTGTAAGACAAAGTCGTGTTAAATTAAATCCCAAACGCCATACAAATCGTAGTACAGACTACCCGTTTCGATAGAGAAATCATGAAAATAAATTTACTGCTCACCGGCAACGAATTAATGGCCGGCGATACCATTGACTCGAACTCCTCAATGATTGCCAACCAGTTTGCTCCTCTCGGCTGGCGGCTTCATAAAAAGGTGACTGTTGGCGATGATATAAAATTACTCTGCGAGGAAATCGACCTACTCAGTCGTGATACAGACGTGCTAATTATCAATGGCGGCCTCGGCCCTACCGTGGATGATCTTACCGCCGACGCTCTCGCCAAGGTCAGCGGGAACCCCTTAGAGCAACACCCCGAAGCACTTGAACATCTCCAACAGTGGGCACAACAACGAGGCTATCAGCTAAACAAAGCCAACCTAAAACAAAGCTTTTTACCTAAAGGCAGCGCCATTATCCCCAATGCCACCGGCAGTGCTGTTGGCATCAACTTACAGCACCAAGGCTGCATTATTATTGCCACACCGGGGGTGCCCTCAGAACTGCGGCCCATGCTTAGCCAGCAGATTATCCCTTTCCTGCAATCTCGATATGCCAGCGGCTATATCAAAACCGTGCGGATCGGTGTTTTTGGGCTCGGCGAATCTACTCTGCAGGAAATGTTTGACCATGCCTTTCCGGATTGGCCAGAAACCATCGAATTGGGTTTTCGCGCCTCATTCCCAGTGCTAGAAGTAAAACTAACCGCTCGCTTAGCAGGCATGGACGAGCAACTCGAAAGCTGGAAAAACAAGGTGAAAGCGCTACTCGCCGAACATGTTTTAGGCGAAATGCCCTGCACAATGGCCGCAGCGTGTTTGCAACAATTGAATGATAAACGCAGCAATATGGTCACCGCCGAATCTTGCACCGGCGGCTTAATTGCCTCAGAAATCACTCGCATTCCGGGCTCGTCGTCGCGCTTTTTAGGCGGTATTGTCAGCTACAGCAATAGCATGAAAGCCGAAGTACTAGGGGTTAGCTGGAAGGCGCTGGAGCAAGAAGGCGCGGTAAGCGAAGTGGTCGCCCAGCAAATGCTCAGCGGTGCATTGCGGGTCAGCGGCGCGGATGTGGGTATTGCTGTAACCGGTATAGCCGGCCCCGATGGTGGAACCGAAGACAAACCCGTAGGTACAGTCTGGCTAGCTTGGGGAGCCGCAGACAATATCAAAACACTGTGCCTGCGCCTGCCCTTTGAGCGGCCCTTTTTCCAAAACATGGTCACCGCTCTCGGTTTGGATTTATTGCGCCGCTATTTGCTTGGCGTGGACACCCTGCCAGCGACCGCAAGCCGCTATAAAGTCAGTTAGCAAAATTCGAAAGCGCCCCGCTTGAACAGAGCTCAAGCGGTTACACTGTCATTAATCCAACCAAGCAGCATCACATAAGTATCTTCGAGAATTTTGCTGGCATCGGCTTCGCTTAAACCTTCCAATGGTTTACAGCGACCATACCAATCTAGACGGGAACGTCCTTCGCCCAAGTCACTCACCTGCCCCGATGCGCTGTAGTCAGTCATCGGCATCGGCAGTCCACGGGGAATATCGTAGCTCAGTCTATTTTCCTCGGGAAACATGCCGGTGAGCACCTCATCAATCGGCTCCATGCCCGGCATATAGACCCGGCGAATCATACCGATGCCTTCGCCAATCACCTCGAGTCGCTCAATACCCGGCGCCCAACTCAAATCACCAAAATTAGCCATCAACGCCCATACTTTTTCCAGCGGCGCATCCACTTCTCGACTGACATGTACTTCAATCATCACAACCCCACATTATTTTATTTATTGGGTCAGTGTGCCCCATAAACCCCAGCGAAACGCCCTGCAAACAGGGTATAAACGCCAACTAAATGTGTCATATCGGTCATAGAGCACAACCGGAAAGCCTGCTAATCTTAAGTTTAAAATGACAACAAATAAGAAGTGAAAACCACGTCATGGCACACCCTATTCCCGTGCATTTATTCAGCATGGACTCCGACTTGTTCTGGGCGGTTCCCACTACTACTGGTGGATTAAAAGCCTACTACCAAGAATACGGCCTACATCGCCAGAATTACGATATCGAGCTGGTTCACTACCGCGATCAACACAAGCTGTCAGAGTGGCAATCAACATGGCGTAAAACCTTATTACCGCGCTGGCAACAAGCGCTAAAAGCCGGACAAACGCCGGTTGTCGGTTTCAGTATGTACACTTGGAACGCCGCCGAATTTCTCGAATTAATTCACGAAATAAAACAGGCTTGCCCCGGTGTTTTTTGTATTGCCGGCGGCCCTCATGTACAACAGGCGGAAGATTATTTATTTGACGACCCGATTGACGCGATTGTGCTTGGCGAGGGTGAACAAACCTTTGCCGACCTTCTCGATGGGCTATATACCCAGCACTGGCAACACACCACCGGCATCGCCTATCTGAATAACAATGACATCGTAAAAACCAAAACACGAGAGCGCCGAAAGTGGCTCGATGAATTGCCCTCCGCACTGGATGTTGTGCAGCTAACCGATGCCAAAGGTAAGCCCTTATACGATTCCATTTCTTATGAAACCAGCCGTGGCTGCCCTTATAAATGCGCATTTTGCGAATGGGGAACCGGCGCCATTGGCGGCAAAATGTACCAATTTTCCATGCCGAGAATTGAACGAGATTGGCGCAAAATTGTGGCCGCCGGCATCAAGGACATCTGGCTGGCAGACTCCAATTTTGGCGCACTGAAAGAAGATGTCGAAAAAGCCAAATTAATCTGCGAGCTTAAAAAAGAAACCGGTTTACCTAGCACTTTCGCTACCTCGTGGTCGAAAAAGCACAGCCCCAAAGTGCAGGAAATCGTTTTGCTGCTTAATCAAAATAAGCTGCTGCCCCACTACCAATTAGCTCTGCAAACCCTCACCCCTCTCGCCTTGGAACTGAGCAACCGCAAAAATATGGCTGCCAATAAATTTGAGCCGATTGCCCAAAGTATGGCGGAGCAAGGCATTCCCATTGCGGCAGAATTAATCTGGGGACTGCCCGGTGATAATCTGCCGGAATTTGAGCGCAATCTCGATCAATTACTGCGCACCTTCCCCAGCTTGAATATCTTTGCCTATACCCTACTGCCCGGCACCGAGTTTTATGAAAAGCGTGAGGAATATCAGATCCAAACTATTCCCGTTGCCGGTTACGGCAAAGCCAAGGGTGAATATGTTGTCGCCAGCCATACCTTTGACCGCGAACAGGGTTTACAGGGCTATATGTTAATCACGGCGCATATGCTGTTTGCCCACGGCCATATTCTGCCGTTAACACTGCGTTACCTCGCCTTCCAAAAAAGCGTTGTCACCGGCCCGATTTTGCGCCAGTTATTGCAGTCCGTTGCCAATCATTACGCCGCTAAAACATCCGGGCTTAACCCTAGTTCACCACTCTCTGTTTATGAAAATCGAGCGGCCCTGTTTTTAGAGATCCTAAAAAAGCCAGACTCGCTCTACGATCTGCTTTTTGCAGAAATGCAGCACTTGCAACAGAGTTACTCGGAATTTTCTCAAGACCTACTAGGCAAGATTGAAAAGTTGATGACACTGGATAAAGCACTGGCGCCACGCTGGGGCGAAAGACAAACCCAGAAAATTGATTTTGACTTCAATGCCGCCGCGCTTAAGTACGCACTCGACCGCTTGGAACTCCCCAGCGAAGAGCACTTTACTGAAACGCAACAGCAGCTTGAGATTATCACGCCCGGCGGCGTAGGCAGCATTTTGCACGACCCCGATGGCGGCGCATGGCTGCGCGGAGAAATACAGACTCAGGAAGAGCAGAGTCAGCTTGTGCAGAATCAGAATATCGCCGTGATAGAAATTACTGGCGAAATTACTGAAGAAAGAACGGCAAAATCAGCAGAGCGGGTAATTCCCCCGACCCTGCCAAAAGAGCTTGTACCAAAAGAACTTGGGCCAAAAGAACTTGTAAATAAGGAGCTTGCGCTGAATCAGCCAGCCAGTGCCTGACGAATTTTCTCGGCTTCGGCCGCCAAGGCCGACTGCTCGGCCATGCTGGCACCAGAAAAATCCGCATCTGACAGTGTATTAATCGGCACTAGATGCAAATGGGTATGAGGCACTTCCAGTCCGACAATTTGTAGGCTTACACGCTCAGATTGGTAAACCTGCTTTTGCGCCTTGGCAATGGTTTTGGAAACGGCAAACAGGTGCGCCATCAATTCTGCGGGCAGATCATCCCAGTGATCAATCTCCTCTTTGGGAATCACCAATACATGGCCTGGCACAATCGGCGCAATGGTCATAATGCCAATCGCCAAATCATCTTCGTAGACAAAATGCCCCGGCAATTCCCGCTTGATAATCATACTGAAAACACTGCTCACAATGCTGTCCTATTCCTGTGGTTCTTTATTGAATTCTTGCCCGACCAGTGTAGCAAAGAACGCCTGCAAAGCCTGTTGCAATTCTGCGACACCCTTAAATTTTTGCTCGGCAATAAGCTGCGCTACAGGCTTGTTAAGCAAGAACAGCTCAATCACCCACTCCCAACCGCAAACATGTTGAAACGGCAGTGCACAAAGTGCGCGGCATAAATTCGGTCTGGCCTGAAATAGACTGATTTCACCAAGCGAAAACCGTCGCGCATTTTGTATGTCATGCTCGCACAAAATACCCGCATCATCTGCGCTTGAACCAATAAGCAAACCAAGAACTTCACCGGAGATAAGCTCAGCATTGGCGATAAATTGCATTGGTAAATTTGCGCAAAACTGTCGCGCAGCAAAGTTCAGTAATGATTGTGAATCGGCATCCAAGGCCTTGGCAACAATCACCGAACAAGAACCGCTGCTGGTATCCCGTCGCTCACCGCAGTACAAGGGCGTAAAACCCTGTTTCAGCCAAAAACGTAGCACCTCGGCGGTTACTGCAAAACTAGAACTAAGAAAGGACGCGCCAACTGATTTAGCGGCATTTTCCAATGCCCGCAGCAACACCCCGCCCACACCAAATCGCCGATAGTTTGCTGCCACCGCAATTCGGCTGACTCTGAGACTCGGCAAAGTAAAAAAGCGATCTTCAGCAAATTGATTACACAAACGCTGGGCGACCAAATTCCCCTTTGGCCGGCGTTGCCCACGAATCAAAGCAGAAAGTAATTCAGGATCGCGTTGCGCCAAGTCGGGCTCACCCTCAAAAAATGCCTGGCATACCCCTACTAATTTTTGCCGATAATGCGCCACAACTAACACTTGGCGAGCATCCATTAACTGCACCAAATCTTGGGGCGTGGTCTGGTAATGGGCTTCCACCAATAGCGCAAACACCTGTTTTAGCAGGGTTTGATTCGCGCTCAACTCCGCCGCATTCAAGACTTCAATTTGAACATCATCAACAGCTAAGCTGTTTTCCTGCTCGACTTCATTATCAAATTGCCGCCCTGCATCCAGCAGAAACAGCGAATTAAGCGCAGCCTCCAAAGGATCAGTTTCCGACCAGCGGATAGGCTGTTTTAAATATTGCCGCCGCCACTGCGGGTAATGCGCATTTAAAAAAGCACTAAGCCGAATATCGAAGCCACGGCCACTCCCTTCATAACCAAATACTGTGCTGCTCAGCACGACACGCGGATAATGCCGGATTAATTTTTCTAAACTTGAAATCGGCAGCATGGCCGCCTCATCAATCAGTATGAGGTCGACTTCAGGCAGCTCATCCAACAGGCCTTGTGGCGAGTAGAACTGCAAATAAGCCTCGCCCCATTGTCGTCGATCTGGACTAACACTCAGCTTTTCAAGTTTCGCCTTATCAACTGCCGCTAAAGTGTCATCAAACCGTTGAAATGCCGCCTGCACTGACGCCCTATGCAGCGAGCACAGCACGATTTTCTTTCCGACCAACACCAGCTTGGCAGCGGCAATTCCCAGCGCACTGGTTTTACCCCGCCCTCGATCTGCTCTAATGACCAAGGGCCGTCCAGTACGGCCACGACTGCAGCGTAAAACGGCATCTACACATTTCTGTTGATCTTCGCTGGGCAAGTTAATTTGCCAAGGAGAAGCTGACGGCTCCGGCAAGCCTGTGGAAAATGCATCAAGGCTGGGTAATAACTGTGCTAGGCGGTGAATAAAATTGGCGTGGGAATCGGAGCCGTCATTCGCGGCCCGAGCTTGCTGTTGATATAAGGCCGGCCACTGATCTAACTTAGGACAGAGCAATACCAAAAGACCGCCGGCTTTTAAGGTATCAATGACCGCCAACCATTCGTTGAACGCCGTGTGCTGCCAGCCATCAATCACGACCATGGTAGATTCACTACCGAGGTAACTGCCTCGCTGCGCTGGCTTAAATCCAAACGGATTATCAGCGCCCAAAAACAAAACCCGGCTAAGCAGCTCACTATTTTGAGCATTGAGCTGGTTTAACAGGTCAGAGAATCTCGATTGAACGGCGACGAGATCATCGCTGATCATTAGACCTCGACGATGCCCCTGCTGCCGGTCCACCGCTAATTGCTCGAGAAGTTGCTTACTCATTTTTTACCCACTCAATTCGCTGAGCGGGTACTGGGGTAAACCGGAGCAGGCTTCATAGCAAGATGAAGGTAAAGTCGGGTATCGCGTTTATAGCGTTCATAGAGCGCTTTATCACCATACTCTGCCGCCAATTCTAGCAAGCGAGCTTTAAGCTGGGATTCGCTTTGTAAACCCAACGCGAGCAAGCACGCCATACTGCCTTCGAGACGATAAAGTTCTGCCGGAGGAATATCGTAGCCCTCGGCCTGCTCGCAAAAAAAAGCGACTAGGCGGTGATCAATCTCACCGATTAAGGTTTCGCAGGATGCAATCGACGGAAGATTCACAGACATTATCCCAGCCCCTTAAATTTCAGTAATTAGCGATCTTGAACCAAGACCCAAGGCGCAACAACCACCGCCCACAGCACTCGATCACCTTCCTGAAATTGCGCAGCGCGCTGATCATCGACTTTAAACAATAATCCTTCACCCATTAAACGGCTAATTTGGGCGGCATCATCTTCTGCCATCGCCTTGGCGACGTTCACTAAATCTTCGCTAGCCGCAACCTCAACCACCGCACCCGTGGCGTAAAAACGGTCGAGTTCCGACCACGCAATTTTTGCGGTTTCTCGGTTAAGTTTCGTTAGCAAATCATCATGAGGATCGTTCATTAGAACTCGTATTCCTTAGCACCACTACCATTAACGGCAGCTTGTCGTTATTTTGGCCACTGCAAGGACCAAGGTTGGGCGTATTGTAACAACGCCTCGCGCAAGCCGTCATTGTCCCAAAGCCTACCCTGTTCAGGAACCGCGCAATACCGAAACGCCTTCCCCTTGTAGCTAAATCCCAGCACCATACTGTGCAGATAACAGCGGTCGGCAAGCTCGCCGCCGTAACGCTCATCGCCAGAAATTGGAACACCTAAGCTTTTTAAAGCCACCCGCAATTGATGGGTTTTTCCGGTTTTGG
This sequence comes from Spongiibacter pelagi, assembly GCF_014705705.1. Lineage (GTDB taxonomy): Bacteria > Pseudomonadota > Gammaproteobacteria > Pseudomonadales > Spongiibacteraceae > Spongiibacter > Spongiibacter pelagi. Next base: position 224,741 of record NZ_JACXLD010000004.1, on the reverse strand, counting down.
GGCGAAGTAAATACACTCGCCGCCCCTCGCCAATAGCACTGCTATGAAAATAACTGATCGCTGGATTATTTTTGGAACGACTCAGGCGATAGCTGCCATTGCGGCTTTTTTCCATATCACCAATTACCGCACCCTGTTTTTTACTCGGTTTGCCACGGGCGATCGCCAAATAATATTTTTCTACTTCTCGGCGGGAAAACTGCGCAGACAACTCAGCAGCCGCTTCAGCATGACGAGCAATTAATAACAGGCCCGAGGTGGCGTCATCGAGCCGATGCACCAAGGATAAAGATACGTTTGGGTAATCCTGTTTGAGAATATCAAGCAGGCTGACACCGCGCTGATTGCGATGCAAATTAGCGCCCGCGGCTTTCTCAATAACAATAAAATCACGGGTCTCTGCATGAAGCCGAAACCAGTTTTTGTTTGAAGACATGCTTAACTTTTAAGGGAACGAACGACGGATAAAGAACCCGTATTTTCTTGCAGCAATTCACGCATAGCATCGAGCTGGTGTTCACTGTTCAAAGACTCATTGAACTCCAACTGCAGGGCCAGTGATTCAAACTCCTCGCTCAGCCCAAGATGGGCATAGGTGTCTAGCAGGCTCAGTTGCACCTCAACATTATCTTCGTCCTGGGCAAGCTGTTTTTCCAGCAATGGCCGAGCGGCTTCATAATCCCCAGAGGCAATACACGCTGCTGCTCTCTCAGCAAAAGCGTCATCGAGTGGGGTATCGAGGGCGTCATCACTAAAATCCAAACCCAATTCATCAAAGGATGACAACTCGAAATCATTGATCAATGCGGCAGATGGCTCTGCCTTACCCTTTAACTCCGAGTCCGCTAACGCTGAGCCGTCTAACACTGCGTCATCTAAAACCAAATCATCAAATACCGTATCTTCAAACACCGAGTCTTCTAATGAGGGAGCTTCAAATGAAGAATCGTCAATAATCAACTCTTCTTCAAAAGCCGAGGTATCCCCCGAATTGCTAGTTGCAGGAGCGCCCGCAACTGGCAACTTAGAAAGCTCGGCAAACACGCTATCATCAGGCTTTTCAAAGGGCGAAGGTTCTGCACTTACCCAGGATTTAGCGCTAGCAACAACTGGCTTAGCGGCGGTTTCCGCAGCAAGATTATCAAACACACTGTCATCGATACCGGTTTTGACTGGCTCAACCCGACTCCCAGCAACTGCATTTGACGAAAAGTGCTGTATATCAGGTTCACGCGAGGTTACCGGCTTAGCCGTACCGGAGCGACGACGGGCCCAGAGTGCCAACACAACACCGGCACCGACCACAATCCACCACCAATTCCATCCGGCAGTGCTACCTTCATCACCCACGGTAAGCACTGCAGTATCGTCAGACATTGGCTCTTCATCGACAGCTGATGGCTCTACATCGACAGCTAATGGCTCTTCATCGACAGCTGATGGCTCTGCACCACCCGCCCCCTCAACGCTGATGACATTAGCTACATTTGTAGCTGCAACTGGCTCGGCATTATTCGCTGAGCTAGCCACATTCTCTAAGGCAGCAATAGCAAGTAATTCAGCGTCGTTATTGCCTGCAGCGGCAGAGGACTCTGGCGAAAGCCCCGCCTCAAGCTCTTTCAGCCCCTGATATTCTTCTTGCAGTTTCGCCAATCTAATTTGCAAAGCCTGCAACTTAGCACTCATTTCGACGATACCTTGAGACACTTGTTCAGTTTCAGCCTGTACCTCGGCAAGGGTCTGCGGCAAGGCAGAACTTGAAGCCAGTTCAGTGCTGGAATCGCTCAGGGCTGTTTTATCAGTGCTCAGGGCTGTTCCATCTGCGCTCAGGGCTGCTTCATTAACAACAAGGACTGCATCAGTGCTAAGGGCTTCAGCTCCAGCATTATTTGCAAACTGAGCACTAGGTTCGACAGGCGCCGTATTTAGTACCGCCGCAAGCTGCGCGGCATCAATATTCAGCCATTTGCCCTCGGCAATTAGGCTGCGATCGCCACGAATAAAGACTGAAGGATTCAAAGCAAATAGCTGATCCATCAACAACTGGCGAGAAACACCGCGCTCTCGACTCAAGCTACCCGCAATTCCCCACAGGCTATCACCACGGCGAATTAAATAGCGTTTGTGATTGTCACTCAGCGGGGGGATTTTACCCGGTGCGGGTTTCGGTTTTATCTCTGAACGAGATGACGTTGATGTGGTGCCCGGCTGATACGAACGCGGAGAAATTTGAGCAGCGGCAGTTTTTACCGGCACGGCGACTGGCGCTAGTACAGGAACTAATCCCGGCAAGTCAAAAAGCAGGGTGTATTCCCGCTGAATTGAACCCTGTGGCCAGCGTACCTGCACGGTAAAATCCAAGAAAGGTTCGCGAATTGGCTCAGGGCTACTTAGATAAATAATGCCCTTACCGTCTTCATTCAGACTCGTTTCCACACTGAGTTTTAATGAGGAAACATCACTGATCGACTGTGTTGCGTCCGAATCATAACTCGGCAGAATCTTAATATTTAGCTGAGTCTCATCAAGGCCTTTGGCACTGAATACCGGAATCCGTGCCTGCAGAGGCTTCCCTAATGTGGAGTCCAGTCGCGCCTCGCCAATCCCGAGAGCCATTGCCTCACGATTTAACATTACAGCCAAGCACAGGGGTAATAATGCGGGCAGAGATTTGCGTGTTTTCATGGTCTCAACGTTTCCAGGTCAGCATGGCGAGGCAACTAAAGCTCTCTTTATTGAGAACGCGACACAGGCCAGATTGCCATTATTGTGGACTACATCACAATAAATCACACCACTACCACGCTGTAAAGAAAGATGCATCGTGGATAACGCTTAGGAGCCAAAAACAACGCGGAGTACTGATCCAGATCAAATCAGGACATTGCCCAGGCTCAAAAGAAAAAGAATCGTCACCTTAGCGGCGAGGTTTTCCCCAGATTAGGTGAATAAGTTTGTGGATAAGCTGGTGCTGATTCGCCCTTGCCCAGAAGCGGCGCAGGAAGCACAGAGACGACTATTTTTTACCCACCCAGAAGACCGCTTATCCTGTCTTGAGCTGTTCCTTAAAATAATCGCGCAAACCGCGCTCAAGATGCGCAACTTTTAACCACAGCAAGACCCCTAAAACACAGGCAAATACATAGGGTGCATAATCTTGAATCCCGTACAGAAAACCGCCTAGCAAAGGCCCGCTGACAAAGCCCATACCGATCACCGCGCCGACCATTCCTGCCAAGCTACCCTGCTCCTCTGGCTTCACTAAGAAAGTTGCCGTGGCATTTAGGCCAGCACCGTTTAAGCCCATAGCAAGACCAAATACGCCCATGCCCGTCATTAAGCCGGCAAAACTATGAGACACCGCCAATACCGCAAAACTGGTAATTAATAACGGCATACCAATCACCACCAAACGCAGTGGAAAACTGTGAAAGAACCGCACCACAGTTAGCTGGCCAATTACCATCGCCACCGAAGAGGCCACCATCGACAAAGAGAAATATTGCGCTGCTTTAACCCCGTCTAAATGCAGGCGATCCTGAAAATAAAAACCCAAGGTTTGCTGAACCAAACTCACCAAACTAAATAGAAGAAATGCCGTTAATAACAACTCGCGATAGCGGGGATCAAAGTAAGACGCTTTTCCCGGCGGCGTAGTATTACGCTCGGCATCATCGTCGGCGGCAATCCCCGGCGACCTAGCGATCGTCGACTCCGGCAAATACCACCAAACCAACATCGCCACAAACAGGGTGATTACTGCGTGGATTAGCAGTGGCGCCAAATAACTGATATGGACATACCAAGCTAAAATGGGGCCCAACATTACCCCAAGCTGGTTAAACGACTGTAGTTTTACAATGCCCTTGGTGCGCTCCGCCAACGTTGTAACATCAACCATATACGCCGATATTGAGGGATGCGTAGCGGCCAACACCGAGGCGTGTAATGCCCGACTCAAAACCAAAAGGAAATAAAAGAACACACCGCTGAGCCAGCCGACCATACCCGCCCACGCCACTGAACAAAACAGCAAGCTGCCCAAGGAATGTCCCACCAAGCCCACCAAGATGATCGACTTGCGTTTACCGAGGCGGTCACTCAAGCGCCCCCATTTTGGCGCGCTGATAGAAAAAGCCAGCGCCGTCAACGCAGAAAGTAAGGTGATTGCCAGCTCTCTAGGTTGATAGGAAAAATTTAGCGCCGGTAATTCAATCACCAGTTCATCCAGCGCCAACGCGCGGCCCAACATTGGCAGCACGGCAAAGACCACGGTTTGCCCCGCACCTATCGCCATCATCGCCAAATAAAGACTGAGCTTGAAATACCGGCCACCGGGCGATTTCACATTTTCTGCTGGCGCGGTCTTAGCTGATTCGGGTGTTTGCATTGTTATTTTCCGGCGGCAAACCGGGATACCCTTTGAAAAAAACCGCTATGATACACACTCAAGCCAGTACGGATCAGCCCATGACACCGAATAACACCAATGCCAGCCGACGGTTTTCACTACTCACCCTGTTGGAGAGCCTTGGCAATAAGCTTCCTCACCCCAGCGTACTGTTTATAATTTTCTCCCTGATTGTCGTGCTGCTATCGGCAATTTTTACCGCTTCCGGCAGCAGTGTCAGCCACCCTAGCAATGGCACAATCATCTCTGCTAAATCCTTATTATCCAGTGAAGGTTTGCGCTGGATGATTAGCAGTGCCGTCAGTAATTTTATGCAATTTGCCCCGGTTGGCCCGGTGATTGTGGCGGTTATGGGCATCGCCGTGGCCGAGCATTCTGGTTTGCTCGGTGCCCTACTGAAAAAACTGACGCGCAATATTCCCGCCCGATTCCTCAGCTTGGCAATTGTTTTTACTGGCGTGATTTCCAGCCTCGGATTTGATGCCGGCTATGTGGTGCTGATCCCACTGGCGGGATTAATCTTTAAAGCCGCCGGACGCGCACCTTTAGCGGGAATTGCCGCCGCCTTTGCCGGGGTATCCGGCGGTTACAGTGCCAATCTTCTACTCGGCCCGGTAGATGCGATTCTGAGCGGCATCTCCACTGAAGCCGTGCATTTGGTCGACAGCAACGCCGCTGTGCTGGCCAGTGATAATTATTACTTCATTATTGTTTCTACCTTTCTGGTCAGTATTGTTGGCGCCCTGATTACAGACAAAGTGATTGAACCCCGGCTGGCAAAATCGTCGATTGAAGAAGAAAACCTTGTCAGTGAAGATCATCAAGGCGATGAGCCCGCTGCCAAAATATCCGCCAGCAAATTGCCTGCAGAAAATGAACGCTTGGCCCTGCGCTGGGCAGGCCTCTTCAGCATTGCTTACCTGCTGTTTTTGGCGATGCTAGTCATTCCTGAAAACGCCCTGCTGCGCAATCCCGACCCCAATGGCTTGGCAGCGCTGCCGCTGCTTAAAAATTTCGTGGTTTTTATTGCCCTGTACGCCGCCTTGGCCGGAGCGCTTTACGGCTTTATCAGTGGCGCCTACCGCTCGGCAAGCGATTGGATAGAAGGCATGGAAAGCGGCGTTGCCACCTTGGCCAGCTATTTGGTGATGATGTTTTTTGCCGCGCAATTTGTGAATTACTTTGCTTGGTCGGGCCTTGGTACGCTGGCTGCTATTAATGGCGCAAACTGGCTACAACAGGCACAGCTTTCCCACACCAGCTTATTGCTGGCATTTATATTAGTCAGTGCATTGATTAATTTGATGATCGGCAGTGCCTCAGCCAAATGGGCCATTTTGGCGCCGGTATTTCTACCCATGCTGTATATCACCGGAGTGGCCCCCGAGGCCGCGCAGATGGCGTATCGGATAGGCGATTCCAGCACCAATATCATCACTCCCTTAATGCCCTATTTTGGCGTGGTATTAGCCTTTGCCCAGCGTCACCAAGCCAAAACCGGGATGGGCACACTGATTAGCTTAATGCTGCCCTACTCGCTGGCATTATTGTTGGCGTGGTCGATATTGCTATTGGGCTGGATGATGCTAGAACTACCTCTTGGGCCCTAAGCGCCGACGCCTTTAAAAGGCTGAAAAAAGAATAAGATAGTATGAATTCAACCAAAATCGCTGTCATATTTCTGTCATCAATCTGTCGCAAAATACGCCAAGGAAAAATTGAAAGGTAAATTTCGTGAGTACTGAAAAAATCTTAATCGTTGATGACGAAGTTGCCATCTCCGACATGCTGGCGATGGCGCTGGGGGCAGAAGGTTACGAAATCCTGACCGCCAATAATGCGCAAAAAGCACATGCCATTATTCTAGACCAGAGGCCCGATCTGGTTTTATTGGACTGGATGATGCCCGGCACTTCAGGCCTAGAACTCTTGCTGCGCTTGCGCAAGGATGAGCTGACCAAAACTCTACCGGTTATTATGCTCACCGCAAAAGCCGAAGAAGAAAGCACCATTACTGGACTGGATGCCGGTGCCGACGACTATATTCGCAAGCCGTTTTCACAACGCGAACTGCTGTCTCGCATCAATGCACTGCTGCGCCGCCACGGCCGTGAGCAATCCGAAGAGTTAATCCAAGTTGGCGAGATGAAATTCGACCCCATCGGCCACCGCGTATTGATCTCTGAACAAGATGTAAATTTAGGGCCAACTGAATTCCGCCTGCTGGAGTTTTTCCTTACCCACCAAGATCGTGTGTATTCTCGCTCGCAATTACTGGATCATGTTTGGGGCACCAATACCTACGTCGAAGAGCGCACCGTGGACGTTCACATTCGCCGCCTGCGTAAAGCAATTGCTATAGATGGCCATGACGACTTTATTCAGACCGTGCGCGGTAGTGGTTATCGTTTTTCCGAGCGAACTTCTTGATTGCCTTGGCAAAGAAATAAAACCAAAATATGGAACTTGCAGCTATAAAGTTCCTGTATAACTGCTGCACGAAAGGACAGCTGGCAGCCTGCCGGCTAGTGTTCATCCAATAAAAACGATACACAACGTAAAAGGGCTTATCATTGCAAGGAATACAAACGGAGATCTGGCGCGCTTTAGGCATCACGCTCTTCTCCTTTTTATTTGGGCTAAGTATTGGCTACCCCTATATTTGCGTCATCATTGGCGGGGTTATCTACCTGATTTGGACGCTACGCACCATTTACCGAACCTTCCACTGGATTGAAGCAGGACTCAAAAATCCAGCGCCCTACAACTCCGGCGTATGGGGCGACCTCGCTAACGCTCTGGCAAGACAAAAACGCCGTGACCTGCGCAGAAAGAAAAGACTCCAAGAAGCCGTAAAGCGTATGAGCAGCCTCATTGCTGCGCTGGATCAAGGGATTTTGGTACTTAACCGAGAACTCGGTATAGATATTTGGAATAATTCTGCAAAACACTTACTCGGGTTAAAAAGTAGTGACCGTGGCACCGCCATCATCAACTTAATTCGCCAACCTGAGTTTATTGATTATATGCAAAAGCAGGATTTCAGCGACGCACTGGAAATGCCCTCTCCCTTACACAAAGGGATGTATCTGAGCGTACACGCCGCCAATTTTGGCAAAAAAGAAATTGTGCTTGTCTTTAGCGACATTACCCGGGTTCGCAACCTCGACCAGCTTCGGCGCGAGTTTGTCGGCAACGTCTCCCACGAGTTGCGCACCCCACTGACCGTGCTACAAGGCTATATCGAAACCCTGCAAAACATCCAGAAGTCAGACAACCCAATGGTGGGCCGAGCTTTCAGCCAGATGGAACAACAAATCAAACGGATGAGAGCTATCTCAGATGATTTGATTTTACTTTCAAAGCTGGAAACCGAGAACGAACTTGTTCAAACCGACCCTATCCCACTGCTTCCTGTGCTTAAGCAAATTGCAAACGAAGCAAAACAATTAAGTGAGGGACTACATAACGTTACTCTCGACTGCAGTGACACTCTCAAATTGTCGATTAAAGCGAATGATTTGCACAGCGCCATCGGCAATATTGTTTTTAATGCCGTTCAACACAATCCTCAAGGCTGCGACATTCGCATTTCAGCGCATCATTACGGAAGACAGCTGGTGATCAATATTGAGGATAACGGCATCGGTATTCCAGAAGAGGCACTACCTCGAATCACTGAGCGCTTCTATCGAGCAGACAGTAGCCGTAACTCTCAAACTGGTGGCTCTGGCTTGGGTATGGCGATCGTCAAACATTTACTTAATCGCTATGACGGCGAGTTGAGCATTTCCAGTAGCGCTGGTCGTGGCGCAAAATTTAGCTGCAAATTTCCAGTCCACAAATAAAAAAGGGGTATGCCAACGGCATACCCCTTTCTGTACAACAAATGTGTATTAGATATTCCACTGAATCCGTGCAGCAAAGGTATCAATATCACCTGCAGGTTCGTTATTGATGTTTTGAATGGCGCCACCGTCCAGGTCAAAGCTTCTGATGTAGTCAAACATAATGCGAACATTGTTATTGGGATACCAATTCACCGCAATCCCCGCACGCTTGGCCTTACCACCGCTAATGTCCTTGTCTTCCAAATCAATCTGATCCAAACGCAGTGCTAATTCCAACGCACCACCCGATTGAACAGACAAGTGTTTGAACTCACCTTCAGATGCTTTGTAAGTTCTTTGACCGCCGAACACAGAGTAACCAACCTGCACATATTGGGCATTGAAACCCACGTTATCACCCGTATCACGCTCAACACGGTTTTGCGCCAGCTCACTTTGGAAAGACCACTTGCCACTAATGGCGGCAAATTCGAGAATGCCCAGCTGTACTTCACTCATTTCCTCAAGCCCAATCTTGGCTTCAACCGGCTTTAAACCCGAAAAGTTTGACGTCTTGTAGCTAAAGCTCGGCGACTTGCCGTTAGCCAGATAATCGTCACTGGTTTTACGCATACCAAAAGACGCCCCGAAATGCAGGACTTTGCCGTTTTCCGCGATAGGTGCATAACTACCTCGCATGCCGAAACCACTGCCCTCATCAGCCGTACCGGATGCGGTGGTGTCACCAAAAACACCGGTTTTGAAGTGCCAATTATCGCCGCCACCACCAATGGTCACACCCAGAGCGCGATCAAAATAAGGGGTAGAAAGAGCCGCAACAGTTGAGCGCTCAGTAAACAGAATGTCATTGGAACTTTCTTCCAGCTCCATGCTTACCGCTTGCTTTTGGTGGCCTGCAGTAATGGTAAAAGGCAGATCTTTCAGGTGGTAACCAACATTGACATCTTTTTGGCTAACGTTAATACCCGCAAAATCCGTTTCAAGCACGTACGACCACTGTTTGCCTACATTGCCTTTGATATGTAAACGGGCCCGACGAATCTCGGTACCATCAATGGCATCTTTCCCGCCGGCCAAGTCTTCATGGTCGGTAGTAGCAAAATCGGCGTGAATACGTCCACCCACGTTAATGGAGTAGTTTTTGTCTGCACTTTTAACTACCAAGCCTTTTTTACCAACTTCCACTGTAGCTTGCGATTTTTGATTAGCGCGCAGTTGGTCCGCTTCTGCCTGAGTAAGAACCTGCTTCGCGACCAGCGTATCAAGTAGATCAATTTGATCGGCCGCATAAGCGCTCTGCCCACCAAGAAGCAAAAGTCCTAATAAACCGAGCTTGTGGATCGTATTTGTGTTGTTCATCGATGCATTCCCAATGTTTTGTTTAAATTGCATGGCTTTATAAGTATGTAACCTTGCCTAAGTGCGGGAGCATAATATGACGTTTATATTACAGTATTGTGACAAGTGCGTTTTTTGATCAGAAAATCAGCGGCTTTTGACTATAAAATCACCATAAATATTTACAATGTCATGATTTTGAAAGGTTTTTGAAATATTTGGCCGAAATATTTTCATGAAATAAAAGGCAAAAAAAACCGGCAGATCAGCAATCTGCCGGTTCAGAAGAAAAGGACTTGGCGTTAAAAGATTACTGGTGGCGTATATCTTTACCTTTGGCAACAAAGACAATTTGTTCGCAAAGGTTTTTGGCATGATCACCAATACGCTCTAGTGAACGCACAATCCAGACCAAATTTAAATATTGTTTCAACAAAGCGGGCTCACTCGCCATCAACGTATCAAGTTCGCTAAGCGCAGCTTTATATTCTTGATCCACCTGTTTGTCTTCATCAATGGTTCGCATCGCGGCATCGGCATCAAACCGAGCAAAAGCGTCCAGCGCATTGTGTAGCATTGCTGTGACAGAAACCCCTAGCTGACTCACTACCGTATAGCCAGACATCAGCGGCCCATGTTCTATTAATTCAAGAGCGTGTTTGGCAATTTTTTCAGCCTCATCGCCAATACGTTCCAGATCGGCAACCGCACGAGTTACGGATATGACCAGTCGCAAGTCACTTGCCGTGGGTTGGCGTCTTGCGATAACCAATACACAGTCTTCGTCGATACGTATCTCCATACGATCGACATCTTTATCGCCCTGAATAACTCTCTCAGCAATATTGCTATCTGAGTCTAGAATGGCCTTTACTGCAAGCTGTACCTGCTGCTCAACTTTGCCGCCCATTGCCATAAGCTGGGAGAAAATTTGTTCTAGCTCCTCGTCATAGCGAGAAGCAATATGGTTTTCAAATGAGAGTTTATCCACGCCGCCTATCCTTTATTATCCAAAACGACCGGTGATATAGCCTTCAGTCAATTCATGCTCAGGCATGGTAAAGACTTGTTCGGTCGGATTGACTTCGATTAATTGTCCCAAATGGAAATATGCTGTCCGATCGGACACCCGCGCCGCTTGCTGCATGGAGTGCGTCACTATCGCGATAGTGAAATTTTCACTCAATTCTTTAATCAGCTCTTCGATCCTTGCCGTAGCAATCGGGTCTAGTGCAGAACAAGGCTCGTCCATCAAAATAACTTCTGGCGTCACCGCAATCGCACGCGCAATACACAAACGCTGCTGCTGACCACCCGACAAGCCCGTGCCCGGTTGGTGCAAGCGGTCCTTTACCTCTTTCCACAAGCCCGCCTTATTGAGACTATTTTCCACAATCTCATCTAAGTCAATACGGCTATCTGCTAGGCCGTGGATTTTTGCGCCGTAAGCAACATTTTCATAAATAGATTTTGGAAACGGGTTGGGCTTTTGAAACACCATACCCACACGCGCTCGCAGCTCAACAACATCTAATTTGGTGTTATACAGGCTTTCTCCATCCATGCAGATTTCACCCTCAACACGGCAACCTTCTACCGTGTCGTTCATGCGATTGAGTGAACGCAGGAATGTAGATTTACCGCAACCCGAGGGACCAATCATGGCCATCACTTCATTTTTACCGATATCTATGCTGACATCGTGGATGGCCTGTTTTTCACCGTAAAAGACATTTACATTGCGCATTGTCATCCGTGGATCATCATGGAACTGCTTACCCACGGTGACATGCTTTTCATTCACTTTCATATCTGGCATCTACAAATACTCTCTTACCAACGTCGTTCCAGACGCTTACGAATCCAAACTGCGGTCATATTCATTACGATCAGGAAAGATAACAGCACCATAATAGCGGCAGATGTTTTCTCTACAAATGCGCGCTCAGGGCTATCTGCCCAAAGGAAAATTTGCACTGGCAAAACCGTCGCAGGGTCGGTAAAGCCTTGGGGAATATCCACAATAAAAGCGACCATACCAATCATCAACAAGGGTGCGGTTTCACCCAATGCCTGCGCCATACCAATAATTGCACCGGTCAACATTCCAGGCATCGATAAGGGTAATACATGGTGCATAACAACTTGATGACGGGAAGCCCCCATTCCTAAAGCCGCCTCACGAATGGAGGGAGGCACAGACTTAATCGCTGCGCGACTGGTAATAATAATAGTCGGCAATGTCATCAAGGTAAGCACTAGGCCACCAACCAGAGGCGCCGATCTTGGCACGTGAAAAAAGTTGATGAAAATCGCCAGTCCCAATAAACCAAAAATAATCGACGGTACCGCCGCCAAATTATTGATGTTTACCTCTATAAAATCAGTTAATCGATTCCGCGGCGCAAATTCTTCAAGATAGATCGCTGCTGCCACACCAATTGGAAAGGAGAGGCAGAATGTAATTGCCAGCGTAAATAAAGAGCCCATTACCGCGCCCCAGATACCGGCTTGCTCAGGCTCTCGAGAATCCCCTCGAGTAAACAGGTTCTTGCTGAACTTGAGCGCAATTGCGCCCTGCTCATCTAAAACTTCTATCCACTGAATTTGCTTCTCAGACATGCGCTCAGCATAAGGATCACCGCTCAACCACGACTTGTAATAGGTGTCGATGTCATCATCGGCAATAATCCAGACTTTTTCGGAAGTATTGAGCAGCTTGGGATTTGCGATTAAACGCTCTTTTAAGTCAAAGCCCGCGCCATTACTGACCAAGCCGTATAACTGCTTGCGCTCTTTGCGGCCACTGGCATCGGGAAATTGCTCTCTTAAGGCATTTTTCAACAGCACATCCCAATCAGCAAAGGCCAGCTGCTTCTCATCGTGCAGATTGTCTATACCAAGCGCATCCGCGTCGTAATGGATATCCAACAATATTTCTGTAGAACGGAAGGCGCCATAACCTTTGCTAGTTATATCGACAAACAAAACCAATACCGCTAACAAACCCAGCGTGATAGCAGCACGACCGCTCCATAGAAAACAACGCTCAACAAAATAGCGCTTTTTTAGAGACTTCTGAATACGCCTCAAATTTTCGGCAGAATTATTCATATTGCTCCCGATATTTTTTTACCACGCGCAAAGCGACAATATTCAAACACAAGGTCACCACAAACAGCATCAAACCAAGAGCAAAAGCCGCAAGGGTTTTGGCGCTATCGAATTCTTGGTCACCCGTTAGCAGCGTCACAATTTGTACGGTAACCGTCGTTACGGTATCTAAAGGATTAGCCGTTAAATTTGCAGCCATGCCTGCAGCCATCACTACAATCATGGTTTCGCCAATCGCGCGGGACAGCGCTAACAAAACCCCACCCACAATACCGGGGAGTGCTGCAGGTACAACCACTTTCCGAATGGTTTCTGACTTGGTCGCGCCCAGCGCAAGTGAACCATCGCGCATGGATTGCGGCACAGCGGTAATTACATCGTCAGCAAGGGACGAAATAAATGGAATAATCATCACCCCCATTACCGAGCCCGCCGCAAGTGCACTCTCGGAAGACACATCAAGCCCCAGGCTCTCCCCGAGGTTGCGAATAAATGGGGCGACCGTCAATGCGGCAAAAAAACCGTAAACTACCGTTGGAATACCGGCCAGAATTTCAAGGGTTGGCTTAACCAAAGTGCGAGTGCGACGACTGGCGTACTCGGCCAGATAAATCGCCGACATTAAACCAACGGGAACCGCAACAAACATAGCAACAGCAGAAATAAGCAAGGTGCCAGTAAACAGAGGGACCGCGCCAAAACTTCCAGAAGAACCCACCTGATCAGCCCGAATCGCCGTTTGCGGACTCCAACTGGTGCCAAAAATAAATTCGCTGATAGGTACAGATCTAAAGAAGTGGATTGACTCAAACACCACCGACAACAAAATGCCGAGTGTGGTAAAAATGGCCAAGAGCGCACAAGCCATGAGCAACCCACTCATGATCCACTCTACGGATGCGCGGGCACGAAAATCAGGGCGAATCCGGCGTAATCCTAGAACAAGCCCTGCTACTGACAAGCTTAAGGCAAGTAAGGTAAGAGCTAATCGCGCATTAGTACGAAAAGCATTCAGGTTATCTGCCGCTGCCAGCACAACACTCTGCTGCCCTTCACGGCTCAAAACGCCAGCTGCAATATTGTGAACCCGATTCAAAGCTAGGTTGTAATCTGCCTTGCTTTCGATGAGGCCACCAGCTTCAACACGAGACATCACCAAGCTATCGATTATTGGCTGCTCAAAAATCAGCCACAGCCCCATTAAGACAATCGCAGGCAAGGCGCAAAACAGGGCAGCTTGTGCCGCATAATAACTTGGAAGCGAATGGAGTTTGCGAATCCCGCCTAGCGGTTTAGCAAGCGCCAACGCTCTGCCTTGGCCCATAAAGTACCCAAAGATACTTAAGCCAATAATAATGATGAACAAGGTTGAAGCTTGCATAGGTTTCCTTAGTTCCCCTGTCGCAAACACAACTGACCCCTCCAAAGAGGGGCCAGTGAGTCAGCATATTTGCCTCAATTTACACTTAGTGCAAATCTTCTTGGCCGGTCATGACTTTTAAGTTGCGTATCGATTCAGACAATGCATCTCGAGTCGCTTTCGGCAGTGGAATCATACCCTTATCTGCCAGATAGCCTTCATCACCCCACGCTTTTTCGCTAGTGAACTCGTGAAGAAAAGCCTCAATACCGGGCACAACACCTACGTGCGCTTTCTTAACGTAGAAATACAATGGGCGAGATACCGGATACGATTTGTCGGCAATATTATCAAAGCTGGGCTCAACTCCCTCAATTTTTGAACCGCGAACCTTGTCTGCGTTTTGATCAAGGAAGCTAAAGCCGAAGATACCAAGAGCGGCTGGATTAGCTTGGAGTTTTTGGACGATCAGGTTGTCATTCTCCCCCGCTTCCACATACATTCCATCTTCACGAATGCTGTGACAAATCGACTTAAACAAGTTTTTATCCGACTTGCTCAAGCTCTTAACCCAAGGGAAAGACTCGCAACCCACTTCCATCGCAAGCTCAACAAAAGCATCACGGGTGCCTGAAGTGGGTGGCGGTCCCAAAACTTCAATTTTAACTGCAGGTAATTCTGGATTAACGTCTTTCCACGTTTTATTGGGGTTGTCGATCAGCTCGCCCTGATTTTCACCCGGAATTTTTGCGGCGAGGGCCAAAAACAGCTCACGCCGAGTCAATGACATCGGTTCAGCTTCCAAGGAGTTGGCAATGACGATGCCATCAAATCCGACTGGTACCTCGATAATTTCTTTGACGCCATTTTCCTGACAAGACTTAAATTCAGAACGCTTAATCCGACGAGATGCATTAGTAATGTCAGGGTAGCCAAGACCAACACCATCACAGAACAGCTTCATGCCACCACCGGAACCGGTAGATTCAATTTTAGGAGTAGGATTACCCGTAGCACGGCCAAAACGCTCAGCCACAACGGTTGCAAAAGGATAAACCGTTGAAGAACCGACGATATCGATATTTTCACGTGCAGCGAATGATGAAAAAGACGTTGCTAGGCCGCCAGCCAAAACAAGGGCTTTAGTAGCAGACTTAAAAAAAGCGTTCATGTGTGTCTCCTTTGACTACCAGCTTTATCTTAAAACTGGTCAATTTGGGTCGCGCGCCCATCCTATGACAGTTATGTTACAGAAATGTGACAACGCTCCCCCAGCCCGCTTTTCATCTACTTTTACTTATTAGAATGACAAGCGAGCGGCGGAAACCACACCCAATTATTCTTCTTATTTGAACGCCTGAGCCCTAGTCGAACACCACGGTTTTATTGCCATGCACCAGCACCCGATCCTCCAGATGATTACGCAGCGCCCGTGCCAAAACCGCCTTCTCTACGTCTTTACCCAAGCGCACCAGATCATCTTTGCTGTGGCGATGATTCACTCGAATCACATCCTGCTCAATAATCGGGCCTTCATCCAATTGCTCGGTAACATAGTGACTGGTGGCACCAATCAGTTTCACGCCGCGCTCATAGGCTTTTTGGTAGGGATTGGCACCGATAAACGACGGTAAGAAGCTGTGGTGAATATTGATCATCCGGCCCTGATAACGGCGACAGAACTCCGGCGGCACAATTTGCATATAGCGGGCTAGCACCACGGTATCGGCCTCGTATTCCGCCGTTAAATCCATGATTTTACGATGAGCTTCCGGTTTGTTTTCCGGCGTTACCGGCACATACAAAAACGGGATACCGTGCCACTCCACCATGCTGCGCAGGTTTTCGTGATTGGAAATCACACAAGGGATATCGCAGTGCAACTCATTGCTGTGCCAGCGGTGCAGCAGGTCGGCAATACAGTGCGAGGCGTGACTCGCCAGAATCACCACCTTGCGTTTTTCACTGGAGTCGATCAGTTCCCACTCCATATCGAACTCATCGGCAATCACCGAAAAATTCTGGCGGAAAGTTTCAAGATTCACCGACAGCGAGCTGGCGCGAATTTCATTGCGCATGAAAAACCAGTTGTTTTCGGCATCCGAGTGGTAGTTAGCCTCAAGCAGCCAGCCGCTTTGTTCGGCAATAAACTGGCTGACTCTGGCAACAATGCCCACCCGGTCTGGGCAGCTAATAATGAGTCGGTATGTGTTTTCCATGGGAGTTCGTTTTAATTACGGTTGAGAACGGCGCGCAAAGCTTGCTGCAAGTCCGCCGGGAACACAACCGTTTTGGCGTTACTGGAGGCAGCCAGGGACTTTAACGCCTCGGTGTATTTCTCACCCAGCAGATACATCACTGGCAGCTCATCGTCTTTCACTGCTTCTGAAACCAGCTCAATGGCCGCACCGCTGGCTTTGGCGAGTACCACTTCTGCCTGGGCATCACGGCGAGAGGCTTCCAAGCGCCCTTCCGCTTCCAGAATCGCCGCCTGTTTTTCACCTTCGGCCTTGGTCACTGCCGCACGGCGCTGACGCTCGGCGGCAGCCTGTTCTTCCATTGCGCGCTGCATGGTAGGCGATGGGTTAATGTCTTGGATTTCTACGGTTTTCAGGGTGATTCCCCAATCGGAAATATCGTCGGAGATACCCGCTTTCAACTTGGCTTTGATCTGATCACGAGATGACAGCGCCGAGTCCAGCGACATTTCACCCACGATTGAACGCAGCGCCGTTTGCACCAAGTTTTGAATGGCGATGGTGTAGTCCTCAACACCGTATACTGCTTTTTCCGGCGACACGATATTGATATAGGCCACGGCATTGGCAATGATCACCGCATTGTCTTCGGTAATGACTTCCTGCGAGGGAATATCCAGAACAATATCCTTGGTGGTGACTTTGTACGCCACATCGTCAATATAAGGAATAATCAGGTTTAAACCCGGATTCAGCGTGGAGTGATATTTTCCCAAGCGCTGCACAATATGCTTATAACCTTGGGGAACGGTTTTTACGCCCTTTGCCAGCGTGACAAAAACCAGTACAACTAATACTGCCGTTACGGCTAATCCATCCATGTTTATTCTCCTCGAGGCTGCTGCACTTTTACGATAACGGAGTTGCCAGAAAGCTCCTCCACATAAACTTTGTCACCCACTGAAACCATGCCGCGACAAATAAACGACCACTCGTCATTACCCAACACCGGCACCGGAAAACGCATGGTGCCGTGACCATCTTGCCCCACTTTAATCACCATACCTTCTTGACCAATCAACTGTTCGCGAGACATACCGCTGAGGCTGCGATCCTTCATCTTCGGATGAACAAATTTAAACCAGATAAACAGATCGAAAACCGAGAGCGCCGCCCAGATCAGTAATTGCACCGACACTGGCATTTCAATCACGGCCAGAATCAGCCCTACCGCCACCGCGCTGGCACCAAACCAGATCATCACAAAGCTGGGCACAAAGATTTCGGTGATCACCAATAACAACCCGAACACCAGCCAGTGCCAGTAGGCAATGTGTGTATTCAACCAATCCATTCTTGGCCTTCTCCTATCAGGGCAAACAAAACCTGCCTAATCTTGACCGGCACGACAAAATTATCAAGCACTTAAGCCAAAAATCACGGGCGAATCCCGTTCGAGACAAAAGAACTCTGACCCTGTATTTGCTATAATCGCGTTTTCTTCGCGCCCTCTGGTCACCGCAATGCCCCAGCAAGTCACCCCGCTATTTAATTATCGTCCGTATTGGGCTGAGTGCTTTGGCACCGCACCCTATTTGCCGACTACCCGCGCAGAAATGGATGCGCTGGGCTGGGATAGCTGCGACATTATCATTGTGACCGGCGACGCCTATGTGGATCACCCCAGTTTCGGCATGGCGGTTATCGGCCGGGTACTGGAAGCACAGGGGTTTCGGGTTGGTATTCTCAGTCAGCCGGATTGGCAATCTGCCGAGGCGTTTAAAAGTTTAGGCAAACCGAATCTGTTCTTTGGCGTTGCCGCCGGCAATATGGATTCAATGATTAACCGCTACACGGCAGATCGGCGTCTGCGCCACGACGATGCCTATACGCCCCACAACGAAGGCGGCAAGCGGCCCGACCGCGCTGTTATTGTCTACTCACAACGTTGCCGAGAGGCGTATAAAGATTCGCCTATTGTGATTGGCTCAATCGAAGCCAGCTTGCGCCGCATCGCCCATTACGATTACTGGAGCGATAAAGTCCGCCGCTCAATCCTGCTCGACTCCCGCGCCGATTTGCTGCTCTATGGCAATGCCGAGCGCGCCATTGTCGATGTCGCCCACCGTCTGTCGATGGGTGAAGACATTGAACAGATCCGTAACCTGCGCGGCACCGCGTTTGTGGTTGACGAAGTCCCTGCCGGTTGGACGGTGATTGACTCAAGCTGCATTGATCAGCCCGGCAAAGTTGAGCCGCCGGTAAATCCTTATATCGACACTTCTGCCAAAACCGATGCTTCTGGCAACTGCGCCAATGCCCCTGCGGCTGGACTTGAACAAGCGCCTGCGGCCGAGCAAGACGTGCAGGTCGTTACCATTCTCGACCCACTGCAAGCGCGCAAACAACACACGGATAGCGACACTACCGTGATTCGCCTGCCGGATTACGAAACCGTAAAACAAGATCCGGTCAGTTATGCCCATGCGGCACGCGTGCTGCATTTGGAAACCAACCCCGGCAATGCCCGCGCATTAATTCAGCGCCACGGCGATAAGGATGTGTGGCTGAACCCGCCGCCAATTCCGCTGGAAACCGATGAAATGGATTGGGTGTTTGACCTGCCCTATCAGCGCCTGCCCCACCCGCGTTATGGCGATGCTCGTATTCCCGCTTATGAAATGATTCGCCACTCGGTAAATATCATGCGCGGCTGTTTTGGTGGCTGTAGCTTTTGTTCCATTACCGAACACGAAGGCCGAATTATTCAGAGCCGCTCGGCGGAATCAATTACCCGCGAAGTTGAAAAAATTCGCGATACCTCGCCAGCGTTTACCGGTGTAATTTCCGACCTCGGTGGCCCCACCGCCAATATGTGGCGCCTGCGCTGTAAGAGCGAAACCATCGAGCAGCGCTGCCGCCGTTTGTCTTGTGTATTCCCCGGTATTTGTAAAAATCTGGATACTGACCAAACGCCACTGATTGATCTTTACCGCCGTGTGCGCGCGGTGGATGGCGTTAAAAAAGTCTTGATCGCCTCCGGCCTGCGTTACGACCTTGCGGTGGAAACACCCGAATACGTGCGTGAACTGGTCACCCATCATGTGGGTGGTTATTTAAAAATTGCCCCCGAACATTCTGAAGACGGCCCGCTGTCTAAAATGATGAAACCGGGCATGGGCACCTACGACCGCTTTAAAGCGATGTTCGATAAATTTTCCAAGCAGGCGGGTAAGGAACAATATTTAATTCCTTACTTTATTGCAGCGCATCCGGGCACCTCAGACGAGGACATGATGAACCTCGCCCTGTGGTTGAAAAACAACGGTTTCCGCGCCGATCAGGTGCAGGCGTTTTACCCCTCGCCTATGGCCAATGCCACCGCCATGTACTACTCCGGCAAGAACCCACTGAAGAAAGTGTCGCGCAAAAGTGAGTCGGTTTTCAGCGCCAAAGGCCTTAAACAACGGCGCTTGCACAAGGCATTTTTACGCTACCACGACCCTGAAGGTTGGCCGTCAATTCGCGAGTCATTACTCAAAATGGGGCGCCGCGATTTGATCGGTTATGGCAAAAAACATCTGGTGCCACCACGGCAACCTGCCAACTGGCAACCCAAAAATAAGAGCGGTAAAAAGATACTAACTCAGCATACCGGACTGCCACCTCGAAAACGGCGCTGAATTCTGTAATAAAAATTTCACCCCCTTAGACTAAAAAACCTTTAATTAAGGCTTAGGACTATGTATATAATGGCCGTGCTGGCTATAGACGCAGCCCGGTTTTATGCAAATGCACCACGAAGTCGTTTTTAGTACCTCGTTCTGTTTCATAAGCACCTCTGCCTATCTCAGCTCGTGCCGAAAGGCGATTAAACACAACGAGGTTAAAAAGACATGTCTAAAACTACTGGCAAAGTAAAATGGTTCAACGAAACCAAAGGCTTTGGTTTCATTGAGCAAGAGTCTGGTCCAGACGTATTTGTTCACTTCAGCGCTATCCAAGGCAACGGTTTCAAAACCCTTGCTGAAGGCCAAGCGGTTGAGTTTGAAGTACAAGACGGCCAAAAAGGCCCTCAAGCTGCCAACGTAAACCCCATCTAATTCGGGTTTCACTGGTAGAAAAAAAGGCGGTCACTGACCGCCTTTTTTATTGCCGCTCGTTTTGTAAGCCGCCTTTATTTACCTGCCCCATCCCGATGGCGAATATACCAGCAGTAATGAATCGGTTTGCTGCGCCGTTTGAAATCCTCATCCAGTGACCACTGGGTTTTATCCTGCACGTCAAAGTTTGAGGCGATCGCCTCATCCAAAATAAAGCCGCGCTTATTAGTGGAGAAAATCAGCAAGCCGTCTTTTGCCAAGCAGCGCATTGCCTCGCGAATTAAGCCGCCGTGATCCCGCTGGGTATCCAAAACATCATCCATACGCTTGGAATTCGAGAAGGTCGGCGGATCTAACAGAATCAGATCGTATTCTTCTTTGCACTCCGCCAACCAGCGCCGACAATCTGCCTGCTCGGTTCGGTGGCGAGACTCACTCAAACCGTTCAAAGACAAATTGCGCCGCGCCCAGCGCAAATAGGTGTGCGACATATCCACCGACGTGGTGTGACGCGCACCGCCCAAGCCGGCCTGCACACTGGCAACCGCCGTATAGGAAAACAGATTGAGAAAGCGCTTGCCCTTGGCTCTTGCGGCAATATCCAAACGTACCGGGCGATGATCGAGAAACAAGCCGGTATCCAGATAATCAAACAGGTTCACCAGCAATTTAGCCTGCCCCTCTGAGACCTGCATAAAGCCCTCATCGGCATTTTTCTGCTGATAACTGGGCTTTCCACCTTGGCGTTGATATTGCTCGGTGCCGCGCTGGCGACGGCGCTCTTTAATCGCGATATTGCGAATCGGCTGATTAAACACCTGACTGCAAACCTGTATCACATCGCGCAGGCGAGTTTTGGCGGCGTCTTCATCGACTGAAGCCGGTGCCGCATATTCTGAGATATGGATTGCCTCGCCGTAGCAATCTACCGCTACCGCGTATTCCGGCATATCGGCATCGTAAACTCGGTAACATTCAATATTTTCCCGACGGCGCCATTTCTCCAAGCGTTTAATATTTTTCTTCAAACGATTGGCAAACATCTCAGCGCCGGCAGACAACTTGCCAACAGCGGCTTCCGTCTCCCCGGTTTGGCCCATGTTTTCTGCGTTTGGCGCAGTAGACCTTTCTACAACAAACTGATCTGGCTCCACCTTAAACAGCAACAGGCGCGTAGGAATACTCGCGTTCACAAACTGATAGTGTTTGTGGCTGCGCAGCCCCATGCGTTTGCCCAGCTGGGGGTTGCCGGTGAATACAGCCGCCTGCCAATGCAGGAAATGATCGCGCAGGCGTTGGCCGAGACTTTGGTAGAGGTACACCAGCTCGGCTTCATCGCCAAGCCGCTCACCATAAGGGGGGTTGCAGACCAGCAGACCCGGCTGAATATCACGATGGCTGGGCACCGTCAGCTCAGACAGTTCACGACGTGAAACTCTTACCACTTTCTCTAAACCGGCACGGCCAATATTGGCCTCCGCCTGAGCGATAATTTTGCCACTGGCATCGTAGCCACGAATTTCTGGCCACTGCCGCTGCATCGCCACATTGCGCTGATTTTCCGCATCGGTGAACAACATCTGCCACAGTTTGGCGTTGTGCCCCAACCAGCCGCTAAAGCCCCAGTGACCGTGTTTCAAGCCCGGCGCAATATTCATGGCCATCAACGCACCTTCTATAAGTAAGGTGCCCGAACCGCACATGGGATCAATCAAGGCGCCACCCCGGCTGGCGATACTCGGCCAGTCGGCCCTCAGCAAAATAGCGGCGGCAAGGTTTTCTTTCAGTGGCGCTAAACCACTTTCATGGCGGTAGCCACGGCGGTGCAAACTTTCGCCCGACAAGTCCAGAGCGGCGAGAAAGCGACCTTTTTTCAGGCGCACATTAAGGCGTAAATCCGGGTTTTGCTTTTCGATTGAAGGCCGAGCTTGGCCACGATTTTGAAAATAATCGACCACTGCATCTTTGGCGCGCAAGGCGGCAAAGTGGCTGTTGCGCAAATCACCGCTGCGACCATTAAAGTCGATACATAAACTGCCGCCGGCGGCGAGATGCTTGGACCATTCAATTTCCAGCAGCCCCTGATACAGAGAGTCGGCGGTATCGCCCTGCCATTCGTGCAACTGCAACATGACCCGGTTAGCTAAGCGCGACCACAGGCAAAGGCGGTAGATGGTTTGGAGGTCGGCATCCATCCGCAAGCTGCCCACACTCTCTTTCACCAGCTCGGCACCGAGACTTTCCGCCTCGGCAATCAGCAGCGATTCCAGCCCTTTGGGACAGCTCAAAATAATTGGCAGCTTGTGACTCATTGAATCGCACTCGAGAAATACGGGGATTTAATTTTACGCTTATTGAACAGCAAGTTAGCTCCTATATTCGAGCACACTATAAAGTATTTCAGTTTTATGACGAAAAGTTCTTCGACCTCAGCCCGCAAAATCTGGTTTGATAAAAATCCACCTGAACACAACCCCTGTTCAGATGGCATTTTGCGGCGCGCAAGCGTAAGTAAAAAATCACAGCGCTTGGCGTCTTTCCTGCAATACTGGAGGCTTATGCTCTATGAGAAGACAGAAACGCGATATGACCGAAAGAGCTTTTCAACGTGGATACCAGGCGGGGTTTGCCGGCAAACAAAAGGGAACCTGCCCTCACAACCAGGACCAACTCAAACAGGAATGGCTGACGGGTTGGCGCGAGGGACGCAACGATAACTGGGATGGTTTAACCACAATGAGCGCTCTGCAAAAACAAGCGTTTCACTGATCCCCACGAAAAACCCGAACAATTAAAGAATACGGAGGGGCCCCGATTATCGGGGCCTTTTAGTATTCCGCTTTCGCCCTTCACTCTTTTTCACGGTGAGACCTAAGCTTTCCGGCACGTCTAAGCCCGCCATTTCATAAACTGGGGCAATTTCCTTGGCTTCCAGCTCGGTCCACTGACCAACTTTAACCTTGGAAGGAATAAACACATTGCCGTAGCGCACGCGCTTCAAGCGGTTTACCTGTAAGCCTTGGGATTCCCATAGGCGGCGAACCTCGCGGTTGCGACCTTCCATAATCACCACGTAATACCAGTGATTAATCCCCTCGCCACCGCCATCAACAATATCGGTAAAAGAGGCCGGGCCATCTTCAAGCTGCACACCGTCGATTAGCTTCTGCAATTGCTCTTCTTTGGCCGCGCCCATCACGCGGCACAGGTATTCGCGCTCAATAGTCGTTGAGGGGTGCATTAATTTATTGGCCAAGTCACCGTCGGTAGTAAACAACAGCAAGCCGGTGGTGTTGAAGTCGAGACGTCCCACACAAATCCAGCGCTCGCCCTTGATACGCGGCAGGCGATCAAAGACCGAGCGGCGACCTTCCGGGTCTTTGCGGCTGCAGATTTCACCTTCGGGTTTGTTGTAGAGCAGAATGCGGGGCTTATTGCCCTCAACCGCATGTTTTACCGGACGACCATCCAGCAAAATTGTGGCGCTGCTATCCACGCGATCACCCAAGGTTGCAGGCTGGCCATTGACCTTTACCCGGCCTTCGCTGATGACTTTTTCCATTTCACGGCGAGAACCCAGCCCCGCGCGAGCGAGCACTTTCTGCAGTTTTTCATTTGCCAGTATTTCAGTACGCGCCATCGGTTTTACTTTCTTCAGTTTCGGGTTCAAATTCATTATCAATCAAGTCGGCTTCGGCTTCGGCTTCGGCTTCGGCTTCGGCTTGCGCAGCGTTTATTTCCTCAGCGTTTTCCTCAAGCGCTTTAGCGCCGAGATCAAGCTCACCATTCAGTGAATCCAAATCCGCAATCTCTGCCAAGCTGGGCAATTCATCCAAGTTGGCAAGATTAAAATAGTCGAGGAATTTACGGGTGGTGGCATACATCGCCGGACGCCCCGGCACATCTTTATGACCCACCACACGAACCCACTCACGTTCGAGCAAGGTTTTAATAATCTGCGAGCTCACCGCTACGCCGCGAATATCTTCGATATCGCCACGGGTAATAGGCTGACGGTAAGCAATCAAGGCCAGTGTTTCCATCAAGGCGCGGGAATAGCGCTGGGGTTTTTCCTCCCACAGGCGCCCTACCCAAGGCGCAACCTCTTCCACCACTTGATAGCGGTAGCCACTGGCCACCAATTTGAGTTCAAACCCCCGCCCCTGACATTCATCCATCATCGCGTTTAAGGTATTTCTCAAGGTGGCGTTATCGGGACGCTCTTCCAGCTCGAACAGGTCAAGCAATTGTTGAAGGCTGAGCGGTTTACCCGCCGCCATCAGCGCGCCTTCCAATATCCGTTGCAGTTTTTCCGGGTCTAGCATTGATTGTGTGACTCTCTCTTCACTCCCAAGCCGCACCGGCTCAAGATTGGGACTCGTATTCAGTATTTGCAGGTGCTTCGTCGCCATCGACTGCTGGAATATCACTCATGGTGGCACCGGCGCGGGCTTTAACATGAATGGGGGCAAACGCCTCGGCCTGCACAATTTCCACCAGCGATTCTTTTATCAGCTCCATCACGGCCAAAAAGGTCACCACCACGCCAAGCCGCCCCTCTTCTACCCGAAACAGGGTAACGAAGGGCACAAAGCTGTCGCTGCGCAATTTAGCCAATACCTCAGACATACGCTCGCGGGTAGATAGTTTTTCGCGCTCCACTTGGTGGCTGGTATAAAGGTCTGCACGGCGCAGTACATCTCCCAACACCAATAACAGCTCGCGTAAATCTACATCGGGTTCGGCCCGCGCCTTGTCCATTACCGGCGGCGCCGCATCGGCGGTGTAATTCTCACGACCCATACGCGGCAGTTGATCGAGGTTCTCCGCCGCCTGCTTAAAGCGTTCGTATTCCTGTAAGCGCCGGATTAATTGCGCTCTGGGGTCTTCTTCGTCTTCCAGCTCTTCCGAGGATCGCGGCAATAACATGCGGGACTTAATTTCCGCCAACATCGCTGCCATCAACAAATATTCCGAGGCCAGCTCAAATTGCATGGCGCTCATCATATTGACGTACTGCATGTATTGCTCGGTGATCTGGGCAACGTTAATTTCCAGAATATCGAGATTCTGGCGTTTGATCAGATACAGCAATAAATCCAACGGCCCTTCAAACGCCTCGAGAAACACTTCCAGTGCTTCGGGCGGAATATAAAGATCCTTGGGCAATTCGGTCAGCGGTTTACCTTGCACGACCGCAAACGGCATTTCCCCCTGCTGGGGCTGTTGCCGAAGGGCTTGCAGGCTAACAATTTCAATCGGCTCAGGAGCCGGTGTCGCCGCCAAAAGAGACGTCGCCTCCACCGCTACCGGCGTAGGCTCGTCACTGGAAACTTGGGAGTCGTCGTGCACCACAGTACTCAGGATTTCAGACCAAAGGCGCGATTATACGGTGAAGCGAGCCCGCATCACAGCGCTGCGGTAATTTCACTGATGTCTCCGAGGCCCTGACGCAAAACAACCGGCACATCGTCGACCAAATCCACCACTGTAGTCGGCTCCATACCGCAGTAGCCGCCATCAATAACCAGATCAACCTGCTTAGCGAGGGTATCGCGAATATCGTAAGGATCGGTCATCGGCAGCGTATCGCCGGGAAGAATCAAGCTCACGCTCATAATCGGTTCTCCCAGTGCCGCCAATAAATCCTGACAAATGACATTATCGGGCACACGCAGGCCGATGCTGCGACGCTTGGGGTGGTGCAACCGCTTTGGCACTTCCGGGCTGGCTTTAAGAATAAAGGTAAACGGCCCCGGCAAATGGCTTTTCAGCAAACGAAAGGCGGTGTTATCAACACGAGCGTATTTGCCCAACTCGGAAAGATCACGACAAACCAGCGTGAAATTGTGCTTTTCATCCAAGCGCCGAATTTGACGGATACGCTCCAGCGCGTTTTTATCGCCCAAATGACAGCCCAAGGCATAACCCGAATCGGTCGGATACACAATCACCCCGCCGCTGTGAATAATTTCCACCGCCTGTTTGATCAGACGCTGCTGGGGATTTTCGGGATGAATCTGAAAAAATTGGCTCACACGCTCTACCGCTTCGTTGTTATGGAATGGTGTTTAACTTTAGGACAGTCTCAATTTATGACAGTCCGAGCGCGGTGGCCGCCGACCACCTTGCCCAAACCGGTTCACAACTACCGACAAGATTAGGCTCGCAACCCAGATCCAGCCAGTTATTGGGATTATGAAAATCACTGCCGACAGAGGCGCGCAGACCAAAATGGCGGCACAACTCCCGCAGATAGCTCACCTCTTGTTCCGCTTGGCGACCATTGCAAACCTCAATACCGGCACCGCCTGCGGCCACAAACTCCGTCAACATACGGCGCAACTTGGCATTGGTCATTTTGTAATGCATGGGGTGGGCAACCACGGCCTGACCACCGGATTCAGCAATCCAATGTACGACCTTGCCCAGCTCGGGCCACATGGCTTTTACATCGCCAATTTTGCCCGCCCCTAAATAGCGATCAAAGGCATCGTTCATTGAGCTAACGTGCTTGTTCTCAACTAAAAAGCGCGCAAAATCCGGGCGACCTACTGCTCTTCCCTTGGCCATTTCCAATACCGCCTCATGGGCACCGGGCATGCCTTTTTTGGCCAATCGGCGAGCAATTTCGCGCCCACGCTCTGTCCGGGCTTCCACCTGCTCGGCAACAGCGGCTTTTAAGGCGGGATGCTCTATATCTACACCCAAACCAAGAATATGGACATTGACCCCAGACCAATTACAGGAAAACTCTACACCGGGAATAATGTTTAAATCCGGATATTGCTCAGCAAACTCAAGTGCATCATAAGCACCCAAGGTGTCGTGGTCGGTAATCGACAATAGCCGCACACCGCGCTCATAGGCGCGAGCGACCAACTCGGCGGGGCTCAAGCTGCCATCTGAGGCGGTGGTATGACAGTGCAGATCAACCAGCAAAATAACTCCAAATACCGCAATTAGCAGAAACAGGCTCACAGTATATCGCGCTCTGTCTCTGCAAAGGGAAATTACCGTAGTGGTAACGGGGTAAAATCGTTATAGTGATGCCACTTTTGCACCGATCGCTGTTTTACGGAACCCCATGTCAACACAAGCTCCCCAGGGTGCGAACAATCGCACTGGCAAACAGGGCCATAGCCCCATCTTCAATCTGCTGTTCAATATTGTTATTCCCACCCTGATCTTGACCAAACTCAGCGCCGACGACCGGCTCGGCCCGCAGGGCAGCATCGTGCTGGCACTACTGTTCCCGATCTGTTTTGGACTGTGGGATTACATCAAAACCCGCAAAGCGAATTTCTTTTCTATCTTAGGTTTTATTAGCGTATTACTGACCGGCGGTATTAGCTTGCTGGAGTTGGACCCCAAATACATTGCGATAAAAGAAGCGGCCATTCCCGGACTGATTGGCTTGGCAACACTGATTTCGATCTACACACCCTTCCCGCTGATCCGCACTTTTCTGTTCAACGAAAATATCGTGGACGTCGCAAAAGTCGATGCCGCGCTAGACCAACATCAATGTCACCCGCAATTTGAGCGCGCGTTAAAAAACGCCACCCAAATGCTGGCTGGATCATTTTTTCTGTCCTCCGCGCTAAATTACGGACTGGCCAAATATCTGCTGGTTAGCCCGCCCGGCACACCGGAATACAGTGCCGAACTTGGGCGTATGACTGGTTTGAGTTTTCCAGTGATTGCACTGCCCTGCACACTGGTAATGATGGGCGTGCTCTATTATCTGATTCACCAAATCAAAAGTCTGACCCATCTTGAATTAGACGATATTTTTCACATTCATCACGACGAGAAAGCCTAATCATGCTCTACGCCATCATCAGCCAGGATATTGAAAACAGCCTAGAAAAGCGCCTTGCCGCCCGTCCTGCTCATATCGCCAGACTGGAGCAATTGCGCGACGAAGGCCGCTTGATTCTGGCAGGCCCACACCCAGCGATTGACAGCGACAACCCCGGCGAAGCCGGATTTACCGGCAGCTTGGTCGTTGCCGAATTCGACTCTCTGCACGCAGCTCAGCAATGGGCCGATGCCGACCCCTATATTGAAGGTGGCGTTTACCAACAGGTCACCGTGAAACCTTTCAAGAAAGTGCTACCCTAATCACTGCTAAGCACATCTGGAATTGCACAGAAAATTATTGTGCATTATTCTGAATTTTTAATAGCTTAGGTGGTCTTCTTAATCTCAAGATCACAAACACAATCCGGGCCGGCGCCTACATCCATAGCAGCCGGCCCATTCGTTATTGGAAAACCCACACATTTTTGGGTAATAGGTACCTCCGTGAACAGACTGACATCCTGGCGTTATTTTTATCTAGCTCTTTGCCTACCCCTATTTCCATTGGCCGGCAGCGCACAGGCACAAAGCAGTGAAACTCGCTTTATCACCGATCAAATCCATGTTCCCCTGCGCGTTGGCGCTGGCACCAAATACCGCATTGTTCATCGAGGTCTGCCCAGCGGCACCCAGCTTGAATTAATTGAAACCGATGAAGACAACGGATTTAGCCGGGTCAAAACCCGCAGCGGTTTAGAGGGCTGGCTTCCCAGCCAGTATCTCAGCAATCAACCCGGTGCCCGCAACCAACTTGAGGCTGCCACGGCCAAATTAGAACGCCTGCAAACCAGCAATCAACAACTGCGCGAAGAGCTGGGCGACACTAGCCAATCCAATTCCGAAAACAGCGCCCTTATCTCCAGCCTGAAAGAAGAAAACGCCCGCCTTTCCGAAGAGCTGGAAAAAATTAAACGCATCTCTGCCAACTCCTTGAAACTGGATTCGGATAACCGCCGCCTGTTGGAACAAAATCAAGAACTGACTAGCGAAGTCGACGTACTACAAACCGACAATGTTCGCCTGCGTGAAAACCAAGAAAACGAGTATTTCCTCAATGGCGCCTTCGCGGTCATTATCGGTGTGTTAATCACCCTGATCGTGCCACGGGTCATGCCCAAAAAACGTTCTGACTGGGCCTAATATTATGATGTTTCACCGCGCACTGAGCTTAGCGCTATTGCTTCTGTTTAGCGGCACTGCCCTTTCTGAAACCTCCTCCGCAGAAGCCGCCTCATCAGAAACAACCGCTCATCCGACCGTCACCCTGCATACCAGCAAGGGGGATATTCGCATTGAGCTGTACCCAGAGCGCGCGCCAGTAACAGTGGCAAACTTTCTAAATTATGCGCGCAGCGGCCACTACAACGGCACCATATTTCACCGAGTGATCAAACGCTTTGTGATCCAAGGTGGCGGCTTTGACAAAGACCTGTTCGAAAAGCCGACTGGCGACTCAATTATCAACGAAGCCAAGACCGCCAAAATGAATAATGAGCGCTGGACGGTTGCCATGGCCCGCACCGATGATCCAAATAGTGCCCGCGCCCAATTCTTTATCAATTTACGCATGAATCTCAGCCTAGACGCCCGTGCGGGCAATCCCGGCTATGCGGTTTTCGGCAAGGTGATCGAGGGACAAAATGTCGCCCGCGATATTTCTTTGAGCAAAACAGGTCAAATCGCCATGTTTGATGATGTACCGCTCGAGCCCATCACTATTAATAGCGTCAGTATCGACGAGCCCGCCAAGTGACTGCACTCAGCATTAATCTCAATAAAATCGCCCTGATTCGCAACTCCCGCGACACCGACTATCCCAGCGTCACCGATCACGCCGCGCGCTGTATCGCTGCCGGCGCCCACGGTATTACCGTGCATCCGCGCCCCGATCAACGCCATATTCGCGCCGATGACTGTTATGAGTTAGCGGCAATGCTGGAAGTGGAATTTAATATCGAGGGCAATCCTTTTGCCGCGCCGATGAAAAGCGATCGCAAAGGCGTTAGCGACTATCCCGGTTTTATGGAGATTGTTCGTCAAACCCGGCCGGCCCAGTGCACCCTAGTGCCAGACACTAATAGCCAGCTCACATCCGATCACGGCTTCGACCTGCGCCGGGATGGCGACAAACTGAAACCGGTATTGGATGAGTTAAGAAAATTAGGCGTGCGCAGCAGCCTGTTTATGGACCCCGATCCCGAGCAAATTCGCCTAGCTAAAGCCGTTGGTGCGGATCGCATTGAACTCTATACCGGCCCTTACGCCGAATGCTTTGGTGGTAGTGAGCAGGAAACCGAACTAGCGAAATATATTCTCGCCAGCGAAACGGCAGCAGAATGCGGGCTTGGCCTGAATGCCGGTCACGATTTAAACCTGCACAATCTCAAACACTTCAAAGACGCCGTCACCAATTTATTAGAAGTCTCTATCGGCCACGCCTTTACCGTGGACGCCATAGAATTAGGCTTGGACAAGGCCACCCGCGCCTATCTGGATTGCCTGCGCTAGAGCGCAAAACACCGCGCTCAGTATTGCTGAGCCGGCGTTTCAATATTGGCAAAGATTTCTGTTGTGCCGTCGGCTTTTAATAGCAAAACCTGATAAGGCGTAAAGCGCGCACCCATTTCCATGCCCGGACTTCCCATTGGCATTCCCGGCACCGTCAATCCCAGCGCATCTTTTGGCGGGTTATCCAAAAACTGTTGGATATACCGCGCCGGAACATGCCCCTCAAAAACAAAACCCGCCTCAGACACCCCCGTATGGCAGGACGCCAGTGACGATGAAATTTGGTATTTCTGCTTCACGCTCTGTAAATCCAGAGGATGCTCGATCGACGAACTAAAGCCATTCTGCTCAAGATGTTCAATCCACTTGCCGCAGCAACCACAGCTAGGGCTTTTATAAACGGTGAGCGCCGTGGCGGTTTCAGCAATGACCGAACTCACGGGCAAGGAAAGACCAAACCCAAACACAATGGGTGCAAACAAACTCAATCCACTTTTAATTTTCATATCCCCTACTCCACCAAGCCAAATCCAATGCTTATTCCAAACGAATGCATGCCAAAGTGTATACGCAACGGCAGAATATAAAGAACAAAAGAAAACCGCCAGCAATTGGCCGAATTTAGATTTTAATAGGGGAAGTTTAAATAATGGGGTGGCCGACGGGGCTCGAACCCGCGACAACAGGAATCACAATCCTGGACTCTACCAACTGAGCTACGGCCACCATTGCGGAGGGTTTCCTGTATAAATGGCACGCCCGACAGGATTCGAACCTGTGACCGACGGCTTAGAAGGCCGTTGCTCTATCCAGCTGAGCTACGGGCGCACTACCGCCAGAATAGGTAAACGAAGTTGGTCGGGGTAGAGAGATTCGAACTCCCGACATCCTGCTCCCAAAGCAGGCGCGCTACCAGACTGCGCTATACCCCGAATACGTTTACCTATTGCCCCGCTACAGGAGCTGCGCATGATACGCAGCAGCTCCTGCCTCGTCAATCGCTTTTGTAAAAATTCTTTCATTTGTTAGTGGTTTGCTTATTTTGGCCATGCGACAATAGCGCCCGCGAACTTATGACACTGAAAATACAGGCTTTTACGGGAGACAACACCATGGGCGCAACGATCCTTGACGGCAAAGCACTGGCGGCAAGCTGGGAAGAACAACTGCAAAAGCGCGTCGACGCCCTAAAGGAAAAGTCCGGTGGACAAACCCCAATTCTTGCCACCATTTTGGTGGGTGATGATCCCGCTTCTGCTACTTACGTAAAAATGAAAGGCAATGCCTGCCGTCGCGTTGGCATGGAATCCATGGCAGTTGAAATGCCCGGTGCCACCACGACCGAGCAGCTACTGGCCAAAATTGACGAGCTGAACAACAACCCCGATGTGCACGGCATCCTGTTGCAACATCCCGTGCCTGAGCAAATTGACGAACGTGCCTGCTTCGATGCCATCGCCCTTGCTAAAGATGTCGATGGTGTAACCTGCCTTGGTTTTGGTCGTATGGCGATGGGCGAAGAAGCCTACGGCTGTGCCACGCCAAAAGGCATTATGCGCCTGCTGGAACACTACCAAATCGACATCGAAGGTAAACACGCCGTGGTTGTAGGCCGCAGCGCGATTTTGGGCAAGCCCATGGCAATGATGCTGCTGGAAGCCAATGCGACGGTAACCATCTGCCATTCCCGCACCCAGAACTTACCTGCATTGATCAAACAAGCCGACATTCTGGTCGGCGCGGTTGGCAAACCCGAATTCATCAAAGCGGAATGGGTTAAAGATGGCGCTGTGGTTGTCGATGCCGGCTACCACCCCGGCGGCGTAGGTGATATTGAACTAGGCCCATTGAGTGATCGAGCTAGCGCCCTCACCCCGGTTCCCGGTGGCGTTGGCCCCATGACCATAAACACGCTGATTTTCCAGAGCGTCGAATCCGGCGAAAAAGCCCTAGCCTAAAACCCGCGCTTTTAAAACAATGGCAAAAAAAATTAAAAAAATTGGCCCGGCCCAAAAAGTTGCTCGCCAATTATTGAGCGGCATTTTGCGACTAATGTTCGCCAGTATGCGCACGCTGCGCTATCGGGATATACCCGAACTACAGCACCCCTGCGTCATGGCGATATTTCATGATGAACTACTGCCACTGGTGTATTACTACCAGCCGGGTAAAGCCGACAACTTTGCCAGCATCGCCTCGCAAAATCATTTTGGCTGGGCCATTGCCAATGTTATGGAGCGCTACGGTTACGAAGTCGCTCTCGGCTCACCCAGCAAGGGCGGTAAAGATGCTTTCTTTCAACTTCTGCGCGCCGCTCGCGCCGGAAAAGATATTGCCTTTACCGTGGATGGCTCACGCGGCCCGCGCCATGAAATGAAGCCCGGCGCCCTACTGCTGGCTCGCAAAACTGGCCTACCTATCTACCTGCTGCGCGCGGAATATAAAGGCTGGCGAATTGAGTCAACCTGGGACAAATTCAAGATACCGCTGCCGTTTTCAACCGTGCGTTTTAAAGCAGAATTGTTTCCGCTGAATGATCCCGAAGCAGAGATGGATACGCTGGTAGCTGATGCCGAACAGCGCTTAAACGCTCTCATTCCTGACGACTATAAGGCCAAGCAATAATGCGCGGTGCCCTGCAATCTTTCGCTTCATTGACTCTTTTTCAAAAGCTGACACTGATTGCTTTAGTGATTTACGCCGCCATTCTTGGCTACGCCACACTACTGCCTGCGCAAGAAGTTCCCACGGTGAATGTTTGGGACAAAGCCCTGCATTTTGCGGCGTATATGAATTTTATGTTGCTAACCCTGCCCCTAAGCACAACAAGAAGAGCTTTATGGCGCGGTTTTTGGTTGATTGTGGCCTTTGGTGCAGCCGGTGAATTGCTGCAAGAACTCAGTCCGGGACGACAAGCCTCTGCAATGGATTTAGTTGCCAATGCGCTGGGCGCCCTAACAGCCTATATCATAGGCCGCTGGGGCTTTCAGATAGGAAAAACCAGCTAAAAATCGCCGTTATTCGACTTTTTGATAGGCCAACATTGCCAAGGCAAGACTGGTCATAAAGCGGCGTTCATCAGCGTTAAGATCCGGCGCCAACCACACCGCGCCATTACCCATGAGTTGAACGGCCATTAATTGGCGGCCCTGCTTAAACACTTCAAAGCCGACCTGCTCGCCCAGCGCCCAATCAAAACCTTCGATCTCGCTAACGCCAAGAATTTCATAGGGTGCGGGCGCATTGCTATACACCGCTGGGCGCAAAACACCACGCATTTCTTTACCGTCATAGGACTGGATCAAATCCAACTGCCAGTTTTTGGTTTCGCCCCACTTCAGCAGTGAGCACTGCAGAAAATCGACCGCATCTAACACCATGCTGGTGTTTTTGCCAAAAACGCTGCTGACATCCACCTGAGACATATCGCCGCCACTGCTGCAGTCAACCCGCGCAGTGTTTTCCCCATTTTGCAGCACACTAAAGCGATAACCGGTGCGGCGCTTTTGGCTGCTTACGCCAAGCACTTCAACGGTAGTGGTCGAATTCCAATCGCGATCAATCTTGCTGGTTTCTACATCGGCAAAACGAATTTGCTGCTTGAGCATTAAACCCTGCCGCCCGGTGACGAGGTAATACTCCGCCACCTGCGCAAACGATGCATCAATCTGCATCATCGGCATTGAACACGCACCAAGCAGCCCTGCCAAAACCACAGTCAAAACCTTTGCTTTCATGTTTATGCTCTCAGAAAAGGCTGCGGCAGAAGACCGCAGCCGGATAGGATTTATTCCCGGCGCCAGCTAGTGCCTTCGCGGCTATCTTCCAACACCACACCCTGCGCTTTCAAAGATTCACGAATCTCATCCGCGCGGGCGAAATTGCGATCTTTTTTTGCCTGAACGCGTTCGGCAATCAAGGCCTCAACCTCCTCGGCACTAATCCCCTGCTCGCCCACACCTTGTTTAAACCACTGTTCGGGTGACTCTTGCAAAAAGCCCATCAGCTCACCGGCTTTAAGCAATAAACCTTTGAGGCGCGGTTTTTCTTCATCAGCAGCCTTGTTCAAGGCCTTGGCCAATTGGTGAAGTTCAGCAATGGCAATCGGCGTATTCAAATCATCCAGCAGAGCTTGATAAAAAGGCGCGTCGCTTAAATTCTGTGGCGCTTCTGCTACAACGCCATCAACCTCTTTTAATGAGGTATAGAGCGAATCAAGGCTTGCCTTGGCCTGCGCCAATAACTCGCGGGAGAAATCCAGCTCAGAACGATACTGCGCGGACAGCAGCGCAAAGCGCAGTACTTCGCCCTTATATTGCCCCAACAGGTCGCGGACCGTGCGGAAGTTGCCGAGGGATTTCGACATTTTCTCGCCATCGATATTCAGGTAGCCATTATGCATCCAGTACTGCACAAACTCGCCCTCGCCATGCTGGCTGCAACAACTTTGCGCACGCTCGTTTTCATGGTGAGGAAAAATCAAATCGCGGCCACCGCCGTGAATATCAATGCGATCGCCCAAATGGGCTTTGATCATCGCCGAGCATTCAAGGTGCCAACCGGGACGCCCATAACCCCAAGGGCTATCCCAACCCGGCTCATCTTCTGCAGAGGGTTTCCACAGCACAAAATCGCCGGCGTATTTTTTATAGGGCGCAACTTCCACTCGCGCGCCGTCGAGCATATCTTCCAGCGAGCGATTAGACAGCTTGCCGTAATCCGGCATGGACTGAACCGCAAACAACACATGACCTTCCGCCTCGTAGGCATGGCCACGTTCAATCAAGGTGGCAATCATCGACTGCATCGGCTCAAGATTTTCTGTCGCCTTTGGGGTCATGTCTGGGCTGAGGGTATTCAGCGACACCATATCTTCCAAATAGGCCTGCGTGAAACGCTCGGCCACATCGGCGATGGATTCATTATTATCCTTCGCCGCCTTCATGATCTTGTCGTCAATATCGGTGATATTGCGGGCATAGACCACTTCTGGATATAGGGTTTTCAATACCCGGTACAGCGTGTCAAACACCACCGCCGGCCGCGCATTGCCAATATGAATAAAGTTGTACACGGTGGGGCCACAAACATACATGGTGACCCGCTCGGGATTTAATGGCTGAAAAACCTCTTTGCGACGCAGGCGCGTGTTGTAAAGCGTTAAAGACATAGTTAAACCTTGTCTGACCAGCTATCGCGCAGGCCAATCGTCATATTAAATACCGGTGCGGACGCACTGTGATCGAAACGATCCGCCACAAAATAACCCTCGCGCTCGAACTGGAAACTCGCCTCGGGCGCCGCAGTCGCAAGCGACGGTTCAATCCAGCAGTTATCCAAAATCTTTAAAGCATCGGGATTAATATGCGTCAGAAAATCCTCTTCGCCTTTATCTGGCGAAGCATTTAAAAACAGGCGATCGTAAACCCGAATTGTGGCTTTAACACCGGCGCTAGCCGATACCCAGTGAATAACGCCGCGCGGTTTGATCCCTTCCGGTGGATCTTCACCTACGGTATTTTCTACCAACTCACAAAACACCGTCGTCGGCTCGCCCGCCGCGTTGTGCTCCACGCGGTTTGCTTTAATCACATAGGCACCACGCAGACGCACATAATCACCCAGCACCAAGCGCTTGAACTTCTTGCGCGACAGACTGCTGTCTTCATTAAAGTCGCTGGCATCAATATAGATTTCACGGGTAAATGGTAGCTCGCGCTCCCCCATATCTTCCTTGGGGTGATTAGCGGCTTTCAGATTTTCCTGCTTGCCTTCAGCGTAATTTTCAATCACCAGCTTGAGCGGATTCAGTACCGCCATTGCGCGCGGTGCGTGTTTATCCAAATCGTCTCGCACGGCGGATTCAAACTGAGCAATGCTAACCACACCGTCGGATTTTGCCACCGGCAGTGAACCGCAGAAATTGCGAATGGCGCGGGCGCTGAAACCCCGGCGGCGCATACCGTGAATGGTTGGCATACGCGGATCATCCCAGCCCGCCACATGATTTTCATCGACCAAACGTTTGAGTTTGCGCTTGCTGGTCACGGTGTAGTCCAGATTCAAACGACCAAACTCATATTGGCGCGGTTTAGCGGGCACTGACAAATTCTCAAGAAACCACTCATACAGCGGACGGTGATCGGCAAACTCCAGGGTACAAATAGAGTGCGTTACCCCTTCCAGCGCATCTTCCTGACCATGAGAAAAATCATAGCTCGGATAAATGCACCATTTGTCGCCAGTCTGGTGGTGAGACTGCTTGCGGATACGGTAAAGAATGGGATCGCGCAGATTCATATTCGGCGAGGCCATATCAATTTTGGCACGCAGCACTCGGCTGCCCTCGTCAAACTCGCCGTTTTTCATGCGCTCCAGCAGGTCGAGGTTTTCCTCAGCGCTGCGCTCACGAAACGGGCTCGGCTTGCCCGGCTGGGTCGCCCAACCGCGATATTCACTGGCCTGCTCCGGACTCAGATCACAGACATAGGCCAAACCTTTGCCGATAAGCTCCTGCGCCCAAGCGTAAAACTGATCGAAATAATCTGAGGCATAACGCACCTCGCCCGCCCACTGAAAACCCAGCCAGCGCACATCTTCCATAATCGCGTCGACGTATTCCTGATCTTCCTTGCCGGGATTGGTGTCGTCAAAACGCAGATTACACTGGCCACCAAAGGACTGAGCCAGACCGAAATTCAAACAAATAGATTTGGCGTGCCCAACATGCAGGTAGCCATTAGGTTCAGGAGGGAAACGGGTGACCACCTGCTCGGAGGTAAGTTTGCCCGCCGCAATATCGGCTTCAATCACATCGCGCACGAAATTGGTTACGTGGGATTCCGGTTTGCTCATGCAGTTTTCCAATCGACATTCTAAAGAGAAAAAACCGGACTTCGCGTCCGGTTCAAAAGGACGCTATTATAGCGGCTTTATTTTTGTCAGATAAGCGAGAACCGCAGCAAATGGTTATATTCAAAACAAATTTTGGCGATATCAAAATCGAACTGGACTTTGAGAACGCGCCAAAAAGCGCCGAGAATTTCAAACAATACGTTATCGACGGCCATTACGACGGCACTATTTTTCACCGTGTCATCAACGGTTTTATGATTCAGGGCGGCGGTTTTGAACCCGGCATGAAGCAAAAAGCGACCCGCGACCCCATTGAAAACGAAGCGGACAACGGCCTAAAAAACACCGTTGGCACGCTGGCAATGGCCCGCACCATGGACCCACATTCCGCCAGCGCCCAGTTTTTTATCAACGTTAAAGACAACGATTTCCTCAACCACAGCGGCAAAAACATGCAGGGCTGGGGCTATGCGGTATTCGGCAAAGTGACCGAGGGCATGGACGTCGTTGAGCAAATCAAAGCCGTTCGCACCACCAGCAAAGCCGGTCACCAAGATGTTCCTGCAGATGATGTGGTAATCGAATCTGCGACTTGGGAAGACTGATGCATCGCCTGTTCATCTCTGATCTGCACTTAGATCCCTCGCGCCCGGACATTACTCGGGCGTTTTTACGTTTTATTGATGAACAGGCACGCTCCGCCGACGAGCTGTATATCCTCGGCGATTTTTTCGAAAGCTGGATTGGTGACGACGACAGCAGCGAATTGATTGAAACCATTCGCAGCGCACTGCGCTCACTAAGCCAGCCGGAAAGCGGCGCGCCCACCGCCGTTTTCTTTATGCACGGCAACCGGGATTTCCTCCTCAGTGAAGCATTTTGCCGCAGTTGCGGTATGACCCTGCTCAACGACCCAAGCACCATCGAGCTAAATGGCGTTAAAACCCTGCTTCTACACGGCGACAGCCTGTGCATCGACGATGTGGAATATATGCAGTTCCGCAAAATGCTGCGCTCAGCCGCGTGGCAGCAAGATGTGCTAAGCAAACCTCTGGATGAGCGTCGGGCGCTAGCCCAGCATCTGCGCATGGCCAGTAAAGAAGCCAATAGCAATAAAGCTCAAGATATTATGGATGTGAATTCCGGCGAAGTGCTGCGCGTAATTAACGAGGCTTCCGCCGCTCTTATGATCCACGGCCACACCCACCGCCCAGCACGCCACCTTATAAAAGAAAGCACCCTTCCCGCCGAGCGGATTGTCTTGGGCGACTGGGAAAATTCCGCCATTTTTCTGCGCAGCAATAAGGACAATCTCAGCCTTGAAACGTGGCCGGTTGCCTAACTTTTTGCC
This sequence comes from Spongiibacter pelagi, assembly GCF_014705705.1. Classification (GTDB taxonomy): domain Bacteria; phylum Pseudomonadota; class Gammaproteobacteria; order Pseudomonadales; family Spongiibacteraceae; genus Spongiibacter; species Spongiibacter pelagi. Next base: position 185,786 of record NZ_JACXLD010000004.1, on the reverse strand, counting down.
CCCCTTTACCCGCCACCAGCAATAACAACACGCCCCAAATCTGCACTACTTGTGCGCACCCCGCCCAAGCCCAACGCCAGTAATGCGCACCATTATGCGCCCATTTTTATGAATCTTATTCTAGGTTTATTGCATATCTAATTGTTTTTATTGATTTTTAACTTATTGGCACAGGCGCTGCATTAATCCTCTCCGAACGTTCACCAAAAACGCGATAACGCCATTAGGCACTGTGGCAAGCCCTTCGGGTTCTGATCAAACCCCAGCGGGCACCACCCTTACTTTTTTGGAGAGAGAACATGTCCCGCAACTCACAAACAGGAAAAGCTGGCAAGTTCAGCACGCTGTTTAAATGCGCCCTAGGCGCGCTCACCCTTTCGGCAGGCAGCCTGACACTGGCCGCCACACCCGAAAAGGAAGACCTGAAATTCGGCTTTATCAAACTAACTGATATGGCCCCACTGGCCATTGCCTATGAAAACGGCTACTTCGAAGAAGAAGGCCTGTATGTCACTCTGGAAGCACAGGCCAACTGGAAAGTATTGCTGGACCGGGTCATCACCGGTGAACTAGATGGCGCCCATATGCTGGCGGGACAACCCCTTGGTGCCACCATTGGTTTTGGTACCCAAGCCCATATCATCACCGCTTTCAGCATGGATTTGAACGGCAACGGCATTACCGTTTCTAACGCCGTGTGGAACGAAATGAAAAAGCACGTTCCCAAGCAAGCCGATGGCAAACCCGTGCACCCGATCAAAGCCGACTACCTAAAACCCGTCGTTGATTCGTATAAAGCCGAGGGCAAGCCGTTCAAAATGGGCATGGTATTCCCGGTGTCAACGCACAACTATGAGCTGCGCTACTGGCTGGCGGCGGGCGGCATCAACCCCGGTTTTTACGCGCCACTAAAGGGCGATATCAGCGGCACCATTAACGCCGATGCCCTGCTCTCAGTAACCCCGCCACCGCAAATGCCCGCCACCATGGAAGCCGGCACCATCTACGGCTACTGCGTAGGCGAGCCATGGAACCAACAAGCCGTATTCAAAGGCATTGGTGTTCCCGTTATCACCGACTATGAAATTTGGAAAGACAACCCAGAAAAAGTCTTTGGCGTAAGCAAAGAATGGGCAGATAAATATCCGCAAACCCATATTGCAGTAGTGAAAGCCATGATTCGCGCCGCCCAATGGCTGGATGCCAACAACAATGCCAACCGCCCCGCGGCCGTGAAAATCCTGTCGCAACCCAACTATGTCGGCGCCGACTACAAGGTAATTGCCAACTCCATGACCGGCACCTTTGAGTACGAGTCTGGCGACAAACGCGAAGTGCCTGACTTCAACGTGTTCTTCCGCCACAACGCGACCTACCCTTACTACTCCGATGCAATTTGGTATCTGACCCAAATGCGCCGCTGGGGACAAATTCCTGAGCACCAGCCAGATAGCTGGTATATGGACATTGCCAAGAAAGTCTACCGCCCAGACATCTATGCACTGGCGGCCAAAGAGTTGATTGCCGAAGGCAAAATGAAGGCCAGCGACTTCCCCAATTTTGCCACCGAAACCGGCTTCAAGCCGCCGCAAAAAGAATTTATCGACGGCATTACTTACGACGGCACCAAACCCAACGAATACCTCGGCAAATTCCCTATCGGTCTGAAACCCTCAGACAAGCTGATGTAATCGCGCGAAGCCGCTGCCGAGCGCATCAAAACCACGCCCCGGCAGCGGCACTCGCCCAAGGAGATTTTTCATGCAGTCCCAAGCTCAATCATTTATGCACCACACCATTCGCTACATGAATCTAGCGGGCTTTTCATGGCTAACGCCGGTAGTGCGCCTCGCCATGGGAGAAAATCCACGCGAACAAGCCCAGGAAATCGCCCGTCGAATTGGCCTACCCTTGGCGGCCATCTTGATGTTTCTGGCGTTCTGGTCGACCGCGGCGGCTCAAATTGACACCAGCCTCGGCAAGTTCCCCGGCCCGGCCGCCGTCTACGCAGCAGGCCAAAGCCTGTGGCAGGATCACCAAGCTTCGCGCGAAAAAGAAACCGCGTTTTACCAGCGCCAAGAAGATCGCAATGCGAAAAAACTGGCCGCCAATCCCGATGCCGAAGTAAAAATTCGCCCGTTCACCGGTGCACCAACCTACGTTGATCAGATTTTTACCAGCCTGAAAACCGTATTCACCGGCTTTATCTTTGCCTCAGTGATTGCCATTCCGCTTGGCGTTGCCTGTGGCCTTAGCCCGCTACTCAACACCGCGATTGCACCAATCGTACAGGTGCTCAAGCCAGTCTCCCCACTGGCCTGGTTGCCATTGGTCACCATGGTGGTGAGCGCGGTGTATGTGAGTGAAGATCCGCTGTTTCCAAAATCATTCCTCAACTCCGCCATCACCGTCACCCTGTGCTGTATGTGGCCTACCCTGATCAATACCGCAATGGGTGTCGCCAATATCGACAAAGACCTAATCAATGTCGGCCGGGTTATTCAACTGAACTGGTTTACCCAAGTCCGCAAAATTGCGGTACCGGCCTCCCTACCCGCCATTTTTACCGGCCTGCGTATTTCCTTGGGCATCGGCTGGATGGTGCTGATTGCCGCTGAAATGCTGGCGCAAAACCCCGGCCTTGGAAAATTTGTCTGGGATGAATTCCAAAACGGCAGTTCGGAATCATTGGCCCGCATTATGTTTGCTGTTGTCACCATCGGCTTTATCGGCTTTGTGCTCGACACGGTAATGCTCAGTCTGCAAAAAATGGTCGCCCATGACGGCGAACAACAACACTAGGAGAGAACCATGGCTAACTATCTGGATATTTCCCATGTCAGCATGGAATTCCCCACCAAAAATGGCCCGTTTAAAGCGCTGGATAAGGTCAATTTAAAAATTGAGCGGGGCGAATTTATTTCCCTGATCGGCCACTCAGGTTGCGGTAAATCTACCGTGCTGAATATTGTCGCCGGCTTACACCAAGCCACTGAAGGCGCCATTATTCTAGAAGGAAAGGAAGTGAATCAGCCCGGCCCCGACCGCGCCGTGGTTTTCCAAAATCACTCTCTTTTCCCTTGGCTGACGGTTTATGAAAACGTCGAAATTGCCGTGAAACAGATTTTCAAAGGCAAAAAATCCCGCGCCGAAATTAAGCAGTGGGTGGAGCACAATCTGCAACTGGTGCATATGTCTCATGCGCTGCATAAATACCCGGCGGAGATTTCCGGCGGTATGAAACAGCGCGTGGGCATTGCCCGCGCCTTGGCTATGGAACCTAAAGTTCTGCTAATGGATGAACCCTTTGGCGCCTTGGATGCCCTCACCCGCGCCCACCTGCAAGATTCACTGATGGAGATTCAGGCGGAACTGAATAATACCGTGATCCTGATCACCCACGATGTCGATGAGGCGGTATTACTCTCCGACCGTATTGTGATGATGAGCAACGGCCCGGCAGCAACGATTGGCGAAGTTCTGCACATCGACCTGCCGCGCCCGCGAGACCGCCTAGTGCTGGCCGACAGCCCGGAATACAACCACTACCGCGCCGAAGTACTCACCTTCTTGCACCAAAAACAGGCAAAACCCGATGTTCCCATGACCAACAAGGGGCAGCAAAGTGCACCAGAAAACGCGCAAGGCGCTCCTGTAAAAAAGCCCCCTGAATTAAAGCAGGTGGTTGGCGGTTAGAACCGCATTCTGATGGCCAGCTACCTGCTAAAACAGTAACTGGCCTACTTATTGCTTATCCTGAAGTAACACGACGCACCATTTATATGGCAGTACTGACGGGACGAAACGCCCGTCTAATAAAAATCAGGACAAATAACAAATGAGTCAGCCCCTGCAGGCACTGGAACAAACCACACTACAGTTTGGCTTTATTCCTCTTACCGATTGCGCCCCGCTGGTTATTGCCAAGGAACGCGGCTACTTTGAAGCCGAAGGCCTGAACGTCAGCCTTAGCCGAGAAACCTCTTGGGCCGCGATTCGCGACAAGGTCGGTCTTGGCTTACTCGATGGCGCACAAATGCTGGCGTCTATGCCACTGGCCTCACGGCTTGGTGTTTGCGGCCCGCAATTAGATTTCATCAGCGCCTTAGTGCTCGATCTAAACGGCAATGCCATCACCCTGAACAACGCCCTGTATCAGGAAATGTATGACATTGACCCCAGAGTCGAAAGCAACCCACTGATTGCCACCCAAACCCTCAAATCCGTGGTCGACCAAGGCCGGCGCAATCATCGTCAAAAGCTGCGCTTCGGCATTGTGTACCCCTGCTCTACCCAAAGCTTTGAGCTGCGTTACTGGCTCGCCGCTGGCGGCATCCACCCCGATGAAGATATTGAGCTGGTGGTCATTCCCCCGCCAAAAATGGTGGAAGCCATGCGCGAGGGCAATATTCAGGGTTTCTGTGTGGGTGAGCCGTGGAATACGCTGGCCGTGCAACAGCAACTGGGCCATGTGGTTGCCAATAAATATCAGCTTTGGAATAACAGCCCAGAAAAAGTCTTTGCGGTTACCGAGCAGTGGGCCGAACAAAACCCAAATACCCATCAGGCAATATTGCGCGCCTTACTAAAAGCCTGTGCCTGGCTGGATCAATCCCAAAATCGCCAAGCGGCGGCGCGCTTAATCAGCCAAGCCGCTTATATTGCCTTGCCAGAAGAAACCGTAGCTCTATCCATGACCGGCCACTGCTTAAAACATTGGGACAAGCCGGCGGAAAACCTCGATGACTTCCACGTATTTCATCGCTACTCCGCCAACTTCCCCTGGCTCAGTCACCCGGAATGGATCGTCTCGCAAATGTACCGCTGGGGTCAGCTTAAAGAGACCATCAATATCGAGCAGGTGATTAATCAGGTCTACAAACCCGCCCTCTATCGCCAGGCGGCGGAATCGCTGGGCATGGATTCACCGCGCATTGATCGCAAGAGCGAAGGTAATATCGACGAAAAAATGCTGATGCCGCAGTCTCAACAACTCGGCGCCAACCGTTTTCTCACCGGAGAAATTATTCCGGTGGGTGGCATCATCCCCTATTTAAAAAATCAGAATTTATCCACCGCCAACATCCCCGCACTCACCTTAGCCAATAGCGAGCGACTGGCAGGCGGTGGTCAATGAAACTGCTATTAATAGGCATCAGCGAAGAGAAAATCAGCAAGCTGCAAGACGCACTGAGCACGGCGGGGCTCGATCTGGTCAGCTTTAACGGCCAGCAAGATTCACTCTATCCACTGATTGAACAGCAGCGCCCTGAAATTATTTTAATCGACACCAGCTCCACTGCCCGCGACACCCTCGAGCATCTCGCTCAACTAGACCGCAATCACGCGCGCACGGTAATTTCTCTTGGTCGCAATTCAGAAAGTATTAACCGCCTCGCAGCGGAAACCGGGCTGAGTTTGTACGCCGTAGACAGTGTTGCGGTATCGCTATTACAGGCGCTAACGGATGTGGTGATTAGCCAACTGATAAGCCGTGACAAACTCGCCCGCGAAGTTGCCAGTATGCGTCCGGTGCTGGCCCAGCAGCGGGATTTGCACAGCGCCATCAAATTTATTATGGAAAAATATGGCCTGGCGGATACACAAGCCCGAGATCTGCTAGCGAAAAATGCCAAGCATCAAAAGCGCGGCATTGCCGATGTTGCCAGACACTTGATGGAAACCGGCTCACTGCCCTGAATTTTAGCTCTAGTGCTATAACAATCTAAGAAAAGCGCTGCTTCAGTTCGATGCCACTCGATGCCATTCGTTACAAGCCGATACTACTCGAAACTAGCCGATACAAGTCGCTTAGCCGTCGGCCCAACGGCGGCAAACCAACGCGTAAACACGCTTGCCCATCCGTTCGGTACACTCTCACCAATACCCCTTGCTGAGCCATCGCATGTTGGATTTCCAAGGCGTGATCAATCGCGAGCATGGTTGAACAGAAAAACGGCGTTTGTCTCACCCAATCAAGTTCAGGTAATGCGATTTTCAGCTCTGTACAAAGTTGTTGGCTTGCCACCAGCAAGCGATTTCGCGCTTCACTATGCCACGCGAAATCTGCCAGCAATTGCACCCCAGCCCATTGCGCCAAAGCACATATAGGCCAAGGGCCAAGCTCGTCTTTGAGTTCATTGAGCAATTTGCGATCCGCTAAAGCAAAACCAAGACGCAGCCCCGGCAAGCCGAAGAACTTTCCCACGGAACGCAAAATAATCAGCCCTGCCATAGGCAATAAATTACTGACCGAGCGCTCGGGCTCAGCATCAATAAATGCCTCATCCACAATCAGCCAGCTATCCTCCGCCATACTATTGCGCCAAGTTTTTATCGATTCATGGCAGCAATATTCTGCGGTGGGATTATTGGGATGAATGACAACCAGCACATCAATCGGCTGCGTCGCTAGCAGCGCCTCTATCTGCTGCGTATCGTGATAAAAGTGCAACTCATGACCTGCACGCTGCCAACAATAACGATGCTCTTCATAACCAATCGCCGGCAATAACACCCGCGAGCGAGGACGCAATCGCGGCAATATCTGGATGATCGCTTGCGAGCCAGGCGCAGCCAGCAGTTGATCTTCGCTGACCCCATAATAGCTAGCGGCAATGGCTTGCAATTCCGGCTTGGGATACGGCATCTGTTGCAGCTCGCTGATGGGCATTGCCGGCAAGGGGTAGGCAAAAGGACTCACCCCGGTCGACAAGTCCCACACCGCATCAGCAGGTAAATTGAATTGCTGTTGCAACTTGCGAACATCGCCGCCATGTTCTGGGCGATTCATCAATAATTCCCTAACAGCCACGTAAACAGAGCAACAAACAGCAATACGACAAACCACAACAGCACAACGCGCTTCACCAAGGCGAATACGAGGGCCAAATCACCGATTTGTGCAGCACGGCGAACACCCTCACCTAAATGAGGCCGATTAATATAGCGCCCCTGATAACACGCTGGGCCGCCTAACTGCAGACCTAACGCCGCCGCGCCACTGGCCATCACCGACCCGGCATTAATGCTTTTCCAGCGCCAGCCCTGGGACCACCAACAACGTAAAACACGGCGCTTATCACCTAGCAAAACAAAACTCAATGACAGTAATTGGCTGGGCAAAAACGCCAGTAGATCATCAAGTCTCGCCGCCGCTTTGCCGAAATATTCATAGCGCTCATTGCGATAGCCCCACATCGCATCCAAGGTATTCACCAAGCGATGCAAGACTACGCCCGGCGCGCCGGCAAGCGCATACCAGAACAAAGAGGCAAACAAGGCGTCACCGCTGTTTTCAAGACTGCTTTCCACCATGGCGGTGGCTAATTCAGACTCCGATGCCTGCTGAAGATCGCGACTGACAATACGATTCGCCAAACCTCTGGCTTTAGGGAGCTGCTGATTTGCCAAGGCCTCAATTACGGCATCGATATGCTCGGCCATGCTGCGCCAACCAATCGCCAAATACAGCACGCTCGCATCGAGTAATAAAGTGATAGCGCGAGGCAGTTCGGGGTATAGCCAATACTGCAACCCCACAAGCAAAGCCACCGGCAGTAAAAGAATCAATACGGCCAGCAGTCCCCGGAGAAAACAGCCAAGAAGAAAATTCCCCAGAAGAAAACCGTCTCGACCACGATTGAGCCGCGCCTCTACCGCGTTTGCACAACGACCAAAGATAACCAGAGGATGGCCGCGCACAGGCTCGCCAAAAAGCTGATCAAAGCACAGAGCTATCAACCAGACAGCGGCAATAGCAAGCGCGCTATTTTGAAAGAAGAAACTCAGCACCTCGGGCTACCCATCTAGGCAGCGCGAAGTGGGCCACTGTGAAAGCGGAACGCCTCATCAGGCTGTTGAATAAGCTCCTGCTCTTTGGCCAGAAACAGCGCAACGCGCTCCTCAATCGGCTCATTCGCATAGCTACGCGCCAGCTTCAAATAGTCTTGGTAGTGACGTGATTCAGACTTCAGCAGAGAGCGATAAAACTCGGCAAGTTCTTCGTCTAAATGTGGCGCCAAGGCGGCAAAACGCTCGCAGGAACGGGCTTCGATAATGGCGCCGATAATCAACACATCAACCAGCCGACCGGGGTCACTGCTGCGCGCCAAAGAACGCAGACCATTGGCGTAGCGGGCCGAGCTGATTTGCCGATACTCAATGCCGCGGGTTTTCATGATTTTCAAAACTTGCTCGAAATGCCGCAACTCTTCCCGCGCCAAACGCGACATTTTGTTGAGCAGATCAATTTTATCCACGTAGCGGAACATCAAATTCAGTGCGGTGCCGGCGGCTTTTTTCTCGCAATTAGCGTGATCAATCAGCATATCTTCAGGATGCGCAAGCGCGGCCTCAATCCAGGCATCGGGCGTGGCACAGGGCAAAAAATCGAGAATTTCGCTGATATCGGTGGACATGAAAGCAGTACCGGCTAAATCAAAAGGCGCGCAGTATAACAAAGCCTGCGGCTGAGAGCCCTTAGCCTTTCTCCGGCAGGTACATGCCAATATAGCGCTGATAATGGGCTTTAGAGAGGCGGTAAAACTCTTGGTCAATCAACTCACGCAGAGCGTGAAGTGACAGCTCTCGCCAAGGTTTACGCACCGTAAAACCATACTGCCGGGTTTCACCAATTTGCCCAGCACCGGCTTTAAGCAATTGGAATAGCCAGATATACGGATCTTTGTGATTGCGATAACGCACCCGCTGAATCTGCAACTGCCACTCCAGTAAATCGGGATTATCAATCACCAATTTATCTGCCATCACTTGCACCAAAAAGCCATCTAGGCGCTGATCAATAAGCTGTTTCTGTTCCTCGCTATAGCTGTTCCAGTGAATCACCTCATGGCAGAAACGCTTGCAGCCCCGGCACACATCATCGCCAATCCCGGTAGAGCAAACGCCAATACAGGGAGTCAGAACACGGGGTTGAGCTGAGGACAAAACACACTCCATCGGTAGGCGAGAAAGCAGCAAGGGTATGACAGGCCCGCCCATCCGGCAAGCCGACATCGACCAGAAAAAACACCGTTAATTTTTGAGCCTATTGGACTAAAGTCCAAACTTAACGCCCCCGCCCTTTTAGCGTATACTTCAGCCCCTTATTTCAGATCGATGATGGGCATCGATAGCCCCGACTACCGGCGATCCCGGTGGCTTTCGGGTATTGAAACCACCAAAAGGAGTCTAAAGTGCTAGAAGCATATCGCAAACACGTCGAAGAACGCGCTGCGGAGGGTGTGGTACCCAAGCCGCTCAACGCCGAGCAGGTAGCCGGCCTGATTGAACTGTTGAAAAATCCACCAGCGGGCGAAGAAGCCACTCTGGTTGAGCTGATTTCAACCCGCGTCCCACCTGGCGTAGATGAAGCCGCCTATGTGAAGGCCGGATTCCTGTCAGCCATTGTTAAAGGCGAAGCCAGCAGCCCGCTGATCAGCAAAGAAGAAGCCGTAAAACTGCTGGGCAATATGCACGGCGGCTATAACATTGCCACTCTGGTCGACCTGTTGGACGACAGTGCACTGGCAGCCTTGGCCGCTGAAGAGCTGAAGCACACCCTGCTGATGTTTGATGCTTTCCACGATGTAGAAGAAAAAGCCAAAGCGGGCAACGAACACGCTAAAGCGGTCATTCAAAGCTGGGCCGATGGCGAGTGGTTCACCGACCGCGCCGATGTGCCTGAAAGCATTGTTAAAACCGTATTTAAAGTCACCGGCGAAACCAATACCGATGACCTGTCTCCTGCGCCTGACGCATGGTCTCGCCCAGACATCCCACTGCACGCACTGGCGATGTACAAAATGGCTCGCGACGGTATTACTCCAGACGAGCAAGGCAAAATTGGACCGCTGAAGCAAATCGAAGAGCTGCAAAAGAAAGGCCACCCCATCGCCCTAGTTGGTGACGTTGTGGGTACCGGTTCTTCACGTAAATCTGCCACCAACTCTGTACTGTGGTTCTTCGGCGAAGACATTGACGGCGTGCCTAATAAGCGCGGCGGTGGTGTATGTATCGGCGGTAAAGTCGCTCCTATCTTCTACAACACCATGGAAGATGCTGGCGCGCTAGTATTTGAAGCCGATGTCGACAGCATGAACATGGGCGATGTGATCGAAATTCGCCCTTACGACGGCGTGATCAAAAACGTTGAAACTGGCGAAACCGTTAGCACCTTTGAACTGAAATCTGACGTATTGTTGGATGAAGTTCGCGCCGGTGGCCGTATCAACCTGATCATCGGTCGCGGCCTGACGGCCAAGGCTCGCGAATCTCTGGGCCTGCCAACTTCCGAGCTGTTCCGCGTACCTGCCCAGCCAGAAGACACTGGCAAAGGCTTCACCTTGGCGCAGAAAATGGTGGGTCGCGCTTGTGGCCTAGCAGAAGGTCAAGGTATTCGCCCCGGCACTTACTGCGAACCCAAAATGACGACTGTGGGTTCACAGGACACCACTGGCCCAATGACCCGCGACGAACTGAAAGATCTGGCTTGCCTTGGCTTCTCTGCCGACCTGACCATGCAGTCTTTCTGCCACACTGCGGCCTATCCCAAGCCTGTTGATATCGACACCCAGCACACCCTGCCCGACTTCATCATGACCCGCGGCGGTGTTTCTCTGCGCCCCGGTGACGGCATCATTCACAGCTGGCTGAACCGTATGCTGCTGCCAGATACTGTTGGTACCGGCGGTGACTCGCACACCCGTTTCCCAATGGGTATTTCTTTCCCTGCAGGTTCTGGTCTGGTGGCTTTTGCTGCTGCGACCGGCGTAATGCCACTGGATATGCCTGAATCTGTACTGGTTCGCTTCAAAGGCAAAATGCAGCCCGGCATTACCCTGCGCGATCTGGTACACGCCATTCCTTACCAAGCGATCAAAGACGGTCATCTGACAGTTGAGAAAAAAGGCAAGAAAAACATCTTCTCTGGCCGTATTCTCGAGATTGAAGGTCTGGAAGGTCTGACCGTTGAGCAAGCGTTTGAACTATCTGACGCTTCTGCAGAGCGCTCAGCAGCTGGCTGTACTATCAAGCAAGGTGTTGCGGAAATCTCTGAATACCTGCGTTCAAACATCACCCTGCTGCGCTGGATGGTGAGCGAAGGTTACGGCGACCCACGTACGCTGGAACGCCGCGCGAGCAAAATGGAAGAGTGGCTGGCTAACCCAAGCCTGCTGGCTGCCGATGCCGATGCCGAATACGCTGCGGTTATCGAAATCGACCTGGACGCGCTGAAAGAGCCTGTAGTTTGCTGCCCGAACGATCCAGACGATGCCAAGCTGCTGTCTGAAGTTGCTGGCGACAAGGTAGACGAAGTGTTTATCGGTAGCTGCATGACCAATATCGGTCACTTCCGCGCCGCCGGTAAACTGCTGGACGCACACAAAGGTTCTCTGTCTACACGTCTGTGGTTGTCTCCGCCAACCAAAATGGACCAGCACACACTGATGGAAGAAGGCTACTACAACGTGTTCGGCGCTGCCGGTGCACGTATGGAAATGCCAGGCTGTTCACTGTGTATGGGTAACCAAGCACGTGTCGCCGACGGCGCCACCGTACTGTCTACTTCAACCCGTAACTTCCCTAACCGCCTGGGTACTGGCGCGAATGTTTACCTGACTTCTGCCGAACTGGCAGCGGTTGGCGCGATCATTGGCAAGCTGCCTACTCCAGCCGAGTACATGGAATTCGCTCAGAATCTGGACAGCATGTCTGCGGAAATCTACCGCTACATGAACTTCGATCAAATCGAAGAATTCCAGAAAGGTGCGGAAGAAGGTGCCCGTATTGCTGCGGTAGAAATTGCCGAAGTGGCAATGTAAGCCAAGCTGAAATATCAAAGCCGCCCTCGGGCGGCTTTTTTATGTTTTCAATTCCCGTAGCTATCAAGCTATTTAGGTAAGAAAATCCGAAACTCGGTGCCCTCGCCTTCTTGGCTGTTCACCTCAACCCGGCCACCGTGGTTATCCACAATTTTCTTGCTGATCGCCAAGCCCATGCCCGTGCCTTCGTATTCTCCGCGCTTATGTAAGCGCTGAAACATACCAAAGATTTTCTGATGATAGGCCTTTGGAATCCCAATGCCGTTATCGCGTACAAAAATCCCTAGCTCTGTCTCGCTATCGTTCAAGCGTCCAATTTCTATTTGAGGGGCACGACCGGCCGCACTAAATTTAATGGCATTGCCGATCATGTTTTGCATGAGTTGTTGGAATTGCGGCTTGATCACTTTGGCACGCCCAAGAGGCGCCACCGAAATTTTGGCCCCCGACTCCTCAATTTTGACACTCAGATCGGTCAGCAGGGTTTGCACAATGTCATCCAGATTTTCTTCGCTAAGCGCGTCTTGGCTATGCCCCACCACGGTATAGGAATGCAGATCATCAATCAGACTCGACATTCGCACTGAGGAGTCCACCATATAGTCCAGCATTTTCCTTTCTTTATCGTCGAGCTTCTCCGCAGATAATTGCTTTAACATCTGCCCCATCGAGCTAATGGTTCGCAGCGGCTCTTTTAAATCGTGGGAGGTGATATAGCCGAATTGCTGAAACGCTTCATTACTGCGCGACAGTTCGACATTATTTTTCTCAAGCTGGCTGCGAATACGGCGGATTTCTTCCAGCTCAGCAGTTCGCTCATTGACCAGCTCTGCCAGCTTAAGCGACACATTCTCCAGCTCTTGCCGCTGCAATGCATTTTGCTCAGATTTCTGCCGCAAATCTTCGTTTAACTCCCGCAAGCGCGTATTACTGGGAATCGCCAGCACTTTGGGCATTAACGGCCAGATCATAATCGCGGTCATCACCGACGCGGCGGCGGTAATCGCTTTTACCGTGCCGCTAAACCAGTACGCCCCGTACCAAACGTTGTAAATATTAATGACGTGGGTGAGGCCGCAGGCAAATATAAACAAGCCAAACATCTGAAAAATATAATTGAATTGCAGATCATCCCGCCGCCGAATCAAGTAAACCAAGGCAATCGGAATCGTAAAGTAGGCAAGGCTAATCAGGCTGTCGCTTATTACGTGTAAATAGACCAAGTGGTCATTCCACAAATAACAGTGACCATGAGGCGGCATTTGATTGCCCAAAAAGGTCTTCATAAAGTCCGACATAAACGCATCCTGTTGTGAACTACCCGAGGTGCTGCAGGCGCTAGAATTATTTTTTATAGGCAGGCCAGTGTACCCACAACACGGGCATTAACGCGCTATATTCTGGTATTCAAACTAGCAGAGAAGCCGAAAGCTGGCTATAAGGAACTCTCTTTAGATAGGAGCCCTCTTTACCTTTAACTCTCTTTGCCTTTAGAAATGAGAGCAGCGCTTTTAATCAATAAAGCGGGATAGGCTTGGGGGTAGGTTTGAAGATAGAGCGCTGGGATCAGCGCTCAGAAGCATCGTAAAACTGGGAGGATTTAGCATTGCTGGCCGCCGCCGCAGACTGTTCTTCACATTTTTTAGGGTCATTGCCGCAGAGATCGCAAATATAGTCCGGGTCATTCAGGGCAGCACCAACACCACCACAAGAACCGGAAATCGGTTTACGCCCTAACAGCACGCCCACGGCCATCGCGGTCACGACCAGAAGAATAAAGACCGCCGTAATAATGAAAGTAGCCATACTTACATCTCCTCCAAAAACGGGGCAAAGGTCGAGCTATAACGACTAACAAAGCCCTGGGGGGTTTTCTCAATCAGATATACCGGAATATCCTGAGCCTCAGCTAACTTCAGTGTACGCTCACCGCCCAGCACTGAAAAGGCCGTAGCCATCGCATCCGCCATTGCCGAACTAGGATCGAGTACCGTCACCGAAGCTAGATTATGGGTGATCGGACGCCCGGTTTTAGGGTCAATGGTATGAGAATAACGCACACCATTTTCCTCAAAATAGTTGCGGTAATCTCCCGATGTGGCGACGCCGGTATTTTCCAAACGGATCGCTCTGGCTGCACCATTGATGCTGGGATTTTCCACCGCAATGCGCCACGGATCACCGCGAGGGCTATCCCCCGCCACTCGAATTTCACCGCCGATCTCAACCAGAAAATCTGTCGCACCTTTATCGGCTAGCCAATCCGCCGTCATATCCACCGCATAACCCTTGGCCACAGCGGAAAGATCCATACGAATCGGTAGCAAGCGGCGAATTTTCGGTTCCAATATATCCAGTTCAAAGGTATCCGTGCCGACCAATTGCTTGGCCGCTTCGATATCTTCGTCGGCGGGTACACCTTGGCGTTTTTCTGGTCCAAATCCCCACAGGCTTACCAACGGCGCCACGGTAATATCAAACGCACCATGGGTCATCCAACTCACCTGCACTGACACGCTGATAATGTCGTACAGGGTTTCACTGAGCGTAATCCACTCGCCAACCGGGGCGTGATTTAACTGGTTTAACTCTGAGTCTTCAATATAGGTAGATGCAATCTGATTAAACGCAAGCAAGCGCTCATCCAACTCAGCCTTGAGCTGACCACCCGACAGATCACCCGGATTAAGCAAGGTGATGTGGTAAGTGGTGCCCATAGTGGCACCCTCAAACCGAAGCACATCCTCAGACGAGCGAGCGCATCCGGCCAGAACCCCGATACAGAAAAACAAAAGCAGCCCGAAGGCTGCTTTTATGGCACGATAATAAGGCTTAACCACCGAAGTCATCCAGCAGGATATTCTCTGGCTCAACGCCCAAGTCTTCGAGCATCTTAATCACCGCCGCGTTCATCATTGGAGGCCCACACATGTAGAACTCACAATCTTCTGGCGCTTCGTGATTTTTGAGGTAATTCTCAAACAACACGTTGTGAATAAAGCCCGTCATTCCGGTCCAGTTGTCCTCAGGTTGAGGATCAGACAGGGCCAAATGCCATTCAAAGTTGGGATTCTCCGCCGCAAGCTGATCGTACTCTTCACCGTAGAACGCTTCACGCAGAGAGCGTGCACCGTACCAGAATGAGATCTTGCGCTTAGAACCAAGACGTTTGAGCTGATCGAAGATATGCGAACGCATTGGCGCCATACCAGCACCACCGCCGATAAATACCATCTCGGCTTCGGTTTCTTTGGCGAAGAACTCACCGAAGGGACCGTAGACCTTAACTTTGTCGCCCGGCTTCAGGTTAAACACCCAAGAAGACATTTTACCGGCAGGCAAAGACAGGTTATTCGGTGGCGGAGTCGCCGCACGAATATTGAACTTCACAATGCCCTTCTCTTCTGGGTAGTTGGCCATGGAGTAAGCGCGGATAACGGTTTCGTCGACTTTGGATTCAACATTGAAGAAACCAAAACGCTCCCAGTCGCCACGGTACTCAGCAGGAATATCAAAATCTGAGTATTTAACGTGGTGCGGAGGACACTCCAGCTGCACGTAACCACCGGCACGAAAATCAACGTTCTCGCCTTCTGGTAATTGCAGGGTCAGCTCTTTAATGAAAGTCGCCACATTCGGGTTAGAGGCAACAGTACATTCCCACTGCTTAACACCGAATACATCTTCAGGTACTTCGATTTTCATGTCCTGTTTAACGGGAGTCTGACAAGACAGACGCCAGCCTTCACGGGCTTCACGAACATTGAAGTGGGCTTCTTCGGTGGCCAGCATAGAGCCGCCGCCGTCTTTAACAATACATTTACACTGGGCACAGCTACCGCCGCCGCCACAGGCTGAGGCCAGGAAAATACCCTGATTCGCTAGGGTGCCCAGCAATTTGTCACCCGCAGGTACGCGGATGGTTTTTTCACCATTGATCTCGATGCTCACATCGCCACTGCTCACAAGGCGCGAGCGGGCAAACAGAATGACTGCCACCAGCGACAGTACAATCCCGGTAAACATGGCCACACCGAGAATAACTACTGTATTCATTAATACGTCTCCAGTCTGGGTTCTCGGTTATAGGTCGATACCGCCAAAGGACATAAAGCCCAATGACATCAAACCTACAGTGATAAAGGTAATGCCCAGGCCGCGCAGACCTTCTGGCACGTCGCTGTATTTCAGCTTTTCACGGATACCCGCCAAAGCCACAATTGCCAGCGCCCAACCGGTACCGGCACCGGCACCAAATACCAGAGACTCACCGAGGTTGTAGTCGCGCTCAACCATAAACAGCGAGCCACCCATGATGGCGCAGTTTACGGTGATCAGCGGCAGGAACACGCCCAGAGCGCTGTACAGTGCAGGCACGTATTTGTCCAAAACCATTTCCATGATTTGAACAATCGCCGCGATAACACCGATATAGCTCAACAGACCGAGGAAGCTCAGGTCCATATCTGGCAGACCGGCCCACGCCAACGCACCATCGCGCAGCAGACCGTCGTAGATCATGTGGTTTACCGGAACGGTAATGGCCATAACTACGATAACCGCAATACCCAGACCAATAGCGGCCTGAATTTTCTTGGAGATCGCCAAAAAGGTACACATCCCCAAGAAGAAGCTCAGCGCCATATTTTCAATAAATACGGAGCGAACAAAAAGGCTTAGATAATGTTCCATTAGAAAGCCTCCTTCACGCTGCGGGTGTTTTTAGCAATTTTGAATTCCTCTTTTTCAACCTGTTCTTTCTTCCAGCTACGCAGAGCCCAAATGAAGAAACCAATCAGGAAGAAGGCGCTGGGTGGCAGCAACAACAGACCGTTGGGCACATACCAGCCACCGTTGGTCACCACCGGCAGAATTTCAAAGCCGAACAGTTTGCCGGAGCCAAACAGCTCACGCACTACCGCCACGCTGATCAATACGACCGAGTAACCCAGACCGTTACCGATACCGTCAACAAAGCTCGCCAGCGGCGGATTCTTCATTGCGAAACCTTCGGCGCGACCCATAACGATACAGTTAGTAATAATCAGACCCACAAATACCGAGAGCTGCTTGCTGATGGCAAAGGCGTAAGCCTTAAGCACCTGATCCACCACGATAACCAGCGAAGCAATAATAACCATCTGCACGATGATACGAATGCTGCTAGGAATGTGATTGCGGATCGAGGAAACCGCCATGCTGGAAAAAGCCGTAACCAAGGTCACGGAGATACACATAACCAAAGTAACCTGCAGGCTGCTGGTTACCGCCAGCGCGGAACAGATACCAAGAATCTGCAACGCGA
Organism: Spongiibacter pelagi; assembly: GCF_014705705.1. Classification (GTDB taxonomy): domain Bacteria; phylum Pseudomonadota; class Gammaproteobacteria; order Pseudomonadales; family Spongiibacteraceae; genus Spongiibacter; species Spongiibacter pelagi. The sequence continues at coordinate 168,656 of NZ_JACXLD010000004.1, read as the reverse complement.
TGGGGTTGTTTTTAAATACTGGCGATGTAAGTGCCGTTTTCAGTTCTGACATGCTTACGCCTCCCCTGCTCGTAAATTGTCGAGGAATGACTCGTAACCCATTTTACCCATCCAGAATTGCACCAGATTGCTGACGCCACGGCTGGTCAGGGTTGCACCGGAAAGACCGTCTACTTTGTTGATGGCATGAGGCGTTGCCTCAGTGACATTGCCTTTCACCATTTCGATAGCCACTTCACCATCGCGGTAAACTTCTTTACCAGGCCACAGCGCTTTCCAGTTTGGGTTGTCAACTTCACCACCCAGCCCCGGTGTTTCGCCGTGCTCATAGAAGCCCAGACCCGCAACCGTATTGAAGTCATTCTCCAAGGCAACAAAGCCCCACAGCGTTGACCACAGACCGTAGCCACGAATTGGTAAAATCACCTTATCGTATTGGCCTTCGCTGCCCACCAAGTAGACCAGTCCGTAGTTTTCACGGCGCTTGATCTTGGCGATATCCGCCTCACCCAAATCGGTTGAAGTGGCGCTGTCTTTGGCAAACTTGCGCTGGTCAAAACCGGCAACGGCGTAGTCGTCGCTGAATTTACCCGTTTCGAAATTCACCAATTTAGTGGTGATCTTTTCGAATTGCTCTTCAATAGACACGCCTTCTTGATACAAACCTGCCGCAGCAAGAATGTTTTTCTTCAGGTCGCGCTCTTTGTTGATTTTCTGAACTGGCTTCAGCATCACCACCGCACTGGAAACTAACAGTGCACAGACGATACAAAGCGATACGGCAACCAGCAGAACCTTCTTAATACTGTCGTTATTAGCCACGTGCCAGTCTCCGCTTGATGTTTGCCTGAACTACGAAGTGGTCGATCAGTGGTGCAAACAAGTTGCCAAACAGAATCGCCAACATCATACCTTCGGGGAATGCAGGGTTAACCACACGGATCAACACCACCATCACACCGATCAATGCACCAAATACCCACTTACCAGTATTGGTCATCGACGCAGAAACGGGGTCGGTCGCCATAAAGATCATACCGAAAGCAAAGCCACCCAGAACCAGGTGCCACTGCCAGGTCATTTCCATCATGGGGTTGCCGCCAACCGCATTAAACAGGCTAGACAGCGCAACCATACCGATCATGACACCGGCAACAATGCGCCAGGAAGCAATACCCGTCCACAACAGGAAAGCACCGCCAATCAGGATCGCCAGAGTCGAGGTCTCACCGATTGAGCCGGGCATACGGCCCATAAAGGCATCCATCCAAGTCAGCTGGCTTTGCAGTGCGGCCATACCGTCACTGGCAACAACCGACAGCGCAGTTGCACCGGTGTAACCGTCTACCGCTGTCCAAACTGCGTCACCAGACAATTGCGCTGGATAGGCAAAGAACAGGAAAGCACGACCGGCCAAGGCTGGGTTAAGGAAGTTTTTACCGGTACCGCCAAACACTTCTTTCGCAACCACCACACCAAAGGTAATACCCAAGGCGGCCTGCCACAGTGGCAGTGTTGGCGGAACGATCAGGGCGAACAGGATCGAGGTTACGAAGAAACCTTCGTTAACTTCGTGACCGCGCTTCATGGCGAACAACACTTCCCAAAAACCGCCCACAATAAATACCGTGGCGTAAATAGGAATGAAGTACCAGAAACCGTGCCAGAAGTTGTCCCAGATGCTGGCAGGGTTATAGCCAGAAGCCATCGCGATCATCGCGTGACGCCAGCCTTCACCACCGATAACACCCAGTTCGGCCATCGCGGTATTCGCTTGGAAACCCACGTTCCACATACCAAAGAACATGGCGGGGAAAGCGCAGAACCAAACGGTAATCATAATCCGCTTCAGATCCACACCATCGCGCACGTGGGCAGTGGTTTTGGTTACTGAAGAGGGAGAATAGAAAATCGTATCCGCCGCTTCATACAGCGCATACCATTTTTCAAAACGGCCACCTTTCTCGAAATGTGGCTCAATACTATCGAGGAAACTTCTCAGGCCCATGCTCAGCCCTCCTTCTCGATACGGCGCAGATTGTCGCGCAATATCGGTCCGTATTCATATTTACCGGGGCAGACATAGGTGCACAGCGCCAGATCTTCTTCATCCAGTTCCAAGCAGCCCAATTGCTGCGCCATTTGGGTATCGCCAACAATCAAGGAACGCAGTAACTGCGTTGGCAGAATATCCAGCGGCATAATTTTCTCGTAGGCACCTACCGGCACCATGGCGCGTTCGCTGCCATTGGTATTGGTGGTGTATGGCAGCAGCTTGCGGCCAAACTGAGAAAGGTAAATACGCAGTGCAGAGTGCTTGTTAGCACCGGGAGACAACCAGCCCATAAATTCACGCTGATTACCTTCGGCCAGTACGCTGACCTGATTGTGATAACGACCCAAGTAGCAAACCGCGCCACGAGCCGTGCGACCACCAAGGATAGAACCGGAAACGATGCGGTTTTTGCCGCCTTCGGTCTGACCAGCACACAGTTCTTCTAGGTTGATACCCAGACGCGTGCGCAGCAGGCACGGTTCAGTCACCACAGGACCACCCAGCGCCACAACGCGTTCAGCTTTAAGCTGACCGGTAGTGAACAGGCGACCCACGGCGATCACGTCTTGATAGCCCAAATGCCAAACCACCTTGCTCATGCTTGCGCCTTCGAGCAGGTGGATATGAGTGCCGACTAGGCCCGCAGGGTGAACACCGGCAAATTCGCTGGTTTGAACACCATTAATAGAAGAAGAAATTCCACTGCCCGCCGCCACACACAGATGCACTTTGGCACCCAATCGGGCCAGCACAGCCAAGCCGTTTTGGAAGTCGCTTTCAGCTTCCGCAATAACAACCGCAGGGTCGGCAGCCAGCGGATGGGTGTCAATCGCGGTAACAAAAATCGCCGCAGGCGTTGAGCCGGGCTGAGGAACGCGGCTGAACGGACGGGTGCGCAATGCAGTCCACAGACCCGATTGCACCAAGTTTTCAGTCACCTGCTCTGCGCTCAGGCCGCTCAGTTGATCGGCGCTGTAGCTGGCAAAGGTTTCGTAGTCATCGGCTTCTACATCGATAACCACTGACTGCAATACCCGCTTTTCACCACGGTTGATCGCTGAGATCACCCCGGTAGCTGGCGCGGTGTAACGCACTCCTTCGGTTTTCTTATCGGTAAAAAGAAGCTGGCCGGTTTTAACCCGGTCTCCTTCTTTAACCGCCATAGTCGGCTTCATACCCTCGTAATCAAAGCCGATCACCGCCACTGAACGTGGGGTAGGACCGTCTTCAATACGCTGGGCAGGCGCGCCGACAATAGGCACATCAAGGCCTTTTGTGACTTTAATCATAGGCTGCCAAACACTCTAAAGGTTAAAAAAATAAAACTAAAAACTGTTGCCGGCTGCGCATGCAGCTCAGCGGAAATTCGGACGAATGCAGTAATGCAAAACCCCGCAGCCCAAATACAAGGGCGCGAGGTTTGCAGAACACCTCTAATAAATGCAGAGGTGTGGGACGGCATTCCGTCGTCCCGGTTCAGAGCGGCTTAGTCTCTGGGGTATACGGCGTATTTTACGCCAGCCATTTGTTCGAGTACGCGGTGAACCTGACAGCTATAACCGAACTCATTGTCGTACCAGCAGTACAGAATGCAGGTTTTGCCATTCACGATGGTCGCTTCACTGTCGAATACACAAGCGTGACGTGAACCCACAAAGTCGCTAGAAACCACTTCTGGCGAGTTGGAGTAGTCAATCTGCTTGCGCAGCGGTGAATGCAGAGCAACACCGCGCATATACTCGTTGAGCTCTTCTACTGTGGTTTCAGTTTTCAAGTTCAACTTAAGAATAGCCAAAGATACGTTAGGTGTCGGCACACGGATGGCATTACCGGTTAATTTGCCCAACATTTGTGGCAGAACTTTACCCACCGCCTTAGCCGCGCCGGTTTCAGAGATAACCATATTCAGCGGTGCGCTGCGGCCACGACGATCACCTTTGTGGTAGTTGTCGATCAGGTTCTGGTCGTTGGTGTAAGAGTGAACAGTTTCGATGTGGCCACTTTCAACGCCAAATTTCTCGTCCAGCACCTTCAGTGGTGGCGCAATCGCGTTGGTGGTACAGCTAGCGGCAGAGATAATAGTATCGCTGTCCAGAATTTCATTGTTGTTAACACCGTGAACGATATTTTTCATATCGCCTTTGCCCGGCGCAGTCAGAATAACTTTGGAGATGCCGGGACGAGACAGATGCACCGACAGGCCTTCGCTGTCGCGCCATTTACCGGTGTTATCCACCAGAATCGCATCGTTGATGCCGTAAGCGGTGTAATCCACTTCTTCTGGAGAGTTGGCATAAATCACTTTAACTTCAACGCCGTTGGCAACAAACGACTGACGCTCTTCATCAACACGGATGGTGCCGTTGAAGGGGCCGTGTACCGAGTCGCGGCGCAACAGGCTGGCGCGTTTCACCAGATCGTTTTCTGCACCGCCCTGACGAACCACAACCGCGCGCAAACGCAGGTTGCCACCGCCACCGGCCTTTTCTACCAGCAGGCGAGCCATCAAACGACCGATACGACCAAAGCCGTACAGCACAACATCGCGAGGTGGACGCGCAGGCTCTTTAGTCCCGCCGACCAGATCGGCAACTTGTTCTTTAACAAATTCAGAAACCGACTTACCCGCGGCACGGCCTTCATGCTCGTAGGCAACCGCAATACGACCCGCATCGATATGGGCAGTACCCAGATCCAGCTCGGCCAACGCCTGAATTACCGGGAAAGTTTCAAATTCGGAGAGTTCGTTCTTCTCAACCTGACGCACAAAGCGGTGCGCCTGCATAATGTCGAGAACTGAAAGGTTAACGAGGTTCTTACCATAAATGTAAGTCTTAACGTTATTCGCCCGGTAAAGTTTGCCGATTAGGGGAATCATCCCCTCAGCTAGCGCTTCGCGCTCTTTCCAATCTGCAAAATAATCACTGGGTCGTTCACGTTTTCTTTCAGTCACTTCAAACACCTATTAAAAGCAGCGAGATTTGGGTGCGCGTATTATCTTTATTACGAGTCGGTAATTCAACTCCGATAGCTTGCGTAAAAATGCCATTGTCCTCCATCTGCGGCTACAATTGGCCGCGTTTTTACCACTTACGACCAAAAAGACAGCCGCTTCCGTGATTTCTCTGCCCAAAATCAGCAAACTCAGCCCCTCGTACAGCCACTACTGGGGACAGCTCCCTGAGCCCAGCCACGCCCTCGTTATTGCCGAGCTGGCCAAGCAACAAGCCCAGCCAATTCTCTTGGTCACGGCCGATACCGCCAGCGCCTATCGGCTTGAGCAGGGGCTACGCTTTTTTTGCCGGGAATTGCCAATCAAGCTGCTGCCCGATTGGGAAACCCTGCCCTACGATAATTTTTCGCCCCACGAAGATATTATCTCCGAGCGCCTAAAAACCCTCAGCGAAATTCCCCGCCTGCAAAACGGCGTGCTCGTCGCCCCTATTACCACGCTGATGCAGCGCTTGGCTCCCGCCAGCCACATTACCGGTCGCAACCTTGAATTGGCTGTGGGTCAAAAACTGAGCATTAACGATTTCCGCCACCAACTGGAAAACTGCGGCTACCGACATGTTTCCACGGTGTATCAACATGGCGAATACACCATTCGCGGGTCGGTAATCGATTTATTCCCCATGGGCAGCGAAGAACCTCTGCGTATCGACCTGTTTGACGACGAAATCGACACCCTGCGTTATTTTGATCCCGAAACCCAACGGGGTACAGTACCAGTGGAGCAGCTGGTTCTACTACCAGGGCGCGAAATACCCCTTGACGAACAAGGCATAACCGGGTTCCGCCGGCGCTGGCATGAACAATTCAATGTCGATCATCGCAACTGCCCGGTCTATCAAGATGTGAGCGATGGCATCGCTCCCGCCGGCATCGAATACTATCTTCCACTGTTTTTTGAACAAACGGGCACCCTGTTCGACTACCTGCCCGAAAACAGCCTGCTGATTACTTCGCCGGGGCTAGAAGGCTCAGCCGAACATTTTTGGCAGGATATTCACCAACGTTACGAACAGCGCTGCGGCGATCTGCGCCGCCCGGTGCTTAAGCCTCAGCAACTCTTTCTGCCTATTGAAGAACTGTTCGGACAGCTCAAAAAATTGCCACGCTTTGTCTTAGCTGCAGAAGCATTGGAAGATCCTAGCGCCAGCAACTTTCCGTATCGCGCCCTGCCCGAGCTGGCAATCAATCCACAATTGGCTGACCCGGTTGGCAAACTGCGCAGCTATACCCTCGACAAACGCGTGCTGCTTTGTGCGGAATCTGCCGGCCGGCGCGAAGCGCTGGATGAACTGCTGCGCCGTCACAAACTACAAGCAACACTGATAGAAAGCTGGCAGGAATTTAGTGAGGGCACCCAAGCTCTGGCGTTGTGTATCTCGCCCATAGAAGCGGGCCTATGCTTTGAAGGCACAAGCACCTTCGCGGTGGTCACAGAAACCGAATTACTTGGCAATCGGGTTCGGCAGAGTCGCCGACGCAAAAAAGCCACCACAGCGGCAGATAATGCGGTGCGCAATCTTGCCGAACTGCGCCCCGGTGCACCGGTAGTTCATGCAGATCACGGCGTTGGCCGCTATATGGGTCTGCAATCGCTGGCGATCGACAATCAGGAAAATGAATTTCTCACATTGGAATATGCTGACGGCGCAAAATTGTATGTTCCCGTGGGCAATCTGCATTTAATTAGCCGCTACAGCGGCGCCGATGACGAACTTGCCCCGCTCCATAAACTGGGCAGCGACCAGTGGAGCAAAAGCAAACGCAAAGCCGCTGAAAAAGTACGCGATGTGGCCGCCGAACTGCTGGACATTTACGCCAGACGCGAAGCCCGCCAAGGCCGCGCCTTCACCATTGTGGATGACTACGAAACCTTTGCGGCAGGCTTCCCCTTTGAAGAAACCCCAGACCAACAGTTGGCCATTGAAGCTGTGCTGCAAGATTTGAAAAACAGCAAGCCTATGGATCGTCTGGTCTGCGGTGATGTGGGCTTTGGTAAAACCGAAGTCGCGGTACGCGCCGCATTTATTGCGGTACAAAATGGCGGGCAAGTTGCCATTCTGGTGCCCACCACCCTGCTCGCCCAACAGCACTACGAATCCTTCCGCGACCGCTTTGCCAACTGGCCGGTAAATATTGAAGTGCTGTCCCGCTTCCGTAGCGCCGCTGAACAAAAAGACGTGATTGCGCAACTGGAAGCCGGCAAGGTCGATATTCTTATCGGCACCCACAAACTGCTCAGCAGCGATATTCGCTACAACAATCTGGGGCTTGTAATTATCGACGAAGAACACCGCTTTGGCGTACGTCAAAAAGAAGCCCTGAAAAACCTCCGCGCCGAGGTCGATGTGCTCACCCTAACGGCGACCCCCATTCCTCGCACCCTGAATATGTCTATGTCAGGCATCCGTGATTTGTCGATTATCGCCACCCCACCGGCACGGCGCCTCTCGGTAAAAACCTTTGTGCGCGAGCGTGATGAAGCACTTATAAAAGAAGCCATCCTGCGTGAAATTCTGCGCGGCGGTCAGGTTTACTTCCTACATAACGAAGTCAAAACTATTGAAAAAGCAGCCCGCGATTTACAAACAATGCTGCCAGAATTACGCGTCGGCGTCGGTCACGGCCAAATGCCCGAGCGCGAGCTAGAGCAAGTGATGAGCGACTTTTACCACAAGCGCCACAATGTACTGGTCTGCTCCACCATTATTGAAACCGGTATCGACGTACCCAATGCCAACACCATTATTATCGAGCGGGCAGATAAATTCGGCCTGGCACAGCTTCACCAGCTGCGTGGCCGGGTGGGTCGCTCTCACCATCAGGCCTATGCCTATCTGCTCACGCCCTCGGCCAAGCAAATGACCACTGATGCCCAGAAGCGCCTAACCGCCATCAGCGAGGCCCACGACCTCGGCGCCGGCTTTACCTTGGCCACCCACGATATGGAAATTCGCGGCGCCGGTGAATTACTGGGCGAAGATCAAAGCGGTCAAATTCATTCCATTGGCTTTAGCCTTTATATGGATATGCTAGATCGGGCGGTAAAAGCCCTTAAAGCCGGCAAACAGATAAATCTTGAAGACAGCAATGCACAACAAACTGAGGTGAATCTACGCATTCCAGCACTGATTCCCGAAGACTACCTACCCGATGTGCAGGAACGTTTGATGCTCTATAAACGCATTGCCAGCACTGAAGATAAAGACGGTCTGCGCGAACTGCAGGTAGAGATGATTGACCGCTTCGGGCTCTTGCCTGAGCAGTGTAAAAACCTGTTCCGCTGCGCAGAGCTGCGCCTAGTTGCCGAACAATTAGGCATCAATAAAATCGAAGCATCGGCCAATGGCGGTCGCTTTGAATTTACCGCCGACACCAAGGTAGAACCCCTAACCCTGATCAAACTGATTCAAAGCAACGCAGTGAAATACCAGCTCGACGGTGCCAATGCCTTTAAATTTAAAGACAGCTTAGAAAACACCGAACAGCGTATTAGCGTTGTGCAGAGCTTACTAGAGAAACTGGCGTAATGGCGGCTGATAAAATGCTCTTGGCCTGCGCCGCTAGCGTAGTAGAATCATTCAAGACAACACCTGCAAAGACCGATAATCAGGACACGACTTTGACCAAACTGGATCGCCCCACCAAGCTCGCCTTTTCAAATGCTAAGTGCTGGGTAAAACGACTCACCGCCGCACTCGGCTTCAGCCTGCTAGCGCTGAACGCCAGTGCGCAAGAAAACCGCTTTCAAATCGATTTTATGGTTTTTGCAAATAAGGACCCCGCCGCCGAAAACAGCGAAGTCTGGCCAGACCGAATTTTCCTTCGCTATCCCAAATCGTGGGCGGCGCCTTACACCGGCGACGAGGGCAAATCCTTTGAGCGCATCTCCGCTGCCGACCCTGAATTTGCGCAAGCCGCAGCATCCATTAAACGCTCCAGCTATTATCGCGTGTTGTATCAAGCCAGTTGGCAGCAGGATTTGGAAAATTTAAAAAATGCGCCAGCGGTACTCATTAAAGGCGGCAAGGAATTCGGCCAGCATAGTGAACTAGAGGGCTATATCAAACTTGCTCTCGAACGCTACCTGTACATCGACACCAATCTCTGGCTGAGCAAATTTGAAGAAAACAGCCTCAGCTTTGACACGGAGAGCGGCACGACTTACTACCTTCCCCCACAGCCAAAAGCTTACCAGGAAAATACCGGATTACTGGATGAAGAATATGAATCCAGCCCCGAATATCAGGCGTTTCTTGAGCAGAATCCCGATATGGAAAGACGCAAATGGGAAATGGCGATGGAAAAACAGCAAGCTCAACAAGCTAGCTTTGGTGACTATCGCATTAGCCGCATAGTCAGGATGGAACAACGGCGGCGCATGCGCAGTGATGAGCTGCACTTTATCGACCATCCGCTGTTCGGCGTCTTGGTAAAAATCACCAAGATGAAACCCCAGGAAATTGCGCCAGCTAATCCCGAACAAGCTAAACCCGTGCCGAATAAAGCCGACGCAACGCCATCAACAAGCGCTAATGCAGCGGGCCAGTAGTGATTTAACCTGCACCATGCCGGTGTCGATGACCGCTTGAATGTCCTCCATGGTAATCAGCGTGTCACTGACACCCGCAGCGGGGTTCACCACCAAACACACCGAGGCATAATCCAAACCGGCTTCCCGCGCCAATGCTGCTTCTGGCATGGCCGTCATCCCCACAATATCGTTACCATCTCTTGCCAAACGAACGATTTCAGCGGCGGTCTCCAAACGTGGCCCTTGGGTCACCGCATAGGTGCCATAGGGCTCAATATCGATACCCAAATGCTCTGCCGCAGCACATAAGCGCAGGCGCAGTGGCTCGCTATATGGATAGCTGAAGTCAATATGCTCCACCACCCCGTCATGACCATCGTAAAAGGTATGCTCCCGCCCCCAAGTGTAATCGTTGATCTGCTCAGGCAGAGCAATCACCCCAGACACAAAACGCTCACTAATGCCACCCACCGCATTCACCGCGATAATCTCGGTCATACCCGCGTCTTTCAGCGCTTGGATATTAGCGCGGTAATTAATAGCATGGGGCGGTACCGAATGGCCGCTACCGTGGCGCGCCAAAAAAACAAACCCGGCGTCCTGATACGTATAGCGACACAGCGGCGCACTGGGGCTTCCCCACTTGGTTGTTACCTCGCGGCTCTCCAACAAGTGAGCGCCGGGCCAATCACACAGCCCCGTTCCCCCAATCACCGCAATAGTTTTACTCACGGGTTTACTCCCCCTTCGATGTTTTGAATCAACTCGACCGGATCGAGTTTCAATGTTTGTGTTGGGTAGGCTACATCCGCGCCGTGGCGGTGAATAATGTCCAGGATCTTTAGCAGAACGTCCTGCTTAATCTCGTGGTACTCCACCCACACCGTGGTCTTAGTAAAGGTATACACAAAGAAATCCAGCGACGATGGCCCGTAGGCATTGAAATTCACAATCATCGTTTTATTTAAATCAATCGCCGGGTGCTCCTGCAACATCGCCTTCACATCGGCAATAACCGCCGGCAGTAGTCGCGCATCTTCATAGCGTAGACCAATAGTTTCATAAATACGTCGGTTCAGCATTCGCGAGGGATTTTCTACCGAGATCTGTGCAAACGTGGAATTGGGCACATATAAAGGACGCTGATCGAAAGTGCGAATCCGAGTTTGTCGCCAGCCAATATTTTCTACGGTGCCTTCAATATTTTTATCCGGCGAACGAACCCAATCACCTACAGAAAACGGCCGGTCGAGATACACCATCAAACCGCCAAAGAAATTCGCCAATAAATCCTTGGCGGCAAAACCCACCGCAATACCGCCAATACCGCCAAAGGCCAGCACCCCAGATACGCTATATCCCAAGTTTTGCAGCATCATTAACGAACCAACAATAATCACTGCCGAGCGCATCAACTTACCCAGCGCCATTACCGTTGTGCGATCAATCGGCTCATCGTTGTGGGTGTAATCTTCCGATAGCAGACGCTCTTCCACCTGCCGAATCAGGCTGACCAAGAACCAGATGATAATCGCCACCACAGCAACACTGCGCAGCGGATCAATCATCGCGAACACCGGCGCATCACTGCTGGCATCAATAATCTCCAGCACATGGCTGGCACCCACCGCCCAAATCATCAGAATAATTGGCCGACGACTCGCCTCCAGCAAGGCGTCATCCCAAAGGTTATGGGTTTTCTCAAAGCGCTTGGCCAGCCGTAACAACAACCGCCCGGCCAGCAAATTGGCAAACAGGGCAATCAATACCACCACAAACACTTCCCCAAGCCAGGGGTAATCCGACAAATTTACGGCGCCAAGCCAAGACTGTGACATAGTCAAAAAAGCCTCAAATATTTCTATACAATTTTAATTCTAGAACCAGAATTAATATAAGAATAAAAGATTAAAAACCACACTCTTCCATGAGATTTTCCCGAAAAAGTAACAGCATCTTATTGAATTCGGGCTTGTTTTTCAGCCAAGTTCAAAAAACATTGACATCGCACTGAAGCTCAGGTCAGAAAAATTACCTACTAGACAGGCAATTCCGTGATGATAGCTTTGAAGACACATAAATAAAGGAGAATTTTTTGGGGAGAACGCATCATGGCATCACTGAGACCACAAGTCGGAAATTGGTATAAAGATTTAGAAATTGGCCAACTGTTCGAAGTTGTCGCCATAGACGACGACACCATAGAAACCCAGCTCCTAGAAGGCGAGCTTTGCGAATACGATATGGAAAGCTGGCAACAACTACAGCTTGAATCTGTGGAAGAGCCCGAAGATTGGCGAGAAGTTTTTGAGCTCAGTGACGATGACTATCGCACCTGGGACGACAGCACCGCCATGATGGATCAATGGACAAACCCACTTAGCGAAATTGAGTCCGATGTCGTCAACGGCATCCTCGACGAATACTGATCACGACGAATACTGATCAAAAGTAACACTCTGACCTAATCATCACTCCCCCCTACCCGCTTCGGCGGGTTTCTTTTTATTCCGCACCACTTTTTATATCGACCAAAAACGAACCCCAAAAATAAATTTTTAAATAAAGTCTTGCGCCAGCATAGAGCCTGTATATAATCACAGTTACTGTATGAATAACCAGATCAAAATCCGTCCTCAACTTTGTGGACAAAACAGGAAAACGCCGATGGAAAAGCTCACTGCCCGACAGACAGAAGTACTCCACCTAATCAAGCGCTATATTGATGACACCGGCTATCCGCCCACTCGCGCCGACATTGCCAAAGAGCTCGGCTTTCGCTCCCCCAATGCGGCAGAAGAACATCTAAAAGCACTAGCCCGCAAAGGCGTCATCGAAATTATTCCCGGCGCCTCACGTGGCATCCGCTTGCCAGACCACCAACAAGGTATCCCCATTGTTGGCCGCGTTGCCGCCGGCAACCCGATACTGGCAGAACAAAATATTGAAGATTACTGCAGCATCTCCTCTTCGATCTTCTCCCCCGCCGCTGATTATTTTTTGCGGGTTCGCGGCGACAGTATGATTAACGTCGGCATTTTTGAAGACGACCTACTCGCCGTTCACCGCTGTAGCACCGCTCATAACGGACAAATCGTGGTCGCCCGCATCGATGACGAAGTCACCGTTAAACGTTTTCAACAGAAAAAACCGCACCAAATTTTGCTTATTGCTGAGAACCCTGACTACGACCCAATTGAAGTCGATTTACGGCACCAAGACTTCGCGATTGAAGGTCTAAGTGTTGGCGTATTGAGAAGGAGCTAATGATGATTAATTTCGAGCAAACCTCACTGTTTAATCACAGCGCCGCTGCAAACAACACTCAGGGAAATACCGCCGTGCAAGTTCCTACTCATGCCATAAACAGCGCCTCGACTCATCCCATCGCAGATACCGCACGACTGACCGAAATCAGCCTGCACAGCAACCCCGCGCTGGCCAAATCTATTCTTGCTGGCATGTTACTGGAATTAAGTGAAAACGCCGATCAGCGCTGGTTGTGTTGGGTTGCTGATCGCCCACTCAAACCCCTGCTCGACAGCAATAGCCAAGCGCGCAAGCCCAATCGGATTCTGCAAGTGGTTAACAACAAACACACAGCAAACTGCCCTTCTCTTACCGAGATTGCCGTTCGCGCCCTCGAACGCGGCAAAAGCCACACCGTTGCCGTTTTAGTCGATGGAAACATCTCAGAACGAGAGAGAATTGCACTGGCTCATGCTGCAACCGCCGGTAATGCGCAGTGTTTGCTGATTAAGATCCAGTAACCCCTTCTCTCACCTTTGCCGACAGGTAGAGCCACTACCTAGTCGGCCATAGGCTCCTCTAACTCCGCCCCATCTTGACAAATATTCCTCCCAAGCTATATTCCATCAATGGAATATGAAATCGAATACACGGATGAATTCGAAATCTGGTGGGAGACTCTCACTGTTGCCGAGCAGGAAGATATTGCTGCCTATGTGGAATTACTAGAAAAGCGCGGTCCACAACTCCCCCACCCATACAGCTCAGGTATCAAGGGTTCGAAGCACAGCCATATGCGGGAACTGAGAATCCAGCACCAAGGGCGGCCCTATCGGGTCTTTTACGCATTTGATCCTCGCCGCATGGCCATCTTACTGATAGGCGGAGATAAAACTGGCAACAAGCGCTTCTACGACCAATTTCTTCCGATAGCAGATCGCTTGTACGACCAACATTTACTGAAAATTGCTAATGAACCCAGTGAATGAACCAGTAAATGAAAAGGTAGGTATTAACATGGCTAAATCATTTAAGCACCTGCGCGATAAAATGCCGCTAGATTCTCAAGCAGCAGCAAGTAATAAAGCAAAAGCGCTGATGGCCGAAATGCCACTATCTGAACTACGTCTGGCGCGAAAATTGTCACAAGCTCAGCTTGCAGAAAAGATGCACGTAAATCAGGCCGCTATTTCTAAAATGGAACGCCGTACAGATATGTACGTTTCAACACTCCGTGAAGCAATAAAAGCGATGGGCGGGGAACTTGAAATACAGGCAAAATTTCCCGATGGGTCTGTTTCAATTACACAGTTCCACGATATCAGGGGTAACTCTGGAAGCTAATGCCCTTAAAGCCACAGAAACAGCAAGGAAGTTATTGGTGCCCGGGACCGGAATCGAACCGGTACGACCGTGAGGTCGAGAGATTTTAAGTTCGAACTTGTGGCTGAAACCAATTGTAAATCAAATGGTTAAGTAACCTTCTGTCTTACCTGCGTCGGGCTATTGAAGTCGCTAGAGGCCCTTTAGATCCTAGTGTTGACGCTGGGTCTGCTGCGGGACCTATTGTTCTCTAAAGGGCCCCCGAAGGCTACCCAAAAGGGTGAGAGACGCATTCACTGGGTCTTCGGTTTCGTCATCAGGTACGTGAAGGGTCTTGGGATGGCCCGCCCTGTCTTGAGCCTTTTGAGGCCCTCTGAGAGCTTCTTGGCGGCTTCGTGTCCCGACTCTGTGACGCGTATGATTTTCGCTCTGCCGTCCGCTGGTGACGGGATTTGCTCAAACCAATCGAGCCCCGTCTGGTTTCCCCTAGCGTGTCCTGAGAAGCTCTGGACCGTTCGAGAGATATACGAAGATAGGCCCCATAGGAAACGGTCTTCACTCAGAAAGCCCCTTTAAGGGCGCGGTTTATATGAACATTGGCCGATCTGAATATTCGGAGTGCCGCCTTGAAAGCCGGACATAACGGCGTGAGCAAATCGGTTAGTCCCTAAATCGACTGAAAAAGAGAAAAGCCCTACGGAGTCCGTCCACCCCTTCGGGTTCACGTCAGAGCAGGTAATTCTGCTCCTGCCTTTCGACTCTGTAAACTTTAGGCAGCTCATAGCCGCCTCAGGAGGTCCGAGGAAAAGACCTCTCTGGTCTGGCCCCTCGTAATAGCTAAACGCGACGTAGTCGTAGCCGTCTTTATGCCAAAATTCTCCTTTACGTGCGGACCTCACCACGTACCAGCGCTTATCGCTGAACTGAGTAGGGATCCATCCGTTCCCGTCTCGGCTATCGAACCCTATGCTTTGCTCTGTTTGGCATCTGAAAAACTCGTGTCCCGACACTTCGGCTACGACAGCGGGGACGAATAAAGAGACACAAACTGAGAACGAGAAAAAGAGGACTTTTTTTATCATGTTTAAATTCCATTTTAAGCTTTCTGTAAAGTAGCGTAATCAGAAAGGTGGAATCAACCCCCCATCCCTCAAGATCCACGCACAGTGACCCTCACTATAGAGCTCGTCGCCGTGAAAAGCCAAGAGGCGAATTGAAGCGCGAAGAATGCGAACTCGATTTCTCTCGCGATTTCTTTCGTCACCTCCGCGCCTTCGGCAAGATCCGCAAACCAGCACGAAGCGTTATAGACCGCCTCGTCGGCGAGACGCAAAATGGGAGGCGACCTCTTAGCTCCCGCTTCGACAGCGTCGCAGATCAGGCTCTCAATGATGGAGACCCGGGCCTCTGCCGTCTTGCGGCTCCCACAATCGCCGATCCAGAGGTAGTTCCTGATCGGACCTCGAGGAAGGAAAGAAACGAAAGGATCCCCCGCCGTTTGCGCCTCAACCATTCGTGAATTCTCCCGCTTGAGCTTCTTCGCTCCGACGAACGAGGACCGCGAGAAGCATGGCGGAAGCGTGAAGGTGCTTGCACCAGACCCAAGTGTCGCTGTGGCTGAGGGGACCCGCGTTCAGAAGCTTCCGAGCGGAATCGTCAATCTGCTGCCAGAGCGCCCACGCCTCGGGGTCTTTTTTCGCCCTATCTTTGAGGTTGTCTATGTGAAATCGGCAGCTCTGGACCTCGCGCCTCCGGTCGTAGGCAGCACGTTCTAGCGTCGTTCTTTTGATTTGTTGATCGATTTTGGTGATCATTTTTTTAGTGTCTCGTGTGATTTTCGACACCCCCAGCTTCTCGCCACTCGCCCCCAAAAGCAAGGGGATATGTCCTTGATTTTGTTGTATTTTTATTGCGTCAAGCGACCCAAAAATCTCGTCTGTACTGATGAAAAACGGGCGGAAGTATGTATTACATGCTTTACGACGCTACGGTCCTCCGTCTGACGCCACCTCGTCTGTACGCTCTATTACTAAAATTTAATGTTTATTTTTTTGCTTTTTTCCACCGCCATCCTTTCCCGAGACGAGAAGGCATACAGAAAGTGTCTTATTTTGGGTTTTTGTGTTCTATTACGGTCCCCCAAATGCCCCCTCGATAGCCTGAGCGGCCTCTCTGAGCCTCTCAGGATCCGACCCAAGATAGCCCTCAGTTACGTCTCCGCCGGTTCTGTGATTCACGAGTCTCTTGAGGGTGTAGATACTGACCCAGGGGGGCCTCTCCGCGTAAGTTAGGTAGGACCTGCGAAGGTCATTGTGAGAAAACCCAAAGCCCAGCGTTTCTT
Organism: Spongiibacter pelagi; assembly: GCF_014705705.1. GTDB lineage: Bacteria > Pseudomonadota > Gammaproteobacteria > Pseudomonadales > Spongiibacteraceae > Spongiibacter > Spongiibacter pelagi. The sequence goes on along the minus strand of NZ_JACXLD010000004.1, from coordinate 152,141 downwards.
TCAGGCGGCTCTCTGCGGATCCGCAAGCGTCAGCCCTGTGGTTATCCCCGTTCCTCGCGGGGAAAACCCAAACGTCACTGCATCTCGTCTCGAGCCGCCTTCGAAGGACCCGCTCCACGGTGGGGACCATAGGAAGCTCGAGAGGGTCGCGATTCTTCGTGTCCTTAAAGATGAGGGAGCGTCCCAAGAAATCCAGATCAGCCCAGCGGAGACGTAGCGTCTCCATAAGGCGTGACCCTGTGAACCGAGGTAATCCGCTGTGTCGATCCCGGCGGGGGTGTCTCGGATCGTCTCGAGAGATTCTATAAATAGAGCCGGCCGGTGAGGACGCAGCCAGCTCCTCTTGCGAGGAACCCGGCACCACCCCCGGGTCGCGCTAAGTTTAGCCGTGGGCGAAACCGCAGGGGCGTCCGTCATGGCGGCCCACCACCGCGTAAGCGCCCGGAAGACCCGAGCCCACCCATCGGCTTGAGCTGGGGAAGACGCCGCGATTTCCCTGTGTCTCGCTAGGACCTCGCTGGGGGTTATCTCGAGGACTTGACGCCAGAGCCAGTCCGAGGACTTCCCCCGGATAAGCTGGGCGTATTTCTCCCGGGTCTTCGGCTTGAGATTTACCTCTTCGATATAGGACGCAAGGACAGCCCCCAGCGTCCCTCTCGGGAACTTCTTAGGACCTACCCGGGGTTTATCTTTAGGCTCCCTCTGCGGGGGTGGCTCGGCGTGAAGGACACGGGCCTCCGCAACACAAACGTCCGGCCATTTCCCAAGCGTTATCCACTGAGCCTTATCGTTAGTCTTTAGGATCTTGAGCCACGTGAAGGACGCGGGGGAAACGTTGAAGCATAACCCGGGGGTGGCGGCGTCATAAATTCGGATGCGTCTCGCCCCCTTCGGGGGACGCTGGATCATCGAGATGAAATCGTCGGATAAATCTGCGCGTTTTACCATGTGTCTACCGCTTGTGTAGACGCTAGGTAGACAGTTTTGGAATCGCTGCGGGTAGACACTTTTTCGCGAGGGTTTCGCCTAGTGTCTTGTCGCTCGATAACCCATTGATTTACATAGGGTTTTCTGGTGCCCGGAGCCGGAATCGAACCGGCACGACCGTGAGGTCGAGAGATTTTAAGTCTCTTGTGTCTACCAATTTCACCATCCGGGCAGAAGGGAAAGACGACTAGAGGAATAAACATTCCCTGCGTCTGGTGATTTCAAAGAAGTTGCGAAGTCTACTGAGTTGGCTCAGCAAATTCAATAATTTACCGAGCCTAATATCACACCAAGTAAAATGTTTTAGGCCGTTTTCCTCTCGCTGCGAGTTAAATAGGCCTGCCATATAGAAAGACTCAAGCCCAGTAGCAACAATCCCCATCCTGAACCTCCGCCGCCACCGCCACCTGAACCACCAGATGGGGTAGATGGCGCTGACTCACAAACATCACCCACACCATTGTTATTGGCATCGGCCTGATCTGTATTAGCAACATTAGGACAGTTATCTATATCGTTGGTGACGCTATCGCCATCACTATCGGTATTGTTTTCTGGATCACAAACATCACCAATGTTATCGCCATCGGTATCAGCTTGATCGGCATTGCGATCATCGGGGCAGTTATCCAAGGTATCGGCAATACCATCACCATCGGTATCAGCGAACGCATTCGCCAGATATTGATATGCCGCATCAGTATCAATCAATCCGCTGCCGGTAACGTCATCAAAACCCGACGATGCGGCACTGCCCGTTACATCGATCGCCGTTGCCTCTACGGCCTCTAAAAACAAGGCGCCGGTTAAATCGGGAAAAGCCTGTTTGAGTAATAAGTAAATCCCCGCCGCGTTTGGCGCTGCCGCTGAAGTACCAAAAAAGTTAGGAAAACTATCCCACTCGCCATCAATCGGTGCCGTAGATGAAAAGCTCCCAAGAAAGGTGTTATTACTGCCATCTACCGATGCAAATTGCGGAACAGTACGCACTACCGGCATATAAGCACCTGCCGAATTAAACTGTACGGTTTGCTCTCCGCCCACGGCCGTAAAAGGCTCTGGATCAATATTTGGTGTAGTGAAATTACCGGGTTCAAACTCCAACGACTCCCACCAAGGAACGGCGGCAACGGAGAGGATATCTTCGCCAAGTACATGTCCCCAAGTAGTCGGCCCATTAAAACTGTATTCGGCACTCAATGAGCGCCCACCGGTATACAGTATTTTAAATTCCAGCGGCACGGCGGAAGACTGGGGAATCGCGGTTTTATTGCCCTTCTTATGCTCAACCGCAATATAGTACGTTTTAGCTGTCGCGCCGGAGTCCAACACCACATACTCAACGGGCTCACCAGAGGGGACACCGGTTCGCCCCTGAAATTGCGCGCCACGCGCCACAAAATTGCTATTCCCCGGCACCGTGGCATCGACTGAGTCCAAGCGAGTGACATACAGATCGAGATCCACCTGGGAGCCTACACTACCGGGTATGTTATCCCCCGGCTGATTCCAGTTTAAAATCACATACACTTTTTGATTGGCGGGAACATCAAAGCGCATAAAACCGTCACTGCCGCCGCTGGTTCGCCAATTGTGTAAATCATTCCCAGAGGGTGTGCTCGCCTCGTCGTCCACTGCCGCATTGATGTCTTTATAAACATATCGATGACCAAAATTGGCATCATTGCCCGCTGCGGTGAAATAAGCTGTACCGCGCTGATCCTCACAATTTTTTGCTGCCAAGGCGACGATATCGTCCTGATACACTTTTTCAAATAAGAACAGCACATCATCGACAATGACATCGACCCCCGCATCGCACAGCGCATTAATCGCCGCGGTCATTTCTCTGCGGTTTCCACCTGCCGCATGAAAATAAATGGCGGCACCCGGCGCAATATCGTGAATCAATTCCGCCATGGCCGCACCTTCATCGGTCCCTGACACTGAATCGTTGAGTAGTGTGACTACCGCCGGTAAGTCGCCACTATCTTGTGGCCGACTACCACTTAAGTTGCCCGCACTGCCTTTGGCGGGCGTGGTATTGCTATCGCGCACACTGGTGGTTTGGGCAAAACTGTCAGAAATAACGCCGATTTTAAGCCCCGTACCATCAAGGGTTTGGCTGTTAATAATGGGATTTGCACGCAGCGCTCTTGCGGCGCGAGAAGTCACCGAGCCAGCCCGAAAAATTGGTGGCGGCGCATAATTGAGCTGCGTAACAAAATCCAGCTCAGACAGCTTATCGATTATGTGTTGAGAACCGAGCGAAATAGTTGCCCAGCCTTCCTGTACATTTATATGGCGCACACGCGCGCCAGTAAGTCCAAGTAGCTCCGCTACATTTTCCGGTGGATTATTCAGCAGCAGCTCAACCACAATCCCGCTAGCATTATCCTGCGTGGCAATGCCTTTCAGGCTTAGAGGTTCGTTTATATTTCTTTGCAATTCGGATATGCCGGCTTCAAATTCAGCGGCTTTCTGCTGCAAATAAAATCCGATTTTCGGCTGGGTTTCATTCGCCCACAGTAGGCTCGGGAATATCGACAAACCACAGAGCCAGAGAGCAAGCGTTCGAGAAGCCGACAGGGGCGTGAAATTACACATAATGTTCCGCATGGGTATCCAAATAGTATTTGGACAGTGTCACCGAAGGCATTGTTCAAGCCCAATACGTGATTCTGCCGTGTTGAACGAGGGTGCCAACTAAAGTAGCCCTTAAACGAAAGTAGCCCCTGACCCAAGTCTAACTCTTATTAGCGTTATAAATAGCCTATCAAGCAAAGCCTAAACAACAATGCCTAAACAACAACGCCTAAACAACAATATAGACGATCTGTATATCAGCGCACTGATTACGACACATATACCACCTATACGTGCCACACTCCGACACAGATTTCCGTGATTTTTTTCACATTAAAGTCTAATCTTCATCAGATGCAGTGATTACCCCTTGCTCGCATACGTAGTTTTACGCATACTTAAATCGTTAGAGCGATTACGCACTTATACGGATGGACAAAGTTATGCGCTTTTCTGATTTAGCTTTTTTCGTGGATCTCCGCTGTTTCTCAGCCTGCGACTTTTATGAAGATTTTCTCGATCAGCTAAATACTGATTCGCTTTTTGATGCCCTGAAGCGTATTGAACTGCTAGACGGCAAGACTGCCCGCGAGGATGCCTTCAGCCGCTTAATGATTGCCGCAGAACAAGCCGTACAAAATGGCTGGATTAAATCCGTCAGCCAACTCCTTCCCAAAAGTCTCGAGCTGATGTCCGACGTGACTTACTTGATTGGCCGGTTTGAGCGCAGTGAGCGCGCCGCGATTCTGTTCGCTTTTTCAGAAGGTATCGATTTGGAAGACGTGGTAATGATGCGTCGCGGCGATCTGGATGGCCTGAACCTTGCCCCCGCCACCAATCAAATTGTAGGCCGTTTAACGCCCCATTTTCGCTCTGACTGGCTGTTCTGGCGGGACATTAATGGCGTAGCCATGCCCTTGAGTAATCTGCCAAAACGTTGGGATGAAAAAATGCCTATGAGCTGGAATATGTTCAACCGGACTTTCCGCCAACGCTGGGAAAAAACCCAAACCGACACCCGCGAAAAAATCGCTTAATTACTGGTCCCAAACACCACAAGTTTCCTGAGCTTATACCGGCCCCATGGCCGGTTTTTTTTAATCTAACTCTAGCCCTTCGCCCATAAAGTCGCCCTTCAAGCGCATTCTCAACAATAAATTATTGGCCGAATCCGCATGTTGAAGCGCAACATCCCGACTGATTTTGTCATGCATAAACAAGTCATACAGCGATTGGTCGAAGGTCTGCATGCCGATATCATTATTATTGGCCATCACCTCTTTCAGACCATCAATATCGCCTTTTTCAATCAGGTCAGACACATAGGGCGACTTTCGCAAAATTTCGACAGCAGGAACACGTCGACCGTCCATTCCCGGCAGCAAGCGCATCCCCACAATTGCTTGTAAATTCAACGACAGATCGACTAATAACTGGTGATGAAACTCAGCGGGGAAGAAATTAATAATGCGATCCAGCGCTTGGTTAGCATTATTCGCGTGCAAGGTAGCCAGGCAGAGATGCCCCGTTTCCGCGTAAACAATGGCATGACGCATGGTTTCTTTATCGCGAATTTCACCGATCAAAATCACATCTGGCGCTTCGCGCAAGGCATTGTGCAAGGCCGTACCAAAATCCAAGGTATCTAGGCCAACCTCGCGCTGGTCTACCACCGATTTTTTATGGCTGTGCATAAATTCAATCGGGTCTTCAATGCACAAAATATGACCAGTTTCGGTAGAGTTGCGGTGGTCAATCATGGATGCCAAGGCCGTAGACTTACCCGAACCCGCCGCGCCAACAACCAACACCAAGCCCCGCTGCAACATCACCATTTCCTTGAGTTGAGGCGGGAGATTAAGGCTCTCAAGGCTGGGAATATGACTTTTGATATAGCGAATCACCATCGCGATTTCGCCACGCTGGCGATAGAGATTAAAGCGAAAACGCCCCACCCCATCGACACCTGTTGCAAAATTCAGCTCGAGCGTCTGCTCAAAGGTTTGCTTGTGAGCATCACTCAACATGGAATACGCCAAACTGCGCACCTGCTGAGAATTAAGGCGCTCCTCGCCAATGGCGTGACTTCCCCCCTCAATTTTCAACATGGGAGGCGCACCGACACTGATAAATAAATCAGAAGCGCCCTTTCTTGCCATCAACTCCAGATAGCGAAATAAATCAGCCATGCACACACTCAATATCCAGTTATGGATTAACTGTATGACGTGAGATAGCTAAGAACAAGATGATTTATAGGGGAATGTGTGCGAGAGGTGCTGTGCAGGAAGAATGGAGGCGCGGGTCGGAATCGAACCGGCGTACACGGAGTTGCAGTCCGCTGCATAACCACTCTGCCACCGCGCCTTTTACTCAAAGAAATATCGAAATTTGGAGCGGGATATCGGGTTCGAACCGACGACCTGTACCTTGGCAAGGTACCGCTCTACCAACTGAGCTAATCCCGCCTTAACGACCGCGCTCAGAGAAAGAGCACGTCTTCAAGGAAGGCGCCTATTCTATTCACTGCGCCTTGTCTGTCAAGGAAAGTCGCTGATTTTGCGTTATTTTTTATTGGGAACGGAGCGCAGATCCGGCCATGCCGCACGAAGGTAGACAATCATTGACCACAATGTGAGCACGGCGGCAACGTACAGGCAACTCAGCGACAACATATCCCAATACCAGTACTGCTCTGGCGGGAACATCAGCAGGCCGATAATGGCGATAATTTGTACCGTGGTTTTGACTTTACCGAGATAGGACACCGCTACGCTGGTGCGTTTGCCCAACTCAGCCATCCATTCACGCAGCGCTGAAATGACAATTTCGCGACCAATAATAACCACCGCAGGAATGGTAAACCACGGTGCGTTAAACCGCTCAATGAGCAGTGCCAGAGCAACCGCGACCATCAGCTTATCGGCCACCGGATCAAGAAATGCCCCAAGAGGTGTGCTCTGTCCAAGGCGACGAGCAAGATAGCCATCCAGCCAGTCGGTAATCCCCGCCAAGGCAAAAAGCGCAGCGCAAGTCAGGTAGGAGCCGGGAAACGGCAGATAGAACACCACCACCAGAACCGGAATCAGGATGATTCGAAAAAGAGTCAGGGCATTTGGGATGTTCATAGGTCACTCACGCGGTCATTCAATGGCTATTTTACGGATTTTGCGCCGCTATTCACTACGCAAGCTTTCATAAATATCAGTGGCGAGCTTTTCGCTGATTCCCGGCACCTTGGATAAATCCTCTAGGCTGGCCTGATAGACCCCCTGCAGGCCGCCAAAATGACGCAATAACTCTCGCCGACGTTTTGCGCCTACGCCCGGAATAGCCTCTAAACCAGACTGGGTTCGCGCCTTATTGCGCCGGGCTTTATGGCCGGTAATGGCGAAGCGGTGAGATTCATCGCGAATATGCTGAATCAGATGCAAGGCCGGGCTGTTATCCGGCAGACTGATCTCGCGATCATTATCGGAGCGAATTAATACTTCCAAACCCGCACGTCGATCTGCCCCTTTGGCCACACCAACCATAAGCAGATCGGTCAGTCCCAACTCTTCCATCACCTCTTTGGCCTGATTGAGCTGCCCCTTGCCACCATCAATAAACAGCACATCCGGGCGCGGTACTTCGCCACTGGCAATGCGTTTATAGCGCCGGGTTAAGGCCTGACGCATGGCGGCATAATCATCTCCGCCGGTTACCCCTTCAATATTCATAGTGCGGTATTCCGACTTAGCCGGACCCGAGGCATCAAACACCACACAGGAAGCCACTGTCGCCTCACCACTGCTATGACTGATATCGAAACATTCTAGGCGTTGGGGTAACTCTTCAAGCTCCAAAGCTTTTTGCAGCGCCCGATAACGACCAGCCACAGTTTCTGACGCCGCTAAACGATTGCGCAAATTCTGCTGCGCGGCGGTGACCGCCAACTGCTGCCATTTACTGCGGTTGCCGCGAACGCGATAGCTCAAACTGACTTTGCGCCCCGCTTGTTCGCTCAAACTTTCTTCAAACAGGGGAATATCAGGCAGCACCACATTCAGCACAATTTCTTTGGGCATATCCATGCCGGCAGAATCCCCAAGATAATGCTGGGCGATAAACGCTTCAACATGGCTTTCAACGCTTTCATCCAAGCGGCTTTTGGGAAAATAACTACGGCTGCCCAAGATACGGCCATTGCGGACATAAATAAGATGGATGGCACATTGGCCAGCTTCCAACACGCCGGCAACGATATCGATATCGCCCTGCTGCCCCTCGATGGACTGGGTGGATTGCACCTGTTGTAAAAAGGCAATGCGGTCGCGGTATTCCGCCGCTTTTTCAAATTCCAGTGCCGCAGAATAACTTTCCATTTGATCGGCCAACTGCCGGTTCAGCTCGGAGCTTTTGCCCAATAGAAACAGCTCGGTTTGCTGCACATCTCGCTGATAATCCTCATCACTAACCATGCCCACACAGGGGCCGGAACAGCGATTGATTTGATACTGCAAACAGGGCCGGCTGCGATTTTTGTAATAACTGTCTTCACACTGGCGCACCTTAAAAACTTTTTGCAGCGCATTAAGGCTCTCGCGTACCGCCACCGCACTGGGATACGGGCCAAAGTAACGCCCCTTACCCTTTTTACTGCCACGGTGAATGCTTAAACGTGGATGCTGTTTATCCGTACTGAGATACACATAAGGATAGGATTTATCGTCGCGCAATAAAATATTGTACGGCGGGCGATACTGCTTGATCAGATTCTGTTCCAGCAACAGTGCTTCTCGTTCAGTACCGGTCACGGTGACTTGAATATTGGCAATGCGCATTACCAAAGCCACGGTTTTACTGGTCAGGCCGCTAGCGCGAAAATAACTACTCAAGCGATTGCGCAGATTTTTTGCTTTGCCAACATAAAGCACCTCAGCCGCCTCGTTGTACATAACGTAGACACCGGGCTGGCGAGTAACGGTTTTCAGAAAGGAGGCGGAATCAAATCCAGAGGAAGCAGACATTGGCAATCAGTTGGCGGGGGATTCAATCAAACCGTGCCGAATGGCCATGAGGGTTAGTTCTACATCGCCACTGAGATCCAATTTTTCAAAAATTCGATAGCGGTAACTGTTCACTGTTTTGGGGGTGATATGAAGCTGATCAGCAATATCTTGCACTTTTTGGCAATTGGCGATCATTAGGCAAATTTGCATCTCCCGCTCAGAGAGCTCATCAAAGGGAGACTCCGCCGTTTCCGAAAGACCATTCAGGGCAATCTGTTGGGCAATCGCCGGGCTTAAATAACGCCGCCCCGCCGCCACTTCACGAATCGCTTTGAGCATTTCCAGCTCGGACGTATCTTTGCTGACATAGGCCGCCGCACCCGCCTTGAGCAGGCGGCTAGGCAGGGGTTCTTGATCACAGGCGCTAATGGCGATAATCCGTGTGTCAGGCACCATCTGTCGCAGTTTCCGGGTCGCCTCCAAGCCCCCTAATCCGGGCATACGCACATCCATCATCACCACATCGGGTCGATGTTGTTGGCAGAAACTCAAGGCCGCTTCACCACTGCCAACCTCGCCAATCACTTCCATATCCGGCGCATCTTCAATCATCCGGGCAATGCCGGTGCGCACCATTTGGTGATCGTCAGCTAATAAAACCTGAATCATTTTTTTTCCTATCGCAGACGCGAAGAAGATACCACCAAGACAGAAATGCACCAAGACCTAGCAGGCGATTGTGAAAGCTAAGCAAAAATCCGCCGATAGGTGAGATTAATCCGCCCCGCTTTAACTCGCTTACGTTCAGGCAAGGCGTGCTGCCAATCTCGCTGACAGGGCGGCAACATTAATAACAGTGAACCATGAGCCAAAGGCAAGCTCAGTTGTTGTCGACCGCCGCCTTTGCGACGAAAAACAAAATCCCTTTCGCAACCCAAGCTAAGCGAGGCAATAACCGGCGCGGGGCCGAGCTCTGGTTCGTCGTCGCTGTGATAGCCCATGCCTTCGCTGCCATTGCGATAATAATTTAACAGCGCGCTATTAAAGCCAAACTCAAAATCACTGTGAAGTTGGCGATTGATGTCGCTGAGTATGCCGGGCCAAGGATCAGCAAAATGACGATGTCCACTATAGCGATAAGCCACACCGGGATCGCCCACAAAACTCACCAGACGCCTCACCTTTCGTGTTTGGCCAAAAATGGTCAGCTCAGGTTGCTGCCAGTGGCTCTGTTCAAGCAGCGCGTTATAGCAAGCATCAGGATCGGAAATATAGTTTCTAAAATACAGCAGACGAGAACCGTCTAGCTCAATGATTTCGTCCGCCAGCGGGGCATTGCTCCCACTAATAAACACGGGGCTCAATATCCAGCGATACGCTGAAGGTGTTGAACACCTCTTGCTGAATCGCCGTAGCCAGTGCCAGTAATTCCGCCGCTGAACCGCCCTCATAATTCACAAGCACAATCGCCTGTTTGGGATGCACACCAACCGGCCCCATTCGCCGGCCTTTCCAGCCACAGTGCTGCACTAACCAAGCCGCCGCTAATTTAACCTTGCCCGAAACCTTACCCTCGGCAATAGGCCAATGGGGCAAATCGGGAAACTGCTTAAGCAGTTGTTCAGCCTGCTCGACATCAATAATCGGATTTTTGAAAAAACTGCCCGCATTGGGTTCAGTTGCGGGATCGGGTAATTTACTAGCGCGGACGACCTCCACCGTTTGCGCCACCAGCTCCGGGGTTGGTGGATAATGGTCAGGCAAGGCCTCTTTCAAAGCGGGATACTGCAATTGCGCTTGCGCGTCACTAGAAAGTTCGAGGCTTATCTCAGTAATCACAAATTTGTCGCGCAAACGGTTCTTAAACACACTGTCTCGATAGCCAAGCTCACATTCCGCCGCGCTGAGGGTTTGCTCTTGCAACGAATCGATATGTACGCCTGTTACCGAATGCAGGCAGGCGCTTAATTCAACACCATAAGCACCAATATTCTGAATAGGCGCCGCACCCACACTGCCGGGAATCGCGATCAGGTTTTCAATGCCATACCAGCCGGAGTGCAGGCAATGTCGCACAAAATGATCCCAGTTCTCCCCGGCAGCGACCGACACCAATCGGCGCGTGCCCTGCTCCTCGCAAGTAATCCCTTTCAGCGCAATCTGTATCACCAGACCGGGGAAATCCCCCTTAAAAACGCTGTTACTGCCACCGCCGAGCAGACAAACCGGCAACTGCTTTTCATTGACAAAACCTAGGGCAGCTTTTAGCTCAGCGGTATCGTGAACGGTACAAAAATAATCTGCCCACACCGGCAAAGACAGGGTGTTGAACGGCTGTAAATCAACTTGCTCACGTATTTCGGGAATCACTGATTTCGACATGACTAACGTGTTTGGCGTATATCATTCAACAAGCCTTGCGCGGCAGCTTCAACGAGATCAATAACTTCGTAAAATCCGGCTTCGCCACCATAGTAAGGGTCGGGAACCTCGCGCAAATGTTGTTGCGGCGCAAAATCCAAAAACAAACTCAACTTGCCTCGGCTATTGTGCGGCTGCATGGCTTGTAGGTCTGAGAAATTACTCTTATCCATGGCGAGCACATAGTCAAAATTGTGGAAGTCCTGAGCGCTGACTTGCCGGGCGCGCAAATGCGAAAGATCATAGCCCCGCTGTTTAGCGGCGGCCTGCATACGCGCATCTGGCGGCCGACCAATATGCCAATCGCCGGTACCGGCAGAATCGACCTCAACCTGTTCAGCTAAGCCCTGCTCTAGCAACATTTGCTCAAACACACCGTGCGCTGTCGGTGAGCGACAAATATTTCCCAAACACACAAACAGCACCGACACGCTCATTTTAGACTCCCATCAAACGGCGAACATTTTCAAGATCTGCCTCGGTATCCACCCCACCGGGTATATCCACGCAAGCAGCCGCGATATGAATACGCACGCCATTTTCCATGGCCCGCAACTGCTCCAATTTTTCACAGGCTTCCAAACGCCCCAGCGGCCATTGCACAAACTGATGCAGAAATCCCACGCGGTAGGCATAGATACCAATATGTCGAAATACCGGTGCTTCCGGCATTTGGCTCGGCTGGCCCGTGGACCAATCATCCCGATTAAACGGTATCGGCGCGCGACTAAAATAGAGCGCAAAGCCCTGATTATCGATCACCGCTTTAACCGCATTAGGGTTAAATACCGTTTCCACATCAGTAATCGGTTCCGCCAAAGTAGCGATTCCCGCCTCAGAATTAGCCGCCAAATTAGCCGCCACTTGCTCAATCGCTTCGGCGGGAATCAACGGTTCATCGCCCTGCACATTGACCACAATTTCATCGTCTGCCAAACCGAGTTTACTAACCACCTCTTGCAGGCGATCCGTACCCGACTCATGCCCGGCATCGGTCATTACCACCTCGGCACCAAAGGCCGAGCAGGCATCAAAAACCCGCTGATCTTCAGTGGCTATGACCACACGTGCGGCTTTACTCGTTTGCGCTCGCTGCCACACATGCTGAATCATCGGCAAGCCGGCAATTTCCAACAGCGGCTTTCCCGGTAAGCGACTAGAAGCAAAACGGGCGGGAATAATGATGGTATAGCTCACAAAATACTCCTGAAGCGGTTCAAATCCACTGGGGTTCAAGCGCGCAATAACGCGATTAACTGCTGGTAAAACTGAGGATCAATTTGTGCATCAACCGGCAGCATCCAATGATGAGGCTGAGCAAGATGTCGGCATTTTACCGCGTCTTTTTCGGTCATGATTAGCGGCTTAGAATTTCCAAAATCCAAATCGTCCGCATTCGGCTGATGGTGATCGGGTAAGCCTCTGCCAGAAACACTGAAACCAAGCCCACCCAGCGTATCGAAAAATCGCTGGGGATGACCAATTCCCGCAATCGCATTCACCTGCATTTCACTGCTAGGCCACTGCTCAATGCTACGACTTTCTCCGCTATATAGATTGACCAGCTTGGACGGCTTCAACGCCATATCAAAACTAGGTCTATTGAGCTTCAAACTTCCCTTACCATTGAAAACACAGAGATCAACCTTGTTATGACGACTTACCGGCTCCCGCAATGGCCCTACCGGCAGGCAATGGCCATTACCAAAACCGCGCTGCGCATCTACCACTAGAATTTCAACTTTGCGCGCCATTCGATAATGCTGCAAACCATCATCACTGATAATCACATCACAGCCATATTGTTCTACCAACAAGCGCCCTGCGGCGACTCGATCTGGTGCTACCGCCATCGCCAAGCCGATGCGCTGATAGATTAAACAAGGTTCATCGCCAGCCTGTTCTGGCAGGCTGGTTTCGGATAATAAATAGGGATACTGCTCGGCTTTACCGCCGTAGCCGCGACTGACTATACCGGGCTTAAATCCCGCCACCTGCAAGGCCTCGGCAACGGCAATCACCACCGGAGTTTTGCCACTGCCGCCCACGGCGATATTACCAACCACCACGACCGGCGCGCCACAATCTTGCGGCTGAGTCCAACGACGACGAGCAGAACTGATTAAACGAAACAGACCTTCCAGTGGCAGCAGCAACCACAATAAACCCGGCGTGGAATACCAGGCGCGATTCAAAGCGTGCTCAAGCGCCACGCTTATTCCTCGAAGTTTTTGTTATAGAGCTGGAAGTAACGCTGTTGCAGTGCCAGCAACTCTTGATGACTACCCTGCTCAAGAATTTTGCCAGACTCCATCACCACAATCTGATCCGCATTTTCAATGGTGCTCAGGCGGTGGGCGATAACAATGGTAGTACGCCCTTTCATCACATCTTGCATTGCGGCTTGGATCAAACTTTCCGACTGATTATCCAGCGCAGAAGTGGCCTCATCCAAAATCAAAATCGGCGCATTTTTAAGGAAGGCCCGAGCAATCGCCAAGCGCTGACGCTGACCGCCAGACAACATCACGCCGTCTTCACCAATCTCGGTTTCCAGCCCTTCTGGCAGCTCGTTGATGAAGTCCATAGCATGAGCGGCTTCCAGTGCCGCAATCACACTTTCCCGGCTGGCATTAGCCATACTGCCGTAGGCAATATTGTTATAAACCGTATCGTTAAACAGCGTCACTTGTTGTGTCACTAAGGCCAAATTATCCCGTAAATTGGTCAGGCGATAGTCGCGAACATCCACACCGTCGAGCTTAATTTCGCCCTCTTCATGCTGATAAAAACGCGAGATCAAACTGACTAAAGTGGATTTACCCGAACCAGAAAGCCCGACCAAAGCCAGCGAAGTGCCTGCGGTCACGTCCAGATTGATATTGCGCAATACCGGCTCCAAATCAGGGCCGTAACGGAAGTTCAAATTGCGAATACTGATATCGCCCCGCAAGCGCTCGGCTTCAACCGTACCCTTATCGGTTTCCTGGGGCGTATCCAGAAATTCAAAAATATCCTGCGCTGCCGCCAAGCCTTTTTGAATCACACTGGACACTTCCGCCAGCTGACGGATCGGCTTGGGCAAAAACAAGGCCGCAGATAAATAGGCCACAAATGATCCCGGCGTCATGGCATCGGTCAATCCCAAGGCAATCCAGATCAATACGCCCGTGGCCACCACCACCGGAAATTGAATCACCGTAGGGCTAATGGCGTTGTAAAACGACATTTTCAAATTCTGATTGCGATTGCGCTGGCTGGCTTTTTCAAAGCGATTATTTTCATACTCCGCACCGCCATAAAGACGAATTTCGCGGTAGGCGCTGATACTGTCATTGGTGACTGAATTCACCTCACCCATCGCGTTTTGAATATTGCGACTGAGCTTGCGGAAACGTTTACCAACCCACCACACCGTTACGCCGATCATGGGGAAAGCAAACACAAAAATCGTGGTGAGTTTCCAATTGATAAACAGCAGGTAAGCCACCAAGCCAATCGTAAATGTACCTTCGCGCATCACCACTTTAAGCGCGTTGACCGCCGCCCCAGTGACCTGCTCGACATTGAAGGTAATTTTAGAAATCAGTGCGCCAGTTGAATTGCGGTCGTAATAGGCGCTGGGCATAAACAGCATTTTTTCGAACAATTCGCAACGCAGCACATGCACCAGTCGCAGGGAAACATTGGCGATAAAATAGTTACCGGCAAAAAAGCCCAATCCGCGCAACAAGCCCAACACAATCAATAACACCACAATTGCGGTGCGCGCATCTTCAAGTCGAAACTCTTCACCGCCAACCCGATGAATCAGCCGCGACATTACCCCGCCTTCGCCTGCGCTGATATTGCCACCGATATAATCGACAATCAGTTGCATCATATCGGCTAGCAAAACCTGCACGCCGGAGTACATGGAAAAACCCAGAATACTCAGTACAAAATACGGCCAAAATGGCACCACATATTTAAGTAGGCGCAGGTAAATTTTAAAGTCAGATTGATTTTGGCTCATGGCTGTCCGCCAGCATCCGGCTGTTGGGTGGTTATTTTTAATTTGGCAAAGCCCAGTCGTCCAGCGGCATCCATTGCAGTAATTACCGCCTGATGCGGCGTTGCAGCATCGGCACTGATAATCAACGGCAGCTCGGTATTGCCCGCACTGACCTCAGTTAAGGTCGCCATCAATCCGCCAACATCATCGCTCAATAAACGTTGCTGATTGACCACATACTGTCCGGCCGCATTGATAACAATTTCAATTTGTTCGGGCTGCTCTACCGCTGCTTCACCTTCGGCGCTGGGCAATTCCAATTGCAAGCGGCTCTCCTTGGTGAAGGTGGTGGAAACCATAAAGAAAATCAGCAGTAGGAATACAACGTCGATCAGCGGCGTCAGATTGATGCCATTATCATCGACGCGCTGGCGCTTAAAGTTCACGCGTTTGTACCTGTCTCTGCTGCGGTTGCGGCGCCTTGAATTTTCACATCGCCATGAACCGCGTTAATCAAGCGAATTGCATCCTGTTCCATGGTCACCACAATGGTATCGATACGGCGCAAAAAATAGCGGTGCATAATCAGCGCAGGAATCGCAACGCACAGACCCGAGGCAGTAGTAATCAGAGCCTCTGAAATGCCGCCGGCCAACACCCCGGCATTGCCGGTGCCTTGAACCATGATCTCGCTGAATACCCGAATCATACCCAATACCGTACCGAGCAGACCCAGCAAAGGCGTAACCGCAGAGATGGTGCCAAGCGCATTCAAGTAGCGCTCCATTTCATGGACCACATGGGAGGCGACATCTTCAATATTTTCTTTCATCACCTCGCGGCCATATTTGGCATTAGCCAAGCCCGCCGCCAAAATTTGGCCCAGTGGTGAGCCCGCTCGCAATTGACGGATTTTGTCCGCATCGAGTTGTTTCTGCTGCATCCAGCCCCAAACTTGATTCAACAATTTGCGCGGCGCAATTTTTTCAGGATTAAGGGCCAGAAAGCGTTCGACACAGATCGCCATGGCGACAATAGAAGACAAGATGATCGGTAGCATTAACCAGCCACCTGCTTTAACAAGTTCAAGCACGGCGTATCTCTTTCTCTTTATAAAATTTAGTTGGCAGGCATTATACGCAGCCCCCGGCATAGGCAGAAGGCCGTTAATCGCCCTTTTGGGAAATTACACACATTTCCTCTGGTTGACGCTGCCAAAAATATTTTTTGCGCCGGCCCTGATCTGCCACACGCCAGCCGCCCGGCCCCGACTCAAAGCGCAAACTGCCCTGCAGTCCCGTGCTCGCGAGCTGCACGCCTCGCGCACAATAGCGGGCCTGCACTTCCCTCCGAGGATGGCGATATCGGTTAAAGCGGGCGGCCGAAAATACCGCAAGCTGGGGATTAACCCCTGCTATAAATTTCTCGGACGAGGACGTAAGGCTGCCGTGGTGCGGCGCAATCAATAAGCCGCTTTGCAGGTTTGAGCCAAACTTGGCAAGCAACGGTTCTTCTACCCCTTTTTCTATATCACCCGTGATTAGCGCCGTTCCGTTTGACGAACTGATTTTCAGCACACATGAGCGATTGTTCGACTTCACTTTTGGCCCTTTGTTCTCGAAAGTAAGACTTAACTGCGCGGCAACACTCATAAATTGAAATTCAACGTCATCCCAAGTCCACGAAATTGGCTGATTTACCGAATGGCAGTTTTGCACCTCAGTGAACACCAAGGGCAAAGCCTCGGCTAACTGCGAGCGTATTCGCAGCGGCTCGCCACTGACTATTTGCGCAACCGGTAACTGTGCCAGCAAAGCTGATAAAGAACCCGCGTGGTCGCGATCGCCATGACTCAGCACCACCGCATCTAAATCATCCACCCCCGCTTTTCTTAAATAAGGCCAAATAATTCCGTCAAAGCTATTAAAGCCACTATCGAAATCAGGGCCGACATCGTAGAGCAAGGCGTGATATTGCGTTTTCACCAAAACCGACAAGCCCTGCCCCACATCCAATACCGTGACTTCAAAACGTTCTTTTTTAATTTCTCTCGATGGCCAAAATAGTAGTAAAAGTAATAGCGGAGGCATCAGCCAACGCCCCGGCATTCCTCTTGGCAGAAGTAAAATAAACGCGACCAGCAACAAGCCGATTATTACCCAAGCGCCATTGGCAGGTTGCCAGTTCGGTGCAAACTCAGAGAACGCATGGAGAATTTCCATCAAGCCCTGCAACACCCAATTGGCCCCGCTCATCAGCACCAAGCCCGCCGACGGCAGTATTAAAAACAGCAAGACCGACAGCAGTAACAGCGGCAAAATCAGAAAAGTCATCAGCGGAATAGCAATCATATTCGCCGGCAGCGCGACCGAGCTGTGCCAAAAATTCATCGCTAATGAGACCGGCAACAACCCCACACCCAACACCAACTGCGCCTTAAGCAAGTGTGAAAACACGGAGGTTTGCGTCCTGCCGCGATAACTGGAAAACACCAGCAACAAGACCGCTACCGCACTGAAAGACAGGATAAAACCCGCACTATGGCTGGCCAGCGGATCAAGCAGCAACACCAGCAAAAGCGCCAATGATAATCCTCGCCAAGGAGGGACGAAGCGCGCACTGGCTAAGCCCAGCGTCAATACCGCGAGCATGATCAAGGCGCGCTGAGTTGGCAGCGTAAAATTGGCCATTCCGGCGTAAACCAATGTTGTCAGCCAAGCCAGTAGCACACTGCCCCACCGCCAGCGGCTTCCCCCACGGGAAAACAGCTGCAGCCCTCGCGCTAACAGCAATATCCAGCCGAACACCATGCCAAGGTGCATCCCTGAGATGGCCATTAAGTGACTGGTTCCGGTGCGAGAAAATACTCGCCAGTGTTGGCTGCTCATCCCACTGCGATCCGCAAACAACAACGCTTTAATTAAGGCCTCTTGGGAACGCAGTTCAAATAGCGGCTGAAGTTCTGTCAGCAATGATTGTCGCCAAGCCATAAATTTCGCTCGCGCATGGGTCGACTGCCCGAGATACGTGTAAAACTCCGGAACATAAGCCGTAGCCGAATAAGCACTGGCCCACAACCAGCGCTGGTAATTAAACGCACCCGGCGAATGTCGGCCATCTGGCGGCCATAAGCGCAGCCGCAGTTGATAACGGCCACCGGGTTTGAAATTCTGAGGAAGATAACTATTGAGTCTGAGGCGCGGCTCCCCCGGCGGACAAAATAAAGACTCTGGCGTGCCGGGAAGCGCAAAACACTGCCCCTCTAACAAGCGGGCATCAAAACGAAATTGCGGGCCGCGACGTCCACCGGACAAGGCTTCCGGCAAGGATACAATCTCGACCTCCGCATTCACATCTTGCCCGGCCAAAGACTCAGGCCATACCTGCTCTAGGCGCTGTTGGGCGTTTGCGGAAAAATAAGCCGCACCAAGGCAGGCGCAGATAAAAGAAAGATAGTAAGAGCCGCTTAGCCGCACATTCTCGCGACAAAACCCGTACTTACAAAAACCGTACTTACACAAGCCATACTTACAAAATAGACACGGCAAAACCACTGCCGCCGCCGCGCTTAGCGGCCAACTTGCAGGCAGCAATACTGGCAAATACGCCGTAAGGCACATGGCCAAGGCAAAAGCCGTCATCCTTAACAGCCCTCAGATTAAAACTGGAGTCACTTCCTCTTACTGTGCATAATAGCGCCGCCCTGAATAACCGAAAGCACTATACGCCTAGCAAAGCATGGCTCGAAAATTTTTCAAACGCTGGCTGCCCGCACCAGAGAAAATGCGCGAACACCCCTCGGTGCGCGTCTTTGGCAGTTTGCTACATGACCCCAATCTCTGGCACCTCAACCGTCGCTCGGTCACGCTGGCGTTTTTCATTGGGCTGTTTATTGCGTTTGTTCCTATCCCCACCCAAATGCTGCTTTCGGCACTGGTCGCCATTATGTTGCGCGCCAATCTACCGCTGTCGGTCATGCTAGTGTGGATCACCAATCCGGTAACCATGCCGGCCATGTTTTACTTTACCTACAAAATTGGCGCATTGCTGTTGGGGCTGCCCCACAAAACCTTTGTGTTTGAGCTGTCTTGGACTTGGATTCACAACGAGCTGATCGAACTGTGGCAACCCTTTTTGTTGGGTTGTTTTGTTTGCGGACTGTTTTGCGGGCTGCTGGGTGCTAGCTCTATCCATGTCCTGTGGCGGGTTAATGTGATTCGTCGTTGGCGCAAACGCCAGCAGGAACGCCTAGCTCGGCAAACTCGCTAACACACCATTCAACATTAATGCTGTAGCGCTTGAGCCGGTGGTTGTCGCGACGCCCGCCAAGCGGGATACAGCGCTGCCAGCAAACTCATCAACAAAGCAGACGCACTTAACAACAGCACGTCCTCGGCTCGGATATCGCTGGGCAGATAACTAATGGGATACACATCTGAATTCAGAATCTGAATCCCGACAAGCTGCTCTACAGCGCTGACAATGCGGCCAATAGACCAAGATAACAGCAAACCAAGCAGTGCGCCTAAACCGGTACCCATGGCGCCAATCAGGCCGCCGAACACCATAAACGCCGCTAAAATATCCGCCTGACTCGCGCCTTGAGAGCGCAGAATAGCAATATCCCCGCGCTTATCGTTCACCACCAATACCAAGGTAGAAACGATATTAAACACCGCCACCGCCACCACCGAGAGCAGCATAATCACCACCAAGCGGCGGGACATTTGAATGGCGTGATACATATTGCCGAACTGGCGCGTCCAATCGCGCACATCATAATCCCGGCCATGAACCGCATTCAGCTCCCACGCCACCCGAGGTGCTTCAAATACATCGGCAAGCTGAACCCGCAAAGCGCGAGGCTGATTGGGCAATAACTGTTCCGCGCTGGCCATACCCATTAACACCAGCTCTTGATCCAATTCCGTACCGGTATCAACAATCCCGGCCAGACTAAAACGGGCAAAGTGAATGGGCCGGCGAGCCAAAGGGCTGCTCTCGGCTACACCGCCGGGAACGGCTAAAGAAATCGCATCGCCAATACTCACCCCCAGCTTGGCCGCCAAGGCCCGGCCAAGAAGTAATTTCTGAGGATTGGCCGCGTCATCCAATACCCGAAGATCGACAAATTCGCCCAGCCGGGAAACCTGCTTTTCCGCCTTCACATCAATACCGTTAAACAAAACCGGCTCCGCGTGAACGCCTTTAATCAACAGCGCATTGCCGCTGATAAATGGCGCCACCGCTAGCACTTCCGGATGTTGTTCAATGGCCTGTAAATCGCCCTGCCAATCAAAGCTATCGGCAACCAAGGTAGGCTGCAGAGTAATATGGGGCACCAGCGCCAAAATTCGCTGACGCATCTCGCGGTCAAAACCATTCATCACTGACATTACTGTCAGCAATAAGGCGACTCCTAAAACCAAGCCCGCCATTGATAATCGCGACAGAAAACTGACCAGCGAGTTACCACTGCCACCGGCGCTGTAGCGCACCCCCAAAATAAAAGGCAGACGCCTCATAGCTGCTCCGCCATAGGCTCAGTGGCAGGCAGTTCAGAGACGCGACCGTCTTCAATACGCAGTACCCGCTGCATGCGATTGGCAAGTAAGGGATCGTGGGTCACAATCACCAAACTGGTATCAAATTCCGCATTTAATTCATCCAGCAGGCCGTGAATACTTTCCGCATTATCGCGATCCAAATTACCCGTAGGCTCATCCATCAGTACGCAGGCCGGTTGATTGACCAAGGCACGCGCAATCGCCACTCGCTGGCGTTCACCCCCAGAAAGTTGCGCCGGGCGGTGACTCAGGCGATGCCCCAAGCCAACCCGCTCAAGCAACGGTTTGGCCGCATTTTCCGCTGCTCTGCGAGACTGCCCGGCAATCAGCAGAGGCATGGCAACATTTTCCAGTGCGGAAAACTCACCCAATAAATGATGAAACTGATAAACAAAACCCAGCTCGGAATTACGCAGTGCGCTGCGCGCCTTATCGCTCATACTGGCCAGCTCAACACCCGCCACCTTTACCGAACCGGAACTGGGCAAATCCAAGCCCCCCAGCATATGCAGCAGGGTTGTCTTACCCGAGCCTGAAGGACCAACAATGGCCAGTTTTTCACCGCGCGCAATCGCGAGATCGATGTCTTTTAAAATTTCCAGAGGCTGCCCGGCCTGCGGATAAGACTTGCAGAGTTTGGAGCAGGAAATCACCGGATTATTCATAACGCAGAGCTTCCGCGGGTTGCACCTGAGAGCCTCGCCAAGCGGGATACAAGGTGGCAAGAAAACACAGGCTTAAAGAAAACAGGGCGACAAAAGCCACATCCCAAGGGACAATTTTTGAGGGCAGATGACTGATGAAATACACCTGCGGATCAAATAAATACAGGCCGCTAACCCCTTCCAGCCAAGCCACCACATCGCCGACATGCAGCGCCAGAGGCAAGCCAATTAATACGCCGAGGACTACGCCCAGAACGCCGGTGCTCATGCCGTAGATCACAAAGATTTTCATAATACTGGCCGGCGTGGCACCCATGGTACGCAGCACCGCAATCGCACCGCGCTTTTCGGAAACCGCCATACTTAAAATCGAAATAATATTGAACGCCGCAATCACGATGATAAACAGCAACAGAATTCGCACCAGTGTCTTTTCCATTTTCACAGCGTGAAATAAGCTGCCCTGACTTTGGCTCCAATCCTCTCCCCGACTGCCCTCGGGCAGACTTGCTACTATCTCAGCCGTATGAAATGGCGCGGCAAACATATCCTCAAATTGCAGACGTAAGCCCTGCACATCTTTGCCGAGTTGGTACAAGCGCTGGGCATCATCCAAGCGGATAAACGCGGTACTGGCATCCAATTGCGCCCCGGCACTAAATACCCCCGCTACCACAAACTCCTTCTCACGGGGAAACATGCCAAATGGAGTCACGGTCACTTTGGGCAAAATCACCCGCAGTTTTTGACCCAAACGCACACCGAGGCTGCGCGCCAGAATATCCCCCAAAATAATGGGGTATTCGCCGTCTTGTTCAGAAAGATATTGGCCGGCCAACATGTGCTCGGCTAGACCGGAAACTTGCCGCTCCAATTCGGGATCAATGCCATACAGTGCGACCCCGCTAATGCGGCTGCCTGCACTGAGCATCGCTTTATCGCCGACATAAGGGGCGACACCGGAAACCCCTGCCCTAGCTGAAATTTCACTGGATAAAGACTGCCAGTTTGTTAAACGCTGTTGTGGACCTTCTACTCGAGCATGGGGCACAACGGAAAGTACCCGCTGCTGCAACTCGGCTTCAAAGCCATTCATCACTGACATCACCACAATCAGCGACAAAACCCCGAGCAACACCCCGAGCAGAGAAAACCAGGAGATCAGCGACATAAACTTATCTTTGCCCGATGCCCGGCGAAAATAGCGCAAACCGACAAACAACGGAAAATACGCCGTTTGTTTTGCTTCAATCGAGGTGGAAGTATCAGTCAAGAATTTGGCTCAACGTATGATGGTCGTGATTGTTATCAAGGAATTAACCGCCGACCTATAGTACATGGACTAACATCAAAATTGGACACCAAAAACCATTTCGCCTCAGACCATTTCCCCTAAGACCATAAGACAATCGTCACAAGAAGCAGTTGCACAAAAGGCGAATATGGCCGAAGCTTTTTATATATGCGTGTTAGCGTATTTCTGCGGGCAAAATAAGGACAACCCAAATGTTACTCATCCTTCACCCCGATATTCAAAGCACTGACGAAGCCTATATCAACACCATGGCGTTTCTCGACGCCCTGCCCGGCATTCAAGTTCGCCAGCATCAGGTTCAAGGCCAACAACAGGCGCTGACCGAAATCTATCTATTAGGAAATACCCACGCGCTCGATCAGCACGATATTGAAGCCCTACCGGCGGTCGAGCGGGTCATTCGCATCTCTGAGGATTATCGAATTCTGGGCCGCCACCGGGACGAAAAGCGGCTGGCCGGGTTCACCTATAACGGTATTGAATTCAGTCAAGACAGCCTGAATGTTTTTGCCGGGCTGTGCGCCGTGGACAATCCAAAACATGTTGAGGAAATGCTCTCGGCATTAAAAGCAAATGGCCTGCAATGCACTCGTATGGGTGCCTATAAGCCCCGCACTAATCCTTACGCATTTCAAGGGCATGGCGCCGATTGCCTACCGTGGGTATTTGATCTAGCCGGGAAATACGGCATCAAAGTCATTGCCATGGAAGTCACCCATGAACAGCATATTGCCGAGATCAATGAGGCGCTGGATCAATCCGGCAATCCCTGTGGGGTGATCCTGCAAATCGGTACGCGCAATACCCAGAACTTTGAATTACTCAAAGCGATCGGCCGCCAGACTCGCCACCCGGGACTGCTTAAGCGCGGTTTTGGCATCACCCTGAACGAATCACTTAACGCCGCCGAATATCTCGCCAGCGAAGGCAATAATCAGGTGATTTTTTGTCTGCGGGGTATGAAAAGTGACTTCGGCGCACCCCATCGCAATCTGGTGGATTTTGCCCAAGTCCCTACCGTAAAACGGTTAACGCGCATGCCGGTGTGTATCGACCCCTCGCACTCCGTAGGCACTCGCGAGCGCTCGCCAGATGGCATTCTGGAACTATGCCACGCGACCACTCAGGGTATTATCGCCGGCGCCAATATGGTTTTGGTTGATTTTCACCCAGCGCCGGAAAAAGCGCTGGTAGATGGCCCCCAAGCGATGTTGCTCTCTGAACTGGAACCCTTTTTGAAAGACGTGGAAATTGCCCGCAACGCCTACCTCGCCCGCAAGGCGTTGTGGGCGAATTAAGCGGTATTAGTCATGCGCTTTTAGGGTTTCTATCGGCGGCTCGTCACGCAAACTCTGCTGCGCCGATTCCGGCAAAAATTTCAGCATATAAGGCCGACGCAACACCGCAAACGCAGCGGGCACAAACACCAGAGACAGGGTTGTGGTCAATACCGTGCCGCCGGCCAACACAATGGCAAAGGGTGGCCAAAACTCCCCACCGAACACAATCAACGGAATCAATCCCGCCACAGTGGTGATCGTGGTCGAGCTGATATGGCGAGTACATTCCAGCACGATTTGAGTGATCTCCACCTTATTGCCACTCATCGCCAGTGGTGAGGATTTCAGCTCGGTGAGAATCACGATGGCCGCGTTTACCGCCAAGCCCATCAAACCCATCAAGCCGATAATCGCGGTAAAGCCAAAGGCGTATTGCGACAACCACAGACTCAGCATTCCCAAGCCCAGCGATTGAATCGCCACCGCAAAAGTAATGGCGGACAGGCGGAAGGAGTTGAATGACATAACCACGGTCAGCACTAGGAGTACCGTGATAATACCCATACTGCCCATCAGCTTGCCGACGGTTTCGTCGCGCGCTTCAGAATCACCACCAATCTGTAACTCATAGCCGGCCGGCAATTGGAAATTGGCCTCTTCCAGTTTTTTCTGCAGGCGGCTTTGCACAACGGCAGGCAGCAAATCCACATCGGAAAAAATATAAATATTATTGACCCGCTGACCATCGCGCCGTGAAATCACCGCCTGCGCGGGGCGCAATTCCACTTCCGCCAAGGCTGACAGCGGCCGCGCTCCCGTGGGCAGCGCCAGCGGTACCGACATCAACAAATCCACACTGGCGTCATTCACTTTTTTACCGGATACCCGCACCGGCAATTGCTCCGGCCCATCCAACATGGTGCTACTCACCACACCGTCAATAGTGGTCGATAACAGCTGGGAGAGATCTCGCAAACCCACCTGTGCTCGCTGGGCCTCACTCTCATCCACATCCAGCCAGATTTTCGGTACCACCTCACTCATGGAGTCTTGCACCTGAGTGACACCGTCGGTATTTAAGGCAATGGCACGGATCTGATCACCAATTTCTTTTAAGCGATAAAGGTTCGTCCCCAATACCCGCAACTCAACCGGTGCGTCACGCGGCGGCCCCTGCTCCAATTTTTTAACGATCACTTGCACCGTGGGGAACTGTTCATCCAGCTCGGCCTGCATTTTATGAATTAAGGCATTTACCCCTTTGTAGCCATTCAGGGTAATCAAGGCCTGAGCAAAATGCGCCGACCCATCTTGGCCACTTTTCAAGTTGTAATAGAACTTGGGGGCGCTGCTACCCACAAACCAGTGCAGGGATTTCACTTCCGGATACTGATTCAAGGTTGCGCTTAAACGCTCGGTCACCGCACGGGTTTGAAACACGCTGCTGGAGGCGGGAAGGAAAACTTCGATATCGATCATATCCCGCTGTGAGGGCGGAAAAAATTGTTCTGGTAGCGTTTGCGCAAGACCGAAACCCAGCACCGGCAAAATACAGCACAACACCATAATCCGGCGCGGGCGATCCAACACAAACTCCAGTAAGCGGCGATACATTTCCGCTAAACGATTGCTGGAAACCACCTTGTTGTGAGTATTGGCATTCAACCATTTGCTACTGATCGGCGCGATGATAAACAGCGAAATCAGCCATGATCCCAAAAGTGAAAACACCACGGTAATGGCCAGCGGCCCCACAAATTCACCACCGGAGCCGGGCATCAAGGCAATCGGCAAGAAGGTCAGCATGGTAGTCAGGGTCGAGCCCAGCAAAGGCACCCATAAATGGCGCACCGCCTTGCTGGCGGCGGCAGCCACCGAAAAACCGTTGCGACGATAGCGGCCAATCTGATCCACCACCACAATCGCGTTATCCACCATAATCCCCAGCGCCACAATTAAACCGGTGACCGACATTTGGTGAATCGCCAAACCGGTGAAGTGCATCATCGACAGGGAAAACAGCATGGTGACCGGCAGCGATAAAGACACCAACACCGCTGAACGCCAGCCAAGGGTGAAAAACAGAATCACAAAAATAAAGGTGAAACCGAGGAAGATATTACCGACCAACTCGCTCAAACGTTCAGTGGTATAAGACTGTTGAGAAAACAGTTCTTGAATGCCAATTTCTGCAGGCAACTGCGCAGAGAACTCCGCAATTTCAATTAACAGCTTGTCGGTCCACAAATCAGCGCGGGTATCAATTTCCGAGCGCACACCAATCGCCACCGCGCGTTTGCCATCGATAATGGCAAAATCTCCCGGTGTATCATCTTCACCGATATAAATATCCGCGACATCCTGCAACTGCACCGAACCGCCATCGGGCAAGCTCAACAGCGGCGTACGACGGATACGCTCCAACTGATCGTAACCACCGACCAGCTCCACCGACTGACGGTAGTTTTTATCCAGCAACTGCCCCGCCGAGGTTTTCGCATCACTCTTGGACAACAAGCCGGCAATACTGGGCACATCCAAGCCCACCGAGGCCGCTTGCACCACATCCACTTTTACCTGAACTTGCTCTTTCGGCGCGCCGTGCAAACGCACCAAATCGGTATTGCTTAAACCCTGAAGGCGACTTTGCAATTCTTCTGCGTAACGACCTAAACGCAGAATGTCGGGCTCACCGCTGCCCTTCCACACCAGTGCGCCAATCCAGGTGTAAGCATAGAGACGGTCGGTATCCAGCACCGGAGCAAGCACATCTGAAGGGAGCTTTTTACTGACTTGCTCAAGTTTATCGCGCACCTCGGCCCACACTTGATCTGTGTCATCGGGCGCAATTTCTTCATTAATTTCAACAATCACCACCCCAATGCCCGCCTTGGATTTTGAGGTCACGGTTTTTACTTCCGGCAATAAACGCAGTGCATTTTCTACCGGCTCAACCGCCAGGGTTTCCACCCGCTCAGCGCTGGCTCCGGGAAACACCAGCTGAACAAAGGCGTGGCGATTACCAAAGCGAGGATCTTCCTGCCGGGGCAATTGTTTAATTGCCACCAAGCCGGTAACTAGAATCAGCGCTAAAGCCAGCGCAATAGTGCGGGGATTATTTAGCATCGACATGGACCTGAGCATAGCCGCTCAATGATTCGGTCATATTCAAACTGCTCAGACCTTTAGCCGGGCGCACCAATTGCCCCGGCGCCAGCTTGTGAATACCGCCGCTGACCAATAGATCGCCGTCTTTCAATTCCGCATCGACAAAGACTTGGCCTTGATACTGATACAGCACCCGCACTGAACGTTTTACAATTTGCAGCTCACCCGCCTCATTGGCCGCCAATTGGTAAACCGCCCAAGTGCCGCGCATATCTTCTAACAGCGCCTGTTTGGGCAGCCAGAAGCCGGGCTGGGGACGCTGCTCGGGAATCAAGGCATAAGCGGTTTGGCCGTCTACAAAGGGCGATTCGGCTGGCAGGCTGATACGCACCATACGGGTTTGGGTACGCCAATCAAGATTGCGTGCGATGGAAATTACCGCACCGTGACGCTGGCCGGCCTCGCCAAAGACCTCAAGATCCTGACCGATGACCAACTGCTGAGCCAGCTCGCCCGGAATGCCAAACAAGGCTTCATTTTCGGCAACTTCTACTAACTCCAGTGCCGGTATTCCCGGTTCGACAACAGCCCCCTCTTCCACTTTCAGGCCCGCAATTTCGCCAGCGAAGGGCGCTCTCAATACCGATTTTTCAAGCCGCAATGACACCCCGCGCAAACGCTGCTCAACCTGCTTTTGGCGAGCCTCGGTAGCGGTGATATTACTTTTCAGATCGTCCAACTGACCGGCGGAGACATAGCCTTTTTCCGACAGGGTTTCAAAGCGCGCCAGATCCCGGCGCAATTGTTCTAGCTGTGCCAGCACTTCACGCTTACCCGCTTCGAGTTCGGCTTTTTCAATCTGCAGACCTTCGGTGTCCAATCTGGCCAATTCCGCCCCGGCGGCAACAAAATCACCATCATCAACACTGACCGACTCAACCAAACCTTTCAGTTCAAAGCCAATCACCGAGCGTTTACTGCCCAACACCCGCCCGGCAAAAAGTCGCTTGGCTTGGTAGCTGTCCTGCAGATTCACGGTCACCGTGGCCACTGGTCGCACTTCGGCCACCGCCGCTGTCGCGCCAAGAGCAATGATGAATGCCGCAAACACTAGGGTTGCAGAAAAGCGCACCGAACTTCTCGCCAGATCCATGTCAAACATTCCAATTAGACTGAAGAGTCCAGAATATAATTTACCCAAACTGGACTGTCCAGTTTGATTTTATTACTATCTCTTCACCTACTACGAGATTGCCGAAAGCACCGATGAATTCTGCCAGCCCCTCCCCAAAACGCGGCCGCAGCAAAAGCGAAGAAAAGCGCTGCCAAATTATAGACAGCGCCGCCAAACTATTTCTGGAGCAGGGTTTTGAAAATGTCAGCATGGACAATATTGCCCGCTTGGCCGGGGTATCCAAACAGACGGTTTACAGCCACTTTGGCACCAAAGAACAACTCTTTAGCAGCGCAATAGAAAGTGTTGTCGAGGAATACGAACTGGGCCCTTCGATGAATCGAAGCAGCGATCCCGAGGCCTATTTGCGCAGCTTCTGTGTTCACCTAGCGCAATTACTGGTTAGCGAAGAAGCCTTGGGTGTGCATAAAGTCTGTGTTGCCGATGCCGGACGCAGCAATGTCGCTCAACTGTTTTGGGAAGCGGGGCCCAGTAAAATCCGCAAGCAATTACTGGATTTTTTACAACAACAAAGCGAAGCCGGCTGGCTGGATATCGGCGATCACGACACCGCCTGCACGCAAATGATTGCCCTTCTTCACGGCGAGCAACACAACTGTGCAATATTGGGTTTGAATACGACATCCTCTAATGAGAACCAGAAAGACAAGATTGAGCGCTACGCCCAGTCCTGTGTCGATGTTTTTCTTCGCGCCTATCGCCGTAATTAAATGCGCCGCGCTTTAGCAAGCGTTTTCATCTGCAACAGTGCCTTATTATTATCGCCACCCGGCCGATAGCGCGCCGCCACATACACCTCGGTCACCTCGGCAAACCACACTCCCCACTCCGGCGCTTGGGCCTGAATACGCTGTAAATATTGATGGGGGGTTTCACCTTCCCGTCTTCCTATTCCACTGAGCTTGGCCAATTGCTGACAACACGCAAGATAACGCTGCTCCAGCTTTGGCAGCTGGGCTCCGCGTTCAAACCGAGTGGCCCAAATACCCAGCAGCAATAAAGGTAAACCTCCGAAAAGCAGCAAGGCGATCAATAAGCGCTGCATATCAATTTTGCCAAGCAACTTCACCAAGACCGCACTTTGGCTGTCGCTGTCAAAATTCACCACCCAACGGGCCCACGCATAATTGATCCGATCGGCCATTGCGCGAATTTCCGCCGCCCATGCAAAATTGCGTAACGACAGCGGCGCAGCATCGAGAAAGCCCTGCACACCGCCAAATACAGATTCTGCCCCCAAGCGAATTCGGTCGGGCGAAACCGTGGCGGTGGGGTCAACCCGAAGCCAGCCCTGCCCCTCTAGCCAGACTTCAGCCCAAGCGTGGGCGTCGGATTGATACACCCGAAAATACCCCTGCTCCGCATCCATTTCACCGCCCTGATAGCCGACCACCAAGCGCGCGGGGACACCGGCAGCACGCAGAGCAAAGACCAGGCTACCGGCAAAGTGTTCACAAAAGCCCTGCCGGGTTTCAAACAAAAACTCATCGACATTATCTTTGCCCAAGCGCGGCGGCTGCAGAGTGTAAATAAACTGTCCGCTGCGGAAATACGCAAGTGCGGCAGCCAAGCGCTCACTGGGCTGGCTGTATTGAAGCCGCCACTGCTCAGCCAAGGCGCGGGTACGCGGATTAATATCATCGGGTAACTGCAGGTTTCGAGTTAACTCGTGCTTGTGCGCGTCGATTTGCACATCCGCAAACCACTGACCCTGATATTGAAGGCGGCCATTGCGCGGTTTTCTCAAAAGCCACTGACCGGCACCGGCATAGTGAGCATCTGTATCCTGCAACACCGACGGCGTCAGACTGTACAGCCATTCATGGAAGTTGCTTTCAAGGGTGATGGTATAGCTTAAATCCGGCTCGCTCCCGCCTTCTTTTATCGACTCGGGAAGCGCGACAAGACCTTTATAATCTGAACGCGACCAGCGCCTGCCCTGCAGGTTTTCCAATACCAGTCCACGCCAGTAACGCTGTTCGGCGGCAGGCGGCTCGCCCTCAAATTGCACTCGAAACGCCAAATCCGCCGAGGCGATCAGCGAAGAAATATCGCCGAATTCAACATTATCAGACATGCCGGTACGCGCACTTTGCGAGGGCAGCGGCATTGTCCACAGCGGCCCGATACGGGGAAACACCACAAACAAAAACAGCATTAAGGGAACCGCTTGTAGCAGCATTAAACCGGCGAGTTTCAAACTCGCTGTCGGTGCTAACTGGCCACCATAAAAGCGCTGCTGTGCGGCGAGCAACACCAATAACTGCACAATCGCCACCGCCAGCGATAACAAACCCTGTTCAAATAAAAACCCACAACCAAGGCAGAAATAGCACAGGAATAACACCAGCCAATAATCCCGGCGGTGTTTCAGCTCTAATAATTTCAGCACTAGCGCGATAACCAGCACCGCCACCATCGGCTCAATGGCGAGAAAACGCCCATAGCTGAAATAGATACCGCTGAATCCAGCCAGCACCAAAGCTGTTTTAATCAGCGCCGAAGGATGCACCCAAGCCGATCGCAGCACCTTCCAATACCAGAACGCCACACTGCCCCACAGCAGTATCGTCCACACCGGCAGCACCTTGTATAAAGGTAAAATCACAATCAACTGCGCAGCTAATACCCAAGGCCCGGCGCGGGAATATTGTTCGGCACTGAATTCATTGTGCTCGGCACTCATCAGGACACCCCTGCCGTTGAATTAGCGGTTTTTAGGGGATCAAACTGAGCTAAGGCAGCCAAGACATTGGCCAGATGTGCCGCGCCAAAACCTGACTCAATTATCTGATTTGGCAAGCTAAGCCCAAAGCCCAAGCCCCGCTGATCACACTCCAACGCCCATGCGCAAAGCGTGCTCAGACGATCTTCAGTACCCAAACCCGGCAGACTTTCCCAATCCAAAATTAATTCATGGGACAGTGACTGCTCAAAATGTTTGCTGAGTAATTCCTGCCCTTTGGCATAAGCTTTCCAGTAAATCCGGCGCGGCGACTCTCCCGGCTGATAGCGTTCAAAGCCGCTAAATTGCTCACCGTCATGGAGGCGATCAGCCCCACCCTCTTCCCCGCTAGATTCCGCAGTTTGTAGTGGGCGCAATGCTCTCGGCTGGGGATAGACCAAACACTGCCAATCGAGCGCAGGCAGACTCCAGCAGCGCAGCAAGCCTAAAGGAAAATCTGAACGCACCCGCAGCCGATTCGGCTTTAACAAGCCCCGCTGGGTCGTGGGGAATGGCAGCCTGATTGTAAGTTCTTCATTGGCCCCCGCCATTTCCGCAATCTGACTTTCTTGGCCATTAAAACCTAGCGAAACCGCGTAGCGCGCTCGCGCGCCCGATTTCAGATGCAGATGAAAATGTGCATCCTCTCCGGCAAACACCGGCTCCGCCGCCCCGGCTCGCAAACTGAGCCCAGATAGATTGGCAAAGGTGTGCAGAATACAAACCAAAAACAAACTAAATAGAGTAAAACACAGGGCAAAAACCAAATTGTTCTGGTAGTTAATGGCCAGTAGCAATATCAGCAATAACATCCCCAGAAACAGCAAGCCCGGCTTGGAGGGAAAGATATAGGTTTGGCTGTGATTCAGCGACAAGGCGCGCTGCGGCGGGCTTCGCCTAGCCAGCCAAGCATTAAAGCGCCGCTCGGCCTGGGCCCGCAAAAATGACAGAGGATTCGCCATAAATGGGGCTTAAGCCAGTACCGGCACTTCTGCCAATAGGCGCTTCACTAGAGTTTCACCTTCGACGCGGTGATCGGCAGCGGCTTGCAATCGGTGTCCCGCAACTGGCTCTAAAACCTGCTGAATATCATCGGGTAATAAAAAGTCCCGCCCCTCAAGAAATGCCCACGCTTTGGCAGCCTGTAGCAAGGCGAGTGACGCACGGGTAGACAGGCCAAAGGCAAAGAAACTGTCTTGTCGAGTGAACGCAATCAAACGCTGCAGATAGCTGATCACACTGCCCCGCGCTTCTATTTCACTCACGCGCTGCTGTAATTGAGTGATGCGCTCACCGTCCAGCAAGGCGCGCAAATGTTTAATTTGCTGACGCGGGTCGCCACCTTCCAACAGCAAACGCTCGGAGCGCTCATCGGGGTAACCCAGCGATATCCTCATCATGAAACGATCGAGTTGAGATTCTGGCAGCGGGAAAGTACCGGACTGAAAAATCGGATTCTGCGTCGCCATCACAAAAAACGGCTGGGGTAATTTTCGCGTTTCCCCTTCGATGGTGACTTGCTGCTCCGCCATCGCCTCCAGCAGTGCACTCTGGGTTTTTGGGCTGGCGCGATTGACCTCATCCACCAGCAAAAACTGGGTAAAAATGGGCCCCGGATGGAAATGAAAGGCATTGGTGTTGCGATCAAATACCGACAGACCAAGCACATCCGCCGGCAGCAGATCACTGGTGAATTGCACGCGCTGGTATTCAAGCCCCACCACTTTGGCAAACACCTGGGCCAAGGTGGTTTTACCCACGCCGGGCAAGTCCTCTACCAGCAGATGGCCACCGGCCAGCAAGCAGCACAGCGATAACTGTACTTGTCGGGATTTGCCGAGAATGAGTTGGGAGATTTCCTGTTGCGCCTGTTGCAACAGGTCTTTATCGGATGTCATCACGCAGTAAAACCTTAAGCCTTCGCTTGAGAGGAAGGCTTAGAGTTTACTGATACTGGCTGGCACAGGCTATGCTAACCATCAGATTTGAGTTGCAGCTCACAGGGCGTCTAAACCGCGCTGCATGTCTTTAATCAGATCGGCAATATCTTCAAGGCCGACAGCAACACGGATAAGATTCTCAGTAATACCGGCGCGAGCCTTGTCTTCGTCACTGAGTCTGCCGTGAGTTGTGGTGGCCGGATGCACAATCGTGGTTTTGGCATCACCCAAATTCGCGGTAATCGATACCAAACGCGTGGCATTAATAAACTGCCACGCCGCTTCGCGACCGCCACAAACCTTGAATGACAGCACCCCGCCAAAAGCGCGTTGCTGGCTAGCCGCCAAAGCATGTTGCGGATGTTCGGGTAAGCCGGAGTAAAACACCTGCTCGATACCATCCTGCTCATTCAACCACTGAGCCAGTGCTAATGCGTTGGCACTGTGGGCCTCCATACGCAGGCGCAGTGTTTCCAGACCTTTTAGGAAAACCCAGGCGTTAAAGGGGCTCATGCTGGGGCCGCAACTGCGAATAAAGCCCAGCACTTCATCCATTTCCGCTTTGCGACCAACCACCGCGCCACCGACGCAACGGCCCTGACCGTCCAGATACTTGGTCGCCGAGTGCACAACAATATCCGCCCCTAACTCCAGCGGTTTTTGCAGCGCCGGGGTACAGAAACAGTTATCGACCACCAGCAGGCAATCGCGCTTTTTGGCTAGCGCCGCCAGTGCCCGAATATCGGCAATTTCGGCAAGAGGGTTAGACGGCGTTTCCAAAAACAGCAGACGGGTATCGGCACCAATCGCCTGCTCCCACTCATCAATATGCAGTGGCGAAACAAAGGTGGTACGCACCCCGAGTTTGGCCATGAATTTGTTCAACAATACCGTGGTGGTGCCAAAAACACTGCGCGAGCAAACAATATGATCACCGCTTTTCAGTAGCGCCATACAGGTAGAGAGGATAGCGGCCATACCGGAGGACGTGGCCACCGCCATTTCGGCACCTTCCAGCGCCGCAATACGCTCTTCAAAAGTCCGCACTGTGGGGTTGGTATAGCGAGAATAAACATTGCCGGGCTGCTCACCAGAGAACCGCGCCGCCGCTTCTTCTGCCGAGGCAAAAACATAGCTGGACGTGGTGAAAATAGGCTCTGAGTGCTCGCCTTCCGCCGTGCGTGTTTGACCCGCGCGCACGGCTCGCGTATCAAGCTCAGCCTCAGCCAAAACCGCTAAACGCTGCTGTAAATAACTGTCGTCCGTCATGCTGTTCGCCTCCTTTTACGAGGCATCGTTATGCAAGCCAATCAATGCACCATCACCTACGGAGGCATTGCGCTGGCTTTGTGAATTGTCATTGCGGTCGGCTTCCAAGCGATCCAGATACATCTGATCAACATCGCCAGTGACATACTG
Source organism: Spongiibacter pelagi (assembly GCF_014705705.1). Classification (GTDB taxonomy): domain Bacteria; phylum Pseudomonadota; class Gammaproteobacteria; order Pseudomonadales; family Spongiibacteraceae; genus Spongiibacter; species Spongiibacter pelagi. The sequence goes on along the minus strand of NZ_JACXLD010000004.1, from coordinate 117,945 downwards.
ACCGTCGAACACGGCGCAATCAAAATCGTCCACATTGGGGTTACCCTCAGCGGAACAGGATTTCAGATCTTCCAGATCTTGGTAGATCAGCCAATCCGCTCCAATTTCCACGCGCACCTCATCGAGGTTGCGGCCATGAGCAATGAGCTCAGTCGCCGAAGGCATATCGATACCGTACACGTTTGGATAGCGTACCGGCGGCGCAGCGGAAGCAAAATACACTTTGGCCGCACCGGCCTCGCGGGCCATTTCAATAATCTGCTGACAGGTAGTGCCCCGTACAATGGAGTCATCCACCAGCATCACGTTCTTGCCTTTGAATTCAAGGCCGATGGTGTTGAGCTTTTGTTTGACCGACTTCTTGCGCTTGCTCTGGCCGGGCATAATAAAGGTGCGGCCGATATAGCGGTTTTTCACCAAACCTTCGCGGAATTTCACGCCCAGAATCTGCGCCATAGATTGCGCGGCAATACGACTGGAATCTGGAATTGGAATCACCACATCGATATCGTGCTCGGGGCGCTCACGCAGTACTTTCTCTGCAAGCCGCTCACCCTGACGCAGGCGCGATTTGTACACTGAAATGCCGTCCATAATGGAATCCGGACGGGCAAAATAAACATGCTCGAAAATACAGGGGCGCAGACGTGGATTTTCAGCGCACTGGCGAACATGCAAATTGCCCTGCATATCAATAAATACCGCCTCGCCCGGCGCAACATCGCCAATCAATTTAAAGCCCAGCGCATCCAGCGCCACACTTTCAGAGGCAAGCATATACTCCACCCCTTCAGCAGTTTTGCGCTGACCGTAAACCAGCGGGCGAATACCATTTGGATCTCGAAAACCCACCACACCATAGCTGGCGATCATGGCAACCACGGCATAACCACCACGGCAGCGCTTGTGGACACCGGTTACAGCGGTAAACAAATCATCCGCCGATGGCACCAACTTACCGAGGCGCTGTAATTCGTGAGCAAAAATATTCAGTAACACCTCAGAATCGGATTCGGTGTTGAGGTGACGCAAGTCAGACTGAAACAGCTCGCGGCTTAATTCCTCTGAATTGGTCAGGTTGCCGTTGTGGGCAAGGCTGATACCGTAGGGCGAGTTTACATAAAACGGTTGCGCCAAGGCCGGACTGGAGGTCCCTGCGGTGGGATAGCGCACATGGGCAATACCCATGGTTCCCAACAAACGCTGCATATGGCGAGTATGAAAAACATCGCGCACGAGGCCATTGCCTTTGCGCTGATGCAGTAAGCCGCCCTGGCAAGTCACAATCCCGGCGGCGTCCTGGCCACGGTGCTGAAGTACGGTCAGGGCATCATAGAGATCCTGATTCACATTGCCCTTGGCGACGATACCCGCTATCCCACACATGCAGTTTTACCTCACTGGCACGAATTCTATTTTTACAATATTGAGTAACAATATTGACTAGCCAAACCGGCACTACACCGATCTGATTGATGAATATGATTAGCCCATCGGCTCTTTGTTAAGCAGGTTTTTTACGCCGGCGACCAGATCCCCAAAGGTTTCTTCTGACCACTCCTGCATCACTAAAAACTCGGGAATCAACTGTGACTCCTGCCACCAGTTATCCTGCTCAATACCGGCCAGCAATGAGGGCAATACCACCAACAAGGCCAACACCACGATAAATCCACGCACGGTGCCAAACATCATGCCGAGCAAACGGTCGGTGCCGCTTAAACCGGTGCGCTTCACTAACTGAGAAACAAGGTGGGTGGCGAGACTGCCCAAGACCAAGGCGCCAATAAATAACAGAATGTAGGCGAGAATATCGCGCACATAGAGTTTGGTGATATGGGGTTCTAAAAGCGCCACCATCGGGTCGTGAAACGCAATGGTGATGAAAAATGCCAGCGCCCAAGACACCATAGACAGGGCTTCTTTAACAAAGCCGCGAAGTAGGCTGATAAGGGCTGATGCGACAATAACACCAATAATGGCCCAGTCTGCCCAATTAAAGCTCGCTAACACTTGGCGCGTGTCTCCGATTGATTGCCCTACTAACTAAAGGGTGATTTCCCTTTTCTGAGGGAGTAGCCGCGAATTCTATCAAGCCGACTCGTTCAGCCCAAGCAAGAATTGCTGTGAACAGTAACAACTACACGCATAAATGGTGTTTGCGTGTTGAAATAAATCAGGGATTGGCCTCAAAACGCGTAACGATGGATTTCACTTTGAAAGCGGTATTGATTTCGGCCTGCTCCGCCTCGGCCAAATCTTTAGCTAAATACGGGCCGACCAGTACCCGATACAGACCGCGATCACCGGTTTTACGATAATCAACATAGGCTTTATAACCCTTGTCTTGAATTTTGCTTTTCAGTTTTTCGGCATTGGCCGACTGACCAAAACTACCGACCTGAATCAACCAGCCATTGGGCAGTTTATTGTCATCGAGAATCGGCTGATTCGCAGGCTTAGTTTTAGGCTCTGCCGCCGGTTTGCTAACCTTGGCTGTTGGTTTGCTAACAGGGGGTTTCTTCTCAGCTTGCACAGACTCTTTAGGAGCTGATTGTTTTTCTGGCGCGGGCGGCTGCAACATAACCACCTCTTCCGGCGCTAAATCAGAAACCGGCAACACCGGCTGCTCCGGCACTAAACGGGTGTCAGCACTGGGAATGCCTTGGGGTTTTTTAGGTGCGCGATCCAGAACAGGATCGATATGTGGCGCAACCGGAATTTGGGTGGTGCGATCCAACTTGTATTCCGCCGGGCTGTCGAACAGTACCGACCACAGGATCACTCCCGCACACAGCAGTACCAATGTTCCAACCAGACGCTCTCTTAACATGCCTTTCTATCCTTGCTTGTGCTTTTCTTCGCAGGGTTTTATTGCTTGCGCATGGTATCGCGCTGTCGCCATCACATCCACTACCGTGAAATAAGCCGCTCAAAAATAGGCTAAAGCGTCGGCAACAGTAAAAAATGAACCAAAGATAACCAGGCGATCACCCGCGCGTATCTCCGGAATGATGTTATCCAGTGTCGCCGCCATGGCCTGGCCCTGCGACATCACTTCAGCCGCTTGTGACTCAAGCTTAGCGGCTAAAACCTCAGCGCTAAGGGCGCGGGGATTATCAAGTAATTGCGGTAAGGCCCAACAATCCACCAGCGGAAACATGATTTCCAATACCGCATCCACGGCCTTGTCAGCCATAATGGCGAACACCGCCACGGTTTTTCCCTGCTCTGAACTGCCCTGCCCTGAACAGCCCTTCCCTGAACTGATGTGTAAGGCTTCAGCCAAGCGCGCAACCGCTGCCGGGTTATGCGCCACATCCAGCCACACTTCTATTCCGTTAAAATCGAAACGTTGCTGTCTGGCGGAAACCGATACGGTTTGCAGCCCGGTGCGTATGGCGGCTTCGGAAACGGCAAAGGGCAAGAACTCAATTGCCTGCAGACAGCTTGCAGCGTTATCTAACAGAACACGTGGCAGAGGCAGATTCAGGATTTCTCGTCGCTCCCCCGCCTGCTGCCCCCACCAATGCCAGGCAGACTCGGCATAGTCAAAGCCAAAATCACGGTCGCGAGCCAGCAACGGCACTTGCTGGCTTTCGGCATAGTCGATCACACTGGCGAGCGGCAAACTGTCGCCAAAAATCGCGGGCTTGCCCGAGCGAAACACACCGGCCTTTTCACGGCCAATGGTGTCGCGATCAGAACCCAACCAGGCTTCGTGATCCAGCGCCACCGAAGTAACAATAGCAATATCTGCATCAATGATATTGACCGCATCTAGGCGACCGCCCAAACCAACTTCAAGCACCACCACATCCAGCTCGGCAGCCATAAACAGGCACAGCGCGGCAAGGGTGCCAAACTCGAAATAACTCAGGGAGATATCGCCGCGCGCGGCATCAATTTGTGCAAAAATATCGCAAAACTGCTGATCTGTAGCCAGCTCACCGGCAAGTTTAACGCGCTCGTTATAGTGCAAAAGATGGGGCGAGGTATAGCAGCCTACCCGCTTGCCCTCGGCCGTTAAAATGGCGTCGAGCAAAGCTACCGTAGAGCCTTTGCCATTGGTACCGGCAACGGTGATAACAGGAATGGAAAAATGGATATTCAGAGCGCGGGCAACGGTTTGCACACGCTCCAAACCCAGATCTATCGGCTTGGGATGCAGGGTTTCCAACCACCGCAACCACGCGTCGAGCTGCGTAAATCTCACGGTGGTGGAAAGATCAGTTGCGATAGTAGGTCAGACTGCTCAATACCCGTGACAGGGTATCGCGCATCTCGGCGCGGTGCACAATCATATCGATAGCACCGTGCTCAAGCAGGAACTCACTGCGCTGGAAGCCCGGCGGCAGTTTTTGGCGAATGGTCTGCTCGATAATATTAGGGCCAGCAAAACCGGCGCGCGCACCGGGTTCGGCCACGTTAATATCACCCAGCAAGGCCAAGCTGGCAGATACACCACCGTAGATCGGATCGGTCATCACCGAAATATAGGGCACACCTTCTTGCTTCATGCGCTCTAGTACCGCACTGGTTTTGGCCATCTGCATCAGGGAAATCAGCGCTTCCTGCATACGGGCACCGCCTGAGGCAGAGAAACACACCAGTGGCCGGCGCTCTTTCAAGGCGACATTAGCCGCTTGGGTGAATTTCTCACCCACAGCCGAACCCATTGAGCCGCCGTGAAAGTTAAATTCAAAAGCGACAACCACCACAGCCTGTTCTTTCACAGTACCGGTAAAAGCAATCAGCGCATCTTTTTCACCGGTGCTTTTCTGCGCAGCGGTTAAACGGTCGCGGTATTTTTTCTTGTCTTTAAATTTCAGGCGATCCACGGGCTCAATATGACTGAGGATTTCCTGACGCCCCTCTTCATCGAGAAACAGCGCAATACGGCGGCGCGCACCAATACGCATATGGTGATCGCACTTGGGACAAACGTCGTTATTGGCTTCCAGCTCTGGACGATACAACACGGCATCACATTTGACGCACTTCTTCCACAGCCCTTCTGGCACAATACCTTTGCCTTCGCGGCGCTCGCCTGTCTCAGTTCGGCGTACCCCTGCGGGTAAAATCTTATCAACCCAACTCATTGTTTTTTTCCCGTCAATTTATCGTAATCATGGCTGGCGCTTACGCGCTCTTTCTATAATTTTCGCCAGCGGCGCAACAGCGCTGCCGCTGAACAATAATCCCGTATGTTCGGGATATTAAATACTATCAATCGCCTTGCGAATATCGGCAATCAGCTCGCAGGCCGCCAATTTCGCCGCATCCGTGCTAGAGGCGGCAATGCTTTCAACCAATGCGCTACCCACGACCACGCCTTCACAGTGTGGGGCAACCGCCGAGGCCGATGCGCCATCCTTTATACCAAAACCCACGGTAACTGGCAGGTCGGTATGCGCCCGAATCTTGTCCATCTGCGCCTTAACCGCCTCGACATCCAAGTGCCCTGCACCCGTTACCCCTTTCAGGGAAACACAGTATAGATAACCGCTGGCCAGCGCCGCCGTTTGCGCAATGCGCTCATCGGTACTGGTCGGCGCCAACAGGAAGATATTGTCGATACCCGCTTCCGCCAAAATAGCGCTCAACTCGCTCGCCTCTTCTGGCGGTAAATCCACAGTGAGCAGACCATCTACACCCGCCGCCGTAGCGCGCTTGGCAAATTCGCTATAACCCATGCGCTCTACAGGATTAGTGTAGCCCATCAACACCACTGGGGTGGTTTGATTGTCCTTGCGAAACGCTGACACGATTTCCAGGGTTTTGCTCAATGAGGTGTGATTGGCCAAAGCCCGCTCGTGGGCTAATTGAATCACCGGCCCTTCCGCCATGGGGTCGGAAAACGGTACGCCAATTTCCAGAATGTCTGCACCCTTGGCAACCAATTCATGCATCAAGGGCAGAGTGATCTCCTGCGTTGGATCACCGGCCACAATATAGGGAACCAAGGCCTTGCGGCCTTGATTTTTAAGTTCGGAAAATAATCCTGCTAAACGGCTCAATGCTTTTCCCCGTTACTCAATACCAATACCGTCGATGCTGGCGACGGTATGAATGTCTTTGTCACCGCGACCCGACAGGTTAACGATGATGCTCTGATCTGGGCGCATGGTTTGCGCCAGTTTTTCGGCATAGGCCACGGCGTGGCTGGATTCCAAGGCCGGCATAATGCCTTCAACCAAGGTCAGCTTGCGGAACGCCGCCAGTGCTTCGTCGTCGTTGATCGACACGTAATTAACCCGGCCAATATCTTTCAGCCATGAATGCTCAGGGCCAACACCGGGGTAATCCAAGCCGGCGGAAACCGAATGGGTATGCATAATCTGGCCGTCACTATCCTGCATCAGATAAGTGCGGTTACCGTGCAATACGCCGGGAATACCCGCTGAAAGTGGTGCGGCGTGCTGTCCGGTTTCAACACCATGACCACCCGCTTCAACGCCGTACATTGCCACACCCTCATCCTCAAGGAAGGGGTGGAACAAGCCAATCGCATTGGAACCACCGCCCACGCAAGCAACCAGCGCATCGGGCTGTCCACCGGCTTGTTCAGCAAATTGGCGACGCGCTTCGCGGCCGATAATCGATTGGAAATCGCGCACCAGCATGGGATAAGGGTGCGGGCCCGCTGCCGTGCCAATAATGTAGAAGGTATTGTCGACATTGGTAACCCAGTCGCGCATGGCTTCGTTCATCGCATCTTTAAGAGTGCGCGAACCCGAGGTCACGGAAATCACTTCCGCACCCAACAACTTCATGCGATACACATTCAGGGCTTGGCGGCGAATATCTTCTTCGCCCATAAACACCTGACATTCCATCCCTAAACGCGCGGCCACCGTGGCAGAGGCGACACCGTGCTGACCGGCACCGGTCTCGGCGATGATGCGCTTCTTACCCATGTATTTGGCCAGTAGCGCCTGACCAATGGTGTTGTTTACCTTGTGCGCGCCAGTGTGGTTCAGGTCTTCCCGCTTGAGATAAATTTGCGCACCACCCACTTCACGCGACCAGCGCTCGGCATGGTAAAGCGGTGATGGACGCCCAACGTAATGGGCAAGATCATTATCGAACTCAGCCTGAAACGCGGGATCAGCACTGAGACGCTGATAGGCCTCGGTCAACTCATCTAACGCGTGAATCAGGGTTTCAGATACAAAACGACCGCCGTGAATACCGAAATGCCCCTTGTTGTCAGGGAAATTTCGAAAATCAGGAAAGCGGTTTTCCATAGCTTGCTTTGTCACCTAGTACTCCCATTGGCGGCACTGTCTACCGCCTTCATAAAAGCTGTCATTTTTTCTACAGATTTCTGGCCCGGCGCCGCTTCCACCCCACCACTGACATCCACTGCCCAAGGTTGGCAAGCATCGATAGCTTGAGCCACATTTTCTGGCTTTAAGCCACCGGCAAGAATCAGAGGCTTGGGCAGAGTGTGCGGAATCCGCGCCCAATCGAAACGCTCGCCGGTGCCACCCGGTACACCGGGGCGGTAGCTGTCTAGCAGCACCGCTTTGGCATTGGCGTAACGCTCAATACCTGCAATTACATCAATATCATCACGCATCCGCAGCGCCTTGTAATAAGGTCGCTGAAAGCCTTCGCAAAACTCGGGACTTTCATCGCCGTGAAACTGAAGCAGGTCGAGCTGACAGGTTTCGATAGCCTGTTCGACAAGGCCGCGATCGGCATTCACAAACAGTCCCACACTGGTCACAAAGGGCGGCAAGGCACGGATAATCTGCCGCGCCTGCTCAAACTCAACATAACGCGGACTTTTGGCATAAAACACCAGACCGATAGCATCAGCTCCCGCATGGGCGGCAGACAAAGCATCATCGGTATTGGTGATACCGCAGATTTTTACGCGGGCTGGCTTCACTCGGATTCACAGGCGGTTATTAACGGGCTGGGATTCTATCAAATAGCCCGGTCTGATGTCTGTAATAACAACGTCTTTAATCAGAACGCCGGCATCAAGAGCGCGTAATAAGAGCGGCTAGTCAGCCAGACTGATATCCGCCAAAAACGCGGGGCCGGGTTGATTTTCCGGCAGTGCAAAATGTGCGGGATAGCTGACATCCACCAAATATAAACCTTCTGGCCGAGCGGTTACCCCGCCCTGAGTGCGGTCGCAACTGGCGAGTACTTCCGCCGTCCACCCAGCAGGCATTTGACCACTACCCACCGCCATCAATACTCCAGCGATATTCCTTACCATATGATGTAAAAACGCATTGCCCTGTAGATCGATCACCACATAATCACCACGGCGCTTTACCGAAATAAAATGGATATTGCGCATCGGCGTACGGGACTGACACGAGGCGGCGCGGAAAGCACTAAAATCCTGCTCACCCACCAAGGCCTGCGCCTCGTCATTCATTAAGGCCGCATCAAGCGGATGAGCATATTGGGTGACCAAACCCGACATATGCACATCGCGCAGTGGGCGGTTCAAAATAATATAGCGATAACGGCGCGCGGTAGCGGAAAAGCGTGCATGAAAATCAGGATCGACGCTGCGTACCCATTTCACCGCAAGGGAATCCGGCAAATTAGAATTGCAGCCCATTACCAGCGCTTTTTCTGAACGCGGACAAGGCAGATCAAAGTGGACGACTTGGTAGCTGGCGTGAACACCGGCATCGGTGCGACCGGCGCAAACCAGCGATACGGGTTGATTAGTGATTTTAGCCAAGGCCGTTTCTAGGCAGTCTTGGGCGGTATTGACCCGAGGCTTACCCTGGCTTTGCCAACCTTTAAAATCTCCACCGCGATAGGCCAGCGCCAGCGCGATGCGGCTGCCGGCCGCAAAGGGCTGGGTATCTAATTGCGGAAAGGGGGTATTCAATATCTAGGCGCCGCAAGCGGCGCTCCTTTAACTCAGGTTATCCAGCAGTTGCTGAGCTTCACTGCGCTGAACATCGTCGCCCTGCTCAGTGACTTCCTGCAGAATTTCACGGGCACCGTCACTGTCACCCATATCAATATAGGCACGGGCCAGATCCAGCTTGGTAGACACTTCATCGGTATCTGACAATGCGCTTAGCTCAGCGCCATCATCACTGCCGGCATCGAACTCATCAAAGGAAAAGTCATCCAGACTTAGCTCGTTGTCATCCGCCAAAGAAGTCTTTGTTTCGGCCGGCTCGGTGCTTACCACTTCAGGCGATTCTAGGACTGCCGCATCATCCAGCTCAAACTCTGGCTCTTCCGCAGTCAGCTCTGGCGCCACATCGTCACCGAGAGTCAATTCCGCATCAAAATCGCCCAAATCCAGATCTTGCTTATCCGCCTCAGCGCTCACCGATTCCGGAGCGAGCTCATCGTCCAGATCAATGCTGAACTCAGTTTCTGGTTCGCTCTCTGGTTGTTCCTCAACCGCAAGCTTAACCTCATCGTCAGCTGCGTTTTCGGGTTCAACTTCAGAAGTTGATTCAGAGGAATCCAGTGAGAAAGCGGCATCCAGTGATTCCAGCTCGGCATCCAGCTCGCCAAAATCTAAAATATCTTCTTGCTCGGCACTATCTTCGCCGAGCTGTTCTTTTAAACTGCCAAGATCGGAGTTTTCATCAAAGCTCAGCGAATCCAGATCAAGTTCTAGCTCGTCTAAAGCTGACTCTTCAGATTTAGGCGCCGCAAAGGCGTTTTCAAAATCGTCATCTAGATCAATATCGAGTTCGAGTTCTTCGTCCTCGCCGACCAGCGATACCGCCTCATCGGCAACATCATCGCCAGCCTCAGCCAGCGCCGTTAAGGCAGCGGTATCTAGTGAGGTTTCATCAAGCTCCGCGGTGGTTTCAACGCCAGAATCTGCTTCCTCAGCCGCATCCGTATTTGCACCAAAATCAAGATCGGCAAAAACGGAGTCGCTTTCATCATCCAGCCAATCGCTGACGCCCTCAATCGCTGACATAGACTCTTTCACCTGCGCGACAGCGTCGTCATCGCCCAGTGCCTTTAACTCCGCATAAGCTTGGTCAAAGCCAGCTTTATCGCGAGTTTCCAGATAGGTTTCAATCAGTTTTACGCGAGCGGCACTATTTTCAGGGTCTTTCTCAATCGCAGTTCGCAGCAAGCGTTGCGCTTGTTCATAGCTACCGTAGGCGATATAAATTTCGGCTTCGCTCAATACATCACTGGTTTGCGGATGAACTTCTTCGTCAGCGCCATCCAGATCAATATCGTCAAAATTGAGTGTTGTGTCTTCTAGAGCAGGCTCTTCTACAGCAGTATCTTCAGTCGCTGAACTATCATCTGAAAGCAAGTCTTCAAGATTGTCATCGAAGGTTTCGAATACGGCGAGTTCTTCGGCCGCGCTCGCTTCCGAAGTATTGCCACCTTCAGCAGCATTCATCAACGCGTCGTCTTCTGCATTTTCAAGCGGTTGCTCAAACATGGCATTAACTGCGCCACTGTCGAGATTCGGCTCGTGCATCTCAGCGTCATTTTCAGCTTCTTGTGCGGCATTGCGGCGACGCAGGCCAAACAAAATCAGCAGTAATAGCGCTAAACCTGCAGCGGCATAACGAAAGGTTTGACTGGCAAACCAGCTCTCGCCTTGCGCTGGCTCTGCTTTCACCTCCTCGCTTGCAACTGCGGGCTTTGCACTATCTACATTGCTTGCTGAAGCCGCGGCTTCGAGTGCTCCCTCCGCAACGTCGACATCAGCGGGCGCCTGCCCCTCGGTCATGCCCGCCTGTTCCATCAAACTGGCAATTTCAGCTTCAGTTGCTGCACTTTGCTCAGTGTCGGCTGACGTCGCTGCGCCCTGAGTCTGAGCTTGCTCAAGAGCGTCCTGCGCTCCTAATTCACCTTGTTCTCCAGAGTCTCCCTGTTTTGCTGAGGCACCCTGTTTTGCTGAAGCACCCTGCTGCAACATGGCCAATTGATCATTTTTAAGACTGATCAAGCGCTCCATTGCCGCAATTTGCTTTTCCATCTCTGCCACACGGCCGCGCATGCTCTCATTTTCAAGCTTGGCCTGTTCCAGCGCTTCCTGTTCACCACGCAACTGCGCTTCCAGATCGCCGGCTTGTCCGGAATCGGCCCCATCGGCTGTGGTCAGGCTAAGACGCCCCTCTACCATTTCTGGGGCTTCAGCTTCCGCCGCAGCACTATCTACCCCTTTAAGTTGAGGATTGCTGCTTGCGCTTTCAGCACTTGGCACACTGGGCTGTGACTGCCGGGGCGCCGCCGCTTCCCCACGCCAGACTTTATTTTGGCGGCTGAATTCCTTTACCGCTTCGTCCTGGGAAATTTGCGCAATTTCACTTTCGCTGGGAACACGCAGGACATAGCCGGATTTAATGCTGTTTACATTGCCATTCAGAAAGGCTTCCGGGTTTTTCCGGAACAGCGCGATCATGGTTTGCTCAACAGTTACCGCCGATGAGGGGCGAAATTGGTTTGCCAAAACCCACATGGTATCGCTGTGTTGAACGCGGTACTCACCGGGATTTGCCGCTTGGGGCAAGTCAGTTTTCTTATCGGCTTCGCGGGGCTGAATACCGCTTGTTGACGATTCGCTTGGCTGATTTGCGGACTGGGGTGCGGGTAAAGTCACGGCGCCACGGGCACCACCGGGCTCAGTTTGAGCATAGCTTGGCGACGTTGTCGGAGCAGGTGCAACACTGGGAGCAGAGACCACTGACTCAGCGCGGGAAACGCTGGTCGGCAAATCGAGCAATACGGTGTATTCCCGCAAAATCCGACCGGTGGGCCAACGCACTTCAAGAACAAAATCGAGGTAGGGTTCAACAACCCGATCGCGAGTGCTGACAATAATGCCGGTTAAACCGCCGGGCACACTGTCTACAGTAAATTCGAGAGCGGAAAGAAAGCCGCTGCGATCGACACCAGCACGCTCAAAATCCGCGCTGGAAGCCAACGCCACTTTAATTTGAGAGGCATCTAGGCTGCCGGTTTCATGGAGCGGAATAAATGCCCGGAAGGGTTGATCCAAAGCCGTTTCTGGCGCGATCTCACCAAGTCCCAGCGCCATTACTGCCGAAGTCTGAATAACAGAACACGCCAGTACCGCCTGGGCCAGTTTCTTCCTCAACATACGTCTACCCTGCCTTGATAGGTTTAAGCCCCGAGAGAATCGTCGTCAGAATTAAGTGATAAAACAGACGCTAAAATCAGGGCGGTAAAGCTAGAAAAATTCTTGAATAAGCAGGCTAAACTATAGCTAGTTATTGTTTTTTATCAAGGAGTTGAGTGCCTCAATAATGTTAAATGCGACACCCTTACGCAAATTATCTGCACACAGGGCCAACTGAACCCGATTGGGCTTGCGGCGGTGCAATATCGGCGCACTGATCGCTATCGTGTCTTGTCCTGATTGCCCCACCGGAGTTAATTCGGACTCGCCAGCACTAAACACCTCTACCCGCTCATCACTTTGCAGCTGCGCTAACAGCGAGGACATCACCGGCGGCTCATCAAACTCAAGCGCCAGATTCAATAAATGGCCGTGAAATACAGGCACCACCGCAACCGAGCAATACACCTCGCAAGCCTTATCAGCCAGCAGGCGCTGTAGTGTGCTTTCAATTTGCTCTGCCTGCGCGCTATCCGCTTGGCAATTAAAGGCGATTTGCGCATTGAAAGACGATGCCTCCAAAGGCATACCATTCAATAAGCGCGCGGTTTCCGCCGCCAGGGTTTCAACACCGGCCCGACCCAAAACCGATGCCGGCTGCTGCACCGCCACATCGACGCGGCGAATTCCTTCGACGGATTGCAATAAGCTCGAAACCTGAGCACTCACGGCATCGGCCACGGCAATCTGCATCGTTCCAGTCCCAGCGCTCATCGTTTCGCCGGAGCCGTAAAGCGGAATATCATCCATTTCTGCCAGATAACCACTGGCATCAATGAGATGCTTGCCAGCATCGAAAAATTCCGCCACTTTGGCTGGTGCGGAACCAGCCAAGAACACGCCAATATCAAATTGCTGAGGATCAATATCCTCAAACTCTTCAACACGGATTGGTCGCCCCTTGTACAGCGCGATATCGGCTTCGGCGTCGTCAACGACACCAACCACTTTAGCGAAGCTGTACTCCAGCTCAGAAAGCCCTTCAATGAGCTTTTCGGCCTCGAGGCTTTCCGCTCCAAAAATAACCAGACGCATTAACGAATATCACCCAACAAGATGCGCAGCATACGGCGCAGAGGTTCCGCCGCACCCCACAGCAATTGGTCGCCCACGGTAAAGGCCGACAAATATTCGCCACCCATATTCAGTTTACGCAAACGCCCTACCGGCACCTGCAAACCACCCGTCACCGCCGTTGGCGTCAAACGCTTTAGGGTTTCGTCACGATCATTGGGCACCACATCTACCCAGCTATTGGCGCTGCCGATAATTTGTTCAATTTCTGACAATGGCAGATCGCGGTTCAGTTTGATGGTGAGTGCCTGACTGTGACAGCGCATCGCACCAATACGCACGCAGGTGCCATCAATCGCAATAGGCGAAGAACGGCCTAAAATCTTGTTGGTTTCCGCCTGCCCTTTCCACTCTTCACGGCTTTGACCGTTCTCAAGCTGGGTATCAATCCAAGGCAGCAGACTACCTGCCAAGGCGTGACCAAATTTCTCTTTAGGGAAGATTTCGCTGCGCATGGCTTCCGCCACTTTGCGATCAATATCCAGAATATTGCTGCGCTCATCGGCCAGCTCTGGCGCTACTGCATCGCGAATCGCACCCATTTGACTGATCAGCTCACGCATATTTTGTGCACCCGCACCGGAAGCCGCTTGATAGGTCTGGGCGCTAACCCAGTCCACCAAACCTTCGCGGAACAAACCGCCAATCGCCATCAGCATCAAGCTAACGGTGCAGTTGCCGCCGATAAAGTTTTTAACGCCTTTTTCCAAGCCCTGCTGAATAACATCCAGATTGACCGGATCGAGAATAATGATCGCATCGTCCGCCATACGCAGTGACGAAGCCGCATCAATCCAGTAACCGTCCCAGCCACTGGCGCGCAAATCAGCAAATACGGCCTTGGTGTAATCACCGCCCTGACAGGAAATAATCGCGTCCATTTCCGCCAGTTCGCTAATCGACATTGCGTCTTTTAGCGCGGGGATATCACGACCAATATCCGGGCCCTGACCACCCACATTAGAGGTGGTAAAAAATACCGGATCGATACCTGCAAAATCATTTTCTTCCAGCATGCGGCCCATCAGCACAGAACCCACCATGCCGCGCCAGCCAACAAAACCTACTTTTTTCATTTCTCTTCCCCGGCTTTCAAGAAAAGCCTCATTACTTTGGAATTTAAATTTTCACTCGTGAGCGCCGCCGCTGAATGCCGCGAGCGCCAAAACGGTTAAAGAATTACAGTGCGGAAAGCACGGCCTCGCCCATTTCTACGGTCGACACTTTCTGGCAGCCTTCGGAGAAAATATCGCCGGTGCGCAGACCTTGATCCAATACCTTGCTTACCGCATCTTCAATCGCCTGCGCCGCTTCTGGCTCAGCAAAGGAGTAACGCAACATCATCGCTACCGACAAAATCGTAGCCAGCGGGTTAGCAATACCTTGGCCCGCAATATCCGGCGCACTGCCATGACAGGGCTCGTACATGCCCCGGCCATTTACGTCTAGTGAAGCCGAGGGCAACATGCCAATAGAACCGGTCAGCATCGCCGCCGCGTCAGACAGAATATCGCCGAACATATTGCCGGTCACCATCACATCAAACTGTTTTGGCGCGCGAATCAACTGCATGGCGGCATTGTCGACATACATATGGCTCAGCTCAACATCGGGATAGTCCTTGGCCAGATCCTGCATGATTTCCCGCCACAGCATGGTCACTTCCAGCACGTTCGCTTTATCAACTGAACACAGGCGACCACCGCGCTTTTGCGCCAATTCAAACGCCACTTTACCGATGCGGCGAATTTCCGACTCACTATACACGTAGGTGTTGTAACCCTGACGCTCACCGTTTTCCAATTCGCGAATACCGCGCGGCTGACCGAAATAAATGCCGCCGGTCAGTTCGCGCACAATCAGAATATCCAAGCCGGCAACCAGTTCGGGCTTCAGCGAAGACGCATTAGCCAACTGGGGATACAGCAGTGCTGGACGCAGATTACCGAACAGATCAAGGCGCGAACGAATCGCTAACAAGCCCGCTTTTTCAGGACGCTCTGCTGGCGGCAAAGCATCCCACTTCGGGCCGCCAACCGCGCCCAACAGAATCGCTTGTGCCGCTTCACATTTGGCAAAGGTTTCTTCGGGCAATGCGGTGCCGCAGGCATCAATGGCAGCGCCACCGACCAAGCCTTCATCAACTTCCAAACCCAGATTGTGAGAGGCGTTTACCGCCAGCAATACTTTTTTAGCCTCTGCCATAATTTCTGGGCCAATGCCGTCACCGGCCAGAATTACGATTTTTCTATTAGAAACAGTCACAGCGTTCTCTCTTAATAATTTCTTTTGTTTCAAATACTGAATTGAAAGCGCGAATTAACGATAAGCGCAGCGCCAGCAATCAAAATTACGAGCGCAATAATTAATCCCCGATTTTAGGCGGAATGCTCGCGAAACAACCACGGCGACTTCGCCTGCCACTGCGTTTCAAACTCGCGAATAGCGTCAGCATCCTGCAAGGTCAGGCCGATATCGTCTAAGCCATTAACCAAGCAGTGCTTGCGGAATGCATCCACCTCAAACGCAAACTCAGTACCATCAGCAAGACGCACACACTGATTCGGCAAATCAACCGTCAGGCTAAAACCTTCTTCGGCGTACATCTTGGTAAACAGCTCATCGACAATTTTCTCATCCAATACGATCGGCAACAGGCCATTCTTGAAGGAGTTATTAAAGAAAATATCGGCAAAGCTGGGCGCAATCACACAGCGAAAGCCGTAATCGTCCAGCGCCCACGGCGCGTGTTCACGGCTGGATCCACAACCAAAATTTTCACGAGCCAACAGAATGGATGCGCCCTTGTAGCGCGGAAAATTCAGCGGAAATTCGGTATTAAGTGGACGGCTGCTGCAATCCTGACCGGGCTGACCTTCATCCAAATAACGCAGCTCATCAAACAGATTGGGGCCAAAGCCACTGCGCTTGATCGATTTCAAAAACTGCTTGGGAATAATCATATCGGTATCGACATTGGCGCGATCCATTGGCGCCACAACACCTTCAACAACGGTAAATGCTTTCATGATCGACTCCCCTTAATTCCACTCACGAACATCAACAAAATGGCCGGCAATTGCCGCTGCCGCCGCCATCGCAGGACTCACCAAGTGAGTGCGACCGCCAAAGCCCTGACGCCCTTCAAAGTTACGGTTAGAGGTTGAGGCGCAATGCTCACCCGCACCCAGTTTGTCGGCGTTCATTGCCAGACACATGGAGCAACCGGGATCGCGCCATTGGAGGCCGGCTTCGATAAAGATCTTATCCAAGCCTTCGCTTTCCGCCTGCTGCTTCACCAAACCTGAGCCAGGCACAACCAGCGCTTCCTTGATGGTGTCGGCCACTTTCTTGCCCTTCACCACCGCCGCTGCCGCGCGTAAATCTTCAATTCGCGAATTGGTGCAAGAACCGATAAAGACCTTGTCCAAACGAATATCTTTTATCGCCTGCCCTGCCGTCAGCCCCATATATTGCAGGGCGCGTTCGCAAGCCGCCTTTTTAACTGGGTCGGAGAAATCGTCTGGCGCTGGCACATTGGCATCCACCGGCAAGACCATTTCCGGGCTGGTGCCCCAGCTCACTTGCGGTTTAATCTGCGCGCCATCCAGCTCAACAACCGCATCAAAGTTTGCATCGGCATCGCTGTGCAGGGTTTCCCAATAAGCGACCGCCTGCTCCCACTCAGAATCATTGGGCGCAAAAGGACGACCTTTGACATAGTCCATCGTAGTTTGGTCTACGGCGACCATGCCGACACGTGCACCGGCTTCAATCGCCATATTACAAACGGTCATGCGGCCTTCCATCGACATATCGCGAAGTACCTGACCGCCAAATTCAATGGCGTAACCGGTTCCACCTGCGGTGCCGATTTTGCCGATAATGGCCAGCACCACGTCTTTAGGCGTCACGCCGGGGCCAAGCTGACCATCAACGCGCACCAGCATGTTTTTGCTTTTCTTTTGGATCAGGCACTGGGTCGCCAGTACGTGTTCCACTTCGGAGGTGCCAATGCCGTGTGCCAGCGCACCCAGTGCACCGTGAGTGGCAGTGTGGGAATCGCCGCAAACCACGGTCATACCGGGCAGGGTTGCGCCCTGCTCTGGCCCAACAACGTGCACAATACCTTGGCGCACATCGTTAATGGTGAATTCGGTGATGCCAAATTCTTCGCAGTTTTCATCCAGCGTTTTCACCTGAATGCGAGAAACTTCATCGACAATCCCGGCCACACCGGCTGAACGCTCGCTGTGCAAGGTCGGCACATTGTGGTCTGGCGTGGCGATACTGCCGCTAATGCGCCAAGGCTTACGCCCGGCCATACGCAGGCCTTCAAAAGCCTGAGGCGACGTCACTTCATGAACCAGTTGGCGATCAATGTAAATCAGTGCGGAACCATCGTCCCGCTGCTTCACCAAATGGGCCTGCCACAATTTATCGTAAAGAGTTTGTCCAGCCATGTTGCGCTCCCAGGAATGCACATAATTCGCTGCCGCTTAATGCCACAGAACGATATTTACAGATTCAGATTACAGGCTGAATTTTACGCAGCCCGAATAAATAACTCAAATTCATATTTTTTATTATTTGGATTCCAATTTGGAATCTAATAACATATTCAGCAGCCAACTATTACCTTGCTGAGCGCAGCATTAATAGAGACTCCAAGTATGGATACACAGAATCTTACTGCCTTTCTGGCCGTCGCCGAACACGCTTCTTTTTCAGAGGCGGCGAACCGGCTGCATCTTACCCAACCCGCAATCAGCAAGCGCATAGCCAGCCTTGAGCAGCAATTGGACTGTAAATTGTTTGATCGCATTGGCCGCCACGTCAATCTGACCGAAGCCGGACTGGCCCTACTGCCCAATGCCAAGCGAATTTTACAGGATATACGCGAGGCCCAACGGCAGATAAACGACCTGCAAAATCAAAGTATCAGTGGGCGCTTAAATATGGGCATTAGCCATCATATTGGCCTGCACCGCCTGCCGCCGGTATTGCGCGAATATTCCCGCTTATACCCCAATGTTCAGCTCGATATCGATTTTATGGATTCGGAACAGGCCCACCAGCTCATACTGCAGGGCGAGATGGACTTGGCGGTAATTACACTGGCACCCAGCAAAGAAGCCCAACTCAGCTTTATTCCGGTGTGGGATGACCCTTTGATGGTGGCAGTCGCCAATGATCATTTGCTGGCAAACAAAAAAACCGTAGCCCTCACCGAGCTCGCTGAACACACCGCCCTGCCCCCCGGCCTGAACACTTACACCGGCCAAATTATTAAAAGCTTATTTGATAATGCCGGCCTGAAAATGGAAGTGGGCATGGCCACCAATTATCTGGAAACTATCAAGGTGATGGTCAGCATTGGTTTGGGCTGGAGTATTTTGCCTAGCAGTATGCTGGATGACAGCGTGACGCAATTGCAACTTGAAGGCCATCAGCTACAGCGCACCCTCGGTTGTGTGCACCACCGCAGTCGCAGTCTTTCTCGGGCGGCGGAAGCCTTTATTGAGCGGCTACCAAGCTATCAAAACGCAAACCGCTGACGCTATTCCGGCAAGGTCATTTCATCGAAAAGGGATTGCATCGCCGCTGGCGTATCGCCGTCGGCGCAGATACCCGGATCATCCAGATCGAGACGCACACAGGCATCGGCATACTTCGCCAATACCGCTTTCGCGCCCTGATCCCCTTCAAGGTTTAACAGCTCAGGCCAAAATGCACGACCAATCGCCACCGGATGACCGCGCTGCCCCTGAAAATGGGGAATAATAATTCGGTCTTCAGCGGCCTGTTCGGCCACCTGTCGCAACGAGCTAATCCGCAAAAGAGGCAAATCTGCCGGTAAAATCAACACTGAGGATAAGGCTGAATCGAGCTGCGCAATGGCATCGGCCAGGCTATAACCCATACCACCAGCCGCACGAGTTGATCGCAAAATATGAGCGCCGTGTATTTCTGTCAGCGGATCGCTTTCGGCCAATACCACCGTCACTGGCAGCCCCGCCTTACCGCCGCGCCGGATCAATGCAGGCAGTAGCGGCCCGCCCTTGGGCATGGTCACAAAGCGTTTATCCGCACCAAAGCGGCGGCTTTGCCCCGCCGCAAGAATCAGTAATGCGTTCACGACTGATTTATTCCAGAAGATTCAGACTGACGCCAAACAATCTCGGCCTTACCGCGCCGCAGCGCCGTTAATTCAGCCATTACCGCCACCGCAATTTCCATGGCCGATTTACTGCCAATACTTAAACCTACCGGCGCATGTAAGCGCGCGATTTGCGCGTCGCTCAACCCCAGTTGCAATAACCGGGCACAGCGTTTCTCTGTAGTGCGCACACTGCCCAGCGCACCGACATAAAACAGATCGTGGGTAAGCGCCTGCATCAAGGCCATATCATCAATGCGCGGATCGTGGGTCAGGGTAATGACTGCCGAATAGCGGTCTGCGGCAAACTGCATTACCGCCTCATCGGGCATCAGTTGAATAATTTCGGTATTGGCCACCGCCCATTGCTGGCAACGCTCCTCGCGCGGATCGCAAACCAATACCCGGTATTCCAGCGCCGTGGCAATTTCGGCAATACAGCGAGCCAACTCATTGGCCCCTATCAAAAGTAATTGATAGCGAGGACCAAAATCCTGACGCAAGCTGTTCTCGGTAAGCTGCACATCGTCACCGCGATCAATGGTTTCAAACTGCCAACTAGAACCGGCCAAATCCACCCAGCGGCGAATCCCCTGTCGTTCAGACAAGGCCTTCAATAAGGTTTCAATATCGGATTGCTTGGACGGGCTTAAAAATTCCAGCAATAACTTCATGCGCCCGCCGCAAGGCAGGCCAAAGCGTTCATTCTCTTCGGGGCTAACGCCGTATTCCACTAGCTGGCAGGCACGTGTTGCCAATTGACCGGCCTGCAGTTTTTCCAATAAATCATCTTCAATGCAACCGCCGGAAACCGAGCCCCACACTGCGCCGCCCTGCTCCAGCCACATTAGGGAGCCCAATGGGCGCGGTGAGGCGCCATGAGTGGCAGCAATGGTGACTAACCAACCCGACTTGCCCGCAATTAGAGAGGCATTTACCGCCTGTAAAACCCGCTGTTCACTACTTTCCACAACTACCTACACAATATGATTTATTTTCAACGCCGCTATATTACGCCAAGCCAAAACCGTCACGCAGAAAAAAGGCCGGAAAACCGGCCTTTGAGTTACTGCACAAGTCAGGATCAGTATTCGTACTTCACTTCGAAGCCAAATACCTTGCCTTTATTCAGTGGGGCGAAAGAGGCAGGGCCACCTAATTGCGTATCACCACCGTGGGTCACTTCATCTTTCAGGTTGCGACCAAATACCGAGTAGGTGAAACCTTCTTTGGTACTTACTGACACCGCCGCATCTACCATATCAGCCGAGTTCAGATAACCAAGGTTATCATCGGTATAAGCGCTGGGATCACGGTGATTGAAACCAACCCGAGCTGTCAGCATATTGCCATCGCCCATATCGTTCTGGAAGGTCAGGCTGGCACCGTAAGTCCATTGTGCTAAACGAGGAATGTCCAGTTTTTTGTCATTTTCATCAATAAGTCCATTTGGATCACGATTCAAGTCATATAGTACCTTATCGTATTGACCATCCAGATAACCTGCATTTAGGGCCAAGACAAAGTACTGACCTAAACCGGCAAGAGCTTCAAATTCCGCACCAGTGATCGTGGCATCTGCCGAATTATCAATCACTTGTGCAATTTGGTTAGGAGCAGGTGAAAAGTTGATTTCACGCTGCATATCTTTAATTTCATTTTGGAAAATCGCCGCATTTAAGCGCAGCATGCCGTCGAAGCCATCCCACTTCGCACCAATTTCAAAAGAGTTTTGAGTCTCTTCATCAAAGGGACCTGGCTCCACATTCGGCAAGGTATTTCTTAGATTATACCCTCCAGAACGGAATCCCTGACTGTAGCTGGCATAGGTCTGCAGATTTTCCATGGGATACCACTGCACACCAATCTTGGGAGACACATTATTCCATGTTTTTGAGTCAGTAAAATCGTAACCTGAACAAGAATGTGTATCGGTACTGCATTTACCGGGCGATGCAATATTTGCAACCTGAACCTCTTTTTCTTCCTCGGTATAACGAACTCCAGCAAGAACAGAGAGATTATCGGTAATGCGGTAATCAACCGCAGCAAAGGCCCCAAGAGTGGTTTGATCCTGCTTACCGCCACCTGTTTGAACCAGCGCAACACCAAAGTTACGACGTTCCAAATAAAAAATATCTTGAGTGAAGTAATATAGTCCCGCTGTTACATCGAAGCGCTCATCCAACACAATGTTATAGCGCAATTCATTACTAAATTGTTCGGCATCCAGAGCAATAGGTGCATGAAAAACTGGATTTGGAGTGGCATCAATATCGGTTTCAGCGGTGGTTTCCAGATTTTTCCAACCAGTAATATTGGTCAGGGTACCGTTACCAATATCGCGCTTATGCTCCACACTTGCGCGAGTCCACTCCATATCGAAGTAGCCTTCATCGTCAATCGCGAAATCAAAACTATTGCGATCAAACAAGGCATGGTTTTGTCCTGCAGGGCCGTCGCCCTCGGAATCCGCCTGTTCAATTTTAAAGGTGGTTTCGGCATTGGCATCGCCACCATGCAGCCACGTTAAGGCAGCGCGGCCCATCAAGGTTTTGGAATCGCCAAAGCTATCATTGCCATTGGCTTTGTTTTCAAAATAGCCCTGATCTTTATTGCCATAGACGGCAATTTTACCCAGCAACTTGCCTTCAACCAGCGGGCCGGAAAGCACGGCCGACAGATAGGTGTTATTGCCGGTTTCGCGAGACAGGCGCGCTTTAAAGCTTGTTTCAGGGGTTGGGTCGGTAGTACGTACCAGAACCGCACCGCCGGTCACGTTACGGCCAAACAGAATACCCTGCGGGCCACGCAATACTTCAACGCCCGCCATATCAAACTGATCGAATACCACACCTTGGTTGGTGCCTTGATATACGCCGTCGATAAACACACCTACGGTGGGGTCGATACTTGGAATCGAGCTGTTAATACCCAGACCACGGAAGGAGAAGTTGGCAACCCCTTTTGCGGTACCCACATCATCCATAGAGACGTTAGGCATGGTGTAAGACAAGCTCTGCAGATCGCGTACAAAAAGTACTTCTAGCTGATCTTCGCCAAAAGCGGTGGCGGCAATCGGCACATCCTGCAGCTTTTCAGCTTCAGCTTTTTTTGTACCAGTAACTAGTACTTCTTCTAGCAGCGCAGATTTGTTTTTTGGAGCTTCCTGAGCATAGAGACCGGATGAGAGCGTGGCCACCATGGCTGACAGCAAAGACATCTTCATGACTTTTATCATTATGTTTCCCCGTATTTTCATTATGTTAGGAAGGCTTGTTAGCCTGAATTGAAGATATCGGAACGGGCACAGGAAGCAAGGAAAATCGACAAATATTGATCTTTTTATGTCTACTGCGGCGCAGCGGAACAATATCGAGAAATTGCAGGACAAAAAAAACGCCGCATAAAGCGGCGTTTGTAACGTTAGGATTTGGCTACCAATTTAGTACCAGCGGTAAGAACCCTGAATGCCAATAGAGCGTGGCGCGTCGATAAAGCCGTAGTGGCCAGTTGAACCAAAGATGCTCTTAGACAGCGGCGTGTCATTGGAGTAAGACACAGTGGTCTCATCAGTCAAGTTTTTAACCAAGAGTGCCACTTCCCAACCGGCAGACACATCAGACAAGGCCACCCGCAAATTGGACTTCACATAGGCGTCTTGCTGCTGTGACGGATCGAGGTTCTGAGATGAGTTGTAATCACCGGTGAACACAAAATCAATCGCGCTGCGCAGTTCAAGATCAGAGGTCAACATATCGGTGTAGATGAATGACAGGTTGCCCGAGTAATCCGCAACGTATTGGTTGGTTTTACCCTTGTAATCACAGTAAGGATTACCATCAACCATATAGTCTGGGGTTTGACCCTGATAACACTGGCCATTCTCATAGTCAGTAAACTCAAAGTCTAGGAATGCCAATGCACCCGTCATCATCAGCTTTTCAGACAGCGCCATACGGCCGTCTAGCTCAAGACCCATGGTGGTTGCCGCACCGGCATTACCCACGTTAAAGCCCAAGGTGCCGTCGAAGATACTAACCTGCAGATCGTCGTAGTCGGTGTAGAAGGCCGCAATATTCAGCTCAGCTGCGCCATCCAACAAGGTGGTTTTAGCACCGAATTCAAAGCTGGTCGCCTGCTCTTCTTCATATTCGAAACTACCGACCAGAATCAGTGTTTCATCACCAACATTTTGCAGAGGGCGAATCTGATTAGTTTCAGGCGAAGCGTTTGAGCGGGCATCGTAACCACCCGATTTATAACCGATGCTCGCCGTTGAGTAGAGCATTACGTCGTCGCTCCAGTCATACTGGAAGTTGATCGAGGGCGCGAAAGAGCTGCTATCGCGGCTACCTTTCAGGTCATGACGTTCGGAGGAGAAGTTTTTCGCTACCACGGTATCGATCTCGCCTTCATCAGGACGAACACCGGTTTCACGGTTTTCAAAATCCAGACGGCGGCTACCTTCTTTTTCCTCGTAGGAATAGCGCAAGCCCAGCGTGGTGCGGAACAGGTCTGTCACATTCCAAGTGGCCTGGATAAAGGCCGAAAGCAATTTAGTATCAGTAGAGAAATAACGGGGCGTACCCAAGTTACGGATCTCATCACCGGCATCACCGATACCGCCAACCGGCAAGCCCAGAGGACCGCCTTCTAGGTCAAAAGGAGGACGCTCACCGCGCGCACCGGCTTCTTGAATATCTGCCGCATTAAGCAACTGAGGCAGAATGTCGCTGTCTACGCGAATACTGTCGTAAAAATCCAGCTCGCTTTGCTGGTAGAAACCACCGGCGATGAATTCCCAGTTTTCACCCGCTGGTGAAACCCAGCGTACTTCCTGGCTGAACTGGCTGTACTCTTCTTCTGCGCCCACGCTGAATACGGGCGAGCCAGTGAAGTCACAGTCGCACAGCTCTTCGGTTTCATAACCCAGCAAACCAGTGATAAAGGTGAACTGATGACCGTCTTTGTAGTAGTCCGCATTGATGGTGATGTTGCGGGTATCGTTGTAGCTGTAATCACCATTTGAAGAACGCTTGAAGTCCTGATAGTTGTTCAGAACAGAAGAGTCCGAATCCACTTCCACCAGAGTTACTGGGCCGTAAGCAATGGTGGTTTCATCCAAAATCTGCGCGTAGGTGCGGCCAGTAAAGGCGCTAGTCGTCGAATTAGAAGGATTGTCGTTAATAATTTCGATCTGACGACCATCCACATCGAACTGCCCCGCTTCCAACTTCAAGGCCACGGTCAAATCCGGGGTCGCATCCCATTCGAAAATAGTCCGAATCGTCAACTCATCACGCTGGGGTTCGTCGCGATCCAGCGTCAGGTTTTCAATGTGGCCATCGGTCACGCGCTGGCGAATTGCCAAGCGAGCACCGACGCTGTCGGTCAGCGGGCCAGACAAGATCAAGTCTACTGAACCTTCGTTAAATTCAGGAGTGTAGGCGGCGGTGACGTTACCTTCGAATTCTTGATCCGGGCGTGCGGAAATCAAACTCAGCGCACCGGCGATACTGTTTTTACCAAACAGGATATTTTGCGGGCCGCGCAATACCTCTACCCGTGCCAAATCGAGGAATGGCGCACGAGTTAGCTGGGCGCGACCGTAGCTTACGCCGTCGAAGTACATACCCACGGATTGCTCGAAACCGGGGTTGATACCAGAACCGATACCGCGAATATAAATATTGGTACCAATGCCAGTTTCTGACATGGTCAGGTTAGGCACATAGGCTTGCAGGTCTTCTACCTTGCCGATGCCGGCCTCAGCCATTTTTTCACCGCTGACGGCGTTTACCGAAACCGGAACGTCTTGCAGACTCTCCGCCCGCAGGGTTGCGGTGACCACCACTTCTTCCAATACCGCGGCGGAAAACGCCTGACTCGAAGCAGCTACCGCTGCAGCCAGTACAGACACTTTTAGGGGAATAGAGGATTTTTTGAAAACCATATGCGCTCCAGTTACCAGGTCTTATCGTTTTTGTTGTTTTGGCAGCGTATACCGATGCCAAGATTTATTATTGATGGCAGCCACTTCCATATTACTTCACCATCTTAATGCTTTTATTAGGCAGCGAATTTCAGGAATACGGATACCACATTAATGTGATCAGAGAAAACATTAGGGTATCCAGGGGCGAAAAACAATGATCCAAATTTCGTAGATCAAGAACTTTTGGGCCAATCCGCCCCCACTTAGTCCTACCGTTCACATTCTAGACCAGATGATTAAAAGGTAAAGCAAGTTATTGTTATATCGCGCAATATAACGGCTTATTTTACGCCAGATCAAAAAATCCCCATGGCCAGGCCCGCCGCCATCGCCAAACCCAGCTCAGATGCCTTGGTACGCGCCTCGTCATTTGGCTCGCCGCGAACAATCACCGGCTCGTTGACTTCTCGAAATGGCAGCCCCTTAAAAATGCGCTGTACCTGTGTCAAGGCCTGACTACCGTCGTTACCGGTGCTGATAAAAATGGCATAGCTGCAACTGATTTGCTTATCAATGACCGGATAAAAAATGCGGTCAAAAAAGGCCTTCATACCACCGGCCAAAGCGCCAAAATTTTCGGGGAAAAAGAAAATAACCGCATCGGCCCATTCCAGATCCCGACACCCGGCTTCATCATCTTTTAAACGCTTTACCACAACCGGCTCTTCGCTTGTACGCGCCGCCTCGGCCGCCAGATCAGATAAATCGGCGTTGCGACCAGACTGGCTGTGATAAACGATTAATAGATGTTTGTGGCTCACGGAGTTTCCCCAAATCCAACTTATATGCACTACACCTTACATCACCCACGTCACTGTGTGCTTATAATGCCCACAGCATAACGAAGTTCTGGAGAGAATATGAAATATCTGCACACCATGATTCGCATCTCAGATGTCGATGCCTCAATGCACTTTTTCTGCGATTTACTCGGAATGAAAGAAATTGCCCGCTACGACAACGATAAGGGTCGATTTTCGCTGATTTTTCTCGCCGCGCCAGACGATGCTGATAATGCGGCAGAAAATCGCACACCCTGCTTGGAGCTAACGTGGAACTGGGACGAACAAGGTTATGAAGGCGGCCGCAATTTTGGCCATCTCGCTTTTGCGGTGAGCGATATTTACGGTGCCTGCCAGCGCCTGATGGACGGTGGTGTAACCATTAATCGGCCACCGCGCGATGGCCATATGGCATTTGTGCGCTCACCCGACGGTATTTCTGTTGAGTTACTACAGAAAGGCCAAGCCCTGCCTGTGCAAGAGCCCTGGGCTTCTATGCCCAATACTGGAGAGTGGTAAGCCACTCTCCTTTACCTGTTGGATTTAAAACAGCCCGAAGAACCAGCCACCGCGCTGTAAATCTTCTTCACACAGTTGCAGTTGGGCGCTGTACGTTCGCGAGCGGGCAGAGACTTTGCCCGCCACATTTTGCAGCCATTGCTTCTTGGCAAACGTCCGCTTTTTAAAACCACCATGACCTTCGTGATAGGCAAGATAAAGGCTATAGGTATCGGTATTGGCAATGCCTAAGGTGCGCGAGCTGATATTGTTATACCAGCCGATAAAATCGATGGCATCGTCAAAATCATTGCGATCTGCGCCCCAATTCCCCGCCTTGTCTTTATACCAGCGCCAGGTGTCGTCTTTGGCTTGGGGATAGCCAAAAGCATCGGAGGCGCGACCCAGCGGAATAAAGCCTAAGAACCAGCGAAACGGTGGCCGGGCATCCCCCACAAAACGCGACTCCTGATGCATAATCGACATCATCACGGGAATCGGAGAGTTCCACTTTTTCGAGGCTTTGGCGGCATCGGCATACCAATCATCTTTCTCGCGGAAAATCGCGCAGATATCATTGGGGTTACGCGGCGGCGACGTCGTACACGCCGACAACACAAGCACGCCCAGCATAAGCAAGCCCAAGCGCAACACTAGTCATCACTCCCGTTAAGCACCGCCAATAAACCCGCTTCATCAATGACTTTAACGCCAAGCGCGTCGGCTTTTTTCAATTTGGAGCCGGCTTTTTCACCTGCGGCAACACAATCGGTTTTGGCCGAAACGCTACCCGCCACCTTGGCCCCCAAGGCCTCCAGCTTTTCCTTGGCTTCAGTGCGACTCATGCTTTCCAAGTTACCGGTCAGCACCCAAGTTTGACCGGCAAGAGGAAGGTCACCCGCGAGCTGTTGTACTTCAGGCCAATGCACACCCTGCTCTAACAAGGCGGCAATCACACCTCGGTTTTTGTCATTGGCGAAGAAGCCCAAGATATGCGCCGCTACGATAGGGCCGACATCATCCACCGCTAATAACTCTTCTTCAGTGGCGGCCATCAAGGCATCGAGAACGGCAAAATGCCGGGCAAGATTCGCTGCGGTCGCCTCCCCCACTTCACGAATACCCAAGGCGTATAAGAAACGGGGCAACGTGGTACTGCGAGACGCGTCGATTGCACTAATCAGATTCTGCGCCGACTTGGCCCCCATCCGCTCCAAACCGGCGATTTGATCGACCTGCAGGCCATAAAGATCGGCCACCGACTGGATTAGTCCCTCATCCACCAAGGCTTCAACCAGCTTGTCGCCCAAGCCATCAATATCCATGGCTTTGCGACTGGCAAAGTGTTTGATTCCTTCCTTGCGCTGAGCGGCGCAACCGAGACTATCCGGGCAGCGAAATACCGCCTCATCCTCGGGCCGAACAAGCGCTGAACCACACACCGGGCATGCACTGGGCATGGCAACGACTCGGGCATTTTCGGGACGACGGTCGATCACCACTTGTACAATTTGCGGAATGACATCGCCCGCGCGTCGAACAATCACCGCATCGCCAATACGGGCATCCAAGCGTTCAATTTCATCAAAATTATGCAGGGTGGCATTGCTCACCGTAACGCCACCCACAAACACCGGTTTTAAGCGCGCTACTGGGGTTACCGCACCGGTGCGACCCACTTGAAACTCCACATCTTCCAGCGTGGTGATTTCTTCTTGGGCGGGAAATTTATGGGCAATGGCCCAGCGCGGCGCGCGGGAAACAAAACCCAATTCCGCCTGAGTTTCCAGATCGTTAACCTTAAAAACTATGCCGTCGATATCGTAAGGCAACTGATCTCGGCGCTTGAGTAAATCCCGGTAATACTCAATGCAGCCGTCTACCGAATCGACCACTCGCATTTCCGGATTAATTAAAAAGCCCCAGGCTTTAAGCTGCTCGAGACCCTCGGTATGACGGCTGAACAAACCACTGTCATCCAAACCGGCAATGCTGTAACAACACATTTCCAGAGCCCGCTTGGCGGTAATGCGGCTATCTAACTGGCGCAAGCTACCTGCGGCGGCGTTGCGCGGATTCACAAAGAGCTTGCTGCCCTCGGCGCGCGCCTGATTATTCAGCGCCTCAAAGGCCTGCTTTGGCAGGTAGATTTCGCCGCGCACTTCTAATTTTGCTGGCCAGCCACTACCAGTGAGACGCAGTGGAATCGAGCCAACCGTGCGCACATTTTGGGTGATATCTTCGCCACTGCGACCATCGCCACGGGTTGCACCTCGGACTAAAACACCGTCTTCGTAGCGCAGACTAATCGCAATACCGTCCAGCTTGGGCTCACAGGCATAGCTGAGCTGATCGACGTCTTCCAATCGCGAGCGAATACGGCGGTCGAAATCCAGTAATTCCTGTTCGGAAAAGACGTTATCCAAAGACAACATGGGAATATCGTGCTCGACCTGACTAAAGGCACTCAAGGGTGCCGCACCAACCCGCTGGGAAGGAGAATCTGGCGTAAGAAGTTCGGGGTGCTGGCGTTCTAATTCCAGCAATGCCTGAAACAGGCGGTCGTACTCGGCATCCGGAATTTCCGGCGCATCGAGCACATAGTATTGGTGGGCGTGATGGTGCAGTTGCTGGCGCAGTGAATCGAGCTGCGCCTGAAGAGCGGAATCAGACATAAACCAATTTATACCAGTGTCATCTGGCGACGTTCAAAATCGCGAATCCGCTGTTTGTAGTGTTCCAGAGTTTGCTTGGTCGCCACGCTATGGCTTTGATCGCGCATTTCACCGCCGAGATTACTCACCAGACAGTTTGCGGTTTCAAGCATGGCCTCAAAGGCTTTCAGGGTATTTTCCGGCCCCGGTAATTCCATAAAGAACACCACGCCCGGCGTTGAAAAGTTTTCGATACCATCCAATTCAAAATTACCGGGCTCAACTAAGTTCGCCACGCTAAATTGCTCGGCACCCGCGCCATTCGCCTGCTCGTGACGATGGAAAATTTTCATGCGGCCATAGCGCAAATCACAGCCCAGCAAGACCTGTAAAAGATCGGCGCCGCGATAGGGCTTACCGTCTTCAGCCACCACATTCAGCACAAACAACTCTTGGAAAGCCGGCTTTTTCTGCGAGCCTTCCTTCGAATGAGTTTCCTTCGAATGAGTGTCTTTTACTGGAGCTTTTGCTTGGCTTACCGGCTCAGCCGTCTTGGGTGACACAGGCGTTTTTTCAGCAGGACGAGAAACCGTTCGCGCCGCAGAGAGTTCTTGATCTGCGGGGATTTCTGGTTCTATTTCTTGATTAGGCCGAGGCTCAGAAATACCAGTCTCAACCACACGGGTTTCTTTAACCTTGGGTTTATCTGTTGAACGACGGGCAAATTCTTCAGCGGGATCAGTAAACAAAATACTGTGATCCACTTTCTCGGCCTCACGCGCTACCGACTCAGCGACCTCATCTACCGTTTTGCTCTGTTTAACAGCTTCAGGCGTTTCTGGCACAGGCTTTTCTTGCACGGGGGCAATACTGTCTGCACGACGCTCATGCAGGCTGATATGTTCACGAACCGCCACCACCCGCGCCGGGCCATTGGGCAATTCGTGATTAACTAAATCATCATCTGCGTCACGGCGCTTGCTTTTCATGCGCAGGGTATCTTCACGCTCGCGACGCATGCGGCGAAAACCATCCAGCAAAACTGCCGTCGCCAGCAATACGCCGACAATAATCAGTAGTTCTCTGACACCGAGATCCATAATAGGCCCTTAGCGTCCCGCCTTCTGAGTGCGGCGGGTAATATTCTTTTCGTTAAGATAAAGAGTGCAACGCGGCTATTGTTCCATGCACTCAAATAAATAGCCATATTGAGACCATTACGAGGCGGCGAGTTCCGCTGCTTTTTCAATATCTACAGATACCAGACGCGATACGCCGGGTTCGTGCATGGTCACGCCCATCAGCTGATCGGCCATTTCCATGGCGATCTTATTGTGGCTGATATAGATAAACTGCACTTCTGAAGACATTTCCTTAACCATGCGGGAATAGCGGCCCACGTTGGCATCATCCAGCGGTGCATCCACTTCATCCAGCATACAGAAAGGCGCCGGATTCAAGCGGAAAATCGAGAATACCAGTGCAATCGCGGTCAGGGCTTTTTCACCACCGGACAACAGGTGAATGGTGGCATTACGCTTGCCCGGTGGGCGCGCCATAATCGAGATACCGGTATTAAGCAGGTCGTCACCGGTCATTTCCAGATAGGCACTACCGCCGCCAAACACTTTCGGGAACAGGTTCTGCAAACCGCTATTCACCTGATCAAAGGTTTCTTTAAAGCGATTGCGGGTTTCCTTATCGATACGGCGAATTGCCGACTCTAAGGTTTCCAGTGCGTCGACCAAGTCTTGATTCTGGGAATCGAGGTAGTTTTTACGCTCGGATTGCTGCTTGTATTCCTCAATGGCGGCCAAGTTAATCGGCCCCAGACGATCAATGCGGCGCCCCACTGCCTCAAGCTGCTGCTGCCAATCACTTTCACTGGCGCCTTCGGGCAGACTTTCAAGCACGCTATTCAGATCAAATTGCGCTTCTTGCAACTGATCCAGTAAACCTTTGCGGCGTACCTGCAAACCTTGATTTTCAACCCGAGCCTGCTCTAATTGACCGGCGATTTGCTGCAAACGCTGCTCCACACCGTGGCGTTTCTGTTCGTGTTCGCGCAGTTGATGATCTACCGCTTCCAAACTCCGGCGCGCTTCTGCCAATTCTTCTTCCACGGCAAGGCGTTGTTCGAGCTTGGCTTCCAATTCCATTTTCAGTTCTTCAACCGGGCCGTCGACCTCACCCAAATTGAGTTGTAGGGTTTCCTGCTGCTCCATCAACTGGGCCAGTTGCTCTTCGGTGCGGCCAATACCCGCCATTACCGAATCGCGCTGGGTTTGCAGTGACTGATGGCGCATCGCCAATTGGTGGGCGTGATCTTTGCTGTGACGGGCTTTTTGCCGCGCCTCATCCAAGACCGTGCGATTGCGGTCGCGCTCACCCAATAACTGTTCGCGCTGACCGGAATCCTGCTCCATGGATTCGATCGCCTCAGACAGGCTCATCCGCGCTTCAGCTAGGGTTTCCTGTTCCGCTTTATACTGCTTGGCCAGCTCGCCAATTTCCGCATCCAAGCCCTGACGGCGGGCACTGATCTGCTCAATACGGGCTTGCTGGGCGCTCAACTGTGAGCGCAATTCCGCCTGCTGACGACCGTGCTGCTGCAACTCACGCTGCACACCATCGCGCTGCTCTTCCAAGCGCTTTTGCTGTTCTCGGCCCGCTTCCAAGCGCTGTTGTAACTCGGCAACTTGCTGTTGCAGTTCTTCAACTTGCGCCTGTAATTCCTGAATTTCTTCCTGACGCGCCAACACGCCGCTTTGGGCGTTGTCACCGCGATTGACGCGCAGGCTGTGCTTGCCAATCAATAAGCCCTCTGGCGTCACCAGACTTTCGTGATCCTGCAAGGTATTACGGCGCTGCAAGGCCTCAGTTAAATCTTCAGCCAGATACACTGAACTCAATGAGGCGCTCAATGCGGCGTGGCCAGTGACCACCTCAGCCAAAGTGCCGGCTTTGCCCGCAGAAGCCGAAGCGCTCTCAAGGAAGGTCAAAGCCCCGGTTTCAAGCTCGGCCAAGATGGGCGCCAACGAGTCGATGCTATCCAGACTCAGTGCCTGCAACTGATCGCCCAGCACGGTTTCCACCGCTTTCTGCCATTTATCGGCAACCTGCAAGCTTTCACCCACGCGGGGTAGATTGGCTAAATCCTTGGCGCTCAACCATTCTGAAACCGCTTTATCGCCCTGCCCTAAAGCAGCTTGTTGTAGCGCTTCCAGTGACGCCATTCGCCCGCGCAGGCTTTGTAATTGGCTGCGCGCACTGTCCAAAGCATCGCTATCGCTGCGAATCCCTTCACGCTGTTCGGCAATCTGAGGCTGCAATTGATCGAGCTGCTCCTGCAAGCTCTCACCCTGCAAATCCAGCTCGGCTGCCTGTTGCTGTAACAGCTCGATATCGTCATCGCCCTGCTCACCCAACAAACCGCCGCGCTCAGATTCGGCTTTTTGCAGGCGCTCCTGCAGGCGTTTCATGGTCAGCTCAAGGTGTTGAATACGGGATTGCTCAACCTCGGCCCGCTGTCTTGGGCCGGCGGCGCGCTGGTTAAATTCATCCCAACGCTGCTGCCAGGTTTGCATGGATTCTTCAGCCAGAATCAGGGCTTCTGAAGATTGTTCTTCCTGCTCGAGGGTAATCTCCAGCTCGGGCGCAATAGCTTCAATTTCCTCTTCCCACAGGGCGATTTTTTCTCGGTCGGTTTCCAAGTGCCGGCGGGTTTCAATCAGGTTGGTGTCGAGGCGTTGCAGATCGGCCTGCAACTGGCGATGGCGTTCCTGCTGGTGCTGAATGGCTTGTTCAGAGCGGGCAATATCCGCGCCGACACTGTAGAAGCGACCCTGCACTTCGTTAAAGGCATCATTCAACTGGGAATGCTGATCCCGCGCTTGCTCAATACCAGTATTCAGCGAGACCTGCTCGGTCACAATGGCTTCGCGGCCCAGCTCCAGTTCGCGAATTTTGCGATCTTTATCCTGAACCTGCTCGTCCAGTGCCTGCCATTGCAGCACTTGCAACTGGGCTTTTAGCAGGCGCTCTTCTTTTTTGTACTCTGTGTATTTTTCAGCGGCGGCGGCCTGACGTTGCAAATGCTGTAGCTGGCGCTCCAGCTCATCGCGCAGGTCGGTTAAACGCTCAAGGTTTTCCTGGGTGCGGCGCATGCGGTTTTCGGTTTCGCGGCGGCGCTCTTTATATTTGGATATCCCGGCGGCTTCTTCGATAAACACCCGCAGCTCTTCGGGTTTGGATTCGATCAGGCGTGAAATCATGCCCTGTTCGATAATCGCGTAACTGCGCGGACCAAGGCCAGTGCCGAGGAAAATATCGGTGATATCGCGGCGGCGACATTTGGTGCCGTTGAGATAATACTCAGACAAACCTTCGCGGGTGACTTTACGGCGAATCGCAATCTCGCTGAAGCGGGCGTACTCGCCGCCGAGCTGGCCGCTGGTATTGTCAAAAATCAGCTCGATGGACGCCTGTCCCACCGGCTTGCGGTTGACCGAGCCGTTAAAGATAACGTCGGTCATCGATTCGCCGCGCAGGTTTTTAGCGGAGCTCTCGCCCATTACCCAGCGCACGGCATCGATAATATTGGATTTGCCGCAACCGTTTGGCCCCACTACCGCCGAGAGGTTGGTGGGAAAATGCGCGGTGGTCGGGTCGACAAATGATTTAAAACCCGCCAGCTTGATACTTTTCAACCGCATAGAAAACTGTCTCGAAAATTCCTTTGTCCGCCGGTGCTCTTCAACAAAATTGCGGGTAAACGGTTGATCCACTGTTCGGGAATCCCGTCTGGCAAGGGCGTTGATCTTTTATTGGCGGAGTAAATTGCAAAGGCGGATTATAGCTTGGACACCGCAGGATGAAAGGCCTGTTTTTCTAAACAGGTATCGCCGGAAACAGGTTCGACTCGCCCTGTTTTGCAACCCTGCTCAACCCGCCATTTCAAGGTAGCTGAGTATCAATCTGCAAGCTCAGTGGCAAACTAGTATCAGACTCCCAGCTTACCGGCTCGGCCAGCCATTCACCGGAGCGGCGATTGGCGACACCGGTGGTGCTGATATGCGCAGAAATCGATAGCTCAGAAAAATCCTTAAACTGCTTACCGGGCCGAATAATATCGCTATCGAGCAATATAACTTGCTGACCATTTCCCATCACTGGCAATTTTAGCGCCGCTACCGGCATCGGCATACCGTCCGGTTCTTTCGCCACCACAAACAAAATACCGGGGGTCGCCAAGGCAGCCTCGCTGTAGTTTATGGCAATGGAAATGCCTTTTAACTCGCCCGCCGCCACCGCGCGTTCGCGAGCCTGCTGGATACCACTAGCTATCAAATTAAACTGCTGTGTCCCCGGCGGCAGCCCCATCATCAATGGCTGCCAATATTGCAACACACCCCGGAAATCCCCCCGGGCAAACGCATCAATACCCAACACGCCCAAAGCGGTAGCTTGATTGGGTTCAATTTGCAGCGCCTGATCAAATAGCGCTTGGGTTGTGGCATCCAAGGTTCGATTAGAAGCGAGATAACGCGCCTGACCAAGCTGGGCCATAATATCCGGGTCTTTCGGGTACAACTCGCGCAGCTTTTCAAAATAAGGAATGCTGCCCGCAAAATCACCGCGCTGACGCAGCAAACCTGTCATCACCACTAAGTGATCGGCGCTGTCTGGATGCTTATCAATAATTTTTTGTAACTGCTGCTGGTAGGCATTAATCGCCTCGGGGCTCATTTCCGCCCCGGACTGGCCCGCCGCCACAATATCGGCTTGTAGCGCCTGCAATTGCAGATCGTCGCGATACCCCAAATAACCGTATAGCCAAATTGCCGAAACAATAAGCAGCACGCCAAAACCGGCAACCCAAAACGGAAAACCCGTTGCCGAGTTTGCGACTGCTGCCGCCGTGGGCGCCTCTTCCAAAACCTGACGATCCAGCTCCATTTCCAAATCACCGCGCTGGGTTTCATCAATCAAACCCTGCTCAAACTCGGCGCTAATTTCGGCGCGGCGCTGTCGATAAAATTGGCTTTGGGCTTGGGCTACAGTCGCCCCATCAAGCTGGCGTCCTGAACGAATCCCCCAGATAAAAATAGCGGCAGCGAAAGCCAGCAGCAGGAGTTCACCCAAAATCAAATTACTCATTTCGCGCCCTCCTGCTTGTCGCTCGAAGGTTCATTGAGGATGGATTGCAAACGCATGCGTTCTTCATCACTCAAATTTGTGTTTACTGGCGCAGTATTCACCCGGCGGCGCGCCAAGCGCAGCCAAATAATCAAACCAATAAACAACAAGCCGGCAGGAAGTAGCCACAACACCGCTGTACCCGCCGTAAATCGTGGCCGATAAAGAATAAAATCACCGTAGCGATCCAACATATATTGGGTAATTTCGATATCGGACTTTCCCGACATAATCATGCTGTGCACCTGACGGCGCAGGTCTTGGGCAATTTCTGAGTCGGAGCCAGACAAATTTTGATTCTGACATTTGGGGCAGCGCAGCTCTTCGATAAACGCGTTATACCGCTGCTGTTGCAGCTCATTATCAAACTGATAGGTTTCTATCACCGCCCAGCTGGCAGTGGCAAAAAACAAGGCCAAGAAAACAATTACACTACGGATCATTTGCCCGCCCCGGTTTTTAACTCCGCCAAGCGCGGTACAAAATGCTTATCCCAAACCGCTTGATCCAAAGCACCTTGATAGCGAAATAAAACTGTACCTTGTGCATCGAGCAGATAGGTTTCCGGCGCGCCGGTTACGCCTAGATCCAAACCCAATTGCCCACTTTGATCGGCAACCGAAGCAAAATAAGGATCGCCTTTTTCGTCTAGCAATTGCTGGGCGGCTTGCGCGTCATCTTTGTAGTCAACGCCAAGGATTTTTACACCTTGTTCCGCCAGCTTCATTAGGAAAGGATGCTCGTAATGACAGGTGGGACACCAGGTCGCCCAAACGTTCACCAGCACCGGTTCCGCCGGTAAATCCGCCGCACTGAATACTCCGCCATCCAAGGTGGGCAAACGAAAGCTAGGCATCGGTTTGTTTATCAGCGCCGAGGGCAAATCTGTCGGGCTGTACTCACCATTTTTTACCCGCCACTGCACCCCAAGAAATAGCAGCGCCATCAGGATAAAAATAATCAGCGGAAGAAATAATTTTAAGCGCTGCATTAACGAGACTCCTTCATACCAGTGGTGCTCGCCGATGAAGGGCGATAGCGACGATCTAAAATCGCCAGCAGGCCACCAAGCGCCATTAAAATACCGCCCAACCAAATCCAGCGCACAAAGGGTTTAACCTGAATTCGAACCGCCCAAGCCTGCTTATCTAGCGGCTCACCCATAGCGACATAAACGTCGCGGAACAGCCCTGCATCGATCGCCGCCTCCGTCATCACCTGACTGCCGCGAGCGTGATATCGGCGCTTTTCAGGATGCAGCTTAGTCAGCTCCCGGCCCTTATTGCTAAGCGTAAAATGACCGCGCTGACCTCGGTAATTTGGCCCTTCAATATTTTCGATCTGATCGAAACGCAGTTGGTAATGGCCGACATCAATGCTCTCGCCAATCGCCATGCGCATATCTTTTTCGATATTAAAACTGGTGACCATTCCCACGCCGAGTACCGAACACGCCAGTCCCAAATGGGCGAGCAACATACCGTAGTAGGAAGGCGTGAGTCGTTTCAAACCCACGGAAAGGCGACTGGCATTGCGCAATTTATTACGCAGGCTGACCACGCTGCTGGCCACAATCCAGATAAACAACACAGCGGCCGCACTGGACGCAAAATGCAGGCTGCCCGCCATACTCGCCGGCAGGGTCACACCGAGAAGTAAACTGGCAATAAAGGCCACCAACATCAGCCTTCCCCAGGTTCCGCTGCGGCTGCGCTTCCACTGACTGGTGGGACCAAGCCCCAGCAACAACGCCAGCACACAGCTCAACGGCACAAACATGGCATTGAAATACGGCGGCCCTACCGAGTATTTACCCAATCCGGCAAAGTCCATAATTAAGGGGAATAGCGTGCCCAACAGCACCGTTAAAGCGGCGACCAATAACAAAATATTATTGGCTAATAAAAACGCCTCACGAGACAGCCAGGTAAAGCCTCGGCTCGCCATCTGATTCGGCGCTTTTAGTGCATACAGCGTCAACGAACCGCCGACCACCACGAATAAGAAACCGAGGATAAACATCCCGCGCGTCGGATCAGCGGCAAAGGCGTGTACCGAGGTCAACACCCCAGAACGCACTAGGAAGGTACCCAATAAGCTCAAGGCAAAAGCGAAGATCGCCAGCAACAGGGTCCAGCTTTTGAACAAGCCCCGCTTTTCCGTCACCGCCAAGGAATGAATTAATGCCGTGCCCACCAGCCAAGGCATAAAGGAGGCGTTCTCGACCGGGTCCCAAAACCACCAGCCGCCCCAGCCCAATTCATAGTAGGCCCACCAGCTCCCCAAGGTAATGCCCACGGTGAGAAACAACCACGCCACATTAGTCCAAGGCCGCGACCAACGTGCCCAACTGGCATCCATACGGCCACTCAAAAGCGCGGCAATCGCAAAGGCAAATGCGACTGAAAAACCGACATAACCGACATAAAGCATGGGCGGATGAATGACCATGCCGGGATCTTGCAAAAGTGGATTGAGATCCTGCCCCTGCTGAGGCGCGTTAATAATCCGGCGCGCAAAGGGGTTAGACGTAAACAGGGCAAAACTGTAGAAACCCACAGCCACCATACCCATCACTGACAGCACCCGCGCCAGAATATCGCGAGGCAATTGTCGGGAAAAAATCGCAACAGCCACCGTCCAGGTATTCAAAATAAATACCCACAGCAGCAGCGAGCCCTCATGGCCACCCCACAAGGCGCTGATTTTATAGGGTACCGGCAGCAAGGTATTGGATTGGGCGGCAACGATATTGACCGAGAAATCGTCG
The DNA here is from genome assembly GCF_014705705.1 of Spongiibacter pelagi. Taxonomy (GTDB): domain Bacteria; phylum Pseudomonadota; class Gammaproteobacteria; order Pseudomonadales; family Spongiibacteraceae; genus Spongiibacter; species Spongiibacter pelagi. The sequence continues at coordinate 79,684 of NZ_JACXLD010000004.1, read as the reverse complement.
GTCAAAAAAGCATAGAGCAAGCTAAGGGTTGCCAAGCCGGTAAAAAGGAACTGACCAAAAGCCAGCGCCCGGCCGCTATTCATCAAGCGCTTATTCGCTCGCGCTACCCCAACCATCGGCAGCACGGCCAAGGCCAAACTGAAACACAGGCTGAGAATCAGCGAGAAATGTCCAAGCTCAATAATCACTGGCCGTATTTCTCCGCCTTGCCGTCCTGCTGTTGGTACACAGAAGTGGTGCCGGCTTTTTCCAGCGCCGCACTCACTTCTGGGGGCATATAATTTTCATCGTGTTTGGCCAGCACTTCAGAGGCGATAAACACACCATCGCCACCCAGCACACCCGACACCACTACACCCTCACCTTCGGCAAACAGGTCTGGCAAAATACCCTCGTACTCCACCGGCACCACGGCGATATAGTCAGTAATATTGAAGCGGACTTTAAGGCTGTCTGTAGCGCGCTGAACACTGCCCTGCTCTACCATGCCACCGGCACGAATTTTCCGCTCAAGCGGCGCCTTACCCGCAACAATATCCGCAGGGGGATAAAACAAATTAATGTTTTCTCGCAGGGCGTAACCTAAGAGCGCGGCAGCCGCTGCAACCGCAACTAAAATAAAGAGAATAATTTGCAAACGCTGTTTGCGTTGGGGATGCATCGCCATTAGCGCTCTCCTGTTACGGCAGCTTTATTTTGCTGCTGCTCACGTCGAGCTGCGGCTTTTAACATTTGTTCTAATTGAGCGCGACGGCGCCGAGCGGCAACTAGCAAACTTGCCAAAACCACGATGCCGACTCCGTAGCTAAACCAGACATAGGGTCCATGCCCCTCCATGCTGATCAGCGCAGCGAAACTCTCAAAATACATAATTAGCTCCCAGCGCCGGTTAATACATCTTTAACCCAGCGGGTATTGCGCTCGCGGTACAAAATTTCATTGCGGGTATTCAGCAACACCATCCATCCCAGAAAGCAGTACATTCCGGTGAGAGTCGCAATCAGCGGCCGCAACATGCTGGAGTGAATGGTAGATTCGCCAACAAATTTGATACTGGCCGGTTGATGCAGGCTGTACCACCACTCCACTGACCAGTAGATAATTGGGATATTCACGGCGCCGACAATCGCCAATACGGCGCAGGCTTTCGCGGCCGCTTCCTGATTTTCAAAAGCCTGCTGTAAGGCCAAAATACCAAGGTATAGAAAGAACAGAATCAGCACCGAGGTAATACGAGCATCCCAGACCCAATAAGTTCCCCACGTGGGCTTGCCCCAAACCGCACCCGTAAGGAGCGCTAAAAATGTCAGTGCCGCACCGACCGGAGCCACACTTTTCATCACCATGGCCGCCAGCTTCATGCGCCAGATCAAATGAATAGCGCCGGCCGTTGCCATTAGCATGTAGGCGCCCATAGCCACCGCAGAAGCCGGTACGTGTAGATAGATAATGCGAAAGCTATTGCCCTGTTTGAAATCCGGCGGCACAAACGCCAAGCCCCAGGCAAAACCCCCTAACAACAGAACCACGGCAGGTATTGCCAGCCAAGGCATCAAACGACCACTGAACTGATAAAACCAGCGCGGTGAGCCCCATTTATGAAAATACGTCCAGAACGACAAAGCCTTTCTCTCTATTATTTATTACTGATCCACACTGATACGCAGCGCCGCACCGATCGCCAAAGGCGCCAGTGCAATAGCCCCCAGTAATAGCGCTCCAAGTAGTGCCAATTGCGGGGTATAACTGGCCCCTTCCACAGCGGTTTGCACCGCGCTACTGCCAAAAATCAGCACCGGAATATACAGGGGCAATACGATCAGGGACAGCAACAAGCCGCCTTTTCGCAAGCCCACCGTTAACGCCGCACCAATGGCACCAATCACACTCAACACCACCGTGCCGATAGCCAAACTCAGCAGCAAGGCCCACATTCCACTTGTTGGCAATTGCAATAACACACCCAGTAATGGCGACACCAAACTCAGAGGCAGGCCGGTCATACACCAATGCGCGAGGGTTTTGGCCAAAACCTGCGGAAACAACGGTGAACCACTAAGCAATACTTGTTCCAAGCTAGCGTCATCAAAGTCACTGCGGAACAAGCTGTCTGTTGCCAGCATGGATGCCAGCAAGGCCACCACCCATAAAATACCCGGCGCCAATACCGCTAGCTGTTTTGGATCAGGGCCAATTCCCAAAGGAAATAGCGCACACACCATCACAAAGAAAATCAGCGGATTACTCCACTCACTTCCACGCCGCAATGAGGCCAGCATATCCCGGCGCATAATGGCCCATACCAAGCTCATTAATGCGCCCCCAAATCGATCACGTTGGCACCTAAACTCGGCGACAAGGGCTGGTGACTCGTCAGCAAAACCATACCCCCTGCGGTTTTGAATTCCGCCAACCACGACTCGATCTCAGCCACTCCTTTTTGATCAATCGCGGTAAACGGTTCATCGAGAATCCACAGCGCCGCCGAACTGCAAAACAGCCGAGCCAAATTAACCCGGCGCTGCTGACCGGCAGACAATGCCAAACAGGGATGATACTCGTAACCCGATAAGCCCACCTTGTCGAGGGCGCCAAAAATGGCCTCATCAGCCTGAGATACACCGCGCAAGGCGCAGGACCAACGTAAATTTTCGAGTGGACTCAACACCGCCTTAAGCCCGGCGCCGTGCCCTAGATAATGGGTTTCGCGATGAAATTGTGCACAGTTGTGCAGCATGGATTGTCCGCGCCAGCGCAGTTCGCCCTCAAAACGACTGGATAAACCCGCCAGAATTCTGAGCAAACTTGTTTTACCTGCACCATTGGGCCCGGCGATTTGCAGAATTTCGCCCGCAGCGAGGGAGAAAGACAGATCAGCAAACAGCACACGATCATCGCGCTCGCTGTACAGCTGTTCACATTGCAGAATTGCAGAAGACAAAAATTTCCCCTAAACCCAAGCCGCCAGTATTCGGTAACGGCACAAAATCGCGCCCGATTATATACGATTTGGCCCGGAAGCCGAGTCTATGGATAGGGGAAACCAAGTTTATGAAAAGAGCGAAAGCACGCAACAAGGCAATTAAAAAAGAGTCAGGGTTTTGCCTGCCACCAATTTTCAATTTCAGAAGCGACCAGCTCAAAATGCAATAATGCCCGCTGCAATGCCTCAGGATCGTTACCCGCCTGAACCGCCTGCAGCCGCTTGCGCACCCAAGCAAGCTCTTGGATTAATTCACCAATACAATCTGCATTGGCCGTTTCAGCATTTATTTCAGCGGTCGAAACGGGTGCCGGCTGTTCGGCTAGTGCGATGTCGGAGACAAGTGACGGCTGCTCGCTTGGGCGAACTTCGACAGGCTCTGAATGCGAAGACATTGAAGGCGTCGAAGCCTGTATCGAAGTTTGTATCGAAGGTGTCGCAGATAAAAACAAGCCAAGGCGAGTGTTATCCAAACGACTGTGCTGCTGAAGCTCTCCCCTATTAGCATCAATAATAGCGGCCTCAGCAATAGCCACTTCGCTCGCCGCCTCCATAGAGTCTGCCAAACCCGCTGCGCGACGTAAGCGCTCATGAAGATCGTCGGCAATGGGGTAAAGCGGTTGCTGTTCTGCCAAGCGAGTCAACATTGCCTCAATGGCGCTGGTGGCACCCATGATTAAAGACACTCGACTCGGACTTAAACTCAAACGCCGCGTGCGCAGGCGTTCCATCACTCGGTCGGTAAGGTGAGCACAGTCCTTGAGGGGCTCCAAGCCCAACACCGCCGCACCCCCATAAATAGTATGAAAACCACGGTGGATATCATCGAGAATGCGCTGACCGTCATAGCCGTAATGCAATTCTTCCAACTGCACAAACAGGCGCTGCACAATTTCCCCCGCCTCAGCGAGAAAAATCGACAATATGCTTTCTTGATCAGACTGTTGCACGGCTCACACCCCAGTGACTGTGGTTATCATCCATTACCCGAAGCCTTTGGCCTCCGGTTCTCCACGTAGTTATATTGTTATAGAAACGATAGCCGTAGGCGAGCACCAGCCTGCAGCAATGTTAACTAGGTCGCTAATTTCACAGACCGAGCCCGCCATGCAGATATGAAGCCTACACTGCCCCAGTGATCTGGCGTATTTTGGTCTCGAGAATCGCTGCGGTGAACGGCTTGATAATATAGGCATTCACCCCGGCCCGAGCGGCGGCGAGGATATTTTCCCGCTGGGCATCGGCAGTGATAATCATCACCGGCATATGCGCCAAACGATGGTCAGCACGGATGGCTTGCAATAACTCCAAGCCAGAAATATCGGGCATTTTCAAATCACTGATCACCAGATCAACGGCTTCATTGTGGAGAATCCCCAGCGCAGTCTCACCATTCTCCGCTTCAATAATATGGTGATAGCCAATTTCAGCCAGCAAGTCCCGAATAATCCGCCGCATGGTCGCAAAATCTTCCACCAACAGGATTTTCAAGCCGCCAGATCGCGGCTCCGACGCTGAAAGCACGTCTTCTTCTTGTTCTTCAATGGCGAAAGGATCGGGGGCGGCATTCGTATTCCACTGCTCCGCCAAACCGGCATTCTCATCATTTTCGGGTGATTGAGGCCCCGGCTCTTCAGTTTGCATCAGCGCCCTCCTCGGAAGACGATTTAACTGCAGGAGGGGCCACCAACTCAGTAGTTTCGCTGCTTAGCAATTGATCGACAAAAAACGCCAGCGCCGCCTGCGGACGCTCTCGCGAGCGCCAGCCCGACAACTGTTCGGCCAAACGGAAAAAAGCCCGGCTAGACGCACTACCCGGCGACGCGTCTACCACCGCGCGCTGCTTTTTGACCGATTGCAGCAAGGCAGGATCACTGGGGATATAGCCAACAAACAGGAGGGAAACTTCGAGGAAACGCTCACAAACACCGCGTAGTTTTTCAAAAACCAGCCTGGCTTCGGGCTCGGAATCGGCCTTATTAACTAACACCCGAAAGCGCACTTTCTGAAAATCCTGATTCAACACCTTAATCATCGCGTAAGCATCAGTGATAGATGAAGGCTCATCACACAGCACCAGTAAAATTTCCTGGCTGGCACTGACTACGCGCAACACCGCATCGGCAATCCCGGCAGCCGTATCTACAATCAGAACATCAATTTGCTGCGACAGCTCATCGAAAGCCCGAATCAAACCCGCCTGCTCAAATTCATTCAAGCGGGTTAAGCGGCGCGCCCCCGACGCCGAAGGAATAATCCGAACCCCCGCCGGCCCACTCAGCATAATGTCGCGCAAACTACAGTCGCCATCTAAGACCTGCTCAATAGTGCGCTCTGCCCTGAGTCCCAACATCACATCGACATTGGCCAAGCCAAAATCGGCATCCAACAACGCGACCCGACGGCCCGATTTCGCCACCGCCACCGCTAAATTTATGGCGACACTGGTCTTGCCAACGCCACCTTTGCCACCGGTAATAGCCAACACCTGTATAGCGCCACTCCCCAAAGCTCGGCGCCGGTTTTGCAGCGTATTTGTGCCTGTCTTCGCCCCACTCATGGGAAAACCTCAACTCATCCCAAGGTCTGTAATCGTTCGCTAGGACTCAACACATCGGTCAGGCGAACGGCTAGGCGGTTCTCAACCACCACCACTTCCCCGCGGGCAATGAGCTTGCCATTGACCAATACATCAAGGGCTTGTCCGGCTTCTCGATCCAGCTCAACCACCTCACCCTGCTGCAGTTCAATTAATTGCCGAATACTCATTTCGGCACCGCCCACTTCTAAACTCAAACGCACCGGAACATCCAATACTTTGGCGATATCCGGACTGGTGGACGCTCGCGGACTCAAGCGATTATCAAAGGCCTTACGCTGGGCCTCAGTGGATTTATGCTGCTCATCACTCATCTAGTTATATCTCTTAATTGGGGCTGGCAATGGTAAGTTGCAGGCCTTTTACATCATCAGGCCCAGGCACGACATCCAACTGCAATGGGGTAATTTTTCGTCCCCGCACAGTAATTGCGGCACCGCGCCCCGTCAGCGGCAAAATATCGCCAACCTGAAGATTCGCCACAAAGCCCAGTGGCAAGGTTTTCTCATCAAGCAAATAACGGCTGGGAACCGAAACATCTAATACCGCTGCTGTCAGCGCATCGCTCCAGCGCGAGTCCTCGCCGCGATACTGGCCACCCCCACTCTGAGCAAGCGCATCTCTAAGTTCATCCAGCATTCTCACAGGTAAGACCAAGTGCATCTCACCACCACTACCGGCAATATCAACGAAGAAGCGACTGACCGCCATCACTTCAGAAGGCGCCGCCACACTCACCAGCGAGGGGTTCATTTCACTGCCCAAGGGCTCACACTTCAATTCACTAATATGCTTGGCAGAGGCCTCCAAATCGTCGTGAGCCATGCTGACTACTCGACCGACAATACGTCGTTCAGTAAGGGAAAACTGGCGAGAGACCGGCTGAGAAATCGCCATGCCACTACCAAAAAACGACTCCACCAAGCGAAAGACCAATTGTGCATCGAGTGCGAATAAGGCTGACCCCGGCAGCGGCTTTAGCCGCATCATATGAATACTGGTTGGCACATAGAGAGAGTGAAGATATTCAGAACAGGGCAAGTACTGGGTATCCAGTGGCGTCAGATCAATTTCCTGATTGAGGCTTTGCGCGAGGGAATCGCGAAAAATTTCGGCAAAGCGTCGATTCCATTGCTCCAGACCGGCAAAGCGCTGCTGCGGAGGCAACTGATCGGTGGCCAGATCAAAATGATTTGCCCGATCCGAGGTTTGCTGCGGAAGAGGATTTTCCTGCTGGATCGCCGCCAGCAAGGCATCAACCTCAAGCTGGCTTAAAATATCTTTGCTGCCCCTATCCACAGAAATGACCCCGCTCGTTCACGCTTCCTTACTCCACACTCGCAGCGCCTGTAAAACTATAGAAAAATGGGTGTTAATTTCGCTAAAAAGCCCTTGCGCCGCCGAAAAATCCGACTCCCGGCCGCAGCCTTCCATCAACTTCAGTTGCGAAGCCAAACCCAAGGCCCCCAAGCTGCCAGCCCCGCCCTTAAAGGTATGTGCCGCCTGCCGCAGCGGCTCGCCTTGTTGCTGGACAATGGCGGTTTGCATCTGCTCTAGGCGCTGAGTTCCATCCAGTTCAAAGCGGGCCACCAACTCATCGAGCTGATCTGGCATGATCATCTTTAATTCACTGAGCAAATCCCGGTCGAGCATTTCCCCGGTCATCGCGCTACTGTTTTCTATCATTTACAGATTCACCAAATATCTTTCACAACGGCAGAGAGTTAATTAGCTAATGGGCTCCACACCCAAGACCAACTCTCCCGCCTCCGCTAATTTTTTCGCCATCCCGACCAGTTCCTGTTTTACCGAATCAGCATCTTGCAGAGTCGTCCGTGGCTCATGAGCAGTTGCAGTTTGATTACTGACAGCCATCCCGGTATCAATGCCAGCGGCCACACTACCGCGACGAGATTCAGGCAAGGCCGCCATAAAATGCCCTCTGGCGGGCTGTTTCATTGAAGACAGTAAGGCGGACAAGGCCTCGTCACCGAACCAGCCCAATAAGCGGCCGAGCTGCATTTGCGGTAATTTGGCAATCTGATCGAAATCCAGCAGCGCATCCTGAATACGCTCCGCGGTTTTGGGGTGGTATTGCTGAATACCCGACAAAAGCTGGCTTTCGGTGCCCGGCTTCATGCCTTTAAGCATGGCAGTTACGCGCTGCTCACCGGAGAAGGCACGGTGAATATGGCCCTCGATGCGCTCTAATTTATGTTCTAGCAGGTAGTCGAGTTCGGCGACGGCCAGCGGCGACAATCCCGACATGGCAGACAAGCGCAACATCAGTTCTTCGGCTAATTCACTGTCAAACAAGGGAATTAACGCTCTGGCCTGCTCAACCGGCAAACAAGCCAATAATGCCGCCTGCACCTGTGGATGCTCATCCGCAATCAACTGCAACACCACCTCTGGATCTAACCAACGCAGCTTGTCAATTTGTCTTGATGAGTGATGTAAATCGAGATTCATCGCCAGTAGTTGACTGGCCTCTTCGCCAAATTCAGCATTAACTAGGGCGCGAATATCGAGCTTATTGCTTGGTTTTTTAACCTTGTCGCTGCCCATCAAAGCGGCGACAAAACTGAGCGCCGCGCGCGCCAAATCCTCATCGGAATACTCGTTGGCCTGCGCCTCCAATTTGATCAACAACTTGATATCGACGGGTTCCAGGTACCGTAATAGCGGCTTGGCCAAGCTACCGTCTAGCGCCATAAAAAGTGCGGCGGCCATCATCGCTTTTGCGCCAACCACACCTTCTTGAAACCACTGGTGTAACTCAAGGGCAACACGCTCTGGCTTGTCTTGAACAAGCTGCCGAAAACGAGCCATGGGGGCGGCGGTATCTAGCTGGGAAATCATCTCACATTCCGTCAATTTTATGACAAAACCATTAAAACGGATTTAAAATCCAAAAAATAGTCATTATTTTGACAAAAACAGCTATTTCAAGCTGATTTGTAGTGCCGCAAGACAAGTAAAGCAGTTTTTAGGCCAACCCTGTTTTTACTGGCAAGTGTGTTTTTGCTGAAAAGTGTTTTTGATGGATTGAAGACTAGCGCCGAAAAATATCGGCGCTTGAGAGCGTTTTCGAGAGAGCTAAGACAGATAGTCGCTTAAAGCTGGGTGACTTTAATTGTTTCAATTCCAGCCGGAAGCTGTGTTTGAACTCCTGTAGGAGACAACGACACACCACCAGCATCAATCGTTTGTTGGGCATCAAAAGGATATTCAGCGCGGGGCTCGCTACGGTCGAGGGTGAGATCGGCGAAATTAAACAGGTTTGGATCGGCCATTTGTGATGGCGCGATATTTTGCATGGCGGAAAAGATTTTCTCGATGCGACTGCCATCCTGCTTTTCCCAACTCAGCAACATTTGCCGGATATTCTGGCGCTGTAGATTTTCCTGAGAACCACAGAGGTTGCAGGGAATAATCGGGAATTCTTTATAGGCAGAAAACTGCTCGATATCCGCCTCGCGGCAGTATGCGAGCGGACGAATAATCACATTGCGCTTGTCATCAGACAGCAACTTGGGCGGCATTGCTGCCATCCGCGAGCCGTAAAACATGTTCAAAAACAGGGTTTGAACAATATCGTCTTTGTGGTGGCCCAGAGCAATTTTATTGGCGCCGATGTCTTCCGCAAATCCATACAGCGTGCCCCGACGCAAACGTGAGCACAGGCCGCAGGTGGTTTTGCCTTCCGGAATTTTCTCTTTAACAATCGAGTAGGTATCTTTATTAACGATGTAATATTCGATGCCCAAACTGTCCAGATAATTAGGCAACACATGCTCGGGAAAGCCCGGCTGCTTCTGATCCATATTCACCGCCACCAGCTCAAACTTCACCGGCGCGCTTTTCTGCAGATTCATCAGGATATCGAGCATGGTGTAGCTGTCCTTGCCTTGTATCCGGTAAGAAATCACAATAAGCACGATAAATTTCGAGGATAAAACAATTTTTCCATTATAAAGCAATAAGATAAGAAACAATTTACCCACACATATTGGGATATTTTTTTACAGCAATCTATTATTTCGTAAAGCACGAAACGGGGGCCCAATAGTAAGGGCTAAGAATGGGTCATACTGCCTAAATATCCTTTACAAATCTGAAGTCGAGCCAGCGGCTCTAATAGCGGCCTAATATAACTCTCTACCGGCGACCACCTACCAAAAGCGTATCGATTCACCCATAACTTGGCCGCTTTGGCCATCTTATGGTAGAAACCCGTGATGGCCAATTTATGGTAGGTCAGTTCCTGCCCAACGCAAGTAAAGTCGGCTGCTGGTAATAAGCGGACGGCTGGCCTGGACATCAATATGGCTGGTAGCAGCTCTTTCCAGACATTCCAACTATTTCGCTGGCGTGCCTGCTCCCGACCCATAGCAGCCATAGCGCGAACAGCCACGACTGGTTAAGGCGTGGCAATTAGACAACCCTGCGGCGTTCATGGCGTCATACTTTACGAATCATGGGTAGCTTTATCCACCCGCGCAGAACTGGTACGGGAATGCGCAAACCCTCTTCAGGTTTTAACTCAAAGCCAGGGAGCACGTCTACCAGATGCTCAAAGGCTATTTGTGCCTCAAGTCTTGCCAGGGCTGCACCCATGCAAAAATGCACTCCCTTTCCCAGTGACAAATGATCATTAGGGCTTCGCTCAATAATGAAACTTTCCGGGCTTTCAAAATGTCTCTCATCCCTGTTGGCTGAGGCGAACATTATCCAGACATTGTCATTTTCCCTAAGTTTCTTCCCTTTGTATTCAATATCTCGAGTTACTCGACGGAAGAGCCCATTTACCGGCCCTACGTAGCGAAGTGCTTCTTCGACAAATTGAGGAATCAGTGCTTTATTATTTTTCAGCTTCTCAAGTATCTCGGGTTGCTCCTGGAGTACAACCGCAGCGTTTGTTATTAAATTCGTGGTTGTCTCGTTGCCGGCAATCCACAACAATTTACAAAACCCTAAAAGTTCATTCGGCTTTAGCTGCTCGCCATCTTCATCGGCCAATTTAACGAGCGACGAAATCAGGTCACCTGCAGGGTTGAGTCGTTTTTCCTCAATGATTTCGGATAAAGTGTCGTTCATTTCAGTTGTGGCGTTAAAACGCTGTTTTTCTGTATAGCTTCCGCCGACACCAACTCCCAATGCCTCATTCCAAAATTTAAGCCGCTCGTAATATTCCAACGGTATTCCTAAAAGCTTTGCAATAACTGCCACCGGTAATGGACTTGCAAAATCTTTGTAGAGGTCTAACTCTCTTCCTTCGGAAGATTTGTTTTGTAAGTCAGAAATCAATTGATCGGCGATTCCACTTATCTCAGATTCCAATTGCGTTATGCGGCGCGATGTGAAGCTTCTGGCAAATATAGAGCGCAACCTGGTATGTTCTGGCGGGTCGTTTTGAATCATCGGCAAAAAGCCTACTACGTCCTCAGCTGAAGCATCATCCATTCGCAAACCACCGCCAGGGCCGCTCGAAGATGAAAAGTCTTCCGGCCGCTTTGCGAAATTATCCACGTCCTCATAGCGAGTAACCACCCAAAAGTTGAATTCCTCGCTCCAATACAGCGGGGCTTCCTCTCTCAGCTGTTGCCAGTACGGCTCAGGATTGTCGATATAATTCGGATCCAGCATGGGAAATAATTGTGTTGCCACGGCCTTCTAGCTCCTGCTAATCAATGTGTCGGACTTTCCAACTCCAAATATAGCAATAGAAACCTTGCGCTAAAATAGGTATATCTGACCGAATGATGGAGATGTGTGATCTGGACGCGCACCGCCTTTAAAGGGGGGCTTTCATGGTTTTGGCAACCCGATGTATCCCGCAGGTTTCTCCGACTTCGCGCAAATCCAGGAATACCCGTGGGGAGCCATAAACGCCCCGGCTTGCTGCATACGATGACCGGGTTAAGCCGGCACCCATAAATCTTCCATTGCCCCATCAGATAGCGATATTTGCGGCCATTGGTAGAAGCCGGCTCGTGCAACATTCAGTGAAAGACACATCGTTGTTACCGCAAATTCATACCGGTGTGCATTAACGAACTGGCGACTGAAAGTCCTTTGTCAACTACTTGGCGAACGGCCTCGTCCTTGAATTTCGGGGTATATCGTTGACTGCTCATATGACTTCCTCCTATGCTCAAGAATAGCGCGGAAGTGTCTATCTTTCTCGGGGAGTCCAAACATTCCTCCGACGAATGGTGTAATATGACCAATTGATGGCTATTTGTGATATACAATATAGGGTAGGCCACCCGATTATTTATGCTGGATAGAATAAGCCATCTTTTTTTAAAGCCAAGTACAGTTTATGAAAGAAGAAGGGAATTTCCGTGTAGACCTTGTCAGTTGCGAATATGTTTGGGTAGACAAGAATATTGGCAACGTTCCCATGAACACCAAAGAGTGGTGTCTTTACTACAATGCCGAGATTACCGCGGCTCTGCAGTATGAAGGTCGCCAAATTTTTCTTGAGCCAAATTGGATCTATTTAATACCGCCGCATACGGAGGTATACGGCACGCTACTTTCATCGTCTTTCCAGTTGGTACTTTATTTTTACCTGCCATCGATTCACCTCAATATAGAACCTGGTATCTATAAGGCTCCTGCGATTGACATAGTGATTGATCGGGTTACTCGGCTTAGTTCCATGGCAGAGAAAGATCGATACGGCTTAATTGGACAACTTTATAGCAACCTTTTAGTTAGTTACACCTTAAGCCAATTGGATATCACGTTATCCCAAAGAACGGTAATCGATCATCGCATTCAAAAATCAGTCACCTACCTGAATCGGTCTTACACACAGAATATCGCCATTGAAAATCTGGCTAACAGTCAGAATATGACAAGGGAGGCATTTAGTCGCTTGTTCAAGAAAGAGCTAGGTAGGCCACCTTTCGATTACATTAGCAACCTAAGAATGAACAAAGCACGGCTGCTTCTTCAGAATACAAATCAGTCGATTAAGTCAATCGCGCAAGCGGTGGGATACAGCGATCAATACAATTTTTCTAGGCTATTTAAAAAGCATTATGGCATGTCACCAAAAGCTTACAGGCTATCCCATCCTAAAGAATAAACTGGGGTATGAGATGCAAAGCATCTGCGAAGCTCGCTCGAACCCATGCCTCATACCACAGAAAAGTCCGGCGAACCACGCCAAAATTGTGCTGGTGCGATGGTTGGCCTACAGGGAGGCCCCGGCAGACGTATTACCCTAAACGCTTCAAATGCAGTGGTAGATCATCCGCTGGCTTGGGCAGTGGAACGGTCTGAAGTTTTTCACCGGAATCAGCCGCCAATGAGAACTCATAGCGACGCAGAAACTGGTGTAAAAAGTTCTTGGTCTGTGTCAACGCGAAGTGCATGCCGATACATTTATGAGCGCCGCCGCCGAAGCCGACAAAACTGAAGGGGTGGCGCTTGTGCTCGTTGCGAGGCTCCAGCCAGCGCTCAGGATCGAAGGTATGAGGATTATCCCAGTACTCGGCCATACGGTGGGTATACTGGGGCACCAGAAACAGAAGGGTGTTGGCAGGTATGCGGTAACCGCCGAGTTCGCAGTCGCGAATTGTTCTCCGCTGCGCCACCATCGCTGAGGGATGCAGTCGCAGGGTTTCCTTCACCGCCGCGTCGGCCAGTGGCATCTTTTCGAGATCGTCGTAATCCAGAAACTCCTTATCGATCGACGCCGCTTCCTCGCGCAAGCGCTGCTGCCACTCGGGATTCTCCCCGAGATGCAGCATCAAGTGACTAAGGGCACTGGTAGTGGTGTCGTGCGCAGCGAAGAGCAGGAAGCTCATGTGCGCGATGATGTCTTCGTCGCTGAAGTATTCACCGTCCTCAGTGGTTTCCCGGGTGAAGTAACTGAAGGTATCGATGCCTTTGCCGCGGCGTCGCTCCTCGATCAACGAACCGAAGAACTCCTGCAAATGGCGCTGGGCCTTTTTACCCCTGGCGTATTTAGTGCCGGGTATTTCCTTGGCGAAAAACCCCAGCAGGCCATTGGCGATGTCCAGGAAGGCATGATTCAAATTGGCGGCGCGATCATCGTCCTTGTCCAGCCCGACAAAAATTGTAGCGGCCACGTCCAACAGGGCCTGTTTTATGGCTGGGAAAAACAGGAAGTCTTCGCGACCGTCCCAGCCTTCCACAGCCTCCTTGAGCATAGGCCCCATAGTGCCGAAGTAGCCGCGCATGGCTTCGGTCTTGAACGCGCTCTGCATAATGCGGCGCTGGAAGCGATGCTCGCCGTGATCCCGCAGCAGCAGCGCTCCTTTGTAGAAGCGACCCAGAGTGCGCGCGTACCCCATCTCAGCGGAAAAATTCTTATCCTTGTCGAGGTAAACCTCCCCGTAGAGATCCGGCCCGATCAGCAGCACTCCCTTGAGGTACGCCACTCCTAGCCGCGATACTGGCCCGTAGCGGCAATACTGTCGGTCGATGGTGCCGTAAAGATCCGTCACCATCTCGAAGAAGTGCCCTATAACGGGAAGGCCAAAGGAGCCTGGAATGTGTTTCAGGTCGCGGTTGTCCGCGGCCTGCTTGTAGTTGTCCAATTCGGCAACGCTCATAATAGAATTCTTCACCTGTCTGGGGGTGTCGACACGGTTGTGCGGACACATCAAAAATTAGCTGCGGCCCTCTGCTTAAAAATCGCCTTCTGGCCCGCTGAAAGAGAACAGTTCACCGGGTCGTCCTACGAACTTTCCGTTTTCCCGTAATTGGTGACAGCCCAATGATTGGACTTGTGGATCCAATACAAGCGGGACTTTCGTCCTCAACTGTTGCGCGTACTGCGCAGGATCAACGGTATTATTGGGAACCAGCATGGGAAATGAATTTTGGCCATGCGCTTTTAGCTCGCGCCCCCAAAGTGTTGGCCTTTTCACTTGGGTAATCTAGCAACAGGCACCTCGAAAAAAATAGAGGCATTTGATCTAAAGATGGATACTTGTGATATGAAGGGTGTGGCGAGATGTGTTTACTCAGTCAGTAAAGATCACGCTTTGCCATGACGACAAAAGCAGTTTTGGTGAACGCTTAGGGCAACTCTTATAAAAATCCTCAATCGGGATTGCAATTGAAGTGGATGCCCCGGACTTTCTGCAGACCATGAGTTACTACTTTCCTGCGAACGTTAATGATGCGATTGCTGTTGGTTCATCCGGAGAGTTTTGCCACACAACAGCGCTGACCGTATGAACACGTTTTCCGCTTCGAACGACAGTGGCACGGCTAAACAAACTTTTATCACCTAAGGCTGGACGAAGGTAGCTCGTGTTTATAGAAAGCAATGCGCACTCTTTAGTCTTGGCAGAATTTATGACGGCGAGCGTCCCGGTCAGCTCAAGAACACCTGAAACTACGCCTCCGTGCCAGGCACGCAAAAGTGGGTTACCCGTAAAAACATTCTGCCACCGGGTTACGCACTCCGTCTCTGGTATTGAAGTAATTATTTCGGTCCCGTAGTTACGGGCATAAGGCGTTTCTTCAAGAAAATCGATAAGCTTTTGGTTTATCATTCGGCGTGCCTACGTTATTTCCATGCCAAGCACGGGGCCCGGCGTGTCAGATTTAAATATGCCAACAGCGTTGCAGCACATTATTTTTGAATTTACCTGATAAGCCGCCGCACCAACATAGATAAAATCCTCCGCATATTGATAGCAACTAGCTTCGATAACCAAGCCCCGCCCAGGCTCAGGTTTGCGCATGTAATCGATTCTTAGATTCACGGTCGCGATGGCTGCCGGCTTGCCGAGATGAAGCATCACCGCACAGCCGCAGGCGCTATCAATGGCCGTCGCTATTGCGGTTGTATGAAGACTGCCATTTTCTATTGAGTCAGCATGCTTACTCTGAAAAGGAAGATGAATTTTAGCGATATCTCCCTCTATATTTTGGAGCGTCAATCCAAGGTCACGATGCGTACCAACATGCGTGAAGAACATATCAAATAACTTTTCAGTGCTGCCAATACCAGTTTTTCCTTGCTCAAACACCATATTTTCCTCATTTAGATATTTAATAAGGCTCCGGATGCTCGAGGCATGCCTGGCATAGCATCGGCAGCTGCACGCAAGTCACAGCGTAGCGGAAATAATTATTACTAAAAGTTATTGCATCTTCTCTGTCTGCCCGAACCTGCAATCAGGTAAGCTCACGGACGCCGACCATGCGTGGCATATACGAATCCATTTCGCTAACACCATCATTTTCAATCTCTGCCTTACCGATTAAATTTTCGCGGACCTTGGCTAACATAGCGGTAAATTGCTCGCACTGCTTGACACTAAGCCCGCGCAGGGCGTCGGAGTAGAGTCGTATTGATTCTGCACGCATTGGCGCGACCAGCCGATCAAATGCTTTTGTGATGTAGATAAGATTGGCCCGCCTGTCTTCAGGGTGGGGACGTCGCTCAATTAAGCCCTTTTCCTGGAGGCGGTCGACAACTTTGCCCAGCGTGGCCCTGTCCATATCCGCCAGTTTCGCAAGATTAGTCTGGGTGTACCCATCTTCCCGATAAAGCTGTGCAAGCACAAACCACTGTGCTCGCGTCAAACCCAAGTGTCTGATTCGCGCATCGAAGGCCCGCCTCATCAGCCGCGCTGCATCGTCTAGCAGGTACCCTAAATTCCACTCCAAGTCCTCTCGCTTCATGGAATAACCTCTGTTTACATATGTTATGTATACTTATAGTATGTACAACGCCTTATTGCAAGAGGGTATTCCATTGCGCCTTATCAGCAAATCGATTTTTCTTGTGTCGCTGCCACTGATCGCCGCTTTTCATAGTGGCAAAGCATTTGCATCGGCAGAGAACGAAATTACTGAGCAAGCACCGCCATCCGAGCACTCTCAACCATCCCAATTCGCCTTACATACCGTCACTACTGAAAACGTTGTAAAACCCATTTTGGCAACCGGTACGATAATGGCTGCAAAATCCAGCAATATTGGCCCCAAGATCGAAGGAACGATTGAGGAAATCTATGTGCGCGTTGGCGATCGAGTGAAAGCTGGCGACGCCTTGTTTCGAACGCGAGACGTCGTACTCAGGTTACAAAAGCAGGAACTCGCTGCTTCATCCGCCCTATACGCGGCCGAATTTCGAAAGGCAAAGATTGAATTTAATCGGGTCTCCAATCTGCGCAACAAGGGAGTAGCTTCAGCAGCGCAATTTGACACCTCGGCCGCCGCTTTAGAAACTGCGAGAGCCCGTGTCGATATTACAAAGTCAAAACTCGCCCAGGTTGAACAGAGTCTTGAAGATGCTATTGCCCGCGCGCCCTACACCGGCGTAATCACCGAACGGTTTGTGGACGAAGGCGTTTTCATCTCAAGCCGAGCCTCAGGCATGGGAAACTCGGCCGTGGTCCAGGTAAAAAAAGCCGATCCTGTCGTAGCCGTCTGGAGTATAGCTGCCAAGTACTTACCCGAAATCACGTTAGGCACGAAAGTCGAAATCCGTATCGATGGTATACCGGATGTAATTGAATCTGAGATTCACATTATTAACGACCGAATCGATATAGCCTCTCGGTCGATTGACGCACGTTCAGTTATCACCAATGACGGCTACAAAATCAAACCGGGCCTTTTCGCGCGAGCCGAGATTTTTCCCAAGCCGCACAAAGTCGTTCTCCTCCCCCGTTCTTTATTGCGTGGCCCGCCCAACGACCCCTATGTCTTGCTCTACGAAGATGGCAAGGCAAGAATACGCCACTTAACAACACGTGACCACAACACTGATTCGGTTGAGGTGCTTAGTGGACTGGAGGCCGGCATGCGCGTATTGCCGAGCTCGCACCTTACTGACGTTTCTGACGATGTCGTCATGACCAGAAAAGAAGGATTGGAAAACTGATGTGGATTTCCGATCTGTCTATCCGACGACCGGTCTTTGCAACCATGCTAATCGGTGCACTGGTTGTACTTGGATCGATTTCGCTAGCACGTCTAGGTGTTAATTTTTTCCCCGAACTGGACATACCCTACGTATCTGTAACCACAGCGCTCGAGGGGGCATCGCCGGAAACTATTGAGACCGAAGTCACTGATGTCATTGAAGAAGCTGTAAACACCATAGCGGGCCTCAAACTTCTCCGTTCTGTGAGCTCAGAAGGACTGTCACAAATCTTTCTCGAATTTGAGATGGAGGACAACCTCGATGTTAAGGTCCAGGATGTCCGGGACAAGCTGGACGTTGCACGGCGTAATTTGCCCTTAGATATCGAGCCACCCATTGTTGAGAAAGTCGATCCTGCATCTGCGCCGATTTTGTCCGTCATGATCGCAAGTACGGTGCCAATCAGCGAACTGACAGTGTTTGCAGAGGACACCGTTAAGAATCGCCTCCAACGCGTTACCGGCGTCGGAACTGTAACAGTCGTTGGTGGACGTGAACGGCAAATACGAATTTGGCTAAATGCAGAACGCCTGCGCGCTTATGGTCTAACCGCCGATGAAGTAGTTCAGGCTATAAAGCGAGAACATGTGGAAGTACCAGGCGGCCGCATGGAAACCGAGATGAAAGATCGCGAATTCGGCGTTAAAACAAAAGGCGAGGTCGGTTCAATCCGTGAATTCGAAGAGCTCATCGTCGCATTTGACCGTCAAGCGCCTGTAAAGCTCGGTGATGTGTCCCGCATCGAGGATGGGTTGGAAGACGAGCGCACCTACGCGGAGTTAGACGGCCGCACCGGTATTTCCCTTGATATTCGCAGGCAATCTGGCACAAACGTCGTCGAAGTCGCCAACGCCGTAAAAGAGGCACTCGATGAGGTGCGGGCTTTAGCGCCAGAGGGAACAACTATCGTCACAGCTCAAGATGCATCTCTCTTCACCGAGGCCGGCATTCGAGACACATTTGCGGACATGATATTTGCCATCGGTCTCGTAGCTATCGTCACCTGGTTCTTTCTCCTCAGTATAGGGGCAACGCTGATTGTCTCTATCGCCATGCCATGTGCTTTAATTGCTACTTTTTTTGCCTTCTATACCGCAGACTTCACCATCAACATGATGACGCTGATTGCCCTCGCCATGGCCATCGGTCTTCTGGTGGACGATGCCATTGTTGTGCTAGAAAGTATTCAGCGGGAAATAGAAGGCGGCATGAGCCCGGCGAACGCAGCCTCCCACGGCGTCGATCGGGTGGGCGGTGCGGTCATTGCAGCGACAGTAGCAATCATGGCGGTTTACGTGCCCATCGCTTTTATGGAAGGGGTGATTGGCCGTTTTTTCCGTGAATATGGATTAACGGTAGTGTTTTCCATTGGAGTGTCGCTGCTCGTGTCGCTCACGCTCACACCTGCGCTGTGTGCTCGAATTTTAAAACCACAAGCGCACAAAGGCGCAATTAGCTCCCTAATCGATCGGGCTCTATCGCGCCTGGAAAACTGGTATAGCCGAATGCTGAGCATTTCCATTCGCTATCGCTATTTTGTGGTCGCGGCCGCGCTGGGTTCCGTGGTGATTGGCGTGCTCGTCGCTCAACGCTTGGCCATCGATTTTATCCCTTCGCTTGACAGGTCAGAGTTCATCGCCGACGTTGAATTGGAGCAAGGCGCAGGCATATCCCAGTCACGAGAGCTTGCGAAGCGCGCTGCCGCTGAGCTCGCAAAAATAAAACACGTTGATAACGTATTCTTCACCGTCGGCGGCAACCAGACCGAGCGGGTGAACGAGATTAGTTATTTTCTCAAACTTGTCCACAAAAAAGATCGCTTATCGGATCAATTTGACGTTATGGCCGAAGCGCGCCAGGTGCTCTACAAGGTTATACCCGAGGCCAAAACGATCTCTGTTTCTGAAATGCCCATCATGACCGGTGGCGGTCTTACGTCCTTTGATATGGAATATGCGTTGACCGGTTCAGATCTGGGGGAGCTTGAACGGATTACCGACGAGGTCATGCGACGTATGCGAGAAACCGGCATTTATGCGGATATACACTCTACGTACAAAATTGGCCGCCCAGAACTACAAATTGATGTCGATCGTGCCAAAGCGGCAGATTTAGGCGTCTCGATCAAAAGCCTTGCCAACAACGCGCGTATTATGCTGGGCGGGATAGAGGTCACTTCCTATGAGGAAAATGGAGAAAGGATCGAGGTGCGCGCCCAGATGGAGGAAGACGACCGCGCTGACATGCGCTGGGTCGAGCTCATTCAATCGCGGGCGTCGGACAGATCGCTCATTGATTTTGCCAATGTGGCCGACCTTCGCTTTGCTTCAGGCCCAGCCCAGATTGAGCGCCAGTCTCGATCCCGAAAAATTGGTATTTTCGCCAACACAAAGCCTGGCGTTGCGCTCGGGACTGCAACAGAGGAGCTAGACCGCATCGTCGCTGAGGTCGGCCTGCCCGAAGGTTATTCCGGCCTATACCTTGGTCAAGCCCGACGCATGCAGGACAGCACAGACGCGATTATTTTCGCCTTCGTTTTAGCCCTCGTGTCGCTTTACATGATCCTGGCGAGCTTATTTAACAGCTTTGTGCAGCCCCTAATTGTCATGGTCACGGCTCCCCTCTCTTTTATAGGCGCTTTCTCAATGCTCTATTTTTTCAATCAACCTTTGAACATTTTTGTTCAGATTGCACTCATTGCGCTCATGGGGCTTGTCATGAAAAATGGCATCCTGCTTGTAGACCTTGCAAATCAGTTCCGCGAGGCAGGGAAAGCGTCGAGGGACGCGGTGTTGAGTGCAGGCCCTCAGCGACTACGGCCAGTACTAATGACTGCTTTGTCCACTGTCTTGGGCATGGTGCCTGTGGCGTTAGCGAATAGCGACGGCTCTGAACTCCGTAATCCAGTCGGTTTTCTTGTCATCGGTGGTATGTCTTCGTCGACAATTCTCACGCTTCTGGTTTTACCAGCCGCCTATGTGATCGCGGACGATGCCGCACGATCGCTAAGAAAATTTAAAAGCGTAGCGCTAAGGAAGCGTGCGTGAAACATCCATTTATCATCCTGGTTACTTGCATCCGGCTAAGTACGCAAGTGCCTGTCGCAATCGCCCAACAGGCGCAATTAGTAGCGGCAGCGTTTTCCCCGTCACTTTTACCGGATAAACAGAGCGATAGCCCGCCATTACTGGGCATTACAGGGCGTGTTCGCATTACTGACAATGACAGATTCCTGAGTGAAGTGCTGGATTTAGCTGAACAAGCAAGAGGGCTCGGTGATCGTTCCGAATCCGGTGTGTTATTACTCGACTTCGAAACCGACTCTCTTATCGCGGAGATGAAAGAGCTGGATGGTCAATTCGCTACGGGTCGAGCTAATTTCGCGGTACTATTTGATGCGCCATTGCTACCAGAAGGTTGGCACCTGTGTGCTTGTGGCCAAGGGCGATTCGCCGGCACCTTTGTCTACGACCCCGAGGACGAACAGCGACTGCAATTGGCAACGATGACCGCGGGTCTCATGCCAGCCGATCTGGAATCCACGATAGAAACCGCCGGTGTAGCGGTAATCGATCTGGCTTTAATGAAACGCTTCAACGTCAACTGGCTAAAGGGTTTCAATTTCGGCGCCAGCTTCAAATACCAATACATTATCGTGCATGAACGAAAACTCCGATTGGTGGAGCACGAAGACGACGATCTTTTCGATCCCAGTCGCGACAGCAACGAGCATCATTTTGGCAATATCGATATAGGGCTAACCAAAAAATGGGCTTCATGGGATATCACCGCCGTATTGAGAAATCTCATTCCCGGCGAATTTGATGGTCCACTAACCGACTCCGGGTGGCAGTCCAGGCCTCATCTTGAGCTGCATGCGCAACGCCCCCTTTCGATCGGGTCTCTCTCGATATCGGGAGATATTACTGAGCGCACCGGCTTTTCACATGTACCCAAAGAACGCCGCACCGGTATTAAGCTTGTTTCTCCAATCCATCCAAAAATTAACTCGATTCTCGGTTATAAAAATTACGATAACAGCATCATGTAGTGGCATAGTGAATTTGGCCACCTAATTAGAGGTGATAGCATCACCTCATTCGATTACAGGTGACCCAATGACCAGACCATCACGCCCGACCTTCAGCCCCGAGTTTCGGCTCGAATCCGCACAGCTCGTCGTTGACCAGGGCATTCAGTGAAAGACGCCGCCGAAGCCATGAACGTGGGCAAGTCCACGATGGACAAATGGGTTCGCCAACTCAAGCAAGAACGTTCTGGTGGCAGCTACGATGCCTCTCCTATGACCTCAGAACAGCGTCGTATTCGGGAGCTCGAGCGGCAAGTTAAGCGCCTTGAAACAGAGAAAGACATTTTAAAAAAGGGTATGGCTCTCTTGATGTCAGACGAGCTGAAAAATATTCGATAATTCAGCGGCTTCAAGAGAGCTATCCCGTAAAGCTGCTGTGCCAGACATTCGATATTCAGCGTAGCAGTTACAAGTACTGGCGTAGTCGCCCAGAAGGCGATAGCCCCTACCGTCGCAAGCTGAAGTTGATGGTACGTGCCGCACACCAGTTGAGTGGTGGCTCCGCAGGTGCCAGAACGGTTGCCTCTATCGTCAACCAGCGAGGCGAAAAGCTAACGCGATATGTGGCGGGTGGTTTGATGAAAGAGTTGGGGCTGGTGAGTAATCAGCTGCCCAAACACGCTTATAAACGGGCTGAGAAGCTGCATGTGGCCATTCCCAACACACTGGATCGGCAGTTCGCTGTGGGTAAACCCAACCAGGTTTGGTGTGGTGATATTACCTACATCTGGACAGGCCAACGATGGGCTTATCTGGCGGTAGTGCTGGATCTATACGCTCGGAAACCGGTTGGCTGGGCGTTGTCGCTAAAGGCTGACAGCGAGCTAACCAGTAAGGCGTTACTGATGGCTTACGAATCGAGAGGAAGGCCTAATGGCTTGTTGTTCCATTCAGATCAAGGCGTTCAATACACCAGCCTGCGCTTCCGGCAACACTTGTGGCGCTACCAGATAAAGCAGAGCATGAGTCGACGGGGTAACTGCTGGGATAATGCACCAATGGAACGGTTCTTCCGCAGCCTGAAAACCGAGTGGGTACCGGAAACGGGATACCGCTCTTTTGCTGAAGCGAAGCAGTCGATCACGGATTATGTGATTGGCTACTACAGCGGAATCAGGCCGCATCGACACAACGATGACCTGCCGCCAAATGTGGCAGAAAGTATGTACTGGAAAACTTATAAACCCGTGGCCAGTTTTACTTGACCACTACACTTCCTCAAGAAGGTTACGCTCCACGGCTACGCCAACACCCGCACTGACGAGTTTGTCGACATCGCCATCGAGAACTTCCTGAAAGAGTCTGGCGAACTGCGCCCGGAAGGCTTGCTGCCCAAACTGGCGTTCTTCGCCGCAACAGTTGAAGAGCTGACCGAAGAGCTGAAACCTGCTGTGGAGCGAGCGCTTCTCAAACACGGCATCCCGACCTCGCGTATTCTGATCAACGTGGGTGACAGCAAGATTACCACTAACGATGACATCCGCGAATTTAACCGGCTCGACACCGAAGGATCGGAAAAGCAGTTCATCCTGCTGGTCAACAAGGGCCGGGAAGGCTGGAACTGCCGCTCGCTGTTTGGCGTTGGACTATTTCGTTCGCCTAAATCGAAGGTATTCGTACTTCAAGCCACCATGCGCTGTCTAAGGGCTATCGGGCAGGCTCAGCACACTGGTAATGTCTTCCTCTCCGAGGACAACCTCAACACCCTGAACGACGAGCTGCAGCAGAACTTCCGCATCAGCGCGGACGAGCTGCAGAAAACCGGCAAGGACAAGGAGCGCGTGGAGGTGCGCGTGGTTGAGCCGCCGGTCAAGATCAAGCTAGTGCGTGTGCGAAAGCAATACGAGATACGCGAAAAGCAGTTGTTGACGGGGCAAGCGTTGATGCCCGAGCGAGCGGATGCGCAGAAGTGGGGCGAACTGGTCGAGAAATACCGTCTGATCGAAACTCAGCAGGATGGTTTGACCGCCGTCGACGCGGCACTCGCTTCCGGCAGCCGCACCTTTGATCTCACATCGCGCCGGAAGAAGCGAACCTTCTCACAACTATCGCTTGTGGCCGAGGTATCCCGCTATCTGAACCGGTGTCCGCTGGAGATCGAGGAACTGCTAGCCAAGACGAAAGAGGGTTCCGACGAGCTGGTGGCCATCACCAATGAGTTCAACGAGCTTCTCTACGACGAAATCATACCGCGCCTGTTCCGCCAGCTCTACGACTTGGACGAATCGCAGCAAACCGAGGAGCACGAGGTCGATCTGATTAAGCTGCCCCCGAACGGCTACTACGAGATGTCGGCGGCGAAGGATAAGATCGTTCGGATGCACGACGAGAAGATCAACGATGAAGAGCGCGCCAAGAGCTTCCACCTCGACACCTACTGCTTCGACTCCGGCTCGGAGAACTGGCTATTCTGGGATCTGCTACGCGAGAAGCGTGTCAAAAAGCTCTACTTCACCGGAATGCTGACACACGGCCAGTCCGATTTCTTCATACAGTACATCGACCCCGATTCACGGACTGTGCGCAGCTACTACCCTGACTTCATTTTTCAACGTGAAGAAGCAGATGGCAGCCTGAAGTACGTTATCGTCGAGGTGAAGGCCGACAACCAGATCGAGGACGCTGTTGTACAGGCCAAGAAGGACTTTGCCCAGCAAATCGCGGTGGCAAGCGGGATGGAGTACCGTATCCTGAAATCATCGGATGCCGACAAGAGGCAATTTAGAGTATTACTCTAGAAATTGAATATCAGAACTTGCGTAAACCTTTCCCTAGACTGGGGAGCCTCATAGCTCCCCCGCCAACGCAATTGCCCGAAACGTTACTATCATTACGCCTCTAGGCTTCCTTCAAGAGGCTTTCAGTATTCACCTCGTCCGCAAGATTTGTTACGGGTATCAGAGCAGGACGCTCAATATGGAGCGAGGCAAAGTCAAATAGACTAGTGTCGGCAAGCTGAGAGGGCTTAACCGTCTGAAGACTGCGGAAAATATTAACCACACGATCCGGGTCTTGTGCGTCCCACTCTTCCAACATTGTTTTGGCTGCTTGGCGCTTTAAGCCTTCTTGGGAACCACACAAATTGCAGGGTATTATCGGATAGGCTCGATCCCTAGCAACCTTTTCGATATCTTTTTCACGACAATATGCAAGAGGACGGATAATGATATTCCGCTTGTCGTCGCTCAACAATTTTGGCGGCATAGCTGATAATTTAGCCTGAAAAAACATATTGAGAAACATTGTCTCAACAATGTCGTCCATGTGATGACCCAGAGCAATTTTTGTTGCCCCGATCTCTTCCGAAAAACCGTAAAGGCTGCCCCTTCTCAGGCGACTACAGAGCGCACAAGTTGTCTTTCCCTCTGGAACTTTCGCTTTGACGATAGAATAGGTATCTTTTTCCAGAATAAAGTATGGGATATTGTTTTCTTCCAAATATCTTGGAAGCACATCCTCAGGGAAGCCTGGTTGTTTTTGATCCATATTTACAGCAACAACCTCAAATTTTACTTTTGCGACTCGCTGTAAGTGCAGCAGTGCATCTAGCATTAAAAATGAGTCTTTCCCCCCACTTATCGCCGCCATAATTTTATCGCCATCCTCTATCATTTGATAATCTGAAACGGCTCTCCCTACCAAACGATATATCTTTTTAAGGCGTTTTCCAGCGTTTGTCATACTTTCGGTCTCACATTAAGTTCTTCAGGTCTTTCCTTTACGAGATCTCGAAGGTCAAGATTCGGAATAGCGGTTGCGTTGGCAAAAATACGATCAATCATTCGTAATTGTTGGGCGTTCTTTTCTTCCAAATCGCGAACTTCCTTTTCGAGGCGTGCTATGCGCTCCTGGGCATTAATATCTGACCGAGTGATGCTAGCCACAACCTCAGGAGTAACGCCGCGAAGGTCGCTTTTTCGGTTCGAATAAGCAGTGTAAATTCCTCTATAGGTACAAAGCGTTTGGCGTGTTGTTTTGATCTCCAGTTCAAGCTCAATCGCCTTCGCAAGCAGTTTCCAAGTCAGTTTGCCTTTCCAGTTGGAAATCAGTCGCTCGATACGCCGCTGGTCTTGCGCTGAGATGCTGGGTAGCGCCATTTACTCTGTCTCCGCAAGGCTGTATTTGGCCATTAATTCCTTCAAATCTCTATTGGAGCGAGGCTCGTCTGTAGCCTTTTCTTGTCTTGCAAGAGCGTTCTGCAAATCCTTATGGGAATCCGTAAGCTTGGCCAAAACTTGTGTAAGTTTCTTGGACTTAGCATCGAGGAGATTGAACTGTCGAGCTTTTTCACTGAAAGAGATCACAGTGCCGACTGGCATATCTTTCATTAGCTGGACGAGCTGAGCTAGGACTTGTGTATTAAAGTTATGGAGAACGAACCACTCCTGCATTGCACGTGAGGCACCGAGGCGATTATCATTTTTAACCGCCTCCAGGCGCCGGTGCTGGAATTGACAGTCCTTTTCGAGTGTATCGATAGCGTCACCATCTCCAGCTACATGGCAGGCATTCGGACACATGAAGCAACTCGATACAAAATCGTTCAGGTATTCGCACGGAATCACAACCAGATTCTGAGTGCAAAGACCCGTCGAAGTAACACTTGCGGGCAAGTTAAATTCCCGCGCAATTTCGTTGCTTGAGACCCAGCGAATCGGTTGGGTGGTTTCGGTCGCCTTTTTCTGAACGCCCGCCACTCTTGAACTGCGCTCAGCATGGCTGGTATGAATGTACTCGTATGTTTGCTCGCGACTTTTGCGACCCGACCAAGCTGTCAAGACTTCGTTGGGAATACCGCTTTTGTCGGCAATGGTATTCGTATAGTGACGGAGTTGATGTAGATTCAGAAAGTAGTTAGAACTGAAACCGTGACGTAGGAAAATATCACCACTTTTACCAAGCCCCCAACTAGCCATCGTTGAAAGAGAGCGCGGGGTCAGTATATGGTAGTATCCCTGCTGGCCTGGCACGCCTCCCCTTTTTCTATTAGCGCCGTTCTTAAAGAACTGATGACCTAAAACACAGAAGAGTGCAACGTCCATTTTGACGCTATTCAAATCACCAGTAGAAAAACCTGCAGGGAAGCTGGGGAATGCCTCTCTCTGCAAATCACGCACTACTTTCTCAAGCTGTCCAATAGAAATTAAACGATTCTGATTTGGGTCAAACCTCGGAGCCTGAGAAAAACTAAAATTGACTCCCAACAAACGCTCAATACCGGGTCGTTTTGCCAATCTCATCGCGTTTGATGAAATTTCATCCTCTATCTGCAGTTCGAATATGTACTTGGACTTCCAGCAGCTCTTGCGTGTGGCTAGTTTTATCGGTCTGCTTCTTTCGTACGGTGCCCCCTGATCTTCAGCGTCATGAATAAATACATGAACTTCTGTATCAACGTCATAGAAACCTAATGCGTAACCTAAAGTGAAAAGATGAGGTTTACGATTCAGGTCTATACGCACTTTTCTTTCCGGGTCGATTGGAAACCCTTTTAGTAGCTGCCCAAGTGTTTGGTCTGGCCGAGAGTAATAGGAAGCTACGATTCGACCTGGCTGACAGGCTTTTGAGAAGTAGTTTATCCCTTTCTCAACATGACCGCTAAGTGCCGAAAGAATATGGGTTCGATTGTCTTGATAGCCTTTGCTACCCGGCCAATCAAGATAAAAAACATCTGCTCGACCATCCTCTGAATAACTTTGGAGCTTCTGATTGACAAGAAGTGGCACTTCAGCCCCGGCTCGATTCGGTGATGCGCAGCAAAGCAAAACAATAAATGTAGTCAATGCATCTCGAAAACAGCCTTGTCCGGCATTTCCTTGTTTGAGACTGGTGATTGTTTTTGCATATATGTTCCCAGCAGCTCTTATGACCTCCTCATTGGCCATTTTCTCTCTGCGGGTGGCTTCGACACTGTGACCCGTCCGATCACGTTTATCCCTGATATTACGACGAACCTGATCGGATGCACGAGGCATCAGCCCTTGTCGCTCACAGAACTCAAGGAATACCACCATCCGATCAAGCCTAGTCTCCCCGAAACATTCGATGATCGTTGATCCTGTTTGTGTATGGAGGTTACCCTGCATGTTTGTGAGTAAGTATCGCGCCGCTCCGATACGTGCCTGTATCTCCGAGGCGAAAACAGAGGCATTAAACGCCTCAATCACGAAAACCTTCAACAAGTCTCCGTATGGCTCTGGCAATGCGTATTTAGGGGCTGAACCTGCCGATCCAGATCCTCTTGTGCCGTGCCTTCCGGTTAAAATCCGAGTTCTCTTGCCATTGTTTGGATCAATGTAAAACCAGACAAGATTATCGAAAGTTGCCAATTGGCCATCTAGGTTTTGGAACTGCTTGAAGGGCGCTTCATCCTTGTACTTTTGAATTAGTGCATGAGTACGGACAAGGTACTTATTCAACGCCACGTCGTACCTCCAGCACTTGATTACACACGTCTATCGTTCGCTTGATCCACGCGACCTGTTTTGTAAGCTTCTCCACACTGAGCTTTTCGACGGGCGAAAGTAGCTTTTTGCTATTGGCTGCCAGCTTCTGTTCAGCCAGCTCAAGCACTCCGGCGTGATCAGCTTCCAGAATTGGTCGAAAGTTGTTGCACCCGTAGCAGCCAATCGGTCGCCCGGTAACAGCCGAGCAAGAGTTGCAACTTTGCTTATCTCTTATGCCGCCGACGCTGTTGAACTGATGATCGAGGACCTCCGCATCTTTGCCTGAGACTCTCTCCAGTGGATCGCTGAATACAGCAGCTAAAAACTCCGATCCATCATAGAGTTCGTCGATCATCCGACGCGATCGGTAGTCAAGGTCAATGTAATGCCGAGCCGCGGGCTCAGTAACTCCTGTGATCTTTGCTAACGTCGCTGCGGTGTAGCCCGCCTGTGCGCCCCGAGTCAGCACTGTATGCCGAATTCTGTTCGACGTCACTGTGCAATCCTTCGTCCGGCTGGATTCAGCTGCAACGTATCTCATGCTCATCGCTATTGCAGATTCGTTGACATGAAATCCACGAGACTCTTGAGTAAACAGCGACCTCAAGCTCTCAATCGAGCCAATATTTTCATTGAACAAGCCAGTTAACGGGAACATCGGCATATGAGGCAAAAAATCACGCGTCTCTTCATGGGTGACCGGACAACCGCTATTTTTCAGCCAGAGCTGGACACCATGCATATAGAGCCGTTTGTAACTGGCGATTAGCTCTGAGCTTTGCGCGTTGAGAGCAACCGGGAACCTCTCTGGTGCCGTCCTCCACGATCTGCCGCTAGCCTTTGCATGAAAAAACCTTATCTGGAGTTGGTCGATGCCAATATTTCCAACTTCCTGGGATGGGTCGATTCGTTGGTCTTCAAACCCACTGCCTACTGGAATCACATCTATCCATTTGAGCATCGACAATTGTATGGGGCGACGAACAGTGATTGCCGCTAGTTTATTACTAATGGAACGGCAAATTTGGCTGAAGGATTGTGATTGGAAAAATTCGAGCGAGCGGTCTGCATTCCAGTCAATCGACTGGAGGCGCAGGTTCAAAGCGGCGCAAAAGCTATCAAACTCTTGGTGACTTAGCGCACCTCTTTTCGAATCAAATGTGAGTGTTTTTTCCTTGTCCAAGTTGGCTTTCGTGAATCCGTGGTAATCGTTGTATTGCTTGTATCCAAGTTTGCAAAGCGTGCCAAAGAATTGGTTAAGCCCCTTCTTATGAGACACCGGAAGGCCGCTCCACAGCGACCTCAACTTAATCAACGGTGGGATTCCTGATGATAGGTATAGTTTGGTATTAGATACAATTGTTGAGGTCGTACCGGCAGCCTTCGACGTCGCGTAGTGCGAATAGACCGTTAGCATGTCGCTTCTGTCTTCATCCGAAATAGCCGTATTCCAGACCCAGCTCATATCAAACTTCCAACCTTTACTGGTCGTCGCGAGCAGCTGCCAAGAATCGGCGGTTACGTCAACTTTAAGGCCGCTTTGAGCGGTAATTGTGTTTGGCTCATGCGACCGCATTGCCTGTTGCAACAGGGCATTCATTTCGCACCATCCACACGATCTTGGTGGGACTGCATGATTTTCCGAACTTTCTGATAGGTTCTTCGATCGTTGTATATGTCCGACATTGCCGAGTTAGCGGACCACCCCATTGCGTACTTTCTGGCATCTTCAACCTGTTGTGATGTGAAGTTCTGATGATCGCTATTGTCATCAAAAAGGTCGTTCCACATGTGCCGCATCAAATGTGGGTGTACGCGGTAACCAAGCACCTTTGAAAGCGTGAAGAACACTTCATTGATTGATTTCGCAGCAAGAGGCTGTCCTTTTGTGCCCTTCGCATTGCTGTTACTTACAAAGACAAAGTCGTTCTCGGCTGATCCGCATATCAGTTTCCGGTCACTTTCTATGTAGAACAAAAGGGCATCCATGACCGTGGGGTTCAGCGCCGCGAGGTGAGCTTTGGTTTTTTGGTTCGGTCTTTCCAACCGTGGGTCCGATACGTCATCGCGCTCTGGATAAATCCAAAGCGCCGCACCGGAGCTGTCAGAGCGTAGATCCGATATCTTTAACTTTGCCAGTGCGCCTCGCCGAATACCCGTGTCGAGAAGTAATGTGACGACCAGGTAGTTCCGCAATCGGTTACGTTGGGTGAATGGGTTGTTAGGGGACGATGGTCGAATGATCTCAATTAACTTGCAAAAGACGTCTGGCGGAATCGCATCTTTAGTTGGGTGTCGATTCACATGCGCCTCAACGACATTCAATGAACGCTCATCTTGGAGCATCTTCATTGTTAATTTCTCGAAATTGCGTTCGAGCTTCTCACCGACGGAAAGTGGATCATGGAATTGCTCAAACAACCACGTTATATAGCTTCGAAGCCGGTTCAGTCGTCCACGCTGAGTCTCGCTGGAGACCTTGCTGGCGACAAAGTTGTTTGACGCCATGATATTCCTGAACGTTTTGCTCTCAGCGTGGGACAAGAGCGGAACCACCTTTGAGTCAAGGTCGATATCAGAGCTCAAGGCACACTGCGTATGAAAATCCGAATACTCAGCCATGCTAATCAGGTCGCCGGAGGCTATTCGGCCAGTCAGATCAATGCCCTTTCGATCAAAGTACTTGAGGATGAATAGCAGATCTCTGCCGTAACGGTGCTGTGTGCTATTTGCGTATGAACTGAGCGTATTGAGATATGCCGAAACGTACGGCTCGAACGGGCATGAATGTCCATTAACGATGGCGAAGAAGGTCTTCTTATTCCATTTGTAACGCTTCAAGGTCGCATCAAGCATTCTTGACAAATCGCACCGGGCAATAATTTTTATACGACTGTATGCTGAAGCTTACATTTTGTCAAAAATAATCAATCAACAGTGAGGGTCAACTACAAACGGAGAAAAGAGAAAAGAGAAAAACTAGGTAATACCAACAAGATTAGCATGTCGTGACAGATGCAATAACCCTAGCAGCACAGTTGGCAGCTCTCAGCCAATGTTTACAAGATATTTACCGGACATAATTTACCGCCCGACAGGCACACCATGATGCGGTCGCCCTCTTCGATCATCCGATAATCTTCAATGGCCTGCCCCGCATACCGGCGCAAGCGCTTTTGCAACTTGTTAAATTCCAGCTTGGGCATGGTCATGGCAGTTCTCGCGGATTCACGTTCAAAAGGGCTGACTTTCAAAAAAACGGCTTATATCAAAGATCAGAAGCCAGCATTAACAGCCGACCCTGCAAAAGGCCGTGAATTATATAGAAGTGACCAATTATCAGCCAGCCATATGCAATTCCATCACAATCCCCCTGTTCGACTGGCAATCCGAGGCGGACATGACTATCATTAGCCGGCCAAAATCAGCTGGCATGAGGTGGTTCGGTGTAATAGCCAAACACGGCCAGATCCCGGCACGGGTGCATGCTCGGAGCGTGCAATCCACCTCCGAGGGCACCCGCTCACAAATTTTCGTTATCAAATCAAAGGGAAAACCCTATGAAACAACCCGTTCGTGTTGCAGTAACCGGTGCCGCAGGTCAAATCGGTTACGCTCTGCTGTTCAGAATCGCCTCTGGTGCCATGCTGGGCGACGATCAACCCGTTATTCTGCAACTGCTGGATATCACTCCTGCACTTGACGCCCTGCAAGGCGTAAAAATGGAATTGGATGACTGTGCGTTCCCTCTGCTGGCCGACGTTATCTGCAGCGATGACCCGAATGTAGCATTCAAAGATGCTGATTACGCCCTGCTGGTTGGTGCTCGTCCTCGCGGCCCAGGCATGGAGCGTAAAGATCTGCTGGAAGCCAACGCGGCGATCTTCTCTGTTCAAGGCAAGGCCATTGACCAGAACGCCAGCAAAAACATCAAAGTATTGGTTGTCGGCAACCCAGCCAACACCAATGCCCTGATCACTCAGCGCAACGCGCCTTCAATCAGCCCACGCAACTTCACTGCCATGACGCGTCTGGATCACAACCGCGCCATGACTCAAATTGCCCAGAAAACTGGCAAAACCGTGAATGACGTGACCAATATGACTATCTGGGGCAACCACTCAGCCACTCAGTACCCTGACCTGTTCAACGCCAAAGTTTCTGGTGAAGCAGCATCTGACTTGGTTGACCAAGACTGGCTGGAAAATGAGTTCATCCCCGTTGTTCAGCAACGCGGCGCCGCCATCATTAAAGCACGTGGTGCTTCTTCTGCTGCTTCTGCTGCTAACGCTGCCATCGACCACATGCGCAGCTGGGCGCTGGGCACTGACGGTGACAATTGGGTTTCCATGGGCGTATACAGCGACGGTTCTTACGACATTCCAGAAGGCCTGATCTACTCTTTCCCTTGCCGCTGCAAAGACGGTGAGTGGGAAATCGTTCAAGGCGTTTCTGTAAGCGACTTCAGCCGTGGCAAAATGGACGCGACTGCTGCCGAACTGTCAGAAGAACGCGACGGCGTAAAACACTTGTTGCCATAATTTGGGCACGGTTTTACGAGCACAAAAAAGGCGGCCATTGGCCGCCTTTTTTCATTCTGCTGCCCCGCTAATCATTCACTGGCTTGCATCGCCATCAGCATCACCATATCCCGGCCGTTTCGCTCCAAAGTCAGCGTTAGCACCGGCGCATCAACCAGTTCAGCATAAATACTATTCAGCGCCGAGCCACCATCCAGTGCAATACCATTCACCGCCTTTAACTGATCGCCGTTTTTAAGTGGTAGCAGTGAAAACAAACGCGCGTCCTTGCCCGGAAACAATAGAATTTGTTTATCACCCGGCGTTGACTCTTTCACCACCACATCCATTTGTCCACGCAGTGACAACGGCCGACGAAACAGCCGCTGATGATAATCACCCACCAAATCTGTTACCGCAGACTGACCCCGTAAATCAGCGATCATCGGAGCAGCTTGCCCCGACCGGCCATCTCGCGGAACCGTGGTTTCAAAACTCTCGCCATTGAGTTTTAGCAGTTGATAGGCACCGCAATCGTCAAGCAATACCGCATCATCAAACACTTCAGCCAATTTTAAGCAGGGTTCAACAATCGCATCTCCGCGCGCAAACCTCAGCTCTTCACCATCGCGGCCAATCACCACGACCGGCGCACTACCGGGCAGGATCTGGTGCAGAAATAACTGGGTACCAATTTCAGGTTCTTCGCCAAAAAACTCCGCAAATTCCTCTTCAAATAACTGCGCCTCTTCAGCAGCCACTTCGGGATCGACAGGAGCGGGAACCGCCAATATCCACAACAGCCCTGCAGTCATCACTGCAAAACTCAATCCGGAAACCAGCGCCTTTAGCGAAAAACGATTCAAGGGAGACCTCTTAAAAATGATCGACTCTTAGACATACGCCAAGTGACTAAATTCCGTTCAATTATATAGTCTTCAAGGGGTTCGAACCGTAGAATACGCCTTTTTTTACGCAGCCAGATATCTGATCCGGTATGAATATCCACCTCGCACCGATGGAAGGCGTTGTTAACGCCCGTATGCGCGCCCTGCTTACCCAGCTCGGCGGCATAGATCGCTGTGTGACTGAATTTGTGCGGGTCAGCGGCCAGCTACTTCCTCGGCGAGTTTTTTACCGCCTGTGCCCAGAATTGGATAACGCGGGACTTACTCCCAGTGGTATTCCGGTTTATATGCAACTACTCGGTAGCGACCCCGCCTGTATGGCAGACAATGCCGCCCGTGCTGCAGAACTCGGCGCGCCGGGCATCGATATCAATTTTGGCTGCCCAGCCAAATGTGTAAACCGCCATCGGGGTGGATCGGTCCTATTAGACGAGCCTGAGCTAGTTGGCGAGATTGTCTCGTCTATGCGTCGCGCGGTGCCTGCAACCACACCCGTAACGGCAAAAATCCGCCTTGGCTACCGAGACAGCGGACGCTTAACTGAGATTGTTTCCGCAATTTCTGAGGCTGGCGCCACCGAATTGGCAGTTCATGCCCGCACCCGTGATGACGGCTATAAGCCACCCGCATTCTGGGACCAGATTGCCCCGCTCCACGCTCTGACAACAATGCCAATTATCGCCAATGGCGAGGTGTGGAATACCAAGGATTACTGGCAGTGTCGGCAAGAAAGCCAAAGCCAGCAAGTGATGATAGGTCGCGGTCTGTTGAGCACCCCAGATCTGGCCCAACAAATTAAAGCCGAACAAGCAGGCAATGTGCCCAAGCCTTTAGATTGGCTGGCAATACTGCCCCTGCTTGAAGATTTATTCAGTGACTGCCGCCAGAATTGCCTGCCGCGCCATGCCGGCGGCCCGATCAAACAATGGCTGGGATATTTGCGGCGCCAATACCCTGAGGCCCAGCGCCTGTTTGAAAATGTGAAACGCTTAAATTGTCCAGACGCGATCGCCGCACAA
Organism: Spongiibacter pelagi; assembly: GCF_014705705.1. Classification (GTDB taxonomy): domain Bacteria; phylum Pseudomonadota; class Gammaproteobacteria; order Pseudomonadales; family Spongiibacteraceae; genus Spongiibacter; species Spongiibacter pelagi. Next base: position 45,184 of record NZ_JACXLD010000004.1, on the reverse strand, counting down.
CTGCGCAGCGATCGACAAGCCAATGCCGCCTAAATGGCTAAATTGAATTTAGGCTAAGGCATCCGCCAGATATTGCAGCTCTTTTTCCGCATCACCGTCGGTAAGTGAGAGCACAAATTTTTCAATTTTGCCGCCAATCAAGGGAATTTTGGCTTTGCAGTAATGGGTTGCCGTGTACTCACAGCCCTTGCCCTTGGGCACCAGGCTGTAATCCGCAGTAATAACGATTGGCTGCCCTTCAGCTTGAATATTTACTTTGCCCTGCCAGCCATCCCCTGAGCGCTCCCAGCTCTCTTCAAAACGCATGGTTTGACGAGCGTTGAACACCTTGGCCAGAATGGCGGGAAGCTCACGTTCAAGCTCGCGATTCATCACCATAGAAACCGAATCTTCATCGCCTTCCATTTCACAGTCGGCGCTATGCTCACCCAAGCCAATCGCCCGATCAACCCGAAAATCAGGGTCAAACAGCTTTTCTGCAACGGTGTCGATATCGTGATTGAAAGTAAAGCGAACGCTCATTGGACTCTCCTTTTTATTATAAGGAATTGAGTCTACAACAGAGTATTAAAAGCGCCTAGAGTGAAGTGATAGAGAATGTGGGGAGTACAGAAGGTACTCCCCAAATGGATTAGGCTGACTTGCCTTCCATCAAAAAGCGGTAGGCAAACATGCCGGCAATCATCGCCGCAACAAAGAGAAAGAAGCTGGATGCGCCAGTCCAAAGCGCTACCAGCGCCGGTGCTGGACAAAGACCGCTAAGCCCCCAGCCCATACCAAACAGCACCGCACCGGCAATCAATTTACCGTCAATTGTTTTTAAGGTAGGCAGAGAAAAATCCGCAGCAAACAGTGGCTTGCCACGTTTCAGCACATAGCGAAAGCCCGGCGTGGTTACTGCCAGAGCAGCGCCCATTACCAGTGCCAAACTGGGATCCCACTGGCCAAACAGGTCGAGGAAATTCTGAACCTTGGCCGGATTACCCATACCTGAAATGGTGATACCGGCACCAAACAGCGCCCCCGCCAGCGTGACAAACAAATAGTTCATAGCCCTTCTCCCAGCAAGTGGCGAATGACGAAAACGGTAATAAATCCGCTAGCCATAAAGGTGACCGTGGCCACCACGGAGCGCAATGAAAAACGCGAAATACCGCAAACGCCATGACCCGAGGTACAACCTGAGCCCATACGCGTACCAAAGCCGACAATCAATCCAGCGGCTATCATCATGGGTGTAGACGCCACCGGAGTAACGCCGCTTAAGGCACCACTTAACCAAGCCGCAATGAGACTGCCAATAAACAGGCCGCCAATAAAGAACAGGCGCCAGTTGCGCTCTTCGCCGCCGTTGCTAACCGCACCAAATACAATGCCGGAAATACCTGCGATACGTCCCACCGACCACATTAGTAATAATGCAGACAGCCCAATCAGCACACCGCCGCCCAGCGCCGCGACCGGCTCGAAAGGAGTTGCTTCAACCATGTTTGTTCTCCAAAACTGCGCCCAAGAGGAGGCTAGAATACACATACCCCACGGGGTATACAAGCAAGCTTAATTCATTTCTGATCTGCAAAGCTACCGTGTTCTATATAGCACATATTCCAAGCCACAAAAAAAGCTCCACAGAGGGAGCTTTTTGCAGATGAAAGTTAAGCTAGGTTAACGCTCAATTAGGCCTGCTTGCGTCGTGACTGGGGAAATTCCGCGCCGAGATGGTGATGCGCCTTACCCAAGCGCCCCGCCTCTTCGGCTTCGTACACTTCCAGAATTTCTGTCAGCTTGCGACTGATTTTGGTACTGGTACGGATCATCTCAATCTTTGGCCAAGTGGCTTTCTCGCCTTCGCGAATAAAGAAATCCAACTGTTCTTCTGTCAATTCGTGCAGCAGTTTACGCGGGTCGAAGAAACGAGAACGGGGAATAATATTGATATCACCCGTGTATTCCTGACGCACCAAAGCCGCCGTTAAATTAGACACCCGACGTACGCTGGGCACCGATTTAAAGTAGCGCTGCACCAAGTTATTGCTCACTTGAAAGCTCTCTTTCATGGTACGCAAAGCAACATGGCGAATAGAGTTAAAGATACTGTAATTGTCGGCCTTGGTGTCGCGCACCATCCACAACACCAATGGGTTGGTTTGGCTGACAATAAAGTGGTTTACCGCATACATCCGCGACAAGCGTTTGGCGGGCAAATCATCGCTTACTGAGCCGTCAATCCAGCGTCGCGTTGCCAAGTAAGGCTGGGGATGACCGTGAACGTTTTTGGCTTCTAACATCACCGGCGGGAAAATACCCGGCACGGCACAAGAGGCCAGTACCGCCTTGCGAATGTAAACGTTGGGCGAAGCGATCGCATTCAGCAAACGCGACGTTTGGTGTACATCCGAGGGCGAAACCGAAATATTGATGTAGCGGCCGGTTTTCTCGTAAGCCTCTTGGAAAGTCATGTCCGGAATTAGGCGGGCAATTTTTTCCTTCAACAGGCGATGGTTGATTCTTGGAGTACCCTTCGAAATCCCATTGCGCACCAAGTCCACTTCTTCAACCAGCTCTTTCATCAAGTTCTTGGTATCGAGAAATTGCTTTAAATCCTCTGTGCTGCGCGTACCCAGTACTGCCGCAATCAGTGAACCCGCACTGGCACCCGAAATGACATCTGGCAGCAAATCTTCCAGTAACAGTGACTTAACCACACCGACGTGGAAATTACCCAATACCGCACCACCACTCAGCATCAGAGCTGAACGGCCATAACATTTATTGGCGCGACGGAAGAAGTCCAAACGCTCGGCAAAGCCGGGGCTATCGACTTCAAGCCGGGCCAAATGATCTAGGGAGTCGGTGATTTCGTCCACATAATCGTGGATCAGTTTTTTAGTGCCAAATTTAGCGCGGGTATACAGCACGGGTTTGCCCATACCGCCCATATTGCCGTGAATACCTTCGTTCAAGGTGAACAGCAGGCCGATATTGTCGTTGTTTTCCCGGAAGTAGCGCAGGCGCTCAATCCGAGAGCGAATAGAGGCGTAATCGTACAGGCTGGTTTTATCGACCTTCTTCCAGTGCTCACGCCCGGAATTGCGATCATGCTCCAGCGCCAATTCCCGCCACTCGTCGTAGCTGGCCGCCTTTTCCATTCGTTTCTCAAGTTTCTTCACAAATACTACCGCTTCTCAGTCACCCTAACGGGCAAATCGTGTTACTACCCACTTTAACCAATGGCTGTCGTATTGACTAGTGGGACTTCCCGAAATGCGCCAAACATTGGCACATAGTGTCATTTACCCCTCTAAAGCCCCCACCATCTTGTGGTGACGATCATGCATATCCACACAGCGTGAACAGCCCTGACTAATACTGTCGATCATTTTTAATAGACCAGGAATGTGAGTACCAAGAATCGGCTTACCGTTATTGAGAATAGCGACCGAAATATCCCGCTCGGGATCAGCCCAGCACACAATATTCGAAAAGCCGATATGACCAAAGGCATGGGGCGTATGACGACCATACAAGCCAACAAAGCGCCCGCCAAGCATGGTTCCAGCGCTGTAGCGCAGCGGCGCACCCAGTGAACGGTCAAATTGGGGCCGACCGGCTTCGCGGGTCAAGCGGTGCACCGTAATCGGCTTGAGTATTTGCTTACCCTGCCATTCACCCTGTTGCAGCAACATTTGGAAGAAGCGGCTAGCCTCCTCGGCAGTCGCATAGAGGTTGCCGGCGGGAATGGTGGCATTCAGGAACGGCTCACTATTGGAAATTTCAACAGCGGTATCCACCTCCGCCCCCAGCACTTTGTGCAACTGGTTACCAATAGGCCCCTTATTGGGCGCGCCAGTGAGGTAATTTATAGCCGCCTGCTTGTGTTTCTCTTGAGGCATACCGTAATGGAAATAGCCCATTCCCATCGGTTTGCGGATGACTTCATCCAGATATTCATTCACCGATTTCCCGGTGAGTTTTTGGATCAGCTCACTCATAACAAAACCGCCGGTAAGCGCGTGATACGCCACTACCCGGCCATCGGGATCGAGGGCTTCTTGCTGGCAGATCAAGTCAAACGCGGTGTCGTGGTCATAGAGCACTTCAATAGGAACATCTGGCGGAATACCGGGCACACCGGCGCGGTGGGACAGTAGTTGATAAACCGTGATATTGCCCTTACCCGCTCTGGCAAATTCCGGCAGGTAATAACTCACCGGATTGAGCAGATCCAAGTGGCCGTCTTCGGCGAGCTTGTGCATCAATACCGCGGCAACCACTTTTGATGCGGAAAACAGGCAAACCGGGGTATCTAACTCGGCCACAAGGGCATTGGGTTTACCGGCAAAATGGGAGTGACCAACACTGCGATGCAGGGCAATTTTGCCGTGTCGGCGCAGGCAGATATTCATCATCGGATGCATACCTGTGCGATAAACATCCTCGGCGTTCTGCCAGATTTTTTCCAAATCTTTAGGCTTTAAGCCTAGCTCAGACGGGTCGGCCTCATTGGGGTCAATACGCCTAACACTGGCCAAATTTTCAACAGTGGGCACAGCCCGAAAGAACTTGCGTACAGAATTGTCGCAGAACTGTTTAATTGTCACTCTGTCTCCCTAGTTTGCTCCAGAAGTCGTAAATGGACTCCCGGCAAACTTTTATTTTGCACTTATATTGTCAAGTAAGTTTATAACAGGCTCGGTTCGACTGGCAAAGCAGAAATTGTCGCGATTTAACGTGAATATGGTTGGAAATCAATGCTGAAGATGGGGTTCAGGCTCATGCAGTGGCACAGGTTTGCCACACAGATGCCCCTGAAAAAAGTCGACGCCAAGGGATTTTAGGCAATCAATAATCTCTGGGCGCTCAACAAACTCGGCAATCGTGCGCTTACCCAGCTCATGACTCACTTCGTTAATAGAGCGGACCAAGGCACTGTGTACCGAATTGCGATCCATGTCTCGAACAAACATGCCGTCAATCTTCACAAAATCCACCGGCAGTTGCTGAAGATAGCCAAAGGACGACATTCCCGTGCCAAAGTCATCCAAGGCAAAGCGCCCCCCCATGGCCTGAACCCGACTGATAAAGTCGGTGACCAAGTCAAAATTGCGGATGGCTACGGTTTCGGTGATTTCAAAGCAAATCTGACGAACGTCGATATTGGACACTTGCAGTTTGCGAATCACAAACTCCAAAAAGGATTTCTCGCACAGGGATTGCCCGGAAAGATTGATCGAATAGAGCAAGTCCTGCCCATGTAATTCAGGATGAGCTTCCAAATAAGATATCAATTCGGCGAAGACCCAGCGGTCGATACTTGGCATCATGCCAAATCGTTCTGCCGCAGGCATAAACGCCGCGGGTGATAACACTTCATTGCCTCGACGCATTCGCAACAGCAATTCCAGATAGGTTCCTGACTGCTTAGGCTCTCCGGCATCAAGAGAGTAAATACCCTCTTTCACCAAAAAGAAATCATGGTTTTCCAAGGCACAGCGAATCGCCTGCACGGCGTGCATATCTTCCTGTAAACGGCCAAGCTTATTGTCTTCTGGATTGTAGATATGAACTCGCCCTCGCCCCTCTTCCTTGGCCGAGTACACCGCCACATCAGCTTGGGACATCACTTTTTCACGGGTGAGCGAATGTTCATCTATCAGCACCACGCCGGCGCTGAAGGAGATACTGTGCACTGTGCCCTGCCAAACAAACTCCATCTGCTTAGTCGCGCGCAGTAAACGCGACGCCACTGAGCGCGCCTCAAAGGCATCCACATTACTCAGCAATACGCCAAACTCGTCGCCACCGAGCCGGCACACGGTATCGCCGTGACACACTTCACTCTGCAACAGCATGGCCAGTTGCTTGATAAGATTATCCCCGGCCCGGTGGCCACGGGTGTCGTTAATCATTTTGAATTGATCAACATCGAGAAACACGAGCGCGTGCGTTCGAGAACTGATCGCCGCATCATCCACTAGATTATCCAAGCGGCGCTCAAATTCGCGGCGATCGAAAAGCTCGGTAAGCGGATCTAAAATCGGGCTGATTAGTCCCTCTTGGTCTTGGCCATCAAATACCGGCTCATGCAGGCACAGCAGATACATATTTTCATTATCTGACTGACTTTCTGAATCGGCCTCGCTCTCTGCTGCCGTCTCGGCTCCGCCTATTTTAGACACCGCAATAAGGAAGGGTTTTCCGGCATCTTCATTACCATTCACCAAATGCACCGAATACATATTATTGGTGGCGGATAACTCAATCAGCTCTGAGCTAAGCAGTGGATCACCGGAGTCTTTTCGCAGCGAAAACAGCGAAGACAAGGACAATCCTTGTAACTCTTCACAATCCAAGCTACTGGTTAGCAGTGCCAAGGCCGCGTTATTGAGATAGCACAACTCCGCACTCTCGTTAAAACACACCAGTGGAACTTGGAGGTGTTTGAGTATTCGCTCGGCATCGAACTCGGGCGACATATTATTCACTCAACGGCAAAGTAAAATAGAACGTTGCACCTTGGCCCGGCTCAGATTCCAACCAGATTTTACCGCCATGCCAGCGCACAATTTTCTCGCAGATAGCCAGCCCAACACCGGTTTCTTGCGCTTTCTCGCCCTGTTCCATATCGCGATGGAAAAGGCTAAACAGGCCATTGTGCAACTCCGGGGAAATCCCCCGACCATTATCACTCACCGAAAACAGCCAATTGCGCTCATGGGTTACCGCACTAATGCGCACTTCTGGCGCAGCGCCGTCTGTATAGCTAATGGCATTACTGACCAGATTTTGAAACAGTTGCACCAGCTGTCGGCGACACGCCGATACCGTAGGCAGGGCGTCGTAATAGATTTTGGCATTGTGCTTACGGATCTGCGCATCGAGATTGGCGGTCACCTCTTGCATTACCGCATTGCAATCCACCATTTCGCGGCTTTCGTTAAACCGACCCACCGAGGTCAGAGCGACCAAGCGATTCAGGGCCGACTGCACCGCGTAAATATCCCCTTTCAGCTCTTTTAAACCAGTAGCAGCTTCGACATCACCTAACACCGCCGGATTGGTCGCCAAATTGCGCACACCTTTTACCGCACGATTAAGGGGGTTTTGTAAATCTCGAGCCGCAAGATGGGACAATTGTTCGATCTCGTTCACCAGACCAATCAATTGGTGGCGGCTGCGTGCCAAGGCGATCAAGTCGCGGTACGAAGAAAGCGCCGTGTAAATAACCGAGAACATACGGTCTTGGGTCAGCTCGGTCTTCGCCCGGTAATCATTAATATCGTAAGACTTGAGTACCCGGCGCTCTGGCGCCAAGCCGGGCTGCCCCGTACGCAGAATAATTCGAACGAAATGATTACCCAACTCCTGACGGATATAGCGCGCCACATCCAAGCCGGCCTCGTCTGTTTCCATCACCACATCGAGTAAAATAATAGCAGTGTCCGGATGCTCCCGGATCAGTTGTTTAGCTTCCGCCCCGGAATGGGCGCTGATGAATTCAAGATGGCGACCAGCAAAGCTGAAATCCTGCAATGCTAATCGCGAGACAATATGAACTTCGTCTTCATCATCGACTAACAGCACTTTCCAGTTTGTCTGTGCGGTTTGACCTGGATGAAAACTTGATAGTTTGAGCGTATCCACAGCCTGCACTGCTTCACCGTCCATGCTTTGCCCATCAAGATCCAGCAACGCGTCCTGCGATATGCTCATTTTTGGATCTGTCACAATGTTCCCCAATTGTCCCGTTAGATTACCTTTGTGAATTTTGCTGCTTCACCACGGCAAATGGCATTGGGTTATCTACCTATTAATTTAGTGTAAGCGCATCATATCAATACGCTGGTCGTGGAATATATCCGCCCCCGGAGCCAGCATATCCACATAGCGATCAAAATACAGAAACTGCTTTAGCAGCATGGTGAACGCTCGGGGAAAACGAATACCGTAATTTCGGGCGATATTGCCAAGCTCACTCAGCAGTGCATTAATGCCGTCGCCGGCCTCACCGCCAACGCCCATTCCGGCCATAGCATCAAAATTTTCCAAACCTTGAAACAGCTTGGCAATGTCGCGAGTCAGGCCGTCCACATCGACTTTTTCGCGGGTAATCCCCACGGTAACCATCGCCTCAGCCATACTGCGGTAGTCTTGCGTACTAATGGCCGTGAACAAGGTAAACATCGCCTGCCAGGCCTCGGGCTGGATACGCCCCACCATGCCGAAATCGATAAAGCCAACGCGACCATCATCCAATAGCAGCAAATTACCGCTGTGCAAATCAGCGTGGAAAAACGGGCATTGGGTCAAACTGGCAAACCAAGTATTCAAGGCATTAAACAGGCTTGCCGCCGGGTCTATACCCATGCTGTCCACGCTATTATCGGTTAATGCGCGGCCATAAAGTCGTTCCATGGTCAGCACCTTGCGACCGGAAGCCTGCGGATACGGCTTGGGCGCCACAACCTGAGTATTATCGGTGTTCTGCAAAAAGCGCCTGAACTCAGTAAGGTTTTCCGCTTCTTTAATAAAGTCGCACTCATCCACCATGGATTGATACATTTCTGCCACCAAGCCTGCCACCGCCTCGCGGTCGGTATTGGGCATAATCAATTCCATCAGACGCGTCAGCAGATACACCGCATTCATATCCGTGGTCAACACCGCTTCAACCCCGGGTTTCTGCACTTTTACCACCACGTCCTCACCGCTTAGCAGCTTGGCAGCGTGCACTTGAGCGATAGACGCCGAAGCCAAAGATTGCGGTTCAATACTGGCAAACACCTGCCCCAGTGGTCGCCCCAAATCCTGCTCAACAATCTGCTTTACTTTGGTGAAGGGAATCGCCGGCGTACGATCCAGGCACAGTTGAAATTCGTCGACATAATTCTTTGGAAACACCGAGGGCGAACTGGCAATAAACTGACCGAATTTAATGTAAGTGGTACCCAGCGCCTCAAACAATTCACGCACTTCATGGGGCTCTGGCTGACGCCACTGCACCAACCACTTTAGGGCCCGTGGATAAACAGCGGTCACCGTCTGTGCGAGACGAAATGAACCCCGCAAACCTAGCTCTGCAATTCGCAGAACTTGCGCAGCATCCAGTTTTTTAACTTGAGTAAGAGGTTTGGTAAGAAGGGCCATATCTGATTCCGTGATAGCAACAGGCATTGATGCCAGATAATTAGTACGTATTATTGCCGATGGCCGCTGGCGAATACAGACTATTACCGATCATTAACGATAAAAACGGACCTACGCAAATGCAGACGCTCGATGTAATTTTTGAAGAACACGATGTGCCCAGCCAACATGGCCCGCAAAATACCGATCAGTGCTGCCAGAAAGTTTCTGCCGAGCATTTTGTGATCGATGGTCAAGATATCAGCCTGCCCGTACGTATCGACGAAGCCTCAATGATGATGCACTTTTATACGGTCAAAACCGCCGTGGTTCGCCGAATTTTAGCCGACACCGGCTTCACCCCCGTCGAGCTTTTTCCGGGCCGGGCGCTAATGCAATTAATCGGCGTAGACTACCGCCGCAATGATCTGGGCGACTATAACGAAGCCGCCATTCTGTTTCCGGTAACTACGCCGGGCCAAGCGCCGGTTCGCGTTCCCCTACTCGGCGCCCTGTCGCGCATGGCCAGCGGCAAACTCGATAATTTTGTTTACCGCATGCCCGTTGACCAACCCTTCACCACCCACGCCGGGCGCTTTATTTGGGGCTTTCCGAAATGGGTGAGCAAGGTTGATTTTGAGCTGGATGACAAGCGCGTGCGCACCCGTTTTGAAGACGACGGTGAATTGATTTTTGACATTAACGCCGCCGCCAATGGCCGCCGTAAAATGCCAGAACAGGAAGCCCCTTCTCTCACTGTTCGCCACGGTCGCGCCAGCCGTATTGTCGGCAGCACATGGGGAGAAGGCTTTACCTTTAAATTAGGTGGCAAAAAGCCGGAAATTGGCAACAGCCATCCACTGGCCAAATTATTGCGGGAACTGGGCCTGCCGAAACGGCCACTGTGTACGCTGTCGGTTCGGGATGGAAAAATGAAATTTCCCGGCGCCGAAGAAGTGGCCATTGGCCAAGCCTTTAGCGCCGAGCAACAAGCGGGCTAAGGCTTATTTACCCCAGCCAAACCCCTGCGCTGCACGCTGAATCAAGCCCGGCCCCTGATAGATAAAGCCGGTGTAAACCTGAATAAGATCGGCACCCGCGGCGGCTTTTTCCGCCGCCGCTTCGGCGCAGTCGATTCCGCCCACACCGATCAACGCCACCTCGCCTTTTAACTCCTCAGCCAAAAGGGCCAGTACCTCGGTGGATTTCTGGCGAACCGGCGCACCACTTAGACCGCCAGCCTCTTCTGCATGGGGCAGGCCGCTCACCGCCGCGCGCTCAATAGTGGTATTGGTGGCAATCACGCCATCAATACCTTGGGATTTAATCACCGCCGCCACATTGCGCACATCTTCTGCTGCCATATCTGGTGCGATTTTGATTGCCAGCGGCACATAACGGCCATACTGCTTTGCCAACTCGGTTTGCGCTTCTTTCAAGCTGGCCAATAATTGGCGAAGGGGCTCACCGAATTGAAGGTCTCTTAGACCGGGGGTATTTGGCGAAGACAAATTCACCGTGACATAACTGGCATAGGGATACACCTTGCGCAAACAGATCAGGTAATCATCTACCGCCTGCTCGGCCGGGGTGTCCTTATTCTTGCCGATATTAATACCCAATACGCCGCGATATTTACTGGCCTTCACCGCCTCGATCAAGGCATCCACCCCGTCGTTATTAAAGCCCATGCGATTGATAATGGCCTGTGCTTTTGGCAAGCGGAACAGGCGCGGCAAGGGATTGCCGGGCTGCCCCTTTGGAGTCACCGTGCCCACTTCAATAAAGCCAAAACCCAGCGCAGCCAAACCATCAATATGGCGGGCGTTTTTATCCAAGCCTGCCGCCAAGCCCACGGGGTTGGGAAACTGAATGCCCATCACCTCAACTGGTTGAGACTCAGGCGCGGACGCCACCAAACCGCTCAGACGCCATTTCTGTAATAGCGAGATACCGGCCAAAGCCAGATTGTGCGAGGTTTCAGTGGGCAGACAAAACAATAGGCGGCGAAGAACAGCGTACATAATCAGCTCCGGAAAATTTCGACGGCAGAATACCGGAATCCCACGGCGGACTAAAGTAAAGCAGCGCAATACCGCGCGTTTGCCCTGATTTTTTTAAGCAGAGGTATGCAGGCCACACTCGCGGTTATCCGCCACCTTGGTAGGATCAAAATAATGGCGGCAGCTCGGCAGCTTATGCGTGGCCATATAGGCCTCGATATCGTCCTCACTCCAATAAAAGATAGGGGCGACTTTCAGGATACCGCGCTTATCCCAAGACAAAATATCCAGTGACTGGCGGAATTCGGTTTCTTCTTTGCGAATACCGGAAAACCAGATTTTTGGCTGAATTTCAGCAATCGCGCGATTGAAAGGCTCGAGTTTAACTTGGCGGGTAAATTCTTTGTGCAAATCGGGATTATCGTCGGGATGCGGCACCCCACCCATCAGCGCATTGCGACGCTCGGCGGTCATTTCCGGAGTCACGATTTTGAGATTGGGCTTGAGCAACTCAATCAATTGCTCGGCAACCCGATAGGCATCCGCCACATTGTAGCCACTGTCTGCCCAGACAATCGGAGCATTAGGGGCATTATCGGTAAGCAATTTGAGCATTACCGCCGAGTTGGGTGAAAAGCTGGTTGAGCCCATTGCGGTTTCGCCAAGCGCCATTGTCCAGCAGATGATTTCTTCTGCAGACAAATTGCGCAATTCCGCATTCGCGGCGGCGAGATCGAGACTCCCAACTCCAAAACTCATGGCAAATAAACCCAAATTCTCCGATTACTGGCGAGGAATCTACCATAATCGCCAAGAAAAAAGAATAAAATCTTTTAAAATCAACATGTTATAACTTTATTCGATATGCTTATAACTTTTTTATTTTTATGCCCATATCGAATAAAGGATTTTACCTATCGCTTTAAAAGCCGCAATAGTTAACTTGAGACAGACTTACTCACCACCTCATAAACATCCCGCGACAAATCCGGCTCGGCCAAAATCCGTTTTAATTCGGCCTGCATTTTCTGCTGCGCCGCCTCGGGGTATTTGCGCCATTTACTCAATGGCTGCAGCAAACGCGAAGCAATTTGGGGATTGCTGCGATTCAACGCAATCACCTGATCCGCCAAGAAGGCATAACCGGCACCGTCTTCACGGTGAAAGTTCACCGCGTTTTGCACACAGAAAGTCGCTATCAATGCCCGGACTTTGTTCGGGTTGCGAATATCAAACGCCGGGTGGTTCATCAAGGATTTCACTTTCTCCAACGTTCCGGGGGCGGAGCTGGCCGCCTGCACTTGGAACCACTGATTAATCACCAGCGGCTCGTGCTGCCAATCCTGATAAAATGACATCAGCGCTTCTGCTTTCGCGCTGTCCTCGTTATTGACCAAGGTGGTGAGCGCCGCCAAACGATCGGTCATGTTCTGGCTTTCAGCAAACTGCTCACGGGCTTTCTGAGCAATGCCCTCCTCGCCCAGCAACATCAAATACGCCAGTGACGTATTTTTCAGACTGCGACGCGCAATCTGCTCGGCGTTAGCTTGATAAGGCTGCGCATCCTGACAGCGTTCATAGGTTTGCAGTAGCGGTTCGCGCAAGGCTTCGGCAAGCTGCCGGCGGAGACGTTCTCTAGCATGGTGAATCGCGTGAACATCCACCGGCTTAAACACCTCAGCCAAATAAGCCTCAGATGGCAGCACCAGCATCATCGCCAGCATTGCCTTATCTAGCGAGTCATCGGCTAATAACTGCGCCAGTGCCCCGCTGAAATCCGCACTCAGCTGATAGTCCGCCCCCGCTTTGGCAGATTCCATTGCCGCCGTCATTTCTAAGATACCCAGCTGCTGACAGGCATCCCAGCGACAAAAACCATCAGTATCTCGAGTGATAAGTGCAATTAACTGGTCACGACGATAGGGAAAGTGCAGTTTCACCGGCGCGGAAAATCCACGCAGCAAACTGGGTACAGGCTCTTCCGGCAATTCGCTAAAAACAAATTGCTGCTGCGCTTCGGTCACGTGCAACACCATTTCGGTATTGTCCGCTGTCTCGCTATCAGCCTCCTGCCCCTGCAGATTCAAGCGCAAGGCACCGGCCTCGCCGAGTAAAGCCACCGAGAAAGGAATATGCAGCGGCGGCTTATTAGTTTGTCCCGGCGTATCGGGGCAATGTTGTTTCACCGTTAAGGTATAACGGCCCTGCTCGGCATCGTAGCTGCCGCTTACATCCAGCTCTGGCGTTCCAGCCAGTTCATACCAACGCCGGAACTGCGAAAGGTCCATGCCACTGGCGGCTTCCATGGCCAGCACAAAATCCTCACAGGTCACGGCTTGACCATCGTGGCGCTCAAAATACAGATCACTACCCTTGCGGAACAGTTCAGGCCCAAGCAAGGTGTGAATCATGCGCACCACTTCCGCGCCTTTTTCATAGATGGTTACGGTGTAAAAATTTGAGATCTCGATAAACGAATCGGGACGCACCGGATGGGCCATCGGGCCCGCATCTTCGGCAAACTGCGTACTGCGTAGCAAGCTCACATCCTCAACACGTTTGACCGTGGGCGAGCCCATATCCGCCGAGAATTCCGCATCGCGAAAAACCGTAAAACCCTCTTTCAAACTAAGCTGAAACCAGTCTCGGCAGGTAACGCGATTGCCCGACCAGTTGTGGAAATACTCGTGGGCGACCACCCCTTCAACACGCTGAAAGCCAGCGTCGGTCGTTGTTTCTGGCTTGGCCAAAACACAGGACGTATTAAAAATATTGAGGCTCTTATTTTCCATTGCCCCCATATTGAAATCATCCACCGCCACGATATTAAAAATATCGAGGTCGTACTCTCGGCCGTAAACTTGCTCATCCCAACGCATCGCATTTTTGAGCGATAGCATGGCGTGTTCGCATTTATCGAGGTCTTTCTGTTCAACGTAAATTTTCAGCTCGACCACACGTCCATTACAGGTGGTAAAGGTATCTTCCACTGCCTGTAAATCGCCCGCCACCAAGGCAAAAAGGTAGGCCGGCTTGGGAAACGGGTCATGCCAAACCACACGGGTGCGACCATCTTCCAGTGTTTCAACGTCGGTGCGATTACCATTGGACAGCAACACCGGATAGGTATTGGCATCGGCCAGAATCTCCACGGTAAACACCGACATCACATCCGGGCGATCCAGATAGTAGGTGATCTTGCGAAACCCTTCGGCCTCGCACTGGGTGCAAAACATGCCACTGGATTTGTACAAGCCTTCCAGTGAGGTATTTTTCTGAGGATAAATCCGCGTGCTGCAACGCAGTTCAAACTGATCTGGCACCTCGGCAATACACAAGGTTTCTTCAGACACAGACCACTGCGACTCACTAAGAGTATTGCCATCGATCGCCAGCGATAGCAGTTCTAACTCTGCGCCATGTAGCGTCAGGCCCGCGGTCGCATTATCCGAGGCGGGATTACGGCGCAGCGTTAAACAGGAGTGAACGGTAGTTGCCTCTTCACCCAGTTCAAATCGAAGCTCGGTAGCATCGATCAAAAACGCGGGAACAGAGTAATCTTTTAGAAAAATTGCACTGGGCTGCGCATCGCGCATGGTGGTTCTCCTGCCATTGCCCGGCGGGGAACCGAGCACAAAATTCATAAAACGAGGTAATTCAGCGGTGAGTGCTTACCTTAAAGTGCATCACTGCTAAGGGCGAGACGGTAGCCGCCGTATTTGCGGATATTGATCACGCCGGTATCAAAAATTAAATATTGGCCCTTAATCCCCATTAAACAACCCTCGGCAACGGGATTTTTATCCAAGTTAAAGGAGCTGACTTTTTTGGGATATTCCTGCACCGGGTACTGAATTTCCAGCACATCGCCCGCTACTGGCTGAATCGCTTGCAGGCCGTATTTGTCTTGCAGTTGAGCGATTTCATCCGCGCACTCGGCCGCTAACTGATCGCGCCGCGCAAGCAAATCAATGGGCTCTGGCTCGCCTTTCAGCATGGCCTGCCACGAAGTTTTATCGGCCACATGCTGCTTGTAAATATGTTCCACCAGACCGGATTGCAGACGATTGCTCACTCGATAGATCGGCAGTGCCGCTACCGCGCCCTGATCAATCCAACGCGTGGGTACTTGTGAATGACGAGTGATACCCACTTTGAGACCAGAAGAGTTCGCCAAGTACACCACATGATCAATCATGCAGTGACTTTCACCCCATTCGGGTTCACGGCAAGTGCCGGCGAAGTAATGGCATTTTTCAGGGCTGACAATACAGCTATCGCACTGCGCCAGCTTTTGAAAACAGGGATAACAATAGCCTTGGCTAAAGCTCTTCTTGGTTACCCGATCACAGTGAATACAATTAATCTGCTGTTGATATTCCAGTTTTACCGTATGGCCGATCAAGGCATTCATCGGCACTAAAGTATCACCTAGCGGCAATTGGTATTGGGGGCGATCACCCTCAAGTTGGGTCTTCATCTTGGCGGCGAGGCCAGTAATTTCAGTCATTGGCTGCTCTAGAATTTGGCGGGGCTACAGACGGAAAACTCAGTGCATCCAGCGCAGGGGCTGATCACTTTCTGGGTCATTATCATGACTATGATCATCATCGCACAGCTCACCTTCTTCCTTGCTGCCCTTGTCGATATAGCCTACGCGATCCTGCTCCGGTTGATGGCGCGAGTCCCAAGCAATCACCGCCGACATGCAATGTTCGCGCTGCTCAGCTGTTAACACATCACCGTTGGGCCATTTACCAATTTCGATCGCTCGACGCAGCGCCTGATAAATTTCAGGGGTGATATTGTCGATCAGTTTTTTAAAATCCATACAAACCTGCTAACGAGATTACTGGGCCTTAAGCCAAAGGAGTAAAAGTATAAGATGCTCTGGATTATATCAGAGTGAGACTATCGGTCTGGTTGCTGATCGAGCAGCGCCGCCACAAACCCCAACAGCAGGCCCATTAACAAGCCGCTGGCGTGGGCAGTATTGGCAATATCACCCAGACCAAGCGCCGAAGCCAAACCCACCATACACAGCAAAAGCCAGCCGATCATGAACCAGGCAAGTGCCGGCTGCAGTGGAAATTGTTGCTGGGGACGAAGACGATTCCACGCCAGCATATAGCCCAGCAAGCCGTAAATCACACCGGACATGCCCCCAAAGATCACCAGACTCATCATCGCTTGCGCAATATTAGACGTCGCTCCTACCAAGAGCACCACACCAAGCAAACGCACGACACCTTGGCGCTGCTCAATCATGCCTCCCAATAACCAAAGCCACAGGCCATTGAAAGCGATGTGCAGCAAGCCAAAATGTAAAAAAATCGGGCTGAGAATTCGCCACGGCTCAGCGAGTGGCCACACTGCCTGCACCTCGCCGGTGTAGGGCGAAAACGGGTAAAACGTGAGACTGGGAAGAAGTTGTCCTCGGGTATCGAGAAACGGCAAAGCCGCACCCACAACGGAGAGCAATAACAATACCGCGACCGCCGGGCTGGAAAATAGGCGACCCAAAAGGGAAATCCCTTGGGGAGCGCCGTCTCGCTTATCCAGCACCAACTCGCCCCGCTCCATCTCTTGCAGCCAGTGTTTAACCTGCTCCGCATGTGCTTCGCTGCCGATCCAAAGAACCTGACGTCCCTCTTCTTCGGCAATTCGGTGCGGGATTCGCTGTCGCCATAAGAATTCGGAAAACGCCGCCAAATCGCGCTCTAGAGGAAAACCCAAGCGAATATAGTCTGGCACGGCTACTTGTTGCCCCGCTCACGGCTGTAGTTCCAACCCAACTTGTCACGACAACTGGCGTAGAAGCTGTGATCCAATGGGTGAATTAAGCGAATTTTATGGGGCTTTTTACGCACGATAACTTCATCGCCCGGCTCGGCGGTAATGCGAATTTGCCCATCGCACGTTACCGGTGGGTGAATATCATCGTCACACACCACCATTTTGATTTCGCTTTTGCCGTCAATCACAATCGGACGGCTGCTCAAGGTATGAGGAAACATTGGCACAATAACGATGGCATCGAGACACGGATGCATAATTGGGCCGCCCGCCGAAAGGGAATACGCCGTAGAGCCGGTCGGTGTAGAAATAATCAAACCGTCACTGCGCTGGCGATAGACATGCTCGCCATCAATAAAGAGGTCAAACTCCATCATATGGCCCGAGGTACCCGAGTTCAGCACCACATCATTCAGTGCTTCGCCTTTGCCAACCCGCTCACCCTTGCGCAATAACTCAACCGAGAGCATAAAGCGTTTTTCAAGAGAGTATTGCCCATCTAAAACTGCGCCCAACGTTGCTTCTAATTCATCGGGCGAGATGTCAGTAAGAAAGCCCAAACGTCCGCGGTTAACACCCACTACCGGCGTGTTGTGGCGACACAAGCTTCGAGCTGCACCCAGCAAGCTGCCATCACCACCGACCACCACAATCAAATCTGTTCGCTCGCCAATCGTACGACGCGGCGAAACATCAAATTCACGGCTCGGCAGCAAAACTGCAAGCTGTTCATCCAGCACAACCTGTAAACTTCTTAAGGCTAAAAAGTCCAGCAGGCGATTAAGGGTTTCAACAACTCCTTTCCCCTCGCGGCCAATAACCCCAATTTTGTTGAATTCACTCATAGTATTCATTGCCAAAAGCTTGGCCGCTATTATAACCGCCGATAAAGGTAATCAGGAAACAATGGCAGCGAGATGCAGGAATTATCCGAAAGCGGAGCGGTAAACCGTTTCGATACCACACTGGCGCACTTGAATAATCCGCTGGTCCGCGCGCTTGCCTGGAGCTGCTTTGCACCGCCATTACTGAATGCTATTACGCTAAACAATGGCGAAACCGTTTTCTGCCCCGAACTGGAACTGACCGCACAGCGCGAGCAATGGCTAAATAATCTGGACAAAAACCCCGAACCGCTACAAGACTATTTAAGCCAGTCGCAAACCAGCCGTCGCCTAGGCCTGCAATATGAAGCTCTGTGGCATTTCTTTCTCGACAATGATCCACAAACTGAATTACTCGGCCACAATATTCCGGTGCGCGACGCCCAAGGCCGCAGCCTGGGTGAATTCGACATTTTGTACCGCGACCGCATAAGCAAGGATGTTTTTCATTTAGAGCTGGCGGTTAAATTCTTTTTGGAATTAGAGCAGCCGTTAACGACAGACCCACTCAGCCGCTGGCTGGGGCCCAACAGCGCCGACCGACTCGACCGTAAATTAGCCCGTTTGCGGGACCATCAATTTCCCCTCGCTCAAACCCCTGAAGGACGCAGCGCGCTGTATCAATTTGGCGTAAGCGAGGTAAAACCCCAATTGAAGATGGGAGGGATTTTGTTTTATCGCAGCGATAACAAGCAAAAAAACAGCGCCCTGCACCCACAGCACTTGCATGGCCGCTGGCAACATCTCAAGCAGTTTACGGAGAACTCAGAGCGCTGGGCCCTACTGCAAAAACCGGACTGGCTTTCTGCCAGCGAACTGCAACGACAAGCACTGCCCACAGATATTGATCAACGAGTAGAGCGCCGCCCCACTATGCTGATCAACCCTCAAGGGGAACGGATTTTTGTGGTCGCCAATGACTGGCCAGAATCAGCGCTTTAAGAAAACACCTCGGGAAAACCTCGCCGCCCCTGTAAGCCACCCGTGTGCACTAATAACACCCGCTGGCCGGGAGCGAACTCGCCTGCGCGGCACAAATTATCAACGTGGAAAAAAAGTTTTGCGGTATAAACTGGATCGAGCAGCAGCCCGGTGCGGGCCTCAAAATGATGAATGTATTCGATAAGCTCATCATTAAGCCGACCAAACCCCAACTGGCTAACCCTGAAATCGAGCGACCATTTTTCGGCAGCACTGTCGCCAAGTCCCTGCTCTGCAAGCATGGCGGCAATATCACGCTGTAAATAGCTTGCGCCCTTCACCACCGGCACACCAATTACCGGCGCACGCCCCGCCAAACCTAACACCAGCCCAGCCAAGGTCGCGCCAGTGCCACAGGCGATAAATACCGCATCGTAAACCTCGCCGCCTTCGGGGATCAGTGAGGCAATTTCCGCACAAGACGCCACCCCTAAGTGGCTGGCGCCACCCTCAGGAATGATTAGCGCGTCAGGAAAATCCGCCTGAATATCTGCGATAAATTCGGCATCGTGACGGCGCCGGTAATCGCTATAAGAGAGGAATCGCAGTTGCATGCCCCAGTCTTTGGCATCTGCCAAACAAGGGGTTACTGGCTCGTTTGAACCTGCACGAACAAATCCAACGGTATTGAAATCAAAACCCTTACCCACCGCCGCCAGCGCGTGAAGATGGTTTGACCAAGGCCCGCCAAAGCTGATTAGCGTGTTACGCCCTAAACGTTCCGCCTCAAGCAGTGCACCGCGCAATTTAAACCATTTATTGCCGGGCGCCAGTGGATGTAATTGATCAAGCCTTAGCACATCCCATTTTACGCCGTAGCAATCACCTAATGAGGTAATTACCGAGCCACTCACCACTATTCAACAGGGGCCAGTGACTCAGCGTGATGCGAGCAGCGGTCACTTTCTCCCGGTCTAAACAACACCGGCCGCAAGACCTTATCGATGGGCTCACCACAGATATCGCCGTCTTCATTTAGCCCACGGCAAATCGGCAAGTGATAATGCTCCAGCCAAAGCTTGTAATGTTCGAAATCGACTTCACAACGTTTGGCCACATATTCATTGGCGTTTTCTAGGTATTCCTGTAGCTCTGCAGGCGGAATCACCAAGTGCTCAACGCCGGGATGGTAGGCAATGAAAATAATCCCCTTGTCGCCCATCTCCTGAATCAATTTATTGTCGCCCCCCAGCAACTGCTGGTTTTGCTCTCGCAGACCACGTAATTCTGCGCGGATATCAACAATTTGGGTTGAACGCTCCAGAAGCTCGCGTTCACGCTGCTCCATTTGCTGATTAACACTGGCGAGTTGCTCCGCTAGTTGCAGCTCAAAACGGCGCTCGTATTCCTCTTTAAGCATATCCAGTTGTTGCTGGGCGTGCGCATCGCCATGACTCACCTGCGCCTCCAACTCAGACTGGTGACGGGCCAATAAATCCTGGGTCTCTGTTAGCTGCTTTTGTAGCGACTGCTGGCCCGTTTGCGCCTGCAAAACAAGTTTTTTGAGGTGGGCAATTTGCTTCTCGCGCTCGCCCAGCATCTTGGTGTATTTC
The DNA here is from genome assembly GCF_014705705.1 of Spongiibacter pelagi. Lineage (GTDB taxonomy): Bacteria > Pseudomonadota > Gammaproteobacteria > Pseudomonadales > Spongiibacteraceae > Spongiibacter > Spongiibacter pelagi. The sequence goes on along the minus strand of NZ_JACXLD010000004.1, from coordinate 24,841 downwards.
TTTTCTAGGTCATCGGTACGACTGCGAAATGCTTCGGCCTGGGTGGCAATGCTCAGCTTTTCCTCATCTTTCAGGCTTGCCAATTTTTCCTGAAAAGCTTTTTCCAGCGCCCGGTTGACCGCTTCGGAAATAGGTACCACATCCGCCACATCTTCCGAGAGCGGCAAGCTATGGCGTTCCTTTTCTTTTCCTTTTTCAGCCTGAGCCGGCCGACTTACGATACCCAGCCGATTCTTTTTAATCGCCTTACTTAAGGCATAAAACGTCCCCTGATCACCCACCACGGGATCCCAGAGCTGGTCTTTATGCCAAGCAACTGGGCACAGACTACGACAAACCAATTGAATAGGACCGCCGCCAAGATCAAGTCCCTTAGAACCTCGATCCATTAAATGGCGCAGGGGAATATTCCAGCTGGCACTGACTTTGCCAGTTTCATCAAAGCTGACCAGAAAAAATACCGCACCCACAACATGAAGATCGGCGTCGATTTTTACAAATGCCGCTTGCAGCGCCTGATTAGTGAAATCGGGAATACCAACAACGTCATCCAACACCGCTTCAAATTCGCTGAAGAACATTTCCTTGACGACTTTATTGTCTTTAAAAAAAACAATCGCTTCCGTGAACCCTGACAAAACCCTCTCCCAGTTGCCCGCAGTACCTGCGGCAAAAATCATGACGTTTATTGTGCGAATATTAAAGCAGAATTCACCACAATGGCGGCAGAGAGCCTAAGGAAATTTTCTAAATTCCCAAGAGTGCTAGCGACTTGGCAATAAGAAGGAGGTAAAAACCGAGAAAAGGCTGGATAAGCGCGTTGTTGGCGGACCGGACGGGACTCGAACCCGCGACCTCCGGCGTGACAGGCCGGCATTCTAACCAACTGAACTACCGGTCCGCAGACGTGCGCTCAAACCCAAAAACTCAAAAAACAAAATCGTGCTATTCAGTAGCAGAAAATAAGTTTGTACGAGGGAGTAAAAGGAGGTCTGAACAGAGTAAGTATTGGCGGACCGGACGGGACTCGAACCCGCGACCTCCGGCGTGACAGGCCGGCATTCTAACCAACTGAACTACCGGTCCGCATACTTAAAACTCGATTGGTGGGTGATGACGGGATCGAACCGCCGACCCTCTGCTTGTAAGGCAGATGCTCTCCCAGCTGAGCTAATCACCCCTGAATCGAGATGCGCGCATTCTACAGTAATGGAATTGCATGTCAAACGCTGAACGGCGATTTTTTAAGTTTTTATGAAAAAAATTGTATCCGACTGATTTCTGTATGTTTTTCAATCAAGTAAGCACGCAATCCGCAATCGGAACCGGGTGTAAACAGCGCTTCATCAGCACCCCATGCTCGGGGTAAAATTCGGCATTGCGAACAACCCGCTCACTACGCCAACGCCAGTGGCCCAGCTAGGATCTTAGAAAACGTGGAAATATATAAAGACTTCAATTTTGAAGCAGCTCACCGCCTACCCAATGTACCGGAAGGCCACAAGTGTTCGCGCCTACACGGGCACAGCTTCCGGGTACGGCTGGTATTAAGCGGAGAGCTTGATCCGGTACTGGGCTGGGTTATGGATTTCTCGGATCTTAAAAAAGCCTTTATGCCGATCTACGATCAATTGGATCACCACTACCTTAACGACATTGCCGGCCTTGAAAACCCGACCAGCGAGAACCTCGCCAAATGGATTTGGCAACAAACCAAGGCACTGGTACCTGCACTATCTCGGGTCGAAATACAGGAGACCTGCACAAGTGGCTGCATCTACAGCGGCCCGCAGCAAGCCTAATTCCGCACTATTTTGAAGCGAAACCCGGGTGCACTTTTCCCCCGGGGTGAATTTGTAACGTGTTACTAATGTCAACCCCCTAAGTAACACTTATTCACAGCAGGGTTTTATTGGGGTAAAAAACCCCTAATTAGCCAAAACACCTAAATAACAAGTTTACATAATTATCATAACTTATTGTTTTTATTGAAAAACAATGAAATGTATAAAATTTGACCGATTTGTTACAGTTCCCGAAACTGCGCACTTGCAGCCCTAATCCCACCAGTTACCCACCAAGTTATCCACAGATTCTGTGGACAAGCTTTGTAACAATCCGAGCGCTTTTTATGTTACCAATGGAAAAGTGTTAGAGGTTTTTTGGCGGGATCGCCCGCCAGCTCTGGGCTGGCGGACTAATTGGAAGAGCTTAGGGGAAATTACGTATTCAAAGAAGCAAATTCATCAACTTGGCAATCTGTGTATAAAACCAATTCTTAAAGTTTTTCCACCACTCAGCTTGCGAGCGCGATTCTAGGTCGAGGTTAGCTCGCTCGAGGATGTAGGCGTGCACCGCATAGGCGCTCTCCTCATCAAGAACATCACGAAACCCCACCATCCCCGCTTTACTCATAATGCCGTCAAGCACAATGGCGTTGAACTGCTCATGAAAGACCGGCGGAAGGTGACGCAGATCTGGCACCGCACCATTAGATATGACCTCGGTACCGTGACAGGCGGCACAGAAGGCGTAGTACAAATCGCGACCTTTGCTGAGAACCGCCTCGTCCTCAGTCAGTCTTGGAGGCGGGTCAAAGCGAATCTTTTCTGGGTTGGCCGGAAGCTCTCCTGTTCCCCCCAAGCGGTAAGTTAATACCCGACTTGGAGGCACGCCTGTGGATTGCTCCATACCTGCGATCAAGCCAAAGGCACCGCCCCAACCAACCAGCACTGTAACAAATTGCTCACCGTCCACTTCATAGGTTACCGGCGGCGCCATCACACCGACACGGGTATCGCTTTGCCAAAGCTTATTGCCACTTTGGGCATCATAGGCCTGCATCTTGCCGTCGGCGGTACCCTGAAAAACCAATCCGCCCGCGGTAGCCAAGGTGCCGCCATTCCAAGTTAATTTATGGGGAACCTCCCAAGCCGCCGTCTGGGTTTTAGGATCCCAAGCCAGCAAGGCACCAGTGGTCAAGGTTTTCGTTAAATGCTGAGCCAGCATTGGGTCGCCCACGGAGGGCTGACTGAGGTAGACACCAATATTGTAGTGCCCCCAATGGTGCATATAGTCCTCAACATCCTTGTACTCAAATAAGGCCTTGATCAAAGGAATATAGACATAACCGGTTTCCGGGCTGTAAGACATTGCCTGCCAGTTGTGCGCTCCCATTGAGGAAGGACGTACGACATGGGGGCCATCTAAGTAGCGCGCCGCCTCAATTTCAACTGGGCGCCCCGTTTCTTTGTCGTAATGGGTCGCCCAATTCACGGTAGTAATGGGTTCGGCTGAGAGGAATTCGCCGGTTTCGCGATCGATAATAAAGAAGAAGCCGTTTTTAGGAGCGTGCCAAATCACCTTGCGGGGCTCACCCTCAAACTCCATCTCTGCCAACATTATCTGCTGCGTGGCGGTAAAGTCCCAGGTTTCTCCCGGCGTTTCTTGATAATGCCAGAGGTACTCACCGGTCTCGGGGTTCAGCGCAACAATTGAAGATAAGTAGAGGTTATCGCCGCCATCGGGGCTGCGAATTTTTTGATTCCAAGGCGAGCCATTACCGACACCGATATAAAGCTGATCTAGCTCGTCGTCATAAACAATAGAGTCCCAAACGGTGCCACCACCGCCCTGCTTCCACCATTCACCCGTCCATGTTTCTGCCGCCTTAGCCATCGCTTCATTTTCAAAGCCATCAGCCGGGTTGCCGGGTACGGTATAGAAACGCCAACGCAGCTCGCCCGTGTTTACATCAAAGGCGGAGACATAACCGCGCACCCCGTATTCGGCACCACCATTACCGATAAATACCAAACCTTTGGCGACACGAGGTGCGCCGGTAATGGTGTAAGGATAGGTTTTAGTATCAGCGGTACTCACATCCCAGAGCTTGTCACCGGTTTTGGCATCCAGTGCAATTAAGCGGGCATTCAAGGTGCCGGTAATAACTTTGCCTTCGTAAACGGCCACGCCGCGATTGACCACATCACAGCAGGCCATTTTGGCCCACTCCCGTGGAATCTGAGGATCGTATTTCCACAGCAATTTGCCGCTGCGGGCATCGAGCGCATACACCACATTCCAATTACCAGTGAGGTACAGCACGCCATCAACCACAATCGGCGTCGCTTCCAAGCCGCGATTGAAATCGGTATCAAAAGACCAAGCGAGACCAAGATCTGCAACATTATCTTTATTGATGTGCTTGAGCTCGCTATAGCGCTGTTCGCGGTAGTCCTTACCATAGGACAGCCAGTTACCCGGCGCATTTTCGGCGATAGCTTGGGTGTTAATCTGTGCTACATCGGCCTCTGTAGTTAGTACAGGTGAAGCTAGTGCAGATACAGATAGCACAGACAAAAACAGGCCCGCTGCCATTTGCGCAGCTCGCGTCAGAAAAAATTTCATAGTGTCCTCAGAATCTGCCGCACAGGGCCAGCGCAGAATTTGAGCTGGCGAACGCCTTACTGGTGTTCTGGCTTAAAGCCCTGCTTATCGGCGTAAAACGCCATTATTGTTTTCAGGTCTTCTTCATAGTTTCCGGTGGGGTGGAATGCCGGCCCCAATCCGGTTTTGCGGGTTTTGGTATCGACAAAGCCAAGGTAAATCGGCACACCGGCACCATGAGCAATATGGTAGAAACCGGCCTTCCATTGCTCGACTTTACTGCGCGTACCTTCTGGCGTAATTAGCACTAACAACTCATCACGTTGATTGTACTCATCCACCATTTGGTCAACGGTGTTATGGCGCTTGCGCCGGTCAATGGGCAAACCACCAAACCAGCGCATAATCGCGCCCAAAGGCCCCTTGGGAAACAGGGTGTGTTTACCCATCCAGTGCACATCTAAGCCGAGGACAAAGGCCACCACCATCATCGTAGGGAAATCCCAGTTGCTGGTGTGCGGCGCCGCAATCAACATGCACTTTTTCTCGGGAGGGCGTTGCCCTACCACCTCCCAGCGCATGAGCCAGGTGGTTAAACGAAAGAAGCCGCGGAAAAAACCGCTGAGAAATGGCGTCTTAAAGATCGTCAGTTTCTGCATGTTATAAACGAGTCCAAGGCAAAATGGTCGCCCCACAAAACGCCGCTAAGTATACCGGCCTGATCGGGGCAGAAAATTAGTCTATCTAGATGAGGCTGGCCACATATTAGTCTTTGTAATCAGGTGCCTCGCCCTGACCTGCTTGAATGGCCAGCATTACATCTTCCTGGCTCAGCATACCCGCATTCCAAGTCGCTACGTAATTGAGTGAATCTTGGACACTGTGATCTCGGGTATAGCGGATCATTTCTTTTATACCGCGCAATACCAGCGGCGATTTGCGAGCGATATCCTGAGCCAACTCGGACACCGCATCAATCAACTCCGCATAGGACGGGTAAGAGGCATTGACCAAGCCGATTCTCACCGCTTCATCCGCTTTGACATAGCGACCGCTATAAGCCAGCTCATTAACAATCCCCGGCGAAATAATCTTGGGCAGACGCTGGAGGGTACCCACATCGGCAACCAAACCAACATCCACTTCTTTAATAGAGAAGCGGGCATCTTCAGTGCAATAACGCATATCACAGGTGGTAATCATGTCCACGCCACCGCCCACACAGCTGCCTTGAATCGCGGCAATGACCGGTTTGCGACAGTTTTCAATTGCCGTCAGATTACCCTGCAACTCAAGAATACGACGGCGGAACCACTCAACCTTACGCGCCGCTTCTGGAATTTCTGCCATCACTACCGACAGATTCATCAGCGAAGCCAGATCAATACCAGAGCAAAAGTTTTTACCTTCTCCACAAAGTACAACGACCCGCACCACTGGCTCACTATCAATCCAGTCAAAACAATTTTGCAGATCAACCCACATAGGGTCATTCATCGCATTGGATTTTTCAGGGCGATTCAATGCCACCCAAGCCACATGCTGCTCAATACGCACGGCAAGGGTTTCAAATTCTGGTGGAGTTACTGTATTCATGGGTGATTCCAATATTGTACAAATTCAGAAAGAGCGACATCAGGTAGGGGTTTGGCGGCGCCATCTCGGCTTCCCAAATAAAGAAAGCCAATAATTTCTTCGCCTTTTTCCATACCTAAGCCGGCGTGAACAACGGGATCGAAAGCGTGATCACCGGTGCGCCAAATTCCGGCATAACCTAAAGCTTCGGCGGCAAGTAGCACCGCATAGGCGGCACAACCTGCTGAAAGGCGCTGTTCAATATCCGGCACCTTGGGATGCGCTTGAATTCTTGCGGATACCACAATGATGGATGGCGCCCGCAGGGGTTGATCGCGAAAGCGCTGCAACTCTGCTTCAGTAAAATCCGGATTGCGTTTTTGCGCTGCGTCGACAAACAGCTGCCCCAGTTGCTTACGAGCCGCACCTTCAATCACTCGCAGCCGCCAAGGCCGCAATCTCGCGTGATCGGGAACCCGTGCAGCAGCCTCAAAAATTTCTGCGTACTCCGCCTCGGTGGGCGCAGGCTCGCAGAGTTTTGGAGCTGAATTGCGGCGCTGAAGTAGGCTTAATGCATCCAAAAAATCACGCCTCCAATGCGGCGACGGCACGCAATTCAGGTAGGTCTGATGCGGTAACCGGAGATTCGGTTTCGTAGAAATGTTTTTGACTCAAGGCAATATCCCGCACCATGCCGCGAATAAACTTGTACAGAAAACGTTGATACATAAAACGCCCAAACGCTCCCATTCGCAAATCGAACATCAGACTGGTAGTCAGCGCCGTTTTGCCATGACCGGCATCTTCAATCCGATAGCGAAAGGACGCCTTTGAAAAGGGAAATGGCGCGCCCTTCGTGTCTTTATGCAAGCGTAAAACCAGCCCCACGCCCTCATTCCACTCGGTCACTGTCTCGTCGAGCCAACGACCGCCCGCTTGGAAGACTCGACGGCTAGCGCCTAAGCCGGATTGCTTTTCGGTGGTGATTTTGCAGTCTTTCACGCCGGGCACATAGTGATGCGGAACAGAAAGGTCTTTCAGTTTATTCCAAGCTAGATCCCTGGATATATTAATCACGACTCGACTGGTCGCTTCATGCTTCATGGGTATTTTCCTCAACAAATTGCCTCGCAAGAGCAACTCAACACCGACCCGATTATTTCGGGGCTTATGACGAGATACACGAGCAAAAGTTGGCTTATTCAAACACGAAATGCGCGCCGCTGTTAGCAAAATTTAATAACAATAGCGCGGAAAAACCCGCTTTATTGAAAAGCGGGCCTAGGATTAGTCAAACTAATAAAGAAGGAAGTCGGCTTAGAAGCGAAGGCCGTTATCGTCGGCCGTAAACTGGTTATCAAAGTCTTCAGCATACAGTTCAATCCACTCCTCAGCCGCCTGATCTGGAGCGAGAAAGCGCCCTTCACGAGATTCGCACTCACGGCGATACGCTTCAATTTGGCAAATTTGCTCTACCATCCGCGCTCGATACGCCGTTTCCGCATCACCAAAGCGAACACCTAGCTGGAAGTGCCCACGACCGGGGCGACACCATGCCACCTCGCCACAACCAAAGCACTCTTTTGAAACCGAAGGCACACAAATCTCGACTTGGCTGCCGGCAAAAATGGGAACCGAAACTTCACAACTCATGCCGCCCTTGCTGATATTTTTCATCTGCACGGAATGCGAATCCTGATGCTCATTTAACACCCGAACATCGGCGGGAAAATCGCTGGGATGACGCACAAATTTACGCATAATGACCCCACTACTTAACTTATTGGGTGCGGCTAACTCACCCAAAAAACTGTTCTATTACCGTGTTAGTAGTGAGCCATACCTAGCTTGAGGACAACATGCGTAATTGCCGGGAAAAGATAAGTAGTTGAAGAAGGCAAGATAAGTAATGGGCAACGCCCCCTGTTTGCCGACAGGACAAAACAGGGGTCCAGGAGTCCTGATTAATGTAACGAGCGTAGTAATTAATCTTTTATTTTAACCAGGCGCTATAGGGCGACTCACTGGGCAACACCACTGGCGATTCCCAAGACTTGATATTGACCTGATGACGCTCAATAGAAACATCCTCAGCATCCAAAACACCTTCGCCAAAACGATAGCGCACATTGATATTGCCGGTACTGGTGGCCTGATCGTATTCTGCGGCCTGCTCCACCACCGCCTCACGGCGCTTGAGATAATCGGTCCACGCTGCCTTGCCGTGCCGTCCCACCAAGAGACGCTCGCTTACCGCCGGTGACAATACTGTAGCCGTGGCGTTATTACCGCCAAAGCCCTTGGCATTAAGGAAGGCCACCTCGGGTAAATTGTTCGCGCAATCACGGTGCTGCAAAACAAAGTCCAGATTTGAGCGGTGCACGTCATCGGCAATATGATCCGAGGTGACAATACCCGGCAATATGCCGTCGTTCCAAATACCCAGTGTCGAGGTGAATTGGTCACCGGAAGCGGCGCCAATGCTGTGGCCCAAATAAGCCTTAATTGCCACCACCGGCCAATGTTCAATACCAAAGGCCTTGGCTGTTTCATTCAGAATATGAGATTCCGTAACCCGGTTTTGTGGTGTGCTTGTCCCATGCGCCTGAACCAGTGAGCGATGGCGCACTGCATCATCACCCAAAATCGCCGCCGCTTCCGCCACCGCCTTTGCCACCGTCAGGTAATTACCCACGCCGGGGCCAGAAATCGATTTTTTATAGCCGTCAGCACAGATAAAGGCATCGGGCACCGCGCCAAATATCTGCGCCCCCATTTCCATCGCCAAACTGTCGTCCAGCAATACGGCAAACTGGGCCGACTCAGAGACGGTAAATCCACAGTTGCTACTAAACGGCCGGCTCGCACGACGGCAATTAGGCTCAGTTAAACCCAGCGCTTCATCCAGTTTTAACAGCGCCGCGTCGTTAGCCAATGCACCCATCGTGCTATAGCCATCCATAACGCGCGACTCCACTGCCGCATCGGCCGCCCCTACAATTGCTACCCGAACTTTGCCGTTGCGAATATCTTGAACGGCAGAACGCAGGTTATAAAAGAAGGTCGCGCAGGCCCCCAGCGAGGCATTGGTAGTGCCGACATTACCGAGCACATAGGCGCTGATAAAATCGGCGGGCATATCCGCCAAACCCAGAGCCAATTGTTTAGAACTGACCCGAGCACCCTTATCTCTGGCGCTAAGCAAACCGCCAAAACCATTTTCATCCAGTTGCGCCATCGCCGACGAAGCGTAAACGCCAATATGATCCGGGCGCACAACATTGCGCAGCACATCCCAATCGATCCCCATGGAACCGAGCGCATCAGAGGCGGCAAACACTGACATTTGCAAACCGCGAGGGTGATTGCGAGACGCATACAAAGCCGCAGGATCAAAACCCGTAGGCAACTGCCCGGCACTGGAAACTTCAAACTTGCGGGTATCCGGTAAAAGGATTTCTTGGGACTGACTAAATTGAACTTTGACTTGGCCATCTCCCAAAGCGGAAACGGTCCAGCTGGACGGTAGTGCCTCTGGCAAATCTCGCTCGCGACACACAAACTCGCAGGGCACACCATTGCCGGTGATGCTCAAGCGGCGATTCCACGCCACATGATCGACGTCAAAAGCCGAGCTTTCCACGCGGCGAATCAGCGTATGATCAAGAATAAATTGGCGCTGTTCCGCCGTTAAACCTTGCAGCGGCAAGCCCATTAGCGAAGCCAAACTTTGATAGGTTGCTGAAGCCTTATTCTCAGGCAGGGCATCAATTACCAAGCGACGATAGGCATGGTGAAATGAACTTCTTCCAGCGGGGTTAATTCCCCCAAAGCCGACAACAACGGGCAACCTACTCACTACTCACCTCATATTTTTAATATTGGCATACAGCGCCAAAATGACCTGAGCAGTCTAGTCAAAGCCTCACATCAAAAATATGATATAAACGTCATTAAATATACCATTTACGCCAACAGTGAAAACATAACAAAGGTTGCAAAGCGTGCCGATAAAACCCGTAAAACGCGTCGCCCTACTCGCTTTTGACCAAGCGCTGATGACCAGCCTCAGCCTGCCTATGGAGCTGCTCAACGCAGCAGCCCACCACCTTCGGCTGGGTCATCCGCCTTCATCAAGATCAACCCCACTAACGCTGGAATTAGTCGGCCAGCGTGATACATGCACTCTGTCTGGGTTTTTACCGTTGGAGATTAATCATCGCCTCACGCCCGGCGAGACCTTCGATATTATTTTTATTCCCAGTCGCTGGCGGCATCCTGAGCGCAGCATTAACCCTGAATTACTCGAATGGTTAGTCAATAACGCTCTTGCCGGAGCAGAGATTTGCGCGGTGGGTAATGGCAGCTATTTATTGGCCGCCGCCGGCCTGCTCGACTACCGCCCCGCCACCACCCACTGGCATTATTTCGAGGATTTTGCCAAGCGCTTTCCGCAAGTATTACTTCAGCGCGACTACCTGATGACGGAATCTGGCAAACTTTTCTGTGCGGGCAGCGTCAACTCCGCCGCCGACCTCACGCTACATTTAATTGAAAATCACTGGGGGCGACGCATTGCCCAGCGCGTAGCTCAACAGTTTTCACCGGAAAGCCGTCGCCCCTTCAGCCGACATGGTTTTCACAGCGCCGGCCAATCGGCCCACGGCGATGAGCTGATCGCCATGTGCCAGAGTTATATTGCCAGCCATTTAAGCGAAACCCTTTCCATTGCCGAGCTGGCCAGCGCTCACGATTTAAGCCTGCGCAGTTTTCAGCGCCGATTCAGCCATGCCACCGGCCTTTCACCCCAGCAATACCTCCGTAAAATCCGTTTGGAAACCGCCGAGGAATTACTGCGCAATAGCAATTTGAGCATCACCGACATCAGCCATCACTGCGGCTTTAATGACACCAGCTATTTTGGAAAACTATTTCGCGAACACTATGAAACCAGCCCCGCCGCCTACCGCCAAAGCGTACGCCGAAAACTGTTTGCCATAGATCGAGACGCCACTTAAAACGACGCCGGAAAAATAGAACAGAGCTTACTGAGACTAACTAGGCTAAAATAGCCGCTTTTCTTGCTAGAGACTGACATGGCCAATCTGGGACGCCGCAATCACCTAAACATCGTTCGCCAAACCCCAGCGGGAATTTATCTCGATGCTGGCGCTTTCGGTGAAGCCCTGCTACCCAGCTCACAAATTTCTTCGCCCATTGAAGACGACCAAGACAGCCTAGACGTTTTTCTCTACAAGGACAGCGACGATTCCATTATTGCCAGTCTGCGCTTCCCCGATGCGCAAGAAGGAGATGTCGCCCTCTTGCAGGTCAGTGCCATTAATAACACCGGCGCTTTTTTACGCTGGGGTTTGAACAAAGAATTATTGCTGCCCCACGGTGAGCAAGTCGGCACTATTCAGCCCGGCAGCAAGGTATTGGTAAAGCTGTATCTCGATCAACGCGGCCGCTTAGTCTCCAGCATGAAACTGGATCGCCACCTCGAGGAAAAGCTACCGCGCAAGCAATTCAAACCCGGCGAGCAGCTCAGCGTGATCGCCGTGCAACACACCGACCTTGGGGTAAAGTGCGCAGTAGCCAATCGCTTCTGGGGACTGATATACAAGGACGAATTAAAAAGTATTCCAGCACTCGAGCGCGGCCAGCAAATTGATGCCTATGTGAGACGCATCCGCCCGGACGGCCGCTTAGATATCAGTCTAAAGCCTCCGGCCGCCGAGCAAGCTAGCGCGCTTACTGATCAGATTATTGCGCAATTACAAGCGAACGATGGCTTTCTCGCACTGGGCGACAAGACCAAACCGGAAGTGATATTTCGATTATTTAAAGTCAGCAAAAAAGTGTTCAAAAGCGCGCTTTCGCAACTGTATCGCGAGCGCCGCATTGTCATTACCGACAAGGGCATTCAGCTTAGTGAAAAACATTCCTAAGCTCTCTAAATAAAGCTTAAACCAAACTGTAGTCGCGAGATCTTTCCGCCTCACCTGGCAGGGTTATGCGTTTCGGCAATTCAATAATAAAACGCAGACCCGCATCTTTATCGCCACTGACTCGAATAGTGCCCTGCAACTGTTGGCGCACTAAATTATTCACCATATGCAAACCCAGTCCCGAGCCACCAGCTCCTCGACGCGCAGTAAAGAAAGGCTCAAAAATCCTTGGTAAATACTGGCTATCTAGCCCCACGCCATTATCGCAATAATCGATATTCACCCAATCTCCCGACTCACTGACATGCAGTGTCATCTTGCCGCGCTGCCCCTCAGCAAAGGCGTGTTGCAGTGAGTTTTGCACCAAGCTATAAATCACTTGGGTCAGCCCTGCCGGCACTGTCATTAAATTCAAACCTGGGGGGCAAGAAAAACTCAAGGCGTGCCCTTCTCGCTTGGACTTTGCCTGTAAATACACAAACAAATCAGCAAGGTGTTCAGAAAGATTAAACTCTCGTACCTCACCCGCATTTTGATCCAAGGACACCTGCTTAAAACTCGACACCAGTGCCGCAGATTTATGCACATTATTTCGTACAATCTCAGCCGCACTGGCAATACGCTCCGCGCAAGATGCGAGTGGCGCAGTTTCCAGAACACCGCTCGTGGCGATTTTTTGCAATCTTGCAACATCATTCTCTAATGTTGAAACGGCGGTTATCGCCACTCCCAAGGGCGTGTTTAATTCATGGGCCATACCCGCCACCATATTACCCAGCGAGACAATTTTCTCCGCCTCCACCAGTTGCTTCTGGGTAGAGCGCAAGGCATCAACGGTAGCTTGCAATTCCAAGCCTGCCGCTTCAGCGTGAATACGCTGGCCGGTAACCACCAACAGCGACACACCCAGAAGCCCACTAAACAACATGCCTCCCGCAAGCACCGCCCAGGGCACCAGCGAGCGACTGCCAGCCAAATATTGTTGATTAGCAAAAATGTTCACTAGCCAAGTTTGATCAGAGAATTGCACCGAGGCGGTATTTTGGAATAAATGTTCCGCTGAGTTTCGCTCTACTCCTGCCTGAACATGTCGATAAACTTCTTTGTCGCCAAATCTCGTTTCCGCAGACACCGTAAAATTTAATCCCTGCAGATACTCACTGCCTAGCAGGGATTCAAATAGAGCGCCCACCCGAAATACCGCGGCAAGATAACCTTTAACATCGGTTTCTGAAGCGCCACCTGAATCGGGTTTTACCGGGAAATAGACCACCACTCCAGGTTGCCCACCCGTTTCCTGCACCAGTGTTACCGGATCAGTTGCCGCAGGTCGGTTTTCACGGACAGCGCGCAATAACGCCACTCGAGCCAGGGGGTTTGAATTGATATCAAAACCCAAGGCGGCCTTATTGGTTTTCAGCGGTTCTATAAATCGAATTGGCAAATAAGGACCGTCGGAATAAACCGGCTGAGCAAGGCCGTTTTCATCCAATTGCGTCACCGCCACTGGAAAACCATGCTCTTGTGTCATCAATGCTTCAAAAGCCGCAAGCTGCTCTTTCTTAACTGGTTGATTCCAGGCAATGCCTTGCAGGCCCTTATTGCGCAGTAACGTCTCGCCCAGCACTTCACGAAATTCAGCAGGGCTTTCTGGCGTATGTTGTAGAAATGCGCTTTCGAGGGTTAGCAGGCTTTCCCAATAACGTTCCAGGGAGGTCGTAATCTGGATCATCATGCGACTGCTACGCTGATCAAAGTCTTGCTGTTGACGCTCCAACTCCCAGCGACTCGCGGTGACATACATCAGTAACATGGCCGCCGAAGATACCGCCAAAACACTAACCAATACTTGCTTGCGACTTTGCCAAACCTGCTTGGGCTTGGCCCAAAAAACAAAAATCAGATTAGAAAAAACCAGCACCCCAAGGGCGTCACCCACCCACCAAGTAAACCAGTTAAACAAGAAATTTTCACTGCGCACCAGCCCCGCCGCCCACAGGGTGCTGACACCAACAATGGAATTGATTAAGCAACTGCCAGCACAAACCAGCAATACAAACTTGATGGCCGAATGTAAGTCACTGAGGGTGAAATACTTACCAAGGTACTTAGTGGCGAGGCTCGACCCAACTACCGCTTGTAATGCCGCACCGAAACCAATAACAAACGGTACCGAAAGTGCGGAGAGCCATTCCGAAGGCGCTCCTTCCAAGGCCGGCCCTAAGCTCAGATTGACTGCAACCGAGCCCATTAATACACCCGGCCAAACCCGATTACCCAATAAAACACAGGCAGCCAGCGCAATACCCGCCGCCGGCCAAATAGCGGTGGCATAGCCCGGCGGAATCGACAGCAAAATCGCCAGTCGTCCAGCCACAAAATAGGCGATGAATACCAATAACAACTGTAGAGGGTATGCGGGCTTAGTGATCATTCTTCCAATAGCATCCATCCAGCCCATTCCCTGAGAATGGGGCGATACGAGCAACATTGAGCTGCAATGTCACAGAAAGCTCAAAATTAGGACTAGCTTAGACAAATGCTCAGAAAAGGCTAATAAGGAGATGCCCTGAGATCGACACCAATTATCACCAAAATGGATAGGGACATTTTTTATAATTATTGCCATTACAGACACTTAACATGCACCTGTGAACATTCAGAGCTGTCGCTTCTTTAACCGGAATGTAATATCCTACGCGGCCTTTTTTATAAGTTAAGCGTTTAACCAACTCACAACAACAACGGAATACACAAATGCTCATAGGAATTCCAAAAGAGCTCGCCCAGGGGGAGAACAGAGTGGCGATCATTCCGAGCGACGCAAAAAAGCTGGTACGAGCCGGCGCGTCGGTGATGATCGAATCCGGTATCGGCCTGGGTAGCGGCTACAGTGATAACGACTACGTTGAAGCGGGCGCCACTGTTGGCGAGCGCGCCAATGTGGTAAGCACCGCAGATATCGTTCTGCGCATTGCTAAACCCAACATTGATGAAGTGAAGCAGCTGAAAGCTGGCTGTATCCACATCAGCTACCTAGACCCATTCAATGAGCACGATCTGATTAAAGCATTCCGCGATCAGAACGTGACCGCCATCAGTATGGAAATGATTCCACGCAGCACCCGCAGCCAGAAAATGGATGCGCTCAGCTCACAGGCCAGCCTTGCCGGTTATGTGATGGTACTGCTGGCAACCACCAAGCTGCCCCGCATTCTGCCAATGATGATGACTCCTGCCGGTACGCTGAAGCCTGCAACCGTATTTATCATCGGTGCCGGTGTAGCAGGTCTGCAAGCTATCGCTACCGCCAAACGTCTGGGCGCCAAGGTCGTTGCCTTCGACACCCGCTCCGTTGTGGCCGAGCAAGTGCGCTCTCTGGGCGGTAAATTCCTAGAGATTGATCTGGGCGAAACCGGTCAGACTAAAGACGGTTATGCCGTTGAGTTGACCGAAGAACAGCGTCAATTACAGCTAGAAGGTCAGAAAAAGCAGATTGCCGAGTCTGACATCGTGATCACTACCGCTCAGGTATTTGGCCGCAAGCCTCCACTGCTCGTAACCAAAGACATGGTTGCCGGCATGAAGCCCGGTTCTGTGATTGTGGACATGGCCGGCGGCAACGTTGAAGGCACTGTTCCCGGACAAACCGTAGTTGTAGACGGCGTGACCATTATCGGTGACGGCAACTGGTCAAACTACGTGGCCACTGACGCCAGCCAAATGTATTCCTCAAACTTGTTCAACCTGGTTGACGAGGGCTGGGATAAAGAAAAATCAGCGATGGTTATCGATTTCGAAAACGACATCCTGCAAGGCTGCGTGATCACCCACGGCGGTGAAATCACCAATGCCACCATCAAAGAAATCATTAAATAAGGGGAGCGACCAAGATGGAAATCGTATTTCTTGCATTTATCTTGATGTTGTCCATTTTTCTGGGCTTTGAACTCATCAACAAGGTTCCCGCAACCTTGCACACTCCCCTGATGTCCGGCTCCAACGCGATCTCAGGTATTACCCTAGTAGGTGCACTCACCTCTGCTGGCGCCGAGCACACCGTGCTGGCAACCGTATTGGGCACTATCGCCGTTGCTATGGCCACCATCAACGTGATTGGCGGCTACATGGTAACTGACCGCATGTTAGCCATGTTCAAAAAGGGCTAAGGGAGACGTAAGTAATGGGAATTGAATTGCTGGTCAACCTGTCCTATGTGGCAGCGGCCGTACTGTTTATTTTTGGCCTTAAAATGCTGGGCTCACCCGCCACAGCACGTAAAGGTAACCTGGTATCTGCGGTCGGTATGTTTATCGCCGTGGTTATCACCCTGCTTGACCAAAGCATTATCGACTACAAGTGGATTGCTGTAGGTATTGTTGCCGGCGGTGTCGTCGGTGCGGTTATCGCCCGCAGCGTCGCCATGACCTCAATGCCAGAAATGGTTGCCATGTTCAACGGCTTTGGTGGTATTGCATCACTGCTGGTTGGCTGGGCGGCTCTTTACGGCTTTGAAGCCAACGCCTTTGAAATGATCACCATTGCCCTGTCAATTCTGATTGGTGGTGTGACCTTCACCGGCTCCATGATCGCCTACGGTAAACTGAGCGAAAAAATGCCCGGTCGCCCGCTGGTGTTTGCCGGTCAGCGCGTTTTCAACATCCTGCTGATTCTGGCGATTATCGCCAGCACCGTGATGTTTGTTCTCAACCCTGAGCAACACCTCTACCTGTATCTGGTTGTTGGCCTCTCTGCTCTGCTGGGTATTATGCTGGTTATCCCCATTGGCGGCGCCGACATGCCCGTGGTTATCTCACTGCTGAACAGCTACTCCGGTCTGGCAGCGTGTGCCGCAGGTTTCGCGATCAACAACATCATCCTGATCGTAGCCGGTGCTCTGGTTGGTGCCTCCGGTATCATCCTGACCCAGATCATGTGTAAAGCCATGAACCGCTCACTGAGCAACGTTTTGTTCAGCGGCTTCACCAAAGTAGCTGCCGGTGGCGGTATGGCCAAGATCGAAGGCGAAGCAAAAGCTATGTCTGCCGAGGACGCCTACTACGTTCTGGAAGCAGCCAGCAGCGTTGTTATCGTACCCGGTTACGGTATGGCGGTTGCCCAAGCTCAGCACGTGGTTAAAGAGCTTCAGGAAATTCTGGAAAAGAACGGCGCCGAAGTTGTGTACGCGATTCACCCAGTTGCCGGTCGTATGCCTGGCCACATGAACGTACTGCTGGCTGAGGCCGACGTTTCCTACGACCTGCTGCTGGAAATGGACGCCGTTAACCCACGCATGGACACCTTCGACGTGGCCATCGTTATCGGTGCTAACGACGTTGTAAACCCCGCCGCTCGCGAGATGGAAGGCAGCCCAATCTACGGTATGCCTGTTATCAACGTAGACATGGCCCGCAACGTGTTCGTGATGAAGCGCTCTATGGCTTCCGGTTTTGCCGGCATCGACAACCCACTGTTCTTCAAAGAGAACACCCGGATGTTGTTCGGCGACGCCAAAGAAATGCTGGGGAATATCATCAAGGCATTTGCCTGATACATTATTTCGCTGGGATTTAAATGAGGGGCTGCTTTTGCAGCCCTTTTTTTATGGTGGAGGGGTTCGTCCCGGCGGGACGATCTTAGAATGGTTTTCGCCCTTCCTAGGCGACTTACTTCTTTTTTCGTGAAAAAGAAGTAAGCAAGAAAACACGCCCCGCAGTACCGCCGATGGCAAACAGCGCCATCGGTACTCTGCGCGCTTTGAACCTGAACGGGCGCTGCGGAACTCTCTTCGCTAACGCTCCGTTCAAACAGTCCTCGCGCTATTTCCGTTCAGATTCTTCAGTGCTCGACGGCTCTGAAGGGGGTGATCGGTGCCACCCCAAGCCCCGTCCGAACTCGCCGAACATCGTAGAAATTCAATGAAAGGATTTCGCGAGGACTGTTTGAGACCGAAACGCAGTGAAGGTCGAGTTCCGCAGCGTTTCATTGAATTTTAAGAAGTGAGGGTAGCCGTAGGCCGAGTGAGCGGGGAAAGTTTCTTTTGCTTCGTTTTCTTTTAAAAGAAAATGAAGTCGCCCAAGAAGGGCGAAACCTTTTCTTAAGCCGCCCCTCGGGGCGAAAACCATTCTTATGCTGTCCCCTCTACTGCCCTCTCCAACCCCGGCAGTAATGCATCCAATAATCGCTTCAGCTCAAGTGCCTCTTCAACATTGAGCCCTGCCTGCTCGAACAGCGTCTGCGGAATACACTCGCACTCACCGCGCAAAGCCAAGCCCTGTTCTGTCAGGCTGATCACAACGCGCCGCTCATCCGCACTATCGCGCTGCCGCGATACCAAGCCCTGCGCTTCAAGCCGCTTGAGTAGAGGCGTTAAGGTATTGCTACTGAGCATGGCGCGCTGACCAATTTCATTCACGGTGAGCGGCGCCGACTCCCACAGAATCATCAGCACCACGTATTGCGGATACGTCAGCCCCAGTCGATCTAGTTGGGGCTGATACAGCCGCGTGACTAAACGTGACGCCGCATAAAGGGGAAAGCAGAGCTGATTTTGCAAACGCAGTTGTTCCGGCATCGACTCTGCCACTGCAAAATCCGGATCAACGCTATCAGGCACTCAGTGCGGCCTCAATGTCGGCTTCGAGTTTGGCAGGTACGGTCGTTGGCGAGTAGCGCTTGATGGGCTGTCCATCCTTGCCAATCAGAAACTTGGTAAAGTTCCACTTAATCGCATTGGTCAGGGTGCCCGGAGCCGCTTTTTTCAAGTACGCGAACAAGGGATGAGCGCCTTTGCCATTCACATCAATTTTTTCGGTGATCGGGAAACTCACACCATAATTCATCAAGCACGCACCTTGAATGGTGTCAGCATCGCCGGGTTCTTGGTTGGCAAACTGATTACAAGGCGCACCAATAATCACTAAGCCACGGTCCTTATATTTTTCATAGAGCGCCTGCAAACCCTCGTACTGTGGGGTTAAACCACATTTGCTGGCGGTATTTACCATCAACACAACTTTGCCGGCGTAGTCTTTCAGGTTCATCGATTTGCCTTGCAGCGAGGCAATTTCAAAATCGTAAAATGTGCTCATTATTGAACTCCCGGTGGCTGGTTTTTTCTGTTTACGCAGTAAAGCACACAACTAGATCACGAGCAATTAAATCGTGCACGATTTAATTTATTGGAATTTATTAAAGAAATGCCCGCTTTCTGCCGATAAACCGGTATAGAGTATTCTTTAAGCGTACTCTTTCAACAACGGCAAAACTCTTTACGAAACACGAGCAGTACCGAGTTTGATACATGGTCATTATCAATCCACAAGTCCCAATTCAGCCGGCGGCCTTTAATCGCCCAGCCGGCCCTGCGCCAATTTTAGCGGCGGACAAAGTGTTAATGGCTGTGGTTCTGAGTCAGAAAGCCAACCATATGTACGAATTGGCATCGGGCAGCCTGCGCATGATGGCGGAGAGTCAAACTCCGCTCAAACAAGGTGAACAACTTCAGCTCCGCGTTACCGGCCACGACGCCAGCCAGCGTCCACAATTGGAAATTCTCAATCGCAATAGCGTGCAATTACTGCCTCTGATTAAAGCGAGCCTGCCACAGCAGGAAAACCTGAATCAGTTAAGTAGCAGCCTACTGGCCAATCTTCGTGGAGGAACAACACCCCAGCTACAAAATGCCACGGCACAGTTCTTCACCAGCCTGCCGGAGCGATCGCAGATGACCAACCCGCAATCCTTAAATGTCGTGTTACAAAATAGCGGCCTGTTTTTGGAATCTCACCTAGCGCGGGGCCAAGCTGTCACCGGTGATATCAAAACCGCCTTGCTAAAACTCGCTCGGCAATTAGAAGCTGCCTCGCAACTTAATAGCCGCCCTGGCGCAATGGCAGCAAACAGTGGCGCAGACAGCGCAAAACCCAATGCATCCACGGCACAAACAACTGCCCATGCAAACTCGCAACCGTCAAAAACCCTTGCAGACAAGGCCGGAATTGAGGCCCAGCTCACTGCGGGTTTGAAAGACACTGGTCCACTTAAAACCACATTAGCTCAGAGCACGAATCAAACCGCTACCCCTACAGCCAGTGGCGAAGCGGGAAAAACGCAGACCCAAGCTCAAGCTAATACTGCAGCAAAATCCCCCTTACCCAACGAGCTACTCAGCACGACCGTAAAACTCACAACGCCATCTAGTCGAGCAGCTTCAGCGTATCAAACCACCCAAGCCGCGCTGCCAAGCAGTAATGTCAGCCTACCCGGAGATATTCAGGCGCAGGCACGTATTCCGCTAAATCAAGCGGAAATTCTGAAACATCCAGACACTAGCAATCAGCAATTATTGAATATGGTTCGCGGTGTGTTAGCCCGCGGCGAAGCCCACCAACTACTGCATTTGCAAACGGCAGATCCACAGCAACAGCAATATGTCATGGAGATTCCAGTCCGCGATAGAGATGGAATTGACGTTTGGCAAATGCGACTTGAACGACGGGACCTTGAAGACCAAGCCTCTGCAAAATCACGCACTGATCCAGATAAGGCCAAGCACCAGTGGACGGTCACATTGAATTTTGACTTTCCCGGCATGGGCCCCGTTAAAGCGGTACTGCGCCAGCAAAATGAAAAGATGAAAGTAGATTTTACCGCCGAAAATGCGGCCACCGATGCCGCCATTAAACAATTTCAAGGCGAACTCACCCAGCGCTTACAGGAACAAGGTATAAACGATATCCAAGTCAGCTCAAAACAGGGCAGCAGTGCCGAAAATAACTCGCCACTGCATCAGCTACATTTGCTGAAGGATCAAGCATGACTCCGATGAACGATCAAACTGGCTCAAACAAGCCCGGCGAAATTGCGGTTTCTCTGCATTACGACCAGCGCAATGCCCCCATCGTCAGCGCCAAAGGCGAAGGTGATCTCGCCCACCGCATTCTTGAATTAGCGATGGAACACGATGTCCCAATCTATCAAGATACCCACCTTGTTCAACTGCTCTCTCAGGTGGATTTAGATACCGAAATCCCCCCTCAGCTCTACCTTGCCGTGGCCGAAATTATTGCCTTTGCCTACCGTTTAAAAGATCGCTTGCCGGGAGATCGCATCTAAAAAAAATCCCGGCACATGGCCGGGATTTTTATATAAACGCAGGCTTAAATCAGCTTGGCATACCTGCAAGCCAATAAACCACGGTGCCAACAACGATGGTCAGCAAAGCCACTGTTGCTGCAACATCGGCCGTGTTATCTTCGCGCTCTTCTTGAGTTTGGTCAGTCATGGATGTTTTCCTAGTGAGTAATTATTGCGAAAAAACAAGTTTCCAGCGCAGGTGATTTCCGGCGCCACCAAAATGTGAGCGGATTATAACAGCAATTCCGCCACTTCCACGAGTCGCTCAATGGGTATCATTCATCGGCAGATCGTATAAGCCATATCCACAAAACCCGTTAGCGACAAATCCGATTAAAAATTAAAATTCTCCCCGAAATGACAGTTAGGCTGTCCTGTAGATAAGGCACGAGAGATGTATCAGTACAACGAATATGATCACCAGATTATTGGTCAGCGGGTCAATCAGTTCCGCGACCAGACTCAACGCTATCTTGACGGCAAGATCAGCGACGAGCATTTTTTGCCCCTGCGCCTGCAAAATGGTCTTTATGTTCAGCGAGTAGCGCCAATGATGCGTATCGCCGTACCCTACGGCACACTGAATGCCCGCCAGCTCCGCCAAATTGCCCGTATTACCCGTGACTACGACAAAGGCTATGCGCACATCAGCACCCGCCAAAATATCCAGCTCAACTGGCCAGAACTTGAGCGCGTGCCCGATATCTTAGCCGACTTGGCCGAAGTGGAAATGCACGCGGTACAAACCAGTGGCAACTGCATTCGCAACACCACCACCGACCAGTTTGCAGGGGTTGCGGTTGATGAAATTGAAGATCCCCGCCCCTGGTGCGAAATTATTCGTCAGTGGTCAACCTTCCACCCTGAGTTTGCGTTTTTACCTCGCAAGTTCAAGATCGCAGTATGCGCCTCTGCAGAAGATCGCGCGGCGG
Source organism: Spongiibacter pelagi (assembly GCF_014705705.1). Lineage (GTDB taxonomy): Bacteria > Pseudomonadota > Gammaproteobacteria > Pseudomonadales > Spongiibacteraceae > Spongiibacter > Spongiibacter pelagi. The sequence continues at coordinate 2,856 of NZ_JACXLD010000004.1, read as the reverse complement.
TGCTGGTTCACGATATCGGCTTGCAGATTATTCACAACGAACAGGGCGAAACTCGCTTCAAAGTAATTGTTGGCGGCGGGCTTGGTCGTACCCCTGTTGTTGGCTCCGTCATTCATGAAGCGTTAGAACCCCAGCATCTGCTCAGTTATTTAGATGCCATTTTGCGGGTATACAACCAGCTTGGCCGCCGTGACAACAAGTTCAAGGCGCGAATCAAGATTCTGGTAAAAGCGATGGGCGCAGAAGCCTTCCGTGAATTGGTGGACGCCGAATGGCAGCAAATCAAAGACGGCCCCTTATTGCTGACTAATGAGGAAATCGCACGCGCTAAGACGTTCTTTGTTCCCCCAGCATATGAAGCGCTGGGCAATGAGGACTTACAAGCCTTGGCATTGGAAGGCCCCGATTTTGCGCGCTGGCTGCGCCACAATGTACAGCCCCACAAAAAAGCGGGTTATGCCATTGCCACCCTGCCCCTGAAAAATGCAGGCGTAGCACCGGGCGACATCAGTGCCGAGCAGCTAGAAGCTGTCGCTGCGCTTTCTGAGCAATTTGGTTTTGGCGAAATTCGCAGCACTCACCAGCAAAACCTCGTGTTGCCGGATGTAAAACAAGCAGACCTATACAAACTCTGGCAAGCCCTTGTACCCCTGCAACTGGCCGCGCCAGTGGTAGGTACACTGAACGATATGATTTGCTGCCCCGGTGGTGATTTCTGCTCACTGGCCAACGCCAAGTCGATCCCGGTAGCCGATGCGATTCACCGTCGCTTTGACAATTTAGATTACCTCTACGATCTGGGTGAAATCGAGCTGAATATTTCTGGCTGCATGAATGCCTGTGGCCATCACCATATCGGCCACATTGGTATTCTCGGTGTCGATAAGAAAGGCCAAGAGTTTTTCCAAGTTTCACTCGGCGGCAAGCAAGGCAACGAGGCCGGCATCGGCAATATTCTCGGCCCCTCTTTTGCCCGCGAAGAGATCCCAGAAGTGATCGAAAAAATTCTGGCAACTTATGTAGAAAAACGGAATCCGGAAGAGCGTTTTATTGACACTTTCCACCGTATTGGCATGGACCCATTCAAGGAGCGCGCATATGCCTAAGATCATTAAAAACCGCGAAATTTTTGAAGATAGCTGGCAGGTTTGGCGCGATACAGAAAACCTGCCTTCACAGGGGCGCGTCATCGTATCCCTGAAACTTTGGCAAGAGCACAAAGCGGCACTCGCGGCACTGGGTGAAGTCGGTGTATTTCTATGCAACGAATCACCAAAAGCGCTGAGCGAAGACCTTAGCGAGCTAGCCTTGATTGCGGTGGATTTCCCCGTATTTAGCGATGGCCGCGGTTTTAGCTATGCCCGTGAACTGCGTGAACAATTGGGCTATACCGGTGAACTGCGCGCAATTGGCGGCTTTATTCGCGACCAACTGTGCTATCTGGCTCGGGTTGGCTTTAACGCTTTTGCTTTGGAGAATGAGGTTCTTGAAGAAGCGATTGTCAGCTTGGATGATTTCACTGAGTTTTATCAGGCCAGCCCCAATGCGCCACAACCGTTGTATTTGCGCCGCAGCTTGGCCATTGCTCAGGATCAAGCTGCCTAAGTAGATTAGGCTTAATGAAACAATGCCAGCTGACGGCTCCTAATGAAAAAGAACCAGCTGACGGCTCTGCGCTGCAGCTGGTTCGGCAAATCTTACTCCCGCGCCGATCAAACGCACCGGACTCGCCAATCGTGACCACGCCTGCGCTAATAAGCGCTGAAAACTCTGCTCCTGCAATCCACCAATATGCCCTTGCTCCACCGTGGTCTGGCGGAAATCACAGCTCTTTAATTTGATAAAGACACCGCTGACTCGGTCACTCTGTGATTTCGTTTGTAGACGCTGCTGTAATTGAGAAAGCAGCTCGCCCAAGGCCAGTCGCGCCTCTCCGGCATCGGCGATATCCATTTCAAAGGTGCGCTCCACGCTCAGTGATTTCCGGTCCCTTGAGGGCACAACATCGCGCTCATCAATTCCACGAGCATACTCATACAGTCTCGGCCCAAACTGACCAAACTCTTTACTGAGTTCGTGCAGACTGAACTGTTGTAAATCACTGCAAAGATAAATACCGCGACCATGCAAACGGGCACGACTCACTTTGCCTACACCATGAATTTTTTCGACGGGTAACTGTCGCACGAAAGCGTCTACTTTGGCCGGTGGAATCACCATTAAGCCATTGGGTTTATTCCAGTCACTTGCCACTTTGGCTAAAAATTTATTGGGGGCCACACCGGCTGAAATGGTAATCCCCAGCTCGCGGGAAACTCGCTGCCGAATTTCCTCAGCCATCAAACTGGCACTGCCGGCACAGCGTTTAGACTGACTCACATCAAGATAGGCCTCATCTAAAGACAAGGGCTCAATCAAATCGGTATAGGTACTGAAAATCTGCCGAATATCGCTGGCGACTCGGCGGTATTTATCCATTTGCGGCGGAATAACAATAAGATCAGGACACAAACGCATGGCATGACCTGTAGGCATTGCTGAGCGCACGCCAAAACGTCGAGCCTCGTAATTACAGGTGGCAATCACGCCTCGGCGCTGGCTACTTCCACCAACCGCAACTGCGCGACCCCGCAAGCTGGGATCATCTCGCATTTCAACTGAAGCAAAGAAGCTGTCGCAATCGCAGTGAATAATTTTGCGCATCGTAAACGCCGCCAAATACTGTATACATAAAAGGGGTATCCATTTAGCTCCACATAGCGTATAACTACTGGATGGATATCCATACTTTATCCCCGATTGCCGGCAAAGACTACCCCCAAAATTGGAATGCATTCCTGGACTGGTTTTCCACTG
>NZ_JACXLD010000039.1 GCF_014705705.1 Spongiibacter pelagi | reverse complement strand
TAGTTGCATGCATTAGACCCGAAACCCGGTGATCTATCCATGGCCAGGTTGAAGATGCCGTAACAGGCATTGGAGGACCGAACCCACAAATGTTGAAAAATTTGGGGATGAGCTGTGGATCGGAGTGAAAGGCTAATCAAACCGGGAGATAGCTGGTTCTCCTCGAAATCTATTTAGGTAGAGCGTCATGTCTTACCCTGGGGGGTAGAGCACTGTTTGGGCTAGGGGGTCATCCCGACTTACCAAACCCATGCAAACTCCGAATACCCAGGAGTACAATCATGGCAGACAGACGGCGGGTGCTAACGTCCGTCGTCGAGAGGGAAACAACCCAGACCGCCAGCTAAGGTCCCAAATGCTAGTTAAGTGGGAAACGATGTGGGAAGGCTCAGACAGCTAGGAGGTTGGCTTAGAAGCAGCCATCCTTTAAAGAAAGCGTAATAGCTCACTAGTCGAGTCGGCCTGCGCGGAAGATGTAACGGGGCTAAATTAGCAACCGAAGCTGCGGATGCACTATGTGCATGGTAGAGGAGCGTTCTGTACGCCTGCGAAGGTGAGTCGAGAGGCTTGCTGGAGGTATCAGAAGTGCGAATGCTGACATAAGTAACGACAAGGGGGGTGAAAAACCTCCCCGCCGGAAGACCAAGGTTTCCTGCCCCATGTTAATCAGGGCAGGGTTAGTCGGCCCCTAAGGCGAGGCTGAAAAGCGTAGTCGATGGGAAACGGGTTAATATTCCCGTACTTGTTATTATTGCGATGGAGGGACGGAGTAGGCTAGGCGATCGCGGCGTTGGTTGTCCGCGTTTAAGCTAGTAGGCTGAGGACTTAGGCAAATCCGGGTCCTTAAGGCTGAGAGGTGATGACGAGCTCTCTTTTGAGCGAAGTCGTTGATGCCATGCTTCCAAGAAAATCTTCTAAGCTTCAGATAGTAACGAACCGTACCCCAAACCGACACAGGTGGTCAGGTAGAGAATACCAAGGCGCTTGAGAGAACTCGGGTGAAGGAACTAGGCAAAATGGTACCGTAACTTCGGGAGAAGGTACGCCGGTTTTGGTGATGGGACTTGCTCCCTAAGCTGAGGCTGGCCGAAGTGACCAGGTGGCTGCGACTGTTTATCAAAAACATAGCACTCTGCAAACACGAAAGTGGACGTATAGGGTGTGACGCCTGCCCGGTGCCGGAAGGTTAATTGATGGGGTTAGCTTAGGCGAAGCTCTTGATCGAAGCCCCGGTAAACGGCGGCCGTAACTATAACGGTCCTAAGGTAGCGAAATTCCTTGTCGGGTAAGTTCCGACCTGCACGAATGGCGTAACGATGGCCACGCTGTCTCCACCCGAGACTCAGTGAAATTGAAATCGCTGTTAAGATGCAGTGTACCCGCGGCTAGACGGAAAGACCCCGTGAACCTTTACTATAGCTTCACAGTGGACTCTGATATTACTTGTGTAGGATAGCTGGGAGGCTTTGAAGCTCAGACGCTAGTTTGAGTGGAGCCAATCTTGAAATACCAGCCTGGTACTATTGGGGTTCTAACTCTGGTCCATTATCTGGATCGAGGACATTGTGTGGTGGGTAGTTTGACTGGGGCGGTCTCCTCCCAAAGCGTAACGGAGGAGCACGAAGGTGCGCTAATCACGGTCGGAAATCGTGAGGTTAGTGTAAAGGCACAAGCGCGCTTGACTGCGAGACTGACAAGTCGAGCAGGTACGAAAGTAGGTCTTAGTGATCCGGTGGTTCTGTATGGAAGGGCCATCGCTCAACGGATAAAAGGTACTCCGGGGATAACAGGCTGATACCGCCCAAGAGTTCACATCGACGGCGGTGTTTGGCACCTCGATGTCGGCTCATCACATCCTGGGGCTGAAGCCGGTCCCAAGGGTATGGCTGTTCGCCATTTAAAGTGGTACGCGAGCTGGGTTCAGAACGTCGTGAGACAGTTCGGTCCCTATCTGCCGTGGGCGTTGGAGATTTGAGGAAAGCTGCTCCTAGTACGAGAGGACCGGAGTGGACGAACCTCTGGTGTTCGGGTTGTCACGCCAGTGGCATTGCCCGGTAGCTATGTTCGGACGGGATAACCGCTGAAAGCATCTAAGCGGGAAGCCTCTTCCAAGATGAGATCTCCCTGGGGCCTTGAGCCCCCTAAAGAGCCGTTCAAGACCAGGACGTTGATAGGCAGGGTGTGTAAGCGTTGTAAGGCGTTGAGCTAACCTGTACTAATTGCTCGTGAGGCTTGACCATATAATCAAGTGGTTTAGCCATCATAAAGACTTTGAAGAAAACAA
>NZ_JACXLD010000038.1 GCF_014705705.1 Spongiibacter pelagi | reverse complement strand
TGTTTAGCGTCAACTATCTTGTCCGGTCGGCGACAACTATGATGGCCGGTTGGGTGGTTCAGTTTTCTACTGGCTTTTCGCCTTTTCCATGTGCTGCTGTTTCCGGTAACTTTCTCCCTCCAGTTCGATAATTGTCGCGTGGTGGATAAGCCGGTCAATCGCTGCCACAGTCATGATGCTGTCAGGAAAGATTTGATCCCATTCGCTGAACGGCTGATTGGCGGTGATGATGAGGCTGCCGCTTTCGTAGCGGTGCGCGATGAACTCAAAGAGCACATGCGTTTCCGCATCCGTTTTCTTCACATAGCCGATGTCGTCAATGATGAGTACCCGGTATTTATCCAGCCGGGTCATCGCTGTCATCAGATCCAGGTCGCGCTTGGCTTGCTGCAATAGCTGAACCAGGGCGATGGCTGGAAACAGCTTGCAGCGAATACCCTGCTCTACTAGCCGATGTCCCAGGGCGTTGGCAATGTGGGTTTTGCCGGTGCCGCTCGGGCCTAGCAGCAAGACATTGTCAGCGCGGTGCGCCCAGTCTATGTCCTGCTGTAGTTTAGCCAGCGCGGTTTGCTGGGCTTTGATCAGCTCGCTGTTTTCCAAGGTGGCAAAGGTTTTATTGTTGACCAGACCGGCTTCACGCAGCCACTTGTAGGTTCGCCTCTGATAGCGGTCGGATAGCTCGTATTCGCACAGGGCGGACAGATAGTCTGTGTGCGACCAGCCTTTCTCTACCGCAAGATCCCACAGTGATTGGTAGTGACGAACAAACGCAGGCAGCTTGAGTTCTTTGAGTAACAGGGCAACGGTATCGCTCATGAGCAGCCCTCCGCCATAGCGGCTTCGCGTTGGCTCTCGCCTCTGATCGAAGAGAGCAATTCATCGTAGCTGGCCAATGGATGTTGGGCGGTCATCACCGAAGACGTGATTGTCTGGCCGCTCAGGTAACGCGCCTGCATGTCCGTAATTGACGCGAAGTGACCTGCCCGGGCTGGCGCCAACAAGTCTTCTCCTAACCCCCTTTCATCGTCGTACTCAAACGCCAGCCTCAGGACGGTCACGATCCATTTACAGGCCTCACGAGCCTCCAGGTGTTGGTCAGCCAGATGCCAGAGTTCACGGTAATTGTCGTCAGGCAGTAAATCATCGCGCAGCTGGGAATAGCGAAACGCCTGCGGCTTGGAGGCCAGTGAGCGAATCACGTGACGGTAATTGATGCTGCGTGCCCGCTGTTCACCGGGCTTGGGATAAACGCGCGGCAAGGTCAGTGCCCATTGTTGGCCGACGTACAGCGCCAATTGATCGTGATGCAAGCGCACCTGAACGCGTTCACCAATCAGCCGTGAGGGCACGGTATAGACGACGCGCCTGATCTCGATGGTCGATGAACGGGTAACTTTGACGTTGAGCGTCCGGTAATCCGCCATCTCATCGCCAGGCAGGGGTTGCAGGGAGGCCTGCTCTTCGGCAAAGCGACTGCGAGTCCGACGGTTCAGTTTATCCACCACCTGATCGATCAGCGCCTGGTAGGCTTCAACCGAATCAAAGTCGGCATGGCCGCGCAGCTTCAGTTGCTGAGACAAGCGTTGCTTGAGTGAGCCATTGGCACACTCAACTACGCCATTCTCATGGGACTGCCCGGGATTGTTGCGGGTGGGCTGCATGCCGTAGTGCTCGCACAGCTTGATGTAGTCATCTGTCCAGACATTTTGCGTATTATTACGCGCTGCGCTCAGACTGTCGGTGCGGTGTTCCAGAGGACTGCCTCCCGCTTGTTTCAAAGCGCGTTGCAGACCGCAGGCCAAAGCCGCATAGCTCTCGCCTCCTTGCACTACAGTGACTGAACGCCAGCCACTGTAGGCCAGACGAAACTGATACAGCAGATGCGCGAAGGGTTTGCCCTGAAGGGTGATTGGACTGTCAGGATGGGTGAAGTCGGAGAAACCTTGCTGTGATACCACGGCCTGCTGCCGGAACATCACCTCCCGGTCAGGGCCGTGTAGGGCTTTCCATTGTTTAACGCGTCGCTGCAACGTGCGCAGGATGCGCTGATCATAGTGTTCGGGGTAATGCTCTTCCAGATAGTCGAGCAGGGTGGTTCCCGTCAGTGACGGCTCTCGCTCAAGCAGCGGTACAAGCTCAGCGCTCCACACAGCCTCGAGCGGATCTTCACGAGTGCGCCAATCACGTTCAGTTTTACTGCGGGCTCCCCCAGCTTGTTCAATGCGCCGTCCGGAGCGGACGGAAATACCTGCTTTGGCGGCGGCCACTTCCTGACTGGCGCCGGCTTTACGATGCTGCATATACAGATCCTCTTGTCGGTGGGTAATGTGTTGACCAGGCACTTGTGCTCCATGGAGGAAAACAAATGCCTATTGTCATACCCAACCGGCCAAGATAGTTGTCGCTAACCGGTCATCCTAATTGTCGCCGAACA
>NZ_JACXLD010000037.1 GCF_014705705.1 Spongiibacter pelagi | reverse complement strand
CTGCCGCCACCCACGGCCAGCAGGCCGTCGGCGCCAGTTGCCCGTGCCATCGCCAGACAGTCGTCGATACAGCCGGACTCCGCGTCCGGGGCGGTGTCGGTAAATACACCCGCCAGGCGAACGCCGCCGGGGCCACGCTGCTCGTCAAACAGGGCTGCTACCTTGTCGACAATCCCCACATCTTTCAGGCCCTTGTCGCTGACCAGGAGAACTTTCTTGCTTCCCAGGCCGCTGAACAGGCCGGGCAGGCGGATGACAGTGCCGGGGCCCGCGTGAACCATGGTCCGCTGCCAGTATTGAAATGCGCCAGTGCTGGACATCTTTTTATTCCTCTATAGCGTTAATGACAGCCGGGCTCAGACGACCTGGTGAACCAGGCCGAAGAAGGCCTTGGCATTCGGGTCGGTCTCGAAGCTTGTCATGTAGTTCTTGGTTTCCAGGTAGCCTTCCAGGGACGCGATATTGATCTCGCGCCCGTAACCACTCTGCTTGTGGCCGCCGAAGGACATGTCGCCGGTGATCGCGTGCCAGTCGTTGACCCACACGGTGCCCGCCTCCAGCCGCTGGGCGACTGCCTGGGCGCCGATGGGGTCGCCGGTCCACACACCCGCGGACAGGCCGTAGCAGCTGTCGTTGGCCAGGGCGATGGCGTCCTCGACATCGCTGTACTTGATCACCGACAGTACCGGGCCGAAAATCTCCTCGTTGTAGATCTTCATGTCCGGGGTAACATCGGTGAAGATGGTGGGCTGCACAAACATCGCGTCGGAGTACTCGTCAACCTGCAGCGGCCCGCCGCCACAGGCGAGGGTCGCACCTTCTGCCTTGCCGGACTCCACATAGCCCAGCACCCGTTCGTAGTGCTCGCGGTAGGCCATGGGGCCCAGTGTAGTTTCAGGGGCAAACTGGCTGCCGGCCTTCAAATTGCCGACCAGCTCGACCATGCGCGCCACCAGTTCGTCGTGAATGGACTCGTGAACGAACAGGCGGGTGCCCGAGATACAGATTTGTCCCGAACCCAGCAGGAAGCCGAAAGTGGCGCCCCTGGCGGTCAGTTCGATGGGGGCATCTGGCAACACAATACCCGGCCCCTTGCCGCCCAGTTCCAGGGTCACCCGTTTCATGGTTTCGGCCGCCGCCTTCTGGATCATGGTGCCCGTACGACCAGAGCCGGTGAAGGAAATCTTGGCGACACCCGGGTGGGAGGACAGGGCTGCGCCCACGTCCTGGCCGTAGCCGGTAACCACGTTGACCACCCCGGGGGGCAGCAGGTCCTGCATCAGTTCCATCGCCCGCACCACCGCCAGCGAGGCGGTCTCGGCGGGCTTGATGACCACGGTGTTGCCCGCGGCAATCGCCGGCAGCATCTTGAGGAAAGCCAGGAACAGGGGGCCGTTCCAGGCAGTGATCAGGCCACAGACGCCCAGGGGCTGCTTCACCACCCGGACATCGTGCGCCTCGGGTGCGAGCCGCACCGGGGGATACTCGACAAAGGGGTAGCTTTCCAGCCCCTCGGCGAAGATCTGGATAAACTGCATGACCGCAGGAATATCGAAGCCCTTCAGACGAGTGACGCCGAGGCCGGTACAGGCCGCCTCCAGCGTCAGCAATTCCTCCAGGTTGGCACCCAGCACTAGCGCCATCCGGGCGATGATACCTGCACGTTCGCTGGTCGGGGTGTTTTTCCAGGTCTTGAACGCTTCTGCTGCCGCCGCGACAGCCGCGTCGACATCGGCGGCGTTACCCGCCGCGGCCTTGCCGGCAACCTGGCCGGATACGGGATCGATCAGGTCGATATACTGGCCGGATGATGGCGGAACGAACTCGCCGTTGATGATGTGTTGCTGGGTGGGGATGCTCACTGGGACCTCTCCCTGTTAGGTTGATGTGTTATTTGTGACACAGGCTAGACCCATCCCGGGTACCAGACTTGGCCCTAGCGACAAATAACCCGGCAAAACTGTCGGGGTTATACCCACAGGGCCTCGCCTGCAGATTCAAATGGAGGCCCTAAAAGCAGCACTTTTGCCTACGTAATCAAATTGTTATGCTAGCGCTATCCCGTTGAGGGCATAACGATAACGAGGGAACAACCGCAGGATGAGTGATTCCACATCCGCTACGACTATCGCCTCCTACACCATGGCCATCCACATGGCACTGGAAGCGAATGGCCACGATGCGGCCGCTGTATTTAAGGCCGCCGGGTTGAGTGACGCCCCCAGCCAGGATCCACTGGATCGCTATACCACCGTCCAGATGGCCACGCTGTTCCGGGAAGCGGTCAAATCTACCGGCAACCCCGCTTTCGGCTTGGTCGCCGCGCGCTTTCTCCACCCCTCCAATGTCCACGCCCTGGGCTATGCCCTGCTGGCCAGCGCCACCCTGCGGGACGCCTGTGAACGGCTGGTCTACTATTTCCGTATTGCCAGCAACCAGGGTTCCTATCGCATCGAGGAGAGCGAAGGCCGCTTCTGCCTGGTTCTGGAGGTAGTTGCAGACGGCGTCGCCTTTGAAACCATCGACGCCTGGAACGCCTTCATCATTCG
>NZ_JACXLD010000036.1 GCF_014705705.1 Spongiibacter pelagi | reverse complement strand
GGTAAGCGCTCAACAAACCCCGCTCTTGCGCTCAGTCGTTTTCTAATCTCCCGTCGATAACAGGCGACTGCCCCGCATCTTTTATCGCCGAGAGCAGATGTGGTGACACATTCCAGCGCTGCCCACTGTCCGTTACAACGGTGACAGTTTTGCGATTGAATTTCATCACGGTAGCGATGACACGTTCGCCCTGCGGAGAATCGAAGCTGACTCTCGCGCCAGGGTGGAACTGCATCATTGATTTGTGTGCATGCAGCGATTCCAGCATCTTCAGCCGTTCAATAATGCGCTGGTTCAGCGCCATCAGTTCGTCGGCATCAAGATGATCAATATTGATATTCATCACCCGTTTCATGATGCGGCCTTCACAAGGTTGTCGTGAGCTTCCGGCGCCTGCCAGGGCAGTAATGCTTCGATATCATCCAGACTCTGTGCGCTGGGTAATTCTGTAAAGACCCGCCTCAGGTAGGTATAGGGCTCCAGCCCATTGGCCTTGGCCGTTTCAATCAGGCTGTACAGGTTTGCACTGGCGGCCGCACCGGCGACGCTGGCACTGAACAGCCAGTTCTTCCGCCCCACCACGAAGGGCCGGATTGCGTTCTCTGCCCGGTTGTTGTCGATGCTCAGTCGGCCGTCCTCGGTATAGATCGTCAGCTTGTCCCAGTTCTTGTCGAGATAACCCAGGGCTTTACCCAGCAACCCTTTGGGCAGTGTGGTGTGCAGGGTTTTATCCAGCCAGGCGCGGATGGCCTGGAGCTGGGGAAGGCTCTCTTGCTGGCGCAGGGCATGGCGCGCCTCCGGGGCCATGGATTCCACTCGCTTTTCTATTGCGTAGAGCTTGGCAATCATGCTCACCGCGACATCGGCTTTCCCGGCTTTCTTCTGCTTGCCTGCGGCCTTTTGCGCCTCAACAAACTTGCGACGGGCATGGGCCCAACAGCCCAACTGGATAATGCCAGTTTGCGCGCAGGCACCGTTGTACCCGGCATAATCATCGGTCTGCACGTAGCCCTGATAGCCGGTCAGCAGTTGCCGGGCCACCTCGCCCCGGCGACTGTCGGCGTAATGGTAAAGCCGGATAGCCTGCGTGGGTGGCCCGCCGACCCGCACCCACATGTAAGAGGTGCTCTCTGGGTCTTTGCCCGGCTCCTTGAGTACCTGCACCGTGGTTTCATCGCACTGTAGTACCGGATAACTCAGCAAACGATCCTGCAAGAGATTAATCAGAGGCTGTATCAGCTGGCCTGCCTTGACCATCCACAGCGCCAGGGTGTTACGGGGTAAATCGATACCGCTGCGCCCCAGAATGGCTTCCTGTCGATACAGAGGCAACGCATCCTGGTATTTGGCAATGGCGATGTGGGCCAGCAAGCCTGGACTGGCGTTGCTCTTGGGAATGGGTTGCGGCGGAAGTGGTGCCGTGCTGACGCTACCCTCACACTGCTTGCAGGCGTATTTCTTACGCACATTAACCAGCACCTGCACTTTGGCTGGAATGATGTCCAGTTGTTCGCTGGTCTCTTCGCCAATGCACTCGCGCAGACAACCGCAGGTACAGACTTTGTCAGCGTCAGGCAGGTCGTGCTCAATACGCACGCGGGGAAGATCGGCGGGCAGGGGCTTGCGGCCGCGTTTGGCTTTTGGGGCTGACACGGCAGTGGGTGCAGTGGCGACAGCGACCGGTTCGTCCTCTTGCGGTGCCAGCTGCACTTCAGCGTCGCCCAGTTCGGCTTCATCAAACAACTCAACCTGCTGGTCGCTCTTCTCACTGCTGGCGCCAAAGCGCTTTTGCTTGAGTAAACGAATCTGCTCTTCAAGCAAATCAATACGCTGCTCCTTCTTCAGAAGCAGGGCCTTCAAGGCATCGATATCGTCTGGCAGGGACTGTGTGAGGGGCGCCGTCATGGCGCCATATTATACTGGAGACGACTCAGGAGACCGAGTCAAAATGCAGGGTTTGATGCGGTCGTTGCTGCCAGATATCAAAGCCGTCGAGCAGGTAATTCAGGTCGCGGCCATCGCGCTGCTCGTAGCTAAAATCGGACTGGCGCGGCCAGCGGAAACGCTGCTTCTCAAGGCGTTTATACCAGAGCACAAAGCCGTTACGCTCCCAGTACAGGATTTTGATCTTGTCGCGGCCCCGATTGCAGAAGACAAACAGCGCTTCCGTCATCGGTGACAGCGCCAGCTCGCTCTCAACGAGTATGGCCAGCCCATCAATGGACTTGCGCATATCCACGGGCTCCAGGTACAAATAGGCTTGGATGCCCGGTTGAGGACGCAGCATTAGCTGGCGTCCTGTATTGCGCGAAGCACGGCGGGCAATACGGCGGGCAATGTTTGCGCAGTAAGCTCAAGGCGAATACCGCAGGGTAAACTCATGATGAGGCGATCCGTTCCAGTCGGAGCGGAAATCGGCATGAACTTGCGCTGGGGTTTGTTAACGCGGCTGCGCCAGTAAGTAAAGTTCGACAGCTTGAGGTCATGTTGTTTGCAATACTCAGCCTGCGATAAGCCACTGCTCTTCCAAGCAGCAAAATGTGCTTGCCAGAGCTGGGCTTTGGTAGGATTTGACTCGGTGCTCATTGGATACTCCAGATCTGAAAAGTCTGGAGCGTAGCGAAGTCCCGGCAGCAATTTTAGGTGGGGTTTATAGACCGCTTACGAA
>NZ_JACXLD010000035.1 GCF_014705705.1 Spongiibacter pelagi | reverse complement strand
TTTGTTTCAAGATCGCCAGTATCTGGCTGTCGCTGTATCGTGATGTTCGCATAGAAAACTCCTTTGTTTCAGTTTAATGGAATTTTCTACTAATAACCGTTACGTGTTTGCGGGGGGATTACAGAAGCACACCACCAAGCTTGTCCGTATCAAGCATATAGTGCTTTTGTTTCATTGATGAAATCTGAGAGTGAATACAGCTCCGCCCTAAGCGACTTAGGAAAAGAACCGTGTATTGGCGATGGGACTACTAGACGTACATTCTCATCCCGCATTTCTTTAAATTGATTAACAGAAACACCTTGCTGTAGTGTAAATAAGTATGAGGTATCAATCCTATTGGCCTCATTCAAAATCTGTCGCCACCGATCCTTCACCGTTGTCTTAACCGCAAGCATACGAAGCTTTTCAATCGGATAACTAGCTTCATGATATGAAAGACAATCAGGAAACAAGAAGTCCGGTTTTTTATTCCCCTCTGTCTTACACTGAACGCCAAACTGACTTAGTCCCTCTTCTCTAAAAATGTTTTCAAGATGGAGCTCTAGCGATCTTCCAGATCTCGACTTTCTTCTATTTGAGATCGAATTCGCGAGTTTTATAAACGATTCAACATCGTTAAAGCCTTTCTGAATCAATGGGGATACATGGTGATGTTCGACCAATTTAAATAAATCAAACTCATGGTCTCTTCGTTTAACTAGCCGTTTATCAGGATCCAACTCTCTGTGCAAACCACTTTCAAATAAGTAGTTAATAATTGTCGCTCCAGATGGAAACTCTTCGTTCCATGCAGCGGGATAGCTTTCAGTTTTGATATCACCATAAGATCTAAGTCCTTCAAAAATAATATCGCCACGCTCAAAGTAGCTAACTTGCGGTTCAACCTCACCAATACGTTCTTCTAGATAAGCTTCTTCTTCAATATTGCGGCAAACCCAAACCTTCATGAACTCAGAGTCCAAAGAGCCTTTATTATTAAAAGCGAACACAGCTAATGAGCCTGTTTTTTCAGTGTCTTGCAGCGGCGTATATTCAACGCCGGATTTCCAACGGGTTATTCGCTTTTCGTTTCTTGTCTTTTGGTTGTAATAAATCGCCCGCAATTCCTGCTCGGGCACAGAATCTGAATCAACTGTAGCTTTGAAAGCAACGTCAGGGTTTATCGCCCCATCTTTATTTAAACTAGGAAAAATAATACCTAACACAGATTTCGGAAAATAAATCCCTACTTGATGGCCTCCTGATGCCCCCGTGTCATTTGCTGAAAGTCGCTTGATATATACTCGCCAGCTTTCATTAGCAATTTCATATATCCAGTCTTTGAAATCCATATCAAACCCGTATTTCCAATATAGATATTTTACGAAGATTTTTTGTTAAAGGTGTTTTAGGCGATTTGCCATAAATTCTGTTGCTCAGGCAGTGAACGGCAATCTTGCGCCACCAGCTCCATAATATGGGGCTTCATAATACGAGCGATTTCCGCAATAACGGGCACAACTACAGAATTACCAAACTGCCTATAGGCTTGTGTATTTGACACTGGTATTTCAAGGCTATCGGGATACCCCATTAGCCTAGCGCACTCTCGCGGTGTAAGCCGCCGAGGATTTTTATTCTGCCCTCGTGAAATGAGTATCTCCGAGCCATCCTTGTGGTACCGAGCAGACAAGGTTCTACATGTATCTTCGCCATTTACAAGCCCGAAACCAAAGCCATTTCCTGCTTTCTCATGCTTTTTCTTATAATCCTGTAAATACTTCCACAGCTTTGTGCTGAGTATAAATTCCTGCCTTACCGTCGCACTGGGACCAACGGTATATCTTTCCTCAACAGCTTCTTTTCCATTTTCTGGATGCAATATATTCCTCATCTTAACTGCACCTTTTTCAGGCTGCTGAAATTCAGCCCAAGAAAATGGCACGTCATCTCTAAAACCAACTATAAAAATACGCTGCCGGTTTTGTGGTACAAAACCATTAGCATCGATCACTTTGTAAAAAATCTTATAGCCAAGTTTTTCTTCAAGAGTTTGTGTAATTACTTTGAAGGTTTTTCCCTTATCGTGGCTCATTAAGTTTTTCACATTTTCCAATAAAAAAGCCTTCGGTTTCTTAGCTGCAATGATGCGCTCAACATCAAAAAACAACGTCCCTTGAGTATTGCACTCAAAACCATGGGCCCGTCCAAGGGAATTTTTCTTTGAAACACCAGCTAATGAAAATGGCTGACAAGGAAATCCAGCAAGCAATACATCGTGATCAGGAATAAGTGCCGTATCTATCTTGGTTATATCGCCCACAACAGGATGGTGATCTTCAGAATAATTTTTCCGGTAAGTGATTTGAGAGTATTTATCCCATTCAGACGTAAACACACATTCACCACCGATGGATTCAAATCCACGCCTTATCCCGCCAATTCCAGCGAAAAGATCAATAAATGAAAAAGCGGCAGCTCCGGTACGCTGAGGATTGGGGATTGAGTCTAAAATTTGATCAAACTTAGCAGCAACGGTGCTTTCTTTTGGAATGCATTTTTCTTTTAACCAGTTTTTGAGGGTTTTATTCGAAATGCCTAACAGCTCAGAAAGCTGATCTTCTCCCAGCAATTGATGTAATTTTTCTAATTTCTGCACATTATTCACACCGGGTCTCCCATTGGAAATAATTTCCAAAATATCTCCCTGAAATAATACTTGATCAAAAAAAGCAAGCAAGCAAAATCACTGTTTAAATAAAAGGGGTATCCATTTAGCTCCACATAGCGTATAACTACTGGATGGATATCCATACTTTATCCCCGATTGCCGGCAAAGACTACCCCCAAAATTGGAATGCATTCCTGGACTGGTTTTCC
>NZ_JACXLD010000034.1 GCF_014705705.1 Spongiibacter pelagi | reverse complement strand
GAAACGTGTCATCGCCGATGGTAGTGTGGGGTTTCCCCATGTGAGAGTAGGTCATCGCCAGGCTTCTAAATAAAACACCCCGGTCAGCGCAGCTGTCCGGGGTTTTTTATTTAGCCGGAGAAAGTCTCTCCCCCGTTACGCAGCTCAACGAGCTGCCATGTGATAACCGATGTCCCGAAGGGACCAGGTTAAGGCGCCAACGGCGTCGCGTAGCGATCGCAAGCATGCTTGCGACCTAATGTAGGTCATCCATCTAGTTTGTGGCGAGTCCCCAAAAGATTGCGATCACCGATCGCAACATGATGTAGGTCATCTGTTCGTCTAACTACCGCCAGCATCCTGGCGACCTAATGTAGGTCATCTGTTTTCTATACCCCCCCAAAAAAACAAAACCCCCAACCAATCTCTCGGTTGAGGGTTCTATTTTAAATGGCGTCCCGAAGAGGATTCGAACCTCTGACCTGCCCCTTAGGAGGGGGCCGCGCTATCCATAAATATATATTAAAAACAACAAGATAGTGGAATGTGATTTTCTTGTGGTGCAGTTGTGGTGCATGTTTGGCGAAAAATAATCATAACTTTTTCATTTAACCCGTGTATGGAATGCACTGTCAAATGGGAAATTGGAGGTAGTTCACAATGGCTGCACTGGAAGTGCTCGAGAGGAAAGTGGCGTCCCCGGCAGGATTTGAACCTGCGACCTAGCGCTTAGGAGGCGCTTATTCTATCCAGCTGAACTACGGGGACTTGAATGAGCGATGGATTTTACCGATGTTGGATCGAGTTGGCTAATATAGACCGGGATTTGAATGACCTTTTTTACTTCTTCTAGGTATGGTCAATTTTCGTGTGGTCAGCAGTGCGAACCAGCAAAGAAAATCACACCATTTTTACGAAGCCCCATCTCCACCGGCAGAAAAGTCATTTCGAAATTTCTTCCCATTCATAATTTTTGAGGCCAAACTTTCTCACGCCCAGAGTTAATCCTCGGATCTACCGCTCGGGTTTCGAGCAGTATAGCCGCACCACTGACCGCCTCCTTGGCCTCAGGGCCAGAGAGGCTGTGATCCAACCAAGTATCAACTAGCTCATCATGCAGCACTACCGGCATACGGTGGTGATACTGCTCAAACTCAGAATTGGCAGGCTGGGTGAGTATCGACACAGACAACAGTTCTTCCTGCCATATCTCCCAGATAGCCGCCAAAGCCAAGGGCGCGGTTTCCCCCTCGGAATAATACGGCTGTTTCTTTCCCTGTTCAGTCTTCCACTCCACAAAGCCCGTAGCAGGAACAATACCCCGGCGATACTTCAATGGCCCTTTGTAAGCTCTGCTGGTTTCCACCGACTCAATACGGGCATTGAACATGGCGTATTTGGTATTGGGGCCATCCGACCACCCAGGCACCAACCACCAACGCATAGGGCTGATGGTGAGCTGCCCATCCAAGTAATGAATAACCGGCACGGCCTCTGTTGGAGCGATATTCGGAGCATCGGGCAAGGTGAAATGCTCCAGCCCTAAACGGTGTAGCAGGCTCTGATTCTTGGCTTCAGGCCTGATAAAAATTCTTCCGCACATAAATCAATCACTTACTGAGTTCGGCGCTGGTTTCGCGTTTATACAGTATTGACCAGTCTACCCCCCTCAACCGATACTGTATATACAACCAGTATCATTCATCTCTGATTACTCATGGCTAACTCTGACTTTTATCCCGGTAGGTTGATACCTACCAGAGGGCGGCGACTCCGACTCCCGCTGTTTCGTGACAAGGTATCGGCAGGCTTTCCCAGCCCTGCTGAGGAGTACCTGGAGCAGAACATTGACCTCAATGACCACTTGGTGAGCCACCCCTCATCGACATTCTTCGTGCGTGCCTGTGGCGACTCGATGATTGAACTGGGTATCTTCGATGGTGACCTGCTCTTGGTTGACCGGTCTCTGCAAGCCAAGCAAGGGGATGTGGTGATTGCCGCAGTGGATGGCCAACTTACCTGTAAGATTCTGGATTTAAAGCACCGGCAATTGCTCCCCGCAAACGCAAAGCATAAGCCCATCAAGTTACCTGAAGAGATGGACTTGGTGATTGAGGGGGTTGTGCCTGCCCATATCCACTACCACCGCCACTGGCCCTGGTAGCTACCATGTTTGCCTTGGTTGACTGCAATAGCTTCTATGCCTCCTGTGAACAGGTTTTTCGGCCTGATCTCAGGGGTAAGCCTGTCGTGGTACTCAGCAATAACGATGGCTTTGTGGTGGCTAGGAGTAAGGAAGCCAAGGAACTGGGTGTGCCTGATCTGACCCTGTACTTCAAAGTGGAGCCGCTACTGAAGAAGCATAAGGTCGCCGTCTTCAGCAGTAACTACCCGCTGTACGGGGATATGTCAGCCAAGGTGATGAACCTGCTCAAGACTTACTCCCCCCATGTGGAGGTCTACAGCATCGATGAGATGTTCATCCAGTTCATGGGCATGCCACCAGACCTGAAGCCACTCGGCCAATCCATCAAGCAGCGCATCTGGAAAGAAACCCGCTTGCCGGTCTGCGTGGGTATGGCGAAGTCTAAAACCCTAGCCAAGGCCGCAAACCATGCTGCCAAGAAAGTCCCGGCATTGAACGGGGTATGCCAGATAGAACGAGAAGAGCAGCGCCTCTGGGTCTTAAAGCGTATGCCTGTCGATAAAGTCTGGGGCATTGGAAGAAGGCTAAAAGCCCACCTTGAAGATATGAATATCCATACTGTGTTCGGCGACAATTAGGATGACCGGTTAGCGACAACTATCTTGGCCGGTTGGGTATGACAATAGGCATTTGTTTTCCTCCATGGAGCACAAGTGCCTGGTCAACACATTACCCACCGAC
>NZ_JACXLD010000033.1 GCF_014705705.1 Spongiibacter pelagi | reverse complement strand
ATACAACGACAACACACCGCCGGTGAGCGCCAACGGCACACCACTGAAAATAATCAGCGCATCCTTAAAGGATGAAAATGCCATCACCAATATTCCAAGAATCACCAGGAGCGTGAGCGGCACAACGATGGATAATCGCTGGCTGGCTGATTCCAATTGTTCGAAAGTGCCCCCGTAATCCAGCCAATAGCCGGGGGGAATATCGGCTTTCTCACGAATCGATTCTTGAACTTCTTTGACGAAGCTACCTAGGTCTCGACCTCGTACATTCGCTGTAACCACGATCCGGCGTTTACCGTTTTCACGACTGATTTGCGCTGGCGCCGGTGAAATATCCAGGGTCGCGACTTCTTCCAGTGGTACGTAATCGCCATTTTTAAGTGGCACCGGCAGAAATTTCAGTTGGTCAATATCGCGGCGAGTCGTTTCGGGTAATCGTACAACCAGCTCAAAACGGCGGTCGCCCTCATAAATAATGCCGGCCGATTCACCGCCGATGGCTGCGGACACCCAGTCTTGCAATTCAGCTACGTTTAGTCCGTAACGCCCCAAAGCTGTGCGATTTGGAATGACGGAAAGTGTGGGCAAGCCTGTGACTTGTTCGACACGGGCATCGGCTGCGCCGTCGATGGCATTCACTACTTTGAGGACATCATTCGCCGTCAGAACCAGTTGATCCAGATCATCACCAAATATCTTTATCCCCAAATCGGCACGTACCCCTGAAATCAATTCGTTAAAACGCATCTGAATCGGCTGGGTAAACTCATAGTTGTTGCCAGGCAACTCCTCAAGTGCACGCTCCATCTCTTCAACGAGTTCGGCTTTGGTCTTGGACGAATCCGGCCACTCGCTTCGTGGCTTGAGGATGACAAAGTTGTCCGCAACATTGGGTGGCATAGGATCGGTTGCGACTTCCGCCGTACCAATACGCGCAAAAACCTTGTCCACTTCTGGAAAAGCGGCAATTCGCTGCTCCAGTATTTCCTGCATTTCCACGGCTTGCTCTAACCCTGTACCTGGAATGCGCATGGCGTGCAGCGCAATATCGCCTTCGTTAAGTTGCGGAATAAATTCCGAACCCAACGTAGAGGCAAGCCACAAGCAAAACACCACCAGCACCGACGCAAAACCCACCACGGCGTAGCGAAACCTGAGTGCAAGCTTCAACAGCGGTTGATAGGCGGATTTTGCCTTGGTAATCACCACACTTTCTTTCTCGCTGATTTTTCCGTTCATGAACACAGCGACAGCGGCCGGCACAACGGTGAGTGATAGCACCATCGCCGAGAGTAAAGCCATGACGACTGTGGCGGCCATCGGGTGGAACATTTTTCCTTCCACGCCCGTCAAGGTGAAGATTGGAATGTAGACGATGGTGATAATGGCCACACCGAACAAACTCGGACGAATCACTTCCGACGTTGCGTCGAATACGGTATTCAATCGTTCACGTAAATCCTGCTGCCCGTTTTTATGTTGATGCTCCGCCAGCCGACGAACACAATTTTCAACGATAATCACCGCTCCATCGACAATCAAACCAAAATCCAGGGCGCCGAGGCTCATTAAATTTGCGGAGACACCGGTTTTCACCATGCCGCTGATGGTCATCAACATGGATAAAGGAATCACGGCTGCCGTGATCAGTGCCGCGCGGAAGTTGCCCAGCAAAAGAAACAGTACAACGATCACCAACAGCGCGCCTTCCAACAAATTCTTGGAAACAGTGGCAATGGCTTTGTCCACCAATGCAGTGCGATCGTAGACGGCTTCGGCAATCACACCGTCTGGCAAAGAGGCCTGAATATCCTCCAACTTGGCAGCCACATCCTGGGCCACGGTCCGTGAATTGGCGCCGATTAGCATCATGGCGGTGCCCAACACGGTTTCCACCCCATCCCGTGTCGCGGCGCCGGTGCGCAGTTCTTTGCCAATGCCTATGTCCGCGACATCCTTTACCTTGATCGGAACAGAGTCGTGTTCAGCGATGATGACATTGCCAATGTCCTCAATCGTGCCAAGCTGCCCGGGTGAGCGCACCAGCAGTTGTTGACCGTTGCGCTCAATGTAGCCTGCACCACGATTGTCATTATTCGCTTGCAGCGCTAGCACCACATCTTCGACACTGACTTGGTAGACCAGTAATTTTGCGGGGTCTGGCATGACGTGGTATTGCTTGTTGTAACCGCCAATACTGTTGACCTCGATCACACCTTTTACTTGCGCAAGCTGGGGTTTGATAATCCAGTCCTGGATTTCGCGCAAGGCCGTAGCTGTATAGGGTTCGCCATTGGCCATGCGCGCATCCGCTTTCGCCTGTACCGTGTACATAAAAATTTCACCCAAGCCGGTCGAGATGGGGCCCATCTCCGGTTCAAGTCCGGGCGGTAAAACACTTTTAATCGCGCCCAGCCTGGTGTTAATCAGGTTGCGCGCAAAATAAATGTCGGTACCTTCTTCAAATACCACGGTGACCTGAGACAAGCCATAGCGTGACAAGGAGCGCGTGTAAGACAGGTTAGGCAAACCAGCGAGTGCGGTTTCTACCGGATAGGTAATGCGTTGCTCCGACTCTAGGGGAGAGTATCCGGGAGCTGCAGTATTGATTTGCACCTGGACGTTAGTGATGTCGGGTACGGCATCAATGGGAAGCTTTTGATAACTCCATACACCTAAACCGACAATGACAAAAATAAAACATAAAATCAGTAAGCGCCGCTCTATCGCAAGGCGCAAAATAGAATCAATCATAGTGCGCCTCGATCAGTGTTCGTGTTCAGCTTCGGATTTTTCGATATCGGCTTTAATCAGGTAACTGTTTTGGCTGACATAATCGCTGCCCGCTTCAAGCCCCTCAACGACCTCATAAAAATGGTCATCACTGCGGCCCAATACCAGCGGCGTAAACCGATATTCCTCGCCTTGTTTCACAAACACGCCCTGGCGGCCGCCCAATGTTTGTACGGCATCTTTCGCTACGGCCAAAGCCACTGAAAAACGACCCACTTCAATACGGGCTTCCGTCATCAAGCCGGGTGACAAGGATTCCTTATCATTAGCGAGTTTCACACGCGCCAGCTGATACGGTGATTCTATCGAAGGCAAAATATGATCTACAGTTGATGCCACACTGCCTGAGCCAGTTAATAGGTGGACGGCCTGACCTTCGCTGACCGAAGATTGCTGTGCGGGATACACACGCAATTCCGCCCATACCGTGTCA
>NZ_JACXLD010000032.1 GCF_014705705.1 Spongiibacter pelagi | reverse complement strand
GGGGTCCTAGGGATTTTGCCTCCAAATACTGCAAAAGCCTCTGAAGCGCCCATGTTTACTGGCCTGTAGAGAGGCATCAACTTTCACCTTTCGGCCGATACCCCTCAATTGGCGCCATTAAATCATCCAGTTTCGGAAGTTCTCCCGTCGGCGCGAACGTATACGTACCCCGGAAGTTGATATTCTCCCACGCGACAGGTGATGCGCCCTTTACGGTTTCCATGTATTTTTCGCTGCCCTGCTCCTCGAAGCTGTCCAGCAGGTTGCTGAGTACTTTCGAGTTGAAGTAGATAATGGCATTTGCTACCAACCGGGCGCTTTCGTTCCAGATTTGTATCTCCTCGTCGCTATTTCCCCGGAACCGGTCGCTGTTCACGTTGCTGATTGCCCGGCGCAACTGGTGATAAGCTTCTCCCCGATTCAAGGCTCGTTGCACGTGGTTTCTAAGGCTGGCGTCATCGATGTAATCCAGCAGATATTGGGCCTTCAACAGTCGGTTATATTCAGTCAGCGCTTTCAGTAGAGGGTGGTTTTGCTTGTAGCCTGAGAGTTTCCGGACCAATGTGGCTTGGGTGGTTTTCCGGTGAGCCAGTGAGACGGCAATTCGCTGGATGGTGTCCCAGTACTCCATGATGATCTGTGTATTAATCGGTTTACGCAACGCGAGTTTCAAGCGCTGATTCTCGTCCTCGGAGATATTGAACATCTCATTGATGACCCTGCCTACCTGAGCATATCGGGGGGCGAACCGGTATCCAAACAGATCGAGCAAGGCAAAATTGACGTGGTTTACCCCGTGGGTATCCGTGGAGAGCGTATCTGGAATGATCTCAGTACTGTTATTCATCAGAAGATCAAAGATGTAATGGGATTCATGTTCGTTAGCGCCGATCACCCGGGCATTGATTGCCATATGATTGGCGTTCAGGCTGATAGCCGAGACCCCTTTGCTGGTGCCGAAGTATTTTGAGGAATACCGGGTACGGAATGTCTCGCGCTTAGCTTCGAACTTTTGGCCATCGGCGCTGGCATGCAGGTTGTCATCCTGGATATTGTAGTGATTAAAAATGCTCAGTCGCGTAGTGGCGTTGTTGATGCGGTCATTTGCGGCATTCAGTGTTTCCAGTCGAAGGTAGTTCGCCTGGATCGTACTCAGCTGATCGTAGGTGCGGTCGGAGATCTGGGCGATACCATAGATGCCCTGGTTTGTGGCATTAGCGATCAGGATCGCCAGCAAGTCCACTTCATACTGGCGGCTTTTGGAGGTCATGCCCAGCACGTGCTCAAAGTCGTCAATAAATCCGGTATCCTGATCCACCACGCGCAAGACATCGGCGACTCCGATTGCCCTCATTTGCTGGAAGAACGGGTTGTTCACCAGATGTTTTTTGCCGGCAGTCGGTAAGCGCCAAAGGTGTTTACCCCCCTTCGGGCGCAGAATGATATCCCTGTTGTCCAGGCGTTCCAGGTAGTCACTGACCTCGTGTAGCCGAGTGGCCAACTGATCCGTCATGCGCGGGATCAGTTGCTTTGGATCCTCAGTAATTTTGGGCTGCTTCGTACCCTCGACCAAGGCCTGCTTCTGATTTTTCCAAGTCTGTGGTTTTACCAGATCGTCGTCCAGTGCACGATACCGTATGACTTCTGGCAGCACTAACTGGCCGTTTAGGCGGCTGGGAATCTGCAAATACAAGAACCATTCATATCTAGCCTTGTCTATGCCGCCGTCAGATTTCAACAAGAGTGGTCGCGTGGCTTTGGGTGGAAGACGCCTGTCAATACTGACATCCCCGAGCATATTGCCGGCTGCCAGCTCCTGTCGAGCTTGACTCAAGACCGCTGCCAACCGTTGTGTTTTATCGGTGCCATCAATGCGAAGACAACAAAAGAGTGATCGTAACAGGCCGGTTCTCAACGTAGATTCTGTATCCAGGTGTTGCCAGAACGCCTCATCCGCCGACTGCTTCTGATTGCCGAGATACCGGCAGACGGAGCTCAGCTCACTAGCATTGAGAACCTGGAATGCTTGTTTCTGTACAGAGTGGAATGACGTATTGGGATCGATACGATCATCAACGAACAGACGCAAGATTTCCGCAGCTTTACTCACATTGGTAGCCGCCTTTTGCCAATCCCGATAAACTCGGTCCTGCGCCAGCTGATGCGCTCGTTGCTTGACCTGTCGAACGTGATGAATGAACCCTTCGGCCATCCGTTCCAGCCCCTCTTGGTATCGAAACTGTAGGTAGCAAAGCAGATATAGGCACTGATTCTCAGGCGACTGACGTTTTATTTTGGCGCCGTAATAGTGAATCCGTTCGGCATAGTGCTGCTGATTTTTTTGAGACAGAGAAAGCGAGTCGAGGACAGCGGTCACCTCTGCCATCAGCGGTTGAATGTGGTGATACACTGCAAGTTCTTTCTGCAACTCGGTACCGGTGAAATTGCGCGCGCTGCCGCGCAATTGTGTTAACGTAAGCTGGTCATTACCGGATACCAGTGTATTTAGTATAGCCGTCAATTTTGGGCTACACGCGGCACCGATCTTCTCATGCAGTCGCTGCTGATGCTGGTTAACCACCTGGCTGACGATCTTCTGCAGGGTGCTATAGGCAGGAATGGCGATTTTCTGGTGAGCCAGGAACTCAATGGCAGCATCAAAGAGAGCACGCGCCGCGACCCAGCTTTCAGCGCAGACCAGTAAGTGTTCAACAAGCCGGGGTTGATGCTCAGGATCTTTCCAATTTTCATAATCGATCATGGAAAAAATCCGCTCATAAATGCGGGACTTTTGATCAGATTTCAGACTGAAGCGCCGAAATTTCAGGCCATCGAAGTGATTTTGCGCAATAAATTCCAGGTCATCCCGCATGGATTTAAATGTCGGATTGAGCAAGATGGGCTTGCATTTGAAGTAGCCCAACAATGCGATGGCGATACAGCGATACTTGCGTTGCCTTATTCTGGCCAGCTCAGCACGCTCTTTATCATTCAATGTGAAGTAAAACCGCTGATACGATTCGTTGAAGGACGGGACGCCGTATAAATCCTCGATTTCAGCGGCAGTGAGAATCGATAGTCGCTTGTTTCTGCTCATTCTTTGACCCAAAGGCCGAAGAAGATACTGAAACTTGAGCTAAATTAAAATTAATAGTGGCTTGGAGGCCAGTAAATACGGGGACTTCAGCGGTTTTTGCAGTATTTGGGGGCAAAATCCCTAGGACCCCA
>NZ_JACXLD010000031.1 GCF_014705705.1 Spongiibacter pelagi | reverse complement strand
GGCAGCGCTGGAATGTGTCACCACATCTGCTCTCGGCGATAAAAGATGCGGGGCAGTCGCCTGTTATCGACGGGAGATTAGAAAACGACTGAGCGCAAGAGCGGGGTTTGTTGAGCGCTTACCCAATTTCACCACTCCGGCACATAACCTGTTTTCGAGCGTAGAACGCGTCGATGAAAATCATGTGCTTGGTTAAGGTACTCAGTATCTCAACCTGCTTCACGCTTTTGGTTAGAAATCGTGAAGCTATGTCAGACTATGACAACCTATGACAAGGTGAAATAGCCGTTAAAATTTTTTAAATCCTTTAAAATCAGCAGCTTGCGTGAATTTAAAAGCACATACTACCGCTTTTGAATCCGTCACAGCTATTGTGTTGATTGTAACCTATTGATAAATAAAGAAATTAATTTAATTTTTCTGTATGATTCTTGTTCTATGACAAGTCGTTGCTCTTAAGACGAAAATTTTATGGCTTGATTGGCCTAGTAATTTGCGCATATCAGCATTTAGTGAATGCTTCAGCCTCCCGGTTACTGGCCACTCCTTGCGGTAGTCTGCTATAAAAAGTGTTGAGTGCTGGGATGCGAGCCAGCCAGGTACAAAAGGAAATTGACCCAATGAGAATCACTACACTCCTAGTCTCGAATTTTGTGTTGTTCACAGCCCTAACTGCAAACTCTCAGGATATTTGATAGAGAGGGGGGCCTGCTTACCTCCCGGCGGTGCTCCAATTGAAGAAATACAGGCATGCGCTGAAAAAGGTGACTCTGAAGCCCAAGCGGTTTTGATCGGAATGTATTCTCAGGGAGGCAATGGGGTTAAGCCAAATCAGCAGTTAGCGGCAAAATACACCAAAATATTAGCCGAAAAAGGGTGTGCTCAGGCGCAGGCGCATTTGGGGAAGCTATACTCACAAGGGATGGGTGTTCCTCCGAGTATCAAAGAATCAAAAATATGGCTTGAAAGATCATCCTCTAATGGTAGTGCAGTCGGGAAGTGCCTTCTCAGTATGATTTACTTGAATGGTCAAGATGGAAATCCGCCAGATCATTTCAAGGCTTTTGAACTGATCAAGGAGGCCAGTGAATTGGGCGATCCTCTTTGCTCTGTACAGCTTGGTGTAATGTATTTTAATGGCCAAGGAACGAGAAGAGATCTTGAAGAATCAAAAAGAATAATAGAACTGGCGGTACAAAAAGGTTATCCATTTGCTGTGGAAACTAAGGAAATGTTATTTCCCTAGCTATTCTTTTGGTTGGTCGATAACAAATGGTTTTATCTGGGGTGGTACACGGAGGTTGTCTTGTTAAGCAAAATTAAAATATTTTTTTCAATAATAATTGCATTTTTTACAGTCGGGTGTGCAACTCCACGTATACCTATTCCGGTCGTCTCATACGAAGCGAATATTGTTAAGTCGAATTTAACGGTTGCCATTGTTGTTGACGATCTTTTTTTGCAGCAGGCTTACAAAACTTCTCAACTATTCACTACTTGGATTTATCCGTTGGGAGACGTATTACCCCTGATGATCGAAAAGTCTTTGAGAAATCGATTTGCCGTTGCTGATATTGTTCCTGATTATGAAGCTTCAGATTACAAAGTAATTATCAGACCGGCTTTAGATAAGTTTTATGCACAAGTTCCGGCCACTACATTTTCTAGTACGAATACAGATATCAAAATTACCTACGGTGTGACTTACTCAGGGTCTGAGTTCTCAGTAACTGGGCGTGGTACAAACGAAGAGATTACAGAAGACGACAAAGCGCTATTTGCTTCGTACAAGCGTAAGCTGGATTACAAGTTTCAAGCAGCAGGCGATGCCGGGATTGCAATTTTGCATTGTCTAGAAGATTTGAATGTCCAGCTTGCTAAGGAATTGAAGGCGAGAACAAGCGCTGGTGTGGCTCAATAAGGTTATTCGTATAAGGAAGCGTTCGTATGCGTAATGGAATGATAGCGATTTTTCTTGTGATTTTAATGGTGGGCTGTGCTTCTCAGCCGCCGTGCCATAGTTTTTCAGTCTGCCCTGAAATCAAATTTTCATGGACACCAACACAGCCAAGCCCAGAAAAGAAAAGGGAACTTGAAGAGACGGGGATGCCGTATGTGCTTAAAGCTACTCCTCCTTATTACCCTCGGGCGGCTTGGGATAATAATGTTGAGGGCATGGTTGTGATGGCTTTTGATGTAACCCCGGAGGGGAAGCCTATAAATATTGTTGTGGTAACGTCGATTCCAAAAGGCGTTTTTGATGCGGCAGGGGTCGAAGCACTGGAGAATTCTATTTACACCAAAACGGAAAATGGTGCGGCAGGGTTCCATAGAAAATTTACATGGAGCATTTCGAGATAATGCTGTAAATGATGAGTTAAGCGCACAATTGGCGGAGTCATGTTAAATGAAAAATTTGCTCTTATTTGTATTTGTACTGTGTACAGCCTGTGCAGCAGCTATATCTAAGAATTTATATGGTGATTTACTGCCCATTGAAGAAATTTATCAGGCAGGCGATTACAAGCTGGCGAAGTTGCGTATAGACCATGTAGAAGAAGGCATAGGGAGTAAGTATGTAGATCCGATTGATAAGAAAATGATATATGGATTTAAAGGATCGATACTTTCTGGCCTCAAAGATTATGAGCAATCCATAATCTACTATCGCAAAGCGGCAGACATCAAAACTGACAACGCCGCTTTGGAAATTAGGGATATAGCGTCACTGATCAAGTTATGTGCTTCTATTGGTAAAGAAGAATGTGCAAGAGAGGCATATCAAGAGCTCCCTGATGCTGTTGCATTGCACAGAAAAGACGGGGACGCGAAACTTGTTCTCGATTTTAGTTATCTCGACAAAAGTGACTCCGCGATTCCCGTCCCAGTCGTGTTTGATATTGATGCCGGTGGAATTCCGCTAAATATAATTGCGGAGAAAAGTAGTGCAAGTAAACGCGCGGTTTTCGAGGCATTAAAACTTGCCGCTATGCTTCGTTACATTCCGAAAATAGTCAATGGTGAGCCGGCGGAAGCTTCTGGCGTAAAAGTAGTTATCTGGGTAAAACCAAAGTGGGTGAATAGTTAACAAGTAGCTGTTTTTTCACTGCTGGATTGGCATCACAAATGTTGCTGAGCCCAAAGGCAAACGTATAAAGAATAATTATTCGAGTTCAAGAGCAAAAATGAAAAAATTTACCGTATTGATTGCAATGGTAACAGCATTGATTGGTTGCTCTGCTCCTGGGCCTATGTATCAGCCCTTGCGGCCTTCAGAGAATAACGCGGTGGTTTATATATATCGATTGCCAAAATTTTTTCGAAGCGCTGCTTATGTAATCCCCCCATTTACCGCAACAGCTATTCGTAGAATTTAAGCTGCTTTTAGCAGTTGTCTTGGAGGTATGCCTCCTATCGCCGAGTTGGGCCGTTCATTGTTGTACATCCAGAGCCACTC
>NZ_JACXLD010000030.1 GCF_014705705.1 Spongiibacter pelagi | reverse complement strand
CGCTGAGTAACGCCCTACCCTCGCCCGATGAATCCAGACGGATCAGCACACTTCTTCCCACTGGTGTGTGGCGTATTGCATTGGACAGCAGATTGGACAATGCGCGACGCAGCATAGCGCGGTGCGCAAATCATCCCGACTAGCAGATTAGTCTTGAACGATTTTCAAACTGGTCATAGCTGAAGTTAGCACCGTATATCCCCCTCGGAGCAGCCGAGCATCGCAGGCTGAAACGGGTCAAGGGGCCGGTTGTCTGAGCCGCGCAGCGGCGAGTTTCCGGCCTCGCCGTCGCTTCGAGAAGCGCAGGGGAGCCGCAGGCCTGCTCCGCGGGGGTGTCTTTTCTTTTGGTGCATTTTCTTTGGACAAGCAAAGAAAAGTCACTCGCCCGTCAGGGCGAAACACTGACCAAACAAAAAGAGCCCACTGAAACATCAGCAGGCTCTTTCACATCAGGCGGAAAGTTCAGACCGCTTACCTGAACACAAACTCCCCGGCTTCCACATCCACCGCAACCTCGTCTCCCGGCGAGTAGGCACCAGCCAGGATCTTCTGCGCCAGCGGGCTTTCGATCCATTGCTGGATCGCGCGCTTGAGCGGACGGGCGCCGCATAAAAAGGGGTCAGACCCCTTTTTCTGTGAAGCGAACCACGAATCTTTTACGGGATGCTGTAGGCTTGTCCGACGGTGTGATGTTTGAGCGCCGCCTGTTCCATTCGCTGTTTGACACCAACGACCAGAAGGCAGGCATGGACGCCTTCGTGAACAAGCGCCAGCCGACCTTCACCCACTCCTGAGCAGGCTCCTAGGATGTCGCGGCGACAAATTTCCCTGTTTCCAACCACGCCACAATTGCGTTCGCCAACTGGTCGCTATTGCTCTCCACCATCATCCCGTGGCCATTTCCCTGGATGCCTTTTTCACCGAGATGAATGAACTCGGCACGCGCGCCGTTTTCATTCAACCAATCCACGATAGGTTTATCGGTCGCGACCGTGTGGTCCGCATCATTGGTCCCCATGATCAGGGCGATGTGCTTACCTTTGTAGCCAGAGAAATCTGCGACACGAGGCGCACTGTTCGCATAGTTCACCCGCTCCAGCAGAAGCCTGGGTGGGATCACATCCAGCGTGGCGACATAAGCGTCCAGGAATTCCCGCGGGAAACGTGTACCGGTGCCTACCAGCTTCTTGGCGGCCCAACCGGGCCCCTCAACAAAAGGCTGCTTGCGACTGATCTTGAATATGGGCGCTCCTGGTGCCAAACGTACCTCTACGAAGTCGGAAGTGTCTGTCAGAAACTCCGTCGGAGCACTCACGTTCCCTGGCCCTCCAGGGGCGATGGCAACAAGTTTTTCGATCCGGTCACCGTAAAGTTCGAGCAGCTTCCAGCCGAAAGGGCCCGACATCGAATGCGTCATGACAATCGCGGGGCGATCAAGCGTGGCAAGTAGCTTTCCCAAGCCCCGTATCACCGTTTCTCCGGTCAAGGCGTCATAAGGGATATATCCGCTGCGACCCGTCCCAGGCCAATCTGGCACAACAACCTTATAGCCTTTGGCGGCAAAAACGTGTGCCCAACCAGGTCTGCCATCGGCTGTTACCATATAACAAGCGCCGCTAACCGCCCCGCCGTGGATAAGAACCATCGGTGGTTTGTTGGTCTTCGTGACCGGCTCCAGCACCTCGTAATAAGTCGAGGGATCGCTGACAAATCCGCTATGGAAGTTAATGGCGCTGCTGGAGCGTAAAAATTTCCTGCGGGATGTCGGATCGTTGTTCTTCATAAATGGTCTCCTGAAGTTTTATAGATCTCGTTGATCGCCCCAAACTCGCTTCGCGAGATCCATACAGAAAGGTATAAGGCCCGCTCAACCCAAGCCAAGCCAAGCCAAGCCAAGCCAAGCCAAGCCAAGCAAATATTATTACCTGATTCCGTGACTTACAACCCCACTCACACCTCTACAACACTGTAACCACGCGTCCAGCGTTCGTAGTAGATCGAGATCAGGAACGAGTCTTCCTTGGGTTGGGCTTCTGTCACAGCCATCGTTAGCTCCTTGTTCTGTTCGATGAATGATTCCAGCGAGGCAACCAGTTCGGCGCGGGATAGTCCCGCGTCGCGGTCACGCAGGTAAGTAAAGCGGTCGGCCCCGCCTGCTTCTCCGAGCGGCGCGGCACGCAAGTGGGCGTCGTGCCCAGACTGGAGGATGTCGTCGATTGCTTCAACGGCAGAGCGGTACTGCACAATCGCTTCAACCTCGTTGGTGCCAGCGCGGCGCAGGGTGCCGGACAATACGGGTGTTGCCAGTTCGCCCCAGTCGGCGGCGAAATTGGCAAGCTGGGCTGTCACCTTTTCGCCGTACTTCTCGCCAAGAATCGGATTGGGCTGCCCTTCGCGCTCGAAGGCCGTCTCGGCAACCTCGCTCATGAAGAACCACGGATCGCCTCCGTAGCGTCCTTCCCAGTCGATGACCTTGGTTTCGTACCAGAATTCGGCGAGCTTTGCGCGGCTGTCGAACAGGCGCTCCAAAGCGCCGTCTTCGTCACTGTTGATCGCGGCCCACTTCGCCTCGGCGGCAGCTTGCGTGGGAGCGGGATACCAGTTCTTTGCGTCCATGTAGGCGATGTTGCGCATCTCTGGCTTCATGTCGTAGGACTTCTGTGTCAGCCAGTCCTCTTTCGTGACACTCCACGACTGCACGGCCCAGTGCGGGAATCGGTCGCCATCTTCCTTCACTGCGGCAAGGCGCATTGCCTCCGCGCCATGCGCGAATACGACTACCACGTTTTCGCCGTGGTCGGCGCGAGTTGGATGCAGCAGCGCATCAAGCAGCTTTTCCTGCTTGCGCTGGAGATCGGCAGCTTCCATTCCTTTGGCTTGCGCGTACTCTTGCAGTGCTTCAATCGGCTTCAACATTGGCGTTCCTCGCGACGAAGTGCGCGGTTTTTATGGGCGTACCCGCATCACCGTGATAAGATATAGATTGCTGTTTCATGGCCCATGATTGCGCTGTGAGGCTGCTTTTACCTTTCATTTGAACGGCACCCGCGAAAGCGCGTGCCGTTTTTTTGTGCCCATTTTAAGGGTCTGCGTAACGCACATATTCTAAGCGTGCGCTCAATATGATATGTTAGAAACCTTGTTTTGACTATCCCTTGAGGCGCGTATGAACATAAGACTAGGGACGTTCCTGTTCGGCGACGACGACAACTACGTCACGGCATCAATCGAGCCGGTGAAGCCCGCATTCCGGGAAAGCATCGGTCGCGTTGTCGATGGCGGTCGCCTGCGCGTCCAGACCATCGACGCCGAGCCGGAAGGCCCGGCATTCGACCTGCTGCTGGAAAACACCTCAGAAGATCGCTGGAAGCTGACCGCTGCGGTGGGTGCAAAACTGGCTCGCCATCTGGCCGAAGAACACGACCGCTACGCTCGCCAGCCCTTCTTCATGGCGTTTGAGCATGAGCAGTTCGGTCGCCTTTACTTTGAGCCGGTGAGTCCGGCCCAGCAGCAGGAGGGGATCGCATTCAGCCTGAGCACCCGGCCAGCCGATCCGAAGACGGCGCAGTCGCTGACCATCGGTTCGCAGGAAGACCTCGAAGCCTTCCTGATCGCGAACCGACTGAACGGCGGCGTCCGTTGGATGCCCAATCAGCCGGAATTGGCAGCCGCCGTGCATCAAGGCAAGGATGACGCCCTCGCCGTGGCCAACGCCCAGCGCGAGTACGCGGCGGGCGTGATCTGGGACTTTGACGCCAGAATGGAAGAGGCCGCTGAGTTCGAGAGTGCCAATCTGGCGGCTGTACGGCCAGACATCTATTCCTTTCACGTATAGGAAGAATAAACGCCCTTTTCACCCAAGTCCAACAGCTTTGGACCGCAGTTGACTCTTTCGACACCCCTGCGATGCAACCCAATCCGGCTGACGGGGAGCCAGCAACGCTGAAAA
>NZ_JACXLD010000003.1 GCF_014705705.1 Spongiibacter pelagi | reverse complement strand
AAATTCATGAATTGTACGAGTTACTTACTTCTGAATATATGTGTCACATATCCATCAACAAGTACCCACACGAATTATCTGATCTATCTTTTTAAACAACTCAACGCTGCCAGAGCGTTGATTTCCTTCAGGGCTTCCCCCGAAGCGAGGACGCGTATTCTACACACTTCCTCAAATCCCGCAAGCTGTTTTTTAAAACTTTTTGCAGTCTCGACCGCCACTTCAAATCGCTCTTCTCAGCAGGACTTCTGTCCCAACCAAGTGGCTGCAGCACTCGAGAGCCGCGCATTATAGAGATCCGCTTTTAGGAGTCAACACCTTTTGTAAACTTTTTTAAGTCGCTGAAAAAATAGACAAAAAATGATCAATCCATAAACCAAGGCTTCGAGATAACTGGCCCTGATTTGCCAGGCTAAATGCAGCCATGCCAACACGGCAATGAGGTAAATCAATTTATGTAGTGACTTCCAGTTTTTCTTCAGTTTTCGAATAGCATAGTTATTAGATGTCAGCCCCAAAGGCACCATCAATAGCCACGCAGCAAAACCGACAAAGATATAAGGTCGCTCTGCCAACTCCTCTTTAGCAATCACCCAGTCCCAGCCAAACAAGTAGGTCAACACAATTAGCAGGTGGATGCTGGCATAAAACCAAGCGTAAAGGCCGAGCATACGCCGATAGCGAATCACCACCGTCCAAGCAAACCATGCTTTTAGAGGACTCACCGCCAAGGTGAGAATCAAGAAGCGCAGCGCCCACTCGCCCGTTTCCAAAATCAGGGTTTTAACCGGATCAGTACCAAGCTGATTTTGTAACGCAGCCCACACCAGCATCCCCAGAGGGATCAAACTTACAATAAAGAGCAGCGGCTTACCCAAGCGGCGCTCAAACTGACGTAAATCCATAGCGAGCCAACTCAATAAAAGCGGCGCAGGTTCATGCCCTTATAGAGCGAGGCAACCTGATCAGCATAGCCATTAAACATCTGGGTTTTGATCCGGCTTGGTTTTAATAGACTGCTAGGTAGGCGACGCTCATAGCGCTGACTCCAGCGCGGATGATCAACATCCGGGTTTACATTGGCATAAAAGCCATATTCATTTGGCGCTATGCCTTGCCAACTGGTTTGCGGCTGCTGATCCGTGAAACGGATTTTTACGATCGACTTAATGCTTTTAAAGCCGTATTTCCACGGCACAATCAAACGAATCGGCGCGCCATTCTGGCCGAGCAATTCTTTGCCGTAGGCCCCCACACTCAAAAAAGTTAAGGGGTGCATGGCTTCATCCATACGCAAGCCTTCCCGGTAAGGCCAGTCTATGGTTGAGAACCGGGAGCGCTGGCCTTTCATTTCCGCAGGGCGCACAAGCGTTTCGAACTCGATATATCTGGCGTTTAAAGTAGGCTCAAACCGCTTTATCAAATCAGCAAGGGGAAAACCCAACCACGGAATCACCATTGACCACGCCTCGACACAGCGCAAGCGATATATCCGCTCTTCTATATCTACGCCTTTCAGCAAATCCTCAAGGTGATAGGTTCCCGGCTTGGCGACTTCCCCCTCAACCGCAATCGACCAAGGGGATGTGCTTAAGCTGCCTGCATAGCGCGCAGGGTCGGTTTTATCGGTGCCAAACTCATAAAAGTTATTGTAGTGAGTCGCATCCTGAAACGGCGTCAGATCCTCACTGGTATAGAAGGGATTATCTGCCGAGGGGCTAACCGGTTTAAAACTCAGCTCATCGCCGGGGGCTGACCACCCCCGTTGCGCCAAGCCCACAGCGGCCAAGCCAAGACCTGAGGCTTTAATAAAACCCCGACGGTTTAGGTAGCTCGATTCAGAAGTAATTTCGCTAGAGGGAATATCTGGCTTTTGGCGAATTAGCATGGGAGCGTCCAGTTAAGTAAGTTATTAAACACATACGTAAGACGCCCCGCTTGCCGATTTGTTACAACACCCGCATTAAAACCGCTTATACATGGCCAAAGCGGGGCCAGACAGAGAGTAGATCAAGGCTGCCGCGAGCAGCACACGAGCCGGATCGAGAGACACCAAGGCAAACACAAGTACAATAGCAATCATCACCACAAAGGGGACACGACCACGAAAATCGACGCCCTTAAAGCTGCTGTAGGGTACGTTTACAATCATTAGGAAACCGATAATCGCCATCAGCACACCGGCAACCACAGAGAGCTCGAAGGGCAGCTCTGCACCGATCAAGCCCTCTTCCGAGCAAACCCAAACCAAGCCAGCCATAACCGCCGCCGCTGACGGACTGGCCAGACCGGTAAAGTAATTTTTGTCTGCGGTATCAATTTGGGTATTAAAGCGCGCCAACCTCAGCGCCGCGCAAGCAACATAAAGAAAGGCAACCATCCAGCCAAACTTGCCCAGTACTGACAAGCCCCACGAGAACACCACCAGCGCCGGCGCCACACCAAAGGACACCATATCGGAAAGGCTGTCGTATTCTGCGCCGAATTTACTTTGCGCATTCATCAAACGCGCAACGCGGCCATCCAGACCATCGAAAATCATCGCCGCAAAAATTGCCATCGCCGCATTTTCATACTGGCCGTTCATTGCCGAAATAATGGCAAAAAAGCCCGCGAATAAGGCCGAAGTGGTAAATAGATTCGGCAATAGAAAAATACCCCGCCGACGCACGGTCTTACCGTTCTCGGAAATTTCTTCTTCGTGATCATCAATCAGCAGCAGGGCTTCATCGAGGGTCACCCGGTTTTTCGCCGAGTTATCTTCGTTTTCCGCATCTACGTTTGGTTTATCACTCATTTATTAAAGGCCATGTCGATGAAAATGGGGTGACCATCATAATAGATGCCCCGGCTATTGTCGCGCCCACGGCGCAATTAAGGCTGCTCGCGGTAGGTGGATTCAGCACAATCCCAAAACGCCTTAACTTGGGGATTACTCATACGCTGCTGCAAGGCCACCAAGCCAATCTCCATGGCTGGCAGGGCCGGCTCAACGGGCACCACTCTTACTCGCTCACGCAAAAACGAGGTCGCCAACACCAACTCCGGCACGATGCCTATACCCAAGCCCAAACCGACGGTGCTAACAATCGCTTCATGACCGGAAACCTGCGCATAAACCCGCGGCTTAAGCTGTTGCTGCTTAAACCACGACTCAACATAACTACGCGCCACCCCACGTTCAGGGAGAATAAAAGGCAAGTCCGCCAACACATCGCGCGTAAGGCTGCCGCCCACCGCCGCAATTTGCTCGCTCACTACACAGGGAATATTGGGCACTAACAAACGCAAGGGAGAACGTGTTAAATCCAAATATTGAAGGCGATTGGAAAGCTGCTTAGGCATGGCAGTAACCGCCACATCTTCACTACCCTCAGCGACCCGCTCTACCGCATCGGCCTGATCCCCGGTATGCAGCTTCAACTCAATGCCCGGATAGCGCTGACGAAAGACTTCCAATATACGATTCAGCACACTATAAGAAGCGGTGACCGAGCAGAATACACTCAACTCGCCCTGTAGAGCTTCGCCCTCACTGTGCAAACGTTGTTGCACCAACTGCCAGTTCAACAGCGCCTGCTCAGCATAGGCCAAAAACTCCTGTCCCGCCGGGGTTAACATCACCCTTCGGTTATCCCGTTCAAACAGTACCGCGCCCAGCTGCTCTTCCAAACGAAGCACGGCTCGACTTACCGCCGAGGCACTGAGATGCACCACCTCACCGGTTTTGCCAAAATGCAGGGTGTTCGCCAAGCTGATAAATATTTCTAAGTCTTTGGTATTCATACGCAGAATTATTGCACTTAACGCAACACAGCGTAACTCATATATCACTTTCCGCAATAACGCAGTCCTGTTAAAGTGCGCGCCATTGTGGGAAAAGCTCCCGCCCGACAAACCCAAATCAATAGGAGTCCGCCATGGGCCAGAACTACTTCAACACCTTGCCACTGCGCCTGCAGTTGGAAGAATTGGCAAAATGCCGCTTTATGGATCGCAGCGAATTCGCTGATGGTTGCGACTACCTGAAAGGCAAGAAAATCGTCATCGTTGGCTGTGGCGCCCAAGGTCTGAACCAAGGTTTGAACCTGCGTGACTCTGGCCTGGACGTTTCCTACGCACTGCGCGCTAGCGCCATTGAAGAGAAACGCCAAAGCTGGAAAAACGCCAGCGAAAACGGCTTCACCGTTGGCACTTACGAAGAACTGATTCCAACCGCCGACGTAGTCATGAACCTGACTCCAGACAAGCAGCACACTCCTGTTGTAACTGCGGTTATGCCACTGATGAAAGAAGGCGCCTGCCTTGATTACGCACACGGCTTCAACCTGGTTGAAGAAGGTATGCAAATCCGTAAAGACATCACTGTAGTGATGATGTGTCCAAAATGCCCCGGCACCGAAGTACGCGAAGAATACAAGCGCGGCTTTGGTGTGCCCACACTGATCGCCGTTCACCGTGAGAACGACCCCAAAGGCGAAGGCATGGCTATTGCCAAGGCACTGGCTTCTGGTACTGGCGGCGACCGCGCCGGCGTTCTGGAATCATCGCCAATTGCCGAAGTTAAATCTGACCTAATGGGCGAGCAGACCATTCTGTGTGGCATGCTGCAAACTGGCGCCATTCTGTGCTTCGACAAAATGGTTGCGGAAGGCATTGAAGCCGGCTACGCCTCTAAGCTGATCCAGTACGGCTGGGAAACAGTAACAGAAGGTCTGAAATACGGCGGCATCACCAATATGATGGATCGCCTGAGCAACCCTGCGAAAATCCGCGCCTTCGATCTGGCGGAAGAGCTGAAAGACATCATGCGTCCACTGTACGAAAAGCATCAGGACGACATCATCAGCGGTCACTTCTCCACCACCATGATGGAAGACTGGGCGAACGACGACAAAAACCTGCTGGGCTGGCGCGCCGCCACCGCGGAAACCGCGTTCGAGAAAACCCCATCTACCGACGCACCCATTGCAGAGCAAGAGTACTATGATCACGGCATCCTGCTGGTTGCCATGGTTAAAGCCGGGGTTGAGCTGGCGTTTGAGTGCATGGTTGCGGCCGGCATGAAACCAGAATCAGCCTACTACGAATCTCTGCACGAAACGCCGCTGATCGCTAACACCATTGCGCGCCGTAAACTGTACGAAATGAACGTAGTTATTTCTGACACCGCTGAATACGGTTGCTACCTGTTCGATCACGCTTGTCGTCCACTGCTGAAAGACTTCATGGCGAAAATGTCGACCGACGTTATCGGCAAAGGTATCAACGTGAAAGACAACGGCGTAGACAATGCTGAGCTGATTGCTGTGAACGCCGCAATCCGCAACCACCCCGTTGAAGTTATTGGCCGCCAACTGCGCAGCTACATGACTGAAATGAAGAAAATCGTTTAAGCCAAAACAACAGGCTTGAATATCAAAGGGCGCTTCGGCGCCCTTTTTTGTGCCCGCGCACGCCCACTGCGACAATATGTCACATCTCATTCTCCGCTCATCCCGCTAAAATTCCCGCCGCACAAATTGCTGAACAGATAATGAGATAACGCCATGAATCGCAACACCCGGCTTATACCCGCCCTCCTGCTTATTTCCACCCCCGCTTTTGCCGACCATGTTGAAGAAGTGACTGTGCAGGGCAGTCGAGAAAAAGTCGTGCTGGATCGCAGCAATCTCACTGTTGCCATGCCCGACACCGCCGAACTGATGCGTCGCATTCCCGGCGGCGGCGTCAACAAAAATGGTGCATTAACCGGCATTCCCCAATATCGCGGCATGTACGGCGGCCGCGTGCACGTCAATGTAGATGGTCTTGCAATCAGCCCCGGCGGCCCAAATTGGATGGACCCACCACTGCATTACGCGCCCACGGCACTACTGGAAAACTTTGTTGTTTTTCGCGGCATCGCACCGGTGTCAGCCGGTCAGGAAACCATTGGCGGCGCAATAGAAGCAGAAACGTGGCACGGCAGCTTTACGGAAAATAGTGATTGGGAAAACCACGGACGCCTCTATACCGGCGCACAAAGTAATGGCAAAGGCTGGGTAAGCGCCATCACCACCGCCGTGGCAAACAATCAGCACAAACTGCATATTGCCGCACTTACCGAATCTGGCGACGACCAAAAATCCGCCGACGCCACCATCACCCCCACCGAGTATCAGCGCCAACGCTACGATTTAGGGTATAGCCTTCAACTTGGCAATCATGTCATCAGCCTGGACGCCACTCGCAACGAAACCAATGACAGCGGCACCCCCGCCCTGCCTATGGACATTCTCTATGTCGATGGCGAAAAACAAAAACTGGCGTGGAGCTATCTAGGCTCGCATTGGCAAATGCAGGCGCAGCTTGCCAACAGTAATATCGAACACGGCATGACCAATTATCATCTGCGCAGTGCCCCTGCCGACATGAGCAGATGGCGCCGCAATGAAACCAGCTCAGACACCCAAAGCGGCAAATTTTCACTAGGCCAAAATCTGGCGGGATTAAGCTGGAAAGCCGGACTGGATGTTCACAACAGCATCCATAATTCCGACATCAGCAACCCCAATAACGCGATGTTTTACTCGGTTAATTTCAATGACATTTCGCGTGATTTAATGGGCGTGTTTGCAGAAACCCAATTCACTCTGCAGGAAGGCATCGAACTTGAACTCGGCCTGCGCGCCACCCAAGTGGAAACCAATGCGGATACCGTAAACACCAGCATGGCGATGATGAATCCGATGGTAGCCACGCTGCGCGACAACTTTAACAATGCCAACCGTAAACAGCGCGACGACCTGTTTGATGCCGTGGCAAAAATCTATACCGCCATCAGCAACGAACTGACCTTTTATACTGGCATTGCCAGAAAAAGCCGCGCACCGGCCTATCAAGAACGCTACTTGTGGATGCCAATGCAATCCACCGCCGGACTGGCCGATGGTAATAACCACGTTGGCACCATCGATCTTCAGCCTGAAGTTTCCCACGAACTGGAAATCGGCTTTGACCTTAACCGCTCCAAGCTGATGATTTCTCCACGCCTGTATTGGAAAAATATCGACAACTACATTCAGGGCGTACCCGAAACCAACCCCGCCATTGTTATGGTCAGCACCAATATGGGCGGCGACCCAACACCGCTGCGCTTTGCCAATACCAGCGCAAAAATCTACGGTGCGGATATGGAAGCCAGCTGGCAATTTCTGCCGCAGTGGACACTGGGCTCCGTTGTCACCATTACCCGTGGTGAGCGTCGCGATATTGACGACAACCTCTACCGCATCACCCCGGACAACCTCACCCTGTCGCTTAAATATCAAGCAGACACTTGGTCGGTCTCACTGATCAATGCCCTGTATCGCAAACAAAACAAAGTGTCAGTTACCAATGAAGAGCAAACCACTGCGGGTTACGGCACCCTCAGCCTGCACAGCAGCTTTACTCTCGCCAAAGACCTCACGCTGGCGGTTGGCGTGAACAACCTGCTCGACAAATCTTATGCCGATCACTTGGCCGGCTATAACCGTGCCGCCAATCCCGATATTGCTATTGGCGAAAGATTGCCCGGCATGGGACGCGATGCCTTTGTTCGCCTGAAATGGGATTGGTAAAAACTATTTTGTAAAAACACTCGTCCAGCAGTACAAAAAAAGGCGCCGATTGGCGCCTTTCTATTAATGAAATTCGAGATCAAGCATAACGCCGCTGAGAAAAATGCGCCGGCGCATATTGCTCCTCTGGCTCCAACTCAAACTGTGCTACCAGATCATTCAGCTCTCGCGCTTGACCGGCCAGCTCTTCCGCCGCACTTGAAGACTCTTCCGAATCGGCGGCTGAACGCTGTACCACCTTATCCATCAACGCCATCGCCTTATTGATTTCATCAATGCCCTTGGCTTGCACTTCGCTGGCGTGATAAATCTCGCCTACCAAGCCATTCACCATTGACGATGAATCAATAATCTCGGCAAAGCGGCTGTTTACCTGACCAGACAATTTGCCACCTACCTCAGCGGATTCTGCACTCTGCGCAATCAATCCCTGAGTTTTATCCGCTGCCGCCTTCGCGCGCAGAGCAAGGTTTCTCACCTCTTCTGCGACCACCGCAAAACTGCGACCCGCCTCCCCCGCTCTCGCCGCTTCAACCGCCGCATTCAACGCCAGCAAATTGGTCTGGAAGGCAATTTCGTTAATATCAGAAATAATATCCTGAGTGTCTTTAGCCGCAGACTTAATCCGCGCCATCGCCTCAAGCATTTGGCTCATGGTCTCGCTGCCGCGTTTAGCCAGATCCTGAGTTTCGCCCGCACGCTCTTTTGCTAAGCGCGTGCTATCCACATTGCGGCGGGTTTCTTCAGAAAGACTTTCCAAGGATCGACCGGTTTCTTCCAAAGACGCCGCCTGATCCGCCGCGCCCATCGCCACCGAATGACTGGTCGAAGCAATCTGACCCGAGGCCAAAGAAACACGGCTAGACGCATCCGCCACCTGACACAGCGAATCGCCCAATTGCTTCACCGCAGAATTCACAAAAGACTGCAACTCCGCAAATTGCCCCTGAAAATCGCCTTCAACACGTTGAGTAAGAATATTGTTCGACATGGCTCGCATCACATTAGACACCGCATTAATCGGCACGGTAACGGCATCTAACATGGCATTGATATTTTCCAGCAAGGCGAGATTATCGCCGCTAAATCCAGTCGTTTTAGCGCGCTCGGCCAATTCACCGCACTGGGCTGACGCAATCAAACGCCCAACTTCCTCAACCGCTTTTTTCTGCTCGGTAATATCGCTGGCGTATTTCACCACCTTCACCACCTTGCCGCTCAGATCGCGAATCGGGGTGTAAGAGGCTTGAATCCAAATTTCGCTGCCGTCTTTGGCAAAGCGCTTAAACTCACCCACACTGGCCTTACCTTCTGAAAGGTTGCGCCAAAAATCTTGATAATCGGCTGACTCGGAATACGCACGGTCGACAAAAATACGGTGATGCTTTCCTACAATCTCCTTTAACTCATAGCCCATCGCCGCAAGGAAATTGGGATTAGCGGTAATAATCTTGCCCGTTACTTCAAATTGAATCACCGCCTGCGAGGCATTAATGCCCTCAATCTGGCCCTGATAATCCATATTGGTTTTTTTCTGGGCGGTAATATCCGAGGCCACTTTGATAATTCGAATAACCTCGCCCGCGTCATTAAAAACCGGGCTATAAGCCGCCTGAATCCAGAACGGTTCACCGCTGGCGGAATAGCGACAAAACTCGCCAGTCTGCGCCTCGCCCGCTCGTAGGGAAGCCCAAAATTGCTGGTATTCACGAGACTTCGCGTACTCTGCATCGACAAACAAACGGTGATGCTGACCAATCAGTTTTGCGGCTGGGTAGCCCGTCACCGAGGCAAAATTATCGTTTACATTGATAATGGTGCCGTCAGTATCAAACTCGATCATCGCCTGAGATTGACTGATAGCGTCAAGCGTCTGTTGAAGCTGTTCAAGGCTCACAGAAGAAGTGCTCATATTTTTTGCCCACTGATTTTTTTGGCTATTGAATGAGCAGATTGCCCAGAGTGAGAAGCGTTTCCAATACGTATTGTCCGAGTGAAGCCCTAGGGTAATACCCTCAGAAGATGCGATAATTGTCGTTTCGAAATCCAAGCAGCTATTTCCTGTGAACCCAAACCTTTACGATGTCATTA
Organism: Spongiibacter pelagi; assembly: GCF_014705705.1. Classification (GTDB taxonomy): domain Bacteria; phylum Pseudomonadota; class Gammaproteobacteria; order Pseudomonadales; family Spongiibacteraceae; genus Spongiibacter; species Spongiibacter pelagi. Next base: position 395,861 of record NZ_JACXLD010000003.1, on the reverse strand, counting down.
TTCTTGGCGCTGGCGCCTCCGGCTTGTTTTGCGCCATGACCGCCGCCCAGCGTGGGCAACGCGTATTGGTTTTGGAAAAAGCGAACAAGGTCGGCAAGAAAATTCTGATGTCTGGCGGCGGCCGCTGCAATTTCACCAATCATTTTGTCAGCGCCGAAAACTACATCTCCGACAACCGCCATTTTTGCAAAGCCGCCCTCAAACGCTATAGCCAGTGGGATTTCATCGGCATGGTCGAGCGCTACGCCATCCCTTACGAAGAGCGTAAGCACAGCCAATTGTTTTGCCTCAACTCCGCCAAAGATATTCTCGAAATGTTGCTCAATGAGTGTGAGCAAGCCGGTGTTGAAATTCGCTGCAAAGCTGAAGCCAAACAAGTGCAGGCGATTGACCAACACTCCGCTCGCTACCAGATAAAACTGGTCGATGAAAATGGGGCCGCCACACTGACTTGTCGTTCGCTGGTTGTCGCCACCGGCGGACTTTCCATCCCCACCCTTGGCGGCAGCGATCTCGGCTACCAAATTGCCCGTCAATTTGGCCTTGAAGTCACCCCGCTGCAGGCAGGTTTAGTACCTTTTATGTTTAGCGACAGCGATAAAAAACTGTCGATGAAATCTCTCTGCGAAACCCTTTCCGGTTTGGCGCTCGAAGTTGAAATGCACTGCAACAACACCTATTTCCGGGAAAACCTGCTCTTTACCCATCGCGGCATGAGCGGCCCCGTGGTGCTGCAAATTTCAAATTACTGGCATCCCGGCGATACCGTCTCGATCAATTTACTGCCCGATACCAATGCCGAACAATTGCTACTCACCGCGAAACAACAACAAGGAAAATCACTGTTGCGCACCGTGTTAAGTCAGCACCTTTCTAAAGGCTTGGTAGGCGAACTGCAACAACGCTGGTGGCCGGAGCAAGCGGATACCGCACTCGCGGAATTTAGCGACAAAGCCCTGATCAATATCGCCCAACAATTAAATGACTGGCAAATTAAGCCCTCCAGCACCGAAGGTTATCGCACCGCCGAAGTCACTTTAGGCGGTGTACACACCAAGGCATTAAGCTCAAAAACACTGGAAGTGACCAGCCAACCGGGCCTGTTTTTTATTGGCGAAGTGGTAGACGTTACCGGCTGGCTGGGCGGCTTTAATTTTCAGTGGGCGTGGTCTTCTGGCTACAGCGCTGGGCTAGCGGTTTAAGCAACAATAATTAAAGCCCAATAACAGTTTCTCAAAGCTGTAACACCCCGCGCTTAAACTAGCGATTTTGTCGACCCAACTGACCCCATGAATCGCTCATACTTACTAGATCTTCTTCGCGTCTTCGCCATCGGCCTGGTTTTTGTGGCCCATATTGGCCAATACCTTGGCAGCGATATCGGCGGTTTTTTCGGCATCAAAAATTTTTACTTTGTCAGTCTTGGCGGCGTGGGCGTTACCCTATTCTTAATCCTTTCTGGTTTATTAGCTGGCCTAACAGAGGCCAATCGTAAAACCGCCTACAGCAGCTACTTACTGAAAAAAGTGCTGCGTATTTATCCGCTTTATTGGCTGTCGGTGATTAGCAGCTTTATTTTTTTCATCACCATAAACTCATCGGGAAAATGGTTTCCCTCTGGATTTTCCACCGACCTATTCGGCAGTCTGACCGGTTTTTATTCTTGGCTGGGAATGTGGGGGGGCCCCTACAATCCACCGAGCTGGTTTATCGCACTCATCATGGCGCTGTACGGCCTATTCCCATTAATGGCTTGGGCAATGAAAAAGCAGCCCCACCTCAGCCTGCTAATCCTATTTTTTATTAGTATCGGCAGCCGCTTGTACGTGGGGGAAAATGGCCTAGCCTTTGGCGAAGGTCATTTTTGGGACGGCGTAGTGGAATACGGCTACCGGCAATTTGGTTTTATGCCGGGCCGCCCAACAGATTGGTTTCCGCTGTGTCGCGTATTTGAATTTGGTTTGGGGATTTATCTCGCACTCACCCTGAACAAGAAGGTTTGGTTCGTGCTGCAGCTACCCGGTAAAAAAACTGTCGCCTGGCTCAGCGACTTATCCTTCCCGCTATTCTTAGTGCACTACCCCATGCTATTTTTACTGGAGTGGTTTGAAGGCCTCGGCACCCCGCTGGCGATTTCCGCCTACCTAATCGCCGTAACGGGGCTGGCTTACCCGCTTAGCAAACTAGATGAAAAATTTCCGCGAAAGAAATTATTAGCGAAAAGCTAATTTTATTCCGATTCCTTCACAAGAAACTGCACCCGCGATGTCGCGATGGGCTTGCTCTCATCATCTTGCCAAGCCACAACTGACACATTGATCATGCGGCGTCCCAGATAATTAATGGTGCAGCGCGAGAAGGTTTCTTGGAATCGGCCGGCGCGCAAATAATCCACGCTGATATCAATCACCTTGGGAATACTTTCCATTCCCGTTTTTTGCAACACGGCAACCAATGCCGACAATTCCATAAAACCAGAAATCGCGCCGCCATGCAGCGATGGCAGGGTGAAGTTACCAATATTCGTGCGCTTGGGCGGCAATACAAAACAGCCCTCTTCTGGCAGTGCGCGTATGCCCAAAGTACGCGCATAAGGTACGCGGTTAATCTGTGCATCTATTTCAGAATCACCCAACTCGGCGGGCGCTTCTGGCTGGGTTTGAACCGAATCGCGCAATGACGACAACACACCAGAGTCGAAGGCCTGACGTAAATCTTCAAAGGTTTCAGGAGGCAAATTAAAAAAGGTTCCCGTCGCAAACGCGACCGGCCGCTCCCTATCGCCCTGATGAGCAATGGCCCGAGTAAAAATCACATGCTCGGTATTGCGATACACCTCGGCCTCGGCAATCACATCAATACCGGGCTTGGCAGAGGTCATATAATCAATGCGTAAATCAATGGTCGGCGTCATCGCCAAATGGGTCTGCGCAGAAGCAGCAGAGAAGCCACAACAAGTGTCTAACAAAGCGGTAATCGGCCCACCGTGAATCACCCCGGTTTCAGGATCACCCACAATAATGTCGCTATACGGCATTTTCATACTGGCTTTGCAGCGATCGACATCAATCACTTTTAAGCCAAGCAAAGAGAAGTGAAATTCGGTGTCTTCATCCACCATACACCGAGAAAATTTACTGACTTCGTCTAATTCGACCGACACACCAATATCCTTACTAAAATCAGGCGCTAGTGTACTCGCTCAAAACGGCTAGCGACAATAATGCCTGTAATGCCAAAGAAAAGCCTTATTGACACATAGGTCGGGCATGCTAGCATAGATACATATGCCAAGCATATGCAAACTGAGAGGCAACATGTTATGAGAACGGTATCCATCTTCAAAAACGGCAATAACCGCGCCGTTCGCTTACCCAAAGACATGGATTTTCCAGGCGTGAACGAGCTAGAAATTGTTCAAGAGGGCAACAGTATTATATTGCGCCCAGTACGGCCCGATTGGTCATCATTTGCTGAATGCGACAAAGCGGATTCAGGATTTCTGGAAGAGCGAGAAAACGTAGTCAGTGATGAAGGGCGGTTTAGCCTGTGAGCAAGGCAACCTACATGCTGGACACCTGTATTTGCAGCTTTATTATGCGCGAACATCCTGAGGAGGTATTAAGACGAATGCAGACTCTGGTAGAGAGTCAGCACCGTCTGGTGATTTCTGCGATCACCTATGCTGAAATGAAGTATGGCAGTATCGGCAAAAAAGCCTCACCCAAGCACGCAACATTGGTTGAAGAGTTTGTTAAACGGCTTGATGCGATTCTGGCTTGGGACCGAGACGCGGTCGATGCCGCTACCGAAATTAAGCGCCAACTATCAGAATCTGGAACACCAATCGGCGCGAATGATACAGCTATCGCCGGCCATGCAATTGCAACAAGCTGCATATTGGTTACCAACAATACCCGTGAATTCAGCAGAGTACCCGGCCTTAACTATGAAGATTGGGTGCATTAACAATAAAACTTAAGCAAGCACCTGCTTTTGCGCCAATAACAACTCCGCCGTCGCCAGAGCATCATTAAACGCATTATGAGCAGGATATTCCGGCAAACCATAGCGCTTGCGGCAAGCGCCCAAACGTAAATCCCCCTTCACAATGGGCTGATCTCGACGCTGCATTTTCTGTTTTTCAATTTCCAGCGTATCTATAAACGGTAACAATAACGGCGCGGCATAAAGCTTACGTGAGAGTGTATTCAAAAAGGCCATATCGAGGCCCGCATAATGAAACACCAAGGTGCGCCCAGCTGCCGCCGCCAAAAACAGCGCCATAACGTCTTTTACCGGCAAACCCTGCGACCGTTCACAATCTCGCAGCAAATGAAAACCGGCACTTTCTGAAACGCTTTGATTGCCCAGCACCAGCAAATGCTCGCTGTTTTTCAAAACAATCCGATTTGCATTCACGGCAACCCAGGCCAAACTCACCACTTCGCCCTGCTTGGCATCGAGCGAGTTTGTTTCTATATCCACCACCAGAAATTTATCGAGCTGCGGAGGGCGTTGCCAACAAGCATGTAATTCCGGGCTAACCGCATTGCGATAACGCCAGCGCTGCCAAGCCAGCTTCCACGCCTGCAGCACTCTAAATACCCGAGCGGTAATTTAGGCGCACACTATCTTGCGCTTGGCGGACAATGCCAAAAGCCTGTTTTAAATGTTGCCGCTGCAAGCGACTGAGCGATTCCGGTTTCAGAAAATGATTCGGCGTTTCACCGTCGGCCAATTGCCGAGCCTGCTGCTTTAGGCGAATACTATTTATGAGCGTGTAGGCATCTTCCATATTGCGGCTGTCTGCCAAACTGATCACCCCCATTTTTGCCAAGGCGTGAAGGCGCGCATAGGTGTTCACTTCTGCCAGCCCATTGGCCAAAGCATGTAGGCGCGTCATTTCTACAATCGGCAAAATACCGCGCTTTTTCAAATCGAGCTCGCGACTGTGTTCACCGCCCCGCTCTACCAGTAAGCGGCCAAACAAACCCAGTGGCGGCGTAGAAGACAACACATTCTCAGCCAAAGACGCCAAGAAAATACTGTTCTTTTGGGTTTGACTTAGCATATAGATTTGCAGGTTTTCGCACAGCGAAACCTCACCATAAATAGACCGCAGATCGAAAAAAATACTTACCCGCATTACCGCCGCAGAGCTAGGACTGCGCAGCCACGCATCCACGGTTTTACGCCACTCGCCCAACTCCTTGCGCCACTCAGGTGTACTCGCCATCACCCCACCGGGACAATAAACATAACCGCAGGCATTCAAGCCATCGCAAACCCGCTTCCCAAGTTGCTCAAACCAATGTTTTTGCGACTCATTAAGACCATCTTCAATCAGCAAACCATTATCCTGATCACCACCCAGCAACTGTTCACCACGGGCCTGAGAACCAAAACCCAACCAGCAAAATTTTGCCGGTGCAGGCCCTAATTCCAGTTGTGCCAACTCAATTAATCGCCGCGTTACGGCATCGCTAATCGTGGTAGTGAGCCGCGCAATTTGATGACTTTGCGTATCCGCCGCCACCCATTGCCGAAACATTTCCGGCAGGCGCTGCATCATAGTGGCTAATTGCTCTTCCGAATTGGCGCGCCCTATTCGCTGCACAAAAAACAGGGGATCATCTTCACGCGCCAGCTGAATATCAGAGGTCGTTACCATGCCGCAGGCGCGCCCTTGCTCATCCACCACCGGCAAGTGATGTACGCGTTTGTCCGCCATTATTAAAACGGCATCAAACAAATTCGCTTGCAGAGCAACCGTGCGCGGCTGCTGGGTCATAACCGAAATAATCGTCACTTCCCCATTACGCCCCGCCGCCAAAACCCGAGAGCGCAAATCGCGGTCAGTCACAATTCCCAATAACTGCCCGTCACGCTCAACCAACACACTGGACACGCGTTTTGCGGTCATCAATTCAGCAGTTTCAAAAATCGAGGTTTCAGGCGTAACGGTGAGTGGCGGCGAACTCATAACATCGGCAACCGCTCGGCTGTAATAATCCGCCTGTACTCGATAGCGCGCCGCCCTACGCAATCGCCGTTCCCGGCGGCTGCGAAAATAACGGTCAACATGACGAAAGCGAGCACACAAAGCCGCAAACGCATCTTCAGGTAAGTGATAAATCAGAGAGTCTTCAAAGGCGGTAAAACGAACACCTTGGGTTTCTGGCGGTAGAATAAAGGACTCTCCAGACTCCAAACGCTGGCTAATGCCCTCTTCGCCAAATTGGTCTACCGCGCCGCTGCGTAGAAGAAGTAAACCCTCGCCATCGGCAACCGAAAAACGGTGGCCATGACGGTAATACGCAATTTCAAATTGTTCGGCCAGCTCAAGTAGAGTGACACTATCGAGGCTATCAAAAGGCAGACAGTTGGCGAGAAAATCGCTAATCAGGGCAAGCTCAGGATGGTTTGCTTCCACCTAGTTCTCCCTCGAAATCATTATTTCCGAAAGTCTTCATGGTAGCTGGTTTCATAATCGCGAAACGCCAGCCCAGTCTCTCCAAAATAGCGGCTACCTTCCGCTTCTACAACTAAACGCAATAAAGGATTTTCAGACTCTGGCAACGTGGTGGTAATCACCCAGCTCTGCGCATCGCCTTCTACCTGTTCCATTTCTAGGGGCGGATAATTCGCCTCGGCATTTGGCACCAACGCCAAACTGACTTTAGTAACCGGAAATGCCGACTGCAAATGCAGCCGCAATAAATTTGCTGCTTCAAACTCAGGGGTAATCGTCACATTGAAATTGCCATTTTTCATTGTGCAGCGGCCGCTGCTATAACGGCAATTTGATGCAGCTACTAGCGGATAATCTTGCCCAGCCACGGCCTGTTGGGGCGGTTCAGTTACCGCACGATCCACAGCAAAATAGGCGATCACCGCAAGGATCGGCGCCACAATTAGCGCAATAACAAAATGTTTATTGGTTAGAAAGCTCATACAACTCACAACCTTACTTTTTTATTTTCTTATTACTATCAATTAGCGTCACGAACGAAGTTAGCTTGGCAACCAACGGAACCCATTTTTCAGTACCGCTGGATGCCAAGATAACGAGTGTAGTAGCTAATTAGTGGTCCTGCGCTTCAGCAACACCTGTAGGAACCCGAATATGCTCCACCAGCTCCTTCACATGATCCGGAGTAGCTTTAGTCACCGAAGATACCGCAAAGGCAACCGCAAAGTTCACTACCGCACCCACTGCGCCAAAGGCATTAGGCTCAATCCCTAAGAACCAGTTAGGCTTCATATCGCCGAGGAACGCAGTGCTGGCCACAAACATAATGCCCATATGCTGGAACACATACAGCAGTGTTACCGCAATACCTGCCACCATACCGGCAATCGCGCCTTCTTTATTAATGCGGGTGCTGAAGATACCCATCATCAAGGCGGGGAAGATTGAAGAAGCCGCCAAACCAAAGGCCAGTGCTACTGTTCCCGCCGCAAAATCGGGAGGGTTAAAGCCAAGATACCCCGCCAGCGCAATGGCACCTGCCATTGAAATCCGGCTTGCTCTCAACTCCGCCTTCTCAGAAATATCCGGCATGATCACCCCTTTCAACAGGTCGTGGGAGATCGAAGACGAAATCGCCAACAATAGCCCCGCCGCTGTAGAAAGTGCCGCCGCCAAACCACCGGCTGCTACCAGTGCAATAACCCAGTTAGGCAGCTTGGCAATCTCAGGGTTAGCCAGCACCATAATGTCGCGGTCGATCTTAACCATTTCATTGGTTGCTGCATCAGCGGTGTACTGAATCATGCCGTCGCCGTTTTTGTCTTCAAACTCCAGCAGGCCAGTATTTTCCCAGTTTTTAAACCACTGCGGACGCTCTTCATACACCAAGTTTTGCTCTGCATTTGGCGGAGAAATGGTGTTGTGAATATTCAAACGCGCCATTGCCGCAACCGCAGGAGCCGTGGTGTAAAGAATCGCAATAAACACCAGCGCCCAACCGGCAGAAGTCCGCGCATCTTTTACCTTGGGTACAGTAAAGAAACGGATAATGACGTGGGGCAGACCCGCAGTACCAATCATCAGCGAGAGTGTGTACACAAACATATTCAAGGTACTGCCGCGAACATTATTGGTGTAATCACTAAAGCCCAGCTCGGTAATAACCTGGTCAAGACGGTCGAGCAGGAATACATCGGTGCCGCTAATAGTTGCGCCTAATCCCAATTGTGGAATTGGCATACCGGTTAGATGCAGCGAGATAAAAATAGCCGGCACGGTATACGCCAGAATCAGCACACAGTATTGCGCGATCTGGGTATAGGTAATGCCCTTCATGCCGCCGACAACGGCGTAAACAAAAACAATCGCCATACCCACCAGCAGGCCAACTTCATAGCTCACTTGCAGGAAACGCGAGAAGGCAACGCCAACCCCTTTCATTTGCCCGATAACATAGGTTACCGAAATAATGATCAAACACACGACCGCGACAATCCGCGCAGTGCGAGAGTAGAAACGATCACCAATAAACTCGGGCACGGTGAACTTGCCGTACTTACGCAAATAAGGCGCAAGGAACATAGCAAGCAGTACAAAGCCACCAGTCCAGCCCATTAGGAACACCGAGCCGCCGTAACCCATATAGGCGATCAAACCCGCCATAGAGATAAACGAGGCCGCACTCATCCAGTCCGCTGCCGTTGCCATACCATTAGCAACAGGGTGAACACCGCCACCAGCTACGTAGAAATCTTTTGTTGAACCGGCGCGACTCCAAATGGCAATACCGATATACACGGCGAAGGTAAACCCCACCACCAAGTACGTTAAAGTTTGTAGATCCATGGCTCTTACCTCACTCGTCATCTACGCCGTATTTACGATCTAGGTCGCCCATTTTTTTCGCATAAACAAAAATGAGAACCACGAAAACGTAAATAGAACCTTGCTGTGCAAACCAGAAACCCAGCTTGTAACCACCAATGCGAATGGTGTTGAGCGCGTCGACAAACAACACACCGCAACCATACGACACCACAAACCAGATCACCGACAGCACAACCATCAGCCTGAGGTTTTCACGCCAGTAAGAATCGGCGTGTTCCTTACTTTGAAATGCCATTGTTATTCTCCTAATTTTACAGTGAGGCAGGATCAGCATGCGCTTAATCCCACCCGACAGCTATTGGACTTTAGTCTTCCTCAAAAATCGTATTTGACACTGAATTGAACGCGATCCATATCACCGCTGTCCTCACCATTCGCACCCTGGCCCTCAATGGTTTTTTCCGCGAAAATATATTCCGCACCCAAGGTCAGCTTAGCCGTTGGTGAATACAGCAGGTTGGTATGAATACTGTTGTAAGACTCAGGGGTAGAACCGCCCTGAACACTTTGTGGGTTATCGGCACTGGTGGCGGAATACACAAAGCTGCTGCGCAGTTTGTCTGACCAGAAGTGACGATAGGCAATGAAACCACCCACGGCATCAATCAACTCAATGTCGCCATTGGCCTCAATCACACCATCGCGATAGGTTTGCAAACCCATATAACGCCCCAAGGTGCCGGCGTTTAACTGGAACTTGATGTCGTCTTTACCCAACATCCACTTACCAGAGAAACTCACCCCGTAAGCCATGGTACTGTCATCGCCAGTAAACGTGGTACTCGCTTCTTTATAAGCAATCTCACGGCCAACTGCCGCCACGCTATAGGCAAGATCACCGGCTTTACCATCATAACGCAGCACCACATCCGGCATCGAATTATTATCATAAGCACTGCCGCCTACAGCAGCACCGCCACTTAATAAACCTGAAGAAGGGTTTTCCAAGGCAAACATCACTGCGCCATTGCCCACGCCCTGAGTCCAGCGAATCTGTGCTTGGCGCTCAAAAATAGTGCCCACCGGGCCAACAAAATCCAATGTTTCTGGCAGGCTGGCTACATTGAAAAAGGTCGTCCAAGATTGGCCGGCCAACAAAGAACTGTTTTTATCGTATTGCCACTTCACAAACGCATGACGAACACGGGAAACCGACGAATTACTAATACGCTCATCGCCAATCTGGTTTACCCCAAAATCCATTTCAATATGGGAAGAAATCTCACCGGCGTCAGTCTGAGTTTTGGTTTTAAACCAAAGTCGGGAATGCTTGGCTTGCATATCCAAATGGGTATCGCCAGAGCTACCGCCCACAGGAATGGTAGAAGCCACTAAAAAGTCATCGCCAACCGTAGCCGTAGCGCGCTCACCACTGCTGTATGAACTGTAAATCGCATCCAGCTTGATATAGCCGCCAAAGCTATATTCAGTGCTGCTTTTGCTCGCCTCTTTCTCAGCCAGTTGCGCCTCTAAACGCGCCACCCGCTCTTCCAAAGACTCAGCCTGCGCCACCGTCGGCAAGGCAGCGGCTACCGCCAACGGCAGCAATGCATATCGGAATCCCTTTAGCGTTATGTTTTTATTCGCCATGATGAAAACTCCCCGTTATGGTTATTTCAGATTTAGGAGTTTTAGTTATAGGCGCTTAAATGGAGGGGAGACATTAGCCTTTGGTCTAGGAGTAGACTAAGGTCTTAATGCTTGTCGCGTTCGCTGATTTTTTTAAATTTGAGCGATCAGAAGCAATAAAGAAAACGTTACATCACCAATTGTAGCTTTAATAGCCTTGTGGATTTTGCGATTGCCAACGCCAGGTATCGGCCATCATTTCGGTAACCGATCGCGTGGCTTCCCAGCCCAGTTTATTTTTGGCTTTGTCGGCATTAGCCCAAAACTCGGGCAAATCCCCTTCCCTTCTGCCCACAATTTCATAGGCTACTTTTTTATCTGTGGCCTGCTCAAAAGCAGACACCATTTCCAGCACGGAGAGTGGATTACCGGTGCCGAGATTGATCGCATCAAAGCCTTTTTCAATATGATTTAGGGCTGCCAAATGTCCTTCTGCCAGATCCATCACGTGGAGGTAGTCACGACGACAGGTGCCATCTAGGGTTGCGTAATCGCCCCCGAAGATTGAAAGTTTTTCACGGCGACCAATGGCCACTTGGGAAATATAAGGCATGAGGTTATTGGGAATTCCGCTGGGGTCTTCTCCGATATCACCACTTGGGTGGGCACCTACAGGATTAAAGTAGCGCAGCGCACAGATCGACCATTCTGGGTCGCTTTCTGCTAGGTCTTGCAGAATGGTTTCGACCATTGCCTTGGAGGTGCCGTAGGGGTTGGTGGTGCAACCTTGACCATATTCTTCTAAATACGGCACTGGCGCTTCTTCGCCGTAGATAGTAGCGGAGGAGCTAAATACGAATTTTTTAACTTGGTGTTTGCCCATGCACGCCAGTAATTTGAGCGTGCCCGCTACATTGTTTTCGTAATATTCGAGGGGCTTTTGTTTGCTCTCGCCCACCGCCTTCAAGCCGGCAAAGTGGATAACACTTTCAATATCAAATTGCTGGAAAACGCTTTCCAAATCTTCTGTACTGGTAACGTCGCCTTGTACAAAGGCTGCTGATTTACCGGTAATTTTTGCAACCCGAGCGAGGGATTCTGAGGAGCTGTTGGCAAGATTATCTAAAACAACAACGTCAATGCCTTTTTCCAACAACACCAGCACGCAATGCGAGCCAATGTAGCCCGCTCCGCCTGTTACCAATACCGCCACAATACCCCTCGCTAAATCCATTTTTGGCAAAGCGATAGTATGGCGTAATTAGTCTGAATTTTTTACTGGAATCTACAGGAAATAACTTAAGCGGGACATTGCGGTGCCAAAAATCGACATTTTTTTGGCGCTTTGGCTATACCAAGGTCTAATGGCCAATTTTTGCCCAATAAACGACACTGAATAAAAATAGAAAACACCAAGAGAGGGAATCACCATGGCGCAGAATGTGTACCAGGTAAAAGACAATATCGCTGCTGAAGCTCACATCAAACCCGCTGATTACTCAGCGATGTATCAGGAGTCGGTTAATAACCCCGACGCCTTTTGGAGCAAGATGGCAGAACGCATTGATTGGGTGAAAAAGCCCAGCCAAATTAGTGACTGCAATTTCAGCAAAGACAATCTCAAGATCAGCTGGTATGCCGATGGCGAGTTAAATGCCAGTGTGAACTGTTTGGATCGCCACTTGGAAAGTCAGGGCGATCAAACGGCGTTGCTTTGGGAACCCGATGCGGAAAATGGCGAAGGCCGCCGCTACACGTATCGCCAACTTCATGCTCAAGTTTGTAAGTTAGCCAATGGCCTGAAAGAGCTTGGGGTTAAGAAAGGCGATGTAGTTACCCTTTATATGCCCATGGTGCCTGAAGCGACGATTACCATGCTGGCCTGTGCCCGTATTGGTGCGATTCACTCCGTGGTGTTTGCCGGCTTCTCTCCTGAAGCATTGGCGGGCCGCATTGAAGATGGCCAATCCCGTATCGTAGTTACCGCCGATGAAGGTTATCGCGGTGGTAAAACCGTCGCGCTGAAAGCCAATGTTGATGAAGCCATTCAGCACTGCCACACCCAGAATGTCGATTCTGTTTTGGTATTGCGTCATACCGGCGCAGAAGTAACGTGGCGCAGCAACCGCGATGTGGATTACGCGAGTTTGGTTGAGAAGCAGTCCAGCGATTGCGCGCCGGAAGTGATGAACGCTGAAGATCCTCTATTCATCCTTTATACCTCTGGCTCCACTGGCAAACCCAAAGGCGTGGTGCATACCACCGGCGGTTATTTGGTGTATACCTCGCTGTGTCATCATACTGTTTTCGATTACAAACCCGGTGAAACTTACTGGTGTATGGCGGATATCGGTTGGATTACCGGCCACAGTTTTGCGGTTTACGGCCCGCTGGCCAATGGCGCGACCTGTGTGATGTATGAAGGTATTCCTAACTATCCCGATTGTGGTCGCCTCGGCCGTATTATCGACAAATATCAGATCAATATTCTGTATACCGCGCCAACCGTTATCCGCTCGTTGATGGCAAAGACCGAGGAAGCGACGTCAACCAGCAGCCGCAGTTCATTGCGCCTGCTCGGCACCGCCGGCGAGCCAATCAACCCAGAAGCGTGGAATTGGTTTTACGACATTTACGGAGAAGGTCGCTGCCCGATTATGGATACTTGGTGGCAAACCGAAACCGGCGGCATGATGCTCACCCCGATGCCCGGTGTAACACCATTGAAGCCCGGCTCGGCCACTCAGCCTTTCTTTGGTATTCAGCCTGCGCTGGTAAGTAATGAGGGTCAGGAGCTGAGCGGCGCAACTGATGGCAATTTGGTTATTAAAGCGAGTTGGCCAGCTCAGATGCGCACCATTCACGGCGACCATCAGCGTTTTATCGACACCTATTTCTCCACCTTTGAAGGTTGCTATTTCAGCAGCGATGGCGCTCGTCGCGATGAAGACGGCGACTACTGGATTACCGGCCGCGTAGATGACGTACTGAATGTGTCTGGCCACCGCATGGGTACCGCCGAGCTGGAAAGCGCGCTGGTTGCACACCCGCTGGTGGCCGAAGCGGCCGTGGTTGGCTTCCCTCACGAGATTAAAGGCGAAGGTATTTATATTTATGTGAGCCTGATTCAAGGACATGAAGGCACCGACACCCTGCATATGGAGCTTCGCAATTGGCTGCGCAAAGAAATTGGCCCAATTGCCTCGCCCGATGTGATTCAGTGGACCGAAGACCTGCCCAAAACCCGGTCCGGCAAAATCATGCGTCGGATTCTGCGTAAAATCGCGGCCAATGATTACGACAATCTTGGTGATATTTCGACCTTGGCCGACCCCAGCGTGGTGGCGCGCTTGATTGAAACTCACCGCCAGTTGGTGGCTTCTAACGTAGCGTAATTAGCTACGTTGCCCCTGCTCTCTCCTGGGCCCTAGGCAGCACACCCCTCGATTCCTATGGGCTTATTGCCCCGCGTATTGCGCGGGGCTTTTTTTTAACCTGACTTAATACTCGCGCTTGAATTCAGTAAACTGTCTGCGGAATATACAAGATAAAAATAACGGAAGGCTAAACGGTGACAAGCACTCGTTTTATTATCGCTGACGACCACCCCCTATTTCGCTCCGCTCTTCGCGGCGCACTGAGTCAGGCATTTCCCCAAGCGGAAATTCAGGAGGTCGGCGATGTTCAAAATCTGTTTGAATGTATTGAGCAACAGGCCGATATCGATCTGTTACTGCTCGATTTACATATGCCGGGCGCTCAGGGCTTTAGCGCACTGATCCACCTGCAATCACAGCATCCGGAAATTCCGGTGATGGTGGTGTCTGCCTCGGAAACACCCGAGGTGATGTGCCGGGCGATTGACTACGGCGCCAGCGGATTTTTGCCAAAAAGCAGTTCGCCCGAGCAAATTGAGCAGGCCATTCAACAGGTTCTTAAGGGCGAACGCTGGCTTCCGGAAAATGTGCCCTATCGGCCAGCAAAACAAGAACAGGAAAAAGATATTGCCGCCGTGGTTGCCAGCCTGACGCCGCAACAATTTCGGGTAGCGAGTTATTTGATTCAGGGCTTGCTGAATAAGCAAATTGCTTGGGAATTGAGTGTGACCGAGGCGACCATTAAGGCGCATATCACCGAAATTTTTCGCAAGTTGGGGGTGCATTCCCGCACGCAGGCGGTGCTGTTATTAAGTCAGTTGGACGTCACGCCACCCACGCCTTAAATAAAAAAGCCGCCTTTAGGCCAGTAGATAAGATTCCACTTGTTTTACAGATTGCTCGTCTAGCGGTTTGATTATCAAACCGCTCACAAGTGGATTGGCTTGCGCCCGCTCATGATCCTCGGGATTCAGGGAGGTCGTTAGAATCACGATCTTCGCTTGGTCTTTGCACAGCTCGGTAGACGCCGCCACCGCATCCAAAAACTCCCAGCCATTGAGCAAAGGCATATTGATATCGAGCAGGATAAGGTCTGGGCAGCTTGTGTGCTGAGACAGGTAATCTATGGCTTCTTTGCCATCGTAGACTTCTTGGATATTCAAATTGAGGTTGAGCGACTCCAATACCATGCGATGCAGGAAACACGTCGCCAGATCATCTTCAATCATCAAAATCGTTTTGCTGCTCATCTCGCAAATCCGTCAATGTAAAAATGAAACAGGAGCCACCCTGCTCATTTGAGTCTATCCAAATTTGCCCACTGTGCAACTCAACAATTTTCTTTACTTGCGCCAAGCCAATGCCCGTGCCCGGATATTTTTCCCGGGAGTGCAAACGCTTAAAGACGCCGAATACTTTTTCCCGGCAATCCTCGGGAATACCAATACCGTTATCGCATACTGAAAATTTGTAGTGCCCGTCTTTTGTTTCCGATGTGATGTCAATTTTCGGGCTGACGTCCGGATCGGTAAACTTAATCGCATTGGAAATTAAATTCTGAAACATCAGACGTAGATCTTTCTCGACACCCCAAAGCGTAGGCAACTCACCAACCGTGAGCGTGACGTGGCGACGCGTAAAAGTATCTGCCATGTCTTGCTGAACCGCGCGAAGACTGTCGTTGAGATCAATTAGCTCGATATTTTTCTTGTGCCCAATGCGACCGTAATCGAGCAGGCCTTTCACCTGTGACTGCATACGAACGCTGGACTGATCCACAAAGTCCATCATCTGCCGACCTTTGGCATCAAGCTGTTCGCCATATTCCCGCTTCAAAATAACGATAAAACTGCGAATGGTCTGCAACGGTTCTTGCAAGTCGTGAGAGGTAATATAGGTGAATTGCTCCAGCTCACGGTTTTTCGACTCAAGCTGGTTTACGGCTTTTTCAAGATCTTCGCTGCGCCGTATATAGGAGCGCGCCATGCGTTTGCCAAAGGAAACACTGTTCTTATTCGCCCGACTCATCACCAAGAAAATGGTCAGCAGCAAAATATCAATGACAATACCACCGACCAAAATCAGCTCGGGTTGATTATTACTGGTGGCATTGTAAAACGCCGGCGTAGACTGGATTTCAATGGTCCACAAGCGGCCATAAATCCACTTTTCGTAGGTATTGGAAAAGATTTTCGCATCGGCTGAACGCGGGTGTTGTCGCACTTCATCGTAGAGCACTTCAGCGCCATCTTTTAGGCGGATTTCAACTTGCCTACGCGCTTTTTCCAGCGTGCCCTGCATCAATTTATCTACCACAAAGGGCGCGTAAACCAAGCCTCTGAAGTGGCCGTCTTCAGGATCATAAAAAGGCACATAGAATAAAAAGCCGGGCATGTTCTCGGCATCTTGAACCAGTACGATTGGCCCAGTAATTTGCGCCTGACGAGAATCCCGTGCTTTTATCGCCGCTTCCAAGCGGTTTTTTTCGTAAGCGACATCCAAACCCACCGCCGCCGCATTATCCCCCACCGGAATGATATAGCTGATGGGCAGTAGTAAATCATGGGCGTGCTGGTGATGAATCCCGTAGTCCGGCCGGCTTTGGCGTTGCCAATCGAGATATGCCGCCAGCTTTTCTCTCTGTACGGCATGGATCACACCAATACCATTAATGCCCTTATATTTTTCTTCCAGATTGAGCGCCTCGGCAAAGGCCTGCCACTCCGGGAAGTCAATATCGCCACCATTGGCGCGAATCAATGCAGCGCCAGACCACAAGGCGTCTTCATACTTTTGCAAACGCTCAACGATCAAATCCACAACATGGTCGCTTTCGCGGCTGAAGCGAATTTCAGTTTTTTCAGATAATTGATTTTTGGAGTACTGCCAGATGCCAACCGTGAGAAACAGCGAAAGAACCAGCACCAGCCAGTGAACAAAATGCATTCTGCCCGCGCGCTCTAGTTTTTCCTGGCTGCTAAGCAAATCCTGCGTGCTGTATGTCGAGGGCGAGTTTTTCATGAGAAACCGGCGCTGTGATTGGCGGGCCTGCGCGAGTGAATTTCTTAGCTGAATTTCTTAGCCAAAGTTTAGCGGTATTTATAGCACAGGAAACTAAAGCAATGATTTAGGTAGTTACCGTAGAGATCACTCTGCAAATTTTATACAATGAGAACCATTTTTATTTGTAGATGCAATTTCAATGACATTAGCAGATCTCCAGAAAGGCCAGTGGACCCAAGTTTTGAACGTAACCGACGCCTACGAGCAAGACCCCATTGCTCACCGCTTACGTGAACTGGGCTTTGTTGCCGGAGAGTCTGTTTCGGTGATCGCCAAAGGTATTCTTGGCGGCAATCCACTGGTAGTGAAGATTGGCGATACCCGTTTTGCACTGCGTAAAAAAGAAGCGCAGCGCGTACTGGTTGAGCAGGTGAAATAATAATGGATATGGCAAGTCACGCGGCCACGCTGAATATCGCGCTGGTCGGCAACCCCAATTGCGGCAAAACTGCCCTCTTTAATCAACTTACCGGCAGCCACCAAAAAGTGGCCAACTACGCCGGCGTTACCGTTGAGCGCAAAGAAGGCCTGTGCCAAACCCCCAATGGCAGCAAGCTGCGCATTGTCGATTTACCCGGCGCCTATAGCTTAGATGCGGTCAGCCCCGATGAAAAAGTAACCCGCGATGTGCTGCGCGGTTGCTATCCCGGTGAGCGCGAACCCGATGTGATGGTATGCGTGGTTGATGCCACCAATCTTCGCCTGCACCTGCGTTTTGTGCTGGAGCTGATGACACTAAATCGGCCAATGATTATCGCTTTGAACATGATGGACAACGCCCAAAAACAGGGGTTGGACATTAATGTGGCAGAGCTTGAGCGCCAACTTGGTGTGCCGGTGGTCGAAACCGTGGCCATTAAACGCCAAGGCACCGATGTGCTCTTGAATGCGCTACAAACCAGTCAGTGGATTACCCCAGAGGTCGCCCCAATTAGCCTTGATGAGCGCCATCAACGCGTGCGTGAATTGCTGGGCACGGTGTTGCGTCGGCAACCTGAAAAGCAGCGTCTCGACGAGCAACTCGATGCGGTTTTATTACACCCCTTCATCGGTTTAGTGGTGCTGGCAACCATTTTGTTTTTCATGTTTCAGGCGGTTTTTGCCTGGGCCGCACCATTAATGGATGGCATAGTCGGCGGCGTGGAAACACTGGGCGCACTGGTCACTGCGCCGTTTCCTGAAGACAGTGCGATACACAGCCTGCTTAGCGATGGTATTTTCGCGGGGCTGGGTAATGTGCTGGTTTTCTTACCGCAGATTCTGATTCTGTTCTTATTTATTTTGGTGTTAGAAGAATCCGGCTACCTGCCTCGCGCCGCGTATCTTCTCGACCGTTTAATGTTTAGCGCCGGACTCACTGGCCGTGCATTTATTCCGTTGCTGTCCAGTTTTGCCTGTGCCATTCCCGGCATTATGGCTACCCGCAGCATCCAAGATCCACGGGATCGACTAACCACAATTTTGGTCGCTCCACTCATGACCTGTTCGGCACGACTGCCGGTGTATACCCTGTTAATCGCCGCGTTTATTCCCAAGCAAACCGTGGCCGGACTGTTTAACTTGCAGGGCTTGGTGCTGTTTAGCCTGTATTTCTTCGGTATCGCCAGCGCTCTGATTGTGGCCTATATCATGAAGTTTATGCGCCGTGATAAAAGCGAACATGCGCTGTTATTGGAGCTACCCGCCTACCGAATGCCGAATATCCGCGATCTGATTTTTGGCCTCACCGAACGCGGCAAAATCTTCTTAAAGCGGGTCGGCGGCATTATCTTTGCCCTTACCGTTATTCTCTGGGTACTGAGTAGCTTCCCCAGCCCGCCAGCGGATTTTACCGGTAGCGCTATCGACTACAGCTTGGCGGGGCGCATTGGTCATTTCCTCGCCATTATTTTTGCACCGCTTGGCTTCAACTGGCAGATTTGTATTGCGCTGGTCCCCGGCATGGCCGCCCGCGAAGTTGCAGTTTCGGCGCTGGGTACGGTGTATGCCATGTCCGGCAGTGAAGACGCCGTAGCAGAACAACTCGGACAACTGATTTCTCAACAGTGGTCTTTGCCAACAGCCTTGTCACTGCTGACTTGGTTTGTATTTGCGCCGCAGTGCATCTCTACCCTTGCGGTGATTAAGCGCGAAACCAACTCTTGGAAAACTATGACCTTTGCGGCGGGCTACCTGTTTGCACTAGCGTATTTCGCCTCGATGGGTGTTTATCAGCTCAGTCTTTATCTCATTAGCTGAGTGAATGGGAGCCTAGTGTGGAAACCCTTGTTCTGAGTGGTCTTATCGGCTGGAGTGTTTGGGTCACCCTGAAACACTTTAGTCCGAAGCTGGTTCAACGCGGCTTGTATACGCTCGGCTCTCACTGGGCGAAAGCACACTCTCCCCTACTGCAAAAACTGGGACAGCGCTTAATCAGTTTTGCTCAGGCCCAAGCCGCCGGCGGCCATTGCGGTTCGACCGGCGAAAGCTGCAATAGCTGTCAGGCCTGCGAGCCTCAGCTCACTAGCCCTCAACACGCCAAGACTCAAGCCAGCCCAACACAAGAAGAACCCCTCCACTGGCGCTAAGTGGATAAGGCGCATTTCACGCCAGATATGTCATAAATCACTGCCAATTCTGACAAGTCAAAAATTAGCCTTCGCCACGCCCAAGCGCCTCAAATTCAAAAATTATTTTTAACTCATTGTTTTTAAAACAATTTATTTATCAATCGCTTTTCAAATAAATTGGCACACGCCCTGCAATAAGCCCTACGCATGGTTAGCAAACCAATGCATTACTTAAAAACATTGGGAACCAACGAGGATTGCACTATGAGCTTAAGACTTGGCGACACCGCGCCAAATTTTCAAATTGCTACCACCACTGGCGACATTGATTTTCACGAATGGGCTGGCGATTCATGGGTATTTTTCTTTAGCCACCCCGCCGACTTTACCCCGGTCTGCACCACTGAAATGGGCCGCACCGCTCAACTGGCAGATCAATTTGAAGCCCGCAATGTGAAACCTCTCGGACTTTCAACCGACTCGGTAGAAGAACATCTACAGTGGATTGAAGACGTGAACGCCACTCAGAACACGACGCTGAAATTCCCCATCGTGGCGGACAAAGATTTCAAAATTGCCGAGCTGTACGAAATGATTCACCCCGGCGAAAGCGAAACTGCCGCCGTGCGCTCGGTCTTCATCATCGACCCCAAAAAGAAAATCCGCCTGACCATGACTTACCCCATGAGTGTCGGCCGTAATTTCACTGAGATTCTACGGGTAATCGATTCAATGCAACTGAGCGACGAAAAGCGCATTGCCACCCCAGCTGACTGGGTTCCCGGCAACCGCGTGATCATTCCGCCCAGCATCAAAAACGAAGAAGCCAAGGACCTGTTCCCCCAAGGTTGGGAAGAGCTGCGCCCTTACCTGAGACTGACTGAAGTCTGAGTAAAATTACCCCCTAGGTCTACCTGCCTCCTGCGGGAGGCAGTTTTTTAATATGAAGGGATCAGAACAATGAGCGACACCAACAACAATACGCCACAACGCACACCGCTACAGGTCTTTGGCAATATCGCCGCCGTGGCGTTTGCCGTGCGCACCGACAAGAAAAGCGGCAATGATTTTCGCGAAGGTAGCTTCAAGCAATTCGTTTTCGGCTCACTCGTTTTCACCGCCGTATTTATTACGGCTGTGGTTTCGGTGGTGAAGCTGGTATTGCCATAATATTGCGCATGACCGCCCGCAACACGGCAGGTTTCACCGGCTTGCTCAAAAAGCGATAGCCGGCGTTGACCACTCTCTGACGCATATCGTCGCTATTATCCGCACTGATCACCACCGCCTGCAAAGGCTGCCCCCAGTGATAGCTTAGCGCTTGAAGAACATCCAAGCCGGTTTCACCCGCATCGAGGTGGTAGTCTGCCAATACAATGTCTGGCGGTGATTCCAGTGTCCATTGCGCTAGCGCCTCACGCAGTGAGGCCGCCACATGCACAGTGCAATTCCACTGACTCAACAGCGATTGCATTCCCGCCCGAATCGCTGGCTCGTTATCAATACAAAGTACCCGCAAGCCTGCTAGATCAGATTGCAGTGAATCTTGTAAAACTGGCCGTGTGGTCACGGCCACCGAAGCCACTACCGGTAAGGTGACAGAAAATACCGTGCCTTTGCCGGGTGTGGAACGAAGCTGAAGATTTAAGCCCAGCAAACGGCTGATGCGCTGCACAATGGAAAGTCCCAAGCCCAAACCGGCTTCGCCACCACGACGCGGGCCATCGCTGGCGCGTTCAAATTCTTCGAAAATACGCTCCTGATCCTGCTCGGCAATGCCTGCACCGGTATCCCAAATCTCAAGTCGAACACCACCCGCAACCCGGCGACAGCCCAGTAATACGCCACCCTTTTGGGTATATCGAAGCGCATTTCCTACTAAATTTTGAATGACCCGCCGCAGCAGATTTTTGTCGGTATGCACCCACAGCGAACAAGGTGCCATGCGCCAAGAAAGACCAGAACGCTCTGCCACTACGGCAAACTCACGCCCCAACGGCACCAATAATTCCTGTAGCGGAAATGCTTCTGCGTTAACTTGCATGCGGCCGGAATCCAGCCGAGCAATTTCCCGCAGCGAGGTGATTAAGTCCTCGGCCCCAGCCAGCGCCTCATCAATATGTTTTACATCCGTATTTAAGGGAAGTTGCTCAACCTTGCTGGCCAGCGAGGCAGTAAACAGTCGCGCCGCATTAATAGGTTGCAAAAGATCGTGACTGGCCGATGCCAGAAAGCGGTTCTTACTGGCGTAAACCGTATTGAGTTCACGTTCAATCCGCGCCCGCGCCTGATTTTCATGCGCCAATGAGCGGTTGGCTTCTTCAAGCTCTGAGGTGCGCTCCACGACCCGCGTTTCCAACTGATCTCGCGCCTGCTCTAACTCACCAAACAAGCGGCGATATTCACTGATATCGGTATAGGTCGTGACATAACCGCCACTCTCAATGGGAATACCGCAAATTTCGATAACCCGATCATTCGGCAGCCGCCGCTCAAGACGATAAGGCTGCCCGTTACGCAGCAAAGTCAGGCGGCGCTGTACCGCGCCATCGACATCACCCTGCGCACCTTGCAGATATCCGCGCTCGGCATTGTATTGATAGACCCGCGAAATAGGACAACCAACGTAAAGCAAACGCTCAGGAAAATTAAACAACTCAACATAACGCTGATTCCACGCCACCAGATTGAGGTTGGCATCAACCACGCTAATGCCTTGGGGAATCGTTTCCAAGGTGACTTGCAATAAATCCTGACCAAATTGAATTTGCCGTGAGGAATTACCAATCAGCTCAACAAAATCATCTAATTTAAGTGGCTTGCGGTGTTGGAGTAATTCCAAGGTGCGGTGAGCGGACACGGCCCCCACAATCGACGACAAGGCCTCTTCTGTTTCCTTTAATACAAAACGCGGCACCCGGTCTTTATCCAAAAGACGATGCCCTAGGCGTTTTTCAAATTCACGCCACATACTTTGGTAGCGTTCATGACCCAACATCGGCACCAGAATTTGCTGTAACTGCCAGGATTCAACGGGGCTTTGTTCAAGCTCTAGCTCTCGGCGTGCCGGCAGGCGATGGATATCGGTAAAGACCCGCGCTTGCCGTAAATCCAGGGCGGTAAAGCGGCGCCCCCGAGAGAGAAAAATCATCAAGCCGGTATTAACTAACAAACTCCAGAACACGCCGTGGGTCAGGCTGCTTTCAAAAGACAAACCGAATAAATGTTCAGGACGCAAAAACGCATTGCCGAATAGACCCTCGGCCACCAAGGGGTGCGATTGGCCCAACATTGCGGGCACCAACAAGCAGAAAAACCAGATTACTCCGCCGCCGGCAATCCCCGCCACTACGCCAACAAAATGAGCACGCGGCCAATACAAGGCCGCCAAAATAGCGGGTAATAATTGCGCCGCCGCCGCAAACGACAATAAACCCAAGGAAGCCAAACCACCGCCGCCACTCAGCTGCTGTTCCAACAGCCATGCCGCTAGCAGAATGGCCGCGATAGCAATCCGCCGCACCTTCTGCAGCCAGCGCACATTCACCACATAGCTTTTTTGCAGCGCTTGGCGAATCGGCACAATCCATTCGTTGCAGACCATAATGGACAGAGTGACGCAGGCGACAATCACCATGCCGGTTGCCGCCGACAACCCACCCAGCAGCGCAATCACCGCCAAGGTTTCATTACCAAGTTCAATGGGAATCGACACCACAAACATATCCGCCGCACTGCGCTCAAAGCCCATTAGGCTTTGTCCGAGTACCGCAATTGGCGCAATCATCATTGAAAACAGCAGCAAATAAAGCGGGAATAACCAAGAGGCGGTACGCATATCCCGACGACTGTGATGCTCCACCACCATCACGTGAAACTGCCGGGGCAGACACACAATCGCCGCCATGGCCAGCAGAGTTTGGGTGATAAAGCCGCCCATTTCAGGGGTTCGATCAAAATTCCCCAACACAATTTGGGTGTCTGACGCGGGACCAAAACCTTTGAATAACATGAATAGCGAGAACAAACCCACCACCAAAAAGGCGCAGAGTTTCACTAGCGATTCCACCGCAATGGCGGTCATTAAACCTCGGTGGCGATGACGGCGATCCACCACTCGGGTACCAAAAGCCACGGTAAACAACACCAGTAGCAAGGCAGTGATAAAGCTGGTTTCGCCGGCAGAATCAGTCAGGCTGGTTTGCGGTTGCCATAGTTTTTCAATGGTTATCCAGCCCTTGGTCACCGCTTTTAGCTGTAAGGCGATATACGGCAAGCTGCCCACCACCGCCACCAGCGTGACCAGTGCCGCCAGCATTTGGTTTTTACCGAAGCGCGCGCCGAGAAAGTCGGCAATAGAGGTCACCCGGTTGCGCGAACAGACCACCGATAAACGCCGCAAAAAACCGCGACCAAACAGAAACAATAAAATTGGCCCGATATAAATAGGCAGAAATGACCAGCCGCTGGTCACGGCTTGCCCCACCGCGCCGAAGAAGGTCCACGAGGTGCAATACACCGCCAGCGACAGGCTGTAGATCAGGCTTTGAATCAGGCGATTTGAAGAAACGTGGCGATCTGACCACCAAGCGATAACAAACAACACGCCAATGTAAACAAAGGCCAGTAGCATTACCCACTGATTTGCCACCATAGGCGAATTCCTTGAGTGTTTTTATGTAACCGGAAGTCTAAACCGATGGGCAGCGCAGTGCATCCGACCAAAGTCGAGCAAAGTAAAAAAGATCAAAAAAGCTGCCAAAATCCGGGGTTTCGTTGAGCGCCAATGACGCGTAAGATGCCGCCCGAACGACTCCGCCGCAACGAACTTACAGCACAGCATGTCAGAAATTTTTATACCCGGCCAACGCTGGATTAGCAATGCCGAACCCGACCTGGGTTTGGGGATTATTCTGGAAGCGGAGAACCGCCGCGTTTTGATCGCCTTTCCGGCATCAGAGGAAGAGCGCACCTACGCCGCCGCCTCTGCACCACTAAGCCGGGTACAGTATCAGGCGGGAGACGCTATCCGTATTGCTGACCATCCACCGCTGACAGTTATTGAAGCCATCGAACAGCAAGGCTGCTTTATCTATCTGGCCGAAGATGAGCACGGCAATCGCCAGCCGGTGCCAGAGCAAGTGCTTAGCGCTCATATCAGCCTCAGTTCCGCCAAAGATAAATTGCTGGCTGGGCAAGTAGAGCACCAGCGTCGTTATCAATTGCGCATTGCCACCCTTGAGCAAAGCCAACGCCATGCCGCGGCAGGCAGCCACGGCGTTATGGGCCCTCGCGTACAACTGCTACCCCACCAATTTTATATTGCCAAACAAGCGGCTCAGCACGAGCAAGTTCGCTTGTTGTTAGCCGATGAAGTTGGCTTGGGCAAAACCATTGAAGCCGGTTTGATTGTGCATCAGCGCGTGCTGCAAGATCGGGCCAAGCGCATTCTGATTCTGGTACCAGAAACACTGGTGAATCAATGGCTGGTTGAAATGCTGCGCCGTTTTAATTTGCAATTCAGTATTTTTGATGAAGAGCGCTGCGGTGAAATTGACGGCTATCGCGATGAAGCCGACAGCCTGTTTTACGATGAGGAAGAAGAAAAGCTTAAAGAGCGTAACCCCTTCGAGGAAGCGCAGCTTATTCTTGCCTCAATGGATTGGCTCAGTGGCCACCCGCGCCGCGCAGAACAACTCTGCCAAACCCAATGGGATATGTTGGTGGTGGATGAAGCCCACAATCTACACTGGCAAGCCGACGGTAGCAGCGATGCCGGTTATCAATTATTAGAACAGCTTTGCAACGTTGTGCCGTCTGTACTGATGCTAACCGCCACCCCCGAAAATGCCGGTATTGAAGGCCATTTCGCGAGGCTCCGCCTGCTCGACCCGCAGCGCTATCCCAGCCTTGAGGCGTTCCAAAAAGAGCAGGCGGGTTACGCTGAACTTTCGCAATTAATTGACCGCCTGCAAACTCAGCCCGAGGACGTCATCGCCTCAAGTGCAGACATGGCGCAATTGAAAGCCTTGTTAGATGCCGCCAGCTTGGCGCAATTTGCCGACAATCCCGCTCACCATGCGCCGCAGCTTATCGACGCCCTGCTTGACCGCTTTGGCACCGGCCGCAGCCTATTCCGCAATACCCGCGCTTCGATTGGCGGCTTCCCTGCCCGTAAATTAAATCCACATCCGCTGCCCTTACCAACCGGCTATGGAGAGGGTTCGCTAGAAGAACAACTGTATCCCGAGCGCGCACAAACACCAGATTGGGTGAATGACGACCCGCGCATTAACTGGCTGGAAAAATTCCTGCTCAGCAACATCGACAGCAAAGTCTTACTGATCTGCGGCAACGCCGATATTGCGCGAGACATTGAACTATTTTTGCGCCTGCGTCGTGGTATTGCCAGCAGCGTATTTTACGAGGACATGAGCCTGCTGGAGCGGGATCGTGCGGCGGCGTATTTTGCCGACCCTGAGGAAGGCGCTCAACTTCTGGTTTGCTCAGAAATTGGCAGCGAAGGCCGTAATTTCCAGTTTGCCGAACATTTGGTGCTATTTGATCTGCCCCTCAATCCCGATTTACTGGAACAGCGCATTGGCCGACTCGACCGCATCGGTCGCCGGGGTGAAGTGCAGATTCATACGCCCTACTTCGAACAGTCAGCCCAAGAAAGTCTGCTGGCGTGGTACCGCGATGCGCTCAAAATCTTTAGCGAGCCATGCACTATTGGCAGCGCCATTATGGCGCAATACAAAACCATTCTTTGCGACGCGCTAACGCAACAGCGCCCGCAGGAACTCTCCGGCTTGATTGCCGAGGCCAGCAAAACGGCAGAATCACTGCGCGAACAACTCAGCGCCGGACGCAATCGCCTATTGGAACTCAATTCCTGCCGCCGCCCGCAAGCCGATCATCTACTCAGCCAATTACAGCAAGATGAGCGACCTGAACAACTCCGAGAATATCTAGAATTACTGTGCGATCAGTTCGGTGTCGATATTGAAGAACACAGCGAAAATGCGATCATTTTACGTCCCGGCGAACAAATGCTGACCGAGGCCTTCCCCCATCTTCCCGAAGAGGGTATGACCGGCACCTTCGATCGCGAACGCGCGCTCAGCCGTGAAGACATGCACTTTCTAACGTGGGAGCACCCACTGGTACACGACTCCATCGCCATGATTCACAGCGGTGATTTTGGTGCAGCGGCGGTTTCTACACTGCCCGTCAAAGGCCTCCCTGCTGGCACTCTACTACTGGAAGCCTATTACAGCCCCACCGTGCAAGCGCCGGTAGAAATGCAATTACAGCGCTTTTTAGCCGGCACCAGCCAACGCTTTTTGATCGACAAAAAAGCCAAGGATTTAAGCGCTGCAGTTAGCCATGACCGCCTCAACCAACTCTGCCAGAATGTGAAACGCAAACTCGTTCCCGCCCTGATGCGCCAAGTTCGCGAGGAGCTCGGCAGCATGGTGCAGCAATTGGATGGACTGGTTGAAATCAAACTCGGTGAATGGCGCAAGCAGGCAGGCGAAGCGTTTATGGCGCAGCGCAATAGTGAACGCCTACGCCTAGTTTCACTGGCTGAACGCAACCCGGATATTGGACAGGCGGAATTGGCCGCGTTTGATCAAGCCAGCCAAAAAGGCCAGCAAGCACTGGAACAGATGCAACTAAATTTATATGGTTTACGCTTGGCGATTGTCAGCCAGTAAACGCATAACGATTACGCCCGGAGAAAAACCATGCTGCTGTTTTCCATTAACGCGGTATCTAAAACCGACCAAGGCGAATTCAAAGCCGGGGAAGAAGTGCCGTTTATCGTCTACATCGACTTCGCCGATATGTTCGGCGCTGAATACCTCGCCAAACTCTATGTCATGCGCGAAGGCTTTACCGACGTTAACATCATCAAGCGCCGCAAAATCGCCATTGATAAAGCGCTGAGCCAAGACCCTCAAGTAAAACAAGCGCTGGAGAAAGGTTACTGCCTGCAAGCGTTTAGCGCGCACTGAGAGCCATTCCAATCTCTTGATCTAGCCAGCGATACTTAGCGTACAATCAGGAATACCTCCCGTGTGAGATAAACCCATGATGATGTCTATAATTCGCCACCTTCACAAAACAGCATTAGCTGCATTAATACTCCTTGTCAGCGCCCACTTACCCGCTTTTGCCGCTACAGGAGCCGCAGCTGAGTCCAGCGAGTGGCAATGTCCAGAAAGCCTTCAACAAACGCTACCGACGCTTGAAGCAGGTAAGCTGCAACTATGTGATACGGTGAAATCCGCCAAAGCGGTGATGATTGTAAATACCGCCAGCATGTGTGGTTTTACCCCGCAATTTGAAGGACTGGAAGCGCTTTACCAAGAATACAAGGATCAGGGGCTGCTTATTCTCGGCGTGCCCACCGGCGATTTTAACGACCAAGAATATGAAGACAGCGCCAAAACCGCCAAGGTGTGTCATGCCAATTACGGGGTGACCTTTCCGGTTTTCCGCAAGGGCTGTATTCGCTGTGACGACCCTCAGCCATTACTGGCTTTAGGACAAGAAGCCAGTGATACCCGCGCCAAATGGAATTTTTATAAATTCCTGCTCAACACCAAAACCGGTGAGGCTGAAGCGTTTAGCTCCATGACCAAGCCCGAATCTAAGAAGATCAAAAAGGCCATCGAGAAAATACTGGCTCAGTAGCTTTTTTACTACTAATGGCACAATAAGGCGCTACAAATAGTGCTACGGGTGGCAGTCATTGCGCTGTCACCCTAGACTGATACTCTAGTGTCGCAAATATAAAAGAGATCAGTCATGCCCCCAATCTTTCCTTTAAAACGCCTAGCGTCGGCCGCTGCTATTACCCTGCTTTGCGGCTGCTCGGCATTTCAAACAAGCACCCCAGAAACCGGCAAGGCCAAAAACGTTATTTTGTTTATTGGCGATGGCATGGGTATCTCAACGGTTACCGCGATGCGCATTTACGCCGGTCAGCAAGCGGGCGGCAGCGGCGAGGAATATGTACTGCCCTTTGAAACGTTCGATCACGTTGCACTAGTCAAAACCTACAATACCAACCAGCAGGTGCCCGACTCTGCCGGCACCGCATCCGCCATGCACACCGGCCATAAAACCCGCGCCGGCGTATTAGGCATTGGCCCGGAAGCTCGCCGCCAAAACTGCGCCGAAGCGCAGCAATATCCACTGGCAACCTTGGGCGAGCAAGCCAAGAACCGTGGTTTATCCGTTGGCATTGTCTCCACCGCAAGACTAACCCACGCCACCCCTGGTGCCGTTTACGCCCACACACTCGAGCGGGATTGGGAAAACGACCAAGCCATGCCTGAACTCGCTCATCAACAAGGCTGCGTGGACATTGCCAAGCAATTACTGAGCTTCCCCTTTGATCTCGCCCTTGGCGGCGGCTTAGCGAATTTTTTGCCCACGAGTGAAGGCGGCAAACGCGGCGATAACAATATTGTTACCGAGTGGCAGCAACGTACACAAGGCAGCTTTGCCAAAACCGCTGCGCAAATGTATTCCGCACCGACCAACGCACCGCTGCTCGGCTTGTTTTCGCCCAGCCATATGAGCTATATGCTGGACAAAACAGCCGAGAGCACAGAGCCAACGCTGGCGGAAATGACCACGGAATCGATCCGCCGCTTGGCATCGAAAAATAAAGGCTATTACTTGATGGTTGAGTCTGGCCGTATCGACCACGGCCACCACGCCGGCCAAGCCGGTTATGCCCTCACTGAAGGCGCCGCCTTTGCCGATGCCATACAAGCCGCCATGGACGTAACTAATCCTGAAGAAACCCTAATTCTGGTTACCGCTGATCACAGCCATGTACTGACCATGGCCGGCTACCCTACTCGCGGCAATCCCATTTTGGGTTTAGTGGTAAGCAATGACAGCCACGGAGAAACCGAAAACCATCCGGCGCTCGCCGGTGATGGCGTGGCCTATACCACCCTCGGTTATCAGAATGGCCCCGGCGCGGTTAGCGGTAAACGCCCCACGCCGGACACGGGAGAAAAAGCCTTACAACAGTCATTGATTCCTGCTGGGTCAGAAACCCATGCCGGTGAGGATGTGGCCTTGTATGCCCACGGCCCCGGCGCGGAGCGTGTTAAAGGCGTGATGGAGCAGAACAGAATTTATGATGTTATTAGCCGGGCGCTTGGCTTGAAAGAGTAGCACTGGAAAGAGTAACTCTAGAAAGAGTAACCGCGGAATAAAAAAAACGGCACGCCCCATGAAGGATGTGCCGTCTAAAAGATAGCGCTTGAGTCGTACTGAAACTTACTTGTCTTTAAAGCTTACTTACCTTTAAAGACAGGCGCGCGTTTCTGCATAAATGCAGCAACCGCTTCTTGCGAGTCTTCAGTCGCCAGACAAATGTTCTGCGCCTTGGCTTCCGCCGCAACAGTTTCAACATAGCTCAACGAACCCGCCTGACGCAGCAGAGTTTTGGCTTCACGCAGTGCAATTGGCGCACGCTGAGCCAGCTCTTGTGCCCATTTAGTTGCGGTTTCCAGAACCTGATCTGCCGGTACAATCTTGTTGGCGATGCCCGCTTCGGCACAGTCGTGTGCGCTCAGCTTGCCGCCTTCGGCAATCAGTTGGTAGCTGCGCTGGTAACCCAGTTGCTTCAGCAACAACCAGCTCGCGCCGCCATCAGGAACCAGACCCACATTGCTGAACGCCATCAGCATGTACGCGGTATCCGCCATCACCATCAGGTCACAGTTCATTGCAAACGCCGCACCGATACCGGCCATAACGCCGGGAACGGCTGCAATCACTGGCTTGTTCAGCTCAGCAATTTTTTGCAGCGCAGGGAGGTATTCCTCCATGATTTGCTCTTCAACGGTAGCGCGAGGACCCAAGCCTTCAGTCAGATCCGCACCGGAGCTGAATACTGGGCTGGTAGAACCCAATACCACCACACGAGCGTCGTCATCTTTCTCGGCCAGGCTCAAAACTTCTACCAGCTCTGCGCGCATTTCCAAATTAAAAGAATTCAGAGACTTGGGACGATTCAACAGAATTTGAATCACCTGACCCTGCTTTTCGAATACAAGATGTTTGTAATCAGACATAAGAATTTCCTGCATAAATACAGGGGTCAGTTAATCGACCCCTGATAAAACCACTGCTCGGCGATTAGTTACGATCGATGTAAGGTACAAATTTTTCAGAGAAAATATCGCGACCTACGATCAGCTTCATCACTTCTGAAGTACCCGCAAAAATACGGGTGATACGCGCATCGGTGTACATGCGAGAGATGGGGTACTCGTCCATGTAACCGGCACCGCCGTGCAGCTGAACGCCTTCGTCAACCATGCGACACAGCACTTCTGAGGTAAACAGTTTCGCTTTGGCCGCGTCTTCTGCCGTCAGCTTGCCGATATTGAACGCAGCAACACAAGCGTCAACGTGGGCTTGGGCAACGTCGATTTCAGTGCGCAGCTCAGCCAGTTTGAACTGAGTGTTTTGCATGAAAGACAGTGGCTTGCCGAAAACTTTACGCTCCATCACGAATTCGCGAGTCACTTCAAACGCTTTCTGTGCGCCAGAGATAAAACCACAGGCACCGATCAGACGCTCTTCCGCCAGACCTTGCATCAGGTAGATGAAGCCTTTAGTTGGATCGCCCAGTACGTTGGCTTTTGGCACTTTCACATCGTTGAAGAACATTTCAGCGGTGTCTTGCGCCTTCATGCCCATTTTCTTCAGATTACGGCCACGCTCGAAACCTTCCATGCCGCGCTCAACCAGGAACAGGCCCATCGCGTGTGGGTTGTTTTCTGGATCAGTTTTAGCCGCAACAACCACTAGGTCAGCGTTGATACCGTTACTGATGTAGGTTTTAGAACCGTTCAGCAACCAGTAGTCGCCCATGTCTTTCGCGGTAGACTTCATACCGGCCAAGTCAGAACCCGCATCAGGCTCAGTCATGGCAACAGCCAGAATGCACTCACCAGTTACACACTTAGGCAGGAAGCGGTCTTTCTGCTCTTCGTTACCAAAGCGAGTCAGGTAAGGGCCAACCAGACGGCTGTGCAAAGTGTTAGTCCAGTCGCCAGCGTAAACGTTGGCAGTTTCTTCAATGATGATTTGCTCAAAGCGGAAGTCTTCATCGCCCATACCGCCGTACTTCTCTTCTGGCCATACCATCAGGAAGCCTTGCTCACCGGCTTTGGTGTAGATCTCGCGATCCACAATGCCCTGCTCGCGCCAGCGCTCTACATTCGGCGCAACTTCTTTGTCCAGGAATTTGCGGTAAGCATCCCGGAACATGATTTGGTCTTCAGTAAAATTACGTGGAAGCATGTTAATAAAATCCTGTCAGTGAAACTTTGTTTTAAAAATAATGTTTTTTAAGAAACCTGATTTATGTAGCGAGCGCTGCAAGATTGGCTACTGCCGGAGCACAGGACGCGGAATTTACACGTAGTAAATGAGCATTCCGAGCACCGCCAGCAGTCAAGATTGCGAGCGCAGCAATAAATCATGCTTACATGAACAGCTCACCCTTCTCGGCTTTATCTGCCAGCACTTGAGGTACCGCAAAACGCTCGCCGTACTTCTCTGCCAGCTCAGCCAGACGGTTAGCAAACGCTTTAACGCCGTAGCTGTTGATGTACTGGAGTACACCGCCAGTGTGAGGTGGGAAACCAATGCCCATGATGGAACCAATGTTGGCGTCAGCCACGGTGTTCATTACACCTTCTTCGTAGCAGCGCAGGCTTTCTACGATCTGACGGAACAACAGGCGGTCTTTCACGTCTTGCACTGGCAGGCTTACGTCTTTGTTGTAGAACCAGTTGTAGATTTCTGGCCAGAGGGTTTTCTCGCCACCTTGTGGGTAGTCGTAGTAACCGCCACCATGGAAGCGACCTGCACGATCGTTGTCCATCATTTTCTTGGCCAGACGGTAACCGGCGTTGTCTTTGGCAAACTCATGGCCCAGACGCTTGTCCAGTTCCATATTGGTTTCGTTGGCTTTAACGGTTAGCTGTTGGCTAACTTCGTCTTGCACCGCCAGAGGACCTACAGGCATACCTACGGCTTTACCCAGGTTCTCGATAACAACTGGATCAACGCCTTCTTCAATCAGCAGAGCGCCTTCATCTATGTAGGTAGCGAAAACGCGTGAAGTAAAGAAGCCGCGTGAGTCGTTAACCACGATTGGGGTTTTGCGAATTTGCTGTGAGTAATCAAAGGCGCGTGCCAGAGTCTCATCGGACGTTTTCTCACCCACGATGATCTCAACCAGTGGCATTTTGTCGACTGGAGAGAAGAAGTGAATACCGATGAAGTTTTCAGGCTTGATTGATGGCTCGGCCAGCAGAGTAATTGGCAGCGTAGAAGTGTTTGAACCCCACACGCCGTTCTCAGCCAGTTTAGGCTCCAGCTCTTTAGTGATGTTGTGTTTCAGATCAACGTTTTCGAATACCGCTTCGATGATCAGGTCACAGCCTTGCAGTGCATCCGCGTCTGCGGTTGCAGTGATCAGGCTCAGTACGCCAGCCGCTTTATCGGCATCCATACGGCCTTTTTCAACGCGCTTGTTCAGCAGGTTTTCGGTGTAGGCTTTACCTTTGTCAGCTGCTTCTTGGCTGATGTCTTTCAGTACCACTTCGATACCGGCCATTGCAGAAACGTAAGCAATACCTTGGCCCATCATGCCGGCACCCAGTACACCTACTTTCTTAACTTTGGATTTCTCGATGCCTTTTGGACGGCTGCCGCCACCGTTGACCTGATTCATTTGCAGGAAGAAGGTCATCAGGTTTTTCGCGGTTGGCTCAGTCAGCAGGCTAACAAAAGCACGGGTTTCCATGATTTGCGCAGTGTCGAAATCCACACGCAGTGCAGAGCTAACTACGTCCAGAATTTTAACGGCCGCAGGAATCAGACCACGGGTTTTCTGGAACAACATTGGGCTAGCGCCCTGAATCATCTGAGAGATGTTTGGGCGAGTGATGTTGCCACCGGGGATTTTGTAGCCTTTCACATCCCAAGGGTTGCACGCTTCAGGATTGGCCTTAATCCACGCCTTGGCTTTGGCAATCATGTCGTCAGCGTCGGTCGCCAACTCTTCGACCAGGTTGTTTTGCAGCGCTTTCTGCGCGTTAAAACGTGTGCCTTCCAACAGCGGCATAATGGCGCGTTCTGCACCCAGCTTGTTTACCAAACGCACAACACCGCCGCCACCAGGCAGCAAACCCAGGCTAACTTCTGGCAGACCAACCTGAACGGCTTTGCTGTCCAGCGCTACGCGGTGGTGACAAGCCAAACAGATTTCATAACCGCCACCCAGTGCCGCGCCGTTAATGGCGGCAACAACAGGCTTGCCCAGTTTTTCAAGACGACGCAGCTGGCCTTTGATTACCAGGTTCATGTCGTACATGTTTTTCACATCGTCGCCGGGCTGAATAGTCAGCATGCTCTTGATGTCGCCACCGGCAAAGAAAGTCCCTTTGGCAGAAGTCAGCACCACACCGGCAACGCTGTCTTTCTCGGCTTCCAGACGATCAACTGTCTCGCCCATCAGCTTTACGTACTCTTCGTTCATCGCGTTAACCGGACCGCTCATGTCCATGGTTACCGTGACGATATTGTCGGCATCTTTTTCGTAGTTAAATGTTCCAGTCATTGGATTACCTATTCATCAAATTTAGTGGACGGGAGTAAGGGGAAATAAATCGCCTTACACGCGCTCAATAATGGTTGCGATACCCATGCCGCCACCCACACACAGGGTAACCAGGCCGGTTTTCAGATCGCGACGCTCCAGTTCATCCAGCACGGTACCAATCAGCATGCCGCCGGTTGCGCCCAGTGGGTGACCCATGGCGATTGCGCCACCGTTCACATTGATTTTTTCCCAAGGGAATTGAGTGTCTTTCTGGAAGCGCAGAGCAACAGAAGCAAACGCTTCGTTGATTTCTACCAGATCGATATCGTCGATAGTCATGCCCGCTTTTTGCAGTGCTTTAAACGTCGCTGGGCCGGGGCCAGTCAGCATGATGGTAGATTCGGTGCTGGTTACCGCCGTGGCAACAATGCGCGCACGTGGTTTCAGACCAATTTTCTCACCCGCCGCTTTGCTACCGATCAGTACAGCAGAGGCACCGTCTACAACACCGGAAGAGTTGCCCGCGTGGTGAACGTGCTCGATTTTAGAAACCTGTGGGTACTTGCTGATAGCAACATCGTCAAAACCCAGGCTGCCGTGCATTTGGAAAGATGGCTTCAGCGCAGACAGTGACTCAACAGTCGTGCCGGGCTTGATGAAGTCGTCTTTTGCCAGAATGGTGAAACCATTCAGGTCTTTTACTGGCAATACAGACTTGTCGAAGAAGCCCGCTTCACGAGCCGCCGCAGCGCGCTCTTGTGAACGCACAGCAAATTCGTCCAGCTGAGTACGGCTGAAACCTTCAATCGCCGCGATCAGGTCAGCACTTACGCCCTGAGGAATAAAGCCAGTATCGAATGCGGTTTGTGGATCTTCACCCCAAGCACCACCGTTGCTGCCCATAGGCACGCGAGACATGCTCTCAACACCACCGGAAACAACTAGCTCTTCCCAGCCAGAAGCAATTTTCATGGCGCCGAGGTTTACCGCTTCCAGACCAGAGGCGCAGAAACGATCCAACTGAAACGCAGGAACAGACTCGTCCCAGCCCGCTTTGGCCAGTGCTGTCTTTGGCATACAGCCGCCCTGCTCGCCAACTGGCATAACACAACCCATTACTACATCGTCAACCAGAGAGGTGTCGAGGCTGTGGCGGTCGCGCAGACCGTTCAGCAGACCAGCCAACAGATCGATTGGCTTAACTTCACTCAGGGCGCCGGCGCCCATCTTTCCCCGAGAGCGGGGGGTACGCACTGCATCATAGATATAGGCGGTATTGCTCATAGCATCTTCCTATTTGGTGTGGACAGAAAAAAAGTGATGCTAAGACTGAGCCTTTAGAGCGCAAGGAACAATGATACTCAATGACATCTGATAGACATTTAATTACAATTCACAGGGAGAAATTCATTGCACAAATAGTAATCAATTCGTCATTAAACCCACTTATTCTTACAAATTGACCAAACTATGAGCATTCCTTCTAACCGAAGTATCTCGATCTGCTTTGTTAAGGCCTTAATCGCCAAATCGAATTTGAGCGAAAGCGCCAAACAGTCACTATTACTAGAGGCAAACATCAATCCAGCGTCGTTAGAAACCGAGAGAACGCGAGTTTCACCAGCGCAATTTGCCCAACTTTACGAATTAATTTGTCTCAAAACCTTGGATTTTTCACTGGGTTATTACCAGCGCCCGGTGACCAAAGGCGTTACCGAGACGATGGCGCGCTACTGCCGCGAAGCTGACAATCTGCTACAAGCCGTTGAGCGCAATGTGGAATTTTACAATCTGTTTGAGACCGGCTTTCGGCTGAGCTTTCAATTGCGTGATCGCTACGCCTTTTATCGCATGGAGCCCACCGAAGAAAATGCCGAACTCGACACCTGGCTTTATGAACACCACCTTATGGTCAGCCACCGAATTTTCTGTTGGCTTACCGGCACCCCTTTCCCGCTGCTGCGGGTGAATTTAGGTTACGCGCCTCCCGCTCACCGAGAGGAATATCACTACCTATTCCACTGCGAATACCGCTTTGAGCAATCGCACCATGAAATGATTTTTGATCGCCAGTATTTGAATTTGCCCTTGGTGAGAGGCCCCGCCGAACTGGAAGATTACCTGCGGCGAATGCCTTATGAGTTTTTGAAGGTGCCGGAGCAGGAAAGCAGTTACACCACTCAGATTCGAAAATACCTGAAGCGGGCACTACCGGCACTGCCCAGTTACGATCAGATCGCCAACTCACTGGGGCTAACACCGCAAACCCTGCGCCGCCGTTTGGCACTGGAAGGCTGTGATTACCGACAATTGAAGAGTGAGTTTTTACGAGAGACGGCAATTTCCATGCTTAATGATGCCCATGCCGACATCACCAGCATTTCTTACCAACTAGGTTTTTCTGAACCGAGTGCGTTTATCCGCTCATTTAAAAGCTGGACGGGAACAACCCCCCACGCTTATCGGCAATCGGTATTGCAGTAAGGTTTTCATTAGTCCCGTTGCAATACCGATCCCGCACTTAAACACCAAACAGATTACAGCGTTTTCAGGTATTCAATAATCGCGCGACGCTCGGTGTCGGTCAGCACCGCCGTAAAGTCGTGACCCTGATTGCCCTGACTATAAAGGTGGGTATTAAACACCTTCCGATTTTCGATAGTCTGGTTGTCCATATTCAGCGCCGTAGGACGCGGCAGGTTCCAGGTAATACCAATCAGCTTGTAGAACTCACCCAGTAATAATTGCAGTGTTGAAGGCTGCTCTTCATTCATTGGGTCGCAATCTTGGTACGCCTGTGTGCCGGTATCGCCACAAGCCAATTCTTCGTATTTCCAGCCAAGTTTGCTCTGGTCATAAGCGCGGGCAAAACTGGTATCAAAACCCATCACCACCAAGCCTTCCTGATCGGGCCGCGCCGGCGTAGACACCCGCTTCCAAATATTCGGACGCTCACTGGAAGGGTCGAGCACACCCCAGATATTGGGCACCGAACCATTATGGAAATACGGCGCCGACGCCCAGGTTCCCCACAGTGGCGGCGCTAATAAAATTGGAGTGTTATCTTCGGTTTCACCGTAGTTACCGTGACCACACCACAGGAAGTGCTGGGCATCTGTCGCGGCCGGGAAACTGCCATCGGGATTACGCAAGCTCTGCATCGCCTCAGCATAAACCGGATCGGTACGCACCACTTCCATCGGCAAAGTGTAGGCGGCAATACCGGCTAATTCCGGTGTATCAAGATAGTTGGGATCATTGGTATAACGTGGCGAATAAGCACCGTGGCAGCTAGCACAGGAGCCATTGCCTTTCTCCGGGCGCGGCGCAGGGTTATCTAAACCCGCCGCCCACAGATCTTTTGCGTGGAATAAAACCGCGCCCGCCTCAGCGAGCTGGGTATTAATTTGACCGGGATATTTTGGCGGCTCTTGAGTTTCTGCCCATACTTCAAACGGCCCGGAATGTTCGTCATTCCACGCCAAGGCTTCGGCATCATTACCACTCAAGCTGGCCGCCAAATCGTAATAGGCCGCCAAATCAATACGCGAGGCATCGGTGGGCAAAATGGCACCGTGGAACTTCTGGGTGCGATAGGCCAAATTCCACCACGGCGGGCTTTTGATATTGCCGATCGCCGAACTCAGCAGAATTTTATCGTTGAGCAATAGTTCAGGATCACCACCGCTAAACAACACAAACGCCAACTGGAAAAAGTCGATGGCACCGGTGCCCCGGTTCTCCGAAATGGTAATGGCCGAGATCGGGTTTACCGTACCACCGCCTTCCTGGGTTTGGTTGAGGTCGAAACCGGAAACCGTGAAATCACCAATACTGCCAGCACCACCGAGAATTGGCCCCAGCCCCGGCGCATCAATTTGGCCACCGTGACAGGTAATACACACCTTGGTGCCTATTTCGCCGGTCCACGTTCCATCGGGTTCTCTGATTTGGGTGTAAAACAAGGGCAACTGCCCAGAGCCGCCATTGCTAGTATTGGGATCTTCACCGGGCAGCGGATAGGGATTGCGCCACGGCGTTTCCGGGGAGCCGTGACGCTGCGCCACCAGCTCGTCAAAATTATCGGGGCGTTCTTCCAAGCCCCAGACTTGCCACATATTGTTGTAGTCTTCCGCAGCAACGCCACTGGGCACCTCTTGCCCGCCCGCGAAGGAAATCGGCGAACCGACTTCACCATTCCCATAAGCAACAAACTCACCCAGCTCGGCTTGTTCACGCAGCTCGCCGCAGGTAGTTGGGTGTGAAACAGCAATATCGCAACTGCGCCAATAGGCGTTAAAGCCTACCGCCTTACCTTCGTTTACACCGGGCACAACAAGTGTGCGCGGGTCGCGCGGCAGCACCGCATTGTCTGCCTTGCCTTTACAAAAATTTGACCACGTACTGCCGCCACGCTGTTCTGCCAAAAGCGGAAAGCCGCTGGTATTTTGCGGTTCAGTTCCTGTGTTAGTTAAAGGCGTAGAAGTTGAACTTTTGCCGCCGCAAGCAGTGAGAAATAGCGAGAAAGCCGCCGCTGTAATCACAG
Source organism: Spongiibacter pelagi (assembly GCF_014705705.1). Lineage (GTDB taxonomy): Bacteria > Pseudomonadota > Gammaproteobacteria > Pseudomonadales > Spongiibacteraceae > Spongiibacter > Spongiibacter pelagi. The sequence continues at coordinate 357,235 of NZ_JACXLD010000003.1, read as the reverse complement.
CAGAGGAAGACAGGCGAGACATGCTAGAACTCCCAAGTTATTTTAATCAGAGGGATTTTTAATCAGGCTTTAGTATGCGGTTTGTCGCAATCACCCTCTAGCACTCAGGCGCCACGATTTGTGTTTTTACGCCGCCTGACTTTTTACACATAAAATAAGTGGCAAGAAAATCAGGCATAAAAAAGCCCGGTCTCCTCGCGGAGAACCGGGCAAATAGTCTTTAGGACTATAGGTAAATCGAGCTTAGAAGTTTCCGCGCAGAGTCACACCATAGGTGCGTGGCGCTGAAACGTAAGCGTTGTGGTCGTAGTCGTTACCCACGTTTTGCAGTGGCGAGTTGAAATGCTGAGTGACATAACGCTCGTCAGTACAGTTCTGGCACCACAGGTTTAGCGACATGCCCAGAGATTCGTGCATCACACCCATGGTGAAGGCCAGCTCGGTGATTGCATCGCGCATTTCATTGTTCGCCGGGTTAGTGAACTGCTCCCCGGAGTAGTAGGCAGCAATACGGCCGCGCAGGGTCAGCTCGCTGGTCAGCGGCTGATCCAGAGTCAGAGACAGGTTACCCACCAATTCTGGTGCTTGCGCAAAGCGACGACCAGACAGTGAAGCAGGAGTACCCAACGCTTCGGCAGTTAGCTTTTCAGACTCACCAAAATTAGCTTCTGGCAAATAGGTTACATCCATACCCAAAGTCAGCGAGTTAGTCAGCACAAACTGGTTTTCCATTTCCAGACCGTAAACAGTGGCTTCTGGAGAGTTCAGAATACTGAAAGCCAGACCGTCGAAGTTAGCCACTTGCAGGTCTTCCAGTTCATTGTAGAACGCGGCGAAGTTGCTACGCGCACGACCTTCAAAGTACTCGGTTTTCAGACCCAGCTCATAACCGGTGATGAATTCTGAATCGTAGTTAGGATCGTTTGGCGTACAGTCACCATTCACGGCACAGGTTGCTTCATCGGGGTTATCACCCACGCTACCTGCCGCTTGGTTATCCAAGTTCACACCACCAGACTTGTAACCCAGGCTGTAAGAAAGGTAGGCCATAGTGTCATCGTTGAACTGGTAACGCAGTGCGAACTGACCGCTAACCGCAGAGTCATCGTAGTCGTTATCGTACTCAGGGCCCGGCTGGGCACCGAGCAGACGGAATGGATCAACCGGGTTGGCAGTGAAGAAGCGACGCTTCATTGCACCGGTTTTTTCGTCTTTAGAGTAACGAATACCTGCGGTGGCACTCCAGGTATCAGTGAAGTCGAAATTCCAGTGCATAAAAGCTGCGTAAGAGCGACCCGTACCCGACATATTAATGTCTGACACCAGACCTTCCTGCGCCAATGGAATCGCGCCGACCGGCACGCCCAAGCCAGAGAACACACCGACCAGATCACCCACCAACAGGCTTGCAGGAACCGGCAAACCTTGAGCCGCTAGCGCATAAGCCAGCAAGTATTCAGTGGCCTGATTACCCCATACCAGTTGGTGGTCAGCGTTGATTTTTTCATCGGCGAAGTAGATACCCATTACGTAATCAGCGTATTGGAAGGGGCCGAAATCAGTGAAGTCACCAGACAGGGTGAATTCCTGAGAGAACACTTCGGTTTCCAGTGATTCGTTAATGCCGAGGATATTGGCACCAGAGAAGTCAGCATCCATACCGTACTGCTCAATGCTCCACTCGCGGTAAGAGGTGACCGAGGTGACCGCCATGCCGTTGTCCAGCGCCCAATCGACATTGAACTGAATACCCTGATCGCTCACACTTTGGTCAGTGTCATTGCTCAGCGCTTGCTCGTAGTCATCAAAGTTTTTAGAGGGCACATTGTGACCTGCCGCAACGGTCAGATCATCAATATAACTCTGCATGGGGCCATCTACATCATCCACCTGACCGTAACAGCAGTTGGCATCTTCCGATGACCAATCAATAATCATACGCAGAGTCAGATTGTCGGTCGCATCGGTCAAAAACTGGAATTTAGCGGCGCGAGGATGGCTGTCGTTAAAGTCACCGCCGTCAGAGTTTTTGATAAAGCCTTCTTTATTGCCATACAGACCGGCAACACGGATAGCGCTGCTTTCACCAACGGGCTGGTTGTAAGCCGCACGAATCATTTCCTTGCCGTAGTTACCCACAGTGACTTCGTAGCTGCCTTCAACCGCTTCTGGGGTTGGCGCTTTACTATTGATAATCAAAGCACCCGCAGAGGTGTTTTTACCAAACAGCGTACCCTGTGGACCGCGCAGTACCTGCAGGCTTTCGATATCCAACCAGTTCTGCATCGCCTGACCGGCGCGAGTACGGTAAACACCGTCAAAGAAAACCCCTACCGCACCTTCAAAGCTGCGGTTATTACCCACGGTACCGATACCGCGGATAAAGATGTTCGCACTGTTTGCCGCACTGTTAGTGACGTCAAATTTAATACTGGGTGAAATCGCCTGAATATTGCCTACGCTGTCTACCTGCGCAAAGGCCATATCTTCTTCAGTTGCCGCCGTTACCGCTACAGGAACTTCCTGCATGCTTTCGGCACGACGCGTTGCGGTAACCACGACTTCTTCCAGCATACGGGCACCAGAATCCTGTGCCATAACCGGTGTCGCCGCCAGTGAGGATAGAACGGCAGCAATGCCGATCACGAGGGGGTTGCGGGCTTGCTTCATTATCTTGGGCTCCCTTTGTCTGCAAGCAGGGTCGGTTTGATTTCCAAACCACGGGTAATACTAGCCGAGAATAATGACGACAAAGGGAAATAGATAATAGGCAATGGATGCCAGACTTGGTTCCTTAGCACACAGAAAAGTGCGCCCGGTGAAGACGCATTTCTCAGCTCAGTTTAGGTGGGAAATTGGCTGCACTCAGGCCATTTTCAATACCGCTTTCACCGCTTTACCCGAGTGCATATCCGCCACCGCCTGATTGATAGCGGTAAAGGGATAGCTAGTAACAAGCTTCTCCAGTGGCAACTGGCCGTTGCGGTAATACTCGATCATTTGCGGTACAAACTCGGCCGGCACCGCATTGCCCTCGATAACCCCTTCGAGTTTCTTGCCGGTCATCATGAACATATTCATATCAAAGTTCAGTTTGGTTTCCGGTTTGCCCACCCCAACCAGCACCATATGGCCCTGTTTTTTCATGCCATCAATAGCCGAGGAGATAACTTGAGGCACGCCAGTGGTATCCAGCACATAATTGGCGCCGCCCAAGGCCAGCAATTGCTCAGTAAGATTCCCCTCAGCACCATTAATGATATGCGTTGCGCCCAGCTCGCTGGCCAGTTCCAAACGGGATTCCATCAAATCCACAGCGATAATTGGATCACAGCCGGCAATTTTGCCCGCAATGATCGCGGCTAAGCCAACCGTGCCACAGCCAATCACTACCAGACTTTTATTAGCCTGCGCTTTCATCGCCAGCAGCACCGCGCCCATACCGGTTTGCACACCACAGGCCAACGGCGCCATCAGTTCGGCAGGCAGGGAATCATCCAGCTTGACCAAATTCACGGTAGACGCCACGCAGTAATTGGCAAAAGAAGATTGCGCAAAGAAATGCCCAGTCATGGGTTTGCCATTCTGGGAAACCGGCGAGCTGCCATCCAGACGCATACCCACAAAATAGGCCAAGCCATTGTCACAGTAACCCGGCGCACCGGTATTGCAGTTACCGCACTGACCGCAGGAGCCAAAGCTCATCAACACCCGGTCGCCAACTTGATAATCACTGACACCCTCACCCAATTTCTCGATACAGCCTACGCCTTCATGCCCTAACACCGCAGGCAATGGCACCGGCATATCTTGGTTACGCGCGGCAATATCAGTGTGGCAAATACCACAGGACTCGACTTTAACCAGCACTTCACCGGGGCCGGGCTCACCCAGCTCGCATGCTTCAATGGAGAAGTCCTGACCCGGTTCGCGGGCAATAGCGGCAGTAATTTTCATCATTAGTCTTTGAACTTAAAAGTAATCGGTAGTGAGCTTAAACCACTGACAAAGTGGCTGGGGATATAGCTCGGCTCACCATTTAAAGACAAGCTCTCCAACTGAGGCAATAACAGGCGCAGGAAAGTTTCCACTTCCATACGCGCAAGGTGCATACCCAGACAATTGTGGCGGCCATAACCAAAGGCCATATGTTTGGTGCTCTTGCGCGTGATATCAAATTCACCGGCGCGTTCAATGGCAGTTTCATCGCGATTGGCCGACTCGAAGAACATGGCCACAGTATCGCCTTTCTTCAATGGCACACCGCCCAGCTCGGTATCTTCCAACACAGTGCGAGCAAAATGTTTCACCGGGGAAACCCAGCGAATAATTTCATCTGCGGCTTGGGGATACAGCTCCGGATTGGCCAGCAGGAGCTCCATTTGCTTGGGGTTTTGAATCAGCGCCTGAATACCACCGGCCAAACTTGCGCTCGTAGTATCGTGCCCTGCGGTAGACAGCAACACAAAGTAAGACGTCAACGTAAAGTGATCGATCAACTCGCCATCTAAAGTCGCATTGGACAACAGACTGGCAATATCATCTTTTGGATTGGCTCGGCGATCTTCAATCAGCAGGGTGAAATATTCGCCCATTGCGGTAATGGTTTCGAAAAACACCGCCATCACGTCTTTTTCTTCGGTCGCGAAAGCATCGGGCGCGAACAGCGCTTGGGTGAGGCCAAGGATTTTCGCTTCGTCTTCTTCCGGAATACCGATCAATTGCAGCACGACCCGCAGCGGATACCAAAAAGCGATATCGGTGGCGAAATCACACTTGCCGTCCATGCCTTTCATACGCTCAATAAAACCGGCGGCCAGTTCTTCAACATGACCGCGCAGCTTGCTGATATTGGCGGGCATAAACCAATCGCGGGTGATTTTACGCAGCTCCATATGGCGCGGGCCATCCATATGCACCAGCGTTTTCACGCCCATGATTTCGCCGAAACGCTCTTGGTTTTCTTTTTCTAGCGCTTCTAAAATCAAAATGGCGCGAGGCTCGGCTGAGAACAACTGAGGGTTGGATTCGATATAGCGAATGTCTTCCAAACGGGTTACCGCCCAGTAGGGGCGAATCCCTTCTGGCTCGACCAGACTTACTGGCGCGGTTTCGCGCAGCTCGGCCAATTTACCTTTGATATCTACAGGATTGGCGTAAGCCAGTGCTTCGCTGAGGATAGCTGAACTCAGGTTGCTCATTGGAATTCCTTGTGGGGATCGGCGGGCCGTGACCGGCCCGCGTTTATTAATGGGATTACATTGTCGCCTTGATGCTGATACCCAACTGGCGGGGCTCATTGATATAGGCGTTATAGGAGCCTTTCTGCACTGGTGCCGCGAAGTAGATAGTGCGGTAGGTCACGTCAGTACAGTTTTTACAGAACAGGCTCACGTCAATTTCACGCTCGCCGAAATAGCGGAACCCCATGCCCACATCCCACAAGGTATAAGGACCTTGGGTAGGCTCATCTGGGGTGTCTGGGCTGGCCCAATGCTCACCGCTATACGACGCTGAAATACGACCGTAACCGCCAATATATTGGGTAATTGGACGCTCGTAAGTTGCCACGGCTACCGCAGATAAATCTGGCGCACGTGGAGTTTGACGACCATCCAAGTGACGAACCGCATCAGGCGCATCGCCCAAGTCAGCAAACTCGGCGCGCATATAAGTGATGTTCAGCTCGGTACGCAGCGCGTCAGTCACTTGTACGGTGTTTTCAATTTCAATACCGCGAGACGTTGCTTCACCGGTGTTCTGGGTAAAGAAGTTAAACCCGTTAAAGAAGTTGATTTGCAGGTTTTCGTAAAGGGTATCGAACACCGCGATATTGGTTTGCGCACGACCTTCCCAGTAACGGGTTTTCAAACCCAGCTCCCAGCTAGTGGCGTATTCAGGATCGTAGGTGGTGTTTTGCAGGTTAGCCGCTTCTTGAAACAAGTTAACCGCACCCGCTTTATAGCCTTTGGAGAACGTCAGATAACCCATTACGTCTTCCGCAAATTCGTACTGACCGGAAACGGTACTGGTAACAACACTGCTGGAATACTCGTCATAAAAACTGGGCGAGTTATAGATGGTGTTCAAGTCCAGTGCGTTACGCGGCGTGGTTATGTCGCCACTTGGCGCCGTGCCAATCAAACCCGTAGATACAATCAACTGCGCCAGCTCTGAGTTATACCAGTAGACTTGGTCGTAACCGCCATCTTTGCGGTCTTCGCTGTAACGCGCACCGGCCACCAAGGTAAAACCATTATCAAAAGAGGTTTGGGTGTGAATAAACACCGCCGCTGAACTGGCGTCTTGGTAGTAACCATCTTCCAGAATGCGTTGGTTCGCTGTTGCGGGGAAGAGGTCAAAAGACTGAATACCCAGCGGTGCACCAATCATGCTAAGCAATGCGGTACAACCTAAAGTTTGTCCGGGTGGGCGACAAATTGGCGCGGTATTCACATCCAAGCCCAGCATTTCAGTCAGCGCCTTGGTGGTCAGGAAGCTGGCGTAATTATTGGAGTCGGTATCCGATTCAAAAATACGGGTGCTCTCGTAGGTTTCTTCCGAGTAGTAAACACCGGCAACAATGTCGACAATGCCGATCGAGGTGCTGAAGTTCAACTCCTGTGACCAGAAATCAATTTTGCTCGGCTCGCTCAGGGTCAGAATATGGGCTGGACCAAAGTCCGCGTCGCCTTTTACTTGCTCGTCTTTAAACTGACGCACACCGGTAACCGATTTAATATCGACATTCTCCAGCGACCACTGAACATTCCACGCCAGCCCCATGTCTTCGCGCAATTCTTGTGAGCGGGCATTGTTATTGGTCAGGCGTTGGTCTTCCGCGTAATCAGCGGTGTAGAAATCCAGACCGCGTAGATTGGCATAGTATTTCAGATCTTCGGTCAGCGGGCCGCTCACTACCTGCACACTACCCCAGCAACAGCCGGCATCGGATTTGGAGTAATCCAGTGTCAGCCAAGATTCCAGATTATCAGTTACATCCCACAACCACTGAAACTTGGCACTGATGCGGTCAGTTTGATTATAGGTGCGATCGTTCTGCTGACGGCTGCGCAGGAAACCGTCTTGACGGTTGCTCACCACCGACATGCGCACGGCGTTGCGATCGCCCAGCGGCAGGTTTACCGCCGAGGCCAAATATTGCTTATTGTAGTTACCCATCAGCAATTCGATGCTGCTGCTGTAATCTTCAATACTGGGCTTCATGCTATTCAAAGACAGCGCACCGGCAACGGTGTTTTTACCGAACAGCGTCCCCTGTGGGCCGCGCAATAATTCAAGGCCGCCGATATCGTTCATATCTTGAAGGGCCATACCGGAGCGCGAGCGGTAAACACCGTCGATAAACACCCCGACCGCACCTTCAAAAGTACGGCCGTTACCCACGGTACCAATACCGCGAATTTTCAAACTTGAGTTCTGTGAGCTTTGTCCGGTATCAAAACTGATGCTGGGGTTTACGTCGGTTAAGTCGGCAACATCAAACACGCCCGCTTCACGCATGGCTTCCGATGACATTGCAGTGATGGCGATAGGAACGTCCTGCGCACTCTGGGTCCGCTTTTGCGCGGTCACCACCACTTCTTCAAGCGCGGCGGCAGAGACCAAGCCCGCTTGAGCCATCAATACCACTCCCAGTACCTTTCGGATTCCTTTGGTCATGCCAATTCCTCAAGTTTCATTATTTAATTGTTATCAGAAAGCATAAACAGCGTGGCCTATTAGCGATTGGAAATTCACGCCATAGGAACGCTGTTTGTGCCGGCAATTATCAAACTGTTTACAGTGTTTTTAAGTACTCGATAATGGCCCGGCGCTCAGCGGCGGTCAGTACCGCCGTAAACTCATGGCCACTATTACCTTGGCTGTAATAATTAGTGTTATATATTTTGCGCTCTTCGATTTGTGCATCGGTCATAATCGGCACATTGAGCAGGTTCCAAGCCAGACCACCATTACCCCACAACAGAGCAAGCCCGTCTTGTAATGTTGCGCCATCATCCATGACAGGATTGCAATCCACCAAGGGAATCGTGACGCCAATCAGTGGAATCGGCAATGAGGTGCCCGCCTCACAGGCCAACTCCTCATAGCGCCAACCAATCGTCTGTTCATCAAAACCGGTATCCAGACTGTAATCGAAGCCCATCACCACTTGCCCTTCCAAACCGGCAGGGGCCGCAACGGAATTGCGCCGCCAAATTTCTGGGCGCTGACTTGGATCAAGCACCGCTTCCAAATTCGGTACCGCACCGTTGTGGAAGTATGGCGCGGTAGCCCAAACACCGTAGAGCGGCGGCGCTAAATAACCCAGCTCAACCTCTTGCCGAAGCGAGGGATCAGCCCAGTTACCGCACAGCGATACGCCATCGTCGTTATAAGGGCCGTCTGAATAGGCAAACCAGTTTTCTTTTGAATACTCTTGTACTCGTTCTGAGTTACCGTTCAAGCGTGCGCGGTCAGTATTAATAATGTCGATGGGCGTAATGTAGGACGCCACACCTTCCAGCAAAGGCGAGTCGAGGTAGGCCGAGTCATTCGCATATTTAGGTGAATACGCACCGTGACAACTCGCGCAGGAACCGTTACCACCCTCGGGGCGTGGACTGGGGTTATTCAAACCGGCCGCCCACAAATCTTTGGCGTGGAATAATACTGCGCCCGCCTCTGCAAGCTGGGTATCAATCTCACCCAATTTTCCTTCCGGCCACTCAGGCGATTTCAAACCACTGATCCAGGCATCGCCATCTTGTTGATTGGCCAATACCCATGCCTTGGCACCCTCGAGATCGTTGAAAAAATCAGGAAAGTGGAAGGACAGTTCAATGCGCTTGGCATCCACTTTTTGTGCGCCGTCATAAAACTTGGCCGTACGGCTACCCACGTTCCACCACACTGGTGGATCTTCGGTACCGGTTGATGGCTCGGCCTGAACCGAGAGATAACCGGGCAGCGTTTGGAAATCAGCCAGCGTTAAGGTGCCGAACAATTGGAAGTTGGTGATATTGCCGGTGCCGCGCACCTTATTCTGAGCAATGATCGCCAAGGCCGCTTGCTGGGGCGCAAGGCGCGCCAAATCGGTAAACATCACCGTAATATCAGACAGGGAATTAGTGCCGTACATTGGCCCCAAGCCTTCACCATCTTGCGCGGTACCTACCCCGCCACCATGACAAATACTACAGGTCACATTGAGCTGGCCGGTCCATGTGCCATCGGCCTCCCGCAGTTGAGTTACCCCCATCGGCAATTGGCCAGAACCCCCATTGCTGGTATTGGGATCTTCGCCGGGCAGTGGGTAGGGGTTTTTGACGGCTGAAAGCGGCATACCCCAGCGCTGGGCAACCAGCTCATCAAACTGCGCGGGACGCTCGTCCAGATTCCAGATCGAGTCCCACATTTCGGCGTAATCTGCCGCAGCAAAACTGAACATAGAGGTACTGTAATCACCGGCAAACATACTGGCCGCACCAGGCCGACCTTCTGCGGCGACCAAGGCTAAACCTTCCGCATCGCGGCGGCGCAGCTCGCCACAGGTGCCGGGATGATTATCCTGCTGACAGGTCTGCCACCAAGCATTCATTAACACTGCTTTACCCGCATTAACACCGGGCACCACCATTTCACGAGGATCAGCAGGGACAACGGTAGAGTCGGGTTTGCCGGCACAGAAGTCGTGCCAGTAATGACCACCACGACGACTGGCGAGCAATTCAAATTCTTGAGTAGAACCGGGCTCATTGCCGGTATTGTTGCCGCCGGGATTATTGCCTCCCGTATTAGACGCGGGGACACCACCGGAGGAACCACCACCGCAGGCGGTGAGTAGCGCAATGGAGGAAAACACTAAAGCAGGAAATAGACGGCGCATTTTATCGACCCGTTTTTATTGTTGCGGCAGCGAGCTGCCCTATTCAACTCTATTAATGTACACATGTACAATCCCGCATTTGTACACGTGTACATTTTCAAAGTCAATCGCCTTGACAGCCACTGCCTCTGCCAAGGCGGTCAATTACTCGCCGCTACTCTCCTTTTAAAGGAATCTCCTACAGGCCCCCTTTACAGGGTTTTCAGATATTCAATAATCGCCTTTCTTTCCTGCTCGGTGAGTACGTCGGTAAAGGTATGGCCACTATTACTATTGCCCAAAACACGGGTGTCATAGATCAAGCGCTTGTTAATGGTTTCAGGACTGGGATCGTCGATGGACAATACCGCCAGCCAGTTCACATTGCTTTTGGCAATGTTTTCCACCAGCTGAAACATACTGGGGCCATTTTCCTCAATCGGATTACAGTTATTAAAACTTTGACCCGGCAAGTCTTCACAGCTCAGGCCAATGGATTTCCAACCCAAGGCTTGTTGGTCGTAGGCCGTTTCCCAACGCTGATCAAAACCGGTTACCACACCTTCGGTCCGCAATTGACGCTGCCAAATAGGAGAGCGCTTGCTGGAATCCAACACCGCCTCGATGGTTGGCACCGAACCATTGTGGAAATAAGGCGCGGTTGCCCAAGTACCGTAAAGTGGCGGCGCCAGATAGCCAATCACGCCCTGCTCCCAACCACAGGCCCCTTCAGGACGCATATCCGCCGTAAACATATCGTCTAAGGCTTCGGTGATGGGATCTTTATCTTCCGGTGCCACATAGCGGTCTGATCCTTCCGGCGCGCCCCAGAAACTGGAGCCAAAGATTTCACGCAAGTACGGCGACAGATTATCCGCCCGCGCCGAGTCAGTACCGATGACCGCCAAGGGTGAAATATGCGCGGCAATCCCTTCCAGCGAAGGATCTTCCAGATAATTCGGATCGTTTACATAACGGGGTGAATAAGCGCCGTGGCAGCTTGCGCAACTACCATTACCACCATCCGGCTTGGGTGCATCCGCATTTCCGCCTTCCGCCCAAAGGTCTTTGGTGTGAAACAGAATCGCACCCTGCTTGGCGAGGTTCTCATCAATCTCACCGGGATATTCCGGCGATACAGTGGACAAAATATAGGCCGAGGCATCTTGGTCGTATTCTTCAACCACATGGCGATAGGTCACATTGTCAGAGAACGTTGCCATACCTAGCGGACCGGCCGCCATCACAATACGCGTCGCATCTACCGACTGCCCGGCATCAAAGAATTTGCGCGAGCGATGGCTGTAATTCCACCAAGCGGGCGTATCTTGCGCCTGCGCGGTGGGGTGATCCAAGTCTGGCCCGACACTGGCTAAGGATTTCAGCGGATTGGGTGAAACCCCCAAGGAATCCTGATCCAGCAAAAATGCCAGCAGCTCAAACGCGCCCACGGCATTGTTTTGTCCGCGCTGTTTTACGCCAAGGTTTAACAGCACTTCCACCGATATATTGCCGGTATAAAGCGGAATGCCCAGCGCTTGCAGTGGTGAATTGTCGGCACCCAACTGGATGTAATCCATATTGGCATTGCCCAAGCCAAAGCTCTCACGGGTAATCAGCGGTCCGTTTTCAGATTCGATCTGACCACCATGACACTGGAAGCAAGCCACTGAACCGATCTGCCCCGTCCAATTGCCCTGCTCATCTTTTAGCTGGCGATAACCTTGGGGCAACTGCCCTGATCCGCCATTATTTTGGTTGGGATCTTCGCCGGACAAGGGATAGGGGTTGTCATAGGGCGCCTCGTTCATGCCATAACGCAGCGTGAACAATTGATCGAAATTCGCTGGCCGCTCCTCCAAGCCCCACTTCTGCCACGTGGTGTTGTAAGACTCAGAATCAGTGATACTCAAGCCCTGATCTGCCAAGGTATCCACAAAGGCCAAATAGCCCCGATCCCGGCGCTGGCGATGCTCGCCACAGGTTTTTGCGTTCTGTTCTTTCAGAGGCAAATCCGCCTGACACTCTTCAAACCACGCATTGAAATAGATGGCCTTGCCATCATTGCGACCGGGTATAACGGTGCTGCGTGGATCAACCGGCAATAGGGTGCTGTCCGGTTTACCTTCACAAAAACTCTCATAAACATGGCGGGCATGACTGCTGCCGAGCAGCGGAAACTCTTCGGTAATGCTGGGCTCGGAAGTACTAAAACTACAGCTCGCTGGCGTTTCCCAGCAGGACAGCAAACTCAACATCGACTGATAGGCCGTGGAGTTTTTAGACCACGGCTTACCGCCGCTGTGCGGCTCTGCTGGATCACTGGCTTCGAGCAAGATTGGGTTAGTGGACGCACCACCACCCAAGGTAGACCAAGCGGTGTGCAGGCGGGTGAAGTCATCAAGACCATTCGCCGATAACATTAGGCCATCACCTTCATCTTGGTCGGCCACACCGCCAGACTGGTGACAGGTGCGACAGAAATCCATCTGCGGCTCAACGGATTTTACAAAGAATTGTTCCAGTGTGAGTTCACCACCACCGCCAGTATTCTCTCCCGTGTTTGAACCGGGATTGCTATCCAGCGTCACCGAGCCCGAATTTGAACTTCCTCCACCACATCCTGTAATTAATAAGAGGCCACTAAAAAGTACAGCTAGGGTTTTGCGAGTCATCGTGTAACTCCACTTTTATTATTAATTTTTTTTGAGCACCTGGCTCTCTTTGTCGAGAGAGCCACACACCGTTTCAACCTGCGCTCAAAGGCTAAAACTGTTTTTTCTTTCTTCTTAACTTCTTAACTTCTTAACTTCTTAACTTCTTTGCTTCATTCCCGCATCAGAACGAGAAATTTATTATTCTCACAAGGTTTTTAAATATTCTTTAATCGCGCGACGCTCAGCCTCGGTCAGCACCGCAGTAAAGGCATGACCACTATTGCTTTGGCTATAAAAGCGCGTGTTATAAATTTTGCGCTCTTCCAACTGTTCATTGGTCAAAATCGGCACATTGATCAGGTTCCAGGCCAAGCCGCCATTACCCCAAACCAGACCAAGCCCGTCTTGCAGGCTCGCGCCCTCTGCATCCAGCGGATTGCAATCCAACAGCGGATTAGTCACGCCTAGCAGTGGTAAAGAAGCGCCCGCCTCACAGGGTAGTTCGTCGTAACGCCAGCCCATTTTTTCTGAGTCGTAGCCGCTTTGCAGGCTGTAGTCGTAGCCCATCACCACACTGCCCTCTAAACCGGCTGGTGCCGCTGCAGATTGACGTCGCCAAATGGTCGGCCTTTTTTCTGGATTCAAAACACCATCAATATCGGGTACCGCCCCATTGTGGAAATACGGTGCCGTAGCCAAAACACCAAACAGTGGCGGAGCGAGATAACCCAATTCGCGCTCACCGCGCAGGGCTTCATCATTCCAGTTTCCGCAAATTGGCGCGCCAGCTTCATTCTTTTCACCGTCGCCGTAAATAAACCAGTTATCGCGGGTGTAATCGGCCACACGCTGGGAATTGCCGTTTAAGCGCGCACGATCGGTATCAATAATATCGATGGGCGTAACATAGGCGGCCACGCCATCCAGCAGCGGAGAGGCCAGCCATTTAGGATTATTGGTATAGCGCGGTGAGTAAGCGCCATGACAACTGGCGCAAGAACCATTACCACCCTCGGGACGCGCCACCGGATTTTGCAGACCCTGTGCCCACAGGTTTTTTTCATGAAATAGAATCGCGCCCGCCTCGGCGAGGTTTTGATCAATCGCACCCAATTTAGCTTCTGGCCAAACCGGTGATTTCAGTGAATGTAACCAGGCGTCACCGGCCTGCTGGTGATCTAACACCCATTGCTTAGCTGCTTCATAATCACCGAAGAAGTCCGGGAAGTGAAACGACAGCTCAATGCGCTTAGCATCCACCATCATGCCCGCATCAAAAAACTTCGCGGTGCGACTCCCCAAATTCCACCACACTGGTGGATCTTCGGTACCCGTTGAAGGCTCGGCCTGAATGGTCAGCCATGAAGGAATCGATTCGTAATCGCCAAAGGTGAGCACGCCAAATAATTGGAAATTAGTGATATTGCCGGTGCCACGTACCTTGTTCTGCGCCACAATCGCCAGTGCCGCTTGCTGTGGAGCAAGGCGAACCAGATCGGCGTACATCGCCGTAATATCAGACAGCGAGTTAGTACCGTACTGCGCCCCCAGACCGGGGCCATCGGCATCGCTGCCCACGGCGCCACCATGACAAATACTGCAGGACAAATTTAACTGACCCGTCCAGCGCCCGTCCGCTTCGCGCAACTGCGTTACGCCCATTGGCAACTGGCCGCTACCGCCATTGGTTTCATTGGGATCTTCGCCAGCAAGCGGATAGGGATTACGAATACGAGAGAGCGGCATACCCCAACGCTGGGCTACCAACTCGTCATACTGTGCGGGGCGCTCTTCAAGCTGCCAGATGCTATTCCACATCTCCGCATAGGCGGAAGCCGGAAAGGCATATGTTGATGTAGCGGCATCACCGGAAAACATACTCGCCGCACCGGGCCGCCCCTCGGCGGCAATTAAAGCCAAACCGCGCTCGCTTTGGCGGCGCAATTCACCACAGGTTCCCGGATGATTTCCCTCTTGGCAAACCTGCCAAGGCGCATTCATTAATACCGCCCGCCCCGCGTCTACGCCGGGCACCACCAATTCACGGGGATCGGCAGGCACCACGGTCGAATCAGGCTTTCCCGCACAGAAATCATGCCAGTAATGACCGCCACGGCGGCTGACCAATAACTCGGAGTTCTGGCTAGCGCTTGGCTCATTACCGGTATTTGGGGTATTGCCTGTCGGGGACGAAGACGACGAGCTGCTGCCACCGCAGGCGGATAACGCGGCAAACATACTCAATAAGACTGCAAGGCGAAATTGGGACATACCTACTACCATTAAGTATTATTCTTTTTCTTTTGTGTCATTGCGATATTTGTACACATGTACATTTATAAAGTCAATTGGTAAACTTGCCCGATGAATGAAGCTAATATCCTAGAGTCCGCTCCCAACTTAAATACCGCTCGCCCGCCCCAGCAAGCGCGGGGTAAAGAGCGCTTTGAGCGAATTCTGGCCGCCGCCGAAGCCCAGCTAATGGCACGCAGCCTCAATGATTTTTCAATTCCGGATTTAGCGGCAGAGCTATCTTGCACCCGCACCAGCATCTATCACTTTTTCCCTAGCCCGTACGCGATTTTGAATGAGCTCACCCGGCGTCATCTGGTCAGCCTGGAGCAGGAAGTAGAGATCGTCAGCAAGGGTGTAAGTACCAAACCTTGGCGAGACATTATTGATGATGTTTCCAAAGCGGTATCGGGCTATTACAACGCCCACCCGGTCGCGGGCACCCTGATTTTGGGCAGCGTTGCCAGCCATGAAAGCCATCAGGCAATGCAGCTAACCATTCTGCATTTAGGGCGTCATGTTGAACGCCTTATGGGCCTGATGAATATCACGCTGCCCACCAATCCAGATGCAAAAGCACTCACGGTAGAAGCCGGCACTGCCTGCCTGCGCCTATCCTATTTCCTGCACGGAAAAATCACTCCGCAGTACCAGCAGGAATGTGCGCGGATGATGACCAGCTACTTAGAAAATTTTGTCGAACAAAAGGAAAGTTCTGATTAATACGCCCCAGCATTAATCAGCACTGCCAAATTACATTAAGCACTCACTGAAAGACTAGGAACACAAAATGCTGAACCCCGCTGAACTCAAAAACCTATCTGCCACGGCTGAAAAACTCACCGTTGAACAACTGCACGAGCTGTACGACACCCTGCCTGCGGTAGAGTGCGAAAGCATGATTGGCGACTGGAAAGGTAGCTGTTTTAACACTGGCCACACCGGCGAGGGCAAACTGAGCGCATTGGGCTGGGCTGGCAAATCCTTCCGCAGTGCTAATGATGTGATGCCAATTATGAGCCTGAATGAAAATGGCGAACTGGTTGAAAACCCCATTATGGGCACCGCCAGCCTGCGCAAAGTGGAATTTCGCGGTGTAGCCACGGCCACTATGGTTTATGACCAACACCCCATTTTTGATCACTTCAAAAAAGTAGATGAACAAACCGTTCTCGGCGTAATGGATGCCAAGGGCGATGCGTTTCCGCTTTACTTCCTGCTAGTTAAAGCCTAAGACATTAAGACCTTAATATCTTACTTCTGCGGCCTGACTTCCCCAAGGTTAGGGCCGCAAGTTTCCGCTCTCCCCCAGACAACTGCAATTCCCCCTCTTTTTCCTATACTGAATAAGCCAACACAGGCTTTTCTCATCGTCAATTTTATTTTCGCTATCAAATTGTAAGCATCAATCCAGACAAGAATAGTTGTCACTTGACAACCATAAGAGCGCCCTCCAATATTCACTGAGATCTGAACAAAAATGGCAAGGAAGCCACACCCGAAAAAAGAGATTCAAGACGCTATCGACTATGCCGCAGCAAAAGGCTGGCGAATAAAACCAGCAAATGGTCACGGCCACGCATGGGGAAAAATGTACTGCCCGTATCATAGTAAGGACTGCCGCTGCGGTGAATTTTGCATTAGCAGTATTTGGAGCACGCCCAAAAACGCCGGCAATCATGCGAAACAGATTAAACGAATTGTCGATAACTGTAGCGGCGGTTCAGACTCTGAGGATTAAGCAATGAAAACATTTGAATTTACCCTGAAATTTTCAATTCAAGGTGATAAAACAAATACGGACTCAATAGTTGAGAAGCTCGCAGAGGCTGGCTGCAATGACGCCCTTATTGGCTTAGGTCAAAGTGGTCGTATCGCACTGAATTTTGACCGAGAAGCAAAAACAGCCCTTGCAGCCGTTTCAAGTGCAATAACAGATGTAAAAAGCGCCATTCCGTCAGCGAGGCTTATAGAGGCCACTCCCGATTTGGTGGGTTTATCTGACCTTGCGGACTTAGCCCAATGCAGCCGCCAAAATATGCGAAAAATCATGCTGAACAGTGGCCAAAATTTTCCCGCTCCACTACACGAAGGAAAAGTCTCACTTTGGCATTTATCGAATGTTTTAATCTGGTTGCGAGATGAAAAGCACTACATATTTGATGACGCCTTACTGGAAGTCGCCAAAATTACTATGCAGCTCAATATCGCAAGAGAGGCACGGGCAATGGATGCCAGTCTTCAACACCGCATCCAGCGCTTAATGTCTTAGAAACGAGATTTTTTCTAAGAATAACTAGCGGCAGGAGCCCCCGCCGCTAGCCAATCATCTGGGACTTAACGCCCAACAATACCGCGCGAAATCACTTCTTTCATAATTTCCGAGGTACCGGCGTAGATTGTTTGAATACGCGCATCCACATAGAAACGTGAGATCGGGTATTCAACCGTATAGCCGTAACCGCCGAACAATTGCAGACACTCATTCACCGCGCGCAACTGCATTTCAGTCGTTGCCAGTTTCAGAATCGCCGCATCCTCAACAGTCATTTCGCCCTTGCCAAACTTCACCACATTTTGCTGCAGCAAAGCATTGCTCAGGGCGATGTCGGTTTTCACTTCCGCCAGTTTGAAACGGGTATTTTGGAACTGAGAAATAGGCTGACCGAAGGCTTTACGCTCTTGCACGTAAGCCGCCGCCAAATCCAGCGCACCCTGCGCCGAAGCCACTGCCTGAGTAGCACAGCCCAAACGCTCGCGGGGCAGTTCTTTCATCAGGTAGATAAAGCCTTTGTTCTCTTCACCCAGCAGTGCATTGGCGGGAACGCGCAGATTGTCGAAGAACAGCTCGGCGGTATCGCTGGCGTGCTGACCGATCTTTTCAATAGACTTACCTTTAGAGAAACCGGGCAGGCTAGTATCGACCAAGAACAGGGAGATACCTTTGGCACCCGCGCTAGGATCTGTTTTGGCACAAACAATCGCCAGATCCGCCAGAATACCGTTGGTGATAAACACTTTAGAGCCGTTAAGTACCCACTCATCGCCATCACGAACAGCGGTGGTACGCATACCGGCAAGGTCAGAACCCGCGCCGGGTTCGGTCATGGCGATACAGGACACCACTTCACCGGTTACCATTTTAGGCAGCCAGTAGGCTTTCTGCTCTTCATTGGCAATATTGTAAATATAGGGCGCAACGATATTGGAATGGATATTGTAGTTACTGCCCAAACCGCCATAACCCAGACGCGCCATTTCCCAGGCGATCAGCTGGTTTACTTCAAAGCTGGCGGCAGCCGCACCGTATTCTTCTGGCAGGTCGACACACAACATGCCCGCCTCACCCATGGTGTTCCAAAATTCGCGGGGCAGTTGGTGGTTGCGTTCCCACTCTTCGTAATGGGGTGCTACTTCCTGCTCCAGAAAGCGCAGTACCATTTCACGGAACAATTCCAGTTCTTCGTTGTTCGTCTCAGACATGTCAAAGCCCTCTGTTGAATATTGTCATGGGTTAAAAATTTAGCCGCAAAGTCTGCCCGAGCCCAGTGTCTACCGCAATGCTCAAAGCTGACCAAAAACTATCATTAACGGACATTTATTCGGTATCATGGCCGATAATTTCGATATTACACGAGCATTAATATCATTAGCGGACAAATAACCACAGCTTCGCAAGTGGATTTGGCACCCGAAGCCAAACACACCATTGCCAGCCATTTTGCGCGCGCTCATTTAGCCAACGCCCAGCGCCAAGGCTTGAACCGAGCCGCTCTGCTCAATCGCGCCGGCCTAAGCGAAGCGGTACTGGCAGAGGAGCAGGCACGGGTGGCTCCGCAACAGCTCGCCAGTCTCTTTCAAGGGATCTGGCAAGGACTGGATGACGAGCTGCTGGGGCTGTGCGAACGTCCACTAAAGGTCGGAGTCTTCGCACTCTCTGCGGAATCAATGGTGCGCTGCCACACCTTGGGCGAAGCGCTGCAAGCACAATTGCGCATTTACCAATTGATCGATCCCGGCTTTGACATTCGCTTAGAACGAACAGCCCATCATGTGCATCTCCACTTTCAACTGCGGCAACCTCAACGCGACACCCACCATTTGCTTATCGAACTGTTAATGCTGGTCTGGCACCGTTTTCCCGCTTGGCTGGTTGCCGAGCGTATCCCGCTTGAGGAAATCCAGTTCAGCTATGCACCGCCAAAACACCGCGAAGAATACGCCCTGCTCTACCCCGGCCCGAGTCGCTTTTTTCAAGACAGCAATTGCCTAACGTGGCCCCTCGAGGTTCTCGACTGGCCAGTGCGACGCAATGTAGAGCAACTCGGTAATTATTTTAAATTGGTGCCGCTGCCGTGGTTTCGCAAACAAACCTTTAATGAGAGCCTCTCCGATCAGGTTATTCGTTTACTTGAAAGCGCCCCGCCGGAAACCTTGGCAACTGTTGATGATATCGCCAAACAATTGCATATCACTGCGCGCACCCTGCGCCGCAAACTCACCCTGGAAGGCAACGCTTTTCATCAGCTCAAAGAAAATCTGCGCCGCGACCGGGCAATTTACTGGCTGAGCCAAGAGGATGTACCCATTGCCGAAGTCTCACGGCGCTGCGGCTATGTCGAACCCACCGCATTTATTCGCGCCTTTAAAAGCTGGACAAAAAAAACGCCGGGGCAGTACCGCCGGCGAATGCGAAGTTAAGACAACTGGGTGAAGATTAACTGGCGGCCTGCAATACCATGCGGTAACGGCCGGGGGCCTGTCCAAACCAGCGTTTAAACGCTTTCTGGAAAGCACTTTGATCGCTGAAACCCAGCTCGGCGGAAATATCCAGCAAGCCGATTTCAAAATCGGAAATCAGTCGGCGCGAGCGCTCCTTGCGAGCTTCATCGACCAGACTTTTAAAATTGGTTTCGGTGTTATTCAAACGGCGCTGCAAGGTGCGCGGTGCCAAACCAAGTTCTTCGGCCACATCTTCCAGCTTGGGTGCACCTTCGCGCAGGCGGTTTTGAATACACACAAGCACATCGCGAATAACCTTGTCTTCCATCTGCAATTTGGCCATTTCGTTGCGGGCGGCCTGTTGCAAAGACTGATAAATAGTAGGGTGAGGAAAGCGGATTGGGCGATCAAGAAAATGGCTATCAAAGGCCACGTAGTTGGCTTCGCTGCCGTAATGTACCGGCGCTTCGATAATTCGTTCGATCTCAGAGGTATCTGCCGGGCCAGCGTGGGCAAAGTGAATTTCACGCTTACTGCACCAGCGATCCAGCGTGGGTTTGTTTACCCGATACCAACTGGCAAAAAAGAATTCAACAACGTGACGAGATGGCAATTGGCGCTCTGGCAACGTCCACACTAAGGTGGCGGTTTCGCTCTGGCTTTCTTCGGTAAGTACCACATCGCCTTGGTCGATCAGCAGGCGGGAAAACTCCACCACTGCACCGAGTGCTGCGCGGCTATCTGGCGCGCTCATGCCCAGATAATTCACCATGCCCCACGCCTGCTTTGTGGCGTTAGCACCGGCATGGGCACCAATAAAATAATCGCCGAGCAGTACACTGCCCGCATCCAACATCATTTCAAACAAACGCAGCGGAAAGCGACCGTGCTCACTCACATAATCTTCAGGATTAAGACGCATTGCTTCACGCAGTTGCGCTTGGGTTACACCACGGGAGTACAGATACTCCAGCAGATTATCCAAGTATTCACGACAGACGGTGGGTGTTCTCATAATGGTCGCCCCAATGCTCTTATCTGAAATTATGTGGGTGAAGTGCCAGCCTTGAGCGGCTTGGTCACGGAACACAGAATACCAGTCTTAATTTGTCGTGAGCGGCAATCTTGTATCATTTTTGACAACAACAGGTTATCATTTTTGACCACAATTGCTTAAATAATCACCATAACGGGCAGTTCTTATGCAGTTATTCCAATTGGAGCATATGGGCAAACGCCGCTTGGCGATGCTTAGAAACTTGCTGGAATCGCAATTTCCCCAGATTGATGCCACCGCCTTGGCCGCGTCTAGCGAAGTACTGAGCGACTGGTCTGACGGTTATCATCACGACAGCATGTACGGTTTTCTGCGGGCCGCAGAACAACTGCGCCGCAAAGAGATTCCCGATATTAGCCTGCAAATAGGTGACCGTGCCCAACTCACCGACTCCGGTCTGCTCGGTTATGCGGTACTCACCGCGCCCACCGTCGGCCACGCTGCCAAATTGACCAGCCACGCTCTAAATTCATCGCAGTATTTGGTGCGCACCAAGCAGTCGCCCAAAGACGGGCTCAACCGGGTGGTATTCAATATTGTGAATGACGCCCGCCCCTACCGCGAGGCGCTATTAGAGATGAGTGTGCTGGCCGTGTGGCGCTGCACCCAGTCAATTCTGATCGATGGCCGCGCGGCCACACCGAGCTTTGTCACCTTTAATTATCCCGAGCCACCCCACGGTAATAAATACCGCGAACTGTTTTCCTGCCCGGTCATGTTTGACGAAGCCCATACGGTATTGGCCTACCCCGAAGAGTGGAGCAAAGAAGCCATTCCCAGCGGCAATAGTGAAATGCTGCGTATCTGCTCATCGGAAATGAAGCAGGTACTCGGCGAAGGCTATCGCGGCAATAATTTGGTCGCTCGGGTCAAACGAGCGCTGGTGGAACACCCCAAGGAATGTAATTACTCGCTGGAATCCACCGCTGAATTGCTGAATTTAAGCTCACGCAATTTGCGCCGACAATTAGCACAGGCTAATACGGGGTTTCGAGATATTTGTTTGGGGGTAAGGATGGAGTTGGCGCAACAATATTTACAGTCGACCAATATGCCGCTGAAAGCGATTGCCTTTCAGTTGGGCTATCGGCACGCCAATAATTTTCATCGCGCCTACACTGATTATTACAGTGAGTCGCCGACCCTGACGCGAGAGAAACATCTTACTCGGATCGGCGTAGAAAGGAGTCTGTGATTAATTACTGCGTTTGCAATCTTAGCCGTCGGCGGTGCTGGAAATGCTCATTTATTCGCATATACCAACAGTAGGCGCTTTAGGCGAACTCCGCGTTCTGCGCTCCGGCGACAACTAACCTTGCTGCACTCGCTACATTAATCAAGGACTCCCTAGACTAGCGTCGTTGGCATTTTAATTAAGCAGCTTTACGTATCTTAATTAAGCGGCTCAGCTGATAATCACGCCCACCTAAGATCAAATCCATCGCAGTCAAACGCTTAAAGTAAGCACCCACGCTCAGCTCATCGGTCATACCGATACCGCCGTGCAGCTGTACCGCTTGCTGACCGAGGTAACGACCGCTCTTACCAATCTCAGCTTTCAACATGGCCGCGCTTTCAGCAAATTCAGCCGTACCTACGGTTTGCAGTGCGCCCCACATCAGTGAGCGAATTTTCTCGCAGGCGATATACATATCCGCATAGCGGTGTTGGAGCGCTTGGAAGGCCGCAATCGGCATACCGAATTGCTTGCGGGTTTGCAGGTACTCGCCGGTGATGGCCATTAACTGATCCATCAAACCAACCGCTTCAGCACCCATTACCAACAGGGCTTCGTCAATCACCAGCTCAAGGCTGGCAGCGGCATCGCCGCTAAACAGCGAGGCAGACGCCGGCACTTTAACATTGTCAAAACGCAGATTAGAGGCGCGCGCACCATCTACCGTTTGGTATTCAGTGGCGGTCACGCCGGCTGCATCAGCGGCAACCAGCAGTACTTTGACCGCACCGCTTTCGTCTTTAGCCGTAACCAGATATTGGCTGGCTTGGGGCGCGGCATAAACGGCGTGTTTTTCACCGTTAATGACCAACTCACCACCTTCAGCTTTAACGGAAGTTGCCATAATCAGCGGATTGCCACGGCTGGCTTTTTCTTCGCTGGCCAGTGCAATCAACAGTTCACCGCCAATTAGGCTGGGGATCAGTTCATTTTTCAACTCGGCGTTATCACCGGCGGCCAGCAAACGACCTGCCAAGGCTAATACCGGGAACATAGGCTCCAGCACCAGACCGCGACCGAATTCTTCAGCCACACCCATCAGGTAGCCCAGATCCAGTTCTAAACCGCCGAACTCTTCGGCAAACGGCAGGCCGAACACACCCAGCTCAGCCAGTTGCTGCCAGTATTCCGCTTTGTAACCGTTACCCTCTTTGGCGAGGTGACGGCGTGATTCGTAGTCGTAATGATCCTGTACAAATTTGCGCAGGCTGTCTTTGAATTCGCTTTGTTCAGATGTGTATTGGTATTGCATGATTACGCTCCCAACGCCGCTTTTGCCAGCAGGCTGCGCTGCACTTCATTGGAACCGGCATAGATAGATGCCGCACGGGTATTTAAGTAGTAAGGCATGGCCAGCAGCGCTGACTCTTCACCAATAGGGGCAACATTGCTACCCACGACCAGAGCGTCGTTCTGCAATGGCAAACCTGCCAAACCCGCCACTTCCAATTGCAGCTCTGAGAAACGCTGCATCACTTCAGTACCCATAATTTTAAGCAGTGACGCCATTGGACCGGGGTTCTCGCCGTGTTTTAGATTGGCGTTTACGCGCTTTTCATTGTGCTCAACGGCGCGAATATCAATATCCAGCTCAGCCAGCTTGTACGACAGAATAGGATCGTCAGACAGGCGGTTACCGCTGGCATCTGGGGTATCACAAACGGCGTGAAGTTGCTCCATGGCCGGCACTAAGAAAGTACCGAAGGTGCTGCCGCCACGCTCGAATTCCAGAACGTATTTGGCCACAGTCCAGCCTTGGTTTTCTTCACCGATACGATTGCGCTTAGGCACGCGCACATCAGTAAAGAACACTTCGCATTGCTCTGGCTCACCGTCCAGGCCAATGATCGGACGCACTTCCATGCCGGGCAGCCCCATATCCAGCAGCAGGAAAGTAATACCTTGCTGAGGCTTGCCTTCGGTGCTGGTGCGCACCAGCGCAAACATTTTATTGGCGTGGTGGCCGTAAGTCGTCCAGGTTTTTGAGCCATTCAGAATGTAATCATCGCCATCGCTTTCCGCGCGGCATTTCAGGCTCGCCAAGTCAGAACCAGCGCCGGGCTCAGAGTAACCCTGACACCAGAAATCTTCGCCAGACAGCATTTTTGGCAGGTATTCCGCCTTCTGCTCATCGGTGCCAAAACCCAATACCGCAGGGCCAACCATCTGGATATTTTGAGGCAACAGCGGTGGCACGCCACGGCGGTTACATTCCTGAGTAAAAATATAGCGCTGCTGGATATTCCAGCCGGTTCCGCCGTATTCCTGCGGCCATGACGGAGCAACCCAACCCTTGTCATTCAGGATTTTTTGCCAGGCCATAGTTTCTTTAAAAGGCGCAAATACGCTGGTGGTTTTGCGGCCAGCTTCAAGAATTTCCGGGGTTGGTGCCGTTTCAAGAAAGGCACGCACTTCCTGACGGAAGCTTTCCAGATCGACGGATTGGTCAGTAGTACTCATGATTTTCTCAGTTCCTTGGGATCGGAGCTTTAGATTCAGGCGAGAAGGCCAGAATCACACTGCAGCATTGAGAGGCGAATAATTGATACGCTGAAAGTCCAGTATCTCGTTTTCAAAAACTTTCTGTACGGACTCACTGATCGGCATGGGATTTCCGTAAACCGGGTCGCGGCATTCCAACTCACTGTGGCCGACCACGCACAGGCGCTTGCCCTGCACAATTCGGCAACCCAGCAATAAACTGGAACGGCGCAGTTCGGAAACCGCCACTTCGATACTGACTTCACCCTCACCCTGACACTCGCTGAAGTAATCAAGGTGGAGTGAGATCGGCGACCAACGCATTTTGGCGCTGGCCGTCTGATTTTTTAGTGTTGCGAGATATTTACCCTGAACCTGCTCAAACCAGTCAGACAGCACGCTCTTGCGTAGCTGGCCGTTCTGATCGACATCGTTCGCCGCAGGTTGAAAGTGATAAAGAGGCATCGCGCAACACTCAAACTAAAACCGCCGCAGCGGAATTAGCCAGTCACCAACATGGAAGCCAAACGCTTGCCCATAATTTCTTCGGCATCGCGCACCATACGGCTCAGCAGTTCTTCACAGCTTGGGATATCGTCGATCAGACCCATCACCAAACCAGCAGTCCATACGCCGTCATCGGTGTCACCGGCAACCAGTACACGCTCACGACCACGGGTGCCCGCTACCAGCGGTTGCAGTTCGCCGAATTCGGTATCACCGGGCTTGCCTTCAATTTCCAGAACTTGCTTGGCGATATTGTTTTTGTAGATACGCGCGGTGTTGCGCAGGGTACGGAAGATCAGCGCCGTATCCAGCTCAGAGCTTTCTACCATCATTTTCTTCACGTTTTCGTGTACTGGCGCTTCTTTAGTCGCCACGAAACGGGTACCCATGTTCACGCCTTCCGCACCCAGTGCCAGCGCAGCAGCCAGACCACGGCCATCGCCAATACCACCAGAAGCCACCATAGGAATGGTCAGCTTGGAACCGGCGCAGGGCAGCAGCACCATGTTTGGTACATCGTCTTCACCGGGGTGACCGGCACATTCGAAACCGTCCACACTGACTGCTGAACAACCGATTTGCTCCGCTTTCAGAGAGTGGCGCACAGAAGTACATTTGTGGATAACGTGAACACCGGCTTCTTTCAGCGCAGGAATGTATTTCTCTGGGCTGCGACCGGCGGTTTCAACCACTTTCACGCCGCTGTCGATGATGACTTGAATGTATTCATCGTAAGGCACGGGGTTGATGGTTGGCAGCAACGTTACGTTGACACCAAAAGGCTTGTTAGTCATTTCACGGCAGCGACCGATTTCCTGACGCAGCGCTTCAGGAGTTGGCTGAGTCAGTGCAGTCAGAATACCCAGACCACCGGCATTGGAAACCGCAGAGGCCAGCTCAGCCAGACCTACGTGCATCATGCCACCCTGAATAATCGGGTGATCAATTTCCAACATTTCTGTAAGTTTTGTCTTAATCATTGGATGTCTCTTTTTAAGCGCCGCGCACCACAGTGGCGACTGACTTGTAGAAAGTTTTGGTTGCTGACTCCAAGTGCAATACCGCGGAGCCGGTGTTTAACCTGAACACACTTTAGCTTTTGTTAGTAATGCGGGACAGGTCGATGGGCGACAGGGCTTGTCAGAAAACGTCAGTGCTATCTAAACAAACCCAAACCGGGGGCAATTGTAGGAGATTTTGTCGCTAATTTGAGCAAAAAAAGGGCGATATCGCCCTAAAGCGATTAAAAGTCGGGCTTATGCCTGCACCGACTTGAGCCACTTGACGGCATCGGCAATCATAATTTTTCCTGTAGGAATCACCGCAAACAAATTCCAGGCGCCATGAATGGTGCCGTCATAGCGTTTGCTCTGTACAGACACGCCCTGCGCAGTCATCGCCGCCGCATAGTTTTCACCGTCATCGCGCAGCGGATCAAACTCACAGGTTGCCACCCACGCTGGCGGCAACGCCGATAAATCCGCCGTCGCACCCGGCGATAAATCCGGCTGCAATACATCCACATCCTCGCCCACATAATTGGACATAAAATAATCCATATCACCGCGCGTCAGCAGATAACCTTCCGCATTGACCGTCATCGATTCGGTTTCCACCGAGGCATTGGTCACCGGATAGATCAATAATTGGCCCGCTAAGGTAGGGCCGGATTCACGCAAGCTGCGCTGCGCCATCACCGCCGATAAATTTCCACCGGCGCTATCGCCACCCACAATCAGGCAGTCGACATTTCCATTAAAGCTGGCTGCGTTTTCCGCCACCCAGCACAATGCCGCGTAACCGTCGTTGGGCGCCGCCGGAAATGCCGCTTCTGGTGCCAAACGGTATTCCACTGATACCACGACATAGCCAGATTGGTGGCAAAGTTCGCGGCATACGGGGTCGTAATCCTGCACCGAGCCCACCACAAAGCCACCGCCGTGGTAATACACCAGTACCGGAAATGGCCCCTGACCTTCGGGGGTATAAATTCGCACGGGAATATCGCGATCGGAAAGAGAGATCACGCGATCTTCAATCGCCACATCGGGCTGCTCTTGCGGCGCAGTGATTTGGCATAGCGCACTAAAAGACTGGCGGGATTGCTCGGGGGGTAAATCAGAAAATGCTGGCGCGCCTTTGCTGGTCAGCATTTTCAAAAAACCTTCGGTATAGGGATCTAAGGACATGGGGGCTCCGCTTTTTTATTTTCAATGATCGCGACATTATCCCCCGCCCACGGGCGATTGTGAATTCGCCCTATTGTGTTTGGCTTGCTGTCAGGCCGACAAACACTGACGCAAAATCGCCTCACAATCTTGCTTGTCCATCAAAATGGGCACGGGCAGCCAACGGCCTTCATTCACCGCCGCATCAATAATATTGTCGAAGTCCGCTTGCTTTAGTTTCTCAAGGCTGCGAGGAATGCCAATGCTGTCATTCAATGCCACCACGCCGGC
Source organism: Spongiibacter pelagi (assembly GCF_014705705.1). Taxonomy (GTDB): domain Bacteria; phylum Pseudomonadota; class Gammaproteobacteria; order Pseudomonadales; family Spongiibacteraceae; genus Spongiibacter; species Spongiibacter pelagi. The sequence goes on along the minus strand of NZ_JACXLD010000003.1, from coordinate 329,952 downwards.
AATAAATGCATCGGCGGCCGCACTATCTGCGGTAGAAGCCTCAGCCAAACCTACCGCTCGCGCCAAATTTGCCAAACGCGCTGCAGATGCCTGCTTGGTAAAACGCAATACATAGGGCAACACCACCGCATTGGCCAAACCATGAGGAGTGCTGTACACCCGACCAAACTGGTGGGCGATGGCATGAACATTACCGATATTGGTGTCGTTAATGGCCAGACCGGCGTAACACGCCGCCAGCGACATTTGTCCGCGAGCGGCCACATCGGCACCATTGCTACAGGCAGTTTGCAAAGAAGCGAATACCATTTTTACCGCAGACAGGGCATAGCTTTCTGAACGCGGATTAGCCCAACAACTAATATAGGATTCAATAGCGTGAGTGAGTGCATCCATACCGGTAGCGGCAGTAATATGAGGCGGTAAACCGGTAATCAGTGTTGGATCAAGCGCGACCGCCTGGGGCAGCATTTTGGGGTCGGCGACATAGCTTTTTTCGTGGGTATCCGAATCAGCAATCACCGCACCCACGGTCACTTCTGAGCCTGTGCCTGAAGTCGTAGGAATCGCAAACAGCGGCAGTGGCGCAATTTTTACTTTGAAATAACCGGCCAATGCTTTCGGTTGAAAACCGTTGGTTGCTGCTGAAGCGATAGTTTTACCAGTATCAATAGAAGAGCCACCACCAATGGCCAGTACCGCCTCAGATTTGGATTGTTTCAACAATTCCAAACCGCCTTCCACGACTGCAAAGGTGGGGTCGGGCAACACGCCATCGTAAATGGTGACGTCAACACCCGCGTCTTGCAGGTTTTGTTTTAGCGGCTCAACCAAGCCCAGCTCCACCAGTGGCTTATCGCTCACAATCAACAAGCGCTGAATACCTTGGCGAGCAATGTGCTGGCAAAGTTGAATCGCACTTTTCTCGCCAGAGAACACAAAAAAACTGAGCGGCGGCATAAAGCGCATCAGCACTGACATAACCGCCAGATACAGTTTGTGAATAACAGATTTCATTTCCCTACTCTCCCGACGGGGCGCAGGATTTACGCCCCAGAAAATGACTTACAAGGTTTTCAGGTATTCGATAATCGCGCGGCGCTCAGTATCGGTTAGCACGGCGGTGAAGTCGTGACCTTCGTTACCTTGACTGTACAGATTGGTGTTGTAGATCTTGCGATCTTCAACCTGCTGCGGCGTCATTTGAGTAAATACGGGGACCTGTCCAAGGTTCCACGCCAAAATCAAATTGCCGTAAAGTGGCTCCAGAATTTGCTGAATAATCGGCTCACCGAGTCCCAGCGGATCACAATCCAGGAAGGGAATGGTGGTGGTGCCGCTGGCACAAGCCAGGCTGTCGTATTTCCAACCCATTTTACTTTCGTCGTAGGCACGCGACATGCTCACGTCGTAACCCATAACTACCGTGTCTTGGCCTGCGGGTTTAGGGGTAGAAACCCGACGCCAGATTTCTGGGCGATCTTCCGGTTTGAGCAGCGACCAAACATCGGGCACCGAACCGTTATGCAGGTAAGGCGCAGTTGCCCACACACCGTAAAGCGGCGGTGCTAAATAGCCCATCTCACGATCGCCGCGCAGCTCGGCACGGTTGCGTGGGCCACAGTCATTGTCTGTACCCACGGTTTCACCAAAACCAAGAAAGCTATCGGCACCGTATTGGTTTACCGCTTCGTTGTTGGTGTCGACACGCGCGCGGTCGGTACGAATGACATCGTTTGGCGTGACATTACTGGCCACCCCTTCCATCAATGGATCGGCGAGGAAGTTAGGATCATTCACATAGCGTGGCGAGTACGCACCGTGACAGCTCGCACAAGAACCATTACCGCCTTGGGGCTCGGGCACTGGATTATTCAGGCTGGCTTCCCACAGGTTTTTGCTGTGGAACAACACCGCGCCCTGCTCGGCCAAGGATTCATTAACTGCCAGCGGGTATTTGGGTGACTTTAAAGACACCATCCATTTATCGGCATCTTGGGCGTGATCACGCACCCAAAGCTCACCTTCTGCGTCGCCGGTCAGGGCATCCAGCGGTGTGTAGAAAATCAGGTCTACGCGGCTGGAATCCATGGGGAAGAACGCGTCTTGGAATTTCACCGGACGGTGACCCATATTCCACCAAGCCGGCGTATCGCCAGAAGCGGTTGAGCCCGAGGTAATCACCTCGAACAATTCCTGATCAAGGGTTCTATTTTGCTTGTTAGCCAGGAAGAAAATATTCACATCGCTGGCGTTATTGGTGCCACGACTGGTACCAAACAGGCTGAAAATACTACCAAAGCCTTCGCCGGTCAGTCCTGCGGCTGAACTCATGCCCAGCTCTTTAGACATCAGCGCAATATCTTGCAGGGAGTTACCGCCACCGTATTGAATACCGGTGTCCTCACCCTCACCGGGCAAGCCCGCAGCGCCGGTGTGACAAGCGTGACAGGTATAACCCAGCGTGCCAGTCCACTCGCCATTATCGCCACGCATTTGCGTCAAAAATACCGGCAACTGACCAGAGCCACCATTTGCGCCCGGCGCATTGGGATCTTCGCCGTCCAGCGGATACGGATTTGGCGCATCGCCCATAGGCATACCGTAGCGCTCAGCCACCAACTCGTCGAAATTATCGGGACGCGAGGTCAAACCCCACAACATCCACAGACGGTTATACGCCTCAGAGGAAAGTGCTAACAGTGCGTCTGTGTCGTGATAATCCGCATCAAAGAAAGTGCCGGAACCGGTCTCGCCATTGCCGACCATAAGCTCACGACCATGCTCCCAACTTACCCGCAATTCGCCACAGTTTTTTGGGTGGGCACGCTCGCCGACCAAAACCGGATCAACATGGCAGTCCGCCCAGTATTCATTGAAGTGAACCGCTTTGCCGTCACTCACACCGGGCTGAACCAGTGCGCGTGGATCAGGTGGCAATAAGGCGCTATCTGGGCGGGCATTACCGTTGCCGTCATCGGCACAGAAATCAAACCACTTGTGACCGCCGTAGCTACTACCCAGCAGCGGCAATAATTCCTCTGCGCCACCGCCGTTATTATTGCCCCCCGCCAAGCTGCAGTTTGCCGGATTATCCCAGCAGCTCATCAGCGTAATCATGGCATCGTAAGCAACACTGCCCACCGGCCAAGGTTGACCACCATCGTGCGACTCACTGGGGTCGCTCACCTTAACCACCAAGGGGTTAGTCGCCACGCCTTTACCGAGGCTTTCCCACGCGGCGTAAAAATTCGCAAAGTCCTCAGCGCTATTGCTGCTCAGCATCAAGCCATCGCCTTCGGGCTTGTCCGCTACACCACCGGGAATGTGGCAGGTACGGCAAAATCCACCCGCACTTTGCAGATTTGTTTGAAAAAATTCTTGCTGAGTAACGCCGCTGCCGCCGTTATTTCCGCCGCTATCACCACCATTATTGGCGCCAGAATTACTGGACGGAATGCTGTTGGTGGAACCACCGCCGCCACAGGCAGCAAGTATTAAACAGGTCAGGGCAACTACCAGACCGCGAGATTGGAAACTATGCATTATGACTCCCGGCGAACTCTTTACACACTCGAGGAAATAAACAATGGTGATTATTAATTGTTGAACTTTCAGCAGATAGCAGGATGGCGACAGGGATTGTCTGAGGACACCGAAAGTGATCATCAGCGACAAAAGCCCCATCCAGTGCTGGAGGGGCATCCTATGAAATCGGCGTTAAATTCGCCTTGATTTTTGTTAAGACGGCTAACGATCTGACTTGGTAATTTGTCGCTTTGTGCGACTGAGGGATTCCGGCGTCATCCCCAAATACGAGGCGATATGCACAGCCGGCGTGCGCTCAATAATGGCGGGGTCGGTATGTTCCAAAAAGAAGCGAAGACGCTCTTCAGCGGATTTGTACTGAATCATCAGCAGGCGGTTTTCCATCGCCAGAAAATGCCGCTCTGCCACATTGGTGGTCAACCTTTGCAAAGGGGGAAAGGCGTCAATTGCCGCGTCCATTTGCGCACGGGAAAACCAGAACCCCTCACAGGGCTCGAGCGCCTGAATATACTCCCGGCTCACCGTTCGCTGAATATAACTTGAGTAGGCCAAAACCACGGAGGGCTCGGCCAGCAGACGTAGGTTTACTTCTTTATCTTCATGCAGGTAGTAACAGCGCACCAAGCCCTTAATCATCACAAAAAGGTGATCACAGGGGCTGCCCGCATTAAATAAATGCTCGCCCTTGGCAAAGCTACGCGGCTGCGCCACTTGTTCAAGTAGCGCTTCCAGTGCCGGATCAACCTCAAGGAAATTTGAGGCGAATTCAATTAAAGCTTTAATCGACACTACCTACCTCACAACGAGCTTAGAGTGTTTTTAGATACTCAATAATCGCACGTCGCTCGGTATCCGTCAGCACCGCCGCAAAAGCGTGGCCCTGATTTCCCTGCGAATAAATATTGGTGTTGTAGACCTTGCGGTTTTCAATTTGCTGATCGGTGAAGGGCAAATTGCTTAATTCGTCCACCGGCAAATTCCACAACAATGCCACTTGGGAATAAATGCCGCCCAATAAGGTTTGCAAGGTTAGCAGTGTTGGGTCAACAGGATTACAAGCCAGCAAAGGCTGGGTTTGCAGGAAATCCATTACACAGTCGCGCTCGGTGTACTTCCAACCCAATTTATCTTGGTCATAAGCGCGGTCGAAGTTGGTATCAAAACCCATCACCACACGGCCTTCCATACCTTCTGGCGCTGGCGCCGAATCACGAACCCAAATATTGGGGCGGCTGTCGTTGCCGCTCAAAAGTTGCCAGATATTCGGCACAGAGGCGTTGTGCAGATACGGCGCTGAAGCCCAAATACCATACAGTGGCGGCGCCATAATCACCGGTGCATTGCCCTCGGTTTCAGCAAAATCACCCAAGCCGCAATTCAGGAAGGGCACATTTTCTGAACCACGCGCGGGAGTGCCATCAGCATTGCGCAGACTTTGCATGGCATCGGCATAGACCGGGTCGGTATTGATGTATTCGGTGCCGATCATATTGGCGGCAATACCCGCCAAAGCCGGATCGTCAAGATACGTCGTATTGTTGGCATAGCGCGGTGAGTACACGCCATGACAACTTGCGCAGGAACCATTGCCGGCATTTTCAGGCTCTGGCTCAGGGTTATTCAAGCTCGCCGCCCACAGGTTTTTAGCGTGGAACAATACCGCGCCGGCTTCGGCCAGTGGCTGATTGATCGTTCCGGGATACTCCGGCGCTTTCAGCGATTCCGCCCAAATTTGGAACGCATAAGATGACTCGTCAACCCAGCTCACCACCTCTTCCGCATCACCAAACTGTGCAAACAAGAGTGGCGTGTAAGCCGCCATATCGATGCGGGAAGAGTCCATAGGCAATACCGCACCGTGGAACTTCTGCACCCGGTGACCCATATTCCACCACGGTGGGCTTTTGATATTACCGATAGCTTGGCTTAACCAAATTTTATCGTTGGTGTATTCCTCAAAGGTGCCGCCGTTAAAGGCAAGGAAACCCACTTGGAATTGGTCAATGGCGCCAGTACCACGGTTGGGCGCAATAGTAATCAGCCCAGACAACAATCCAAAACCCGGATTCATGCCCGCTGCGGCAAAGTCACGAAACGCCACAGTGAAGTCACCAATTGTGCCGCTACCGCCCCAGATTTCTTTCATATCCGGCGCGCTATTGCTGATCACTTCGCCATCGTGACAGAAGGAACACAGCTTCACACCGATATTGCCGGTCCAAGTGCCGTCCGGCTCACGCAATTGCGTTAAACCCACAGGTAACTGGCCTGAGCCACCGTCAGTGGTATTGGGATCTTCACCCGGCAGTGGGTAAGGATTGGGGGTGGAGCCCAATGGACTGCCGTAACGCTGGGCCACTAGCTCATCAAAATTCTCTGGTCGCGCTGGCATCGCCGGTGCCAACACATAACCCGACCAGTATTGCCAAACGTTATTGTAATCTTCCGCAGAAATGGTGAAGTAAGAACCGCCACCGCTGTACGTGGTTGGGTCAGCAAAATCCAAGGCTTCGTAGCCCTGCCCGCTGAACATATGGGCAGTGCCGGGCTCGCCGTGACCAAGCGCCACTAAACGGCCTTTTTCCCATAAAGTACGGTATTCACCACAAGTGGTCGGCCGCTGGGGCACATTGCTTTCACAGCTGCGCCAATCCAGATTAAACACCACGTTTTTGCCGGCATTAACACCGTCGACCATCAGCTCGCGAGGATCTTCTGGCAGGACTTCGTTATCGCCACGAGTCGCGCAGTACTCCGCCCAAAGATGGCCGCCACGGGTAGAACTAAGTAGCGCAGGCTCAGTAACCGTGCCGCCATCACCGCCATCACCGCCATCACCGCCATCGTCGACATTGGCGCTGCCACCCGTTTGAACACTGCCGCTACTGGAACTGCCACCACAGGCGGCTAGTATTAAGGCGAGGAGAACAACAGCAAAAACATGAAATTTTGTTTTCATTATTGGGATTTCCATTGATATCGGCGCTAGAAGACGGCATTAAATACCGGCGTTTTATCAGCCAAACATTTATGATTTTTATCGGGCGTAGATAAGCAAAACGACTCGCTCATCCCACAGGAATTCTGACAATAATATTAACAAAGACTCACACGGCCATATCTGTAATCCCGGCTCTCACACCCTCACGCTGGCGCAACAAACCAAAATGCGTCAGCCGGGAACAACAGAAGATTACAGACCTAAACACCTGTGAATTTGTGGGCGCTAAATTCTTAAGGCCGAAAGAGGGCTAAACAAAATTGAGCTAAACAAAAATAGCGCTAAACAAAATAGCGCCGCAATAAAAAGACATGCCCTTATTGGATAAAAAGGGAACTCTGACTCACCCCGTCGAAAATAAACTGCACGGCCAAGGCCGACAACAACACGCCCATAATCCGGCTGACCACATGCATACCGGTCACACCCAACAGGCGGTGAATACGAGCAGCTAACAACAAGGCGCAGAAGGTCAGCAACAGAATAAACAACAGCGCCGCCAGTACAATTAACTGGCCGACCATATGGCCCTCTTCGTTGGCCATTAGCAGAATCACCGCGCCCATCGCCCCCGGCCCGGCGATCAGCGGCGTTGCCAGCGGAAACACGGAAATATCATCCCGATCCATCGCCTCTTGGTCTTCTTCCTCGGTGGTTGTGGTGCCGCCAGAAGTGCGGGCAAACACCAGCTCAATACCAATCAATAACAGCAATATCCCGCCAGCGGCCCTCAACGCCGCCAGTGAAATACCCAAGCTGCTTAACAGGAAATCGCCAATCAAGGCGAAAGTAATCAAAATCCCCGCCGCGATTAAACTGCCGCGCACAGCCATTCTGCGGCGGTCGGAGGCATCTTCACCGGCGGTTAAAACCGCAAACATGGTCGCCACATCCAGCGGGCCAATAGTGGCGAAAAAAGTGGCCAAGGCAACGGTTGCCGTTTCTAACATGCCATTATCCTATTACTTACAAAATTTATTTGAGCGTCCGATATGTGTCGCTAAAGGCAATGGCCGGCGCCTCGGAGCTATAGCCGGACATTAAACTCACCTACACTTTGCTAATCTACCACTATCACCAAGAACGATAACAGGACAGCCACCATGAGGAAGTTCGCTCTTTTACCATTGCCCGCCGCAATGTTGCTGGCGTTGCCGCTGGTTACTCAGGCCGAATCAAAGCTACAACTTGAAGAAGTGATTGTCACCGCTCAAAAGCGTAGTGAATCCCTCGGCGATGTACCGGTGTCGGTAACTGCGGTTTCTGCTGAAAAGCTCAACGAGGCGGGGATTGAAAACCTGTCTGACCTCTCCGAGTACACCCCTAACTTTAAAATGGTAAAAGGCGGCCTCGCACCCAATGTCTATATGCGCGGTATTGGCTCCGGCTCCAACCTCGGCTTTGAAATGTCAGTGGGCATTTTCTCGGACGGCATTCACCTCGGTCGCGCCCAACAAACCCGCGCTGCCTTTATGGATGTGCAACGGGTAGAAGTCTTGCGCGGCCCACAATCTATTCTGTTTGGCAAAAACGCCATTGCCGGTGCCATTAACGTAATTTCCGCCACCCCCGGCGATGAGTTTGAAGGCATGGTTTCCGGCATCTACGGTGTTGAGCTGGAAAACCGCGAAGGCGATATCGTACTGTCCAGCCCATTAACCGACACCTTGGGTGCACGCTTGGCGGTTCGCTACCGCGAAGACGAAGGCTATATCTATAACGAACAACTAGACCGTGACGACGGCGGCTCAGAAGAAACTTCGGCCCGTTTGGTCGTCAGCTGGACGCCTTCAGATTTGGTCGACACCACGCTGAAGCTGGAAAAAACCGAGCTTGAGCAAATTGGTCGCACACTGCAAATTACTCACCCCAGCGCCCTGACCGGCTGCTCAGGAGAGAACACCAGCCGAGATCGCATCCGCAATAGCGATGCCGATGAGCGTGTTAAACTGGAAAACTACAACGGCACCTTGAATGTAGATGTGCACATGGATGCCGGCACTTTCACCTCGGTAACCGGCTTTACCGGTTTTGAAAACGATGAAGTTTTCGATCCCGATTCCAGCAGCTTCAACACCTCGATTTTTGACGGTATAGAAAAACTCGATCAGTTCAGCCAAGAATTGCGCTTTGCCTCTCCGGGCGGCGAATTTATGGACTATATCGGCGGTGTTTTCTACCAAGAAAGTGAAGTCAGCTCAGACGTACAAGCGCCGTTGCGGGTTCGCACCGGTGCCGTACAGGACACCGGCGTTTGTGCGCTTAACACCCAACAATTGGTTAGCGCCGATCTGGATCGCAAATATTATTTAGACAGCCAAGCGTGGTCGGCCTTTACCCAACTGACCTTTAACTTCAATGAGCGCTGGCGCAGCACCGTGGGTGTGCGTTATGTCAGCGAACACAAAGAAGGCCAGCGGATTTTTAACCTTTACGAATCTGGCACCACTATTCCGGTAAACCCGGTTTCCGCACTGATCTTCGATCAGCTAAACGTTGGCGCTCACGAGCTGCAGGGCGAACGCGACAGCAATGTGGTGCTGCCGCTGGTCAATATGCAGTTGGATCTGTTCGACAATATTATGGCCTACGCCTCTTATACCCGCGGCGCTAAATCCGGCGGCTATGATGCTCAGGGCAATAACGACAAAACCGGCCCCACCGGCGGTGCCACCACCTTCGAGTTTGACGACGAGATTGCCAACGCGTGGGAAATTGGTGCAAAAATGCGACTGCTCGACGGCGCGGCGGATTTGAATTTAGCCTTGTACCGGGTTGAATACGACGATATGCAGGTCAGCGTGTTTGACGGTGTTGCCGGCTTTAGCGTAACCAATGCGGGCCAGGCCTTGACCCAAGGTATTGAACTGGATGGCCGCATGTTAGCCGCCCGCTGGTTGATGTTTACCGGCTCGCTGGCCTATCTCGACTTTGAATGGCTGAAGTACGAGCAAGGCCCCTGCTACCCAGGCTCACCGGAAGAAGACCCCAACACCGGCACCTGTAATTTCGAAGGCAAGGTTAACCAGCAAACACCAAAATGGACGGGTAGCCTGTCGACCATCGTGACTTTGCCTCTGGGTGATGCCCACATGCTGGAAATGGCGGCCGATGTGAACTTCCGCGATGAGCACTATATTTCTGGCGACCTTGACCCTCGTGGCCTCGAAGATGCGGTAACCAAATACAACGCCCGTGTGCGCGTGTTTGATAACGCCGATACATGGTGGCTGTCGCTGGTCGGCAAAAACTTGAGCGATGAATTAGTGATGGGCTTCGGCGGTGGTACCGGCCTAGACGTTGGCGGCTATCGCGCAGCGGCAGAACCCCCTCGCTCGGTTTATGTTGAAGGCGGCTTGCGCTTTTAAGACCTTCCAAACTTTTCTCAGCGTTTATGGCCCGGCTCGCTTGCGACCGGGCCTTTTTTATTCTGCGCGATTAAAATCCCATATTCCCGTATAAACGTAGCAATGCGTTTCTGATTGGATTGGCCAAATGGGTAACGTATAGTGATCACAAACCCTATTTATAAGAACGCAGAACAAAACAGGTGCTTCACCAAGCATGGATAAAACCCATTTTTTAAGCACGCTGGAAAGCCAGTTTTACAGCGTGATCGACAAACTGGTTCAGGGCCAACTCTACAGTGAGCTTGGCGCCATATTATCGGTTTATATACTTGCCTGGCTGATCGCCAACCGCATAAAAAAAACCATCCCGCTGTTTCGTACTGCGCCAGAACCTGCTGAACAATTTCCGATAAAACATTTGGCTTACCGCTGCGGCAAACTCCTGTTCCCCATTCTGGCCATCATGCTGCTGCGTATGCTGGTGGAATACAGCGCTTGGTTTACCGATGAAGCCTGGGTAGTCAAATCCGCGCTGGTCATCGCCATCATTCTGGTGTTTTTGTCCTTCGTAAATATTGCAATCACCAACAAGTTGGTCGCCAACTGGTTCCGCTGGATCGGTACGCCACTGCTGGTGCTGCACTTGGGCGGCGTGTTGGATGATATTGTTGCCATGCTGGATGCCATTGCCGTGGAAGTCGGCAATATCCGTATCTCCAGTTACGGCGTCTTAAGGCTGCTTATTTTCGGCACCCTGCTGTTCTGGCTGGGTCGGGTTTCATCCACCACCGGGCAAACCATTATTCGTCGTCAGGAATCCTTGGATTTCCGTACCCGAGAAGTGCTCGCCAAGCTGTTCGAGATTGGTCTCACCATTGTTATTGTGTTGCTGCTTCTACAAGTCATGGGCATCAACCTCACCGCACTGGCCGTGTTTGGCGGCGCAGTCGGTGTCGGCCTCGGCTTTGGTCTACAGTCCATCGCCTCCAATTTCATCTCCGGTATTATTATTCTGCTCGACCGCTCGGTGACCGTTGGCGACTATGTTGAATTGGAAGATGGCCGCACCGGCATTGTTACCCAGCTGAATATGCGCTCCACCACATTGGAAACCTACGACGGCAAAGACATTGTTGTTCCCAATGAAAAATTCATCACCTCCAGCTTTACCAACTGGACCCACAAGAATAATAAACAGCGTTACCGCGTGGATTTTTCCGTCGCTTATAAAACCGATGTGCGCACGATGGTCGAGCTGGTGAAAGAAGCCGTGGCTGAACACCCACAGGTTTTAGCCGGCCCACATATTCCCCTTGAAGAAAGACCCGACTGTGAAATAGACAGTTTCGGTGACTCTGGCATTAATATGTTTGTCGAGTTTTGGATGGAGGGCATTGACGATGGCCGCAACCGCGTTGGTGGCGATCTACTGCTCATTATTCTAGAAACCCTGCAGAAAAACGGCATTGAGATTCCATTCCCGCAACGGGAAGTGCGAATTATCTCCGACTAAACCTCAGCTCGATCAAAGCCCGGCTTGTTTATGCACTCAGCCGGGCCAAATCCCCCACTGTGACATTGTCCGTAAAAACCTATTTTCGTTTTTAACTGACAGCACTTCTCTAATCGCAAAACAATTGTGATCCAACGCGCTGTTTTCTGCGCCGCGACAAATTAATAATCTCCCACCGCTTTAGCGGACAGAAAAATAAACCATAAAAAATTTGCACAGTGCGTTACGGCGCTCAGTGCAGGGTGCTGACAAACCGGGAGAAATTTCGATGCTATACCGCATATTAAGGAATGCCACACTAAGGAGTGCCGCCTTAAGCATTACCACCCTTAGCGCAAGTTTAACTGCCAACGCCTTTGTTTATGACGACGACCCCAACGCCCTGCTAGGCAGTTCGCGCGGCGGCTTGGCGATGCTGGATTACTGCTACGGAAAAAGCGATGACACCTTGGTTCCAACCGATCCGCGCTCGCTTGTTCAGCCCGGCATCAGCAACGGCAAGGCGGTGCACTTCAACGCCTATTGGGCCGAGTGTCACGCTGACCCCGAAGCGGTGCAGGAATACAGTGACCCAAATACCTGTGGTGAATTGCGCAGCCAGTGGTACGCCGGTGAAAAACTGATGGATACCGGCAGCGAAAATGTTGCTGCTCTGTTTGCCAGTAATAATTATCGCGGCCCAGAATCGGCCGGCGGCATCTCCACCTTCTCCGCCGAGCAGTACAATATGCTGTGGACTATTTGGGGTGGTTATACCGCACGTCCTGCCAATTTTGATGAGCTGGTCAGCAATCGCTACGGCACCGGTATGGATGAAGAGCGCAACCCCTACCCACTGCCCGGTGAAGATCCCAATCAAACCAATGGCGGTAGCGGACAGCTCCCGGAAATGTTTACCCAACTGCGTGAAACCGATGGCTCATGGAGCGGCCGTATCGGCGTAACGTGCAATGGTTGTCACAGCGGTGAAGTGGGCAGCAAGGCCGATGGCGATGATTTGGGCTTTTTGTTTGGCGGCTCCAGTGCCACCGATCTTAACCTGTTCCTGCGGGATATGTATCCGTTGGGCTATATGGCCTCCGGCGTTACTCCGCTCAATCTGACTCAAACACGCGGCACCAATAATGCCAGCGCGGTGAATATCGCCTTCCTTTTCCCGATGGAAGGTTTCCCAAACCCCTACAGTTTTATGCAGATTTCCCAGTCCGGCTCTACCGGTAGCATGGATTCACCTAACTGGTGGAATATGGGGCACCGCCCACTGAAATTTGTCGACGGCTTATTCCCTATGGATGCGCCGCGTGTCGACTCGGTATTTTATGCACCGTTCTTCGGATTGTTTGGCGGCTCTTCCGGCCCACTGGGCGCAGAAGGCCAAAGCTGGATGCGCGAACACGGCCCGCAAATTAACCGCTGGGTAGAGAGCCTTAAAGCGCCAAAATATCCAATGCCGGTTAATACCGAACTGGCTGAACAAGGCGCCGTGCTGTTCCACGAACTCAATATGTGGGATGAGTCGCGCAACAACGCCGTTCGCCAACCCGAAGGCAATGGTTCTTGCGCCAGCTGTCACGGCGCTTACGCTCCGCGCTATGTCAATAACGAGGATTACCTGAGCGATCCACGCCTAGAAGGTATGGCGGGCTATATTGTGCCGCTGGAGATTATTGGCACCGACGAACGCCGCGTGCTGACCAATACCGAAGGTATGCAGCAAGCCGGAGCGGATAATTTCTTTGGCTACCCACCCACCAAAGGTGCGCCACAGGGATTTGATTGCGGCCCACAAGGTCAAGAACGGATTCGTGGCGACCGTGAAATTGGTTATCTGGCACAACCCCTTTACGGTGTTTGGGCCTCGGCACCCTACCTGCACAACGGTTCTGTTCCCACCGTATGGGAAATTTTGAAACCACAAGATCGTCACCCGATCTGGCGTCGCAAATCGGCACCGGCTCCTGCAGGTTCAGCATCGACCGTGGTAATGGGTTTCGACACCAATCTGCAACGCGCTTACGACAGCCAAAAAATGGGCTGGAAGTACGACAAGATTCAGTGCAACGCCTACCCGCCAATGGTCACGCCGTTCTACAACTGCGACCCATTTAATATCGACAACACGCCCTATCCGCAGCAGATGAAAAACATCGCCTACGGCAATATGACCGGCGCATGGAATATTGATTACCCGCCGATTGTGACCAATGAGCATATGGAAAATCGCAAGATTTATAACAGCCATCTGTACAGCCAAGGCAATGGCGGCCACGAGTTTACCGCCGTTCTGACCGATGCCGAGCGCTATGCAATTATTGAGTACTTAAAAACACTGTAAGAACAATCGTAAACCCAGTTCTTATTTGGTTTGGCCTCCCTCGGGAGGCCTTTTTTATCCCGCTCTACCCCACTTTTCCTGTGTGAGATCAGACCGTTCCCAGTGCGTGGAAAGTCTTACTGCGCGATTCAGGCAAGTGGCATCATCATCGTTCTTGGTTCAATAGGTGATTCAATGAAGCCATGGTATTTGTAGAACTCCATGGCAGCGTTATCTATGGCGTGACAGAGCAGGGCTCGTATACCCATTTGTTCAGCAATACGCTGACTACGCAACAAGGCATCTTTTAGCATCCCTGCGCCAAGACCTTTTCCAGCGTGACTTGAATCAACCACCAAACGGCCAAGCACTGCGATAGGTATGGGTTCTGGCATATTCCGCTTTATGCGTCCGGGGGAAATGGAATGTGAAACCGAACCCGCACTTAGCGAGTAATAAGCGACAACATTTCTGGGGCCACAAGTCACGGCATAGACTCTGGATGCGCCGGTCTTATTGTTTTTACGCGCTCTTTTTTTTAACCAATCATCAAGGGATGGCTGGGCACAAGAGAACTCGTCTAATACAAATGCGTCCTCAAGGATTCGCGGGGGGTAATATTTCAGCTTTCCCATGGTGCCTTACGAGAAAGCAGGCGTTCAACACTCTTTCTAGATGATGCCGGCAGCGGTTGGTCACAAATGTTGTTGAATCGCTCCATCTGCTCATCGGAGAGTGCAAAATGCACGCGGTCAAGCAGCACTTCACGGGCTTTCTCTTGAGCAGCCTGAATGGCAAATTCTGATTTGTTACTACCCACGATTTCAGCAGCCTGTTGAATAAGGCGCTTAACATCCGTGGTAGTACGAATATTCAACGTAGTCGTGGTAGCCATTTCCTTTCCTCTATTTGTGCGCACACTGTACCACATGAAAACTATAGGGAAAAGCGCTGCCAAAATAGCCCACGGACCGACGCTATCCAAATGTAAGCGGCCCATAAATTTAGTTTCGAGATGGCAGATTTGGTTAGCCGACGACACCATTGTTGTTAAAGCCTTGCCGATAAAAATTCATTGCCGATAATGCCAATTCCAATAATCAGAAAATCTGCGATCTACCCAAGGTCGCCGCTTCAACAGGTACACGCCCATGATTCGCAAACCACAGCAGAAACCGCTGGCTGTTTTTATTGCTGCCCAATGCCTTGCACTGACGCTTGGCAGTCAAACAGCTCACGCTCAGGACGAGGATTTCGCGCCAAGTAAGGCCGCCCCCAAAACCCAGTCGCGCCTGATGGAAGAAGTGGTGGTTACCGCTCAGAAGCGTACTGAAAATGTGCAAGATGTTCCGATTTCGCTGCAGGCCTTTTCTGCAGAAAAACTCGACGCACTCGGCATTACCGACCAGATTGAATTGCAACGCATCACTCCCGGCTTAAACGTCACTGAGCAGGTGAGCTATACCATTACCTTCCTGCGCGGTGTCGGTACCGATGCCAGTATTGCCGCCGACCCCAGTGTCGCCACCTATATCGACGGCATCTACTACCCCTTCTCTTCAAACCTTGCGCAAAACTTTGGCGCGGTGGATCGCATTGAAGTTTTGAAGGGCCCACAGGGCACGCTGTTTGGTCGTAACGCCACCGGCGGCGCCATCGCCATTTACACTAAAAATCCAGAGTTCGATGGTTTCTGGGGTGAGGCACTGGCAGAGCAAAGCAGCTTTAATACCACTCAGGGCCGCTTGCATTTGAATATCCCTCTAGGCGAAACCGTGGCCATTAGCGCCAGTGCGCTGTACACCGAATCTGATGGTTTCTACGAGGGCAAACACGACAATGCCAGTCGCGATCTGCACGGTGACCGCGCCTGGGGTTATCGCCTGAAATTCCGCGCGCAACCCACAGAAAATCTCGACATTAATCTGGCCATGTCGCATCTGGAAATGTATCTGGGCGCGGGCACCATCAGCTACAACAATGAGCCGTCTGACTTTGTTGGATCTCAAGTTTTTGGCATCGAACCACAAACTGGCTACTACGGTGAAATTGATGCCGAGGTGCTAAACGAAACCAATCCCAATGAAGTGATTTACGGCTCGATGGAATACCTGGCGCCGTGGTTCACTGTAAAACTTTTGGGTAGCGATCAGCGCATGGATACCAAAGGGATTCGCGATCTCGACGGCTCACCACAACCTATCGCCATTCTGAACACTCCAGATCAATACATTGACGCGCAGTCGGCAGAATTGCAGATTCTGTCTAACGGCGAATGGGGCCCAGACTGGATGGAGTGGATTTTGGGCGCGTTCTACTTCCAAGCCGAGCAGGGTTTTGGCGAGGTCGACTTCCAACTTTTAGGCCTCGATCTCACTCAAGGCACTATTAGCGGCATACAGTTACCAGCGGCGCTGGTTAATTTATTAAACACCGCCACCATGAATAATTTACCCAGTGGCGCATTTGATCTGACGGGTCTAGTTGGCACCGAATCTCGTGCGGCGTTTGCCCAAGCAACCTTCAATCTGACCGATTGGCTGGATCTGACCTTGGGCGGCCGTTATCAGGAAGAAGAACGCTTTATTGTTTCTTCCACGGTAGGGCTGGATACCGGCAATGGCCGCATCGAAGTTGCCGATCAAAGCAACTCGGCCACCGACAGTAACGGCAACCCCTACCCGGCTCACGACATTCAAAAAGACTTTACCCCTAAAGTCTCGTTGCAAATGCGTCCCTTCGATGACGACACCATGATTTATTTGTCATGGCAAAAAGCCATCAAGGCCGCTACCTACAACACGGTCGCCATTACCGAAGAGCCCGACTATGTTGCGCCAGAAGAACTGACCGCCTATGAGCTGGGGATTAAAACCAACTTCTTTGATGGCCTGATTCAATTGAACGCCGCAATCTTCGACTACAGCGTGAAGAATCTGCAAACCTATTATCTGTCTACCTTCGCCGGCGGCATTATCAGCTTCCAAAACGCCGGTGCCGCTAAAATTCAGGGCGCCGAATTCGATGTAGTCATGCCGATTCTGCCCCAGTGGTTTGATAATTTGGTGCTGCTGGGCGGCGCCGCCTATTTGGATGCGGTCTATGAAGACTTCGACAATGCCTACGGCTATGCCGAAGATGGCAGCTTCCAAAATGGTGATGCCAACTACACTGGCAACCGGGTTATTCGCACGCCCGAACTCACCGGTAACCTGTCTTTGAGCAAAACTTGGGATTTCTGGGGCGGGCCATTTGAAGTGGCGTTCGATGCCTACTATTCAGATGAATTTTACTTTGAAGCCAGCAACCGTGAAGCCTCACACCAAGAGGCCTATTGGTTACTCGGCAGCCGCGTAAGCTACCTGTATGAAGATTGGGATTTGCGTGTTACCGCAGGCGTAAGAAACCTCACAGACGAGCGCTACTTCACTGGCTTCTTTGCCTCTGACTGGGGAACTCAGGCGACTTTATCTGCACCTAAATCCTACAGCTTACAAATGCTCTGGAACTTCTGATTTTCTCGTAAGCCTGAAATGAATATGCCGCCCAAGGGCGGCTTTTTTAAATCTCTAACCCCATCTCCAACCCCATCCCTCACCACCAATTACACACACTTTAATATACGAGTATTTATTCTCATTTTGCGCTAGAGTGACACTTCCCTGTGAATAAAAAATCGCAGGGCCCGCAAGATAATAATGTTAATAAACGCCGAGGTATGTGGATGAGAGTATTCAAGTCGACCAGCGCTTTCGCGGCTGTTGTAAGCCTGTTTTGTAGTGATGTGCTAGCCCAGAACCCAGCCCCCGTTAAAAACCGATTAATTGAAGAAGTGATCGTCACCTCACAAAAGCGGGAGCAAGATGTTCAGGATGTGCCGCTGGCAGTATTGGCGTTTAGTGGTGACCGACTAGACGCCATGGGCATCACCGAACAAACCGATCTTCAGCGCATCACACCGGGCTTGAATGTGACCTCTCAGGTCAGTTATGTGGTGACCTTCCTCAGGGGCGTGGGAACAGATGCGGTAACGGCGGCTGATCCCAGCGTGGCAACCTATATTGACGACATCTATTACCCCTTTGCCTCTAACCTTGCGCAAAACTTTGGCGCCGTAGAGCGAATTGAAGTACTCAAAGGCCCCCAAGGCACCCTGTTTGGGCGTAATGCCACAGGTGGAGCCATCAACGTACACACCAAGGACCCGGACTTTGACGAGTTTTACGGCGAGTTCTTGTCTAATCGCGGATCGTATAACTACCAGTTAGACCGCCTGTATACCAATATTCCAATTACTGACTCATTTGCCATCAATCTATCAGCGATGTATCAAGTCACCGACCTGCTCTATGAAGGAACGCGGGGACTGGATAAAGATCCGTTTCCCAAAGACAGAACGCGCGGCTATCGAATAAAAGCGCGCTGGCAACCCAGCGATTATGTAGATATTAATCTGGCCACATTCAAACTCAGGCTGAACGGTGCCGGGGCGAATGTCGCGTTTAATGCCGACCCATCAGAACTGGGAAGACTCAATGGCATTGAGGCGCAGACTGGTTATAAAGGCTCAATCGATGCCCCCGTGTACACGCAAACCGAAGACAACACCGTGTATTACGGTGATATCAAACTGAATACGCCTTGGTTCGACATCAAACTTGTCGGTAGCGACCAGCGGATGGATACCGCAGGCGTCAGGGATTTTGACGGTTCACCCGAAGCCATTTCCACCTTCGACACGCCCAGCCAATATATCGACGCACAGTCGGCTGAGATTCAACTTCTGTCGAATGGAGAGTCAGGGCCAAGCTGGATGCAGTGGATCGTGGGTGGATATTATTTTGAAGGCGTTAACGGTTTTGAAACCCTTAATTTTATTGTTAATGGCATTGATCTCGGTGCCGGCCAGCTCGCGGGAATTCAGCTTCCAGACGCCTTCACAAACATCCTGAATCAAGCCAATGTTCTCGGCGTCGATGGCGCCATTAACCTGTCAGGCCTGACCGGAACCGATTCCTACGCGTTCTTTGCACAGACCACCTTTACCCTAACCGACTGGCTGGACATTACCCTTGGAGCCAGGCAGCAAGTAGAAGAAAAATATATCTACAGATCAACCGTAGGTTTGAACAATCAAGATGGTAGTCAAACTCAAATTGCAGACAATAGTAATCGCGCCACAGACAGTGATGGCAACCCCCATCCAGCGCGAGACGAGCAAAAAAGCTTCTCTCCCAAGGTGTCATTCGAGTTTCGTCCCTTAGAACAAGACATGCTGTTCTACCTCTCATGGCAAGAGGCAGTTAAATCCGCCGCCTACAATACCGTGGCCATTTACGACGAGCCGGACTATGTTGCACAGGAGGAGATTACCGCTTGGGAACTGGGTATGAAGAGTACCTTTTTCGATGGGACGGTAAGGTTCAATGCCGCCGTCTTTGACTACGACTTAGCCAATTTACAAACCCCTTACATCTCTCTGTTTGCCGGCGGTGTTATCGCCTTTCAAAATGCTGGCGCCGCAAAAATTCGAGGCGCCGAATTTGATGGCATGGTGGTGCTGCTCCCCAAGTTGATCGACAACCTCGTTCTCAGCGGGGGAATGTCTTACCTCGACAGCGAGTACCTGGATTTTGACAATGCTTCCGGCTTTGATGACGACGGTAATTTCCAAGAAGATCTCAATTTTACCGGCAACCAAGTGATTCGCTCACCGGAAGTCAGCGGCAATATCGCGTTAAGCAAAACCTGGGGACTAAGCAACGGCGAAATTGAAACGACCATCGACGCTTACTATACCGACAGCTTCTACTACGAACCCAGCAATCGGCAAAACACCGTGCAAGACGAGTATTGGCTGGTCGGTGCGCGTGTCAGCTTCTTGTACTCCCCTTGGGATTTAAGGATTACCGGCAGTGTAAAAAACCTTCTGGATGAGTTTTATACCAATGGTATTTTTGTCACCGATTACGGTGTGCAACCCAGCCTAGCGCCACCAAGAACTTATTCAGTACAAGCCGTAGTCAATTTTTGAATTTGAGCACTGCGCTCAATTCAAACGGCTATTTGCATTTCTTGACATGGTACTAATAAACGGTACCATTCAGATATGAAGCGCAAGCACCAGAAAACTCTGGAAGCAGTCTTTGCTCGCCCTATAAGCGCCAATATCCAATGGCGCGACATCGAAGCATTGTTCACCGAGCTAGGAGCAGAGATATCGGAACGCGAAGGCAGCCGGGTTGCCGTGGTGCTTTTCGGTGAGGTTCGAGTTTTCCATCGCCCTCATCCAAATCCAAATACTGACAAAGGTGCTGTAGCCAGCATTCGCAAGTGGTTAGAGCAGCATAGGGTATCACCATGAATACAATGACTTATGAGGGTTATCACGCCAAAATTGAGTATGACGCAGAGCTAGATACATTTAGAGGTGAAATTCTAGGCTTGAATGGCGGCGCAGATTTCTATGGCCGCAACCCAAAAGAACTTCGAGCAGAATTCAAGAAATCGTTGCACGTCTTTCTTGAGGTATGCAAAGAGAATGGCATTGAACCTCGCCGTCATTATTCAGGCAAATTCAACCTCCGAATCCCTCCTGAGCTGCATGAACGATTGGCCATTGCAGCGCAAGTAAAAGGCACAAGCGTCAATAAACTCGCGCAAGAGGCACTTCAGAAAGAGTTACGAGATGCCGGCTAAAGCGACCCACCTTCTATGAAAACCGAAACTCACTAAAGTCCGGGGTTTTCATCTCCTTAAAATACCGGCTGGACAGCCACGGATAAAGATTCGGCAACCCCGATTTATCCAGATACCAGCTATTGCAACCGCCGTGATACCAACTGGTGTTTACCACCGCTGCATTCATAGCCTCGTTGTAGTTTTTAAAGGCCTCTTGGGTCGGTGCCATCCACGCCGATTTACGCGCATGCATTTCATTCAAGCAGCGAATAATGTAATCCACCTGTGATTCTGAAATAGCAATGAGAGAGAAATTACCAATCGGCCCGGTTGGCCCTTCCACCATCCAGAAATTAGGAAAACCCGGCATAGCCACAGCACGGTGTGCCCTTGGCGAACCGTCCCACACTTCGCTAAGTTCCTGCCCATTTTCGCCAATAACCTGCGTGGGAAGAATAAAACTACTGGCATCAAAGCCCGTGGCCAACACTAGAATATCCAAGGGATGCAAAACACCATCATTGGTGCGCACGCCTTCAGCTTCTATCCGCTCAATACCCTCGGTAACTACACTGGCGTTTTCACGAGAAATCGCCGGATAAAAATCCGAGCTGTAAATCAGGCGCTTACAACCCACCACATAATCGGGCGTAAGTTTTGCTCTAAGTACGGGGTCGGGCACATATTTTTTGAGATGCCAGCGCGCAATCACATCAATCAATTTCACTAAGGCTTTATTGCCGGCATTAGCGCGCCCCAGTGTGTTTTCTGCATAGGCACGCCAAACCACCTTGCTCAGCACGCTGCGGAAGGGCCACACTTTTCGCAGCCAACGGGTGAAGTTGGAATAGGCTTTTTGCGGCGAGGGCATAACCCACTGAGCGGTGCGCTGAAACAAAGTGAGGTGCTGGGCATCCTTGGTTACAGCGCCAACAATCTGGCACGACGTTGAGCCAGTGCCGATCACACCAATGCGCTTACCGTGATAATCCACACTGTGATCCCAGTGCGCAGAATGAAAAGACGCACCGGCGAAATCATCAAGGCCGGGAATAGCGGGCATTATTGTGCGATGCAAAATGCCCGTCGCTGAAATCACAATATCAAATTGCTCTGGCTCGCTGTTTTGGCCATTGCAGTACAACAGCCAATGGGGCGCTTGATAAACCAAGCGGGTGACCGCCGAATTGAAACGCACAATATCAGTGACACCGTATTTTTGCGCGGTGCGCTCCAGATAGGCTTGAATTTCAGGGCCGTGGGCACAGCGATGATGCCAGTCAGGATTCGGTTCAAAACTGAAGCTATACCAATGCGAGGGAATATCGCAGGCCAAACCGGGATAGGTATTTTCTCGCCAAGTACCGCCCACTTTATCGGCTTTTTCAAAAACCGTAAGTTGAGAAAATCCGGCTTTCCGTAGTTTTACCACCGCCGCGATGCCGGAAATTCCGGCACCGATAATGGCAATGCGCGGTTGCCACGCTGATTGCGCTGAAGCCAATGAGTACCTCCTTATTCTTATAAGGTTTTTAAGTACTCGATAATGGCGAGACGTTCTTGATCGGTCAAGACATCACTAAACACATGACCGCCATTGCCTTGGCTAAACATGGCGGTATTGTAGATTTTGCGGTTCTCAATATCGTCATTGCTCAAGGTTGGCGGATTGGTCACATTCCAGCTTCCCAGCAGGCTGCCGTACAACTCCGAGAGGAAGAACTGACTTTCCAGCCCCAACGGATCGCACTGATACGCAGGAATAGATGCGCCGATTTCACAGCTAATAACTTCGTAATTCCAACCCATTTTTTCTTGGTTATAGCCTTTGCTGAAATCACTTTCAAAACCCATTACCACTTGGCCAACTTGGTCGGCACGGGCTTCTTTGGACTGGCGCTTCCAAATGCTTGGACGTTCCGACGATTTCAACAAGCCCCACATATCGGGCACCGAACCGTTGTGTAGATAAGGCGCTGTTGCCCACACACCATACAGTGGCGGCGCAGCATAACCGATGGGGCGATCATTGCCGTTAGCATCAGGCTGCATACCGGGAATATTTTGCACACCGCAGTTATCAATGCCCTCTACACCTTGAGTTTCGGGATAGCCCACTGAGGTATTTGAATTTGCCTCATTCGTCCCCTCATTGTAGGTGTCAGAACGTACGCTATCCGTCTGGATAATTGCCAGTGGCACCACATAACTGGCGATCCCCTCTAGTGCCGGATCTCGCAAATAAGCCGTATCGTTGATATAGCGTGGTGAATACGCACCGTGACAGCTTGCACATGAACCGTTACCGCCCATGGGCCGAGGAATATCGGTATTTAATCCATCCGCCCACAGGTTTTTGCTGTGGAACAAAATCGCTCCCTGCTCTGCCAGAGCCATGTCGATAGTTCCGGGATATTCCGGAGAGCGGCGCGACATAATGTAGTGGTCGCCATCCTGCACGTGGGCGCTGACCCAGCCCCCGTTGCGCTGCTGATCTGGAATACCCTGCTTGTCTGTCAGCAGCGGCGTAAACAGAGCATAGTCCACCCGCACTGCATCGCCGGGGAACATCGCATCAACAAACTTCACCGGACGTCGGCCCACATTCCACCAAGCGGGCGTATCGCCCGTACCGGTTGCGCCGTTTTGAACCACATCCGCCAACTGAGTTTCAGACTGCACTCCACTCGCTGCCGTAATATTTGAGAACTGCGCATTATTGGTGCCGCGCACACGACCGGCCAAACCGGCACGGTCAATCAATACCCCAGCAATAGAACCCAGCGCAGCAAAATCACGTGAGCTGACCGTGGCATCCAACATCGCACCGCCAGCACCGTTGTGGAATTGGTCGCCAATTTGAACACTGTGACAGCCCTGACAGTTTGTACTGATTTCACCGGTATAACTGCCATCGGCATTGCGGGTTTGAATCAGACCATAGGGAAGATGCCCGGAACCACCATTGGTCGCGTTGGGGTCTTCATTGCCTACGGGATAAGGATACTCGGCAGAGGGCGCACCAAAACCATAGCGCTCAGCCACCAGCTCATCGAAATTATCTGGGCGACCGGGTAAGCCCCAGGTAATCCATAAATTGTTGTACTGCTGTGCGGTCAGCGCCGCAACGGGGTGAGGATTGTCACCGCCAAAGGTAGTTGCCGGACGAATAATTGCGCCAGCATCAACGTGATTTAACCAATCGGGATAGCGTTTGAATTCGCCGTTTTCGTCTTCCATGGGATCTTCACCCATGATGACAGCACCGCGATCGATACTGGCTTTAAACTCGCCACAGGTTTCGGGATGAGGATATTCCCCCACCAATTCTGGGTCCATATGGCAATCGCGCCAGAAGGCGTTGTAATAAACGGCCCGACCATCGTTATAACCCGCTCGAACTAGAGAGCGAGGATCGACAGGTAGCTCCGCATCTGGGTTCCAATTATTGGCCTCGCAAAAATCGACCCAGCCATGACCACCATGAGCGCTCTGAATCAACGGCTCCAGCTCAATACCGCCACCATCGCCATTGCTGCCGGTACACGCCACCGGATCATCCCAGCAGGAAAACAAGGTTTCCACAGCTTGATACACCGCGCCGTTTACCGGCCAAGGCTTACCACCACTGTGAGGCTCGCTGGCATCACTGGCTTCCACCAGAATCGCGTTATCAGTAACGCCGCCGCCCAAACCCTGCCATGAGGCGAAGAAATTCTGGTAATCCTGAGTCATATTCGAGCTCAGCATAAATGCCCTGCCGTCATCGACATCACCCACACCGCCGGGGATATGACAGGTACGGCAAAAACCTACCGCACTTTGCAGATTATTTTCGAAGAAGGTTTGCGGCTCAAAATCGCCACCACCGCCGCCATTGCCGTCACCGGGAGCAGGAATACTGTTTGTGGAACCGCCGCCACCGCAGGCGCTTAATAGAATTGCCAGACCCAGTCCGGACAGGATTTTATTAGCAGACATGTACAACTCCGACCACGTTCCAGCGCCACGGGCTTTATTGCCGTTATCAGTGCGCTGCTTATTAGATTTATATGCACATTATTCTTGAATTGTGTAAATACGGATTTGCCGAAGGTGACAGGAATTGTTTTGAGATACGCAATCCGAAAACAAAAAACGCCGGCACAGAGCCGGCGCAAAGAGGACAAACACAACTATTTAAAACAAGTTAAAGCGTTTTTAGGTATTCGATGATGGCCTTTCGCTCGGTGTCGGTTAAGACATTAGTGAATGTGTGGCCTGCATTACTCTGGCTATGCATACCGGTGTTATAAATCTTACGGGCTTCAATATCCTGCTTTGTTAACACCGGGGGATTAGTCACATTCCAGCTCAGTAATATACTGTCGTAAAACTCCTTAACAACTGGCTCAGCTGTGGATAGCGCCGTTTCCAACAAGCTACACTCCAGCGCGTTGCTACCAAGACAGTCAATTTCTTCATACATCCAGCCCATAACTGTCTCATCAAATGCGTCAAGACCAGAATCAAAACCCATTACAAAATTGCTGCCGAGGTCATTTGTTTTGGAATTTCTACGCCAGACTGGAGGACGTACTTCGCTATTCAGTACGCCTTCAACCGAGGGCACAGAGCCATTATGAAAATACGGCCCCGTCGCCCAAACCCCATAAAGTGGGGGCGCAGCGTAACCTAAAGCACGATTTTCTCCACGGTGATCGGTTTGCTGGCCATCTAAATTTTGTGCTCGACAATCCCCACTATTGAAATTGCCATTCTGATCAGTGGACTCATCTAAGCCAGCAGTTTCGGCGTAGAAAATATACTCCTCTGAATTTCCCTTATTTACGCCAGAGTTATAACTGCCCTCACTATCGCCCCCGATTTCTCCAGAGTTCATCGCGGATAGATAATCGTAGGTAGAGGCCATATAGGTATCAAATCTTACTCGATCAGTCCCGATTGCATTAATAGGAACGACATAACTAGCGATACCTTCCATCGACTTATCATCCAAATAATCTGGATCATTTACGTATCGAGGGGAATAGACGCCATGGCAACTTGCGCAAGATCCGTTACCGGTATACCCCTTGCTTTCCATTTCATCCCAAGCCGCAACGGCCTGCTCTTGCCAAGTGCCGGCTTCAGCTGATTCATTAAGCAAAGCCTCTCTCAAATCTTTACTATGGAATAAAATGGCACCAGCCTCAGCAAGACCAAAGTTGATATCAAAGGGATATTCCGGTGATTTCAGCGTCATCAGCCAGTGATCGGCATACTGTGCATTTTCCCCTACCCAACGCACAGCAAACTCAAATGAACTTTGTGAGCTACTGGTAGACTCAGAGTCAGGCTCTTCACTATCACCACCCTCTCCTTGGCCAATTGTGCTTGCCCCAGTAAGGAAGTTATACCAATCCGTTTCGGTCATATTTGCTGGGTTTTGCTGAAAGCCACAGGACATCCAATCATCAAAGTCAAATGGTCCACCATACAAATATGCCTCACAAGGCTCACTCGGATAGTAAGCAAAACCCGTTTGCTCACTAAACTGCTTCCAACCAGAAAGGAAGCACTCCGCTTGAGCCTCAGAATCTGACGCTATCGCCGGATTTTCACAAGCCGAGGTATCAAAGCCTGTTAGCTCACCAAAATAAGCCCCGCCAGCAAGCATGCACCCCATTGGATTATAGTCTGGGGAGTTTGGCATACAGCTAGACGGTGCCGGAGGAGTAAAGGCAAAGAGAGGGAAAAACAGGGCCATATCGACCCGAACCGCATCACCAGATGTCATCGCATCGACAAACTTTACTGGACGTCGCCCAACATTCCACCATGCAGGGGTGTCACCAGTAGCTGTTGAGCCACTGGTAAGCACATCAATTACACCGGAGGGATCTTCCTCTGTTAAAAGCAAACTTTTGAACTCAGCATTTTCTGAATATATTGCTCCAACGGCAGAAGTCACATTCGAGAATTGAGCATTATTGGTACCACGCACGCGCCCGGAAACACCAACACGATCAAGACCAAAACCCACGCCAACAGGACGATCAGTCTCTGGATCAAAACCGGTCATATACTGAGCGTAGTAGGCATTTACCGCTTCCAAATCCGCCCCAAAGGTTGCCAGATCAAGCATGGCGCCACCACCGCCCCACACAAACTCGGTTCCTATGGTTATGCCGTGACAAGCCTGACAATTAATGCCGATATTGCCGCTGTAATTTCCATTTTCATCGCGAAGCTGAATCAAACCTACGGGAAGTTGCCCAGAACCACCTTTGGTTAAGCGTTTTGTCAATTCTCCATTTTTATCCATAGTCTCGACAAAAGTACTTGGGTCATTAGGGTCCTCACCTTTGAGCGGATAGGGATTATCATAATTTTCATCCCAACCCATGCCATAGCGCTCAGCCGCAATCCGGTCAAAGTTTTCAGGCGGGGTTTGCGCTGCTGGATCCCATACCTTATAAAGCAAGTTGTAAGCATCAGCAGCAATAGCGCCGGCGCTATCGTGTTCATAAGCCGAGAATGTTGATCCCGGACGAATCAGTTCACCCAAGGTATTACAGAAAGGGCTATGCAGAACATTATCTGGATCGGAACAATCCATTCGTGGATCGCCTGGAGCTGGCAGAGGAGTAACGCCCATCACCACTTTGCCACGTTCAATGCTTAATTTAAGCTGGCCGCAAGTTTTGGGGTGAGCCTTCTCGGTGATAATCCCCTCCGAAGTGGCCTGCAATTCTTCAGGCGTGCCATCACCATCTTCATCAATATGACAGTTCTTCCAGAAGGCATTGAAATATGCCGCTTTTTCATCACCTGTCTCATCCCATATGCCCTGATTCACGCCGGGCTTTATCATGGTTCGTGGATCTTCAGGTAATTCGGTATTAGCGCCTACACCGTCAAGATATTCAGTAGTACCTTCAACGAAGCAGGTATCAAACCAAATATGGCCGCCGCGACTACTCCCGAGTAACGGCAGCTTTTCGTCAGGAACTACTCCTTCTACATCGCAGCTTTCACGATCATCCCAGCAGATAAGTAACTTCGTAACATTAACCTGACCCACACTACCCAAAGGCAACTGCTTACCACCTGTATGCGAAGTTTCGGGGTCGCTGGCCATCGACAGGATAGAACTGTCAGAAACACCTTTACCCATATCAACCCAGTCATCATAAAGTTTCAAATAACTGGCATCTGTACTGCTGGAAGTGAACTGTAAGCTTTTACCTTCGTCCTTATCCGCTACACCATTCTGAACATGGCATAGGCGGCAGTCATTTAACGCTGTGTGAACACCGCTCTCATAGAAGTTAAACAGCTGATTTTCGCCTGCGCTTCGCTGCTCGGCGGAACAGCCCTGCGCATCAATTAGAGCAATATCGATAACCGTAGTACCGGGACAAATATCCAAATCATTGAAGACGCCGTCTCTGTCTGGGTCATCGGGATTAGCCCGATCAGCATCTGAACAACCTTGCGAATCAAGACCTACTTGATCAGTCGTCGCAGGACAAAAATCTTGCGCATCGCTGATGCCATCATTATCGCCATCGCGCTGACTAGCACTACATCCCACATCATCTGGATCTTCATCTGCAGGGGTATTATCGCAAGTATCATCTAAATCACTGACACCGTCTGCATCACTATCAAGCTGAGAAAGGCTGCAGCCATTACTATCAGCCGTTTCATTTGCAGGAGTGCTTTCACAGTCGTCATCGCTATTTGCGACTCCGTCACCATCATCATCTGGCGCGGCTAGATCATCGGTAGAACAACCTTGAGCATTAAGGCCAGCTTGATCAACCGTATTTGGACATTGATCTACATCATCATAAATACCATCGCCATCAGCATCGCGCTGGCTAAGCGCGCAACCATTGTGATCAACAGTGCTTCCGCTGGGCGTGGCTGAACAGTCATCCTGCGAGTTAGCTACTCCATCGCCATCATCGTCGGGCTCTGCACGATCGTCATCAGAACAGCCATTGGCATCTAAGCCGGTGGTATCAGTGGTGTTTCGGCAATGATCTAAATTATTTGTTACGCCATCATCATCGCTATCCGCCAGCTCGCAATGATTCATATCTTCCCAGCAGACAAGGACCTTCTGCATAGCAATATATGGAGCGCTATCTGTCGCCCATAATTTGCCACCGGTATGATCGCCGTATGTATTTGCGGCTTGGGTCAAGATGTCGTTATTGCTTACCCCTCTACCTAAACCGAACCAAGCAAAATGGGTATTTTTTAAATCGTGTATGCCGTCACTATCGAGCATAAAGCCCCGACCTTCTGGCACATCAGCTTGCCCTGACGGTTGGTGACAAGCTCGACAGACAGCAAGATTACTGTCTACATCTGATTCGAAATATGTGGCTATATCTGAATCATCACAGGCATC
Organism: Spongiibacter pelagi; assembly: GCF_014705705.1. Lineage (GTDB taxonomy): Bacteria > Pseudomonadota > Gammaproteobacteria > Pseudomonadales > Spongiibacteraceae > Spongiibacter > Spongiibacter pelagi. Next base: position 301,137 of record NZ_JACXLD010000003.1, on the reverse strand, counting down.
GCCCAAACCGTTACCATTACTGTCGGCTTGATCTGAATTCGCATTATTAGGGCAGTTATCTACGCTATTGGCTTTGCCATCACCATCCAAGTCACTAGGATCTAGCGTGTCGCAGGCATCACCAATGCCATCACCGTCACTGTCCGCCTGTTCCTCTTCTGGCTCACCCGTATCTTTTAGTGGACAAAGATCGTTGTCGTCATCAATACCATCACCGTCCGAGTCTTTGCTTCTTGAGGCATCTAAGGGAAAAGCATCGGCGGAATCATCTACGCCGTCTTCGTCACTATCACTTTCTAAATCGCTGGTTCCGATTTCGCTCTCTTGGGTTTTGCTTAAGCCATCGCCATCGGCATCGCTGTCGCAGGCATCGCCGCGCTTATCACCGTCTAAATCGTTCTGGTCACTATTCGAAACAGCGGGACAGTTGTCGGCATTGTTTGGAATACCGTCGGCATCATCATCGGCTTCTTGCGCAGCTTGATCTGAGCAGCCATTAAATTGAGCAACACCTTTTTGATCAGGGCATTCATCAACCGCATCGTTTACACCATCAGCATCACTATCGACACCACCATCATTGTCGTAATGCTCATCGCTAATATCTTTTTGTACCGCGTCAATATGAGCAGCGGCTGTCTCAGCGGAAACCAAAACACGGCTACCCCCTTGCTCTTCACGCTTATCAATAACGAATTCACTGATGGGCAAAGTTTCAAAATTACTTCCAGCTAACTCACTAGCTGTAAAATTCAACTCGCCGGCCTTACTTTCCGCTTCAGCAATCAGCGCCGGTGTTAGCGTAATGCCGTTATCTGGATTTTGGTCGGCATCAAGAGACAGAAGCAGCCGCGCCAAATTGATCTCGAAGGCGTCTTTCTGCGAATTAGTCAGCCCAGTTGTATTTGCGGCAAGGGTTTTAAGAGTGACAAAAGGCTGGCCTTGGGCGCGCCCAATTTCTTTACCCGCAAAGAAAAAGCGAATGGTCTCACCTTCAAGATATTCAAATTCCCCCTGGGCATTGGTGTACAACACCTCGCTCGAATTTGCGCGGCGATACGGCACGCCAATAAGGTGATTGTCTAGCAGAAGGCCTGTTTTTAAGGTGTTATCCGTTGGCGATGGCTTATCGCCTCCGCCACCGCCGCCGCAAGCAACAAGTACGCAGGACAGAAAAACCATTGGCACATTCAACAGGATCCGCTTCATATCTTTACCGTTATTCGCTTTATATTTATCTGATGTTCACTGAGCAAAGAGGGAGCGCTCAGGTAAACTTTTCTGCATTTCTTATTTTTATTTTTCGGCTAGGACTACTGCCACCGAGGTATAAAAAATTTCCAGAATGAAGGGTAAGAGGTTTAGCTAGGAATGAATTGTCTCAACAATGCACATATGTGTCTTTGTGCGCCACGGGCTTAAGCGGAGTGTGAGAAGAGCCGAATTAAGACTGAATTACCTGCCCATCTGGTGCCACCAAAAGAAAAGGTAACTCAAGCGAATTCAACCAGTTACGAGCTTCAACCTGCCCCTTCAGCATCGCCACAGTTGCACCAGTTCCCGCCAGCAGGCAAAGCGGCGCCACCACGGAAACAGCGGAAAAACTCTCGGTAATTGGCCAGCCGGTTTTAGGGTTGAGAATGTGGCTATAGCGTTGACCATCCACAACCATAAAGCGCTCATAGTCGCCACTGCTGGCAAGGCCGCCGGATTTTAGAGGGAGAACTGCAATCGCATTTTCTGGATCGCGGGGGTGACGAATCCCAATTTGCCACGGGCTGCCATCGGGGTGCGGGCCCATCGCATGTATATCTCCGCCCAACTCAACAAGCCCATATTCAATGCCCGCTTCTCGGCAAATTCGCGCCGCTGAATCCGCCGCCCACTCTTTGCCGAAGCCACCGAAATCCAGTTGCATGCCGGGCTGAGTGAGCAAGATTTGCTGCCCATCCCAGTGCACTTTATCCCAACCGACGAGGGGCAAAATATCAGCGATAGCAGAATCAGAAGGAAGCTGACCCGATTTGAAATCCCAAACCCGGCGCAACACGCCGGAGGTAATATCAAATAAGCCATCACTTTGTTGATAGGCGGTGGCGGCGTAATTCAGGAGTGCTGCCGTTTCAGGATCGACAGCGATTGGGCCGAGCCCTGCCGCCGCATTGATTCGACTAACAATGCTATCGTCGCGATAGCGGGAGTAGGTTTGCTCAATACGGAGCACTTCTGCCTGAGCTAGCTCCGCAGCCTTATTCGCCACTGAGGCCCGCTCGGCATAAAGGCGCAGCTCACAGGGGCTGGCCATGGCGCTAAAGGAATAGCGAAACTCTTTCATATTCAAAGAGCGGCCAAAACTTAGAGCTCCCAGTGAAGGCCCAATGTCAGAATATCGAACTCAACCAAGGCCGGGCTTTCCAGCTCGACTTCCTTCAAAGAATAATCGGCGCTGGCTTTGTAGCTCTCCCATTCCAAATTGGTAGATAGCTTGCCCCAATCCTTGCTGAGTTTTAGGCGAAAGCTAATCGCACCGTAGGGCGAAAGTCGGTAATCCGATGAACCGTAACCGTCGCTGCGCGCATCAATATAATACGGCGCATAAAAGTAGGCCTGGGTTTGACTGTAATAGCGGAACGAGGGCGTTAATTGCCAGTCGTTGGGTAAGTTTTGATACCACGATGCATCAAAGGTATGAGATACCACATCCCAATCATCATCGTAGTAGCGGTAATCCAAATGCAGCGCCGCTTTGGCAGCGGGCACATAGTGGCGCAAACGCCCTTCCAGAATAATCGGCTCGCGCTTATCTGGGCGGCTGTCCATCAGCGCATTGCTTTGATTCACCACCCAGAATTTTTTGTAGGGATCAGAGAGAAAGCCATCGTGAAAAGCCAAACTCAAACTGCCCTGCACTACGGTGCGCGCATTAATAATCTGGCTGATCCCAACAAACATATTCACCGAAGATTTGTCTGCGGTATCCACCCGATCAATCATGGTGCGACCATCAGTGGGTTCCATATGGTCATCACTAATACCAAAGCCCGCACTGAAGGTACGCTGCTTTTCAAACTGTTCGTAATCTACTGCTGCGCCCACATTAAACGCTTGGTAGTCGTTCTCGTCAGAGAAACCCGCTACAGCAGTGATCACGGTTTGCTTGTCGTGAAAGTGCTTCAGGCTGGCCTGAATATCTTTGCGCTCTTCTTTGATACTGGCGCCACTCATTAACTGCACAGGACGCCCCGTATTAACCTGCGGCATGACGATCCAGGGCGACGCGCCACTCATGGTTTCATAAGCAAAATCGATATTCAGTTCCTGATTTTCACCCACGGGTGACACATAGCGGAACAAATGGCTGTCGATTTCATATCGCGATGTCGTTGATCCATTTACCACATTATTACGATCTAAATCGGCCTCACGGTAGGCCGAAAATTTATAGTCCAAGCTGGACTCAGTTGCCGGCGCTGCCGCTTCGGCTTTACTCACAATACCGGGAATAGCGAGCGCCGCCGCACCCAGCGCCAACAGCGCCTGACTGCCTTTATTCTTGTTCTGACCTTGACTCACAATCGTCTCCCCTGATCAGTTACAGCCGCAACCGCCGCCACCTGCGGTAGCGCCACCATTGCTGGTTTCTTTGCTGAAGTACACATGGCTGCGCTGGGCGGCAGTTTGAGCATCGGGATCCCACGCCATTTCAGGGCGAGCCAAATACCCGCGCTCCCAAGGCTTTACCTCGGTAATACCGCAAGCCTGCAGACCTAGGGCCATCACTAAAATCAGCAAGAACTTATTCACTGACCTTCCTCCAATAACTGGATTATTTTTGCTCTTAACTTTTTCTCATCGCCGGAGCGAAAACCTTCGTGGATGTAGCGCACCTGCCCGGTGCGATCAATCAAATAAGCGGTAGGCATCCCTTTCACCCCAAACAACTCCGGCAAGCCCTGTTCGGCGTCGTAAAGTACCGGATAGTCCACCGGCTTCTTCTTCAGAAAGTCGAGACCGTCTTGTTTCTCAGTATCTACATTCACCGCCACCACCCAAAAACCACGGCTGGAAAATTCGGCAAATAAGGTATTTAGGGAAGGCAAAGAAACCCGACACGGCCCGCACCAAGACGCCCAGAAATCGACATAAACCACACTACCCAACAGGTCGGGGCTTTCAAAAAGGTCGCCGGCATTGGCCTGTAGTTGGGGGTTGTCCTGCATTAAGGGGATGCGAAAACGGGGAGCCGCATCATTCACATTTAAGGCGTGAGCAGTGCTAAACAAACCAAAGAAAATGATGAAACTCAGGATTCTGAAAACGGGCACAATACCTTCCTGACAGCAGTTATATTTATAATTCAAAGACTAACGGAATTTGCGCAAAAACAACTGGTTGCAGATGCCGGCCAGTGGCCCAAGGCGACAGGCCCATCTCCACCAGACAAGCCCACAGAAGTGTGGCACAGACTGAGCTAGCCGCAAAGTGCTGGCGCAAAATCCCGTAATGGCAGTAATTCGCCGCCAAATTATGTCCTGATACCCTAATTTCGGCCAAGACTATGATTCTGGGTCTGGGCAAAGCCCGGTTGGGCAAGTAAAGTTGGAAACAATAACAAGCTCGGGGATGTTTAACATGCAGGTTCATCAGTATTTCGATTATCACAGCCGTCGCTTTCCTGAAAACGACTGTCTGATTTTTCAAGGAAAGACCTACAGCTACCAAGACATGCAGACCATGTCTCAGCAGATTGCCAATGGCCTGCTGGCGTTGGGCGTTAAAGCAGATGACCGCGTTGCCGTCCTGTGCGAAAACTGCCCCGAATTCCTCGGCCTGCTCATGGCCTGTAGCCGCATCGGCGCGGTTACCGTACCGCTAAACTATCGCCTTGCCCCACCAGAAACCGCGTTTATTCTGGAAGACAGCAAAGCACACATTTTGCTATCGCCCGATGAAGCCATGAATCCATTACTGGAAGCCATGGCAGAAAGTACCGCCAAACTGCAAACCGTCATTAGCTGCACCACCGCCACTAACTGGCAAAACTGGCTGGCTCAGCAAAGTGCAGAGCCGGTAAAAGTCGATACTTACCAGCAAAAAGGCTTCTTGCAGCTTTACACCAGCGGCACCACCGGCAAGCCCAAGGGCGTGGTACTGAGCCACGCGAATATCTCATCGCTGTTTACCAAGAGCTTGGTGTCTTCAGACAATAAAACCCACGCTGGATCACGCGATCTGGTATGTGCACCGCCATTCCATATCGGCGGCTCTGGCACCCTGCTATTACCAATTTTGGCTGGCGGCAGTGCGGTTCTGCACAAAACGTTTGATCCCTTTGCCGTGGTTAACGATCTGGAAAAATACAAGATCGAAAGCTCGTTTATCGTACCGGCAATGATTCTGGCCATTATTTCTATGGTGCCAGATCTCGACAAGCGCGACTTCAGCTCACTGAAACAAATCATGTACGGCGCCTCACCCATCAGCCCCGCGCTGCTTGAGCAAGCCATCAACATTTTCGGCTGTGACTTCTATCAGGCTTACGGCATGACCGAAACCACCGGCACCATCGTGGTATTGATGCCAGAAGATCACCGCAACGCCCTGAAAGGTCGCCCAGAATTACTCGAATCTGCTGGCCGCCCACAAGCCGGCGTGGAAGTAAAAGTGGTCGACAGCGAAGGCAATATTCTGCCTCCCGGCCAAATCGGCGAACTGTATGTGCGCTCGGAATCGACCATGCTGGGCTATTACAACCGCCCCGATGCCAATGCCGAAACCTTTGAAGATGGCTGGCTGAAAACCGGCGACTCTGCCGAGATCAATGAAGAGGGCTACATCTTCCTGCGCGACCGTATCAAAGACATGATCGTCAGTGGCGCCGAGAACATCTACCCCATCGAAATTGAAAACGCACTGTGCGCCCACCCCGCCATTGCCGACCTCGCCGTTATCGGCATCCCCGATGAAAAATTCGGTGAAACACCGCTGGCTTGCTTGGTGCTCAAACCCGGACAAAGTATCGAAACCGAAGAAATGATCGAGTTCTTACGCGGCAAATTGGCGGGTTACAAAATCCCTCGCCAGTTGAAAATCTACGATGTATTGCCTCGCAACCCATCGGGCAAGATCCTGAAAAAAGATCTTCGCGCGCCCTTCTGGGAAGGCCGTGAGCGTCAAATCAACTAATCTCAGTAAGTTGATTTATTAAAAAAAAATTCCAAGGGCCTTAAGGGCCCTTTTTTATTCTCGATAAAAAAGTACCTCTGATTAAAGCAGCCTCTGATTAAACGAAGAGGCGTATAAAAACAAAATTCGTCCCCCTAATTCACAACCCGCCATCAGGAAACTTGTACTCTGCTAATAACATAAAATGGAGAGTGCACGATGAGCCAAACTGTTCTAGTTACCGGAGCTTCCGGATTTATTGCCCAGCAATTAATCATCGACCTGCTTGAACAGGGGCATAAAGTCCGCGGCACCATTCGCTCGCTAAGCAAAGCCGACACACTAAAAAAGACCCTGGCCGAACACAGCAACCATATCGACAATCTTGAATTGGTCGAAGCGGATCTGGAATCCGACAAAGGCTGGCCCGAAGCCATGCAAGGCATTGATGTGGTTCAACACCTTGCCTCTCCCTTTCCCATGGCGTCACCCAAGAATCCTGACGACCTTATTCGCCCCGCACGTGAAGGCAGTTTGCGCGTATTAAGAGCGGCAAAAGCTGCCGGTGTGAATCGCGTGATTCTAACGTCAAGTTTCGCCTCGGTTGGCTACGGCTGGGGCGACGCCCTACCAGAAATGACTACCGAAAAAGACTGGACCAATACCGACAACGCCAAAGATTGCACCACTTACGTTGCCTCTAAAACACTGGCAGAAAAAGCCGCATGGGACTACGTAAACGGCGAAGGTAAAGGCATTCAACTCACCACCATTTTACCCGTTGCCGTGTTTGGCCCCATTCGCTCGGCACAAGTCAAAACCTCGGTCAGTGTGGTTTCGCAAATGCTGGCCGGCAAACTGCCCATGTTGCCCAACGTCGGCTTTCAAGTGGTAGATGTACGCGATGTTTGCGCCGCCCATATCGCCGCAATGAACAATCCTGAAACCATTGGCGAACGCTATATCCTCGCCGATGAATTTACCGATATGCAGGGTTTTGCACACATCCTCAAAGAAGGCTTCCCAGATTTGGCCAGCCGTATCGCCACCCGCCGTATGCCCAACTGGCTGGTACGCTTTGGCGCGCTGTTTAACGGCGAGCTAAAGACCATGACGTTGGAATTAAACAAACGCAGACAGGGTTCTTCTCAAAAAGTTAGAGCACTACTAGGACGGGAATTGATTAGCAGCAAAGAAGCCATCTTGGCCTCGGGCGAGACCTTAATTAAATACAAAGCGGTTTAAGGTTTGGGGGCGGTTTACCTGCCCCCATCACGAAGGCAACCTGTATTCACTAGCCGTCACCCTTTAGGCAACGGCAGCAACAATATTTTTCAGTTCTTTCATTCGTTTCGAACGCTTATTTACCAAGATATCGTCGTTGATCTTGAGAATGATGCCTTTAATGAGATCAGTGGTATTCTCGATTTGAGAAATGGCTTTCAAGGCATCAAGTTCTTCGAGAATCCTGCGTCCTTTTAACGAAAGCCGCTTATCTGCTTTACCCTGAGCAAGCTCACTCTGCAAGAGGTTCACTATTTTTTGAGCGGCCTTTTCGTCCGATGCAAGAGCATGTATATAGTATTTCATCAAGCTCGGCACAAAATCAGTTGAGCCACCCAACTCATATGTAGCCAGATTCAAAATATCCACCAAATGCGCTGGCAATCGGCTTTCAATCGGCTTGCGTTGAGCGTCCAATTGTTTTTTGACCGCAGGCGTAGATTGATGTGGTAACAAACAGACCTGGTCACATTTATCACAGATACCGACTAGCACGTTCTTCACCACACCAGAGCCGTCACTGAACGGAACATCCCGCAATTTGAAGGTCGCATTTTCAAGCGAACGGCAGTGCTCACAGATCGCCTTTTGCGAATCGCCCACTTTGAAAATTTTCATAACGCCACCTCAGTGATGCACACTAATAAATACGCTGTTGGGCTCAATGAAATACCACTTGATGTACCAGTCTTCGTCACCATACTTGGTTTTGATAATGTGGACTTCCACATCGTCAACCACATGATGGGGGCTAGAGCTATATTGGCTTCCTCGTGACCGCCCAATTATGGTCGCAACGTCATCCAGTGAAACTTGGCCGGTTGCCAATAGATTCTTAACATCAATATCTGCCCTTTCCTGGTGAGAAACCGCGCCATCCTTCAGGCAAGCCAAAACTTGTGCCTTAACGTCCTTGTACCCCATACGCCCTCCAAATTGTACGACATTTATCGTACATTTCAATTGGCAAAGCTACACCAACATATCCATTTGTTAAATTAGTATACAAAATCAATACCTTAGCCACACTGAGATTGCACCCCTCAACTTCATTGTAAAGCCTGTGCATCAAAGCTAAAAAATCTGTGACTTTTAGACTCAGCGAAGACATGTTTGACTATTTCAAGGAGATGGCAAAGGGCTCTGGCGTTCCCTGCCAAAGTTTGATTAATTTATATCTGCGCGATTGCGCCACTTAGAAGCGAAAGCTGGACATTCAGTGGAAGTCATAAACTAAATTTAGGGGCGGTTTACGTAATTCAAAACATAGCAATTACGTAAACCGCCCCCAGAATTTTTTAGGCGTAAGTTATTTACCCATCAACAAACTTAGGTCGACCTGTTTATCTGCGTGGTATGAAGATCTAACAAGCGGACCGCTGGCCACGCTTTTAAAACCGAGTTCTTCAGCAATACGGCCAAACTCTTCAAACTCTTCTGGGGTAACGAACCTTTCTACCGCCAGGTGATCACGGCTTGGCTGCAGGTATTGGCCCAAGGTGATCATGTCGATATCGTGCGCTCGCATGTCTTTCATTACCTGAATAAGTTCTTCAGGGGTTTCACCCAAGCCCAGCATCAAGCCGGATTTGGTCAGTACATCGGGGCGGCGCTCTTTGTATTTTTTAAGCAGGTCGAGTGACCATTGGTAGTCTGAGCCGGGGCGGATTTTTTTGTAGAGGCTAGGCACTGATTCAAGGTTGTGATTGAACACGTCTGGCGCTTCTTTTTCGAGAATATCCAGCGCAACGTCCATACGCCCACGAAAATCTGGCACCAGTACTTCAACCCGAATACCGGGCGTGCGAGCACGGGTTTCGCGAATACAGTCTGCAAAATGCTGGGCGCCACCATCGCGCAGGTCATCGCGGTCTACCGAGGTAATAACAACATATTTAAGCTGCATTTCGGCAATGGCTTCGGCCAGTTCTACCGGCTCGTTTTCATCCAGTGGATTGGGGCGGCCGTGGGCCACGTCGCAGAATGGACAGCGGCGGGTACAGACTTCGCCCATAATCATAAAAGTTGCGGTGCCGCCGCTAAAACATTCACCCAAGTTTGGGCAAGCGGCTTCTTCGCAAACTGAGGCCAGTTTGTGCTTGCGCAGAATTTGTTTGATGCGGCTAATTTCTGGGCTGGCTGGCAGTTTGGCGCGAATCCACTTGGGCTTTGCCGGCAGCTCGACGGTGGGGATCACCTTTACCGGGATACGTGCGACTTTTTCAGCGCCACGCAGTTTTTCGCCCTGCACGACTTTTTTCATGATGCTTGTTTCTCCGCTGCCACCGTTGGCAGATTATTATCTTTGCTAGCTTCGATTGTTTGATAGCCTAATTTCTTTGCCAATATCTCGCCCAGTTTTTGCGACACAATGGTCATGGCAGGCGCTTCTCCGCGCTGCTGGCTGAGGTCGGTCACTTCTAGGCCTTGGTGGCCACAGGGGTTAATGCGCTTAAAGACGCTGAGGTCCATATCGAGATTCAGGCTAAGGCCATGAAAACTGCAGCCCCGGCTAACCCGTAAACCAATCTGGGCAATTTTGGCACCGCTTTCAACATAAACACCGGGCGCATCGGCACGGGGATGGGCTTTTAGATCCAGCCCAGCAAGGTATTCAACAATGCTTTCTTCAATAGCGGTAACCAGCTCACGCACGCCTAGGCCTCGGCGACGCAGATCGATCAACACATAGCCCACTAATTGACCGGGGCCGTGATAGGTAACCTGCCCACCGCGATCTACTTGTACAACGGGAATATCGCCAGGCATTAAGAGGTGTTCGGCTTTGCCCGCTTGCCCTTGGGTAAACACGGCGTCGTGTTCGAGAAACCACAGTTCATCGTGGCTGTTTTCGTCGCGGGTTTCGGTATAGCCCTGCATGGCGTGCCACACAGGTTCATAGGGCTGATGCCCTAACTCGCGAATATACAGTGTGCCGGTATTTTTCTTTTCAGCCATTACAGCACCATTTTCACAATGCCAGTGGCTTTGAGGTCGGTAAAAATATTTTCTAACTGGGGTTGGCCAGTGGCTACAATCGTTATGGTCACAGCAAGAAAGCGCCCTTCGCGGCTCATACGCTCGGTAATTCGCTCTTCATATACTACGTCGGCATGATCGCGCATGATTTCAATAACGCGGGTACGAAGGTCGGCCTCGGCATCCCCAATGACTTTAATGGGATAGTCACAGGGGAATTCAATTTTAGGCGGTTCTTGCTGTTGGCTCATGGCGGTCATACCGGAATCAGACCAATGAAAAACAGTACCAAGGCATCCCAAATTCGTTTGAAGATGCTGCCTTCTTTCACGCTTTCAAGCGCCACCAGCGGCACGCGCAATTGTTCTTCATCGTTAAGGGTAACCACCAACTCACCGTAGGGTTGGCCCTGTTCGATGGGCGCGGTGAGTTCATCGTTAACAATCAGTTCTGCATTGAGCGCTTCGCTCTTACCGCGAGGAATAGTCAGATAGACATCTTCTGCCACACCGAGGCTGACGCTATCTTTGGCGCCTTTCCACAGTTTGCTGCTGCTCAGTTCATCACCGGCGTTGTAAAGGTGGTGGGTTTCAAAATAGCGGAAACCATAAGACAGCAATTTCTGTGTTTCACGCTCACGCGCAGATTCACTAGAGGTGCCCATCACCACAGAGATTAAACGCATTCCGTCACGCACTGCCGAGGAAACGAGACAGTAACCCGCTTCTTGGGTGTGACCGGTTTTCAGGCCGTCGACACTGGGGTCACTCCACAGCAGGCGGTTGCGGTTTTTCTGTTTGATGCCGTTGAATTCAAATTCTTTTTCGCTGTACAGCTTGTACTCTTCTTTCTGACCGATAATGGCCTTGGCCAGAATCGCCAGATCACGAGCTGAAGTGTAATGTTCTGGGTTCGGCAGGCCGTGGGAATTTACATAATGGGTATTATCCATACCCAACATTTGCGCATGTTGATTCATCATACTGGCGAAGGCATCTTCACTGCCCGCCAAATATTCCGCCACCGCAAGGCTGGCATCGTTACCGCTGGAGATCACAATCCCTTTATGCAGTTCACCCAAGCTGACTTGCTTGCCCACCTCGATCCACATCAGGGATGAGCCGTTAAAAATTGGGTTTTGCGCCCAGGCATTTTTGCTGATGGTGACCATATCACCGTTGTTAACTTGACCGTGTTCCAGCTCATAGGCCAGCACATAGCTGGTCATCAGTTTGGTTAAGCTGGCGGGGGGCAAACGCTCATCGGCATTTTCTTCAACCAGTACGGCGCCACTATCGGCATCAATCAATAAATACCCGGAAGCGGCAATAGCCGGTGCGGCGGGAATCAGATTAATCTGGGCCTGAGCCAATCCGGGCAATAGCGCCAGTAAACAGTAAATTACGAGGTTTTTTACAGACGTTGCCGCCCGAGTTTTATTCACAGCTAAAATCATCGTTACCTTGACGTTTTTTTGAGTTCGGCACCGTATTGCCGAACAAATTAAAAGTTAGCTTCAACCGTACTGTTTTCAACCAACAACTGCGGCTGACCTGACCATACTTTGGCCAGATTTTTACGTGCGTCCTGCACAGTAGAGAAGTCTTTCAATGGCCCCACTCGCACTCTATGTATTGCCGAGTCACGCTGGGAACTGGAGGCAATCTGCACAGGAAAGCCCAAATTCGCGCTTAATGAGGCTTCCAACTGCTGAGCAGAGCGCAACTGCTGAAATGCCGCCACTTGTAAGAAATACTGCGTTGGCTCGCCAATTAACGGGCTATTATCCGTGTCAATGACCTCAATTTCCACCGCTGCAGTACCCTTATTCGCGAAGCCAAGTTTGACCGCAGCGGAATAAGAAAGGTCAATAATTCGATCATCATGGAAAGGGCCGCGATCATTTACCCGCACGACCGCCTGCCTGCCGTTCTCCAAATTAGTAACGCGAACAAACACCGGAATAGGCAGGGTTTTATGGGCGGCGCTCATTGAGTACACATCATAGACCTCGCCATTTGAGGTATAACGGCCATGAAATTTAGTGCCGTACCAAGACGCGGTACCACGCTGACTAAAGCCCTTGTGATCTTCAATAAGCTGGTACTGCTTGCCCGCGACCACATAGGGAGTTTTATTGCCACGGGGCAAAATCGGCTCATTGCGCGGCTGGGCATCTTGCATTTCAGCAGCGGTAGGTGCGCGCAGCGGCGTACCATCTTTTTGGCTGGCAAAGTCACTTGCACTGCTCCCAGCCTTGTTTGCCGGGGGAGTTGTGGAGCAAGCCGCCAATAATAAGGCCGCCGCAAATACCAGTCCCTGGGTGGAAAAGCCCAGATCACCTACTCTCATTATCAACGGCTCGCGGTCATGCTGGCGTGGTATTTTTCAGCGACCAATTGGCTGAGTTGCCAAGCGGCCATGGCGTACATTGCACTGTGGTTGTAGCGGGTAATCACATAAAAATTATTCAGTCCAACCCAGTATTCATCCCCCTCAGCGCCGTCCAGTTTCATGGCTGTCGCCTTTAGCTCACCGGCGAGCTTCGCTTCCGGGCGAATGCCCACCTTCGCCAGTTCTGACAGGGTTTTTACCGGTTTCAAACCGGTGTTGAACTGGGCATCATCCACCGATTTGGCCAGCAGAGCGGGAAAGGCAACGGGTTCGCCTTTCTTCCAGCCGTGCTCAGCAAAATAATTGGCGACACTACCGATGGCATCTACGGGATTGTTGACAATATCGGCCTGATTATCGCCGTCAAAATCGACGGCGTAAGCGCGATAACTGCTGGGAATAAACTGACCATAGCCCATAGCGCCGGCATAGGAACCCACCAGCGAGAACGGCTCAAATTGCTGCTCGCGCACCATCAACAGGTATTGCTCCAACTGGCCGAGGAAAAACTTGCCGCGCTTGGGATAATCAAAACCCAGAGTGGCTAGCGCATCCACTACCCGGTAGCTGCCTTTATTGCGACCGTAACGGGTTTCTACGCCGATAATGCCCACGATCATTTGGGCAGGCACGCCGTACTCAGCTTCTGCGCGCTCTAGGGCATCGCGGTAGGTATTCCAAAACTCAACACCTTGGTCAATGCGGGTGTCTTGAATAAAGATGCGACGGTAACGGCCCCAGGTCATTACCGATTCCGCAGGGCGGGCGATGGCATCCAGAATAGATTGTTTTTTCTCAGCACCGGCCAACACACCATTAACCCAATTAGCGTCAAAACCATGTTTCTTGGTCATGGTTTCAATAAAGCTCTGCGCCTGAGGATGCTCACTATAATTCGCCATACTGACCGCCGGCAGAGATACCGCTGCGGCCACTGCCAGTTTAGCGAGTGCGGATTTTACCCAAGCTGATTTAACGGTATTACGCATTTTATTTTCTAACCTCATTACTCGCAGAACATTTTACCTACTGATGCACTAAACGCTCATCGGCAAAGATGCCCATTAAAATTCCAAATCCGATCAACAAACTCACCAGCGAGGTTCCGCCCTGACTCACCAAAGGCAGAGGCACACCCACAACTGGCAACAGCCCGGAGACCATTCCCATGTTAACAAACACATAGACAAAAAAAGTGAGGATAATACTCCCGCCCAATAATCGGCCGAAGCTGTGCTTGGCCTGTGCGGCAATCCACATTCCCCGCAAAATAATCAGTCCGTAGAGCAGCAATAGCAGCAAAACCCCGCGTAAACCGAACTCTTCGGCCAATACCGCGATAATAAAATCGGTGTGGCTTTCTGGCAGAAAATCCAGATGGGATTGGGTGCCGAGCATCCAGCCTTTGCCTTCAAAACCACCGGAACCAATGGCGGTTTTAGATTGAATGATATTCCAGCCTGCACCGAGCTTGTCGCCTTCGGGATCTAGCATGGTAAGAATCCGGCGGCGCTGGTAGTCGTGCAGCACAAAGGTCCACATCGGCCATGCCGCCAGCGCGAGAGCCCCAATACCGGAGAGAATGAACCACCAGCTCAAACCGGCGAGAAACAGCACAAAGAAACCGGCGGCAGCCACCAGAATCGAGGTTCCCAAATCCGGCTGCATCGCCACTAAGACGGTGGGAAGGCCAATAATGACCAAACTGCCTGCGGTAAATCGCCAGTTAGGCGGCAACGGGTGGCTGGACAGATACCACGCCACGGTTATCGGCAGCATGAGTTTAGCCAACTCGGAAGGCTGGAAACGAAAACCGCCTAAACTCAACCAACGCTGTGCGCCCTTGGCACCAACGCCAACAAACTCTACTGCTAGCAACATCAGCACACAGATCACAAATCCCGCCGGTGCCCAGCGGCGAATCTGCTCCGGGTGGAACTGCGCCACAATAATCATTACCACAAAGGCGACGGACATATAGCGGCCCTGACGCATCACTGCGGCTTGGCTGCCATCACTGGCGCTGTAGAGAACAAACAGCCCGGTGCCCGCAAGTAGTAGTAGAAGAAATAACAGTACCGGATCGATCCGTAAGCGCTGCGACAAGCTGCGCTCACGGGGCATAGTGCCGTGACTGTTTGGCAGTTGGCGGACAAAATCGGTATTACTCATCGGAGTCCTCGCGACTCATCTTCAGCGCTTTAGCGCTGGTGTCACCAAGTAGGTAAGCATCAATAACAGCGCGAGCCACCGGCCCGGCCACACTGCCACCATGCTCACCATTTTCAATTACCACGGCCACCGCAATTTCCGGCTTTTCTGCCGGGGCGAAAGCAATAAACAGGGCGTGGTCACGCTTGGCGATGGCCAAGGCCTCGGCATCGTATTTTTCATCGGCGGCAATACTCACTACCTGAGCGGTACCGGTTTTGGCCGCTAGGGTATATTCAAGCCCCCGCTGCAAACCGCGCGCAGTGCCGCGCTGACCATAAATTACCGCTTCCATACTGGCGCGCACCGCATTCCAATCCGCTTGGGAAACATCTTCAATTTTACCCAGAAGCGGGGCTTGCACCGGCTGGCCGTCTACTGCGGCCAGTAAACGCGGCGCACGCAACTCACCCTGAGATGCCAATACCGAGGTTGCCACGGCTAACTGTAAGGGTGTGGTCAGCATAAATCCCTGACCGATACCGATATTAATAGTCTCACCGGGATACCAGTGGCCGCCGTACACGTTTTCTTTCCACTCCCGAGAGGGCATCAAGCCCCGGCGCTCATTGGTGGTGTCTATGCCGGTGGCATTACCCAGTCCAAAACGCACACCAAAATCATGCAGGCGATCAATACCTAAACGGTAGGCCAGCTCGTAATAGTAAACGTCGCAGGACTGTTCTACTGCCTGCTCTAAATTAATGGAGTAGCCATGACCGCCCACCTTCCAATCGCGGTAGCGGCGCTCATCATTAGGCAGCGAGAACCAACCCGGATCGACAAAACGGGTATTGGGCGAAACCACGCCATAATACAGACCCGCCAATCCCCAAATCGGTTTTACCGTCGATGCTGGCGGATATTGACCCTGCAATGCCCGATTAAACAGCGGCAAGTTGCGGTCGCCACTCAGCGCTTGGTAATCCTTGGAGCTAATGCCGTTTACAAACTGGTTGGTGTCGTAACTGGGCGTGCTCACCATGGCGATCACCCCACCACTTCTGGGGTCGATGGCGACGACCGCGCCGCGCCGTCCGGCCATGGCACTAAATGCCACTTCCTGCACCTGGCTGTCGACATGCAGTTGAATATCGCCACCGGGTAGCGGGTCGTGCTGTTCCAGCACCCGCAGAATACGGCCGTGGGCATTACTCTCGGCATTTTGATAACCGACGATGCCGTGCAGCAAATCTTCGTAGTATTTTTCAATACCGATCTTGCCGATAAAGTCGGTGCCGCTGTAATTGACCGGATCAATAACCTCCAGTTCCTTCTCGCTGATGCGGCCAACATAGCCCAGCAAATGGGCAAATAATTCGCCCTTGGGGTAATGCCGAACCAGCTGGGCATCCACCTCAACACCCGGCAGGCGATAACTGTTCACCGCCAGCTTGGCGATTTCTTCTTCGGTCAGCCGGAATTTAAGCGGAATGCCCTGATAGGGGCGGCGATGCCGCAGGCGGCGTTCAAATTGCTCAACATCTGACTCGTCTAGGGCGATGATTTCAGCAATCGCGGCGAGCGTATCATCAAGGGATTTAATGCGCTCACGGGTCAGCGTTAGGGTGTAGCTGGGAATATTTTCGGCCAGCAATTCGCCGTTGCGGTCAAAAATCAGGCCCCGCTTAGGCGGCAATGGCAATAATTGAATGCGGTTGCGGTCAGACTGGGTTTTGTAGATGTCGTAATCAATTAACTGCAAATGACTGTAGCGGTACACAATAACGCCGATCAGTGCACTGACAAACAGGAGGCAGTAGATCATTCGGCGTTTGTATTGCCGACGTTCACGCTGGGTGTTTTTTAATTGTTGTCGTCTGGGCATGCCGCAAAAAGTCCGCCCTACCGGTGATAGGGGTGTTTAGCCAGAATCGTCCATGCCCGATACAGTTGCTCAGCCAATACCACGCGTACAAGCGGGTGCGGTAAGGTCATGGCCGACAGCGACCATTTTTGCTTGGCGATCGCAAGGCAGTCGGCGCTAAGCCCGTCGGGCCCACCCACCAATAAGCTGATATTGTCTCCGTCCATTTGCCAGCTTTCGAGACTGCTGGCCAGCGATTCCGTGCTGATTGATTTTCCTTTTACATCCAGTGCCACCACAGTGTCGCCTTTGGGGATTGCAGCCAACATGGCTTCTCCTTCCTGGGCGATAGCGCGGCGTATATCGGTGTTCTTGCCGCGCTTTGACAGCGGCAGATCGCGAATCTCAAACTGAATTTCCGGGGGCAGACGCTTGCGGTATTCCGCAACACCGTCATCGACCCAAGCTGGCATTTTACCGCCAATACAAATCAGCGAGACCCGCATAACCGGCGTTATTCCCCGGCGGTATCAGGTGACGCAGGAACCGACCAGAGGCGCTCCAGATCGTAAAACTGGCGGGCATCGGGCTGCATAACGTGCACTACTACATCGGCGAAATCGACCAGAATCCAATCGCCAGAACGCTCACCTTCCATGCCAATGGGGGTGTAACCCTGTTTCTTGGCCTCGCTCCAAACATTGTCGGCCAGCGATTTCACATGGCGGCTTGAGGTACCACTGCAGACCACCATATAGTCGGTCACGCCGCTGATTCCTCGCACATCTAGCACGACAATGTCTTTGCCCTTAACATCCTCAAGGGCATTCACGATTACTTGTTTTAAATTATCAACATCCATCCAGGGTTTTACTCATCAATCAAAAAACGCAAATCAGTATCAGCGGCGATAAAGCTGCTGCTGATTTATAAAATCAATTACCGCATCGGGTAGCAGGTAGCGCACCGATTGCCCGCCGACCAAACGCTCGCGAATATCCGTGGCTGAAATCGCCAACTGCACCAACTTCAGCTCACAAAATCCGCCACGGGATTGCAAGCCCAACTGCGATTTATCACAGGCCGCCTTGCCCAATTGATCGGCCACCGCCGCATCCAATTGCAGCTCGTAATCAGGCCGACCCAAGGCCAGAATATTGGCCAAACTCAATAGACGCTGCCAATCGTGCCACTGGTGCAGTTTATTCAGCGCATCACTGCCAACAACTAAAGTCAGGGCAATGTCCTCGCCCACTTCTGCGCGAATTTCACTCAGCGTATCCACCGTGTACGAGGGGGTATCGCGCAGCAATTCGCGGGCATCCACCCTTACACCCGGCTCGCCGTGAACCGCCGCCATCACCATGGCCAAACGCTGTTCGCTACTGGCCGTTGGGCGATCACGTAACGGCGGGCGATTACTTGGCAACAACCACAATTCATCGGCAGCCAATTCTTCTCGCACTTCCACCGCCGAACGCAAATGGCCGTTGTGAATAGGGTCGAAGGTGCCGCCAAAAATAGCGATATGACGCAAGGGCTTACTCACTGACGAATATGGCCGTCGCCAAGTACCACATATTTCTGGGAAGTCAGCCCTTCAAGCCCAACCGGACCTCGGGCGTGAATCTTGTCGGTGGAAATGCCAATTTCCGCACCCAGACCATATTCAAAACCATCGGCAAAACGGGTCGAGGCGTTAACCATTACCGAGCTGGAATCCACTTCCCGCAGAAAACGACGGGCGGTGGTGTAATTTTCGGTAATGATGGATTCGGTATGGCGAGAGCTGTACTGCTCAATATGCGCCATGGCCTCATCCAGCCCCTGCACCACGCGCACAGAGAGAATCGGCGCCAGATATTCGGTGGCCCAATCTTCATCAGTAGCGGCAACCGCGCCATTTAATACCTGACGTGTGCGTGGACAGCCGCGCAACTCCACCCCTTTTTCCACTAACAGCTCGGCAATGGGTGGCAATAATTCTTCGGCACGACTTTCAGCCACCAAGAGTGTTTCCATGGTGTTACAGGTGCCATAGCGATGGGTTTTGGCATTGAGGGTGATGGCAATGGCTTTTTCCGCATCGGCCTCATCATCAATGTAAACGTGGCAAATACCGTCGAGGTGCTTGATCACCGTGACAGTGGCATCGTTAGCAATGCGTTCAATCAAGCCTTTACCGCCACGGGGCACCACTACATCCACATATTCTGGCATGGTGATCAATTCGCCCACCGCCGCCCGGTCGGTAATTTCCAACACTTGTACTGCGGTTTCAGGCAAACCCGCTTCAGCTAAACCGGTGCGCAGGCAAGCCGCCAGCGCCTGATTGGAATTCAGCGCCTCTGAGCCGCCACGCAAAATTGCCGCATTACCGGATTTCAGGCACAGGCTGGCCGCTTCAACAGTTACATTGGGACGGGATTCGTAAATGATGCCAACCACACCCAGTGGCACACGCATTTTGCCAACTTGGATGCCGCTGGGACGATAATTCAGATCACTGATTGCTCCTACGGGGTCCGCTAGTGAGGCGACCTGATGCAGACCTTCAATCATGCCGTCGATGCGTTCTGGAGTCAGAGCAAGACGATCTAGCAGCGCCGCATCTAAACCGGATTGTTCTCCGGCCTGCAGATCTTTTTGATTGGCGGCAATAATCACCTCGCGGCTGCTATCAATGGCCGAAGCGATGGCCAGCAGCGCACGATTTTTAACGCCGGTATCGGCGGCAGCCACAATACGCGCCGCAGTACGGGCCTGTTGACCCAGTTGGCGCATATAGTCTGTTACTTGCATTGTTGTTCCTCAGACCTGCTCACAAAGCGAGCGGCAGATAAAACGGGCATTATAACGAAAGCGGGGGCTCGCCTCTATGTAAACCGCACGCTTCAGGCGAGCGCAGTGATTCAATCCGAGGCGTGATCGTCGGCGTATTCGCCAAGTAGGCTGTGCAGCTCTTCCAGCAAGCCCAATGGCGTATTGAATTCGAGCAATGGATAGGTTGCCGATGGCGGCATCGGCAGCAATTGCGCTAGGCGATACACCAAGCCGGCAATATCGGTAACGGTAATATCAATCCCCAAGCGCGCAACATGAGGATGCTCGCTCAAGGCCTCCAACAGGGCGCGATTATTAGCCAGCAAACCCTCGACAATTTCAGGCGCCAATTCACTCTGGCACTCACTGTCATCGCCCTCGTCGCCCAGCTCACACCACTCAATATCGCCGCGATTCAGACCGCTTTCTGCCAGCCAGAATTGCTCCAAGCGGAAGCGGCGAACGCCCTCAATGGTGATACTCAGCAGGCCGTCTTTGGTTTGATCCCAATCGACAATGCGCGCCTCAACACCGTATTCGGCCAGCTCGATTTCATCGCCACCCTCGGCAGCCACCTCGGCGCCCTGATGCAACCAAACCACCCCAAAGCCTTGATCGTTGCGCAGACAGTCCCGCACCAAATCCAGATAACGGCGTTCAAATACCCGCAATGCCATTCGGCCGCCGGGAAACAGCGGCATACCCAGCGGGAATAAGGGATAGTCTTTTTGCAGCTCAGCCATTTGCGTTTATTCCGCCGTCTTAACTACCACGTCAGCTGCTACACCTTCTGGCCCCAAAGGTTTAAAGACCAGTACCAGTTTGGGCAGCAACAGCATGGCCCCGGCCAGTGCGGCAATCATTGCCAGCGCGGTAAGCAGGCCGAAGTAGATGCTAGGCGTGAAGTTCGACAGCATCAGAATGGAGAAGCCGAAAATAATAATCACCGAGGTGTAGTACATGGCCCGCCCGATACTGCCGTGACAGCGATACATGGTTTGCAGGTAGTTTCGATCTTTTGGAAACTCGCTGATAAAGCGGTGCACATAGTGGATGGTGTCATCCACGCCAATACCCACGGTAATCGCAGCAATGGTAATGGTCATCATATCCAGCGGAATGCCCGCCAAGCCCATGCCTCCCAACACCGCACCGGCGGCCAGCAAGTTGGGCGTGAGCGCAATCAATGCCAGGCTAAAGGAGCGGAACAACACCATAAACATGGCGAGAATAGCCACAAACACCGCGCTCAGCGTCAGAATCTGCGACTTGAACAGGCTTTGCAGCATATTGTTGTACAGCACCAACATGCCAGTGAGATGCACTTGCTCAGGTTCAAAGCCCAAATCATCAATCAGATGAGCGCGAACCTGTTTCAGCAACTCATTGCGATGCAAGGTGCGGCTGGTTTCTTTAACCCGCAGGCTAATCCGCGCCTGATCCGCCTCGACCGAGAGGTAGGGGTCGATCAGAATTTCATTGATGGATTCCGGCAGGGAACGCGCCGCCAATGCCAATTGCAAATCATCGACATTGCCCATCACCATTTGCATCACCTCGTAGAACGTCGCCAGTGATAGCACCTTACCGGTTTCTTCAAGGCCGTCCATATAATCGTGGACTTCCTGAATGCGCTTCAGGCCCGCCACGGTGAACCAATAGCTATCGGAAGTGCTGGCGGAAGAACCAAAGCTGCCCCCAAAATCCTCAGCGAAAGGATCTGTGGCAAAAGGATCATCCGCAAAATCATCCCCCGCAAAATCGTCATTAGCGAATTCATCATCGGCCAGATCCGCTGCGGGCGCGGTTGCGCTTGCCACTGGCGTATCTACTTCAACTTCAGCCGTAGGCTTGGGCATATCTAAAATAATATCCAGCCCGATAGTACCGCCCAGCTCGGAGTCGATGGTTTCCATGCCCTGATAAATTTCAGTGGTGTCGTGGAAGTAATCAATAAAGCGATTTTCCACTTTTAACTGGGAAATTCCCCAACCACTCAACGCCAGCAGCAGCACCGAAACCACAATAATCACACCGCCATAATGCTCCGTTGCCTTGGCAAACATCAGTGTGAATGAGGTTTTACTGGCTTCTCCGCCGCGCTCTTCCTTGCGTGGCAACAGCATTAAAACACAGGGCAAAATTACAAAAGCCATTACTAGGGCGGCCAATACGCCCATGGTCATCATCCAGCCAAAATCAATAACCGGACGAATACCGCTAACTACCAAGGAGGCAAACGCCACCAAGGTGGTCAACGCGGTATACAGGCAGGGCCGCAGCATTTTTTGCACGGTTTGCAGCACAATGTCGTACTGACTGGCCTTGGGAAATTCATTGGCCAATTCGCGATAACGCACCACCAAGTGAATGGTAATGGCCAAGGTCAAAATCAGCAGCAGGGCGACAAAATTGGCGGAGATAACCGTGAGCCGCCAATCCAGAAAGCCCAACAAACCCAGCATAAACACCACCGTGCCCAAGCAGGTGGAAAGCGGAATCAATACCCAGCGCAGGCTGCGGAAAATCACCGCCAGCATAGCGACAATAAATAGCAAAATGCCGGTGCCGAATAATTTCAAATCGCCTTTAACAAAGTCGATCATATCTACGGTAATCATCGGCACACCGCCGAGGAATAGCTGGGCATCGCCACGATATTCCTCAATGATGCCCCGCGCAGAAGCCACCAATTCCTCTGAGCGCTCATGGGCTTCTGCGGTGTAATCCGCAAAGGCCTTTTCCGCAGCGTGCAATTTCAGCTCGGATTCAATATCGCCCATTCGAGCCGCATCACGCAGATCGTTACGGATATTCATCAACTCAAAGTATTTTTCATCGCGCTGCAGATTGACCTGCAATACCGTGGTTTTGCCATCAATACTGGTCAGCAATTGGCGATAAATCGGGCTGCTGGTAAATTCTTTCAGCGCCAGCTCCCGGTCAATTTTAGGGTCACGCAGAGTAGGAATATCACCGCCCGTCACTTGGCTCAGGCCCACCCGTGGGCTATCTAGCAGCGGCACATCCAGTATGGTTGTTACGCCGGAAACACCGGGCAGTGCGGCAAACTTGGCACGCATGGCATCAATGGTTTGCAGCTGCCGGTCAGCCAGTAAAAAACCATTGGGGCGATAGGTCACTACCAAAAAATCTTCGCTGCCATAGCGCTTCACTATCTGCCGGTAATAGGCCAGCGAGGTGTCCCCCTCCAGTACCAGCGCTTCGGAAGACGCATCCAATTTCAAACTGGGAATGTAACTGCCCAACCAACCGAGCACGGCAACCAGAATCACCATGGCTAAGGCCGCATGGCGCAGTAAAATTTTCTGGTAGAGCGATTCCACTATCGCGTTCATTTATGATCCTTTAATACAGTTCAGGCTGTTCAGCAGCCCTTCCATTTCTTTAATTTTTGTTGATCGCAGCAACGCGAACTACTCACCCCAACGCGGCACCAACGTTTGCGCAATGCCCAAATGATCCAGCACCCGCGCCACCACAAAATCCACCATATCAGCAACCGATTGCGGCTTGCGGTAAAACCCCGGCGAGGCCGGCATAATGGTTGCGCCCATCTGACTCAGGCTCAACATATGTTGCAGGTGAATGGTTGAAAGCGGCATTTCCCGTGTTACCAGTATTAACTGCCGACGCTCTTTGAGTACAACATCCGCCGCCCGTTCAATTAAATTATTACTGGCGCCACAGGCGATGGCTGAGAGCGTGCCGGTGCTGGCCGGACACACCACCATAGAAGACGGCGCGCCACTGCCAGAAGCCACCGGCGCCATCCAGTCTTCCCGGTCGTGAACAAACAATTGTTCAGCGCGAGATTCGGCGCCACAGGCTTGCAAGAGCTGGGACTTTAATTGCCGACTATTGGCAGAAAATTGCAGCTCGGTTTCCGTGGCGATCACCAATAATGCCGCCTTGGAAATCATCACATGCACCTCGCACTCTGCCGCCAATAAACACTCCAGAAGGCGCAGGCCATATTGCGCTCCCGAAGCGCCAGTGATGGCTAAGGTGACTCGTTTACGTTCACTTTCCGATTTCACGTTCTCGCTTTCTCTTACTCTTGCTCTTACTCTTGCTCTAGCGCCTTCACCACTTTTTGGTGAACACCCCCAAAACCGCCATTGCTCATAATCACTAGATTATCCCCGGCGCGTAACTCTGCAACGAGCTCAGCAACAAGTTGATCCAGATTGGAACTCAAACGCGCCGGCACCGGACTGTTTTCAATCACGCTGTCTAGCGACCAATCCAAACCGGGCGGCTGATACCAAATCACCGCATCGGCATCGGCACAGCTCGCCGCTAATCGATCCCGATACACTCCCATACGCATGGTATTGGAACGCGGTTCAATCAAAGCAATAACCCGCCCGACTCCAGCAGCATCAACTCGGCCCCGTACACCCGCCAGCGTGGTTTCAATTGCCGTGGGGTGATGTGCAAAATCGTCGTAAACACGAATACCGGCAATATCAGCCAGTAATTCCATACGCCGTTTTACGCCCTGAAAACGACTGAGTGAGGCCACCGCCGTTTGCGGAGTAACCCCAACATGGCGAGCGGCAGCCACCGCCGCCAGCGCATTATTAATATTGTGCTCGCCGGTATGCGCCCACTGCACCGTGCCCATTGACTGGCCTTCGAACAAAACCTCAAATTCAGAGCCATCGGCCGACAAGGATTTAGCCTGCCACTGCGCTGGCTCCCCTGCCGCACTAAAGCGTTCACACTCGCTCCAGCAACCCATCGCCAATACTTCATCAATAGCGGGCACGGCCACCGGCGCGAGCAAACGCCCGGTCGCGGGTACCGTGCGAATCACATGATGAAACTGGCGCTGAATTGCGGCCAAATCAGGAAAAATATCCGCGTGATCAAATTCCAGATTATTAATAATCAGCGTGCGCGGACGGTAGTGAACAAACTTGGAGCGCTTATCAAAAAAGGCGCTGTCGTACTCATCGGCCTCAATCACAAAAAAATCTGAACCGCCGATGCGCGCAGAAATACCAAAGTCTCCCGGCACACCGCCAATTAAAAAACCCGGCTCATAGCCGGCGTCTTCCAATAACCAAGCGAGCATACTTGAGGTTGTGGTTTTACCGTGGGTACCAGAGCAAGCCAAAACCCAACGCCCCTGCAAGACATGCTCATTCAACCACTGCGGCCCAGAGGTATAGCGCAAACCGCGATCCAGCATATATTCCACAGCGGGATTGCCGCGACTCATGGCATTGCCCACCACCACCAAATCTGGCTCGGGCTGCAAATGGCTGGGATCGTAGCCCTCCATCAGAGTAATGCCCTGCTCTTCCAATTGGGTGCTCATTGGTGGGTAAACATTGGCATCGGAACCGGTCACCGTATGACCGAGCTGACGCGCCAAAATCGCCAGACCACCCATAAAGGTGCCGCAAATGCCGAGGATATGGATATGCATAAACAAAAATGCCACTCAAAAATATGAGTGGCATGGTATCACTGCTTAGGAATAGAAAGCAGCCGTTGCAGTTAGCACCCGGCTTAAGAAAGCTCTAGAAGTTAAAGGCGAACCTACAAATAAGGAATAACGTCACGAGCGATGCAAGCTTGGTCGCCACCGGAACGGAAGAAGCGGAATTTATATGTAATAAATGAGCATTCCGAGTACCGCTGGCGGCCAAGATTGCGAGCGCAGTAGCAAATCCAAGCCTAGAACTTGGCGCCTACCCACACCCATAGTTTATCGGTATCAACTAACGTTGAGGCTGAGTCCGCCGAAAACGCAGCATACTTAATACCCGCATAGTAGTTTTTGCCGAAAGCTTTGCTATATACCGCATCAACTTCGCTGCCGTAATCCGAAGCACCAGCGCTGTCATCATCAACCGCAAAGTCGTGATAGATCACACTCCAAGCACCACCGCCCAGCTTACCGCCAACAGAGAGGTAGGTATCTTCCAGACCTGCCGCCGGTGTCACCAGAAAGTTATCCGCCCAGCCGTTAAATTTATGCATTGTCGCCAGCGGCGTTTGGAAGGCATCGGTAGCGTCATCGGAGCCAAGCAACTCATAACCCAACTTCACGGTGATGCCGCTTACCACCACACCACCTTCAAGCAGAGCGTAGTCGGTATCGGTTTTCGCACCCGCCGCTGGCTCTTTACTTTGCGATGCATATTCCGCAGTGTAAAGAAACTTCACATCACCGCCGGTAGAGCCACTAAAGCTGGCCCCCATAGTATCGCGCTGCAGGTCAGTAGCATCGTCTTCCAGCATATAGCTGTAGGCGACAAACTTACCGATAGCGGAGTTATAGGCAATATTGAACAGCACATCGCTGGAATCCATATCCGCTGCTTCTGCGAAAATACGGTTGCGCTTGTAGAGATACGCCGCGTTTACCGTAACTTCTTTACTGGGTGAATAGCTCAGGCTCAAACCATCAAAGGTTTGCTTGTCTTGGCGCCAACCCACGTGACCGATAAAGCGGTGACCGTCGTAAGTTAATACCTGACGCCCCAACTTGCCGGTAAAACCTTTGTTTTTATACTGAATAAAACCTTGATCCAGCTCAGTGGTTTCCGCATCGGCAATCACTGAATATTGACCGGTCTTGTAGCCGGCTGGCGGTACAGAATAATCCCCTTCCCCCGCGACAATGCGAACGTCTTCCGCTTCAATGGTTGCAGAAAATCCATTCAGGGTGCCGGTGGTGTAGCCAAACTGGGAACGCAATGTTAACGCCGTGGCATCCTTGAGCGCGTTATCTTGCTCAACAGATTCATAGCGCAGGCGAAAATCGCCATACGCCTTACCATTTGCCAATGCGTAGGCAAAATCATCGGCATAGGCCGAAGGTATTGCCGCCACACTTCCCATTATCGCTGCCGCCAACAGGCCCTTTTGCATCTTTGAGGCTTCTTTCAACTTCAACATGGTTACTCTCCAAAAGCGTTGTACAATTTTTGTTTTTTACTGCTAGAAAAGCGGCTATTTTTAGCTCGCCTTCCAGCCAGGGATTGTTATTGGATTGCACCGACAGCATGAGAAGTCTCTCCACCTCAACACGACCACGATGCCTTTACCCAGTGGCTGAAAGGGGTTTAGCAAGTGACGCGCCAAAATAAAAAAAACGAGAAATTAATTTTAAAAATTGTTTTATTTCATTAAGTTACAGCGATTAAAAATTTCCAATCTGCGATTTCAAGCCATCTTCCGCACCAAAAAGCCCCAAGCCAGCCAAGGCGGAAATAACCAAAACAGTTCACGCGCGCACCAAAAAAAGATTTCCGGAAAGGCAATGGAAATAAATCGCGCACCATTTTGCAGCGCACGCCAAACCTAATTTGATACGCGCAGACCTGCGCAAAAAGAGCTTAGCGACTGAGCGACCAGAACAAGGCCAGTGCTAAAACAAAGGAAAGCCCCTGCCAAAAACGCAGAGGATGACGCCGCACCAGCGGCTGATATTCCGGCTGGCAAAAGGCCGGATTGGGGTGTTTGAGATCGTGAACAAATTCAGCGATATCGTTGTAGCGAAGCTCCGGACTGATGCTCAACGCCTTTTGTAGGGCTTTATCCATCCACACCGGAATCAGCGAATTGTATTTACAGGCCGAAATATAATTCAGGCGATTAAAGGCCGTGCTACTGCGACAAGACTCCAACCTACCCTCGTAGGGCAGCTTGCCAGTCAGCATTTCAAAGGCGATCACCGCCAAGGAAAACTGATCAGAGCGCGCCCCCGGCTTACGCCCCAGCACGTGCTCAGGCGCAGAATACTGGGCCGTGCCCAACACCACATCGCGTTCAATCGGGGTGACTATTTCCGCCACACCGGCAACATAACAAGCACCGAAATCAATCACTTTGATGCTGTCGTCGGGCAGCACCATAATATTGTCCGGCTTAATATCTTGATGCAGCGTATCGCGACGATGCATGGCCAATACCGCCTTGGCAATGCTCTCGAACATGTCGATGGCGTCATTAATGGCCGGCCGCCCGGTCTCAAGCCAACGCCCCAGCGTTTTACCTTCAAGATATTCCGATAGGTAATACAGCGAGCGCGGCGCCTGCGGCCCATCGACAATTTTCACCACCCCGGCATGATCAATGCGCCGACCAATCCAACTTTCCAAAATGAATCGCTCAATATACGCGGGATCATCCTCATAATTGGCCGAGGGGGTTTTCATCACATAATGCCGATCGGCATTGGCATCGTAGACTTTATAAAGCTGACTGCGGGTACTGGCGTGCAATTCTTCCACCACCACCAAGCCGTCGATCACCGCCCCTTCCGTCAATGGCGGTGGAAACGGTAACTCGGTCAAACGCCGATACACTTCCTGAGTATCTTCCAGAGGCAAGCCGGTAACACGCACCAACTGACAGCTCAAATTATCTCGACTATCTGCCGCCAAAGCGGAATCAAGCAAACTTTCAGCAATCAGCCCCAGATCAGCATCGCCCTCAAGCGCCGCCTGTAATTCACTAGCCGTTAGCGAATCATGTACGCCGTCACTGCTCAGCAGATAGACATCGCCCAGCTCAATATCAATGGCGCGATAATCCACATCGAGGCTGATATCCAGCCCCATCGCTCTTGTTAAATAGGTTTGCTTGCGCCCGATCTGGCGCGCATGATCGCGGGTTAACTGCTCGAAAATACCCTGCCGCAGGCGATAAACCCGCGTATCGCCCACATGAAAAATATGCAGGGTGCGCGATTTAAATACCGCCACACTCAAGGTAGAAACATAGCCTTTTTCAGCGGCGTTATAGCTTTGCCCCTGCGCGTAAAGCCAGCGATTCAAGGCATTCAATACTTGCTGAGCCGAGCGCTTTACCGACCAAGTATCCGGGGTGGAATAGTAGTCGTTCAAAAAACCGGTGACACAGCTTTCAGCGGCTTCTTTACCCGCCTCCGCCGCCGACACGCCATCGGCAATCACCACCACCGCACCCTTGGTCGCCAATTGGTGATCATCGGGCACACGAATACCAATGCTGTCTTCATTGACGGGTTTGACCCCAGCACGACTGTGCTGAGCAACATCCAGTTTCAAACCATCGTCAAAATACATTCAGCATTTCCAAAACAAGAAAAACGGCGCTCACAAACTGCAAGCACCGCTAATACGCTAATTTTCAGCGCCCTAATTAATCAGCTCACTTCAATCAGCGCAACTGAACCGTCTTCATTGTATTCAGCAATATGCCCTTTGGGTTCGGTCATAAACTGCACCGCCACAAAGATCACCGCCGCACAACCTGCAATCAGCATAAAGAAAGTAGAGGCATCAACAAAGCTTAATGCGGTCAGGAAGATTACCGCACCGACATTGCCGTAAGCACCGGTCATACCTGCAATCTGCCCAGTCATGCTGCGCTTAACCAGTGGCACAATCGCAAATACCGCACCTTCACCCGCTTGTACAAAGAAAGAACAGCACATGGTGGCAATAACCGCCAACCAGATTGGCCAAGCAGACGTGATTTGGCTCAGCACCAGATAACCAATTGTCAGACCACAAATCAGAATAGACAGCGATTTACGACGGCCCACTTTATCTGACAAATAACCACCACCGGGACGCGCCGCCAAGTTCATAAAAGCAAAGCCCGAGGCCAACATACCCGCTTTAACCGCATCAAGCTGGAAAGTATCCATGAAGAAAAGGGGCAGCATAGACACCACCGCCAACTCTGAGCCAAAAGTAACGAAGTAAGCCACATTCAAAATAGCCACTTGCTTGAACTCATACTTCTGCATTTCAGGGATTTCCACCCCATTCAACACATCGTGGTTCACGCGCAAAATCTGGCTGATTTGCACCACAAACATCACCGCAAGAACAATATAAACCGCCAGCGCCGCACCGTTGCTTAGCAAAGCCAAATTCACCGGTGACAATTTCCAAGTTAGTACCGCCAGCGCCAAATACATGGGCACACACATAACAATGTAAAACACCAAATCGTGCTTGCTAGTCACTACCAGCCCGCCAGATTTTTTCGGCTTAAAATAGGTTGAACCTTTGGGGGTGTTACGCGCCTTGATATAAAAGAAAATACCGTAAACGCCGGCAATCACACCGGTCATCGCGGTGGCATAACGCCAGCCATCATCACCGCCAAACATCAGGGCAATGGTGGGCAAGCTCAGCGCCGCCGCTGCGGAACCAAAGTTACCCCAACCGCCGTATACGCCCTCGGCCAAGCCCACTTCTTTAGCGGGAAACCACTCACCCACAAGGCGAATACCAATAACAAAACCGGCACCGATAAAGCCCATTAAAAAGCGCATCAAGGCCAGCATTTCATAGCTATTGGCAAAGGCAAAAATACAGCACACCACACTGCCCGACATCAGCAGTCCGCTGTAAACAATGCGCGGACCAAAACGGTCCACCAACATGCCGATAATTACCCGCGCCGGAATGGTGAGCGCCACATTCAAAATCATCAGCGCTTTAACCTGCTGCCCGGTTAAATCAAAGGCTTCTTTAATAGAAGCCAATAGCGGGGCGTGGTTAAACCAAACTACGAAGGTAAGAAAGAAGGCAAACCAGCTTATATGAAGTAATCGAATTCGGGCCTGCTTTAAATCCAGCAGATTGAGGCTTGGTGAAGACATGTACTGCTCCTGTCTCAGTTTTGATCATTTCAGAGCATCTCGCCCTTTTCGGGGCCCACTGCTCGGCTTGACCGGTCTTTAGCAAGCCCTATGCCATCCGCAAAAACAAGCTTCCGCAAGCCCCGCAATACAGGCATATCTATTTGTTTTAATTAGATAATTTTAATTTCTCAAAAAACCGGAAACAAAAAACGCACCAAAAACAACCACACAAGCCGATCAAGCCAAACAAGAAAAACGCACCAATTCGGATCACCTGCGCACAATTTAGACCATTTTTCCGCTCACCCAGCCCAAGCAAAAGCACCAAAAGCAGGCGCAATAAATTTTAACTTCAATAATTTCAATGGCTTAAAAACAAATTAGAACAATGGCACATTCATTGCTAAGTACCAGTCGATGTCACCATCCACCAATAAAAACACAATCGGATGGCGTAAAAAAATTGAAAGGGAGAAGTACGATGTCTGACAAAAAGCACCTGATAGTGGTTGGTAACGGCCCCGTAGGCCACCAGTTTCTAGAATCGATTGCCGCCAGCGGTAAAGCCGGCGACTACCATATTACCGTGATTGGCGAAGAGCCCCGTCACGCCTATGACCGTGTTCATCTGACCGCATGGTTTGAAACCCGCGAAGCCGCCTCTCTTAATATGGTTGCTGACGGTTTCTATGAAGAGCACCAGATCACCGCGATTGCCAATGAGAAAGTAGAAGGCATTAATCGCGCTGACAAAATCATCAGCACCGACAAGGG
The DNA here is from genome assembly GCF_014705705.1 of Spongiibacter pelagi. Lineage (GTDB taxonomy): Bacteria > Pseudomonadota > Gammaproteobacteria > Pseudomonadales > Spongiibacteraceae > Spongiibacter > Spongiibacter pelagi. Next base: position 270,073 of record NZ_JACXLD010000003.1, on the reverse strand, counting down.
CAACACCTACCAGTACGACACCCTCGTGCTGGCCACCGGTTCGTTCCCCTTTGTCCCGCCGGTGCCCGGCCACGAGCGCGATAACTGCTTTGTTTACCGTACGATTGAAGATCTGGAAGCCATTACTGCGGCCTCTAAAGATGCCAAAGTTGGCGCGGTTATCGGCGGTGGTCTGCTCGGCCTTGAAGCGGCCAAAGCCATTAAAGACCTTGGCCTTGAAACCCACGTTATCGAATTTGCGCCACGCCTAATGGCGGTACAAGTTGACGATGGCGGCGGCGCACTACTGCGGAAAAAGATCGAAGATCTGGGCGTAAAAGTACACACCCAGAAAAACACTCAAAATATCGGTGATGGCGAAACCGCCAAACATAAACTCAGCTTTGCCGATGGCGCGGAGCTGGAAACCGACATTCTGGTATTTTCTGCCGGTATCCGCCCGCAAGATGCACTGGCCCGCCAAAGTGAGCTGGAGATTGGCGAGCGCGGCGGTATTGTGATTAACGACAACTGCCAAACCTCTGATCCCGATATTTACGCGATTGGTGAATGTGCATTGTGGGGCGGTCGTATTTACGGTTTGATCGCTCCCGGCTGGGATATGGCCCGCGCAGCGGCTGATCACGTACTCGGCGGCGCAGAAGGCAAAACCTTCACCGGCGCTGATATGAGTACCAAGCTCAAGCTAATGGGCGTAGACGTTGCCTCCATTGGCGATGCCCATGCCAACACCCCCGGCGCCAAGTGCTACACCTTTATTGATGAGCAGGCCGAGGTTTACAAAAAGATTGTTGTTAGCGAAAGCGGCGAGCACCTGCTGGGCGCAGTATTGGTTGGCGATGCCGAAGACTACGGCAATCTGCTGCAATTCGCGCTGAACAAAATCACCCTGCCCGAACACCCAGAGGCGATGATTCTGCCCAATCTGGACGGCAGCGCCAGCGTCGGTTTGGGCGTGGATGCCCTGCCCGACACCGCACAAATCTGTAGCTGTAATAACGTGAGCAAGGGCGATCTTTGCGCGGCAGTTCAAGGCGGTGCCACTACTGTTGGCGATCTTAAAGCCTGCACTAAAGCGGCCACCACCTGTGGCGGCTGCACCGCACTGGTCGGCCAAGTACTAAACGCCGAACTGACCAAGCTCGGCGTGGAAGTGAACACCGATATTTGTGAACACTTCCCTTACACCCGCCAGGAAATTTACCACTTGGTGCGCGTTGGTCAGATTAAGAGCTTTGAACAATTGCTGGAAAAACACGGCAAAGGTCACGGCTGCGATATCTGTAAACCTGCGGCGGCCAGTATTTTAGCCTCCTGCTGGAACGACTACATTCTGCAGCCAGAACACGCCGGCCTGCAGGACACTAACGACCGCATGTTGGCCAATATGCAGAAAAACGGCACCTACTCTGTGGTACCGCGCATGGCCGGTGGTGAGGTCACGCCAGATGGCTTGATTGCCGTGGGTACCGTTGCCAAGAAATACAATCTATACACCAAAATCACCGGTGGTCAGCGGATTGACCTGTTTGGCGCCACCCTCGACCAACTGCCACTGATCTGGAAAGAATTGATCGACGCCGGCTTTGAAACCGGCCACGCCTACGGCAAATCACTGCGTACCGTGAAAAGCTGCGTTGGCTCAACCTGGTGCCGTTACGGCGTGCAAGATTCGGTTGGTGCGGCCATCGATATCGAAAACCGCTACAAGGGCCTACGTTCACCGCACAAACTGAAAATGGCGGTTTCTGGCTGTACCCGTGAATGTGCCGAAGCACAAAGCAAAGACGTGGGTGTTATCGCCACCGAAAAAGGCTGGAACCTCTATGTTTGCGGTAACGGCGGTATGAAACCTCGCCATGCGGATTTGTTTGCTTCAGATATCGACACCGAAACCCTGATCAAATACGTCGACCGCTTCCTGATGTTCTACGTGCGCACCGCAGATCGCCTGCAACGTACCAGCGTATGGTTGGACAACCTCGAAGGCGGCCTCGACTACCTGAAGAAAGTCATTATCGAAGACTCGCTAGGCATTGCCGCCGAGCTGGAAGCCGAGATGGCGCTGGTCATTGATAACTACCAGTGCGAGTGGAAAACCACCATCGAGAACGAAGAGCGGGTCAAGCAATTCCGCAGCTTTGTCAACGTAGACGGCGGCGACAAGGACATTGTCTTTGTACAGGAGCGCGGCCAAATTCGCCCCGCGACCGAGGAAGAAAAAGCCCGCAACGAAGACCTGATCGCGGTGGCTTAATCGCCCAGCCTTTTATCTGATCATATCCGGCCGCCCTGTATTGGGCGGTCTAAAGGAGAAACACCCATGTCCTGGACAACCATTTGCAGCCTCAGCGACATCAACCCCAATGCTGGGGTTTGCGCCCTGCTCGGCGAAGAACAAGTCGCCATTTTCAAAGTTAACGGCCAAATCTACGCTATTGGCAATAAAGACCCGTTCAGCAATGCCAATGTACTGTCACGCGGCATTGTTGGCAGCTTGAATGACACCTTGGCCGTTGCCTCACCCCTTTATAAACAGCATTTCAATCTCGAGACTGGCATTTGTCTCGAAGATGAAACCGTCTCTGTGCCGTGCTATCAGGTGCGCACCGAGGGCGATCTGATTCAGATCGCTATTTAGCCTGGCTACCCGCTAGACTAAAGTCTCCCCCCTTGGGCCGCCTCGTGCGGCCATTTTTATTTATAGCACCGCCAAGCTCAGCCCCCGCGAGCTTTGGAAATCAGCGGGCACAGGGTTTATAATCGCCGCTGCTTTTTTCATCAAAATCCACAATGGAAACCAACCATGAGCTATAACAGCATTCCAGCAGGCAAAGAACTGCCACACGACATCTACGTTGCCATCGAAATTCCAGCCAACAGCAGCCCCATCAAATACGAAATCGACAAAGATGCCGACTGCCTGATGGTTGACCGCTTCATGGCCACCCCCATGTTCTACCCAGCCAACTACGGCTACATCCCCAACACTCTGTCTGAAGACGGCGACCCACTGGACGTACTGGTTGTAACTCCTTACCCAGTTGTACCCGGCTCTGTAATCCGCGCTCGCCCCATCGGCATTCTGAACATGAGCGACGAAGCCGGTAAAGACGCCAAACTGCTGGCCGTACCTCACGACAAACTGAGCGTACTGTACAAAGACGTTAAAGAGCCCTCTGACCTGCCAGAACTGCTGATCAAGCAGATCGAACACTTCTTCGAAAACTACAAAGATCTGGAAGTGGGCAAATGGGTTAAAGTTGATGGCTGGGCCGGCAGCGCCGAAGCCATGGCAGAAGTAGAGAAAGCCGCCGCAGCCTACAAAGGCTAATAGTCGCGACTGTTCTCACTATCTTGGCCACCCCCGGTGGCCAAGATTGCTCTACTTTTCCTCTTTCTTGCTCCTTCATCCCCGCCTCCTCCTTTCCAATTCTTCTAGGGCCAACGCTTGACCTTAGATTAAACTCCAAGGTTTACTGTAATGGCATCGCATCACGAATCGGAGATGTCGCCATGACATATCGCATTGGAGAACTCGCTCAAGCACTCGACTGCTCAGTCGACACCCTGCGCTTTTATGAAAAACAGGACTTGCTCAAAGCCAGCGGCCGCAGTCCTAATGGCTACCGGTTTTACAATGACAATGCCCGCCGCCAATTGGCTTTTATTCTGCGCGCCAAGGCGGTGGGATTCAGTTTGGAAGAAATTCGTGAGCTGCTGGAAATTCGCATTCACCCAGCGGCGAATTGCTGCGAAGACGTCAAAAGTATTGCCCAGCGCAAATTGGAACTGGTCAACGCCAAACTCCAAGAGCTTGAAAAGATTCGTCGCGCCTTGGATCAGATCGTCGACGCCTGTGTTGGCGGTTCATTACCCGCCACTGAGTGCAGTATTTTGGAAGCTTTAGAGTTAGAGGCTTTAGAGCTAGAAACGGAAGAACCTGAGGCTTAAGGAAAAGGCTAATGGTGCAGCGTAACAACAAAAACGGCGACCATGGGTCGCCGTTTTAGATTTTGATGTATCGCTTTAAGAGACTTTCACCTTATGAAACCTTTGGCTTAGCTTCTATCAGGCGTTGAAACAGTTTGGAGTTTTTGTGGATGCCCTTGTGCTTGGCATAGGCATCAACCGCTTTTTTCCACGCTTCTTCACTGCCATGAGCATTGAGAGAGAAGCTAGTGCAGACGGTTTTCTTTTCAATTTGCGAGGCCACACCCACTTGGAAAATAGGGGTCAGATTGCCGCTTTTCTCGGTTTTAACCAGATAGCTGATGCCTTTTACTGAGCCATCAGGCTTGAAGCAGCGGTCTTCTTTGGTGTCATCCAAAAAGCGAGACCGCTCAACTTCCAATTCTTTGTCGCGTGCCAAGGCTTCATTCTCAACCTGCTTTTTCAAGCGGCCATCCAAACGCTTACCTTCGCGCTTGAGAGAGAAATATTCTTGATACAACTGACCGGCGACTGTGCGCCTTACCCGATATCCATAAAAGGCTTTATTGTCTAATAGTTTGACACTCATGATGCACCTTCCCGCAATAGTGATTTCTGCTCTATCGGCCTTAGTCCAATGATATGGCTGGGGCTCTTTTTAGCCGTTGACTTATTAATTTCCATTAATAGCTGAAGGCTTTTTTATGGCCGTGACTTCTTTTCTTAAAGCCTTCGCGCCTTTGTCATGGCCACAATTTTATGTGACTTTGTAATTTTTCGATTCTGACAGATTTACACTGTCGCGGCAATCCAAAACGGTTGAGCTTAGTGAGATCGGGCTCACAAATCGTCCAAACCGCTCTAAATACTTTGGTCCATCTCCAAGGCCGGAATATTCTGGCTATTTCCGCCCACCGGCGTTGCCGGTACTCCCGCCACAGTAGTATGCGGAGCGACGTCTTCCAGCACCACACTGCCTGCGGCGATTTTGGCACCCTCGCCAATCGTGATATTGCCCAATACTTTGGCACCGGTGCTAATCAGCACGCCATCGCCAATTTTTGGATGCCGAGGCCCCCGGCCGCTACCGCAGCCCCCCAAGGTCACGGAGTGCAGCATGGACACATTATTACCCACTACCGCGGTCTCACCAATCACCACCCCGGTGGCGTGGTCGAGCATAATGCCGCTACCTAGTTTGGCGCCCGGATGGATATCAACGTCGAACACCGCCGCAATGCGATTCTGTAAATACAGCGCTAGCGATTTGCGGTTATGAATCCATAGGTAATGAGCAATGCGCTGAGCCTGTATCGCCTGAAATCCCTTGAAATAAAGAAACGGCATTCCGTAGTGATCACAGGCCGGATCGCGCTCATAGTGCGCGCAAATATCCGCCACCGCCATTTCAATAATCGCGGGCTGGCTAATATAGGCATTGTGAAACACCTCGCGAACCAACATCGCGGGCAGCGAGTCGCTGTCGAGTAGTGAGGCAAGGTGATAACTCAGGGCATCGGCAAAATTGCCGTGATGCAAAATATGAGCGTGGTAAAAGCTGGCCAGCACCGGCTCGCTAACGCCGAAGCGCTCGGCTTCTTCGCACAGATGTGCCCACAATTGTTCGCTGTTTACACTCATATTATTCGTTACATCAAAAAATATTAAACGCCAACCAGTTCCTGTCGAGGCTCCAACAAAGCCGCATAGGCCGAGGGATAGCAGGAGGCCGGCACATCCACATAACGCTCGAAAATGTCATCGAAATGCTTCAGCACAAGGTCTTTCAGTTGGATATCCGCAGCCTCAATTGCCGCGCGCAGCACTTTTTTATTGCGCGCATGTTCACAACGGGCAGATAGCGGCGCAAAACTTAAATGCCAACGCTCCGGGGCGACACCACCACGATCTTCATCATAAGGCCGAAAAAAACCGTAACCGGCACCAATCCCTAAGCGCGTGTCCAGCCATTGGTGCATTGGGCCAAAAACCCCATCGTCGGCCACTTCTTCGGGGCTGAGTTGCACCTGATAATCTTCCGCCACCGCAGCGGCATCGTAAATATCAATATCACTGCCCCAGTGATGTCGAGAAGCGCCGGGCAAGGCTGACCAACGTAAAATTGCCCACAGCACCGCTTCTTCGCTGAGGCTGGCAAAGTCCAGCAATTCACCGTGTTCATCATAGAGCGGGCGCTGCCCCTGCGCCTTGGCATTCCAAATCGCCAATTGCCGCTCAAAGCTGCGAAAACCGCTAACCACTCGCAAATCAAAACCTTCGCGTTCGGCATCGGTTTGCAAGGCGGTAAGTGGCGCGACCAAATCGGGATGCATCACCCTGCCCATATGGCAGACCATGAGCGGCTCATCTTGCCCTAATAACAACGCATCACTTATGACCATTGGCGTCTTTTCCATCGGCTTCCGGTGTTTTCGCTTGCTGAAAAATTTCGATAAGGCATCATAACAACAATATTAATCCCTGCGACAAACTTTACTAGACCCTTTACCAGATCAAAACCGTGGAACAACGACAGCCCCGCCCAAAAAAAATCGCCCTCGCACTCGGCAGTGGTTCTGCCCGAGGCATGGCCCATATTGGCGTTATTCAGCAATTAAACAGCATGGGCATCCGCCCGGATATTCTCTGTGGCACTTCTGCCGGTGCCGTGGTCGCCGCCTGCCAAGCGCTGGGCAAGCTCGACCAGTTTGCCGAATGGATACAAACCCTCAACAGCCCCTCTATTTTGCGCTATCTCAGTATTAATTTCGGCGCGATTGGCGGCATGGCTGACGCCTCGCGTTTGATTGATTTCTTTTGTCGCGAATTTGGCAATCCCGATATTGAAGATCTGGATACGCCGTTTGCCGCCGTAGCAACGGATTTAGGTCGCGGCCGCGAAGTCTGGTTACAAAGCGGCCCAATCTGGGATGCCGTTCGCGCCTCAATCGCACTGCCCGGCATTCTTACCCCGGTTTTTCACAACGGCAACTGGCTGATTGATGGCGGGCTGGTTAATCCGGTGCCGGTATCGGTGTGCCGCGCATTGGGGGCAGATATTGTGATTGGCATCGACCTCAACAGCGACTTGCTCAGCAAACAAACCCGCCCCGCAAGCCCAACGCCTATTTCTGAAAAAGCCGAACAAGTTGCCGAGGAAGAAGAGAGCGAGGAAGAGAACGATTCCGGCTTCGGTAATGCCCTGAACCGCTTTGGACAATCGGTTATGGATCTGGCTGGCGGCCTGCGTTCCAATGATATTCCCGAGCACAAGCCTGCACCCAATGCGCCAAACACCATGAATGTGATTATGAGTTCCATCAATATCATGCAGGATCGCATTACCCGCTCACGTTTGGCCGGCGAACCTGCCGACGTGATGCTGTGGCCGCGACTGCGCGAGATTGGGCTTATGGAATTTAATCGCGCCGAAGAAGCCATTGCCGGCGGCCGAGAAGCGGTTGAACGAATGCGCCCCGCTATTCTCCACATTCTCGCCGAAGAAGGAATAACCCCGGTTAGCCCAAGCAGCAAACCTCAACACATAGAACATATTGAGCCTGCCCCCATCACTGATGACAACTAGAATCAAACTCTGCAATCTGGATGAGCTTCCCGAGCCCGGCTCAAAAAGTGTGACCCTTGGTGAACAAGCCTGCTTTCTGGTTCGCCACGGCAAAGGCGTCGCGCTCTACCAAAACCGCTGCCCCCATCTCGGCATCGAACTGAATTGGCAGGAAGATGTTTTTCTCGACCACGAGGAAATGTTTATTCAGTGCGCCACCCACGGCGCGCTATTTATTATGGAAACCGGGGAGTGTGTGGCCGGGCCCTGCTTAGGCGAAGCGCTAACTTCAATTCCCTGCACAATTGAAGAAGACGGTATCTACGCCTAAAGCAAAACCGGAATCGCTTGAGTAAGCGCAATACCCTGCGGATTTATCTCAGCGCGGTAAGCCAACAATTCCACGCCCTGCTGTTTTGCTTCCAGCAATAAATCCGCATACACCGGATCGATATGCCGGGCAGGTTCAACCCGGTCAATTCCCGTGTGCAGTACCGCAAAAAATAAAATCGCCCTCGCCCCCTGCTTTTGCAGCGCCATTAACTCTTCCACATGGCGGCGTGCACGGGTGCTTACCGCATCTGGAAAAGCGCCTAAGCCATCTCCCAAATGCAAGGTGACCGATTTCACTTCCAAATAGGTTTCCCTAGCACTTTCACCAGCAGGCAGATAAAAATCGACCCGGCTGCCAGAGGGCAATTTCACCTCTCGCCGATAAGCCGCTCGATCAATCCCGGCAATCCCAGCAATCTCACTAATCTCACTAATCTCACTAATCTCACTAATCACATTGTGATCAAGCGCCTCAGCCACCAGATCATTGGCCAGCGCCGAATGAATACAAATGGTTTCGCCCTCAACCACCACGCATTCCCAGGTGTGGGCGTATTTGCGCTTGGGATTGTCACTGCGGCACAACCATACCGGGCTATCTGGCACATCACAGCCGGTCATCGCACCAGTATTCGGGCAGTGAACCGTTAGCAGCTCACCGCTGTCCAACTGAACATCCGCCAGAAAACGTTTGTAGCGGCGCAATAATCGGCCTTGTAGTAGCGGGCTAGGCCAACGCATCGACAATCCTTAGTTCAGGTTTCGGGAAAATTGGGTCTTATTGTATTGCACATCCACTTTCATCCTTACAAACTTGTGGTGTGAAAAACCCTAGCGACATTCCAAATAAGCGACATTCAAAATAGATAAAGGCCCCTCATGTCTAAACAGGCCCCACAAGCCAGCCCCCAAGAAAAAGCACCCAAAAAATCCTCGGTGCTCAAAAAAGTGTTTTTCGGCATTGGTATTTTCGTTTTACTTATTTTTGGCTGCCTCGCCACCGTCATACTAAAACCCAATGTGCTGCGCGGCGCGATCCACGCCGGCGGCGAGCGTTTTGCTGGGCTGGATATAGAAATTGGCGCATTAAAATCCCGCGCTGCGCCAATGCGTTTGGAAATTACCGGCCTGCGTATCAGCAACCCCAATTGGCCTGAACCCACCTTGCTCACCCTCGACAGTCTGTCGCTAAAACTGCTGGCCTCGCCGCTAGGCAAAAGCCCTTTTTGGGCGGTGGAAAGCGATGGTCTCAATATCCGCATTGAAAATAATGACAAGGGTGAACTGAACTGGCTAACCGCGACCCTGCAAGCCTCGGCAGAATCTTCCGAAGAGGAACCGGAAGAGGACAAACCCAGCACGCTTAAACTGCCCGGTGATTTCAGCTTTGAACATATTCTGCTGCGTAACACCCAGTTTCAGTTAATTACCGCCGAGGGTGAAAACTATCAGCTCGCGCTGCCAGAAATCAGCGGCGAACGCGAACACGCGGGCAGTGGTGATTTAGTCATTGAACTGGATTACCGCCAGCAGCACATTACCGTGAGCAGCACCGTCGATTTGTTTGATCCCGCCGCAGGCATACTGGATTATCGCCTCGCCCTGCAACACGCCGACGCCACCCTAAACAGCGAAGGCAGACTGGCCCTGAACCCCACACTGGAAGGCAGCCGTATTAGTGTGGCGCTCGCCATAGAAACGCTGGATCAACTTACCACCCTTGCAGACTTTACCGCTCCGGCACTGCCCCCGAGCAAGCTCGAAACCACGCTAAACATTGGCAGCGCTTACCAGCTCACGCCGCTGACGATAGCTATAGGGGAAAATCAAATTGATGGCGACATTCAGCTCTCGCCGGATTTCAATAACATCGTCGCCAGCCTAAATAGCAAAAACTTGGATATCGACGCCTTGTTAGCCGACCTCACACCGGCAGCAGAAGCACCTGAGCAAGCCGTAGAACCAGCTCCCAGCGAGGAGAAAAGCACTGCGGAAGCGGAGATGGATTGGGGCTGGATGGCCAACCGCGATATCACGCTAAAGCTGGATATCGCCGATCTTTCTGCCAGCGGTTGGTCGCTCAAGTCTTTAAACGGCGAATTGAATAGCCGCGATGCCATCACCTTAAAATTGCAAATTGCCGAGTTACTAGAAACCGCCACTGGGCGGCAACTGAATGAACTCGCCAGCGCTATAACGCTGACACCCTTAGCGGATAAAACCCAGGGCGCCGATGCCAAATTAGCACTTGCTCTAAACCAGCAAGACATCACCCTGAAAGCCAACGGCAAGGTCAACATCAACGGTATTGCCGGCACCCAGCTCAATATTGAGAGCACCGCCCCGCAAAGTCTTGAGCTATGGAAAATCGCCCTGTTGCCCTGGCAGGAAGCCGGCGCAATGAACATCAATGCCAATATCGAAACCACCGCTGAGCAATATCAGCTTAAGGCCGACGCCACCCTCGGTGAGCAAAGTACCAAGCTGGCACTGAATTACCAACCCGGCCAAGGCGAACAGCTGGCAATGCTAAAAGGCGATATCGCGCTGAGCAAAACCACCGTTGATTTTATGTCTGCGCCAACCGAGCAAACACCGGCAGACAGCACCCCAAAAAGCGAGACCAGCAACACGAAAAAAGGCGGCAAATTAATTAGCAACGAGCCCCTCGCCTTAGATGCGCTTAAACAACTGAATGCCGATCTGACTCTATCGCTAAATCAGGTGGATACCGGCTACGCCTTTATCAATAGCGCCAAGCTCAAACCCAAGCTGCGTAACGGTGTATTTCAGCTTGATGATAGCCGCTTGAATCTCGATGGCGCTGAGGCCTATATCCGCGCCAAGCTCGACGCCAGTGGCGAGCAAGCAGCGCTGAGCACCGAGCTAAAAATCGACGGTACGGATTACGGCAAGTTGGGCTTGGAGAAAACCGCCGGCATCAGCAAGGGCCAAGGCAAAATTCGCGTGATCTTAGATGGCAAAGGAGCCAGCCCCGCTGCGCTAGCCGCCTCACTAGGCGGCAAGTTGGATATTAAAATCACCGATATGCAGGCCAAGGGCAATGCCTTAAACCTGATCGGCAGCGATGTATTGATGGAAACCTTCGACAAGCTCAACCCCTTCGCCGAGAAGAAAGAAAATACCGAGATCGAATGTTTGGCGGTGCACTTTAAAGGCGATAAAGGGCGCTTCACCACCGATGACGGTATTGCGCTGGAAACTGATGGCAGCAAGATTATCGGCACTGGCTTTGTCGATCTCGGCAGCGAAAAACTGCAACTCGGCGTATCGCCCATTGCCCGTAAAGGGGTTGGTGTAAATGTGGGCGCCGCTGCCAGCTTAGTGCGCTTGGGCGGCACCTTTAGCAAACCCAAGGTGGAAGCTGACCCCGGCGGTATGTTTACTTCCGGCCTGTCTACCGGCGCGGCGATTTATACCGGCGGCTTATCGTTATTGGCACAGGGTTTAGTTAAACGCGCGCTTTATGCGGGTAGCGCCTGTGACGGTGAACTGGATGAAATTCCAAGCGCAGATGAAGTGCCGGAAGAAATATTACATCCGACTCCGCCTGCACTTGAGCCGGAAGCACAGCCAGAATCACAAGCCGGCAATCAGCCCGTTAACTGAATAATATGAAACCCTTCGCCCTCGTATAAGCGTTCCGACGAGGCGAAAATTCCCTGAGCCTTGCGCTCAAGAGGAATAAATTGATTGACCACAAACAGCGCCTGACCACCCGGCTTAAGGCGCTGTTTCGCCGCCGCAATAAAGCGATCGGTTAAATCACCGTCCACCGAAAAACCCTGATGAAAAGGTGGATTACACAACACCACATCCACTTTTTCAGTAATGCCCGAGGCACAATCCGCCAGCACGCAGCATGCTCGAATCGTGTGTTCTGCACAATTTTTCTCGGCAGCTAACAGCGCGGTCGCATTATTGTCGGTCAGAATATAGTCGGCTTCTGGCAATGCCTTGGCTGCCATTACCGAGAGATAGCCATAGCCACAGCCCAAATCTAAAAGCGTCTGCGGCTTGCGAGATAATCCTTGTAAAAACGCGGGAAGTTGCTCAATCAACAGCGCCGAACCCCGATCTATTTTCTGCCAACCAAAAATTCCCGGTTTGCTATACAGCACCGGATCATCTGCAATTTGCTGCAACTGAGGGTAATTACCATCAGGCAAATTACTGCTGGGTTCGGCGTACTTTTCAATGCGCGCTAAATACGCCTCGCCATCGAGTTTCTTAATCTCGGCCTTGCCGCCCACCAGTTTGGCCGCCTTGTCGGCATAGGTTTTCAAGCCTTCGTTTTTCTTACCCGCCAACCACAGTACACCGCCGATTTGTAAGTGCGCCAAAGACTGGTTAATCAAATAATGCACTAACAACTTTTCTTTGGAGACACGGTATAAAACCCGGTCTACCGAGGCTTGCGGCAAGTCAAAATCATTAAGCGTAACGATAAAACCGGCTTGCTGAAGTTGCGCAGCACTATCGCAGCGATTGGTCCACACAGGGCAATCTGCAGATGCGCGAGGGAGCGGGGTTTGTAAGTGCTCATCCACCAGCCACCAGGTACTGCCTTCGCTATTTTCCAGTTCGCGATAAATCGCCTGCAAGGCGCTGTCTTTCATGTTTTCTCGCCCTTACACACTGGCAATTTCATCCTCGGTTAATGGGCGGTATTCGCCTTCGGCCAAATCCGCATCCAGAAAAATATCGCCAATTGCCTCACGGTGTAACACCTCCACCGCATTGCCAACCGCACCGAGCATTCGCTTCACCTGATGATAGCGGCCTTCGCAAATCTGCAAACGACCTTCAAAATCACTCAAAATTTCCAGCTTCGCGGGCAGAGTTCGGGTTTTCTCTTCTTTTAAAAATACCCCGCGCTCAAATTGCCGAATCACATTTTCGTCCAGCGGCTCAGCGCACTGAAACCAATACTGTTTCCAGCACTCCCGATTCGGCGAAGTAATTTGGTGTGACCACTGGCCGTCATCAGTCAGCAAAACCAAACCGGTGGTATCAATATCCAAGCGTCCCGCCACATGTAGACGCTCTGGATTGTCTTCATCGAGAAGATCAAGCACCGTCAGATGGCGACGATCACGGGCAGCACAAATATAGCCCTGCGGCTTGTGCAGCATAAAATAACGCGGCTTGGGCGCTCGTAATGGGCTGCCACGCAACAACACTTCAGCATCTGGCGAAATTAACTGCCCGGCATCACTGGCTACCCGCCCTTCCACCTCAATCTCACCGGCTTTGATTAAGCGTTTGGCCTCACTGCGAGAAAAATCGGTGACCGTCGCGATAAAACGATCCAAACGAAGATCAGCGGAAGGCTTGGAACTCGCCATAGAAATTCAGAACTCACACGCACAAATAAAAAATCTAGCCATAAAAAAAGGGGCCAACGGCCCCTTTCGGTAGATCAGCAATCGGTGTTTATTTTGCGCCAGCTTCTACGTTGGCTTCAACACTGATATTGCCCAAACCTTTCAATTGCTCTTTTTTCTCTTTCCAGTTGGCTTTAGCTTCTGCACGTGCTTCAGCATTGGCCTGCTCTTGCTCTTTTTGCTTGGCTTCACGCTCAGCACGTTTTGCTTCAGCTTCGGCTTTACGCTCTTCGTATTTCGCTTCGGCATCCGCTTTCATTTCAGCGTGCTTGTCTTTCATCTCACCTTTGTGAGCTTCGGCCTTGGCTTTCATCTCGGCGCTAACTTCTTTGCCGTGGTTATAGCCATCTTCCATTTTCTTTTCAGCGTGGCTGGTGTCTACATCAGCTTTGGCTTCAACCTTGGCTTCAGAAGAACCGCCGAACAAACGGCTGAAAAAGCTGCCCTTGGCTTCGGCTTCAGCGGCCAAGCTAACAGAGCTGGCTACGGCCAGCGACAGGGCAAGTGCAGTGTGTTTAAAAGTCATATATTTCTCCTTGTTTTCACTCTATAAGGCGTATAAACACGCTTTTATTTGGCAGTGCTATGCTTGGCGAAAAGCCGAATTGAAACAAGGATTGATTGCAGGAATATTTACTGGATGTGATTCAGGTTTGATTCAGATTCGAATTTTGTTAACCACTTAAACCCGCTTAGACGCGTTCTTATACACCTGATTACGCTCACGCTTACCCACAGCCACTACAACAACCGTGACAATATTTTCGTGAACTTCATAAACCAGTCGGAACCCGGCTTGGCGCAGTTTAATTTTGTAGCGATCTTGTGAGCCGGATAAGCGAGATGAAGGTACTCTTGGATTTTCACATCGCTCAATCAGCTTCTTTTTAAACTGATCTCTAACGACCGGCGACAACTTATCCCACTCTTTCTTAGCCTCTTCACGAAAGGCCAGTTTATAAGTCATCAATATCGACCTCGATGATGGCTTGATGCTGACGCGCATCGGCAATCGCGTTCAGCTCAACATCTTCAAGGCGGTCAACAATCTCTTCCCAGGCCGCAGCGGGAATACAGTAAAAATCAGGTTCATTGCGATTGAGCACCGCAACCGGAAACCCCTCGCCCTGTGACACCACGGCGCTGGGGTTCTTTTTTAATTCGGAAATGCTGACACAGGTATCAGCCAAAACTTGACGAGGCATGACAGCTCTCCAGACCAGTTAGGAGACCTAATAATAGGTCTCCTCAATCCATTTGACAAGCTGGAGGCAATTTAAGATTAATGCTCGCGGGTAGCGCGGAACCGCACTTCTGGGTGGCGCTCTTCCGCCAGTGCCAAATTCACGCGGGTTGGCGCTAGATAAGTGAGGTGACCGCCGCCATCAATGGCGAGGTTGTCGGCGCATTTGCGTTTGAATTCCTCAAAGGCCTTAGGATCATCGCACTCCACCCAACGGGCGGTATGGATATTAACCGGCTCGTAAATCGCATCGACTTTATATTCATCTTTCAAACGATAAACCACCACATCAAACTGCAGCATACCCACCGCACCCACAATCAGGTCGGAGTTTTTCTGGGGCATAAAGACCTGGGTTGAGCCCTCTTCGGAAAGCTGTTGCAGGCCTTTTTGCAGTTGCTTGGATTTTAGTGGATCAGCCAGGCGAATGCGGCGGAACAGTTCCGGCGCAAAGTGGGGAATACCGGTGAATTTGAACTCATCGCCCTCGGTAAAAGTATCGCCAATCTGAATGGTGCCGTGGTTGTGCAGGCCGATAATATCGCCGGATACCGCTTGTTCCACCAGCTCGCGATCACCCGCCAAAAAGCTCACCGCATCGGCGATTTTCACATCCTTGCCAATGCGCACATGACGCATTTTCATGCCCTTGCTGTATTCACCGGAACACACGCGCATAAAGGCGATACGGTCGCGGTGTTTGGGGTCCATATTGGCCTGAATTTTAAATACGAAACCGGAGAAGGTTTCATCTTTGGCGGGAATAATACGCGCCTCAGAGGCCTGCTCCACTTCACGATCCAGCGGTGCCGGCGCCCACTGCACAAAATCATCCAACATTTCGCGCACGCCAAAGTTCGACAATGCAGTGCCAAAAAATACCGGGGTTTGCTGACCGGCCAAATAGGCCTCTAAATCAAACTCGTGGCTAGCGCCGCGCACCAGTTCAATTTCATCGAGGAAATTATCGTATTCATCATCAAGCAGCGCCTTGGCTTCATCGCTCTCCAAACCGTTGATGCGAATATCGTCGGCAATCACCGAACCCTTACCGGGTTGGAATACATGCAGGGTATCGGTGTAGAGGTTGTACACCCCTTTGAATTCACGGCCCATGCCCATCGGCCAATTGATGGGCGCAGCGGCAATCCCCAGCACCTCTTCAATTTCATCCAGCAATTCGATGGGGTCGCGGATATCCCGGTCCATCTTGTTTACAAAACCGATGATTGGGGTATCGCGCAGACGACAGACATTCATCAGTTTGATGGTGCGGTCTTCGACACCCTTGGCGCCGTCGATCACCATTAGCGCTGAATCCACCGCGGTGAGTGTGCGATAGGTGTCTTCCGAGAAATCCTCGTGACCGGGGGTATCCAGCAGATTGACCACCCGACCGTTATAGGGAAACTGCATCACCGAAGATGTGACAGAAATACCCCGCTCTTTTTCCAGACTCATCCAGTCCGAGGTCGCCGCCTTATCGTGCTTTTTGCCCTTTACCGTACCGGCAACCTGAATCAACTGGCCCAATAGAATCAGCTTTTCAGTAATGGTGGTTTTACCGGCATCGGGGTGAGAGATGATGGCAAAGGTGCGGCGCTTGCCGATTTCGGATTGGAGCGACATGGTGAAATAAGACCGGGATAAGGAAAGCCGGCCATTTTACGGAAAATGGCCGGGGATTGCATGGGTTGGGAGAGGGGAGAATTTTGGTCAAAAAAAAACGCCAGCGGAGCTGGCGTTTGAGGTTATCAGGGAGCAGCAAAACAGACCGTAGGATCCGACTGAAAGTTCTCAGCCAAGCAAGTGAATGTGTCGGCCGGATTTGAATCTCCAACAAGCCCCTCTAAAACACCTGTTATTGGGTCGCCGCCTCCTGCATCAAAACACACAGTAGGATCTGACTGAAAGTTCTCAGCCAAGCAAGTGAATGTGTCGGCCGGATTTGAATCTCCAACAAGCCCCTCTAAAACACCTGTTATTGGGTCGCTACCTCCTGCGTCGAAACACACCGCAGGATCTGACTGAAAGTTCTCAGCCAAGCAAGTGAATGTGTCGGCCGGATTTGAATCTCCAACAAGCCCCTCTAGAACACCTGTTATTGGATCGCCACCTCCCGCATCAAAACACACCGCAGGATCTGACTGAAAGTTCTCAGCCAAGCAAGTGAATGTGTCGGCCGGATTTGAATCTCCAACAATTCCCTCTAAAACTCCTGCAAAAGCAGCTGCTGGGTCTGGCGCATCTGAAGGTGGAACCACCCTTAACTCAACCTCAGTACATAACTCATGTACCCGCAGCGCTTCTTCCAAATCTACTGTCAAGAAATCAGAACTAACAGTGATTTCCAGCTTGTGATAAGGCACACCTTCATCATTCAACATTCCAAGCAGGTAAGTTCCTTCAAGCGCGCTTGTATCACCCGGCAAAGAAGTCGGCACTTCCCCACTTGCTGGATCAGGTGAATCATTAGTTGAGAACAACTGAAGCTGCAGAACCGAGAGCGTAGAGTTACTACCAGTTTTGGGCTCATCCCAAATTGGCAGGCCGTCAATATCATAGGCCATCAAACTGAAGTTTCTCAGCAAGCTAACATCAACGGTATCTTGCGGATTACTAACCACAAAGCCAATGATATCCCCAATGTTGCCATTGATTTCTATTGGACTGCCTTGATCATCCCTTACTTCAACAGTCAGAGAAACCGCACCGCCTTGGCCCCCTAAATCGAACAGAGGATCAAGGATGCCAACATCATATTTCAGTGTTGCATAACTGTTAAAGCTGCCATCCACCGCATTGTCTTTGTTGATAACATCACAAGTATCAATCAGACCGCCCAGAGGAGTGTTAGTAAGCATGCAAAGCGGCCCTGATTCTACAGGAATCGCCACAGTAGAACCTACTGGCGCACCTTGAACACACTGATAGTACTGCTGAACGGCAGATACGCTATCACAGGCATCACCGATACCATCTCCATCGGTATCAAGTTGGTTATCCGGATCTGCACCATTTGCAACAATTCGGCAATTGTCATCTACATCTAGGACGCCATCATCGTCATCATCAGTGTCACAAGCGTCACCGACCTCATCATTATCTTTTACAGAGCCATCTTCATTGTAAGTAACATCACTGTTTTGCTGGTATGGATTGAAATCGCTAGGGCAATTATCTGCACCATCTAAAACCCCATCACCGTCTGCATCTGCCTCACAAGCATCACCTTCTGGTGTACTAGTATTCGCATCTTGTTGACCGGGATTAGGGACAAACGGGCAGTTGTCTGAAACACCAGGTGCAGTAGGATTATCCAATACACCATCGTTATCTAGGTCATCATCACCAACGGTTTGCTCACAAGCGTCACCGGTTGCATCGCCATCGGTGTTTTTCTGATTAGTATTCACGACATAAGTACAGTTATCGTACTCATCGACAATACCGTCTGGAGCAGGAGCACCACCTTTAACACCGGTATCAGTATCCGAATCATCACAAAGGTCGCCGATACCATCAGCGTCTATGTCGTCACCTTGCCCATCTGGATTGAATACCAAAGCACAATTATCAGTATCATCAGGGATTCCATCGCCATCAGCATCACCTTCACAGGCATCTCCCTTAGTAGGATCTCCATAGGTATCCTCTTGCTCAGAATTTGGCACTAATGGGCAATTATCAATTTCAAAATTATCCTCAGCACCGTCACCATCTAAATCTGGATCACAGAGATCACCAATGCCATCACCATCTTGATCTCTTTGATTTGGATCAGGATCATTTGGACAGTTGTCTGATGGGTTGGGAATACCATCACCATCGGTATCATCGCAGGCATCACCTACACCATTGCCATCCGTATCTGTTTGGTCATTTGGTGTTGATGGACAGTTATCCTCATCATTTAATACGCCATCGCCATCCCAATCCGTTTCACAAGCATCACCCGCAGGAGTTGTAGGATTAACCGTATTAAGTTGATCTGTATTAGCAACATAAGGACAGTTATCCGATTGTCCTGTAAGTTCTACCCCATCGCCATCAATATCAGGGTCACATGCATCACCAACTTCATCTTCATCGGTATCACGCTGATCGGCGTTTTGCGTAGTGGGACAATTATCTAATGGTTCGCCCTGCGCAGTATCTTTGTTATCAGGAACACCATCACCATCAGTATCCTGACAGGCATTACCTTTGGAGCCGCCATTCGTATTCCACTGTCCGGGATTAGAAACCCCCGGGCAGTTATCAACATCGTCAGCAGCACCATCCCCATCAAAGTCACGGGTTGTGCCACCACCAATTAAGCCACCCGCCGGATCATCGGCTGATTTACCACCGCCACCACAGGCGGTGACCAGAACCATGGAGCTAACCATAAGCAGTGCTGCTAAAAATCTGCTGTTATTCATGGAGTTTGTCCTCAACATATTATTTCTCTCATCATTCCTTCGTGATTAACGTGGAATCAGGCGCATTTCTACGCGGCGATTCTTATCACGTCCTTCCTTGGTGCTGTTATTGGCGATTGGCTCACTCTCGCCGTAACCCTTAGCGGTGATACGGTTGGCGGCAATGCCATTAGCGACAAAGTAGTTTTTAACCGACTCGGCCCGGCGCTGTGACAGGCTGCGGTTGTATTCGTCTGAGCCGGTGCTGTCAGTGTGACCGGCAATTTCGGCATCGAGATTGGGTTGTTTGAGCAGGAAAGTCAGGGCTTTTTGCAGTACAAATTTTGCACTAATCGTTAGCTCAGCAGAATTGCTTGGGAAGGTGATGTCATCCATAGTGATGGTTTGTTGCTGCACTACGCAGCCGCGACCATCAACCTTGGCACCGGCAAGGGTATTAGGGCAATCATCGTAGCTATCGATAATGCCGTCATTGTCTGAGTCTTTAGGTTCAACCTGAATGGTCTGGGTTTTGTAAACCACTTTCGGCTCAGCCGCAGGTTCGTCTTTTTTACCCAGCGCGACTTCAATACCAATACCAAAACGCACATCGCTCATGCCATCGAGATAGTCATCTTGAATGTAACGCGCTTCTGCGCGGTAACGCAGGTAATCGTGGTCGAACAGCGCACCGACAAAACCGAGGCCAATATTGGCGTACATGGTGTCGTCGTCTAGTGCGTCTGGAATCACGTCATTTTTCAGCGCGCCACCACCCAGCATAATGAAAGGGGTGAAGTCGTGGCGATCGCCAAAGCTGTACACCAAATCCAAACCACCACCGGTTTGGTAGAAGTCGCCGTAGAGGCCATTGGTTTCCAGCGTATTGTCGATATAGAGCGCTTCGATATAAAGACGACGAGAGATAGGCAGACCAACACCCAGCGAATAGCCGGTAGTGTCTAAATCCGCGCCACGATCTTCGTCCATCTCACTAAAGGTGGCCAAACCAAACAGGTAAGCCTCACCTTTATCGTTATCTTGCGCTATTACAGGTGAAGCCATCAGCGCTGCCGCACAGCCGGCCAGCCAAAATCCCCGGTTCATTATCTCTCCTTAATGAGGCGATTCACTTTTTATATTGAGCAGCCTGCTACCGAAATATCGCCATCAGCAACACCCCCTGACGGAGCAGGCCCAAGAGGTTTCTTCCTAACATACCGAATTAGCAAATATGGGTCAAAAGAATGTGTAATATTTAGATCGTTATTTTTATGTATTAGGAACTGCATCCCATCGCAAATTTGTCACATTTGCGACACAACTGCGGCATTTTGTCTCAGTGCCTACCGTATGCCAGACGCTGCCGTATAATGCGGCCATGAAAGCCACCTCGCCCCTGCCTAACAATCAAAATCTACGTCAGCTCAGCGCCATACGTGTGGTGCTGCTTTGCGTGCTGTTTGGGGCGCGCCACTACGCAGAAATCAAACTGGCTTGGATGCTGCCTTATGTGACATTGGATTTGCTGTTTTTGGCGCTGATGGGCTTTGCGCTACTAGCTTGGTGGCGCAGCGCTCAAATTTGGCCGGTCAGTGAAATTGAGCTATTCGCCCATTTTGCGATTGATGTGCTCGGTTTTTCCGGAGTCTTGTATTTCTCGGGTGGTGCCAGCAACCCCTTTGTGTCTTATCTCTTGGTGCCGCTGTGCCTTGCAGCTGTAGCGCTGCCCCGCCGCTACGCTTGGTTAATGAGCGCGCTCTGCCTTTTCAGCTACACCCTGCTGTTGTTTTACAATGTGCCGTTGCAGTCACTGGCCCCCGAGCATCATCACGGCAGCAATCAGGCGCATATTCTGGGTATGTGGCTTAACTTCGTTTTGAGCGCCGCATTGATTAGCTATTTCTTGGCCACTATGGCTCATCGCCTGCGCCGGCGTGAACAAGAGCTAGCAAGCATTCGCGAACAGGAGCTACAGAACGATCAATTACTAGCGGTAGCAACCTTGGCGGCTGGCACTGCCCATGAGCTGGGTACACCGCTGTCGAGCATTCAGGTGATTGGCGAGGATTTGGAAGAAGAGTTATCTGATAGCGATTTTGCCGACGATATTCGCGCCTTAAATTTACAGACAGCCCAATGCAAACAAATTTTGAATAAGCTGGTAAGCACCGCCAGAGAATTAAGCAGTATTCAGACTCAGGCGATAAACGGCGCGACCTTCTTTACGCAACTCCGAGAAAGTTGGCAGGTATTGCGCCCCGACTGTTCGCCTATTTTTAATATCAGTGACGAAGTTGCCGGGCTAAGCTTTGAGCTAGACGGCACTCTGCAACAAGCGGTGCTCAATCTGCTCAATAATGCCGCCGATGTTTCCGCAAACGATGTTGAATTACGAACTGAGATTAACAAGCAGGAGTTAGTCATCACTATTCTGGATCGCGGCCCCGGCATGCCTGCTGATAACTTCGACAACCTGCGCCGCGCCTTTGTCAGTACCAAGGGCAAGGGCATGGGCTTGGGCCTGTTTTTGAGCAACAGCACCGCCGAGCGCTTTGGCGGCAATTTACGCTGGCTGGCCCGCGATGGCGGCGGCAGCCAACTGGAGCTGCGTTTGCCGCTGTCTCGCATCACTAAAATGCCGGACGTCGCTAGCCATGACTGAAACCGTGTTGATTGTCGATGACGATGACATTTTTCGGCAAACATTGTCGCGTTCCTTGGAGCGGCGCGGGTTTGCCACGGTGGATTTTTCGGGCGTGGAAGCCGCTCTCGCTAAAATCCATTCTTTGCATATCGACAAAGCGGTTATCGATTTAAAAATGGGTAGTGAAACCGGCCTGCGATTGATTCCCGCGCTGCGAGAGCAATTTCCCAAGGCCAGTATTTTGATGCTGACCGGTTATGCCAGCATTGCAACTGCGGTGGATGCGATCAAACTTGGCGCAGATAATTATCTGCAAAAGCCTGCCGGCACCAAGGCCATTCTTGAAGCCCTTGAAAGCAAAGACAAAGCAGCTACAGAAGTGCGTTCAGATGAGCAAGCGATTGCATCACCCTCGCTGGATCGCCTGACCTGGGAATACATTCAGCGCGCCTTAAACGACAATGACGGCAATGTATCTGCCACCGCCCGCCAATTGGGTATGCACCGACGAACCCTGCAAAGAAAGCTGCAAAAACGGCCCGTTAAAGAATAATTTTTTGCAAATAAAAACGGCCGCCGAAGCAGCCGTTATTTGAAGCAGAGAAATGGCGCGCAGCTTATTTGCTGGCTTCCACTTGAAAGATACGCACATTGTTGCTCTGCGCGTTAGGCACCGCCAAATAACCAATAGACGATTGGAAGAAGGCGCTCACACCCTGTGGAGACAAATCGCCCGCCCCCGCAAAATCACGGTTATTCACGTACTGCACAAACTGCACACCATAAGGCGAGGTAATATCGTAAATGATAACGCCGCCAGTGGTTTCCAGAGTGATAAAGGCATAAATACGATTCAGGCTAGCAACTAGGCTGATCGAGTTTGGCTGTGCGCCACGATCTTCACTTACGCTATCGCCATCGTTAAACCCAGCCTCACCTAACAACGCCAATGTGGTGCGCGCCATATCGCTGCCGCTGTCGTAAATCAGGCTGCCTTCTGCATCCCAAATCGCAAAGGAACGGCCACCAAAGGCGGTAATTTCTTCAAAGGTGCCGTCACCACCATCACCGGTTTGATCACTCACCGTCAGATTAGCTAACTCGCCGCCGCTGGCCGCCGCTCCAGCACTATCGTTGTTTGGATCAACAGATAGGTTTTCAGCTTTGGTCACTTCGGTAAACGCGCTATTTTCACGCGCTTTACCGGTATTCGCGGTCACGAAATAGTTTTTGCTTTGATACTGGTAGGCGCCAACATCACCGGGCTGGAACATACCTACAACGCCCGGCCAACTATCGAGACTGGCAGTGCCGTTGTTTTCAACATCCAGCTCATAGCCCTCTTGGCCAAAGTCTTTGCCACCGAGCGCTAAGATCGTGTCGATTTCCAAGTTAGCCAAATCAATAACCGCTACCGCATTATTAATTGGCATACTGATAAAGGCAGTAACACCATCCAAGGCCAGCGACACCGCTTCTGGCTGCAGATCTTCTGCCACTTCGGTATTGCCGGAGCCATCGCCGAATACGCGCACCTCAGCATCCAACTCAGCCGCGCGGCTGCCACCAGTATTGAAGTCTTCAAAATTCAGGGTAGTCGCCGTGGCCACATCCAAGCCGCTGCTGTAATCCACAATGGTGATCGAACCTAGTGGATCGGTGCTGTAGTCATCGCTGGGCTCACCGCTATTGGCAATAACCAGCTGACCACCGAGCAGGCCAAAGGCCATTGCGCGAGGGGCCGCGCCAATCTCAAAGCTATTTTCAAACGCCAAGGTATCAGCGCGATACACCGCCACCATACCGTTGGTTTGAGGGTTGCTGGCATCAAAGGCGACAGCCACATAGCCACTGCCCACGGCCACAGCTTGTGCTGCACCTGCGGTAATGCCAGACGCGGTTGCGGCAGCAGCAATATCCAAGCTGCCAGTGCTCACCACAGGACTCAGCGGATCAGTGAGATCAAAAATCTTAACTTCTGAGCTTTGACCGTCGATCACAAAAAGCTGGGAATTGGTGGAGTCCGCCGCGACAGCCTTGGGGCTAAAACCAGATAGATCCAGATCACCAGAGCCGGTATAGCTCAACTGCGGACGATAAGGCAGCGTGCTAGACACCACAAAAGCCCCCAGCGGCATCACCGCCAAGCGGCCTTTTACGCCATCCAAGCCCCAGTTATTGTCATTGCTCAGCAAGGCAAAATTGGAGTTAAGCATGGCGAAGCCTTCGATATTTTCTTCGAGAAGATTAATCGTATTGGGGCTTGCCGTACTGGGCAGGTCGGGATCTCTTGGCGCCACGTAGCTCAACGTATCAATACCCAATTGCTTAGTTACAAAGGGCACGTCTTCAATCAAATATTGGTTTTCTGCTGACGCTGAGCCGGTCGCAGTTTCCCACACTGTGTCGGTAATGCTGGTCGCCGTGGCCAGATTCACCCGGTAATACTTGCTGACCTTGCGGCCCTGCTCAACGATAACCAGTAGGTCTTCATCCAACGCCACCGCTTCATTTACGGTGATTTCAGATTGCGAAATCGGCTGACCGCTTTCAAGATCGCCTTGCTCTGTTGTGCTTCCCGCCTTGCTCACCACACCGTATTGATCTGGAGTATCAAGGCGGTACAGGTATTCGCCTTCCAAGCTGGTGATATTGCCATCGCTATCAAGCGCCAGTTTAGCAATGCGAATCACCCGTGAATTGGCATTAGGCGAATCCAGCGGCGACTTGGTGACATAGTAGAGAAAATCTTCATTGGGGCTGAGTGCCAAGGCGGCAATACCGCCGTCTAAATCACGGCGCCGCAAAGACTTGGGCAAAACACTATCGTTCACTGTGACTGTAGAGCTGGCGTAGTCTACATCGGCGCCCGCAGGAAGTTCGCGGCGAGAAACCGTGCCATCTTCCTCTACCAATAACAGGCTGGGGCCGTATTGTTCAGCCACCCAGAAGCGCCCATTGGAGAGTTTCACCAAGGCTTCGGGATCAACGCCGTTGGGGTCAGGCTGAATCACTGCACCATCTTTATCGTAGGCGGTTTCGGTGCTGGCAGTAGTGCGCTCATTGGGAATACCGCTTAAGGCGCCCCCAAAATCATCTCGCAGCTCAAGGCTGTAAAGCTTCTCTAGGCTCAGCTTGGTGCTGATGCCGGTTAATTTCCACGCAGTAATGCTGGGGGTATAGCCCTCACCTAGCGGAAATACTCGGCCAGTATTGCCACCACCGCAGAAATTACTTTGGCCGATACGCGCCGAAGTTTCATCACAGGGAAAGCTGGGGCCGCGATCGCTAATGGTGTAGAAAAGATTGCTGTCTTCTTTAGTAGAACGGAAGGCGCCGCTACCGGGGTTTTGGGTAAAGCTCAGATTGGTGCCACCCACCGCAACGGTGGCCAAGGCATTATCCGTCAGCAGCACATCCTCAAGAAAGAATTGCTTAGTGCTGAACTCTACGCTGGGCAGAGAATACCCGCTACCGCTATTACTGCCGCTACACGCTGCCAGCCCCGCAGCCATGCCCAAGGCCAGACCAATCTTGCCAGTGTTTTTTTGGAAGGAGGTCACGCCACGAGACGCAACAGACAGCAAAGCCTTCATGCATAAATCCAATTGTTGGGGCGATGTCGGAAAGCACCGCGATGGTTATCGTCGTTATTTAAACCGAACTTATTTACAGAAAATAAAGGGGGATTTATTTACTCCCCCTTGTTGGCTTAGAGCTGAGAACGGCCTTTGTTTGCGGCAATCCGCAAGCGCAGTGCATTCAGCTTGATAAAGCCCTCTGCATCTTTCTGGTTGTAGGCGCCGGCATCGTCTTCAAAAGTGGCGATGGCCTCATCAAACAGAGAATTGTCTGATTTGCGCCCCACTACGACCACATTGCCCTTGTAGAGTTTCAAACGCACAGTGCCATTTACAAATGCTTGAGATTCATCAATGGCCGCTTGCAGCATACGGCGCTCAGGGCTGAAC
Organism: Spongiibacter pelagi; assembly: GCF_014705705.1. Lineage (GTDB taxonomy): Bacteria > Pseudomonadota > Gammaproteobacteria > Pseudomonadales > Spongiibacteraceae > Spongiibacter > Spongiibacter pelagi. Next base: position 244,570 of record NZ_JACXLD010000003.1, on the reverse strand, counting down.
CAGTAACCGTTGTACACCAGCTTGGCGTAACGGGGCATCAGCTCGTCTTTCAGGTGAGCCGCTTCACGATCCAAAGTAATAGACTCAATGGCGCGGTGAGCGCGCATCATTACGGTGCCGCCGGGGGTTTCGTAACAGCCGCGTGACTTCATGCCTACGTAGCGGTTCTCAACCAAGTCCAAGCGACCAATGCCATTGGCGCCGGCAATTTTGTTCAGCGTAGCCAGCATCGTGGCGGGGCTCAGTTCTTCGCCGTTCAGCGTAACCGGGTCGCCATTGCGATAACCCAGCTCAATATAAGTGGGTTGATCCGGTGCAGCCTCAGGGCTCACGCTCCAGCGCCACATATCTTCCTCTGGTTCCCAGTATGGGTCTTCCAGATTGCCGCCCTCGTAGGAGATGTGCAGCAGGTTGGCATCCATAGAGTAAGGCGATTTCTTCTTTTTATTGGAGAAATCAACCGGGATATTGTGCTTTTCACAGTAGGCCATCAGCGTTTCACGGGAAGTCAGATCCCACTCACGCCAAGGCGCAATCACTTTAATACCGGGCTTGAGCGAGTAGGCGCCCAATTCGAAACGCACTTGGTCATTACCTTTACCCGTTGCGCCGTGAGAAATGGCATCAGCACCGGTTTCGTTAGCAATTTCAATCAGACGCTTGGCAATCAGCGGACGGGCGATTGAGGTACCCAGCAGGTATTCACCTTCGTAAATCGCATTGGCGCGGAACATGGGGTAAACGAAGTCGCGTACAAACTCTTCGCGCAGATCGTCGATGTAAATTTCTTTAACACCCAGTGCTTCGGCCTTGGCGCGGGCGGGCTCGACTTCTTCGCCCTGACCGATATCCGCCGTAAAGGTCACCACTTCGCACTGATAGGTTTCTTGCAACCAGCGCACGATTACTGAAGTATCCAGACCACCTGAATAGGCCAGAACAACCTTGTTTACATCCGACATTGACGACTCCGATCGACTTGTGAGCCCTGATTCCGCGCGCCGGGGCGGTACAAAAATAAGATGCGCGGGTACGGCAAAAATAAAAGCCGCTCATTCTACCGATGTTTAGCAGTAGACGCCACGCCCAGCCGCCGCCCCCAGCCCTTTGTGCCGATAAAACAGCAGATCGAGTCAGGTCGGGGCCTCACGCCCCATTTCAGTGCCCTAAATTTCTCTCCAAAAAGGGCGCAAAAATAACAAAAAATAGCCTGAAAAAATTCGCATTCAGGGATTGACGCACCGCCCACTCTGCCCAAAAATTGCGATTTTTCACACTCATACCGGAAGCGCCTCCCTGGTGTTAGAAATCATCGATGTTTCCCGCAGCTTTGGCGACTTTCGCGCGCTGGATCAAGTCAACCTAAAAATCGAGAGCGGTGAGTTTTTCACCCTGCTCGGCCCCTCTGGTTGCGGCAAAACCACCTTGCTTCGCTGCATTGCCGGATTCGAGCAAATCGACAGCGGCAAAATCCTTTTGGATGGCCGCCCACTCACCGATATCGCGCCAGAAAAACGCCCGATCCACACGGTATTCCAGAGCTATGCCTTATTTCCGCATATGACCGTAGCGGAAAATATCGCCTTTCCACTGCGCATGGCCAAACTGGATAAAACCGAGATCAGCCGCCGCGTAGCAGAAGTATTGGAAGATGTACGCCTACCCGATAAGGCCAATCACTACCCCGACGCCCTTTCCGGCGGCCAAAAACAGCGCATTGCCATTGCCCGCGCACTGGTAAATCGCCCGCGTCTGCTGTTATTAGACGAACCGCTCTCCGCGCTGGATGCCAAGCTGCGCGAGCAAATGCAGATTGAGCTAATTAACCTGCAACAGGAAGTCGGTATTACCTTTATTTATGTCACCCACGACCAAGGCGAAGCGCTGGCGCTGTCGCACCGCATTGCGGTAATGAATCAGGGCAATATCAGCCAGATCGACGAACCCTCGGTGATTTACAGCTATCCCAAAAATCGTTTTGTGGCGGACTTTATCGGCCAGTGCAATTTGATTGAAGGCCGCCTTGAAGGCTGGGAATCCGGCTGGCGTTTCGCCATTCCCGGTTTGGATAGTATTCCAGTACAAAACAACAACGAAGCTTTTAGCTCTGGCCAAGATTGCGCGCTGAGTTTACGCCCGGAAAAAATCCGCCTTGCCAGCCGCTTGGATGCCAGCCCCGACGAATGCCTGTTCAGCGGCACCGTGCACGATATGCTCTATCTTGGCGATGTCACCGTATATATCGTTGAGCTGGGCAACGGCCTGCAAGTAGAGGCACTGCTAGCTAATAGCGCACCAGGCCGTACCCGCCTGTTTGAAAAGGGCGATGCAGTTCAGATTGCCTGGCGCCACGACGCCGGACATTTGGTGAATTAAGCGTGAGTCGCGCGCTGCCCAAACTGTCGGCCAAGACCCTATTGAGTCTGCCCCCCGCCGCTTATCTATTCCTGCTGTTTGCCCTGCCCAGCCTGATGATGCTGTTCGCCTCGTTTCGCTACCCCGGCGAATACGGCGGTTTGGCACCGTGGTATTACCTAGAGGAAGGCAGCCTTAGCTTTGACCTCACCTTAGAAAACTGGCTGCGCCTGTTCGAGAGCGATATTTATCTCGGCCTGCTGATTAAATCGCTATTTATCGCCCTGCTCACCACGGCGATTTGCGCGCTCATGGCCTACCCGGTTGCGCTCACCATTGCCCGCGCCCGCAAAGGCCGCCGGGAACTGTTATTGCTACTGGTGATTCTGCCGTTCTGGAGTAATTTTCTGGTGCGAATTTACGCTTGGATGATTATTTTCAGCCCGCAGGGCGCAATGACGATTGCGATTAACGAACTGCGCGCGCTGTTCGATCTCGCTCCGATTTCACTGATGTTTAGCAATGTCGCCGTTATCACCTGCCTGGTATATGTGCACCTGCCATTTATGATTCTGCCGCTGTACGCGAATTTGGAAAAACACGACCCGCGCCTGCTGGACGCGGCGCAAGATTTAGGTGCCAGCCGCAGCCAACGCTTTTGGCTCATCACTTGGCCGCAGGCTTTACCCGGCCTTTTTGCCGGCGCGGTACTGGTGTTTATTCCCTCGCTGGGCATCTTTGCCATTCCCGATCTACTCGGCGGCACCGACGGCATTATGATCGGCAATGTCATCAAGCAGCAGTTTGTCGAATCCCGCGATTGGCCCTTCGGTAGTGTACTGTCGTTAGTACTAACCGGCTTTACCCTGTTATTGATTGGCTTGGCTGCGCACTTTGGCCGGGCACGCGGCAGTGAGGGCAAAGCATGAAGTCTGAAAAAAGCCTGATACTGAGCAAATTTTCCGCGAGTCGTGGCAATAAAGGCGTCATCGCCGCTGCGGTTTTGGTGTATTTATTTCTCTACCTACCGCTGGCCGTGGTGGTGATTTTTTCCTTTAACGACTCACGCCTCAATGCCGAATGGGTCGGCTTTACCCTCGACTGGTACCACAAATTATTTAATAACCGCGACATGCTGCAAGCAGCGGGCAACTCGGTTTTAATCGCCTGCATCAGCGCCCTTATGGCCTCGGTGCTCGGCACCTTGGCCGGCATGGCCATTCATCGTTTTCGTCAGAAATGGCTGTCGGCGCTGGTACTTGGCCCGGTCGCCATGCCAGATATTCTGATCGGTGTTAGCTTATTGCTGATGTTTATGCTGCTGAATGTCACGCTGGGCACCGTTTCTATTATTCTGGCCCATGTCAGCTTTTGTATTGGCTTTGTTGCGCTCGCCGTGCAAGCCCGTATGGCCGGCATGGACGACAGCTTAATTGAGGCCGCCCGCGATTTAGGTGCCAGCCCTTGGCAGAGCTTTCGCCTCATTACCCTACCACTACTTCTGCCCGGCATAATTGCCGGTGGCTTAATGGCCTTTACCCTCTCTATTGATGACTTTGTTATCACCTTTTTCACCGCTGGTGTCGGTAGCTCAACCTTGCCATTGGAAATCTACTCCATGGTTAAGATCGCCGTTACGCCAGAGGTAAATGCGGTATCAACTTTGTTGATGCTACTCACCCTGGTGCTGATTCTGGCAATTTCGCGAATCTCACCACAAGCACTGAGAAACTAGGCCCCGGCCACTTTTGAGGATATTCACCGTGAAAAAGTTCGTTTGCTGTTTCGCGTTAACCCTGTGCCAATTTCTGGCACCACAATTGGCCGCAGCGGAAAAAGTGCTGCACCTGTTCAACTGGAATGACTATATTGCCGACGACACCGTTGCCGGTTTTGAAGCGGCCTGTCAGTGCAAACTGGTGCAGGATTATTATTCTTCAACGGAAGAAATGATGGCCAAACTGCTGGCCGGCGGCGGTGATTACGATGTGGTCATCCCCACCCAAAACGCGGTTGAAGCACTGATTAAGCAGGGCTTTTTGATGCCGCTGGACAAAAGCAAGCTGAGCAATATCGGCAATATGGCTAGCGGCTTTTTGAACAAGGCCTATGATCCAGACAATATCTACTCCCTGCCTTACGCTTTCACCACAACCCTGCTGGGCTACAACGAAACCAAGTTGAACGAGTTGGGCCTGAAAGCCGATGACTGGGCATTGATTTTTGACCCTGCCGTGCTGAGCAAAATCAAAGGCAAAGTGACAGTAATGGATGACTCCGAAGAATTGCTGGCCGCCGCCATGCTTTACCTCGGCTACAGCATTAACGACACCGACGAAAAGCATCTGAAAGAAGCGCAGCAAGTTATTATCAAAGCCAAACCTTACTGGGCAGCGTTTAACTCCTCCAGCTATATCAAGGAACTCACCGTTGGCAATATCTGGGTGGCCCACGGCTATTCCAGCGATATGTTTCAAGCCCGAGCCGATGCGATGGATGCAGGCCGCGCCTTCAGTGTGAACTTCGCCCTGCCAAAACAAGGCGCGGTACTGGCGCTGGACAATATGGTTATCCCAAAGAAAGCCCGCAATCCTGAGCTGGCGCTGCAATTCATCAACTTTATGATGGAACCAAAGAACGCCGCCGAACTGACCAATGTCATTGGCACCGGCAACCCCAATGCCGCCGCGACTGAATATATTCTGCCGGAAATTAAATCCATCAGCGCCATCTTTCCGGATGCCGAATTGCAAGCCAAGTTAGACACCCTGGCCGCTCGCACCGCTAAACAGCGCCGCTTCCAAGGCCGCTTGTGGACCGAGATCAAAGTTCGCTAAACGCGATATCGCTTTTCCAAGGCAGCCATTTGGCTGCCTTTTTTATTTCTCACGCGGCAAAACTTGGCAAGTTTAAAATCCTGTCCTATCTTGAAGACAGCAGGCAATGGAACCGCCTGTTTTCTCCAAACCAGCAAAAGGATTTTGCGATGCAGCCACAGCACACTCACACCCTAAAACAACTCTTTCGCACCAGTTGCCTTGGGCTGGCGCTAAGCGCGCTGTCGTCTACTGGCTTCACGCTGGATATCAATACCGCCTCAGCGGAAGAATTAGAAACACTGCGCGGCGTTGGCCCTCAACGCGCTCAAGCCATTGTCGAATACCGCGAGCAGAATGGGCCCTTTGAAAACGCCGAGGATCTCAGCAATGTAAAAGGCATTGGTGAACGCGTTATCACCATGAACAAAAAAGAATTGGAGCTGGAAGCCGCAGCTGCTAAACGCCCCAAATAGCACCCAAAAATAACTCCCCCCTTCCTCCAGCCCATTGTCCCCTCCTCCGCAATGGGCCTTTTTTTTCTTGGTACAGACACGCCCCCAGCTTTAATCAAACCCCTGATTCCTGTAGCATTCAGCCTGAATTCAACAAGGCTTTCTCATGCAAACCCTAGACATTACTCGCCCCGATGACTGGCACATCCACCTTCGCGATGGACTGGCCCTGAAACACACCGTCGGCGATGCCAGCCGCTATTTTGGCCGGGTAATCGTAATGCCGAATCTCACGCCGCCGATTCGCAATTTATCTGAAGCCAAGGCCTATCACGGCCGTATCAGCGCTGAAATTCCCGCAAGTAATACCCACTTTCAGCCGCTGATGGTGCTGTATCTCACCGACAACACCAGCCCGGCAGACATTGCCGAAGCGGCACAGTCTGGTTTGGTTTACGCCTGCAAACTCTATCCCGCTGGCGCCACCACCAACTCCGATTCTGGCGTTACCGATATTGAAAAATTATCGCCGGTACTCGCTGCCATGGAAGAGCACAAGCTGCCGCTGCTGGTTCACGGCGAAGTTACCGATGCTGAGATTGATATTTTCGACCGCGAAGCGGCGTTTATTGATCGCCACCTGCGTCCTATCGTGAGTCGCTTTCCTGCATTGAAAGTTGTGCTGGAGCATATCACCACGGCTGACGCTGCCGCTTTTGTCAGCGATTCACCCAGCAATGTTGCTGCAACTATCACCGCCCATCACTTGCTGTATAACCGCAATCACATGCTGGCCGGTGGCATTCGCCCCCATTACTACTGCTTGCCAATTTTGAAGCGCAACACACACCAGCAAGCCCTGATTGCCGCCGCTACCTCCGGTAGCCCCAAATTTTTCTTGGGCACCGATTCCGCGCCGCATATTCAAAGTAAAAAAGAAACCAGCTGTGGCTGCGCCGGCTGCTATACCGCTCACGCCGCTATCGAGCTGTATGCCGAAGCCTTTGAGCAAGCCAACGCGTTAGATAAACTCGAAGCCTTTGCCAGCTTTTACGGCCCAGACTTTTACGGTTTGCCGCGCAACACCGACACCATCACTCTGAGCAAAACCGCTTGGCAAGTTGCTGAACAACTGCCCTTGGGCGATGACGTACTTCGCCCCTTGCGCGCCGGCGAAACACTGCATTGGCAGGTTGTCTAATGGTGGTTGAACTGGACAATAGCAAAAGCATGATCGCCCAGCGTTTTCGCGGCTTTTTGCCGGTGGTGATCGATGTTGAAACCGGCGGCTTTAACAACCAAACCGATGCCATTTTGGAAGTTGCCGCCACGCTTCTGCGGATGGACGATGCCGGTCAACTCGAACCTGACGAAACCCTGAGTTACCACATCGAGCCCTTTGAAGGCGCCAATCTCGATCCTTCTGCGCTGGAATTTACCGGCATTGATCCCTACGATCCCGCGCGCGGCGCTCAGAAAGAAATTACCGCAATCGGCGAATTGCTAAAGAAAATTCGCCAGCAAGTGAAAGCCTATGACTGCACCCGTGCGGTACTGGTTGGGCACAATGCCCACTTTGACCTTGGCTTTATGATGGCCGCCGTCAACCGCTGCGGAATTAAACGAAATCCGTTTCACCCCTTTTCAGTGATGGACACCGCCACCCTGTCCGGGCTAGCCTATGGGCATACCGTCTTGGCGCGCGCCTGTCAGATTGCTGAAATCGAGTTTGATAACAGCGCGGCGCACAGCGCGGCCTACGACGCCAACAAAACCGCCGAACTGTTCTGCCAAATCGTCAACCGCTGGCAAGACCTCGGCGGCTGGCGCTGGCTATAAGCGCATCAACTATTTGCAGTAACAAACCATAAGGGGATTAACCCCAACACCTTTAACCCCATCAAGCCTGGAGGATAGCAATGGCTTTTGAATTACCAGCCCTGCCTTACGACAAATCTGCACTGGAACCCCACATCTCTGCCGAGACGCTGGATTTCCACCACGGTAAACACCACAACGCCTACCTGGTTAAACTGAACGAACTGGTTCCCGGTAGCGAGTTTGAAGGCAAAACTCTGGAAGAAATCATCAAAACCTCTAGCGGCGTGCTGTTCAACCAAGCTGCTCAGGTTTGGAACCACACCTTCTACTGGAACAGCCTCAGCCCCAATGGTGGCGGCGCACCTGCTGGCGACTTGGCCGCAGCGATCGACAGCGCATTCGGCTCTTTTGAAGAATTCAAAACCGCCTTCAATGCAAAAGCCGTTGGCAACTTCGGTTCTGGCTGGACTTGGCTGGTGAAAAACAGCGATGGCAGCCTGGAAATCGTCAACACCGACGACGCCGACACCCCAATCGCTCGCGACGGTCAAACGCCACTGTTCACCGCCGACGTATGGGAACACGCCTACTACATCGACTACCGCAATGCCCGTCCTAAGTACCTGGAAGCCTTCTGGAATCTGGTGAACTGGGAATTTGCAGCGGCCAACTTCGCGGCTTAAGTCCGGCGCCAACGTTCGGTGCCTTTGGCGTGCTCCACGCCGAAAGCATGATAAAGAGCCTCACTTCGGTGGGGCTTTTTTTTGCCCTAAGCGGGACGGCTTAAGAATTTTTTGTCCCGGCGGGACGGCAAAGAATGGGTTTCGCCCTTCTTGGGCGACTTACTTCTTTTTTCGTGAAAAAGAAGTAAGCAAGAAAACACGCCCCGCATTGCCGCCGATGGCAAACAGCGCCATCGGTACTCTGCGCGCTTTGAACCTGAACGGGCGCTGCGGAACTCTCTTCGCTAACGCTCCGTTCAAACAGTCCTCGCGCTATTTCCGTTCAGATTCTTCAGTGCTCGACGGCCCTGAAGGGGGTGATCGGTGCCACCCCAAACCCCGTCCGAACTCGCCGAACATCGTAGAAATTCAATGAAAGGGGTTCGCGAGGACTGTTTGAACGGAGGCCCAAGTCTTTATTTGGGCCGGAGAGAGTTCCGCAGCGTTTCATTGAATTTTAAGAAGTGAGGGTAGCCGTAGGCCGAGTGAGCGGGGAAGGTTTCTTTTGCTTCGTTTTCTTTTAAAAGAAAATGAAGTCGCCCAAGAAGGGCGAAAACCATTATTATGCCGCCCCTCGGGGCGAAAACAATTCTCTGCTGTCCGCTCAGGACAAAAAAAAGCCCAATTACCTCTCGGCAATTGGGCCTCTTTCAACTGGCTATCTGGCGGCCATAACCGCCAAACCAATTACAGCTTGTCTGAATTCTCAGACAGGTAAGCCGCAACACCTGTTGGTGATGCATCCATACCTTTGTCGCCTTTGTTCCAACCAGCTGGGCAAACTTCGCCGTGCTCTTCGTGGAATTGCAGTGCTTCAACCAGACGAACCAGTTCGTCTACGTTACGGCCCAGTGGCAGGTCGTTAACCAGTTGTGAGCGAACTACGCCTTCTTTGTCGATCAGGAACGCGCCACGGAAAGCCACGCCGCCTTCAGCTTCTACGTCGTAGGCACGGCAAATGTCGTGACGTACGTCAGCTGCCATGGTGTAAGTCACAGGACCGATACCGCCATCTTTGATGGCAGTGTTGCGCCATGCGTTGTGAGTGAATTGTGAATCGATAGAAACAGAAATCACTTCTACGCCCAGCTCACGGAATTTGTCCATGCGGTGGTCCAGAGCGATCAGCTCGGAAGGACATACGAAAGTGAAGTCCAGCGGGTAGAAGAACAGCAGGCCGTATTTACCTTTGATTGCGTCGCTCAAGGTATAGCTATCAACAATCTCACCGTTACCCAGAACTGCCGCGCAAGTGAAATCGGGAGCTGGCTTACCTACTAATACACCCATGTTAAAACCTCCAAGTGGTTATTGATTAGCGCGTTACCGCGCCAGAAACGAAAACTAAAAATTTAGGATCAGCAATATTACACAGGGCGCCGGCAGACTCCAGTTGGAATTACCAATCAGGTTGATAATCACTGCCTATGCAAGCAATTTTTATCCGCAACCGTGCCGCCGGCTTCTGCAATTAACAGTATAAGCACAAATCTTACTCATTCTTAATTGACAACGGTTATCATTTCAATTAACTTTACCAATAAGACAAGTCGCCCCGACGCGCTTACCATTATTGAGATTGAATTGATGTACGTCTGTATCTGCAAAGGAATTACTGACACACAAATCCGCGATGCCGTTGATAACGGCGTGAGCAGCTTTCGTGAGTTACGTCAGCAATTGGAATTAGCCAGTTCTTGCGGCAAATGTGGCACCATGGCGCGGGAAATCTTCGACGAGCATCTGGGCAATTACAATCCCGATCTCTGTTATGCGGTAGCCTAAGCGCTTAACTAGCAAGCAACTAGACAGTTAGAAAACAAAAAGCCCGGTCATCAGTACCGGGCTTTTTTATGGCTGATCTAACGTGCTTTTTTAGGAGAAACATACATATCTATACTGGCGGTAAACACAATTTCACCCGCCTGGTTTTTCACCTCTACCGCCACCGGCACTTCTGATTTTTCACCAACAACTATCTCGCGCATGCTGGCATGGGCGGTCATTTTGCCTTTAGCGGCGGCCAAATAACGCACCTGCATACCCGCAGGAATCCAGCGCATACCGTCAGGCATAGACACTTCAGCCGTTAAACCCGCTGCCGCCTCGGCCAAATTACACAGCGCAATTGCGTGTACGCCGCCCAAATGGTTATGCACTCGCCGGGTGTCGCGCATAGTGACCACACCACGCCCCGCTTCTAACACTTCCCAGCGTGGACTAATGCTAGAAAAATACGGGGTTTTAAAGGAAACGGCTTTAGAGAACAGCATTTTGCCGGCGGGTTTGCCGGAGAGTTTCTGCCAGGTATTGAGCACGGTATTCATGGCACTGCCTTTTTGTAGGGGAATCAGTAGCCAAAACATAGCAGTGGAATTGAACCAAGCCATTGACCGGCTTGACGGGGTATTAAACGCTCTCGGTCAACGCCAGCGGCCGGGCTTGGTAATCCAAATCCAGACGCCCGCCCCCGCAATTGCCAGCAGACACAGGGCGGCAAGATCGACCAGCAACACGCCAACAGTGCCAAACAAACGACCACTGTGAAGGTCTAGCAAAACCCGCTCAAGATTAATGCCCTCACCACGATACTCTGCCAATAACGTGGTTTTTACACTATCAGACGTCGCAACAGATTTGGGGTAGCTCAAGCCTGCCTCAGGCAAGTCAGCGGCGGTAAATTGAAAAGCCAGCGCATCAAAACGATAGGCCCGATCAGCAATGACCCACAACTGCTCTCCGGCCAACGCCAAACCGGTACTCGCCTCTGGCAGCCCTAGCGTGGGCGTGATTTCGTCAAGTAGCGCCGCATCAAACGTCAGCGGATCAACTTGAAACAACGATAAGGTATTACCACACAGTACGGCTAAACCATCAGCTATCGCCAAGGCAGACTTCAATTCACCATCACAGGAGTACAGCAGCTTGTTGTCGAGATAAATCGACCGGCCAATACCGTTCACAATAGGCTTGCCGACCTCAAAACTTTTTATTTCTGGTGTCTCAATACCATATTGCTTGAGTAACCAAGGCGACTGCACAAAACGCTGGTCGAGCTGAAAGGACTCACTGTGATTTAGGGAGATGCCGGTAACCACCCACATGGCAACAAAGCCAATAAGCAACACCCCAACACGGCGGTGCCAGGTGAGCATAAAACGGCGCAAAACCCGATGCATTAGGGCGCGCTCCCTTCAAGAGCCGTGCTTTCAACAGCCAGTTCTTCGCTAGTCAGTTCTTCACTAGTCAAGGATTGATCAAATAACAGCGCCAGACGCGCGACTTTACTCACTGCACGCACCGAGAGGGTCGCACCAGTAATACTGTCGATATGACCACTAAGACGCTGACTACCATCTAAACCCAAGCGATCAAATTGGCGAGTAAAAAACGGATGGCGCACTTCCCAGCCACGGCTTTCGCGGAAGGTCAAAATAGATAGCTGAATTATTTTGCGGTCTTCAACCACCACACCCACGGTAATGGGCTGCTCCTTACCGATTTCATCCAACACCCAAGCCGTACGCTTATCAGACTGCCAATAGCGAATACGCAACCGGGGATAGGCCTGACCGTAATCCTCTCGAATTTGCTGCTTTAAGGTTTCATCCAACCACAGCGTACCCGCCGAAGGTTCCTGATCAGGAAAAGCCCGCTCCAGAAAATCCGGCAAGCTCAGATATTCACCCGCCGCACCACCGGCGCGCGCAAAATCAGAGAACAGTACGCCCGAGAAAATCAGGCTTACAAACACCGTTCCCAGAAACAGAAAAACTGCCGCGAACTTACGCTCGCGACAGCTATCTTTATTGCGGCTATTCAACTGCAAATTTAGAAGCTCCAGCCCACTCCCAGATTAAAGGCATCATCATCCTTGGCACCGTCTTGCTCGGTCAGGTCTGCCTTTAATACCACGGTGGGGGTTAACCAGTAATTGACACCGACATCGGTCTGCTCGATCTCGGTATCCACGGAGTTACCCGCTTTATTATCCCATTCGCTCTGACGCACAAATACGCCCAGCTTAGGTGTCACTTTATAAGACGCCTCTAAATATGCGCCCTCTTGCACATCGGTTCCCGCAGTATCAAACGCGGCACCGTCGATATCCCACTCTGCCGCCAACGCCGTCAGTGTCAGGTTGGCAATGGTGTAGCGAATATGCGCTTCCAGCAAGTTTGCCTCGCCATCCGCCGCTGCACCTTGAGAAATATCCTGCTGATGATGCGCAGTCGCAGCCACTTCCAAGCCCGCTACGCCGGTATAAGCCAAGCGCAGGGTGTAGGCCAAATCTTCAGCGGTGGCATTGGCCGATTTCTGACGACCACTGCGAACGGTCGCACCGGGATCAGCCGCTAAACCACTGTGCAGCGCGGCATTGTATTTCAAGCCGGGAAGAATCTCACCACTGAACATCACACCGGTTTCCCACCAAGTGGCAGGGATAATGTCTTTCTCGACGTTGTTGCGCTCAGTGCCGTAGAAGGTATCTGGCTCATGGGTTTCATTGATAATCCCCACGGGCACCAAAAATTGCCCCATGGTCAGGCTGTGGCCTGGTGTAAAATCCCACTGGATATAGGCTTGCTCTAGCTCAACTTCGCCAGGACCACTCCCGTCATCCGTGTCTTTCACTAAGCCGTGTTCAACTTCAAGCTCGGAGAAAAAGCGCACGGTATCGCTGAATTGGTTGCCTACGAACAATACAAAGCGATGAGCATCAACCTTGTCGTCTTTGTCTTTAAAGTGATTAAAGTGGTGTTCGCCGTAACCGCCCAAGCTCACACGACTGGCCCAGCCATTACTCATCGCACCGCTTTCAACGGCATCGGCTGTCGCTTCAACTTTGGCGTCGGTGTTCTTTTGCTCTTGCTTCAGGCGTTCAATTTCACGTTGTTGCTCTTGAATTAATTTCCACATTTCAGCAGCACTGGGGGCTTGTTCAGCCATAGCCAATGGTGCAGCAATCACAGCGCCTGCCAGCACAGCAGCAGTAAAGGGGGCTCTCATGGGTCTCTCCTAATTCTCATTTTTCTGTGTTTATTCCACAGTTGCGCGGCATCCTATCAAATCTAAATCTAAACGAAAACATTTATCATTTATATTTTGAAGCAAGACACAAAAAAACCGGCAGACCCTTTCGGGTGCCGGTTTCTGTATAACCGTAGGGCTTATTCGGCGGCGCTGGCAGCCGCCGCTTCTTTTACCAAGGGTAGCAATTCACCGCTTTCATACATTTCACAAATGATGTCGCAGCCACCAATCAACTCACCCTGAATCCACAACTGGGGAAAGGTTGGCCAGTTTGCGATTTCGGGCAACTTGGCGCGAATTTCTGGATTAGCCAGAATGTCCACAAACGCGAAACGCTCACCACAACCCATCATCGCCTGTGAGGCGCGCGCAGAAAAACCGCACTGGGGCTGATTAGGTGAACCCTTCATATAAAGGATGATCGGGTTGTTCTCAATTTGTTGTTTGATTACTTCAACTGTGTCCATATACCACCTTCTTGGAAGCGCAGCTGAGAAGCGACATCTCAGCGTGTCGAGAAAGGGCTTCATTTTATCAGGGCCGCCAATAAAAGTCCGCATCGGAGCGGTAGTTGCGGCCTAGTATTTTATCTTGCTTCCTTATATGATTTAGAACAAAGGGGCAGCAGTCGCTGCCTCTTTGCGTTTCGGCTCACTCCGAGCCTGCTTCCTTTGAAGAATTTATTAACGCGCTTGTCGCGTGGAGAGCTATTTAATGACTCAGTCGCATGTAATGAACACCTATGGTCGGCTACCCGTTAGCTTCGTCCGTGGTGAGGGCGTGCGACTGTTTGATGAGGCCGGAAAATCTTATCTAGATGCCATCAGTGGTATTGGCGTAAACGCCCTTGGCCATGCTCACCCTGCGGTTACCGAAGCCATCTGCCAACAAGCCGGCGCGCTGCTGCACACCTCTAACCTTTACAATGTGCAGCGCCAAACTCAACTGGCCGACGCCCTCTGCGACGCCAGCGGCATGAGCAATGTGTTTTTCTCCAACTCCGGCGCCGAAGCCAACGAAGCGGCCATTAAACTGGCACGGATGCACGGCCACAACCGGGGCATTGAAATTCCACACATCATTGTGATGGAAAGCGCCTTCCACGGCCGGACGCTAGCCACCATGACCGCCTCCGGCAACCGCAAAATTCAAGCGGGCTTTGAACCCTTGGTGCAAGGTTTTACTCGCGCGCCCTATGGGGATCTCGCCGCTCTGGAAAGCATTGCCAAAAACAACGACAGCGTTGCTGCGGTATTGCTAGAGCCATTACAAGGCGAAGGTGGCATTAATATGCTGCCAGAAGGCTTCCTCGCCGCACTGCGTGAACTCTGCGATGCCCATAATTGGCTGCTCATGCTAGACGAAGTGCAAACCGGCAATGGCAGAACCGGCAAATACTTTGCCTTCCAACACAGCGGCGTTATGCCCGATGTTGTTACTACCGCTAAAGGCCTGGGTAATGGCCTACCTATTGGTGCCTGTTTGGCCCACGGCGCCGCCGCAGAATTATTTAAACCCGGCAATCACGGCTCCACGTTTGGCGGTAACCCATTGGCCTGTGCCGCCGCATTGAGCGTGGTGAACACGGTCGCACAAGACAGCTTTTTGGCCGACGTTACCCAGAAAGGCGAGTTGCTGCGCCAAGGTCTGCGGGAACGGCTAGCCGACTGCGAACAGTTTGTCGAAGTTCGCGGCTTGGGTTTGATGGTGGGCATTCAATTGAAATCACCCTGTGGCCCGCTGGTCGGCAAAGCCCTTGAACAGGGCTTGCTGATCAATGTCACTTCCGAGCGCGTGGTACGCCTGCTGCCACCGCTAATTATTAATCAACAAGAGATCGACCAATTGCTCGATCTCCTCTGCCCACTCATTAAGCAGTGGTGCCCCGATGCCAGTTAAGGCGTCGTTTTATTTGTACAGGATTTGCCAGCATGGCTGTAAGACACTTTTTAACCCTGAATGATTTAAGCCCCGAAGAACTGGATCAACTCATGCAGCGCGCGATTGAACTCAAAGCGCTGCACAAGGCCCGCCAACCGGAGCCACAATTCCCTAACTATGTTCTCGGCATGGTGTTCGAGAAGGCATCGACCCGCACACGTATTTCCTTTGAGGCCGGCATGGCCCACTTCGGCGGCCACGCCATGTTTCTTTCGCCCCGTGACACCCAGCTGGGTCGCGGCGAGCCAGTAGAAGACAGCGCCCGCGTAATCTCGTCCATGTGCGACATCGTAATGATTCGCACCTTTGAGCACAGCATTATTGAACGCTTTGCCGCTAATTCTTCGGTTCCCGTTATTAATGCTCTGACCGATGATTTCCACCCCTGCCAATTACTGGCCGATATCCAAACCTTTATCGAACACCGGGGCAGCATCAAGGGCAAACAAGTGGCCTGGATTGGCGACGGCAACAATATGTGCCAGTCCTATATCAATGCCGCCTGCCAATTTGACTTCACCCTCAAAATTGCCTGCCCGGAAGGTCACGAACCCCGCGCCGACCTGCTTGAGCAAGCCGGGGACCGCGTTGAAGTATTGCGCGACCCAGCCGCGGCCGCCAAGGGCTCTGACCTGCTGGTCACGGATGTGTGGGCGTCGATGGGACAGGAAGATGAAAAAGCCGAGCGCCGTCGTGCCTTGGCCGGTTATCAAATCAATCGCGCCCTGCTCGACTGCGCCAACCCTGATGCCTTATATATGCACTGCCTGCCCGCCAAACGCGGCGAGGAAATCAGCGCCGACCTAATGGACGACCCCAAGAGCGTCATTTGGGATGAAGCCGAAAACCGCTTACATGCGCAAAAGGCATTGATTGAGTTTTTGTTAACGCACTAATCAGAATTCTTGGTGGATTAACCTCGCTCTTTTGCCCAATCAAAGAGCGAATATCTACCCCTTATTTCTCCCCAAATTCAGTTCCTGCTAAAAAAAATTTTTCTTATAAAAACTCGTTCTAGAACAACAGAACACAGACTTATCCACACCCTTTTTCCCCAAGTTCAGAAACGGCGCGGCCTGCGCGGCTTCGCCCCTTATCACCGCGCAATTTACCCACAAGTTGCCCACAAGACACCCACAATATTTAGTGCTTGCACCCCAGGATAAACCGCATTATCTTGTATCCAAGTTTTTCGAAACCCCATATATAGCGTTTTAACCCAAACAGAAACACTAGACCGAAACCAGCGCGATACAAGAGAGACACAAGCGCCCAAAAGGGCCAAAAAGTCTTCAAACTGACGCCGTTTGGTCGCCTAAAACGCCATGCTTCCACAGTATTAATCACAACAATAAGTACTGCGCATTAAGCAGTCGGTTGAAAACAAACAACAAAGCCAGCAGAGCAAGGGTCTACCATGCAAACTTATCAAGACAGCGCCAGTTCAAGTAATACCGTCCCCCCCGCCGTTCCGCAAACCGACGACCTCAGCAGCACCGCCCCAGGGCAACTGCGTGTCATCAAACGCAACGGCTCCGTAGTGCCCTACACCGACGACAAAATCAGCGTTGCCATCACCAAAGCCTTTTTGGCGGTAGAAGGCGGCAATGCAGCGGCCTCTACCCGTATTCACGAAACGGTTAAGCAACTGACCGAACAAGTGAGCGCCATTTTCAAGCGCCGTATGCCCTCTGGCGGCACCATGCACATTGAAGAAATTCAAGATCAGGTCGAGCTGGCCCTGATGCGCAGCGGTGAACACAAAATTGCCCGTGCTTACGTTCTCTATCGCGCGGCCCGTGCCGAAGAGCGCGCCCGCCAAGTACCCGAGCCCGACAAAGCCCACCCCAGCATTCGTGTAAAACAAGCCGATGGCACTTTAATCCCGCTGGATCTGGGACGCTTGGAATTTATTATTAAAGAAGCCTGCGACGGCCTGCCTGAAGTCTCTTACGAGCACGTTCTAGCGGAAGCGCTGAAAAACCTGTACGACGGTGTATCAGAGAAAGAGGTCAACACCTCACTGGTTATCACCGCCCGCGCCATGGTGGAAAAAGAGCACAACTACAGCTTGGTAACTGCCCGTTTGCTGCTGGACAAACTGCGCGCCGAAGCTCTGAACTTCCTGGGTGTGGCCGACAACGCCACCCAGCACGATATGACCGTGTACTACCCCAAAGCACTGGCTGCCTATATTGAAAAAGGCATCGAGCTGGAACTGCTGTCTCCAGAATTGCGCGACTATAATCTGGCCGAACTCGGCGCCGCCCTCAAACCAGAGCGCGACCATCAGTTCCATTACCTCGGTCTGCAAACCCTGTACGACCGCTACTTTATTCACAGCAACGATGTGCGTATTGAATTGCCACAAGTTTTCTTTATGCGCGTTGCTATGGGCTTGGCCGGACGTGAAGCCGACAAAAACGCCCGCGCGATTGAGTTCTATAACCTGCTGAGCTCCTTCGACTATATGAGCTCGACCCCAACCCTGTTCAACGCTGGCACCCTGCGTCCACAGCTTTCAAGCTGCTACCTGACCACCGTTCCAGACGACCTGCACGGCATTTACGGCGCGATTCAAGACAACGCCATGCTGTCTAAATTTGCCGGAGGTCTGGGCAATGACTGGACCCCAGTACGCGCACTGGGCGCTTACATCAAAGGCACCAACGGCAAATCGCAAGGTGTGGTTCCGTTCTTGAAAGTGGTGAACGACACCGCCGTAGCAGTTAACCAAGGTGGCAAGCGTAAAGGCGCTGTGTGTGCGTATCTGGAAACGTGGCACCTCGACATTGAAGAATTCCTCGAGCTGCGTAAAAACACCGGTGACGACCGTCGTCGTACCCACGACATGAACACCGCCAACTGGATTCCCGACCTGTTTATGAAGCGGGTTTTCCAAGACGGCGAATGGACCCTGTTCTCGCCAAACGACGTGCCCGATCTGCACGACCTGTACGGCAAAGCCTTTGAAGAGCGTTTCGAACAGTACGAAGCCATGACCCGCAGCGGTGAAATGAAGCTGTTCAAGCGCGTAAAAGCCGCTGACCTATGGCGCAAAGTGCTGTCTATGCTGTTTGAAACAGGCCACCCTTGGATCACCTTTAAAGATCCTTGTAACCTGCGCAGCCCGCAGCAGCATGTTGGTGTAGTGCACAGCTCCAACCTGTGTACTGAAATCACGCTGAACACCAACAAAGATGAAATTGCGGTTTGTAACCTCGGCTCGGTAAACCTCGCCCAACACATTGTTGATGGTGCGCTGGATATTGCCAAGCTGGAAAAAACCGTTAAAACCGCTGTGCGCATGCTCGACAACGTTATCGACATTAACTACTACAGCGTACCGCAGGCGGAAAACTCCAACTTCAAACACCGCCCTGTTGGTTTGGGCTTGATGGGCTTCCAAGATGCGCTGTACAAACTGCACATCCCTTACTCTTCAGACGAAGCCGTACAGTTTGCCGACACCTCAATGGAAGCAATCAGCTACTTTGCTATTAAATCGTCTAGCGATCTGGCGGTAGAACGTGGCCGTTACCAGAGCTACGAAGGTTCACTATGGAGCCAAGGCATTCTGCCCATCGACTCTGTACAAATCCTGCAAGAACAGCGCGGCGCCGACTTTATCGATGTAGACGTGAGCATGACCCTCGACTGGAACAGCCTGCGCGACACCGTTAAAGCCCAAGGCATGCGCAACTCCAATGTCATGGCTATTGCACCTACCGCCACCATTGCTAACATCACCGGTGTGTCGCAATCCATTGAACCGACTTACCAGAACCTGTACGTAAAATCTAACCTGTCTGGTGAGTTCACCGTTGTGAACCCCTACCTCGTTCGCGACCTGAAAGAGCGCGGCCTGTGGGATGCGGTTATGGTTAACGACCTCAAATACTACGAGGGTAGCGTTCAGAAAATTGATCGCATTCCAGACGACCTCAAAGCGCTGTACTCCACCGCCTTCGAAGTGGAGCCACGCTGGCTGGTAGACGCCGCAAGCCGCCGTCAAAAATGGATCGACCAAGCCCAGTCGCTAAACCTCTACATTGCTGGTGCATCCGGTAAGAAATTGGATATCACCTACCGCATGGCATGGCTGCGCGGCCTGAAAACCACTTACTACTTGCGCGCCTTGGCCGCCAGCAGCACCGAGAAATCTACGGTGGATCGCGGCTCAATGAACAAGGTTGCCTCCGCCCCGGTTGCCGCTCCCGTTGAGGCAGCACCGGTACCCAAGGCTTGCTCACTGGACGATCCAGACTGCGAAGCCTGCCAATAACCAACACCATCGCGAACCGGGGCGCTAAGCGCCCCGACTTAAACAACGCCGGAAACGATCACACAAAGAGGTGAATACACAATGCTGAGCTGGGACGACTTTGAAAGCGAAGATCCAATTGCGCCAATCAAACCCAACCAATCTGCGGTCGCTAAACCTGCTGAAGCCAAGGCATCTCTGGCCGAAGCCGCAAAACACAAACCCGTTGCGCAAGAAGCGGTAGAAAAGCCTGCGGCCAAACCTGCCGTAGCCAGCCAAACACCACCCGCTGCTAGCGTAGACAACAGCGCGTCTATCGTTGAGAAAGCCGCCGCTGCGGTAGAGAATCTTGACGTTGCCGCCGGTCTTGAAGAACTCGACATGGGCGCCGCGCGCCTGCGTGTGGAAGACAAGCGCATCATCAACTGCCACCTCGACCTCAACCAACTGGTTCCCTTCAAATACGACTGGGCGTGGCAAAAATACCTGGACGGCTGCGCCAACCACTGGATGCCACAAGAAGTAAACATGACCGCCGATATCGGTCTGTGGAAAAACCCAGAAGGCCTGACCGATGACGAACGCCGCATCGTAATGCGCTCGCTGGGCTACTTCTCCACCGCCGACTCACTGGTCGCCAACAATCTGGTGCTGGCCGTGTATCGCCACATCACCAACCCAGAGTGCCGCCAGTACCTGCTGCGCCAAGCCTTTGAAGAAGCCATCCACACCCACGCCTACCAATACTGCGTAGAATCATTGGGCATGGACGAAGGCGAAGTCTTCAATATGTACCGCGAGCTGCCCTCCATCGCCAAAAAAGCCGCATGGAGCCTCAAGCACACCCGCGCACTGGGCGACCCGAACTTCAAAACCGGCACCCCAGAAACTGACCAGGAACTGCTGCGTAACCTGATTGGCTTCTACGCCGTGACCGAAGGCATCTTCTTCTACTGTGGCTTCACCCAAATCCTGTCTATGGGCCGCCGCAACAAAATGACCGGTGTTGCCGAGCAGTTCCAATACATCCTGCGCGACGAGTCCATGCACCTGAACTTCGGCATCGACATGATCAACCAAATCAAACTGGAAAACCCACAACTGTGGGGCGAACAATTCCAGCAAGAAGTGGCGCAAATGATCGTAGAAGGCACCCAGATCGAAATCGAATACGCCAAAGACTCAATGCCCCGTGGCGTACTCGGCATGAACGCCGCCATGATGGAAGAGTACCTGCAATTCATCGCCAACCGCCGCCTGAACCAGCTCGGCCTTAAAGAGCAATTCCCCGGCGCGCAAAACCCCTTCCCGTGGATGAGCGAAATCATGGATTTGCGCAAGGAGAAAAACTTCTTCGAAACCCGTGTTATCGAATATCAAACGGGCGGTGCACTGAGCTGGTAAGGTCAACTCATCTGCCAAAACTTATTCCCACCCATAAAAAAACCGCTTCACAGCGGTTTTTTTAATTGGCTAGCTTCAAACTCACAATGCCATTATTTCAAATAAATCGCTTCGTACCTTTCTAAAGCATCACCCAATCCAACTGCCATTTGCTGCATATGCGGCACGGTATCGCGACAAGCGGTAAGGCCAAAATTCAGCACGCCGTCATAACTAAAGCAGGTGAAGTTAATAGCCGAGCCGTGAGTGGGAATACTCACTGGATAGAGGTGACGCAGCGGAGCGCCGAATAGGTATCGCGTTTCATTTGGGCCGGGCACATTCGACACCACAATGTTAAAGGTGGGGCGAATACGGCCCGCAAGCCCAAACAATACCGTAGCGGTATACGGAACAAGGGCCAACGAACCAAACACACCCTGCGCACCATCGGGCAGTGCGCGCAGGCGTTCTTTGGCGTCGTTGGTGGAATCCATAATGGCTTCTAAGCGCGACTGATCATCGGCGATGTTGGTGCCCAGTGTTGCCAGAATCAGCGCGATATCATTTTTGATTTCGCGGGTTCCCGGCTTGTGTAATGACACCGGAATATTGGTAGTCAGGCTTTCACGTGGAAGGGCATCATGGGTTTCTAGATATTCCCGCAGCACCGTGCCACATAGCGCCAGCACAATATCATTTAAGGAACATTCGGCAGCCTTGGCCAAATTTTTAATACGCGCCATTTCCACCGCGAAAGTGGCAAAGCGGCGCTGACCGTGAATGCGCTGATTAAGCATGGTCATTGGCGCCGAGCGCAGAGATACTAATTCATCGCCACTGCTAAACCAGGTGCGTCCCGCTTCTTTAGCGATATCTATGGCGCCGTCCAGATTCGGGATTTTCGGCAGCGTTAGTTTGCTGCGCTCTTTTAATACTGGCTTTTTACTGCGTTCTTTCTTCGCCGCCGCCCAAAATGGCATTTGCGCGGGATCATTGGCACTGGCTGAAAGACCTTCAAAAAGCAGCTTGGTGGCAGACACCCCATCAGCAAGGCAGTGATGAATTTTGATGTAAACCGCAAAACGATTGTTTTCCAACCCTTCAATCACATGCAGTTCCCACAGGGGTCTACGGAAGTCCAAACGCTGGCTGTGAATACGCGAAATCAATTGCCCCAATTCGCGCTCACCACCGGGAAAGGGCAAGGCCAAATGGCGCACATGGTATTCCATGTCGATATCAAAATTTTCTTTCAATACCGGCTTGAATTGTAAACGGCCCGGACGTTGTAAGCAGTAATTCCACGGCGGACGAAACACCTTGCAGCCACGAAACCGTGCAACTAACTCAGAAACAAATTCCTTACCTGCACCTTCTGGAAGATCAAAGATCAACAAGCCGGCAACATGCATTGGCGTTTGCGCAGATTCCAGTTGTAAAAAACTGGTATCCAAAATAGATAACTTCCTATCACCCATAGAACACACCCTGAATCGTTTTTTTAGTCTGGGTATCCTAATCTCGATTTTGTGTCATTGCCTTGTGGCAGCTGGACAGCATTTTGGGAAATTAGGTCAAATGAGGCGTTATAAAACTTGCTGTTTCACAGTTATGTAAACTGCCTTTACGATTGATGACGCTTTCGCCATTGCAATGGAGAAAACCCAGTCCATTTTTTGAAATTGCGACTGAACACCGCCACCTCGCTATAGCCAAGATGGATTGCCAACTCGGTCATACTGACATCACTGCGCAACAAATGTTCGCGAGCGAGCTGTTCCCGCGCCGACATTAAAATCTGGCTAAAACTCTGCCCTCTGGCCTTTAGGTGTTCTTGTAAAACGCGGGGATGAAGATCAACGATATGCGCGACATTATTCAGATTGCAGTCGCCGGTTGGCAACAGGGCCACCACCGCCCGCTCGACCTGTTGAGAAAGACTCAAGCCCAATGCCTCGCCGCGATCAAGACGCCAAATTCGACTTAAGCGCTCGCGCAATTCCAATTGCACCTTCACCGGCTTGAGCAATAAATTAGCGGGATATCGCAGCCGGTCATAGGCCTGCTCATAAAGAATATTCTGACCAAATAATTGAATGCAGCCAGATTCTGAAGCGGGCCGGGCCTGCCGAAGTTCTACCCGCAGTGGCGCCAACACATCGCCATAGAGTTGAGTCAAAATACGGTGTAATAACCCTAAACTGAGCTGGGCCAATTGATCGCAATCCACTTGCCTAACAAAGGCAAAATTCATGCTTAAGACCAGTTCCGCGTTTTCTTTTTCTGCGGTAATCAACACACCCCGCGCATGAAAATCCACATGCCGTTGAATCATTTCCAAGGCTCGCGCCATCGTCGATTGCAGGCACAGCATAGAGGCCAATGCACCGGTCACTTCCAAGCCCTGATAAGCCCCAAGCAGGGCACCAAAATCATCGCGAGCGCAGCGCCGCGCAGAAGAATTAAGCAAGCGCGCTAAGTTGAGATAGGAAAGATAGAGTTCACTATTTTGAAAAATCGCCGGCGGTAAACCCTGCTCAGCAATCAATTCCGCAGGGCTTTCACCCAGAGAAGCAACCAGCTCCGGGTAGCCCAGTAATGCACCGCTGCGAACCAAATAATCCACTCTTCACCCATTAAAATGGCAATATAACTCGTAAATAATCAAAAATTACTCGCAAAAAATCAAGAAATTCGACGGATATCCCCGCAGTATTATTGCCCTCTATAACAACAAGCGATCCGCAATCGGAGGCAACACCCTATGATTCCAACTCCAATCATCGACCACAAAACCCTGCTCACCCTGAATACCAATGAGCTGCCGATCTTCGAAGAAGCCATGCCCGGTGTTGATGCACAGCCGTTGTACCTCGACCCACACGAAAACGTTTGGGTTGTTCGCGCGATCTTCAAACCCGGTGTGACTCTGCCCAAGCACTACCACACCGGCACCGTGCATTTGTTCACCCTGTCTGGCAAATGGAACTACGTGGAATATCCCGACCAGCCACAAACTGCAGGCAGCTATTTGTACGAGCCCGGCGGTTCTATCCACACCTTTATGACCCCAGCGGACAACACCGAAAACACCGACACCCTGATGGTGGTTCACGGTGCCAATATCAACTTTGATGCTGAAGGTAACTATGTAGGTATTATGGATACCACATGGTTTATGCAGATTTTCGACACCTTGGTGAAAGAGCGTGGTATGGAACCGGCCAAGTACATTACGCCAGCCCAACACCGCTACACTACCGACAAGTAAGTCGCTAAATAAGCGATAAAATCGAAGCCCGGTCAAAAGATCGGGCCTACCGAGAACAATAATGACAATTTCTGAAATGCCCAAAGGCAGTCAGGGACAAAGCCCGGCTGTACCAAAATCCGTATTTATTACCGGCGCCAATGGTTTTATTGGCCGCTGCTTAATGGCACGTTACCGCGCCGTTGGCGCAGAAGTGCGCGGCATGGACTTAATGGCCGACCCCGAGCGCAATGTGATTGCCGGTGACTTAACCCGCCCCTCGGAGTGGGCCAAACACGCCGAAGGTTGCGAGCTGTTTATTAATACCGCTGCGGTAGTGTCTTTTGCCGCCGAATGGCAAACCTATAGAGACATTTCAGTGCAGGGCGTACGCAATGCCTTGGACGTGGCAATTGCGGCTAAAGCTAAGCGTTTTTTGCAATATTCCTCTGTTGCCGCCATGGGTTACGACTTCAGCGATGGCGCCGATGAAACCTGCCCCACCGTAGTTGGTGAACAACTCCGTTACGGAGTGACTAAAGCCGCCAGCGAACATTTAGTATTGGCCGCTCACGCTGCCGGCGAAATTGACTGCACCATTGTTCGCCCCGGCGATGTTTACGGCCCCGGCTCTCGCGCGTGGTTGATTGAGCCGCTAAAAATGGCTCGCGCAGGTCAATTGCTGTTACCCAATGGCGGTCAAGGCTGCTTCGCACCCGTGTTTATCGATGACCTGTTAGACGGCACCATGCTTGCCGCAGGGCTGCCAGAGGGCATCGGCCAAATCTTTATTTTATCGGGCGATGAGGCCATCAGCTGCCGCGACTTTTTTAGCCATCACTGGCAGTGGGCAGGCCGCAAAGGGGCACCGAAAAGCATCCCCTTAAAACTGGCGCTCGCCTTAACCACCACCATTTGGAATATTAATCGCAAGTTGGGACGCGCCGCCGAAGTCACGCCCGACACCATGCTGTGGTTCAGCCGCAAAGGCAATTACTGCATCGACAAAGCCCGTACCAAACTAGGCTATGAGCCCAAAGTTAAACTGGACGAAGGCTTTAAACGTTCAGAGCAGTGGCTTAAAGAAATCGGTGAGCTATAACGTTCTTTCTACAAGAAAAGATAATTTTTAGCACAAGAAAAATAGTAATTAGAGACAACAATAATGAGCACAGCAAAGCACAATCTCATCACTGGCGCAGGTAGCGGTCTAGGTTTGGGCGTGGCAACACGCGTACTGCGTCGCGGTGAAAATGTCAGCGTTTTAGATTTGGCAGTCAGCGATGAAAGCCGCGCCAAACTGGATCAAGCTGCAACTCAGGGTAAATCAAGCTGGGCGTTTTTCGAAACCAATATCACCAACGACGAGCGGGTTCACGTTGCAGTAAATGAGGCAGTAGACCAATTTGGCTCCGTCGATTTAGCACTAAACTGCGCCGGCGTAGTACTCAATAAAACCATGACCAATATGAGTGGTGAAGAGTTTAAACGAGTTGTCGACATCAACCTCAACGGCAGTTTTTACTTTGCCCACGCGCTAATACCAAAATTAAAAAGCGGTGGCAGACTGGCCTTTATCGCCTCGCTCGCCGGCTTTACCAGCAACTATGCGTACACCGCCTATGGCGCTTCTAAAGCAGGTGTTATCGCCTTGGCAAAAACCCTGCGCTATGAATATGGCGACAGTGATTTTGAGATCAGCTGTGTCTGCCCACCTGAAGTTGAAACCCCTCTAGTCTACGGTGAGCGCGCCCACGGCGACCCCATTGCACTGGCGATAAAAGAAGTGGGCGGCTGCCTGAATGCAGACTTTGCCTGTGACAAAATTCTTGAAGGATTGGACAAAGGCGATTGGTTAATTATTCCGGGCTTCCAAGCCAAGTTGTTAGCCAAAGCCTCGCGCTTTGTCCCCGAGTTTTTTACCCGCTATATCCAGCGCCTGGTCAGAACTCATCGCAAGCGCCTGTCCGCCAGTTAAACGGCTTTCGCCAAAAGGATAAAACCATGTCTGCCGACTTTCCCATTCGCAACAGCTTCACAAACCGTGGCTTAACCCTGTCTTATCTGGACTCTGCTCCGGGCGACACCGAGCGCCCCGTGGTTTTATTTCTACATGGTTTTCCCGATACCGCCGAGATGTGGCAAGCGCAAATTCAGTTTATGCACGACGCCGGTTATCGCTGCCTTGCACCAGACACCATCGGCTGCGGACACTCGCAAATTGCACCGAAATTAGCGGATTACAACGCCCGCACCATTATCGAAGACAGTGTCGCCCTAATGGATCAACTCGGCATCACCAAGGCCGATGTCGTCGGCCACGATTGGGGCGCCGCACTGGCTTGGTTGCTTACCGCATGGCATCCGGAGCGCGTTCGACGCTTGGTTGCCATGTCGGTTGGCCACCCCAGCGCCTATGCCAAATCTGGTTTGGAGCAAAAACTGGCTGGCTGGTATATCGCGTTTTTTACCCTCGGCGCCTTGGCAGAACGCCTACTGCTTGGCAGCGGTCGCTTCAGTTTACGTCGCGTATTTGGCTCCCACCCCGAAATGGACGAAGTGATGAGTCGCGTTTCCCAACCCGGACGACTCCGAGCGGCCTTGCGTATTTATCGCGCCAGCTTAGTGACGGCACTGCTGAAAACCCATCCTCGCGTCACCGTACCCACCCTCGGCATTTACAGTCGCGGCGATGTCTTTTTAGTAGAAAGCCAAATGCGCAATTCCGAAAAGTGGGTGGATGGACCTTGGCGTTTGGAAATTGTTAACGGCGGACACTGGATTCCACTGGAGCAGCCAGACTACGTTAATGCACAACTGAAGGAGCACTTTATCGACGCTTAAGTGCATTTTTCTTCTTATTTATTACTAGCAATTTTCATCATTGCCGGGGGCTCAGTCGCAATTAGTTAGCGACTTCCCAACCAAAGTTAGGTTTATCGTCGCCCCCAATTGACTAGCATCCGTTTTATTTTTCGACATCCCATTACAAAAATTCTAAGCCCACTGACAGGGCTCAATAATCTATAAGCAGAGGACAATAATGACTACGTTTTGGACGCCCGTAGAAGGCGCGCAGCATTGGGCGGAGCAACAACCAAACGCCATTTACCTGAGCCAGCCGAATAAAGGCGAAGTGCGTGACTACACGTGGGCGCAATGTCTGGATGAAGCCAAACGCATGGCCAACTACATCCAAGGCATGGACCTGCCGCAGGGCAGCCGCATTGCCGTTTTGTCCAGCAACTGCGCGCATATGATCTTAGCGGATCTGGCAATTTGGATGAGCGGTCATGTCAGCCTCCCAGTTTACCCATCGCTCAATTCAGAAACCCTTGGCTATATTCTTGAGCACAGCGAATCGCAAATGCTGTTCGTCGGTAAACTCGATAATTGGGCAAGTATGGCTCCCGGTGTTCCCGACAATATGCCAATGGTATTAATCAATGGTGCGACTCACACGGGAGTAGAGGCACCAAGCTGGGACGAAATTGTTGCCAATACCGTACCCACCGAGACGATCATTCCGCGCGATAAAGACGAACTCGCGCGAATGATTTACACCTCGGGCAGCACCGGCCAACCCAAGGGCGTCATGTGCTCGTTCACCGCACTGGAAGCCGGCTCACGAGTCATTGGTCACCTGCTGGAACTGACCCCTGAAGACCGGATGCTCTCTTACTTGCCACTGGCCCACGTATTTGAAGCGGCTGCAGTAGAAATGAATTCCCTGCGCCACGGCTTCCGGGTTTATTTCAGCGAAGGACTCACAACCTTTGCCACCGACCTGCAACGCGCTCGCCCCACGGTATTTCAATCGGTTCCGCGCCTGTGGGTGAAATTCCAACAGGGCGTTTTAGCGGCAGTTCCGCAGGAAAAACTCAGCGAGCTATTAGCCGATGAAAACACCGCCAAGGCCACCCAGCAAAATATTCTGACCAAACTCGGCCTGCAAGACACCCGTATTGCCGTAACCGGCTCAGCACCACTGGCACCTTCAGTGATGGAGTGGTACCGCAGCATCGGTCTGGAATTGCTGGAAGGCTACGCCATGTCTGAAGACTTTGCCTATTCTCACCTCTCCTTCCCCAACCGTTCGCGCATCGGCTACGTGGGCGAGGCCGTTCCCGGTGTAGAGCGTCGCCTTTCTGAACAGGGCGAAGTGCAAATCAAAAGCCCCGGCGGCATGATGGGTTACTTCAAAGATGCGGAAAAAACCACTGAAGCCTATACCGATGACGGCTGGTTCCGCACTGGCGATCTCGGTGAGGTAGATGAACTGGGTCGCCTTAAAATCACTGGCCGCCTGAAAGAAATTTTCAAAACCAGCAAAGGCAAATATGTCGCCCCAGTGCCAATTGAATGCAAGATTGGTCACCCACTGGTGGAATCGGTTTGCGTAAGCGGTGCGAATCAAGCTCAGCCCTTTGTATTGTTAATGCCTAGTGCCATTGCGGGTGAAAAACTGAGCTGCAACGAGGCAAAACGCCAGTTCGAATCTGAAATCAGCGAGCTGCTGGAACAGGTGAATCAAACCCTTGATCCACACGAGGCGCTTTCATTTGCAGTCATGGTGAAAGACAGCTGGACCATTGAAAACGGTATGCTGACACCGACCATGAAAATCCGCCGCAACATTATTGAAGAGCGGTATTCTGAAACGGTTGATGCCTGGTATGCCGAGCGTAAAACCGTAGTCTGGGAATGCCCAACACTCGCCAGCGCGTAAATACCCTTCACGAAAAAAATCGCACGCAAATAAAAAGGGGCGCCCCAATTGAGCGCCCCTTTTATTAAAAAACTCAGAGTAAAAACTTCTGAGCAGAAACCTGAGCAAAGCGAGCGAAAACTTATTCGCTCTTAATCGCCAGACTCAACACCTGATCCACCAAGCTCTCCAAAGGCATCGGCCCCTGCGGCTGATACCAGTGAATACTCCACACAATTGCACCGTGCAGTAATTGCCGCAGGCAATCCGGCTCAACCGTAATCAAAGCCTCTTCTTCTGCCTTAATCAGGGTGTCGTGCCAAAGTTTAAAATACGCCCGACGACGCTCTAGAATTTTTTGCTGCAAGGGTTCAGAAAGCGCACGCCATTCATAGATCAATACCGCCGTGGCATCACCCGTTGGGCCGTGAATAAATTGCAGCTCGTTTTCGATCAAAGCGCGCACTTTATCCCGCGTGGAAGTTGCTGCCGACAAACGAACTTGCAGACGCTCCTCCATCGCGATCACCACTTCGTTCATCACCGCAAATAAGATTTCATCTTTGTTTTTAAAATGATGAAAAATACTGCCAGATAAAATGCCCACCTCGGCCGCCAGATCACGCACCGTGGTACGACTAAAGCCCTTCTGCCTAAACTGTCGCGCTGCCGCCGCCAGTAAACGCCCTTTGGGACTCTCAGGATCAGAAACACAGCCCTCATCAATCAGGCGGCGCAACAAGACTCCCATACTCACATTCGCATCTCCATCCAGCTCCAATCTGGAATCACTTGAGGAGAATTGTACCGGCTGCAGCATAAGGGGCCAAACTCCGTCTTAAATCTGGAGTTGTTTTGAAATGATTTCGTTCATGATTTCCCGCGTTCCGCCGCCAATGGAAAGAATTCGGTTATCACGATACAAGCGCTCAACAAGGCTTTCGCGCATAAAACCCATACCGCCAAAAATCTGCACCGCATCGTAAGTAATCTTATCGCTTACATCGGTGGCAAAATTCTTAGCCATCGAGATTTCTTTCATAATCTGCTCGCCATTATCCATTCTCGCGGCACAGCGATAAGCCAACTCACGACTCGCCTCTAGCTGCGTCGCCATATCCGCCAGCTTGTGGCGAATCGTTTGCAAACCTGACAATGACTGACCAAAGGCCTTGCGCTCTTTTACGTAATCAAGGCAAGCGTTTAACGCCAGCTCCGACGTCATATTGGCCATCACCGCCAAAGTCAGCCGCTCACTCTGAAAATTGGAGGTAATCATAAAGAACCCCTGATTTTCCTCGCCGATTAAATTTTCAGCCGGCACCAAACAGTCATCAAAAAACAGCTCGGCGGTATCCGAGGCCCACCAGCCCATTTTTTTCAAGGGATTACCCACGCTAAATCCGGCAGTGTCTTTCTCCACCATCAACAGGCTTACGCCCTTATAGCCCTCGCCACCGGTACGCACGGCCACGGTAAAATAATCCGCCCGCGTACCACTGGTAATAAAGGTTTTGCTGCCATTCACTCGAAAATAGTCTTTGCCATTCACGGTTTCTCGCACAGCGCGGGTTTTCAAATTAGCCACATCCGAACCGCCGCTGGGTTCAGTAATCGCCAAGGCATAAATTTTTTCTCCGGCAAGAACCTCCGGCACTACCCGCCGCTTCAACGCCTCATCGCCAAACTTCACCAGTGGCGGCAAACCGATATCCAAAGAACCCAAGCTCGCGGTTAAACCGCCCGAGCCAGCGCGCATTAGCTCCTCCAGCCAAACCACTTTTTGAAACAGATCGCCGCCGGTGCCGCCGTACTCTTCTGGGTAATTAATGCCCAGCAAACCCGCATCTCCGGTTTTTTTATACAGCTCACGGGGAAAGCTCCCCGCCTCCTCCCAGTCATCGATGAAAGGCAGGATTTCCTTACGCACAAAGCTGGACGCGGTTTCCCGAATAATTGAATGAATTTCACCAAAGTAGCTTAATGCTGCCATCTCTCACCTCTAACACCATCTAAAGACCCGAAACAGCGAACTGTACCGGATTTGATCGAATGATCATAAAATAACAAACCAAGCGCTTGCTTGGTAGTGAATTTTCTCGTTATAGTACACCCCACCAATAAATCGGGGCCTGCCTGCGGGCAAGCAAAACCGTCCAACACCGTTTTGAAGAAGGGCTATTCCTATGCCATCACTGGAATCACAGCTAGACGTTCACTCTGGGGAATTCGCCGCCAACTGCGAAAAAATGCAGGGCCATGTGACTGAATTTCGGAGCATTGAGACCAAAGTGGTTGATGCCGCCGAACGCGCCCGCGAACGCTACGCCAAACGCGGTCAGTTACTTCCTAGAGATCGCCTTAACTTGTTACTCGACCAAGGCGCGCCCTTCTTGGAGCTCTCTTCCCTCGCCGGCTTTATGATGTACGACGACAAAGACGGCACCGGAGCCGGCGCCGGCGCTATTGCCGGTATCGGTTATGTGTCTGGCGTGCGCTGCTTAATTATTGTCGATAATTTTGCCGTTAAGGGTGGCACCATTTCCCCCATCGGCTTACAGAAAAAACTGCGCCTGCAAGACATTGCCCTAGAGAATAAATTGCCGGTAGTGGCACTGGCACAAAGCGGTGGTGCGAATCTCGCCTACGCCGCAGAAATGTTTGTTGCCGGTGGCCGCACCTTTGCTAATCAAGCGCGTCTTTCTGCCGCAGGTATTCCGCAAATTACCGTAGTTCACGGCAGTGCCACGGCGGGCGGCGCTTATCAACCCGGCCTTTCTGACTACATTATTATGGTGCGCGAACAAGCCGCGATGTATCTAGCTGGGCCACCGCTGCTGAAAGCGGCGACTGGCGAAATTGCCACAGATGAAGAATTGGGCGGAGCGGAAATGCACACCGGCCAATCTGGTGTGGGTGACTATCTGGCAGAAGACGATGCCGACGGCATTCGTATTGCGCGCGATATTATGGCGCAGCTACCGTGGAATGATCAGCTTCCACAAAAATCGGCAAAAGCCTTTAAAGCGCCGCTGTATTCACCCGATGAACTGCTTGGCGTAGTTCCCAGCGATCCGAAAAAGCCTTACGACTGTCGCGAAATAATCGCCCGCATTGCCGACGGTTCTGAGTACTTAGATTTCAAACCGGAATACGACAGCCAAACCGTTTGTGGCCATATCAAAATTGAAGGCAATGCCTGTGGCGTCATCGCCAATAACGGCCCAATTACCGCGCCCGGCGCAGCCAAGGGTGGCCAGTTCATTCAACTTTGCGAGCAGAGCAATACGCCTATTTTGTTCTTGCACAATATCACCGGCTTTTTGGTCGGCACCGACCCCGAGCGCAACGGCATTATCAAACACGGCTCCAAAATGATTCAGGCGGTGGCCAACGCTAAAGTTCCAAAACTGTCGATCAATGTTGGCGGCTCCTATGGTGCCGGTAACTACGCCATGTGCGGTCGCGGCTTTGATCCGCGCTTCTTGTTCTCTTGGCCCAATAGCCGCACCTCGGTCATGGGTGGCGCGCAAGCCGGCATGGTGCTGCGCATTGTTGCTGAAGCCAAAATGAAACAAGCCGGCCAAGTGGACGAAGCCAAACTGGCCGCGATGGAAAAATCCACCTGTGAGCAAATGGAAAGCCAAACCACCGCACTGGCCTGTACCGCGCGCATGGAAGATGACGGCCTGATCGACCCACGCGACACCCGCAAAATTCTCGGCTTGTTGTTGGATATTTGCCGCGAGTCTGATCAGCGGCCTCTGCGCAGCAATACCTTCGGCATCGCCCGTTTCTAATTTAAGGGGAGAAATACATCATGCTCTTTACTCAGGAACACAATGAATTGCGCCGCTCGGTGCTGGCTTTTGTAGAAGCGGAAATGAACCCCTTTATCGAACAGTGGGAGGCCGAAGGCATCTTCCCCGCCCATGCGCTGTTTCGCAAATTAGGCGAGCGCGGCATGCTCGGCATTACCAAGCCCGAAGCCTATGGCGGAATGGGTTTGGATTACAGTTTTGAAGTGGTGTTTGCCGAAGCCATTGCCACGGCACATTGCGGCGGCGTGCCACTGGCGATTGGTGTGCAAACCAATATGGCGACACCGGCACTGGCGTCGTTTGGCAGCGATACACTGCGCGAAGAATTCCTCGCTCCCGCCATTAGCGGCGAAATGGTCGCCTCTATTGCCGTATCTGAGCCCGATGCCGGTTCCGATGTTGCCGCCATCACCACCACCGCCCGCAAAGACGGCGATGACTATATTTTAAATGGCAGCAAAATGTGGATTACCAATGCCACTCAGGCCGACTATTTCTGCGTGCTAGCCAATACCGGTGACGGCCCCAAACACGCCAATAAATCCCTGATTATCGTCCCCGCCAATACCCCCGGTGTGAGCGTGGCGGGCAAGCTGAAAAAAATGGGGATGCGCTCTTCAGATACCGCACCGGTGTTTTTTGACAATGTACGGGTGCCCCAGCGTTACCGCATTGGTGAGGAAGGCAAAGGCTTTATCTACCAAATGCAGCAGTTCCAAGAAGAGCGTCTGTTCGGCACCGCCATGGCACTGAGCCAGTTGGAAACCTGTGTAAGCAGCACCATCACCTACACACAGGAACGCAAAGCCTTTGGCCAGCCGCTGATCCACAATCAAAGCATTTACTACGCGCTGGCAGAAATGCAGAGCGAATGCGAGGCCTTGCGCTCGATTCTCTACCGCGCTACCGAATGCCATATCAACGGCGAAGATATCACCAAACTGGCTTCTATGGCCAAGCTGATGGCGGGCCGACTCAGCCGCAGCATTCCCGATAAATGCCTGCAATTCTGGGGCGGCATGGGCTATGTTGAAGAATCCATTATCAACCGTTTTTACCGTGACTCTCGCCTGGTTCCCATCGGCGGTGGCGTCGATGAAGTGATGATTGGCATTATCGCCAAGCAATTGGGCATTCACCCCGGCAAGGGGGGCTGAGTCATGAGTCTTCCTGTTTGTGAAGAAATTCTATTGCGCGAAGAAGCCGGTGTACTGCACCTGACGTTGAACCGCCCTCAGGTTCGCAATGCCATGAACCTGAAACTGGTGAACGAAGTGATGGCGACTTTTGATGCCATTGCCGATCGCAGTGATATCCGCGCTGTTGTATTACGCGGCGCCGATGCCAATTTCTGTGCGGGCGGCGACATTAAAGATATGAGCCGCGCGCGTGAAGCCGCTAGTCAAAACGATGGCGAAGATCCCTTCTTTGTTTTAAATCGCGCGTTTGGTCGCATGATTACCAAGGCCAACTATGCCCCGCAAGTTGTAATCACCCTGCTCGAAGGTGCGGTTCTCGGTGGCGGCTTCGGTCTCGCCTGTATTTCAGATATCGCCATTGCCGACATCAACGCCCAGTTTGGCTTACCGGAAACCAGTCTCGGTTTACCACCTGCGCAAATTGCCCCGTTTGTTGTTAACCGCGTCGGTTTAACTCAAGCCCGCCGACTCGTGCTAACCGGTGCGCGTTTCAAAGGGGAAGAAGCAAAAGCCTTGGGCGTGGTGCACTTTACTACCGACTCTCCCGAGGCGATGGACGAGCTACTTGCCCAGCAACTTAAACAAATTAAACGCTGTGCACCGCTGGCCAATCGTGTCACCAAAGAGCTGATTTTAAGTGTGGGACAAGTGGAGCATGAAACCCTGCTCGATAAGGCCGCACAGCAGTTCTCAACGGCAGTACAAGGCGACGAAGGCCGCGAAGGTACCCAAGCCTTTGTCGAAAAACGCGCTGCCAGTTGGGCACAGTAAGACCTGCTCAAGCGCAGAGATAAATAACAAATTGAGAAACGAGTGATGAATAGCATTCAAAAAATTCTGATTGCCAACCGTGGTGAAATTGCCGTTCGCGTTATCCGCACCGCAAAAGCACTGGGCTATAGAACTGTCGCCGTATACAGCGAGGCCGATGCCAATGCCCTGCATGTGCAAGCTGCCGATCAAGCGGTTTGCATAGGTGCCGCCCCCGTCGGCGAATCTTACCTAGTCGCGGAAAAAATTCTGGCCGCAGCCAAACAAACTGGCGCCGATGCCATTCATCCCGGCTACGGCTTTCTCTCTGAAAATGCCGGTTTTGCCCGCGATTGCGAAAACGCTGGCATCACTTTTATTGGCCCCTCGCCAGAAGCCATTGAATTAATGGGCAGCAAACGCTTATCCAAAATTGCCATGATCGAAGCTGGCGTACCTTGTATTCCCGGTTACCAAGAAAGCGATCAAGATGCTCAGCGCTTGATTAGCGAAGCCCAACGAATTGGTTTTCCGCTTATGGTCAAAGCCTCCGCCGGTGGTGGCGGTCGCGGCATGCGTTTGGTTATGGAAGAGTCAGAGCTGGAAGCCAGCATTAAAACCGCAGCCTCCGAAGCCAAAAGCGCCTTTGGCAGTGGCGAGCTAATTTTGGAACGCGCGGTTATCCAACCCCGCCATATCGAAATTCAAGTGTTTGCCGACCAACACGGAAATGCCGTGTATCTGGGTGAACGCGACTGCTCTATTCAACGCCGCCACCAAAAAGTGGTTGAAGAAGCGCCCTCGCCTTTTGTCAGCGAAGCCCTTCGCGCCCGCATGGGCGAAGCGGCGGTGAATGCCGCCAAAGCCTGCAATTATCGCGGCGCGGGCACGGTCGAATTTTTGGCCGACGCCGATGGCAATTTCTACTTTCTGGAAATGAATACCCGTCTGCAAGTAGAGCACCCCGTTACCGAATTAATTACCGGACAAGATCTGGTCGCCTGGCAAATTAAAGTCGCCGCCGGTGAAACGCTACCACTGACTCAGGAACAAATTTCGCTAACGGGTCACGCCATGGAAGTACGGCTCTACGCCGAAGACCCACGCAATAACTTTATGCCGCAAACCGGCGATGTGATCCGCTGGCAATTACCAGAGAGCGAAGGCGTGCGTATTGACCACGGTATCCGCGAGGGTCAAACCGTAAGCCCGCACTACGATCCCATGTTGGCTAAAATCATCGCCTACGGTAGCAATCGCGAAGAAGCTCGCCGCCGCTTGATCTGCGCGGTAGAAGATACGCTGTTACTAGGCGTAAACAACAACCAGCGCTTCCTCGCCAATATTTTGCGTCATCCAGTATTTGCCGAGGGCGGCGCCACCACCGCCTTTATCGAACAGCATTTTAGTGACGATGTCAGCATTCAAGCCGCCCCGCCGTCATTACAAGCCCTCGGCCTGGCTGCAATTTTGATGTACACCCATAGCGGCGTGAACAGCGCCCACAACGCCGAATTACTGAGTTGGCGAAATGGTGCCAGCGCGCCTTGGCAATATCGCCTCAGCCACGAAGGTGAAACCTATAGCGTTGAAATGAATGTGACGGCTTCAGGCCAGCAGCCAAGCTATGAAGTGCGTCAGGGCGAAAATACGCTCAGCCTGCAAATAATCAGCGCCGATGCCAAGCAATGCGTGTACATCAAAAATGGCGTGCGCGAAAAAGTCAGCTATCACATTGATGGCGACCGCTTATTGCTCAACAGTGAATTCGGCAACGCCTGCTTTGAAAACACCACTTACGCTGCCAAGAAAGGTAGCAGTGCCGGCAATGGCCGCATCCTCGCCTCGATGGACGGCGCCATTGTCGATGTCTTGGTGAAGGAAGGCGATACCGTCAGCAAGGGCCAAACCTTGGTTGTTTTAGAAGCCATGAAAATGGAACACCAACTCAAGGCCGACGTCGATGGCGTTGTTGAAAGCCTCACCGTGAAGGCCGGTGATCAAGTCAAAATCCGTCAGCTTCTGGTCAGCGTAACCGCCGACAGCGCCGAATAAATACAGGAGATAAACCATGTCATCCCTAGCAAACAAAACTATTTTTATTACCGGCGCCAGCCGTGGCATTGGCCGCGAGATCGCACTGCGCTGCGCCCGCGACGGTGCCAATATCGTTATCGCCGCCAAATCAGATGAACCCCATCCTAAACTGCCCGGCACCATCCACACCGTTGCCGCAGAAGTTGAACAAGCCGGCGGCAAAGCCTTGGCACTGAAGTTAGACGTGCGCGACGAAGCCCAAGTTCAAGCGGCGATGGAACAAGCGGCAGCCACCTTTGGCGGCATAGACGCACTGATTAATAACGCCAGCGCGATCTTTTTGGAAAACACTCAAAACACGCCAATGAAGCGTTTCGATCTGATTCACTCCATCAATACGCGCGGCACCTTGGTGTGCTCGCAAGCGGCAATTCCCTACCTGAAAAAATCCAGCAATGCACACATCATCACCCTGTCACCGCCAATCAACTTGGGCAAACACTGGCTAGGCGTGCATATTCCCTACACCGTCACCAAATACAGCATGTCGCTGATTGCCTTGGGACTAGCTGAAGAGTTGCGCCATGATGGCGTGGCCTCTAATGCACTGTGGCCACAAACCACCATCGCCACCGCAGCAGTAGAGTTCGCTATAGATAAAGCATTGCTACATTCTTCACGCACTCCGGCGATCATGGCCGATGCCGCTTATGAAATTTTGATTAGTAACAGCAAAGAAGTGACCGGCGAAACCTTTATCGACGAAACCCTGCTGCGCGAGCGTGGTGTTACGGATTTTGATCAATACAAAAATGACCCGAGTTGCACGGAAGTGGGTTTAGATATTTTTGTTGACCCCTAAAAGGAAGCCCTGATTAATTACTGCACTCGCGACATTAATCAGAACTTCCTTGTATAACTAGTTTAATAATTAGCGCGGCAGAACCAAGGAGACATTATGACAACTTCCAGCATTCGAATCGGTGGTGCCAGCGGCTATTGGGGTGACGCCTCACTAGCCACGCCTCAACTGCTTGCCAGTGGCAATCTGGACTATATCGTTTACGATTATCTGGCCGAAGTTACCATGTCGATCATGGCCAAAGCTCGCGCCAAAGATCCCCAGTTAGGTTATGCCACCGACTTTGTTAGCGCCGCACTAAAACCCAATTTAAAAGAAATTTCCAAGCAGGGTGTAAAAATCATCTCCAATGCTGGCGGTGAAAACCCAACAGCCTGCGGCGAAGCCATTCGCGTTCTAATTGCTGAACAAGGTTTAAACCTTAAAGTCGCGATTATTACCGGCGACGACTTGATTGAAGAAAAGCAAAAACTGGCCGACGCCGCGTATACCGAAATGTTCTCCGGCAAGTCGTTTCCGGCGCTAGAAAAAATCGTCAGTGCCAACGCCTACCTAGGCGCTTTTCCCATAGCCCAAGCACTGGCCATGGGCGCCGATATTGTCGTTACCGGGCGCGGTGTCGACAGCGCGGTAACGCTGGGGGCATGTATTCATGAGTTTTCATGGCAAGCCGAGCAATGGGATCATCTAGCGCAAGCCAGTCTTGCCGGCCACCTCATTGAATGCGGCACCCATATGACCGGCGGCAACTACACCGACTGGGAAACTGTAGCCGATACATTGGCCGACGCGGGCTACCCCATTGTTGAAATCAACGCCGACAGCCGCTTTGTTTGCTGCAAACCGGAAGGCACCGGCGGCGCCGTGACCATTGGCACCGTTGCCGAGCAATTGGTTTATGAAATTGGTGATCCCCAGCGCTATATTCTGCCCGATGTTATTTGTGATTTTTCAGAGGTTACGCTCAATCAAATCGCAGAAAATCAGGTCAGCGTTAGCGGCGCTAAAGGCTACCCCGCCCCCGATCACTACAAAGTCAGCCTGACTTGGGAAGACGGCTTTCGCGGCGGACAAATCTATACCTATTACGGCCGCGATGCCGAACGCCGTGCTCGTGTTTTTGCCGACAATGCGCTTATCCGTGCACGCCGCGCCCTCACCCAAGCAGGCCTACCCGACTTCACCGAAACCTGCATTGAAGTGATCGGCTGCGAAGGCCATTACGGCGCAGAACGCAGCCAACAAAGCTCGCGTGAAGTAGATATTAAAATCGCCGCC
Source organism: Spongiibacter pelagi (assembly GCF_014705705.1). Lineage (GTDB taxonomy): Bacteria > Pseudomonadota > Gammaproteobacteria > Pseudomonadales > Spongiibacteraceae > Spongiibacter > Spongiibacter pelagi. Next base: position 205,871 of record NZ_JACXLD010000003.1, on the reverse strand, counting down.
ATGCACCCCTCCCCCAAGGGCGTAGCATTATTGATAAAAGAAACCTTAGGCGTTGCCTTGGCGGCACCTCCGGGGCTCAGTATTTTTCAGGGCGGCATGCCCAAGCCCTCGATGGTGGTGCGTCTGTTTTCGCTGCTAGTGCCAAAAACCGAATTCGATATCCGCATAGAAATGGATGGCCAGTGTGAAAGTTATTGCGCGCCTGTCGCCAGCACTGACCCTGCTGTGATTAGTGAGCATGTTGTACCCTGCCTCGCCGCAGCAGAAGCAGATTGGGTAGCCGTTTCTTTAGAAGATTTGGCCTGGGCGCGCAGCGGCGATAAAGGCAATAAAGCCAATATCGGCGTGATTGCTCGCCGTGAAGAATACCTGCCGTATATCGCCCAAGCATTGACCGAAGAACGGGTCGCTCGCGCCTTTAGTCACTTTTTAGAAAATCCCGAACAGGCGGATGCGGTAGAACGCTTTTATTTGCCCGGCATCAATGGCCTAAACTTTTTGCTGCACGATGTACTCAGTGGTGGTGGCGTGGCCAGCTTGCGCAATGACCCTCAAGGCAAGGGTTATTCTCAGTTGTTATTGGGTATGTCGATCAAAGTGCCGCCAGCTTTATTAAGTAAATACTAACAATAAATATATGGCGCTAAATTCTATTTTTTATCGATAAACTTAAAAGGATTCGCAATTTGTCAAGTTGACGCCGCTTACCGTCAAGCAAAGTCTAAATAAAGACCTATACTTCTTTCAAAATAGTCATTTAATTTGACTGCAATAAAAATAAATATGAAAGGAGACATTATGTCTATTGTGCGTGGTAAGCGCGCGAAATTAGCGCCAAAATTTCGCCATAAATTGATCTATTCATTTATCGCCTCGGCGCTGTCCATCACCACCCAAGCTGGCAGCGAACAAGTTTATTCGCCCTATGCCAGTGCTACTTCCACCAAACGAGTATTGTGGGGCGACACCCATTTACATACCGACTTATCACTCGATGCCCGCGCATTCGGGGTAAGACTGGATACTGCCACAGCGTATCGCTTTGCCCGTGGTGAACAAGTTAACAGCACTAGCGGCCAGCCTGTGCGTCTGTCTCGCCCATTAGATTTTCTAGTCGTTGCCGACCACTCCGACGCGATGGGCGTGATGAAAAAGGTACTGGACAGCAATGACCCTAAATTCACCAAAGAACCAATTATTCAAGGCTGGCGCCAGCGTTTGCTCAGCAAAGGCGGTGATGCCTACCAAGCAGGTATGGATGTCGTTGCAGCACTGACTCTCGGCAATGCACCTAAAGTTGTCTATGAAAAAGACGGCTTTAAAGAGGTCTGGAAAAAACAGGTAGCAACCGCAGATCAATTTAATGAACCGGGCCGTTTTACCGCACTTATTGGCTATGAATGGACCTCAACACCACAGGGCAACAACCTGCACCGCAATATTCTTTATCGCGATGATGCCAGCTTTGCCGAGCAAGTTCTTCCGTTCACCTCAGCGGAGAGCAGCAATCCGGAAGACCTCTGGAAGTGGCTGGAAAGCTACGAGAAAAAGACCGGCGGCAAAGTAATCGCCCTTGCTCATAACGGCAATCTCAGTAATGGTTTGATGTTCCCAGACATTAACCCAGCCACTCAAAAACCCTTCACCAAAGAATATCTGGAAACTCGCGCGCGCTGGGAGCCACTCTATGAAGTCACTCAAATAAAAGGCGACGGCGAAGCGCACCCCCTGCTTTCGCCCAATGATGAATTTGCCGACTTTGAAAACTGGGACACCGGCAATTTGGGCCCGTCCTTAAAGCAAGACGACATGCTCCAATATGAGTACGCCCGCGAAGCGCTAAAAAACGGCCTTAAATTTCAAACCGAGCGCGGCCTTAACCCCTACCAGTTCGGCATGATTGGCTCCACCGATGCACACACGGCGCTGGCCACCGCCGATTCCGATAACTTTTACGGAAAAATGGCCTATATGGAACCCAGCCCAGATCGCTGGAAGCACCTGCTGGGCAGCTTTGGCGAAATGAAAGTGTTTGGCTGGGAAATGGTCGCCTCGGGTTATGCCGCTGTGTGGGCAGAAGACAACACCCGCGAAGCGATTTTTGACGCCATGCAACGCCGCGAGGTTTATGCCACCACTGGCCCGCGCATTACGCTGCGCTTTGATCTACAAAACGGAAAAAACACTCTGCCCATGGGCAGTATCGTTAAAGATCAACAGTCGGCACCAACCTTCCAAGTAGACGCGATGATGGATCCCACCGATGCCAAACTGGATCGCGTGCAAATTATTAAAGGCTGGGTGGATGCCAATGGCAAAACCCAAGAAAAGATTTACGAGGTTGCCTGGGCCGGCAAGCGCAAACTGTCACGCAAGGGCACGCTAAAACCCATTGGCAGCACAGTGAACGCAAAAACCGCTGAATACACCAATGATATTGGCAGCCGCACCCTTCGTGGCGAATGGCAAGACCCTGACTTTACCCCCGGACAATCTGCCTTTTATTACGCTCGGGTTTTACAAATTCCAACCCCCCGCTGGACCACCTACGATGCCGCCCGTTACGGCATCAAGCTGGATTCCAAGATTCCTACTGAAATTCAAGAGCGTGCCTATAGCTCACCAATTTGGTTGAACTAGCGATAAATGCATTTTGAGCTACAGTACAAACAAAAAACTAACTTTTTACATTAGCCGCAAAAAAGGAGATAGCGCTGACAATTTCAAGGATAAGACAAGGACCGTCCACCCTTTAATAACCCACTAACAATAATCATTTTAAAAGCATCAGGAAAAACGCTAGAGAGGCAAACCATGAGCATAATGCATAAGAAACTGTCCTTAAGCCGCACCATTCAATCCCTTTGCCGAGGCACTTTGGCAATGGGGCTTGCCAGTTCCGCACTTGCGGCACCGGTACTTGAAGAAGTGCTTGTAACAGCAACCAAACGCGCAGAAAGCCTGCAAGACGTACCCATCTCGATGATCGCCATGAGCGGCGAATCCATTCGTGAAATGGGCGTAACCCGCGCAGAAGACTTCGCCGCCGATATGCCCGCCGTGACCATGGCGCAAAACCCCATCGGTAACTTTGTATTTATTCGCGGTATCGGTACCCCCGGCGCCAACCAAGGTATCGAGCAATCTGTTTCCATCTTCCACGATGGTATTTACATGGGCCGTCACCAACTCACCCGCGCTCCGTTTATGGACTTGGCTCGAGTAGAAGTATTGCGTGGCCCGCAGTCGATTTTGTTTGGCAAAAACACCATCGGTGGTGCGATCAGCGTAATTACCGCTGACCCCACCGAAGAGTTTGAATCGTCGATTACCGCCATGGCCGGTAGCTACGGCGAAAAAGAAATCAGCGCGATTGTCTCCGGCCCATTAAGCGACACTTTAAGTGGTCGTTTGGCCGTGCGCGGTTATCAAATGGATGGCTATATCAAAAACGTGATGACCAACGAAGACGGCCCCGAGCGCGACGATAAAACCCTGCGCGGTAAACTGCGTTGGGATGCCGCAGAAGACCTCACCATTACCGCCAAGCTGGAACACAGCAAGTTTGACTCTACCCAACAATCGACCCAGCTTGCCGATATCAATCCCTACAATGCCGGCGCTCAAGCTACCTACGACTTGAACAAAGCCCTGGTCGCAGCGGCAACCGGGGGCGATGGTTCAGAGCGTTACGATGATGAACGCGCGGTCGATAACGACGGCGGCGCCCTATTATTCCAACTCCAGCCCGCCTTTATTGGCTCGCTGGGCTTCCCTGACAAAGAGGAAGGCAGCACCAATACCATGGATCTGGCCACGCTGATTTTTCAGTGGTCACTCGGCGAGCACGAACTAACCGCCACCACCGGTTACGCGCACTACGATTACCGCGACATCTGTGACTGTGACTTCTCCGCCCTGCCACTGATTCAAGTTGACGCCACTGAAGACTACGACCAGTACAGCCAAGAGATTCGTATAGCGTCTCCCGTAGGGCAGCAACTGGAATATATTGTTGGCGCTTACTATCACAGCAGTGACTTGGTTTACCGCTCTGGTGAAGCCTTTGGTAGCACGCTGGCCTTCCAGCAACTCGGCCTGGCAGACCCACGCGAACTGGCCAACCTCACCCGCGACTACGGCATGGATCAAAAACAGGAAATGTGGGCGGTATTCGGCTCGGCAACCTGGAGCTTTACCGACGCCACCCGCTTAACCGCCGGCCTGCGCTATTTCTCGGAAGATAAAGAAGTCGATCACTTCCTGAATAAACGCATGACTGGCGGTTGGGTCTATCGCGCCGGACAAACCGTGGGCAGCACCGCCGCTGATTACGACGCCTTCCTGACCAGCCCTACCGGCTCCACCCTAGCCAGCAACGGCTTCACCTATGCACAAATTACCGAGGAGGTTTACGACGGCTTATTGGGCACCTATGAACACGATATTCGCGACCGCAAACGCGACGAATCCGATGTTAACTACCAGCTAACACTGGAACATGACCTCAGCGCCGACACCATGATTTTCGCAACCGCCTCCAGCGGCACCAAGGGTGGTGGCTTCGATGCCCGCTTCCTGCGCAGCGATACTTCGCCGTTCTTCGAATACGAAGAGGAAAAAGCACAAAACTTCGAAGTGGGTATCAAGACTTATCTGTTTGATAACTCCATGACCCTAAACGCCACCGCCTTTATGGTCACTGTTGAAGATTATCAGGTCAGTATTTTCGACGGCGCCACCGCCTTCTTTGTACAAAATGCGGCGGAGATTGAAGCCAAGGGTCTGGAGGTGGATCTAAACTGGGCCGCCACCGAAAAACTGCGGGTTGGTTTTGCGGGCAGCTATCTGGACAACACCTACAAAGACTTCCCCAATGCGCCTTGCTGGGCAACACCTGCTTCACCCGCTAGCGCGGTTCGTGGCGACTGTGTAAACCCAGGCACAACTACGGCTTACCGCGATGCCTCTGGCGATACCAATGTGTTCTCACCTGAACTCGCCTTTAACCTCAATCTGAACTACACCCAGCCAGTGGGCAACAGCTTGATGGCTCGCTTTATATTCAATGCCAATTACAGCGATGAGCAATATGTATCGGCTGACCTTGACCCTATCTACGGCTACCAAAAATCATTCACCAAATATGATGCCCGCATCAGTCTTGGCGATGTGAACGAAAAATGGGAAGTGGCGCTGATTGGTAAAAACCTCGGCGATGAACTGACCAGCACCGGTAACGCCAACGACCAGCCACTGGTCAACGGCAACGGCTTTAAACAAACCGACCGCCTGCGCTCCTTTGCCCTGCAAGGTACCTACCGCTTCTAATTTCAGAAGCGTTCTAACTTAGCAATCTCTCTCGCCTATGGAGCCCTTCGGGGCTCCCTTTTTTTATCTATCGGGACATTTGTCTCTAGGCCGCATTTTCGCTGCCGCGACGGATTGTTATAAGTTGGCCCAATCAAGAACGTACTAATTTAACCTGTAGTTTATAGCCCACCGCATGTGCATACTTTTGCAGAGTGGCCAGCGAAGGTGAATGCTTGCCATTACCCAATGACGACTCGAGCCGTGTTACTGCCGGTGGTTTCGTACCCATGCGCTCAGCAACGTCAGCTTGGCTCAGACCTGCACTTTGCCTTGCCTTAAGCATTTGTCGAAGCAGCGCAAACTCCGGAGCCATTTCATCATATGCAGCTTTCACTTCGGGCTTGGAAAGTGCTGCTTCCTTTAATTCACTATGCTTCATTTTTAACCTCGCTCAAACGCTGCTGAGCTTTACGCAATTCTTTACTTGGGGTCTTTTGTGTTTTCTTTACAAATCCATGCAGCATAATGATCCGCTTGCCCACCTTGGTGCAGTAAAAGACCCTAGCGATACCTTCCTTACCCTTGACCCTCAGTTCAAAAAGACCATCAGACATAGCCCGTGTGTGAGGCATGCCCAAATAGTAACATATTTGTTACTTCCAACAAGCGACTAATGAGAGGGGCGCAGAGGAAAGGTAAATCTATCCGCAATCGGCTCTATTTGCCTTGCGATAATTACGGGGCGAGCAACCAAAGTGGCCGCTAAAAAAGCGGCTGAACGCACTCAATTCAGAATAACCCAGCATACTCGCCAAATCGGTTAAGGAAATATCAGACTCCAATAAATATTGAGTGGCCATTTCCGCCCGTACATTATTGAGCAAGTCCCCAAAGCATACGCCCTCGGCCTTGAGTCTTTTTTGCAAGGTTCGCGGATGCATGTCGAGCACTTCCGCAATCACTTCCTGGTCGCAACCGGTACTCAATAGGGAACGGATCAAGTTTTCAACCAGCTCTGGCAGCCCCCCGAGATTTTGACGCTTCAGCTCTTCGAGATAATTCAGAAAAAACTGCCGCATCGCCGGGTCAGTTTGGCTAGATCTGGCCGTTAATGCCTCGGCTTCAAACTCGATAGCGTAAACATCGCTGTCAAAAAACAGGGGGCAGGCAAAGGTTTTTTCATAAAGGCTGCTATCGGCAGGTTTACGGTGTTTGAAAAACATGGCCGAGGGTGTCCAAGCTCGCCCAAGAAATGAACGGAAAAAATTCACACCCACGGTCAATGAGCGGTCACAAAGATGGGGGTTACTGTTCATTCCCGGAGTGACATCATCGTAAGTCAGCAAGCATTTTTTACCGTACTGACTCATCGCGATTTGCGAGCTTTGATTGTGCAAAGAGATATAGCGGCTCAAGGCCTGCAAGGCTTCACCCAAGGTCTCGCTTTGCTTAGCTAGCAAACCCGCCGGGCCGATAAAGTCGATGGAATTACGCAAACCCAGCCGCAAGCCAAAATCGGCCTGTCCGGTTTTTTCCGCCGCGAGGTTCATTGCCCTCACAATTTGCCGGGAGGGAATAATATTGTCCGGGTTAGTCAGATGTGTCTCATTCAACCCGGTTTGCGCATAGATTTCTGCAGGATTTGCCCCCAATTCGAGGAGCAGCTCTGTAAATCCGCGGAACCCAGCTGCGCGAAGAATATTCGCCATGTACTACCTGATTTTATTATTTAGGGTGTTAGCAGCCCAAGAATGCGACAGATTGGAATTTCTTTGCAAGAAAAAATTTCCCCCTAACTCCTCTCCAAGTAGCTCCACATATACAGACAACACCAAGCAAAGCGGCAACCACACTGCAAAATGCCTTTTTGCAAAAGTGGTATCCGGCGAAAAAAATGACTACAGTGGTGCCCATCATTTCAGCAACATAAAAGAAATAAAGGACTCAGCTCCAATATGAACGTTGCCAGAAAGCTCGTCACACTGTCATTGCTTGTTTGTTTTATTGCGCTATTCACTGCGTATGCAAAGGGCGCGGCTTGGGACGAGGTAAAAAGCTATCTCTACCAGCATTATTCAAACGATAAACTCAATTTTATCGGCGCAATGCTGGCTGCATTTATTCTGTGCTCAGGGCCGTGGGGCATCGCATTTATAAAAGCAAAGCATCGGCGGTTTTGGCCCGGTGCAATCACCTTTTCGCTCATCGCCATACTGATTACCGGCTACTCCTACATCGAGATTACCCGTACCGAGAACATCGGCACCACTCCGGTTCTTATGCTGTGCCTGTTTCTTTTATGGCTTGCGTCGCTGCTCTCACTGATAAAAATTAGCGCGTTGGATAAGCCAATAGAAAACACTGATTAATATAGAACTTACTCAGAACTTGCTGCAGGGGTATACCAAATCGCGGAAGAATAAGCCCGCTCTTGAATGGTGGCTGGCTGACCACTGGTTTCCGGCGAAACGCCGAGAGCAATGGTGTCATACAGCGAATGACGCGCAGTGGGAATTTGAATAACTCGCACATAATAGGCGGCATATTGATCGGGATTAAAATCCGGGTCGTGCCAGACACCACTCAGCTCTGTTGCCCCAACCGAGTTTTCCAGCTCGCCGGTCAGTAAATTCACCGTATTTTTAACCGGCTCAGGAAAACCATTACTGGCCAATGGGCGCTGCCCGCTCCACAAGGCCGGGTAAACTTTTTCCTGAGGCTTGCCCTCACTATCCAGCCAAAGTTTAACAATATGTACCTGATCCAGATTCGCACCTTCGGCATCACGCAGTGCTTTTATGGCAATTTTCAGCGGCCGCTTTTTTGTATCCGCCATTAGCTCACCGCCCATCGGCACTCCACGCTTATAGGCTTCAGAGACAAATTGCGTTGAATTCAACATGGCCTCATCAAGATCGAAACCGCCAAATACCCGCAAACTAATGCGCGGCCCGGTTGAGGCATAAACCTCACGCTGCTTAAACGCTTTAAAAATCGCTTCGCGGGTATTTTCTTCGGCCCATACCGCCGCAATACCCGAGGCCGACACGCCCCAACCATTCGAAGGCAAGCCGGCTCGGCTGGCCTTATTTTCTGGCACCGAATCAAATGCCATCTTACCGAGGAAATTATCATCATCCGGGGTAGAAAATCCGGTATGGGTGTCGGTTGAGCCAATCACGCCCAATTTAAAGGGGTTGATGCCGAGGCTTTGCTCCAACTCCATGCCACTCGCAATGGCCTGCCGCACAAAGTCCGCCCGAGTTGCACGGTAATCACCATCTTGGTTTGGCTGCAGATAGTGGGGATAGCCCTCAAAATCGGCAAAGGCATCTTCTGGCGACAGGTCAGGCCAGGTTTCGCTATCGCCCTTCATTTGCGTGATTTCAACCACCGACTCGAATTTGGAACGAAGCTGCGCGTACTCCTGCGTCATTGCCTCGCCCTTGAGGGTCGACTTAGCAAACATATAACCTTTGGAGACATTGGAGTTATGCGGAATGGCAATAAATTGTGAGTCCGTCGTCTCCGCCGTACTTTCCAGCCAACGCCAAAGATCTTCAGGATATTGACTATCTAAAGAGCTGAACGGCATGTACTGGCTTGCCTTATCCGCGCCATCTGGTGTAAACACCACCCGATGAAGATTCGCGCCCATCGGCGTTGAGCTCCACTCCCAACCAATAAAGGCGGTGAACGCTCCCGGTTCATTATGGCGCTCGGCGGCGGCAATAATTTTATGCCAGATATTTTTCTCAATACCGGAAACATCGCCAAATAAGGTCATGCCCTTGGGTAGGCGATTCTCTGGATTAGCAACAGGATCACCCACAACATTGCCGGCAATCGGAGCCTGAATATTGCGAAAGGTAGCCGCGCCATTACCGCTATTTAATAGCGTTTTAACTAACCAGCCAGACAGTTTCCGGCGCAGGCTCAACCAAAAACCGACCTCGTCGAAATTGGACTGAAAATACATACTATCGACCACACCAAGGGCTTCGGCATGATCGCTCACCACCAAGAAATCCAGCGGCCGCGCTAATTTCACCTCACGGTTATTATAGGGATGATGAAGCACCTCACCCTTGGCAAAGCGAAAGGCCTCATCGGGGCCGATAGAAAAATTGCCGTTGAGAAATGCATCGCTGGAATACGCGGTATGCACGTGGGTATCGCCCCAATAAAGCTGGGTTTGCGCGCTGGCACTGCTTGAAAGCAGTAACAAAAATGACGCTGCTAAAAAATTTTTTCTTCTCACAACCATTGAACCTGTAATTAGTAATTCCAAGTAACCTGCATAGTGAGGGTTCGCGGCGGCGCCGTACCGGCAAAATGCGCACCGATAAATCGTGGCACATCATTGCCATTGGTTTTAGTAATTTCATCGGTCAGGTTTTTTGCCAGTAATGAAAACTCCCAGTTTCCATCGGGTTGTTTCAGTGCCAAACGCGCATTGACCTTGGCGTAGTCGCTTTGGTAATCCTCGTCATCTATATCGGCAGATAAGTAATAACCCGCGGTGTAGTTCACATCTACACCCAAACTAGCTACCCAGTTTTCGCTCACGGGCAAGAACATCACCGCGCCTAACGATGCGGTCCACGGTGCTGCGTACTCTGTAGTTTTGCCGGACAAATCCTGGACACAGGCGCGATTACCCGGATCTTGCTCCACTTGAGTTGCCGTACATCCCGCATCGGTAAAGCTCTCGTACTCGGAATCCAAATAAGCCGCTGAACCGTTTAACACCAAAAAGGTGGCCGCTCGCCAACGAAAATCCACTTCAAAGCCTTCGCTTATTGATGAAGCGGCATTACCCACTACGGTGCCCGTTGGGGTCAGCGTGGCGAACTGACGGTTATTGAATGTGGTATTAAAATAAGCCGCATTCACGGTAGCTGCACCGTTGAGCAGCGTCAGCTTGGCGCCCAGCTCTATGTTTTCAGCTTCTTCATCATCAAACTCAAATTTGGCGGGATCGCCACCACCATCCGAGGCATTAAAGCCACCGCTTTTAAAGCCACGGGCAAAACGCAAATAGGTCATCACATCGTTGTTTACAAAATACTGTAAATTCAGTGTTGGCGAGAGTGAATCTACGGTTGTAGAACCTTGCAGCTCATGGGGAACCACACCAATAACAAAATCTGACATTGCCAGCTTTATTGGGTCGTTAGTGGGTTCACGTTCACCAAAGCTAGCCACTACTTGCGACTTATCCACGGTTTTGGTTTCACGCCCTTGGCGCAAACCCAAGGTAATTTGAAAATCTTGGTTCAACAACCAGCTCACCTGGCCGAATACACCCAGTGATTCTGTTTGCTGATCAAAATCAGCAATGCCGCTGGTTTTAAGAGGGGCCAAGGGAAAGAGGCTATCAATAATAGTTCCGGCGGGAATAACCGTACTTAAATCGCCATCGATAATTTGAAAATTGTACATATCCTGTTGCGAGGCAAAAACACCGGCAACAAAATCGATACTGTCACTCAGCTGACCACTGAAGCGAAACTCCTGGCTTAGCTGGGTGAAATCTTCATATAGCTCCAGACCAATAATCGCGATATCCGTGGTATCGCCATCTACCGTCTGCTCGTACTCATAGGCGGAATAGCCGGTAATCGACGTAAAGATCAAGCTGTCGCTTATATCGTAATTAGCCGTTAATACCACCGCTTCGTTATCGGTAATGGAATAGGGATCTTTGCCGGCAAAATTACGCTCGGAGTTTTTATCATCGAGAACCCCGTCTTCACGTGGATCGAGATAATCCTCCAACTGGCTGAGCGGAATCGCATTGAGATAAAAGGTACCGGAAATATCACTGAGCTGATGATGCGAGCCTTCGGTATCAAAGCTGCCTTTTTCGAGCTTCAAGGCAAGATCCAGTTTATCGCTAGGTACCCACTGCCACACCAATCTGGCGATGGACTCCTGTTTCGCCGGAGCGTCTTCATCAGTCACGATATTGTGTAAGTAGCCATCACTTTCCGACCACTTGCCGGTAAAACGTAGGCCCATATTGTCGGTCAGCGGCCCCGAAGCAATCACGGAATAATCATTGCTGCCGTATTCAGGCTCCACCGCCGCGATCACTTCGGCAAAGAATTCCTGTGTCGGTTTAGCCGTGGTGATATTAATTGCACCGGCGATGGTGTTTTTACCGAATAGGGAACCCTGCGGGCCTTTCAATACTTCAATATGTGATACATCGGTAAACGGTGAGCGAAATTGATTGCCCCGGCCGGCATAAATATTGTCGATAAACATACCCACCGACTGCTCAAAACCCCGGTTCACCCCGGAGCCAACACCGCGAATAAAAATGGCATTGCCGATTAAGGTCTGCGACATTTTCAGGTTGGGCACATAGGCCGCAAGGTCTTCAATATTTTTTATGCCCGCCTGCTGAATCTTTTCGCCCGTGACCACCGACATGGAAATCGGCACATCCTGCAGGCTTTCACTTTTCTTTTGCGCGGTAACGATAATTTCTTCCAGCGCCAGTTCGGCTGAGAATACCGCAGCGGCTTCCAAAGCAAGAAACAGCCCCACACTACTTACAAGCAAATATTTTTTTACGATTCGGGCAGACATCAATCCACTACTCCCAATTTTATTTTTATATTTTGGCTAGGCCTTTTTCATCGACTTAATTTAATCGGGTAAAACTCAACGGCAATCGATCAGATGGAAACGTCAATGGAACATTATTGTATTTATATAAGGTCATTTTTTTATTCTTCTCTACTCGAAAATTTTTGAGCAGGTGAAACAGAAACATTTTGGCTTGTATCTGGGCGAAATGCAGCCCAAGACATTTATGCGATCCGCCCCCAAAGGGAATATATTGATAAAAATGTCCTTTTTGCTCCGCCCTTTCTGGCGAGAAGCGATAGGGATCAAAGGTTTCAGGCTGGCTCCAATATTCTTTCATATAGTGGGTGAACACCGATGAAATCGCGACCAGCGTCCCGGCGGGAATACGGTAGCCATTAAATTCAAAATCGTGTAACGCAAAGCGTGGCATCATCGACAAGGGCGGATACATGCGCAGCGACTCTTGCAGTACCAAGCCCATTTTTTCGAGTTTATCGACGTCATCAAAGCCCAAGCTCTCGATATTCAAAGCGTTTATCTCTTCCCGCAATGCTTCCTGCCACTCGGGATGAGCCGCCAGAGAATACAGCGTGCTGCTTAACGCACTGGTAGTGGTGTCATGCGCGGCAAACAATAAAAACAGAATATGATCGCGCACTTCTTCAGCCGAGAAGAACTTGCCCTGCTCATCTTTCATCTGACAAAACTGAGAGAAAAAGTCTTGGCCAGCTCCTGAGCGGCGCGCCGGTATCGCCTGCAAAATGTAATTTGATAAATACGCTCTTGCCCGCACGCCACGAGCAAAGGGTGAAAACCACAGCGCCTTGCTGCGAATAGGGTCAATAGTGCCCGCCACAACGCGCTCAAATGCCGCATTGAGTTTATCGGCCTTGCCACCAACTTCCATTCCCAGAAAGACTTGCGCACCGGTGTTTAACAGCAGCGATTTTACAAAATCCATCGCCTTTATTTCTCGACCGCTCTGCAGCTTACTGATGCCATTGCGCAGCAAGGGCTCCATCAGGCCCATATGCCCTTCTATTGCTTGGCGTTTAAACGCCTGCTGTAAAATCTTGCGCTGTACCTTGTGATCGCTGAAGTCGCGTTCAAGAAGATTATTATCAAACAATTGATCAAAGGCCTGATCCCAAGCCAGAAAATTTGAGAAGACCTTATTATCGTTCTGAAAAACCAGCTCGTTCGCCTGCGGCCCAAGCAATAAGACCATCTCGCCGCGCGGATCTTTCATCTTAAAAACCGGGCCATGCTTTTGATATTGGGTTTCAAGCCAGCCGTGAAGATTGGTCAAAAACCAATAGGTATGCCCTAAAAACGGCATACCGTAATCACCGGGCACATGCGCCAGATCCGGTGCGCTCAGGTTGCGCTGATATTTTCTTATTGCGCCTAGATCATAGGCCGACAAGGCATCAGAAATAGTGGGCTTATTATTATATGTTGCCTGTTCCAAAACGCTCTCCTCTCAATGGTGGAAGCTTGTCAGATTATCTATTGCGGTTTCCTCAGCGCCTATACTAGAATCGGTTACAAAGGGGTGATTTTCGGCCAAACTCAATGATAAAAACGACTCCTCCATACCCTTCATGTCGGCACCCAAAGCAATGACCGCAAGCAAAACCACCGCCACAGCACGACAAGAATCGCCGCTGCGCATACCCGGCTACTTCCTGTCTTACGCGGAGAAATTCCTCGAGGAGAACGGCTTCGAATCTTTACCTTTATGGCAAGCGGCCTCGCTAGCCAAGGAAAATTTTAATCCCATTCTGGATTCGGTCAGCGAAGCTCAATTCCAGCAATTTATCCTTGCGGCCAAGTCCCAATATGGCGAGCCCAGCTTTGGTTTTGAATTGGGGCGCAATATCAATATCACCGGTTTCGGCACACTAAGTCAGGCCTTGGTGAATTGCGAAAATGTCAGAGATACCACACAGCTTATGTCACGCTATTCAACGCTGGCATTTCCCTTAGTCAAATTCTCATGTTTTGATACAGACGACGGCTTTATTGTTGAATTTGATACACGCTCCCACTTTCAGAACTTAAACAGCATCATTGTCGAAATCCTACTTTCAACATTAATTCCCTCAATTCAATTTCTGACCGGCCAAGCTATTAAACCCGTACGCGCCGATATCGCCTTTACCAAACCCACTTACTGGGCGCGTTATCAAAATATTATTGCGGATGAAATCTATGACAACAGTCCGCGAAATCTTATTTATTTCCCTAGCCATGTCGCTGACTTGCCATTGCTGACGGCAAACAGAACCAACCGTGCGGTAGCCATCGAACAATGCGAACTGGCAATGGAGCAAAAAGGTGATATTAGCGACCTGCCAGAAAGGGTGATTTCTCAAATTCGCAGCAAGCTGGCGCAAAGCCCCAATGCGCTGGATATTGCTCGATCATTGAATATGAGTGAACGCACATTACGTAGAACACTAGCAGCAAGCGATGCAAGCTTTCGCGATTTATTGAAACAAGCACGCGAAGAAATGGCTAAGTTTTATCTAAGCAATAGCGCCATGCCAATCACCCTGATTGCGGGGAAATTAGGCTACCAAGAAACGGCGAACTTTCGCGCCGCTTTTAAAAGCTGGACAGGTTACACACCCGGCCACTGGCGCTCTGAATTTGGCCACGCCAAATAAAACGGTGAAGAAGCAAGCCAGTGCCTAGCAACCCAACAACAATAAACATCCCTCCCCGCTGGGACATATTTTGCTGTGTTGTCGACAACTTCGGCGATATCGGGATTTGCTGGCGTCTGGCCCGACAACTGGCCAATGAATACTCTTTAGCTATTCGGCTTTGGGTAGACAAACCTGAAGCCTTTCTAGCCATCTGCCCAAGCGTCACATTCCTAAACGAACAAGCGCAATTTGAAAACGTGGCCATCCACACATGGCCCGAACACTGGCCGCAAACCACGGCAGAGCAAACCGCCGATGTGGTGATAGAAGCATTTGGCTGCGACTTACCCGCCACCTACCTCAAGGCCATGAGCGAGCGAGAACAGGCACCGCTATGGTTAAACCTTGAATATTTAAGCGCTGAGGATTGGGTAGAGAGCTGCCATTTATTGCCCTCTCCGCAAACCAATGGCTTAAAGAAAACGTTTTTCTTTCCCGGCTTTACTGACAAAACCGGTGGTTTGCTGCGAGAAGAAAATTTAATCGAACAGCGCCGCCGCTTTCAAAGCAAGGGCGGGGCCAAGCAACAGTTTTTGGCCAGCTTGGGCGTTCACCAAACAAACCAAGCCGTATTAGTTTCCCTATTTACTTATCCCAATACCGCCTTACCGTTGTGGCTGGATGAATTAGCGAATGGCACGCAGCGCTGTCATTTACTGATCCCCCAAGGGCTCATTTCCCAAGCGGTAGCCAAGTATCTTGCGCAGCAAAAATTAAACGTAGGTGAGCGGTATCAAAAAGGGCAATTATGTATTCAAGCCATTCCCTTTATTAGCCAACAGGAATACGACCAATTGCTTTGGAGCTGCGAGCTAAATCTGGTTCGCGGTGAAGATTCGTTTGTTCGCGCGCAGTGGGCTGGCCAGCCCATGCTTTGGCATATCTACCCCCAAGCGGAAGCCGCCCATCTGATCAAGTTAGAGGCTTTTTTAAGCCATTATACCCGCACAATGACAGCCGAAAATGCGGCTCAATATCGTTCAATTTCAATGGCTTGGAATTCCGCCGAGGCCCCGCCACACAAGGGCTGGCTGGAGTTTTTATTGAGCGCCACCAACCGCGCCCACGCCTCAAATTGGTGCACCGATCTAAGCCAGCAAAAAAATCTTGCAGAATCACTTTGGCGTTTTTACCGAAACTGGTTATGATGCGCGGCCACCTCACGCGGCTGGCATCCCTATTTTCCTTTTTCGGATTCCAATATGAAAACCGCACAAGAAATGAAAGCCAACAGCGTGATGCTGATTGACGGTCAGCCCTGGATGGTTCAGAAGGCTGAGTTCACCAAATCCGGTCGCAACAGCGCGATTGTTAAGATGAAACTCAAGAACCTGCTCAGTGGTTCCACCACTGAAACTGTGTTCAAAGCCGACGACAAAGTTGAGCCTGTTATTCTTGAAAAAGTTGCCGTAACTTACTCCTACTCCATGGATACCACCTACGTATTTATGGACGACAACTTCAACCAATACGAACTGAACGCCGACGATATTGAAAGCGTGCTGCCCTATATTGTGGATGGCATGACCGATATCTGCGAAGCGGTTTTCTTTGAGGGCAAAGTGATTTCCGTTGACCTGCCGACGACCATCGTTCGTCAGATCACTTACACCGAAGGCTCTGCCCGTGGCGATACTTCTGGCAAGGTAATGAAACCCGCCAAGCTGAGCAACGGCACTGAAGTAAAAGTTGCCGACTTCTGTGAGATTGATGACTGGATCGAAATCGATACCCGCACCGGCGAATACAAATGCCGCGCTAAAGCACCCGCCTAAGCATCAGCCTTAACTATTCGAACAAACCATCGCCAGCTCGCTTGAGTAGGCGATGGTGATTCCATTTCTAATCTAAGTTTTTTAATAACTGGTCGTATTGCCGGGATTGCTGCACGCCTTTTCCGCGATCACTGTTAGAATAGCCACCACCCTACAACTCCCCTCCAACCTGAACGCCGCCCCTTATGAGTAACACCTCTTTTTCCACATTGAATCTGCGCACTGAACTCACCGAGAACCTCAGCACGCTCGGCTATCAGGATATGACACCCATTCAAACCCAAAGTCTGCCACCGGTATTGGAAGGCCGAGATGTGATTGCTCAAGCGAAAACCGGCTCCGGTAAAACCGCCGCTTTTGGTCTGGGCCTACTTAACAACCTAGAGGTAAAACGCTTTCGGGTTCAGGCACTGGTATTGTGCCCCACCCGCGAGCTGGTCGATCAAGTCGCCGTAGAGATTCGCCGTCTGACCCGTGCTATTCACAATATCAAAGTCTTAACCCTGTGCGGCGGCACCGCGTTTGGCCCACAGCTGGGCTCGCTGGAACACGGCGCCCATATCATTGTGGGCACACCGGGCCGGGTAGAAGAACACCTGC
The DNA here is from genome assembly GCF_014705705.1 of Spongiibacter pelagi. Taxonomy (GTDB): domain Bacteria; phylum Pseudomonadota; class Gammaproteobacteria; order Pseudomonadales; family Spongiibacteraceae; genus Spongiibacter; species Spongiibacter pelagi. Next base: position 188,866 of record NZ_JACXLD010000003.1, on the reverse strand, counting down.
GCAAAGGCTCTCTACAAACCGCCGACATTAGCTGCTTTGTACTCGATGAAGCCGACCGCATGTTGGATATGGGCTTTGAAGAAACCCTGAATAAGATCGTTGCCAAACTGCCGACAAAACGGCAAACCCTGCTGTTCAGCGCGACCTACCCCGACACCATAGAGAGCATGGCTAAACGGGTTTTAAACAAGCCGGTCATGGTGCGGGTAGATGCCAGCCACAGCGCACAAAGTATTCCAGAGCGCTTTTACAAAGTGGAAAGCAATGAGCAACGCCGTGAAGCACTGCGACGCTTATTACTCGAACAACAACCTTCTTCAGCGGTGGTGTTTTGCAATACCCGCCAAGAAGTCAAAGAGGTCAGCGAGCAACTTCAGCAATGGGGTTTCAGTGTTTTAGCCTTGCACGGCGACTTAGAACAACGCGATCGCGATGAAATGCTGGTGCGCTTTGCCAATAAAAGTGCCACGGTTTTGGTCGCTACCGATGTTGCCGCTCGGGGCTTAGATATTGATAACGTCGAGCTGGTGCTGAACTATCAGGTGGCCCATGACCCAGAAGTGCATACCCACCGGGTGGGCCGTACCGGGCGCGCCGGACAAACCGGCTTGGCGCTTACTTTATTCAGCGACCGCGAAGCCCATAAAGTGGCCGCCCTGAATCTTTCAATTGATCCAATCATGGATGCCTTGCCGCTGCCGGGCAAAGCCATTCTCAATGCCGCGCCCCCGACTCCGCCTATGGTCACGCTGCAAATTGACGGCGGCAAAAAACAGAAACTGCGGCCCGGCGATATTTTGGGCGCACTCACTGGTGAAGGCGGTATTGCCGGCAAAGACGTTGGCAAGATTCAGATTTTTGACACTAAAAGCTATCTGGCGGTCGCCAGAAATAGCGCCAAAAAAGCCTATAACAAACTGGCTACAGGCAAATTGAAAGGCCGCAATTTCCGTTTGCGGCAAATCGGCTAAACCTACAAATTCCCGCCCATCTAGATAGAAGTGCAACAGCGCTTCTTCTCTCGTCTTTAAAGATTCCTCAATAACACTTGCGTTATTTTTACACTATGGTGTAAAAATATACTAAGTTACAAATACAGTTTCTGAGTCATAACAATAATCATGGCGGTGAACCTTCCTCAGCGGTAGATCACCCGCCCAGAAATGAGGTGTCTCTTGATCACTCGTCATGCCGTTTTGAAACCGCTTCCGCTTGCCTCCGTGCTTCTGCTTGTCTCAGGACTACTGGCCACGGCCAGCATGGCAGAAACTCTGCCCAAAACCCTGCCAGAATCGACAGCAAGCAAGTCTAGCGCCGTGCTGGAAGAGGTCTTTGTTACCGCCCGTAAACGCAGCGAAAGCATGCAGGAAACGCCCATAGCGGTTACCGCGATCAGCGCCGAAGCACTGCGTGAACGGGGCATTACCAATACTCAGGAACTGACTAAATCTGTACCCAGCTTGGAAATTCGTAAAGGCCAAGCCAACCAGATTTATATTCGCGGTATCGGTGAGCGCACCGGCTTTGCGCGGGTTGATCCCACCGTTGGCGTGTATCTCGATGACTTGTTTCTACCGCGCTCAGATGGGCAGTTACTCGACACGGTAGATGTTCGTAGTATTCAGGTGTTGCGCGGTCCGCAGGGAACCTTGTTCGGCAAAAACACCACCGGCGGCGCCATGGTTGTCAGTCTGGAAAAACCCGACGATAGCCGCGATGCCTATGTCGATTTTGGCGTGGGCAATTACGCGCAACATCATTTAAAAGCGGGCGCCAACTTTCCAGTCAGCGAGCATTTCTTTGTGCGCTCCGCCATCAATATCACCAAGGACGATGGCTACTTCAAAAACATTGGCCAAGGCAGCAATAACCCCACCAACGACCGTCAGGCCTTCTTGCTACAAACCCGCTGGGAACCGAGCGCAAGCTGGAGCTTAGACACCCAATTCTTTTTAGGAAAAATTCGCGAAAATATGACCGGCACCAACTGTAGCCTGCCCAATAAAAAAGCCCTCTATTACGAAGGTTTGTGGGTGGCACACCCCGGCGATACTGACCCCAGCAATTTAACCAAGTTTAAGGAAAACTGTGACGCCAACTCCCGCGCGGTATTGGGCGATCTAACCTCCAACCAAGGCGCTAACCCTCGGCTCACCAAAGATTTGGATACCATTTTGCTGGCCGCCACCACCGAGTGGCAACTCAGTGAAGATGTAAATATGAAGCTGGTGCTGGGTATTCGCGATGAGAAAGAAGGCCCGATTCAAGCTAGTGATCCCGACGGCGGCCCCGCTCTGTGGACCAGCTATATCAATACCGAAGACAGCGAACGTGATTCCTACAGCCTTGAATGGCAAATCAATGGCAGCGCCTTTGATCAACGCCTGCGCTACACCACCGGCCTTTTTGCCATGCGCGAAACCAATACCGAAAACTTCAGCACCTCGAATGTCATTCGCGGTATCGACACTCAAACTCTGGCCGAGATTGCCGCGGGCAGTGCACCAACGCGCCCCGCTCCCGGCGGCACCGTACCACTGGTCGGCTTTGTCGGATTGCCCTTAGTGGTGTCTGATTTTGATTTAAAAAATGAATCCCTCGCGCTTTTTGCCCAAGCCTCTTATGACATTACCGAGCAACTTGAGTTAACCGTGGGCTATCGCATGACCGAAGAATTGCGCTACTCCACGCTGGGCACAACTGAGGCGGATATGGCGGCCATTGAGCAACGTTTAATGACCAACCCCTTGTTTGGCAGCACGACCAGCCTCGGCCTGTTTGGGCCGGGTTTAGAAGGTTTCTTCCCCTATCTCGGCCCACTCGGCTGGCGCGATGACCCCGTCAGTATTGCCGCCGCCTTATTCCCCGATGCCAATGGCGATGCCTTATTGGATTACCCCATTGACCCCAATTCATTTCGCAGCGAAACCCGCGAGGAAACCTTTCGGCAAAGCACACCGATGGTATCGCTGTCCTACACCCTGCCGGAGCGCTGGTTAAATCAAAGCGTGATTAATAGTGGCCTGGTTTACGCCACGTGGAGCCGGGGATTTAAGTCGGGCTTTTTTGAGCCACGCGGTGTCGATGGACTACAGCGGATTAATCCTGAAATTGTCACCAACCATGAACTGGGCTTTAAATTCGACGCCTTTAATCAGCGGGTTCGCCTAAATGGCGCGATCTACCTGATGGATTTTGATGACCAGCAATTGATTGCCGTGGCATCGGATTCGGCGCAAAACGCCGTGGTGGTATTTGGCAACGCGGGTAAATCAGAAATCACCGGCACCGAGCTGGAATTTCTCTGGTTAGCCGCCGAAGGTTTGCAGCTCAACGCCAGCCTGAGCCTGAATAATTACCGTTACTTGGAATTTAATGAATTGGATTTACAGGCTGCGATTATCGGACAGGAAAAATGGATAGATCGCAGCAAGGAAACCTTCCCCGTATCACCTGACAAATCCGCCTCGGTAGGCGCGCAATACAGTTGGCGCAGCGAGCTTGGCGACTTCACCGCCCGGCTCGACATCAGCTATAAAAGCGATATTTTTTACGGCTTCGACCCCGGCTCCTATACCGCATTTAAAGAAGACCCCGCCAAGGCCGGGCAGCCCGCTTACACACTTACCGACGCTCGTCTAAGTTGGCAAAACGATAGTGGTGATCGCATTATTTCGGCTTGGATTAAAAACCTAACCGACGAGCGCTATCGCATTGGCGTGGTCGCGGTTGCGGATTCTTCCGGGGTGTACAACGAGGCCTGGGGCGAGCCCCGCATGTTTGGCTTGGATATGCGCCAGGCGTTTTAAGCCCGGCGCAAGCAAGAGCAAGACTTAACTCGACAGGGGCTTGGCCAAGGGCGGATTCACCCGCACCGAAAACGGCATAGTGATTTCATAGGTCACACCGGCAACACGGGTAGGGATCAATGAACCCGGTTCCAGCTCAGGCGGGAAAATTCCCAGCGGACGACTGCGCTGACCAGACACATAAATTTTATTGCCAGTTGGGCCAATCGCCACACCGGTTACTTCGGTTAATGAAGCGCTGCCCGGCAATTGCAGTAATGGAATGGTGCGGCGATCTGGCAGCAATACCATGCAGCGCATAAAGCCGCCGTCTTCCACCACCAGCATTTCACCATCTAGGGTCATGGCAATATTATCAACGCCGGTTAGCGGCTCTTCATCAAGATCGAAGGGCGAACCGGGCACGCCATTTTCAGGGTTGTAAATGCTTTCAATGGTGCCGCCATCAATATCCATCGCCCAGATATTGTCATCACTTTTGGTAGAGAAGAAGACGATACCGTTGAGATACCACACGCCCTCATTACCGCCAAAAATGGTGGCATCGACCCTATCCACCGTGTCTGGCTGCGGCGTGCCATCATCAATCGCATCACTCCACTCGAAGGGGGTTGGACCTTCGCGCGCAGCATCAATACCAGCAGGAACATACAACACCTGCAATTTACCGGCATCCATATTGGGGCGCTGATCGGCCACCGGCCAATCGCTCAATTCCCAAACGGTGCGATAGAAACGGTCGGTATCGGAATCTATATCTTCGGTGTGGTAAATAGCGCGATGATCAACATCAATCGCCACCATCTCATGGGCTTTACGACCAAAGCACGGCAGCTCTACCGCCTCACCACCATCGCGCAGCGGGCTGCACTCAAACATTTTGCCGTCGTAAATTTCTTCACCATTAATCCAGGTGCCCCAAGGAGTTTCACCGCCTGAACAATTTGTGGTGGTGCCACGCTGGCAAGCATAGGCATCAATCAAATTACCCTCGGCATCAAAACGTAACGCGCTCACACCACCACCAAAAAACGGCGGCAAATACTGCGCGGTATCCCGATCCAAACCCTGACGGAAAATACCCGTGGGGTCTTGGTCGCGAATTGTGGTTAGATCGCGGGCCTCTGAATTACTCACATAAATCCAGCCGCCGTCCTCGGTGCGGAAAGTACCACCTCCATCGGGATCGGAGTGCCAGAAAAACAAGGGATCAACCGAGGGCAGTGTTGGCTCACCGAAAAGCGCAACCATGCGCGAGGTAAAACCGGCGGGCAAGCGAATGCCGTCTTCATTGGGCTCTAACAGTGGGCCAATGGTATTAAATTTACTGCGAAAAACCGCATTAGAACCGCCAGATCCACTACTGCTACTGCTGCTACCGCCGCAAGCGGTTAGCCAATTTGCTGTGGCCACACTGCCGCCAGCGAAAAACAGATTGCGAAGAAAAACCCGACGTGACCAGCCTTTACGCTCCACGTCTTTCAGAATGGGGTTCATGGGAAGTCCTTAATGCAGATAAATAACGATCTAATTTAGCGCACTAAGGTTTCAAAAAAATGAAATATCCGCGATCAGCCGCAAATATCCAGAATAGATTTCGCTTATACAAAGTCGTCCATTGAATGGCGCTCCGCCAACTGTCCCTCCGGCGCACCCCATACTCTATTTACCCGCCGGCCCCGTTTTACTGCCGGGCGCGCATCAATCTCCTGCGCCCAACGCAATACATTGGTATAGCTCTGTACATCGAGAAATTCCGCCGCTTCATAAAGCCGGCCTAACACCAGCACCCCATACCAAGGGTAAGTCGCCATATCGGCAATGGTGTATTCATCACCACAAAGAAAACGGTGACTCGCCAAATGCTGATCCAAGACATCCAATTGGCGCTTCACCTCCATGGTGTAGCGGTTAATGGGGTATTCAAATTTCTCCGGCGCATAGGCATAGAAGTGCCCAAAGCCGCCGCCGAGAAAGGGCGCACTGCCCATCTGCCACATTAACCACGACTGACACGCCGAACGCTCCGGCAAACTGCTGGGATAGAACTTGCCGAATTTTTCCGCGAGATACAGCAGAATTGCGCCAGACTCAAAAATGCGTTGCTCCGGCGAAACCGAGCGATCTAACAAGGCGGGAATTTTTGAATTGGGATTGAGCGCGACAAAGCCACTGCCAAACTGATGGCCCGATTCAATATCGATGGGATAAGCATCGTACTCCGCCTCAGCAATTCCCAGCTCGACCAGCTCTTCCAGCATAATCGTGACTTTAACTCCATTAGGCGTCGCCAAAGAATAGAGCTGGAAAGGGTGCTTACCCGACGGCAATGCCTGTTCGTGAGTGGCCCCGGAAACCGGACGGTTAATAGAAGAAAACTTGCCCCCATTGGGGTTATCCCATGTCCAAACTTTGGGCGGAGTATAGGGTTGCTGCTCAGTCACGGTTTCTCTCCCTTTTCACTTTTTTCGGCCAGTCTAGCCTATTAGCGTAAAGACTAAGGCTCACCCTAAGCCCATGTAAAGAAAGGCCCAAAAATTATCTGCCCATAATTCCAAACATCTGACATTCAATTCTGCGTGAGACAAAATGAAAAGTGCTCACGACCTTGTTGCTGCCGCCAAAGCCGAAATCCAAGAAGTGAATTTAGAACAAGCCGCTGCATAGCAGCTCAACACCAAAACCAAGGTTTGCCAAAAATGCCACACGCGCTGAATCCCTCTTGAACTGCGTCCTAGTTTCTCTCTGCAAAAAATCGCACGATTTAATCGTATTGATTGTTTCGCACGACAAACTATAATCTTACTGTAATTCCAGATTTGGAGATTGATCATGCACACATTAACTGCAAATGAGGCGAAACGTAATTTTGGTGAGCTTCTTCTGAGCGCACAACGTGAGCCAATAAAAATTAGTAAAAACAGCAAAGACGCCGTAGTTGTGATGTCGATAAAAGATTATGAAGAGCTAGAAGCCATGAAAGCCGATTACCTAAAACATTGCTTTGAGTCCGCGAAAAAAGACCTAGCGCAAGGCAATGTGGCTGAGGGTGAAGACTTCTTGAGCGCTTTGTAGGCTGCTATGCAAAAGAGCAAATATAAACTAAGCAAATTAGCTCAGGCTCATTTATTAAAGATAAAAAACCACACTGTTAATAATTTTTCAGAGACGCAGTGGCAAAACTACAAAGATACATTACAGACTGGATTTCAAATGCTTGCTGACCATCCAGAAGTTGGTCGAAGTTGCGATGACATATACCCAAAAGGGTTTTACTTTCCTGTTGGTAAACATACCGTTTACTTTACAAAAGAGGATGGCTTCATTTTGGTTGTAGCTGTACTCAGTCAGTCACAGTTACCACAAAACCACTTATGACCAATCTCTAAATGAGAATAGCCGGGAAAAGGAAGCACTGATTGATCAGTGCTTCCTTAAAAATACTACTCGGCTGTTGCGGCTTTAAACGCTGGGGCGGATGAGTCGCTGCCTTTCTCAAAGCTCAGCACGCCGTCATTAATCCGCGCAAAGCGGGTGGCAAACATATCTTTGAAGTAGTTTTGGTGAACGCGCCAAGGCTTTTTTGATCCCTGTTTTGGCATGACATGTTGGGCGCGGTTGATGTAGCCCGAATCCAGATCCAGCATTTTTTCGGGCTCTACCGAGGTATCGCTCTGCACTTTGCACACCGCATAATTTTGCTTTTTCATGCGATTCAAAATGCGGCAGATATAGTTTGCTGTGAGGTCACACTTTAGCGTCCACGAGGCGTTGGTGTAGCCAAAGGCAAAGGCAAAATTGGGCAGACCGTCAATCATCATGCCTTTGTAAATCATGCGCTCAGCAACATTGACCGGCTGACCGTCATTAGAAATTTGGGCTCCGCCGAACATCTGCACTTCCAAGCCGGTGGCAGTAATCACCATATCGGATTCAATCAATTGGCCGGATTCGGTTTCGATACCATTTTCAACAAAGCGGGCAATGCGGTCGGTGACGATGCTGGCTTTTTTCTCGCGTAACACTTTAAACAAATCACCACCGGTCGCCACACAAAGACGCTGATCCCAAGGGTTATAGCCGGGCTGAAAATGTTTGCGCGCGTCTACATCGGGGCCGAGCTGCTTTTGGGCCAAATGCAAAATGGTGTTGCGGGTAGCATCGGGACGGCGGCGGGCAAAGTTGTAAAACCACGTCGTTACAAACAGGTTTTTCCAGCGGGTCATAAAACCGGCCATACGATTGGGCATTATTTTGCGCAGCGCGGTGGCGATTTTGTCGCGCTTGGGCATATTGATCACGTAGGTTGGGGTGCGCTGCAACATGGTGACATGGGCCGCCTCTTTCACCAGATTCGGCACCAAGGTAATCGCGGTTGCGCCGCTGCCGATTACGGTGATTTTCTTGCCCGCCACACCGGATTGCTGATCCCAAAATTGCGGATGCACCAACTCGCCTTTAAAGGTTTCAATACCGGGAAAATCAGGCGTATAGCCCTGGGCATAGTTGTAGTAACCGGAGCAGCTATACAAAAAATTACAGGTAAAGGTTTGCTCGCCCTCTGGCGTGCTCACAGTTAGCACCCAGCGACTATTGGCCGACTCCCAGTTTGCCGAGAGCATGCGATGACGGTAGCGAATGTTTTTGTCGATGCCGTATTTCTTTGCCGTGCGCACAATGTAATCGAGAATATCGCCACCATCAGCAATGGTGACATCACTATCCCAAGGCTCAAAGGGAAAGCCCAGCGTGCTCATATCGGAATCAGAACGAATACCGGGGTAGCGGAACAAGTCCCAGGTCCCGCCCATGGCCTCGCGCCCTTCAAGAATCGTATAGCTTCGATCCGGACATTCGGTTTGCAAACGGTAGCCGGCATCAATACCGGACAGGCCGGCACCGACCAGAATCACATCAAAATGGTTGCCTTGGGTGGTTTGTGCTGTGGATTGCATCGATCTGTTCCTCATTGTTATGGCGGGCCGTATCCAAGTTAGTGAATGGAATAGAACCCAAGGTCATTCTGACTACAGACGATGTCAGTTTACATATGAGGACAGATGTAGTCAAATACTCTTTGTCGAAAAAATATTCTCTTTCTTTTATGGCTAAAGCAGCAAAATCCAAGCGCATCTACGGCGGCACACCACTGGAAGAGCGGGTGGCAGAACGCCGCCAAAGTCTGCTGGACGCGGCCTTTGAAATTGTGGGAAATCAGGGTTATCGAGCGCTGACTGTGCGCTCCATCTGCAAGCAGGCCGGTCTTACTGATCGCTATTTCTACGAATCTTTCGCCAATGGCGAGGATGTGCTGGTTGCCCTGCACCAGTCGCTTCAGGATGAGCTGCTGGCCTCTATGGCTGAGGCTTACTCGCAACATAATCAGAATTTAGAGCAATTGGTTCGGGCAGGTATTAAGGCCTATTTGGACTTTATGCGCGACCCGCGCAAGGCCCGCATTTTGATGATGGAAATTCTGGGGGTAAGCGATGCGGTGACCGACCACTATCTGGCCACCACTATCGTGTTTTCGGAGTTGATGCTGAAGGCCTACGAACCGCTCGTTGCAGGTCTTAATGCAGAGCTCCCCGAGCGCATTTTGCTCGGCGAGTCACTGCTGGGCACCATGATTTACGTGGGCAATACTTGGGTAATGACCCAGTACGAATTTCCGGAACAAATGGTCGAGGATACCGCGGCCAATGTCATTCTCAGTACGCTTGCTAAATACGCCTAGGCGCTCGCTTTTACCGACATTAATCCTTTTTCGGACCGCCGTTTTCACCGGGCCAACGCGAACCACCAATGGTATCGGCATAGGGCCAAAACGCCTGTTCATCGAGCTTACCTTCAAGGGTGATTTGTCGATCCAAAAAGATCGGCGTCCACAAATGCGCGCTGGCCTCTGAACGCATTGGCAGCAAACGCGACACTGGGTCCCAAGGGCTGTCGTTGAGCTTTAGTGTGCCCTCCAACTTCTCCACACAAGCGGTGCCATATTTGCTGTAAACGCGAACCACATGGGGTGGAAAATCCCAACTCGGGTTCATCATATCCACGCCGCGCAAATGTTTAATCCACCATTCATTGGTTTCAAATTCTGGCGGAATCTCACCCGCGCCACTGACCTTGCCGGTAAATTCAAGGAAGGTATAACCGCGATGCGTTACCGAGGCAGTGATTTGATCCATCAAGCGGAAGTAACGGGTTTCACCGAAATATTTCGGCTGTCCCCAGCGCTCATGACTGCCGTAAATCGCCGCTTCTTGGTCAATGGCAATACCCAAAGTGTACTCGCCGGGAATGTCGTTATAGGTCGCATCGACATTCACCACACAGCCATATTCCGGCTCATTCAAAACCGGAAAATTGTAAATTGTGATGGTTACGCCGGGTTCTTTGCCGGGCTGGATACCGGGCGGCAACAACTTGGCAATGCTGTCTTCATCGGTGAGATAGCGAATTTTCAGCATCGGCCAATTCAGAATATCGCCGGGAATTCCCATAGGAGGTTGTGCTGTGCTCATGATGTTTTCCTCATCGTTGTTATTGTTTTTTTACTATTGTGCAGAACAGCCTACGCCGCATCCGCATAAAACTGGCTGAACCATTTCCGGTACTTGGCGATTGGGCCATCGCCGTCACAGAGGGCGGGATCTTCCAAATAGACTTTGTTTTCCCAGATCGGAATATCCTGCTGAACCTGCCGCACAATCTCATCGCGGAAGGCATAGGCAAATTGGGTATGTTCTGCCGTCTGTGCCTTGGGCAAGCTGAAGTTAAAGCGCATTTGCAAGGTTTGGTCGTCAATCGGAGTGACCGTTCCCATCATCACAATATCGAATAGGCGGGTGAATTTTTGGTAGGTCTGACCCGGCCCAAAATTCCACGACTCCAAACGACCCATATCGAAATTCTCGCCACTGAGGTCGATATTGCCGTCTTCATCAATATGGTGCTGAAGGCTGTCCATAATCATCGAGCGCTTATGGCCATCCCAACTAATTTCGCCAGTCGGCATTTCCGGTGAAGAATGCACGGTAACGAAGTGAGCAAAGTCCGCCGCATTTTCAGCAGTTTCCTGCGGAATGGAATTAAAGGTCCACTCGTACACATCCATTTCTGTCCACTCAGGAGAAGACAGCTCCGCCAGAGGCTGCACCTCAAATAAAGGATCGACGCCCTGCGGGTGATACCACGCCCAAATCATCTGATTGGATTCCACAATCGGGTAGCGCCCCAATACCTGCTTGTCTTGCACTTTGGGCGGCATATTCTTGGCGTAAGGCACCTTGCTGCACATGCCCTCGCCATTAAATTCCCAAGCGTGGAACGGGCAGGCAATATTCTCGCCCACCACTTTGCCGCCATGCCCCAGATGCGCCCCCAAATGCGGGCAGTACGCATCCAGCATCACCGCCTCACCGGATTCCGTGCGAAACAACACGAGATCGCGGCCAAAATATTTAAGGGCTTTCACTTCGCCTACTTGCAGGTCTTTGCAGTAATCCACTGCAAACCAGCCGAAGGGAATCGGTTTGTTATAGCGCGAGGCCATGAGCACACTCCTTCAATTCTTATATTTATAAAAAGGTAACTATGGTGTAAAAATATATTCTATTAGAGTTTTTAGTCAAGAGCTGGCGGCGATTATTTTTAGCGCAAAAAATCGCAATAGCTGACACTGAGCTCAAGATAGAGCTCAGGTGAGAAAGAAAGAAATGGGAAGTGGCGTTTACGCTTTCGCCAGCATACTGCTTTTCAGAAATGTCAGTAACTCAGCGTAACGCTTGTCGGTATTGTAGTCGGGGTCATGCAGGCGATTGAGGGTAATCGCATTGAACATCCCCACCGCCATCTCGGAACAGAAAGCGGGTGATAGCCCAGGTTTCAATTCATGGGCATTGAAGTCGAAGAGTTTGCGGAACATGCCGTTGATCACCGCCAACTGCTGGCCGCCCTCGTTTAGGTTGGTACTGAGCGCTCCCACAGAGTAGGCAATTAATTCGCGCTCCAGGCCGCTGCTATCGTGATCGCGCTCAGAAAAGACCTCTAAAATCAGCTCCAATTGACCGGCAAAGTCACGACCGCTTTCAATCACGCTATCAATAAGCTGCTCGGTGCGCTGTAGTAATTCGCTGCGCAAAATATCATTGAGCAAATCGCCCTTGGTCGCGTAATAGTTGTAGAAGGTCTTTTTGGCAATATCGACGCAATCGCAGATCGCGTCGATAGTGACCCCTTCCACACCGTAGCGCTCAATAAGGCGCACCGTTTCGCGACAGATATTGTCGCGCACGGCCAGCTTTTTACGTTCGCGCCGCCCCAGTTGTGTCGCAGGCAATGGCTGATCCCCGTGAATCCTCAAAACGCCAATACTATCCTATAGTTAGCGGATTCGTCTAAATGCGAATTTAGAGCACATCGGGCGCGGTTGGGGTTTTGCCATTCAGGATATTGTCGATCCGCTCCTGCATCGCGGCGCGAGACTTGTCGGTCATTGCAGTAATCCAGAATTTTTCATCGCGAATACCCTGAATTGCCGTGGCCGCAACTTCTTCCGGCTCGGTGGTTTGCAGCTCCATATTGTATTCGGCCATGATGGCTTTCATATCATCGACCGAGTGAATACCCGAGTCGGGCTTGTCAGGATTGCCCGGCAATGCCTCAGGACGATTCCGCTCCGAATTAAAAATACCGGTATTCACTACGTGGGGACCGGGAAAGAGCGCGTTAACCTTAACTGGCGATTGCAGCGCCTGTAGCTGGAAGTGCAGGTTTTCAGTTATCGCCTGCGCCGCCGCCTTGCTCGCCGTATAAATTGGCGTGTTTGGCAACATTAAAAAGGCACCATTGCCAGAACCGGTCACCACAAAATGAGCCTCAATATTTTGCGCCACTAACTTAGGCATAAAGGCATTGATGGTATGGATTAAACCCCAGGTGTTTACCCGCAAGCCCCACTCCCAATCGTTCTTTTCATACTCCCACATATTCCCCGCTTCACCAGTGCCGACGCCAGCATTGGCAAACACCAAATCGATCTGACCAAACTTGGCCATCACCGCATCAGCTAGCGCATTCATAGAGGCTTGATCGGTCACATCGGCACGCTGGCCCATGCACTCACAACCCTGCTCAGCCAGTTCAGATACGGTACGATCGAGCGCGTTAGCCTCAATATCGGCAATCGCAATTTTGGCACCTTCCCCGGCGAGCAGCCGTGCAATTGCACGCCCTACACCACTCGCACCACCGGTAATTACCGCGACTTTATTCTGAAAATTTTGCATAGCACAACCTCGTCATTATTGTTGTATGGATGATTTTCACGGGCGCTATCTGCCCAAAAACTTGTACTTGCGACTAAAAGTACACCGTAGTATATTTTTTGGCAATCCTGAATAACAATAAATCTGCGGAGCACAATCCCATGGCGCAAGAAGCCACTGCACAAGAACCCATCGAAACCCTGTTTAACCCCAACTCCATGGAATACGCTCTCGATCCCGGCCCTCAGTGTTTGGCGCTGGCAGAGCGTGGCCGACTGGTTTGGTATGCGCCGTGGATGTGCTGGATCATGACTCGTATGCCAGACATTATGGATTGCTGGAAACACGAGTATTTGTCTTCGGATTTTTACGACTGGGAATTTGCCCCGCCACGCCCCAAGGAAGAAGATTGGAATAATTTCGAGCGCGCACTGGTCGGCCATAGCCTGCTTGCCGACCCCGGCCATCACCGCCTGATCCGTAAAATTACTTCACCGGCGTTTTCCCGCAACGTGGTCGACAATATCAATGCCGCCATCGAGCCTGACATCATCAAACTGTTTGATGATCTCGGCCAGCCTGAGGAATTCGATTACATCGAGCAAGTTGCCCGGCACATTCCCTTTATCTCGATTAATCGAATGGTCGGCATTCCCGACAAATACTGGGATCAAATTAAACAAGTGGTGCTGACCTTTACTGAAACTTGGAATCCGACCATTTCTGAAGAGCGCCGCCAAAAAGCGCAAGAAGACAGTAATCGCGCCATAGATATTTTGTTTGAAGTGATTGCCGAGCGCCGCGCGGCACCGCAGCAAGGTGATTTCCTCAGCACGCTGCTTAAAATTGAGCAGGAAAATGAAAACTTTGACGAGTGGGATATTGTAACGCTGATTCTCGCCTTGATTGGCGCTGGCGCCGACACCACCCTAGTCGCCCAGCAGTGGTCTGCTTATGCGTTTTTGAAAAACCCCGATCAAATTTCCCCCGCTTTAGAATCCACCGAAGCGTTTAGCAATGCCTTTAGTGAAATTATGCGCTGGGCGGCCAACTCTAAAATGGGCTTTGCCCGTTACGTGCCTGAAGATAGAGAACTGCTTGGTGAGCAGGTTAAAAAAGGGCAGATGGTATTGATGATGCCGCACCTTAAAGACCGCGACCCGAGTGTATTTGCCGACCCCGAACGTTTTGATGTGCGCCGGGAGTTTAACCCCGATGCATTGTTTGGTTATGGCCCGCGCTTCTGTATTGGTGCGGCCTTGGCCAAGCAGCAGCTTTACTTGACCATGCGCGAGCTGTTCCGCCACTTTCCTAATGCGAGCTTAGTCGAAGAGCCAGAGCGCGATCTTGAGGATCACAACTCCATCACTTTTAAACAATTAAGAGTGAAAACGAATATTTAGAAAAGCAGTACAAAAGATGGGAATTTTGAGCGCCGTAACCCGGCGCTTTTTTGTTTATCTGCATTACTTTTCGGTATTACTTGTCAGCATTAGCATCAAAGATTTTTCTGAAAGAAAGCTCAGGCTGTTGCAGGCTGCCTGAAATGCTATACACCGCACTGGAGAAGCGATCTACCTGTTCTTCAAAAACTTTACTAACCACATACATACCCGCCGCCGCAGGCAAGCCGCCTACCAGCGCTGCCACCCACGGCAGGTTACTGCCTACCGGCAGGGTAGCGACCAAGCCCATGTCTAATAGGTCATCCCGCAGATTAATGCTGCCGGTCATTTCAAACTTGCTCGATGGCCCATCCACTTTCAACGGACTGGCCAGCAGGACTTGTCCGTTTTCAAATTTAAGCTGCGAGTGCATATCATCAAAATAGATGCCTTTATTAAACACATCGCGAAAATCAAATTGCAGGCGGCGCACAATATTCGCCATATTGAATACGCTGAACACCCGCAACGCGCCGCTGGCCGCATCTGAGGTTTTCAAGAAGCGCCCTTCTTTTAAACGGAAACCCAAATCACCTTCAGCGAAATCCAGATTGAATTTTTCGGGGCTGCCCGGCCAAACCAGATCGGTGCTAAATACGCCAGATTTGGTTTCAATGATTTTGTCATAACCCAAGGCACGCAATGGCTGGTTGAGGTCGCCCACTCGGAAACTGCCTTGTAAATGGCTTTGCTGGCCTTGCTCACCGACTAACCAACTCAGTGTATTGCCTTTATTCGATGACGAACTATCTGAGCCACTTGGGGCCGACAGCGTTACGCCAAAAACCTTGCCGCGCAGTTTTTCAAAATAGGCGCCATCCTCATCGGCGCTTAAATCAAAGCCGACAGATCCGTACTGTTTTGAGCCAATCCAGAAATCAGCGATATCGGCTTTAACGCGCGGGAAAGTACGCGGGTCAATTTCACTATCATCCGCACTACTGCTTTCTGAAGGCGGTAATTTAAGGGTTTTTAAATCCACCCGAATAGGGCCGTCATTCAAACGAGGCATCGCCACGCTACCTGTTAACGACTGACCAACAAAAGTGAATAACCAGGTATTGGGTGTTGAGTCGCCGGTGAGCGTAACACTGGAAAATACTTGCCCAAGTAATGCCAATTCGCCGAACTGCAAATCATCAAAGGAGAGCTGAAGGCTGCTGTCTTCGTCACTACCGGTCTGGGCGAATTGGGTAATCCATTGCTGCCATTGATCTAGAGAAGCGTAAGGCAGTGCTCCACCAATAGACATATAGTTGCTGCGCAATTCTGGTATAGCTGTGCTACCAAGTTGAATACTGACCGCCGACTGATCGCTTTCCAAACTGATACTGGCCGCTATTTGATCTCCAAGTGACAGTTCTACTGCTCTATTTTCACCGGTTAAAGGCAGGAATAAATTAAGTGGTTGTTCTTCACCCATCACTTTATACAAGGGCTGAGGCAAGCGAAATTCCACCCCGCGCATACCGGAATTCAGGCTGATACCGGGGCGCTCACCCCCGGTATGCAATTCAAAATCGGCAACGGTTCTGCCCTGTAAAAACTTGAGCACCGGCTGATTAAGCCAAGCTGAAACCTCCGCCATATCGAGAGGCAGTTCGGTCTTGATATCAATACTGCCTTTCGTGTTTGTCACCTTGGCAATAAACGGCTTACCCAACCATTGCGCTTCTATGCCATCACTATGCAGACCTTCGGCTGAGGTGTAGTACAGCGGCCCATTCAATTTGGTCAGGCTGAGTCTGGCGCTGGGGATTTGAAAGCTTCTGAGATCAAGATCCGAAGCCACATAAACATCCAGCTTTGCGTCTTCGATAAAGGGATAATTCAGTAATAGATTTACGTTTGCAGCGCCCTCGGCTTCGGTAGTGGCAAAAAATCCGCCGGTCATTTCACCGAGAGGCGACTGCTCAAACAAAGTTTGAAGCTGAGGATAGTTCAAGCGCGTTTTCGCATTCACCTGCAAGGTGGATTGCTGATTTTGCGGACTGACCTTGATCGCCAGCGAAGCGATATCGGCACCGGCAATACTCACTTGTTTTAAATTTCGTGCTTCAACCAAGGCATTGCTTATCACCAGCTCCGCATCTTGCGCCTGCAAGCTTGGCCAATCACTGAGAAACTTCACGTTTAAATCAGCCAACGCCATGCGCAACTGAATTGAACGGTCTTGATGATCTGCTTCGACTAATGAGCCGCGATAGAGAAAGGCTACATCTTTGGCTCGGCCCTGCTTAAGGCTATCGTCTAACCATTGCAGCAGCGATGGCTGCAACGTAATGGGCACATATTGGCGCGCATGATTGAGGCTGATATCACTGCCGCCAATCCCCAAGGTCATTGTCGGTGAAACCGGATCATCTTTTTTCAGACCCAAATCGAGCCGCAATAAGGCCGTGAGGTCAGTTTCATTATCTGTGGCAAGTAAGGGACCGCTGTAAAGTTTCAGGCGATCGTTTTCAAGGCTCCAGCGCAGTTCACCTCGCAAAGATTTAAGCGCCAGCGGGGATGAATACAAATGTGGAAAATCCAGCTCAGTTTGAGCGTTATTAATCAGCAATTGCCCCCGATTGGGCTCCACTTGAATATAACCACTTAAGCCGCGAATACCCGGCGCGCCCTGAAACGGACGCAGTTGCGTGTCCGCAAGTTCCGCTTTCACAAGAAAGGTAAAGGGCGGTTGCTCCTCTCTTTTTTGATCCGGGGTTTTAATCACATCGAGTTGAATATTGTTGATACGGCCCTGAGGCGACAAGCTCACTAACACATCCTGTAGCGACTTAGCCACTTCACCGTCAATCAATAAAGAATTGAAAGACTCCAGATCCATTGTTGGCATGCGGAACTGCCAGCGCTGCAATTCAGGGTGACTTAATGAAAGTCCGGCAAGATCGAGGCTGGTATCTTTCCAATCCGCTGCGAATTGGGAAAAACTCAACCGCCAACTGCCATCGCGATGACTGCCAGCAAATTGCATATTCACATTGCGGAAGCTGTCTGGACTGCCCCACAAAGCCCCCGCTGAAAATGCGCCTGAAGAAAGTTGTCCGGTCGCACTGAGCCGCCCGCCTTGACGCCAGTTAAACCAAAGCTGACCGTTGACGGTACTTTCCAGTTTGATCAGTTCGGGGGAAACCAGCGGGCCAAGGGCATTCAACTCAGCCTGTAGTACTTCAAGATAAGCGGTCGCGGTAAAGCTGGCTTTGTTTCGCGGATCGCCATAAGCCTCGGCAATCACACCAATGCCACCGCCACCCGCCGCCGCCGTAACCAACACCCGTCGAAAAGTCCCGTCGCTTTTTAGTTCTAGCTGCTCGCTGCTCAGTTGCTGCTTGCGACCATCGCGATAGTTAAGATCAACGGTGACATTTTTAAGGCTGGCTAAACGGACGCCCAGTACGATATCTAGCAGCGTGTCTAAAGCATCTTCCGCAGCGGCCTGAGCATCTGCAGAAGGTGCCTGCGACTTAGGCAAACCCGGCACTGACCACTTGCCATTGCCCACCTCTTCAAGCACGACCTGCGTGGAGCCAGCTTTCAGTCGACTGACACGTGGCCCCAAACCAATCACGCTGCCCAATACATTTACGTTAATGGAAAAGTCGCGCAGCTCAATCGCACCGGCGGTGCCGATACTGACGGTATCGAAATGTAAAATGGGGGCCAAGCCCGACCAATCGGTATCTAGGCCGGAAACCTCGATGTGCAAACCTGAGGCGTTTTCCAGCTCACTGAGCAAGCGCTTTTGATAATTTTCCAGCAGGCCAATGTACTGCCGCCCCAAACTGGCATATAAGGCCAACAACACCAATACCGACAGGCCCAGCACCTTTGCAAGCTGGGTAAGCCGGATGATCAGCTGTTGTAGGCTTTTCATTTCGGGGCTCGGACTTAAAGCAGAATGACGTCAAACTGTTCCTGAATGTACACCGACTCTACCTGGAACTTGATACTCGCTCCAATAAACTCTTCGAGGTCGGCAACGTTAGCTGACTCTTC
Source organism: Spongiibacter pelagi (assembly GCF_014705705.1). Lineage (GTDB taxonomy): Bacteria > Pseudomonadota > Gammaproteobacteria > Pseudomonadales > Spongiibacteraceae > Spongiibacter > Spongiibacter pelagi. The sequence goes on along the minus strand of NZ_JACXLD010000003.1, from coordinate 170,338 downwards.
ATCCAGAAGGCGATCCACCACTTCCTGTGATGCCAATACCAGTAAATTTTTAGACTCGTAGGCGCGAGCTTCCCGCAGAATTTCACGAAAGACTTCGTAACAAACGGTTTCTGGCGACTTCAGCGAACCGCGACCTTCGCAGTAACGGCAGGTTTCACACAGCACATGCTCAAGGCTTTCCCGCGTGCGTTTGCGGGTCATTTCCACCAAGCCCAATTCAGAAACGCCAGTAATACTGGTTTTGGCGTAATCCTTCTCCATCGCCTTTTCCAGCGCGCGCAGCACTAGACGGCGATGCTCAGGATCTTTCATATCAATGAAATCAATGATGATAATGCCGCCCAGATTTCGCAGACGGAGCTGACGCGACAGTGAGGCCGCCGCCTCAAGATTGGTCTTGAAGATAGTTTCTTCAAGATTGCGGTGACCGACAAAAGCACCGGTATTGATGTCGATAGTGGTCATTGCCTCGGTCTGATCAATAATCAGATAACCACCGGATTTCAGCTCGACTTTACGCCCAAGTGCTCGCTGAATTTCATCTTCCACACTATAAAGATCAAAGATCGGCCGCTCGCCGGGATAATATTCCAGAATCGGACGAATCTCTGGCAAGTAATCTTCAGCAAACTGATCTACGCGCTGAAAACTTTCCCGAGAATCGATGCGAATTTTTTCCAAACCGGGCCGCACTAAATCGCGCATGGTGCGCATAAACAACGGCAGGTCTTCATAAATAATGGCCGGCGCAGAATCGCGCTTCATACGGCGCTCTACCGCCTGCCATAAGCGGCGCAAAAATTTAATATCAGCGGTCAGTTCATCTTCGCCCACACCCTCGGCGGCGGTGCGCAAAATATAGCCGTGACCATCGCCAGATTCAGGCTCACCCTCGGCGGGAGCGGCGGATTTTTCCAGCAAGGCCTTCAGACGCTGCCGCTCTTCATCATCATCAATCCGATGAGACACGCCGATATGATTTACGCCGGGCATAAACACCAAATAGCGCGACGAAACCGAAAGCCGTGTTGTTAAACGCGCGCCCTTGGTACCGATAGGATCTTTGGTCACTTGTACCGTGAGTTGCTGGCCTTCACGAATTTTGGTGCGAATATCGGCGTGTTCGCCGCTTTCTTGATCCAATACCGCAATATCCGAAGCGTGAATAAAGCTGGTGCGCTCAAGACCAATATCGACAAATGCCGCCTGCATACCCGGCAACACACGCACCACCTTGCCCTGATAGATATTGCCGACAATGCCCTTGGCGCGGGTGCGCTCGATATACACTTCTTGCAACACACCGTTTTCGACCACGGCTACCCGCGTTTCCGCCGGGGTCACATTAATCAGGATTTCTTCACTCATTATTTACTCCTGCCGCACGCAACAGGGCTGCCGTTTCATATAAGGGCAGGCCCATCACGCCAGAATAACTGCCGGACAAATGGCGGATAAATGCTGCCGCACGGCCTTGAATACCATAGGCCCCGGCTTTGTCATCGGCTTCACCTGTTTCAAGATAGCGCTCAATTGCCGCCGCTTCAATTTGCCCGAAATGCACTTCGCTACGAGATAGAGCGGCTTGAGCCGACCCACCTTGTACAATCACATATACCGAGGTCAACACCCAATGGCTTCGATTCGCTAAGCGCTGCAACATGGATTTGGCATCGGCCCTATTCAGGGGTTTTCCCAGAATATCGCCATCGACAATCACCGAGGTATCGGAGCCGATCACCACATCGCCCTTTGGGCGCCCGGCCACTATCGCTTCGGCTTTCTCTTTAGCCATTCTTTGCACATAGGCTTCCGCCAACTCCCCCTCTAGGGGCCGCTCATTAATATCAGCGGGAATGACTTCGAATTGATAGCCAATCTGGGCTAATAATTCGGCGCGACGGGGAGAGGCAGATGCCAGAATCAAGGCCATTAACTGACCTCAAAAACATACTGAAAGCGCCGTAAAACCGGGCGCAGCACCAACCACAACAAAGCTGTGGTTAATACCGGCAGAAACACCCACCAGCTCGCCTCATTCAAGCCATTAATGCTCTGCGCCCACTGATCTACCAACACACGAAACAAACACAACAAAGCAATCAGCCCCGCCTGACGGTTAAGGCCAAACATGCGCAGACGCTGGTAAGAAACTTGAAAAATATAGGCGATAACAACCAGAGAAAAGGCGTGCTGCCCCAGCACGGCACCGGTGAGCACATCTTGGGTAAGTCCGATAAACCAACAGGTCATCAAGCCGAAACGGTCTGGCAGGGCTAACAACCAAAACGCACAGACCAGCAACACCCAATCGGGTCGGCCCCAGGTCAGCCAGCCTTCATGGGGAACAATACCCATTAACAGGGCGCCAATCAGGCAGAGCAGAACAAACCAATAACCGTGATGCGGGGCTTCAACCATTATGCCCCCGGCACAGCTTGTTCCGGTTGGACGCTGCTGTCGCCCTCAGAAAGCATCCCGCTCTTGCCGAACACCAAGAGCAAATTACGGCCCCGGTCCAATTCCGCCAGTGGGCGCGCCCTCACCTCGGCAAAGGGTTTGCCGGGATCAATCAAGACTTCAGTCACTTCCCCTACAGGATATCCGGCGGGAAAACGGCCACCGAGGCCGGAGCTAACCAAAATATCACCCACGCGAATATCGGTGGTCGCGGCCACATGAGCCAAACGCAACTCGTCAATTAAACCCGTACCTTGTGCTACCGCGCGCAGCCCATTACGGCTGACCCGCACCGGTACCGCATGAGAGGCATCGGTAATCATCAGCACACGGCTGTAAAGTTTGCCGACTTCAATTAGCTGACCAACCAAGCCCTGAGCATCAATCACTGGCTGTCCGACAAAGGCATTTTGGCGACTGCCCTTATCAACAGTAATAACATGGCGATTGGGATCCGCGGCGACGCCAACGACCTCAGCCACCACAACGGTATCGCGCAGACGCTCCGCCGAATTCATCAACTCCCGCAGGCGAACATTCTCGGCACTGAGCTCAACATATTTCTGCATCCGCGCTTCCAGAATCAGCGCTTCGGCGCGCAAGCGCTCGTTTTCGGCAAGCAGCTCGTTGCGGCTGGCAAATTGCAGACGAATATCAGCAACGATTTTAGAAGGGGTATCCACCAGCCAGTAAAAAGGCGCAACCAGCCAGCTACTCTTCTCGCGGAGTTTTTCAAAGAAAGGAAGGCGCTGACTGAGGAAAATCAACATCAGCGCGAGGCCGCCAAGAATCAGCAGCCGTTGGCCAATGGAAGAGCGCTGGCTAAAAACCGGTTTAATAGCCTACCCCCCAAGCCATCGGCACAGCTAGCACCCCAGCTTATTCTGCAGACAGAACGTCAAGGTGGTGACGGTCAATCATCTCCAGAGCCTTACCACCACCGCGCGCAACACAAGACAGCGGATCTTCGGCAATCACCACAGGCAGAGCACTTTCATCGGCAATCAACTGGTCGATACCACGCAATAGCGCGCCACCGCCGGTCAACACAATACCGGTTTCCGCAATATCGGCCGCCAATTCTGGTGGCGACTGCTCCAGCGCACGTTTTACGCCCTGAATAATCACTTGCAGCGGCTCTTGCAGTGCTTCAAGAATTTCATCGCTGTTCAAAGTGAAACGGCGGGGAATACCCTCGGCCAGATTGCGACCGCGCACATCAATTTCACGCAGCTCGCTGCCGGGGTAAGCACAGCCGATTTCCTGCTTGATACGCTCAGCGGTGGCATCACCGATCAGGCTGCCGTAAGTGCGGCGTACATGGGTCACAATCGCTTCGTCGAAGCGGTCACCGCCCACACGGACTGAATCGGAATACACCACGCCGTTCAGGGAGATAATGGCAATTTCTGTGGTACCACCACCGATATCCACCACCATCGAGCCAGAGGCTTCTTCTACCCGCAGGCCGGCACCAATCGCCGCCGCCATAGGCTCTTCAATCAGACGAACTTCACGAGCACCGGCGCTAAGCACGGATTCACGAATCGCACGGCGCTCAACCTGTGTGCTTTTACAGGGCACGCTGACCAATACCCGTGGGCTTGGACGAATCAGGCTGTTTTGGTGAACCAGCTTAATAAAATGCTGCAGCATTTTTTCGGTAACTTGGAAGTCAGCAATAACGCCGTCTTTCAATGGACGGATCGCGGTGATATTGCCGGGAGTACGACCCAGCATACGCTTGGCTTCGATACCTACCGCTTCAATCGCTTTTTGACCGTTGTGTACCCGGATGGCCACCACCGACGGCTCATCGAGCACAATGCCCTGACCACGGACATAAATAAGAGTGTTGGCTGTTCCTAAGTCGATCGATAGATCATTGGAGAACAGGCCACGAATTCGTTTAAACATGTGTGATTATCACCTTATTGGAATCCATTCCGAATAAAAACAGAGGAGCAAACACCGCGCACTGCGGGAATTGCCACGGCTGGCGCCGAACTTTAAAACGTTGCAACTCTATCAACGGCGGGGATTCAGGGCAAGGCACAAATATGATAAGTTTAGCGGCTTTACCCGGTTGACCGGCTGTACCCGAAAAATGCCGACTTTCCGAACCCGAGCTGCTATGAAAATAGCCAAATCGCAAACCAGCTTTGTACTGGTTTACCCCCCGACAGGTGGACAATGAGCTTAGACCAAAACGACATTGCCAAACTGGCCCGTTTGGCACGGATTCGCATTGAACCCGAAAGCGTTGCCGATTTGCAGCAACGCCTTGGCGATATTCTGAATATGGTAGATACCATGCAGGCCGTAGATACCACTGGTGTCGACCCAATGGCCAACCCCTACGATGCTTTCCAGCGCTTGCGCGCCGATGAAGTGACTGAGACCGATCAGCGCGAGAAGTTTCAGGCGATTGCGCCCAGCACCGAAGACGGCCTGTATCTGGTTCCTAAAGTTATCGACTAAACGTTATCGACTGAGCCCCAGCCCAGCGAAAAGTTAAAATACGAGTTTCAAACCATGCCCAGCTATACCGTTGCAGAGATTCTGCAAAAACTGGAAAGCCGCGAATGCTCCAGTGAAGAAATCACCCAGAGCTATCTGGATGCGATTGCCAAACAGGATGGCACCATCAACAGCTACATCACCGTGACCGCCGAACAGGCACTCGCCCAAGCCCGCGCCGCCGATGAGCTGCGCGCCAAAGGCGATGCGCCAGCCTTGTGCGGTCTGCCAATTGCCCATAAAGACATTTTTTGTACCGACGGCATTCGCACCTCCTGCGCCTCCAAGATGCTGGATAATTTTATTGCGCCCTATAACGCCACCGTGGTTGAAAAACTGGCGGCAGCCGGCGTGGTAACGCTGGGCAAAACCAATCTCGATGAATTCGCCATGGGCTCGTCTAACGAAACCAGTTTCTACGGCCCAGTGCGCAACCCTTGGGACATAAACTGTGTTCCCGGCGGTTCATCCGGTGGCTCTGCTGCCGCAGTTGCAGCTGGCTTGGCGCCCATTGCCACCGGCACCGATACTGGCGGTTCTATCCGCCAGCCCGCCGCGCTATGTGGCCTGACCGGCCTGAAACCCAGCTATGGCCGGGTCTCTCGCTACGGCATGATCGCCTTTGCCTCCAGCCTCGATCAGGGCGGCCCCATTGCCCGCACCGCTGAAGACGCCGCCATTATGATGCAAGCCATGGCCGGCTTTGATCTGCGCGACAGCACCAGTATGGATGTACCGGTGCCGGATTATCGCGCAGCGCTGAACAACGATATAAAAGGCAAGAAAATCGGCGTACCCAAGGAATACTTCAGCGCCGGCCTGCACCCGGATATCGCCGCTGCGGTGCAAACCGCCTTGGCCGAATACCAAAAGCTCGGCGCCGAATTGGTGGAAATCAGCCTGCCGCACACCGAGCTGGCCGTACCCTGTTATTACGTGATTGCCCCAGCGGAAGCGTCCACCAATCTGTCGCGCTATGACGGCGTGCGCTACGGCTACCGCTGTGAAGATCCGCAAGACCTCGACGATCTTTACACCCGCACCCGCGAAGAAGGTTTTGGCGAAGAGGTTAAGCGCCGCATTATGGTCGGCACCTACGCCCTGTCTGCCGGTTTCTACGATGCTTACTATCGCAAGGCTCAGCAAATCCGCCGCCTGATTCGCAATGACTTTGTCGAAGCCTTCAAGCAGGTTGATTTTATCGCTGGCCCCACCGCGCCCAACCCGGCGTTTGCGCTGGGCGAAAAAGCCAACGACCCGGTCACCATGTACTTGGAAGATATCTACACCATCTCCGTCAATTTGGCGGGCCTACCCGCCATTTCACTGCCTGCGGGCTTTAGCAATGGCAAGCCCGTGAGTTTGCAGCTTATTGGCCGCGATTTTGACGAAGCCGGCTTACTTGCCGCCGCCCACCAATACCAACAAATCAGTGACTGGCACCGCCAGATTGCGCCCCACGCGGTATAAAGGAGAGACGCAATGGAATGGGAAACCGTGATCGGCCTGGAAGTCCACGTCCAGCTGAATACCCAATCAAAAATATTTTCAGGTGCCAGCACCGCCTTCGGCTCTGCACCCAACACCCAAGCCTGTGCCGTTGATCTGGCGCTGCCCGGCACTCTGCCAGTACTCAATGAGCAGGCGCTAAAAGACGCCATTCTGTTTGGCCTCGCAATTGATGCTGAGATTTGCCAAGCCTCAGTGTTTGAGCGCAAAAACTACTTCTACCCCGATCTGCCCAAGGGTTATCAAACCAGCCAGATGGATGCCCCTATTGTTGGCGCAGGCGTAGTTGAAATCAGTTTGGAAGATGGCAGCACTCGGCAAATTCGCGTTCACCACGCCCACCTTGAAGAAGATGCGGGCAAATCGCTGCACGAAGCGAACTTTGAACACCACGGACAAGGCCAGTCCGGCATCGACCTAAACCGTGCCGGCACCCCGCTGATTGAAATTGTGTCCGAACCGGATATGCGCAGCGCCGAAGAAGCCGTGGCCTATTTGCGCAAACTACACTCCATCATCACCTATCTGGGCATTTCCGATGGCGATATGTCTCAGGGCTCTATGCGCTGCGACGCCAACGTTTCCGTGCGCTTTAAAGGCGAAGAGCAATACGGCACCCGCGCCGAGATTAAAAACATCAACTCCTTCCGCTTTGTCGACCGCGCCATCAAAGTTGAGGCCCAGCGCCAAATTGATGTACTGGAAGATGGCGGCAAAATCGTGCAGGAGACCCGCCTGTACGACAGCGACAAGAACGAAACCCGCTCCATGCGCAGCAAGGAAGAAGCCAACGACTACCGCTACTTCCCCTGCCCCGACCTACTGCCGGTCAAAATTGAAAGCAGCCTGATCGAGCAACTTCGCACGCAATTGCCAGAACTGCCCGATGCCAAACGCCAGCGCTTTGAATCGGAATACGGACTTTCCGCCTACGATGCCGGCCTGCTCACTGGCGAACGCGCCATTGCCGACTACTTTGAAGACGTCGCCAAATTAAGTGGCGATGCCAAGCTGGCCGCCAACTGGGTCAACGGCGAACTTTCCGCCGCGTTAAACAAAGAAGATATGAACATTGCCGCCAGCCCGGTTAGCGCCGAGCAATTGGGCGGTCTGATTCAACGCATCCGCGACAACACCATCTCCGGCAAAATTGCCAAGCAGGTGTTCGAAGGTTTGTGGAATAAAGAAGCCGACAGCGCCGATGCCTATATCGATGCCAAGGGGCTAAAACAGGTTTCCGACACCGGCGCGCTGGAAGCGATGGTCGATGAAGTTATCGCCAATAACCCCGAACAAGTTGAGCAGTACCGCGCCGCCGATGACGGCAAGCGCAAAAAACTGATCGGCTTCTTTGTCGGCCAAATCATGAAAGTATCAAAGGGCCAAGCCAACCCCGGCATGGTCAATAAATTATTAAATGAAAAACTGGGCGGCTAAAATTTTGTAAGCCGCCCCTTAAAAGGGATCAGACATGAAAAAAGACAAGCAAAAAGTATTGGATGAGGTGTGGGACGAGTCTCGCATCGAGAGCTTTTTAGAGCTGCAACCAGCCGATGCCTGCGACGCGGATTTCTACCGCCTGCAAAAAGCCTATCAAGGTATGCGCGCCGATGATTTTGCGGTGTTTTTGGGGCTGTTCGCCAAGGGCAATCACAATATCAATGCCACTGACCTGAATGGCCGCAGCCTACTGAGCTATGTAAAAGAACACAAAAGTGCCGGCGATTACGCCGCTGCGCTGCAACAACACGGCGCCTGCTAAGACGCCGCTCGCGCTCAAGGCCGGGTTAAGGATTAACTCGGCCGCGAGACATACGGTCGCGGTTTTCCTGCTTTTTACGCTCGCTTTTCTTCAGCATCACATACACTGCGCCAGCGCCACCATGTTGCGGCTGCGCGCTGCAATAGGCCTGCACCTCGGCAATTTGCGGCAGCCAGTGATTGAGGTGAGACTTAAGCACCGACGTTCCCGACTTACTGTTATGACCCCGGCCATGAACAATAATCAGACTGCGAAGATCTAAGGCCATGGCCTCGCGGATAAATTCAAACACCTGCTGACGCGCCTGTTCTACCGTCATTTTATGCAAATCCAAACGCGCCTCGGCGGGATAGCGGCCCTGCTTTAGCTTGCGAAAAACACCGTGCTGAATTCCTTCGCGCTGGAACTCCAATAGCGTAAAACCATCCAGCATCTGCACTTCATTTTCTGCCAGAAAATTAATCCGCGCACGGGTTGCCACCGCCGCTTCGCGGCGCGCTTCAAGTGCCTTGGCATCGGCCACCGATTTCTTAAGCGCCACACGAAGCTCAGACTGCAATGGCTTAACACCGGACATTTCCTCGGCAAATAACTGCTCTTCCTCGGTCATGACTCCTCCGGCTGACGACAATGAAACAAAACGTTATTATCCAACGATGACGAAAGATAATTCAAACACTGACTACTGCCCGCTCTGTAGCAAGCCAAACAACTGCGCGATTGCAGCAGGGCAAGCCGCTGAAAGCTGCTGGTGCATGAGCGCCACCCTTAATCCAGCCGTGTTAAAAACCCTAGCCGCTCAAGAACGCCATAAACGCTGCGTTTGCCAAAGCTGCGGAACTCAAACCAATAAGCCGGGTTCTGAACTATTCTACGAATGCTAAACCGAATCCGTTTAGGAACAATGCAATGAACCACACCCCCAACCCCAGCGCCCCACTCTCCGGGCCACAATATTTTTTTCGCGGGTTTAGCCTGTTGAAACTGCCGGGCATTCGGCTGTTTGTCATTCTGCCGCTGCTGGTAAACACCATTATTCTAGGCGGCCTAAGCTATCTCAGCCTGAGCTGGATCGGTAGCTGGATAAACAAAATCATCAACTGGCTACCCGAATGGCTAGGATTTCTTAGCTGGCTGCTATGGCCCCTCGCGGTGATCTTGGTACTGGCCATCATCATGTACATCTTCAGCAGCATCGCCAACCTGATCGCCGCCCCGTTTAACGGCCTACTGGCAGAAAAACTGGAAGAACACCTCACCGGCAAAGAAGTGACCGCCAGAGAAACCATTGGCCAAGCCATTGCCAGCTTCCCCCGCAGTATCGGACGCGAATTCAGCAAACTCGGCTACTACCTCATCTTCGCCCTGCTCACACTCATCGCCAGTTTTATTATCTCCCCTGCTGCCCCCATCCTCTGGTTCTGCCTCAACGCTTGGATGATGGCAGTGGAATACTGCGACTACCCGATGGACAACCACAAACTCAGCTTTAAAGAAGCGCGCTCGCGGATAGGTGGGCAACGCGCTACCAGCTTTAGCTTTGGCGCACTGGTGATGCTGGGCACTATGGTGCCGATATTGAACTTGTTTGTGATGCCTGCGGCTGTGAGTGGTGGGACACTGATGTGGGTTGAGCGGTTGAAGAAAACCGACCCGTTGAAGATGGGGTCCTAAGCGGAGCGGCTTTTAGCCCTAAGCGGACGAGCTTAGAAAGATTTTTGTCCCGGTGGGACGACTTATAAAAGGTTTCGCCCTTCTTGGGCGACTTCATTTTCTTTTAAAAGAAAACGAAGCAAAAGAAACTTTCCCCGCTCACTCGGCCTACGGCTACCCTCACTTCTTAAAATTCAATGAAATGCTGCGGAACTCGACCTTCACTGCGTTTCGGTCTCAAACAGTCCTCGCAAAATCCTTTCATTGAATTTCTACGATGTTCGGCGAGTTCGGACGGGGTTTGGGGTGGCACCGATCACCCCCTTCAGGGCCGTCGAGCACTGAAGAATCTGAACGGAAATATCGCGAGGACTGTTTGAGGCCAAAGGCCGAGTTCCGCAGCGCCCGTTCAGGTTCAAAGCGCGCAGAGTACCGATGGCGCTGTTTGCCATCGGCGGCAATGCGGGGCGTGTTTTCTTGCTTACTTCTTTTTCACGAAAAAAGAAGTAAGTCGCCCAAGAAGGGCGAAACCATTCTAAGACCGTCCGCTCAGGACAAAAATCCTACCCCAATAGGGCTTCCGGCGGCTGCTCACACGGCAATTTCATGCCGAGTTCAGCCTCTATCGCCGGTAGCAAGAAGGCATCATCCTCACAGGCAAAGCTGATGGAGGTGCCCGTTGCACCGGCGCGACCGGTACGCCCAATGCGGTGTACGTAGTCTTCGGGTTCTTCCGGCAGAGTGTAGTTCACCACGTGGCTGATGCCGTCAACGTGAATACCACGGCCCGCAACGTCGGTCGCAACCAAGCAGGTGATTTTACCGTCTTTAAAGTCCTGCAAGGTGCGGGTGCGTTTGTTCTGCGGAATCTCGCCAGAGAGAATGCCACATTTCACGCCGGCCTTGGTCAATCGCTCGTGCAAACGACGGGTTTCATCGCGGCGATTGGCAAAGATAATAATGCTGACCACATCGGGCTGGCGCACGATATTGCGCAGTACTTTGAATTTGTCGCTGGATTCAACCAGATAGATTTTCTGGTCAACGGTATCGGTGGCGACACGTTCCGGCTCAATTTCTACCCGCACCGGCTCGTGGGTCCACTGTTCGGTCAGGCGAATAATATCTTCGGTAAAGGTGGCGCTGAACAGCAGGGTCTGGCGGTGGGTTTTGCGCGGAGTGAGTCGCACAATGCGCTTCACTTGGGGGATAAAGCCCATATCCAGCATGCGGTCGGCTTCGTCGATAACCAGAATTTCAACCTGATCCAGATACAGGTCGCCGCGGCCGGTGAAATCCAGTAGACGCCCCGGTGTAGCAACCACGATATCCACTAGGCCTTCAGCGAGACGATCAAGCTGCTTTTGGTAATCCATACCGCCAATCAGGCTGACCACTTTAAGTCCGGTGTGACGCCCTAGTTCTTTGGCATCATCCGCAATTTGCGCGACCAGTTCGCGGGTTGGTGCAATCACCAGTGCGCGGGGCTCGCCGACAAAACGTTCGGTTTCAACCGGGTTTAGCAGTAGGTCGTTAAAAATTGTAATCAAGAACGCGGCGGTTTTGCCGGTACCGGTCTGGGCCTTACCAATAACATCATTGCCGCGCAGGGTATGGGGCAGCGCTGCAGCTTGAATTGGCGAGCAGTATTGAAAGCCGCTGTCAGCAATACCGTGCATCAAGGTCAGGTCTAGGCCGAGATCATGAAAACGGGTTTTGCCCTCTTGCTCAGCCACTTGGAACTGATTTAGCGACCAGCTTGGCTTTGGCGGCTCCGCTTTTTTCGAAGAGGAAGGACGCTGCTTTTTAGGCTTGGCTGCCGTATTCTTGGAATCAGCAGAATGCTCTACCTCTGATTTTTCAGGGGCAGACGAGGTGTGGTCGGCTTTTTTGCCGCGCGGTTGAAACAACTTGTTTAACAAAACGAAGGATTCTCAGCTGATCGAAAAAGCGGCATTCTAGCACTATTCGGCGATCAGATGAGACAGCCGTATTTTTCAGTGTTGGCTACAGACCAGACATGCCGGGTCCTTGGCCAATTTGAGTTGTCGAATGTCCATGGTTTTGGCATCGACAATCAGTAAGCGTCCGACCAGCGGCTGGCCAAATCCCGCAAGACATTTAATGGCTTCCAGCGCCTGCATACTGCCGATCATACCCACCAGCGGCGCCAATACGCCGCTATTGGCACAATCGAGCCGAAGATCATTACTTTCTTCATAAAGGCAGCGATAACAAGGGCTGTCTGACTTGCGAAAATCAAACACACTGAGCTGTCCCTCCAGTGCGATTGCCGCCCCCGACACCAGTGGTTTTCCCTGTTCAAAACAGGCTTTATTCAGGGCGAAACGGGTTTTGAAATTATCGCTGGCATCCACCACTAAGTCGGCCGCCGCAACTGCTTGTGCAAGTGCCTCACCCTCCAGCCGAAGGGCATCTGCCACCACCTGAACATCGGAATTTAATCGAGCGGCACTGCTGGCCGCCGAGTCTACTTTGGCGCGGCCTATATCTTCGGTGCCGTGGGCAATTTGGCGCTGGAGATTGCTTAACTCAACCAGATCATCATCCACCAAATGCAAACAACCGACACCAGCGGCCGCGAGATACAGCGCCACCGGGCTGCCCAAACCGCCCAGACCGACAATCAGCACCCGGCTATCAAGCAAGGCTTGCTGACCGTCGACATCCAGCTCCGGCAGTAAAATATGGCGGCTATAGCGCAGTAGCTGCTCGTCTTTCATTGTTCTTTCACTCCCGAACCGGGCTGCCAAACACCTTTGCTCACCCGTGGATTTCCCGCGTAATCGTCAAAACAGGCGATCTCAACAAAACCTCTATTTTGAAGCAGTTTGGCAACGGGCTCGGCCTGCTGATAACCGTGCTCTAGCAATAATGCCGCCCCCGGTTTTAAAAAGCTCGGCGCGGCATTAATAATCTGCGCCAAATCAGCCAAACCATTATCCGCTGCCACGAGTGCCGAATGTGGCTCAAAGCGCACATCGCCTTGCTCAAGATGCGGATCGTCTTGTGCAATATAGGGCGGATTGCTAACGATGAGATCAAACGTTTGACGGGAAATGTTATCGAACCAATTTGATTGCTCAAATCGCAGGTTTTGCAGGCCGAGTTTTTTCGCATTTCCCGCAGCCAGCGCAACGGCTTCTGCCTGTAGATCAACACCCAACACCGACCAAGCTGGCAGCTCGCTTGCCAGCGCCAATGCGATGGCGCCGGTTCCCGTCCCCAAATCCAGAATAGCACCCGGCACGGCGGGAATAAGTTTCAGAGCCTGTTCAACCAAACATTCGGTATCTGGCCGGGGAATAAGGGTGCTGTTATTAACATCAAGAGGCAGTGACCAGAATTCCCGTTCACCCAATATATGCGCAATGGGCTCACCGCGCTCGCGGCGGGTAAAAAGGGCGGCAAACTCGGCAAACTGCTCGTCGCTCAGGCGTTTTTCTGGCCAACTGTAAAGATAGCTGCGGGGCTTTTGCAGGCAATGGCAAAGTAACAGGGCAACATCCAAGTCGGGGCTATCGCTTTCACTCAGACGTGATCGCCACGCCATAAGCTCCGCAATACTCGCCGCTGCACTGCCCTCCCCCGAGTCGGACATTATTATTCCGCCATCGCGGCCAGCAGATCCGCCTGATATTCCTGACGCAAAGGCAAGACCACTTGATCCACATCGCCCTGCACAAATTCCTCTAATTTATAGAGGGTGAGATTAATGCGGTGATCGGTCACGCGGCCCTGAGGAAAGTTATAGGTGCGGATACGCTCGGAGCGGTCGCCACTGCCGACCAAATTGCGTCGAGTAGTCGCCTGTTCCTGCTGCTGGGCACTGGTTTGCGCATCATTTATTCGCGCAGCCAGCAAAGACATCGCTCGCGCCCGGTTCTTATGTTGTGAGCGCTCATCCTGACACTCCACCACAATACCGGTTGGGATATGGGTTATGCGCACCGCCGAATCGGTTTTGTTAACGTGCTGACCACCGGCGCCGCTGGCGCGGAAAGTGTCTATGCGCAAATCGCCTTTATTAATTTCGATGTCGTCCTGCTCTTCCGGCTCGGGCATAACCGCCACGGTACACGCCGAGGTATGAATGCGCCCTTGGGATTCGGTTTCTGGCACCCGCTGCACACGGTGAGCGCCAGACTCAAATTTCAAATGGCCGTAAACATCGCTACCGGCAACGCGACTAATAATTTCCTTATAGCCACCGTGCTCTCCTTGACGCTCGCTAAGCACTTCAACCCGCCAGCCTTTGTTCTCGGCATAGCGGGAATACATGCGAAAGAGATCACCGGCAAAAATTGCGGCTTCATCGCCGCCGGTGCCTGCGCGAATTTCCAAAAAGATATTGTGCGAATCATTGGGATCGCGAGGCAACATCAAGGTCTGCAATTCACCCTCAAGGTCTAGCAGCTTATCTTGGCCCTCACGAATTTCTTCTTCCGCCATGGCGCGCATATCGGCGTCGTCTTCTTCCAGCATGGCTTTGGCATCAATCAAATCCTGCTGCTGTTGCTGGTAGCGCCCAAAGCACTGAACAACTTCTTCCAGCTCGGCATATTCTTTAGAGAGCTGACGAAATTTTTCCTGATTGGAAATAATTTCGGCGTCACTCAGCAGGGCCGCAATTTCTTCATAGCGATCACTCAAACTATCCAGTTTGGTAAGCAGGGAGGGTTTCATTTAGCCTCGTAATACTCGTGTTATAGGTCTTGGTCGGAGGCGTCATCGGCGTGACCCTCATCCAAGGCAGCGCCCGGCACGGGCAGTTGATACAGATCTCGCACCCAGGCGAGCATGTCATTACGACCTTCGGCACCCGCCAATTTTATTTGGGTTGTGGGGGTATGAAGTAATTTATTGGTTAGGCCGCGCGCCAATTTTTCCAGCACCACATCCGCGGGCTCGCCCCTTTCAAGCAAGCGTTTGGCGCGCTCCAACTCACCATCTCGCAAGTCTTCGGCCTGCGAACGAAATTCTTTGACGATATCTACCGCACCGCGACTACGCAGATGCTGCTGCCATTCGTCCAGTGATTCAATGATGATCTTATCGGCTTTGCGCGCTTCATCCTGCCGGGCGCGCTTGTTTTCGTCCACAATGCCTTTCAGGTCATCGACACTGTAAAGATAGACATCGCGCAGCTCAGCCACCTGCGGCTCAATATCCCGAGGAACGGCAATATCCACCATTACCATAGGCCGGTGCTTGCGCTTTTTCAGCGCTGCTTCAACCGCCCCTTTACCCAAGATGGGCAACTGGCTCGCAGTGGAGGCAACCAGCACATCGGCCTCGGCCAGGCACTGGGGAATATCGGAGAGCAGCACGGCTTCCGCATTAAACTGCTCGGCCAGATCGCGAGCGCGCTGCAAGGTACGGTTGGCAATAATGATGCGGCGCACGCCTTTTTCATGCAGGTGTTTGGCAACCAGTTCAATTGTCTCGCCAGCGCCAACCAAAAGCGCCGTACATTTACGCAAATCTGAAAATACGTGCTGGGTAAGGCTGACCGCCGCATAGGCAACCGAGACCGGATTTTCGCCAATCGCGGTATCGGTGCGAATTTTTTTCGCCACTGAAAAAACATGGGAAAACACTTGGTGTAAGGCACTGCTAATAGTGCCCGCCTCTTGGGCAACCGCAAAGGCAGATTTCATCTGACCCAAAATCTGCGGCTCGCCAAGCACCATGGAATCCAAGCCCGCCGCCACTTCCATCATATGTTGCAGCGCGTCGCGACCGAGATAGTGATAGCTGTGATCCGCTAATTGCTGATGATCGACATGGTGGTAATTGGCCAGCCACTCCAATAAGCGCTCAGCGCCATCATCCATACCGGTTTCAGCTAGGCCATACACTTCCGTGCGATTGCAGGTAGAGAGAATTGTCACCTCACCCACACCGGCCGCAAGAGCCGCATCCTGCAATGCCGACTGCATTTGCTCGGGCACAAACGCCACCCGCTCGCGGAGTGCGAGTGGTGCCGAGGTGTGGTTAATTCCGATTACAAGCAGATTCATGCAAACACATCAGTTACTGTCCGGAGGTCATTTCCGAACGGGCAAACGCGGCTTTGGCGTTACCAGAGTCAAAATAAGCACGGGATTTTATCAAGAAGGCGTACAAAAGTGGATGCCAAACCGCCGACAGTAGTTCACGACCTCAACTACTCCCCAGCAAATACCTCGTGCTAAGATGCTTTCACGATAAAAGTCTGGTCCAATCAATGCGTTTTTTCTTCAGCACCACACTGGTTTTCGCCTTGTTAAGCGGCTGCGCCAACACTCCAGCCCCAATATCAACGGCGCCAGTACCCCCCCCAGAACCCGAAATTATCGCCAGCCGTCCTTTTCCCGCCGACAGCATTTTTGATCTACTGGTGGCGGAAATCGCCATGCGCCAGCACGATATGCAAACCGCCTATCAGCATTTTTCTACTCAGGCCCGCAAAACTGGCGACACTGAACTGTTACGCACCTCAGCTAAACTGGCCCGCTATTTAGACCTCGACCAAGAGGCCACGGAACTGGCCAAACAATGGCTAAGCAAAGAACCCGACAACGCCGAAGCCCACTTTATTTTCGCCATGGGACTTTCTCGACAGCAGCGCCCCATAGAAGCCTTACCGCATATGGAGCGTGTTCTTGAGCTGGGCGGGGCCAGTAATTTTGCCGCCCTTGCCGCCACCGCACTCGCCCTCGATGAGGCCGAAAAAACACAGTTTCAAGATGCCCTCAACCGCTTGGCCATCAAATACCCCAGCAATAATAGCCTCAAGATTGCCCGCGCCTTGATCTTGCAATACAGCGACCAAGAAGAAGCCGCACTGCTCGTCGCCAGAGAGGTGTTATTGAGCGAGCCAGAAAATCCTCACGCCCTATTGATAGAAACTCGCACGCTACTGCAACAGGGGCGCAATAGCGAAGCCCTGGAACGCTTGAAATTTGCGGTCGACAGCAATCCCAATAACAAACGCCTGCGCCACGACTTAGCGCGAGCACTGGTCAAACAGGATATCTACCAAGCTAAAGCCCATTACGAAGTGCTCGCCCGCCAGTTCGCCGATGACAATGAAATTCTGTTGGAGCTCTTGCTAGTCAATCATGAATTGGAACAAGACGGCGAAGTCGCAAGACAATTACAGACCCTGAGCCAAGACCCCGAACAAAGCAGCCGCGCCCACTATATTTTGGGGCGACTGGCGGAAGAAAGCCGGGACTGGGAAGGCGCCATGAACCATTACCGGCAAGCCAACGGCGGCGAATTCGATCAAGCTATTCGACGCATGACCGCCATCAGCCTGACCGTAGAGGGCCCCAAAAAAGCGGTGGAGCGCTTGCAAGCACAGCGCTCAGCCTACCCCGAACAAAGCACTATCATTACCTTGCTCGAAGCGGAAATTCTGCGCAAAGACAAACAACATAAAGCCGGCTTTGCACTACTTACAGAGGCACTGCAACAAACTCCGGACAATATTCCACTGCGCTACGCCCGCTCTTTATTTGCCGAACAGCTCGGCGATATCAACTCAGTTGAAAAAGACTTACGCCATATTCTGGAGCTTGAACCGGACAACGCCACAGCCTTAAATGCCCTCGGCTACACCCTTGCCAATCTCACTTCACGACTCGATGAAGCCGAAGTACTGGTACGGCGCGCACTAGAACTTGAACCCGATGAAGCCGCCATTATCGACAGCATGGGTTGGATTTTATTGCTCAAGGGCGATACCGCGGCGGCTAAAATTTTACTGGAACAGGCCTTCAGCAAAACCGAGGATCACGAAATTGCCGCCCATTACGGCGAAGCGCTGTGGCTGCTGAATCAGCACGAAAAAGCACAGGAAGTCTGGCAGAAAGGGCTGCAGCATACGCCCAACAGCCCTATCATTATGGAAACCCTTCAACGCCTGCGAATCACTAATGAGTAAACACCTTCTTTTTATATTCACACTGATATTGTCTGGCTGCGCGATCAACCCACCCATACCAACAGAAAATGAAGGCTGGCATCTGCGCGGGCGGATTGGTTACTGGGACACCAATACCAAAGAAAGTGGCAGCATCGACTGGCAATACTGCGACCCCGAAAATACCGTGTTAAAACTCCAAGGCCCACTGGGCATTGGCGGCCTGAAAATCATTACCCAGCCCGGCTTGGCCACACTTGAATTGGGCGAACAACAATATCGCGCCGAAAGCGCGGAAGAACTCGCTGCTCGCGCCGGCTGGCCACTGCCAGTTGAAGCACTGCAATATTGGGTGCGCGGTCGCGCTGCACCGCACAGCCCACTCAAAGGTCAAATGAATCCCAGCGGGCAACTTATCGAACTGGAACAATACGGCTGGCATATTCAATATTTAAGTTACGATGACAGCAGCTCGCCGCTGCCGCAAAAAATAGAAGCCACCCAAGGTAGCCAAAGGCTAAAACTGATTATTCGGGACTGGCTAACGGCCGACTGCCAATGACAACTACGCTAACCCTGCCCTGCCCGGCAAAAATTAATTTATTCCTACGCATTACCGGACGCCGCGCAGACGGCTACCACAATTTACAAACAGTATTTCAACTACTGGATTACGGCGACACCCTAACGCTGACTCTCCGAGACGACGGCGACATTCGCCTTGAAAACGCGCTTCCCGGTGTCGCTCATGACGATAACCTGATTGTGCGCGCCGCAAAAATGTTGCAAGAAAAATCCGGCAGCACCCTTGGCGCCACACTACAGCTAGAGAAGCGACTGCCCATGGGCGGCGGCATTGGCGGCGGCAGTTCTGACGCCGCGACCACCCTACTCGGCCTGAATCATCTCTGGCAGTGCGAATTGCCGCTTGAGCAACTGGCAGAGCTGGGCGCCACCCTTGGCGCCGATGTTCCAGTATTTGTTCAAGGACACAGCGCCTGGGCAGAAGGGGTAGGCGAGCAACTTCAAGCAATTGAAATTCCCGAACAATATTATGTGGTGCTGCGCCCACCCTGCGAAATCGCCACTCGGGAAATTTTTTTGCATGAACAATTGACACGCAACGACCCACCCATCAAAATAGCGGCCTTTCTTGGGGGGCACCTGGAAAACAGCTGCGAAAAATTGGTTCGCAAACTGTATCCAGAAGTCGATAAGGCCTTGATTTGGCTGAATCAATTTGCTTCCGCAAAGCTGACAGGCACAGGTTCTTGTATCTTTGCTGGCTTTGAAAACAAGCGCCAAGCTGAGCAAGTTTTTGCTCAACGGCCCGAGCAGTACAGCGGCTTTGTCGCCAAGGGAGTTAACCTCTCTCCTCTGCATCGCGCTTTGGCAATTGTGTAAAAATTGCAGCTCTATAAATAGCAGCAATAAGGTTTACTGGGGTGTCGCCAAGCGGCAAGGCACTGGGTTTTGATCCCAGCATTCGTAGGTTCGAATCCTTCCACCCCAGCCATTTTCTGTTTTGTAAGTTAAGCAAAACGCAGAAAACAACGGCTTCAGGCAATTTCAGAGATTCTGAATAAGTGTAAGACCCGGAGCCAATTGCACCAATCAACTGGCACAATCGCAAACGTGTCATTAGCGTGCAGAGAAAATTCCCCATGCAGCCCAACAGCAGGACTACCGCCGTGCACAACATGATGGTCTTTTCCGGCAATGCCAACCGTGAACTTGCCACTAAAGTCGCCCATCAGCTTTGCCTACCACTGGGTGATGCTACCGTTAGTAAATTCAGCGACGGCGAAATCTTCGTAGAAATTAATGAAAACGTCCGCGGTGCGGATGTGTTTCTGCTACAACCGACTTGCGCACCCACCAACGACAATCTGATGGAACTGGTCGTAATGGCCGACGCCATGCGCCGTGCCTCTGCCGGTCGCATCACTGCCGTGGTGCCTTACTTCGGCTATGCCCGTCAGGATCGTCGCGTTCGCTCACAGCGTGTACCGATTTCTGCCAAAGTCGTTGCTGATATGTTAAGTGGCGTAGGCATTAACCGCGTACTGACCGTTGACCTGCACGCCGAGCAGATTCAGGGCTTTTTCGACATGCCGGTAGACAACGTTTACGGCTCGCCGATTCTGCTAGACGACATCAACCGCCAGAGCTACGAAAACCAAATGGTGGTTTCGCCCGATATCGGTGGCGTAGTTCGCGCCCGTGCAGTAGCAAAGCAACTTAACGATGCCGACCTCGCAATTATCGACAAGCGCCGCCCCAAAGCGGGTGTTGCTCAGGTTATGCACATCATCGGTGAAGTCGAAGGCAAGACCTGTATTCTGGTCGACGACATGGTCGATACCGCCGGCACACTCTGCAAAGCGGCCACCGCATTGAAAGAAAACGGTGCCAAGAGAGTTGTCGCTTACTGTACACATCCTGTATTATCCGGGCCCGCCGTTGACAACATCAATGGTTCGGACCTCGACGAGCTGGTCGTCACTGACACTATTCCACTGTCAGATGCCGCCAAACAATGCTCTCGTATTCGCCAACTAACCTTGGCAAACCTGCTGGCCGAGTCGATTCGTCGGGTCAGCAATGAAGAGTCGATCAGCGCCCTGTTTCGCTAAGCACTTACGCTTCGCAACAAATTGCTAACGACATTTTATCCGCCGCACTGGTCGCAAGTTCGGCGGTTTTTCGCTTTTATAGGAGATCACCATGAGCGAATTTACTATTAACGCCCAAGCGCGTACTGATGCAGGGAAAGGTGCGAGCCGCCGCCTGCGCCGTGAAGAAGGTCTGGTTCCAGGCATCATTTACGGTGGCAGCAAAGAGCCGCAAAACATCAGCCTGGCCCACAAAGATCTGGTTTGGTTCTTGGATGACGAGGCGTTTTTCACCTCTGTTCTGACTCTGAACCTAGACGGCAGCAACGAATCTGTTGTTCTTAAAGATCTGCAGCGTCACCCGGCTAAAGCGCAAATCCTGCACGCTGACTTCCTGCGTGTTAGCGCTGACACCAAACTGACCCTGCACGTACCACTGCACTTCATCAACGAAGAAAGCTGTGTTGGCGTTAAAATGCAAGGTGGCAACATCACCCACGCGCTGACCGACCTTGAAATCACCTGTCTGCCTAAAGACCTGCCTGAGTTCATCGAAGTTGACCTGAAAGAAGTTGAAGCGGGTACCACTCTGCACCTGTCTGATCTGGTTCTGCCAGCCGGCGTAGAAATTCCTGCACTGGCACTGGGCGAAGATCACGACACTGGCGTTGTTACTGTTCACAACAAACGTGGCGGCAACGACGACGCAGCAGAAGAAGAAACTGCATCTGAGGAATAATCCTCTCCAAGGAACCAGGTGGCCCATTGGACACGATTAAACTGATTGTCGGACTGGCAAATCCAGGACAGCAATATCAGGAAACGCGCCACAATGCCGGCGCCTGGTTTATCGAGGAGCTCGCCCGCCAACAGGGCGAGCGCCTTAGCACCGAACCCCGTTTTTTTGGCGAAACCAGCCGACTATTTATCAATGGTCGCGATGTTCGCTTGCTCGTTCCCAGCACTTATATGAACCGCAGTGGCCAAGCGATTGCAGCCATGGCGAGCTTCTATAAAATCGCACCCGAAGAAATTCTTGTCGCCCACGACGAACTGGACCTCCCTCCCGGCACCATCCGCTTTAAAAAAGGCGGGGGCCATGGCGGCCACAACGGCCTGCGGGATACCATCTCCAAACTCGGCAATAACAAAGAATTCTATCGTCTGCGTATTGGTATCGGTCATCCCGGCAGCGCCGATCAGGTCACCGGATTTGTGCTCGGCAAACCCACCGCCGACGACCGAACCAGCATTGATTACTGTATAGATGAAGCCATACGCTGCCTGCCCCTCGCCCTCAATGGCGATTGGGACAAGGCCATGCAAAAGCTCCACAGCTACAAACACACACCACTTTAAACAGAATCCAAACAGGTAGAGACAACATGGGTTTTAATTGCGGCATCGTCGGTCTTCCCAATGTGGGCAAATCCACCCTCTTCAACGCCCTGACCAAAGCCGGCATTGATGCAGAAAACTTCCCCTTCTGCACCATCGAACCTAACGCGGGCATTGTGCCAGTTCCCGACCCACGCCTCGAAGCCCTCGCTGAAATCGTAAAACCCGAGCGCGTTCTACCCACTACCATGGAATTTGTGGACATCGCCGGACTGGTTGCCGGCGCCTCAAAAGGCGAAGGCTTAGGCAATAAATTCTTGGCCAATATCCGCGAAACCGATGCCATTGCCCATGTTGTACGCTGCTTTGACAACGACAACGTCATTCACGTAGCCAACAAAGTTGACCCAGCGGCAGACATTGAAGTCATCAACACCGAACTCGCCTTGGCCGACCTCGACAGCGTTGAAAAACAACTGCAAAAAGTCACTCGCACCGCCAAAGGCGGCGACAAAGAAGCCGTGGCCATGAAAGCCCTGCTGGAAAAATTGCAGCCACACCTAGATGAAGGCAAACCCGTTCGCTCACTAAGCCTAGACAGCAACGAACAAGTACTGTGTGACTCGCTGCACCTGCTCACCAGCAAACCCACCATGTATATCGCCAACGTCAACGAAGACGGCTTTGAAAACAACCCGCACCTAGACACCGTGCGCGCCATCGCAGCCGAAGAGAACGCCATTGTTGTGCCCATCTGCAACAAACTGGAATCCGAAATCGCCGAACTTGAAGACGACGAAAAAGACATGTTCCTCGAAGAACTCGGCATGGAAGAGCCCGGCCTAGACCGCGTTATTCGCGCCGGTTACGAACTGCTCGGCCTGCACACCTACTTCACCGCCGGCGTTAAAGAAGTCCGCGCTTGGACCATTCCACTCGGCGCTACCGCCCCACAATCGGCGGGTAAAATTCACACCGACTTCGAAAAAGGCTTTATTCGCGCCGAAGTCATCGCCTACAACGACTTCATCCAATATCGCGGCGAACAAGGCGCAAAAGACGCTGGAAAATGGCGCTTGGAAGGCAAAGACTACATCGTCAAAGACGGTGACGTCGTCCACTTCCGCTTCAACGTCTAAGTCCATAAACCCCCGCGCGTTTTCAACTCAGCAGGCTTGACAATGGCAGCCTAACTAAGGAAAATGCGCGCCTTCTTGAATGGCAAGGTAGCTCAGTTGGTTAGAGCACAACACTCATAATGTTGGGGTCGGCGGTTCGAATCCGCCCCTTGCTACCATTCAAAGATCAGTTCTCCGCACTACCCGCTACCCTCTCAAATTCTTTTGAACTCCAATGCCTATTGGGCGGATGAGAAGCGCCGTGCGGTTCGACAAAATGCGACAGCATTTTAAACGCTTGAGCACCGCGAAAGCGCCCGAAGGGACAAAACAGGCCATAGCCTGTTTTGGTTAATCGCCCCTTGCTACCATTCAAATTAGCACCTGCTCACACATTAAAATCAGTTCACAACTGGTTCACATTCCCACGCATAATTCTCTATATGCTCACAGCATCAAAGTTGCGTAATCCGCTTGTCTAAAGGTAAAGTCATCGCCGTTATTACCCATGCGTAAAGGCCACCAATGAATCAAAGCGTTACCGACAAGGAGCTAAAGGAGCCTATAAACCTCCCCACGCTGCTATCGGGAATAAGTGTAGGTACTTGGCAGGAAGACTTTCCTTTAACAGGCAGAGATTTCGAACATCTCAAGCAAGGCAATCCATTCATAATCACTTGCGGGCATTCCATGTTGCTGACCTCAGCAGGATTGGCCCTAAGCTTGATCGGCAAAAATGCGTCAAAAATCAAACACCCTGACATCATTATTTATGATGGCGAATATGTAGCACTAATCACAGGTCTTGCTCTCTCAGCTCTTTGCTACTTGATCAGCCTCTTCATACCAAGTGACAAAAAGAAGCTAATGAAAAGATTGAAAAAACATTTTGACACATCGCAAAAAAAAAGGGCTTATATGCCTGAGGGAGAGACTGAACAATGATCACTCTTGAAAAGCTTCCCGATGACTATGTGCCATACGAGACTCTAACCATTTGTAGCAACAAAATGATTGGTGGCGGCCATATTGTGTCCGTGGGCGGTAGTCTTCCTGTAGTTATTGGCAAAGGGGGCAAACCCCAAATTTGGCTCCAAGCGCTTGTAAACCCAGAAACAAATGAATTTCTTCCTATCGTCGAGGCCTCCATATCCACACACCCAGCGGTAAAGGTCTTGGAAAAGGACAAATTGATTATTGTCGAAATACAGAAACAAAAAGTATTGTCAGTAAAGACACTTTCAAAGGATAGCGCCGAAGTGACCCAGCTTGATCTTCGCCCTATTGGACTTAATCTAATTGGTGACACATCCAAGCTGACGGCGGGCAGTTCAACTTTTTCAAGAAATACTATGTCTGGTGGCGGGTCAGTGCTTATTGGATTTGGCTGACAAAAACATACATTCAATTCATATAAAAGACGATCAACAACATCACAACCTCCGCTAGGGCGCGAAATTGTTTATCCTAGTCTCGATATCGGCTGCCGCTCTTAATCTACACAAATAGAGCTTGTCGCCATTTTTTTGAGGAAGGATGCGCAGAATCTGAGGGTTCGGAATGCCTCCACTCCGCCCAAAGTCCTGACAAAGCACAGCAAGCGGACTAGGCTCGATCAAAGGGCTTTTTTTGGCAAAGCTTGGCAGTTCAGACGAATACATTCCAAACCAATCACCCTCACGGCAATAAGCGAGGTCGCCGATTGTACAAAATGTCCCATTGCTATCTTGAACATCTGAAGGCACATCATCCATCTTATTTACGACCAAAAAAGGTAGCGCGAATAAAGTACCAAGCACCAATGCGGCCAATCCTTTTTCTTTCACAAATCACCAGTCCGTTTTAATTGCCAAAATCAGGAAAGCCAATACTATCACCAATGGCAATTCATAAAGGCGCTGAATTCCAATGCCGTTTCACCGTGGCCAAGCTGATACCCAAACGCTTAACCGCCGCTGACTGGCTTAAACCATCCAAACGAGCCGCTTGGACAATTTTTGATGTTCCCGTGGCCTTGGGCCTTCCCAGCTTCACACCACTCGCCTTGGCCGAAGGGACAAAACAGGCCATAGCCTGTTTTGGTTAATCGCCCCTTGCTACCATTCAAAGATCACTTCTCCGCACTACCCGTTACCCTCTCAAATTCTTCTGAACTCCAAAGCCAATGCAACCCCAGCCAAGCCCTGTGTTAAAATTCGCGCTTTTGCTAAATGGCTCCAGCCATGACTCAACAACGCGACACGATTTATTCTGCACAGCGCGAACAACTCGGCCGTTTTGCTTTTGACGAGCAAGTGGTGGAAGTATTTCCCGACATGATCCAGCGCTCGGTGCCCGGCTACGCCACCATCATTGCCATGACCGGCGTCATCGCCGGACGCTATGCCCAGCAAGGCAGTAATATCTACGATCTTGGCTGCTCACTCGGCGCCAGCACGCTGGCAATGGCTCGCGAAGTTGGCGATAAAGCCAAGCTCATTGGTGTCGACAATTCGGCGGCGATGATTGCCCGCTGCCAGTCTTATGTTGCCGAGTCAAAAACCACATCTAATATCGAGCTTATCGAACAGTCTATTCAGGAAACTGAGCTGCAAAATGCCTCGGTGGTAGTTCTGAATTTCACCCTGCAATTTATTCCGGAAGCAGACCGCCAGACGCTAATCCAGCGCATTCAGGAAGCCATGTTACCCGGCGGTATTTTGGTGTTGTCGGAAAAAATCTGCTTTGCGGACCCTCACCTGCAAAAGCTAAATGAAGAATTGCACTTGGAGTTCAAACGCGCCAACGGCTATTCCGAAATGGAAATTGCTCAGAAACGCAGCGCACTGGAAAATGTGCTCATTCCTGAAACCCTCCACTCTCACCGCCAGCGCTTATTAGACAGCGGTTTCAGTAGCGCAGATGTCTGGTTTCAGTGTTTTAATTTTGCCTCAATGGTCGCGATCAAATAATGGATTTCAGTCCCTTCCTCGAAAACCTTAAGTTAGCCGGACTTGAAGAATGGGCCGCGCAATTGCCAGAGCAGATCGCCAAAGGCCTTAATGAACAGCGTTACGGCGATATTCCGCGCTGGCGTGAGGCATTGAATGCGCTACCTGACCTGCCCATTACACAGCGTCATTTTGATATATCTCGTGTCGGCGTCAGCGGCCCAGCAAGCGAGGCCGAACAACAACAATTAAAAGACGCACTGATGGGCTTACACCCTTGGCGCAAGGGGCCTTTTGAGCTTTTCGGTGTGCATATTGATACCGAGTGGCGCTCAGATTGGAAATGGGATCGACTTGCCGACGCCATTGCACCACTGGCCGGGCGAAAAGTGCTGGATGTCGGCTGCGGCAGTGGTTATCACTGCTGGCGGATGCGCGGCGCTGGGGCTGATGTAGTGGTGGGCATTGATCCCACACCGCTATTTGTTATTCAGTATTTCGCACTACAGAAATACCTACAGGATTGGCGCGTAGGCGTATTGCCAATGGGCATTGAGCACGTTCCGCCACAGCTACAACAGTTTGATACTGTGTTTTCCATGGGTATTCTTTACCACCGCCGCTCGCCGCTAGATCACCTTTTAGCGCTGAAAGATTGCCTGCGCCCGGGCGGCCAACTGGTACTGGAAACCTTGGTAGTCGATGGCCCCGAGGGCTACAGCCTAGTGCCCGAAGGGCGCTACAGCAAAATGGGCAATGTCTGGTTTATTCCCAGCCCAGCGACCCTTGAGAGCTGGCTACGCAAACTCAACTTTCGCAACATCCAAACCGTGGATGTCAGCCCCACGTCTACGGATGAGCAACGCAGCACGGACTGGATGCAATTTCATTCTCTGGCCGACTTTTTAGACCCGCAAGATCCGTCAAAGACAATTGAGGGCTACCCTGCCCCCAAACGCGCAATTGTTCTTGCCGATGCGCCATAGAATTTTTGCTTAAAAAATGACCAAATCCACAGAAACGACACATTTATTGCAATTTGACTAAGATTATGTGTTATTTTTGGCTCTAACTGGGGTCTGTAATTGATTGAAAACCCCGCCAAACGAGCAAGATCGAACCATCAAGGTGAAACACCTGCCGCTGAATACTGCGACTGATACCAGCGACATAAAGGACGATAAACGCGGGTAATGGATTGTGGAAGATCGCAACGATTATTTAGAGATACGACAACGGCTACAAAGGTCGTGCACGGACTGGCTTGAAAAACAGTCCGCAAGCTATCTCATTCGCCTGCAAGACAACCTCGTTCGGCGTGCCAGTTGCCTTCCAGCCTCTGCAGAACGCAGCGCTTTATTTTCCCAACAACTATTGATTGCCGCCGCCAGTCCGCGCGCAACAGCGACCCTACTCAGCGATCTACACTCTAATTTGCAGGGCAAGCTGCCCTACCAAACAGCGAGTAATTCTGCACTCGATCAGCTTAACCGATTATGGCAAGACATTTTTCCCGAGCAGGCTGAAGCACTATTGACCAGCTTGCGCGCCATTTCGCCGGTTGTAGTATTAGCTCAGTTCCCCAATTACGCCCATCAGCTTGAATTAGAGCCTAACCAGCACAATCAGGCCTTAAATCTATTCAATATATTGGTCGTTAAAGAGCTACCAAAACTGTACCGGGAATTACAGCGCCAACTCCACAGTGTCAAAGACCCACAAGCCGAACTGAGTGGCTGGCTCAGCCATACCAGCACCCAACTTACCCAGTCCCCCCTCAATGGCCAACAACGGGCGCTGGGCCAACTTCGCTTACAACGGCTGCAAAATCGGCTGCAGAACAAATCCCGGCCCAAAATACAGCCCGTTAGCGATGAGACCCTACTGGAAGTGGTCGCCAATATTTTTGCGAATGTGCAAACCTTGTCAAGGCTCCCCAATAATTTGCGCGCCACCCTGAATAATCTTCAAAATCACTGTAGCCGCACAGCCCTAACTGACCAACAGTCATTTATGAATCCGCTACACCCCGCGCGCGTCATCTGCCAGGAAGTCGTTTCAAGCTGCCATCTTTTTGAGCAAGCCACAGCAGAGGCCCAAATCCAATTTGTGGCCGACTTGCGCCACGGGGTCGCCCAGTTAGAGAATTCCAGTCACAACGACAACACCGTACAAGCACTGTTTCACACCAGTTGCAGCCAACTACAAAGCAGCGCTCAACTCAGTAAAAGACGCGAAAGCCAGCGCCAACAAGGCCAAGAAAACATGGCCCGCCTGCGCCTTCAGGTTCACAAACTGATCGACCGCAAAACTGAAAATTGCTCACTATCACCAGAAATATCCGAACTCTTTTACGGGCCATTAACCACCATCGTGATCTATTTCTGGTCGCGCCACGGCAGCAATAGCCAAGCCATACAGGGCTATTTAAAACTGATCGACGATATTATCTGGTACACCCACGCTCACCAGAACTGGAATTCCTTGCGCGAGGCCAAAGACCTCGGCCCCCGCATTGAAAGTCAGCTTGAAGAAGGCCTCAAGCGCATCAACTACGATCAGATCGAAACCCAAAAATTGATCGCCAAGTTACACCAGCTACGTTACCAAGCGCTCGAACGCAGCCACATCAGCTAGCTGACTCCCCTGCCCGATACAGGTATAATTTGCCGCGTCGTTTTGACTTGAATTTCTCTAGGTCCTTGCGACAACAATCATTCACATCGCCAGCGCTTAATTTAGCGCCAACTGTTCAGGGTGATAATTTTGCAAATAGCACACGCCTCTACCGAGAGCCTGCGTGAGTGGGAAGCCCAGCTCACTGCAGAGTTTCAATCTTACAAAAATGCCGGTTTGAATCTGGATTTGACTCGCGGCAAACCCAGCGGCGAACAGCTCAGCCTGTCTGATGCCATTAATGAAATTCTGGCTGGCGATCTGAGCAATGAAAC
Organism: Spongiibacter pelagi; assembly: GCF_014705705.1. GTDB lineage: Bacteria > Pseudomonadota > Gammaproteobacteria > Pseudomonadales > Spongiibacteraceae > Spongiibacter > Spongiibacter pelagi. The sequence goes on along the minus strand of NZ_JACXLD010000003.1, from coordinate 141,549 downwards.
CGACACCGATCTGCGCAATTACGGCGGACTCGACGGCATTCCCGAATGCAAGCGCCTGTTCGCACCGGTTTTGGGTGTGAATCAAGACGAAGTATTAATCGGTGGCAACAGCAGTTTGACGCTGATGTATTTCGCCGTGCTGTTCGCCCTGCACCAAGGATTTGGCGAGCTGGGTGATAGCTGGGCAAGCGAAGGCGGCCCGGTAAAATTCCTGTGCCCCGTTCCAGGTTACGACCGCCACTTCAGCGTTTGCGAACACCTCGGCATTGAAATGATTCCGGTTGGCATGGACGACAATGGCCCATTGATGGATGAAGTGGAAGCCCTGCTAAAAGCCGACGCCAGCATTAAAGGCATTTGGTGTGTACCTCGCTTCAGCAATCCCAGCGGTATTGTTTACAGCGATGAAGTTGTTACTCGCATCGCCAAGCTCGGCCAAATTGCCGGCAAAAATTTCCGTGTATTTTGGGATAACGCCTACGCGGTTCACAATTTAGATGACAATGCCCCCGCACTAGCCTGCTTGATGACAGCTTGCCGCGCAGCGGGCACCGAAAACAGCGTTTACCTGTTTGGCTCCACCTCAAAAATCACCTATGCGGGTGCGGGCGTCGCGTTTGCAGGTATGTCACCTGCCAACTTGAAGGCCTTTAAACACCATTTGGGCATGACCCAAATCGGCCCAGACAAAATCAACCAATTGCGCCACGTGCGCTTGTTGAAAGACAGCAACGGCCTTGCCGCTCATATGCGTCAACACGCCAATGTTCTCAAGCCGCGTTTTGATATTGTGCTGAATAGCCTGCAGGAAAATCTGGCCGATACCGGCATGATGCAATGGACCGTACCACAGGGTGGCTACTTTGTATCCGTTGATACATTGCCCGGTCTGGCCAAAAAAGTGGTTGCCATGGCGGCTGAAGCCGGCGTGAAGCTGACCCCCGCCGGTGCCACCTACCCTTACGGCAAAGACCCACAAGACTGCAATATCCGCATTGCTCCAAGTGTGCCTACGCTGGATGAAATCGCTAAAGCGATGGATGTGTTTGTGTGCTGCGTAAAGTTGGCGTCAGTTCAGCAAAAATTAGCCGCCTAATCACCACATTGGCAGGCACAAAAAACGGGGCTTTTTAGCCCCGTTTTTTTATGGTCAAGAACGAGCGATTATTCGCTATCTGGGCCGCGACTAACAGGGCGACCAGATGACATTGGAAAATGGCGGACATTGCTATTATTGCTGCCAGACTGGCCCTCAATAATTTTCCCGGTGCCCTCTTTTTCCACCTCGTCAATGCGAACAATGGCAAACATGGGAATATAGCTACGCACCACACCGGCAAACTCATTTTTGAGTTTTTCCTCACCGGGATTTACCACTAGCTGGTCGGGGTCGGTAAACACAAACTCTTCGACCTCGATAAAGCCGTACATCTCACTTTGGTAAATCGCACGGGCATACAGCTCGTATACCTGATTGTTATTCTGAAAAATAACTTTATAAATCGGAGACTTAGGCATAATTACAACAACACAGTAAACGGCGGAGAAACCGCGCTGGAACAACAGGGCGGCGGATCATAGCACAAATACCCGAATTTCGCCCGCCATTTAAGCCCTCAGGTCTGTCAACCAAGGCCCCAGAGTTCTATAATAGCGCCCCATTTTTACACGGCTCCCAGCCTAGCTGATGGCAGCCTTTGAGCACGAGCACTATCTCGCAAGAGCATTATGAGCCAGACCACGGAACAACCGAAAAAGCTGTACATCAAAACCCACGGCTGCCAGATGAACGAATACGACTCAGCGCGTATTCAGGATTTGCTGGGGGTCAGTCACGGCTTTATCACCACCGACAATCCCGAAGATGCGGATGTATTGCTGCTCAACACCTGTTCTATTCGTGAAAAAGCGCAGGAAAAAGTCTTTCACCAACTCGGCCGCTGGAAGCACCTCAAAGAGAAGAACCCGAATTTGCTGATCGGGGTTGGTGGCTGTGTAGCCAGCCAGGAAGGTAGCGACATCAGTACCCGCGCGCCCTATGTCGATATGATTTTTGGCCCGCAAACCCTGCACCGGGTGCCCGATATGATCGACACCAAAAAGCTGGATGGCCCAGCGATTGTCGATGTGACCTTCCCAGAAATTGAAAAATTCGATCGCCTGCCAGAACCCAAAGCCGAAGGCCCCAGCGCCTTTGTTTCCATCATGGAAGGCTGCAGCAAATACTGCACATTCTGTGTAGTACCCTACACCCGTGGCGAAGAAGTTAGCCGCCCCTTTGACGATGTGATTGCGGAAATTGCCCAACTCACCAGCCAAGGTGTAAAAGAGGTTAACCTGCTGGGCCAGAACGTAAATGCCTATCGCGGCGAAAACCATCAAGGCGAGATTGTCGACTTTGCCGAGCTGCTCGGCTTTGTTAGCCAGATTCCGGGGATCGAGCGTATTCGCTACACCACCTCGCACCCCATGGAATTCAGCGATGCGCTGATCGAAGCCTACCGGGATATTCCGCAATTGGTCGATCACCTGCATCTACCCGTACAGAGCGGCAGCGACCGCATTTTGGCCGCCATGAAACGCGGCCATATCGCCGATGACTACCGCGCCAAAATAGCCAAGTTGCGCGCTATTCGGCCCAATATCAGTCTGTCTTCAGACTTTATTGTCGGCTTCCCCGGTGAAACCGAAGAAGACTTCAACGACACTATGGCTTTAATCGCCGATATTGGTTTCGATCACTCTTTCAGCTTTGTTTACAGCGCGCGCCCCGGCACCCCGGCAGCGCAACTGGATGACGACACCTCGGAAGACGTGAAAAAAGAACGCCTGCAGCGTCTACAACACCGCATTCTGCAACACGCCAACCAGATCAGCCGACAAATGGTCGGGACTGAACAACGCATTCTGGTTACTGGCGTCTCCAAAAAAGATCCCGGCCAACTGCAGGGGCGCACCGAAAATAATCGGGTGGTGAACTTCGCCTGTGACGATCACAGTCTGATTGGCGAATTTACCAATGTGCTCATTCACGAAGCTCTACCCAACTCCCTGCGCGGAGAGCGGCTCGCCTAATGCCTGGTCAAAAGCCTCTATCAAAACCGAAAGCCAAAACCGCTCTACAGCAGCGGGTGTTAAGTCTAGAGACCAGTAATAGCCAACAACTGGCAGCACTAGCGGGCAACCTCGACAGCCACCTCAAACTCATTGAAGAACGGCTTGGGGTGCATATTGCCAATCGCGGCAACAATTTTCAGATCAGCGGGCAGGAAGCGCCGGTAGAAGAAGCGGTCAGCCTGCTCAAGCACCTCTACAACGAGAGCAATAACGGCACCTCGATTACCCCGGAATTAATTCACCTGTTTTTGCAGCGCTCCGGACTCGCCCAAATCGCCGAAGGCGGTGATCCTACTCCCGTGGTTATTCGCACCAAAAAGGGCAGTATTAAACCTCGCGGCGGTAATCAGCAAAACTATGTTCGTGCGGTGCGCGACTGCGATGTAAATTTCGGTATTGGCCCTGCTGGTACCGGCAAAACCTATCTCGCAGTGGCCTGTGCGGTAGAGGCGCTACTGAATCACGATGTACAGCGGATTCTGCTCGTTCGCCCAGCAGTAGAAGCTGGCGAAAAGCTCGGCTTTCTGCCCGGCGATTTAGCTCAGAAAATTGATCCCTATTTACGCCCTCTATATGACGCGCTCTACGAAATGCTGGGCAATGAGACCGTCAACAAGCTGATTGAACGCAACGTCATTGAAATTGCGCCGCTGGCCTATATGCGCGGTCGCACCCTGAACGACTCATTTATTATTCTGGATGAAGCGCAAAACACCACCCGGGAACAAATGAAAATGTTTCTAACCCGGATTGGTTTTGGCTCCACCGCCGTGATTACCGGCGATGCCACCCAGATCGACTTGCCGCGCGGCACGCCTTCCGGCCTGACTCACGTTATGCAGGTACTCAACGACGTTGAAGGTATCAGCATTACCTATTTCCAATCGCGGGATGTGGTACGTCACCCGCTGGTTCAGAAAATTGTGGAAGCCTACGAGGCCTTCGACAATAAGAACAACTGATCTCGATGCCAAACTCTACACTCCCCAAGCTTGAGCTCGATTTACAAGTCGCCTGCGAAGCGGGCGCGCTGCCCTCAGAAGCCGATTTTGCAAATTGGGTAACGGTCGCCCTGAGCGGTTTGCGGGAGCAGGCTGAGCTGACTATTCGCTTGGTCGATGAAGCGGAAAGCCAAGCGCTGAATCACCAATACCGAGGCAAGGACAAGCCCACCAATGTGCTGTCCTTTCCCGCTGATTTACCCCCAGAGCTGGAATTACCACTGCTGGGCGATCTGGTGATCTGCAAGCAAGTGGTTGAGCGCGAAGCCGTGGAACAACACAAGCCCCTGCAACACCACTGGGCGCACATGGTCATTCACGGTATTTTGCACTTGCTGGGCTTTGACCATATTGAAGATGATGAAGCCGAATTCATGGAAGCACGGGAAATTGCCCTGCTTGCACAATTAGATATCGACAACCCCTACCACTTTGTGGACTAATAATCCCAAATTTTACCCAAGAGGACAGCACCCAAAATCATGAGCGAAGACCGATCTAGCAACGATCCAGGCGATAAATCCTGGATCGAGCGAATTGCCCATGTATTTTCATCCGAACCCAAGACTCGCGAGGATCTTCTCGAGACCCTAGCTGCCGCTAGAGATAACGAGGTGATCGACGATGAAGCCATTAATATCGTGCAGGGCGCTGTTCATATCAGCGATATGCAAGCCCGCGAGATCATGGTTCCCAGACCGCAGATGTCTGTTCTCAAACTTGATCAGCCGCTCAGCGAACTGCTGCCCATCATTATTGATACCGGCCACTCCCGCTATCCCGTGATTGGCGACACCCTCGACGATGTTCGCGGCATTCTGCTATCAAAAGACCTGCTGCCCTTATTGTGGAAGGCCAACGACACCGACGAAATTGATATTTCCAGCGTGTTGCGGCCAGCCAAGCTGGTGCCGGAAAGCAAACGCCTAAATGTGTTGCTGCGCGACTTCCGCGAAAACCGCAACCATATGGCGATTGTTATCGACGAGTACGGCGGCGCTGCCGGCCTAATCACCATCGAAGATATTCTCGAGCAGATTGTTGGCGAGATTGAAGACGAATACGACGAAGATGACGATTTGCCGATTCGCAAAATCAGCGACAACGATTACGTGGTGCAAGCACTGACCCCAATCGAGGACTTTAACGAACACTTTGAAGCGAAACTGAGCGACGAAGAGTTCGACACCATTGGTGGATTGCTGCTGCAAGCGTTTGGGCATCTGCCCGGCCGCAACGAAGTTACCCAGCTCGACAATTTCGAGTTCCGGGTCGTTAATGCCGACAATCGCCAAATCCATTTATTGCGCATGCGCAAAATTCTGGAGTAACTCCTTTCGCAGCGGCCCAAACGGGTCGCTGCTTTTTCCGCCTCAAACTGGTTTACAATCAAAGCCATCCCACAATACCCAGAATAAGGTGGCAGGATGGATTTCCTCAACGCACTCGCTCATAACGTTATTACTTACAGCGTGCTGCTGTTTATTCTCGCCGTTGGTCTGGGCGCGCTCTATATCCTCTATCTTTATATTCGCGACACCACTCAAACCCAACATGCGGTGCGGCGCAATTTTCCGGTTATTGGGCGTTTTCGTTATTTCTTCGAGCACCTCGGCGAATTTTTCCGTCAGTATTTCTTCGCCCAAGATCGTGAGGAACTGCCCTTTAATCGCGCCCAACGTTCTTGGGTTTATCGCGCCGCAAAAAATATCGACACCACCATTGCCTTTGGCTCAACACGCCCGCTGAACCACACTAACGAAGTGTTGTTTATGAACACCGCCTTCCCAACACTCAGTCAGGATGCGGTGCACACCCACCCGGTAACCATTGGCGAAGGCTTTGCCAAACACCCTTACACCAGCTCGGCGATTTTCCATATTTCCGGCATGAGCTTTGGCGCGATTTCCAAACCGGCTATTCAAGCACTAACAAATGGCGCCCGCGAAGCCGGCATTTGGCTAAACACCGGCGAAGGTGGACTTTCGCAATGGCATAAGGAAGGTGGCTGCGATCTGGTTTTTCAAATCGGCACCGCCAAATACGGAGTGCGCGATGAACACGGCCACTTGAGCGATGCCAAACTCGCTGAGATTGCCGCCATCCCCCAAGTGCGCATGTTTGAAATCAAACTGTCTCAGGGTGCCAAACCCGGCAAAGGCGGGATTCTTCCGGGCGCCAAAGTCAGCGCCGAAGTCGCAGGCATACGCGGCATTCCAGAAGGCAAAGACTCCATCAGCCCCAACCGCCATCCCGATATCAGCAATGTCGATGAACTGCTGGATATGATCGAACATATTCGCACCGTGACTGGCAAACCGGTCGGTTTCAAAATGGTCTTAGGCGGGCCAGAGTGGCTAGACGATATGATGCGCCGTATTCACGAACGCGGCCTAGCCAGTGCACCGGACTTTATCACCCTCGACAGCACTGACGGCGGCACCGGCGCCGCACCGCAAAGTTTAATGGATTATGTCGGCCTACCCCTGCGCCTCAGCCTGCCGCTACTGGTAGACAAGCTGCACGAATACAATCTGCACACCCGTACGCGAGTGATTGCCTCCGGCAAAATGATCAACCCCGCCGAAGCGGCGTGGGCGCTTTGTGTCGGTGCCGACTTTGTGGTGAGCGCACGCGGTTTTATGTTTGCGCTGGGCTGTATTCAGGCATTGCAGTGCAATAAAAACACCTGCCCCACCGGCATCACCACCCATGACCCGGAACTACAACGCGGTCTGGTGCCAGAAAATAAAGCACTGCGGGTAAAAAATTATGCCTTGAACTTAATGCATGAAGTGGGGGTAATCGCACATTCCTGCGGCGTGAAAGAAGCGCGTTCTCTGCAACGCGAGCACGTGTATTTAATTGATGAACGCGGTGTGCCCGAGCCGCTGACTAATCGCTACCCTCACCAAGCGCCAAGAACAGAATATCTACGCGACCCACAATAATTGAGGTCGACTAGCGCCAAGCCACATATCAACGGGACAAGGTCATAATCGCTGACTAAACTAAGCCCTCTTTAACGAATTAGATTTACTATGAACCGTCTACTTGCCCTGCTCTGCGGGGCCATTACTCCTCTTGCACTGGCGCCACTGGACTGGTGGCCACTGGGCATTGTCGCCATGGCCGGGCTCGCCATCAGCTTGCGCAACGCCACGGCGAAAGAAGCCTTTTTCCGCGCATGGCTATTCGGTTTTGCCAGCTTTGCCACCGGCGTGTCATGGGTGTTTGTGGCCATGAATCACTTCGGCCAAGTCTCGGCACCGCTGGCCATTATTATGACCGGGCTGTTCTGCGCCGGCATCGGCTTGTTCACCGGCATTTTTGGATATGTGTACGCGCGTCTGATTCGCGGCCAGGCTGGTATTGACCTCCTCGGCTTCGCCGCCTGCTGGATGTTAGCGGAATGGTTACGGAGCTGGGTATTAACCGGCTTCCCTTGGTTATATCTCGGCTACGGTCACCTCAATAGTCCACTGGCCGGTTGGGCGCCGGTTATTGGTGTGCACGGTTTGAATTTTATTATTGCCCTATGTGGCGCCGCGCTGGCAAATAGTTTGCTTCCGCAAAACGATGGCTCAACAAAACTAAACCGACTTGCCCCAGTGCTGGCTTGCGCCGGCCTGTTCATCCTCGGCAGCTCGCTAAATCGTATCGAGTGGACTGAACAAAGCAGTAAATCGGCACTCACTATTGGCGGTGTACAGGGCAATATTCCCCAAGACCAAAAGTGGAACTATGACAATTATTGGGCAACATTGGAGCTATACGACAAAGCCAGCGAAGCACTGTGGCCAGAAGTGGATGTGGTGATTTGGCCGGAAGCCGCCATTCCCGCGCTTTACCATCACGCACAGCCATTCTTCGACTATATGCGCGAGCGGGCAGAAGCCAATAACGATGCGCTGATTACCGGGGTTCCCGTCAAGGAAAACGGCATCATGCACAACGCGGCAATGGTCGTCAGTGGCGGCGAAGGCATCTACCATAAACAGCGACTGGTGCCCTTTGGCGAATACGTGCCACTCGGCAGCCTGATTCGCGGGCTGATTCCGTTTTTCGACCTACCCCTATCAAGTTTTTCCCTTGGCGCCCCCGATCAATTACCCCTAACCGTCAAAGGTTGGCAATGGGCGCCCTCCATTTGCTACGAAATTGTCTACCCCGACTTGGTCGCCAACGGCGCAAAACAGGCTGACATTCTCTTTACCATCAGCAATGACGCTTGGTTTGGCCATTCACTAGGGCCTGACCAACACATGCAGATGGCGCAGATGCGCGCACTGGAAAATGGCCGCGAACTGATTCGCGTCACCGGTAGTGGCATCACCGCCACCGTCGATTACCGAGGCCGAATTCTGCAAAGCATCCCGGCGTTTACCAAGGATAATCTGATTGCCGAGGTTCATGCGCGCAGTGGCCACACGCCCTTTACTCAATATGGCTCCAATCCGGTTCTGCTATTTGGCGGCCTATTATTCGGCCTTCGATTATTAGCGGCCCGGCGCTGAGATTTCCTGCTCACAGACCGGGACGCATCCGCAGCGAGCTGCTAAAATACCGCCCTTTCGCCGCAGCTCAGCAAACCAACAGGCGCTTACGCGGCAAACCAACAGGCGCTTACGCGGCCACCGCGTTGTAATTGAGAGATCGAAATTGGCAATGGATACACACTACCGCCCCGAAGAAATTGAGCCCCGTGTTCAGGCGTTCTGGCAAGATCAAAGCAGCTTTGTTGTACAGGAAGATCCCAGCCGGGAAAAATACTACTGCCTAGCCATGTTCCCCTACCCCAGCGGCAAGCTGCATATGGGGCATGTGCGCAACTACTCCATTGCCGATGTTATTTCTCGCTATCAGCGTATGCTGGGCAAAAATGTATTGCAGCCTATGGGCTGGGATGCCTTCGGTTTGCCCGCTGAAAATGCCGCCGTTAAAAACAAAACCGCACCGGCAAAATGGACCGTAGAAAATATTGCCTATATGCGCGGCCAGCTCCAACAATTGGGCTTTGCCTACGATTGGCAGCGCGAACTGGCCACCTGCAAACCTGACTACTACCGTTGGGAACAGTGGTTCTTTACCCGCCTGTATGAAAAAGGCTTGGTCTACAAAAAAACCTCAGCGGTAAACTGGTGTCCGGTCGATGAAACCGTACTCGCCAACGAGCAGGTTATCGACGGCTGTTGCTGGCGTTGCGACACCCAAGTTCAGCGCAAAGAAATTCCCCAGTGGTTTATCAAAATCACCGATTACGCCGATCAATTATTGGCTGACCTCGACCAGTTAGATGGCTGGCCGGAACAGGTCAAAACCATGCAACGCAACTGGATTGGCCGTTCGCAAGGCGTACAAATGCGCTTCGATCTGGCTGCACCTGTCGGCGAGCACGATCACTTTGAGGTCTACACCACTCGCCCAGACACCTTAATGGGCGTGACCTATGTCAGCTTGGCGGCAGAGCACCCCATCAGCCTGCTGCTGGCACAAAACAATCCCGAACTAAAAGCGTTTATTGAGGAATGCCGCAATAGCTCCGTGGCCGAAGCCGATATGGCAACCATGGAGAAAAAAGGCATGGCCGCAGGCATTACCGCCAAACACCCCATTACCGGTGAGCCTGTTCAAGTCTGGATCGCCAACTATGTGTTGATGGACTACGGTTCAGGTGCGGTGATGGCAGTACCTGCTCACGACCAACGCGACTACGAATTTGCCCAGAAATACCAATTGCCAATCAAGCAGGTGATTGCCCCCAGCAATGGCGAAGCGATTGATCTGGAAAAAGCGGCGTTCACTGAAAAAGGCATCTTGGTAAACTCAGCCAACTTTGACGGCTTGGATTTTAGCGCCGCCATTGACGCCATTGCCCAAACCCTTGCCGACGCCAATAAAGGCCGCGTGACCACCAATTTCCGCCTGCGCGACTGGGGGGTTTCTCGCCAGCGTTACTGGGGCGCGCCCATCCCGATTTTCAATCTGCCAGAAGGCGGTGAAATTCCAGTTCCCGCTAATAAGCTGCCGATTCTGCTGCCTGAAGATGTAGAAATGGACGGCGTACAATCGCCTATTAAAGCCGACCCAAGCTGGCGCGTTGACGAGCTAAATGGCGAGGCTGTTGAGCGCGAAACCGACACCTTCGATACCTTTATGGAGTCGAGCTGGTACTACGCGCGCTTCACCTGTCCCGATTTTGAAGACGGCATGCTCGACCCCGAGCGCGCCAATTACTGGCTGCCAGTCGACCAATATGTCGGCGGCATCGAACACGCCATTCTGCACTTGCTGTATTCACGCTTCTTCCACAAATTGATGCGCGACGAAGGCTTGGTGAATTCCGATGAACCCTTCAAGCAATTGCTATGTCAGGGCATGGTGCTAAAAGACGGCTCCAAAATGTCCAAATCCAAGGGCAATACCGTCGACCCACAAGCCTTGATCGAACAATACGGTGCCGATACCGTGCGCTTGTTCATCATGTTTGCCGCACCGCCAGAACAAAGTCTGGAATGGTCAGACAGCGCCGTAGAAGGCGCCAATCGTTTTCTGCGTCGCCTGTGGAAACAGGTACAAACCCATGTTGAAGCCGGCACTGCACCCGCGCTAAATACCACTGATCTCAATGAAGCTCAGCAGGATTTACGCCGCAAAACCCATGAAACTATTGCCAAAGTTAGCGATGATTTCGGCCGCCGCCTGACCTTCAATACCGCCATTGCCGCAGTAATGGAATTGGTCAACGATATCTCCCGCTTCGAACGTCAGAATGAACAAGATCTGGCCGTAGAACGCGAAGCGCTGGAAACTGCCGTACTGTTGTTGGCGCCGATTGTGCCGCATATCTGCCACCAACTTTGGCAGGAACTAGGCAATAGCAACGCCATTATTGATGCACATTGGCCCAGCACCGATGAAGCCGCACTGGTGCGCAACACCATCGAGATGGCTGTTCAGGTCAACGGTAAAGTACGCGCCAAAATTCAGGTGCCTGCAGAGGCCGACGCCGAGACCATTAAAGCTATGGCCAAGGCTCAGGAGAACGTGCAGAAATTCCTTGAGGGTGTCACTATTCGCAAGGAAATTGTTGTGCCCCAGAAACTGGTCAATATTGTTGCAAACTGAGCTGAGCATGGGACTTTCGAAAACCGTTAAATTTGTACTTTGCGCCTGCCTTTGCAGCTTGCTTCTTAGCGGTTGCGGTTTTGCGCTGCGCGGCAGCGCCGCTATTCCCATGCAACTACAACCCATTTATGTGAGCAGCGCCGTCGAGAGCCAAGAATTTGCACAGTCGATTCGGCGTCAATTAGAGATCAATAATATTGCGGTTAGCTCCCATGCCAGTGAAGCCAGACTGCGCGTTGAAATCGAACTCATGAAACCACAGCGCCGCAGTACCGCATTGGATTTTGAAGCTCGCGACGCCGAATACGAGTTGTTTGAACGCTGCGAACTGATTCTTAGTGATGGCAGCGGCAAAATGTTGCGCGGCCCGCGTGTACTGGAACAACGCCGCTTGATTGTAAACGACACCGACAACCCGGTTGGCGAGCAAACAGAATCCAGTATTGTGCGAGCAGAAATGCTAGAACAGCTCAGTATTCAGGCCGTGAAGCAAGTAGAATACTGGGTTGCCCGACTGAACGAGAGCCAACCCTGAGCCATGCGCCTGCAAGCGGAAAAGCTCAAATCCCACCTAAGCAATTCACTACTGCCAGCCTATTTGGTTAGCGGCGATGAACTGTTATTGGTGCAGGAATGCTGCGATGCTATCCGCAGAACCTGTCGCGACAACGATATTCTCGAGCACGACATTCTCGAAGTAGATCGCTACTTCGACTGGAATCAGTTACTGGAAGCAGGCCAAAACCTTTCCCTGTTTGGCGACCGCAAACTGATCGAGTTACGCCTTGGCGGCGCCAAGATGGATCAGAAAAGCTCCGCCGCCCTGCAACAATATCTCGAGCTATCTGACGGCAGTAATATTTTGCTGATTAGCTGCGAACGCATGGACAAGCGCAGCATGAGCAGCAAGTGGGTAAAAGCCGTTGATGAGATCGGCGGCGTTATTCAAGTATGGCCGGTGGAGCGGCGCCATCTCGGCGGTTGGATCAATCAGCGCTTAAAAGAAAATGGCCTCAGTGCTGACCGTGAAGCCTGTGAGTTATTGGCAGATCGGGTGGAAGGTAATTTATTAGCGGCCAATCAGGAAATTCAAAAACTCAAAGTCTTGCTGGGCGAGCAGCATATCAATGCCGAAATGGTCGCCCGTGCTGTGAGCAGCAATGCCCGCTACGATATTTTCAAATTAATTGACGCCGCCCTAGCCGGAAAAAGCGGCGATGCGCTGACCATGTATCACAGCCTGATCGCCGAAGGTAATGAAGAAATCGCCATGCTCGGCGCAATCAGCCGCGAGCTGCGCAACCTTTACCAGTGTGCGTGGCAAATAGAACAAGGTAACGGTATTGAGCGCGTCTTGGATAATGCCCGAGTGTGGGATAACCGCAAGGCGCTGTATAAAGCTGCACTGCGGCGTTTCAATAGCCAACGACTTACCACCCTGCTGAAAAAAGCCACCCACATTGATGCAGCTCAGAAAGGCCAAAGCCCAGACAGCCCCGGCCTATTATTCAGCGAGTTAGTCTTGGAGTTCTCTAGTTAAGAAAGCTAACTAAGAAAGCTCGCCATCATCTGCCCCGCTTTTCCATACGCTGTAAAAACACTTCCATCACCGAGTGATACAGGCCCTCGCCCATAAACTTGTCTTCTACGCCCGCATCAATACTGGGGTTATCGTTGACTTCAATCACCACCACACGATCATCTTTCTGTTTCAGATCGACGCCATAAAATCCATTGCCGATTAGGCGGCAGGCTTTCACCGCCGCATCAATCACCTTGCGCGGCACCTCGTAGGTCGGCATGGTTTCAAAGCCACCAGACTTTGCTGCCCCGCTGCCGTGTTTATAAATCTGCCAGTGATTGCGCACCATAAAATAACGGCAGGCATACAAAGGCCGACCATCTAACACGCCAATCCGCCAATCGTAATCGGTGTACATATATTCCTGCGCTAATAGCAGCGCCGATTTTTCCAGCAGGCGTTCACTTTCCAGCGCCAACTCCTCAGGATTATTGACCTTAACCACCCCGCGAGAAAACGAACCGTCGGGCACTTTTAATACAATAGGAAAACCCAAGGTCTCACTGATGCGTTCCAACTCACCAGCTTTTTCCGCCCGCAAAAATTCGGTTTTGGGAATCGGCACTTTATTGCTGCTGAGTAAGTCCGCCAAAAAGATTTTATTGGTACAACGTAAAATAGATGCGGAATCATCCAGCACCACCAAGCCTTCAGCCTCCGCTTTTTTGGCAAAGCGATAGGTATGGTGATCCACCGCTGTGGTTTCGCGAATAAACAATGCATCGTATTCCGCAATACGCGTGTAATCGCGCTTGGTGATCATCTCTGCGGAAATCCCCAAACTCGCCGCGGCCTTAATAAACCGCTTGAGTGCCACGCCATCACTGGGCGGCAGTTTTTCTTCCGGATCGACCAAAATAGCCAAATCATAACGCAGGGTTTTACGTGCCTTAGGCGCGCGCCACATCTTGCGACTGAAGGCTTCAAAACGCCGAGCGAAGGCTTCTTGTTCCGCAACAGCTTTTAGTGCTTTAAGTCCGACCGGTGTAATTTTTCGGATTTGCCAACCAGACTTATAAACCAACTCAATTTCAGCCAATGGCAGTGGGAAACGCTCAAAAACAGCGCGACAAAGCGGTTCCAGCTCAGGTTCTAAACAATCGCCAAACCAACAACGAAACCGCCGCTTAGCGCCTTCCTCACCGGCCACCAACTTGGATAACACCAACTCCAAACCCTGCCACTGAATAGCAGAAAGGGATTTTTTAGACAGCTCACTAAGGGTTTTGACCGAGGGCAATACATTGTGGCCCCGCGCTTCCGCCAATAGAGAGCAATAATAGCCTGTGCCCAAATACCGGTAAGAGCGACACAAATTAATCAGGCGCACACGCTCATTACGATTTTTTTCAGTACCCGATTCCAAGTAGGTATCAAAGCTGATGACATCCTGACTTGGGTAATACGGCGACCAGTCTTTCAGCTCATCCAACACAACATAAAAACGCGACATATTGCGGCCTCCCGAGCCGACTTGATAGCACTGCTAGCCAGTGCTTGATGGGGAAATTGTGGGGCTAAATGACGCCTCCAGCAATATCTTTAAACTCGGTGGTTTTTGCTAAAAAAACGGATTGTAGAACTGAAATCAGTGGAGTTATTATCGGGCTTGGCGCTCACTCACTCGCGCCGGAGTTGCTATGCCAAAGGCCCAACCAAAATCCCTGTCCACCCCAGCCGACACCGAATCACAACAGGCCTTACTGGCAAAGACCGGGGCCGCCGAATTGCGGCTAGCAACACTGAATGATCTACCCTCACTGCTACACATTGAGCAATCATGTTTCAATTCTGACCGACTTTCCAAACGCAGCTTTCGCGGCTTGATAAAGCCCGGCGCGCACAAATTACTGGTTCTGGAAACCGGCGGTGCAGTGGCCGGTTATAGTCTATTGTTGTTTCGGCGTGGCACTAGTTTGGCACGCCTGTATTCCATTGCCATTCACCCCGATTACAGAGGCAAGGGATTTGCCAAAACACTACTTTTGGCCTCGGAAACCGCCGCAAAGGAACAGGGCTCTGTTTTTCTGCGGCTGGAAGTGAATGAATGCAACCAAGCAGCCATCGCTCTCTATGAACAATTAGCCTATCGAAAATTCGACCGGGTTGAAGACTATTATGAAGACGGTGGCACCGCACTGCGTTATGAAAAACGCTTGAGTCAAAGGGCGGAAATTCGTGCCACTCTCGCACCGGATTATTACGCACAGACCACCGAATTTACCTGCGGCCCGGCATCCCTGATGATGGCGATACACGACCTAAATCCTGCCTACGCCATGACCCGCAGCGAAGAATTGGGTATCTGGCGTGAAGCCACCACCATTTTTATGACCAGTGGTCACGGCGGTTGCTCTCCCCACGGCCTTGCGCTGGCCGCATTGCAACGAGGTTTCCGCAGTACCCTGTATATCAATACCGCCGACACTCCTTTTCGCGACAGTGTACGTGATCCCCAAAAACGGGAAGTCATTGATCTGGTCCATCAAGATTTTCTGCAGGAAATGCAACAGCAAGGATTGCCGATAGAAATTAATCCGCTCGGCCCTGCACAATTTAAATCGCTGCTGGAAAGCCATGAACATATTATCGCCCTAATAAGCACCTGGGCACTGGATCGCAATCGGGCACCTCACTGGGTGTATATTCGCCGCAGCGATGCTCAGTTTGTTTACATTAACGACCCAGACAATCGCGATGCTCCCTGGCCCTCAGACAGTGACTACCGTCATGTTCCTATTCCCCTAGATGCCTTTATCAGTATGGCCAGCTTTGGCCGCAGCCGTTTACGCTGCTTGCTAGTGATTCACCCCGGAGATAAACAAACCCAGTGAGTATTTCAGAACAATACAAAACCAGCCTCCGCGAACTCTCCGACGAGTTGATTGCGATCCAGAAACCCATTCTGATTTTGGATGCCATCAAGTGGCCACAGGAATATGAAAACCGTTTTTTGGCTAACAGCGGTAAGCGCCTGCCAGATATAGATGCCGCGTTTTATCAGGCAAAAAACCCCTTAGCTTTCGATCCGAAAACCAAGCGTGAAGAGCTGATTTCCCTACGGCATAAAATTGAAAAGCGCCTTGGCAAGCACGATGCCCTCGCGAAAATGTTGTGTGACACCACCGCTCAATATGAAGTGGTAATCGATATGCTGACCCAGCGCGGCCACCGCGGCTTTATGGATGCCAGCCGGCAATTATATGGTTCTGCCAGAGAACATTTGCGCGGCGATAAACTCACCCTTATTGAAATGGGGCAGCGCCTCTGTGAGATTTTCTCGCTGCCAGCAGCCGGGCATCTCAGCGCACATTACAGCGTTGATATTCCGGCCACTGAAGCGGTGAAGCAGTTGCAAGATCGCCTGCAGCATTTTTTTCACGACAGTAATTTCACTGTACGCGAAACCGACGGCATTGTTTCCGATGCCGCCGCCGGTGGCGATTGCATCAAGGTCAATACCCACGCCAGCTTTTCCAGCTTGGACATTAGAGTATTAGAGGTTCACGAAGGCTGGGTGCATGTTGGCACCACACTTAATGGCCGCAATCAGCCTTGGGCAACCTGGCTAAGCGTAGGATCACCGCGCATTACCGCGCTACAAGAAGGTTTGGCGGTGCTCATTGAAACGCTAACGTTCAGCTCCTATCCCGGTCGCGCCCGCAAAATCAGCGACCGGGTAGTGGCCATTGATATGGCCGAACAAGGCGCAGATTTTATTGAGGTCTATCGCCACTTTGTTGAGCAGGGCCTAACGCCAAAACAGAGTTATAAAATTGCCCAGCGGGTTTTCCGTGGCGGTGATGTCAGTGGTGGTAGCTGTTTCACCAAGGATTTGTCTTACGTGAAGGGATTTGTCGAGACGGTGAACTTTATTCGCAGCACCATTCTGTCTGACCTGCCGCAATTGCTGCCCTTACTGTTTGTCGGCAAGATCGCGCTGGACGATCTTCCCGCCCTGTACGAGTACCAACAACTCGGCGTGATTGCTCCACCACGCTACCTACCGCCCATGTTCCAAGACTTGAATGGCCTGTATGTGTGGTTTGGTTTTTCCAGCGGGATGTCGGCGGTAAATCTGGAGAGTATTCAGCAGCACTTTAAGGTGCTATTTCAGCACCTTAAAGTCTGAGAGGAAGAGGCTTAAGCTGTAAATGCCTTAACCATAAGTACCTTATCCATAAATACAGAGATAGGCAGTATTAACGGCGACTTTCAGGTCAAAACCGCTATTGGCAGGCACATCAAAACCCTGACCAGCCGCAAAGGTTTGCCATTCAGTTTGGCCGGGAAGTAATACAGTCAGCGCACCGCTAACCACTTCCATGCGCTCGGCCGCTTCAGTACCAAAATGGTACTCACCGGGAGCCATTACGCCCACTGAAGCGGGTTTGTCCGCCGTAGCGAAACCCAAGGACTGAACATTATTGTCGAAATAGGTATTGTGTTTGATCACGCGGAAAACTCCTGAATCAGATAAACAAATTTTCGCGCGGATCATACTTGGCAGAAGCGGCTTTGACCAGTGCCGCTAACATTAGCCAGTACCGCTAGCGGCGGCCAACTATCGACGCCAACACTGCGCCACCGATTTACTGGCATCAACCAAACCATTTTCTCCAGTTTCATCAAAGGTTAAATCACCGCATTCATCGGCACTCATCACGCCAGTACGGGTCGCCCTCAGGGTAAAACTATTCGCGTCGGGGGTACCAGAGGCCGCAATGGTGTAATACGCCGTGCCATTCTCCGGCACTTTACTGGGAAAAACGCTGGGTAAAGTACTGCCACCCGCCGTGGTGGTATAACGTCCATTTGTGGAATAGTAACGCTCCAGTGCTTGAGCGCCGGTCATCAAAGCATTAGCAGCTTCATTGCGGCGCGAAGCCGCCACCTGCTCTCTATAACTGGGATACGCAACAGCGGCCAAAATACCGACAATGGCGACCGTCACCATAAGCTCAATCAGGGAGAACCCCCTGTTTATCCCACGGGAATTCATCGCAACTGTCTCCATGATTGACGTCCAACATTACCCAGTCCACGGCCTTTTTCCGTGATGACATTCATCGAACCATCACTACCCGATGTGAATTTATATTCCACTTCACCTGAGGCAATAATCCCCGGCGTTTTGATCATTTCTTCATAGCCCATGCCGCTGATTGGGTAGTACACCCCATCGATAAGCACCATATCGTTTTCATCGACAATGCCATCGCCATTCGCATCCAGCACCGGCTGTTCAATACGGCCACCGGTTTCAGCATCAATTTCCATCAACCAGCTACGTCCACCGACACCACACAGGCTTTCATTGGGAATAATCGTGGTAAAGATAATACGACCATCGCGCAGCAATGGCCGCGAGACAGAGCGTTCGCCCTCCACTCCGTTTACCGGCGAGATTAAATCGAGATACCAACCATTTTGAGGACGACTCCCCGCGCCGTTATTACTCACAACCCGAATGGGATCTTCCGTTTCCGCACCGCTCCCTAAGGTCGCCCTACCCTCATAAATAATGGTTTGTTCTAGCAAGCTACTTTTGGCGACAACAGCACCATTATCTCGAATGCCGTAAAAGCTCTGAACTTGGGGGGAAGAAGAGGCGTGGGAATCGGACTCCATGATGTAGCGTCCGGTGCCAAAATAAACCATATAACCGCCGTCTTTGTGACGCCCTACGGTGGGCCGGGCTGTAATCGGCTGCGAATTTCCGTCATCGTCCACCGCCTTAAATAACGGAGTAGGAACACCACCGGTATTGTAGGCAACACCCCAGTTGGCAATGGAGTCGCCGCTAAGATCGAATTTCCAGAGATTGCCACCAAGGTCACCGGCGTAAACATAATCGGTAATGCGGTCGCCATTAACATCAACGGGCACCGCAGTACTCAATCCGCTTTTAACGCCACCAACGCCAGTATCGATGGCTTTAATTAATTGCCCAGTGGCGGCATCAAGGATAAATACCTTACCGGTATCGCCCGACTGGTAACCATTTCCGAAAATCACCACCCATTTATTGCCCGCCTTGACCTTGATAACGGAAGGCTCACTAAAGCTATATCCCAGTTTATCGCTGGCATCTGAAGCGGTGGCAAACTCCCACATAAAATCATTTTTACTAAACGCAGTGGGATTACTAACATCAAGGGCATAGACCGAGCGTCCACCCGCTCCCAGCCCGGCAACCAGAATCGACTTCCACTGCCCACCGAGATAGGCATCGCTCACTTTTACCGGGCCGTCCACATAGAAGCGATGGGAATAATCCAGTTCAGCCAAGTCCGGCAGTGCGGAGAACACCCCAGCCGGAATAAACGCCAGTTTCTCCTCCCCGGTTTTAGCGGCAAAACCGTGCAACATGCCGTCATTCCCTCCCACATATAACATCGGGGTTCTGCTCGCTTTCGCGCTCATAAACGCGTCGTAGCTACTTCCTTCAACACCGGCTAACTGGGCGTAGCCAAAGTTGTCACTACTGTTCGAAAAGAAGGGATCGGAATTAATAATATCGCCCAATACTCTGAGTCGTGGCCGAAAATCCACGCCTTCGTTACTGCGGTCGCCACGAAGCCAATCGATAAGACTTTTACCCTCTTTAGGCGGACCACCATTACGCAATATCTGCTGTTGCTCATGGGAGAAGCTGGACCAGTTATCGCTTGCAAACTCAATGGCGGTGGTGAGCAGTTGGCCGGCATCACCCTCAGAGGTAATAATATTTCTCAGCTCATAGGCCGGCAGCCCTCTCTGATCGGTATCCCAGGCGACGCTGTCTATCTGTCCATTTGGCTGTAAGGAAAATGCCTGAATACGCCCTACCCATTCCAAGCTGTCAAAACTGGCCTGAAAAACCAGCGAGTCGGATTCAAGACGGCGCGAACTGGCCGCCACTGACGCGGAAGAAGACTTACTTTCGCTGGCAATGCTATTGAGTGTCGCGGATAGCTGCTTAGCAAATAAAACGGGATCAGCGGCGCTGAAATACCCCCCTCGGCTATTCACCCCGGCATGGAGCAGGTCATCAATCTTGTGCTCCCCCCTTGTCCAGGGATCAGGCCATTCAATGGACTCGCCGGTATGGATTGCGGCAAAAGCTTCCTTAGGATCAATCACCCCCTCAACACCGAAGCCCACACCGTAGGTGGTCATATGCTGCCAAAAGGCCGGATTGGTTTTAGTCACCGAAACTTCATTGGGCATATCGGGCCGAAGATCAATTTTCCAGTAATACATGGCCACATCGGCCAAGGTCAGATTGCGGTCATCGGTAAACGGCGACACCGCTTTGTAAATGTATTGCTCTCCATTTGGTGCAATGTGGGGAGGATAGGGAGAACCATCATTTCCATCTGTGCCATCGTTATTATCTGCCGCGCCCCCGCTGGGATTAGGGCCACCCCAGAAGCCATCCGTCATCAAAATGGAATAGTTACGACGGCAGGCCAATTGCTCCTCACTACTGGCCACCCCCGGTGTATCGCTCCAAGGGCCCTTACTGTCGCGGCGCATAAAATACTGCCCCACCTCATCCAAAGGCCTACGCAATGGCGTGCCCATATAAGGAATAGGACGGTTATAAAGTGAGTTAAAAAAAGTCTCTCGGCCACTGCCGCTAAATTCACGCACCCCATCTACGATGGCGACCGCACTCTCGCCATCAACATTCGATGTGCCCTTATTGATGGCGGTAAAGCCCACCCGAATATCACTACCCTGCTCGGCAAACGCAAAACCGGTACCGGCTCGAGCTGTACCAATACGCGCACGGTAGTAGGTATACCAGTTGGCGAAGTTCTGCATTTCTTCATCGTAGGTGCAGCTTCCGTCCTTTTTCTTAACGCAGTCAGTGCGATTTTCTCGGCCATGACCGGAATAGGTATTGCCATGCCGAATTTCGACTTTTTCATAGCTGTCCCAAAGCCAGGGATCACTGCTTGAATCGCTCAGCCAAAAGTAGGTCGCAGGCCAAAAGACTTTATTTGCCGCCGTTATTTGGCAAGTATCGGAAGGCTGGCAGTCGTACCACCGAACGCCATTAAAGTTTTCATTATCCTCGGTCAGATTGCGGCAGGATGCCTTCCACGTATTGGTGTTATTCCGCGTAGGGTTGTGCCAGGCACAGCGTGGATTAGCATCGGGGAAATAACTGCCATCCGCCTTAATCCAAGGGGTATAGGTCACGCTGGGGTTGTAGTAAATAAAATTAATTTGAGGCGACCGACTGCGCGCATTATAGGGCGAGCCATCGTCTACCGTGGGCACCCGATTGGGATAATCCCAGGTACTCATATAGATATTGTTCGCGCGGGGAAAAAGATAAACACTGGCCCCGTACATAATGCCATCGGGGATAAATTCAAAGTGCATCGACACCGAATCATCCAGAATATACATAATATTCGGCGATACCGACTGGGTTAAAAACAACGGTACTTGGGCGACCGTTTCCTCGCCCTGTGACCACGCCCCGCTTGGATTAAGGCAAAGTAGAGCAAGAAGACATTGTGCCAGCGTAGTATTGATTTTCGAGAGCGAATCCTTTCGCGGCTGTTTCATCCTTGTTTACTCCTCTCGCCGATAGGTGGTACTTAGCACCACCATGCTGCGGTCGCTGGCACCAAAGCCACGCGCAATAATCCGGTAATACCCGACTCCAGGAATTGCCATGTCCGCATCGAGTACTTCGTTATGAACCTGATCTGCAGCCATACGCTGGATAATAAATTCCGGTTGCTTCGCTGCGTTTTCATTGAAATTATTCATGGCTTGCCAACCTTCCGAGTGGTAATCCTTCCAGTCTGGGCTTGAGCACCCCGACCGACTTTGACTTCCGCCGGCACAGGACTCGTACATTCCATTGCTTCCATCAAAGGGACCAACCGTATTGCCATCTAACACAAGTTCAGCATCTCTAAGCGCCGCTTCTGCAGCTTGAAATGCCAAATTAGTTTCCTTGGCATTGCCCGCCATACGTTCCTGCAAGGTCGCACTTTGCATCGCTTCGGAAGCGATAATGGTGATGATTAACATCAATACCAGGCACACCAATAAAGCCATACCGTTTTGAAGCTGACTAGGACGCTCAACAATCATGGCAAGGTATTCCTGATAGAAAAAACATTGGTGTATACCCGGCGCATCCGGCCATCACTCACATCAAGCGATTCACCCGCTGCCGAGATAAAATTTTGTCCAGCGCCGTTCACCGCGGCGCTATTGCTGCTTACCATCTGCAGCCGGACTTTAACGCTAAGCACGCGCTCCCAATCAGCAACGTCATCTGCCGACAAGTATTCATCAACGGCCCGGTCGCCATTGTTATCCACCCCCAACTCCAACTGCATATCCTCAACCCCTTCCAGCAGCTCAATAGCCTGCCCAGTTACGCCGGCAGATCCGGCAAGTCGGCGCTGCACATACAGGCTGTTAATGGCACTACCTCGGTGGGTTTTGCGACCGCTGTCGCGAATGAAAAAATCCAGGTTTTCTAAGGCAAAAACTTCAGAGTCTTCACCGTAAGTATTGGACAGGCGGTTATCAGAATTCAGCGCGCCCTGCTCGTAGGTAAACTTTGTCTCCCCCTCTCCCGCCGCCTTGGGAGTATTGGTCACACGAAAAACATCAGCCCTCTCACAATCGGAAACCACAAGAAAATCGCCTTGTTTAAACCCCGCCGAATTATCTTCAACACGAATGCTTGAAAGGTCGGCAGCAAGATCGCCAGTAATACGAATGGAGTTATTAGAACCGCGTTTGATACGAAGAACATCGGTCTCGTTCACGGCATCGAAGGCGTTTTCATCGCCGACATTATTTTCAACAATAAGCGAAGACCCCCGAGTGAAATCCGCTTCCGAATCCGGTAGCGCGATGGAACTTGCCTCAATATTCGCCAGGGTATTACAGCCGAGATAACCCGCCATGCGTAGCTCTTTACCAATAAAGTGCATGGAAAACCGCGCATTTTCCTGGTTTTGAGAAAGCGCATCCTGCACATTGTCACTAACCCGACTGGCGATCAGCACCTGTGAAACGGCGAGAGTCAGTAACACGCCGATGGTCATTGAAATCATCAACTCGACCAGCCCGAATCCTTTTACACTCTTCATCGCCGACACCTATAAACGAGTGATAAAGGTAAAGGATTCCGCATTGCCAGAATCCGCTTCACGACTTGCCGAGACGCGTTTCTCGTCCCACTGCACAACAATGGTAAAAGTGTTGCCGTCGCGGCTTATGCCACCGTCACCCAGAGGTAAGCGGCTTTGCAATTCACTCACCCACTCCTGTAAATCGAGTTGGAAAATTTCATCGCCATCTGGAGCGTCAGAATCCAGCTCTAAGTCGTAGTTGCCTGAAAGCGCATCAGGACGATTCGCTCGCATACGGTCAGAAATATCACTGGCAAGAAATACTGCCGTTGAACGGCTATTCGCGGTTTGGTTGAATTTAACTGCGTTCATTTGCAGCAATGCGGCACCCAACACGCCCACGGCAGACACCAACACCGCGACCATCACTTCGATCAAGCTAGTACCAGCTTGCTTGTAATATCTGCTCATGAACAGACCCTCTCAGTAGTACTGAGTAGGCCGCTTAAATTCAGGGTTAAATTTCTATCAAGCGAGCAAACTTCCGGAGAGCTACGGTATTGAAGAGAGATTTCGGCAACGCCGCCGAGAAACCCCTCACTACTAAAATTAAATTTATCCAC
Source organism: Spongiibacter pelagi (assembly GCF_014705705.1). GTDB lineage: Bacteria > Pseudomonadota > Gammaproteobacteria > Pseudomonadales > Spongiibacteraceae > Spongiibacter > Spongiibacter pelagi. Next base: position 117,995 of record NZ_JACXLD010000003.1, on the reverse strand, counting down.
GGGGCTGCCAGAACGGCTTACTAAAATAGCGGCATGGCTACTAATCGCGCTTTGCGTTTTTAGGGTTTCACCGCTATCCAACTCGCCGTTGCCATTTTCATCAATCCAGCTCTGCCAACCCTCCGACCAAGAATCAGCAATAGGAGAAATATTAACGACCTGTCCACGGGCGATCGCCTCAGCGCGAGCAGCGGCAATAAAGCGCGACAAACTCCGCACCTCGGCATGGGCGCGTGAACTGACAATGAAGTCTTGCATATTGGGAACGGCGATCGTGGCTAGAATACCCAGTACCGAAATCACTACAATGAGTTCGATAAGAGTGAATCCCGCCACCCGTTCTGGGGGGAGATGACAATCCATGTCCGCTATCCTTAGCATTATAAGAAGCGCAGATTTTAAGCCGCACTTTCCTAGTTACTTTTTTATTCTAACGCCCTGTTAGAAGAATGCAAAATACGCACTTACAACCATCCGCCAGCAAGCCTTACATTCGCGAACTCTTGTGAATTAGTCTACATACTAAATTAGCGATATATTTTCTACGTTAGCTCTGCGTTAGCACTCATGGAAAGGATGCCATGCAAACTCAAAAGGGAACGACCCTCATCGAACTTATCGTTGCGCTCTGCGTCATTGCCATACTGAGTCTTGTCGGCGTACCAGCGTTTTCCGAGTTTATTTCAGAACATAAGCAGCGCAGTGTCGCGCAATCCCTACAGCGGGCGCTTAACCACTCTCGTGCAATGGCTATTTATCACCAGCAACCGGTGACCCTATGGAATATTAATGGGAGCTGGCAGGGCAAGCTGGAGATGTTTCTCGATACCGACGGCAATGGCGAAAAGGCTGATGAAGAAGCGGTTTTGCGAACAATAACGACCCACAGCGATATTAATATTCTAGGGAATCGTCATCTGAAAAAAGCTGTCACCTATTATCCCGATGGCAGCGCGCGGCGCCCCTCGGGAGCATTTCAAACGGGCACGTTGACGATTTGCCGAGCGGGAGAGCCGGGAATCACCGAGCTGGTTCTCAGTATTGGCGGCCGACTAAGAAGGGAGTACGACGCGAGCGAAGTCTGCGAGGAGTAGCGTCAATCGACATTAATCAAGCGCAATTCCTTGGGCAGCGAGAAGGTGATGTTTTCCGGGCGGCCGGCTAACTCTTCTGGCAGTGAGGCGCCCAATTCCTGCAAGCGCTGAATAACGGCTTGCACCAAAATTTCTGGCGCTGACGCACCGGCAGTTACCCCCACTTTGAGGCCATTTGAAAACCACTCCGGACGAATATCTTCTTGGTTATCAATAAGGTAAGCACGACAGCCACGGCGCTCGGCCAGCTCCCGCAGGCGGTTGGAGTTAGAGCTATTCGGTGAACCGACCACTAACACCACGTCCACTTTTTCAGACAGGACTTTAACGGCATCCTGCCGATTTTGCGTGGCGTAGCAAATATCATCTTTGCGCGGCCCTTCAATATTGGGAAAACGTTGACGCAGTGCTTCAATCACCGCCGCCGTATCATCCATCGACAGCGTTGTCTGAGTGACATAGCAAAGCTGATTGGGGTCATTAACCTCTAACTGCTCAGCTTGAGCAACATCCTCCACCAGGTACATTTTGCCGCCATGCTGGTCATCGTATTGCCCCATGGTGCCCTCTACCTCGGGGTGGCCCTTGTGACCAATCAACACGCACTCACGACCATCGCGGCTGTAATGCGTTACTTCCATATGCACCTTGGTGACCAGCGGACAGGTTGCATCAAAGACTTTTAGCTCGCGCCGCTCGGCTTCATTTCTTACTGCCTGTGAAACGCCGTGAGCACTGAAAATAACGATTTTTCCGTCTGGAACTTCATCCAGCTCATCGACAAAAACGGCGCCGCGATCGCGTAAATCATCGACTACAAATTTGTTATGAACCACTTCATGGCGGACGTAGATCGGCGCACCGAACATGTCCAGCGCCCGATTTACAATTTCGATAGCACGATCCACCCCCGCGCAGAAACCCCGCGGATTCGCCAGCATAATCTGCATATCGTTGTTGAGCGCACTCATCGTCGTAGCCTCGTCTTTACTTATTCGGCGGCAACCGGCGCAACCGCCAGAATTTCCACCTTAAATTGCAGGGTTCGCCCCGCCAGCGGATGATTAAAATCCACCTCGATCACTTCGTCTTCAATAGCGCTGATCACGCCGGGCAATTCGGCACGGCTGGCATCGGCAAAGGAAATCACCAAGCCTTCTTGCAACTCCATATCCGCCGCAAACTGACTGCGAGGAATACGCTGAATATTAGCGGGATTGCGCTGACCAAAAGCATCTTCTGGCGGCAAATCAAACACCTCGGCCGCACCGGCAGTCAGGCCAATCAGCTTCGCTTCAACATTGGGCAGCAAATTACCATCACCAAAAACGAAGGTCGCAGGTTGGCGATTAAAGGTGGAATCCACCTCGCTACCATCTTCCAGCATCAGTGCAAAATGCAGACTGATTTCAGTGTTTGGCCCTACGCTTACATTACTCATTTCAAACCTTTATTTATGCTGCTGGGGATTAATCAGCATATCCAGAATCATGCAGGCCGCACCCACGGTAATCGCGGCATCGGCAATATTGAACGTAGGGAAATAACTATTGCCCCAGTGCACGGAAATAAAATCGACCACATGCCCAAAGCGAATCCGGTCGATGACATTGCCAATGGCACCGCCCGCGACCAGCGACAGGGCCAGTGACAGCAACCACTGCTCACGATGCAGCTTCATCAGCCACACAAGTAAGTACCCGCTTACGGCAAATGCCAAGGCAGTGAAAAACCAACGCTGCCAACCGCCGGCGTCATTCAGAAAACTAAACGCCGCACCGCGATTGTAATGCAGGGTCATATCCAAAACCGACAACCATTCTACCGGCTGCGCATAGTTGAGCAGGCTTTCAGCCAATTGCTTGGTGTACTGATCCAGCGCCACCGCCGCCAGTAACACCAGCAACCAGACCGTGCGGTGCTTAGGCATAGTTATGCGCTTAAGCATAGTTGTCCGCTTAAGCATAGTTGCGTACTTCCCCGTCACCATCGACATTGTCGATACAACGGAAACACAGCTCAGGGTGCTCGGTAGATTGACCAACATCTTCACGGTGATGCCAGCAACGCACACATTTCTGGCCTTCGCTTGCCATAACACGAACATCCAAGCCGTCTAGATCGGTTTTGGATGCCGCGTTGGAGGCCGAAATAGGCGCCAAGCTCGCCGCCGAAGTGATCAAAACGAAGCGTAATTCATCACCCAGCTTAGTCAGGCTGTTCATTAGCGGCTCATCACAGAACAAGGTCACTTCAGCCTGTAGTGAACCGCCTACAACGCCCTCATTACGTGAGCTTTCCAGCACTTTATTCACCGAGGTTTTAACTTCTTGAATGGTTTCCCAGAACGCCTCATCGAAATCTGCATCAGCCTGAATCGACCGCAAACCGATGTACCACTCAGCAGCAAAAACACTGCCAGTGTGCTCACCGGGTAGAGCCGCCCACAGCTCATCGGCGGTAAAGCTCAAAATCGGCGCAATCCAGCGAGTCAGTGCCTCGGCAATGTGATAGAGGGCGGTTTGCGCTGAACGGCGCGCACGGCTGTTTTCGCGGGTGGTGTACTGGCGATCTTTGATGATATCCAGATAGAAACCACCCAGCTCAACCACACAGAAGTTATGCAACTTCTGGTATACCTGATGGAACTGGTAGCTGTCGTAGGCCGCAATAATTTCCTGCTGTAGCTTGGCGGTGTGCTGCACAATCCAGCGATCCAGCGCCAGCATATCCTCAGCCGGCACCGCATCTTGCAGCGGATCGAAGCCCGCCATATTCGCCAGCAGGAAACGCGCCGTATTACGAATGCGGCGGTAGGAATCGGCGGTGCGCTTAAAGATTTCGTCCGACACGGTCATTTCATTACGGTAATCGGTCGCCGCCACCCACAAGCGCAGAATATCCGCACCCAGCGAGTTCATCACTTTTTGTGGCGCAATGACATTGCCCACCGATTTGGACATTTTGCGGCCCTGCGCATCAACGGTGAAACCGTGAGTCAGAACGGATTTATAGGGCGCAACGCCGTTACTCGCCACCGAGGTCAGCATTGAAGATTGGAACCAACCACGGTGCTGGTCAGAGCCTTCCAAATACAAATCTGCCGGGAAACTCAAGCCTTCGCGCTGGGCCAGTACCGCAAAGTGCGTTACCCCAGAATCGAACCACACATCCAAGGTATCGGTGATTTTGATGTAGTCTGCGGCTTCGTCACCCAGCAGTTCAGCGGCATCAAGATCAAACCACGCCTGAATGCCCGCCTGCTCAATTTTCAGCGCAACCTGTTCAATCAGCTCCGCACTGCGCGGGTGTAATTCCGCGGTATCTTTATGCACAAACAAGGCAATCGGCACGCCCCAAGTGCGCTGACGCGAAATACACCAGTCGGGGCGCTCACTCATCATGGATTCAATTCGTGCACGCCCCCAAGATGGCATCCAGTTCACACCATCTACTGCCTTCATAGCCTGCTCCAGCAAACCATTTTGGTTCATGCTAACGAACCACTGCGGCGTAGCGCGGAAAATGATCGGGGTTTTATGACGCCAGCAATGTGGGTAGCTGTGCTCCATCTTGTGGGCATGTAACAAACGGCCCTGTTCGGCCAGCAGCGACACAATTTCATCGTTAGCTTTGAACACATGCTGATTGGCAAAACGCTCGGTGCCCTCAATATAAACACCATTAGCGGCAACCGGGTTGTAAACCTCAATGCCGTATTTCTGCCCTACCACAAAGTCGTCTTGGCCGTGGGCTGGAGCCGTGTGCACTGCGCCGGTACCGGCATCGGTAGTCACGTGATCACCCAAAATCACCGGCACCTGACGATCATAGAACGGGTGTTGCAATGCAAGATTTTCCAGCACCGCACCCTTGCAGCTAGCCAGTACTTGATAATCCTCAATGCCATAGCGCTTCATCGCCGACTCAACCAGAGCCTCGGCCAGCAGAATGACTAATTTTTTGCCATCGCGCTCAATGGCCAGCCATTGATAATCCAGCTCAGGATGCAGCGAAACCGCCATATTTGCTGGCAGCGTCCATGGCGTGGTGGTCCAAATCACCAGATTTAATTCGCCGTCAGTATCGGCAGGCAAACCACCGCGCTGCTTGGCTTCTTCCGCATTGACCACAGCAAAGGCCACATCAATCGCAGGCGAAACTTTGTCTTTGTATTCCACCTCGGCTTCAGCCAGTGCAGAGCCGCAATCCAAACACCAGTGAACAGGTTTAAACCCCTTGTGCAGATGACCATTGCCCGCGATTTTGCCCAAGGCGCGCACGATATTGGCTTCTACATCGTAGCTCATGGTCAGGTAGGGCTGATCCCAATCACCCAGCACACCCAAGCGCTTGAAATCTTCCCGCTGGCCATCAACCTGCTTGTTGGCGTATTCCCGACATTTTTCCCGGAAGGTCGCGGCATCCACTTTCTGACCCGGCTTGCCGACTTTCTTTTCAACATTCAGTTCGATAGGCAGACCGTGACAGTCCCAACCCGGCACATAGGGGGCATCAAAACCGCTCAGGGTTTTAGACTTCACAATAAAGTCTTTCAGAATTTTGTTTACCGCGTGGCCGATATGAATATCGCCATTGGCATATGGAGGACCATCGTGCAGAACGAAACGCTCCCGACCTGATCGCGCCTGACGAATCTGTCCATAAACATCCTCGTCGAGCCAGCGCTTGAGCATCTGCGGCTCGCGCTGAGACAGATTTGCCTTCATGGCGAAATCAGTAGTCGGCAGGTTAAGGGTATGCTTGTAATCACTCATAGGGATTTTTCTATTAAAAAACGTCTACATTAAGCGGCTAAATTAAACGGCAAACATCATTCAGCAAAATAGTCGCGCGCGGTTTGAATATCGCGCTGAATCTGTTGCCGTAATTCATCAAAACTGTCGAACTTGATTTCACTGCGCAGCTTCTTGCGAAACACCACCCGCAGATTGCGACGATAAATATCACCGCTGAAATCCAAAATATGTACTTCTAAAATTGCCTTGCTAAGATCGCCAATAGTTGGGCGCACCCCCACATTGGCAACCGCTGGCCGAGGTTTATCGCCAAGCCCTTCAACCTCACAGGCAAACACGCCCTGTAAAGGAGAGCGCAGGCGACGCAGCTGAATATTCGCTGTGGGCGCATTAATTGTGCGGCCTAGTTGCTGACCGACAATGACCCGCCCCGAAATACTGTAAGGGCGGCCCAATAGGGTTTCCGCCAGAGCAAAATCCGACTCACCCAAGACCTGACGAATTCGGGTACTGCTTACTCGCTCACCGCCATTGAGCAGGGTGGCGGTGTCTACCACCTCAAAACCATTACTCTTGCCGTGACGACGGAGTAATTCAAAATCGCCGCTGCGATCGCGGCCAAAGCGCAGATCATCACCCACCACAATAAATTTAGCGCCGAGACCATCCACAAATAATTTGGAGATAAACTCTTCGGCGCTGAGATTGCGCAGCGACTCGGTAAAGCGGATACGAACCACCCGATCCACACCCAACTCGGCAATGGCCTCAAATTTCTCGCGGAAACTCATCAGGCGCGGCGGCGCCTCATTGGGAGAAAAATACTCGCGCGGCAGGGGTTCAAACAACACAACCGTCGAAGGCAAGCCCAGCTCGCGCCCCTTGGCGACTAACTGACGCAATACCGCCTGATGCCCCAGATGCACACCATCAAAGGCACCAATCGTCGCAACGCAGTTGCGATGTTGGGGACGAAAACTGTGAAAACCTCGAATCAGCTCCATGCGGGGAGTCTTTTATTGCCCAATTTTAGCCAGTGACGGGCCCTGAGCCCCTGCACTATCAAGTTTCAAAACGGCGCATTATAGCCTCTTGAGCCGCCTTTCTTAAAGCCATGCGCTATAAGCGATGCTCTCGGAAATGACTGATTCGCAGTCCCAGTAAATACAGTGACGCTAAATAACCAAACACTCCCGCTGCACAGAGCAAGGCCATTTGCCCAGCACGCTGCCACGCCGGCAAACTTACCCAATCCTGCGCCACAAACAAACCTACCAAAAGCAGGCCGGCCATCACCAAAACGGCGGCAGCTAGTTTGGTGCTATATGCCACCCAACCCGCCTGTAATTGATAGCTTTTACTACGTAGCAAACCACGGAACAGTAATCCTGCATTCAGCCAAGCCGAGGCCGCCGTTGCCGCGGCCAGCCCGACATGGCCAATTTGCCAATAGTGATGCAATGGCACCACAAAGGCGATATTCAGCACCATATTGGCGACCATGGCGATAATACCGATGCGCACCGGGGTTTTGGTGTCTTGCTGGGCGTAATAACCGGGAGCCAGAACTTTGATCAACATGAAGGCGATCAAGCCAAGGGTATAGGCACGTAAACTCAGACTCGCCATCCCCACATCACGGCCCTGTAGCTCACCGTACTGAAAAAGGGTAATCAAAATCGGCTCAGCCAGAATCCACAACGCCACCGCCGCCGGCAGCGCCAAGAGCAATACCCCACGCAAGCCCCAATCCAAGGTCGCCACAAACCCGGTGCCATCTTCAGTGGCTTTTTTACGCGACAGGCTGGGCAAAATGACCGTAGCAATCGCGATGGCGAAAACACCCAATGGCAGCTCAACCAAGCGGTCTGAGTAGTACAACCAAGAAATACTGCCGGTGGGCAAAAAGGACGCCAGCACCGTATCCAGCAGCAGGTTGATCTGACTGACCGACACCCCAAACAACGCTGGGATCATCAGCGTAATCACCCGCTGTACGCCTTCGTCTCGCCATGCCCAGCGCGGCCTCGGCAGCATTTGAATCCGCTGCAAAAACGGCAATTGGAAAGTCAGCTGGGCAAGCCCGGCCATAAACACCCCCCAAGCCAAGGCCATGGCCGGCTCCGTGAAATATGGCGAGGCCCAGAGCGCAGCAATAATCAGGCAGAGATTCAGCAGTACCGGGGTAAACGCGGGCACTGCAAAGCGACCATAGCTATTGAGAATCGCCCCGGCAAAGCCGGTCAAGGAAATAAGCAGCAGATAGGGAAAGGTAATGCGGATCATCTCAGCAGTGAGCTGAAATTTCACCGGGTCGCCACGAAAACCAGGGGCAAACAGCGTGGTCACTAAGGGCGCGCCCAACACCGCCAACAGCGTCACCAGTAGCAACACACCACCGAGTGCACCGGCCACCTTGTCGATGAGCAGCTTGGTCGATTCGACCGTGCCTTTTTCGCGATACTCAGCCAGCACTGGCACAAAAGCTTGAGAGAACGCGCCCTCGGCAAAAAGTCGACGCAGGAAGTTGGGGATTTTAAAGGCGACAAAGAAACAGTCCGCATTGGTGGTCGCGCCTAGAAAAAAGGCGATCACTACATCGCGAATCAGGCCCAGCACCCGCGACAGCATGGTCATGCAGCTCACCACCAGACTCGATCTAAGCAGACCGGCGGCGGGTTTTATCTTGGTATCGGACGCATTCTCTACCGACGGCTGGGCATTTTCCGCCATATTAAACTGACCACGCTTCGCGCAATCGGGCGCGATTCAAGCTCAACCACTGCAGCGCAATAATGCTGTGGGCATTATTGATTTCACCACTGGCCAGCGCCTGCATTGCTTGCTCATAACTCAGAACGGCAGCGCGAATATCTTCGCCCTCTTCCGGCAGGCCAAATACCCCACCGGCCTGACTCAAATCCGCCGCACCGCAGTAGAGATGAAAATATTCATTGGTGCCGCCGGGCGAGGAGTAGTATTCGGCCACTTTTTCAATTTGACCAATGACCAGCCCCGCTTCTTCTTCCGCTTCACGGCGGGCCACTTCTTCGGGGGATTCAGCCTTGTCGATAATGCCGGCCACCAGCTCGGCAATCCACGGGCTTTTGGGGTGTTCCATTGCCCCAACACGAATTTGCTCAACCTGAAGAATCAGGTCATTGACCGGATCGTAGGGCAATAAACCCACGGCAGAACCTCGGGCAAATAACTCGCGTTGAATTTCCTGACTCCAGCCACCGGCGTACAGACGATGACGAAACCGCAGCTCGCGGACTTTAAAAAATCCCTGCCAAGCGATTCGGTCGTGGATAATTTCCACATCGTCGTGGCTGAACTTAGCCATGAACACTCCTTTTTGATTCAGTGCGACCGAGTTAAAACCGGCGTTCGGTATACCAGTTGACGTCGCGGGCACTCTTATCAATCTGATCCACCACATCCAAGGTCATGGCAAACAACGCCATTCTTACCAGCACGCCATTATCCGCCTGCCGGAAAATCGCCAGATTAGGGTTGTCGTTCAGATCATTATCCAGCTCATTGGCTTCGGCGCGAGAATCCCGTGGCAGCGGGTGCATAATCACGGTATTGGGCTCACAGAATTCAGTGTAAATCGCCTGATTAAGGCGGTAGCGGCCGCGGTAGAGATCGGCCATTTCCTGGCTGCCAAAACGCTCTTCTTGAATCCGGGTCGAGTAGGCAATATCAACACTGGAAATGGCATCTTCCAAACGCTCGGACTCCAGCACGGTATGCCCGGCTTGACGCAACTGCTCAACAATATCCTCTGGCATTTTCAGCTCTTCCGGTGAGATCAAAACCAGTTTGATATTGCGATACAGGCACAGCAGTTTAGACAGCGAGTGAACCGTGCGGCCGTATTTCAAATCGCCAATCATGGCAATGCGCAAGCCGTCCACATCATTGCGGCCGCGAGACAAGAGCTCTTTTTTAATGGTGTATAAATCCAGCAGCGCCTGACTGGGATGCTCATTGGCACCGTCGCCGCCATTTAACACCGGCACCCGGCTGGCCGCCGCGAACTCCGCAACAGAACCCGAAGCCGGATGACGCATTACAATCACATCGCTGTAACCACTGAGCACCCGAGCGGTATCGTAAAGAGACTCCCCCTTGGCAATGGCCGAGCTTTCAAACCCAGTAGTTTCACGCACTTCACCACCAAGTAAATTGAAGGCACAGCCAAAACTCACCCGAGTTCGGGTGGAAGGCTCAAAAAACATATTGCCGAGAATTGCCCCGTCCAGCACCTTGGTCACCCGCTCACGGTGGGCGTAGGGCACCATGCGATCAGCAACAGCAAAAATTTTCTCGATATCTCCGCGCTCAAACTGACCAATGGAAAGAATATGACTGCCGGCAAACTTCACTGCGTTGACTCCCAATAAAACCCGCGTGTGCGGGCGATAAAAACTACGACGCGTCGGCGGCGACCTGCTTGCCCGCCTCATCAAATTGCAGACTGGCCCAGCGCGCATACAAGGGCGAGCGGCTTAGCAATTCATTGTGGGTACCCGTGGCCACTAATTGGCCGTGGTCGAGCACCGCAATGCGATCTACATTAATCACCGTTGCCAGTCGATGCGCAATCACGATACTGGTGCGACCCTGCATCAGTTTTTCCAGCGCCTGCTGAACCTGATATTCGCTCTCGGCATCCAAAGCGCTGGTGGCCTCATCCAATAACAGCAACTTAGGGTCAGCCAGAATGGCGCGGGCAATGGCGATGCGCTGACGCTGGCCGCCAGATAATCTCACCCCGCCTTCACCAACGTGACTATCGTACCCTTCCGGCAAGCGCTCAATAAAATCTGCCGCGTAGGCAGAGCGCGCCGCCGCGCGAAGTTCTTCGTCACTCGCCCCCGGTTTTCCATAGCGGATATTATCCGCCACTGTGCCAGTAAAAAGCACGGGCTGCTGCGGCACCATGGCGATATGTTGGCGCAAATCCGCGAGGGACAAATCTCGAATATCGACGCCATCAAAGCGAATCGCGCCCTGCTGCACATCGTAAAATCGCAGCAACAAATCAATCAGCGTCGATTTCCCTGCACCGGAGCTGCCCACCAAGGCCAAGCTACTCCCCGCCGGAATTTGCAGATCGAGCTGATCAATCGCCGCATGATCGGGCCGAGAGGCGTAATAAAAACTGATATGGTCAAAATTCAACTCGCCGCGCACCGGCTGGCTCAAGGCTTTGGGCTGTACAGGTTCGGGCACTAAATTGTCTGCCGCCAACAATTCCAGCAAGCGCTCAGTCGCCCCCGCCGCGCGCTGCAAATCGCCGTAAACCTCGGAAATTACCCCCACTGACGCCGCGACCATTACCGCATAAAACACAAACGCGGTTAGCTCACCACCGCTAATCCGGCCGGCCATCACATCGTGACCACCCACCCAAATCATGATCGAGATTGCGCCCAATACCAAGGTGATCACCGTGGTCGACAGCCACGCCCGCTGCTTAATGCGATCAATGGACACATCAAACGCGGATTCAACATGGCGATCGAAGGCATCGCGATCCAGCAGTTGATGATTAAACGCCTGCACCAGCTTGATATTTTTGATCGACTCGCCCACAAAGGTGCCCACACCGGCAATGCGATCCTGACTATCGCGGGACAGCTTTCTCACCCGGCGACCAAAAATCAGAATGGGCATCACCACCAGCGGCACACTGATCATCACCATCGCCGTCAGTTTGGGATTGGTAATAAACAGCCAAATGACTCCCCCAATGAACATCAGCATATTACGCAGAGCAATGGATACCGAGGAGCCAATAACCGTCTGTAGCAGGGTTGTATCGGTGGTGATTCGCGACTGAATCTCACCGCTGAGATTGGTCTCAAAAAAGCCGGGATGCAGCATCACCACATGGGAAAAAACTTTTTGCCGCAAATCGGCGCTAACCCGCTCACCGATCCAAGACACCAGAAAAAAGCGGATAAATGTGCCGACCGCCAGTAGTAAAATCATGACCAGAAAAATGAGCAGCGCTTGATTAAGGCTGTCTGTGGTGGCGTTTTGGGCAAAGCCTTGATCAACCAGCAATCGCAAACCTTGACCAATGGATAAGGTGACCGCCGCCGTAAGTACCAAGGCAATACTGGCGCCAATGACCTGCATTCGATAAGGCCGCAGGAAACCCAGCATGGCTTTAAGCACACCAAGGTTTCGGCTTTTACTGCGTTCGGCTTGCGCCTCAGTCATTGTTATCTCCCCGCTTGGGCGGCAATTATCGCTTGCAAGTCTGCGCTTACAAAACGTCTTTTATGATTTGCTTAGCTGCTCGCGCCAATCAATAGCAGCTTTTGACCGCGTGTCAGCTTTTTAATTTCGGCCTCGCGACGACTGGCCTCCGAGCGATCGCTTGCCCGTTCACGATAGACAATCTGCAGCGGTGGATCGCCCCGAAAAAAACGGGCGCCGCCAGCTAACTCGCCAGCATGTTCACGGAATCGGCGATCGGGATCAGTGCTAATGCCGGTATACAACTTGCCGCTGTTACTGCGGATCATATAGACCCACCAATCAGCCTCGCTCACAAGCCAGCCTGCTCCAACGCATCAGCGTAATCGGAAAGCTCGCTGAGGATATGCTGGCGGAAATCATCGGTTTCAAGTGCGGCTAGCTCTTCAAGGCGCTGGCGGAAGCTCGCAAATCCCAAGCGTCCGTCGCTAGGCTCGCGCAGGCGTGAACGGCAAAAACCCATCCACTTTTTCATCTCGGCAGGATTGAGTGATTCCGGAAAATTGCGGGCCCGATAGCGCCATAGCAATTCCGGCAAGCGCTGATCCTGAAAACGGAAGTAATCACTGCCCAATTCACTCGGGCTCGCCTCGCGTAACTCATCCATTAAACGTTTATCAGCATCACCAATAAATCCGCCATACAACTGGCTGTCTGGATCAGTGCTGCCGGCAAATTCACGCTGACTAAATACTTTTTGCAGCTTCTCGGTCAGCCCGGCCGCATTGCGCAGTTGCTGCCAGTACTGCCGCGCTTGGGGCAAATCGATTTGCAAGCGCTCAGCACTGTGTTCATCGAGCAATTTGCTGGTTGCCACCATCGGCGAGCGATTGATATGAATTTCCTTCAAAGGAATTCGCGGGGTATCCCCCAAATCAGCGGCAGAACTAAATACCCGGCGCATAATTTCATCAACATCACCGTCGATCAGCGGCTGAGGATCTGCACTCAGGTCATAACAGATCACACTATTGCGGTTCTGCGGATGCAGAGCCAAAGGCATCATCAAGGCACTACAAAACCGAGCCGCCGGTAATCGCCCAGACACATGCAAAACCGGCACCTGAGCCTCGGTATCCAATAATTGTGCAACCTGACGCTTATTGCGCAGACCCAGCGCATAATCCCAGAGCTTGCCCTTGCGGCTTTTAATCAGTTTGGCCAGATCAATGGTGGCATACACATCAGACAGGGCGTCGTGGGCCGACTCGTGGCTGAGACCATTGGCTTGGCTAAGCAATTCGAGTTTAAAGCTGGGCGTTCCATCTTCCCGCAACGGCCACTCAATCCCATCGGGACGCAGTGCACAGCACAGGCGTACCACATCAATTAAATCCCAGCGCGAATTGCCGTTTTGCCACTCGCGGGCATAGGGATCGTAGAAATTGCGATAGAGGGTGTAGCGGGTGACTTCGTCATCAAAGCGAATGCTGTTGTAACCCACGCCGCAGGTTCCGGGCTGGGCCAACTCTGAATAAATCCGGGCGATAAATTCCGATTCTGACACGCCCTCTTCCAGCGCTTGCTGGGGCGTAATACCGGTAATCAGGCAAGCTTCTGGATGGGGTAAAAAATCCGGACTTGGGCGACTGAATACCATCAGCGGTTCACCGATGATATTCAGTTCACTGTCGGTGCGGACACCGGCAAACTGAACGGGGCGATCAATCGATGGATTGGCGCCCCAGGTTTCGTAGTCGTGCCAGTAGAAAGTCCCCATTCTTAGGCGACGTTAATTTTCTCAGCTTCGATTTTAGCTGCCCAGAATTGCGGGCCAGTTTTATGCACTGACTCGCCCTGAGTATCAACCGCCACAGTCACCGGCATATCTTCTACGGTGAATTCGTAGATGGCTTCCATTCCCAGCTCGGGGAAGGCAACCACCTCGGCCTTTTTGATTGCCTGCGCAACCAAATACGCCGCACCGCCAGTTGCCATCAGGTAAACCGCTTCGAATTCCTTGATTGCCTCAATCGCAATATCACCGCGCTCCGATTTACCGATCATGCCCATCAGGCCAGTTTCCGCCAGCATGGTGCGGGTAAACTTATCCATACGGGTTGCGGTAGTTGGGCCAGCAGGGCCAACCACTTCTTCACGCACGGGATCAACCGGGCCCACGTAGTAAATAAAGCGACCTTTCAGGTCTACCGGCAGGGTTTCACCCTTGGCCAGCATATCGGTCATTTTCTTGTGTGCAGCGTCGCGGCCAGTCAGCATTTTACCGTTCAGCAATAGCGTATCGCCGGGCTTCCAAGTTTTGATTTCTTCCGCCGTTACGGTGTCCAGATTAACGCGCTTAACGTCACCACCCGCCTCGCGAGTCACTTCTGGCCAATCTTCCAGCGAAGGTGGCGTCAACGCCGCCGGGCCGCTGCCATCCAGTGTGAAGTGGGCGTGACGAGTTGCCGCACAGTTAGGAATAATCGCCACAGCTTTGTTGGCCGCGTGGCTTGGGTAATCCTTAACCTTCACGTCCAAGACAGTGGTTAAACCACCCAAACCCTGAGCACCAATACCCAGTTTGTTGATTTTCTCATGCAGCTCTAAACGCAACTCTTCGGCGCGATTGCCCGCACCGCGTTTTTGCAGATCGTGAATATCAATGGGGTCGAGCAGCGCTTCTTTGGCCAACAGCATGGCTTTTTCAGCAGTACCGCCGATACCGATACCCAGCATACCTGGAGGACACCAACCGGCACCCATGGTTGGTACCATTTTCAGCACCCACTCCACCACAGAGTCAGAGGGATTCAACATGGCAAACTTGGATTTTGCCTCGCTGCCGCCACCCTTGGCCGCCACGTGCACATCTACCTTGTCGCCGGGAACGATCTCAAAGTGAATAACCGCCGGAGTATTGTCTTTAGTATTACTACGAGCACCATCTGGATCGGCCAGAATAGATGCACGCAGCACGTTGTCTGGCAGGTTGTAGGCGCGGCGAACACCTTCATTAATCATATCGCTTACCGACATATCGGCATCCCACTGCACATTCATCCCCACTTGGATGAACACGGTAACGATACCGGTGTCTTGGCAGATCGGACGGTGACCCTCGGCACACATACGCGAATTGATCAGGATTTGCGCCATGGCATCCTTGGCTGCCGGATTCTGCTCGCGCTCATAGGCCTCACCCACCGCTTTAATGAAATCAACCGGGTGGTAGTAAGAAATATATTGCAGAGAATCGGCAACGCTTTGAATCAGATCATCCTGGCGGATCACAGTCATGGGAAAGACTCCTTCGGTCTTTTTGGCCTGTTCTAGGGTGAGACGCAAACTGCCGCACCGGGGCCTGTCAGTAAGGTTTAAAAAGGGCGTTTGGAGTAAATCTGACCAGACTGGAAGTTGGATTCAGCCGGGCCGGACATTGTGGCGGGCAAGTATACACCAGGGTTGCGACGCAATATAGAAAGTCGCCAAGTAAGATGGTTAAGAACCACCTTCTAAAAGGTAGGCGCGGAGTTGTTGCTCCTCTCTCAGAATATGGATGATGAAAACCCGCGCCCCCTCTTCTCGGTAAAAAATACGGCAAGGTGGCAAAACCAGTTCTCGATACACCGAACTGGGCAGTTCGGGAGGCATTCGCCCAGATTGCGGAAACTTAGCTAGTCGTTCGACTTTTTTGAACACTTTCTGAACCAGCTCGCTTGCCGCAGCCGGATTATCCAAGGCGATATACTCTGCCAGGTCATCCAATTCTTGCAGTGCCGGCTCCGTCCAGATTACTTCAGCCACTTACTCATTTTCTCCCTGGCCTCTTTGTGGCTGTACGTTCTTCCCTCCAGTACAGCGCGCTCTCCCCTTGAGAGCGCCTCAAGCAATTGCAGTCGGCGCTGCATAAACTCATAGTCCTGCACATCGACAAGATAGGCAGAGGGCTGACCATGCTCCGTAATCAGCACGGGCTCTTTTGACAAATGTAAGTCCGCCAGGATTTTTGTAGCTTGACGCTTTAAATTAGTTACCAGCTCAACTTTCACGGGCTATACCGACACAAAAAAGTGACACTATAGTATCACTCATTTTCAATCCTTTCATTTAGCAATACGACCATCTGAAATTCGCACAACCCGTTTTTAAAAAACAACTGACTTTAAGGCTGAGGACTCGCCGCGTGGTACTGGGTCATAGTTTGGCGTAGGTTTTCCAGATCGCGGTTCACTTGGCGGCGGAAGGCGTTAACCGAATCCAGCCATTCGTCCGCTTCTTTCATTTGCTTTTCCAAGTCGGCAATACGGGTTTCAAGGTTGCCGCCCTTGGCCACTTCTTTTTGTACGCTCAACAGGGTTTTCTTATTGACCTCGGACTGGGCAACAGCGCGATCTAGCTTATCGCCAAAGCCATCCAAACCTTTGAGCTTCACGGCGTCTGCCGCTTGGGCTTTTTCCAGCTTAGCAATAGCTACACTTTGCTTTTTCAGGTCTGCTTCATGCTCTTGCAGGGTTTCTTTCTGCTTTTTCCAGACATTGTCCCAGAGCTTGCGCACTTCGCTATCCAGCTCTTTCAACCGCACTTGTGTGGTCAGGCTGTTCTCTTCAAGGTTTTCACCCGCAGCAGAAAGGCGATCCTCAAGCGCATCCAAGCGCTGCTGGTTCAGCGCCAACGCTTGCTGACTCATCACCAACTGGTCGTATAAGTAGTAGGCCGCGCCACCCAAGCCCAGCACCAAAAACAGCAGTAGCATGCTTAGGCCACTGCCACCGCTGCCACCTGACTTAGCGACTGGGGCGGATTTTTTTTGCTCCGCGCGATGCGCCAGATCGTCATCATCCAGCGTTAATGAAATTGTGGGCTCAGACCTGTTGCTATCCTTCACAGCGTCAAACTCTCCAGAGTGTTTTCCAAAACAATATTATGGCAAGAGGTCGGACCTCTCACCAGTGACTAATTCCCAGAGTAGAGGGGAAAATTTCAGCCTTAGAAAGTTTCTCCAACAAAAAGTTCGCTCTGCTATACTCGGCGGCGCAGTAAAACAAAAACACAACATCTGTAACATTGAGTGGGGATTGTATTATGGATTCATTTATCAGCTTGGACCTGTTGTTCCGCTGGCTACACGTGCTGTTTGGCATTACGTGGATCGGCCTGCTGTACTACTTCAATTTCGTACAAACCGAATACTTCAAAGAAGCTGAAGCGACTGCTAAAGCTGACGCGGTACAGAAGTTGGCGCCTCGCGCACTTTGGTGGTTCCGCTGGGGCGCCATGTTCACCTTTATCACCGGCCTGATCCTCCTGCACTTCACCATGCAACGCGGATTGAATGCTTACATCATCATCGGCGCGGTAATGGGCACCCTGATGTTCTTGAACGTGTGGCTGATCATTTGGCCAAACCAGAAAATCGTTTGTGGCATTACCCCCGGTGATGCGGCAAAAGCAGCCCCTAAAGCGGGTTTGGCGTCACGCACCAATACCCTGTTCTCTGCTTCAATGCTGGTAGGTATGCTGGGCAGCTTCCACGGTTCTAATGAGGCTTTCATGCCAGCATTAAGCGGTGGCGCAGAGCCTAACTTCAGCCTCGGTTTGCTGATCAGCCTCGGTATTATTGCGCTGCTGGAACTGAATGCCATCTTTGGCAAAACCGGCCCAATGACGACCGTAAAGGGTGTTATCCATATGAGTATTGCACTGGCGGCGGTACTGGTTGGCCTGATCCAATTCGTTTAAAACGGATTAGATTGTGCAAAAAGGGAGCAATTGCTCCCTTTTTTATTGCTCAAAATTGCTCTGTTCGAAGTAAAACCAGCGTACACGCTTCTTCTACAGCAATCCCATTTTCACGGAGCTGTGCTTCGTGCACCTCAGATTCCGTACCCGGATTAAAAATCACCCGTCTCGGCTTTAATGCGATCAACTCAGGCATGATGGGTTCCAATAGTTCTGGGCGCACATACAAGGTCACGGTATCCACCGGCTCATCCAGCTCGTTTATATGCCCTATACAGGTATGCCCCGCCACAGTTTGATGATAGGGATTAATCGGCAACACCCGATGGCCGTACTCACCCAACATTACGGCGGCTTTATAGGAGTAGCGCTCCGGCTTTGGGCTGGCGCCCACCACAACCACGGTTTCCATCCATAAACTCCTGACTTTTACTGTTACAAACCATCATGCCGCAATAAAAAAAGCCGGGCAATTGCCCGGCTTGGCTCACAGCGTGAAATTTACTTCGCGTTATTCATCCAGCGGCGCAGAGTCGAAGCCAGTTCTTGAGCATTGTAGGCTTCGGCGCTTTCTGGCATTTGGCCCTTACCCATTTTGACCTCAAGCGATGACTGGTAAGAAGTGCGCGTAGTGGTGGTTGCCACGCCGCCATCGATACGAGAAGGCACTTGGGTCACGTAGGTATTGCAGCTAACCAAACCACAGCGCTGATAAACCGCTGTACCACCGCCGTAATCATACATACCAGAAATATTGGTGCTGCTACGGCTTTTAGATTCGGTATCGCGATTCACCATTTGGAACCACTCGTAGCCGTTTTGCAGAGTTAATTCTGCGGCCCGCAACATCGCATAATCATTAACGGTTTCTTTATCAGTCACTGAGTTGCCCGTGAAGGTGACCCGGTAGCGATCAGCACCTAATTGCGTTTCTGTATAACCGTAAGCACCGCGTTTTTCGGCGGGCTGATAAACCGAGGTACTGCTACACGCCGCTAAAAAACCAGTCACTAACACGGCTAGAATAAGTTTGTATTGCATGGTTTTTCTCCAATCTAATTTGCACCGCATCAGGTTATACGAAGTAGTATTGCAATCCGTTTTTCCCGAAGCATGGCGCCATTCTACGTAGCGGGGCTTAACCGAAACTGAATGAACCTGAACCGCTTAGGACTTATCCCAGTTTTGGCGCATTTCGATATAGAGGAAGGATGCCGTCCAAGCAATAAGCACCAAACCCAACAAGGCCTCGAGCCCACTTAAAAAGCGCAAGTTGCCACTGGGATAAATATCGCCAAACCCCAATGTAGTGTAGGCGGAAAATGAGAAATACACAGAATCTAACAAGCTGCCGTCAAAATTGCCGGCCAGACCACCAAGCCCAGTGGAGTAGTGGCAGGTGTAATACACCAAGCCAAATACCCAGATTTCTGCCACATGTGCCAGCAGGGTTCCCACTAGGGCAAACAGCACGCGGTGGCGAGGCGAACGCAAATGGGGCGCTCGACGCTGCAATACGATCAACATTTCGTGGTGTATAAGAACAACCGCCAGACAAACCAATGAATTGACGGCAAACACAAGCAGCACAACAGCCTCCTATTGAGAGTTAATCGACGGACGCGAGGCGCATAACCGCCTCATGCCGCTCACCTGCGCCAAGAATAACTTCATCCGCAAAAGCACGGCCGCGCTCCACACACACGTAGTCTTTGTGATAAGCCCCCACGTCAGCCATTTGCTGGGCCAGCTCCGCACCGGGATTCCAAACAATAACCGTCTCGCAATCCACTCCGCTGATACTCAGAGTACGCTGGCCATCAACAAGCTGCTGAGCGCTCTGCTGAGACTCATACACCCGATCAACCTCACCGGGAAAGCTTACCTCTCCAGACTGAACAAAGGCCGACAAGCCCTGACAATTATCCAAATACATTTGCTGATCTAGGCCGCACACTTTAGCTTCGCCCACATCGCTCACGCTCAAGTAACTATGAAGTGCGAAACTTAGCGGCATCGCCGACTCACCGAGATTGCTGATCGACAAGACTTGTTCTAACTCACGCCCCAAGATTATTCGCAACTCAGCTCGAATTGGCCAAGCGAAGAGCGAGAGATCCTCTTCTGTGGATTGATAAGCTAATGAGAGCTCCACCTGCTCATCCGCTGCGTTAAATGACTGCAATATCCAGCGTCGGTTACGCAAAAAACCGTGCTTAGGCAGACTATTTTCGCGCCGATTTACGCCAAACCAAGGCGCGCAAACAGGAATTCCACCGCGAATAGCCTGCCCCGGCTGAAAGCGCTCAAGCGGACTTAACCAAAGAAAATCACGCTGGCCAGCCGGCGCGAACGACAGCAATTGCGCACCATAAAGACTAATCACCGCACGGCAGTGCGCCGACTCCACCAGCAACATGGGCAAGTCAGAATTAGCACCGAATAAGGTATTGGTATCGCTGGCCGTACAAACATCGCCGGCAGCAGCGACTAACTGCTGCTCAGAGGCAGAAAGGCCAATAATCGCTTCCGTCATGCATCAGCCTTAGATTCAGGCTCAAGGGATTCAGACCCATGGGATTTACGCGATGGCCGTTTTTTACTCACAACCCGCAGCATTTCATCCGCGCCCTTCTGAAAGCGATACGGCACTTTAACCCGCTCAACGTGATAACCCTGAGCATACAATTCTTCCATCACCGGTCGCAGATGGCTCGATAGCTTCCCTTTTAGATCAACCAAGGGAAACACCCGCACCTCACCCGCAACACGGCACAGTTCTTTAAGCGAATTGAGATGCTGAATGGCATCAATCTGCTCGCTGTACAAAAACAATAAATGCGATACCACCGCCAGTTCAAATTCATTATCGAACATGGGCAGCTCAGGCAAACTAGCCTCAATATAACGCCCGTCTTTCAAGCCGGAATCGTAATCCGAGAGAAAACGATTCATCGCCGACATCCGCACCGAACCGACATGACCGGGATCGCGAAAACTGCTCCAGTGATATTGCTCGGCATTACGCGCCAGCTCAGCAACAACACCGGGATACACCCGCTGAATTCGGGAATGAATTTCTTGCCGCGTGAATTGATAGATAGGGTCAACGGAAACCACCTCGCCACCCTGCCCGGTGAGTTCGGCATTGAAGCTGGCTGGGCCATCACCGCAGCCAAGAATGCGACGCTCAAGATCAGTGATGCTCAAATCGAACATCGCCTTGTACTCGGCCAGAGAACGTCCCCAAGGGACTATTGAAGATAACTGCAAGGCGCACACCGCGTGATTAGTGATTCCATCCGGCGTTGTCGAATTTCAACAACACCGGCGCAGTATAGACGGGCCGCCCGGCAAAACCCAGAGGGCCCGCAGCGATTACTCCGTACTGATTGCCCCGGCAACACCGCCTGAAAAATCAGGCTGGCCGTCAGCCCCAAGCATAAACAACGGCAGGCGCACACGACCCTGCACATTCACCACGGGGATGGTCACGTCGCGAGAGAACGATTCAATATACTGAGGGTGATAACCGCTCAGCCAAACACCGAGACGATCCCCTTCGGCCAAGCGCTCAGCTATGCCGACCAAATCAAAATCCAGATGCTCGCCCAAACCGCGCACCGGCGTAATTTGGTCATCAAGCAGTTCCCAGTCACCGCCGGCTCGCGAAATCGCGATTCCGGCAAATAAGATGCTGTCGCAGCCGGTACGAATCGTAGGTACAACCGCCTCGGCACACACCA
Organism: Spongiibacter pelagi; assembly: GCF_014705705.1. Taxonomy (GTDB): domain Bacteria; phylum Pseudomonadota; class Gammaproteobacteria; order Pseudomonadales; family Spongiibacteraceae; genus Spongiibacter; species Spongiibacter pelagi. The sequence continues at coordinate 96,434 of NZ_JACXLD010000003.1, read as the reverse complement.
GATCATTAATCATTTGTGGCGTGGTCACCGTCAAATCCAACTGCGGAATACCCGCAATAACAAGCCCACGACTATCTGTCACGGTGAGTACCGGCTGCACAACTGCGGCCTGACCTGCAAGATGCAGAGTTTGCGCCTCAGCACCGTTGGCAATATTTTCCAGCGTCCAATCGGCAGACTGATAGAACGCGTCGTTATTCGCATCATCTGCAAGTCGCGCCTTAAATTGCTCGCGAGGAATCCAAACCGCATCATCATCCACCAAAGACATACAAATGCGGTCATCCTGCAGCGCCGCCACCGCAGGGCCGCCACGCAATTTTTCGTTAAACCACGCCAAGGTCGCCGCACGCACCGAGAGCGCCCCGCAAGCAAAATTTCCACCGGGTGCTTGGGTGTAAATGGGGTCGGGGGTTTCACCAATAAAATTACTGATGATATGGCCGCTCTCGTGGCTGATTAATCGCACCTCATGCCCCGTACTGGCAGCACGCTGGCTTAAACACTGATAATTCCACCAGGCCTCATTAAAATTAAACAAGGTGTCGCGAATCCCCTGGGTCAACAAAATATCAACACCGGGTTGATTGGTATAAGAGATACCAAACGGCGGGTTCATCGCCGAGCTGAGATTATTATTCACATCACTCGCCAACGCCGCGTAGGGCATAGTCGCCTGATTATTAAGACCGCACCAATAACTTGGGCTGTGATAGGCAAACCAATCCAAGGCGTCTCGGGGAATCTCGTTGATTGCCAAACCGCGGGTCAACACCTCGACAATATAGGAATCAAGGCCCCGCGCTAGCGGTGAATCCTGATTTTCCAAACCCGGCTGATAACTTCCAGCAGAACCACCCGCCACCAGTAACAACGCCCAATCCGCTTTAATAACATCTCCGGGATTTAGGCTATAAGGTAAGTGGTGCCAAGTAATATCCGGCACAATGGCATCCAGCCGCTGCTGGGTATCGAGGCCGTGAATCAATAGCTGATAGCCACCACCGTAACTACTGCCAATGGCGCCCACCAATAGGTTTACCCCGCGCGAGTTACTATCGGCAAAGATTGGACGAGCCGTGATCCGGCCGGTACGCTCATCGCGCCAAGCCAGATAATCCAGTCGCTGCTCAGCCCAATCCAGAATCTGTAGCAAATCCTGCCCTTCCACATCCGGATCCATAACCCGCACCGTGCCCGAGCTATCGCCAAAGCCGCGCTGATCTATAGAAATCACCGCGTAACCGGCTTCGACTAAATCCGCAATGCCCGAACTTTGATAATCGCCCGACTCGGTATCACTAACCCGCTTGCCGCCAAAACCGTGACCGTGAAGAATCAGCGGATGGGCGCCCTGTTTGATTTCGCCGCACTTCAACACCGCCGGCTCGAACAGCTCAAAGCTAATGCGTTCACCGCTTTCAGAATCCAACAACACCTGATAGTGACGCTTGGCCGGAATTTCACTGTCATTGTCGCCACAACTGGCATTTAACTGACTTGGTGCGCAGCCATCATCGTCCGCCGTTTCATTTCCCGGCGTTTTGGCGCAAAGGTCGGCCTGATTTTGAACGCCATCATTATCGGCATCCAGATTAGCAACCGGATTGTTATGACTACTGCTGGAGCTGGAACCGCCTCCACAAGCCGACAAAACAAACAGCACAAGGCTGGCAAGAAATAAACGGAACATAGACTTACCCACTATTATTTTAATATTTCACACGATGATTAAGCCGGGTGGTTTTTTACCAGCACGAGTACCAGAGCAAGCCCCCCCCAAGGAGAGCACTAAGGCCTAGTTACCAAAAGACCAAAATCGTGTTTTTGAATTCTAACAGTTTATACGTCGAACAAAGGCTAAGTGGTTTTGTTATTTTTACTTCCCCCCACAAGCAGGCATAAAAAAACCCGCGCCATTGCTGACGCGGGTTTTTAGAAAGGAGAGCCGGGCAGGCTACATCATGCCGCCCATGCCACCCATTCCGCCCATGCCACCCATGTCTGGCATGCCAGCACCGCCGTCTTCTTTCGGCTTTTCGGCAACCATGCACTCGGTGGTGATCATCAGACCAGCAATAGAACCGGCAGCTTGCAGTGCAGTACGGGTCACTTTGGCTGGGTCAAGAATACCCATTTCCATCATGTCGCCGTATTCGCCAGTACCGGCGTTGTAACCGAAGTTACCTTCACCGTTGCGCACTTTATCCAGTACCACAGAGGCTTCGTCACCGGCATTGGTTACGATCTGACGCAGAGGACCTTCCATTGCACGCAGCGCCGCAGCAATACCTGCATTTTGATCTTCGTTGTCACCAACCAGACCAGTGATCAGGGTAACGGCGCGAACCAGTGCAACACCGCCGCCAGGAACCACGCCTTCTTCTACCGCAGCACGGGTCGCGTGCAGAGCATCTTCAACGCGGGCTTTCTTCTCTTTCATTTCGACTTCAGTTGCTGCACCTACTTTGATTACCGCAACACCGCCAGCCAGCTTGGCCACGCGCTCTTGCAGTTTTTCACGGTCGTAGTCAGATGAAGTGTTTTCGATTTGAGTGCGGATTTCACCAACACGCGCTTGAATCGCGTCAGCTTGGCCAGCACCGTCAACAATCACAGTGTTCTCTTTGTCCATGGTTACGCGCTTAGCCGTACCCAGGTGCTCCAGAGTGGCTTGCTCCAGATCCATGCCCACTTCTTCAGAGATCACGGTGCCGCCGGTCAGAATTGCAATGTCTTGCAGCATGGCTTTGCGACGGTCGCCGAAACCAGGTGCTTTACAAGCTGCAACCTTCACGATGCCACGCATGGTGTTTACAACCAGAGTTGCCAGCGCTTCGCCTTCAACGTCTTCTGCAACGATAATCAGCGGACGGCTAGACTTGGCAACTTGCTCCAGCAGAGGCAGCAATTCGCGGATGTTGGAGATTTTCTTGTCAACCAACAGAATGAATGGGCTGTCGTGCTCAACGCTCATGTTTTCAGTGTTGTTCACGAAGTAGGGAGACAGGTAACCGCGGTCAAACTGCATACCTTCAACCACGTCCAGCTCGTTCTCCAGCGCCTGACCTTCCTCAACGGTGATCACGCCTTCTTTGCCCACTTTTTCCATCGCTTCAGCAATGATCTGACCAACGTGGCTGTCGCTGTTGGCAGAAATGGTGCCTACCTGAGCAATCGCCTTGCTGTCTGAACAGGGAATAGACATTGATTGGATTTGCTCAACGGCAGCAGCAATCGCTTTGTCGATGCCGCGCTTCAGATCCATTGGGTTCATACCAGCAGCAACAGACTTCAGACCTTCGTTCAGAATAGACTGAGCCAAAACAGTTGCCGTAGTAGTACCGTCACCGGCTTCGTCAGAGGCTTTGGAAGCAACTTCCTTCACCATCTGCGCGCCCATATTTTCCAGCTTGTCTTCCAGCTCGATTTCCTTGGCTACGGAAACACCATCTTTAGTTACGGTAGGAGCACCGAAAGATTTTTCCAGAACCACGTTGCGGCCTTTGGGGCCCAGAGTGGTTTTAACGGCGTCAGCCAGGGTGTTAACGCCTTTCAGCATGCGCTGGCGAGCTTTATCGCCAAATACGACTTCTTTTGCCATGATCTTATACCTTTACGTAATTCGTTGATTCAAAAGAAATTAGGGGGAATTAAGCTTCAACTACGCCGAAAATTTCGGTTTCGTTCAGAACAATCAGTTCTTCGCCGTCTACTTTCACAGTGTTGCCGGAGTACTGGCCAAAAATCACAGTCTCACCCACTTTTACGCCAACTGGGCGCAGCTCACCGTTTTCCAGCAGCTTACCCTCGCCCACCGCGATCACTTCGCCTTGGTTTGGCTTCTCTTTAGCCGAACCTGGCAACACGATACCACCGGCAGAAGTTTTTTCTTCTTCATTGCGACGAACCACAACGCGGTCGTACAAAGGACGAATTTTCATCTCGATTAATCTCCATTAAATCAATGAATAGATTGTTATTGACACGCCCCATTGATTTTCAATGTTGACGTTCCCGGCTACTGTCACTGGGCTCAAAACCAGTGCTGCCGGGCTGTTCGTATAGGTGGGGGGTTAGAAAAGGCTTTTCAAGGGCAGGGATGAAAATATTTGTGAAAATTTTGAACGTATTAGTCCTCGCGCCGAAAATCACCCTCAATGGTCACTTTTTCACCACTTTCTGAGTCGCCCTGAGCCCGTGACTCATAGCGCTGATAGCTAAAGTGGCTGCCCTGTTGACCAAATTGGGCACCCTGTACCCGCAACACCCCTTGGCGCAGTAATTGTGCGGTCAATAAGGTTCGTACGCCCGGAACCAACAAGCTAAAGCCAATCGCATCAGTGATAAAGCCCGGCGTCAGCAGCAATGCGCCAGAGACAGCTAACATCAAGCCCTCGAGAATCTCCTTGGCAGGAATCTGGCCACTATCCAGCCGCTGTTGAGCTCGGGTCAGGGTATGCAAACCCTGCCGTTTCAGTAGAGACGCACCCAGCACGGCAGTAAACAACACCGCGCCAATGGTCGCCAGCGAACCAATTTGCGAGCCCACTTCAATCAACAGCCACATTTCGAAAATCGGCAGGATGACAAACAGAACAAAAAGAAAGCGCATGACCAGTAGGTCCCCGGAAACAAAGAATTGGCTTGTAATAAATATAATGAGGACAGCAGCGCGAATTTCAAGCTTGGGCTGCTTCTTAGTGATTGCAGATGGTTTACAATCCGTCCATTAAAAAACGATAGACCCTCACTGGAAACAACAAGATGATCAGCGCAAAAGAAGCCCTACAGCGACTCAAAGAAGGCAATGCCCGCTTTGTTGAAAAATTGAATGACGATTCCACCACCACTCTGCCCAACAAAAAACCCACATTGGTTGAAGAACAGAGCCCCTTTGCCATTATCTTGGGTTGCTCCGACGCTCGCGTACCTGCGGAATTAGTTTTCGATCAAGGCCTTGGCGATTTATTTGTTATTCGCATCGCCGGCAATATTGTGGCTCCATCAGGCATTGGCAGCGTCGAATTCGCCGCTCTCAGCTTTGGCACCCCGCTGGTTGTAGTTCTCGGTCATAGTAACTGCGGCGCAGTAAAGGCTACCGTGGACGCCCTCTCCGGCAACTCCAAAATCCCGACCTCAAACCTGCACTCGATTGTGAAGCGCGTACGTCCAGCGGTAGAGACCCTGCTGGCTACCGACCTCAAAGACAATCCACACGAGCTGATTCATCAAGCCGTACGCGCCAATGTGCGCAGCTCGGTTGAACACCTGAGCAGCGGCTCTTCTACACTTGAGCAACTTATCAGCGATGGCAAGTTGATGGTGGTCGGCGCCGAATACTCGCTGGAAACCGGTGAAGTAGATTTCTTCTACGAAGATTACTGGGAACGGATGCGCAACCTCGACGAGTGAGCACGCCGATAAAAAACGCCGAAGCAAGCGAGGAAAAAGCCCGACTTTACCTCGCTCTCAAGGCCATTCCCCACGGCCGCTTATGCAGTTATGGCCGACTTGCAGAACTGGCTGGTTTTCCCGGTCGAGCTCGGTGGGTTGGCCGAACCCTCAGCCAACTCCCCAAAGACACATCACTACCTTGGTTTCGCGTGGTCAATAGCGCGGGAAAAATCAGCTTTCCCAAAGATTCACCCGGCTATCAAAGGCAACTTGAAAAATTAATTGAAGAAGGCAGCGCCGAGGAAAGTGGTCGTTTGTTTTGGTCGCTCTGCAAGTGGCCTGAATAGGGTTAGCTATCACCCAGCTTGCGCTTCTACTCACCAAGCTTCCGCTGGACCTGCCAAATCAACACCACTACAGGCAAACCGATCAACGCAGAAAACAAGAAAAACGGCCCATAGCCCATCAACTCAACCAAGGTACCGGAATAACCACCTAGAACCTTCGGAAACAGAGTCATCAACGAACTAAACACCGCGTATTGGGTGGCGGTAAATGACACATTGGTCAAACTCGAAAGCCAAGCCACAAAGGCCGCAACCGCAATACCGGCGCTAAGATTATCCGCCGCAATGACCACGGTGAGCGCCATCACACTGACCTCTTGATAGGCCAGCCACATAAACAGCAGATTGGTTGCCGCCACTAAAATAGCGCCAATCATCAATACCCGCACCACTCCAAAGCGCAGGGTCATAAAGCCGCCAACAAAACTGCCGGCAATGGTCATCAGCACGCCAAACACTTTGGTGACACTGGCGATTTGGTCTTTGCTGTAGCCCATATCTTGATAAAAAACGTTGGCGATAACCCCCATCACAATATCCGAGACGCGATAGCTGCCAATGAGCAGCAAGATCCACAAGGCCAGTTTTTGGTAACGCTGAATAAATTCCACAATCGGCTGAACATAGCTTTCATCTAATAACTGCCGATTAACCAAACCAATGCGCACCGAGACTCTAAACACGAGAAAAGCCACAACCAGCGCCGCCAAAAACCCGGCCGATTCCGCTAAAAAATGCACCAGCGGCCCCTCGCCTAAACTCGGCCAATTCACCAAGACAAGGACAAAAACAGAAACCGAAGCCACGAAAGCCGAAAAGAATTTCACATATTCATTGGCGTGGTAGGGATAGGGAGAGGCACCTTTTTCGGCCGGCTCAGAGATCAACAGCGTGGTCAGCAAACCCACGCCCATCAATCCCGCCATACACAAATAGGTCTTTTGCCAAGCGAGATAACTGTACACCTCACTGGTGCTGCCAAAGCCTTGCGCTAGATACAGCGCGCCGGCCCCGGCGGCGATCATGCCGATACGGTAACCGGCGATATACGTTGAAGAGAGCAAGGCTTGCAAGCGGGGATTTGCAGATTCAATCCGAAAAGCATCAATCACAATATCCTGCGTGGCGGCAGAAAAACCCAATAACACCGCCGCAATCGCCATCATCTGCAAATGCTGCTGAGGATCGGTTAGCGCCATCAGCGCAATCGCCCCGGCCACCGCTAACTGGGCAAGCAACAACCAGCTACGCCGCCGGCCAAACCACTTGCTCAATAGCGGAATTGGCAACTTATCAACGAGTGGCGCCCAGATAAATTTGAAGGAATAGCCCAGTGCGGCCCAGCTAAAATAGGTAACCTCAGCCTTGCTGACACCGGCTTCCCGCAACCACAGAGACAAACTGGAGAAGATCAGCAATAAGGGAACGCCCGCCGAAAAACCCAAGGCCAACATGATCCAAACTGGCCGCTGCCGCCACCAGATCAATTCAAGTTCTTGCTCTTCCGCAGGAAGTTCCGTAGCCACTGAGCGCTCAATCAGTCGCGGAAATTATTGTATTGCAGGGGTTGTTCCAAATCCGCCTCGCGCAACAAGGCCATCACCTGCTGGAGATCGTCGCGCTTCTTGCCCGTAACGCGGACTTGATCGCCCTGAATCTGACTCTGTACTTTGAGCTTGCTGTCTTTTATCAGCTTGACGATTTTGCGGCACAAATCAGATTCCAGACCATTTTTCATGGTCACACTTTTCTTTACCTGCTTACCAAAACCTTCCATATCCCCCACTTCCATCGCCTTGGGGTCAATTTGGTTTTTGATCAATGAGCCGCGCAGAATGTCTTCCATTTGAGTCAGCTGAAACTCGGCCTCAGCAAACATCGTCGCGTTGAGACCATCGCGCTTAAAACTGGCTTCGACACCCCGAAAATCAAAGCGAGTATCGAGCAAGCGGTTAGACTGATCCAGCGCATTGGTAAAGGTGTGCAAATCTACTTCAGAAACAATATCAAACGACGGCATAACAACACTCACAAAACAATATGGGCGGCATTCTAGCACCGCCAGACAACCCGCGTGCGGATGGGATTACATCAAGATTTTTTGAGATCAACCGCGGCAAAGCCTTCAAACTGTGGCGGACCCAAATACACCGTTTTACCCGCACCCGCATTGGCGTGCGCTTTGCGAAAGGCCTCAGATTTCGTCCAGTTTTCAAACGCCTCGCGGGATTCCCAAATAGAATGAGAGGCAAACAAGGTAAATTCCTCATTCGTTGCACCGCGCAGCAAATCAAATTTTTTAAAACCCGGCACCGACTCCAAATAAGAATCGCGACTGCGCCACATCTCAACGAAATCGTCCTCACTGCCCAAAGCCACTTTGAACCGGTTCATGGCAACAAACATGGTAACTACCTCTACATAAATTTAGGCAAGGAAGCCGGCTTTTGCTGACTTCCCAGCACTGATAAAATTTCAACAAATTTTGACTGCAGAGAGCATAAGCCCTGACCAAATCGGACGCAAACTGGCATATTCTCGGCGCGGGTGCCATTGGCAGCCTGTGGGCAAGTTATGCCTATAAGGCGGGCAGAGCCATGCCCTTAATCCTCAAAGACAACGAGAGTCTCAAGCAGTATCAAACTCAAGGCGGGCTGCTGTTTGAAAGCGCCGCTGGTGGCGCAGAAATGCTGCCGCTACCTGTTTGCATTGCCGCCCAGCTCAACCAATCGATTAGCCATTTATTGGTTTGCACCAAGGCGCAACATACCGAGGCGGCCATTACCGCAATTGCGGATAAAATCGAAGACGACGCTTATATCGTGCTGCTTCAAAACGGCTTAGGCGTTGCCGAAAAACTGCGACAGCAGTTTCCCAAAGCCCGCCTATTACAAGCCAGCACCACCGAAGGTGCCTTTAGAAAAGACCGCTTTCATATTGTTCATGCGGGACGTGGAGAAACATTCTTTGGGCCACATCGCTCCACGCAGGATTTAAGCCCCGATGAAATCACTCAGCTTGCTAGTGCGTTATCACCGGCCCCCTTACAGGTCACAGCGACAGAAAACATTGAAAAAATCCTCTGGCGCAAGCTAGCCGTTAACTGCGCAATCAATCCACTCACGGTGAAATACCGCTGCCGCAATGGCGAGTTATTAGACAACCCCGCCGCCCTGCAAGAAATGGCCACATTGGTGGATGAGATCGTCTTGCTCAGTAAAGCCCTAGGCCGAGAAAGCTGGGTAGAAAAACTGCTGGAGCAAGTTCATCAAGTTGCCGCCAACACCGCCTTGAATCGCTCCTCCATGCTGCAAGATATTGAAGCCGGGCGCGACACGGAAATTAGCTTTATTACCGGCTATCTTCTTAAAAAAGCCTCAAGTATTGGTATCGAACTAACGGTGAATGAGTCACTTTTCCATCAATTCGATAAATAAAGCACTTACAAGTATTTACTCACTACCCTTGGCCTGAAATTGACCTAGCTCGACCTACTGTGGGAGAATTCGCACCCGAAGGCTCCCATTGGGATTAAAAGGGAATCACGGTGCGTTCTGCTCCCCGCAGAAACAAAGCCGTAGCTGCCCCCGCAACTGTAATTGTCTGCGCTTTTCCTCCGCCACTGGTTTCACACCGGGAAGGCATAAAGTGCAACAGGCAACAGCCAGGAGACCTGCCTTCAAGAAAAGGGTTGCAAGCAATCACTTTCTCCAGTCCGTCGACGGGGTGTTTCGACGATGCACTAACGCCAAACGAGTACAACATTGTGAATACGCACCTCCGGCTTCTTGTCGCCTGTGGCTTATTGCTGCCTATAAACAGCAATCTACAAGCTCAGGAATCTAAATCCGCTATCAACGACATTTATGCTGAGAAAACTGCAGAGGGCGCAAAGTCTAATAAGCTGGAACATCTGCGTGTCACAGATCAAATTAGCGATAACCGAAATAGCCTGACTGAGGTCAGCCTCGAAGCTTATACCGGGTTCGTAAGGCTGATTGACCGCAGCGACTTTGACGCGCGTTTTGTTGATTTCAGTAACTTGCTTGATACCTTACCTGGAATACAAGTCAGCCAGAGTGGTGGCACCGGCACTTTCAGTACACTTTCGGTACGTGGTTCATCGGGTAAACAGGTAAATATTTTCCTCGATGGACTATTGTTAAATAGCCCTAACTCAGGCTCTGCAAGCATCAGTCAAATACCTTCCGTTTTAATTGAAAGAGTTGAAGCTTACCCAGATTTCACTCCTGCCCAGCTCGGCAATGCCAATCTGGCTGGTGCGATTAATTTTAAAAGCCGCAATTTCGAAACTGCTCAGCCTGGCGCGAGATTAAGTGTTTCCAATGGGTCTTTTGGTTTACTTAGTGCAGAGCTTTCGGCATGGGGTAACGTATCGGACTGGAATATCCTCGGCGGTATAAGCCAAGTTGAAACCGATAATGATTTTCCTGTTGAAGATGAATTTTTCCGAACAGCAAGCAAACGCCGAATAAACGATGGTTATCAACAAGAAAATGGCTTTCTAAAACTTGGAAAAAAATGGCAAGGCGGGCAGTTCAGCAGCTTCTTTCAAAAAAGTAATTCTGAAAAAGAACTACCTACCACACTCAACCAACTTCGCGACAATGCAACGCTCACAAATGATAGTTGGCGTATACAAGCTGTCTTGGACTATCAACTGAACCAAGTCGACCTAGCTCATCGCTTTTTTATTCATCAAGATGAAGACACTTATCTCGACCCCAATAGCACTGTAGGCCTAGGAATAGATCACAAAGAGACCCAACTGGATGGGCTGGGTCTATTTTCAACCGCCCGTTACATTGTCGGCCAGCACGAATTGGTCGCAAGTCTAGAATGGCGACATGATGAGGTTGAACAAAAAGACAAACTCAATCAACAAGACACGATCCAAGCTGAGCGCGAGACATTCATTCTGGCACTGGCTGACAGCTGGTGTATCAATGAGCAATGGTTAGTAACAGCTACCGCTCGGCAATATCGAGTAGAAGACAAGGCCGACTTCTTATTACGCAATGCCACAACCAGCGACACATCGGACGAAAGTAGTTTCCACTTAGGCGCACAATGGCGAATCTCAAGCAATCTCACCGCCAAAGCGAATACAGGCCTATTGGTGCGGATTCCCACTCTGGCTGAAAAATTTGGCTCCAGAGGATTATTTGAGGGAAATTCTGATCTGCAATCAGAAACAGCGAGAACTCTAGATAGCGGAATCACGCTTCAATTGTCACGTTTTCAGCTGGATGCCAGTGTCTTTTATCGGGAAATTGATGACGGCATCGTTACTATTTTTGATAGTCGCGGAGTAGGTCAGCCACAAAATATTGCCGCTTCCGAAGTATTCGGAATTGAATCACAGGCCAACTTCACGCTGAACAATTGGCTGCAACTACGTGCAAATGCCACATTATTTGATAGCAAGAATCAATCTGACATCCGTTCATCCCAAGGAAAAAAACTCCCCGGAATTTACCACCAAAGTGCCGGAGCAGGAGTTGTGATCGTGCACAAAAACACGCGCGCACAAATTCACTACCAACATCACAGTGAGCTCTATTACGACAGCGCTAACGGGGTAGAGGCCGATACAAAAAAAGAGCTGAATGCCAGCCTGACCCTCGATTATGGAAAAGTCACCCTCGACTTAACTGCCCGCAATTTGTTGGATGAAAACTTTTTGGATTTAAATCGTTTTCCAACGCCAGGCAAATCTTATGTATTTACATTCACTTTAGAAATTTAGTCCTACTCATTCATCGGACTCGCCAGAGAGTCATAACATGGAGAAACCTATGAAATCATCACTGAATAAATTATTTGGACTAGCAGCACTTGCTCTTGGCGTTACCGCTTGTGGTGGCGGCGGCAGCAACGGGGCAACACCCGTAGCAGGCGAAAATACTGTAGTAGTTTCCACCAAGGCGGCTGATTTTTCAGGTTCTGATATTCAACTTATTGATCTATCAGAAGGCTATACCGCACAAAGCGGAGTAGCCCCTACCGACCAATCCGATACTACGGTTGCTCGCTATGGTGAATACTTCTACCGCTTGGGCCGTTTCAATATCGATGAACTGAGCAAGTATAGCTTTGACGCTCCATCTACACCGATTTATGAATACTCAACAAAAAACAATGCCGAAGATGCAACTAGCAACCCTTATACCGTGGTATTTGCTAGCCAAGAAAAAGCTTACATCATCCAGTATGGAGAAAATGAAGTACTTATCGTTAATCCCAGCGCCACAACCGAAGGCGAATTTATTATTGGGGGAATCGACTTAAGCGCTTACGCGGATGCTGATACTAGCGGTGTAGCCGAAGCGGCAGACGGTGTAATCGTCGATGGAAAATTGTTTGTTGTAATGCAGCGCCTAGTGGGCTATTCCCCGGCAGAAACTGGCGTAAGTGCTTATATCGCTGTCTTTGATACCAGCACCGACCAAGAAATCGACACTAACCCTAGCGATGCAGCTGAGAATCTAAGAGGGATTGAGCTAAGCACTCGAAATCCTAATAAATTTGTTTATCAGTCCGGCGTTGGTCTGTTTCTTCAGTCCACCGGCGATGCATTTTACAGCTATGCTGGTCGCGATCCCGGCTATACCGGAGGCATTACCAAAATCGACACCCAAACCTACTCAGAAACCATGATAGTAGATGACGGCGACGAAACCAGCCATCCTTACGGGTTCATGTACAACCTGGCTATCGTCAATGCTGAAAATGGCTATTTTGTTGGCTATGAAAGTTACCAGAACTATAACTTATACAAATTTAACCCGAACACTGGAGCGGTAACTGCCATCGACGCCTATAGCGGTTTAAACATTACAGAAATTGCGACTGGGCCACAGAGCAATTTGTGGATAGGTATTGGAGATGCCGCCCAGCCACGCATCGAACTTTTTGATGGCAATAACACATTAGAAACTATTCAACTTAACCAGAATCCAGGTGCAATGAAATTCGCCAATTAAGTTAAACTTACCCTTTAATTACACGCCACTCCTAGTGCCCGGATATCCGGGCACGTTGCTAATTAAACGAAGTTAATCACTATGAACAACACCGACCGCAATCAGCGCCACCAAAAAGCCATGAAACGCCGCAAGGCGCTGGTGGATGAAAAAATTGCCCAAGCCAATGAAGAGCGCGGCATTCTTATTGTGCTCACCGGCAATGGTAAAGGTAAATCCAGCTCTGGTTTTGGCTCGGTCATTCGTTGTCTTGGCCACGGCTACAACGCAGGCATTGTTCAATTTATTAAAGGCACGTGGGATTGCGGCGAGCGCAATTTTATTGAGCAGCGCTGCCCCGAGGTGCCCTACCATGTTATGGGTAGTGGTTTTACTTGGGAAACCCAAGACCGCGATCGCGACATTGCCGCCGCCACCGAAGCGTGGGAAAAAGCCGAACAATTATTAAAAGATGACAGCCTGCATTTAGTGCTGCTCGACGAACTGACATATGTTTTGAAATACGGCTGGATCGAACAGCAACGTATTTTTGACGCCATCCAAAATCGACCACCAGAGATGAGTGTGATTGTGACCGGTCGCGCCGCTTCCAAAGCCCTGCGCGAACTGGCCGACACCGTCGCTGAAGTCGGCGATGAGAAACATGCCTTTAGAGCGGGTATTAAAGCGCGCCGAGGCATCGACTGGTAATGCGCTTACTGCTCGGCCTTTTAGTCTTATGGGCAAGTTCCAGTCACGCAGAAGTTTGCGTGACCGATGACCTGTCTCGCCAAGTGTGCCTGCCTAAAGCCGCCGAGCGCATTATCGTATTATCCCCCGGCATTGCCGAACAAACCTTTGCCGCAGGCGCGGGAAGTAAACTGGTCGCGGCGGTGAGCTTTAGTGATTATCCCGAAGCGGCAAAAAAATTACCGAGAATCGGCGGCTATAATCGCTTCGACCTAGAAGCCATTGTTGCACTCAAGCCGGATCTATTAATCGCATGGAGCGAGGGCAACCCTGCCGAGCAACTTGCCCAGCTAGATGCCCTCGGTCTGAACATCTATTACAGCGAACCCTTTGAGTTTGACGATATTGCCAGCACCATTGTGCGTATTGGCGCCCTTGCTGGCACCGGTGAACACGCCCTTGCCGTAGCAAATCATTTTTTATCAGGCATTCAAGATTTAAGAGCGCGCTTTGAAGACGCGCCCCCAGTGCAGGTATTCCAGCAAATTTGGAAAAACCCCTTAATGACCGTCAACGATCAGCACTTAATCGCCAAGGTCACCCGCCTTTGTGGTGGACAAAATATTTTTGGCGACCTTAATCAGCTCTCACCGCGCATTGATTTAGAGGCGGTCATTTCCGCCAACCCCGAAGCGATTGTTGCCGGCGGCATGGGCGAAGATAGCCCCGAGTGGTTAGATGATTGGCGGCGATTTGATGGCATTACCGCCGTGCAGCGCAACAATCTGTTCTTTATCCCACCCTCAACATTGCAGCGCCCAACCCCAAGATTATTAGAGGGCGCCACCCTGCTTTGCGACTACTTGGAGACCGCCCGTGAGCGGCGCTAATTTCCAAGCAAGCGCAATACGGCCTTTTCGGCCACTGCCGCTTATTATTCTGGCGGGCATTGCCTTGGCGTCTTTACTTATCGCCGTTCGCGTCGGCTCAGTAGAAATTGCCTTGCTCGATCTCTGGCAAGTGCTGTGTGGCAACGGTAATAGCCTGCACCAAACCTTGGTATTTGAGCTGCGCCTGCCTCGCGCCCTAGCCGCCTTCGCCACCGGAGGCCTATTGGCCGTAGCCGGTTCATTAATGCAAGTGTTGCTACGCAACCCCCTTGCCGACCCTTATATTCTAGGGCTTTCTAGCGGCTCAGCGGTGGGCGCACTCTTCGCCATGTTAATGGGGCTGACCGGTTTAATCGTTTCCGGCGCTGCCTTTGCCGGCGCACTCATTTCCGCCACCTTGGTATTTACCCTTGCCAATGGCGGAGGCAGTTGGACCCCCACTCGCCTGCTATTAACCGGGGTAATTATTTCCTCGGGCTGGTCGGCGCTGGTCACCTTTATGTTGGCCATCAGCCCCAGCGATAAGCTGCCCGGCATGTTGTTCTGGCTGATGGGTGATCTCGCCTATTCTGGCAGCCCGTGGCCCGCACTCTTGGTATTGATTAGCACCTGCCTGATTTTAACGCCGCTTGGGCGCAGCCTGAATGTGCTGGCTCGCGGCCCTATGCAGGCCGCCACGCTTGGCATTCAAGTGAAACAAATGGAGTGGGGCATTTATATTTTTGCCAGCCTGCTCACTGCTTTTGCGGTCACCACTGCCGGCAGTATTGGTTTTGTCGGGCTGATTATTCCCCACATGCTGCGATTGGTATTAGGCAATGACCAACGCCTTATTCTTCCGGCTTCCGCTCTTGCCGGTGGCAGTTTGCTAACACTGGCCGACACCTTAGCCCGCAGTATTATTGCTCCACAGCAACTTCCTGCAGGGGTGATTACCGCCATGTTGGGCGTACCGACTTTCCTTTACCTTTTGCATCGGAGCCGCTAATGAGTACGCTGCGTTGCGAAAATCTGGTGATCGATATTCCCGGCAGAGCTGACGGCACCGCACTCGATTTTGAAGCCAAGCCCGGTGAAATCTGGGGCATTCTCGGCCCCAATGGCGCCGGCAAAACTACCCTGCTACATACACTGGCGGGACTGCGCGCGCCACGGCATGGGCAGGTTATTCTCAACAACGCCACACTAGCAACGCTGCGCCGCAAAGAGATTGCCAAAAAACTCGCTGTCATTTTTCAGGAACGGCAAGACGGCTTCCCCGGCACCGTATTGGAAACCGTATTAATTGGCCGCCATCCTTTTCTCTCGCCTTGGGATATTGAAACGGCTGACGATATTGCGATTGCCCGGCAAGCCCTGCTCGATGTTGAGATGGAAGGCCTTGAAGATCGCCTAGTAAACACCCTCTCTGGTGGCGAGCGGCAACGCTTGGCCATTGCCACCGCGTTGTGCCAAACCCCGGATATTTTGCTGGGCGATGAACCGAGTAATCATCTCGATCTACATCATCAGGTTAAGGTGTTACAGATTCTTCGCAAGCAAGCTCAACGCGGCACATCTATTGTGTTATGCCTTCACGATTTAAACCTGGCCGCGCGCTGCTGTGACAAACTCTTGCTGCTCTACCCCAGCGGCGAAGCCTGTTGGGGCGATTGCGACACCATGCTGGTCACCCCCGCACTGGAAAAACTTTATAACACCGCATTAATGACGACCGAGCTAGATGGTCAGCGTATTTTTCTGCCAAAAGAGCTGAGTAATGGCAATTGAGTTATGACGTATCAGTTCAATGAAAATGAGCGCGACACGGTCTATCGCGTAATCGATGAGCGCCGCGATATGCGCCACTTCATCGGTGGACAAATTGCCGACGAGGTTCTGCAACGCCTGCTCAAGGCCGCTCATCACGCGCCCAGTGTTGGTTTTATGCAGCCCTGGCGCTTTATCCGCATTACTCAACCACAATTGCGCGAAAGCATTTATCAAGTCGTACAAGCAGAACGCATACGCACTGCCGCCGCTTTAAAAGAACGCGATACGGAATTCCTCAGGCTTAAAGTTGAAGGGGTTCGTGACTGCGCCGAGCTATTAGTAGTGGCATTAATGGATAAGCGCGAACCGCACATTTTTGGTCGCCGCAGCATGCCTGAAATGGATCTCGCCTCGGCCGCCTGCGCCATTCAAAATATCTGGTTAGCCGCTCGGGCGGAAAATTTAGGCATGGGCTGGGTTTCTCTCTTTGAACCCGAAGAACTTAAAGCCCTTTTAAATATGCCCGCCGACAGCCAGCCGATTGCCATACTTTGCCTAGGCCCAGTTGCAGAGTTTTACCCAAAACCCATGCTGGAAAGCGAGGACTGGGCCAGCCGACAAAAGCTCAATACGGTTTTGATGGAAAACGGCTGGCAGGATAACGCGGAGGCAGACCAATGACGGCAAAAACGCTGATGGTACAGGGCTGCACTTCCGATGCTGGCAAAAGCGTTCTGGTTGCCGGTATATGTCGTGTTTTGAAACGCCGCGGCCTGTCAGTGGCCCCGTTCAAACCACAAAACATGGCATTGAATAGCGCGGTAACGGCAGAGGGTGGCGAGATCGGTCGAGCCCAGGCTGTGCAAGCGCGGGCCTGTGGTTTAGCCCCCCACACCGATATGAACCCGGTGCTACTCAAGCCCAATTCCGACAGCGGCGCGCAAGTGATTATTCACGGCAAAGCGCTCAGTAATATGGAAGCGGCGGATTATCACGACTATAAAAAGCGGGCGATGAATGCGGTTCTGGATTCGCATTACCGACTGTGTCAGCAGTACGACTGGATAATTGTAGAAGGCGCAGGCAGCCCAGCGGAAATTAATTTGCGCGAGGGCGACATCGCCAATATGGGCTTTGCTGAGGCGGTGGACTGCCCGGTCATTCTTATTGCCGATATTGATCGCGGCGGTATTTTCGCCCACTTTATTGGCACCGTTGTACTGCTCTCCCAAACAGAGCAACAGCGTATTAAAGGCTTTGTGGTCAATCGCTTTCGCGGCGATATTGGACTACTGCAATCTGGCCTTGATTGGCTGGAAGAGCGCAGCCAAAAGCCAGTGCTCGGCGTTATTCCCTATTTGCACGATTTGCACCTAGAAGCGGAAGACGCCATCAGCACCGCTCAGCAAAAAGGCGAAATTAAGCTAAAGCTTATCGTTCCGGTATTCACCCGCATCAGCAATCACACCGATTTTGATGCACTGCGCCAGCACCCCAATGTCTCGTTGGAATTTATCGGCAAGGGCCAAACGCTGCCGCCCTGCGATTTAATTATTTTACCCGGCACTAAAAATACCCGGCAGGACTTGGCGTTTTTACGCGAGAACAGCTGGGACAAGGATATTGAAAAACACCTGCGCTATGGCGGAAAAGTTATGGGCATCTGCGGTGGCTTTCAAATGCTGGGCAATGCGGTTCACGATCCATTTGCGATAGAAGGCGAGGCTGGTAGCAGCGCCGGTTTAGGCTATTTGGATTTTGAAACCACGCTCCAGGCCGAAAAAACTTTACGACAAGCTTCCGGAAATTTTATTGATGGCCAAGCCTGCGTCACCGGCTATGAAATTCATGCGGGCGAAAGTACCGGGCCCGCGCTAAATGATCCGCTTCTGGATTTAGGCAGCCATAAAGACGGCGCCATCAGCGCCGACGGGCAAGTGCTTGGCAGCTATCTCCACGGTATTTTTGATCACAGCGAGGCCCGTGAACACTTGCTGAAATGGGCAGGAATGAGTGACGCACCAGACTTTAACTACGATGCCTTGATCGAAACCAATCTCGATAGACTGGCAGACTGTCTAGAGCAAAGCCTCGATATCGAGGCTCTGCTAGAGCTCTGTTGATTCCGCGTTAACTGCGCGGCGTGCTTATCGGCGTATCCAAGGTCATCCGCGAGCTACCGTCGTAGACCGCAACAGTTTTCACCGTATCACTTTCCACACCAATCATATCTGCCGTGCTGATATCTTCGGCATAGTAATACTCGGCCTGCGTACGCTCAGCGGTGACATCCATCAGGATAAAACCCTTGGTTTTAAGCTCAATATATTTCATGTGCGGATTCACCACCGGCAACAAGGCCGCGGCCAATTCCGCCGCGCCATCGGGAAAACCCGGCGAGGTAATGCTTGGGGTAACAAACTCCGCCGCAAGTGGCTCGGTCGTTAAGTTGGAGATTAAGGTACTGCTTTTATAGACCTCATTGGCCCAACTGGTATGAATATCGCCAGTAAGCACCACCACATTATCAATCGCTTCATCCTCAATAAAATTGAGGATTTCTTCGCGCTCAACCGCGTAGCCGTCCCACTGATCCATATTAATCGCAATCAGCGGACTGAACTGGCTGGTTGGAAACTCGGCAGGTAATAAACGCTCAAGTTCCAAAATTTGCAGCTGCGCAAACATGACTTGCTGACCGACAAACTTCCACTGGCCCTGCGCTGTCGCCAGTTTATTTTTAAACCAATCCTTCTGAGTTTGCCCCAACAGGTCACGCGGCTGCGCACGGCTTGGATCAATAGGAATGGCCAGCTGTTCTTCACGACCTTCCAAGCGGGTATCCAACATCATAAAGCTGGCAAGATCGCCGTATTCAAAGCTGCGGTAAATGCTGGTTTGATCGAGAGTCGGCGGCCGAATAGGAATCCACTCAAAATAGGCTTGAATCGCTTGAGCTTTGCGAGCCGGCCATTCGCCTTCACCGTCGTTGTGGTTGCTGGCGCCGTCCTTCCACGAGTTATCGGCAGATTCGTGATCATCCCAAACATTGATAAAGGGATGAATCGCATGGGCCGCCTGCAAATCTGGATCTTTACGATACAGCGCATAACGACGACGGTAATCATCCAACACAATAATTTCGTGGGCCGGATCAAGCAGACGATCAGCATGATCGCCGTAGCCATCTTGCTCATACTCGTAAATATAATCACCGAGGTGCATGATGAAATCGAGATCACTGCGATTAGCCATCATCCGGTAAACCGAGAAATAACCGTGGGGATAGCTGCTGCAAGAACACACCGCAAAACGCAGACGATCCGCGCTTTCGCCCGCCGCCGGCAGTGTGCGAGTGCGCCCCACCGTCGAGACAGTTTCGCCCGCAATAAAGCGATACCAATAATGTTTATCTGCAAGCAAGCCTGCGGCATCGTACTTAACGGTGAAATCGCGCTCTGGGCCAGTGGCCAGCAATTCATCAATCAATAAATTGCTGAAGCTGGGATCATCCGAAAGCTGACAGCGCACCACCGCTTCACTGAGATCTGACTCTTCAGGACTGAGATGTGCCCACAAGATAACGCGGTCTGACAGGGGGTCACCGCTGGCAACTCCGTGCACAAATGCGCCGGGGGTGGTCTGCGTACCGGGCACAACATCGTCGCCACCACTGCTTGCTGGGCCTCGGTTGCTACCGCCGCCACAGGCTGTCAAGATTGGAGTTGTGATTACGGAGCTTGCAAGAAGCTTTAGGAAGATTCGGCGATCCACGGAATACCTGCTCGTGTAGCAGGAAACCCCTGATTAATTACTGCGCTTGCAATCTAAGCCGTCGGCGGTGCTCGAAATGCTCATTTATTCTCATATAAATTCCGCTTTCTGCGCTCCGGCGACAACCAATCTTGCTGCACTCGCTACATTAATCAGTGGTTTCCTAGAAAAAGTGAGATTATAGATAGCGCAGATGACAGTAAGATTTCAGCGTCAACATTCAACCATTGTATTTCGGAAATTTATGCCCAGCTTTAAACGGAATATCGCATTTCCCCTAGCCGCATTTTTGTTCTTGGCCATTAGCGCCTGCTCAAGACCGGTGCCGTTCTCGGCGTATCTCGCCGAACAGCTTTTACAAGAAAACTTAAATTCACTAACAGAACAGCCAGTATTTGAGCTGCGCAAAATTGAGATTCAGTCCGTTGAGGCCGAGGAAAATACCGGGAGCGCCAGCACGGATATCGTGTTGCTGTTTCCACAGAGTTTGGCAGATATCGCCAAGCAGCAAGGTTTAGAAGAAGGCAGTGCGGTCTTGCAGCAGTATCGCAGTAGTTTTGGAGATTTTGAGGCGGGAGAAATTCAGCGCCATCACGCGCGTTATCTATTTCAAAAGCGCGGCAAGAAGTGGCTAATTACGGGTAGCCAACCCCTCGCCCCGCCGGATATTCACAAGCCTTGAGAATAAATTAAGGAGCCTCTGATTAAGGCGCGAGGCAAACGCCGCAAAAAGCATACATACCTCGCGGATCATTTAAACTTTGCCACTGCTTAACCAGTCCCGCAGGTTGGAATAACCACTGAATCGTGCGATCCAAAAAGGCGAACTGGCCCAGCGCCGATTTCACCAAGCCCTGATGCAGCAAAAACTCCAGCAGTTCTTCTTCTGGCGAAAGTGGCAAGCGCAATACGCGGCTGTTTTCAGCACTGACTCCAGCCAGTTCCGCCGCCACGTCTACGGCCTGCGCTAAACTTCCCAATGCATCCACCAAGCCGAGACGCTGGGCATCTACACCACTCCAAACTCGGCCCTGAGCTAACTCATCGACCTCATCCATAGCCATGCTTCGTCCGTCAGCGACAACCTTGAGGAACCGCTGGTAACCGTTTTCTATACCGGATTGCATCGCCCGCTCAAGCACTGGCGAGAGTGGCTTATCCACGCGCATAGCGCCGGCAATATCGGTGGTGCCCACGCCGTCGGTATACACCCCAAAATGCTCTAGCAGATTTTCAAATGTGGGAAACGCCCCAAAAATCCCGATAGAACCCGTCAGTGTTGCCGGCGTAGCCAAAATGCGATCCGCATCGGCAGCAATCCAATAGCCGCCAGATGCCGCCGCGCTGCTCATGGAAACCACCAAGGGCTTGCCAGTGGCTTTCAGGGCTTGCAGCTCTTGGCGAATGACTTCTGAGGCCATTGCCGAACCACCGCCACTATCTATCCGCAACACCACCGCCTTGACGGTTTTGTCTTCCGCTGTCTGCCGAATCAAACGCGCCAAACTATCGCCACCAATGCCGCCAGCAGAAGCCTCGCCATCGACAATATTGCCCTGCGCCACAATGATGCCCACAGCACCTTGGGGCTCTTGGTACAGGGTACGTTCGGCAAATAAGTAGTCTTGATAATGCACTTGATTGAAGTAACCGTCGGTCACGCCAACCACCGGCGCATATTCATCGCGGAGTTGCGCGCGACTTAGCACTTTATCGACCAAGCCCAATTCGATAGCCGCCTGCTCAGCATTGCCAGCGTACTTCGCCATAACTTGGTCAATGCGATTGGTGAAGGCGTCAAATTGCGTCTCGCTGATATTGCGCCGCGCCAAAACCTCACCGCGATACATTGCCCATAGCGGCTCCAACCAGCCGCGATTAGCTTCCTTATCTTCCGGTGACATATCGTCGCGAATCAGTGGTTCCAATGCGGATTTATAAGTGCCCACTCTGAAAATATGGAAGCGAATTTTCAGGCGCTGAATCGCTTCGCGAAAATAATTACGCACCACGGCAAAACCTTCCAGCGCCACCCCACCCATCGGCTCAAGATAAATTTTGTCCGCCTGAGCGGCTAATAAATATTGGTCTTGATCGTAGTAATCAGAGACCGCGACAATGGATTTACCGCTTTCTCTAAAGCGCTCAAGGGCCTGAGCCAACTCCCAGGTTTTGCTCATGCCGATATGGTCGAGGTGGTGTAAGCGCAGCAAAACACCTTTTATTCGCGGGTCTAGGCTTGCGCGATCAATGGCCTCAATTAAATCTCGCAGGCGGGTTTCTTTAGGGCCACTGCCGCTGAGCTGAGTCACCGCATCTACGGCCGTGTATTGCTCAACCACAACACCGTCTGGGGCGACAACCAGAATGGCTTTTTCTGGAATTTCCAGCGGCGAATCCTGCATCAAGGCAAAAATGAACACCCCGATAAACCCCAGAAACAGCAGGTTTAAAACAAGGCGACGCAGGCCATCTATTAAACTTCCTATGCGGCTAAACAGCCCCCGCTTACTACTCACTGTGGCGATTCCTCTGTAACAAGCTGTGCGTTCCCTGCCTGTTGCCAGGCCTTTGATTGAACACGAATAAATACCATCGCGCTGATAAACAAGGAGACACTTAAACCCAGTTGCACATAATCTGGCCAGCGGGCCAGCGGCGACATAGACTCAGTAACCGCGCCGACAAAATAGCCCAAACACACAAAACACAACCACGCCAAACCGCGCAGATTGGGAACAAACACCACTCGCGCAAAGATCAGTAAGGGCAGCAGACGGATCACATATATAGTGACGCTGGGCTGCCGCCCCTCTTGAACGACAAACCACGTACTGATGGTCAGAACGGCCAACATGCCCACATAGCTGAGCTTCATCAGCGCAGCCAGTTGATCCGCTCGGGTTTGCAAATTACTCATAGGGTGCGTACACGATCTCATTACGAAAGTTTTGTTGCCAGCGCCGCCAAACGACTGCCCAATGCCGCCGCCAAATTCAGCTCATCATCATCCAACGGACGATTTGCCATGCCGGCCACATGAGTTGGGCCATAGGGCGTACCGCCTGTGGTGGTGGTATGCAACGCCGCTTCGCTGTATGGCAGACCCGCAATCACCATACCGTGGTGCAACAGAGGCATCATCATGGTCAGCAAGGTCGATTCCTGACCGCCGTGCAGGCTGCTGCTAGAGGTAAACACACCCGCAGGTTTGCCAATCATGGCACCAGTCATCCACAGGCCTGCGGTACCGTCGAGAAAATATTTCAGCGCCGCCGCCATATTGCCGAAGCGGGTCGGGCTACCCAAGGCCAAGCCAGCACAATCCCGGAGATCTTCTTCAGTCACATAGAGATGACCATCTTCAGGAATTTTCGCCTCAGTGGCCTCGGTCACGGGAGACACCGCCGGCACGGTACGCAGCCGCGCTTCCATACCCTGTTTTTCTACACCGCGAGCAATCTGCTCAGCCAGGCGTTTGGTTGAACCGTGAACACTGTAGTACAGCACCAGAATATAGGGATTGCTCATTTCATGACTCACTGTGAGGGTTGTTAATGTTTTTATTTAAGTAGTTCGAGAACATTTTCTGGGGGGCGTCCCAGCACCGCACGATTACCGCACACCACAATCGGACGTTCAATCAGTTTGGGTTCGTCCAGCATTGCGGCAATCAGTTGTTGGTCGGTTAACCCGGTATCCGCCAAGCCCTTTTCTTTGAAGGCATCTTCACCTTTACGTAACAGAGCGCGGGGCTCGATATTTAATTTTGTTAACAAGGTTGATAGCTCTGCCGCGCTTGGAGGCGTCTCCAGATACAATACAATTTCCGGCTCGATGCCATTTTCGTTTAACAGCGCGAGAGTTTGGCGCGACTTGGAGCAACGGGGATTGTGATAAATGGTAAAATCGGACATGAACTTTCTCTGCGTATAAATCTTACGTTATTTAACTTTGTACCATCTGAGTAAACGGCTGCAGGCATTATACACAGCCGCTCCAATTATTCGGGCGATAAGGAATAAACATGCCTAGACTGACGCGTAAACCTTGCTTTTTAATGACCAGCGCATTAATCGCCTGCCTATTCTTACTGTCTGCCTGTAGCCGGCCCGACATGCCAAGCCTTTCTGGAGAGGGCTTTAAAATTCGCAGCGGCAATTGGCAGCTAGTGAATTATTGGGCCAGTTGGTGCACGCCGTGCCGGGATGAAATTCCGGAGTTGAACCGTTTTTCAGAACGCCATGGCATCAAAATCTACGGGGTGAACTACGACAACTTGGAAGGCGATGAGTTGGAAATGGCCATTGAAGATATGGGAATTCAGTTTGATTCCCTTCTGAGCGATCCCGCCAAGCTTTTGGGTCAAACTCGGCCACGCATTCTACCGGTTACCTTTGTGATTAACCCAAACGGAGAAGTGGTGAAGGTGCTCACCGGGCCGCAAACGGAACAGGATTTGATTGCGGCCACTCAGTAAACCTCAGGCTCAAATACCAATACTGGCCAGCTTCACCATAATGTCTTTCAGTACCGCCGCAACGGTGGGATGCTCCACTTCAAAATTGGAAACCAGCTCGTCGAGACGCTCTTGCAGATCCGCCTCTTCCAGCGTGGCCGAGTCATCCGGATCAATACCGTTGCCAATATCATCTACCAGCGCGTGCAGCTTATCGCGCTGACCGTGATCGACCGGCAGATTTTCAATTTCGTTCTGAAGGTTCTGCAATTGCTTGCGCAGATGATCCAAAGCCATAATAGGTCTCCTCTTATATAAGCGGAGCATAACAAGCCAACCCAATTTCGCCCACGACATTTGCGGAATAAATTCAAAAATACCGACAGCCGCGCTAGGCGTTGTCACTTTTTTCAGGCATCTTAGTAGGCTTTACGGAGCCATATCAGAATGGAGGATTTTATGGATGTAAATGCATTGATTGAACAATACGGCCCGCAAGCACTGGATATTGGTATCCAGCTTGGCGGCGCATTGGCCATTGTTCTAATCGGATACTGGGTCGCCAAAATTATCAGCGGCCTGCTCGAAAAAACCATGACCAAGCGCGGTGTAGACCCCAGCTTGTCAGGTTTCATTACCAAGCTGGTGTTCTTCACCATTATGGCGCTGGTTATTATTCCAGCACTGGCCCATATCGGCATTCAAACCACCTCGGTGCTCGCTGCTCTCGGTGCCGCCGGTCTGGCTGTTGGTCTGGCACTGCAAGGCTCGCTGGCCAACTTTGCTGCGGGTGTACTGTTGATTGCCTTCCGCCCCTGCCGCGTAGGCGACTGGGTTGAAGCTGGCGGTTGCGCAGGCTCGGTACAAAGCATCAGCCTGTTCTCTACCATTTTGCTAACTGGCGATAACAAAAAGGTCATCATCCCTAACTCAAAGGTGATGTCAGATGCGATTACCAACTACAGCGCTCAGCCTAATCGCCGCGTTGACTTGGTTGTGGGTATCTCCTACGACGCCGACTTGAAAAAAGCCAAGCAAATTCTGCTGGAGCTGGTTGCTGCCGATGAGCGTATTTTGAAAGACCCCGCTCCAGTAGTGCAGGTTGCTGAACTGGCAGACTCTTCTGTTAACTTGATCTGCCGCCCCTGGGCCGCAACCTCCAACTACTGGCCAGTGCGCTGGGATCTGGTGGAAAACATCAAACTGCGTTTCGATGCGGAAGGTATCGGCATTCCCTACCCGCAAATGGATGTGCATTTTCACAAGGAAGCGTGATAAGCCATCATCTTTTGCAGACTTGGTATACAATCCGGCGCCGCAGTGGCGCCGGTTTTGTTTCTGAGACAGGAAAGTCCAGTTTGACGTCTCCGGTGTATATCCAATGACTTTTTACTTATTGAGGTTCGCATGAAGCGTTTTAGTACCTTTATTTTCGCCACCCTATTCAGCCTGCCGGTACTGGCAGAAGAAGCCGGAGCCAAATGGTCTGGTGATTTGGAATTCGGTTACAACCAAACCGAAGGCAACACGGAAGAGAGCAGTGTCCTGGGCAAAATGGCCGCCAAGCGCGAGCATGGCCTGTGGACTTACGACGCCAAAGCCAGCGGCCAAAATACCGAAGCCTCCGGCGTGCGCTCAGCGGAGCAATACTTCACTTCGCATCGTCTGGCTTATGACATTGACGAAAACGACTACACCTTTGGTTATCTTTCTGTCGATAAAGACCGTTTCAGCGGTTATGTGTATCAAGGCACCGTCAGCTTTGGTTATGGTCGCCGCATTCTAAAAACAGAAAAAGCGACTTGGGATGCTGAAATCGGCCCAGGTGTGCGGGTTAGTGAGTTTGAAACTCCAAGCGCAGCCGGTGATGGCAAGATTGAAGAGCCAGTACTGCGTCTATCAACTGACTTCAATTACAAACTGTCTGAAACTGCCGAGTTTGCCCAAAGCGTTGCAGTTGATGCCGGTAGCGAAAACACCGTAACCAAGTCGGTTACCTCGCTGAAAACCAAAATCGTTGGCGGTTTTGGCCTGAAAATCAGCTACACCATCGACTATAACGAAACTGTTCCCAGCGGCACCCAGCATATGGATCGCCAGACGTCGGTAACCGTTGTTTATAGTTTTTAATTGAATGACCGGGGCAGCAAAAGCTCAGGTTTTAGCCAGCTTCACTTAGCTAACTTTTGCAGCCCCGCTTGATCCAGCACCCAAAGCTTGCCATAAGCCAGCCGGATCAAGCCTTCACTTTCCAACCGTTTCAATTCCCGACTCACCGCCTGCCGCGTTACTGCCAGCATCTTGGCTAAGTCTTCCTGCGGTAAGTGCAGTGTGATCCGCAAACCCTGCTCGCCGTCATCTTCGCCGTAGAACTCGGTCAACTCCAAGAGTCTTCTCGCCAATCGTTCCGGCAGGGAGTACAGCGCCACATTTTCGACATAGCTCAGCGCCATACGCAGTTTGCGGCACAACATGGGAATAAAATGCCGATACATCGCCGGTTCTTTTTCCAGCAAGGCATCCAGATCGGCCTTGGCCAGCACCAGCACTTCACAGGGTCCCTGCGCACAGGCATCGTGGCTACGCGGCAAACCATCGAACAGCGAGACTTCACCAATCCAGTCTCCGCGTTCAACCTGCATCACCAATAATTCCCGCCCCTGTTCACTGCGGTTGTACAGGCGAATACTGCCACTGAGTACACCGTACATGGCCTCACCCGCTTCCCCTTGGCTATAAAGCAATTGGCCGTCCACCAGCTTTTTCAGCTTGGCAACTTCCAACAGTGGCTCAATAGCGGTTTCCGGCAACCCGGCCAAAAGTGGGCTACCGAGTAAAATATCGCGTTTATTGCTCACGCCATTCCTTGCAAATGTAAACTTTTTGACAGACTCATTATTGTTGTCCAGCCACTATACTGCTTTAACACCAAGATACCCCAAGAGCGAGGTCATAATAATGAGTAATCAGGTTAAAGATTTAGTTTCCGCAGAAGAATGGCAGCTCCGCGTTGATTTGGCCGCCTGCTACCGACTGGTCGCTTTATTTGGCTGGGATGATCTGGTTTTCACCCATATTTCCGCTCGCCTGCCAGGCCCAGAGCACCACTTTTTAATTAACCCTTACGGCATGACTTTTGATGAGATCACCGCCTCGTCGTTAGTCAAAGTGGATCAAGAATGCAATAAGGTGATGGATAGTCCCTACCCGGTCAATCCGGCGGGTTTCACTATTCACAGCGCAATTCATGCGGCCCGGGAAGATGCCCACTGTGTGCTTCACACCCACTCGCTTAACGGGGTTGCCGTTTCTGCGCAAACCGATGGCGTTTTGCCGCTTTCACAGCAATCGACTTTGGTGCTGGCCTCGCTGGGCTATCACGACTATGAAGGCATCGCCCTGCGCGAAGATGAAAAACCGAGACTGGTCAACAATCTCGGCGACAATACCTTTTTAATGCTGCGCAATCACGGCCTGCTCACCGTGGGCCAAAATCCTGCCGATGCCTTCCTATCCATGTATATTTTTGAAGCCGCCTGCATGATTCAGGTTCGCGCGCTGGCAGGTGGTCGAGACTTAACCCCGATTAGTCAGGAGATTGTGGATGGCACCCGCGAAGCGGCGCAAATTGTGACTAAAGGACTGTTCGGCGGCATTGCTTGGCCAGCGCTGCTGCGTAAACTGGATCGACAAAACCCCGGCTACGAACTGTAATAAAAGAATAGGAATACCGAACATGAATACCACAAGTCATTCGGCAAGCGCGCAAACAGGAAGCGCTAAAACAAAAGGTACGCAAACCGAGAGCACGCCCAAGGTGTTTTCCAGCTTTGCCGAGTTTTACCCCTTTTATCTCGGCGAACACGCCAACCTGACCTGCCGCAGACTCCATCTGATCGGCAGCTTGCTGGTATTGGCAACACTCGCCTACAGCCTCGCCACTCAGCAATGGGCCCTGCTTTGGCTGCTGCCGGTATTGGGGTATGGCTTTGCTTGGGTGGGCCACTTCTTTTTTGAGAACAACAAACCCGCCACTTTCAAGCATCCGCTCTATAGCTTTATTGGCGATTGGGTGATGGCAAAAGATATTTTGCTGGGACGCCTAAAATAGGCATCAGATAGCTCAACGACTGGCGCGAATTATTCGCGCCCTTTTAATAAAGACAACAGCTCCGGTCCGGAAAAATCTCGCCGCCCGCCCTGTTCAGCGGCACGAATCAACGCAATTATTCTGCGATTTGCCAGCGCATCCAGCCCCTGCTTTTGCGCCAGTTTAACCACTTCCCCATTAAGCCAATCCACTTCGGTGATTCGCCCTCGCTCCAAATCCTCCCACATAGAAGAACGCGCCAGCGGGTCAATGGCTAACATTTTTTGGGCCAGTAATTTGAAGAGAAAATCCGGCACTTTAAGCAATCGAGGCATCATTTTAGCGGGCACACCGGAGAGCTGAATTAAGGGAATACCCGCGGCGGAAATGGCCCGCAGGGCTTCCGTTTGCAACAGCGACAGACACTGCCGATACCCACGCTGAGACAGCTCTTCTTTTAGGGGCACCCCCGCCAAGGCGTTAATACTGTTGTTCAAATTGAGTAGTAATTTAGACCACAGCACCGCCTGCATGTCGTCCTGTAGTTCAAAACGCAGCCCGCTCCCCAAAAAGCACTTTTCCAGCTTCTGGGTGGCCGCACTGCGCTGCACCATCACCGCGCCATCGGTACCCGCGTGAAACCGGCCTTCGCCCCGCTGTAATACATTAAAGGCAATCATGCCCGGCAGCACATCGACCCCCGGCAGGGCCGCAGCAAGGGCTTCCGCATTGCCCACGCCATTTTGAATACTGATCACTTGCGCCCCCGGTTTAAGATAGGGACGAATCTGTTGCGCGAGATCAGCGCTGGCACTGGACTTGACGGTTACCAGCAAAAAATCGGCGTCGGCCATTATTTCGGCATCATCGGAAAAGTCGAACTGATCCCCAGAAAAATGCCGATTCAAACCACGAAAATCGCTGATTGTGAGCCCATAAGCCGCGAGCTGCTCGCCCATATAAGCACGCCCAAGCAGGCTGACGGCGACATTCTCCCGCCCGGCATTACGCGCTCCATTTAATAGCGAACCGGCCAAATAACAGCCCACACTGCCGGCTCCGAGTATGCCTATTTTTATTGTCATGAGAGGCTCCCTTTACTCCTCTAGCGCCACATCTGCCCCCGCCTTCACTCACCGGGGCTATCCCCTATTGCCAACACAAGGGCTGGCGCACAAACTCAAGGTGTCGATTTTGTCATGGTTTGGTAACTGTGAAATAGCCTGTAGCTTAGTTAGAATGCGGGCCGAACCGATAACAAATTATTTTCCAAGAGGCTCAACCCCAATGTCCGAACAAGATCGCAACTGCAGCGGTGACCTGTCCAGCGCGCAAAAACCACCCTTGCTGTGGCTGCAAACTATTCTGTTCAGCTCCACCCTGCTAATCGCCCTAATCGGCGTGCCTTGGTATGGCATGACCCACGGCTTTACTTGGCAGGGCTGGTTGGCCTTTGTTCTAATTCTCGGCGCCAATGGCATGTCGATCACCGCCGGCTATCACCGCCTGTGGGCCCACAATGCTTACAAAGCCCATTGGAGCCTAAAACTGTTTTTCGCCTTGTTTGGCGCTGCCGCCACCCAAAACAGTATTTTGATCTGGGCCTCCGGTCACCGCCGTCATCATCGCCATGTTGATGACATTGATCAAGATCCCTACTCAGCAAAACGCGGCCTGTGGTTCTCCCACATCGGCTGGATGCTGCGCGACTACCCCGCATCTGCCGAAGACTTCTCCAATGCCCGCGATCTGCAACGCGACAAAATTGTGATGTGGCAACACCGCAATTATCTGGCGCTGGTGCTATTTATGAATTTTGCGCCCGCCGTATTTCTCGGTCTGATTACTGGCCATATGTTGGAAAACGTATTACTGGCCGGTTTCTTGCGCCTAGTTGTCAGCCATCACAGCACCTTCTTTATCAACTCGCTGGCTCACTTCTGGGGCCGCCGCCCCTACACCGATGAAAACTCGGCTCGCGACAACGATATTCTGGCGCTGTTTACCTATGGCGAGGGTTACCACAACTATCACCATATTTTCCAAAATGACTACCGCAACGGTGTGCGCTGGTGGCAATACGATCCCACTAAATGGCTGATCAAAACCGCCTCGTGGATTGGCCTGACTTGGGATTTGAAAAAAGTCCCCGACTTTAAAATCCGCCGCGCGATGTTGGATATGCAATTCAAACGCGCCGAGCAGAAATTAAGCGAAGGCAAGACCGGCATGGCACCGCAAGTAAAAGAATTTTTGGAACATGAATACCAATTATTCTGCGACACCCTGCACAACTGGAATCAAGTGCGCCAGCAATGGCTCGAGTCTCAGCGAGATACGATTAGTGCTCAAACTCAAGCCCTGCAGCAAACCCTTTGTGAACACAAAGAGCAATTCCAAAAAACTTGGAAGGAAACCTCACTGCACTTCCAGCTGCGTGAACTGGAATATGCACTGAAGTTACAGCAGAAACGCCTCAAGCAACTGACGCTGCAAATGGCTTAAACCTTTTCCTGCGCTTATCACTCAAGTGCTAAGCGCAGCTCCCCTTCTTTTTTATCTCACGCTAGTCTGACACTCGCCCAATTCTTCCAGCACGTGTTCGGCAAAACCGTGACCAGCCTCAGCATAGAGATTAAAGGAAACACACCCCAGCTCACGCAGCTCCAGCTCGTGGTCGGGAAAGCGCGAAATCGCAGCCAGCTTGCCACTAAAGCCCACTTTATTGAGAAACTTCACCACCTGCACATTTTCACTGTGGTTACTTAAGCAAACCAAAATCAGTCGGCGACCTCCCAGCTTGGCCCGCTCCAGAAAATCCCGGTCAGACACATCACCCTGACAGCACTTAACGCCCTGCTGTAATAGACGATTCGCCTTGTCGGCATCTTCCTCCACGCCCACCACTAAACCGGGATAGCGCTGATTCAGAAATTCATAAGCGCCGCTGCCAATACGCCCCATACCAAACACCACAATTTCAGCCGCGCCGAGATCCACCTGTTTTTCCTCGGCGTGTAACTGCTGACTCTCTAATTTTTGTAAGCGCGAGGCAAAGCGAGCGTACAAGCTGTGGATTCGTGTATTAAAGGGCGCGGCAATAAACAGCGACAATGCCATTGCTACCGCCAGCGTTGTAAGCCACTCAGGTTCCAGCTTGCCGGCTTGCACCGCTAGCGCGGCTACAATCAAACCAAATTCACTGTAGGTAAACAGTCCCACCCCCGCCAACAGCGAGGTACGAACTCGCAAGCGGAACGCCACCAGCACCAGAAAGTAAATTAATGGCCGCAGGAACACCAAAGCACTGAGTAACAGGGCCACCACAATCATGTCACCCGAGGGCAAACCGTAATAACCCACACTGAGGAAGAAGGCCGTCAGCAACAGGTCTTTCAAGGGTCCCAAACTTTTATACAACTCATTACTTTTATTGCCGCCGGCCAGCAACGCGCCAATACAAAGTGCCCCGAGTCCCGCCTTGAGATGCAGCGCCTCAAACAAGCTACCCGCGCCCATCGCCAAACCAAAACCGAACAACAGCAATAGCTCGCCGTGCCCGGCCATTTCCAGCAAGCGCTGTAATAGCGGACGTAATAGCGGCAGTCCCAACAAGCAGAGCGCCCAAGGGCTTGGCAAGTAATCGGCACTACCGACCAGATACAAGACCGCAAGCAAGTCCTGCATAACCAAAATACCAATGGCGATACGCGCATGCAGGGATGAGGCCTCACCGCGCTCATCAAAAATTTTGACGGCGAACACGGTGGAGGAAAACGAAAGGGCAAAACCCAGCATCGCCGCGGATTGAAAATCCATAGCGCCTACAGAGCTTAAAAACAGAGGCAAGCTGAGCAGCATCAATGCGGTGAGCGGCACCACAATCAGCGTATGCGCCAGCGTAGTACCCCACACTTTAGCGGCGGCCAGTTGTTTGAAATTCAACTTTAAGCCAATGGTAAACAGCAACAACAACACACCGAGATCAGCGTAAAGTTGAATTTGTTCAAATTCGCCCAGCTTGGCAACGCCCGCCACAAAACCGGCGAGCAAATAACCCAGCAGAGGCGGCATTCCCAAGTGGCGGAAAATAAAACCAATGGCAAATGCCATGAGCACCAATAGCGGCTCAACCATTAAAACACTCCTGTTTTTTCACCTATTCATCACGACTTGGGCCTAAACTATACTGACAAAATAAATGGGTTAGAGAAATAGCCATGAGCGACCAACACCCCCTGCATGGGGCAAATTTCCCCTCAGCAAGAGACGATCTACGCGACGAGAGCAATCGTCCCGCCGCGTATAAGCTGGCCTACACAGACCAAGACTTTTTACTGCGC
Organism: Spongiibacter pelagi; assembly: GCF_014705705.1. GTDB lineage: Bacteria > Pseudomonadota > Gammaproteobacteria > Pseudomonadales > Spongiibacteraceae > Spongiibacter > Spongiibacter pelagi. The sequence continues at coordinate 63,706 of NZ_JACXLD010000003.1, read as the reverse complement.
GATGAATTGCGCGGCTTACGCTTTCAATTAGAACTGCAAAAACCGGAAGTCACCCTGCAGGAGCACGGCATTGAATCTACCGTTGTTATTTTCGGCAGCGCCCGCTTCCCGTCACCGGAAGCCGCCCAAAAGGATATCGAGCAGGCGCAGGCTAGTGGCGACCCTGCCCGCGTTCGCGCCGCCAAACGCGCACACCGCAACAGCCTGTATTATCAGGAATCACAAGAGCTTGCGCGATTGATTACCGAACACTCGCTGGAGTGCCCCAGCGAAGAGCAGCTCTATGTGATGACCGGCGGCGGCCCCGGCATTATGGAAGGCGCCAATCGCGGCGCAAAAGAAGCGGGCGGGAAATCAATCGGCTTAAATATTGTGCTGCCCCACGAACAGGAACCAAACCCTTATATCAGTCCGGAATTCTGTTTCCGCTTCCATTACTTTGGTATTCGCAAAATGCACTTTATGTTGCGCGCCAAAGCCATAGTGGTTTTTCCCGGCGGTTTTGGCACCATGGATGAGCTTTACGAAGCCCTGACCTTGATCCAAACCGGCAAGTCACGCAGAGTGCCCATTATTCTGGTCGGCCATGATTTTTGGCAAAAGGCGATCAATCTCGAATTTTTGCGCGATGAAGGCGTGATCTCGCCTGAAGATGTCGAGCTGGTACGCACGGTAAATACCGCCGAACAAGCCTGGCAGTTTATCGCCGATTACTACAAACTCAGCCCCCGCGCCTGTCCCCGCTGCTAGCCTGACTTTAGAAAAGCCGTTATAAAAAAGAAGTAAAGAGAACCCAATGCAAGAACCCATAGTGCGTATGCACCAGCTACGCTTTGCCCACCTAATTGATCCCGTACTCGACGACTTTAGCTGGGAGTGGCCCGCCGGCCAACACCTTGCCATTCTCGGTGGCAATGGCTGTGGCAAAACCACCCTCGCCGGACTCATCACCGATCAACTGCGACCCAACCGGGGCGAAATTCACTACGCCAATCATTTATCGCCCAATGAGATTTATTTGGTGTCTTTCGATCAGCATCGGCAATTAATGGAACACGACCGCCGCTTTGACGACAGTGAAAACCGCGCCGATGCCTTTGATATGGGTACCACGGTGCACCAAGCCATTCTGCAGGATAAACCGGAAGACACTCGCTTTACCGAGTTGAGTAAACGTCTGGGCATCGATCATATTCTCGACCAAGGCATTCGTTTTATTTCTACAGGTGAAAGCCGTAAAACCCTGCTCGCCAGAGCCTTGCTGAGTGAACCCGCCGCGCTGATTCTCGACAATCCACTGGAAGGCTTGGATAAAAACGCCCAGCAGGAAATGCGGCAATTAATGGATGAACTGGTCGCCTCGCCCCTGCCACTCTTGCTCTTGGTTAAAGACGCCGACGACATTCCCGACGCTCTCGACGATGTACAAATCATGGACGCCGGAAAAATCATTCGCCATTGCAGCAGCGCCGAGGCAAAGCAGTCCCAGCAGCAACGCCCGCACTTCAGCAAACCGCTGCCCATTAAGCGCGGCGACAATTGGCCAGCAGACCAAGCCTTAATTGAGCTCAACGACGTCAGCGTCAATTTCCGTGGCAAACAGGTGCTCAGCAATATCAACTGGCAACTACTGCCACATCAACATTGCTGCATCAGCGGGCCCAACGGCGCCGGCAAGTCCACCCTATTGGGTTTGCTCTGCGGCGAAAACGACAAGGCATGGGGACAGCAAGTTAAGCTGTTTGGCAAAGCTCGCGGCTCGGGAGAGAGCATTTGGCAGATCAAAGAAAAGTTTGGCTTGCTGAATACCAGCCTGCAGCTCAATCACCTGAAGCGCATCAAGGTGATTGATGTTATCGCTTCCGGGCTGTTCGATTCAGTGGGTTTATACAATAACTACGGCGATGCTCAACGCCAGCAATTACTTGCTTGGTTAGATGCCTTTGATCTTTTGCACGAGCGCGAGCAACGTTTTGATCGCCTCTCCTTCGGTCAGCAACGCATGATTTTGCTGGCCAGGGCGATGGTGAAATCTCCACCGATTTTGATCCTCGACGAACCCTGTATTGGCTTGGATGGCGAACAGAAAGCGCGCCTGCTCGGCGCGGTGGATCATATTGCCGCGCAGGGCGATACCCGCATTTTATTTGTGAGCCACCGCAGCGAAGACATTCCCGACTGTATCAACCAGTTTTTAGAGCTGGTGCCGTCGGAAGCAGGTGGCTATACCGCCAAGATTGAAGAACGCTAGTTGGGAATATGGGTGGGCGTAAACAATAAACGCCCTACCAATTAAACCAACTCTTCTCTGCCGCACTGCAGCTATCATCGCGGCGCGGCTCGCTGCCCTCAATAAACGGCATGTACTTCGCGTTTGCACAATAGGATTGACTGCGTTCACCCGTTACTGAATTCGCCCAGACATATTCAATATGATCTACCGGCGCCGCACGTAAGGGCTCTGAGCTAGCCTCAGCCATAAACTGCCGCCACACTTTCAAGGCTCCCTGTGCGCCAGTTAGGCCGGTAGGCTTATAATCATCCGCGCCGACCCAAACCACCGCCATATAGTCGCCCGCAAAACCGGCAAACCAAGAATCCCGCGTTCGGTTACTGGTACCGGTTTTCCCCGCCACGCGATAATCCTTGGCCAATACCTGATAGGCCGTTTTGCCAGTGCCACTGCGCATGGTTTCCGACATCGCGTATTGCAGAAGATGCACCGGCGCAGGATCAACCACCTGACGCGGCTGCTGAGGGTAGCGTGCCAACAAATTACCCTCGGCATCGCTAATGGCATAAATGGTACGCAAAGAGGTGTACCGCCCCCCCGCGGCAATCGTCTGGTACATACCCGCCACTTCGATCGGCGCCAACTCCGCCGAACCCAGCAGCATAGAAGGCACCTCCAATAGAGGACGTTGAATACCCAGACGCTTGAACATATCCATAACTTCAGCCAAGCCCAAATCCAAGCCCAGATTGGCCGTGGCCAAATTATAGGATTGCGCCAACGCTGTCATAAGCGGCACTCGACCGTGCGCCTCTTTTTCATAATTTTGCGGCTGCCACAAACTGCCATCGGCATTGGGCACTGACACTGGCTCATCGCGCAGTGGCGTCAGCAAAGTATATTCCCGAGGATGGGTTAACGCCGCGAGATAAACTGCCGGTTTAGCCAGCGACCCAATGGGGCGCAAGGCATCCAGCGCACGGTTAAACCCGGCATATTTCGGACTGCGACCACCTATTACCGCCACCACATCACCGCTGTCGATCCGGGTAGCAACAAACGCCAACTCCAAGCCTTTGCCCCGCTCGCCCAGCTGATCCATACCGCGCTTAGCCGCCACTTCAGCACGGCGCTGCAAGGTCGGATCGAAGGGGGTAAAAATCCGTAGGCCCTTGGTTTGTAGATCTCGGCGCTCATAATCCCGGCTCAATTGCCGGCGCACCAAATCCACATAAGCCGGAAAAACACCATCCAAAGCGGAAGTTTTTGCCAAACCCAGCGGCTGTTTATGCCACGCGCTCAACTGATCGTCTGTCAACCAACCGCGCTCGGCCAATTCATTCAGCACAGTATTACGACGCGCTTCGGCGCGGGCCGGATGTCGCCAAGGATCATAGTAAGACGGGCCTTTGACCAAGCCCACCAGCATTGCAATTTGGCCTAAATCCAGCTCGTTGATCGGGCGGTTAAAATAATGTCGCGCCGCCAAGCCAAAACCGTGAATCGCGCGATTACCCTCCTGCCCCAGATACACCTCGTTCAAGTAAGCTTCAAGAATCCGCTCTTTGCTATAGTGCACCTCAGTCAACAGCGACATAGCCGCCTCTTTCATTTTGCGCCACAGACTGCGCTCATTGGTGAGCAAGGCGTTTTTCACCAGCTGCTGGGTCAAGGTACTACCGCCCTGCACCGTGCGGCCGGCTTTGAGGTTAACTAATGTCGCCCGCAGAATAGCGCGCGGAGAAATGCCGTGGTGCTGGTAGAAATTATGGTCTTCAACCAATAACAGACTTTCCAACAGCATCCGTGGCGTTTCATCTAAATCCAGCATCAGACGATCTTCGTGGCGTCCGGGATAAACGCCGCCGATCACCATGGGATCAAGTTGATCTTCGGAAATGCGCCGCCCGTTTTGATCACGCACCACCGCCACCGTGGTCGCGCCCATGTCTAATTCAACCCGGCGCGCCGGACGAACGCCGTCGGCAAAGGCAAAGCTGCGTAAATAAATTGAAAAATGATCGCCAGTCCGGTTATAGCTGCCCGCTTCGGCCATTAATTGACTGCGCCGATAGCCCAACTCGCCCAGCTCTCGTTCCAGCTCATACGCAGTTAGCACTGCACCGCTAGCCAACACCAAGGGGCGCGCATAAACCTTTGCCGGCTGATCATAGCGCTGCTCGTCAAATGCCCCGCGAACTTGCGCATCGCACCAAGCAAAAAACACCACCGCTAACACAAAGCCGACCAGAGACAGCTTTAACAGCAGTGAAAAAACAGCCTTTTTGCGGATTAACGGGCGGCGAGCAGACTTGTTAGCGGCCATTCAAAAAACCTTGGAATTGCAATACGTCACGGAGCGGGGATAATAGCCCAGCTAAATGGGAGTCGCTGAAAAATATCATGAGAAAATATCACGTTTACGGCATTGGCGCGGCACTGGTCGATACTGAAATTGAAGTCAATGATCACGAATTATCCGCCATGGGCGTCGAAAAAGGTTTGATGACCCTTGTCGACGAAACCCGTCAGCAGGAATTACTGGGGCACCTGGAAGGCCATTTGGTTCACTCCAAACAAACCAGTGGTGGCTCGGCCTGCAATTCCATTGTCGCCGCCGCCTGGTTTGGCGCCAAGGGATATTACTCCTGCAAAGTCGCCGACGATGACTTTGGCCAGCTATTTTTAAGTGAATTAAAGAGCGCCGGTATTGACGCCGACTTTGATTCCGAGCGCGACTCCGGCATCACCGGAAAATGCCTGGTACTGATTAGCCCAGACGCCGAGCGCAGTATGAATACCCACCTAGGCATTAGCGCGGAACTTTCCATTAAGGAATTAAACGAACAGGCCTTGGCCGATTCGCAATATTTCTACGCCGAAGGTTATCTGGTTACCTCTGACACTGGCCGCGCTGCCGCCATTCGCGGCCGCGAAGTCGCCGAACAACACGGCGTTAAAACCGCCTTTAGCTTTTCCGATCCCGGCATGGTCAGCTTCTTTAAAGACGGCCTAAAAGACATGCTGGGCTCCGGCGTTGACCTGCTATTCTGCAATGAAGCCGAAGCACTGGGCTGGGCGGACACCGATTCGATAGAAACCGCGATCGCTGAAATCAAAAAGGTCAGCCGCAGCTTTGCCATTACCTTGGGTGCCAAAGGCGCACTGGTATTCGACGGTGAGACCCTGCATGAAATCGCGCCCCACGCGGTTAAAGCGGTAGACACCAATGGCGCCGGCGATATGTTTGCCGGTGCCTTTCTTTATGCCATCAGTCATGGCTATGATTACCGCAAAGCGGGCGAGTTGGCCAGCCGCGCGGCAGCCGAAGTGGTTTCGCAATACGGCCCGCGCCTGCAAGGCCCGGCCCACACCACGCTTCGACAATCCGTTCTGGGAAGTTAGCCCAGAACACAGCCAGAGTCAGGGCAATGAGCGATCCTATTCTCGACAAGATTGACCCGCAACTCGAATACTTCCTCACCCGGCTGCGCGAACCGCAGCCGTTGTCTGATAATGAAATCCACGACTTCCGAGTCTTGTGCAAACAACTGCGCGCCTATTTACAGTTTTATCGCGGCGAACGCTCACCGGAACAAATCAAAAGTCTCGACCTGCAAGTTCGGCATTTGGCCCAGTGCTTTGTCAGCTCCCGAGACGGTACGGTGCTCGCTCAAAACCTTATCAAGCTCGCCGGTGTGGATATTGAGCAACAAGCCGCACTGCGACCCCTAATCGAAAAATATCAGCAGCAATCTGCGATCACCGCACCAGCAATGAGTGAAGTCGCCAGCAAACTTCAGGAATTGCGCACCAGTTGGTGGGCCTCTTTAGCCTGCGATCACGATGGCTTTATGCTCAACGGCACACTGAACTGTTATAAACGAGCGCGACAGCTCGCCAACAAAGCGATTGAAAGCCGCGAAGATGAGGCCTACCACTTGTGGCGTAAATGGGCCAAGTATTGGCTGTACCAGCTTCGTTTCGGTATGACGACCGAGACCAAACTCAGCAAAAAATATCTTTCCAAGCTCAACAAGCTTGGCAACCAGCTCGGCGAATTTAATGATGACTGCGTTCTAGAAAAAGCCCTGCTAGAACATCAAGCTGAACTGACTCCAGACATTTATGCACTGCTGATAGAAAAAATCAGCGGTAGAAAGAAAAAAGCCAAACGCCAGTTTCGCAGTGAAGCGGAACTCTTGTTTGGCAAAGCGGGTAAGAAGATGAAAGTCTCGGGAATTTTAATCAACAAACAACACTAGCAATGGCCGCTGCCCGCCACATCCTGATACCAGTAATAAATGTCTGTACCCACGCTGCTTAGCCCTTCCAGCAAAGTTGTTAAAGCAGGCGCGGACAAAATCAATTCAAATTGCACTCGCTTACGGCGGCCTGTCACTTGCTCTGCAATCGACAAGCGACGCTGCTCACCGTGCCCCCGTACCGGATAAGAGGTAAATCCACTCAACGCTTCAATACCCAATAAATAATCCACCAGTTCATCCTCAAGCTCTGGCGGAATATTCAAAACCAATAGTTGACTCATACTCATTGAGCAACAACCTCCGACTGTAGCGACTGATGAAAACGGCGATAAATTATAGGCAGCACAAACAAAGTTAGTAGTGTCGAGCTAATCAACCCCCCAATCACCACAATCGCGAGCGGTTTTTGAATTTCGGAGCCAGGCCCAGAAGCCAATAGCAAAGGCACCAAACCTAAGGCACAGGTGGCGGCGGTCATCATCACCGGTCTTAAGCGGCGTACAGCACCCTGATAAACCACCTCGGTCATCTCCATCCCCTTGGCGCGCAACTGATTAAAACAAGACATCATTACCACACCATTCATCACCGCAATGCCCAATAGCGCTATAAAACCTACCGAAGCCGGCACTGACAAAAACTCGCCGGTCAGCCAAAGCGCCAACACGCCGCCGATTAAGGCAAAGGGAATATTAGAAAGGATAATGACGGTCTGCTTAATTGAACCAAAAGTGACAAAGAGCAAAAGCGCAATCATGCCCAAAGCCACCGGCACAACCAAGCCAAGGCGCGCCGCCGCACGTTGCTGGTTTTCAAACTGCCCGCCCCAAGCTAAGGAATAGCCCGGAGGCATTGAAACTTCAACGGCAATTCGCGCTTTGGCTTCCTCAACAAATCCCACTAAATCGCGATTTTCCACATTGCTGCGAACCACTGAGAATCGACGCCCCTCTTCTCGCGACACTCCCACCGGGCCATCTATCCGCTCAATGCTTGCCAGCGATGAAAGCGGCACAACACTACCATCCGCTAAAGGTATTAAGCTGTTGCGCAGTTGTGCGACGCCATCGCCATTGGGCTTATCAAAGCGCAACATCAATGGCACCCGCGCACTATGCTCAATAATATTGCCCAGCGGTAAGCCTTCAATTTCTGCTCGTAACTGGTGCTGTAATTCATCGGCATTCAAGCCGAAACTACCGGCACGCAGACGATCGACACTGACCTGAAGATATTGCGCACCTTCGTTCAACGTGGCCGTGGTATCCACTGCACCGTCGACTTGTTCAATTTGATGGCTAATTTCCTGAGCAAGACGATTTAACTCAGCAAGGTCGGGGCCAAAGACCTTAATGGCGATATCACCCCGCGATCCCGTTAGCATTTCCGAAACACGCATATCAATTGGTTGGGTAAAACCGTAATTAATCCCTGGAAAACCGTCCAATATCTCGCGTATTTTTTCCTGCAAGGCGGCTTTATCCTTAACTTGCCATTCACTGACTGGCTTCAACTGTAGAAACACATCAGTCTCGTTCAGGCCCATTGGATCCATACCGATTTCATCTGAACCACTACGCGAAACAATACGCTCGATTTCACTCACATTATTCAACAGCGCATGCTCTACTTTTTGCACCATGGCAATGCTGGTATCCAAATTGACCGAGGGAATCGACTCCAACTGTACAATCAAATCCCCTTCATCCATCCCCGGAAGAAAGGTCTTACCCACCAGTGGAAATACCGCAAACATCAACACCAATAAGCCTGCCGAAATCGCCACAACTCCGGCGGGTTTGGCTAACGCCTTGGCCAGAAGAGGCTCATATAAAGACAGTAATTTGCGACTCAGCAAAGGTTCCTTATCGTGACTTTCTTTCAGCAGAAATGAGGCAATAACGGGAATCACAGTCAGGGCCATCAACAATGAGCCAAGCAGGGCAAAAACAATAGTTAGCGCTACGGGGACAAATAATTTTCCCTCAAGGCCCTGCAAGGTCATCAGCGGTAAAAACACGATAATGATAATGGCCACACCTGATGTCACCGGCACCGAGACATCTTTTACCGCCCGAAACAGAATATGCAGCAAGGGTAATCTGCGAACAGAAGCCCCGTTGGATTCATTGTGTCTGGCCAACATCGACACCATGTTTTCCACAATCACGATTGCGGAGTCCACCAACATGCCAATGGCAATGACCAGACCGCCAAGGCTCATCAGATTGGCACTCATGCCCATCTGCTGCATCATAAAAACGGTAAACAATGCCGCGAGAGGTAAAATACTGGCCACCGTCAGCGCCGCACGAAGATTGCCGAGGAATAAACCCAGGACAATTAGCACGAGCACTACCGCTTCCAACAACGCCTTACCCACAGTACCCACCGCCAAACCAATAAGCTGACTGCGGTCGTAAAACACCTGAAGCTCGGTGCCCTCGGGCAAGCTAGCTTGTAGCTCAGCTAGCTTGTTTTTGACTCCGGCTACCACATGCCTAGCATTGGCACCACGCAGCCCAATCACCAAGCCTTGCACTGCTTCACCTTGGCCATCCACGGTTACCGAGCCATATCGCTCCAATGACCCCATTCGAATATCAGCAACTTGGCGCAGAGCAATAGATACCCCTTCAGCCGTGTTTAAACGCAGGTCGGCGATATCCTCCAGCGACTGCATGGCACCAGCTACACGCACTAAGATCGCTTCTTCGCCTTGATCCAAACGGCCCGCACCATCATTGCTATTATTGCGCTGCAACAGCGCCATTATTTGTGCGGTTGTCACTTTCAACGTGGCCATATCAGCGCGACGCGGCGCTACTTCATAAGTGCGTACGAAGCCGCCAAGCGCATTAACATCGGCCACGCCATCTACCGTGCGCAGTGCCGGACGGATGGTCCAATCCAGTAAGTAACGGCGCTCTGCCAATGACAATTGCGGATTGTCGACGGTAAACATGAACATATCACCGAGAGGCGTACTCATTGGTGCTAAGCCACCGCTGATGCCCATCGGCAAATTGCCCCAAATATTATTTAGCCGTTCAGCTACCTGTTGCCGCGCCCAATAAATATCGGTGCCTTCCTCAAAATCGAGAGTAATTGCAGACAGGGCATATTTTGAAATTGAGCGCAGCATGGACTGCTGTGGAATACCCAGCAATTCAACTTCAATGGGCTGGGTAATCAGGCTTTCTACTTCTTCCGGCGTCATACCCGGAGATTTGATAATGATTTTGACCTGTGTCGGCGAAATATCGGGAAACGCATCAATGGCGATATTCATCAATGCTCGACTGCCGAGGCCGATCAACAATAAGGTAAAAAGTCCAACCAACAAACGCTGACTGAGAGAAAACTGAATCAGACGGCCCAGCATTATTCACCGCCCCCTAATCCCAATTGGATACCTTTAAGCTGCGCAGTACCTGAAATAACCAATGATTCATTTGCCGCAATACCGCTTTCCGCCAGATATCCATCGCCTAGCGGCTTCAACACAACTTCTCTTACCGCAATGCCCTTTTCACTGCTGATATAGACAAAAGTCGCGTTTTCACTATGAGTAACCGCCTTGGCAGGCACATAGATACCGGGAACCGAAGAAGACAGGATCAAACTAACACGCTGTCCCGGGCGAATTGCCGATGCAGCGCCGGTCATGGATGTGGTATCAAAGCGAGCAAGGATTTGAATACTCTGACTACTCGCGCCCACCTCCTGATTTTTACTCAACAAGGTCAATGCTGCATCGAATTCCGCAATTTGCAGCTTTTGTCCGATTCGCAATCCCGCAGCAAGTACAGTGTTAACATCGGCGCGCAGCCAAAGTGCCGCTTGCTGGGTCACTGATGCTAACTGCTGGGTTTCCTCAACAGTATCTCCCACTCGCAGAAAGTCGCGACTCACAAGCCCCGCTTGTGGCGCTTTCAAAATATAATTCCCCGGTTCACGCTGACCGCTTACCAAGTCGCGCAGATCTTTGTGATCGAAGCCCAGCTGAACAAGCTGGACTTGAAAAGCGCGCTGATTAAAGGCCGCTCGTTGCTGATCTCGACGTGTTTTTTGCAGGCGCAACTCCGAGATAATGCCTTCATTAAAAAGCTGTTGATCTTTACCTAGCTCGGCATCGGCGGTAGCCAGCTCGTGACTGGCCGCCAACCAAGATTCCTCAAGGGTCATTAACTCTGGGCTAATCAGAGTAACTAAGCGCTGTCCCACTACCACTTGTTCACCACCAACCACATGCCAGGCTTTAAGTATTCCCGAATGGCGGGCAATCACCCTCGAGGCTACATCTGGTGAATTAACAACAATAGCCGGCACCCGCAAACCTGCGTCGCTACCTGCCGATCCAACCACCTCACTGACAATACCCAAACGCTGCTGATCTGCCACAGAGAGGGGAATAAAACTGTCTGCTTCTTGGGCAGCAGCAGAAAGAGAAACCAAAAGACTTACGTACAACAGTGGTTTAAGCATCGTTATTTCCTTGGAAAAAAGTCTCACAACAATTCCCCCACGATTTGTTTAAAAGACGAAATTCGCGCACTGCGGCGCAGTTGTAGCTGTTGAAGGTGTAGTTCGCTATCTCGATATTCCTGCAGCGCGAGAATGGTAGGACGGATATCAGACTCCCCAAGCTCAAATGCACGCTCGGCCATGTTCCAGCGCTGGCGACTGAGCTCCACGCCAGTGGTCGCCAAACGAATGGCGTTTTCCAACACATCTAAATCGTGCTGCACTTCATGCAGTTGCCGCTGTAATGACAGTCGAGCGTGCTGTAATTGCATATCCAGATTAGCCAGAGATTCGCTGCCCTCAGCTACCGCCGCCGAGGCCACACTGCTACTACCAAAAGGAATGGTGACACTCAGGCCCAAACTTTCAATCTCAGGTTCTAGACGACTCCCCTGCTCACGGCGTATCCGCAGAGCTACCGTGGTATTTCCCGCCGCTTGCTGACGCTGTTGTTCTAACTTAGAAAATTGCTGCTGCTGGCGAGCCATTAAGAAGCGTAACTGGGGGTGTTCAGTGCTGATATCCGAGGTACTAGGAATAGACTCAGTAAGGTTTTCAGGGCGAGCATACAAGCCGGTCAGCATGGTGTACTGCCGCTCGGCATCCACCATTTCCGCTTGGCTTTCCAGCAGTTTCTGCGCCACTTCGATTTTCAGGTTTTCGGCTTGAATATGCTCGGCATAAGCAATTTCACCGGCGCTATAGCGCTTCTCGCTTATCACCAATAATTGCTCAACATCGCCCAGCCGCTTGCCTGCGTGATTAGCCTCAAGTGAACTCATTGCAATTTGATGCAAAGTCTCGCGTACTCGCCCCGTCACGATGAGCCGAAAATAATCATCCCAAGCGTTCTTGCCCTTTTCATACTGCAATGCCAATTGCTTAGCATTTTGTCTTTGGCCCCTTCGCCACAAATCCATTTCGATGCCAGCCTCCATTTCCAGCAAGCCAGTATCATTCACAAATTGATCATCCCAATAATTCACATTGAATCTGGGACGATCCGCCAGCCAGTTTCGGCTGACACGCTGCTGACTTTCCGCTTGCGAGGCATAAGATGCCGTCATTGCATTTTCAGGCGCGCGGGCAAACGCCGCCGCAAAGATATCGGCTACGCTGAGGTCTTTGTCCACCTTCAAGTGGGGATGCTCCTCATGAGGGTGCTCGACTCGAGCATCACTGGATGCATTGATCAGCTCGGAGCTAGCAGAAGAAAATTCGCTAACCATCAGAACCACAACACTCAGACCCGCCAGTGAGAGGCGTTGCCAGAGCCTGTATGAGAAATGAATATCCACTATTCCAACCACACCAATTAAAAATCGGGGTTGATCCTATAAAGCGACTTGTCAAAATTATGTCGAATACGTGAAATAGCGGGGGCTTAGCGTGGTTTCAGTGCAGGTTTGACATTCTATTGGCAATTGTCATGCTACATTTGACATCTCGCTGGGCTGTGAGCCAGAACAAGAAAAACCAGATATGAAGTTATTAATCGTCGAAGACAATCGCGATATCGCCGAAAATATTGCCGACTATTTTGAAGCCCGAGGCCACACCTTAGATTTTGCTACCGATGGCAAACTCGGCCTGCAACTCGCACTAGAAAATGACTTCGACGTAATCGTCCTCGACCTGATGCTACCCAAGCTCGATGGCATTAGTCTGTGCAAGCAACTGCGAGAAAAACAGCTTAGTACCCCTATCATTATGTTGACGGCGCGAGACCAACTGGAAGATAAGCTGCTTGGTTTTAATTCCGGCGCCGATGACTATTTGGTAAAACCTTTCTCCGTTAAAGAGCTTGAGGTTCGCCTGCAAGCCCAAATGAAACGCCAATACACCATGCCGCAAGCCGATCTAACCGTGGCCGATTTGGTTTATAACGCCAGCACCCTGTCAGCCAGTCGTGCAGGGCAAAAACTGGAGCTCAACCCAATCCAACGCAAACTACTTGAGCGCCTGATGCAAGACAGCCCCAATGTGGTTAAGCGGCAACAACTCGAGTTATTGGTCTGGGGCGACAATCCTCCCGATAAAGATATTCTTCGCACGCACATTTACAGCCTGCGCAATATTATCGACAAGCCTTTTCCTGAAAAGCTATTACACACGGTGCATGGTGTTGGCTATCAGCTCTCACCCAGATAATTACCCAAGACACGCCTTTAACAGGAACCGTGCCGAATGAATTCTCACTCACTCCGCCATCGAATGATCGCCACCACAGTGGTCATTATCATCGTCACCAGCACCCTGTTTGCCAGCGTATTGTTATTGATAAAGCAACGGCTTGAAGCAGCCACCTTTGGCAATTTTGTCGAGAGCCATCTCAAAGTACTGATTGAAAATCCGAACAATGCCAGCGCCTTAAATAATTCACCATTCAGTGACTGGTATTTTTATCAAGGCGAAGACATTCTCAAACTGCCTGAAAATATTCAGGCATTGTCGAGCGGCACCTATCACAGCATTGCGCTGCACAATAAACACCTTCACCTACAGATTGTAGATACCGACAAAGGCCGACTTTTTCTGGCCTACGACATCAGCGAATGGGAGGAGCAAGAACACGCACTTCTACGCACACTGGCCATTGGTATTTTGGTGATCACCCTGCTTGCACTCATCATTGCCAGTAAAGCGGCAAACCATTTTCTGGAACCGATTCAACGACTCAGCAAACGCCTATCTGCGCTGCCACCAGGCGAACGCGGCACACGTATTGCCGGTGAATTCCAAGATAGTGATATCAAACAAATCGCCACCGCCTTCGATTCATACCTCACCCGCATTGATCAATTTGTTGATCGCGAGCGTTCGTTTTCTACGGCGGCCAGCCATGAGTTGCGCACACCACTGTCTGTGATGATGGGCGCCACTGACATTCTAGAAAGCTACCAGCATTCCGAGGTTGAGCAACGTGCTCTCGCCCGAATTCGCCGCGCCTGCAAAGATATGTTGGCGTTTATTGAAGCCGCACTTTTCCTTTCAAGAGAAGAAGATGGCCTACTTTTAGAAAGCTACCCCCTCTCACTGGAGCCCTTAATCAGACAACTTGCGCACGACAGTGGGCAGGAAATTACAAAGCACAATAATCACATCGAACTTAATCTCGATAGCAATGTGACTTCGGATATTCCTGAAAGCTTGGTTAAGATTGTGGTTGGTAACGTGTTGCGTAATGCGGTGGAACATACCCAAGATGGCCGCATCACGATCACGCTTAATGGCCCGCAGCTCTCCATCAGCGATACTGGAACCGGTATCAGCCCAGAACACCTAGGCCGAATATTTGAGCGAAGCTTCTCCACCAAAAGTGCCGGCACCGGACTTGGTCTCGATATGGTGAAACGTATCTGCGATCGCTTTGGTATCAGTATTGATATTGATAGCACGCTGCACAAGGGCACGACTGTTACCTTGCTATTCCCGAACAGCCAATAAATCCCTGCCGTTTTTTGACATTCTTAACCCTGAGAAAGCAGATCCCGCAAATCGATAATCGCCGCATTGGCGCGGGAAATATAAGAAGCCATCACCAGCGAGTGATTCGCCAACAAACCAAAACCACTGCCATTCAAAATCATGGGGCTGTACACCGTTTGTTGAGTGCCCTCTAATTCGCGAATAATCTGACGCAAGCTGACCAGCGCATTTTTATTTTGCAACACATTGGCAAAATCCACTTCTACCGCACGCAAAAAATGAATCAGCGCCCAGCAACTGCCGCGGGCTTCAAAAAACACATTATCAATGTCCATCCACGGGGTTTTTACACGCGATTCAGAAGGAGCCGGCGTCGATTGCTGCGCCACCGGATCATTGGCCAAATCCGTATTCACCCGAGTGCGACCCACACTGGCGCCCAAGCGCTGAGACAGAGAGCCCAAACGATTTTCCACCACCGCCAACCAGTAGCGCAGATTATCGGCACGGGCAAAAAACTGCGCCTGCGTTTCGTTCACATCGCTAAGACGTGAGCGATAAGACTTTAAGAATTTCACCCCGGCCCGGTATTCCGACTCCGACGCGGGCACCGCCCAGCTATTAGCTGAAAAATTAAAGCGGGGTTCGGCGCGGGCTAAATCCACATCTTCCTGAGATTGCGACTGACTGCGGCTAAAGCTCTCACGGAAAGCTCGGTTCATATCCCGCACCTGAATCAATACGCCGTACTCCCACGAAGGCATATTGTCCATCAGCAAGCCGGGCAGAGTGATGTCGTTATAGATAAAACCACCGGGCTTATCGAGCAGGATTTCCGCAACATCAATCAGCGCCGTAGTCGTAGTTGAGCCGATCACCGGCTGTGAGGGCTGATCCTGATAATAGCTGGTCTCGGGGTAATCCGGCGTCATGCTCCAGTACACACCGAGGATCAATGAGATCACGATATATATCGCCGCAACGACACCAACACCTTTTACTAATGCGCCGTTACCCAGCCAATCTTGAGCGGCCTCTTTAATGCCCGCCGCCGCATTTTGCAGTTTTTCTTTTATCATTTTTCCCTCTTAAGCTCGTCCCTGAATTCAGTGGTGTTTGTGCAGCACGCTAATGACAGGGGCGGTAATCTGGATCTCTTCACCATCGTCAGCGACCAAGGTCAGCAGCACACTCTCACCTTCTTTTAAAGGCCGCTTCAGCCCAATCATCATCAAATGATAATTACCGGGCTTTAGTTCCAACTCACCGTTAGCAGGTATGCGAATACTCGACTGTTTTACCATGCGCATCATGCCATTGTTATGAATATGCTGATGAAACTCGAGGGTTTGTGCCGCATCGCTGTAGGCCGAAACCAAGTTCACATCGGAACTGCGGGTATTTTTCAGGGTCATAAACGCCGCTGTTACCTTTTGCGTCGGCGGCATACCTCTAACGTAAGCCTCTGATACCGTTAGCGCTGGCACAGCTTGCTCCGCCCACAGCGGTGCGCACAAGCCGCCCAGAACCATGATTAAAATTAGACGAAACAATGATTTTCCTCCAAACCCACTATCCGTTCGCCGCCGCCAAAATCTGCATATATCGATTTCACCGGCATGGCACAGGCCCTATACTGGGCCCAAATTCTAATGATGATCATACCGTTACCCATACTTGAATATGAAATCACTGTTCACGTTTTTACTGTTATTTGTTGTTAATTTTGCACTGCTTCCCTCGCAAGGGCTGGCCGCTACCGACCCATTTGCCGAAGAAGCAAATACTCAGTCAGAACCCAGTTTTCTGCCAGTCGAACAAGCCTATCAAGTCGATCTGGTCGAGAACGGCGATCAGTTAACCGCGTTTTGGACTATTGCTGACGGCTACTATCTCTACCGCGAGCGCTTTGCGGTTAGTGAATTAAACACCGCAACAACATCTACTCTGTCTGCCGAATACGAAACAGGGAAGATCAAACACGACGAATTCTTTGGCGAAACCGAGGTGTACTACAACGCCACCGCCATCCACATCAGCGGCTTCTCCAACGATGCGCAGGCCATTTTCAAAATTCGTTCTCAAGGTTGCGCCGATGCGGGGCTCTGTTACCCGCCGCGCGATCAATTTTTTACTCGAGATGGCAAGGGTGGATTTACCGAGCTGGACGCCAAAACGGCCCGCGCCATGGCCGCAGGTGAAACCAACAACACGGTCACAGCAGCAAGCGCTCCCGTTGGCGTAGCCAGCCTGCTATTTATTTTGCTTTCGGCGGCGCTGGGCGGCGCTATTCTGAATTTAATGCCCTGCGTATTCCCGGTTTTGGGGCTGAAAGTATTAAGTTTTGCCAATGCCCATGAAGGCCGCCCAAGCGGACACGGCCTATCTTATACCGCCGGCGTGGTACTCAGCTTTATCGCCGTTGCCGGGGTCTTGATTGGGCTCCAGCAAGCCGGCCAAGCTGTGGGTTGGGGTTTCCAACTACAAAGCCCGTGGTTTGTCAGCGCCCTTGCCGGCCTGTTTTTTGTGCTGAGCTTGAATATGCTTGGCCTGTTTGAGATCGGCGGCAGCTTTATGAGTTTGGGCGGCGAACTTACTCAAAAGGGCGGTTACCAAGGCAGCTTTTTCACCGGCGTTTTAGCCACCCTAGTTGCCAGCCCCTGTACCGCACCCTTTATGGGCAGCGCCGTAGGTTTTGCCGCCACTCAACCACCAGCTATATCGCTATTGGTATTTGCCGCCCTCGGCCTCGGTATGGCCTTACCTATTTTATTACTGACGCTGTTTCCTCGCTGGCTGGCCCTATTGCCCAAGCCCGGCATGTGGATGGTGACCCTGCGCCAGTTTATGGCCTTCCCGCTATTAGCCACCGCCATCTGGTTGGCATGGGTTGTTGGCCGTCAAACCGGCGCCAATGGCATGGCCGCCAATCTACTCTGCTGGCTGCTTATCGGCTTTGCGCTGTGGTTATGGCAGCGCAAAACACTGGGTAAAGGCCTTGCCCTGCTCAGCCTGTTAGCCATTCCCTTTTTATTGGCCAATACCTTTAACGCTGATAACAGCAAACAACTGCAGCAGCAGTCCGGCTTTGATCGCAGTCAAATCGAGCGCTTCCGTGAAAATGGTCAGGCGGTTTTTCTGGATGTCACCGCCGACTGGTGTATCACCTGCGCTGCCAATGAAAATCTGGTATTGAATACCGACGAAATTCAACAGGCCTTTGCCGAGCGAAACATTGTCTATCTGGTCGCGGACTGGACACGTTACGACCCTGCCATTACCGACTTACTGGCCGACTATCAGCGCAATGGTGTGCCGCTTTATTTGTACTTCCCCGCAGACATCGCCCAGCCGGCGGTGGTTTTGCCTCAAATTCTCACCAAAGAGATTGTGTTAAGCAGCTTGAGGTAGATCAAAATATAATCAACACAGTGTTGTCACTGAAAACAACATTGCAGGAATATGACTGGAAACTTCGGGGAATCTGCAGGGATTAGGCATATATCTCAAAAATTCTCCAGAAAGCCCTTGAACCCCGTTTTGTAAATAGTGCACAATCCGCAGCATTATCAGACGGGGATATATCTGCACCGCTATGGCTTCCATTCTTGTATTGCACGGCCCCAATCTAAACTTGCTCGGCACCCGGGAACCCGGCGTGTACGGCTCGCAAACCCTCGACGACATTAATACCAGCCTGCAACAAGCCGCCACAGATGCCGGCCACCACTTGCAGTGCCTGCAAAGCAATGCCGAATACGAATTAATCGAGCGTATTCATACCGCTCGCCCCGAGGGTATTAATTTTATTATTTTCAATCCCGCTGCGTTCACCCATACCAGTGTAGCGCTGCGGGATGCACTGCTGGCGGTAGACATTCCTTTTATAGAGGTTCACCTGTCTAACGTTTACCAGCGCGATGAATTCCGCCACCACTCTTTCTTCTCAGATATTGCCAAAGGCGTGATCTGCGGATTGGGTGCGCAGGGTTACTTGCTGGCGCTGCAAGCGGCCATTGCTGCGCTAGAAAACAATTAAGCCCGCAAGGGTAACAACAATATTTACGCTTCACTTTTATTTATTTGAACACTTATTAGAGAGTCACTATGGACATCAGAAAAGTAAAAAAACTGATTGAGCTGCTCGAAGAATCCAATATCGATGAGCTGGAGATTAAAGAGGGCGAAGAGTCTGTTCGTATCAGCCGCAACAGCGGTAATGTTGCCGCGCCAGCACAATACTACGCACAGCCTGCACCCGTAGCAGCGGCGCCTGTTGCTGCGCCCGCCGCGGCGGCACCGGCTGAAGCAGCCCCCGCCGCAGAAAAAGCCATTAATGGCCATGTGATCAAATCACCCATGGTCGGCACTTTCTACCGCGCGCCGTCACCCGGCTCACCGGCCTTTGCCGAAGTTGGCCAACACGTTAAAGCTGGCGATGTTGTCTGCATCGTCGAAGCGATGAAGATGATGAACCAGATCGAAGCGGACAAGTCCGGTGTAATCGAGGCCATTTTGGTCGACGACGCCCAACCCGTGGAATTCGATCAGCCATTGATCACCATCGTTTAATTCTGGAAACGGCTGACGCCATTCCCAAACACAGACGGATTCGACATGCTTAAAAAAGTCGTTATTGCAAACCGAGGCGAAATCGCCCTGCGGATTTTGCGTGCCTGTAAAGAAATGGGCATCAAAACTGTGGCGGTTCACTCCCTCGCAGACCGCGATCTGATGCACGTTCGCCTCGCCGATGAGGCAGTGTGTATAGGCCCCGCACCTTCACCCGCCAGCTATTTAAATATTCCCGCTATTATCAGTGCCGCCGAAGTCACTGATGCGGTGGCCATCCACCCTGGCTACGGCTTTCTGGCGGAAAACGCCGATTTTGCCGAGCAAGTGGAAAAGAGCGGCTTCACCTTTATTGGCCCCAATGCCGATGTTATCCGCCTGATGGGCGATAAAGTTTCGGCCATCAAAGCCATGAAAGAAGCAGGCGTACCCACCGTACCCGGCTCCGACGGCCCGATTACCGAAGACGGCGACCGCACCATGCAAATCGCCCGGCGCATTGGCTACCCCGTTATTATTAAAGCTGCTGCCGGTGGCGGTGGTCGCGGTATGCGCGTGGTTCACAGCGAAGCCGCCCTGCTGAATGCGGTTTATGTGACCCAGTCTGAAGCCAAAGCGGCTTTTGGTGACGATACGGTCTACATCGAAAAATTTCTGGAAAATCCACGCCACGTGGAAATTCAGGTACTGGCCGACGGCCAAGGCAATGCCATTCACCTCGGTGATCGCGACTGCTCCTTGCAGCGCCGCCACCAAAAGGTATTGGAAGAAGCCCCCGCTCCCGGCATTCCCGATGACGTGCGCAACCGCGTTGCCATGTCCTGTGTCGACGCTTGTAAAAAGATCAACTATCGCGGTGCGGGCACCTTTGAGTTCCTTTACGAAAACGGCGAGTTCTTCTTTATTGAAATGAACACCCGTATTCAGGTTGAGCACCCTGTCAGCGAAATGGTGACCGGCATAGACCTGATTAAAGAGCAACTGAAAATTGCTGGCGGTGAAAAATTGAGCCTGACCCAGGACGATATCGTGATCAAAGGCCATGCCTTTGAATGCCGTATCAACGCCGAAGACCCCAAAACCTTTATGCCCTGCCCCGGTACGATCAAGCATTACCACGCGCCGGGCGGCTTAGGGGTTCGGGTAGATTCGCACCTGTACAGCGGCTACACCGTACCGCCGAACTACGATTCCATGGTGGCTAAAATCATCACTTGGGGCGACGACCGCAAACAAGCACTCAACCGTATGCGCACTGCGCTGGACGAGCTGATTGTTGACGGCATTCGCACCAACACGGAGTTGCACCGAGATCTGGTACGCGACAGCGCTTTCAAAGAAGGCGGCGTCAGCATTCATTATCTCGAAAAGAAATTAAAGCTCTAAGGTTCCTAAAAATAATGAGCTGGATTCAACTACGTCTATCGGCAAATAGGGAAAGTGCCTCGGCACTGGAAGATGCGCTAATGGAAATTGGCGCCGCCGCCGTCACCATGGAAGACGGCGCCGATCAACCCGTTTTTGAACCCGGCGTTGGTGAGCGTCCGGTATGGGACAGCACTCGGGTAACCGGGCTGTTCAGTGCTGATGCCGACACCGATGCACTGCTGGTCGCCTTGGCGGCCAGCTATACTGCACCCCTGCCCCCACTAAAAGTAGAAATTCTTGAAGATCGCGACTGGATTCGCGAGTGGATGGACAGCTACCAACCTATTCAATGTGGCGAGCGCCTGTGGATTTGCCCAAGCTGGCGCGAACCGACGGATGCCAATGCCGTCAACTTGATGCTAGACCCCGGTCTGGCCTTTGGCACCGGCACCCACCCCACCACGTTTCTCTGCCTGCAATGGCTGGATCAACAAGACCTAACAGGTAAAACCGTGATCGACTACGGTTGCGGCTCCGGCATTCTCGGCATTGCCGCGCTATTGCTCGGCGCGGAAAAAATGATCGCGGTGGACAACGATCCCCAGGCACTAATCGCCACCCGCGACAATGCTCAGCGCAATAATATCGCCCCTGAACGCGTTGAGTGTTTTCTACCTACGCAAATTCCAGAAAACCTGAGCGGCGATGCGGTGGTTGCCAATATTCTGGCCGGCCCACTGCTAGAGCTGGCCCCGCAACTGGCCGGCTATCTGGCACCGGCAACCCCAATCTGCCTCTCGGGCATACTGCACACCCAGGGCGATTTACTGAGCGAGCGCTACAGCGAATGGTTTACTGACATAGACCGCGCCCAGCGCGAGGAATGGCTAAGGATTACCGGACAGCGCAAAGCCGGGTAAACTACCGGCTTTCTCCGACCACGCTCACACCATGACTGACAGCATTCACGCCGACAATAAAGAAAGTAATAAAAGCATCCACACCCGCTGTCCCGAATGTGAAACCCGCTTTCGCGTACAAGACGCCCAGCTACAGGCGGCTGGCGGCTTGGTTCGTTGCGGCGTATGTATGCATATTTTTAATGCCAACACGCCCGCTCTAGATACACCCTTGCAAGAAACACTAGAAGTAGAAAACCAGATCGCCACCATCGAGGCGCCTCAAGAAGCAGAAATCGAAGAGACTGCACCGGAAGCATTAGAACCTGAAACCCCTGCCATTGAGGCAATCCAGCCCGAAGCAAGCCAGTCCGAAGCCATCAAGTCCGAAGTAATCCAGTCCAAAACAAGCCTGCCTGAGACTGACGAAGCCACTCCCGTCGACGAAAGCAAACCGCACAGCGAACGCAGCCCGCTGGAAATACTCAGCTCGCTCAACACCCACAATCACGACTTTGAACATCACCAAGCGCCACCAGCTTACCGCCGTGGCGTGTGGGTATTATTGTGCGCCATCGCCGCGCTAGGAATCATCGGCCAACTCTTACTGTGGAAACAACAAGAGCTGCTGGCCACGCCTTCTGGCGAAAAATTTCTGACGCTATGCGAAAGCAAACACTGGCCCTGCGAGAATTGGTTGCAAAAACTGTCTCGCGAAAGCCAAGTTGATGCACCCAAGGTACAACAACTGCAATCCCAAAACCTGTTAGTGCGCAAACACCCAGAACGGGAGCACGCGCTGCAAATCGACACCATCATTGTCAACAATGGCAGTGACGCCGTTCCCTTTCCCAACCTCGCCCTAAGATTTAGCGACCTCAACGATCAGGAACTGGCTAGTCGGATATTTAAACCACGCGAATATTTGGCTGGCGAACTGCGCGGGCTTTCCCTGTTACCGCCTCGACAACCCGTCCACATTGCCCTGGCGATCGTTGACCCCGGCCCGGATGCGGTCAATTATCGACTGGAATTGAGTCCAAATTAGGCTCAGACAAGCGCCCACATAGCAAAATTTTCCCGCTCTCGCCAGTCCAAAATTCGCCGCAAAAACTGGTTATTTTTTAAACGCAAGACTTCCGATCACCCCACCTTGCGAGTATCATAGCCGGCCTG
Source organism: Spongiibacter pelagi (assembly GCF_014705705.1). Classification (GTDB taxonomy): domain Bacteria; phylum Pseudomonadota; class Gammaproteobacteria; order Pseudomonadales; family Spongiibacteraceae; genus Spongiibacter; species Spongiibacter pelagi. Next base: position 41,234 of record NZ_JACXLD010000003.1, on the reverse strand, counting down.
TTTTTTCGCGGTCACTGAACTCTCCGAGGCGTATTTCTGGACATGAAGTCACTTGCTATTGGCCCCCATCCGCTCCCATCGCGAGCCGTGTTGGCACCAATGGCAGGGATAACGGATCTGCCCTTTCGCCGTCTTTGCCGACGCTTTGGCGCCGGTCTGACCACCTCGGAAATGCTGATCAGTAACAGCGAGCTCTGGCATACCCGCAAGAGTCATCTGCGTCTGGCCGCCGACGATGAAGGCCCCCGCGCCGTTCAAATTGCCGGCGCCGACCCAGACATGATGGCCGATGCCGCCCGAGGCTGCGAAGCCATGGGCGCCGATATCATTGATATCAATATGGGCTGCCCTGCCAAAAAAGTTTTGAAACGTGCCGCAGGCTCTGCCCTGTTGCGCGAACCAGAACTGGTTGAACAAATATTGCGCGCCGTGGTCGCCTCGGTTTCGATTCCGGTGACTCTGAAAATTCGCACCGGCTGGTCAACCGATCAGCGCAATGGGGTAGAGATTGCCCGCATGGCGGAAGACCTCGGCATTCAGTCGCTCGCCGTTCATGGCCGCAGCCGAGCCTGCCGGTTTATGGGCGAAGCCGAATACGACACCATCGCCGAGATCGCTCAGGCACTCAGCATTCCGGTATTCGCCAATGGCGATATCGACAGCGTCGAAAAAGCCGCCGAGGTATTGGCCTACACCGGTGCCGACGGCGTGATGATCGGTCGCAGCGCCCAGGGGCGACCCTGGATTTTTCAGGAAATAAATCATTTTCTGGAAACCGGACAACACATGGCACCGATCGCCAAAGAGCTTAAACAGGCGGTACTGCTAGAACACCTGCAGTCACTGCACCAGTTCTACGGAGAACATCAAGGCTTAAGAATCGCGCGTAAACACTGCGCGTGGTATCTGGCCCAAGACAACACCAAAGAACAAAACGGAACGGCCGCGACTCACTTCAACGAGGAGTTTCGACGCCAGTTCAACACACTGGATTCAGCCAGTGCACAACTTGACGCTATTCAAACTTTCTTTGAACAGCGAGAACAATTTACACAGGATGCCGCCGCATGAACCTTAGCACCAACGAAGCCCTAGACAACGTCACCAGCACCCTGAGCAACGACATCAGCCAGGCCAAAACGCTGCGTGAAAGTGTGTCTATTGCCATCACCACTTACCTTACCAATATCGACGGTCAAGACGTCACCGACGTTTACAATATGGTGCTCGCCGAAGTTGAAGCCCCACTGCTTGAAGAAGTGATGCGCTACACCCGCAACAACCAAACCAAGGCCTCTCAAATGCTGGGCCTGAATCGCGGTACCCTGCGCAAAAAGCTCAAGCAATACGACCTGCTTTAATCCCAGATTTCTCTCACTTTATATAGGCACAAAACAGGCATGACTTCAGACTCTCAGACTCGCCGCGTAAACCGCGCTCTGATCAGTGTTTCCGACAAATCCGGCATTGTGGAATTCGCCCGCGAACTCCGCGCCATGAATGTTGAACTGCTCTCTACCGGCGGCACCTTCCGCCTGCTGGAGCAAAACAATATCGAGGTAACTGAAGTTGCCGACTACACCGGCTTCCCAGAAATGATGGACGGCCGGGTTAAGACCCTGCACCCCAAAGTCCACGGCGGTATTTTAGGCCGTCGCGGCACTGACGATGCCATTATGGCCGAGCACGGCATCTCTGCCATCGACATGGTTGTGGTCAACCTCTACCCCTTTGAAGCTACCGTTGCCAAACCCGACTGCAGCCTGGAAGACGCCATCGAAAATATCGACATTGGCGGCCCCACCATGGTTCGCGCCGCGGCCAAAAACCACCGCGATGTCGCCATTGTGGTTAACGCCAGCGACTACAGCAGCATTCTCGAAGAAATGCGCGGCAATGAAGGCAGCCTGAGCCAAGCCACCCGCTTTGATCTGGCAATCAAAGCTTACGAACACACCGCCGCCTATGATGGCGCTATTGCCAATTACTTTGGCCGTCTGGTTCCCGGTGGCAGCGACAAATTTCCACGTACCTTCAACAGCCAATTCCTCAAAGCACAGGAAATGCGCTACGGCGAAAATCCCCATCAGGATTCAGCCTTCTATGTTGAAAAAGCCCCCACCGAAGCCTGCATTGCCACGGCAACCCAGTTGCAGGGCAAAGAGCTGTCTTACAACAATATCGCCGACACCGACGCCGCTCTGGAATGCGTGAAATCGTTCACCAAGCCCGCCTGCGTTATCGTCAAACACGCCAACCCCTGCGGTGTGGCCGTGTCGCTAAACGGCATTGGCGAAGCCTACGAACTAGCCTTCGCCACCGATCCAGAATCTGCGTTCGGCGGCATTATCGCCTTTAACCGCGAGCTGGATGCGGCTACCGCCAAAGCCATTTGCGACCGCCAATTTGTGGAAGTGATTATCGCTCCGAGCATCAGCACCGAGGCACAGGCGATTGTCGCTGAGAAGAAAAATGTGCGCCTGCTGGCCTGCGGCCAATGGGATCAAAGCCAGCCCGCCTTCGACTACAAACGCGTTAATGGCGGCCTGCTGATTCAAGACCGCGACCTCGGCATGGTCGGCGCCGACGACCTGAAAGTGGTCACCAAGCGTCAGCCCACCGAAGCGGAAATCCACGACCTGATTTTCACTTGGAAAGTCGCCAAGTTCGTTAAATCTAACGCCATTGTTTACGGTAAAAACCGTCAAACCATCGGTGTTGGCGCCGGCCAGATGAGCCGCGTTAACTCTGCACGTATCGCAGCAATTAAAGCCGAACACGCAGGCCTGGAAGTGAAGGGCGCAGTGATGGCATCTGACGCCTTCTTCCCCTTCCGCGACGGCATCGACAATGCGGCCCAAGTGGGGATTAGCTGTATTATTCAGCCCGGCGGTTCGATTCGGGATGAGGAAGTGATTGCGGCAGCGGATGAGCATGGCATGGCTATGGTATTTACCGGGATGCGCCACTTTAGACACTAATCCTTTTGCGGGCTGATCTTTTGTCGCAAATCCGGCGTTGAAAATGTGCTCAGTCGGTCGTGTATAAAGCATACACTCCCTCCCTGCGCGCATTTTCGTCTTGGCTTTACGACAAAATTTTTAGCCCTCTATGCTGTAAATATTGTTAAACGCGGCATAACGAGAACAAATTTAGAGAAACGACTATGAACGTACTGATTATTGGCTCTGGTGGCCGCGAACACGCACTGGCATGGAAGGCCGCGCAGTCTGCAAATGTAGACACGGTTTTTGTGGCGCCGGGCAATGCCGGTACTGCGCTAGACAGCGGTATTGAGAATGTCGAGATCGGTGTGGGTGATTTCGAAGCGCTGGCTAATTTTGCCGAGAACAATAATGTCGGCCTGACCATTGTCGGCCCGGAAGCGCCGCTGGTGGATGGTGTGGTCGATTATTTTTCTGAACGCGGTTTGCCGTGTTTCGGCCCCAGCAAAGGCGCGGCGCAACTGGAAGGCTCCAAGGCGTTTACCAAGGATTTTCTGGCGCGCCAAAATATCCCAACCGCCGATTATCAAAACTTTACCGAGTTGGAACCCGCACTGGCTTATCTGCGTGAAAAAGGCGCACCAATTGTGGTGAAAGCGGACGGTTTGGCGGCGGGTAAAGGCGTAATTGTTGCCGAGACCTTGGAGCAAGCTGAAGAAGCCGTGCGCGATATGCTGTCGGGTAATGCCTTTGGTGATGCCGGTTGTCGCGTCGTCATTGAAGAGTTTCTTGAAGGCGAAGAAGCCAGCTTTATTGTCATGGTCGACGGCAAAAACATTCTGCCAATGGCCACCAGTCAGGATCACAAACGCGTTGGCGATGGCGACACCGGCCCCAATACCGGCGGCATGGGCGCTTACTCCCCTGCACCAGTAGTGACTGACGATGTGTTCCAGCGCATTATGGAACAGGTTATTGAACCCACAGTGAAAGGCATGGCCGCCGAAGGCAATGACTACACCGGCTTCCTCTATGCCGGCTTGATGATCAACCCGCAAGGTCAGCCCAAAGTCATTGAATACAATTGCCGCTTTGGCGATCCAGAAACCCAGCCGATTATGCTGCGCCTGCAATCTGACTTGGTGGCACTGTGCCAAGCCGCCCTAGCGGGTGAATTGGATAGAGCCAGCGCTGAATGGGATAGCCGTCCCGCCGTTGGCGTGGTGATGGCCGCCGGTGGCTATCCCGGCGATTATGCCAAGGGCCAAGAAATTCGCGGCATTCCCGCAGAAACTGAAGCCAGCAAGGTTTTCCATGCCGGCACCAAGCTCGACGGCGACAAACTGCTGAGTGCTGGCGGTCGAGTGCTGTGTGTAACCGCACTGGGCGAGAGTGTCAGCGCCGCACAACAGCTTGCCTATAAAAACCTTCACCAGATAGAGTGGCAGGATGCCTACTACCGCAACGACATCGCCTACCGCGCCATCGCCCGAGAAAACGCGTAACGGGAACGCTATGCCGCACATTTCTAGCGGTGGCATGAAGCGCGCTGGTTCAGCGCGGGCTCAGCGAAACCACAGCTCCATTCTCTGGCTGTGGTTTTGCTTGCTCAGCGTGCTCTGCATCTACAGCAATACCAGCCTTGCCCACGGGGTCGATCTTAGCGACACCAACTCCTACGATACACTGCAACACAATCTCACGGTCTACAGTCGCGGAGCAGACATCGACTGGCCTGAAATCAGTGCGCCAGAAAATCAGCCCTATTTTCATTTGTTAAAAACCGGCGATTTACTGCTGTCAGAAGCCATGCCCCGCTATTGGCTAAGTTTTGAAATCAGTAACGAAAGCGAGGACTTGGCTCAGGCCTTTCTCTCCCTTGAACCCAATACCCTCGATGATGTGCGCCTGTTTTGTGGCGGCAAGGAAATAACACCGGTTCAGCCCTTAAAGTGGAGCCGCGACGGCCACCTCTTTAATTTACGGCTGCACGAAGATGGCCATCAAACCTGTTTCTTACAAGTGGGAGACAAGAACAGTCACTACTTGGTAGCCGATATTTTAAGCAGTGACGATTTGCTAAGTAAAATTGGCCAGGAGCTGGTGAAAGACGCCGCAATTCTTTGCGCCTTATTAATCATCATGCTCTATAACATTTTCGCCCTGTTTTACTACGGCGACAAACTCTTTGCCGGCTTGGCCGTACACAGCTTACTCATTATTACCTCGGTCGCCTTCGCCTTGGGCTATATCGGCATACCGCAGGGCCTGCTGCCGCCGTGGCCCAATGCCAGCATGGCTTTTCTGATTGCTGGTATCTTTATCATCCCCAATCTTTACCTGCGTTTTTTTCCGATCTACCCGTCCTACCTCGCAGGATTTTGGAATCCCGTCACGTCCGGCCTGATTATCTTTAACTTGGTGGCTGCAACGATCTACACCATCACAGAGGGGAAATATGGTCTGGGCTTGATGATTTTAGTGGTCGTCCTCAACCCCTTTGCCCAGCTCATTTGCACCTTGCAAAGTTTCTGGCAGCAATATCAACCACTGCTCTTAGGATATTTGCTTCTGCGCCTAGCGGTTACCCTGCTGGTGGTTCAAGCCATCATCGCTCAGATGACACAGAGCTTTGAACCCGAACTGATTTTCTACTGGCTTATTTTCAGTTTAATTCTCAGCCAATATCTACACAGCGGTTTGCTGGTCCTACGCAACCACGAAAAAGTCCGCCAGCAGGTGCAAACCAGCTCGCGACTTCACGCGGCCAATGAGGTCAACCGGGCAAAATCCGAAATGCTCACCCGACTCACCCACGATATTCGCACCCCGCTAAGCGCCATACTCGGCGTGTCTGAAATGCTGGGCGAAAGTCGCTTAAGCCTGACCCAGCGCCGATATATCGAGACACTTCAACAGTCCAGCCATGAATTGCTGGGCATATTGGATGAATCCAGTCAGGCCTATCAGCCACACGAACAAGACGAGGAGCCAGTTACCGAGCTATTCAAACTGGAAGACCTGCTCGCCAACCTAATGGACAGTTTCCGCAATATGGCGGCGGAGCGTCAGCTTGAACTTGCGGTAGATATCGACCCCGAACTTCCCGCCCAGTACGTCGGTGATCCAACCCGGATTAAGCAGCTGCTAAGCCACGCCATTAACAGCGCCTTTGAACACCGCCAAGAAGGCATGATTTTATTAAGCATTAGCCGCCCCTCGCCAATGCGTCGCCACCTTGCCTTTACGGTTTCTCACAAGGGCCGCCCATTTTCAGAGCAAGAGAAACTGGCCGCCCAACGGCAGTGGGCAGAAGATGGCTCAAGCATGATCAATAACCGTTTTGCGATCATGGCGCAGCTTTGCCAACTACTCGACGGGCAAATCAATCTCAGCACCAACAACCAAAACCTACATCAGGTCAGCCTGCTTGTCGCCGCAGAAATTGCCTTGGTCGACAGCAGGCCCATTGAGAAAATGGATTCCTTACAAGGTAAAGCGGTGCTGCTGGTCGACGACAACCCGATCCTGCTCGACCTGCTAAGTCGTCAATGCCAGTCTTGGGAAATGGATATTTTAGCCGCGCAAAGTATTCCCGAGGCGATCGCCCAATTGCGCAACCGGCAACTGCTCGGCAAATCAATCGATATTGTTTTGCTCGACAGCAAACTGCCCAATAGCGGCCTCGACTTAGCCCAGCAAATCTGGGAAGAACATATTCAAAAAAATCTGACCCCGCCCATACAAATGCTACTGGCCTTTGCCAACCTGCAACTCAGCCGCGACGAACTGCAAAGCGCCCATATCAGCCGCGTATTAAGCAAGCCAATCAGCTCACCCGCCCTGCGCAGTGCCATGCTTAGCGAGCTGCATTACAGCAATATTCAAACGCCGCTTAATCCCACCGGCTACCGCACCGCCAGCTTGCCAGACCGGCAATTGCACTGCCTTATTGCGGAAGACAACCCAGCCAATGCGCTGGTACTGAGCAAAATGCTGGAATCGCTGGGCATCATTGTCACACAAGTGGAAAACGGCCAACTGGCCCTAGACCGGTTTTACCGCCACCACTTCGACGCCGTGATTCTCGATATTGAGATGCCAGTATTAAATGGTATTGAGGCCTGCAAACAAATGCGGGCCTTTGAGCGGGAAAGTGGCAGCCGTGATCGCGCTGCGATTCTCGGTTTAACCGCCAATCCCCTCGAGGATTATGCCGAAGCCTTTCTGAATATCGGCATGGACATGCACCTCAACAAGCCGATTAGATTATGGGAGCTGGAAGAAGCACTGCGGCGCTGGGTAAACCTTGATACGCCACAGGCTCCATTGACCGAAGACTAACGTATACTTAACGAGTGCAGGCCAAGTGCGGAATACAGAACTGGAGGGCCAACAATGACAAGACAACTCAGCGTGCTCGACAGATTAATCATGGGTGCAGATCGCGGGCTCAAAACCTTGGCCCGTGGCAGTGCCAGCCCACAGCGCAAAAGTCCCGCCGAGACAGAAAACAACACGGTAATTGAGTTAGACGCGCAGCAAAAAGCCCATACCGCCGGATTAATGCGTATTAACCATACTGGTGAGGTTTGCGCCCAAGCGCTTTACCAAGGGCAGGCTTTAACCGCCAAAAACCCAGTGGTGCGCGAGGCGATGGAACACGCCGCAGAAGAAGAGATTGATCATTTAGCGTGGTGCGAACAACGCCTGCGTGAATTGGACAGCCACACCAGCCTGCTTAATCCCCTTTTTTACGCCGGATCATTCGCCATTGGTGCCACCGCTGGCGCCATTAGTGATCGCATCAGCCTCGGTTTTGTCGCCGCCACCGAACAACAGGTTTGCCAGCATCTGGAAGAACATTTAGAAAGCCTGCCTGAGACCGACACCAAATCCCGCGCCATACTCAGCCAAATGCTGGAAGATGAATCCGCCCATGCCAGCAAGGCACTGGAGTATGGTGGCCTGCAATTTCCCCTACCTGTACGGCAAGTCATGACCTTGATGTCGAAAGTGATGACGAAATCCACCTACAAAATCTAAGGCGCTGCTGAGTTGTGAGAGCAGTGGTTAATCAGTAGCTTTCAGCGATGGGGGGATGATGAATGATCTGTACCAAATTCCCATCCGGATCGAGAAAATAAAAACTGCGCGCGCCATCGCGATGGGTACGCGGCGCGGCTTTAATGGCGGTGCCGTGGGATTTTAGAAAATCATGCCAAGCGTCCACATCCTCAGCCGCCTGCACAATTAAACCGAGATGATCCAAGCGCTGCCCAGCCAACGGACGCTCACCCGCCGGCGCTCGGTGCAGGGCAAGATTGTCACAACCGGAACACAGATAAACATTGTCCGCATCCGGCTGCCACTCCACCGCGAAACCTAATAGCTCGGTATAAAACGTCACCGTTGCATCAAAGTGTTCAATAAACAGGGCGATATGGCGCATGCCCCGGTGAGGGCGTGGACGCGGGATACTCATTTCAATACCTCGGGCAATACTCAGGCGTCTAGCTCGACAATCTCGTAGCTGTGGCTGACTTCCACACCGGCTTTTTCCATCATAATCGACGCCGAGCAGTATTTTTCAGCCGACAATTCAACCGCCCGCTTCACATGGGCTTCTTTCAAGTTGCGGCCGCTAACGACAAATTTCAGATGAATCTTCTCAAATACCGCAGGCACGGCATCGGCGCGCTGAGCATCGAGTTCACAGCGGCAATCCTGCACCTGCTGACGAGACTTGTGCAGCATGCTCATCACATCAAATGAGGCGCAGCCCCCCATGCCAATCAGCAACATTTCCATGGGGCGAACACCCATATTACGGCCACCGTGGTCTTCTGGACCATCCATCACTACCGAATGACCGCTGCCTGACTCACCCAAAAACATGGCGCCATCGACCCACTTCACAGTTGCTTGCATGCCTACCTCAAATCACTTACTGAAATAATTGCGCGAAGCTTATCACAGCAATAATTTTGAGGCTCGCCATCTGCCCTCAAGCACGGCATACTTAGGGGCTAAGAATACAAAGCTGCCTGGATTTACCGTGCTCATTACTCCAAAACCTGAAATTCCACGGATCACCGATTTTCTGGCCCAGTGCCACCGTCGGCGTCACCCGAACAAAAGCACCCTGATTTATGCTGGGGATGCCAGTGACACGCTGTACTACATTGTCGATGGATCGGTAACCGTTCTGATTGAAGATGACGACGGTAAAGAAATGATTGTTGCTTACCTGAATAAAGGTGAGTTTTTTGGTGAGATGGGCGTGTTTGACGACGGCATTCCACCGACTCGCAGCGCCTTGGTCAGAAGCCGCAGCGAATGCGAGATTGCTGAAATTCCCTACGAGAAATTTCACCAGATTCGCGATCAATACCCTGACATTCTTATCGCGCTGGGCCGTCAAATGGCGCGACGCTTGCGTCAAACCACCCGTAAAGTTGGCGACTTGGCGTTTTTAGATGTGACTGGCCGTGTGGCCCATACCCTGCTTGATCTGTGCAAGCAACCCGATGCCATGACCCACCCAGACGGTATGCAAATTAAAATTACCCGTCAGGAAATTGGTCGCATTGTTGGCTGCTCCCGCGAAATGGTAGGCCGCGTACTCAAAACCCTAGAGGAACAGGGTCTGGTGCATGTGAAAGGTAAAACGATGGTGGTCTACGGCACTCGTTAAGGAGTGCCGCGTTCTTTTCGCCAGCTACGACTCTCGTTATTTCTGAGTTGAAGCCGCCTGCTGTTGCTGGCGAGTACCAATCTTGCGAATCAAAAGCAACGCCGGCATCACGGCAATAAACGCCACCAAAACAAAGACAAAAGAATCTAAAAACGCCAGTAAATGGCTCTGCTTACCCAACTCCATCGCCATTAACATTCCCGCCTCTTTAGAATCGCCCGCAATTCCCAGCGGCAACAACCACGCCTGCACACTACTGCTATCGAGCCGGAGCTGCGCGCCCAGCTCATGCCAGTAAATTTGGCTGCGCTGACTCAGCAGCATGGTGACAATGGAAATTCCCAAGGCCTGTCCCAAGGTTCGCATCAGCGAAAACACCCCGGTTGCATCGGCAACCAGTGCCGGTGGCACCGAGGAATAGGCCAGTGTAGACAGCGGCACTAACAACATTCCCAAGCCCAAGCCCTGAATAAAGCCGGGCACGACCAACCAAAAGCTGTCGATTTGCAGGGAGTAATTTGTCATCGGCAAGGTGCCGAGACAGAACAATACCGCCCCCGCCACCACCAAGCGGCGCGGCTCGATATAGTCCATCAAACGCCCCACCGTTACCATGCTGATCATGCTGGCAATGCCCCGCGGCGCCATCATCAAGCCTGCTTGCGAGGCGGTATATCCCAGCAGGTTCTGCATTAACAGCGGCAACAGCACCATGGTGCCGTACATGCCAATACCGCAGGCGACCATCAATAAGCAACTCGTGGAGAAATTACGATCTTTAAAAATTTCGAGATTGACCAAAACCTTGCCAGCGGGTTGAGCGCTGTGCCAAAAATAGCCAATAAAGCCCACCACACTGAACAGGGTTAGCAATCGAATTTCATTAGACTCATACCAATCTTCTCCCGCGCCGCGGTCGAGCAACATCTGCAAGCCACCGAGCGCCATCACCAGAAGAACAAAGCCCCACCAATCCATTGGCCGTCTGATCCGCTTGCCTTGTGGCACCACCTTCCACGCGATTAAGGTCGACACTACGCCCAAGGGCAAATTAATAAAAAAAGTCCAGCGCCAACTCAGGGCATCGGTTAGCCAACCACCCAATGTCGGCCCTAAAATCGGCCCGACCATAACCCCAACGCTCCACAGCCCCATCATCCGGCCACGGGCCTCCGGCGGAAAATTCTGCACCATAATGGCTTGAGACATCGGCACCAGACTGGCACCGAAAATACCTTGGAGAATACGAAAGGTCACCAGCATCGAGAGGGAATCCGCCAAGCCACACAACACCGACGTCACCGTGAAACCGGCCATGGAAATCACGAGATAACGGCGCTGACCCAAGCGCTCAGAAAAATACCCGGTAAGCGTCATAAAGATGGCGGCAGGCACGATATAACTGGTGAGCACCCAACCAATTTGAGAGGGCGTCGCCGCCAGATCACCCTGTATATGCGGCAGCGCCACATTCACAATGGTGGTATCTAAAACCTGCATGACAGTCGCCATCATAATGGAGACCACCAGCCAAATACTTTGGCGACGACTCAATGGCGCCGGGGTTTCAGTCATTGCAGGAAACCCTTAAATTCCCTGACTGCCAGTATCTACACGCACATGGGCACTACTGCCAATACGCAACGGAAAGTGTTGATCGGCATCGGTGATTCGAATTCGAACCGGCACGCGCTGAGTCACCTTTACCCAATTGGCTGAGGCATTTTGCGGCGGCAACAGCGAAAATACGCCGCCGGCGGCCGGGCTTATGGTTTCCACCACGCCGTGAAAGGCGTGACCAGTGTACATATCGACCGACACATCAACTTGCTGTCCCGGCTGAATACGCGCCAAATCGGTTTCTTTGAAATTGGCCTCCACCCAGAAATCCTGATCGCAAACCACGTTAAACAGGGCTTTATACCCCACTACCGTTTCGCCTTTATGCACACCAACGGTATCGGTAATGCCATCACAAGGAGCAACTATTCGAGTTTGTTCAAGCTCCCACTCGGCTTGCTCGACATTGGCCTGCGCCTCAACCACTTGGCTATCCAAGGCGCCCTGCTGTTGCTGGCGCGCCTCAGCCTGAGCCAGTTTGGCTTTAACCACTTGCAAGTCAGCCTGCGCACGATAGAAGGCGGCCTCGGCAGCCTCCAGGGCATCGTCTGACATATATTTTTCGCGCTTTAGTCCCTTTAGGCGCTGCCAGTGCTTATCGGCATTGCTTAAACGCACCTTCACTTCAGCGACCGAAGCGCGCGCAGCGGCAACCGCCGCCTCACGCTCAGCAACATCGCGGCGGGCCAAATCCAAACGAGATTGGGCTTTGAGAAGGGCTAATTTATAAGGCAGAGGATCAATTTCGAGGAGCAGTTGGCCGCTATCAATACGGCGCTGACTTGCCGTATTCACCGCAACAACCGGCCCGGCCACGGCCGCACTTACCTGAACCGACGTGGCATCAATATACGCATTTTCAGTGCTGGGATAACGCGCAGAATAATGATCGTAGGCGTACAAACCTGCAACACCACCCACCAAGACCAGCAGCAGTACCAAGCCTTTCCACAGATTCATTGTTCACTCCTAGTCACCCGGTGATGTTCAGGGCTGACGCGGCGGGTGAGTACGCGACATAAAAGCAAGAAGGGGGAACAGCACTCAGGCCTGAGTGCTGAATAGCCGTTGTAATTCAGTGCCGGGCTCATCGGCGCGCATAAACGCCTCGCCGACTAAAAAGGCATTTACTCCGTGCTGGCGCATGGCAGCAACATCTTCCGGAGTGTGAATACCGCTTTCTGTCACGACCAGAAATTCATCGCCAATCTCATCCAACAGCTCGTAAGTATTATTCAAGCTGGTTTCAAAGTTGTGCAGATTGCGATTATTTATACCGAGCAGGCGATTTCCCAACGGTAGTGTGCGGTGTAACTCTTCGCGGTTATGGGCTTCAATCAGCACATCCATACCCAAATCCCGCGCCAAGTCATTTAACTCGCGCATCGACGTGTCATCCAGCGCAGCGGCAATCAACAAAATACAGTCAGCACCAATCGCTCGCGCTTCTACAACCTGATAGGGATCAACAATAAAATCTTTGCGAATCACCGGCAGTGCACAGGCTGCCCGTGCCTGTTGCAGATAGGCTTCGCCGCCCTGAAAAAAGTCGGCATCGGTCAGTACCGACAAACAGGCCGCACCGCCCTGCTCATAGCTTTTAGCAATATCCGCAGGAACAAAATGCTCGCGAATAACACCCTTGGACGGCGAGGCTTTTTTCACTTCAGCAATAACCGCCGACTGACCCGCCGCAATTTTAGCTTCTATCGCGCGTACAAACCCACGCGGCGCTGAGGCCGCTCCAGCCTGTTCACGCAGAGTTTCAATTGAGGTATGCGCGCTGCGCTCGGCAACTTCCTGCCACTTACGATCAATAATTTTTTTCAGTACGGTGGGAGTATCGTTCATCAAATCAACCTACCAGCCCTTGCGAAAACACTGCCAAGGCCTCCATTTTTTCTAGCGCCAAGCCTCCGTGAATCGCATCTTCAGCCAAGGCCACGCCTTGCTTGAGATTGCTCACCACACCGGCAACATAAAGCGCCGCCCCCGCATTAAGGGCGATCATATCCGCCGCTTTTTCTGCCGCTTCGGTTTCGCGCTTGCCCAATGCATCGCGGATCAGTGCCAGCGAGGCGGCGCTGTCTGCCACGTCTAATCCCATCAGGCTCTGGCTTTTTAAACCGACATCTTCTGGAGTCAGGCGGTATTCAGTGATCTCGCCATTTTTCAGCTCAGCCACCAAGGTGGGTGCAGCAAGACTGATTTCATCAAGCCCATCAGTGGCGTGAACCACCATCACATGTTCGGCACCCAGGCGCTTTAATACTTCCGCTAGCGGACGACACAGCTCGCCGGCAAACACACCCAAAACTAGGCGTTTTACACCTGCAGGATTAGTCAGTGGCCCCAAGATATTGAAGATGGTGCGCTGGCCGATTTCCTTGCGCGGGCCAATCGCGTGCTTCATGGCACCGTGATGGTTGACTGCAAACATAAAGCCAACACCAACTTCATTAATACAACGCGCCACTTGCTCTGCGCTTAAATCCAGACGGATACCTGCCGACTCTAACAAATCAGCACTGCCGCTTTTTGAAGATACGGAACGATTGCCGTGCTTGGCGACTTTGGCGCCGGCGGCCGCCGTCACAAACGTGCTCGCCGAAGAAACATTAAAAAGATTGGCACCATCGCCGCCAGTACCGACGATATCCACCACATGCTCAAGCGACTCAAGCTGCACCGGCGTGGCCAGCTCGCGCATAACCCGAGCGGCACCTTCAATCTCGTCAAGGCTCTCGCTTTTCATACGCAGGGCGACCAAAAACGCCCCGATTTGCGCATCGGTGCACTGGCCACCCATGATGTCGCGCATTACATCGGTCATTTCATCGGTATTAAGATCAAGGCGGTTAATCACCTTGCCCAAAGCCGTTTTAATATCCATGCTGCTCATGCGCGGCGCTCCAAAAAGTTTTTGAGCATTTCGTGGCCCTGCTCAGAGAGGATCGATTCCGGGTGAAACTGTACCCCTTCAATATCCAAGGTTTTATGGCGCACACCCATGATTTCGTCAGGCTCGCCGTTTTCCAGCTGAGTCCAAGCAGTCACTTCCAAACAATCGGGCAGACTGGCTTTTTCAATCACCAGTGAATGATAGCGGGTCGCCTGCAAAGGATTTTTCAGTCCAGCAAAGACGCCTTCATCTTTATGATGAATGGCAGACACCTTGCCGTGCATCACCTCACGGGCGCGCACAATCTTGCCACCAAACACCTGACCAATACTTTGGTGACCAAGACACACGCCTAAAATGGGTAACTTGCCGGCAAAGTGCTGAATGGCCGCCATGGAGATACCGGCTTCATTAGGCGTGCAAGGGCCAGGAGAAATCACCAAATGGCTGGGCTGCATAGCCTCAATTTCATCCAAGCTAATTTCATCGTTGCGGCGTACCACCACATCGGCACCTAACTCGGCCAAATACTGCACCACGTTGTAGGTAAAAGAATCGTAGTTATCAATCATCAACAGCATTAGTGTTGCCCTCCTGTTGATTGCTGGCTGGCCTGCACCATAGACGCAGCACGAAACACCGCCCGCGCCTTATTCATGGTTTCCTTCCATTCGAGTCGCGGCTGGGAGTCGGCCACAATGCCGGCGCCAGCTTGGATATGCAGCTGCCCGTCTTTGATCACCGCCGTGCGGATCGCAATAGCGGTATCCATATTGCCATTCCAAGAGAGATAGCCAATGGCACCGCCGTAAACACCGCGTTTTACCGGCTCCAACTCATCAATAATTTCCATGGCGCGAACCTTGGGCGCACCACTTAAAGTGCCCGCCGGCAGAGTTGCACGCAGCACATCCATGGCATCAATGTCGTTGCGCACCTGCGCTCGAACATTGGACACAATATGCATCACATGGGAATAGCGCTCGACCACCATCTTGTCGCTCAGCTCTACGGTGCCGGTTTTCGCCACCCGACCGACATCGTTACGCCCCAAATCAATCAGCATTAAGTGCTCGGCGATCTCTTTGGGATCGGCCAACATTTCTGCTTCCAAAGCCAAGTCTTCCTCCTCGGTGCGGCCACGACGACGAGTTCCGGCAATCGGCCTAACCGTGACTTCACCGTGTTCAAGGCGCGACAGAATTTCTGGCGATGAACCTACAATATGGAAATCCTCAAGATTGAGGTAATACATATAGGGGGAAGGATTGAGATGGCGCAGTGCGCGATAAAAATTCAGCGGCGAGGCACTAAAAGGAATACTCAAACGCTGAGATAACACCACCTGCATGGTGTCACCGGCCAGCACGTATTCGCGCACTTTTTCCACCGCCGCTTTGAAGTTCTGTTCACCAAAGCTGGACACAAATTCGGTTTCCGCCACACCTTCAGCGGCCAAATCCAAATCCGGCAAACTTGGGCAAGGCTCACGCAGGCGCTGCTCTAAAACATCGAGGCGCGCCTGCGCCTGAAAATAGGCATCCGCATTCGCAGGGTTTACATGGGTAATCAGCGTGACTAGGCCAGAGAGATTGTCGAACACCAACACCTCTTCCGACACCATCAACAAAATATCCGGCGTACCAATCACATCCTTTGGCGCACCGCCAAACAGCTTGGGCTCGACATAACGCACGCTGTCATAGCCAAAATAGCCGACCAACCCGCCGTAAAACGCCGGTAACTCCGGCAGATCTGGCACCTGAAAACGCTGTTGAAAATCTTCGATAAATTGCAGCGGGTCACGCGTAGTCACCGACTCAACCAGCTCACCATTGTCCTTAATGGTCAGTTGATCACCCTCGGCCCGGAGAATAGTAGAGGCGCCGAGCCCGAGAATGGAGTAACGGCCCCACTTCTCACCGCCGTGCACCGATTCGAATAAATAACTATAGGGCGAATCCGCCAGCTTCAGATAAGCACTGAGTGGCGTTTCCAGATCAGCCAAAACCTGACGAAAAACGGGAATACGATTGAAGGGCTGCTGAGCCAGCTCCTGAAAACGGGAGAGTTGCATGATAAATCCTTGTGAAATGGTGGAACACGGCGTTAGATCGGCGAGCGCCGACAGGCATCCATCACCGCCATCGACGGCTATCACGCGCAAATTGGGTGCGGGCGTTAAGCTCCATTTCACAAACTCATTAAGCAATTTTGACTCATTGTAACCGAGCTTCTGGCGCGGCGAAACCGCCAGCGTGGAATGGGTTTCACCCTTGGGGGGCGTGGTTTGGGAAGCTCTCTTCCCGATTGGGGGTTTTATCGCCTTAAGGGGCGCAGCCTACGAAAGTTTTTTGTCCCGAGGGGACGGTTTAAGAAAGGTTTTCGCCCTTCTTGGGCGACTTACTTCTTTTTTCGTGAAAAAGAAGTAAGCAAGAAAACACGCCCCGCAGTACCGCCGATGGCAAACAGCGCCATCGGTACTCTGCGCGCTTTGAACCTGAACGGGCGCTGCGGAACTCGGCCTTTGGCCTCAAACAGTCCTCGCGCTATTTCCGTTCAGATTCTTCAGTGCTCGACGGCCCTGAAGGGGGTGATCGGTGCCACCCCAAACCCCGTCCGAACTCGCCGAACATCGTAAAAATTCAATGAAAGGGTTTCGCGAGGACTGTTTGAGACCGAAACGCAGTGAAGGTCGAGTTCCGCAGCGTTTCATTGAATTTAAAGAAGTGAGGGTAGCCGTAGGCCGAGTGAGCGGGGAAGGTTTCTTTTGCTTCGTTTTCTTTTAAAAGAAAATGAAGTCGCCCAAGAAGGGCGAAAGCCATTCTCCCCCGTCCCCTCGGGACTAAAAAAAAATTCCTAGGTCGTCCGCTCAGGACACCCCCTAAACCAGGTCAAAAAAATCATCCACCAATAAGTCCGGTTTCGCGTCTGCCACCGGCGCGCCGTGGTTATAGCCATAACTCACACAGGCCACCGGCACACCAAGTGCCCTCGCCGCACCAACATCATTCACGGAGTCTCCCACCATCACGGTATTTTCTGCCGCAATGCCCAAACGTTCGCAGGCGAGTAGCAAGGGCGCGGGATCAGGTTTGCGCACGGGCAAGGTATCGCCACCGATCACTACGGGCATAAAACTATCCAATTTAAGATGCGCCAGAATCGGATGGGTAAAGCGCTCGGGTTTATTGGTGACGCAAGCCATAGCAATACCAGCTTGCTGCCAAGCGCTTAGTGCCTCGAGTACACCGGTGTACAATCGGGTATGGGAGTGGCTATCCTGCTGGTAGAAGTCGTAAAACGCCGCCAATAGCCGGTCGAAGGGCTCACCCACCGCGTCAGCTTCAGCAATATTTAAAGCGTGAGCCAAGGCGCGCTGTACCAATTTACCGGCGCCGTTACCGACCCAAGCACGCGCGCGTTCTTCCCCCGCTGCCGCATAGCCTTCCGCCAACAATGCACGATCTAGGGCGTTAGCAATGTCCGGCACGCTGTCAACCAGTGTGCCATCAAGATCAAACAGCAGGGCTTTGAGTGGCCGCCCATCTAGTAGCCCGGCTAATTTCATACCGAGGCCAGTTCGCGGCGCATTGTGTCAATGACGGCCTGATAATCGTCTTGATTAAAAATGGCCGAGCCCGCAACAAAGGTATCGGCACCGGCAGCGGCAATCTCGGCAATGTTCTTAGCGGAAATACCGCCATCGACTTCCAGACGAATATCGCGACCAGAGGCGTCGATCAGGGCGCGCACTTCACGCACTTTGTCGATAGTCGAGGGTATAAAGCTCTGCCCACCAAAGCCGGGGTTAACCGACATCAGCAGAATCATATCGAGCTTGTCCATAACATATTTCAAAGACTCCAGTCCGGTAGCGGGGTTAAGTACCAAGCCCGCTTTGCAACCCGCATCGCGGATCATTTGCAGAGAGCGATCCACGTGGGTGGACGCATCGGGATGGAAGGTAATAATGCTGGCACCCGCCTCGGCAAAATCACCGATCAGGCGATCCACCGGCGACACCATCAGGTGAACGTCAATCGGCGCTTTGATGCCGTAATTACGCAGCGCTTTGCACACCATGGGGCCAATGGTCAGATTGGGCACGTAGTGGTTGTCCATAACATCGAAGTGGACAATATCCGCCCCCGCATCCAGCACGTTTTCAACTTCTTCGCCCAAGCGGGCAAAATCCGCAGACAAAATTGAGGGCGCAATCCAGTAATCGGTCATGGCAATGATTCCTTTGGGGGCTAAGCGGGTCCGGAGGGAAGCTAAGCGGTTGTGGCAATTTGTTAGCAAATATTTTACGCGAAAGCGGGCGTGCCTTCAGCTCGCTAGGCAGATTCTTTCTGTAGAAAATCATCCAGTGCGGCGAGTCGCTCCGGCGTACCAATATCCCACCACTGTCCGTGGAAGGCACTAGCCGTAGCTCGCTGTTCGGCAATTAAGGTATCGATAATCGGTTTAAGAGCGCGCTTCCCCTGGGCCAATTCAGCAAAGACCGCAGGCTGCCAAACACTCACTCCCATAAAGGTCAGGGCATCATCATCCCGCTCAGCCAATGCCCCTTGTGAGGAGATAGAAAAATCGCCGGCGGGGTTGTGCGCGGGATTCACCGTTAAAAACAAGTGGGCCGAAGCCGGTGAAATCGAGGTCAACGGCGCAAAATCCATATCCGTCCAGATATCGCCATTAACCAGAATAAAAGGATCATCCCCCAGTAGCGGCAAGGCCTTAACAATCCCGCCGGCGGTTTCCAGCGGCTCACTCTCAGGTGAATGCAGAATGCTAAGGCCATAGCGCTGACCGTCACCCAGATAATCCAAAATCTGTTCAGACAACCAGGCGCTGTTCACCACAACTTCACGCACACCGGCCTGCGCCAGCTTTTCAAGATGGTAGTCGATCAGCGGTTTACCGCCGGCCTTTAGCAAGGGTTTGGGGCAAGTCTCGGTCAATGGGCGCATCCGGCTGCCCAGCCCCGCCGCCAAGATCATGGCCTTCATCGGGCGATCACTCACAGACTAACAACCCGATACCAGCTTTGCTGCTGGGCCAGCGGCAATAATTTTTCTTCAAACCAAGCGACAAATTCCGCCAATTCCGGATAAGCGCGAGCAACCTCAAGGGTGTAGGTAATGACCAAGGGCAGGTCATTGAGATAACCATCTTTACCGTCGCGTAAAAACAGGCGAGCAAAAATGCCCAGTACTTTGATATGGCGTTGCAACCCCATCAAATCAAACTGACGAAGAAAGGCTTCAGGTTCAGCAACCGGAACCCCGCCATCTACCAGCATCGCCCGATACGCAAGCGCCCAAGCTTGCACCTGCGCAGGCGACCAACTCACATAACAATCGCGCAGCAGGGAAACCAAATCGTAGGTATAGGGGCCGAGCACCGCATCTTGAAAATCAATCAAGCCCAAGGCCTTATCTTCAAGCACCATAATATTGCGGCTGTGAAAATCCCGATGAACCACCACCTGCGGCTGTGCCAGTGCGGAATCGCAAAGCAGTTCGAAAACCTCACCCAGCATTTTTCGTTCAGTTTCTGACAGCGAATAGCCCAGCAACTGTTCGATAAACCAATCGGGAAGCAGCGCCATCTCCTGCATGAGACGAGCGCGGTCATAGGCGGGCAATTCACCAGCCGATACTTTTATAGCCTGCATCGCTTGCAGGCTAGCCATGGCCTGCAAATAAAATGGTTCGGCGATTTCAGTCGACTCTAGCAGCGGCAATAACAGCTGGCCGCCAAAATCCTCTTGCAACAAAAAGCCTTGCTCACGCTCCCATCCCAACAAGGCAGGCACTCGCAAGCCATTATCAAATAACAATTTTTGGACTTTAACAAAGGACTCATTATCTTCTTTGTCAGGCGGCGCATGAACGGCGATCAGCGGCGCTTGCGCGGCGGGAAACAGCCGGTAGTAACGGCGAAAACTGGCATCGCCAGACACCATTTGCAGCTCGGGCAAGTCGGCCGGATCCTGTTGAATTTGTTCGGCGCCCCACTGGTGTAGGGCCGCAACGGCATTATCTGAACTCAAACTGGCTTTCCCCAACAAGAAAATGGCGGTGAAAAATCCCCGCAGCGCGGGCATCCTAGCAAAGAATGCTTTATTATCCACACCCAAACTTACATCGTCATTCTGCCCAATAAATCAAATAGATGCTCGCGTTTCGCTTTACACCTTCGGTCCTGCTTAGCTGCCTGATTGGCCTTGGCATCAGTTCGCCCGCCTTTAGTCAGCAAAACTCGACCGAAACCGATGCCCCTCAAAGTTGTAATGCCCTAAACGCTGGCGATATCAAGGTCAATTATTCGGCCTTGATCCCCTACTACCAACATTGGTTTTGGGTGCCGGATCACGTCATCAAAAAACAATCGGATTGCAGCTATTCACCGGGTTGCCGTGGCAGCTTTGTGGAACCGCGTCGAGATTGGGAAGGTGCCGACCTCGATCCTTCAATCGCACCGTTAGAAGTCTCCGCTCAAAACATTGAATCTCTTAATGAGAGTGCCAGCATGAGCGGCGATGTCGAGCTGCGCAAAGGTAATCTCCGCCTCGATGCCGGCTACGCCCGTTACAACCGCAGCAATGGCCAAATCAGCCTGCGCGATAACGTGGTGCTCAGCCAGCCCGGTTTTATTCTGCGCGGACAATCTGCCGAGCTAGATACCCAAAATGCCTTGGGCGAAATGACCCAAGCCGAAATTCTGAGTTTTGAAACCGGCGCTCGCGGCACTGCCGGACGCATCGCCCGCCCCAGTTACGGCGAATTTCTGCTGGAAGAAGCCAGCTATACCCAATGTACGCCGGATAATGAAACCTGGTCATTACACGCCGGCAATATCAAGTTGGATTACGAAACCGGACGGGGCGTGGCCCGTGACACCACCATTAAAATTCACAATATTCCGGTATTTTATTCGCCGTATTTAAACTTCCCCATCGACGATCGCCGCGCCACTGGCTTCCTCTTTCCCAGCTTGGGGCTATCCGATAATCGTCTGGATATTTCGCTGCCCTACTACTTTAATCTGGCACCTAATTACGATTTAACCTTGGCGCCTCGCTATATCGAGACCCACGGCGAAGCGTTAGAAACCCGCTTCCGCCACCTGTCGCGCTATGCCGAGTGGGACTTACAAACCAGTTACCTGCCCAGCGACCAGCAAACCAATGACAATCGCTGGCTAGTAGGATTAGAAGAAAACGGCCATTTCGATCAACGCTGGTCCTCCTCGGTGGACTTCAACAAGGTCAGCGACCCCGACTATTTTCTGGATCTGGGCCTGTCCAGTGTTTCCGTTAAGCGCAGCACCCACCTCAACCAACAAGCCAGCTTGCAATACTTTTCAGAAAACTGGCGCGGCCTGCTAGAAGTTCAGCAATACCAAACTATTGCCGCCGTTGAAGACCCCTACCAGAAACTGCCGCAACTGAGCCTGTTCTACCAATCTCCTACCCGTAACTTTCAGTTGGAGCCGGAGTTAGAGCTGGAATACAGCCGCTTTGATCACCGCGACAGCTACGGCAAGGGCGGCACCAAACTGACCGGACAGCGCCTCTACAGCAGCATCGGCGCCAGCCTGCCCATGCGCTGGCGTTGGGGCTTTATTGAAACCGGCCTGCGCAACCGTCACGTGGTATACGATCTGGATGATGCTGATTTGGCCGGTGTGGATGCCAGCCCCAGCACCAATAGCCCGCAACTCACCATCGACTCAGGTCTGTTTTTTGAACGCCAGCTTGAACTGGGCGACCAATTATTTAGCCAAACTTTAGAGCCGCGACTGTTCTACCGCTATTCCGAGTATCAGGATCAAAGCCAGCAGCCAGATTTTGACAGCGCTGCACTCACCTTTAACTTCCAACAACTCTTCCGGGATTCGCGCTTTACCGGCCACGATCGCCTAGATGACGCCAACCAGCTCACCGCCGGTCTTACCAGCCGTTTTATCGACCTCGATCGCGGGCAGGAATTTCTGAGCGTCAGCCTCGGCCAGATTTTCTATTTTGACGACGGCCGGGTACAGTTACCGGGCGACCCCATCCGCAAAGGCAGCAATTCTGATGTCGCGGGCCAAGTTCGCTTAGAAGCCAATAATAATCACAGTGTCAGTGCCGATATCTTGGTAGACGCGCGCCACATGGATACCAATCAGAGCAGCATCAGCTACCATCACAACCGAGACGATGGCAGTCTGTTCAATCTGGGCTACACCTTCCGCCGCGCGGGCAACCAGTTTGGCGGCCTAGATCAAGACATAAAACAATTAGATGGCTCGCTCAGCTACCCCATCAATAATCAGTGGAAATTGTTCGCCCGCAGCCAGTACGATCTGGAAGAAAAGCGCACCATGGAAAACCTGATCGGTGCCGAGTACCAAAACTGCTGTTGGCTGACCCGCGTGGTTTTCCAACAGGCTCTGGAACCTGACGACAATACTGGGTCTAATACCAACGCCACCACGCTGAACAACGCCATCTTGGTCGAATTCCAGCTCAAGGGGCTGGGTGGCCTAGGCACCGCCGTAAGCAACGTTTTAAAAGAAAGTATTTTTGGTTATCAAACGAATGAATAAATTTCGCCTTACATGCACCACCTTGCTTCTCACCCTCGCTAGCAGTTGGGCGGCCGCGGATACCCGCTGGCTAGACAGCATTGCCGCCATCGTGGATGACGACATTATTCTGGTCAGCGAACTGCAATCTCGACTGGATTCAGTAAACGCCAATATCGCCCGCAGCGGTCAGCAAGCACCACCCGCGGAGCAATTGCAGCGCGAGGTTTTAGACCTGCTGATTATTGAAAGCATCCAAATGCAGATGGCAGATCGTGTCGGCCTGCGAATTGATGACGAGCAACTTAATGGTGCCGTAGGTCGCATCGCCGCCAAGAACAATATGAGTCTGGAGCAATTCCGTCAGGCACTAATTAGCTCCGGCACGTCTTACTTGGATTTCCGCGAGCAGATTCGCCGCGAAATGATTTTGCAGCGTGTGCAAATGGGCAATGTGAATCAGCGCATCCAGATTAGCGAGCAGGAACTGAACAACTACCTCAGCTCGGAAGACGGCCTGAAACAAACCTCACCTGAATACCATTTTGCCCATATTCTGGTGCCGGTAGCTTCTGAAGCCACCCAAGCCGAGCGCGATGCCGCACTGAAACATGCGCAAACCTTGGCCCAGCGTTTACGCCGTGGCGAAAACTACAACTCCCTCGCCAGCAGCAAGGTGCAAGTCAGCGATCTGGGTTGGCGCAAGGGCACCGACCTGCCCTCTCTGTTTGCCGATGTTGCCCCAACCATGGGCAATGGCGATGTATCAGAACCCCTGCAGAGCGCCAGCGGCTACCATGTGATCGAGCTGCTAGAGAGCAAGGGCGTAAAAGAACTGGTTAGCCAAACCCGCGCCAGCCACATCCTGCTTAAGCCTTCAGCCATCCGCAATGAAAAGGCCACTGAAAAGCTGGCAGCCGATCTGCGCACCCGCGCCATGAACGGTGAATCTTTCGCTGATATGGCCCGCGAATACTCCGAAGATATCGGCTCCGCACAGGAAGGTGGCGACCTCGGCTGGACGATGCCCGGTCAATTGGTACCCGAATTTCAAGAAGGCATGGAAAACACCGCCATCGGCCAGATCAGCCAACCGATTAAATCCCAATACGGCTGGCACATTATTAAAGTGGTGGATCGTCGCCAGCACGACGTGACCGACGACCTGCGTAAGCGCATGGCGCGCAACGCCCTACACGACCGCAAGTATCAGGACGAACTAGACATCTGGCTGCGCAAAATCCGCAGCGAGGCCTATGTCGATATCAAGATCTAGTCCACACTGATTGCTTCAGCGCTTTGGTAAAACCACTTCCACCAAAGCGCCGTCCTTAATCAGAGGCCCGACATCATGCTACCCCGTCTCGCCATCACCCCCGGCGAACCTGCCGGCATAGGACCGGAACTGTTAATCCAGCTCGCCCAACAACACTGGGACGCCGAGCTGGTTGCCTTTGCCGACCCGCAACTGTTAAAACAGCGCGCGGCCGCGATTAATACTCCCATCACCCTGCACAGCTTTAACCCCTTGGCACCGAGAGCCCACCAAGCCAGCAACCTCAGTGTTCAGCCTATTGAAATGGCACATGCCAGCAAACCCGGCGAGCTTGATGTTCGCAACGCGGCTTATGTGGTGAACACCCTCGCCGAGGCCTGCGACGCCAATTTGCGCGGCGACTGTCACGCACTGGTGACTGGCCCAGTGCAAAAATCCATTATTAATGATGCCGGCATTCCCTTTAGTGGCCACACCGAATTTTTTCAGCAGCGCTGCAAGGTCGACAAAGTGGTGATGATGCTGGCCAGCACAGAACTGCGCGTGGCGCTGGTCACCACGCACTTACCATTGAACAAAGTCTCCGCCACCATTACCGCCACCGAATTAACACGGGTTACCGAAATTCTACACAGCGCACTACAGCAAGACTTTGGCTGCGAGAATCCCCGCATTATGGTGCTGGGGCTCAATCCCCACGCCGGCGAAGGCGGCCATATGGGGCGCGAAGAAATCGACGTAATAGAACCCTGCCTCGCCACACTGCGCCAACGCGGCTGGCAGCTACAAGGGCCATTGCCCGCCGACACCGCATTTCAGGCGAAATATCTCGATCAAAGCGATGCGGTACTGGCCATGTATCACGACCAAGGACTGCCGGTACTGAAATATCAAAGCTTTGGCCGGGCAGTAAATATCACCCTAGGGCTACCGATTATCCGCACCTCTGTGGATCACGGCACGGCGCTGGATTTGGCCGGCAAAGGCAGCGCCGACTGCGGCAGCTTCGCCGAAGCCCTGCACCTCGCTATTTCCATGAGTCGGCATCGCTTTACTGTGCATCAAAAGCCTGAACATCAAGAGCCTGAAAAGCAAAAAGGAAAGACACCATGACCGAACACCGGGCAAGAAAACGATTTGGTCAGAACTTTCTGCAAGATCACGGCATCATCAATCGGATTGTGCGTAGCATCCGCCCCGGCGAGCATGAGCACCTACTTGAAATTGGCCCCGGCCAAGGCGCCATTACCGAAGAAATTCTGCGCTCTGGCTGCCAATTGGATGTTATTGAACTCGACCGCGATCTCGTCCCGATTCTGCAAGGCAAATTTGGCGCACTGCCAAATTTTCATTTGCATCAGGGCGATGCGCTGCGCTTTGATTTCTCTGAGATCGCCAAAGACAAGCCGCTGCGAGTGGTGGGTAATCTGCCCTACAATATTTCCACGCCTCTGATTTTTCACCTGCTGTCCCAGCATGAACTCATCAGCGATATGCACTTTATGCTACAGAAAGAAGTGGTGGATCGCCTCGCCGCCGACCCCGGCAGCAAGGCCTGGGGCCGCTTAGGTATCATGGCGCAATATTACTGCCGGGTAGAATCCCTGTTCGACGTTCCGCCGGAAGCCTTTACCCCGCGACCCAAGGTACAATCGGCCATTGTTCGGCTGGTGCCCCATAAAGAACTACCGCATCCGGTTGACGATGTAGAGCTCTTGCAAAGGGTCTTGCGTGAAGCCTTCAATCAGCGCCGCAAAACTCTGCGCAATAATTTAAAGCCGCTGATCAGTGCAGAACAATTGGAAGCCATCGGCATTAATCCCGGCGAGCGCCCGGAAAAACTGAGCCTTGCCGACTTCGTTGCAATTACCCAAGTGGTCGCCAACAATCCAATCGACGAAGCAAACTAACAATACCACTCATTAGAAACACCAACAGAATTGCGAAAATGATATCCGAATCGAAAAGCGTCAAAATAGTCGTTAAAACCCAATACCTGCCGGAGCAATCCAATCCCGGCGAAAGCCGTTTTGCCTTCGCTTACACCATTAATATTGCCAATGAAGGCGAAGAAGCGGTACGCCTGCTGACCCGCCACTGGATCATCACCGACGGCGACAATAAAGTGCAGGAAGTGCACGGCGATGGCGTTATCGGCAAGCAACCCCTGATCGAGCCCGGCAAAGCGTTTAACTACACCTCGGGCGCCGTGATCAACACCCCGGTTGGCACTATGGAAGGCAGTTACGAAATGATCACCGCCTCAGGCCGCCCATTTATTGCGCCTATTAAAGTGTTTTCGCTGGCGCAGCCCTCGGCGCTGCACTAAGGGCGGCAACGTAAATGGCGCGCTACGCGATTGGCGATTTGCAGGGCTGCTATCAACCCCTGCGGCAATTACTGGATCAAATTGCTTTTGATCCCGCCAATGACCAACTCTGGCTAGTGGGTGATTTGGTCAATCGCGGGCCGGACTCGCTGGAAACCCTGCGCTTTCTGCACAGTATTCGCGACAGTCTGCGTATTACCCTCGGCAACCACGACCTCCATGTTATCGCCTTGGCAAAAGGTTATACCGACCGTGGCCGCCACCCCACACTGGAAGCCCTACTAAACGCGCCCGACTGCCTCGAATTAATGAATTGGCTGCAACAGCAGCGGCTCGCTTACCGCGACCCCAGCGGCGATTACCTAATGAGTCACGCGGGAATTCCCGCCATTTGGAGCAGCGAGCAAGCGCTCTCACTGGCCGCCGAATTGGAAGCCGTTTTACAGAGCGATAAGGCGGAAGCCTTCTTTCTGGAAATGTACGGCAATACCCCGCTGTGCTGGTCCGACGATCTGCACGGGGTCGATCGCCTGCGCGCCATCACCAATTACTTCACCCGCATGCGCGCCTGCCAACAAGACGGCACCCTGGAGCTGAAATTCAAAGGCATCGCCGCAGACATTCCCGCCGGCTACCGGCCGTGGTTTGAATGGCAAGCGACCAGCGCACGAAAGGAAACCCTGCTGTTTGGTCACTGGGCGGCACTGGAATGCCAGACCGGGCGCGACGACATTATTGCCCTCGACAGCGGCTGTGTGTGGGGGCGCTGCATGACCCTGCTCAATCTCGATACCCGCGAGCTTCACCACTGCGACTGCAGCAAACCATAAATTTGCCCAAGCCTCGGGTATACTGCAAAAAAACATTCCAGCGAAATCAGTATGCAGGTCTACCTTGTTGGCGGTGCCGTCCGCGACCAACTTCTTAACTACCCGTTTCACGAACGCGACTGGGTCGTGGTCGGCGCAACCCCAGATGACTTGCTAAAGCAGGGTTACCAACAAGTCGGCAAAGACTTTCCGGTTTTTCTTCATCCCAGCAGCAAAGAAGAATACGCACTGGCGCGCACCGAGAAAAAAGCGGGCAGTGGCTATCACGGTTTTATCTGCGACTTTGGCCCCGAGGTAACGCTGGAAGAAGACCTGCAACGCCGAGACCTCACCATCAACGCCATGGCGATGGACGACAACGCCCAGTTGATTGATCCCTATGGCGGTCAGCGTGATCTTGAACAACGCTTACTGCGTCATGTCTCTCCCGCATTTAATGAAGACCCTCTACGAGTGCTAAGAGTTGCCCGTTTTGCTGCGCGCTACGCCCATCTCGGTTTTACTCTCGCGCCAGAAACACAGCGCCTGATGCACGATATGAGTCAGGCGGGAGAACTCGCCACCATCACCCCGGAGCGGCTTTGGGTAGAAATCAATAAAGGCTTGGCGACAAACACACCCTCGGTATTTTTTAAGGTGCTGCAAGATTGCGGCGCACTGAACGCACTCTATCCCGCATGGTCAGCAGCATTAACGGAAGATTTGTTGGCGATAGTTGATGCGGCCGCAAAATTCGGCGGCAGCAATGAATTACGCTTTGCAATAACGTGTTCAGCACTGAACAGCGAGCAGTGCGAAGCGCTTTGCGAGCAGCTAAAAGCCACCAATGCCGCACAGGATTTAGCTCTACTTGGCGTGCAACTATTGCCCCTCACGCCGCTCAACTCGGCCGAAACCGTAATGGCCTTATTGGAAAAGCTGGACTATTTACGCCGCCCGCAGCGCGTTAGCGATTTTGTGCAACTGGCTAAAACCCTAAACCCTTATTTTGGAACAAGCCCAGCAGCAGGTATTGAAGTCAGTGTGCTGGAGCGCGCCGCTCAGAGCCTTGGAAATATCAGAGCAGAAACGCTGATCGCGGAAGGTTTAAAAGGCCCCGCACTGGGCAAGGCTCTACGCCAAAAGCGGCTTGATGCGCTGAGCGAACTGCTAGGCAAGCCCGCTTAAGCTCGACTGATTAACGCGCCCTGCCAGCGAAAATCCACGGGATAAAGCTGGTCCGCGCAAAGAGGCGACGCCAATAACATTTCCTGCCAATGGTCAGCAAAACGTCGGCCACTCTGCGGGTGACACTGCTCCGCCGCCAAATCGACCAAGGGCTTTAATACATAGGCATTTTCAAGAATTTCAGCGCGGGGCAACACCAACGAAGGCAGGTTCAAATTCGCCGGCAAGCTAACGCCTTCAAGCTGCTCACCACAGCAATCACCGAATAGAAGAATATCGATATCCAAGGTTCGGGCGCTGAATTTCACCGCATTGGCAGCCCGGCCATGCTGCAACTCCAACTGGCGAAGAAATACCAGCAATTCAGCAGGCGTCAGCTCGCAGTCAAAACCCACGACTAAATTCAGGAAAGGATCGCCGACAAAACCCACCGCCTCGGCCTCGTAAACCGGCGAGATTCGCAGTGAGGAAAACCGTGCCTGAAGGGCGTCCAGCGCCGAAGCAATATGATGATAACGGTGGATATTACTGCCCAGCCCGACAAAAACCTCAGTCATTCAGGGCGTCGACCTCGTTGAATTTCCACACCAACCGCCGCCGCTTCCGCAATCGCCTGTGGCTTACGCAGTTTCAATCTCAACCAGCTCACCCCAAACTCGCGCATGACTAACTCCGCGCACTGCTCAGCCAAGGTTTCCACCAACAAAAATTCACTAGCGCCAACAAATTCCAATAAGCGCTCAGATACCGCCTGATAGTTGAGGGTCTTGGCAATATCATCGCTTTGCGCAGCGGGGCGATTATCCCAAGCCATATCCAAATCAAGCAAAACCGGCTGGCGCTGCTCACGCTCCCAAGGATGAATACCAATCAGGGTGTCAATTTTCAGGGCTTCAATAAAGACAATATCCACGGTCCGGCTTCCTTAAATTCAGCTCAACTCCGTTTAAGCTAAAGCGGGCAATTGATCCATGGGCCAACGCGGCCGCACGGCAATACCCAACTCATCCTGCTGCCCAGCTTGCAGCCGGCAAAATCCCGCGTAGGCGATCATTGCGCCATTATCGGTGCAGTATTCAGGACGCGGGTAATACACCTCGCCTCCCATTGCAGACAGCTTTTCCGCAAGCCGCGCTCGCAATACCCGATTGGCACTTACGCCACCGGCCATAACCAAACGCGTTAAACCTTCTTGCTTGAGCGCGCGTAGGCATTTAATCGACAAGGTATCGACCACCGCCTCCTGAAATGCCGCCGCAATATCAGCGCGATCTACAGCGCTCAATTCACCCTCGCCGCGACAATCGGCAATCGTATTCAAGGTGAAGGTTTTCAAACCACTAAAACTGAAATCCAGTCCGGGACGATTCACCATCGGACGCGGAAAGGTAAAGCGCGACAGATCGCCGGATTCGGCCAATTTCGCCAACTGCGGCCCACCCGGATACGGCAACTCCAACATTTTGGCCGCCTTATCAAATGCCTCACCGGCGGCGTCATCCAGCGACTCACCAAGAATCGCATATTGGCCCACGCCATCCACTCTCACCAACTGCGTATGACCGCCAGACACCAACAAGGCAATAAAAGGAAAGGCCGGTGGGGTTTCTTCCAGCATAGGCGCCAGCAAATGGCCTTCCATATGGTGAACACCAATGGCAGGAACGCCCCAGGCATAAGCCATAGCCCGCCCGGCACAGGCGCCAACCATCAGGGCACCAGCCAAGCCCGGCCCGCTGGTAAAGGCAACGCCATCAAGATCCGCGCCGGTAATCCCGGCTTTTTCGAAAACCTCATTCACCAAGGGCAACAGTTTGCGCACGTGATCGCGCGAGGCCAGCTCAGGCACCACACCGCCAAATTCACTGTGCAAACCAATCTGACTGTAAAGAGCATCGGCCAGCAAGCCGTGCTCGCTGTCGTAAATGGCCACCCCGGTTTCATCACAGGAGGATTCCAAACCCAATACTTTCACTACTTAACTCCAGATCGCCGCGCGCAGTGCTGCTATACTCCGTCGCCCAAATGGCCGGCCCGCACCGTGAAAAGGCCGCATCTTACTGACTTCGCGCCCGGGCATCCACAAGCAAGGCGAGTTTCTCAGTAATCGGGTCGATTTTACTTTGCTTTTTATACAGTCAGAGTATAGAATTCTGCGCCCTTGGAGTACCACGGCGAAATGTGGTACCAACCGGCCACAAGAGATGGCCATAAAACACCTGTAACTGGAAACTGACAAAGGTTTAGCAAATGCCTGCAGTAAAAATTAAAGAAAACGAGCCGTTTGACATTGCTCTGCGTCGCTTCAAGCGCTCATGCGAAAAAGCCGGTATCCTCGCGGAAGTTCGCCGCCGTGAGTTCTATGAAAAGCCGACTTCTGTTCGCAAGCGTCAAGCCGCTGCTGCTGTTAAGCGCCACGCGAAAAAAGTTTCTCGCGAAATGAAGAAACAACAACGCCTCTACTAATCTCCTTCGAGAATAGACGCGTTGACCGCCGGGGCTAATCATTACCCCGGCGCCGGTATTTTCCTCCGGCCCCTTCATATCCGAACGTAAACCAGCGATTCCCCGAGGTTGCGAGCCCATGTCCGAACTGAAAAAACAAATCAATGAGGCCATGAAAGCGGCAATGCGCGCCAAGGAAAAGGAACGCTTGGCTGCCGTTCGCCTGATTCTCGCCGAAATCAAACGCATTGAAGTAGACGAGCGCATCGACATTGATGACGAACGCGTTATCGCCGTGCTCGACAAAATGTGCAAGCAGCGCCGCGACTCCATCACCCAATTCGAGAGTGCCGGTCGCGAAGATCTGGCCAGCGTAGAGCGTTTTGAAATGGGCGTAATCCAAGAATTTCTGCCCGCTCAGCTCACTGAAGCCGAACTCGACAGTTTGATCGCCGCCGCCATTACCGAAAGTGGCGCCGACTCTATGAAAGCCATGGGGCAGGTGATGGCCATTCTCAAGCCGCAGCTGCAAGGCCGCGCCGACATGGGTGAAGTCAGCAAAAAGCTGAAAGCCCAACTGGGTTAACCCCCTCCCATTCCGCGATTGATCCAACCCTGACAGCCTGATAGGCTTTTTTGTCTTCTTATTGCGGAATCGCACGTGGCCAAAGGACGTATCCCCGACAGCTTTATCGATGACCTGCTAGGCCGGGTCGATATCGTTGAGCTTATCAGTCGCCGGATCACCCTTAAAAAGTCGGGCCGCAACTACACCGCCTGCTGCCCCTTCCACGACGAAAAAACGCCCTCTTTCAGCGTCAACCAAGACAAGCAATTCTATTACTGCTTTGGCTGTGGCGCCGGCGGTAACTCCGTCAGCTTTTTGATGGACTACGACCGGCTGGACTTTCCCGCCGCGATCGAGAACCTTGCCCAATTTGCCGGACTTGAAGTTCCGCGAGAAGAATTAAGCCCGCAACAACAGCAACGCCAAGCCAGACGCAAAACCATCTACGACCTGATGGAGCAAACGGCTAAATATTTTCAGGACCAGTTACGCCAACATCCACAGGGGCAACGCGCGGTCGACTACCTGAAAAACCGTGGCTTAAGCGGCCAAATTGCCCGCGATTTTGGCATCGGCTACGCCCCACCCGGCTGGGATAATCTGCTCAAACAACTCGGCACCAGCGAAGAAGCTCGGCAACAGCTCATTGATTCCGGCATGCTGATTGTCAAAGACGATGGCCGGCTGTACGACCGCTTCCGCGACCGCATTATGTTCCCCATCCGCGACACCCGAGGCCGGGTGATTGCCTTTGGTGGGCGGGTACTCGGCGACGAAAAACCCAAATACCTTAACTCACCCGATAGCGATATTTTCCACAAGGGCCGCGAGCTTTACGGGCTGTTTGAAGCACGCCAGAACAATAAACACCTAGAACGCCTGCTGATTACCGAAGGCTATATGGATGTGGTCGCCCTCGCCCAGCACGGCATTCCCTACGGCATTGCCACCCTCGGCACCGCCAGCAATAGCGACCACCTACGCACCGCCTTTCGGTATTGCAGCGAAATTGTTTTTTGTTTTGATGGCGATGAAGCCGGACGCCGCGCCGCCCAACGCGCTTTAGAAAATGCCCTACCGACCATGGAAGATGGCCGCAGTGTGCGCTTTTTGTTTTTGCCCGACGGCGAAGACCCAGACAGTCTGGTTCGCGCACAGGGCAGCAACGCCTTTCAAAATCTGATTCATCACGCCCAACCGCTGGAAGCCTATTTCTTTGATGCGGTAGGCGGTCATCTCAATCCAGAATCACTGGAAGGCCGCGCCACACTGAACAAACTGGCCATGCCCTTGCTGCAAAAATTGCCTGCCGGGGTATTCCGCGAACTGATGTTCGACAAATTGGCCCAGCGCACCGGGCTCAGCGCACAGGCACTGGATCGCCTGCGCGAAAGTGCGGAAATCGAAGCAGCTCAGGCCGAGCAAGAAGAACCAAAAACAGAGCGGAAAGCGCCCCGCAGCCAGTCAGAGACCTTGCTGGCCCGCCTGCCCAGCAATCGCCGCGATCCCTGCTTATTCGCACTCGCCATGCTGCTCTACTCACCAAGCCATATCGCCCAACAAGTTCGCGAGCGGCACAACAATTTGCGCGAAGACCAACTGCCGCAACCACTGACCCAAAGCGGAGCGTTATTGCTCGAAGCCCTAACTTTGCTGAATCGCCGCCCGGAATCCAGCACCGCCATGCTGCTGGGCCACTGGTACGGGCAACCGGCGTACACGGTATTGAATGAAGCCCTGAAAAGCATTGCCCTACTCGGCAACAAACTCAATGACGACATTGCCGGCAACGCCTTTCAGGAAACCTTGGATCATTTCCAGCGCCAGCGCCAAAAACAGCGCCTCGACCTAACCCTCAGCGATATTCGAGAGTCTTCTTCGCCAGCAGAACAGGGAGTCGACAAATCCCAAACTGGCAACTACGCTGAACTGAACGAGATGACCAAATCCCAGCTACAAGCATTGATGCAAATGCTGGACGAAAAACATCGGCCAAAAACTGACCAAAAGAACTAGGTTTTCTTTGACTGAAAGACGGAACCCATATTACTGGCACTAGTCCTAACAGGGGTTAGTGCAGTATAATTCGCGGCTATTTTTTAACCCGACCCGACGAGCACAGTGACATAATGAGCGACGCCCGACATCAATCACGCCTCAAACAACTCATTGCCAAAGGCAAGGAGCAAGGGTTCCTGACCTACTCCGAGGTCAACGATCACCTTCCAGAGGACATTTCTGATCCGGATCAGGTTGAAGAAATTATTCAAATGATCAATGACATGGGTATTCAGGTGTTTGAACACGCACCTGACGAAGATACCCTGATCATGAGCGGAGGCGATTCCTCCGACGATATCGCCGCTGCTGAAGCGGCCGCTGCGCTGGCCGCCGTAGAAACTGAAACCGGCCGCACCACCGACCCCGTGCGTATGTATATGCGCGAAATGGGCACCGTAGAACTGCTGACCCGCGAAGGCGAAATTGTTATCGCCAAACGCATTGAGGAAGGCATTCGCGAAGTCATGGCCGCGCTGGCCTACTACCCCGACACCGTCAACTCCATTCTGGCCGAATACGACAAAGTCGCCAGTGAAGAGCGTCGTCTGGGCGATATTATCAGCGGCTATCTCGACCCTGCTGAAGACGTACCGTCTCCGCAACAGCAAGCCGCTGCAGCAGCGGAATCTGGTGACGACGAAGAAACCACGTCTGGCCCCGATCCAGAAGAAGCAAAAATCCGTTTTGGCAACCTGCAAAAGCAAGCTGACAAAATGAATAAGGCCATTGCCAAGCATGGCCGCTACAGCAAGCAGACCGCCAAAGAACTGGCTGATCTGGCCGAGCTGTTTAAATTCTTCAAACTGACTCCCGCTCTGTTTGACCCCATGATCGAACGCGTTCGCACCACGCTGAGCTCGATTCGCGCCATGGAAAAAGAAATCATGATCATGGCGGTGAAAAATGCCCGCATGGATCGCAAAGAATTTATCCGCAGCTTCCAAGGCAATGAAGCCAATCTGGCATGGGTAGACGAGCACACTGAAAAATATCCAGAACTGGCTAACCTCAAGCCCATCATTCTGAAAATTCAGGGCCGCATCACCCAGATAGAAGAGCGCGAAGATCTGACGATTTCTGATATTAAAGAAATCAACCGCCGTATTTCTATCGGCGAAGCTCGCGCCCGTCGCGCCAAAAAAGAAATGGTAGAAGCCAACCTGCGTCTGGTTATTTCGATCGCCAAGAAATACACCAACCGCGGCCTGCAGTTCCTCGACCTGATTCAGGAAGGCAATATCGGCCTGATGAAAGCGGTAGATAAATTCGAATACCGTCGCGGCTACAAGTTCTCCACCTATGCAACCTGGTGGATTCGTCAGGCCATCACCCGTTCGATTGCCGACCAAGCGCGCACCATTCGTATTCCAGTACACATGATTGAGACCATCAACAAGCTCAATCGTATCTCTCGCCAAATGCTGCAGGAGATGGGTCGCGAACCCACGCCAGAAGAGCTGGGCGAGCGCATGGAAATGCCGGAAGACAAAGTTCGCAAGGTATTGAAAATTGCCAAAGAACCCATCTCCATGGAAACGCCAATTGGCGACGATGAAGATTCACATCTGGGCGATTTCATTGAAGACAATACCATTGCTTCACCCGTTGACTCCGCAACCGGCGAAGGCCTGCGCGAAGCCACTCGTGAAGTCTTGGCCGGCCTGACCGCCAGAGAAGCCAAAGTTCTGCGTATGCGTTTTGGTATCGACATGAACACCGACCACACGCTGGAAGAAGTCGGCAAACAATTTGACGTTACCCGTGAGCGTATTCGTCAGATCGAAGCCAAAGCCCTGCGCAAACTGCGTCACCCAACGCGCTCAGACCACCTGCGCAGCTTCCTCGACGAGTAAGTCGCAGCATGGCGACTCAGCCAATCAACTATCCGGTGGCGGTACTCGCCACCGCGATTTTCAGCTTTACACTCGCCGCCTGCAGTTCTCAGCCAGAAAATCCGGCCGCCCCAACGCCACCTAATTTTGCTAACAGTGACTCCCACAGCAGCGCTGGCAGCAATGCGCATATCGATCCTGAGCAAGCATTGAGCAATGCGCTACAACAACTGCATAAGCAGCATTATTTAGCCGCAGAAGGCAGCCTTAGTCAGCTCAGCAATAGCACCGGTGCAGCGCAAAACATTAAAAATACAGCCCGCGCCGCGCTTATTCTGCTGTATCTCGACAAATCCAATACCCGCTACAGCATCGACCGCGCCACCACAGAGTTAGACAAGCTCTACTTTCAGCGCAACCCTAACTCTGAGCAAGAATCGCTGTTGTTTATGGCATTGAAAATTGCAGTTGAACGCAGTTTAGAAGTGGTTTCAGCAGATCAGTTGAAACGCGGCTCTGAATTAGCCTTACAAGAAAAAGAGCAGCAGGTCATTGCTCTACAAGCCGCGCTGGAAAAACTCAGACGTCTGTCATTTGAGTAGCCGAGTCGTCATCGGCTAGCTGACGGCGATCTCCTTCGGTGGGCAAGCGCAGCGTAAATCTCGAACCTTTACCCTGCGTACTCTCTGCTTTCAGACTTCCGCCCATCAGCTCGGCAAACTCTCGCGAAATAGTCAAACCCAAACCTGAGCCACCGTACTCTTTAGTTGTGGAAAGATCGGCCTGCACAAAAGCATCAAAGACCTTTTCCACCTGTTTGGGGCTCATACCAATTCCCGTGTCAGAAACCTGCACCATCAGATCAGCGCCCTGATTCTCTTCCCACACTCGCAGAGTCACCTCACCCTCACGGGTAAACTTGGCCGCATTGCTCAGCAAGTTAAGAAGAATCTGGCGAAGCCGAGTCATATCCGTGCGTATTACTGATTTCTCTAGCCTGAAATCACAGCGAAAGCGGTTAGCATTCTTCTCTAACAGAGGCCGAGCGGTAGATTCCACACTCGCTAGCAAGGGTGTTAAATCAACATCTTCCCAAAATACCGACATGCGGCCCGCTTCAATTTTGGATATATCCAAAACATCATTTATCAAAGTTAATAAATGCTTGCCCGCTAGCTGAATTTTTTCCACATCGCCGCGCAGCGCTTTCGCTGGCAATTCCGGATCGTCTTCAATTTCTTCCAACACCATCTCTGCGTAGCCGATAATGGCGTTCATCGGCGTGCGAAACTCGTGACTCATATTGGCTAAAAAGCCGCTCTTTGCCTGGTTGGCCGCATCCGCTTTCTGTACCGCATCTCTTACCCGGTTCATAGCCGCATTAAGATTGTCGGCCATCTCATTAAATGACCCCGCCAACTGCGCAAACTCATCGTTAGAGGTGATTTCAATACGATGATCTAAATCGCCTTTACCCCACTCGGTGGTACCATTCTGTAAACGCCGAATCGCCCTGCGGGTATATCGAACAATATTCCAGCCCAACCAAAAGGTGACAATCAGCGCCGCCAAAAACACCAACAGCGCCACTTTATTGGTCGACTTAACAATGTCTTTAAGGCGCTCATTTAGCTCATCTGAGCGCTCAAGCACCGCCAGCGAAATCGACAACAACTGCTGATCCACCAGTTCAAATTGATAAGACTGCTGCTTGCCAAGCACCTCTATACCCGGCTCACGAATAAATCGCTCCCACGCCGCTAACAACGCCTCGGCATGCAGCTCGGTAAATTTTCCCGGCTCCATAAATCGATTCAAATCACGATTAATCGCCACCATCATCTGTTGCAAATGGCGAATCGCATCGAGCAATTCTTTTTGCTCTGAGCTTTTAAGTTGATAATCACTAACCGTTTGCAGCAGGGCTTCTACAACTTGAACCTTGCGCCGCGTTTCCTGTAATTGCTGACTAAAGGCATTAGAGTCGGTTTGAATATTAATGACGTTTTGCAGCAGCCACACATTGCGACGACGAACATCATTACCCCATAGCTGTACCAGAACACTGCTTAGCGATAGAAATAAAATAAAAAGAAAGGAGGCGGTAAGCCGGCGAGTAAAGCTCATTTGTTCGCCGCCGCCTGAAGATTGAATTCAATTTTTTCCAGCAATCTTGGTAGCTCAACGGGCTTGGTGTCGTAGTCATCACAGCCCGCATCTAGGGCGCGCTGACGATCATCGGCCATGGCATGGGCGGTTAAGGCAATAATAGGCAATAACGCCGTTTTCGGGTTCGCTTTTAACTCTGCCGCCACCTGCCACCCATCTTTTACCGGCAGACTCATATCGAGCAAGATGAGGTCAGGTAAT
Organism: Spongiibacter pelagi; assembly: GCF_014705705.1. Taxonomy (GTDB): domain Bacteria; phylum Pseudomonadota; class Gammaproteobacteria; order Pseudomonadales; family Spongiibacteraceae; genus Spongiibacter; species Spongiibacter pelagi. Next base: position 3,612 of record NZ_JACXLD010000003.1, on the reverse strand, counting down.
TCCGCCAAGCAAATATCGACACCTTCCTGCCCATTTACCGCCAACAGCATTTCATGGCCACGCCGCTGCAAACGACGACTGAGCATATCGCGATTCATTTCATTATCTTCAACCAGCAGAATTCTGGCCATGTCACATCCTGTTGTTATTTATTTCAAATTCGGCAATACATCGGCAACGGTCGATGGCACTAGCAAATAGCGGTTTTTATTGGCGGATGGCAGTGTGGATACTGCCTCTGCATCCACTGCCGTTAACTTGCCGTAACAGCGCGCCTCAACCAAGCCTTTAATCGCCACATCAGCGGGAACCTTAATGGGGCTATTTATGGCACTACTCGCCGACACAACTAAACCCTCACCAAGAACCGCATGGGCTTCTAATTGCAGCGCCTGACTTTCATCAAACTGCTTACCATTTAATAAGGTAATCCAAAGCGAGAGCGGCGCACTTAATGGCCGAAGTTCAAGCTGCGGCTGCTCAAGCAGTAAATCGTAGGGCAACCCCACGCCCAATACTTCCTGCAGTAAAAGCTCTTCCTCAACGCCTTTCACCGCCACCCGCATCGAGCGCCCGCGTACCACCTCGACCTTGGCATCAGACAAGGTGCGCGGAGAAACCAATATTTGGCCGCCCACCGTACATGACTCAATCCGTGCGGCGAGGTTTACATTGTGCCCCACCACCCCGTATTTACTGCGAAGCTCTGAACCAATATTACCGGCCACCACTTCACCGGTGTTCAAGCCAATGCCCATTTTCAGCGCCGGTAAACCCTCCGCCAAATTGCGCCGATTCACTTCAGCCATGGCATTTTGCATTGCTACCGCGCACGCCAAAGCGCGATCACAATCATCAGCTTCATTAACCGGGGCACCAAAAATGGCAAGAATGCCATCGCCCATCAACTCATCAACCGTACCACGATAATGCTGAATCACCTCGGCCATCACCCCCAGGTAATTATTCAGCAACGCTACACAGGCTTCCGGCTCTAACTGCAAACTTATTGTGGAAAAGTCGCGGATATCGGCCATCAACACCGTCACCACACGCCGCTGCCCGCCCAGCTTCAAACCGTCCTGCTCATCCAGCAAGCGCTCCACAATCTCGTCAGAAAGATAACGCCCAAACACCTGCCGAATAAATTTCTGACTGCGCTCTAACTCCGCAAGATACTCCTGCTCTTTATCCTGCCAACGTTTGCGCTCCAGCAATGCCGACAACCGCGCATTTAATAAAGTGGCATTCACAGGTTTAATCAAATAATCATTAGCGCCAGCATCAATACAATGCATCGCACCTTCTTCATCCTGAACGCCACTGACCATCACCACCGGAATACGGCGAAGATCCTCGTCTTCACGAATCACCTTCAACACGTCATAACCGTTCATATCCGGCATAACCAAATCGAGCAAAACCAGATCCGGCAAAACCCGACGCATCGTCTCAAGCCCCGAGCGACCGCCCTCAGCCTCCAGCACCGTATAACCCTTACGCTGCAACTGCTGGGCAAGCAACTCCCGGCTACTGGGATTATCGTCAACCACCAAAATTAATGACGGCTCCACCGCGCCAAGCTCGCGACTTAAACCACGCTTAAAGCTTTTAAACATCTTGGCAATGGGGTCAGAAGAGGAAGAAGAGGCGCCATCCGGCAGTACCAAACCCTCTAACTGCTCCTGAAAAACTCGCGACTGCTGACGCAACTTAAACAGCGACTCCGCTAACTCGTCGTCTCCACAATCCTCCGCCAGAATTTCGCTATAACCATCCACAATCCCAATATGATTGCGCAAATCATGCCGCAAACGTGCCAACTCACCGGCATCCAACGCCTCCACATCAAACGCCAGTAACGCCGACTGAGTCAGCGCTACCGCATCGTGGATTTTTTCGAGATCAGCCGTTAGCTCAGGACTATTTTGGAAAACAGGAAGCGCCGCCAAGCTATGCAACTGCAAAGCCAGCAATTGAATAGGCGCATTGAGAGATTGCAAACGGTCGTTTAAAAAAGCGCGTTGATGACGGGGATTCCGGCTCAAAACAGACTCTCACGGAAACAGGGTAGATGTTATACAACATACCACCACTGGCTTGGGGCTGCCACGCAAACAGCCCGCCTCAAAACTGGCAATTAACGTAAGCCATGCTTATAATTCCGCCTCTTTCGCGGGCACCACCCCGCCAAAGGGCCTGTAGCTCAGTTGGTTAGAGCACACGACTCATAATCGTTAGGTCCTCGGTTCAAGTCCGAGCAGGCCCACCATCTTCCTTGCATTTCTAAGTATTCTTGCAACCACAACCTTCTTGAGTTACGAAGAAGCAGTATTTATACATTAAGCCACATGGCCTAGAAACTCATCTGCAGAGTGAATACCTTCTCGATCCTGACAGATTTTAAAAATGCGGAACAGGTTTTTAGCTGTGGCATTGCCATTTGCGCTGACCATACGACGTAAACCAGATTCCTTGATTTGTAGATCTTTTGCTACTTCACCAAAAGCTTGAGTACCATTGAGATAATCACGTAACAGAGAATTGCCGACGACGATGTCGCCTTCAAGATAAGACTCTAGCGCTTCCAGCAGTAACCCCTTGCGGTACTCGGGGTCTTTACATAGTTCCATAACTGTATCTTTAAATTCACGAGTCAAAGCCATCGACTGTTACCTCACTTTTTACCTTTACGCTTTCGCTTTTTAGAGGGAGGCTGCCCGCCTTTCGTATGCTGGGGGGCCACCTTCGTTTTTCTAGACTTATAGTCCGTCAAATACTCCTTGGCCGCATCAATGGCTACTTGCTGATCCGACTTATCGCTACCTGCAAACAAGATGATCAGCTCGTCACCGTCGGTAATGTAATAAATCCGATATCCAGGACCATAATCAATTCGGCGCTCCTGCAAGCCATTACCATCGGTAATCGGCTTATGATCACCGAAGTTACCGGCCTCCATTTGTGTCACCGCCTTAGTGACTTTGACCCTTGCTCTAGCATCCTTAAGGTCGATCAGCCAGTCCCGAAACGGTGCACTGCCATCCTGGGCCTTGTACTCTTGAGCTTTCCGCTCTACTACAGGTATTGCCACCAAATTACGTCCCTTTTTCGCCAATTATAATAACGTATATGTTATTATTCAAACCTATTTCTAGCTTAACTCCTAACCACACTAGCAATTTCCACTACATTCGGGCGGGTCGCCCTCAGGAAGAAACCGTTCTGGTAGGTAGTGCGGCGGTTTTTGTTTTTTCAAGAAACACCCCCACGTGCGTGGGGAAGACAACTGGTACTTGGCCCTAAAGCCATGGATCAAAGAAACACCCCCACGTGCGTGGGGAAGACTGAATAACCACGAGGCATGAGGTGAACAATGGAGAAACACCCCCACGTGCGTGGGGAAGACACATCAGCATCGGTAGATTTCCATTGGACTAAGGAAACACCCCCACGTGCGTGGGGAAGACGGTCTGATGCGTCCAGATCTGTTTAGCGTCAACTATCTTGTCCGGTCGGCGACAACTATGATGGCCGGTTGGGTGGTTCAGTTTTCTACTGGCTTTTCGCCTTTTCCATGTGCTGCTGTTTCCGGTAACTTTCTCCCTCCAG
>NZ_JACXLD010000029.1 GCF_014705705.1 Spongiibacter pelagi | reverse complement strand
GCTGTCCACGATTTGGGAGATAGTTTATCGATTGGGCTAGCCTGGATATTGGCAAAACTTGGAAACAGGCCAGCGTCCCAAAATTTTTCATACGGTTATAAACGACTGTCATTATTAGGCTCACTGATTAACGGCATCGTTCTGATTGCTGGTTCAGCCTGGGTACTGTACCAATCCATTCCGCGTTTATCCGATCCGGAAATGCCGGTGACCGAAGGCATGCTGGCATTGTCGATTTTTGGTATTGCCGTGAACGGCTTTGCGGCATTCAAGCTCAGCAAAGGCAAGACCATGAATGAAAAAGTTCTCAATTGGCATTTGCTTGAAGACGTGCTCGGATGGGTGGCCGTTTTTGTTGTGTCGATCGTACTTATGTTTGTTGAATGGCCTATCCTGGACCCGATTCTGGCCATCGGATTTACCCTTTTTATATTGTTCAACGTATTACGTAATGTCGGTTCTACCTTAAAACTATTTTTGCAGGGTGTACCCGACAAAAACCTCGCTAAAAAAATTGAAAGCAAACTCAAATCGATCCCGGAGTTTCAAAGTTTTCACCATTTGCACTTGTGGTCACTTGATGGAGAGCACCATGTACTTACAGTGCATATTGAGCTAAATGCCAGTGTGTCGCTGGAAGATCAAAGAACTCTAAAGCAACGCTTGTCTCAGGAGCTGTCTGAATTCGATTTGAGTCATACCACGGTCGAATTTGAATTAGACAACGAGCATTGTCGAGATCAGTAGGGTGACACGCAAATGTACAGTTTTTTGTACCAGAACGATCAAAATTCACCATAACCTAAAATAAGTCTTGATTATTTAAAGTTATTTTAGTGTGTCATTTCTCAATTTCAGCATATAAAATAGTATGTATATACATGGTATGTAATACAGTACGAAATATACCGAGAGGTGAATTATGGCAAGAGGTGGGATTAATAAGGCGCTGGTATCCAACGCACGCGAAACCCTGATCAGCCGGGGCGAAAACCCCTCCATTGACGCAATACGAGTAGAGCTAGGCAATACCGGTTCAAAGTCTACTATTCATCGCTATTTGCGCGAGATCGAAGAAGAGGCGTCGGCTCGATTGGATGATGAGGAACTGCTCAGCCAGCCTATAAAAGAACTCGTCGTACGCCTCGCTTCAGTGCTTCGACAGGAGGCTCAGTCCCTGGTTGATGACCATCAAGCCACGCATCAAAGCCAGGTGAAGGCGCTAACCGATCGCCTTCAAGAACTCGAAAAATCGATTTCCAGCACAAACAACATATTAGAAGCAAAGGAGCTCGAGCTGAAAGCCGCGCTCTCCGATCTTGACGCCAGAAGGGCCTCCGAGGAAGCTTTAAAAGCCAGTGAAACCAAAGCCAATCAGGCGAATGAAAAGCTTCACGCGTTGTTAGTTGAGAAGCAGGCTCAGATCGAGTCTCTGGAAGAAAAGCATCGTCACAGCCGCGATGCGATGGAGCATTACCGGCATTCCGTTAAGGATCAGCGTGAGCAGGATCAGCGAAAACATGAGCACCAAGTACAGCAATTACAAGCGGAAATTAGGACCTTAAATCAAACGCTTTCTGTTAAGCAGGGTGATATCACGCAGCTGAACAAAGACAACGGAAGATTGGCAGCTGAGCTTGGTGCCACGCAGAAAACGGTTGCAAAACTGGAAGCTGAGCAACGCAAACTCACAACAAACCTGGAGTCGAAATCAGAAGAAGTCGAGTCGCTCAAAACCCAACTATCCGAGTTCGAAAACCAATCAGAGGAACTCGATAAACTTAAAAGGCTGAATGAAGAGCTACTCGCCTGGAAAGCCCAAGCGTCTGTTTCGATTGGCAAGCTGGAAACGGAAATCTCAATTAAGACAGAAATGATGAATCGTTTACTGGAAGAAAGAAGTAAAACCCCTGAAGCCAGTGGGTGACCTGCTGCTCTCAGTCTCAGTAGGGTATTTGCTCTTATCGCTGGCCACCTAAGGCGCTTCGCAGACCTTATTGCTGTTTTACGACAGAGAAGGCTCATACCCGGTCGGTCGTGTGATTTTAGCCCAAAGAGCAGGTGTAAATCGATAGCAGAAATCAATGTTATATCGAATTACGCATACCATGCGTAATTGCGCGTAATTTTCAAAAATTAGAGTGGTGCCAGGGGTTTGCATTTGAAGTGGCTAAATTTGGACGTTTTACCCGCACCTAATGACTGAATTTGGATATTTACAATAAAAACAGCAGGTTAGGCTAACTTTGGCGAATTTTTCCAGGATGACGGCCGACCCTCTTCTTACCCCGGGCATCGAGGTCGTGCAGGGCCCAGGTCAATTGTGCCGCCGCGGTGCCGTCTACGGCCGCGTGATGCATGCGGGTGAGGATGGCGAAGCTGCCCTTGGGCAGCCAGTCGATATTGTCCAGCCCCTCAACCACGTACATCTCCCACAGAGGGCGATTGAAATCGAAATGGGGGGGTGGTCAGGCGCGAGGCCATGATACAGAACTGCCGCCAGTCGCCGGGCTTGGGCAGGGCAACGTGGAACACGTGGTTCTCGATGCGGAAATTCTCATCTTCCACCCAGTAGGGATAGTCCAGGGACATCGGCACCTGCTTGAGCTTCTGGCGGAAGATCGGCGAGGTGGCGGTGCGCGATTCGATGTGTTTGAGGATTTCCTTGAAGCGCAGGTGGCCACCGCCGGGGATTGTGGACTGGTCGTATACATAGATCATGGTGCCGCCGGTACTGGCGCGGTCCGTGTCCAGATAGATGAAGGAGGCATCGAGCCCCGACAGTTGCTTGAGTTTGCTCATGTGCTGGGCTCACCCGACCTTGCGGCCGGCCTCCTCCCAGTATTTCTGGCGCACCTGCCGGCGCAGCACCTTGCCCACCACGCTAGTGGGTATCTCCTCAACGATTTCAACGGATTTGGGCGTCTTGTATCCGCCCAACTCGTTGCGTACGTGCTGGATAAGGGCCGCCTCTTCAACCTCGGCGCCTTCCTTGAGCATGACCTCGGCGTGCACCGATTCGCCCCACTCCTCATGAGGCACACCGACCACCGCGGACATGAGCACCGCCGGGTGGCTGTTAAGCGCGGATTCCACTTCGTTGGCGTAGATATTGAAGCCGCCACTGATAATCATGTCTTTCTTGCGATCGACAATATGAAAGAAGCCACGCTCGTCGATCCTGCCAATGTCGCCAGACTTCCAGAAGCCATCCTGGAACTCAGAAGCGGTCTGCTCCGGATTGCCAAAGTAGCCCGGCACAATGGCGCGGGAACGCAGCCAGATCTCGCCGGTCTCTCCCCGCGGCACCGGGTTGCCGTCGTCGTCCATGATCTCAAGCTCGGTGAAAGGCGCAGGCCGGCCGGCGGAGGCCAGGTGCGAATCATCGCCGTCCTCCACCAGGTGGTCGGCTTTGCTCATGGACAGGGCCACACCAAAGTGCTCGGTGGAGCCATAGACCTGAATGAAGTTGTTCCCAAAGGCCGCCTGCAGTTCCGCCAGCTTGGACGGGCTCATGGGGGCAGCACCGTAGTACATGTTTTCAATTGTCTTGAACCGCGCCCGACCCTTCTCGTCCATATCCAGCAGGCGGTACAGCAGGGTCGGCACGGCGAAACCGTTAGTGATCCGCTCGGCGGCGATATTGTCACACCAGGCATCCAGATCGGGCACATTCATGGTCACGGTACAACCGCCCTTGAACTGGGTCGGCGCAAACATCATGCCGCTGCCGTGGGTGATCGGCGCCAGGTGGATAAAGCGGGTCTCGGGGTTCCAGGCCGGATCCGGCAGGGCCCAGTAGGAGTCGCGACACGCCAGGTAGGTGTCCGCTGTGTACATGGCACACTTGCCACGCCCGGTAGTGCCACCGGTGAAGCGCATGATCACCACGTCGTCGCGATCGTCGATCACCACGTTGGGGTTGCTGTCGTCCACCTGCTCCAGCAGGTTCCAGAAATAGTGTACGCCCTGGTACTCTTTCTCCGGCTTGTCCATAGCCACGATGGTGACCTGGCGCTCGCGCAGCATGTCATAGTGGCTTTCCAGCAGGTCAGCCTCGATGAACACCACCTTGGCGCTGACCGTATCCACCTGGTATGTGTGATCATCCAGGCTGTCGCGGTAGTTGGTGTAGCACAGGGGGGTGCCGGCTTTTGCCGCGGTGAAAAAGTGCAACAGCGATGCGTTGTCGTTGTCCAGGATGATCACCGCGTTATCGCCGCGTTGCAGGTCCAGCTTGTGGCGCATCATATTGACGATGCGGTTGGTCAGCAGGTGGAACTCGCGGAAGGTATAACGGCGGCCGCGCTCGATGTTCACCAGAGCCTCGCGCTCTGAGAAAGCATCCGCAAGGCGCTCACTGATAGTGCTGAAATTTATTTTCATGGTGAGCTCTCCTTATGACCAGTTACAGACGCGGCGGCACACGGACTCAATGATTTCCATCGGGATTGGCAGGAACGCCGCGAGCGGGTCGCCGGCGATGGCCGCAACGATCTCGGACATTTTCGATGCGGGAATATCATGACGGGCAAAGTCCAGCGGGTGCCCCATCTGCACCAACAGCTCGCGAATAGCGGCGGCACAGGCGAGGACAGCATCCCTGCCCTCGCCTTCTACTCCGAACACCCCTTTCAGGCGGTCCGCCACCGGCACATAGAAATCGGGGAATTCTTCCATTACCACGGGTAGCAGTACGCCGTTGGCCTCACCGTGGTGAATATGGCAGACAGCGCCCAGAGCGTGAGCGAAATTGTGTATTGGCGACGCACCCAGATCATTCACCACCGAGTTACAGGCCATGGCGCTGGCGTTGAGCATGGCCTGGCGAGCGAGGACATCCGAGCCATCGGCGACCACCTTCGGCAGGTTTTCGAGGATGACTTTTGCGCTGGTCTCGGCGTGGGCCAGGGTGAAATGGTTCGTGTTGAGATGGCCCATGGTTTCAACTGCGTGGGTCAGGGCATCCATACCGGTGGCGGCCGTCAACATGGGCGGCAGGCCGGTGGTCATGTGCGCATCCAGTACAGCGATATCCGACTCCAGGTAGTTGCTGACGATCAGGTGCTTGATGCCCAGTTCCTTGTTGTAAATCACCGCGCCATTGGTCACTTCCGCACCGGTACCAGCAGTTGTGGGAACTGAGATATGGGGCACGCCCATATATTCCACTTCCGGCCAGTTCATCATTTTCACCGGGGACTTCAGCAACTGGTCCACGCTGTCCACCCCGTTGTACATGGCGAGCTTGACCAGTTTCACCGAGTCGAGCACGCTGCCGCCACCCACGGCCAGCAGGCCGTCGGCGCCAGTTGCCCGTGCCATCGCCAGACAGTCGTCGATACAGCCGGACTCCGCGTCCGGGGCGGTGTCGGTAAATACACCCGCCAGGCGAACG
>NZ_JACXLD010000028.1 GCF_014705705.1 Spongiibacter pelagi | reverse complement strand
TTGTCGGTGGGTAATGTGTTGACCAGGCACTTGTGCTCCATGGAGGAAAACAAATGCCTATTGTCATACCCAACCGGCCAAGATAGTTGTCGCTAACCGGTCATCCTAATTGTCGCCGAACATCAGGGAAACGTTCATCCACACCCTTAGCAAGATCCGCCAACTGTTGTTTAAGGTTTGTAGCGAATTCGTGGGCGTCAGTTAAAGGCATTTCAACCTGATCACTGTATTCCTGTAATTCATTATCCAATGTCTCATCATCAATCAGTTGTTCTCGATAGTCATCGAATTCGGCACTGAAAGGAATAAACAAATCGCCCGAGGAAAGCTCTTGTTTAATATGCAATAGCAGCCACAATTCAAGATACTTGCGATGAAAAATCTTTCCGCTGTTCTCGTTGCCTTCGTTGCTCACTATCAGCTTTTTCCATTTCTCAGTTAGCCAGCTCAAATCAAATGCTTCTGGCATAGCCTGGTCGACGGATTCTTCGCTTAAAAACTCTGTGCGACTGTTGCGCAAACTTTTTAATAGAACGAGCAGTGATGCGGTGCTGGTATCACTGGATGTGGATTGCAAGTCCAAAATATCCAGACAGTTAAATAGTAACGCGCGCTTTTGGCGATACGATTTCAGCATGAAGGGGTAATAGTTATTCCCCGCATAAGCAATATGCTGATTGCAGCGTTCAATCAAAGAACTCGCTTCGTCACCGAGTACCGTATCCAGTGCCGCAAACTTTTGTGTTTGCTCCTGATGCTGGTCATAAGCGACTAAAACATCACGGAATTTCGCAATCAAGGCGTCAATCTGTTTTTGATGTTCCAGGATGTATTGATGCAGCGCTGATTGAGCGGTCGATTCCATGCTTCGGAGCATTTTGATATACAGGTTTGCCACGTCATCGAGTGCTTTGCTGTGCTGTTGGCGCACCAGGATAACGGCAAGTGCATAGCGTTTGTTTGGTTTGAGTCGAGCCATTTCGGGCGCAGTGAGCGCTCTGGCTTCAAGGGCAAACTGACGATATTTCACTACCGGCACATCGACATCAGGCAGTGACTCACCGAGGACCTGCAACCAGTGGACATGTTGAAGATAGCTTCGCACCTCTTTGTTGCCGGGCTTCTTGGGCTCACGCTTAAGCGTGTTCCATGCGCCGTAGGCACCGTCAGACGGATTCAGCAGCTCATCAATTTTTTGTTTGGCGTCGTTGGTAAGATCACTGCAGATTTCACGAAAGCACTGTTCATTAACTTTATTGCGCGCCGATCTCGCGATCCGCTTAAGAACGGTAAAGCCAGGTAATTCATAGTGATTTCGTACCAGTTCCTCAAGCATTACGTTGATAATATCCGCCAACATCTCTTTGGTTTCTGCGGCTTTTTCCGCTACATCGGTGAGCCAGGGCTGATCCTCCGAAGCAAAGGATCGAATGCCGAGATAGTCTCTTAAAATGTGCTGCTGTCGGGGACGAGAGCCAGAGCGGTCATAATCTTTAAGTTGCTTTAGTGTCAGCGGTCGCTTGATTCCGATCCGATCCATCACGTGAGCAATAATGCTGGGTGGTGCAGACGCCAGTGGAACAAAGTAGCCGAGGCGTTGGAGCAGTTTCAGGTTTAGCATGAATCCGAAACGCAATATGGGCTTTTTCTCAAATTCGATTAGGCTCAGTTCTTCAGCCGTTGGTGTGTAATACTCCTTCAGTTCTTTCTCGGTAACGGTGCTTCGCAGTCTGGGATAGGCGGTTTCGTGCAGGCTGCTCATGATGCGGCATCCTATGACGGGAGTGTGTTAATCCCACACTCTGTCGGTGTGTTAATCCCACACTCTGTCGGTGTGCGGGTCGCGAATGGTGGCCTCCAGCATACATTGATTATCAGAGGCGATCTGATGCATGTGATGGAGTAATTCATCCAATGCTTCATCCAACGCGTCGCTATCACCAAAACTCATCGTGATGCGATAGCGCGTTCCCTCGGCATCAAGCTTTTCCATCGCCCAGGGTAATAAACAATGTCTTTCTATCAGAGATCTTGCCTTACCGGTGCCATGAGAATGTTTGCTATAAGGTTCAAGGCAGAGACTAATTTCCAATGCCGTGTCTTTCACAAGCTCGGAGTCTTGTTTGGTCTGTGCTATCGCTTGAGGCAGTGCTTGTTGTATTCGTTGTTGGGAAAACGGATCGGCGCCTTCGATATAGCGCATGGCTGATTGGACATCTTTCCAGCCTACGTACTCCATCAACGTTTTGGTATCCCAGTTATTGGCGGTTGCCCAAGTTGCGAAACCGCGTCGCAATGAATGGCTACTGAATTCATCAGCATTGGGAAGATCCACCTGGTGGCAATAGGCCCTGATGATCGCAATCACGCTGGCCGGATGAATCGCTTCCTCTGCAACGTGCCCCCACTGGTTAATCGCTGGAAAGGCCGGGCCTTTGGTCAATTGGGCCGCACTCATCCAGTCGGTGAATGCTGTCACGGGACACAAATGTTGCAATGCCGGCGCTCGATACGTTCGGCCATGGGACGAGCGATCGGTTTTGCTTCTGGGAATGAAAATCTCCATCCCGACACCGGGTATAACGCTGACATTTTCTACCCTAATACGAGTGAGTTCGTCTCCGCGAAATGCTCTCCAGAACCCCAAAAGAATCAACGCTCGATCACGTAGCAGTTTAAGGGAATTGAAAGAGCGGGTACCTGTTTGGGACAAATGTTCAGTAATCCAGCCGTCGATGGCCTGGAGTTGTTCAATTTGAAGAGGTTTGGCCTGCTTTTCCTTGAATGGATGCAGCTCGGCGATACCTTTGAGTACTTTTTTGACGTGGGGGGCTTTGGTCGGATCGGGGAATCCTTGCTCGTTATGCCAGGCGGCGATTGCGGCGAGCCTTTGTTTTAACGTACTGATGGCCAATGTTGGGGCATAATGCGCGAGATAGGAGGCTATGCTGTCTGCCGTGGCTGGTAAAAACCCACCCCAAACATCTTCATAATGCTCTATGGCCGCGCGGTAGCTCTTGCGAGTGTTGTTCCTGGTCGCGGCATGTAGGTAACGATCAATATCGGACACCCATTCCCCCTTTATTAAATTGCATCAACAATCCGGCTTTGCCTGCTTGCCACAATCGGTGAGTGTGCGGACGATCCGGCACTCGGACACGGTGTCATAGCGACAGCACTGCGCCAATTCGTTCAAGCTCTCCTCCAGGCGCATCAGCTCCTGAATGGTACTGCGAATTTTTTCCAACTGATCTCGGATAATTTGATCAATTTCGCTGCAGGGTGCTTGCTTATCCATTTGCAGCCGAACCAGCACCTTGAGTTCATCCAGCGGGATCTGCAATTCGCGGCAACGACGAATAAACACCATGCGTTCTACGTCACTTTCACCATAGTCACGGTAACCGTTTGGGCTCCGGTGCGGTTTGGGTAATAGGCCGATATCTTCGTAGTAGCGGATGGTTTTGCTGGCCATCCCGGTGCGTTCGGCCAGTTCATTTATCCTCATGACGCTTGACCTTCCAGTAGGTTGAAGGTTTAGTATACCCACGTAACCCGTGAAAGCGAACCCTTAGTATGTCTGATTGTTGTGCTGCCGAAGCAAGAAACAGCCGGGAACGTACACTTCTCTGGACTGTACTGGCATTGAATGCCGTAATGTTTGTCGTGGAATTCACGGCAGGCTGGTTGGCGCGCTCTAGTGGGTTGATGGCGGACTCTCTGGATATGCTGGCAGATGTGTTGGTGTATTCGGTAAGTCTGTATGCCGTCGGACGAGGTATCGCTCAAAAAGCCAAAGCAGCCTTGCTTAACGGGAGCCTGCAAATGCTATTGGGCTTGGGTGTTTTGCTGCATATTGGTTGGCGCATCAGGGAAGGAAGTGCGCCGCAAACGGATATCATGGGCTGGATTGCCGCGCTAGCGTTGGCTGTAAATATCAGCTGCTTCGCGCTGCTATACCGATTCCGCAGTGGCGATATCAATATGCGCGCAAGCTGGCTCTGCTCTCGCAACGATATGCTCGCTAATGTGGGCGTGTTAGTCGCGGCCTGGATGGTAAATCTGCTATCTTCCGCTTGGCCAGATTATGTGATAGCCGCTCTTATCGCGGGTGTGGTGATCCATTCAGCCTATGGGATTCTGGTGCAAGCCCGACGGAATCTGAAAGAAGGTCTTGAAATCGAGTCGGGCGGTTGCTGTGGTAGCCAGTAAAAACGATTTGACTATGCAATTAAAATGAGCACTCTGGTGCGAAATGCGAACGTGCATAAAGCTGTTAAGATATACCGATAAATTTGAGTTTTGAGAGCCAGAATTGTTGAAAATATGCTGAAACGTCTTCTGACATACTTTGTGCTTACGCTGGTTGTTGTGCAATCCGCGGTGGCCATGGGCGATGCACACCAGTTGCACCAGTCCGGCGCTGAGCACCTTGTATTTGATGACGCCCATCAACACAACGATGAGCACGTTGCCGGCACATCAGACGATCAAAACTTAAACTCAGAATTACCAGCTTCCGAAAAATGGGATTGTCATCACTGCTGTCACTGTCATGGCCATCTTTGCGCCGCCGTTCTGATTTCCACTGCGCGTGTGCATTTGGCCAAGCATTCGTCTCCCGTACCCGATTACGCTGAAAATACGTTCCCCGAAACCTACGAAACCTTCCTACGCCCTCCCAAAGCCTAAGTCCCTTTAAGTAATAAGAAGTAACACCCGCACGCGCGGAAACACGACTTAATTCAGGACTTTTTCATGAGAAATACCCTATTTTTCAGGTGTAAATGCACCTGGCTGTGGCTTGCGTTTCTACTCTGCAGCACGGCGCCATCAGCGCTTGCAGAAAACGTCGAGTCCACACTCACGTTAAAAAAAGCGCTGGCTTCGACCCTTGCGCAAAACCCTCAGCTGTACCAATACCGATTCACAGCAGAAGCGTTGAGTGCCAAAAGGCAAACCAGTGCCTTGCGCCCGGCGCTAGCACTTGAGCTGGAGGTCGAAAACTTTGCTGGCTCGGGAGCCAATGAAGGCTTTGATGCCGCCGAAACGACTCTTGCGCTTTCTTCTGTGATCGAGCTTGGAGGCAAGCGCCAGGCACGCATGCGTTACGCAGATGCCCGACTCAATCAGGCGGAATGGGAACAACAAGCAGCGACTCTGGATACGCTCGGCAAGCTCACCGAAGTCTATATCCAAGGTTTAGCGACCCAGGCAAACCTTCGACTGGCAAAAGAGTCGCTGGCATTGTCCCAATCCATTCTTAAAACAGTCAAAGCGCGCTCCGCTCGAGGGGCCACGGCTGAAGCGGAAGTGATGCGAGCGCAAGCGGCACTCGTACGTGCTGAAATTCGTTTGGCGGCACTGCAAGAGCAGCTTGAACGTCAGAAAGTGTTACTCGCGCGATTTTGGGGAGAAACAACGCCTGATTTTCATTCATTAAGCGGCAATCTGTTTGACTTCGGTCCCGCCCAAAATTTCGATCAACTGTACGCTCGCGTTCAAAGCTCACCGGCCCTTCAAGTGCTCGCCAGTGAAGCCCGCATTCGCGATGCCGAAGTCACTCTGGCTCGTGCCAGCGGCCGCAGCGACTTAAGCTGGCGCGCAGGCATTAAACGTTTTGAAGAAACCGGGGATTCTGCATTTACTGCCGGTATCTCCATCCCCTTGTTCTCCGGTAAACGCAGCAGTGGCGACGTCAAAGCCGCATTAGCCAATCGCAATGCCGTGGATTACGCCCAACAGGATTTGCTCCTAGTGTTGCACTCACGGCTTTTTGAAGCATGGTCGCTCAGAAAACAAAGTATCGCGGCGGCCAATCTTACCCAAAATGTCGCCATCCCCGCGTTGGAAAAAGCGCTCAAGCTCACCAACGAAGGTTTTGACAACG
>NZ_JACXLD010000027.1 GCF_014705705.1 Spongiibacter pelagi | reverse complement strand
TTCGTAGGACTGGTTGTGAAGTTTAAAGTCTTCGGAGGCTCTTATTAGACGCATCTCTGATTGTCTCTAAGTTATTGATTCTATATAACCCTAATGTGTAAGGAAATTATAGCTCAATAACATAGTTCTCTACGCCTTCGTTCATATTAAAAAGCACGTCATTGGCGCTTTGTATAAACAAGGCATCGGCGCTTGCCGGAGTGCGTCCCATTTGTTTCTGGCAGAAGGAGCGCGGGCCATTACCAGCGAGGCGTTCAAGTGCGTCTTGGTTTATGTCGCCAGTGGTGGTGGCTTCTAAAAAGGCAGTGATTAAATAGGGTTCGAGATTTCCCGCTGAAACCACTCCCAGAATATCCAGCCACAAACTTTTGGGCGTCTCGTTGGGGTACAGGCTATAGGGCAGATGACTCCATGTCGCCAGTGGAACCAAGGCGTCAAAGCGTTTGTCGGCGCTGCCGCAGACGGTTTGAAAACCGCCACCGTATGAAAGGCCGATAGAGCCAATCACCGGATCGTTATTACGGCGGCCAAGATTTGCCAGATTAGTTTCTGCCCAGTCGATGATCTGGGAAACGTTGCGGCAATCAATTTCCGGATCCATAACGGTGATGCTGCCGGTACTGTCGCCAAAGCCGCGCTGGTCGAAGCTGATGACGTAAAAACCGGCTTCCAGCCAAGCGCGCTTGGCTATTTGTGCGGTGATCTCAGCATTTTGTACAAAGCCGTTTATAGGATCTGGATTTTCCATATCTTTCAGGCGACTGAGACCAAAGCCATGGCCGTGAATGACCAGAGGCAGGGCTTTGCCATTGGGGTTTTCGGGCACGAATACGGTAAAGGCAATATCTTCACCATCGGCAGCGGTAAGGGTTTGGTCAAAAAAAGTTTTGCTTTCCGCTGTGCCGCCGCCGGTCATGGGGCCAGTTTGCTGGTTATTGGTGCTGCTTGAGCTACCACTTGAGCCGCCGCAGGCGCTGAGTAAAGCAATCAGGGTAAAACAGAATACCCGCAGGCCGAGGCGGGCAGGGAGATGTCGAGACATAACGCGTACCAATTATAATTATGTTTTCACTAAAAACATGGAATGCTAGCAAAGGGCAGTAGGGTTTTCTAACTATTTTTTACAGCTGCGCAGATATTGTGATTTGTAATTTAGTTGTCAACGCGAACTGTAGTTTCGCCCTTGGCCAGAGTGGCTTTGAGGCGTTGACCTTTTTCGAGTTGCTGGGCAGAGCTTATGACCTGACCTTGTTCGTTTTGCAAAATAGAGTAACCCCGGCTCAGGGTTTGCTGCGGCCCTAAAGCCTGCAATTGTTTGAGCAGGTAGGTGAGCCGCTGTTGTTGTTCGGTATATTTTGTCGGCCAGCTTTTTTTGAGTCGTTCTTCAAGTAGTCGCAGTGCTTTTCGTTTTTCATCAAGCTGACGTTGCGGGCTTTGCAGCGCTAAACGGGTTGCAAGATGTTGGTAACGTTGCAGGCGTTGGCGCTGCTGTGATTTAACCGAGGCGCGTAGTCGCAACTCCAGTTCATCCAAGCGCTGGCTTTGCTGTTGCAATTGGCGGCGAGGATCGCGCAAGCGTTGTTGCAATTGCAGAACTTTTTGTCGAGCTAATAAAAGTTGGCGTTGGCTGGCTTGTTTAAGTCTGCCGCTGGCCAGTTGCAGGCGAGAAATCAGTTCAGCCTGATCTGGGCTGAGTAATTCCGCCGCCGCTGAGGGGGTTGGCGCGCGAACATCGGCGACAAAATCGCTGATCGTGAAATCCACTTCGTGGCCCACCGCGCTAACAATCGGCAGCTGGGAGCGAAAGATCGCTTCGGCTACGGGCTTTTCATTGAACGGCCACAGGTCTTCAAGTGAGCCGCCACCCCGGCTGAGCAGAACTACATCAAAGTCCTGTTGCTGGGTACTGGCCCAGTGGTTGGCCTGTTCGATAGCATTTACGATTTGCCCTGCCGCTTGCTCGCCTTGAACCAGCACCGGCAGCACACTGATGCGCATGGCTGGCCAGCGCCGCTTCAATACTGCTTGAATATCCTGCAACGCGGCGCCAGTAGGGGACGTCACCACGGCGATATGTTTAATGGTCTCTGGTAAGGGCTTTTTATATTGCTGCTCGAACCAGCCGGCGGCCTGCAGTTCTTGCTTTAATTTTTCAAAAGCGGCCGCTAGCGCGCCACTGCCTGCCGGTTCGAGCTGATCGACGATGAGTTGATAGTCGCCACGGCCTTCATACAAGCTGACTTGGCCGCGTACTACAACTTGCTGCCCTTGTTCTGGTTGAATCCGGCAACGCATATTTTTATTGCGAAAGAAGGCGCAGCGAATTTGGGCTTGAGCGTCTTTTAGGGTGAAATACCAGTGGCCGGAAGAGGGGCGAGACAGGGTCGAAATCTCCCCGGTGACCGCAATATTGGTGAAACAATCTTCCAGCAGTCCGCGTGCCATGCGGTTGAGCTGGGAGACGGACAGGGTCTGGTTTTGAGTAGTGGCTTCAAGCATGGCGCGGATTGTATCAGTTGCTACTGAAAACCGGGTGTTACTTGTTAAAAAACACGGTTACATCCGCCGCTCACTTGTTTACTAAGCTACTGAGTTCACTTAAAATTGCCCGGATTCTAGCCAACGGCACTGGATCGACCTATGTTACGAGTCTCTCAGGAAGCATTGACGTTTGACGATGTCCTGCTCCTTCCCGGTTATTCTGAAGTTACCGCCAAAGATGTGAGCCTGCGCACGCAGTTAACTCGCAATATTTATCTGAATATTCCCCTGATGTCCGCTGCCATGGATACGGTTACTGAAAGCCGTTTAGCCATTGCATTGGCGCAAGAGGGCGGTATTGGCGTTATTCATAAAAGCATGACCATTGAGCAGCAAGCGCAGGAAGTGCGGGCTGTGAAAAAGCATGAGAGCGGTGTTGTTAAAGACCCCATCACTATTGATGCCAGCGCGCCGGTCAGCGAGCTGTTTGAGCTGCGTCGTCGCCATAAAATCTCCGGTGTGCCGGTGATGGATAAGGGCGATCTGGTGGGTATCGTCACCAGCCGCGATGTGCGTTTCCAAGAAGAATTGGGCGTGCCGGTTTCCAGCATCATGACCCCCAAAGACAAGCTGGTTACGGTACCCGAAGGTGCCGATATGTCGGTTGCCCGCGAATTGCTGCACCGTCATCGCATTGAGAAAGTCTTGGTGGTCAACGAGCTGGGCAAGCTTACCGGTATGATCACCGTTAAAGATATGAACAACGCCCAGACCTATCCCATGGCGTGTAAAGATAGCTCTGGTCAACTGCGGGTTGCGGCCTCAGTCGGTACCAGCCCCGATACCGATGATCGCGTTGCAGCGCTGGTTGAGGCGGGTGTCGATTTATTAGTTGTTGATACTGCCCACGGTCATTCCATGAACGTACTTAAACGGGTGGCTTGGATTAAGCAGAATTACCCACAAGTTGACGTGATCGGCGGTAATATTGCGACCGCAGAAGCGGCCTTGGCCCTGCTGGAAGCCGGTGCCGATGCGGTGAAAGTCGGTATTGGCCCCGGTTCTATTTGTACCACGCGCATCGTAACCGGTATCGGTGTACCGCAAATCAGTGCTATCGCCAATGTTGCGGCGGCGCTGAAAGACAGCGGTCTGCCCCTGATTGCTGATGGTGGTATTCGTTTCAGTGGTGACTTGTCTAAAGCCATCGCGGCGGGTGCCAGCGCTATTATGATGGGCTCTATGTTTGCTGGTACTGAAGAAGCGCCCGGCGAGGTTGAGCTGTATCAAGGCCGGACTTACAAATCTTACCGCGGCATGGGCTCATTAGGCGCCATGACCAAAACCCAGGGCTCCAGCGATCGTTATTTCCAAAGCGCCGAAGACGGTGCCGAGAAATTGGTGCCAGAAGGCATCGAAGGTCGTGTTCCTTATAAAGGCCCCTTGGCAGCCATTGTGCACCAATTGATGGGCGGTCTTCGCAGTGCCATGGGTTATACCGGCAGTGTTGATATTGAAACCATGCGCAGCAAACCCCAGTTTGTTCGAGTGACAGCGGCAGGTATGCACGAGAGTCATGTGCATGATGTGAGTATCACCAAGGAAGCGCCAAACTATCCAACCTGATTGGTGTCTTGAATTAACTACTGCGCTCACAATCTTTGCTGTCGGCGGTGCTCGAAATGCTCATTTATTAGCATATAAATTCCGCTTTCTGTGCTCCGGCGACAAGCAAATATTGTTTCGCTCGTGACGTTAATTCAGAGACCCCTTGGTTTAGTAAGTAATCAAAGCCCCAATCCACGATTAGCGAGAAAACTGTGTCTACTGATATCCACGCCCACCGTATTCTGATCCTTGATTTCGGCTCCCAATACACCCAGCTTATCGCTCGTCGAATTCGCGAAATTGGTGTGTATTGTGAGATTCGCGCCTTTGATATCAGTGAAGAAGATATTCACGAATTCAAACCTTCGGGTTTTATTCTTGCCGGTGGCCCTGAGTCGGTAACACAGGCGGGTTCACCGCGTGCACCGCAATTGGTGTTTGAGATGGGTTTGCCGGTGTTGGGTATTTGCTACGGCATGCAAACCATGGCCGAGCAGTTGGGCGGCAAAGTTGAAGGTTCTCCGGTTCACGAGTTTGGCTATGCTCAGATTAAGCTGGAAGCCAAAGGCGAATTGACCGCTGATATTGCCGATCATCTGGATGATAGCGGTGCGGCTCTGCTTGATGTGTGGATGAGTCACGGCGATAAGGTGGTGAAACTGCCAGAGAATTTTGAAATTCTGGCATCAACGCCATCCTGCCCAATTGCGGCAATGCAATGTGAAGCCAAGAAGTTTTACGGTGTGCAGTTCCACCCAGAAGTGACTCATACCCTGCAGGGCAAGCGTATTTTCGAACATTTTGTTCATAAGCTCTGTGGTTGTGATGCTCTGTGGACGCCCGCAAATATTATTTCTGACGCGATTGCTCGGGTGCAGGAACAAGTGGGTGATCAGAAAGTTTTGTTGGGACTTTCGGGCGGTGTTGATAGCTCGGTGGTTGCCGCACTGTTGCACCGTGCGATTGGCGATCAACTGACCTGTGTGTTTGTAGATAATGGCCTGCTGCGCAAGAACGAAGGCGATCAGGTCATGGAAATGTTCGCCAACAATATGGGCGTTCGCGTAATCCGTGCCGATGCCCAAGCGTTGTTTATGGGCAAGCTGGAAGGGATTGCTGATCCTGAGCAAAAACGCAAAGTTATTGGTAATACCTTTATTGAAGTGTTTGATGCCGAGGCCGCCAAACTTAAAGACGTACCATTTTTGGCACAGGGCACAATCTATCCAGATGTTATCGAGTCTGCAGCGGCCAAAACCGGTAAAGCTCACGTCATTAAATCCCACCATAACGTTGGCGGTCTGCCCGACGATATGGCGATGGACTTGGTAGAGCCACTGCGCGAGCTATTCAAAGATGAAGTGCGCAAGATTGGTCTGGAACTGGGCCTGCCTTACGACATGGTCTACCGTCACCCATTCCCCGGTCCCGGTCTTGGGGTGCGTATTCTGGGTGAAGTGAAAAAAGAATATGCCGATATTCTGCGCGAGGCCGATGCGATCTTTATTGAAGAATTGCACAAGGCGGATTGGTACCACAAAACCAGCCAAGCTTTTGCCGTATTTCTGCCAGTTAAATCGGTGGGTGTGGTTGGCGATGCCCGCCGCTATGAATACGTGGTTAGCCTACGCGCGGTAGAAACCATCGACTTTATGACCGCACGTTGGGCGCACTTGCCCTACGAACTGCTGGAAACCGTCTCTAACCGCATTATCAATGAAATCTCCCGCGTTTCCCGCGTGGCGTACGATGTATCTAGTAAACCGCCTGCCACGATTGAGTGGGAATGATCGGTACGTTACCTGCTTAGGGAGTACTCTTAAAGCTACTGATCGGTAGCTTTTTTTCTTTTTGGGGTTGTATTGTTCGAATTTGCCAACTACTGTTTATTTAAAAGGGGTATCCATTTAGCTCCACCTCTCATTTATTCCTCCTTAGCCTTCCTCACAACGACGTTCTCGTAAGTCACCGGTTCAGTTGCAACAGCCTGCTGCAACAATCGGTAAAACAACATCCC
>NZ_JACXLD010000026.1 GCF_014705705.1 Spongiibacter pelagi | reverse complement strand
ATGTTATTGAGCTATAATTTCCTTACACATTAGGGTTATATAGAATCAATAACTTAGAGACAATCAGAGATGCGTCTAATAAGAGCCTCCGAAGACTTTAAACTTCACAACCAGTCCTACGAAGGGTTTCCTCTTTTAGTGGATTCCGAGATGGAACTGGTCAGGGTGGCTCACAAGTTCCTAGTCTACTATTGCATCACCAGAGGTCGGGTACAGAGTAGAAATAGCTGGTGGAAGTACGGACAGGATTTGTATGACTACTTTGGCTATCTGGAAGCTGGTGGGATTGATTGGCGATCTAGTTTAGCAACAACCCAGCATTCAGTGATTGCTGCATATAGAGATTGGTCATTCGAAAATGGTTTGACCAGCAAGACCATCAACGGGCGTTTAAGAACCATCATTCAGTTCTACCAATTTGCCTATAGGAAAAAATGGATTTCGTCGGTTCCATTCGATATTGAATCGGTCATTGTAAATAAACCAAAAGGGTTTCTTGCGCACACAGATCGCAGTGGTAACACAGCGGCGTCTCCAAATGTAATGCTTAAGGAGAGGTTCACCCATTTACAAATTCTCACTGAGGATGAAGTGAAAAGGTTAATGTCTCATAAGACCTTTGTCTCTCAGCACCTGATATATCGAATGGCTGTTCAAACAGGAATGCGGAAGGAAGAACTGATGACCTTTCCGTCCAGCTATATCACCGACCCCAAGAGTCACAGAGGAAGGGCGGTAGTTCGGGTTAGGTTGAAGCCTGGAGACATGAGAACGAAGGGATCAAGAGAGCGAGACATCGATATTCCTATGGGGCTATATGAGCGCCTATGGCAGTACAAAATACATGAGCGCAATCAACTACTGCTGGCTAATGAATCTCCAGAAAGATACGAATTGTTCATCAACCGATTCGGAAGACCATATTCAATCAAAGGCTCCATTCTCAACAAAGAACTCAAGGAAATCACGTGCAGAAAAGATATTAGTCTGCACGATCTAAGACACACATACGCCACTTTCAAACTGTACGGTTTGAGGTCTAATCCAAATTATCGTGGTGAGCCACTGGTCTACATACAGGATCGCCTGGGCCATTCGAGCATTAACACAACACGTATCTATCTGCATTACATCGAAAGGCTCGAAAGTGACCTGATGACTGAATACGACGAAGATATTGATCGTATTTGTATGGAGGCTCAGGTAGCCGCATGAGAGCGCGTAAACAGTTCAGGGTTGATCAGGCTGAATCTCTCAATGTCGCGGTAACAGAGAAGCCCTATAGACCTCTCTTGAGGGATGTCCCGCCAGATAACTCAGTTGTGTCATTTCCACCAAATCCCAAAGAAGTATTGTCGTTTGATTTTACTCCGAACTATGGCCTGGGGTTTGATGCCATTGTTTCTGCGCTGCAACAAACTGTAGAAATTTGTTTGGCAGAAAATGTCGTTGAAGCATCAACAGTGGCGAGTTATTGCTCTGGTGGGGTCAGAGAGCTATGTAAGTATCTCACCTTGTATCGACAGGGGCTAAATCGAGAGCTGTTGCTTGGCGATATTACCGTAGAGTTTATTGAAAATTATATTCAGCATTTAAAAATAAGACACCCGAATGGTACAACTGCGAAGGGGTATTACACTCAAACAAAATCGCTTTTAAGACAGATGCTGAAAATGGGATGGATCGAGCATCTCGATTTCCCCAAAAACCCTTTTCCACACTCCAATAAACAGTGTAAAGGGCAGAAGCCTTTTTCAAAGTCAGAACGAAAACGTATTGCTCAGACATTGAAAAAAGATGTTTCCATAATCCTGAGTAAGAATGAGCCTCTAACAGCGGATGAACTGGTCATTTGTGTGTTGGCTATTGCTCTGCGATCAGGCATGAATACAGTGCCGTTGCTTGAAATGACCACCGACTCTATAAAAGATCACCCGCTGAAAGAAAACCGAAAGCTGTTAGTGCTCTATAAGCGGCGAGGTAACGCAACGCACATTCAGAGCCTTCGGCACGCAAAAGAGGTAGAAAACGCACAAACAGTGTTGGCCGATGTGGCGATGATTGTTGAACATATCATCAGAGTGAATGCCTTGGTGAGAGCGGAGCTAGGGAGCGATCTGGTCTTTGCATATAGGTCTAGAGCGGGTGGGAATGTGGGCCAGCCAACCGCGCTGTCCTCTAGTATGCTTACGGAGGGGATCAAGAGTTGGCGCAAAGAACACGACTTGAAAAATGATAGTGGCGACCCGCTGACAATCAATATTTCCCGCTTTAGAAAAACCTTTGAAAACAGAATATTTGAGCTTTCTGGTGGAGACCCTTTTGTTACGGCAAGGCTGTCCAACAGTACAGTCAAAGTCACAGATCAACACTATCTGGAAGCCCCTGTAGAAGCCGAAAGTAATTTCCGTCTGATGGGGGAGGTGCGCACCAAGGAACTGCTAAGCAAGGTTAATCTCATTGAAAATAATACGCCGGTTTCCAAGTGTAATTTGATCCCCACCGAGACTGATAAAGACGGCAATGATGTGTATTGCACCAAGTTTTTGAAGTGTGTTCGCTGCCGCCACATGGTTGTCACACCAGAAGACTTATACCGTTTATTTTCCTTTTATTGGCTGCTGGTGAGTGAGCGTGAGCAGGTTGGAGCCAAACGCTGGAAAAAGTATTTTTTCCACATCATTCGGATTATTGATAACGATATTGCACCTCTGTTTGATGAGGATTATGTGAGAGAAGTTAAAGAAAGGGCGCGAATCGAGCCTCACCCCGCGTGGAAGCATCGGCACCAGCTGGAGGAAGTGGCATGACAAAACAGTTGGAAGTCAGCGCACTGGATTATTGTCGGACGATTAAACTCGATGAGCTAGATAGCGAGTCGCTTAACAGGCTACCTATTTCATCGTACAAGTTGCCAGATGGCACCCATCAGGTACTCAGCGAGTACGGGGATATGGAGTGGCGATATGAAAATGACCGCTTTGTAAAGGGCGTTAAAGACGGGGCGAAAAAAATATCGTTCAAATCTATACCGCCAGCGTTTGTTGAGCCGCTGAAATATGCGGTAAAACAATACGATATTAAAATGACTCCGGCTGGTGGAACTCTGTGTTATTACTATAAGAATATCAAGCCGTTTCTTGCTTATTTGGACTGTCTCAATATTCAAGCGATGTCAGTGGTGACGCCGTTTGTAGCTGCAAGTTATGTCCAGCACAGCAAGGAGCAGGTTTCTCTGCGGGGTAAGCCGCTTTCTGTGAAGACTTTGGTCAGCAGGTTTTCGGGTATAGAACTGCTTTATAAATACCTTAAGGGAACCCCCTGGGAATTTGAGCATCCGTGGCCCGAGAGTTCATCGGTGCATCTGGGCGGGCTAACAGGCACAGAGCATAGCGGCAAAAAGACTGCAAAAACTGAAGTCATCAGTGATGAAGAATTAAAAATAGTTGTCTCGCACTGCGAGGAAATCTTAGACCAAGCGCCGGAATTGATCACTCTGGCGGCTGAGATTGCGCGAGTTAGACGCCATGAGCCGAAAGAAAGGCAGGCAGCACTTCTTAACGCGCTGCTGAGTGCAGAAGGATTCACTGGCCTCAGAGAGTTCAATGCGCAATACAATCAGATAGGCACGGCAACGGCCATTATCATCCTTACCTTTAGCGGTATCAGAATTCACGAGTTGTTGGGCATTCAAAATAACGCTTATCGCATTGAGGATAATGAAGACGAAGTGCTGCATTGGCTCAAATCCTATTCGAGCAAAACCAACGAAGGTTATACAGAATGGTTGTCTCCGGAAATAGTGATCAAGGCAGTTAAGGTTAGGAAGGCGTTCAATCAACCCTTGCAAGACGCACTGCTGGCTGAACAGGCCAGTTTGTTCGAGCAAGACCCTTATCACCCGAGGGCGTTAGCCATTGAGGGCTACAAAGACAATTTGTTTTTAGCCAAAGTTAACTCAAATGGGGGGCGGGTTGAGCTTGTTAGTACAGTTGGGTTCGATAAAGCACTGAAGAGATTTGGTAATGCGCTGGGCGTCCCGAACCTGGCGTCTCACCGGTTCAGGCGGACATTTGCGGTGTATGTTGCTACGTCCGCATATGGCGACTTGCGCTACCTGAAAAAGCACTTTAAGCACTGGAGCATGGATATGACCTTGCTCTATGCGTTTAATGATCATCAGTCAGAAGAGCTTTACGACGAAATCGCGATAGAAATTAAAAACTATAAAGTTGCTCGGGTGGACGAATTTCTTGAAGAAGACACGATTATTACCGGGGGACTGGCCGACAAGCTGATCTCCTATCGGTCGAGTAGTGAAGCGGTGAGAACCTTCAGCAGTCGGGCAGAAATGGCAGAGAAAATATCAGACACGATTCATCTGCGCTCAACGGGGCACTCGTGGTGTACATCCGACAACTCGGGTTGCGGTGGTCGGTCTAGCATAGAAAGCACGCGATGCGTTGAGTGCAAAGACTCGATTATCGAAAAGGATAGGCACGGCGAATACTTCAACCAACTGCACCTTCAGCAAATAGAACTGCTAAACATTGATGATATAGGCCCCGTAGGCAAACAGCGCGTAGAACGCGATCTAAGGCGATGTGAGAGCGTTCTGAGAGATCTCGGCCTGTTTGATGGTGCGGCCAGTAACGAGAAGGAGATTGCGTAATGGCAGCGACGACAGAAAAGAACCTGCGAAACGCCTTGATACGACTCAAACATGGTCGCCCCAAGGTGGTTGATAAGCGACGCAAAATCTCCATAACTGCCCTTGCTGAAGAGGCTGGTGTCAAAGACTCAACGATCCACAACCGATACCCAGATATAGCAGCGGAGGTCAGAGGGTTAACGGGTAATACTCATAAGGCTCAGCGTGATGACAAAAGCGCGAAGCTGAAAGCAGAAAAAGAAAAGAATCGGAAACTGAGAGCGTACATCGAAGAGCTGGAGTCTGATGTGCGCAAACTGGTATCGATTAACGCGACTTTAGACAGCGCAAATGAGCAGTTAAAGGCCGAGTTGTCGAGCGGAAACGTGGTGAGAATTGGTGGATAATGGCACATAGCGGTCACTCAAGAAAGTCGATATGTAGATGTTTTACTTTGTTATTGTTCAACGGCTCGTTAACTCTAAGGTGAGGTAATAATGTCAGTTGCTGAAGAAACCTTTAACTACGCAAAAAAAATATGTGATATTGATTGCAGGCAGCAATTTGCAGAAAAGCGACCGGGGGTTGATATAAATGCTGCTGACGAGGATGGATACACCGCTCTTATGCTTGCTGTACTTCGCCCGGAGCTAAATAAAAATAATTTGGTAGGCTTGTTGCTTGATCTCGGTGCCGATTGCGATGTCGAGAACAATACTGGAGAAACAGCGTTATTCATGGCAATTGAAGATGGTCTAACTTTTACCGTATATCAGATGCTTTGGCTTGCGGATAAAAATTTTATTTCTTCCAATGGAGATTCATCTCTAGCCGTCGCCAAATATTTTTCATCGAATATGAGAGAAATAATTCCCTTAATGGAAGCGTGGGGGTTTGTTGACACAGAAAATCCCACAACATACGAACAAAGTAGGGATTTACTTTATTACTCAGAAGGTTGTACCACATGCGGCGGCAGTGTGTGCGGAAAATAGGGTGGGCGGATGAAATTAATAATCGGTTTGTTAACACTACTTCTAATATCTACTCCGACTTTCGCCGGAAGTCTTCATGAATTATTTATTAACGGTTGTCAGGCATACGTTTCAGGCGTTTCATTGCAAACTAAGCCGATTGAAAAAAGTGATCAAATGGCGATTGGTTACTGTTTGGGGTTAGTTGATGGAGTTTCTAAAACTATATATCACTACAACCTTAAGGATGTTTGTTTCCCTGAAGAACCCTCTCCAACACTAGACGAGCTCATTAATGTAGTTATGGTATATATCCATAAAGACCCAGAAAAAGTAAAAAAATTGTCTTCAATGGGTATGTTTTCCAACAATGATCTGATTCACCTTGCGTTCTTAGAAAAGTATCCATGTGATGAATACCCTCCTTCCCAAAAGTGACCGTTTTTGTCGCAGAGCAAACATTTATAGCAATGTTGTCTTGCGGGAATGTAGTAAGAATTGGCCGATAATCGAGGGTTCTATAACGATGAAAAAGTGCAAAATTCCTTACATCAGCATATCAACTATAAATTCAAGCACTTACAGAATAGTAAGTCTTACCAAGGTTGTATAAA
>NZ_JACXLD010000025.1 GCF_014705705.1 Spongiibacter pelagi | reverse complement strand
GTGGAAAACCAGTCCAGGAATGCATTCCAATTTTGGGGGTAGTCTTTGCCGGCAATCGGGGATAAAGTATGGATATCCATCCAGTAGTTATACGCTATGTGGAGCTAAATGGATACCCCTTATGTGCATACAGGCATGGTGCGATAGATGAGCAAAATTGAATGGACTGAGCAAACATGGAATCCAGTCACGGGATGTACGAAAGTCTCGCCTGGGTGCAAGCATTGTTACGCCGAAACGATGTCTCGGAGGTTGCAGGCAATGGGTGCCGTAGGCTATGAAAACGGCTTCGGTCTTAGCCTTCTTCCAGAGCGTTTAAGCCAACCACTGAAGAGGAAAAAGCCAACAATTTATTTCGTGAATTCAATGAGTGACTTGTTCCAAGAGGATGTCCCTTATGGATTTATTGATGAAGTAATGGGCGTTATTCGGCAAACACCCCAGCATACTTATCAGATTTTGACAAAGAGAAGTCAAAACATGAGGCGCTATTTCGAGGATCGCAAGGTGCCTTTCAACGCCTGGCTAGGTGTTTCTGTGGAAGACAAGAAGTATGGCAAGCCGAGAATTGGTGATCTGCAGGCTATCCGGGCGTCAACTCGATTTTTATCTGTAGAGCCTTTGCTTGAGGACTTAGGGCGTCTAAATTTAAAGGGTATAGCGTGGGTAATTGTTGGAGGTGAGTCAGGTGCAAAGGCTCGCCCCATGAAGGAATCTTGGGCCATGAATGTAAAGTCTCAATGTGAACGAAGCGGTACAGATTTCTTTTTCAAACAGTGGGGCTCATGGGGTGCTGATGGTGTTCGCCGTTCAAAGCAGGCCAACGGTAGAGCTCTTGCAGGGAAAACTTGGGATAGTATTCCCTTGGTAAATATCTAAATCTCATATCGCAGGGAGAGCGGGCTATTGAACGAGATTACAATTCCAGATTCATACATAGGTAGAGAGCAGGCCTATGTAAAGCACCAAATACTTAAAACCTACCTGCAACGGCTTTTTTTGATAATAGGTCAACATGCTGAATCCACGATCAATTATATAGACTGTTTTTCTGGGCCGTGGCAGGCGGGCGACAAAAAACTGAGCGATACATCGATCGGTATTTCGCTTGAACAAATGTACGCTTGTCAAAATGATCTTTCTGAGACGTTCGGTCGGGCTGTAAAATTCCGGGCGCTTTACATTGAGAAAGACCCAAATGCCTTTCAGGCGCTAAAAGATTTTTTGGACAACTCTCCTTACACAACAATTGAAACATGCTGTATCAACGGCGATTACACTGAGAAAATCCCTGAAATAGTAGACTGGTGTGGAAGTCACTTTTCATTTTTCTTTGTTGACCCTAAAGGCTGGCAAAAAGTGGTTGGTGCTAGGACTATGAAGCCCTTGCTTCAGCTGCCTAAAGCCGAATTTCTAATTAACCTAATGTATGACTTCATCAATCGATTCGTCAGTCTTGAGCACCACGCTGAAGATATGATTGAGCTATTTGGGGAAATTCCTCAGTTTTCCACCGAGCTTCCGCGAGAGCGAGAAACAAAACTGCTACAGCTCTATAGGAATAATACTATTCGGAGTTACGACGGACGCTCAGGATATGTGAGGATTGAAAAGCCTGGTCGTGACCGGACGCTATACGCTTTGGTTTATCTTACTCGTCACCCAAGGGGGCTTGATGTCTTTAAGGCCGCTGCGGAGAAAATGAATATTGTCCAGCGCAGAACGCAAGCGGAAGTTAAATTGCGCCACCAGTTAGAGAGGTCTAATACGGACGATTTATTCGGCGATATCCCATTGGCTGTCAGTAATCTCAGTGATACTGAAGCAAACATTGCGACAGCTCAGGATTTTCTTGTTAGTCAACTTAATGCAGGCCCTCTCTTGATCGATTGGGAATGCTGGGCGGATTTTCTAGAGCAGACGGACTTATATCCGAGTGATTTTCAAGCAGCAATGCGGAACTTGGTTAAAGACGGGAGCGTGGTTAATCTTGACGCAGATATAAGCAGACGCCGGAAAAATTTTATAAAGCCGAATTGGCAGAATAAAAGTGAGCGATGGTCACTAGCCTGAGGAATGCTCTGGCATTTACTGGTTGAGTTGAGTGATAGGGTTATTTCTCAATTTCATTCTGAAGATTTTTCCATAGCGGTTTCAGCTGACGCTTGATGGCCTTTGAATCCATAATATCAGCCGCTCTAAGCCCGTACCGCACAAAGTTCCTCCTGCCAAAGTGCGAATATCGTTCATATAGCTTTTGCTTATACAGCGGCCTGGGATGCTGCCCTCTGTTTATCCTGGCAGTGTTTCTTTTGCCGCATGTACGCCTTGCAAGCTTTACTCCACGTTTCATTCTGTCTGAGTACCGAGATAGTGCGGCGGATCGTAATAAAATTTGCTGCCCATCAAAGAGAAACCCAAGGTATTGAATGGGCTGATTGCTATGAAGCCCGCCTTCGGCATTCTTGCTGAATAGCCGTATCTCAGTTTTCTTTGGATTTATGGCAAGTTTTAGGGCTTTGATTTCTGTGGTAACCATTCCTCCAACGGTTTTCTCAAACTCTTGAGGGACAATAAACAGCATGTCGTCGCAGTACCTAAAATACCGACCTCCCCATTCTGACACTACTTCCGCCATTCGCTTGTCGAATTCAATCATGTATATATTTGAAAGAAGCGCACTAATTGGGGTGCCCTGTGGTATGCCTTTCGAGCCTTTGTTAGAGCTAATTAGCCCTGTTTTTCGAACAAGTGAATGGAATTCTTCCGGCTTGCATATCCTGTCTCTGCCATTTTTCGGATTGTGCTTTGATATTCCCAGCTGGTCATAAAGTGATTCGCGGGAAACCAGTGCAAAGCGGGTTAGCGACTTGAAAACTGCAAAGTGATCGTGGGGCAGCTGTGGCTCACCGAGGACACTAGACCACTGCATCTTCAATATCGCGTGATCGAGATTGTCGAAAAAACCTGTGATATCAACGCCGACTACGGCGCAGGGGCCAAACTCCGAGATTGATTTAAAAGCGTCGCGAGCAAATTCAATGTTGGATTTGCCGAGACTACGAAACGCGGAGACATGTTCTCCGATACCAAGCGCTGCAAGGCGATTCTCGTAGAGTTCCGCCAGTATTTGCGCGTAGTACGCGTAAATATGGCTGTCTAAATGGGAGGCATAAGCAATGGGCCTGGCTTTTTCTTTCCGGACTACATCACCTGCCGAGTTTTTGGTTATCTTTGGGGTGGTGATTTCATAGTGGATAAGAGGCCAAAAACTGTGTTTCGCAACCGCCTTGGGGTTTGCAACAATCTTCCGGGCCTTTTTGTATCCGATGGGGTGGTCGAAGTGAAGGTAGCCGCGCTTGCGATACCATCCGTCATCCTTGCTTGTCATAACTTCCTTGATTTTCTAGCGAAACCAAGCGAGGTAGGACTGCGGCATCCGTTACCCCTCGCTTGGCTTAGCTGGTGCACTTGACTACACCTTCTAGCTATAAGTCGAGCAATCTTGTCAGGTCGCCAAACCTCAAGCAAACCGCACATGTTAGACATGGTTTATAATGTCAGTATCACGTTGGAGATCACAATGAAATGTAACCTCGCCACGCGGATGTCGTATGCCGTGTTGGCAGCGATTAGCTGTCAATTTGGTGTTGACATCTTGTGACACGCCCCCTGCTCTACAGCAAAGGCAGCAATATAATAGCAGGGCTTCAGCTTGGTTATCTACTTTTTAGATAAATATGGATATTGATTTGGCTCTGTAGGCGCATACTACTTGCAAAATACGGATATATATGGATATATATCCGGCTATGAGCCTAAATGCCGACACTCTCCAAATCACCCCGGAAATCCTGTCTCTGATCGCAGAGCTGGACGAGTTCAAGGGAGCCTGGCGCGCCATCGGCACGCTCGCGCCAGATCGCTTGTCGGCCCTGCGCCGGGTAGCCACCATCGAGAGTATCGGTTCCTCCACCCGCATTGAGGGTGGCCGCCTGTCCGACCAGGAGGTGGCTCGGCTGCTGAGCAATATCGAGATCAAGAAGTTCGATACCCGTGATGAACAGGAAGTTGCGGGCTATGCCGATGTGATGGGCATGATTTTCAACAGTGCCGACCATATCGACCTCACCGAGAACCATATCCGCCAACTCCACGGCGAATTGCTTGCCTACAGCACCAAGGATGAACGCCACCGGGGAAACTACAAGACTCACCCCAACCATGTCAGCGCCTTCGATGCCGATGGCAAGGAAGTTGGCGTGGTGTTTGAAACGGCCTCACCGTTTGATGCGCCCCGCCTAATGACGGAG
Organism: Spongiibacter pelagi; assembly: GCF_014705705.1. GTDB lineage: Bacteria > Pseudomonadota > Gammaproteobacteria > Pseudomonadales > Spongiibacteraceae > Spongiibacter > Spongiibacter pelagi. The sequence continues at coordinate 1,936 of NZ_JACXLD010000025.1, read as the reverse complement.
CTGGTAGCGTGGACTCGGGAGGCGCTGGAAAATAAAACCCTGCACCCTCTACTCGTGATTGCGGTTTTTACCGTGGTCTTTCTTGAAATCCACCCGTTTCAAGACGGTAACGGCAGGCTATCTCGCGTGATCACCACGCTACTGCTGTTGCGCAGCGGTTACGCCTATGTGCCCTACAGCTCCCTTGAGAGCGTGGTTGAGCAGTCCAAAGAAGGTTACTACCTGGCGTTACGCAATACCCAGGGTACGATTCGCACTGAATCACCTGACTGGCAACCGTGGGTGCTGTACTTTCTACGGGCACTGAAAAAGCAAAAGCAGCGCCTGGAAGTCAAAATCGAACGGGAGCATATCCTTCTGGCGAAAATGCCAGAGCTGTCGATCAAAATTCTGGAACTGGCCGCTGAGCAAGGCCAGCTTACCGTCGCCCAGCTTGTTGAGCTGACCGGCGCAAACCGAAACACCATAAAGAAGCACTTGCAAAACCTAGTGTCCAGTCAGCAACTGGCTCAGTACGGAAAGGGTAAAGGCACGTGGTACAGCCGTGTCTGACAGTCAGCAACTTACGAGCTATACAACATCAACTGGGTCAAGCTTGAAAAGCTGCTTCATAGATTCTTTGAATCGGCTAGGTTAGACATCCAGATTAAAGATCGTTTTGGAAAGCCTGTCGTACCCCGAGAGTGGTTTTTTGTGCCTATGTTTGTGGTTGATCAGGTAGTGGAGAAGCCCAGAGAAGGTAGTCTCTAGTGACACTGATTATGATCAGGCCCAAATGAGGGCGTGTGAAAACCAACAGGCCACTGGCGTATATCACGACCCTGCAGGAAAATTATAGTTTGCAAGCGACAGAATTTCTTACGACCCGATGAGAGATTATGGTCTTCTTCCTGCTTATTTTTCTCCCAACTCGGATTCAAAATCTGCAAGCACGGATTCTGAAAACTCATTGGGGGGACTGAAAGATTTAATTATCGAATAGGCTAGATCTTGGTTCGGAGCAACTCCAATTCCATGAAACAATATTATGCTATACAAGATCTCGCTCTGTTGTGCGCCGCCCTGGTATGCTAGCTGCGTCCAATATGCGCAGCGTCTGGCCATCCCGGGAGAGACTTCTGTTTCGTTGTACATACCGTAATAATAAGCTGCTAACGCAAAGTATGCGTTTGGATTTTTATTAGCGGCTGCCTGATATGCTTCGACTAATGTCAATGAGTCTTCATTCCGGTTGTTTAATACTACTTGTCCAGAGCCAGTTAAATTTGAGTGAGCCTGCCACAAAATTTGCTCACTTCCCAATTCAGGATTTGAGGTGGCCAGTCTTTTGACTTCTTCATCTAAAAGGTTGTAGTTACGCTCATTTTCCCTGTATTCGTTAAAAATGAAAACAAACTCTGTTACTTCATCAGCCCATTGTTCCTTTGCTGATTCGTAGATTAATAAACTAGCGGATCTATCATTTACAGTATGACCCGGCTCAATGGTACTGATAATTTCGAAGTCAGGTTCTTTCGTTGTCCATCCAAGCTGAGCCATACAGCCATCCATGACTGCCTGCCTTTCTCTCTTGGCTTTTATTGCAGCACCTATTGCAGCGCCATTTGCAAAGCCTGTGGTGAAAGACTGGGCGGGAGAAGATGTTGAGCTCATATAACCATTGTGAGAACCAGTGGAGCGATTTCCGTAATTATCGTATGACGAAACTGTGCCTGAAATAGCGTAGGTTCTGGAATAATCATCATAAACCCGCAAGGATGGCATAGGTATAGCTCCAGCAGCAACGCGCGTACAGTGTCCAATGTCAATGGTCTTGTTTAGCGTCAACTATCTTGTCCGGTCGGCGACAACTATGATGGCCGGTTGGGTGGTTCAGTTTTCTACTGGCTTTTCGCCTTTTCCATGTGCTGCTGTTTCCGGTAACTTTCTCCCTCCA
>NZ_JACXLD010000024.1 GCF_014705705.1 Spongiibacter pelagi | reverse complement strand
TTCGTAGGACTGGTTGTGAAGTTTAAAGTCTTCGGAGGCTCTTATTAGACGCATCTCTGATTGTCTCTAAGTTATTGATTCTATATAACCCTAATGTGTAAGGAAATTATAGCTCAATAACATTATCCAATGTCTCATCATCAATCAGTTGTTCTCGATAGTCATCGAATTCGGCACTGAAAGGAATAAACAAATCGCCTGAAGAAAGTTCTTGTTTAATATGCAATAGCAGCCACAATTCAAGATACTTGCGATGAAAAATCTTTCCGCTGTTCTCGTTGCCTTCGTTGCTCACTATCAGCTTTTTCCATTTTTCAGTTAGCCAGCTCAAATCAAATGCTTCTGGCATGGCTTGGTCGACCGATTCTTCGCTTAAAAACTCTGAGCGACTGTTGCGTAAACTTTTTAATAGAACGAGTAATGATGCGGTACTGGTATCACTGGATGTGGATTGCAAGTCCAGAATATCCAGACTGTTAAATAGCAACGCGCGCTTTTGGCGATACGATTTGAGCATGAAGGGGTAATAGTTATTCCCCGCATAAGCAATATGCTGATTGCAGCGTTCAATCAAAGAACTCGCTTCGTCACCCAGTACCGAATCCAGTGCCGCAAACTTTTGTGTTTGCTCCTGATGCTGGTCATAAGCGACTAAAACATCACGGAATTTGGCAATCAAGGCGTCGATTTGTTTTTGATGTTCCAGGATGTATTGATGCAGCGCTGATTGAGCGGTCGACTCCATGCTTCGGAGCATTTTGATATACAGGTTTGCCACGTCATCGAGCGCTTTGCTGTGCTGTTGGCGCACTAGGATAACGGCAAGTGCATAGCGCTTGTTTGGTTTAAGTCGAGCCATTTCGGGCGCAGTGAGCGCCCTGGCTTCAAGGGCAAACTGACGATATTTCACTACCGGCACATCGACATCAGGCAATGACTCACCCAGTACCTGCAACCAGTGTACATGCTGGAGATAGCTTCGCACCTCTTTGTTGCCTGGCTTCTTGGGCTCACGTTTAAGTGTGTTCCATGCGCCATAGGCACCGTCAGACGGATTCAGCAGCTCATCAATTTTTTGTTTGGCGTCGTTGGCAAGATCACTGCAGATGTCACGAAAGCACTGTTCATTAACTTTATTACGCGCCGATCTTGCGATGCGCTTAAGAACGGTAAAGCCAGGTAATTCATAGTGATTTCGTACCAGTTCTTCAAGCATTACGTTGATAATATCCGCCAACATCTCTTTGGTTTCTGCCGCTTTTTCCGCTATGTCGGTGAGCCAGGGCTGATCCTCTGAAGCAAAGGATCGAATGCCAAGATAGTCTCTTAAAATGTGCTGTTGTCGGGGGCGAGAGCCAGAGCGGTCATAACCTTTAAGTTGCTTTAGTGTCAGCGGTCGCTTGATTCCGATCCGATCCATCACGTGAGCAATAATGCTGGGTGGTGCAGACGCCAGCGGAACAAAGTAGCCGAGGCGTTGGAGCAGTTTCAGGTTTAGCATGAACCCGAAACGTAATATGGGCTTTTTCTCAGATTCAATCAGGCTCAGTTCTTCTGGTGTTGGTGTGTAGTACTCATTAAGCTCTTTTTCGGTAATGGTACTTCGCAGTCTGGGATAGGCGGTTTCGTGGAGGCTGCTCATGATGCGGCATACTATGACGGGAGTGTGTTAATCCCACACTCTGTCGATGTGCGGGTCGCGAATGGTGGCCTCCAGCATACATTGATTATCAGAGGCGATCTGATGCATGTGATGGAGTAATTCATCCAATGCTTCATCCAACGCGTCGCAATCATCAGAACTTATCGTGATGCGATAGCGCGTTCCCTCAGCATCAAGCTTTTCCATCGCCCTGGGCAATAAACAATGTCGCTCTATCAGAGATCTTGCCTTACCGGTGCCATGAGAATGTTTGCTATAAGGTTCAAGGCAGAGGCTAATTTCCAATGCCGTGTCCTTCGGAAGGTCGGAGTCTTGCTTGGCCTGTGTTATAGCTTGAGGCAGTGCTTGTTGTATTCGTTGTTGGGAAAACGGATCGGCGCCTTCGATATAGCGCATGGCTGATTGAACATCTTTCCAGCCGACGTACTCCATCAACGTTTTGGTATCCCAGCTATTAGCGGTTGCCCAGGTCGCGAAGCCGCGTCGCAAAGAATGGCTGCTGAATTCATCAGCATTGGGAAGATCCACCTGGTGGCAATAAGCCTTGATGATAGCAATCACACTGGCTGGATGAATCGCCTGTTCTGCAGAGTGCCCCCACTGGTTAATCGCTGGAAAGGCGGGACCTTTGGTCAATTGGGCCGCACTCATCCAATCCGTGAATGCCGTTACGGGACACAAGAGTTGCAATGCCGGAGCCCGATACGTTCGGCCATGGGACAAGCGATCGGTTTTGCTTCTGGGAATGAAAATTTCCATCCCAACACCGGGTATAACGCTGACATTTTCTACCCTAATACGCGTGAGTTCGTCTCCACGAAATGCTCTCCAGAACCCCAAAAGAATCAACGCTCGATCACGTAGCAGCTTAAGGGAATTGACAGAGCGGGTATCTGTTTGGGACAAATGTTCAGTAATCCAGCCGTCGATGGCCTGGAGTTGTTCAATTTGCAGCGGTTTGGCTTGTTTTTCCCTGAAAGGATGTAGTTCACCAATCCCCTTCAAAACCTTTTTAACATGAGGTGCTTTGGTTGGATCGGGAAAGCCTTGTTCATTGTGCCATGCGGCCAAGGCTGCCAAGCGTTGCTTGAGGGTGCTGATCGCCAGTGTAGGAGCATAATGCGCGAGGTAGGAAGCGATGCTATCCGCTGTCGCAGGCAGAAATCCTCCCCATGCGTCCTCGTAGTGCTCAATGGCGGCGCGGTAACTTTTCCGGGTATTCTCTCGCGTGGCAGCGCGAATGTACTCATTGACATCTACCATGGCAGCCTCGTACTTTTAATTTCGGGAATGCGATTTGGGGGACAATTCATCCAAAATGCCGCACTGTTCGATGGGACGTGCATGGCCACACTTTTGGCGTAACACCTTCAAATCAGCATGAAGTTTTTGGAGGTCGGTAATACGAGACTCCACAATTTTCAGGTGCGCATCGATCATATCGTTCACTTTCTCACACGGTGTGCCTGGTAAATGCTGGAGCGCCATCAATTGCTTGATTTCGTCTAATGTCAGGTCAAGTGCTCGACAATTTTTGATGAAAGCCAGCTTTTCGAGAGCCGGTGTGTCGTACACCCGGAAATTACCATCTGTCCTTGCAGGCGCAGAAATCAAACCTTCCTTTTCGTAGTAGCGGATGGTCTGAATGGAACACCCACTGCGTTTTGCTAATTCACCAATCTTCAATCACGCCACCACTTGACTCTATAGTAACTATAGAGTGTAAGCTTGCACACATTGTTATTTCAAGGTCTATTTATGACATCTGACTCCTCACAATGCTGCGGTTGCCAAAGTGACGAAGCGGGTTCACCGCCTTCAGAATCAAACCTGCAATCGGATAGCACTTCGGCAACTCTGAATACCGTGAGCATGTTCGAAGTCCCTCTGATGGATTGTCCTTCTGAGGAAAACCTCATCCGCACGGCATTCGCAAGCTTTGGGGAAGCAGTCGCCTTCGAGTTCGATATCCCAAATCGAAAAGTGAATGTTTATCACGCCGACTCGTCTGATTTAGTCGAAACCACCATGAAATCCGTGGGACTCGGCGCACGTTGCCTATCGCTTGAACAGGTGGATGCTGAAAGCGCAAAGAAGATACGAGAAGAGACCAGGACTAACGATTTGCGCGAAGCCTGGGTATTGAAGTGGCTGCTCGGGATTAACGCCGTGATGTTTTTCTTTGAGCTTGCCGTGGGCATCGTGGCGCAATCTGCGGGGTTGATCGCGGATTCTCTGGATATGTTTGCGGATGCTGCGGTCTACACGGTGGCACTCTATGCTGTGGGCAAAGCGTCGCAAGCCAAGCTTAAAGCCGCGCATTTATCCGGCTGGCTCGAAGCCGCCCTGGCAATGGGTCTTTTAATTGAAGTGATCAGGCGCGCCTTTATGGGAAGTGAACCGGTCTCTCTGCTGATGATGGGGATTGGCAGTTTGGCATTAGTGGCTAACGTTGCGTGTCTCATGTTGATTTACCAGGTGCGAAATAATGGTACACACATGAAGGCCAGTATGATTTTTTCGGCTAATGACGTGCTCGCCAACGCGGGGGTTATTCTTGCCGGAGGTCTGGTCGCGCTAACGGGATCGCAAATTCCGGATCTGGTCATTGGTGTTATTATTGGGCTTGTGGTGTTAAACGGTGCTCGACGTATTCTTATGTTAAGGTAGCGTGATCGCCATGACTCAGAAAATAGATACATAGATATCAATGCTTAAACGTGTCCTGACATACTTTTTGCTTACGCTGGTTGTTTTGCAATCCGCGGTGGCCATGGGCGATGCACATCAGTTGCACCAGTCCGGCGCTGAGCACCTTGTATTTGATGATACCCATCTCCATGACGATGGACACGTTGCCGACGCTCAGGCTAATCACTCCAATTCATCCACGGCGGAAAATTGGGATTGTCATCACTGCTGTCATTGTCATGGCCATCTTTGCGCTGCCGCTCTGATTGCCACCGAGCGTGTGCATTTGGCCAAACATTCTTCTCCCGTACCCGATTACGCTGAAAATACGTTCCCCGAAACCTACGAAACCTTCCTACGCCCTCCCAAAGCCTAAGTCCCCTTAAGCAAGAAGAAGCAACACCCGCACGCGCGGAAACACGACTTAATTCAGGACTTTTTCATGATAAATACCCTATTTTTCAGGTGTAAATGCACCTGGCTGTGGCTTGCGCTTCTACTATGCAGCACGGCGCCATCAGCGATTGCAGAAAACGTCGAGTCCACACTCTCGTTAAAAAAAGCACTGGCGTCGACGCTTGCGCAAAACCCTCAGCTGTACCAATACCGCTTCACCGCAGAAGCGTTGAGTGCCCAAAGGCAAACCGGTGCCTTGCGCCCGGCGCTAGCACTTGAGCTGGAGGTCGAAAACTTTGCTGGCTCGGGAGCCAATGAAGGTTTTGATGCCGCCGAAACGACTCTTGCACTTTCTTCTGTGATTGAGCTTGGAGGCAAGCGCCAGGCACGCATGCGTTTCGCTGATGCCCGTATCAATCAAGCGGAATGGGAGCAACAAGCGGCGACTCTGGATACGCTCGGCAAGCTCACCGAAGTGTATATCGAAGGTTTATCGACCCAGGCAAACCTTAGATTGGCAGAAGAGTCGTTGGCACTGTCCCAATCCATACTTAAAACCGTCAAAGCGCGCTCCGCGCGAGGGGCCACGGCTGAAGCGGAGGTGATGCGAGCGCAGGCGGCACTCACACGTTCTGAAATTCGTTTGGCGGCACTGCTAGAGCAGCTTGAACGTCAGAAAGTGTTACTCGCACGATTTTGGGGAGAAACAACGGCCGGCTTTCATTCATTAAGCGGTAGCCTGTTTGACTTCGGTGCCACACAAGATTTCGATCAGTTGTACACACGTGTTAAAAGCTCACCGGCCCTTCAAGTGCTCGCCAGTGAAGCCCGTATTCGCGATGCCGAAGTCACTCTGGCTCGTGCCAGTGGCCGCAGCGACTTAAGCTGGCGCGCAGGCATTAAACGTTTTGAAGAGACGGGTGATTCTGCATTCACTGCCGGTATCTCCATCCCCTTGTTCTCCGGTAAACGCCGCAGTGGCGACGTCAAAGCCGCGTTAGCCAATCGCAATGCCGTAGATTACGCCCAACAGGATTTGCTCCTAGTGTTGCACGCACGGCTTTTTGAAGCATGGTCGCTCAGAAAACAAAGTATCGCGGCGGCCAATCTTACCCAAAATGTCGCCATCCCCGCGTTGGAAAAAGCGCTCAAGCTCACCAACGAAGGTTTTGACAACGGGCGTTATCGCTATCTTGATCTCATCGCCGCCCAGGAAGAATTGCTTGCCAGTAAACAGGCGCTTATTGATGCCGCCACCACGGCGCTAATTAGCCAGGCCTTGATTGAACAGCTCACCGGCGAAGCCCTTAACCCCTAATTTTTGTTGGCCAGATCAGGTCTGGCCTCCGGAGTTTATATCGATGAAGAATTATTACTTATTGGTTATTTCTAGTGTGTTTTTTCTCTCGAACACACCCGCGTTTTCCGCAAGCGATCATAACCACGAACATGAAGCGTCCGAACAACACGCACCCCATCATGAAGAAGGTGACCATGACGAGCATGAAGATCAT
>NZ_JACXLD010000023.1 GCF_014705705.1 Spongiibacter pelagi | reverse complement strand
CCAAAGGCCGAAGAAGATACTGAAACTTGAGCTAAATTAAAATTAATAGTGGCTTGGAGGCCAGTAAATACGGGGACTTCAGCGGTTTTTGCAGTATTTGGGGGCAAAATCCCTAGGACCCCAGTGTTGGTGTTCTGAATGTTGCTCGCCTGAGCTTTTTTCGTTGTCCTGATGATCAGCCTGCGCTTGATCCTTTTCAGAGTCGTTATTATGCGTGTCATTCATGCATTGTTTCATCATGGCTTGCATCACAGGATCATTCATATCCATCTTGCTGTGATCCATATTTTTCATGGCTGCACAATCCGGCTTTTCAGCGTCTTTCATATGCTCTTTAGGATCATGGGCCTGTGCAGATAAAGCGATGCCCAGTGTGGAGAACACGATGATAGTGGCTAGTGTTTTCATATTCATAAAGGTGTTCCTCATAGGTGTTTAAAAAGTTTCTATATCAACTTGGTGATTGTTAAAACCAGAATCGCAGTCCCGCGACGAATTGGGTGCCTGACGTATCTTGGCCTGCCGCGCGGCGGTAATCGGCTGTGTCGCCATAGGTGTCTGTCCATTCCACACCGATGTAGGGAGAAAATTGACGGCTGAATTCGTAACGCAGGCGCAAGCCCAAGGCGAGATCCGAGAGGCCCGACCCCAATCTATTATCAAGATCATCCTTGCCATACAGATTCAGTTCCGCGCGGGGCTGTAAAATGAGCCGCTGTGTCAGCAGCAACTCGTACTCGGCCTCGGCAGAGAGTGCGGTCCGACCGTCGTCGCCAACATAGGCAGTCACATCCAGCTCAAACCAGTAGGGCGCCAGGCCTTGCATACCAATTGCCAGCCACTGGCGATCCTTACCTTCGTCATATTGGTCAAGTCGAACGCCGAATTGGGTGTCGAAATAGGCGTTGAGCGCATGGCCCCACAACAGCTCGGTAGAACTTTCTTCCAGCGTGCCGTCTGCGATATCACCCTCCGCTTTGATGACAAAGCGGTTGTAGGTGGTGCCATACCAGGCCTGTATATCGTAAACCGTGCTATCGCTGTCTTCCTGATACTCCAGGCGATCGCCCAGAACGGACCAGAAGGCGTGCTCGTCCGCCAGTTTCAGTTGCCGTGGCCCCGGCTGTGCATAGGGGCCTTCGGTCAAGGTGTAACCGTCGGAATAAGCGTGGGGATCGCGGGCATCGGCCGGAGCGCTGCCGCCCTGCATTTGTCCCATGTCTTGATGTTCAGGGCCGTGATCCATTTGCGCCAGGGCCGTATTTACTTGAAGGGCACCGACAATAACAACCAGTGTTGTGAGATATTTCACCGTATTAAGTCTCATGACACCACCACCTCGCGGAACATGCCCGCATCCATATGGAACAGCAAATGACAATGCCAGGCCCAGCGGCCCAGATCATGGGGTGTGGTCAGGTAGCTGATGCGCTGCGCTGGTTGCACGGGAATGGTATGGCGGCGCACTCGCAATTCACCCTGGTCAGTTTCCAGTTCGCTCCACATACCATGTAAGTGCATGGGGTGGGTCATCATGGTGTCGTTTTGTAGAATGATTCTAACGCGCTCATTGTGGCGCAGGGAGACCGGTGTGCTTTTGCCGAACTCCAGTCCGTCGAAGGACCAGCTATAGCGTTCCATATTGCCGGTAAGGTGTAGTTCCAGCTCTCTTGCGGGCGGGCGGCGGTCATCCAGCACACCATCGATGGATTTCAGGTCGGCCAGCGTCAGCACGCGGTGGCCCTGTGGGCGCAGCCCACGCTGGCTTAAGTTACGCAGGCCAATACCGGGGTCGTCGAGATTGGTACTTGGCGTATCCACCCGTTGGTCAACCGAAGCCCCGTATTCGGTTCGGGCGTGGCGTATGGTAGATGAAGGTTTGGCAAGCGGGTTCTCAGAACCCTGCTGCATGCCGTGCATACTGTGGTCCATGGCCATACCGCCGGACATTTGGGAATGATCCATCTTGGTTTGGCCCATGGAGTCCATTTTCATCATGTCGTGGCCCATGGCGCCACCACCCATTGCTCCCATCATATCCTTCATGGTTAACCACTCGGGGGGATCGGGCTCTGGCACCGGTGCGATCAAGCCCTGTTGCACGGCCAGAGTGCCGCGGGCATAGCCGCTGCGTTCCATGCTCTGGGCGAAGATCGTATAAGCGTCGTCCTGGGGCTCGACCATGACATCGTAGGTTTCGCCGGGGCCAAAGCGGAATTCATCCACAGTGACCGGCTCGACATCCTGGCCATCGGCCTGGATCACCGTTAACTTCAAACCGGGAATGCGAACATCATAAAAGCTGTTGCTGGCGGCATTGATAAACCGCAGCCGTACGCGATCACCGCGCTGGAACAAGCCGCTCCAATTGCCCGCCGGGGTGGTGCCATTCATCAGGAAGGTGAGGGTGGCCGCCGACAGGTCCGCCAGATCGGTCGGGTTCATCCGCATCTGGTTCCACATCTGGCGTTTTTCCAGTGCCGCCTGCAAGCCCAGCTTGGAGACATCGGCTGTGAAATCGAAAAAGGTGGGCTGATTGAAGTTATAGACATCGCTTTGCACTTTCAGCTTGCTGAAGGCGCGCATCGGGTCTTCGTCGGTCCAGTCGGAAAGCTGTACCACGTAATCCTGATCGGCGCGGTGTCTTTCGCCTGCCCGTGGTTCAATGATCAGGGCGCCGTACATGCCCGTCATTTCTTGAAAGCCGGAGTGGCTGTGGTACCAGTAGGTGCCGCTCTGCCGTAGCGTAAAGCGGTAAACAAAGGTTTCCCCCGGTGAAATACCTGGGTAGCTGATTCCCGGTACACCATCCATTTGATAGGGCAGCAGTATGCCGTGCCAGTGAATGGAGGTGGCGACCGGCAAGCGGTTAGTGACGCGGATGGTGACGTCATCGCCTTCACGCAACCGTAGCGTCGGTGCCGGGATGGAGCCGTTGATAGTGGTCGCCATACGCGTGACGCCAGTGAAGTTGACGGGTGTTTCGGCAATCACCAAATCGATTTCACGGCCGCTGAGCACTGGCGCTGAGTCCAGCGCGGTCGCGCCTTTTGCGGCGGCCTGCAACCAGGACGGTGTGGCGGCCAGCACGCCACCGGCTGCCAGGCCCTGCACGAAGCGGCGGCGACTAAGCTGCCAGGGCTGTTTGGGTCGGGGGAAACCATGGGTCATGAGTCAATCTCTTTTGGGATAAGTGATGGTTGTTCCACGTTCTGACTCCGCATACTAGCGAGCCGAGCCTGTCACCCGCATGACTCCTGGATGACAACCTTGTAATCCTGCAAAATTGTCGCTAGGTGTGATGATTCGAGTTGCCGATTTAGGGTTGATGAATGGCTCTGGGGAGCAGGGTATGAAAAAAGCTTGCGGCTACCCCATAACACTTGCCTTGAGTAGCATCCATATTGCCATGCCAAGCATCATGAGGTTTTCAGTGAGCGATATAAATCCCAAGGGGACGTTACTCTCGCCACCTACACAGGCGCACTTGAGCTCTCTTTTGTCAATGTACACGGCTTTAAATACCGAGACGGCACCGACAATCCCTATGAAAAAGGCAATTGGTATCGATACAAAAGGCAATACTCCGGCTATCATTAGCAAGCCTGCCAGGCCTTCACCATAGGGATACACGTACCCGTAAGGCACCCATTTTTGGGCAAGAAGATCATAGTTAAGAAACATGGTCGAAAAGCTTTCGACATCACGTATTTTCAAATAGGCAAGACCACACATTGAAAAAGCGATGAACCACTCGAAAGTGCGTAAAGACAGCCATTGCCCTTCAACAACCGAAGCCGAACCCGTGGCCATCAGAAAGGTCATAGAAAACAGAGCAATAACGGGCCAGTAAGTTTGTTCATTTTTGTCTTTTGGTTCTTTCCTAAAATACACAAGTAGGTCGTCGTACCCACCGATTCGGTCACCTCCCAGAAAGGTCTGAGGAGTGGTTTCAACATTATGCTTGTGCTTAAAAGCTTCGGTTTCCTCGTGATTTTTAAGGTGATGATCTTCTACCTGGAACCCTTGGGTCTCTAATAAATGTTTCGATTTTAAGCCATAGGGACAGAGATGATCCTCCATCACCATCCGGTACAGTTCAGCTGTCTTGGTGCCTGACATCGGTGTTCCCTCCTTTATATGACTGATATGACTGAATGAACAGCGCTTGAGGTGTCCTTCTGATGATGATAGTAGTAGGCTCCTGTCTTAAACATGACCATAGGATTACATATATGTAATCCTATGGTCATGTTTCTGTTGGGAAGAGGCAGATAGTCTTGAAGGAAACCCGGCATATATTGATAGTAGGAGCGGTGAAGCGATGCGGCTATTGGTGGTCGAAGACGAAATCAAGACCGGCGATTATTTACAGCAGGGGCTGACCGAGGCAGGCTTTATGGTCACGCTCGCGCGCAATGGCCTCGACGGCCATCATTTGGCGATGACCGAAACTTTTGATTTACTGGTGCTGGACGTCATGCTGCCGGACGTCGACGGCTGGCGGATCGTGCAGTCGTTGCGCGAGGCTGGCCGTCAGACGCCAGTGCTGTTCCTAACCGCCCGCGACAGCGTGGATGACCGCGTTAAAGGCCTTGAATTGGGGGCTGATGATTACCTGGTCAAGCCCTTCGCTTTTGCCGAACTGCTGGCCCGGGTGCGCACTCTGTTGCGCCGCAGTGCGGTGCCGGTGATGACGGATCAGATCAGGGTCGCCGACCTCACCCTGGATTTGCCGCGGCACCGGGCCACGCGCGCCGGTCGCAGGATCAATCTCAGCCACAAGGAGTTTTGCCTGCTGGAACTGTTGGTCCGGCGGCAGGGTGAAGTATTACCGCGCTCCTTGATCGCCTCCCAGGTATGGGACATGAACTTCGATTCCGACACCAATGTGATTGATGTGGCCATACGGCGCCTAAGAGCAAAAATCGATGACGATTTTGAGCCCAAGCTGATTCACACCGTGCGTGGCATGGGTTACAAGCTGGAGGTTGAAGACGACCATGACGAAGGTTAGCCTCGTCCGGAGACGACCACTGTCACTCAACAGCCGGGTGATGCTGTTTGTCGCGATGGCTATCGGTTTCAGTTTACTGATGATCGGTTATCTCGTGCTGAATGAAGTAGAGCGCCATTTTGCTGAACAGGATGCCGACGAGTTGGTGGTGATTACTCGTGCTGTTGAAGACGCTCTACAATCGGCGAAAGATCAGGACTCGGCACCGGAGGGCGCCCTTGCGCGAGCTGTTTCTGGTCACCATGGTGTCTACTTTCAAGTGTGGGATGATGCGGGACGTTTGGTCTATGGTCCTGAGGAGGGTGGACCTTCGCCACAAGAAAACACCTATTCTCCTGTGAGCCGTATTCAGGTAGACAATCTTTATACCTGGCAAACTGATGGCAAAACCTACCGTGGCACTATCACGCATACCCGCATTGAAGACCAGAATTATCGCATCGTTGCTGCTATCGATATGGATTTCCATATCCACTTTCTGGAAAATTTTCGGCGCAGTTTGTGGATGATTATGGTGCTGGCAGGCGCGGTGACTCTCTTGGCGGCCTGGTATGGCGTGCACCAGGGGCACGCGCCCTTGCGCGAGCTGAGTGCGACAATGAGTGATATTCAGGCGGATCGCCTTCATGTGCGTCTAGACCCTAACACCGTTCCCCGGGAACTGCAAAACCTTGTCTGTTCCTTTAATCATATGATTGGCCGCTTGGAAGACAGCTTCGTTCGACTATCCTATTTCTCCGCCGATATTGCCCATGAATTGCGCACGCCTTTGACCAACCTGATCACCCAGACCCAGGTGGGTTTGGGTAAGTCCAGAAGCCTGGAAGAATATCGCGAACTGCTCTACTCGAATCTTGAAGAACAGGAGCGCCTGACCAAAATGGTCAACGACATGCTCTGGCTGGCCCAGAGCGAACACGGCCTGCTCAAGCCTGTCTGGGAACCGCTGGATCTGGCTCGGGAAGTGCGCGAGCTGTTCGATTTTTTCGAGGCCCTGGCGGAGGAAAAGCACATCCAATTGGTGTTGGAAGGAAAGGCACCGATTATACAAGGTGACCGCGCTATGCTGCGTCGCGCATTGTCCAATCTGCTGTCCAATGCAATACGCCACACACCAGTGGGAAGAAGTGTGCTGATCCGTCTGGATTCATCGGGCGAGGGTAGGGCGTTACTCAGCGTACAGAATCCGGGGCCAGAAATTCCAGCCGAGCATTTGCTCAGGATTTTCGACCGGTTTTACCGGGTCGATCCTTCCCGGCAACGCCAAAGCGAAGGTGCTGGCTTGGGGCTGGCTATCGTCAAGTCCATAGTCGAGGCCCATGAAGGAAACATCGCGGTGATCTCCGAACGCGGCGTCACGCGCTTTACGATCAGATTTCCCAGAACAGGTGATGCAGGGAATATTGCGATGCGTGGTTAGCATCGAAGGCTCGTGTCGAGAGAACTGTAAAATTGTGAACGTCAGTATTAGGCTGTTGATATTCAATAGGGATGGAGCATTTCTATAGTGCTGGTAGGATTTTGGTCAAGGCTGGTTGGCTCGCGGCCTTTGAATTGACCCGTTTTCAAAAAAAGGATTTATTTTTAAGAAATTTCTGAGCATGGTATTTTTCATGGTATTACCGATTAGCGGGAAAATAAGTCGTTGAATACAAAAGATAAAAATGGCTTATTGATAATCGAGTGGGAGTGACGGGCACTGGCTGGCAATGTCTAGCAACGGCAGGCATTTCGGCTGAGGGTAAAAGAACTTTCCGCTAAGCGATAGACTGTATGTAAACACAGTATTGCAAGGACGCGGAACATGCCTCATGTGGCGGCCAGGACGGCCAGCCGGGATCGGGATACTGGTCGTTACCAGAGCCACCGACCCGAGCAAACCCTTCTCTATCAGATCGTTGACGAGTATTACCCGGCATTCGCTGCGCTTATGGCAGAGCAGGGAAAGGAATTGCCGGGCTATGTGCAACGGGAATTTGAAGAATTTCTCCAATGCGGGCGGCTGGAGCATGGCTTTCTACGGGTTCGCTGCGAGTCTTGCCACGCCGAGCACCTGGTCGCTTTCAGCTGTAAGCGTCGCGGTTTCTGCCCGAGCTGTGGGGCGCGGCGGATGGCCGAAAGTGCCGCCTTGCTGGTTGATGAAGTACTGCCTGAACAACCCATGCGTCAGTGGGTGTTGAGTTTCCCGTTTCAGCTGCGTTTCCTGTTTGCCAGCCGGCCCGAGATCATGGGGCGGGTGCTGGGCATCG
>NZ_JACXLD010000022.1 GCF_014705705.1 Spongiibacter pelagi | reverse complement strand
CGATGCCCAGCACCCGCCCCATGATCTCGGGCCGGCTGGCAAACAGGAAACGCAGCTGAAACGGGAAACTCAACACCCACTGACGCATGGGTTGTTCAGGCAGTACTTCATCAACCAGCAAGGACTAGCGGGGGCATTTGAACAGAAACTTACGGTTTCGCCTTCACGGATCCACCTCAAACCGTAAATTCCTGCGCAATATTCACCTGCCTCATTTCATGGCCGGGGATTGAGATCTAGCGGATACTTCTTTAAATCCAGGTAATCCCAGTTATTTCTGCATACCCAGTTCATCACTGTACCCGGTGGATCCGGGTTTTTAGTAAAGGTCTTTACCGCGCTTTCGTACTGCTCTAAAGAGCAGCTGTCCTCGCCAAATTGTTCTTGGTTGGTACGTAGTCCCGCAAGGTCTTGGGCCTCGAATTGTGATCGAAAGGCTGTGACGGTTTGATCCGGATTGATGGCGAAGAAAAAGTAGTCCTGGGTATCCAGCATGGTTGCAATTACGGCCTGAATGATCGGATTTCCGGCAGGTACCAGGCCGTGATACGTCGCATGGCCATAGAATTCAAACCCAAAGTGAAGCACCTTGTACTGGCTTGTGCCAAGAACTGAGTGGCCGAAGTTCATGCCTCGCTGCGTTACCTGGTTCGGTATTGGACTCTCTGGCCGCACCGCGATGAAACCGCACTTTTCTTTCCGATCCTCCACATAACCCAAGGCGAAACACGGCGCTTGCGCGGCCATAAGATCGCGGATCAACAATTGATTGACTGTCAGGCGTGGCAGGAAGTTGTGGATTTCGCCCATCTATTTCGTATCCTCTTGTTCAATAAAGTAAGTGCCATTGGGCAATACATGTTTATATGGCAATAGGGAGATATGAGCCAGCAGGTCGTCATCCACTGTCTCACCCTGCTTTCTGAGTTCATCAACGATATTGCTGATCCTGGAGGTGTTCCAGTACAGGATCGCATTGGACACCATGCTTAAAGCGCTGGCCTTGTTCATAATCTCTAGGTAATCACCGGTGGTGAACTCGCCTTGGTTGGCAAAGAAGATCCAGCGCGGCAGGTTGTGCCGATACTCGCCTTTGTTGAGTTGGAGCTGAACCGTGCGGCGCAAATCCTTGTCGGTAATGTAACGCAGGATGTATTCGGTTTTTATGATCCTGCCCAGGTTGGTGAAGGCCTTCGCCAGCCGGTCGGAGGGAAAGCTGTTGGTCAGTCGCTCCACAATCACATGTGCCGGAGCCGTGCGTTCCTTTAACGACGTGGCCACATGAATCATTTCATCCCACTGCTCTTCAACAATATCCAGATCCGCCGTCTTGTTCAGTAAGGGCGTGAACACGCCGTAATTGACGTTACGCTCCACCCGGTAGAGCTGTTGATCCTTGAGGTCGCGGATCCGGGGCATGAAGTAATACCCCAGCAAATAGCACAAGGCGAAGATAATTTCGGTGTAGCCGTGGGTGTCGGTGGTATGTTCGCGGATCTTCAGAATGGTGTTGTTTTCCAATATTCCATCGAGGACGTACAGCGCTTCCCTGGGATTACAGGAAATGGCCTTGGTGCTGTACACCGAGTATTGATCGGACACATGGGTGTAGATGCCGATCGCTTTCTCATAGTAGCCGTAGTACCGGGGATAATAGGCCGCCAACAGGCTGTCGGCCCGGATCCGGAAGCGTTGCGCATCCGATGACGACACCTGGCCGGATCCGTGTACCTCACTGAACGGTAATTGGTGGTGCTGGTTCACGATCTCGGCGCTGGCCGCCGTAATGGTTTCTTCGCGCACGTAAAACTGCAAGACGTGGCGCAGCATGTCCACAGTTACGTCATCAACGCTTGCACTCATGGCCACGACACCAAGATTGGTGGCCTGGGAAATCAGGGCCGAAATCAGCGTTTTATAGAAATTCTTGGGCCTGGAGTGATGTTGCTGCACCGGGATAAAGTGCCGGGTGAAATTGGTTTCCCTGTCCACCTCCATCAGCAATTCTTCAATGCGAATGGTGGGCATACTGGCATCGATGACCTTCTGGAGTTTCTTCACCGCCTCAGGGATTTCTGCCTTGTCATCGCGCTTCAGTTTAAGGTTGCCATCCTTGATGTCGGCAAAGGTATCCAGGCCGAAACGCTTGTCCGCTTCCCCCACACTTTGGTGGAATTGCAGAATCAATTGCGCTTTCACCTGGTCTTTGAACGGTTGCTGTAGGTCTTCATAAGCGGCTTCGCGGGTGTCCTCCCAGCGGTGCTGATTCAACATCAGATCCCAGAAAGACACGTGCTGTTTGCTTTTGGGTACAAACAGATCCCCGGAGCGCAAGGCCTCCTTCATGGCCATAGCCACGCCCAGCTCCCAGGCGTTGCGTTGGATCTTGCCGTTTTTGCCTTTCAGGCAGCGCCGCAGTTCTTTGGGAATGAAATAGGTCGGCACGTCATCGGGCAGGGTTTTCAGCTCCCCGGCATCGAGCTGGCGAATCAGTTGTATGGACTTCAGGAGGGGTTCAGTACCGGGTTTGGCCTGGAACGGCAGGTGCAGGAACTCCGGGAAATACTTGCGCAAACTGGGATAGCGAGCCAGCAGCAAATCACCGTAGCCGCGCTCTTCCAGGCGCTTGAAGATATGCAAATCATCCACCGATTCCAGCAGCTTCTTTTCATCGATGCGTTGCCACAGATCCACCTTGGTCAGCGGCTTCTCATCCGGCCAGTCCAGAACCAAGTGGGTCGCGTCCAGCACTGTATCGATGGCTTTCTTTTGGCGTTTGCGAAATTCACGGTGCTTTTTCTCATGAACCTGCTTGCCCTTGCGCAGCATGTCCAGGATGTACTGATCATGCATTTTCACCAGGTGATCCAGCAGTACCTTGCGCGTTTCCAGCAGGAAACACAGCATCAACGAGTAACGCTTGTTTTCCTTGAACCGTTTGATGTCCTTGGCGTTGTAGCGGCGAGCCAGTTTGTAGAGGTAATCCATAAACGCCGGATCCACGATTCTGGATTCAATGGCATCGATGCCGGTACCGTCAAGGGAGCGATAACGCTCCAGGTAGCTTTGAATCGAGGTGATGGTGGCTGAAGGTGGATATTCTTTCAGAAGGTAGAACAGTGATCGTTGATCACCTGGTGCGGCAATCAACAGCTCATCGATGGCCTGCCGGATTTCCACGGACAGTTGCTGGTAGAGAGATTCAAACAGTCGCTCATGAACATCGGAGCAGACACTGATAATCAAGCGCTCCATGACACTTGGCCCCGGCAATATTACCTTGGTACTCAGAAGATATTGCTCTGCACGCAGAAACAATTCGTCAGGCAAGTAACCTTGTTCCGCTTGCTTGGATAACCACGTTTCCAGACTGGCCTGTGCGGTATCGTCGTATTTGGAAAAGCCCAGGTAGGTCAGGATGTTCTTGCGTTGCTCGGAAAAGGTGGCATCTCGATCCGGGGTGCTGATGGTCAGTGATGGCGGCAATTCAAGCTGGCTATTCAGGTAGCTCACAATGCGCCGCGACAGGTCGTTGACCTCCACTAGGAAGCGGCCATACAGGCGCACGGCGCAAAGCTGGATGGCAATGAATAAGCGGGAGTTGGTGCGGTAGCGATTGACTTCTTTCTTGTCGGTCTCAGATAGCGTCCAGTCCCTGGCCATTTCCTCATCGGAGAAGTCCTGCGGCAATGTCACCGGCTGGTAACGCTGCCTCTGGGTCAGGAACTTCTCTTTGGCGGTCATGACGAAATCCCAGGCTATTTCTTGAAGGCGATATTCCAGACCCCTTCAAAACGTTTTCTCAGCAAGGGTTCCGGGACGTGCGGGGTAAAAGGCGCGTACTTTTTTACGGCCTCGTAAATCTGCTCTTTCTCCTTACCCTTGATTTCTTTCAACAGGCGCACCGCATCCTGAATGTCTTTGTCATGGCGTGAGGCGTGAACTTTGTGGGCCAGGAGTTCTTCCCAGCTCGCGGCTTTTAAGACCAGGAAGGGATGCTGAAAAATAATAACATTGGACGTGGTTTCCAGACCGAAAAAGCTCACGCTGTCATTGAACCACAGCGATTTTTCATCAGCCGCCAACCCCATTTCTTCACCGACCTGCTTGATCAGTTTAATCAGCAACTGTTTGTTGGCCGGATTCTCGGGAAAGATAGCATCGACATCCTGAGTCATGGCGCGGGAGTGGAAATACATCAAGCTGATAATGCCGCCGCAACAGGTGAGTTCCAGCCGCTTGTTTTCCTTCTGGAGCAAATCACCCAAGCGTTTAAGTGCTTGGGTCAAGGTATGGATACTGATTTGTTTGCCGGTGCTGGAATACTGGTACATGAAAAGTCCTTATACAAAAAACATGAAGTCGCGTGGCGCAAAAATATTGCGCTTGCTGAAAATGGGCGACACCAAGTCTCCCTCGTAAAATTCCCGATATTCTTCAGGGATGACAGAAAATTCTTTTTGTACTGCCGGTACGCGCTGACACCAGTCAGGTGCTTGCGCAGGGTGAGACTTCGGCGGCTCCGACCAGACTTCGGCCATGCGCTCCAGGAAGCAGGCCTTGAGCGCATATTTCAGCGCATCTTTTTCGTGGGGATCCGGCACCAGGGCCAAATCCCACTCCTTGCGCCAGAAAAGCTGCACGTCATCCATAAAGGCCACTGTGTCTTGTTGAATGGCTGATTCGCACATGCGATCCAGAACACCACCGGGCGTCAGAACATCCCGCTTAGGGAGTGCATCGACCTCCAGGGATACGTTCAAACCCAACTTGAGCGCCATGTTGACCAGGGCGTCCACGCGGAACTCTCTGGCTTTGCCTTTAAGCAACGCACTTACCCGTGGCTGGGAAATGCCAAGACGCTCGGCGGCTTCGATTTGGGTCAGATGGTTTTGAACCAGAGTATCGCGCACGGCGCGAGCCAGGGTTGCCCGGATTTTCAGATTCTCTACCTGGATGGCTTCATCATTTACGGCCTGCATCGCGGTACCTCCAGCAAGTGCTCAATGCCAATTACAGGCACTATACCACAATAACTATAAAGTATATATTTACTTTAATAATTGTAGAGTAAAGAAAACCCTCGTTTTATTAACTGATTCGCACAGGCCTTGAAAGACAACGGATTTGCAGTATATCTGAAGTTAATATACTCGGTTAATAATTCAATGTTAATATACAGGCTGCAATTACGAGTAAATTAACTTTTTGCGAGCGATGACCGGGTAGCTGTGATAACCGCCAACTTTTTTGGCCCGGTGGAAGAACCCCCAAATCTGTAAAGTTTGCCTGGAGAGTGAAAAGCACATGCTGGTTGGTTATGCACGAGTATCGACTGACGATCAAAACCTCAACCTGCAACGAGACGCCCTCGACCAGGCTGGGTGTGAGCAAATCTTCGAGGATCAGCTTAGCGGTGCCAAAGCGGAACGCCCAGGGCTACACCAGGCTTTGCAGTACGCGAGAGCGGGTGACACCATAGTGGTCTGGCGGCTGGACCGCCTGAGCCGGTCACTCAAAGACCTGATTGAGATGGTGACATTGCTTGAATCCAAGGGAATCGGCTTGAAGAGCCTCCAAGAAGCCATCGACACCTCATCCAGCTCCGGCAAGCTAATTTTCCATATATTCGGAGCGCTGGCTGAATTTGAACGGAACCTGATCCGTGAGCGCACCCAGGCCGGACTCCAGGCAGCGCGAGCGCGTGGACGAAAAGGCGGTAGACCTAAGTCGCTCAACAAAGATAAGCAGGCCTTGGCCGTGAAGCTTTACGATGAAAAGAAACACACCGTGGATCAGATCTGCGAAATGATGGGGATCTCAAAGCCCACGCTCTATAAATACATCGACGCCGCCAAAGGAAGCCAGTGGAAGAACCCTCGAAAATGACGAGTTACGAACAGCAGCCTCTGCCCTTGCTTTGTGGCGAGAGCTGTATGGGTGGGCAGGGAACCGAACCATAGGAGCAATAGACACAGCAATCGCCCGCCTTGGGCTTCAGCACTGTATGGCACTGCTCACACTCATAGAACCACTGACAGGCATCCGTCGGCATGGTTTCCCGTTTCTTGAGCCCACAATCCGGGCAGGTAAGTTCGGACTCCAGAATAACGTCTTGCGTCATAACTACTCCTGCATGACTTCTGTCGATGGGTACCCTGCATCTTGTGTCGCCTTGGTAAGCAGATCCACACTGGCTTTTTGATCATCATAGACGACTACAGCTGATTTGGTTTTATAGTCCACATCAGCCTGCTTGACGCCATCGACCTTCTCCAAGGCTTTACGCACGGTGATGGGACACATCGCGCAATTCATGCTCGGTACCGACAGCTTCACGGTACGGGTATCTGCCCACGCAACGCTTAACAAACCACTCATAAGTAGGGCAAAAATTAAAACCTGTTTCATACCATTTTCTCCTATGCGAGCCAGACCAGCCAATAGGGACTCAAAATCAGCAACAGTGCTACAACAGTAAAAATCCAGAAGAAGAGCTGATAACGCTGTCGATTTTTGGGGATAGCGCACACGCTACCTTCAGGGCAACGTTCAATAGGTCGATGAACCTGCCAACCAGCCCAACAATAAAGCGCAACCACAATAGCAATGAAATACGGACGAAATGACTCAAAGGCTGTTAGTGTACTGATCCAGGAACCACTAACTCCCAGTAGCAGCAAAACAAAGGGGCCAGCACAACAAACACTCGCGCCAATGGCAGCGACCATGCCACCACCCAATAACCAGGCAGGTGTATTTTTTTTTCATGTCGAAATACCTCTGAGAGGCAGTATAAACTCCGTACTATACTACGGAGTCAAGAAAGACGGCGACCTACCGGAACCAGCGCGTCGATGACTGGGCAAGAAGCGGTATCGGGATTGGACTGGCACGAAGTAACCAACTGTTTCAGACTATTCTCCAAGCGTTTCAGATCTTTGATTTTGGCTTGAACAATATCAAGCTTATGTTCTGCCAGGTGTTGAACCTCGTGACAAGACCCAGTACTCAATTCAATCAATGCATGGATTTCGGCAAGCGTAAACCCCAGGTGCTGGGCACGCTTGATAAACAACACTTTGGTCAGAGTATCTTCGGGATATTGCCGGTAGCCCTGGGGCGGCTTGTTCGGTTGTTCGATAAGATTTTGCCGTTCGTAGTAGCGGATGGTTTCGACATTCACGCCTGCGGACTTGGCGAGCTGGCTAATAGGGGTCCTGGGGATTTTCCGTCTTAAAAAGACATAATACTACACAGCCCCCGTGGTTCCTGGTCTCCAGAGGGGTATTAACTTAGACATTTCCTCCAGTTTCGGT
>NZ_JACXLD010000021.1 GCF_014705705.1 Spongiibacter pelagi | reverse complement strand
TAGCTGAGCTCATGCCGTGTTCACGGCAGAGCTCAGGAACGGAAACTCCGCTCTCGTTTTGTTTCAAGATCGCCAGTATCTGGCTGTCGCTGTATCGTGATGTTCGCATAGAAAACTCCTTTGCCTCAGTTTAATGGAATTTTCTACTAATAACCGTTACGTGTTTGCGGGGGGATTACACGCCCAATAAGGAAACGGCAAGTAAGATTAAGTCGAAAATAACGTCAACGGATTGGTTTCTGTTTTTGGCCACAAGCAATTCCACTCAATCACGTTGGTGTCCTTGGGAGATTGGGTATGCCGATTCCAAAAAAGGATATGGAAAAATACTAATCATTCCTACTGAAGATGACTCTGGGAATTGGTACGGGAACGAATATCTTCAGTTGTACAAGAAAATTGATGAAGGAACTGATAAACAAACCGGAAGGTCTGGCTACGCAGCTTTTGATGCCGGATCAAATTCAGGAACTTGGATTAGCAATATCTAGTGGCAATATGTAGATCTCCAATAGGTTTTCGATGGCACATAGTCCACGCCCAATAAAATTGAAGGCGCCAAAGAAACGAGTTAGCCAATTCAGAGTGGAACAAGTTTTCTGGCCGTCAGCCGGCGCGCTTTTGGGCAATGTATTGTTGCCCGGCATAGGTGGTTTGCTGGCTGGCGGTGTAATTGGCGGTGCATTGACATTGAATAGTAAGGAGAAAAAAGTGGCGAAAATTCCCGTTTTCTACAGCTTTCATTTCGCTAATGATGTTATGCGTGTTCAGCAAATACGAAACATTGGAGCAATTGAAGGGAACTCCGCAGTAAATGCAAATGAGTGGGAGCAGATCAAAAGGAATGGTAAGGCCGCTGTGCAAAACTGGATCGATCAAAACATGAAGTATAAAAGATGTGTGATTGTTCTTATTGGTTCAGAGACTGCCTCACGTCCGTGGGTAAAATACGAGATAGAGAGGGCCTGGAACCAAGGTAAAGCCATTATCGGAATCCACATACATAATATTAGATGCGCAAGAAATGGCACGTGCCGAAAAGGCGCCAACCCCTTTGATGAATTCACTTTTAATGATGGGCGCAAGCTGTCATCCGTGGTGCCGTGTTACGATCCTGATCCATCACAAGCCTATCGGGATATCGCTGCAAATATTTCTGACTGGATTGACCACGCTATTAAGAACAAACGGAACTAAATATGAATGAAGATCCGCTCCAAATCGATTCCGAAGCAGCCTCGATTCAGACGCATCTTGGCATAATCCAAAACGTCATTCAGCGAATGTCAACAAATAGCACCAATTGCAAAGCATGGTGTGTGACCTTAGTAGCTGCTGTTCTTGTGATAATAGCTGATAAAGGTAAACCAGATTATGCTTGGATTGCACTTTTACCAACAGTAGTATTTTTGGCTCTTGACGCTTATTACCTGGCTCTAGAAAAGGGCTTTCGCAATTCTTATAACCAGTTTGTTTCCAAGCTTCGAGCTGGAAGCCTTACCGAGCAAGACCTTTATTCCGTCATGCCCGTTGGCAATATGTCGAAACTACAGCTCGAAGCCGCCAAATCCTTTTCAGTTTGGGGATTCTACATTTCTCTTGGTGTCTTAATTGGCGTCACTAAATGGATAGCATTGGGGTGAAATCACTTAACAAAGCGCTGCTGTCGGACAAATTTTCCGCTGCGCTCCAAATTTGCCGCAGAGCGCGGCGTTGAGGCTAAGGATGTCTCCTCTGCGATTGTCCGCTTTTGACTACTGCCGTCGTCTACGACGACAAGGCCCCTGTCCGCTCCTGTCGCAATGAAGTTAATTCTATAGGTCTCGCAATGCTTCAGAAATCGCAATTTCAGGCGGCTCTTCATAAATTAGTGTTGTAGAAGGATTTACGTGCCCCGCAATTTTTTGGGCAACTTTTACTGATTTTTTCTGTTTGTGAATGACATTCGTGATCAAAGATCGGCGACCACTGTGAGAGCTTGCTTTTTCTACACCTGCCCAGGCCCTAAGTATGACGGCCATGTGTTCCTGCAAGGTGTTCGGAGAATAGGCCCCACCTTTTTGAGTAATAAAAAGAGGGGAGGAGGGCTTTAGCGTACCGGCCTTTTCAAGCCGTACACGCAAATGGTCAGTCAACGACGCACGAAGGGCGGCATCTACCATAGGAAGATCCCGAGATTTTCCTCGATGTTTTCGAACGGGTAGGTAAAAATCTTCGGGATTTATCTCAGCACCAGCTTTGGCTAGCGCTTCAATCTGGCGAACCACCTGATTAAAACTCGCCACATCGAAACTAACCGTTCTGCGCTGGTATTGACTTTGAGACCGGCCCATAGCGTCAGCACCTTTGGTGTAGGCCGCTGGCAGGCTCATGACTTCCAGTAATTTAAAGTCGGTACCCGACGGATTGAGCTTCGCGATTTCCTTGATCTGAAGCAGGGCGATTTCCTGAGCCCGCAGACCGAGCTTGAAACTGATCTGCATGATGGCGGTGTTCTTTTCAGGGTGCCGGTGATGCTGGATCACGTCGAAGACATGGTCTTGTTGCTCAGTAGTGAGAACGCGCGCCTGGCCAGATTTGGGCATGGAAACCTCGAAGAGGGCTGCAATAATAATCCGTAATAATGTTATTTTAACGGATTATTGATCGAGAAGTGCAGTTTAAAGCGAAAAGTGGGCTTTTATTAGCAATTATTAAACTGCTTTAATAATTATTAAAATTTGTTCGTAATCAGTCCAATATTTGTCGACCGACAAGTTTCAAATTCACCAATCGCGATCTTCTTGGTTCAAGCCAAAATCCTCAGTTACTCTGAGTTCTGAATTGAAAAATGCATCCCATGGCCCGGCTTTTGGAGGCGAACCGTCCGGATGGAGAGCTTCTTCAAAGAAAGCGCGAACAGATGCCCAATCAGGAAACAGGTCGCTACCAAAGTGAATCAAAGATCCCTCAAAGCGATCTTGACCTTTTCCTGACGCCATATCGTCAATCAGGTAGTGTCCTTTGTTTAGGTTTTTGTGCGGGGTAATAATGAGATTTTGCACGACGGATATGCCTAAGTGCTTTTCAACCCAGTCTCGCTTTTCGGAATAGCAATGAGAGTTACGTACAGACGGCGCCAGCAGAATATAGACATTTGTGTTGGGGTGATCGTTTAGCCACCGATAAGTCTCGATAGCACCAGGCAAAGGATTCAAGCCGATATACAGACCAGGTTGGCTCTGAGGGAATTCCAAATCTGGGAACATAGCCTTTTGCCTAGAAAATCCATCCTGGTAGTCGCATAAGACGTGATCCATATCCACATAGATTATCGCTTTATCACGTTGAGCCATGATTTTTCCTTGGGATATGAAAAACTAGGAAAAATAAAATAACATAAATTCAATGAGTTAGTGAATTCTACGAAAGCGGGGATCTATATATGTCGAAACACCCACATCAGGGTGGGGGTTGGGCACAGTTTCCAGCACCGCCTCATCCGGATTTTGGGCCGCTTCTGCCTTGGCACCTAATTGAGACAAGTGATCGGTCATGCCGCGCGCCCCACATATTCACAGCCTTCATGCAAGGAATCGCGATGGACACCCACTTTGTAGAGGGTGGGCAGCGCATCCGCCAAGGCGTTGAAGATGAAGATAGAGAGGTTTTCCAGCGTCGGCACTTCAAGCCCTGCAATCTCATTCAAGGTGTTGTGATCCAGCAAGTCATGCACTTTGGCAATAGCCTCGTTCACTTCCTGCAAATCCTGTAACAGCCCGGTTTCAGCATTCGGTGCGCCGCGCATGAACACAGATACACGGAAAGAATGCCCATGCATACGCTTATTGGGATGTCCGTCCGGCGCATGGGGCAGGAAATGAGCCGCATCGAAGCGGAATTCCTTATATAATTCAACCGTGTGCATGGCTGGCAGCTATCAATCTATGCCCAAAAATTTGTGCGTTTGCAGGCTTAATGACCAGTGCGGGTTGGATAAGCAATAGGACGTAGCCGCGCGGGTATTTTCTGCCGCGGCAACGCCATCCATGGGTTGCAGATAAAAATGACGAAATTCCAGGGTTTCAAAGCGTTCCGGCAGGGCCTTGGCTTGAGGGTAGACCAGCTTTAATTCATCGCCGCAAAGCTGCTGCAAAGGCGCATCAGCTTTGGGGCTGACGCAGATCCAATCAATCCCGGCAGGAGCCTTGATGGTGCCATTGGTCTCCACCGCAATCTCAAAGCCTTGGGCGTGCAGGGCATCGATCAAGGGCAGATCAAGCTGCAGCAAGGGTTCGCCCCCCGTGCAGACCACAAAAGGTTTGCCGTCTTTACCCTCCGGCCAGAATGAACTGACGCGTGCTGCCAGCTCATCCGCCGCTTTGAACTGGCCACCATTTTGACCATCCACGCCCACAAAATCCGTATCGCAAAAATTACAGACGGCATCGGCGCGATCGCGCTCCAGCCCATTCCATAGATTGCATCCCGCAAAGCGCAGAAAGACTGCGGGGCGGCCTGCCTGCGCTCCCTCCCCCTGTAGGGTGTAGAACATCTCCTTCACGGAATAGGTCATCTTTCTGTCCAGGCAGTCCATTCGGCATGGCCCTTCGCGCGCAGTCCACAGGCGGGACACACGCCGCAGCCATAACCCCAGCTATGCCGTTCTTCCCGCACGCCCTCATAACAGGTGTGGGAGTGCTCAAGAATGGCTTCAATCAAACGCTCCCCGCCCAAGCGTTCGGCCAAGGCCCATGTCTCTGCCTTGGTGATAAACATAAGCGGGGTCTCGATCTTCACCGGCTGATCAAGCCCAAGTGTAAGTGCTGAAGCCATCGCCTTCATCGTATCATCGCGACAATCGGGATAGCCGGAATAATCCGTTTCACACATGCCGCCCACCAAAGTTTCGATCCCGCGTCGCCAGCCATAGGCCGCTGCAAGTGTCAGGAACAGCAGATTGCGCCCCGGCACGAATGTATTGGGCAGGCCGCCCTCCTCTGCCTTGATGGCCACATCGTGGGTGAGTGCTGTTTGTGCCACCTCGCCCAACACATGAGCAGGCAAGACAATATCACCGCCCAGCTTGCCTTTACCCTTGTCCATCATGGCTATCGCAACGGCATCACGCAGGGGGCCGCGCGCCGCAAGCTCTATGGCGTGACGTTGACCGTAGTCAAAACCAATCGTCTCAACCACATCAAAGCGATCAAGCGCCCACGCCAAACAGGTGGCCGAATCCTGCCCGCCGGAAAACAGGACGAGCGCTTTTGAACCATTCATGAAATGCCCTATTCAGCCGCGGCGGCTTCACCCCTTAAATCGGCAATCAAAGCCGGGTCGGCTTCATCTGCTAAATGGCCCTGCACAAAGGTGCCGATAATCTCAATCGCCCGCTTGCCTTCCGGCATAAAGCGCGCCAGCAAGGGAAAGACATGCGGCATGCCCTTCCAGATTTCCAAAGCGACGGGCACGCCTGCGCGCTTCAGCTTGGCGGCAAGGCGGCGGCTGTCATCCAGCAGTACTTCCGGCTCACCGACCTGAATCAGGGTCGGCGGCAAGCCGACGTGATTACCATAGAGGGGTGAGGCATAAGGCAATTCAGGGTCTTGTCCTTGCAGATAGTGCTCACCGGTTTCCACCAAACGGTCACCGGGGATTATCAGGTCGGATTGAAGATTGGTGATAACCGTCTCACCCGTGCCGGCCAAATCCGTCCATGGAGACAGGCCAACGGCACAGGAAGGCAGCGGAATACGTTCATCACGCATTCGCAACAGGGTGCCGAAGGTGAGGCCGCCGCCCGCACTGTCGCCGCCAATGGCAATGGCTTCGGAGCGATAGCCTTGTTCCAGCAACCAATTATAGGCCGCAATCGCATCATCCACTGCGGCGGGAAACGGCGCTTCGGGCGCAAGGCGATAATCAATGGCCAGCACCCGTGCGCCCGATGCTTTGGACAAGCGCCACAGCAAATCCTTATGCGTGGTGTCCGGTGCGCCGAAAATATAGCCACCGCCATGCAGATAATAGAACACCCGGTTCGGATCGGCGTTCTCAGCATCTACCCAAAAGGCTTTCACGCCATTGGCCGAGACTTCCTCAACCTTGCCGCCTTCGGGCCAGCCACCGCGACGGGCGCGTTTATCAATCGCCAACCGCAAAGCTGCTGGCTCCAACCCATTTTCTTTATGGATTTGCCGCATCACCAGCCGCATCACCAGCCGCACCAAGGATGCCCGAATGCTCATAACCCAATCTCCTTAAATTCAAGCGCCGCTTATACGGTGGAATTCCCGGAAGGTGTAGCGGCGATTGCGCTCCACATTTACGAGGGCCTCGCGTTCTGCGAAGGTGTCTGCCAAACGCTCACTGATAACGCTGAAATTTATCTTCATATTGGTATCCTCAGGACCAGTTACAGACCCGGCTACACACGGTCTCGATTAGATCCATGGGCAGGGGCAAGAATGCGGCGATGGGGTCGTGGGCGATCGCTAAGACAATGTCGGGCATTTTCGATAACGGGATATCGTGGCGAGTAAAATCCCTTGGGTGGCCCATCTCTTCCAGCAGCGCACTTATTCTAGCTGCACAGGCCAACACAGCTGCGCGGCCCTCGCCCTCCACGCCGAACACACCCTTCAGGCGATCTGCTACCGGCACGTAGAAGTCGGCGAACTCCTCCATCACGATGGGCAGCAGCACGCCGTTCGCCTCACCGTGATGAATGTGACAGACGGCGCCAAAGGCGTGAGCGAAGTTGTGTACAGGCGACGGCCCGAAGTCGTTCACCACCGAGTTACAAGCCATGGCGCTGGCGTTGAGCATGGCCTGGCGCGCCAGCAGATCCGATCCATCGGCAACCACTTTGGGCAAGTTCTGCATGATGATCTTCGCGCTGGTCTCCGCGTGGGCCAGGGTGAAGTGCCCCGTATTGGGGTGTCCCATGGTTTCGATAGCATGGGTCAGCGCGTCCATACCGGTGGCGGCGGTGAGCATCGGCGGCAGGCCGGTGGTCATATGAGCATCCAGCACCGCGATGTCCGACTCTAGGTAGTGGCTGACGATCAGGTGTTTGATGCCCAACCCCTTGTTGTAGATCACCGCGCCGTTGGTCACCTCAGCACCGGTACCCGCGGTGGTGGGCACCGATATATGCGGGACGCCCATGTGCTCGACTTCCGGCCACTGCATCATCTTGACCGGCGACTTCAGCAACTGAGACACGCTGTCCACCTTGGAGTACATGGCAAGCTTGACCAGTTTGACCGAGTCTAGGACACTGCCGCCACCCACGGCCAGCAGGCCGTCGGCGCCAGTTGCCCGTGCCATCGCCAGACAGTCGTCGATACAGCCGGACTCCGCGTCCGGGGCGGTGTCGGTAAATACACCCGCCAGGCGAACG
>NZ_JACXLD010000020.1 GCF_014705705.1 Spongiibacter pelagi | reverse complement strand
ATTTTCAGCGTTGCTGGCTCCCCGTCAGCCGGATTGGGTTGCATCGCAGGGGTGTCGAAAGAGTCAACTGCGGTCCAAAGCTGTTGGACTTGGGTGAAAAGGGCGTTTATTCTTCCTATACGTTTCCAGGTGTAGGCGCTTGATAATGGCTGCCAGGTCGCGTTCATCAACCTTGCTGCCGTCAATCCAGATGTCATCGCCTTCGGTAATCGCGATCAGGATATTCGCCAGGTCCTGTCGTTCCGCCGTGGTGGCCAGCGGACGCTCAACATCAATGCCGGCCTCCTTGATAAAAGTAGCGGTCACGATGAAGAAGATCAGCATAATAAAGACCACATCCAGCATGGGCGTCAGGTCGATACCCTCATCACCCTCGGCGACATCGTTGTCTGTCAGAAAGTTACTCATCCTCTTCCCCTAGGCTGGTGCCGACTTAGGCACCGGGCCTGAACCCTGCGGGGGCTCAGCACGTGAAGACACCAACTCCTGCGCCTGCATCTGGTCGCCCAGGATCGCGGCCGTATGCTGATGCAGAATATTCATGACACCCTTGCCGCGACCACTGACCAAGGCATGCATCAGTACCGCCGGTACAGCCACAATAAGACCTAGCACGGTGGTGATCAGGGCCTGCGAAATCCCGCCGGCCATGGTCTGGGGATCACCCGTGCCATACAGCGTGATGGCCTGGAAGGTATTGATCATGCCCACCACGGTGCCGAGCAGACCCAGCAGCGGGGACACCGCGGCAATGATCTTCAGGAACACTGTGAAGCGGTTCACATATAGACGGGCCTTCTCAACCGTCTCATGCAGACGCATTTCCAGGGTTTCAGAATCGACGTGACGATTCTCATGATAGGTAATCAGCAGCTGCCCCAGCACGTTATTGGGACGCAGGTTATTGAGGTCTGACTGCTGGGCGTGCACGCGGGAAGTGATGCTGCTGATTTCCAGAAACTTGTATACCGCTAGCAGCAAGGCAATTGATCCTAGTATCAGGATGATGTAGCCCACCAGGCCACCCTGATTGACGCGTTCAGTGAGAGTGGGCTTCTGTATCAGCAGTGACATCAGTGTGCCGCCAGTGGGGTCCACGCTGAGCGTATTCAGACCCTTACCCTCTGAAAGATAAGCATCTATATCGGCTGGGTAACTGCCGACAGGTTGACGCGGGAGTTCAACCACTTCCTGGCCGGCAGCCGACCAGTACAGGTAGCCGGGTTTGGGGGTTGCCGTGATCAGGCTAAAAGTGCCCACTCGGACAAAATCGCGTTCCCTGGACTTGCCATCGGTAGTCACTACAGGTGCACGCAGCGGCACAATATCTCCTGACGATGTGATCTCGCGCTGCATTTCAAACCAGAGCCCCATGATGTCATCAACAGACGACACCTCGGAGGCATTTTTCATGCGGTTGGCAAAGCCTTCCAGCCACTCATCACGAGCCGGATACTGAATACTTGTGGGCGACCCATTAAATGAGCCGATCAGATCAGAAGCATTCTGCTGGAATACACCAAAGAGCTCTTTTAATGCCCCCAGCTTTTCTTTGAGCAGACGAGCCTTGTCGTCCAGCTCAACTCGATTGGATTCAAAGTTACCTTCCAGCCTGCGGCCTTCTGCTTCCAGCGCCTGCATTTTGGCAATCGCCTTGTTCATGCGATTTTTGGCAGTATCACGACGCTCGGTAAATTCTGATTCGCGGGCCTTGAGCCTGGCTTTAGATTTTTCCAGGTCAGCCTTTACTGCAGAGAGGACGGCATCGAGGCTAACGTCTTGATTTGAGGATTCGGTTTGAGAAGACTTTTCGGTGGTTGCGGGTTCAGAGGTTGCTGCTTCACTTTGGGCCTGAGCATGCACGCTCGTCAACACATATAAAACTAGCCCGAGCATTCCTGCAATAAGATACCGATAAGTCATCCCTGTAACAGCCGGTCACTTAGCGAACTTTTTGAGTAAAAATTCGGTGGCCTCAACCCTGGCTCGCTGTGCTTCTGGAAGGATTTCCAGTGTCTGAAAGCAGTGTGGCATACCCTCCCACAATTTGGTTTCAACATGACTACCTGCACGCTCCGCATTAGTAGCAAAAGTCTCAGGGTGCTTACGGAACATTTCCCGTGTGCCTGCCTCGATAAGCATTGGCGGCAACCCAGAAAGGTCGCCAGTAATCGGAGATATTCGATAATCCCCACGATCAGCATCACCGAAGTAAACATCGATAATACGAAATGTATCAGTACTAAAGCTCACACAATCATTTTGCAAGAATGAGTAATCATCGTGAGACCAGTCGCAATCAACTGCAGGAGAAATAATCCAACCGGCATCAGGCAGAGGTAATTCAACATCTTTAGCCTGCAACACAGTAACCAATGCAAGGTTGGCACCAGCAGAATCACCAGCTATCAAACGTTGCGCGGCCCCGTCCGTCGATTGCTCGCACAGCCAACGCCATGCAGCAAGAGTATCGTCCGGAGCTGCAGGAAATGGATGTTCAGGAGCAAGTCGATAATCTACCAACAACACATCTGCGTTGAGCCTTCGCCCAAGATCCGCAGCGAATCGAGCATAAAGCTTGGGCGTATGGGTGCAAAAACCTCCGCCATGGATATAAAACAACACCCGCCCCGGCACAGAGTCCTCACGGCGTAACCAATGCGCCGGCACACCGCCAGCATTGACCTCGCTCATACTTGTTCCACGAGGAAGTGCACCATATACCCAACGTTCAATGCCCAGCAGCATCTTTCGGTAGTCAGCCACTGAATCCATTTTTTTCCACAATGGCTTGGAAAATCGACTAAGCAAGAAATTAATAAATCGTGCACGCAGACTCATGGCATTACCCCGTTGTCACTAGAAGTGGCGCTCAATGTTCGTAAGGCCTGTATGTTTTCAATGGGTTGGGTTACAGACAGTTTATTGATTAACCAGGCTGGAATCGGTCCATTAGGTTCGGAGTGAGCTTCGGCCCTCAATTGTGTGCTGTGGTCATTGACGGCATACAATTCCCAAACTGTCTTCGCATGATGGATACGAACCACACCCTCCTTGAGCGGTAAAATTTCATTTTCGGCTATAAATTCTATTCGGCCATGATCTTCCGTTTGACTGATATCGACACGCAAAAGCACATCCCGATCACTTAGAGGCCAAGGAAAGTCATAATACAATTCGAGTAAATTCGCTGAATCCCCAGCCTCAAATTTCTTGGCATACCGGCAAAGCCTGTCCCACAGTGGCCGCATTTCATGATCCAACAAAACGGCTTGTACTTTCGACAAGGGTGCCTTGATCACCGCATCTACTCGCATCTCGTCGATGGGTGAATCAGGCATTGGGCGTGTATAGATGGATATGCCATAATTCTCATGCTTCAACTTCCACCCATCACCAACCTGATCTGCATGTGCGTTCAGAAAAATTATAACCAAAGGAAGACAAAGTAGGAGTCTCGGCATCGTTTAAAAATTAAATTTCATGCTCATGGTAACCATACGTGGCTGCAATACTTCCCTGGTCGTAAATTGATTCACCATGACCACCGTTTCATAAAGCCCATATAAAGCAGCACGCTCATCGAATAAGTTAGTAACAGTAAGACTGAGTTCTGGTGACATCGGTAGATTGGCGTTACTTACACGAAAAGACAGTCCGAATGTTTCAAATGCATCCAGAGGAATATTGTTTTCAAAATCATTCTTGGATTCACCCTGATAGCTGTAATACAAATCCGCACCAAATTCCCAATCCCGCAACGCAGTGTTGTATGACAATGCAGCCGAACCAGTCCACTGAGGTGAGTTAGGCAGCTTATCGCCCTCGTGGCCTTCACCACCGCTTGGTGTTGTAAAGGATTCTGTGTAACGGGCATCACTGTAGGCTAGGTTGGCCAGCACAAAGAACCCGTAGGGCAGCACAGACTTGAAACTCATTTCCGCACCAAGGTTTTCACTGCCGCCAATATTCAATATGTAAGCCGTAGCCAGGGAGCTGAATTCCTCGATTTGCATATTGTCCCACTTCAGGTAAAACGCAGTGATATCCCATTGCATCGCACCACCTAGCCATGTCGTGCGGAGCCCCAGCTCATAATTCCACAAGCTGTCTGATTCAAATGTGATATTGGGCTCACCCGTTTGATACGGGTCAGTATTGAAACCACCGAAGCGGAATCCTTTTACAATGCTAGCAAAATTGGTGAAGTTATCGTTCCAATGCCAAGTGACAGCCACTTTGGGATTAAAACCGGATTCTTCAAGGGTGGCAGATGCCTCATCAAGCAAGGTGCTGACTTCCTGAATACCGGCAGTACGGGCAACTACGTATACCGGAATAACACCAACCGAGTTCTGATCATAAAAGCGTCCACCCAGGTTTAACTCCAGGCGCTCATTCATCATGTACTTGGTAGCATCAAAATACAGCGCCTTCTCTTTAGCAGTGGAAGTTGCAGGCACATTTATACCCGCAGTTATCTCGCCAGTATCTGGCAGAGCCGAAATCAGGTTACGGATGGGATCAATAAACAAAGGTGATAATGGAGAGAGTTCAGGACTATCGACAGCATCTATCAGACTGACCGATGGCACAGGAACATCCAATTCAAAGTATTGCTCGGATTCCAGATAAAACAGTCCGACCACATACTTCCAGCTATCCAGCAGCCAATAGTCGCTTTGTGTGTTGTCATTTGATACCAAGCGTAATTCATGGCTGATCTGATCAGTCCAGAAAACCTGTTCCTGACGAGCCTTACCACCGGGAATATCCTGGGCGCGGTAGGGGCGCCCAACGTCCAGATGAACCAGTCCGGATTTATCCAGATGGTTGCTGGACCAGTTCACAGAAAATGGATCATATCCGGAATAAGTCAGATTAAGAGTATTAATAGTGACTTCTGATAAACCGTCTTCCTTCACGCGCTTACCTGAAACGACATGGCGGTTATCCTCATTACCCTCATTGTCTACTGTCGACGTATCATCGTTTTGTGCTTTACGATCTAGCTGTAGGAGGTTTAATGTCCATTCTTCGCTGGGCTCCCATTGGCCCTGAATGATGTACTGACGAGTCTCAGCGTTATTGATGTCATCTTCACCGCTATAAGTATTATCTACATAACCAGCAAATTCGCGCAGACTACCAGTCAAGCGCAGTGCCACAGTCTCCCCGACTGGAATATTGTGCATCAAGCTATATGCTCGATTAGGATCCCCGGCCCCTGACACAGATCCGTAACCAAAGGAAAAATTACCAGAGGACTCACCCACTACCGGTGTATTCGGCACATAACGTACGGCACCGGCCAGCGCCGAGCCACCGAATAACGTGCCTTGAGGGCCTTTCAGGATTTCTACTGCTCGCATATCAAATGGATCGATATCCGGTTGCGGCCCGAGCAAACTGGGATTGACCAATGGTGTGTCCTGAAAAAACAACCCAAAGGTTCGATTAAAAAATTTACTCGTACCACCTATGCCACGAATAGTTATGCTGCTGCTGTCAGCATGTCCCCCTTTCTTGAAAGTAACACCGGGTGAATACTTCAGTATTTCCTCCAGCCCAGTGGCGCCGCGATCCTCAAGGTCTTTCCCTGTAAATGCATCAATACTGAATGGAAGATCTCGAACCGATTCAGCACGCTTGGTTGCAGTAACGACAATTTCTTCGATCGTGCCAAGACCTTCGGGTTTTTTTGCTGCAGGAGTCTCATCTACCTTGTCAGCAACCTCCTCGCCTGTAGATACATCGGGCTGTTCAGGTGTTGAAGTCACATTCTGGTTGGTGCTTTCTTCAGCAGATTCAGTCTTGGTCGTTTCTGCTTCCCGTAGCAAAGCTTCCAATTCATCGTCCGATGCATATGCAACAGATATAAGAGCAAATGCCAATACGCCTATAAGGGCGTAAAGCTCAAACTGAAAGATTTTTACAGTTGATGGCATATAGTCTCCTTATACCGCCGTTGAGTTCTAATTTCTCACTGATTCGCTACCTATACTGCGGTCTGGAAATGAGAAGCACTTGACCTAGCGGACATTATGCTTGTCTTGATGGATCAATTAGTTAATGATTGGCTAGTAATTCAACTTCATTAAATCACATGCAGGACATGAAAGACCGCACCACCATTGGTGCTTATGGCTTGGCGATTTGGGAAGACACGGATGCTAATGGCTACGACGCAAAAGCCTTTTTTCAGGAGGCTGGAATTGTCGAAGTTGCTGGCAATGATCCACTTGTTCGCCTCACTACCAGCTAGGTGGCCTTGCAATAAGCCTGAATGGTTTTTGACCGAAATTATTAGCGTTTGAGAGAAATGGCAGGCTAATCGGTCAAGTTTCTTGTCCGGTTAGTCAGGTTATTTAGACGTCAGCACCCCATCATTTCCTTGCCCGGCCGAGTGTGTAGAGCCAATGCATCCGCAGTTGGAGCGAGGGGGAACGATGCCAAAGCCATTCAGGAGACTGGACGAGTTCTCACATTGTTGTGAATTTCTGATTGAAAATGACTACATGAATGATCGCACAATCCGCCTGGATGCTGCGACGGTCATGCAAGCACGCTAGGAGAGATTGCCATGGAGAAGCACTTCAGCTTTACGAACAATGATGGCCAATCGATATTCGTCTATCGATGGACGCCCGAAACGCCGATAAAAGCCGTGCTGCAGCTTGAACATGGTGCAAGTGAACACGCCGGTCGCTATGAACGCCTTGCACATTATCTTAACCAACATGGCATCGCTGTGTACGCCGGTGATCATCGCGGGCACGGGAAAAGTGCTGGTGAATTATCACAGGCCGGGGTTGCAGGGCCGGATAGTTGGAAAGGCATTCTCGCTGATATGTACCAATTGACGGGTATCGTCAAAATAGAGAACCCGGGAATACCGGCGTTCCTGTTCGGGCACAGCATGGGTTCATTTCTGTCCCAAAACTATATCCAGAATTGGGGCAACGGACTGGCCGGTGCAATCCTGTGTGGCTCCACAGGCAACCCAATCATTGATCCTGAGGTTCTGCCAGCCGCTGAAGAAGCCGCTGCCAATGCTGTCAATGAGCCTTCCGATCTGTTTGTAGCACTTTTTGAGGGCATGAATCAGCCGTTCGAGCCGTCCACAACCCCATTCGACTGGCTTAGTCGCGATACACAGGAAGTACAGAAATATCTCGATGACCCATGGTGCGGTTTCCTGTTCTCCAACGCTCTGACGCGTGATCTGATGGTCGCCATGACGGAACTCGCAGCACCCGAAAGGGAGGCGCAGATTCCCAAAAATCTGCCGGTTCTGTGTATAGCCGGTGATGCTGATCCGGTTGGGGCCGAGAACGGCGTGCAAGCATTGGCAGATCGCTATTCATTAACCCTGGGGCTGAAAGACGTTAGTTGCAAACTGTATCCGGGCGCCCGTCATGAAATTCTCAATGAAACGAATCGCGATGAGGTACAGGAAGACTTGCTCAAATGGATTGAATCTCGAATTTAGTGACGAAACTCACATACCCCCCAATTGAGGCAACTCTAGCAGTTAATCATTGAGATGATGGCCAGGCAGACGCTTCCACGAAACGCCTGCACCCCAATGAGACAGCGGGAGGCTAGCAGTTCCTGAATTTCAGTCGTGCCGTCTGGTATGGGGTTGATAACAGCCTCGCGTGCATCCCGCTCTACAACACGAAGCGGCTCAAGAATGGCTAGATATGCCGTGGCAATTCACTTGCCTGGAGATAGATTTATTTGATCTTGAAGTCGATTAGGAATGCCTAATACCTCCCATACAAAGATACTTAATCTCTATATAGTCATTAATACCGTATTTAGAGCCTTCACGGCCATGGCCACTTTGTTTGATCCCGCCAAAGGGAGCGACTTCCGTTGAAATCCGGCTTTCGTTGATCCCGATCATGCCGTACTCAAGTGCTTCAGCGACGCGAAAAATCCGGTTCAGATCCTGGCCATAGAAATAGGCGGCTAGCCCATAGGGCGTGCTATTAGCAAGCTGAATGGCATCAGCCTCCGACTTGAAAGTTGCTATGGGGGCTACCGGCCCGAATATCTCCTCCTGAAAGACCTGCATATCAGGCGTGGCATCGGACAGAACAGTTGGCTCAAAAAAGGTTTCTCCAAGCGATGACGCTTTGCCGCCTACGAGAATTTTTGCGCCTTTGGATACGGCATCAGCAAGCATCGACTGAATATTTTTAACCGCAGCTTTATCGATCAGTGGTCCAATTTGGGTCTCAGGGTCAAAGCCGTTCCCTACACGCAGGGCAGCAGTTGCTGCCGTCATCTTTTTTAGAAACGGCTCATACACTTTTTCATGGATCAGAAACCGATTACTACAGACACATGTCTGCCCACTGTTTCTGAATTTCGAGGCAATGGCACCTTCTACTGCGCGATCCAGATTGGCGTCTTCAAAAACGATAAATGGCGCATTCCCACCCAGCTCCATGGAAGTGGCTTTTACGGTACTCGCACACTGGGCCAGAAGTTTTTTCCCGATCTCAGTGGATCCCGTAAAGCTGAGTTTCTTTACAAGGGGGTTTGTTGTTAACTCATCACCTATTTCAGACGCACTGCCGGTGATACAGGACAAAACGCCGGGGGGAATCCCCGCACGGACTGCGAGTTCGCAGAGTGCGAACGCAGTGAGTGGCGTTTGGCTTGCTGGCTTAATGACTAATGTGCAGCCCGCGGCTAATGCAGCTGCGGCTTTTCGGGTGATCATCGCGGCAGGGAAGTTCCAGGGGGTAATGGCCACGCAGACTCCTATGGGCTGTTTGAGAACGAGAATTCTCTGCTCGGTGCTTTGAGCGGCTATTACATCCCCATATATTCTTTTAGCTTCTTCTGAGAACCACTCAACAAAAGAAGCGGCATAGGCAATTTCGGTACGACTCTCAGACAGGGG
Organism: Spongiibacter pelagi; assembly: GCF_014705705.1. Lineage (GTDB taxonomy): Bacteria > Pseudomonadota > Gammaproteobacteria > Pseudomonadales > Spongiibacteraceae > Spongiibacter > Spongiibacter pelagi. The sequence goes on along the minus strand of NZ_JACXLD010000020.1, from coordinate 681 downwards.
TTTGCCCTGTTCTGCAGTTAAAATTCTCGCTAGGGCTTCCAGGTTCTCAAGGATGAGCCTATGCGCGCTGGTATTCGCAGAGTTCGAATATCCGCTTGTAAATCCTCTCGTTTTCTTTCTGCGAGAGATTGAACGGTCTGAAGCCGGGTCCTGGCAGTACCGTTTCGTGGACGTGCTTTAGATCATGTTTTATCTGATGAAATCCAGGATTCAGCACTACAGGTTTAGCCTTAAAATAACCCAGCAGCACAATAAACATGTAGCGCTGCCCACGATTTCGGAATTTATTAGCGACAGCCAGTTCCTTGTCGTTCAGAGCGAAAATGAAGCGTTGATCGTTGGACGTGAAAATTGGGGGCCCATAAAAATCGTCTTGTTCTGCATCGGACAAGATTTGAACACGTTCTTCATATGCCATACGTTTAGCCTAAAAAGGCCAAATCTTAACCAAAATTGGTGTAAATATGGACTTCAGAAAAAGCAATCCCCTCTTGGAGGCCCCGGATGGCGGGGCTTTCGGCGATTATTGTCGTTTTTGGACGGAAAAACCCTAGTACCCCGCAGTGCGGTGCCGGTGATGACGGATCAGATCAGGGTCGCCGACCTCACCCTGGATTTGCCGCGGCACCGGGCCACGCGCGCCGGTCGCAGGATCAATCTCAGCCACAAGGAGTTTTGCCT
>NZ_JACXLD010000002.1 GCF_014705705.1 Spongiibacter pelagi | reverse complement strand
ACCAAGGGTGATGATATAGTCCGGCTACTGCGAAAGCAGATAGATAAACGTCAAAATCCGATGCCCTTAAAAGCGTGCCGGTTCGAGTCCGGCCTCCGGTACCACTACAAAAAAGCCCAGCTCATTGAGCTGGGCTTTTTGCTTTCTATTGGGGTAGACAAAATAAGCGCAACGTTTTTCGCTGTCCCAGGCTTGTAAGGGCGACAACAGGTGCTTGTTAACTGTCGTCTCGCGGCTCAAAACCAACCGTCCATCCAGTTATTACCTCACCCTTCCAATATTTAAACAAAGTTCCGAATATAAGTTTTACTCCGGTTTCTGAGCTGTAGCCGCTTAAGGCAATTTTGTAGACTATTTCCTTATTTCGAAATAGTTTAATAATAATTAGCCCATCATCGATTTTTAAATTTGTTTCCTTCTCATGGTAAGTATCCCATACCCCATCTTCAAGCTCGTAGCGAAACTTCACGGAGAGATCATCAGATATGAGCAACTCCATTTCTCTTTCAGGCTTATCAGCACCTAATTTTTTTAGTAATTCTAATTGCTCTTCTGAAGGGTAGAGTCTATGCGTCTTCCAAGCTCCAATGGCACTCTCTGCGTTGATAGTTTCGGCAAATGCTGGTTGAAGATTTAATAAGAGGATGCACAGTGTAAATATTTTCCTCATGAGGCTCCTCAGACAGTTAACACCTCAATAACCGGCAGCGTTGTGGCAAAGCCACGCTTTTAGCTGTCCGGCGCCGTAGGCGCGTAGTTAATTGAAACTTACTCGGACAAAACCTTAAAACTTGAAAATATTTGATTGAAAACCTCCCAACTCCTATCAATTAGTTGACTCTTGGTTGGGACATTACGAGCTGAGTTTTTACTAATGTCGATCTCTACCACGTAGAAATATTCTTCGCCAGCAACTAGAGACAATATGAGAAAAGAGCTTTCTGACTCATAGACACTATAGAATGCTCTCTTTGAGAGGTGATCAAACTGTTGCTCGGCGATTGGTCTGAGATTGCTGTTTCGACCTTTCGACTTTCCATCAAAAACTTTCTGGACGTACGGCTCCAGAGGCTGACTCGCTGACTCTTTAATAATTACAGCATGATATAAATTCAAGTCGAATGCTGCCGGGCCAAATACGGCACCCACGACTATGTTATCTTCGTTAATCTCATGTACTTTCGTATAAGTCCATTCATACCTATCATCCTTAGAACGCTCTGGCGGGTGGGGCAATATCACTGAAAATTCCCTGTTTTCAGATATATACTCCCCCTCCGAATTCACCTCTCCTTTTAGAAACTTTGGTGCAGGCACTAAGCCACCAATAATACCCCCAGTACCAGAGCATCCTGCCAAGAAGCAACTAATGACGAAAAGTAGAAATAGTCTCATGAATTACCCCTTGGGTTATAACATTGTAATAGCGAGCACGCTCGATTTATCATTTCTTTGATTTTCATACTGTCACCAAAACTTCTCTGCAGCTGGCATTGCAGGTTAGCGGCCAACAGCTCACAAAAACAAAACGAGCGTGCGCGTTAACCAACCAATTTCCTTTTGTACCTGGCTGGCTTGCATTCCAGCACTCAACACTTTTTATAGCAGACTACCGCAAGGAGTGGCCAGAGCCGGGAGACTGAAGCATTCACTAAATGCTGATATGCGCAAATTACTAGGCCAATCAAGCCAGAAAATTTTCGTCTTAAGAGCAACGATTTGTCATAGGACAAGAATCATACAGAAAAAATAAATTATTTTCTTTATTTTTCAATAGGTTACGAGGCCGCAAATAGCTGTGACGGATTCAAAATCCCCCGCCCTTAAAAGCGTGCCGGTTCGAGTCCGGCCTCTGGTACCAAATTACAAAAGATGCCTCGCACTAGCGGGGCATTTTTGTAATTGTAATTGTAGTTTCAGTCTGTAAAAACTGGGACTTGCTAAGATTGCGCTGCAAATTCATATGGGCGAACTTGCAGCAGAGACTGATGCTGACGAGCCACCCAGAGATCATAAGCATTTTGCAGCCTGAGCCAATGGTCTGCAGATGGTTTTTTAAATACCAATTCTAGCCGCAATGCCATTTCTGGAGTAATAGAACCCCGGCCATTTAAAACTTTAGATAGTGTTTTACGGCTTATATTCAGGTGCTCAGAGACATCAGTAATTGTTACACCGGTTGGCTCAATTACTAACTCCTTAAGAATTTCACCCGGATGAGCCGGGTTATACATACTCATTAGTGATAATCCTCATAGTTAACAATTTCAGTATCCTTACCGGTAAAACGGAAAGTAACTCTCCAATTGTCGCATTTATTACTTTACGAAACCGTAGACAGCTTAATAAAACCCAACACAAACGTAAGGGCAGCGAGAAGCACTGATCCCTACCTCCCCCTACCCTCCGTTAGGCACACAATCTTTTCAATGAGAAGTTAGGTTCTTGCTCCCTGCCCTTCTCATAATCTGCAAAGCCCATTAGACTGCACCCCCATAAAAATACGGGTATGAGCCTTACCGGAGAAGAAAATATGGGTGCTAAAACCTCACTGAGAGTCCTTAATTGCTTGCTAATCAGCGGCAGTTTGATTGCGGCAGCACACGCCGATGAATCACAGGAAAAACCAAAGAAAGAGCAGGCGCTAAAACTGGAAACCCTTTCAGTCACCGCCAACCGCATTGAGCGTGAAGCGCTGCAGGAAAGTCTTTCTATTTCGGTTATCGGCCAAGACGAAATTCGCAGTATCGGCTCCACCCATATCAATGAAATTCTAAACCGCGTACCCGGCGTTTGGATCAGCCGTGGCAATGGTCAAGAGCATCTCACCGCTATTCGTTCGGGCGTACTTACTGGCGCTGGCAGTTGTGGCGCGTTTTATTTTGCCGAAGACGGCATCCCCCTGCGCAGCCCCGGCTTTTGTAATGTAAACGAACTGTTTGACGCCAATAGCGAACAGGCGCAAAGCATTGAAGTATTGCGCGGCCCCGGCACCGCCGTGCACGGCAGCAATGCTCTGAATGGAGTTATTAATGTCATTAGCCCTGCGATTCCGGATGCTGGCGAAAAAACCGGCAATGTCGCCGTTGAGGCCGGCCCTCACGATTACGGCCGCATCAAATTACAGTATGGCGAAGGCCAAAAAGATGGCGGCATGATGCTGAGCTTTCACGGTGAAAGCGATAATGGCTATAAAGATGATTCCGGCTTTGACCAGCAAAAAATGACGTTGCGTCATTTACATAAAGGCGAAACGTGGAATATCACCTCGCAACTGGCGGCGTCTAATCTGAATCAAGAAACCGCCGGCTATTTAAATGGCAAAGACGCCTATAAAGATGACGATCTTAAAAAGCTTAACGGCAATCCCGAAGCCTTCCGGAATAGCTTGAGCGTGCGTTATTTCAGCCGCTTTGAGCGCGAAGGCAATAATGATAGCCGTCTGGTACTAACCCCCTATCTGCGCTACACCGAGATGGAGTTTTTGCAGCATTTTCTACCGAATACGCCGCTGGAAGAAAACGGCGAGCGTAGCGCAGGACTACAAACCATTTTCTTCCATCAGCCTTCAGAAGACCTGACTCTGCACAATGGTTTTGATGCTGAGCTGACCAAGGCCTATTTAAAAGAGACGCAATCAGCGCCAAGTTCTGGCGTTTTTCCTACGGGCAAACATTACGACTATGAGGTAGATAGCATCTATGCCGCTTGGTTTATCGGCAGTGATTGGCAGATTAACGAGTCAAATCAACTAAGCATGGGAATTCGCTACGACATTCAGTTATACGATTACGATAACCTGATGGTTGACGGCAATTTTGCTGAGGATGGAACGCCATGCCCTGTCACCGCTTCAAACCCAACGGGGGCCTGCCGTTTCTCCCGCCCATCCGATGATGTAAACCAGTTCCGCAACGCCTCTTACCGTATTGGTTATTTGCTGAATATGACCGACTACAGCGATTTATTCGTTAACGCCGCTCATGGCTTCCGCGCACCACAGGCCAGCGAGATGTATCGCCTGCAAGCTACTCAGCAAAGTACTGACCTGAATAAAGAATCGCTAGACAGCATCGAGCTGGGCCTGCGCACCAAGTGGTCACGCTTAAGCTGGCAGCTCAATGCTTACTTTATGGAAAAAGACGAGCTGATTATTCAGGACAATAACCGCAATAACTTTAATGGCGGTGCCACCCGCAGTCGCGGTGTGGAATTCAGTATGGATTGGGCACTGACCAACACGGTGAGCTGGGCCTTACAATCGGCCTATGCGAAACACACCTTTAATAATGATGTTCTGGCCAATAAGTACAATGATTTAACTTCTGCCCCGCGCAAAACCGCCAGCACCCAATTAAATTGGAAGATGACCGATTCCAGCCGCCTTACCCTGGAAGCGGCCTATACCGGTGAATATTTCCTCGATGACGCCAATGACCACACCTACCCCGGTCATACCTTGGTGAATCTGCGCTGGCAGCAGGATTACAAAAACAATGCCTACAGCATTATTCGCGTCAACAATTTGGGCGATGTGGATTACGCCGAGCGCGCTCGCTACTCCTTTGGTAATTACCAATATTTTGTTGGCGAGCCCCGCGCGGTATTTATCGAGCTAGGCTTACGCTACTAACAGTATTTCGGTAACCACAGCACAAATAAAAAGGGCTTCTAAATAGAAGCCCTTTTCCTTATATCGTGAACCAGCAATTAGGCGAACGAGGCCAAGCCCACTGCCTTGCGGGCCTTAGAAACCAATTTTGCCGCCTCAGCACGGGCTTTTTCAGCGCCCGCCGCCAGTACGGCATCTAGCTGGGTACCGTCTTCGATAATTTCTTCGTAGCGCTGGCGGGCCTCTGACAATTCACTGTTGATCAACTCAAACAGATCTTTCTTGGCCTGTCCCCAGGCAATGCCCTGCTCAAACTTTGCCCGCATTTCTTGGCGCTGTGATTGATCGGCAAAAGCGCACCAGATTTCAAACACGGTTGAGGTATCGGGATCTTTGGGTTCACCCGGCTCCAACAGATTCGTTTTGATTTTATTAATGTGTTTCTGCAGCTTTTTCTCTGGCAAAAACAAGGGAATGGTATTGCCGTAGCTTTTACTCATTTTGCGGCCATCAAGGCCGCTCAATACCGCTACATTGTCATCGATAACCGCTTCTGGCAGAGCAAAGGTGTCACCATAAATATGATTGAAACGCTGGGCCATATCCCGCGCCATTTCAATGTGTTGAATCTGATCACGCCCCACCGGCACGCGATTGGCGTTGAAGGCCAGAATATCCGCCGCCATCAATACCGGATAACTAAACAGGCCCATGGTGATGCCAAAATCAGCATCTTCGCCCTTGTCCTCGTTTTCCTGCACCGCCGCCTTGTAAGCGTGGGCGCGGTTCATTAAACCTTTCGCGCAAACACAGCTCAGAATCCAGCTTAATTCGGTAATTTCAGGCACATCGGACTGACGGTAAAAGGTGCAGCGATCGGTATCCAAGCCCAGCGCAATCCACGTGGCGGCAATTTCACGCGCCGATTGATGCACAAGTTTTGGGTCCTGGCATTTAATCAGCGCATGGTAATCGGCAAGGAAAAAGAAACTATCAAAGTCAGCACTCTGGCTTTCATTGATGGCGGGACGAATCGCCCCTACATAATTTCCCAGATGAGGCGTACCGGTGGTGGTGATTCCCGTCAGTACTCTCTGCTTTGCTTGCTCTACTGCCATTTCCAATCCTGTTATGAACTTCTTTTGCACGCCGTACTGCGCGCAAATTAAAAGCCGCTATGATACTCGCCCGTCCTGTACGGAACAATTAACAAACCGTGAAAGCACATTGTCGATACAGGCTTTGTATAGCGGAGCCAGCACCGGCCAGGCAAAACGCGCAACATCTGGCTGGGGCAAATCACCACCTTGCTTGTCTTGTAAACGCAGGAGCAACATCTCAAGCACAGCCTCCGCCCCGCCATCGTGTTGATAGAAATATTCTGAGTCAAACCATTCCGGGTAAACCAAGTGATTGGGCAATACTGGCGTACAGCCATGCGCTACCGCCTCTAGCACGGACAAGCCTTGAAAATCATGGAGTGCGGTGGACAACACCACATCGCAAGCAGACAGTAATTGCAGATAGGCTTGTGGTTTCTCGACAAACCCCCAGTCCTTCAATCTCAGACTAGAACTGCTTGAAATCACTTGGTGAATTTTTGAAAACGCCGGCGGCTGATTGCGGAATTGCTGCCCCACAATACTGAAATCCACAGCCAAGCCCGTACGATCACAAGCCTCAACAATCGACAACAACGTGTCTGGCCCCTTGTCATATTCCCAGCGATGATTCCACAGCACAGAGAGCTGTTCACCCGCCATACGCTTGCTCGGAGAAAGGCCGGCCCCAGCAACACCAACGGGAATCACACAGCTGTTTTGCAGTTGCTCATTTACCTTCTCGAAGGGCGCATGATCAGGCATTTTTTTCAGCAGTGCGGTCACACCCTGTATAAAACTCTCCCGGTTATAGTGGCTATTAAAGATCACACAATCGGCACTGAGCGCGCTGTATAGCGTGGTCATTTGGTTTTCCAAACGCCCTTGCTGTTGGCTGGATTCGGGGTAGGCAAACTGATTTTCGTGGCAATACAAGATATTAGGAATACGAGACAGGCTGGGAATAAAACTACGCAGGCCGGTGAGGTCGCACATCGAGGTAGCAATCAGTAGATCGTAGTCCTGTGATAGTATGTCGCGGTTTTCAAATGCCCAGCTCAGGCTATTACCGCGCAGTCGCCAATTAAAATAGCGCGGCGCTAAATGCAGCTCCGTCCAGGAATAGTCAGGAAGGCTTTGCTGCAAACCTTGAGCCCACAGCGCATGGCTTTGAGCGTGATAAGCAGAAAGTAATAAAACGCGCATAAGACCTCTGGGCAACCACAACTTTAGTGCGGTCACACTATACCGCCAAGATGATAAAAACGCTTTTTAAAGCCGGATTAAATAGTCAGTAGACTGGAGAACATAATGAGCCAATTCGACACCCTGAATTACAGCAAATCTGATGGACTGGTTACGATCACCCTCAACCGCCCCAATGCCGCTAACAGTATTAACCTGAAAATGGCAGAAGAGCTTTGTGAAGCGGCCATTCTGTGCGACAGCGATCCAGAGGTGCGTGCCGTTCTATTAACCAGCAATGGCAAAATGTTTTCCGCCGGTGGCGATCTGCCCTCTTTCATTGAAGCCGGCGCTGGCGCAGGTGCCTTGCTGAAAGCAGTAACCACCGCATTACATAGCGCCAATAGCCGCTTTGCTCGGATGCGTGCGCCCTTGGTTGTGGCGGTTAATGGTACGGCGGCAGGGGCCGGCTTAAGTTTGGCGCTATCTGGCGATATGGTGTTTGCCGCAGAGTCCGCCAAATTCACGCTAGCCTATACCGGTGTGGCTCTGAGCCCAGATGGTGGTGCCAGCCACTTATTGCCACGATTGATCGGCATGCGCCGCACCCAGGAAATGCTATATACCAATCGCGTGGTTAGCGCCGCTGAAGCGCTGGAATGGGGAATGCTGACTCGCGTTGTCGCCGATGCCGATTTACTGGAAGAAGCCAGCAAGCTGGCCAAGCAATTGGCACAGGGCCCTACTCGCTCATTTGGCCAGAGCAAAGCCTTGCTGCTGGAAAGTTTTGAAAATGGTTTTGAAAAGCAGCTAGAGCTGGAAAGCCGCAGTATTTCTGCGTTGATCGATGCGGTGGATGGTCAAGAAGGTATTCGCGCCTTTGCAGAAAAACGTAAACCCGTTTTCCAAGGTAAATAAGCTTAAGGGCAAATAAGTTTAGAGAAAGCCGCTCTGGGAAATCCGGAGCGGGTTCTTAAATACTAATAATCTCAAACCAGACGCTGATAAAACCCGCTCAGTACGCGATACAGGCTGCTAGCATCTTTGCTGCCCGCCAGCTCACGAATAGAGTGCATAGCAAAGGTTGGCACGCCAATATCCAGCGTGGCAACACCAATTGCCGAGGCCGTAATCGGGCCAATTGTACTGCCGCAGGCCATATCTGAACGCACCACAAAGCTTTGCACGGTTTCACCCAATCGAGAGCACAGCTCTCTAAAGCTCGCCATGGTGTCGCTGTTACTCGCATAACGCTGATTCACATTCACCTTAATTACGGCGCCCTTATTCAACAGCGGGCCGTGATTGGCGTCATGCTTGTCACTGAAGTTGGGATGAATGCCGTGGGCATTATCCGCAGAGATCATATTGGAGCGGGAAATAGCGCGCTGCCACGCTGTTTCAGTGCCGGCGATACGGCGCAGCACCGATTCCAGCATCGGCCCTTGCGCGCCACTGCTGGACATACTGCCAACTTCCTCGTGATCGTTACACACCAACACGCTGTGTTGGCTTGCATCGCCCTCAAGCAGGGCTTTCAAACCGATAAAACAAGACAGCAAATTATCTAAACGGGCGCTGGCGATAAATTCGTTTTCCCAGCCGATCAGCGCGGCACCTTGTCGGTCGTAAAAACATAACTCGTGAGCCAAGACGTCTGAAACTTCAGTCACACCCTGCTCAAGCAGTAATTGTTTTACCAGGGCAACAAAGCTGAAGTCATCATTGGGCTGACTAATCAATACCGGCAAATCGGTTTGAGGATTCACGCTACGGCTATTATTCGCCTCGCGATCGAGATGAATCGCCAAACTGGGCACCACACCAATGGCACGGCCACTATCAATCAGGGTGCTCTGCAACTGCCCTTTTTGATCGCGATAGTTTACGCGACCGGCCAAGCCGAGATCACGATCAAACCAAGGGTTCAATAATGCGCCGCCGTAAACCTCTACGCCGAGCTGTAAGTAACCCTGCTTTTTAATTTCAGGATTGGGCTTTACCTTTAAACAGGGGCTGTCGGTATGCGCACCCACCATGCGCCAGCCGCTCTCCTCTACCGGCGCGTTGCCGACTCGAAATGCGACAATAGAGCTATCGTTGCGGGTCACAAAATAGCTGCCCGGCGCTAAATCCCACTCAGCGGATTCTTGTAAGCGAACAAAACCCGCCTCGAACAATTGCCGAGACATTTCCGCCACACAATGAAATGGCGTTGGGCTGGCATCAAGGAATGCCAGTAATTGTTGATTAAAAGTATCGCGGGATAATTGGGTTTGAGTCATAGTTTTTCTTGATCGGCTTTTGTTCAAATCTATTTACGGGCAACACTACTATTTCTGACTTGTTGCTTGCAAAGCTAGCAGCAAACTCGAGGTGTCTTTACGCCCACCCCCTAAATTCTGCACTTGCGCATAAAACTGATCGACCAAGGCAGTAACGGGCAAGGATAGCTTTTGTTGGCGGGCTTCATCCAAAACATAGCCCAAATCTTTGCGCATCCAGTCTACCGCAAAGCCAAATTCAAATTCGCCCTGCAGCATGGTTCCAGCGCGGTTTTCCATTTGCCAAGATTGGGCGGCACCTGCAGAGATCACCTCTACCACGGCATTCATATCCAAGCCTTGCTGAGTACCAAAGTGCATCCCCTCAGCCAAGCCCTGCAACAAACCGGCAATACAAATTTGATTAACCATTTTTGCCAATTGGCCCGCGCCACTGTCGCCCAATAATTTATAGCGAGCAGAGTAGGATTTAAGCACCGGCTCAATGCGCTCAAAAGCCGCCGCCTGCCCCCCTGCCATTACGGTTAGTACGCCGTTTTCGGCCCCGGCCTGACCACCGGAAACCGGCGCATCAATAAAATATTTGCCTCTGGCACTGGCCACCTCGGCCATATCGCGGGCGAGCTGTGCGGATGTTGTCGAGTGATCAACCACAATGCCGTTCTCCGCCATTGCATCGAACACCCCGCCCTCGGCGCAAAGCACCTCGCGCACATCCTGATCGGCACCTAAGCAAATGGCAACCACATCAGCCCCTTGCGCGGCCTCAGCTATTGAACCGGCGACCACACCCGCATATTCGGCAGCCCAGCGATCGCGCACTGCAGGATTGCGGTTGAATACCGTCAGCTCAAAGCCCTTCTCTGCGGTGTGGCGAGATAAATGCCCCGCCATGGGAAAACCCATGGTTCCCAATCCGATAAAAGCGACTTTTGTCAGGCTGCTCATGATTACTTCCTGTCAGTTCATTAAAATCGCGAATAGCACCAACGCGAGAATCACCCGGTAAATCGCAAAGGGCATCATGCCAATACGCTCTATCCAACCCATAAACAAGCGAATACAAATATAGGCACACACCGCCGACACCACAAAACCCAGCGACAAATCAAACCAGTCGATCGGCATGGAAGACTGCACCAGCTCAAGTAGTTTGTAGCTGCCAGCAGCGGCGATAATCGGCATAGAAAGCAGGAATGAAAAGCGCGCGGCATCACGGCGATTCAAGCCCATAAGTAAGGCCGCAGTGATAGTAATCCCTGAACGCGAAGTGCCGGGCACCAAGGCAAGGGCTTGGGCAAAACCCACTATCAAGGCGATTTTTATGCCGATATCGGCAATATCCAAGCGATGGCTGGAGGTTTTATCTACCACACCAAGCACCACGCCGAAGACCAAGGTAGTAGTTGCCAGCACCCAACCCGAACGGAGCTGCGTTTCGATAATGTCGTTAAATAACAGGCCGGCGACAACTGCCGGAATGGTGGCGAGAATAACCAGCCATGCCAAACGGCTATCTGCATTGAGCTGGCGTCGCGCGATACTGCCACCCCAAGCCGTCAATAAAACCTGAACATCGCGACGAAAATACCAAACCACCGCTAACAGCGAGCCGACATGCACGGCAACATCAAACGCCAAGCCCTGATCAGGCCAGCCGAGCAATGTTTGCGGTAATACAAGGTGGCCGGAACTTGAGATCGGCAGGAACTCTGTAAGCCCTTGAATTGCCGCTAAGATGATTGCTTGAATCCAATCCATTTCGGTTTTATTCCTTATCTATTTATTTCCAAGCTCTCTATTTCCAAGCTTTTTATTTCCAGGCTCTCTATTTCCAGGCTTTTTATTTCCAAGCAACGCTATCACGCAGATAAACAGCCTGTGCCTGTTCTGGCGATTGCGCCTCTCCACGAAGAAAAGCAGCCAAGGCAATTTGCGCAACCGCAGAGGCTCGTGGAGACCAGTCAGGCAAAAGTGTTTCAATAGCCGGGCTTGTAGCTAAACGTGGCGCATAAACCCACCCGCTACCTAGCGCTGCCGCGTAGTCGGTGCGAGAAAAATCCCACTGCTCCGGCTTACACAGTCGATCTTCGCGCAGCGGCTGGCATAACTGCTCGCCAATAATAAATTCACCGCAATAGACCTCATCCATGCGCGCATCAAGACAGGCGATAATAGCCTCACCCTGACGATCGTGGCCGTATTGATCTGCCCACGCCTGAGCCATGCAGTGCAAGGTAGAAACACCAATCACCGGCACACCCGCAGCAAAAGCCAAACCTTGAACCGTGGCCACGCCAACGCGTAAGCCGGTAAACGATCCCGGCCCTGCGGTATAGGCTATGGCATCGAGCTGAGCAGGTTTGATGTTGGCTGCCGACAACATTTCATCAATCATCGGCAGTAAAAAACGCGTATGGGCGCGCGGTAACTCTCTGAAGTCTTCACGCAATTCGCCATCAATCAACAAGGCAACAGAACAGGCCTCTGTACTGGCATCGACAGCAAGAATTTTCGGTGTGGGATTCGACATGGGAAAAATCAGTGATATAACTGCACAAACCAGCGGATCATAGCACAGCCACATGAATAAGCCTCAGCAAAACACACACCCTTTCACCCTACTTATACTCGCCGGTGGCGAGGGCCGACGTATGGGGGGGATCGACAAGGGTTTATTAGATTGGCAGGGCAAACCCTTAATCTCTGGTGGCGTGAATGCCTTTACACAACTGGCCTCGCAAACCGTGATCAGTTGCAACCGCAACAGCGAACAATATGCGCGTTATGGCCAAGTGGTGAATGATGAGCTGCCTGGATTTAACGGACCTTTAGCGGGAATTCAGTCGGGATTACGACTAGCGAAGGAAAACTGGATATTAGTGCTGCCCTGCGACAGTCCCGCGCCGCCGAAATCATTATTGAATCGCTTATTCGACACCGCCAAGGAGAAGAATGCCTCGATCTGCTATGCCCACGATGGCGCACAGGGGCAATATTTATTCGCGTTGATAAACCGAAATACCCTGCCCGCTCTCGAAACATACTTGGCAGAAGGACAACGCAGTGTCCGGCACTGGTACCGCGATCAAGGGGCGGTCGCCGTCGACTTTTCAGATCAGCCGGATGGATTTAAAAATCTTAATACACCCGAAGATCTCAATTAAATTCGGCCGTTCGCTTATTAAATAAAAAAGGGAGCCTAAGCTCCCTAGCTTAAACCCCCTTTCAATTTTTTACTGCTTCGCTGAAATCTGCGGAGCAATTTTTACATTAGGCTGACGCTTTGGGCGCCGCTTTTTTAGCCGGTGCTTTTTTCGCTACTGCTTTCTTCGCAGGGGCTTTTTTCACTGCGGATTTAGCCGCCGTTTTTTTCGCTACTGCTTTTTTAGCTGGGGCCTTTTTGGCTGGAGTCTTTTTAGTCGCCACTTTCTTCGCTGGGGCTTTTTTCACTGCAGGTTTAGCCGCCGCTTTTTTTGCCGGAGATTTTTTCACTGCAGCCTTAGCTGCGGATTTTTTTGGCGCGGTAGTTTTGCTGGAGAGTTGCTTAACTGCTTGCTTGTGCTTAGCAACCAATTTCTTTTGAATCTGAGAAACTTTGGCTTTGTTTTCTGCCGCACGCTTTTTCATAAAACGCTTTTCAAACAGCGCGACCGCTTTCGCCAAATCCATTTCTGCTTTTTTAGCCAATGCCGCAGCGCGCTCCTGCACCTTCTGCATAATTGCTTGTTCAGAGGCTTTTAGTTTCGCTTCTGCTTTAGCCACAACAACAGCACGCTGACCCATAGTCAGTTTGGCACGGCTCGCTTTCAATTTCGCGCTGGCTTTTGTTGCTGCTGCCGCCGCACGTTTTGAGGCATTTTTGCTGGCTGCCGTTGCTTTGGTTTTTGCGGTGGCTTTAGCCGCTTCTAATTTTTGCTTGGCCGCTGCCAATGCCTGACGATCTTTTTCGATCATCGCTTCAATTTTTTTCAAACCTTGTTCCGCTTTTACCACAACCGGCATAGCCGATACGGAAACGTTCGCCGCAGCTTTTTTTGCTGCCGCACGTGGGGCTTTGGCTTTAGCGCGTACCGCTTTTTTTACAGTAGTGCTGGCTTTTTTAGGTGCGGCTGAAGCTTTACGTTTGGCTTTTGCTGCTGGCATTTTTATTCTCCTTACAGAATAAAGTTTGCAAATTTCTGGCTAAAAATAGCACAGAAAAAAATTAGTGCAAATTTTAATCAGAAAAATCAGAGAGTTTTGCCAACAATCTACACATAATAATTAGAAGGTAGCGCTAAGCTTTTAATGAATCCAAGAACGGCTTACACAATTCCAGCATCAAATCTTGATGTAATTCACTGTCGTTTAAACACGGCAAATATTGAAAACGCTCTCCGCCACTATGCCTGAAAATTTCCTGTCCTTCGCCGTCAATCTCTTCCAGCGTTTCCAAACATTCCACTGCAAATGCAGGGCAAATAACATCTAAGTTTTTTACGCCCCGCGCAGGTAAAGCTTCTAATGTTTTATCGGTATAGGGCTGTAACCACTCGGCTTTACCCAAGCGAGATTGATAAGTTACTTGCCACTGCTCTGCATTAAGTTGCAGTGCATCAGCCAAGTTCTGAGCGGTTTGTTCGCAATGTTGTTGGTAAGGGTCGCCTAAATCGACATTGCGCTTGGGAATGCCGTGAAAGGACATCAATAATTTTTCACCGCGCTCATTTTGCTGCCAATAATCTGCGACCGATTGCGCCAGTGTTTGGATATATGCGGGATGATCGTGGTAATTGCGAATCCAACTCCACTGGGGAATGTCGCGACATTTTTTAAAATAATCTGCCACGATATCCATACACGCTGCCGTGGTGGTCGCTGAATATTGTGGGTACAAGGGCAGAAATAAAAAATTTTCCACGCCCGATTCACGAAGTTCATCCAGCACGCTAGGAATTGATGGATTGCAATAGGTCATGGCGAGGCGAACTGTGATGTCGCGCTGTGGGTACTGCTCTCGGATTTTTTGTTCTACGCCCTGCGCTAGTTCCTGCGAAAAAAATTTGAGAGGTGAAATATCGCCAAACCAGATTTGCTTATAAGCCTTGGCGGCTTTTCCTGATCGAAACGGCAGGATGATTAAATAAAGAATCAACATCCACAGCAGACGCGGCACTTCCACAACTCGGCGGTCAGACAAAAATTCCTTTAGAAACGTTCTTACATATTTACGCTCAGGTTTGTCCGGTGTACCGAGGTTGATCAGAATAATCGCAGATTTCATTGTTGTGCTTTTCCCAGAAGCCGAGTTTAGCGTGCAGTACGCATTTTACTCAGTGACGGATGATCAAGATAAGACTTTGCTGAAACAAAAAAGGCACCGCAAGGTGCCTTTCTCAAATTACATGGTGAAAAAAACAATCAAGCCAGCGCTTCCAGTACGCGGCCAGTGATTTCTTCCACTGTTCCAACGCCATTAATTGAAGCGTACTGAGGTGCCTTGTCGCCAGACAGATCACTGTAGAACGCAACCAGCGGTTTGGTTTGCTCGTGATACACCTTCAGGCGGTTGCGTACTGTTTCTTCGCGATCATCTTCGCGCTGAATCAGTGCTTCGCCGGTTTCATCGTCCACACCTTCTTGTTTGGGTGGATTGAAAACAACGTGGTAGGTACGGCCAGATGCTTCGTGGGTGCGGCGACCGCTCATACGGGTAACGATATCTTCATCGGCAACTTGGATTTCAAGAACCTTGTCGATATCCACACCGGCTTCCAGCATGGCTTCAGCTTGGGGAATGGTGCGTGGGAAGCCGTCAAACAAAAAGCCGTTTTGGCAATCCGCTTGAGTAATGCGCTCTTTTACCAAACCGATAATGATTTCATCTGAAACCAAACCGCCAGTCGCCATGATTTCTTTAACCTGCAGGCCCAGCTCACTGCCCGCTTTTACCGCTGCCCGCAGCATGTCACCCGTTGAAATCTGGGGAATCGCGAATTTCTCGCAAATGAATTGGGCCTGTGTGCCTTTACCTGCACCCGGTGGTCCTAACAGAATCACGCGCATGGAGCGCCTCCTTCCAAAGATAAAAAAACGTTGGCTCTCAAAAGGACAGACCCTCTGAGGTCATTGATCTGGTGGCAATGAAAGCCGGACACAATACACAGCAAAGCCTAATCAAACAAGTCTACTTTTGTCTAAGCGGTGCTTGATTTTTGCTACAGAACCCAGCAAGAAACAGAATTTTAGCCGTCATTTGCGACATTTTCTGTTAGCAATTATGAATTTCTCAGGCCGACTATTAGCCGCTGAATTACAGTCCTGACTGCTTCGCCTCGGTCCAAAACCGATCTAATTGCGGGTTGTGGGTATTATCCAGCACCAAGCCCTGCTCCTTGGCCCGCTGTTCCACAAAGCGAAAACGGCGCTCAAATTTGTTAGAGGCAGCGCGAAGTACCGCTTCTGCATCTAACTTAAGGTGACGACACAGATTAATAGCGGAAAACAGCACATCGCCCATTTCATCTGCCAAGGCGTCTTTATCATTGCTGTGCAGCTCGGCTTCTAGCTCAAACAACTCGGCGCGCAGTGCAGCCACAACATCGCTTACATTCTGCCAATCAAAACCGATCTGGCTGGCGCGTTTTTGCATTTTACTGGCGCGGCTAGTTCCCGGCAGCGCCTTGGGAATATCATCCATTAGGCTGTGCAGTGCTTTTTCGCTGCGCTCTTCCTGTTTGATTTGCTCCCACTTCGCCCAGATTTCCTGCTCATTGGGTGCCTCGCCTTCACGCTGCTCGTCTAAGGTGCCGTTGGGGAAAACATGGGGATGGCGGCGCAGTAATTTGTCAGTAATGCCGTGTACTACTTCAGCAAAGTCGAATGCACCCTGCTCTTTACCTAGCTGGCTGTAAAACACCACTTGAAACAAGACGTCACCAAGCTCACCGGGAATTTGAGCTTGATCGCCTTGTTCAATCGCATCAATTAGCTCGTAAGTTTCTTCTAGTGTATAGGGCGCAATGCTGGCAAAGGTCTGTTTCAGGTCCCAGGGACATCCGGTTTCAGGATCGCGAAGCCGGCTCATTACCGCCAGTAAGTCCTCCATCTGATACATACTCAAGATTCCCTTACCCGCTTAACATTAATGACGTTGGGCAGGCCATTCAGGCGGTTAAACAAGTCGGAAAGCGCGGCAAGATCGCTAATTTCCATACGAATACGCATGGTGGCGGTATGCTCTGATGAATCGCTGAGTGTATTCATGGCGGTCACGTTCACCTTCTCGCTGGCGAGTTGATTGGTGATATCGCGCAGCAGACCTTGGCGGTCGTAAGCGACAATTTCCACATCGACCGGATAGGTGGTTTTCTGCTCGCTGCTCCATTCCACCGCGATAATGCGATGCGGCTCTACACTCTGTAATTGCAGCAATTTGCTACAGTCTTGGCGGTGAACGCTAACGCCACGACCAACGGTGATATAACCTGCAATAGCCTCACCCGGCAGGGGCTTACAACAACCGGCAAAATGGGTCATTAAATTACCGACACCACTGACCCGAATTTGGCCTTCTTTAGCGGAGCTCGGCAGTCGAATCTTGGGCGCAATCTCGTCTTTATCAACGTCCTGACCGGTTAAACGATAGGCCAATTTGATAAGTTGAGCGGTACTGATATCACCTGCCCCCAATGAGGCATAGAGGTCTTCGACGGTGGCGCAATTAAGCTGATCGGCTATGTATTTATAGTCGACGCTATTCAGCGCCAGACGTTTAAATTCTTTTTCGATCAGCGCGCGACCAGCCTGAATATTGTCTTCTTTGGCTTGCTGACGGAACCAGTGTTGCACCTTGCTGCGGGCACGGCTGGTTTTTAAATAACCCAGATTGGTTTGCAGCCAATCGCGACGCGGACTACTTTCTTTACCGGTTAAGATTTCAACGCGCTCACCGGTTTTTAGAGTGTAGGTTAAAGGCACGATACGCCCATTGACCTTGGCACCCCGGCAGCGGTTACCGACCTCGGTATGAATGTGATAAGCAAAATCTAGCGGCGTAGCGCCATTTTGCAAATTGACCACATGGCCTTCTGGCGTGAAAACGTAAACCCGCTCTAGGGTATGGCTGAATTGTTCCGCCACATCGCTGGAGCTGCCGGTCTCTTCATGCCAATCAAGAACTTGGCGAAGCCAAGCGATTTTTTCGTCGTAGGCGCTGGTATTGCGGGCGGTTTTATCGGTGCCCTTGTACATCCAGTGCGAGCAAACACCAAACTCGGCCTCTTCGTGCATGGCACGGGTACGAATCTGAACTTCCAAGACCTTACCGCCCGGCCCGATTACCGCCGTGTGCAATGAGCGGTAGCCGTTCTCTTTTGGGTTGGCGATATAGTCGTCAAATTCATTGGGGATATTGCGCCACAAACCATGCACCAAACCCAGTGCGCTGTAGCAAGATTTGAGGTCGGGCACCATCACTCGCACGGCGCGAATATCATAGACCTGAGAAAAGCCTATGCCCTTGCGCTGCATTTTGCGCCAAATACTGTAGATATGTTTGGCGCGCCCGGCGATTTCCGCCTCGATGCCATCGGCTTCAAGCGCCTTATGCAGGCTATCTATCACATCATCAATATAGTGCTGCCGGTCTAAGCGCTTTTCATCCAGCAGCTTGGCAATTTTTTTATAGGCCAGCGGCTCGAGGTAGCGGAAAGACAAATCTTCCAGCTCCCATTTGATATGACCGATACCCAAGCGGTGAGCCAACGGCGCATAAATATCAAAGACTTCACGGGCAACGCGCTCGCGTTTGTCGGGACGATCTTTTACCGCACGAATCGCCGAGGTCCGTTCGGCGAGTTTGATCAGTGCCACGCGCACATCGTCTACTAGCGCCACCAGCATTTTACGAATGGTTTCACTCTGAGCTTCAGACTGCCCCAATACCGGCGTATCGAGCTGGGCATTGACCTTGGAGATGGCCGCCATGCCCAACACGCCGTCAACCAGCTTGGCTTCAACAGCACCAAACTCATCGCGCAACTGTTCAATACTGAGCTGACCTTCCCGCACCGCACGGTAAAGCGTGGCAGCGATAAGACTCTGCTGATCAAGATGTAAATCGGCGAGGATTTCCACCATCTCAAGGGCGGTAAGAAAGCTGTCGGATTCGACATCGCCATGCTTTTTGGTGGACGGCAATTCGGCACAGCGTTCGGCAAGCTCAAAAGCGCGTTTGAGCTCTTCGCAATCAATATGCTGACGATCTATCGGCAGACGATCAATCCAGCGCTGCAGGTCTACCCTGCCATCTTCGTGCTGGGGATAATCTTCGCGAACTTTAACCATGTAGCTTAACCATAGGCCTTAGGGCTGGAGCGCATCGTTGAAAACACCCGTCGAAAGATAGCGATCTCCACGGTCACAAATAATGGCCACGATCACCGCGTTTTCAACTTGTTGACTCAATTGCAAAGCACCGGCCACCGCACCACCCGATGACACCCCACAGAAGATGCCTTCTTGTGCGGCCAAGGCCCGCATGGTGTTTTCCGCCGTTTGCTGGTCCATATCGATAATCCGGTCAACCCGCGGCGCCTCATAAATTTTTGGCAAATAGGCTTCTGGCCAACGGCGAATTCCGGGAATACTGGAGCAGTCATCAGGCTGCAAACCCACAATTTCGATTGCCGGGTTTTGTTCTTTCAAATAATGGGAAACCCCCATGATGGTGCCAGTGGTTCCCATCGAACTGACAAAATGGGTAATCCGCCCCCCAGTTTGCTGCCAAATCTCCGGGCCGGTTCCCTCATAGTGGGCGCGGGGATTATCACTATTGGCAAATTGATCCAATACAATTCCCTCGCCCCGCGCCTGCATCTCCAAAGCGAGATCACGCGCGCCTTCCATACCTGACTCCTGACTGACCTCAATCAGCTCAGCGCCATAGGCGGCCATGGCCAGCTTGCGCTCCAAACTCATATGGCTGGGCATAATCAGCTTCATTTTGTAGCCTTTGATCGCCGCCGCCATAGCCAAGGCGATACCGGTATTGCCGCTTGTGGCCTCAATCAGAGTATCACCGGGTTTGATATCACCGCGCTGCTCAGCACGACGAATCATACTCATAGCCGGACGATCTTTTACAGAGCCAGCCGGGTTATTGCCCTCCAGCTTAACCAGAATGGTATTGCTGGTTTGACCGGGCAAACGCTGCAGACGCACTAACGGGGTATTACCGACGTAATGCTCGATGGTGGGAAAATCAGCCATAAAAACAACAACCTTGAAGCACTGGCGGCATGGAGAATCCATCAGGGTGGAGTATGATAGTGCGGCCAAGTAAAAAGACGACACGATAATACCACTGCTAGAGGATTCGGCTCCAGCAATGCGCAAACGCCTGAGCATAAGAACACTGATTTTGTTAATGGGCCTGGTACCCATTACCTTGCTATGCCTGATTTTTGGTGGATTTATCGTCAACAACCAAATCGGCAATATCAATAAACTAATGAGCGACCGCGCCGAAGGTACCGTGCGGGAATTTAGCGCGCTGATTAGCCCCATATTGGAAGACACCAGCTCACAGGCGTCGACCAAAGCGGGACTCAGCCGCATGGCAAACAGCTTGCTGGAATCGCCGGGCACAAGAAGCGTGGCGATCTATGATGCTGAGGCCAAATTACTTTTACAAAGCGGCCCAGTGCTGCCCGCGCCAGAATTTACCGAGTCAGCTGAACTCCCCACCAATGAACAAGGCCGCTATTTTCAATTAACTCGACCCGTGTACGGCCCAGCATTAACCCAAGCCGATTTTCACGCGCCACTGGGCTGGGTGCAGATTGGATTCCACAATCACGATTACCAATTATCCAAATATCAGACCTTACTGGTCAGCTCGCTGGGTATTACTGCGGCCTTGTGTATCGCTGCAATACTGGCGCTGTATATCAACCTAAGACTGAATCAAGACACCAAATCTATTCGCCGCGCACTGGAACGACTCATTAAGGGCGAGCATAATTTTTACCTGCAAATTGCCGGCGACGACAGTCTCAGTGATATCGCCGAGCTGGTAAACAATCTACGTCAGGCGCACTTGCAAGCCTTGTCTGAGCTTGAGAACTCTATTCAGCAGGGCCACACCGACCTGCACAACACGCTGGAAACCTTAGAGGTTCAAAACATAGAACTGGATCTGGCCCGCCGGGAAGCGATAGAGGCCAGCCGTATCAAATCTGAGTTTCTGGCCAATACCAGCCATGAGATCCGCACCCCGCTCAACGCCATTATCGGCTTTAGTAATGTCTTGCTGAAAACCGAGCTGGATAAACGTCAGCATCAATCCACTGAATCCATTCGTATTGCGGCGGGTAATCTACTCACCATCATTAACGACATTCTGGATTTTTCCAAACTGGAAGCGGGCAAGCTGGTGCTGGATAAAGGCCCGGTTAGTATTCGTGATGTTCTGGAAGAAACCCTGCAAATGCAGGCCCCCGCCGCCCTAGACAAGCAACTGGATCTGATTCTAGATATTGACCTAGACGTGCCAGAAACTGTGGAATCTGATGCGCTCCGACTCAAGCAGGTTTTCACCAACTTAGTGAGCAACGCCATTAAGTTTACCCAGCACGGCCATGTCATTATCTCGGTCAGTGCGAGCCATTTTGAACAGGGCATGGTCACCCTTAATTTTAATGTCACGGATACCGGCATTGGACTTTCGGGCGAACAGCAGAAGAAGCTGTTTCGTGACTTCAGTCAGGCAGACGCCTCGATTACGCGCCAATATGGCGGCACCGGTTTGGGACTGGTCATCGTCAAACGCATTATTGAACAAATGCATGGCGAAATTGGGGTGGAAAGTGAAACCGGAAAAGGTGCCCTATTCTGGGTTTCACTCAACCTTCCCATTAGCAATACCACCTTAGAGCTGCGCCCATTTAACCGGCTGCAGAACAAATCTGTATCGCTCTATGCTACCCAGCCTCTGCAACAGAACGCCTTGCAAAAACTTCTGCAAAGTTGGGGGATCAAGGTTGTTGCCGCCGACAGTTTAGACGCGATGGACAGTCACACCGACTACCGCCTGCTGGCCTTGGGTTGCAATGATACCGAATCTATTTTGCCGCAAGTCGATCGGGATAATACGGTGGTTATTAGCCCCTGTCCCAAAACCGAATTACCCCAAAAAGCCGCCTTGCTTCCGGCACCAGTGAATCACTGCCAGCTTTTTGATGCGCTTTATCGCGGGCGAAAAGCCCAAACCAATGAACCGCAATTTAGCGGCAACCACGTGTTGTTAGTTGATGACAATCCAGCAAACTTATTGTTTTTGTCGGACGCCTTGAGCCAGTTTGGTATTGCTACCGTCACCGCAAAAAATGGCCCCGAAGCCATTCAACGCTGCCTTAGCGAACGCTTTGATTTAATTTTGATGGACATTCAAATGCCCCAGCTGGACGGCATTGATACCAGCACCGCGATTCGTCATCAGGGCGCGAACACCAATACGCCTATCGTCTTGGTCTCCGCCCACCTTGCGCCAGACGATCCGCTGCAACTGCGCAAGGCAGGCATTAACGACTTTATCAGCAAGCCGGTTACCGACACCCAATTGCGCGTGATCTTTGAGCGCTATTTATTGGTTAAAGAGGTCAATCCATCCGCATTCAATGGTGACACCACCGAGCGCCCAGTCGATATAGAACTGTGTTTACAGCTCGCCAAGCAGCGTCCGGCAATGGCAAAAGAAATGCTCGGCATTATGCTGAACGATTTACCCAGCCAATTGGAACAGCTTCGCCACGCCCAAAACACGAATGACTGGACTTCGATTAGCCAGATTAATCATCACTTAAAGGGCGCGTGTTGCTATACCGGGGTTCCGAAATTAAAAGCCGCCGTTGAAACACTGGAAGAATTACTGGGGCCGAGTTTGGGAAATAGCGTTTTCACTGAGTCCACGCCCGAACTGCAGCGGGCGCTAAAACTGGTTATTGATGAAGCAGAATTGCTCTGTCAATGGCGAGAAGAATTCGATCTAGACGTTCTTTTTGAATAATCAGGTGGATCTACTCAGCACCACAAAGGCGAGTACAAAGGGCGTTTCATCGCTCAGAGACACATGAGCATGGGTGACGCCCAGCGCGTTTGCTGTTTCTGCGGCCACTCCGGTGATTTGCAGGCTGGGAGCCCCAGATGCGCTTTTTACCACGGTAAAATCATGCAAATTTGCCTGCGCCCCAATCCCAACCGCCAGCGCTTTTGAGGCGGCCTCTTTCACAGCAAAACGCTTGGCTAAAAAGTTCAGCGGCTTGCTTGCACGGGCATATTGTTCGCGTTCTTGTTCATTAAGCACGCGATGCACAAAGCGCTGACCAAAACGAGAAACGGTCTGCTCAATTCGCTTTTGATCCAGTAGGTCTGTTCCCACCCCAAGAATCACAGTTTCATCCCCTCTTGAAATAAACGCCGGCTTTGCAGGGGTTTATCTCCCAGCAAGGGCTGCAGCGACATCTGTGTTAATTTTTTTGCCGCAGCTAGCGCCCCCGGTTGCGCCCAGTCTAAATCGCTAAGCGCCAATAGTACCGATCCGGCAAACACGACTTCGTCGTGAGTCTGGGCAGGCCGCAAACCCTGCTCTGGAATATAACAATACTGCCGCTCAGCCTGTACCGCCTCACCACTGTCGGCACACCACCCAAGTGAAAGACCGTAACCAATTTCTTCCAGCAAGGAAAACTCAAATTGACGAAGACAGGCAACCATTTGCAGTTTGGGGTCGTCAGAAAGTTTTAATTCGCCAAGGGCGTTAAGGCACGTTTTATAGGCGTGAAAAACTTCCGGGTGCGGATCGTAGCGATGCAGGGTGCGCTCAAGTAACTCATTCAGATAAAAGCCGCAATAAAGCGCCTCACCGCTCAGAGAAAACCGACTTAGCGGCTGCACATCCAATAGGGATTTCAATTCGCCACGCCCCTGCCAGGATAAGGCGCAAAGATTAAAGGCCTGCAAGGCAGCCCGCCAACTTTGGCGAGACTTACCACTGCCGCGCAGCCCTTTCACCACCAAGCTCAAACGGCCGTGGTGTTCGCTTAAAACATCAATGATGGCACTGGTGTCGCGGTACGGCCGGACGTGGAGGATGAAACAAGGAAGCAGGTCGACGCGTTGCACGGGAACTTATTTTATTTCGGTATAGCCCAGACTTTGCAGGGCGCGTTCATCGTCAGACCAGCCCGATTTGACCTTCACCCACAAGCGTAGCATCACCTTGCAGTCGAAGGCTTTTTCCATATCGCGGCGCGCTTCTGAGCCGATTTGACGCAGGCGGCTACCACCCTCACCAATCAGGATTTTTTTCTGCCCGGCCCGCTCTACCAGAATCAGCGCACTGATTTCCGTCAATCTCGGGCCCGCTTTAAATTCTTCAATTTCCACGGTCATCGAATAAGGCACTTCTTCCCCAAGCTGACGCATAATTTTTTCGCGAACCAACTCGGCCGCTAAAAAGCGCTCACTGCGATCCGTGATCTGATCTTCGGGATAAAAATGAATACCTTCGGGCAAATAGCGGGTGATCATGGCTTCCAGATCTTCCCGATTATGTCCGCGCAGGGCCGACACCGGCATAATATCGGCGAACTTATATTTTTCAGAATACTGCTGAATCAAGGGCAGCAAGGCATTCTTTTCTGCCAAGCGATCGACCTTGTTGATAACCAAGATGACCGGGCACTCCACACCTTGTAAATGACGAAGCACCAAATCATCTTCTTCAGTCCAGCGATCTCGGTCCACTAGGAATAGCACCACATCAACATCATTCAACGCCGAGCTGGCAGCGCGATTCATATAGCGGTTAATCGCCTTCTGCTCTTTCAGATGCAGGCCGGGCGTATCCACATAAATAGTTTGCACCTCGCCTTCGGTTTTAATACCGAGCACTTGGTGTCTTGTGGTTTGTGGCTTGCGTGAAGTGATGCTCAGCTTTTGGCCGAGAATATGGTTGAGCAAAGTGGACTTACCCACATTGGGACGACCGACAATTGCGACAAAACCGCAACGTGATACCGGCTCAACATTATCCATTCTGGCTACCTTCGAGGAGTTCTAAAACCTGTTGTGCCGCCGCCTGCTCCGCTTTTTTACGGCTGCTACCGGTAGCAATAACTGCATTTTTCAACGCAGCAACTTTACAGGCAATATGAAATTGTTGGGCGTGATCCGCCCCTTCACTGGCTTGTAAGGTATAGCTCGGCAAAGCCTTGCCCCTAGCTTGCAGCCATTCTTGCAGGCGCGTTTTGGCATCTTTTTGCGGCTCAGCGAGATCGATTTCTTCCAAGCGGGAGCCATACCAAGTCAGCACTTTTTGTTGTGTAGTGGCAAAATCGCTGTCGAGATAAATTGCCCCGATCACCGCCTCCACCGCATTGGCACGAATCGATGCCCGCTGGCGACCGCCGCTTTGACGCTCACCTTCGCCTAATTGCAGCACCGCGCCAAATTCCATTTCTGTCGCCAACTCAGACAGGGTTACGCCATTAACCAAATTGGCTCTGAGGCGACTGAGCTGCCCCTCTTTGACATCGGAAAAACGGTGAAACAGGCTCTCGGCAATAATCAGGTTGAGCAGACCATCACCGAGAAACTCCAAACGCTCGTTATTATCTGCACCACAGCTACGGTGTCTAAGCGCACGCAGCAACAGCTGTTCATCGGCAAATTGATAACCGATACGACGACAGAAATTTTCGAGCTCAGGAGTCATTAACGTCGCTGAATCTCATAGCGGACTTCTTCAAACTTCACCACCGCATCAATATTAAACAGCAGCGGCACACGCTTTTCATAGGACGCATCAACCAAAATCACATTGCCGTCAGGCTGAATGGTGATGTCGGAAACCTTAATGGTTTCAACGCGGTTGGTGGTGAACTGCTTGGAAATCGCAGTGCGCACCTGAGCCGGTGAGGTCTCAGTATTATTTTGCGCTTCCACAACTTGTTTCAAAATGTTGTTCAGCGACCAGTTATCAATGTACACCGGTGCTAGACGAACACTGCTGACACCCAGCGTTCCCATCACGGCTACAATGATCAAAATACCAACAAGGCCGACGCCTTTTTGTGAATGTTTCATGTGTTATCTCCCTTTTAAAACACCGCCGGTTTCCCAGCCCTTTTACACTTCCGCATAACCTTGCGGCGCTGCGGCACTGCACTCCATTGCGCTAGCGTATCCGTCCTACCCGATCAAAGCCCGGCAATTCCGAAAACGACTGCCAGTGCATCCAGATAGCAAAAGCTTTGCCGACGATATTCTCTTCCGGCACCTGCCCCCACACTCGGCTATCACTGCTATTGTCTCGGTTATCACCCATCATAAAGTAATGACCCGGCTCAACCACCACCTCAAAATCACCACGATAAATGCGTTTATCGTGATGAATCTGATGTTCTACAGTACCCAATTGCTCACGTAAAACTTGCGTAATCGGGTTCATCGGCGGCACTTCAGCCACCAAGGTTTGCGGCACAATTTCGCCGTTAATATAAAGTTGTTTGTTGACATAGCGAACCGTATCGCCCGGCAAACCGATTACGCGCTTGATGAAATAACGCTTGTCATCGGGCGGAAAAAACACCATTACATCGCCGCGCTGGGGCTCGCCCACCTCGAGAATCTTAGTGCCCACTACCGGCAAACGCAGGCCGTAATCAAATTTATTAACGAGAATATAGTCGCCAATTTCTAGGCTGGGCACCATAGAGGCGGAAGGAATTTGAAATGGCTCAACTACGAAAGAGCGCAAGACCAGCACCACCAACAGCACTGGGAAAAAAGAACGCGCATTCTCTGCAATGGGCAGTTGCCCACCAAAATCGTGTTTGAGCGCGGCCTGCTCGTCTTTCATGTAGTTGTGAATATAGGCGGCGACGTTACCCGCGTTTACAAAGGCCTCGCGGGCTTTTTGAAACACGAAACGATCAATAAAGGTGATGATGCCGGCCAAAATGGTTAACACCACCAAGGCCAAGGCAAAATCGCCATCCTTGATCATGACCACACTGATCACCCAAACAAACCAGGCGAAGGCAACTAAGCGAAAGCTCCACTCAAACCAACCAGGATAAGCTTGCAGGCGCAAGGTTGTCGCATCGGTGGCGGTTTTCTTTTCAACACACCACTTCAATGCGGTGCGCATCTGGCTTCGCCCTTTCACTTCTTGTAACACCCAAATCAACAGGGTCGCTACAGAAACCGCCAGTAAAATCAGATTGACCATCGAACTCAAATCCTTAGGAATCCACTTTCAATACAGCGAGGAAGGCTGATTGAGGGATCTCAACATTGCCGACCTGTTTCATGCGTTTCTTACCGGCTTTTTGTTTTTCCAGCAGTTTACGTTTACGAGAAACGTCACCACCATAACATTTTGCAGTCACGTTTTTACGCAGGGCTTTCACAGTTTGGCGCGCAATAACATGGCCGCCGATAGCGGCCTGAATGGCCACATCGAACATTTGCCGGGGAATCAGCTCGCGCATTTTGTCCACCAGCAAGCGTCCACGGCTTTGGGCAAAATCCTTGTGCACAATAATTGCCAATGCGTCTACGCGATCGCCGTTGATCAAGACATCGAGCTTAACCAAGTTGGCCGCCTGAAAACGGTCAAAACTGTAATCCAATGAGGCAAAACCACGGCTAACCGATTTCAATCTATCGAAGAAATCCAGCACCACTTCACTCATGGGAATATCCCAAGTCAGAGACACTTGCTGACCGAGGAACTGCATATCTTTTTGCACACCGCGCTTTTCTGCGCAGAGGGTTAATACATTGCCCAAATGCTCCTGTGGCACAAGGATATTGACCTTGGCGATAGGCTCACGGGTTTCTTCAATCTCACCCGGATCAGGCATGGATGAAGGGTTATCCACCATTACCACTTCACCGTTTTTACGCACCACCTGGTAGATAACCGTGGGGGCCGTGGTGATCAAATCGAGGTCGTATTCCCGCTCCAAACGCTCCTGAATGATTTCCATATGCAGGGTGCCAAGGAAGCCACAGCGGAAACCAAAGCCCAGCGCATCAGATGTTTCAGGTTCGTAAAACAGCGAGGCATCGTTCAGGGTCAACTTGCCCAGCGCATCGCGGAAGTCTTCATAATCATCGGTAGAAACGGTGAACAAACCGGCATAAACCTGCGGCTTCACCTTTTTGAAACCGGGCAGCGCGGGCACTGTTGCCGTGCTGGCGTGGGTAAAGGTATCGCCCACTGGCGCGCCGTGAATGTCTTTAATGCCGGCGATGACAAAACCAACTTCACCCGCTTTAAGAATGCCGGTATTGGTTTGCTTAGGGGTAAAAATCCCGACAACATCGACAACCTGAGGTTTGCCAATGGATTTGCTGATGATTTTGTCGCCGCGCTTGAGCTGACCGTTTTTCACCCGCACCAGCGACACCACGCCCTGATAATTATCGAACCATGAATCAATAATCAGTGCTTGCAGAGGTGCGTCGATATCCCCTTCCGGCGGCGGAATTGTGGCAACCAGATATTCCAGCGCATCATTAATACCCATGCCAGATTTGGCGCTCACGGGCACCGCGTGGCTGGCATCAATACCAATAATTTCTTCTACTTCCTGCTTCACCCGGTCTGGGTCGGCCTGTGGCAAGTCCATTTTGTTCAGGATCGGCAATACTTCCAAACCCTGCTCAATGGCGGTGTAACAGTTGGCCACCGACTGCGCTTCCACGCCTTGGGCGGCATCGACCACCAACAGCGCACCTTCACAGGCAGCAAGCGAACGCGAAACCTCATAGGTGAAGTCGACGTGACCGGGCGTGTCGATAAAGTTTAGCTGGTAAGTTTTGCCGTCTTGCGCGGTGTAATTCAGCGTCACGCTCTGGGCTTTAATGGTAATCCCGCGCTCGCGCTCAATATCCATACTATCCAGCACTTGCTCGGCCATTTCGCGCTCGGACAGTCCACCGCAAGTCTGGATAAAACGGTCAGCCAAAGTGGACTTACCGTGGTCAATGTGGGCGATGATGGAGAAGTTCCGAATCAGGTCGAGATTGGGCACGCTTGCAATACACCTAAGGGGCAGAAAAAACAGGGGCGGATTGTATCGCAAGCCCCGCTCCAGCGCTATGACGGCGAAGCAAGGTATTGATAAAAGAAGGAAAACTTAGCGAAGAGAAAACGGCCAGACAATCAGCCAAAACCGGCGTCAATGTTGAAAATCTAGGGTTTGAACGCCCGCCGCACGGCAGCGCCCAAGCAATACTGTTTGCGCGCGGCCACGGCGCTCCAACCAGCGGTTATAAACCCGCAACACCAGCAGGCCAAATACAAAACCTAAAGCCGCGCCCAAAGCCGCAATGCCATCACGGCTATCCCACTGGCTGATCAGCCCCATACCCGCGATCATGGAAAACAGCGGCAGCAGATACACCATCAAGGCACCAGAAAGCAGCGTCGATTCTTCTACGCCCATTTCGACCCGATCATCAATGGCAAAATCCGCAGCTGAAAACTCGCCCAGCGGCACCTTAAGCTGGTTGCGGCGCCCATCCATTACCCGATTCATCAGGCCCTGACCGCAGCCATTTTTAGCCGTGCAGCTACCACAGGTACTTTTTTGGATCGTTTCTATCCAGAGCGCCTGCTGCTCTATGGCAACAACTCGACCAGTTTCAACAATCATTTCTCGCTCCAGCGCATTGAGTGCGCCACTTCCCGCACAGTCACCAAGGGCACTTCGCCCACCACCGTGACCAGCACCTGCTGATCCGGATAGGCCACACTATAACTTACGGAGGCACCGTGACGCATACCCATATCACGACCGGGATAACGGCTATCCAAAGGTTCGATAAAAATTGAAATTACCGCCAAGCCATCGGTATAACTTTGACTCTGTAAATCACTTGTCGCCGTCTCAGAAAGCTTAAACCCTGCGGGCAACCAAGTAGGCTGCCAAGCCAAATCCGCTTGCTGTGTTTGATTAGGCATCGCTGAGTCCAACAATACTTCAGCTGCATCATCAATCTGCGCCGTATCAATATCCAACATAACAAATTGAAAACGCTCTAACGGATCGCCTTGCAGGCTCAAAATTTCGTTGCGCAGCATCAAACCGGTATCAGCATCGAGCACCATTCGGTAGCCATAGCGATAACTGTCTTTGGGTTGCAGCAGTAATTCCACTGCCTCACGCCCCGCCTGACGCCGATCACCCTGCATTGAAAGCTGATAAGAAGCGTGAAGACCGCCCTCAGATGCATCCAGTTTGACCCGGCGCAATAGTTGGCTATTGGTGTGCTCACAATCCTGCTCTTGGCGCTGCTTGTGAACTTCAGAAGACTGCCCATCCAAGGGCTCAAGACTCTCGTGTTCCTGACCATTTTCCAGCCAGTGGCGAACCCGAAAACTACTTAATTGCTCGCCAACTTGGTAGGTAACGATACCTTGATAGCTGAGCTGGTGATGACTTTGCCCCATGCGCTCAAGCCAGCTCAAAACCTCGCTGTCGGCGGTATTCTCAGACGCCGCTGTAATTAGCGAGAAGCCCAGTAATATTGCCGTCAGCAGTGGTCGCATTGATGTCACTCTGGCTGGGCCACTCGCGCGTAGGAAATAATTCCCTGCCCATTATTTAATGCCGCATTATCCGTGTGCTTACGCAACAGCGCTTCAAAACGCTCCCGCGCCTGCTGAGTCGCCAGCGCATCTGGCGCCGGAGCCGGTGCGATATTAGATTGATTAAGGGGGTAAATTGGCGACTGGCCAAACTCCGCGCTAACCGGAACATTGCCGGTCGCCATTGTCGCCGTAGCTGGGTATACCCGGCCAGAATCTGCCACTGTGGGATTGCCACCACCAAGCTGGCTCAAATTGCCGCCGAACACCACCACCGCTGCCACACTCGCCGCCACCGCCAAACCGCTTAGCGCCTGACGCCAAGTTTGACCGGACGACTCCTGCTTAACGGAATCCAGTTCAGCCATAACGCGTGAGGAAATATCCAAATTGGCGAAGGCCACAGGTTCATGCAGACTGTCGCGATGGCGATGCATTACCGCCCATTGTTCGCGCAGCGCCGGATCGTCACTCTTTAATAGACGGCGCAATTCCAGCTCACTGGCCTCACCATCCATCAGTGCCGATAGCGACTCTTTTAGCAAATCACTCATGCCATCACCTCTTCACCATTCATCTGGGCCTTCACCCGGTTTTCCACTGCTTCTCGGGCGCGAAAAATGCGCGACCGAACCGTACCTACCGGGCAGTCCATCACCTCGGCAATATCTTCATAACTCAGACCATCAAATTCCCGCAACGTTAGCGCAGAGCGCAAATCTTCTGGCAGGCCTTGAATCGCGGTTTGAACCACCCGCTGCAATTCATCACCAAACAGGCGATTTTCCGGAGTCTCGATGTCTTTTAAGGCCGAAGGCCCTTCAAAAAACTCGGCATCGCTGACATCGACATCGCTACCGGGCGGTCTGCGGCTGCGAGACACCAGATAGTTTTTGGCGGTATTAATCGCGATGCGATAAAGCCAAGTATAAAAAGCACTGTCTCCACGAAAACGCGGCAGAGCACGATAGGCTTTTACAAAGGCTTCTTGCGCAACGTCCTGAATTTCGTCCGCGTCTTTGACATAGCGTGAAATCAGGCTGAAAATCTTGTGCTGATATTTCAATACAAGAAAATCAAAAGCCCGGCGATCACCTTTCTTGGCCAGCGCGACCAATTGTTCATCTGTTTTTTCAGGCTGGCTCATATCCCCTCTCGAACCACCAGCCCAATCCAACTTGAGCTGCCACGCAGCGCGTCTGATGGGTAGACACAGGTATTAAATAAAAGTTCTGTCACTTGCATTTTTTGTTCAGCTTTTTTGGTTTGAGCCTATTATCGACTATGAGCCTTTGGTATGCACCCTACTGGCAGTATACTCAGCGCCTTGATTTTTGCGCCTTAGAGACAAAGATAACATGCAGCATTACCACCTCCACGACATTCTGGTGATTGGCAGCGGCGCCGCCGGCCTGAGCTTGGCCTTGCGTTTAGCCGACAAAGCCAAGATCGCCGTCATTTGCAAAGGCGAATTGACCGAGGGTGCCACCCACTGGGCACAAGGGGGTATTGCTGCGGTACTACACGATCGCGACAGTGTTGATGCTCACGTTGCCGACACTCTGGATGCTGGCGCCGGCCTGTGCCATGAAGATGCGGTGCGATTCACCGTAGAACACAGCAGCGAAACCGTGGATTGGCTGCTGGAACAAGGCGTGCAATTCACCCGCTTCCAAAATGATCCGGGCGAACTTCACCTCACCAGAGAGGGTGGCCATAGCCATCGCCGGATTATCCACGCCGCCGACGCCACTGGCCGAGCGGTGTCAAACACCCTGATTCAACAAGCCAGCAAACACCCCAATATCACCCTGTTTAATTTTCACGTTGCGGTGGATTTGGTGCGACGCAACCGCCGCTGCCACGGCGCCTATGTGCTCGACCGCAAGAGTGGCCACGTCGTGTTATTCCAAGCCAAAGCGGTGGTACTGGCTACTGGCGGAGCCAACAAAGCCTATCTATATACCAGCAATCCCGATGGCGCCAGCGGCGACGGTATTGCCATGGCTTGGCGAGCCGGCTGCCGAGTCGCCAACCTCGAATTCAATCAGTTTCACCCAACCTGCCTGTATCACCCCAAGGCAAAATCCTTTTTGATTACTGAAGCCATTCGCGGCGAAGGCGGCAAGCTATTACTGCCCAATGGCCAACAGTTTATGCATCGCTACGATGAACGCGGTGAATTGGCTCCACGCGATATTGTCGCCCGCGCCATCGACCATGAAATGAAACGTCTTGGCAGCGATTGTGTGTACCTCGACATTAGCCACAAGTCGCCAGAGTTCTTACTGGAACACTTCCCCACCATTCGTGCGCGCTGCTTGGAGCTGGGCATCGACATCAGCCGCGAACCGATTCCGGTCGTTCCCGCCGCCCATTACACCTGCGGCGGCATTATGGTGAACGAGCAAGGTCGCACCGACCTGCCCGGGCTATACGCTATTGGTGAATGTTCCTTCACTGGCTTGCATGGCGCCAACCGGCTGGCCAGCAACTCTCTGCTGGAATGCTTGGTGTACGGTGCTGCCGCCGCACGCGATTTATCGGAGCAACTTGCCACCCTGCCCGACCCTGAAATCGCCCCCATTTGGGATGAGTCTCAGGTAACTGATTCAGATGAAGACGTGGTGATTTCTCACAACTGGGATGAGCTGCGCCGCTTTATGTGGGACTACGTGGGCATTGTCCGCACCAATAAGCGCCTGCAACGCGCCTTAAACCGAGCCGTGCTGTTACAGCAGGAAATTGCCGACTACTACTCCAACTACAAGGTCAGCAATGACCTTTTGGAATTGCGCAATTTGGCCATGGTGTCGGAATTGATTATTCGCTCAGCACTTGAGCGCAAGGAAAGTCGCGGCCTGCATTACACATTGGATTACCCGGATCTTTTGCCCAGCGCGGATGACACCGTACTGACTCCAGCAAATTTTCCGGGCTAAGGCCCCCGTATGCTCCAGTCCCTGAATCTCTAGGTTCTTAAGATTCAGAACAAAGCGGCGCCGCATTGCAAAACACGCGAAGCTGGCGCCACTGTTCTGCAGCAAGCTGATCTCTAAAGATAGGGAGATAGCGTCGCCGCCATCGCTGCTGCTCATCCGGCGCTAGATGAAGTACCACAACCCAAGGCAGGATTCTCACTCCAAGCCAAACGCCAATCTGGCGCTCACCCTCTCGCGACATCAACTGCCATTCACCTTGCCGAAAACACAGGCCAATGATCGATCGCGGAAGACGGAGTCGAGCACTGCGCAAGGCCCGCAATAAATAAACCAAACCGCCACCCAACATCACTAGCCCTAGCGCAAGCAAGTGCGGTCGATCGCTAACAACGGTTAACCAACAAAGCAAAATTACCGAGAACACGCCCGCCACAAGCAGCAAGTAAATCTGCAAAATAAAAGAAGGACTTAAATCAAACCTTGGGCTGGCGACTAAACGCATTGATATCAGCCACTATACTGGCTAACTCAGGATCTTCGGGCTGACCTTTACCAAGGAACCACTGGAACAATTCAGTATCTTCACACTCAAGCAAATTAACAAAGCGCTGCTGGTCTTGTTCACTGAGCTGACGGAAGCGTTGCTCAAAAAATGGCACCATCACCAAATCAATTTCCAGCATACCTCGACGGCAGCCCCAGTAAATCCGCTTGATCTCGTTTTCTGAAAGCATTATTTTCCACTGCTTGAATTCATTTACACCTGTCGACAGGTGGTTTTCGCAAATCGCGAGATAATTATAGCGGCTGACACCTCATATCTCACCGATTTTCCGCGCCACACCTCCTTCGCATTACAAGATACCCATAGGACCTCTGCCAAATGGATCAATTTGTTGATCAACTTAAAAGCCAATTTCCTTCTAGCTCAATTAATCAACAGGGCTTTTGGCAAGTCGGTGGTGACTCTGCTGAGCTGACTGGCAAGATCAAACTGACGGTTTTAACCCAATACCAATTACTCAGTGTCATCGGCCCTGATAGCAGCAAGTTTTTACAGGGCCAAACCACCTGCGACTGGCGCGAAGTCAATCTGCAAACCGCTCGCTACGGCAGTTACTGCAATATTAAAGGCCGTATGATCGGCAGTTTTCTGGGATTCTCCCCCGCCGAGGACAATATTCAGCTGCGTATGCGCAGCGACATTATCGAAAGCAGTAAAACCACACTGGCAAAGTACATTGTCTTTTCAAAAGCCAAACTCAGCGTCAACAGTCATAACTTAGTGGGCTTTGGTATTAGCGGAGAAAATTGCAGTGAAGCTCTCAAGAGCTTACTCCAAGAACACCCAGAAGCGGCATTAAGCAGCAACACGGCGGAACAAATCACGGTAATTAAATTGCCGGGCATCGAGGAGCGTTTCGAGTGCTGGGTAGCACCAGAAAAAGCAAACGCAATATGGACAGCGCTCACCCAACAGGCAGAGATTGTTAGCAGCGATCATTGGGAGCTGGGTAATATTCAGGCGGGTATTGGCGAAGTCTGTGCCGCCACCCAAGATTTGTTTATTCCACAAATGCTGAATCACCAATTGATTGGCGCAGTGAGCTTTAAAAAAGGCTGCTATACCGGCCAAGAAATTGTGGCGCGTATGCAGTATCGCGGCAAATTAAAGCGCCATATGTATCTGGCAGAAAAAGCCGGCGCCCTGCCCAAGCCCGGCGATGATGTATTTGTCGATGAGAACAGCCAAAGCATTGGTAATATCGTGTCGGCAGTGAACAGTGGTGAAGGCGTAACATTACTTGCAGTTCTGACCAGTGATGCGGTCGCGCAGGGCAATATCCACCTCGCCAACGATAGCAATACACTAAACGTTGGCAGCCTACCTTATGCCCTAGAAGTTGAAGACTAGAAGTTGAAAATTAGAAACGACTATTCTGCCGGTAAGGACCAATCAATTACCGGCAAGCCTTGCGACTCAAGATACGCATTCGCTTGGGAAAAATGCTGGCAACCAAAAAATCCCCGGTAGGCGGATAGCGGTGAGGGATGCGGCGCACGCAAAACTAAATGCCGCTGCTTATCGATTACCGCGCCTTTTTTCTGAGCATGTGAGCCCCACAACATAAACACCAAGCCCTCGCGCTTGGCATTTAACGCGGCCACAATAGCATCGGTAAATTGCTCCCAACCCTTTCCTTGATGCGCGCCCGCCTGCCCCTGCTCCACAGTTAATACCGCATTCAATAACAGTACGCCCTGCTCCGCCCAGTGTTGCAAATACCCATGATGCGGTTCAGGAATACCGATATCCGTCTGCAATTCCTTAAAGATATTAAGTAAGGACGGCGGCGGAGCTACGCCGGGCTGCACAGAAAAACACAAGCCGTGCGCCTGCCCGGGGCCGTGGTAAGGGTCTTGACCCAAGATCACCACCCGTACTTTGTCAAAATCAATAGCATCCAGCGCCGCAAACCAGTGACTTGGACGCGGGTAAATCACCGCCCCCTGCTCACGACGCTGCTCAAGAAAGGCCTTAAGAGACTGCATATAGGGCTGCTCGAACTCGTCGCCAACTGCGTTGAGCCAAGA
This sequence comes from Spongiibacter pelagi, assembly GCF_014705705.1. Classification (GTDB taxonomy): domain Bacteria; phylum Pseudomonadota; class Gammaproteobacteria; order Pseudomonadales; family Spongiibacteraceae; genus Spongiibacter; species Spongiibacter pelagi. The sequence continues at coordinate 427,461 of NZ_JACXLD010000002.1, read as the reverse complement.
AGCGGATAATTGAATTTGTCGGGACATATAAAAAGAAAATGCTTGCAGGAAAATTCCGGCAAGCATAACAAGGAACGCGCCTAGACGAGAAATATCAGGTGCGGATTGCGGTCCAGAAATCCGTAACCAGTCTAACCGTCAAACCGGGCTCTTCCAGCATCGGCAGATGACCACACTCAGGCAGAATCACCGCATTGGACGTTTCTATTTGATCAAGAAAACCATCCACACAGCTAGAGTCCAATACTTGATCAGCATCACCCCAAAGGATAAAAGTCGGCGCTTTAATGCCGCCAAGACAATCCCAAGTTGGTACCAGCGAATCCACCAAGTGTGTGAAGATAAAATCATTCACTGACTTTCGATGCGGCATCTCGCCACCCGAAATCAGTGCCAACAACGCGCCCTGAACCCGGTGTCTGCGGTGCAGACAAATTTGAAAGGTGCGATGCACCCCGGCTCGATCCGCCGGCGAAAGATAATTCACCCCGGCGCGCAGCCCAGCTTCCAACAAGCTATTGTATTTAGCGGGGGCACCGGCGGCATTCATCAACACCAAACCCGCGACTTTCTGCGGATGGCGCGCCGCCAACTGAGCGCAAATACCGCCGCCCATTGAGCTGCCGGCCAGCAGAGTAGACTCGATGCCCAATTCGTCCAACAGCAATGCCAAGCGATCCGCCTGAATATCCAGACGATAATTGCTCTCGACAGAAAAGCTGGAGTTACCAAAACCGGCCAAGTCCGGCACGATCAAGCGGAAAGTCCGCCCCAAGCCCCGGCAAATATTGACCCAGTTTTCCTTGGAGGCACCAAAGCCGTGTACCAGTAATAGCGGCGGTCCATCAAGCTGACCACCCTGCCAAAAGCAAAGCTGCTGATCGCCAACGGCTACCGAATGGGTTCGCATTCCCGCCTGCATAGCCATAAACGGCTGCAAGCGATTCCACAGCGAGCCGGTTTTCGGCCGCCATTGTGCTAATTGCTGGAGATTGCATTGCGCCAAGTCGGTACCCATAAAGGTATCGACGAGGCTTTGTACTTCTGCGCGACCGGCCAAACTCGCTGCGGAGTTCGGCGCGGAAGTCAGTTCGGGATTTATCGTCAAGCTTGAGCCACCTTGTAGTTTTCAACCTGTTTAACCAAGTCGTCCACATTATCAAGAAAGCGGCGGTTATTGTGATCCCAAGGGTGAAATCCCGGTTTAAAGTAGTCAAACCACTCTTTTAGGGCGATCACCAAGGCGCCCGGCTTGATCCACAAAAAACTGAAGCAACGGCCCCACCCTTTCAGGTCAAACAGTTTGCCTTCGCGGCGCACCAAATCGATATGAATGGGAATACACAGGAACCAGAACAGGAACGTTGCCACAATCAGCGCCTGACAGCGGTCGATATAGCCAAACAGGGTTTTACCAAAAGTACGCTGATACACATCGTAAGCCACCGCTTTGTGCTCGGTTTCTTCCAGCGCGTGCCAGTGCCAAATCGCACCGAAGCGCTCTTCAGTTCCCGCCAACACCGCTTCTTTTTGCAGTAGCGAGTTAGCCAGAATGGCGGTCAGATGCTCCAGCGCAATGGTGGTAGAGAGCTGCATACGCTTAGGCACAAATTTTTGAGTGAAGCCCAGCAAGCCATTGATGATTTTCAGGTAACGGGCCACTGGCATGCCACGTTCGGCCAGGGCTTCGTTGTATTCTTCATGTTCGCGACCGTGCATGGCTTCCTGACCGATAAAGCCGCGCACTTGGGCTTTCAGCTCAGGGTCATCAATGCCGTCACGGTAATGGCGAACCGAGTCGATAAAGAAGCGCTCGCCATCGGGGAAGAACAGCGACATTGCATTAAAGAAATGGCTAGTCTGTACCCCGGCAGGGTGCCAATCTGCAATGCGATCCTTCGGTAAATTGAATTCAAGATTGCGGTGAACTGGCGTAATTTGAATGGTCATGTCTAACACCTCTTAAAGGAACATTTTATTATGTTACATTGTTAAATGTAATATTAATGTTACACGTTACGATGTCAAATAAAAAAAGATTAAATTTTATTCAACGAAATTAAATTGGCCCGTAGGCCAACATAGTAAAAATTGAGATCTGCAACCAAATAAACCTGATGTGTTGCAGCAGAAGACTACGGTAGTGCTTTGTTTTTATTATTTTAATTTACTGATAGTTCAGCTTTAACATTCAGCGGATCAAAGTCTTGGTACTTCGCCAAAGGCGCCCTTTCGCGCAGCCCCTGCAAACTATTAAAGGGGTTGTCGACCAGCATCATATTCACAATTCCCGAGGGCACAGAGCCGGCTGGGTCCATGTGCAGCTGATAAACCACCCGCGTTTTTTCAGGCGACAACTGTTGTAATTCGAAAAAACCCGTCAGCTCAGACACCCGCCGAAACTTACTTTTACCCGGCATTTTCGCCTTGGCCTCTGCGGGCAACTCGGCCTCATCAAAGGCCGAGAGATCAATGCGCGCATAGCCTTGCTCAAGGTCATAGCTGATCTTATTGCGAATAATCATATCCCGGTCTGTGGTCGGCCAGGGAAAGTCGATCACCATGTACTGCTGGCGATCTACCAGACTATATTTGTGAATCAGCTCTGACTTGGCGCAATTGTGCATCCACTCCGTAAAGGCTGGCGTATCATCCAGCGCGCCCAGAATTTGCAGCACGCCAGCGTCGATTTCCACCTCTCCACGGAAGGCCTTGACTGGCGAATTGGGCACTTCACGCAGATAAACCTGAATACCCTTGCTGTCTTTGGCTAGCTCCCAGCCGGCATCAAGCGCCCATACCGGCAGGCTCAACACCAACAGCAAGCCCGCACTTAAGATATGCTTTAGTTGTGCTTTCATCCCTGCTCTCCTCCGAATTCAGGCTTACTGCAAGCGATAAACAAACTGCAGCGCCACTGAGCGTGGTGGCTCATAAAACCCGGTGTGGCTGGTAGTGCCAAACAAGGTTTTTGCCAGCGGCGTATCGGCGGCGTACACCATCACCACTTCATCCGTCAGGTTTTTGCCGACCAAAGAAAGCTCCCAGCTATGGTCGATCGCACCGATACCAGCCTTACCATTGACCTTCATAAATCCATCCTGTTCCACACGGGGATCAAGGTTGGACGAGGGGTTGTAGCTGTCGGTGAACACAAAATCCAACGCAAGACCAATTGCCAACGTGTCAGAAATAGGGGCAACAAAGCCGGACATAATGGTGCCAGACCAGTCTGAAACGTATTGGTTCGACAGGCCGGTGTAGTCACAGTCACGACCATTAGGCGCGTCGGGCACTTGATCCTGACGGCACTGGCCATTGGTGAAATCAGTGAATTCGAAGTCGAGCAAAGCTAGCGCACCACCAATCGAGAAATAATCGGTAATCTGCCAACGACCATCAATCTCAATACCTTGGTTGATCGCTTCTTTGGCGTTACCCACTTGGAAGCCAATAGTGCCGTCAAACAGGCTGATTTGCAGATCGTTATAAATGGTATAGAACACCGCCATATTCAGTTCAGCCGCACCATCCAGCAGGCCGGTTTTGATACCCAATTCATAGCTGGTGGCTTTTTCTTCACCGTATTCAAAGGTACCGGCTAGTACAGTTTGGTTAGCCACAACCGCATTGGGATTGCGTGGCGTCAATTCCAGATCAGGGGTCGCATTTGAGCGCGCATCGTAGCCCCCGGCCTTATAGCCTTGACTGGCGGTCGCGTACATCATGCCCTCTGGCGAGAAATCCCATTGCAGATTAATCAATGGCGCAAATTGGGTTTCGCTGCGCTCGCCCTTCAGGTGGTGACGCTCCATCGCGAAGACAATGGCCGCCACAGTATCCACTTCACCGATAGGCAGTTCGTTACCATCCAGATCCGTAATGGTCAGATGACGATCACCGGTTTTTTCTTCATAGGTCAAACGGCCACCCAAGGTCAGGCGCAGTGCATCTTGAATATTGATCGTAGACTGTAAAAAAGCCGAGGCAATTTTGGTTTCACTGGTGAATTTACGCGGGCCAGCAATATCTGAAATCGCATTACCCGCATCACCAATACCGGCCAATTCACGCGGATCGAGCGCCAAGGTGAGCGGATCGATATCGCCCCAGCCGCCGCCTTCATAGAGGTCTGCTGCATTAATCAGGTCAACAACCTGGTTGGAGTCTTGTACCAATTTGTCTTCAAACAACAGATCGTTGTACTGGAAGTACAGACCACCGATAAACTCTACGCGTTCACCGGATGGTGACAACCAGCGAAACTCCTGACTGAATTGCTTATAGTCTTCATGCATTAAAAACTTAAACAGCTCCGCCGAGGTGGAGTCACAGTCACAGAGATCGTTATATTCGTAAGCCATCAAGCCGGTAATCGAGGTAAAGGTGTGGCCGTCCTCGTTATTGTGGGTGACATTAATGGTTATGTTACGGGTGTCATTCTCAGAGCTATTACCATTGCTAGAGGTTTTAAAGTCTTGATAGTTGTTGCGCACTGAGTCGTGCACATCCAGATCAAGAATCCCGGGAATGTAAGAACGATCAAGAATTTCGGCTTGGGTTCTACCCGCCAAGACAGGGTTGGCTGAGGTTGATGGCTGATCATTAAAAATTTCAGCCTGACGACCTACCGAATCAAAGCTACCCAATTCCAGCTTAGTGGTAATCGACGTTTGATCGGTCGCATCCCAATAGGTTTTCACGCGGAAGGTACCTTGATCGTAGGCAGGCCCAGTGCTGCCATCGAACAAGTTTTCCATAAAGCCGCCGTACTCACGCAGGCGAGCGGCAACGCGAATACCAAAGGTGTCGGTGAGCGGTGTGGAATACATCAGGTCTAACACCTTTTCGTCCATTTCCGGCTCATACAAAAAGGAGGCCATGCCATCAACTTCGCCATCTGGCGAAGCGGTAATGATATTGATCGCCCCGGCAATACTGTTTTTGCCCTGCAGAATATTCTGCGGACCACGCAGTACTTCTACCCGTGCTAAATCCAAGAATGGCGCCCGTGCCAACTGGGCACGACCGTAGTAAATACCGTCGACATACATGCCAACGGATTGCTCAAAGCCCTGGTTCATACCGGTGCCGATACCGCGAATATAAATATCAGTACTGATACCGCTCTCGGTCACCGTTAAATTAGGCACGTAAGCCTGTAAATCTTCCATGCGGTTAATACCCGCCTCCATCATTTTCTCGCCACCGATGGCGCTTACGGAAACTGGGACGTCTTGCAGGCTTTGCTCGCGCATTTGCGCGGTTACAACCACCTCTTCCAACTTTGCCGCATAGGCAGAATTAATGAGCACTGCCCCCAGCACCATGCCGGCAGGGACTGTCTTTACAGGGAAACGCATATGACAACCTCGGGTTTTATGGTTATTATTGTCTATTCAGAAATGATACAGACTATTATGTTACATTATGCTGTGTAATATAAATCAAATGAAATCATTGTCAACATCCAAGTGTTTAAAAATCGTTCGCACTCAATTTAGCGACATAACCTGACCAAAACGCTGACCTAAAATCTATGACCCGCGAAAGTATTGCCAAAGAAACCCTAGAATCCGTTGCCCAATTCCTGCCTCAAAGTCAGGCAAGTGAAAAAGCGCCGCGCAGCCAAGAGGGTAATAAGGAATACAGCGTTGAAGAGCTGGCGATCTCTGCCAATACTTCGGTGCGCAATATTCGCGCCTACCAAGATCGGGGCGTGCTCCCTCCCCCCGCATTGCGCGGTCGCAAAGGCATTTATTCCAGCCAACACCTATCTCGTCTGCGTCTTATCGCCAACTTGCTGGAGCGCGGATACACCCTGAGTAGCATCCGTGAACTGCTAAATGCGGTAGAAAACGGCGTAGGGATTAATGAAATTCTGGGGATGGAAACCGCGATCAACTCCCCTTGGGGCCGCGAAGAACCGATCACTGTTTCGATGGCGGAACTGGTAAAAATGTTTGGCACCAAACTCACCCCCGCAGCGTTAAAAAAAGCCTCTGACCTGGGGCTGTTTCAAGCCAGCGGCAGCAAGATGCGGGTGGAGAGCATGAACACGCTGGAAGTCGCGGCCAAGCTCTGCTCCACCGGTATTCCTCTGGAAGAGCTTTTAGAAATTACCGCCAATATGCGCGGTCATATTCAGGGGGTTGCCGACACCTTCGTTAAATTGGTTGCCGAACACGTGCTCAAGCCTTTCGGCAATCAACCGCTGCCACCGCGCGAAGAATTTCCAGCCATTGCGGATTTGGTTTGGCAATTGCGTCCGCTGGCCGAAATTGTGGTGGATGCCGAGCTGGGCCGGGCGATGGATATTGCCGCCGGACGCTTCTTAGGCGACCAACTCGAGCAAATTCTCAAACGCCTGCCCAGAACTGAGGTTCCTAGCGTGCCGGATGATCTCTGCTAAGACTCGCTTTTAGACGTAGCGGAAGTAAATCGATATTCGCTACTGGGAAAAACGGCCAAGCGCTCAAAATCAATAAACGCCGCGCAGCTTGTCATCATTTCTTCGACATGTTTTTGCAAGCGCTCCGACTGCCCTACCGCATCATAAAATGCTGCATCATCAGACATCGCCGTCAAAGGAAACGTCTCTTCGACAATGGCATCAAGCGCGGGAGATGCCGGTGACAACACTGCCAACACCCGATTTTGAATATAGCGCGTGGTTGCCTGAGTTTGAATCGCCACCGAGGTATGCACCTGTTTCCAGTGACCGTACCACTGTTGATAGCTTATTTGCTCGGGGCACTGCAGCAAAGCCACTTGCGTAAAACCCTGCTGCCGCTGACCTTTAACCGCATTTTCGGAAGACTCCAAGGGAATGGCTTCTTCAACCAAATAGCTGTCGTACTCCAGTCCATCAGGCAGCCGCTCTTGCAGCTGCAAGCAGCAACGTGAAGCCTGTGTTTGCGACGAATCTAACCAGAAGCTCAGCAGCGCTGAATAAGCGGCTTCGCCAATTCGACGACCGGCAGCATCGGCAACATCCCGATCGGCAATATTGATTTGCCAACGCAGGATGCCCTCAACTTCGCCAAGCCTTTCCTCTGCAAAGGCTGCCTCTAGAAATGGCTCCAGAGCCTGATTATCTCCGCGGCAAAGTAGCTGCACTTTCAGCACGACAATTTCTCCACAACACTTTCCCCACAACACAGGCTCGTTTTCAGCGAAGATCACACACCGATTGGGGGGGTTGCGGTTGATGCATTATCGATCAGCATTTCCGCTGCATTAACGAAGGAAGATTCATCCGAGGCCAAATACAATACCAGCGCCGCAATATCTTCCGGTTCACACATGGGGTGAGCTTCAGTAGATAAAGATTCGATTTCTTCGCGGGTTGCAGATTCAGCGCCCGTGGCCACTTTGAACACCATCGGGGTTTTTACACCATCGGGGTGGATGCTATTACAGCGAATTCCATTGCGGCGCTCGCGACAGAACAAGGCCACCGACTTGGTTAAGGCCGCCACCGCGCCCTTACTCGCGCTGTAGGCTGCCACAAAAGACATACCGTGAAGGGCCGCAACCGACGACATATTAATAATCGAGCCACCATTGCCCGCCGCTTCCATTGCTGGAATCGCCGTTTTACAGCCCAAAAACACGCCTTCACTATTTACCGCATTGACCCGGCGATAATCTTCAATCGTACAGTCAACTACGCTGCCCAGCGCCATCATGCCGGCGTTATTCACCAAGACATCTAAGCGGCCAAAGGTTTCAACCGTTGTCTGAACCACTTTTTTCCAATCTTCTTCACTGGTGACATCGTGGCGTATAAACAGCGCTTTTTCGCCCAGCGAATTTGCTACCGCCTGACCATCTTTCTCGTTCAAATCCGTGAGTACAACAGAAGCCCCTTCGGCAACAAGGCGCTCGGCGTCTGCTTTTCCCATACCCGATGCGGCGCCCGTTACAATGCACACCTTACCAGCCACTCTTCCCATCGTTTTCTTTACTCCGTTTTTGTACTATTTTTAACCCTAAATTGATCTGAATCTAAGAATCTTTACCCTCGCTAATGCGGTGTGACTCGCAGATGGTTAGAATGCAAATTCAGCTCTAATTTTAACTATGATCGCAAATAAAAATTCACGCCAAATTACTGAGCGACCAAAGGAAAAGAAATGCCTCAAACTGATTACCTCAACAAGATCCAGTAATGGTAATCACCAAGCAGAGCTTTCGAGGGCACATGGAAATGGTTAATGAATAAAACCGCGAGCGCCGCCCATTCCATCAGCTTGTTTAGCAAGCTGAGCCTATTATTGCTGCTCAGCATCAGCACATTAAGCTTACTTGCTGCAGGCTTAATTTATAGAAGCACGCTTGCTAGCCATGACTCTCAAGCTAGCGAAAGCATGATGCATTTAAAAAATGCGTTCTATCTTCAGCTCAATCGCTCGGATAAAGAGCTCCATAAAAAAGCGCGCATGTTGCACTCAAAGCCTGAGCGTGTCGCTCAAGCTCTGTTACCCAATAGCCGCATCTTTAGCAATGTGGACTCTTTTGCCCTGCTTACGCTTGATGGCAAAATCAACAACAGCATCCAATACAGCAACAGCACTTTAGAACCTGCCACACAAACATTGCGCTGGGCGGCGACTCGTATCGCTGAGACTGTACAACCGGTCAGCAACGTAAGTTGTAACAAGCAATGCATGCAAAGTGTATTTTCTCCGGTTGCAGATACCGACTCGCTAATCAACATCAACCGCGATATGGGCGAACTGCTGCGGGAATTTCAAGCCATTACCGGCGCAGAACTGCTTTTGTTCAGCGAACCATCACCCACGGCCGAACACTACCGCTTTTATACCAACCCTCTGAATCGACAGTTACAAAAGCACTATGCTGACTTAAGCAATTATGTCGCCTCAATTGTTGAAGCAAATAAAGGCGCGACAGATTGGGCGGCAAGCTCCGAGAATCTCGCGCTCCCCCTTGGCGAACAATATTTCCAAGTGAGTATTTTCCCGCTAAATACCGCTCAGGGCTTGCACGGCGTGCTTATCGCCGATACCAGCGAACTTCATCATCACAGCGCGCAAACTTTTAAGTACCTGTTATTCGGTGTCGCGCTACAGATTATCGTCACCCTAGGTATTTTATTTTATGTCTTGCGTCCGCCTCTGCAGCGGGTGGAAGCCTTAACCAATATTCTCAAACTGCTGCCGCAACGGGAACATGAACAGGCGGCCAAAGCCTTGTTCGAACTAAAACGCAAAACCCTGTTTCAAGACGAAGTAGATGATCTTCGTGACACCATGTCATTGGTCAATCAATCGTTGCAAACCCTCGACAGCATGCTCGAAAAAAATCGCACCACCCTGCGTAACAAGGTGAGCGACCTCTCCGCCGCCAATCAATTTACCGACACGCTGCTGAATAACTCGCCACTGGTCATTATTGTTCACGATGCCAAGGGCTTTATTCATAAAATCAACGCACTGGGCCAACGCCTTACTGGTATTGGCGAATTAGATGGCAGCGTAAATATTAATAACTACCTGCCGCAAAGCAGCACCGGTTGGAAACTGGCCAAGGAGCTAACGCCACTCCTCTTGGGTGAAACCCAGCAAATGCAGACCGAAACCCCGCTGCTCGGTGTGGACCAAACCTTCCGCACCCACCTGTGGGTACACAGCCAAACTCAGTTTTCCGGGCAAGATATGTTCCTCTCGGTGGGCATGGATATTTCTGAGAGAGTGGAAGCCCAAGAGAGTATTAATTGGCTGGGACAGCATGATCGTATAACGGGCTTGCTGAACCGAAACACCTTTATTGAAAGAGCGGCCGACTATATTCAGCGCCATCAGCATATTCAAAAATTACAGCTATTAATGCTCGATATCGATGATTTTGCCGCCTTTAATGACAACCACGGCTTTGAAAAAGGCGATCGTTTGCTGGGCATTATTTCCGAGCAGCTCTCCAATATTTTGCCTCTTGGCACGCTGATCTCTCGAACCGGTGCCGGCGAGTTTTTGGCTTTGATCCACGACCCTGACATTGAAGATGAACTGCTTAGCAGCCTGACCCAGCTACAGCTGCCCAACAATAATGAAACCATTCGCTGCAACCTCACCGGAGTGATTGATGAGTACAAAGCGGACATCGGTCTGATTGAAGAATGGCTATCCAACCTCACCTCAATTATGAGTTGGGCGAAATTAAAAAATCGCGGCAAGCTGTATCGGATTAACGACGAGGATCAGGGTAGCGATCATCGCAAACAGCGATACCAGATACGGGATGAATTGCTGAAAGCCCTTGAAGATAACCGGCTTATCCTATTCTTCCAGCCCATTTACGACATCGGCAAACAGCGTGTTAGCCACTGTGAATGTCTGGTCAGAATGCGGGACGAACACGGGCAATATGTGCCGCCCAATAAGTTTCTACCGGTTGCCGCCGAGTTCGGCATGTTGCCGCAAATTGACTTCGCGATTCTGGAAATGGCGATGATTCAGTTGCGAGCATGGCAGGAACAAGGCATTAAAACTGGCATTAGCATTAACCTTACTGCGCCCACTATGGAGCAATCTGATTTTCAGGATCGCCTGCTATCCCTTATTCAGCAAACGCAAGTTAATCCTGAAAAACTGATTTTTGAAATTGTTGAAACCGACACCATTGAAAATCTCAATGCCGCTAAAAAACTCTTGCAGGTCTTTAAAGATATCGGCGCCAAGATTGCGTTCGATGATTTTGGCGTGGGCTTTACGTCTTTTGAATATGTGCGCGAATTGCCGGTCGACTTCATCAAAATCGATCAATCATTTGTGCGCTTTATTCAAGATCGGGAAGAAGACCAAAAACTGGTGAAATCCATTGTGGAAATGAGCCATAGCCTAGGTAAAAAAGTGATCGCAGAAGGCGTGGAAAACCGCGAGGCCATGATGATCCTATCTGACCTCGGCGTGGAATATCTGCAGGGCTACTATCTGAGCCGCCCCATGCCCGCAGATAACGTCAATTTAAATCTAAAAATTTAAACCGGCCCCGATTACTCAGACGTTCGCACCCGGCTCACCGCTTTCTTCCAGCCGTGATAACGCTGCTCACGCTGCACAGCAGGCATTTGCGGTTCAAACATGGCCTGTCGCTGCCACAGTGCCGCAATTGACTCTAGGCTATCGAACAAGCCCGCCTGCAAACCCGCCAAATACGCGGCGCCCAGAGCCGTGGTTTCAGTAACTTGCGGACGCTCACAGGAAACCCCCAAGGTGTCGGCCAAACGCTGAACCAGCCAGTCGTTTACCACCATGCCGCCATCTACTCGCAAGGAAGCGATATTTGCGCCATCGCCGCGCATTGCTTCCAATAGGTCGCGGGTTTGATAACAAACCGATTCCAAAGTCGCTCTGGCGATATGAGCAATACCAGTATCGCGAGTCAGGCCCAAAATGGCGCCCCGCGCATCTGGGTCCCAATACGGGGCACCCAAGCCGGTAAATGCCGGAATCATATAAACACCGCCGGCGGTCTCCACACTTTCCGCCAAGCCTTGAGTTTCCGCCGCCGAACCAATCAGTTTTAAACCGTCACGCAACCACTGCACCGCCGCGCCAGCCACAAAAATACTACCTTCAAGGGCATAGCAAGGCTTGCCATCGAGTTGATAGGCAATGGTCGTTAACAAGCGCTGCGAGGAAACCAAGGCCTTATCACCGGTATTCAACACCACAAAACAGCCGGTGCCATAAGTGCTTTTCACCATGCCCGGCACAAAGCACGCCTGGCCAACCGTTGCCGCTTGCTGATCACCAATCATGCTTTGAATCGGTAAACTCGCGCCAAACAAGTCCGGATCAGTACGACCAAACTCGGCGCAATTATCTTTAACCTCGGGCAATATCGCGGCCGGAATATCAAAAATTCTCAGCAATTCCGCATCCCATTGCTGTCTGTGGATATTAAACAGCAAGGTTCGAGACGCATTGGTGGCATCGGTCGCGTGTGACTTGCCGCCCGTTAATCGCCACAACAAAAAACAATCTACCGTGCCAAAAGCCAGCTTCCCCGCCTCGGCACGCTCACGTGCACCGTCCACATTATCGAGAATCCAAGCCAACTTAGTGGCCGAGAAATACGGATCGAGCAACAAGCCGGTGCGCTGGCGAACAAATTCTTCCAAACCTTGAGATTTCAAACGCACACACTGTTCTGCAGTGCGCCGATCTTGCCAGACAATGGCGGGATAAACCGGCTCTCCGGTTTCACGATCCCACAACAAGGTGGTCTCACGCTGATTGGTAATGCCGACCGTCGCAATTTGCTCTGCGCTGATTTCAGCTGCGGCAATCGCCGCCCGACAACTGGCGAGCGTGGTTTGCCAAATTTCTTCCGGATCGTGCTCTACCCAAGCGTCTTTTGGATAGTGTTGAGCAAATTCTTGCTGACCGACACCGCAGTGCTGGCCGGCAGCATTAAACACAATCGCCCGTGAACTGGTCGTACCCTGATCAATGGCAAGAATAAAATCTGACATAACTATTCCTTATTCGTATTACTGGTCGAATACAAGCGCGCAATGACCCCTTTTGCAAGTCATATTGACCAGTTTCGACCTTGGCATCCAAGGTCGCTAATCCTACCTTAATGTGAAATTAAAAGAAGGCTGATTTAGGAGTCTAGTGTGAATTCAGCTGATGCATTCCGTCAGGAAGTACGCACCTGGTTAGAAGAAAATTGTCCCCCTTCACAGCGCCGTCCCATCGTGCGCGAAGAACAAGTCTGGGCGGGACGTAATAAAACTTTCCCCAATAATGATGCCAAACTTTGGTTTGAGCGTATGCGCGACCGTGGCTGGACGGTGCCTGACTGGCCTCAAGCCCTGGGCGGCGGCGGTCTCGACGAGCAACAAACTCGTATTCTGAAAGAAGAAATGAAAGCCCTGGGCTGCCGCACGCCGCTCTATGATTTAGGCATATGGATGCTTGGCCCAGCGGTATTAGAGTTTGGAACCGAAGCCCAGCAACATGAACATATTCCAAAAATTGCACGGGGCGAAATTCGCTGGTGCCAAGGTTACTCAGAACCCGGCGCCGGTTCCGACTTGGCCAGCCTGCAAACCCGCGCTGAAGATTGTGGCGATCATTTCCTCGTAAATGGCACTAAAATCTGGACGACAAATGCCGATAAAGCCGACTGGATTTTCTGTCTGGTTCGCACCGACCCGGCAGCAAAAAAACAGGAAGGCATCAGTTTTTTACTGATTGATATGAACGACCCCGGAGTGACCACCACACCGATTGAACTTATCAGCGGTGAATCCGAGTTTTGCCAGACCTTTTTTGACAATGTCAAAGTGCCTAAAGGCAATCTCATCGGTGAACTGAATAAGGGCTGGTCAGTCGCCAAAGCGCTGTTAAAACACGAGCGCAAGCTGATGTCTGAAATTGGCGGCGACACCCCCGGCCCCAGTTTTGGCCCGGTTCAAGCCGCGCTGGAATATATTGGGTTGGGCGAAGATGGCAAACTTAAAGACTTGGCGCTGCGCGACCAATTGGTTCGCCATGAAATGAATTTTCGCGCCATCGGCCTCACCCATTTCCGCAGTTTTGAAGAACGGATGCACGGCCTAGCCGACCCCAATGTACCGCTGATCATGAAATATGTCGGCACCGAAGAAACCAAAAATAAAGATGAATTATTAGTCGCTTTACTCGGTCATCAAGCACTGGGCTGGGGCGGAGCCGGCTTCAATGACGATGAAATTCTTACTACCCGTGGCTGGTTATTTTCCAAAGCCTTAAGCATCGCCGGCGGCACATCCGAAGTGCAGCTCAATATCATCGCCAAGCGGGCACTGGAATTGCCCGAACACAATGCACAGGCTTAGGAGAACAATATGGCTTTGGTATTAAACGAAGAACAACGCCTGCTTAAAGACACCGCCAAAGATTTTTTAAGCAGCACCATGCCGGTTAGCGAGCTGCGCGCCTTACGCGATTCCGGCGACACTCACGGTTATAAGCCCGATCATTGGCAAGCCATGTGCGAGCTCGGCTGGAGCGGTATTGTATTCCCCGAAGAATTTGGCGGGCTCGATTTTGGCTATCTGGGTTTAGGCGCGATTTTTGAACAAACCGGCCGCACCCTTGCCGCATCACCACTGCTCAGCACCGTGGTACTTTCAGCTTCGCTGATTCAGCTAGCCGCAAGCGAGCAACAGAAACAGGAATTGCTACCGGCAATAATCAGTGGCGAACTGACCTTGGCGCTGGCGCTGGAAGAAGGCCACCACCACGCGCCGACCGCCATTCAAACTCAGGCGGAAAAAACCGCTGACGGCTATATTCTTAATGGCCGTAAATCCGTGGTACTGGACGCCAGTAGCGCAGATAAATTAGTGGTTATTGCTCGCACAAATAAAGATAGCAACGGCAGTGAGGGACTGAGCGCTTTCTTGGTAAATAGCCAAGTAAAGGGCATCACCCAACACAGCAAGCAATGGGTAGACAGCCGCTCAGCCAGCGAAATCATTTTCGAAAACGTGCAGCTAAGCGATGCCGATTTGCTGGGTGAAGCGGATCAAATTTGGCCGGCACTTAATATTGCACTAGATCGCAGTCGTATTTGCCTAGCCGCAGAAATGCTAGGCGGCGCCTTGGAATGTTTTGAGCGCACCGTAGCTTACCTGAAAGAGCGCGATCAATTTGGCCAGAAAATTGGGAGCTTTCAAGCTCTGCAGCACCGTGCTGCCATTCTGTTTACCGAGTTGGAATTGGCAAAATCGGTAGTTTTAGATGCTCTGTCAGCTATTGATGATAAGCGCCCCGACCTCCCTCAATTGGCAAGTTTGGCAAAAGCACGGCTGAACGATGTATTTGAAAAAGTGACCTCTGAAGCCGTGCAAATGCACGGCGGCATTGGGGTGACAGATGAGCTGGAAATCGGCTTTTTCTTAAAACGCTCGCGGGTGGCAACGCAACTTTTCGGCAACTCGGGATTTCATCGAGATCGCTATGCGACGCTCTGCGGGTACTAAAATATAAGCCTGCTACAAGCGGATAATAAAATCTTTACCGTTACGCGGGCGGCCGAGAAAATCTTGCAGGCTTAGATACAATTCTGAATTAGCTTGCGGAGAAACCATAATGCTGCCAGTCGGCTTACCACCGGCTAGCGGCACTCTCACACTGCCTCTCACTTTGGCGGAATTGTCTTCGGCAATTTTCAAATTGATATTTCTACCCTGACAAACGAGGTCTGCCCGCAGTGGCGCAATTTGACTTACCCCGGCAAGATCACCGCTGAGTTGCAATAACTCCAGCTGGCCATCAAATTCGGTACAGCCCTGTTCGCCAAAAACACCGCTTAGCTCTGCACTTAAACGGCCATCAAAACCCATACTTGGCACACCGGCCAGATCCAGCACACTAGCCAGGCTGGCCTTGGCGGCTAAAGCATTCAGCTTTAGTTGCCCTTGGCTAAAGCCCAGCTCCGCATCAAGCTGTACGGGAAACTTAACTTTCAGTTTAAGTGGCGAACCTTGCAAGGCTTTGATCGGCTGTAATTGCCAGCTCACCTGCTCAAGGGTAATCCCCTGATATTGAACGGTACTAAACTCACCCTGCCACAGGCTTCCACTCGCGCTACCCAATTGCAGCTCAGGCGGCAAATGTGAATCAAGCGAATCAACTAATAGCCAAGCCGGCGCTCGCCAGATAACGCAAATCAGAAAAAACAGCAGTGCCGCACTAATGCCTAAAACCCGTTTCACTGCCCGCCCCCAAAGCTGGCACGCAGCGATACCGTTCCCGGCACATCAAGCTGATTCATACTAAGCGACTCTAGCGTCAAGCCCGCGCGCAGCAAAGCATCCACAAAATGCACCGCCGAATTGTAGTCAGCCGCACTTACCCACAAGGTGTAACGGCCGTTGCTCATCGGCTCTATTCGGGTCAAGGTGATGGTATGTTGCGCCGCAGCGGCGGTTATTTTTTGCTGCGGTGAACCACTGGCCACGGTTTTAGCGCCACCTTGGTTAGCCTTAATGGTGGCCGCAGATTGCTGCATCCATTCATAGGTTTGACGGCGTTGAAGCAGCTTTTCTTCGCCACTCGCACGCGCCTGCAACATGGGCTGCCATAGCGCCAACCAAATTAATAATGGCAAACCAAACACAGTACCCAGAATAAGAATCTGGCGCTCGCGCTCAGTACGGCTAGCGAAATATTGTTGAATCGATTTCATTAGCGGCCTCCCTTCACACTGATTTGACCACTAACGCGGTTACTGCCGCCCGCCTCTGCAGCAAAAGCGCCACGCTCAACGGTGAGCCCTTTGGCCTGCAACTTAGCGACCCAAGTATCAACGGCCTCATAACTCGGCGCAGACAGCGACAAGCGGATTTCTCCCGGTGTTGCTGCAAAGTTTAATTGACTAAACCGTATTGACTGACCGCCACCGGATGCCAGGGCAATGGTTTCCAGCCAAGGAAGAAAGCTGGAATCACTTCCGCCCTGCTCCAAGGCGTTCAATTTACTGCGCATCTGACTGCGAGCATTCACCACTCGCGCACCGGGGAAGGTATCGAGATAAACCTGATCAATGGCGCTCTCAAGTTGCGTAATTTCTTTATTTTGCGCAGCAATGGCCAAACCGAGATTCAGCCAATGACCAAACAGTAGCGCCAATAACAAAATAACGGGCCAACGCAGGGCTTTGACCAAAGCCGACTGCTCATCGCGCAAGGCAAACTCGGCACTCAATAGATTAGGCAGCCAAGGTGAGAAATTGGCGGCAATGGCATCGAGGCGTTGGGCAACGGAAAACACATTCTGTGACGGTAGGTTTTCTTTTAACACCACCTCGGCACTTGCCTCACAACAGGTATAGGCAGACATCTCTTCCACACCACCGGCCAACTTAGCCCACACTGGAAAGTTTTTTGCTTGCATTGCTGCCGCGGCAGAAACGCTGTGAGAAATCGCGCGGTGCTGGTCAAGTACCACAATATTTTCGGCAATAGCGCCGTAATCTGGATAAAGCGCTTTCACTTTCAAGCCGCTGTTAAGCAATAGCTGATGCCAAGCAGCCATCAATTCACGCTCCACAACCAGTACATCTGTGGATTGATTTGGCTTAATCACACTGTGAGCAAAATGCACGCCGGACAGATCGGAGCAGAGTCTTTCTTCGAGTTGAAACGGCAAGGCCGACAAACCCACTCGGCCACCTTTTGGCAGCACAATTTGATGACGGCTAACCAGCTCACCGGGGACTAAGGCGTAACAAGGCAAAGCGGAGAATTGATCGGCCAGAGCCGACAACTGCTCAACACTCACGCAGCCGCGATCGCGCACCTGAGAGGTCTCGACATCCCAAACCAGCCAGTTCAGCGTTTCGGGCTCGCCACCTTCCAAGCGGGCAGGCAGTTCGAGAAACAATTGATTACTCAAAAAACGTCTCCGTATTCACGCGAGTAGGCATAGACTTTAGTGCCTTTAATCACAAAGCGACTGTAGACTTTTAATTGGCGCTGCTGGTAAAACACATCCGCCAAGCCCATAAAATAATTCGATTTTACACCCAAAGCGTTCTGCATTTCTGCGCTCAAGGGTGTCTCCTCACTTAATCCCAACGACGCGACAAAGCTCTCCACATCGGGCCAACCTTGAGCGGGCCGACTTTCAAGCATCATTCTGGCTTGATCAACGGTGATCAAATTATCCAGCGCCGCCGCAAGTAGAGCGGCTTGCTCCACTTTGAGTGTGTTGATATTGAGTGTGGTATCCACTTGGGGCAACACACAAAAGTTAGGCCACAACTTGCCCTGCTCACCTTCTTCAAACTCTGCAAACAAGGTCAATTCGCTCAGCGAAGTGAGCAGCGCATTCGGCGGCATAAAGGGATAGTCGCCGCGGTTGTAATTCAAATCCTCCGCCCCGTATACCCCTTCTGGCGAGAAGTCTTCGTCGATCCAGTCTGCCACCCGACCCGCGATAAAATCTGCACGCTGCTGCGACAGCTCCAAATTGGTAAACAGATTTCGAAACAAACGTAACGGCGCCCGATCAGGATCTTCCTCTTCACCATCTTCAGTATTAGGTGGATACAAATTATTGAGGTTAAAACAGGCTTGCTGATCGACAAACCGCCCGGCGATTGAACCGCCATCAATGGGAAACAAAATATCCTCGCGCGCCCAATCTTGCCCCAAGTTCACCGTCTCTTCGTCGGCGATATCTTCTAACGCATATTTGGCTAAGGTTTCGCCGCCCAGGGCATACCAAAAACTCTGCTCCATAAATCGCTGGTTAAGCAAACGCTGACTGTTATAGCGCACCCCATCAACCAGCGACACAGACAAAATCAGCATCACCGCAACTAATAACAGCACCATGATTAGAGCCGCACCGCTCTGATTGGTCACGATTTGAGAAGAGCGGCTTTGCTTACGCGGCCGGAACATTACTCAATCTCCGGTAGCAAAATATTCATGGTGATATCAGGCCACTGAGCCACATCCATGACCACTCGAACGCCGTCGGGCTGGGTCGCGCTAATTTGTGTGTTGGGCGGCCAAAAACTGGTCCAGCGCTTCTCGTAATAAAACTCCACCACAAAGCGACTGACATCATCGAGCATCAGCTGCCGCTGCCACTCGGTATTAGTCGTTGGATCGGCAACGGCGGCGCTATAGCGAACGAGGCTGCCGTCTTCCCACTGATAGCGCACCCGTTCCAAATCACTTTGTAAGATTTGCCCCGGCAATATGCGCCGTCCACCGTGAACAAATTCCACCTCGCTGTGCTCGCCAATTTGCTCTGCACGAATGCGCGCTCTAAACGGATCGCCCTGTTGGTCACGGGGAATGCGCGGCGTGAGTTGCTCAAAATCTCGGCGGATAATTTGCAAGGCCAACGCCAGTTCTTCCAAACGCTGTTGGTGCAGCTCTATCCTTTCCTTATTGTTTAAGGAGCTGTTCAGCATAAAGCCGGCCAGACTACCTAATAAGGCCATTATCGCAACCGCGATAAGCAGCTCCACCAAGGTAAAACCCCGCTGGAGTCGGCGTATTTTGAAATAGCCCTCACTCATGGCTTAGCGTTCCAGATAAGCCGTTCGACTGGCCAGCCGATCGCCGTTTTCAGCGAGCTGGACCAATAAATCCACGCGTTGGATATTTGGGTGTGGGGTATCACTGATTTGGCGCGACCAGGTAAAGTTATAACCGGCCATGCTGGCTTCGCCACTGCTGCGATTTCCGTAGCCTTCGCGAAGTATATCCACCAATAAATTGCTGGCGACTAAATCTGCAAACTGACGCTCTTCAAGCGCCGAGGTGCTGTAAGCGCTTTCACTCAGGCTTTTGGTGAGCGCAACGGCAGCGGTAGCAAAAATCATCAGTGCCACCATCACTTCCAAAAGTGTGAAACCTTGTTGACTCGACAGGCGAGCAGAACGAGAAAACATTCAGCGCGCCTCCTCGTCATCAATCAGTCTCAAGCGTTGATCAAACTCGACAGAATTCGCACCCGCTGTAGACAGACGCCATTCAAAAGCGGAAACCTGACCATCACCAAGAAACACCAGCTGAGGGGTCAAAATCTTATTTTGGCCGCTTGATTGCGTTTCTATTAACTGTCCTGACAAGGTAATTTCCGAGTTAACCGAGGCATCTAGTTCGATGGTTTTAGCAAGTACGCCAGCGGTGATAGGCGCCCAACCACTGCGACTCAGAATGAGAAACCGACCCTGATTACTCTGCCAGAGCAAACCGAGACTGTGCCCACTAAACACCGCTTCTGCTCGAGCGGTGCGCAAAGCACCCAATAATTTATAGCGCTCCTGCACCAAGAGCTGTTCGCCACTGCGTGAGGGAATAGCTAACACAACGGCGGTGCTAAGCAGGCCGATGATGAAAACCACCACCATCAATTCCAGCAGGGAAAAACCCCGCTGGTGGCGTGAATTATTCCTGCCAGTTAACAATATCACCGGCTAAACCCTCGCCGCCCTCTTCGCCATCGGCGCCAGTGGAATAGAGGTCATAAGGGCCGTGCTCACCGGGTTGAATATAGAGGTAGGCATTGCCCCAAGGGTCGTCAGGCAGGCGTTTGATATAACCATCGCTGCGATAGTTTTTTGGCTTGGGTGACAAGGTGGGCTCTTTTACCAAGGCCTGCAGACCTTGATCGGTGGTGGGATAAACGTGGTTATCCAACTTATACATATCCAGCGCTTGCTCCAAAACAGAGATATCGGCGCGGGCTTTTTCAACCATGGCCTTGTCTTGGTTTTGTAAAACATTGGGGGCAACAACCGCGACCAGCAGACCCAAAATCACGATAACCACCATGATTTCCAACAGGGTAAACCCGCGCTGTTGTCTCCAGTTATTCGATTTGCTCATCACTTGCTCCTAAATTTATTAGAACTGTGTCAGATTATTGAGCTGCAGAATCGGCAGCATAATCGCCAACACGATAGACAGCACCACGCCGCCCAGAACCACAATCAACAGGGGTTCAAAGAGGCTGACAAACATTTGCACACGCGCTTGCAGCTCGCGCTCCAGATTGCTCGCCGCACGCTGCACCATGGTTTCCAGCTCGCCACTGGATTCACCACTGGAAATCATATAAATCGCCATTGGCGGCAATACGGCTTCATCCTGCAAGCAGCGGCTGAAACTTTTCCCTTCACGAACCTGATCCCGCACCCGGTCCATGCTTTGCTTTAGATGCAGATTACTCAGGGTATCTCCCGCCACTTTTAGCGTTTCCAAAAAAGGCACGCCGGAAGACAGCAAAATTGCCAAGGTGCGCAACATCCGCGAGGCGTCCAACTCCAGCATTAAATCTCCCCACACCGGCAGTTTGAGGATTTTCGCATGGGTCCATAGTCGGCGCTGATCGTCGCGCATCCACCATCGGGCAAACACAAATAACGCCACAATCAGGCCAAGCATCACGTACCAGTAATTGGCCAAACCATCACTGATCGAGATCAGAATCTGGGTCAAGGTTGGCAGCGCCTGATCGTAGTGAGCAAACTGGGCGGTGACTTTGGGCACCACAAATGTCATCAGTGCGGCGATAACGCCCACTGCCACAAAGGTCAGTACGATGGGATACAGCGCCGCCTGCATAATGACACCGCGCAGCTTCTGACTGTCTTCGGTGTAATCCGCTAACTGGTTCAGTACCAGCGCTAAGTCACCGGATTTTTCACCCGAGCTGACCAGCGCCCGAAACACGGTATTAAATACCTGCGGGTGATCATTGAGGCCATCCGCCAGTGAATGCCCTTCCAAAACCCGCGAGCGCAGATCGAGAACGATTTTTTTCAAGCTGGCTTTACGGGTGTGTTTGGCGGTTGCCGCCAGCGACTCCTCAACAGGAATACCCGATTGAATCAGCGTGGAAAGATGCCGAACAAACAGAGCCAGATCGGCAATACCAATACGCGCACCGCCAAAACCCTTGCGACTGCCGCGCTGTTTTTCACGGGTCTCTTTGATATCCAGTGGGAAAAGTTGCTGTTCACGCAGCTTCTGTCGGGCTTGCCGGGCAGAATCCGCCTCAATCAGCCCTTTTTTATTTCCACCACGGGCATCGAGCGCACGGTACTCAAAGGCCGGCATCACCGCCCTCTCGAACGCTGCGCAGCAATTCATCCAGACTGGTCTGCCCTTCCAACACTAGACGACGACCTTCAGACATTAGCGTAGTCATATTGCAGGCGGCATAACGCAGAATTTCCTGCTCACCGGCGCGGTTGTGAATCAGCTCTGACAATTCGCGGTCGATAACCAGCAGTTCGTAAACCCCCTGCCGACCGCGATAACCGGTATTTTGACAAGCCTCACAACCACAGGCGTTGTAGGCTGTTTTACCTTTGAGGGAAGCATCACCGAGCAGACGCGCTTCGGTTTCGTCCAAGGTTATGGCTTGCCGGCAGTCTTCACACAGGCGGCGCACCAAGCGCTGCGCCAGTACCCCTTTGAGGCTAGAGGCGATCAAATAAGGTTCAACGCCAATATCCACCAAACGGGTAATCGCGCCCACGGCGGTATTGGTGTGCAAGGTCGACAACACAAGGTGGCCGGTCAAAGAGGCCTGCACCGCAATTTCGGCGGTTTCCTGATCGCGGATTTCCCCCACCATGACCACATCCGGGTCTTGGCGAAGAATCGCACGCAAGCCACGGGCAAAGGTCATTCCGACTTTGGCGTGCACCTGAGTTTGGCCAATGCCTTCAATATCGTATTCCACCGGATCTTCCACGGTCAGAATATTGCGGCGGCGATCGTTGAGTTCCATTAAGCCAGCGTAGAGCGTGGTGGTTTTACCCGAGCCCGTTGGGCCGGTAACCAGAATAATGCCATTGGGTTGATGCAGCAGATCGACCAACTGCGTCAATGTCCGTTTGGGCATTCCCAGATGTTTTAGATCAATACGCGCCGCCTGCTTGTCCAGCAGACGCATTACCACCCGCTCGCCGTAATTACTCGGAATGGTAGACACCCGCACATCCACCGAGCGACCAGCGATGCGCAGTGATACGCGGCCGTCTTGCGGCACCCGCTTTTCGGCAATATCCAGCTTGGACATAACTTTTATACGCGAGACTAATAAGGGTGCTAGGCGACGATTGGGGGTGAGCACTTCTTGCAAAATACCATCGACCCGCAAGCGAACCGACATGGTTTTTTCGTAGGTCTCAATGTGGATATCTGAAGCATCGCGCTTCAGGGCTTCGCCAAACAGAGCGTTGATCAAGCGAATAACGGGCGCATCATCCTGCGCGTCTAGCAAATCCTGCGACTCGGGAATTTCCTCGGCCAAGCGATCCAGATCCACTTCGCTGGAAATATCACCCATGGCCGACATGGCATCGCCCTGCTGACGCTGGAAGGTGGCATTGATTTTTTCCAGCAGCGCCTCTTCGTCACTCAGTAACAACTGAAAATCGGAAGACAAAACCCGCTGCACCTCGGCCAAGGCCGCCGGCGGCGTAGCCGTACAACACAGCACAGACAGCGCGCCGTTCTGCTCCGCCTCTACCAATACCCGGTTATTGCGGGCAAAGGCATAACTCAGAATCTGCTCCGGCATAATCAGTTTGCCGCCGCCTCTGCGCGAGGCTCAGCATTTGGCGCTGCAAAAGCGGGCGTGTTAGCCATGGGCTCCGGAACAGGAATGACATTAGGACTGCTGGGCTCCAAACCCGTCCACTCCGGCAATACTTCCATTTTGGTAAAGGGAAATAGACTGATCCCGGCGGCCGCCTTAGCCAATTGCTCATTGCGGATAAAGCTGTATTTACGACCGCTAAGCTCAGACAGGGTTTGCTGATCGCGGACAATAGTCGGGCGGATAAACACCATCAGATTGCGTTTAGATTTAGCGGTGTTATCGGCCCGGAACAAGCGACCCAACAATGGAATATCACCCAGCAATGGCACCTTGGCGGTTTGCTCTGTCACCTGATCATCGATCAAGCCGCCGAGCACGATGGTGGCGCCATCTTCAACCAACACCGCTGTTTTGATAGTGCGCTTATTGGTAATAACATCAGCCGCCGTGGTAGACGGGCTCAGCGAGGACACTTCCTGCTCCAAGCTCAACTGCACCGCATCGCCGTCATTAATCTGAGGCGTGACCAGCAATTTGATACCCACTTCCTGACGCTCAATAGTCTGGAAGGGATTGGTATTGGTGGAGCTGGCCGTAGAGCCGGTAATCACCGGAATTTCCTGCCCCACCAAAATAGATGCTTCTTCATTATCCAGCGTCAGCAAACTGGGTGTAGACAAAATATTCGATTCTGAATCGCTGGAAAGCGCAGTTAACAAAGTAGCAAAACTAAAGCCATTATCACTGAGTTTGCCCAGACCAATTGCCGCGCCGCGAATCCCCGCTGCCGCCGAGGCCGCCACGGTTTCACCGCCAAGCAGGTTAAACACGCCGGGGCTGCTACCGGTACCCGATGCGCCGCCACCAAAGCTGATACCCCCGGCCGGCGTATTGCCCTCGTTGGAACCTTTAAACAGCCATTGCACACCTAGCTCGCGGGCTTTGCTGTCGGAAACTTCAATAATAATCGCTTCTACCAAGACCTGAGCACGGCGAATATCCAGATCATTCACCACCCTCATCAAATCGCTAATGATGTGAGGGCTACCAGACAGCACAATAGAATTAGTCTGTTCGTGGGCTTCAATATTAATGCTGGCCGAACCTACCGCCCCAGCCGCCTTACCCGCCGCCTGCTCTTCTTTAACAATGGTGTCGCTGATGCTTTTCAGTACGGTCACCAGTTCAGCGGCCTTGGCGTATTTCAGGTAAACCACGCGAATATTGGCTTGGCTGGTCACTTCGGTATCGAGATCGGAAACTAGACGGCGAAGATAGCTACGCGCCTCATCGTCGCCAAATAAAATCAGCGTATTGGTGCGCTGATCTGAAGACACTACTGGTTTAGAGGCACCGCGCTTGCGGGTTTGCTGAGACAACACCTTATTAATCACGCGTTCCACTTCTTCAGCGGAAGAATGTTGCAGGCTTACCGTTTCAATTAACTGGGCGTCAACCGAATTCACCGCTTCAATAATCGACATTAAACGGCGAACATTGGACTCACGGTCGGTGAGCAGAATGATATTGGAATCGGAATAGCTGGTGATCACACCCACTTTATTGTCCACCAGCGGACGCAGAGATTTGACCAATTCATCCGCATCGGCGTTTTGCAGTTCGGCTATGCGCGTCACAATCGATTCACTGCTGCCAATACTGGTGCGACCGGACTGTACTTCAATACCTTCAATCTTGGCGGCCTGATTCGGAATCACCTTAAGCATGCCATCGCCGGCTTCCACCACCGAGTAGCCCTCAACCCCCAATTGCAGCAAAAACAACTGGTACAGTTGATTCGCATTAAGCTGGCGCTGGCTTTGCACGGTAATGCGGCCTTTCACGCGACTATCTGCCACAATGGTTTTACCGGTGAGCTTGGCCACCGTATCAATGAACTCACCAATTTCCACATTTTGCATATCCAGATCGAAATGATCTGGCTGGGCAAAAACCGGTGTGGCGATAAGCAGGCTGATGACCAGCCCAAATCGAAGAATCAGTGTGCTCATAGTTCCAATCTTTTACTGAGTATGGTTCCGCTGCGTTCCACTAGCAGTTCAAAAGAACTGGTGTCGTCCAGCATTTCGAGAACTTCTGTCGTTGTCATATCGGCAACGTTTTGGCCATTAATCGACAACACCACATCACCGGGCTGCATATCGATCAGTTCAAATAGACGGGGGTCGCGCCCCGCAGAAACCGCATAGCCTTTAATCCTGCCGTCTTCATTCACTGGCGTAATAGACAGGTAACGCGCCAATTTTAAGGGGCTATTTTTTAAGGTCTCTCGTGGGTCGCCGATTAATTCCGTTACCGCACTATTATTGAGATCCACCAGCTCACCCGCTGAGGACAAACGGCTGCTCGCCATTGTTGACGAGCTTGTGGCAGGCTCAACAGCAGTGACACCGCGAGTTACCGTCTTTTTATCGAGTTCGATTTTTTCCTGCTTGCGGTTATTTTCAATGATGATGTGGTCGGCATAGACGGCAATCAAAATCACCGACCCCGGCACATCCAGCTTCTCGCCCACCGCATAAGCCTTGGTCTTACCGGAATAACTCAGCACCGCCACACCAGATTCACCATCGCCGGCAATTAGCCCTTCCACTTTGATTTTCAATGCGCTTTTACGCACATCTTTCTGGACTTCGGTGCTGGCGGCAACAGGAGCTGCCGGCTTCTCGCCAAATAAAGGCACTGACAGCAGGGTTTGGACACTGTACTGAGCATCCTGACCACCCAAGCGCTCGCCTTTAGCCATTACCACCGGCAATACGGGCTCACGCGCCAATTCTGCCCCCAACCAAACGGTTTTGGACAATTGCCACAAATTGAAAGCAATAAGCGCCAGCACGCTAGCTGTAATAAAGCCAGAATGGCGAAAGACTTTTAGGATTGGCAGATCTTGCACGCCGAACATCACCCCACAAACACGCAGCGCGCCATATTACGTCAGATTTATGACATTTTCCTTAATCGGCTCAGAAAAGGAAAAAACGACTCTCAATGGCGGTACGTTGTCATTATTACGCCCCTTCGACCGAGCGAAAGGCGCTTTTGTTCAATCGTGAAAAAAATGCCCCACAAAGTGTGGGGCACGTTATTTCAAGGAGAGACCACGCTTATTTAAAGGCGCAGCTATTTAAGTATTCTTTGGCCTCGTTGGCGCTCCAATCGCCCTTGGGCTTTTCGCTCAGCTTTTTACACCATGCTTCGCTACCCACCTCCGGGGCACAGGCCGCCAGTCCGAAACTCATTACACACAGCACACAAAGGATTGTTTTTTTCATATTCGCCTCGGCGTCAAATAGTACGCGTCTAGATTTGAACCATATCAAAGTCGTACTTGCTAATGCCACAATCGGGACATTCCCAATCTTCTGGCACATCGTCCCAACGAGTTCCGGGCGCAATGCCATCATCGGGATAGCCCTGCTCTTCGTCATAGACAAAGCCGCAGATAACGCATTCCCACTTTTTAAACCCCTCGCTCATCACACTCTCCTCTATTTATAGATCAGTAATATCAATACTGACCGCAGTATAAGCAACCCCGCGTCGAAAAAATATTAAGGAATATCAATGTATTCGACGGCAATGCCGAGAGTTTAGGGAAATAAAGTTGCGGCTTCAAAGGGGGCGACAAAAATAGTGTCACAATTCCACGCTAGGATGGTGGGCATTCATTCGCCCCATCCTCAGCAGGAACGCCATGCCCAAAGCCTTACGATGGCTACTCGCCACCCTAATTCTTGCCGCTGGCATTATCGGGGTAGAACGCTATTTAGGCTGGGCAGCACTATTATCGGCATGGCGAGAGCTTCCACTCTCCCACCTATTGGGGCTCACCGCTCTCACACTGTGCAGCTATATTTTGCGGGCATTCCGGGTTTATCGGTACTTTATTGACTACACCTCCGGCGCATTTTCCCAAACTTTGCGCCTCAGTTTGTTGCACAACGCGATAAATAATTTTCTACCCATGCGCCTTGGCGAAGCCAGCTTTCCGATTTTGATGAAGCGCCAGTTTTCGGTTTCGCTAAGCCAAAGCACGAGCGGCTTGCTGTGGATTAGACTTGCCGACCTGCACTGCTTGAGCACCTTATTTTTACTCAGCCTTGCCCCGAACCTTGGCCCGATGTTGTTTGTTCTAGCAGGACTTTGGCTACTATTACCCCGCGCCCTTTGGCTTATCTGGCAACGTGGCACACTTCACCTGCCACCAAAATGGCAATCGAAAATCGCCACATTACAGCAATTTTCTCCCACTAGTTTTCGCCAATGGCAGCGAATGTACGGACTCACCACCCTGGTGTGGCTGAGCAAATTATTCGCCTTGTGCGCCATTATGTTGAGTTTTATCTCTATCCCCCCCGCTCAGGCCCTGCTCGCCGTTATCGGTGCGGATTTCAGCAGTGTTTTACCCATACACGGCCTTGCCGGCAGTGGTACTTATGAAGCCGCCATGCTAGTGGCCTTGAGTCCTTTTGACTTACCGAGCAAAGACATTCTTGCCGCTGCGGTTAACGTGCATCTTTATTTATTGGGAACGAGCC
Source organism: Spongiibacter pelagi (assembly GCF_014705705.1). Lineage (GTDB taxonomy): Bacteria > Pseudomonadota > Gammaproteobacteria > Pseudomonadales > Spongiibacteraceae > Spongiibacter > Spongiibacter pelagi. Next base: position 399,791 of record NZ_JACXLD010000002.1, on the reverse strand, counting down.
TGCTTTCAATCCCTCTGGCTCTACTCATTAGTGAGCGAGCGAGAAACACCCTAGTCACTAATAATTAAGATAACTAATCAGTAGGCTAAATAAGCAGTAAGAATGGAAAAAAGCAGGCGCCACGGGAGGTAACGCCTGCAAAGAGTGTGGTTTTTGAGGCCCGAAGCCGGAGAGATAGTCGCCCCGAGCCATCTGTTTTGCACTATACACAGCCAAATTCCATTTATCAATAATAATTCTCATTTGTATTTATTATTTTTTTACCTCAAGCAATAAAACGGCAATAGAACCGTCACGGAGCTGTCGCTACTCGCCGATAAGATTGCTCGCGTTGTGCAAGACAGAGCTTTGGATCTGCCTTCGCCGTAGTAAATTGTGCGAGAAAATTGATGTCTGTTGTAAACCGCCCCAGCCTATCCATTGTTGTGCCCATGTATCGCGAGGAGGACAGCGTAACGCCGCTTCTTGAGCGCGTTCACGAGGCAATGGAAAGCTACGGAGGCGATTGGGAAATCATCTGCGTGGATGACGGCAGCCCAGACAAAACCACAGCGGCGTTAAAAGCTGGTCGTCAGCGCTACGGTCAGCACGTCAATATCATTGAGCTGCAACGCAACTTTGGCCAAACCGCCGCAATGCAGGCCGGTATTGATGCCGCGCAAGGCGAGCTGATCGTAACCATGGACGGCGATCTGCAAAACGACCCCAATGATATTCCCCGTATGGTTGATGAGCTGCAAGACCGCGATTTGGATCTACTCCAAGGCTGGCGTCAAAATCGTCAGGACGCGGCCATCAGTCGCAAGCTGCCCTCTAAAATTGCCAACCGACTTATTGCCAAGATCACTGGTGTTGAACTGCACGATTACGGCTGCAGCTTAAAGGTCTATCGCGCACAGGTTTTGAAACAAGTCCGCCTATTCGGGGAAATGCACCGCTTTATCCCAATTTGGGTCGCTGGCGTAACTGGGCCGCATCGCATTGGCGAAACGCCAGTTCATCACCATGCCCGGCAATTTGGCGAATCAAAATACGGCATCAGTCGTACGGTGCGCGTGGTCATTGATCTTATCTCCGCCTTCTTCTTTCTTAAATATCGCGCCCGCCCCGGTCACTTTTTCGGATCAATCGGCCTGTTTACCGGTGCGGTTGGCGGCATGATGCTGGCCTGGCTACTCGGTGTTAAATTTCTGCTCGGCGAAGACATTGGCCAACGCCCCATGTTGATGATGGCCATTTTGCTGCTACTTGCCGCTCTGCAACTGATCACTACCGGCGTCATTGCCGAAATGTTGAGCCGGATTTTTTTCCAAGCCTCCGAAGGACGCAATTTTTCAATTCGCCACCAAACTACGGATTCGCTTAATACCCACTGGAAGCGCCACACTCAATCCGTCGACACCTCTCAAGTCAACACGTTGGCAGAACAGGTATGAGCGCCGCAACTCGACTTAGCGGCCTCCCCTTTATTGGCGCCGCATGGCCTCTGCTGTTTTTGTTCTGTGGATTTCTATTCAATCTTTCAGGCGCCCCGCTTTTTGACCTAGATGAAGGCGCGTTCTCCGAAGCGAGCCGGGAAATATTAGAAACCAATGTCTGGTCAGCGACTTACCTGAATGGCGAGCCACGCTACGACAAACCCATTCTCACCTACTGGCTACAAGCCAGTTCGATGGCGGTGTTTGGCCTTAACGAGATCAGTATGCGGCTACATTCGGTACTGGCCGCAATGTGCTGGGGCTTGGCCATTTTTTTATTTTGCCGCGAGTTCTGCGACCGCAAAACCGCCACCGCTGCCCTGCTGATTTTCAGCAGCACTTTACTGGTTACCGTGATCGGGCGGGCAGCCACTGCCGATGCGCTACTCAACCTATTTATTGCACTGAGCTTTTTGGATATTTATCGCTACAGCCAAAGTCAGTCACGCAAGCATTTATTGCGTAGCTGGCTGTGGATCAGCTTGGGAATGCTCACCAAAGGCCCGGTCGCGGCCGGTATTCCACTCATTGCCAGCGGTCTCTGGTTTGCCAGTGAAAAGAATCTGCGCGAGTGGCGCCGCGCCATTTTCCATCCGCTGGGCTGGCTCATTCTTATCGCCATACTTTTGCCGTGGCTGCTGGCTATTTGGCAGGAACAGGGCAGCGGTTTTTTTAAAGGCTTTCTGCTAGACCACAATCTAGGTCGCTTCACCAATACCAAAGAAGGCCACGGTGGGCAGTGGTATTACTATATTGTGTTGCTGCCGATCGCGCTTCTTCCCTACTCCGGCATGTTGCTGAGTTTGCTGGGGCACTGGCGAAGCCTGTGGCGAAAACCGCTTGAACGCCTGCTGCTGATTTGGTTCGGACTAGTGTTTATTCTGGTCTCGCTCTCGCAAACACAGTTGCCACACTACGTGCTCTACGGCATTACCCCGCTGCTGATTTTGTTTGCCAAATATCGACATAGTTTTGCCCGCCACAATTGGCAGTTGCTGCTTCCCGTCTTGTTTTTCGCACTGCAAATCGGTCTCTGGTTTTTTTCCCAAAACGCCGCTGAAACTGAAAAAATCTCTATATGCAGGCACTGCTGACTCGGGCACCAATGTATTTAGATTCCGCCTATTTAATGGGTGCTATCGCTTGTTTATTCATTTGCGGCGGTTTGTATTTTCTACGAACACAGGTTTGGAAAAAGCTGATTATCTCAGGCCTTATTCAAACCCTGTTCTGCTTTAGCTTTTTTATTCCGGCGATTGCCGGCCTGCAACAAGACCCGGTAAAAGCGGCGGCGCTAAAAGCAAAGCAGTTGGAGCAAGACGTTATTGCCTACCGCATCAATATGCCCAGCTTTAGCGTTTATCGAGATGCGATTACCAAACGACGTGATCCATTACCCGGCGAGCTTGTGTTCACCCGCGCAGATAAGCTGGCCGACCTAAAAGCACTGTATCCCAACGCCGAGATAGACATTATTTTTAGCGACGGCGGTATTGTGCTGGCGCGTATTCCAAGCTCGAACGACTCCCCCAACTCGATCACTGAAGAAACCAGCCATGCGCTCATCCAGCCAATTTAAGCTTAGTAAGTCCTTCTCTGCATTGCGTGACTTGAGCAACGAAATGCGCAGAGAATTTCAACGCTCTCCGGTTTCAAAAAGACCTTTCCGCCATTTGCGCGAACTGCCACGCTGGAATTTCACCTGCGGACTTATTTTGGCCTACTGCCTAATAGCTTTTGCACTAGCGGCCGGAATTTATTTTAGCCAGGGTTATCACGGTTTATTTATTGACCTTAATCACGGCGGTGCCTTTCTAGGCAGCGAATTCTGGGCACAACTCACCGTCTTGGGAGATACCCGTGTTGCCTTGGCGCTTCTTCTCATTGTGATCTATCGCCACCCACAGCTGTTATCCGCCACCTTAATTGCTTGCCTTCCAACTACACTGATTATTCAGCTTTTCAAACGCACTACAGAAATCGCCCGACCCTCTGGCTTTCTCGATGCTGAGCTGTTTCACCAAACCGGCAAGGTTTTAAAAATGGGGAGTTTTCCCTCCGGCCACTCCGCCACTGCTGGTGTTTTATTCGGCCTAATGATTCTGATTGCCCATACGCGAACCAATAAAATTCTACTGCTGAGCACACTATTTTTGGTCGCATTAAGCCGCGTTATGGTTGGTGCTCACTGGCCAGTGGATATTTTAGTTGGAAGCAGCATCGGCCTACTGTGCGCAGTTTTTGCTTACTGGCTTAGCCATAAATATCGCCTGTGTTCTGCGGTCAGCAGTCAGTGGAGTGTGGTTGGCTTACTTATTTACGCTGCGATAAGTAACTTAAGCAGCGATAGCGGATACCCCCAAGCTCACATCGGTACTGTGGTTCTTTGCTTCTCAGCCCTCGCTATTTACCTTGCCCACTTTCTCGGTTTTCAACCAGATCGCCGCTGGGCACTGGGCATAGCGCGTTGATCGTCAAATTATGGCCAGCCAAACCTTGTCTAACCGAAATGAGTCGAACAGTACTGCGTCGAACAGCGCCGCCAAAGCAAACCCTTATGAGGTACTGTTTACCGAGCAACAACAACTCAATTCATCGCTGTTTCTCGCCTTTATGGCAGCAGTGGGCTTAAGCCTGTGTTACCGAATCTGGATTACCGCAGCGACACCAATCCCTCTATTTTTTGATGAAGCCTACTATTTGAGCTGGGCGCAACATCTGGACTGGGGCTATTACTCCAAACCGCCGATGGTAGCTTGGCTGATTGCGCTCACTACAGAATTCCTTGGCAATGCCGCTTGGGCGGTAAAACTCGCCGCACCAGTGCTTTATAGCATGGCCGCCATTCTGATCTACTTGTGTGGTTTGCGCTTGACCGGCAATGTCGCCGGTATGATGAGTGGGCTGATTTTTCTGTTTATGCCCTTGGTCGCATTTAATTCATTATTTATCACTACAGATGCACCGCTATTATTTTTCTGGAGCCTAAGTACCTACGCTTTTTTACGCGCCTTAGAAAGCGATGCGTGGATCTGGTGGTTGCTAGCAGGCTTGGCTGGCGGCTTTGGTTTGCTGTCGAAATACACCTTTGTGTTACTGCCAACCGGATTTTTACTTTGGGCCTGCTTCTCGCCATTGGGCAGAAAGCTGCTGCAAAACCCCAAGTTCTGGCTGGCCTGCACACTGGCGGCACTCTGCCTAATGCCTAATCTGTATTGGAACTATCAACACCAATTCATTAGCTTTCAGCACACTGCTGAAATTTCTAAGCAAGCCGACTCCGGCTTTAACCCCTTGGCTGCCTTGCTGCGAACGGGTGAGTTTATTCTTGGTCAAGCACTGGTATTTGGGCCGGTATTTTTTGTGCTTATTTCAGCTTATCTGTTCAAGAAAAATCAAAAAAGCCACGCTACTTCAGCCGCTGAAAGATTGCTTTGGAGTCTGTTTTTACCCTGTTTTTTGGTGATAGGCATTCAGGCTCTCAGCGCAAGAGCCAATGTAAATTGGGCCGCACCGAGTTATATCGCCGCCAGTTTGTTAGCCGGCTTAATATTGAGTAAGCGCGGCTTTGTCAGCCGCTGGTGGCGCTGGGGCATGGCCGTTAATTTGCTATTGATGCTCAGTTTTTATCACTTTGCCGCGGTGACCGATACGCTGGGTATCGAGCGCAAAAAAGGTAACGATCCCTTCAAACGGGTCTTGGGCTGGGACGAGTTGGCTCAGTCTATTCAAGCCGTGATTGACCAAAATGCCGAGCTGCCGATATTGGGAAACAGCCGCAAGGAATTGTCTTATCTCGGCTATTATCTGAAACCCCAGCATTTTGAGCCGCGCTATTTTGACGGCGGTGCCCATATCGACAATCACTACGAACTTAAATATGCCCTGACTCAACAGGATCAAGGCGAATTGCTCTATATCGGCAACTGGCCGCAAGCCCGTCTGGAAAGCTATTTTGAAAAAGTCGAGTTTTTAAGCCAACAGACAATTCAGGTTTACGGCAATTTCAGCCGCACAATCTCTGTTTACCGCGTACAGCAACTTAAGCCGGAGGCACAATGGACAGCCGAGTAAGCAGTAGCCGTAAAAAGGCAGACAGTCCACCACAAGATCCAGCACTACGCCCACCGCTATACCTACGCGTTGACCTGTATTTATGCCTAGCTTGTGCGCTGCTCTTTATACTTTGGCCACAGCTGGATCTCGATATCAGCAGTCGCTTCTACGACCCCATAAGCGGACACTTCAACCCCGACGACTCCCCCGCGCTGGAAGTGATTTATCGGGTATTTGCCAAAATTCACTTTCTGTTTTTATTGTTGCTGATTCCACTATCGATCTATTTTCATCGTCGTTATCGCGGCGCCACGACGCAGGCAGACAAACATAGAAAATACCTGCCCAGCTTATTGCTGTCAGCTCTGTTACTCGGCCCCGGCGTGCTGGGCAATGTGGTTTTGAAAGACAACAGCATTGGCCGTGCCCGGCCCAATGAGGTGGTGCAATTTGGCGGAGAGTCGACGTTTACCCGCGCATTTGAATATTCAGGCGCCTGCGACCACAACTGCTCATTTATTAGTGGGCACGCTGCCATCGGCTTTTATCTGATTGGTCTAGGTTGGATTTTTCGTTCGGCCACCGCCTATTGGCTAGGCTTTTTAGCCGGCGGGATTGTGGGGGTGACTCGAATCATTCAGGGCGGGCACTTTCTGTCCGATGTGGTTTTTGCCTTCTGGTTAATCCACTTCAGCTACGTTTGGCTGGGATATAAATTTAAGCTCGCCCACCCTCTCGGCCGGCAATTGCGCTGGGAAGATTTTGGAAAGCTGGGCAAGCGCTTCTCAAACCCAGACTAAGGCTAGACTTGATAAAACTCTCGATACCAACGAACAAAATTGTTGACGCCGGTTTCCACCGTTGTCGACGGTCGATAATCAACTCGCCCCTGTAAATCCAGCACATCCGCCCAAGTATTTTTCACATCACCCATTTGCATCGGCAGCAGATTTTTTTGTGCTGTCATGCCGGTTTCGCGCTCGATCAATCCAATAAAATTACCAATATGTACAGGCTCCCCACGCCCAATATTGTGAATGCAGTCTGGCGGCGTTGACGTGGGCGGCTTATCTAACACCGCTAAAACGCCAGCCACAATATCGTCGATATAGGTGAAATCGCGGGAATGGTCACCGTGGTTATATAGATCAATGGGTTCGCCTGCCAAAATCGCGCGCAGGAATTTAAACGGCGCCATATCGGGGCGCCCCCAAGGCCCATACACGGTAAAAAACCGCAGGCCGGTCATGGGAGTCTCGTACAAACGAGAGTAGGCGTGAGCCATCAACTCATTGGCTTTCTTGGTCGCGGCATAGAGGCTCACCGGTTGGTTGGTCGGCTGATCTACACTGAACGGCATTTCTGTATTGGCGCCGTAAACGCTGGACGATGAGGCATAGACGAGGTGGCTAACCTGATGATGCCGACAAGCCTCAAGAATATTGGTGAACCCCACTAAATTTGACTGGGTATAGGCACGGGGATTGTCGATGGAATAACGCACCCCAGCTTGGGCAGCCAGATTAATTACTCTCTCTGGCTGATGTTCAGTAAATATCTGCTCAACCAGCTCGGTATCTTCAAGACCACCGAGATAATCCTGAAAACCGTTTCTGACAAGTAAATTCGCCCGCCGCGCTTCTTTAAGCGAAACATCGTAATAGGCATTGTGGTTATCGAGGCCAATGACCGTATCGCCCCGGTCTAATAGTGCGTGACACACCGCATGTCCAATAAATCCTGAGCTTCCGGTAACCAGCACTTTCATCAATTGCGTCCCACGAAAATTGCCTGCACAAATCGGCATTGCAGATATGGGGCAATGCTATGACAGGCAGATGAACAGCAATGGCTGCCCGCTTTTCAGTAAAATGACAAAAGGAAACCGAGCCGACTTTTTTTGGAGATATTTTTGCAATATTGAGCGGAAATTAGCGCCTGACGCGCGTCTGCTGCTGACAAGCTCTGGCACAGCAGGACTTGCAAAAGCCGCCGCCGCACCATATAACACTGTCAACATTACATAATTTGAAACACGAAGATAAAAAATGTCTGTGACCAACCCCTCCAGCTACCACCATGGCAATTTACGCCAGGAGCTGATGACCCTTGCTGAAAAGCACTTGCTCGAAAACGGCAGCAATGAACTTAGCCTGAGAGCCTTGGCCCGCGAAATTGGCGTTTCTCAAACTGCGCCCTATCGTCACTTTAAAGATAAAAATGCCCTGCTTGCCGCACTGGCGACCGAAGGTTTTCAACGCTTTTTTGACTACTGCAAGGCCAGCGAAGAAGAACCCCGCAGCGAACTCGGTTTGATGTATTTCGGTTTGGCTTACGTCAAATTTTCCCAGCAGCATACCGCCCTGTTCCATCTGATGTTTGGCCCAGTTTTACAGCCTCGTAATCAATATCCCGAACTGTTTGCCGCTGGCCGTGAGGCCATCTACAAGGTGCGCCAGCAGGTTGAAAAGGGGATAAAGAATGGTGAGCTGCGCCCCATTGATAATATCGCCTCTGTCGCCCACACCGTTTGGGCAGCCGTTCACGGCGTTACCACCCTGCTGCTTGAACAGGGCGAGACCTTTGGTTATCAGCGCAACCTTGATTTACAAGCGGAGAAATCCCTGCGCATCCTGTTAAGTGGCCTGTGTATAGACCCCAGCATCATTGCCGAGCTACCCACTGAACCCACGGCCTATCCGCCGACAAAATAAGCCCCAAGGCTGTTATCGGCATGTAAAACCCCTAAAATAGCGCCAACAAAGGGGGATACATGCCGCAAAACCAGACACCACTCGCCACCGCCGACTCCAGCCAGCAATGGCAGCAATGGGACCAGCAACACGTTTGGCATCCCTATGCCTCTGCGATTAATCCACCGGTGCTATTCCCGGTTGTGGGCGCGGAAGGTGTTGAGCTGGAGTTGAGCGATGGCCGCAAACTGATTGATGGCATGTCTTCTTGGTGGTCGGCGATTCACGGCTACCGCAATCCGGCGCTCGATAAGGCCGCTCAAGCACAGCTACAACACATGTCTCATGTGATGTTTGGCGGACTCAGCCATGAACCTGCCGCCACCTTGTGTAAACGCTTGGTCGACCTCACTCCCGCCGCCCTGAGCCGGGTTTTTATTTCGGATTCGGGCTCAGTCGCGGTGGAAGTTGCCATCAAAATGGCTATTCAGTATTGGCACGCTAAAGGGCAGCCCCAGAAATCCAAATTACTCGCACTGAGAAATGGCTACCACGGCGATACCTTTGGGGCCATGGCCACCTGCGACCCGGTTACCGGTATGCACCATCTTTTCAGTGATGTGCTTCCAGAACATGTATTTGCCCCCGCCCCTATCAGTCCACCGGGGCAAACCCCAGCCCAAGAAGAATTAGACCAACTCGGCGAAATGATTCGCCAAAACAAAGATACGCTGGCGGCCGTGATTCTCGAGCCGATTGTGCAAGGTGCGGGGGGAATGCGCTTTTATTCCGCCGACTATCTCATTGCCATTCGCCAGTTTTGCGATGACTACGGCGTATTACTAATTCACGATGAAATTGCCACCGGCTTTGGCCGCACCGGTAAATTATTTGCCTGTGAACACGCGGGAATCAGCCCCGACATTATGTGTGTGGGCAAGGCCTTGACCGGGGGTTACCTTTCTTTAGCGGCGACGCTGTGCTCGGAAGATGTCGCCCAAGGTATCTGCGAGGGTGAAGCCGGCGTATTTATGCACGGCCCTACTTTTATGGGCAACCCGCTGGCCTGCAGCATTGCCAATGCCAGCCTCGAATTGCTGCTATCACAAGACTGGCAGGCCAATATTGCGCGCATAGAATCCCAATTAATCGAAGGTTTATCGCCGGCCCGCGACATCCCCGGCGTTGCCGATGTTCGCTGTTTTGGTGCCATCGGGGTTATTGAGTTGGAACAGGCTGTGGATATGAGCATTATCCAGCCACGCTTTGTTGAGCAAGGCATCTGGATTCGCCCCTTCGGCAAACTGGTCTACACCATGCCGCCCTATATTATTTCCGAGCAGCAACTCCAAACGCTGTGCCATAAAATGGTGTCGGTGATTCAGGACTATTTGTCATGAGCAATGCTGAGCTGAAGAAAAAGCTGTACGACATTATCTTTGGCACCGAGCCGGGGCCGGGACGTATTTTTGATGTCGCGCTGATTGTCATTATTATCGCCAGTATTCTGGCTTTGTTTCTCGACTCGGTCGCCAGCATCCACGAGCAATTCGGCGATATTTTGTTCGGTGCCGAATTACTGTTTACCGTGTTATTTACGCTGGAATATCTCGCCCGTATTTACTGCTCACCCAACCGTCGCGCCTACCTGACCAGCTTTTTTGGCATTATCGACTTAATTGCCACCCTGCCCACTTACCTTGCCATGCTGGTGCCCGGCGCCCAGCATCTACTGGTAATTCGCATATTCCGGGTACTGCGCGTTTTCCGGATTTTGAAATTATTTCACTATGTCGCAGAAGCCAATGTGCTGATGCGCTCACTGGTCAGCGCCCGCCATAAGATCTCGGTTTTTCTGATGTCGGTCACCACGCTGGTGATCGTATTTGGCTCATTGATGTATCTGGTTGAGGGGCCAGAAAATGGCTTTTCCAGCCTACCACGCAGTATTTATTGGGCGATTGTGACCGTCACCACTGTGGGCTACGGCGATATCGCCCCGCATACCACGCTTGGTCAAGCCATTGCCGCGCTAGCGATGATCACCAGCTACGCCATTATTGCCATCCCTACAGGTATTTTGAGTGCCGAACTGATTTATGAAAGTCAGCGCAAAATGCAGCGGATGCAATGCCCCGGCTGTGCACGTCGCGCCCACGACAGCGACGCACGCTTCTGCAAACACTGCGGCACTGCGCTTCCCGCAGCCGCTATCAAGCCAGAGGCAACTGCGTCGGAAACTCAAAGCAGCGAATAGCATTAGCGCCCCCACATTTGCAGGATTAAAAATTCGTTAAGCTGGGATTAATTTTGTCTCGCTATAGTAGACTCATCATTCACTACATTAAGAAGAACACTTTGCGATGAAACAACTACAGAAATTCTTCCTTATCGCCAGCCTTGGCTTCAGTTCATTGTCTGTACTGGCCTTGGAACAAGGTCAAAAACTGCCCGAGCTGGCGGTGGACAATAAAGGCGAGTTTGTCCTGAATGGCGACAAAGTGGACTACCGCCCGTGGAACAGCAACCAAATCACCACTGGCCGTCCGGCGCTGGTGTTTCACCTGCCTCCCCGCCTCTCAACAGAAAGCATGATTAATCCACTGCGCGACCGTCTTGAAGCGGAAAACTACGCAGAAGGGGCTTTCCAAAGCGTGACTGTGATTAACCTCAAAGAGGCCATGTGGGGCACCAGCGGCATGATTCTGAGCCGTTTGAGCGAAGATAAGACCAAGCACCCCTCGGCTACTTTCGTGATTGACGACCAGAATCGCGGCGTAAAAGCCTGGGATGTTGGAGCCCGCGATGTGGTGGTGGCTCTGGTCAATACAGAAGGCACGATTACGCATTTGCACACCGGTGAACTGAGCGCCGATGATGTCAACACCATTATGAGTTTGCTTAACGAGCAAATTGCCAAAGCCGACCAATTGGCCGCTAACTGATTTTTGTCGGTAGCTTTGCAAAACAAAAAGGCGCTTTAGTGAACTAAAGCGCCTTTTTTATACGGTAGCGTTTCGCATTAATGCGTTTTCGCACGCAGGTCAGTGAACGGTGCGATCCTGCTCAAAATCGTCCTCATCCTCTTCCAGCACTTCCGCCTGAACCACGCCGTTCATGGCTTCTAGTCCCGCCTGAATCATAATCCGCGCTAGCTCCATACCGGAACCCTGCATATGTTCTTTGGCTTCGTCTGAAAAACGGATGGTAACCAGTGGGGCTTCATCGCCGTCGCTATCCTGCAGGACAATATCGCCGTTCGCGAGCTCAACAAGTTCTAAATACGATAACACTGAAATTCCTATCTACCCCTTGAGGAGTGGGTGAAATACGTCCAATCAGAACGTCTAAACCAGTAGAACGCCTGAATAAGCAAGAACGCCTAGACGGGCTTAGTGTAACAAATCGGAGGGGTAGCGCGCTAATACTCCAGTAGGGTATTGCGATGACGAGTCACCAAGGCACTCAATTCGGTATGTAGGGTCTGTAAACCCGCCATATCATAAGGATTTTCAGCGACGGCCTCGGCACTGTCTAGCAGACCCGTAGCGCGGGTATCCGTGCCAATTAACTCCACGCCATCTGATTCCAGATAGGTTTTTTTCTTGCCGGGTTGCCGCAAATAGGCAAATCCGAGTAGGTCCTGTAACCACCCGGAAACCGCCTCTCGCTCCAGCAACTCACTGAATTCAGATGGGGCATTTTGCAGCTGTATCTCAGCGAGCGAGCTCGCCGTAAAAATACCGCAGGGCAATTGAAAACCGAGGGGAGTTAGCGTCAACAAATCCGCCAGATGAGCGCAGTACGCCAGTTGCAACTGGTGAATAATCGCCTCGGTTTGGGCGCGAACAAAGTGCCCTCCCCAGCCAGATTCTGACTCGGGAGAACTCAAATTTTTAAGATATTGCCCGGCAAAATACAGGTGCAGATTACACTGACCACGATAGGAGTCGGCAGCGGCCATAGTTTACTTCTTACTTGCCGCTTTACGGGTCGCTTTTTCACGCGCGACCCACTTACCGCCTTCGTAGAAAGCAGACCAGCCACTGGGCTTGCCATCAACTTCACTCTGCACATACTGCTCTTTGGTCTTGCGGCTGTAGCGAATTACCGTATCCCGCCCCTCTTTGTCTTCGGTTGGCGCTGAAAACAAGAAGCTGTATTTAGGATCGATTTCACTCTGATGCGGCAGAATTTCTTTTACCGTGGGTGCGCGGGTTTCACGGTTGCGCGGGAAGCCACTGGCCGCCAAAAACAGCCCTGAAGCACCATCGCGCAACACATAATGGTCATCGACCTTTTCGCAGGCCAATTCGGGCATCGGCACCGGATCCATTTTTGGTGGCGCCGCTTCACCATTTTTCAGCAACTTGCGGGTATTTTTACAGGACTCATTAGTACAGCCAAAGTATTTACCGAAGCGGCCTGATTTTAGCTGCATATCCGAACCGCACTTATCGCATTCGATCAGTGGGCCGTCATACCCTTTAACCTTAAAGCTACCCGACTCCAGCTCAAAGCCGGAACAGTCGGGGTTGTTACCGCAGATATGCAGTTTGCGGCTCTCATCAATAATGTAGCCTTCCATCGCTGCATTACACTTTTTACAGCGATGCTTGTTGCGCAGCACCCGAGACTCGGCTTCTTCATCTTCACTATCGATGCTGACGTATTCATCACCCGGAACGAGGTTAATAGTTTGCTTACAACGCTCTTTCGGCGGTAAGGCATAACCTGAACAGCCCAGAAACACACCGGTGCTGGCCGTGCGAATCTGCATATTGCGGCCGCATTTAGGGCAGGCAATATCCGTTTCCGTGGGTTCATTGTTGCGCATGCCACCGTCTGCCGCCTCGGCGGTCGCCAGTGTGGCACTGAAATCACCATAGAACTCGTTGAGCAAGGCCTGCCAATCTTTATCGCCGGAGGCCACGCTATCGAGGTCTTCTTCCATATGCGCGGTAAAACCGTAGTCCAGCAGATGGCTAAAGCTCTCAACGAGGCGATCGGTCACGATATCGCCCATTTTTTCGGCGAAAAAGCGGCGATTTTCGACTTTGACATAGCCGCGATCTTGGATGGTAGAAATAATCGACGCATAGGTAGAGGGCCGGCCAATGCCTCGTTTTTCCAATTCTTTTACGAGTGCGGCCTCAGAATAGCGCGGTGCGGGTTTGGTAAAGTGCTGGCTGGGATCAACTTTAACCAGCTCCAACACATCGCCCACTTTCACATCCGGCAATTCCTGATCTTCTTCTTTTTTACTTGCCGCTGGCGGCTGCACGCGCATAAAACCGTCAAAGCGAACCACACGGCCACGGGTACGCAGCTCAAAATCCCCTGCGGTTACCGTAACCGAAGTGCTGGTAAATTGCGCGGGCACCATTTGACAGGCAACAAACTGACGCCAGATCAAGGTGTAGAGCCGCTCGGCATCTCGCTCCATTCCAGAGAGCTGAGTGGGCTGTACATTGACATCCGAGGGGCGAATCGCTTCGTGAGCCTCTTGCGCTCCTTCTTTACTGCTGTAGAGCTGTGGCGATTCTGGCAAATAAGCGTCGGAGTAGGTCTGGCTGATATATTCACGACAGGCGGCGACCGCATCGGCGCTCAAATTGGTCGAATCGGTACGCATATAGGTGATGTAACCCGCCTCGTAGAGACGCTGGGCCAACATCATGGTTTTCTTAACACCAAAGCCAAGACGGGTACTGGCCGCCTGCTGCAAGGTTGAGGTGATATAGGGCGCGCCGGGGCGACTGCTAGTGGGTTTATCTTCCCGCCCGGTGACCTTGTAGGCATTTTGCTGCAGGGAGGCAACGGCCGCCATTGCAGCAGTTTCATTATCCGGACGGAAGTTTTCGCCCGCCTGTTTTTTCACTTCTAGACGCAACTCGCCAGCCTGACCGCGGTTGTCGGTGTGAATCTGCCAGTATTCTTCGGGTACAAAGGCGCGAATTTCTTTTTCCCGCTCGACAATCAGGCGTACCGCCACTGATTGCACTCGGCCCGCCGACAAGCCCCGCGCCACCTTGGCCCAGAGCAGTGGCGACACCATATAGCCCACCACCCGATCAAGAAAACGGCGCGCTTGCTGGGCGTTTACGCGGTTGATATCCAACTCGCCGGGATGCTCAAAAGCTTCTTTAATGGCTTTGCGGGTAATCTCGTTAAAAACAACGCGTTTGTAGCGGCTGTTATCGCCGCCAATGGCTTCCCGCAGGTGCCAAGCAATGGCCTCCCCTTCGCGGTCAAGGTCCGTTGCCAGATAAACGGTGTCGGCATCTTTGGCCAGTTTTTTCAGCTCACTGACCACTTTCTCCTTGCCGGGAAGAATTTCGTAATGGGCTTTCCAGCCATTTTCAGGATCGACACCCATTCGGGAGATAAGTTGTTCCCGAGATTTTTTTTGCTTATGCACCGCCTTTTCTTCTGGCGACATTTTACGCGTGAGCGCCGCCGCCTTGGCTCGCTCTTTGGGATCGACCGTTTTAGTACCACTGCCGCTGGTGGGCAAATCGCGGATATGGCCGACACTGGACTTCACGATGAAATCTGAGCCCAGATACTTATTGATGGTCTTCGCCTTGGCGGGCGACTCCACAATTACCAGCGATTTTGCCATTTTTGTCCTATTCGAGCTGTCTATGACCGCCAGCAGAACGCTGGCAAGGCCGACATATATAAGTGTTCATTTTAAGCGGGTCAAGGCCGAAGTCCCGATTCCCTGCCAGAGCCGTTAGCAAATTCAAGGAAAGCCACGGCTTAAAGTGCCTTGGTAATTTCCTCGGCCAGCGCAAAGCGCGGACGCTGTTCGCCATTGATTTCTATGGTTTCAATAAACATGGAGTACGGCCTAACCCACAGCTCACCCGCACCATAGAGCGGGCGATAAACCACTAAAAATTCTTCCGACTCACTGTGCCTAGCGACACCGTAAACCTGATACTCCCCGCCTTTATAGTGAATATAGCGACCCGGCGCCAGCGACGGAAGTTGTTGCAATGACTCAGTACTCAAAACCCAATTTCTCCAATATGTTTTTTAAGGCGACAGCCAATTGCTCAACCGAGCCCAGCTCTAGGCCACGCTCCAACCAATAAAGCCGCAAGGCTTGGCCAGTAAACTCCAATTGCAAGGCATCCTTTGGCCAGAATGCTTGCTGAGCTTCAATGATCGCCAATAATTCTTGCGGCAGTGCGGGAGCATCGTCCTCTGCTGCCGCAGCCTCGGAAAACCAATAGCGCCAAGGGGCCGTGCTATTGCGCTTTACCAGCGGCAGGGAATAGCACACGCCCTGCTCTTCCGCTTCTTTGCGAACTTTCTGCCGCCGGGTTTGCGGTTGCGCTAGCATCTGCACCTGCAAACCTAACTGTCTCGCCCGCTCGCGAAGCCGCGCCTGCTTGGCCTGCCGTGGCGTTGGAATAATCCAAACCAAGGGCGCCAGCATAAATGCGATAACCGCAATCGCAATCAGCCATGTCATAGGGCGAATAATCCTTTCAATTTACTGATCTCAATCAGTGAAACGCAATTTACAACAACACCTTGCTGGACAGCTCGGTTTGTATGTACCTTAATAGAAGCGATCTTATTTAGCATGCCCTCGAGGAGAATCGGCTATGCCCAATTATCACCGTATTTTGGTTGCCGTAGACCTGACCGAAGAAGCCACTCCGGTTTTGGAGCGCGCCGCCGGCATGGCCCGACAGCACCAAGCCGAGCTGCATTTGATTCACGTTGTAGAACCCCTCAGCCTCGCCTACGGTGGCGATATTCCAATGGATTTCTCAGGGATTCAAGAACAACTTCAAGAACAGGCCGAACAACGCATGGCGGAGTTTGGCGAGCTTTACAATATCGCCAAAGATAACCGGCACTTGATGGTTGGTCGCCCGGAAAGCCAAATTCATGAATTGTGCGAACAATACCAAATTGATCTGGTGATTGTCGGCAGTCACGGCCGCAAGGGGCTGGCCTTGTTATTGGGGTCTACCGCCAACGCGGTGCTACATGGCTCACAGTGTGACGTACTGGCAGTGCGGGTGGGCAGCCAGTAAGCCCACCTCTTATTCAGACAAGTCCATCCAGCGCTCCATTGCCTCATCCAACTGGCCCTGTAATGTGGCCAGTTGCTGCAAGACTTCGGTCACCTTATCTCCATCCTGCTGATAAAAGGCAGGATCGGCACTGAGTTCCGAAATACGCGCAATTTCACTCTCTAGCTCATCAATTTTATCTGGCAGGCTGTCTAGTTCGCGCTGGTCTTTGTAGCTTAACTTGCGTTTTGGCGCTGACGCTTTTGCCGCTGGCGCTTGTTCAGAAGTACTGGCAACTGTAGTCGGCTCCGGCTTTTTGTCTGCAACACCACCAGCCGCTTTACGTTTTGCCAGTCGCGCCTGATACGCCGCAACTTCGCTGAAACCGCCGACATGCTCAGAGATCACCCCATTGCCCTCAAACAAGAGGCAATTACTGGCCACATTATCAACAAAAGCCCGGTCGTGGCTCACCAAGAGTACGGTGCCCTCGAAATCCACCAGCAGACTTTCCAGTAATTCCAGCGTTTCCATATCGAGATCGTTAGTCGGTTCGTCGAGCACCAAAACATTGGCTGGCTGACTGAACAGGCATGCTAGCTGAACACGAGCGCGCTCGCCCCCGGAGAGCACCCGAAAATGACTGCGCGCCCGCTGTGGTGTAAATAGAAAATCACTGAGATAACTCATGATATGTCGGTCTTTGCCATTGATGGTGACCATATCCGAGCCCTGACCGACAATATCTACCACCCGCTGATCTTCATCCAAGCGATCGCGGAGCTGATCAAAATAGGCAATATTCAAATTGGTACCGGATTTAATGGTGCCCGAGTCCGGCTGTAACTCACCCAATATCAAGCGCAGCAGGGTAGTTTTGCCGGCCCCATTCGGGCCAATCAGCGCCAACTTATCACCACGTTGCAACAGCAGCGAAAAATTATTAACCAGGTTTTTACCGCCAATGCCGTAACTGACATTTTGCAGCTCCGCCACCATTTTGCCGCTGCGCTCGCCCTGATTAACACTTAGATTCGCAGTGCCCTGACGCTCACGGCGCTGGGAACGCTCATCGCGCATTGCCTTCAATGCCCGAACCCGGCCTTCATTGCGGGTACGGCGGGCTTTAATACCCTGACGAATCCAGGTTTCCTCCTGAGCCAAGCGCTTATCGAACAGGGCATTCTGCTCCTCTTCCACTTCCCATTTATGGGCGCGGCGCTCTAAATACGTTTGGTAATTGCAGTCGTAGCGTTCCAACTTGCCGCGATCCAACTCCAAAATCTGGTCAGCCAAGGATTCAATCAGCGCCCGGTCGTGGGTAACGAATAACACGCAGCCGGGAAAATCCCGCACACACTGCTCCAGCCAGAGAATGCCCTCTAAATCCAAGTGGTTGGTGGGCTCATCCAGCAGCAAAATATCCGGCTCAGACACCAAGGCCCGCGCTAAAGCAACACGGCGCAACCAGCCACCCGACAATCCCCCAATCCGTGCCTCCGGATTCAATTCTAAGCGAGAGAGAATCGACTCAATACGCTGCTGATAACGCCAGCCGTCCAAGGACTCAATTTCCCGCTGCAGGCTTTCCAGCTCTCGCAGATCATCCAATTCCGATTGAATTAGCTCGTGATAACGACGCAAGGTGCTGCCCAAGGCCTCTAAACCATCGGCCACCACATCAAAAACGCTGGCATCATCAGCGGCAAAATCCAAATTCTGGTGCATCCGCGCCACTTTCAGGCCCGGCTTGCGCCATACCTCGCCGCTGTCGGCCTGCGTACTGCCATCCACCACTTTGAGAAGTGTCGATTTTCCGCAGCCATTTCGCCCCAGCAAACACAGCCTTTCGCCAGCTCTGAGCGTTAAATCCAGCTGATCAAAAACAATTTGCTCACCGATATTGAGCTGAAGTTGAGAGAGGCGGAGCAAAGGCATATAGTGTGACCGATATGTAATTTCTTAGGTTTGAATACGGTTTAAATCGAGAATGGAGACAAGAGAAAACCAATTATGAGCATCCACCAGGGACGATTTCGCAAAGGCCTGTTTGTTCTACTGCCTTTACTTTGCTTTACCCAGTTCGGCCTGTCCCAATCTGTTTCGGACACGTCGTCCCCAGACCAGTCGACCCTGCAAAAGCAGCGCGAAGTATACCGCGAAGCCCTCTTGGACATAAGTCAGGGCAGACTAGAAAAAGCGGAAGCCGTCGGCCCGCAGCTCTACGACTACCTTCTCTACCCTTACTTTGAGCTAGAGCTCATCAAGGCTCAAATCGATACCGTTTCCAGTCAGACCATCAAATCTTTCCTCCAGCAATATGATGGCAGCTTGGTCGCCGAAAACCTGCGCGCAAGCTGGATCTACAAACTCAAAAAACATCAGCAATGGCCAGAGTTTTTAGCCTATGTCGGCGATAAGCCTCCCGCAAATTTAGAGTGTGAATATATTGCCGCCATTCGCAGTCAGGGCGATGAACAAAACGCCTTGTTGCGCAGCGAGAAGCTGTGGCACACCGGCGTACCACTGGATACGTTTTGCACAAACGTAGTCGATCAATGGCTGCAGACTCTAACACCCGAACAACAACAGCGCGCTTACTGGCGCCGCGCCGATATGGCTGTCGACAAAGGCTACGACAAACTCGCCAGCTTTCTGCTGAGTAAAATTTCCGGCACGGAACTCCAGCAACGCCTACTGAATCACCCAGAAGCGCTGTATAAAGAATCGGCAAAGATTAAGAACAACGCCTTCAACCATCAGCTTGTCGTATTCACATTGAAACGACTGGCCCGAGGTGACTATCTGGCCGCCAGCGAACTGTGGCAATCCCTGCAATTGCAATTTAATTTTAGCAGCGCCGAAAACTACAGCCTGCGCAATGCCTTTGCCCGGCAGATGATTGCCGACAATGGCCGACTGGCACGGCAATGGCTCGCCGAGCACGATGATGAATTTGAAGACGCTTACCTCACCGAGTGGCGCGTACGTTTAGCCCTGAAAGATCGCGACTGGAAAAAAGCACAACACTACATCGCCTCGCTACCCGCCGACTATCGCCAAAAGTCTGACTGGCAATACTGGTGGGCTCGAGCCGATAGAGCCATTCACCGCAAACTCACTGAACCCGCCAAAACAATATTGCAAAAACTCGCAGACGAACGCGGCTACTACAGTTTTCTAGCCGCTGACCTGCTCGGCCAGCCATACCAATTAGGCCATATTCCAGCGCTGCCCTCAGAGTTAAATGAGCCGTTCCAAGCCAATCTCGGCCTACAGCGGGCACGTGAATTCTACATTCTCGGCGATTACGGCAAAGCGAGTAGTGAATGGCGACGCGCGATCCAATTCTTCAGCAAGCCCGACCGGCTGGCTGCGGCAAAACTCGCCCTGGATTGGGGCTGGGCAAATCCCGCCGTTGTTGGCGCCATTCAGGCCGGCGCATGGAATGATCTCGGCTTGCGTTTTCCCCTCGCCTACCAAGATGACTTTGTAAGCAACGCCAAGGCCAATGAAATTGATTTAAAGTGGGCCTTCTCTATCGCCCGCCAAGAAAGCGCCTTTGCTGAAAATGCCCGCTCTCCGGTTGGCGCGCGGGGGATTATGCAGCTGATGCCGGGTACGGCTCGCGATACCGCTAAAGCGATGGGAGCACCCAAGCCAAGCAGTCAGGACCTAGAGAACCCGCAAATTAATATTGCTATTGGCACCTACTATCTCGGCTCTTTGCTGCGGGAATTTAACGGTAATCGCATTCTCGCCACTGCGGCCTATAACGCCGGCCCCAACCGGATAAAACGCGTATTGGAAAAACAGGAAGCAATACTGCCGGCCGATATCTGGATTGAAAATCTGCCCTATAGTGAAACCCGGCACTACATTAAAAACGTGCTGGCCTTCAGTGTGATATACGGTGAAAAACTGGAACTGAACCAGCCCTTGCTGAGCAAAAATGAAAGGCTGATACGGCCTAGCCAAGAATTGGCGCAAAATCAGTTTTAGTGATATTAACCCGGTCGAGGGCCTTATCTTAAAACCTCGACTAGCTTAAAACCTCGACCGGCATTCCCACTGTCAACAAACTCGTCTTCGCCGAACCCGAATCCTTAAAGCGCAGCAGCGCATTCTGGCCAAAATAGACCTCTCCATCGTCACCCAGACAATGCTGCCTTAACACCTGAAAGACCTCTTTCTGGCGTACGCCATCTTCAAGTCGAATCGTTGGAATAGCACATCGCGAACAAGGTTTAACTAACTCAAGCTCCATATCGCCAATGCGCAGGCGGGACCAGTTATTTTCTGCAAAAGCCGCCCCGCCATCGACCACAATATTCGGCCGAAATCGCCACATGCTAAGTGATTCCTTCCACCCGGTATCCGCAAGGCTACCCTGCAAAACGCGCAAACTTGCCATATTAGCGATTAATACCGGAAAGCCATCCGCAAAACCGACATCATCACCGGGCTGAGCGTACTTTAGATCAACTTGGCGATGAGTCATCGCAGGGAAATACACCAGCCTGACGGTGGCCTTCAAACGCGAGGAAAACCAAGCACTGATCTCATCGCCAGCATCTAGCGCCTCGACAGAATCGCCCCAGACCTGCACTTGAGTGCGCTCCGCGCCGCACAATTGATCTGCATTTATCATCACCGACTGATCACTAGTCAGACAATGCAGTTTTAGATAAACGCCGTGTTCATCCGCACTTTCAGCATGAATTCGGCAAAGCTGCGGAAACTGCCGCTGAGTAACAAACTTGCCCGCCTCATCCACCAGCATCCAACGCCGATCCGCAAAAGCTCCTCGCGCAGAAAATGCCAACTCATCCACGGGTGTTGCCGCCAGGGACTTCACCGGAAAAGCACACAGCCCGCTTACCAAAAGACTCATTTTGTATTTTCCGAATAAACAAAGCGGAGTACGGATTCGGCGTCAAACGGCCAATTCAGTTCTCGACCATCGGCAGCACTAGCGAGCACTGGAATACGGGTTCCGTAGCGATCAATCATGTCATCGCTGTCGGCAATATCAATCAGCTCAATTTGCCAGGGCTGTTCAACCAAAAATTGCGCTAGCAGCGCTTCCGCCTCTTCACAAAGGTGGCAAGCACTGGTGCCATAAAGACTCAGAGTAATAGTTGGAACCACATCAGACATCACATAATCCAAAGCAATAAAAAAGCCCGGACAATGCCGGGCTTTGACAAGCTATTAAAACGACCTAGAGATCATACCCCACTTCATTGTGACAAGTGATATCCAAGCCTTGGGTTTCTTCTTCGGCGCTTACCCGCAAGCCCACCATCATGTTCACAATTTTGAACAAGATGTAGCTCACTACCGCGGTATACGCGAATGTCGCCAGAATACCAATAACTTGTACTTTCAACTGATCGGCAATGGCAACGCCCTCGGCCAAACCTTGGCCGCTGAATAAACCCAACTCGCTCGAGGCAAAAATGCCCGCCATAAACGTACCGAGAATACCGCCAACACCGTGCACCGGAAACACGTCCAGCGAGTCGTCGATTTTGAATTTCTGCTTGATCGCCAGCGTGCAGTAAAAACACACAATACCGGCGACCAAACCAATAACCACCGCTCCAGCTGGGCCAACATAACCCGAAGCCGGAGTAATGGTACCCAAGCCCGCAACCATACCGGTTACTGCACCCAAGGCGCTGGGCTTGCCGAAACGTTTCCATTCGATCAGTGACCAAGTCAAACAACCGGTTGCCGCAGAAAGATGGGTAACCAGCATTGCCATACCGGCATCGCCATTACTCGCCAGTGCACTACCTGCGTTAAAACCAAACCAGCCCACCCAGAGCATACCTGCGCCGGTGAAGGTCATGGTGAGGTTATGCGGTGGCAAAGGTGTGTGACCAAAACCCTGACGCGGCCCCAAAACCAGGGCTGCAACCAGTGCCGCAACACCGGCGGTGATATGCACCACTGTACCGCCTGCAAAATCCAACAAACCCATTTGACCTAACCAGCCGCCGCCCCAAACCCAATGGGTTACTGGCACATATACGGCAAGAATCCACAGCGCTGAAAAAATCATGACCGCAGAAAAACGAATCCGCTCAGCAAAGCCACCAATGATTAGCGCCGGCGTAATAATGGCAAAGGTCATCTGAAACATAACAAACACGGTTTCAGGCATATCGCCGCTCAAGCTGCCTTCCATCACCTTGGCCAGCATGATGTTGTCGAGACCACCGATAAAGCTATTACCCTCAGAGAAGGCAAGGCTATAACCAACAACCAACCACAGCAGAGAAGCAAGGCAGGTAATACTAAAGCACTGCATCAAGATACTCAGTACATTTTTACTACGCACCAAGCCACCGTAGAACAGTGCCAAACCGGGCAAGGTCATAAACAGCACCAAAGCGGTCGCCGTTAATATCCATGCAGAATTACCGCTATCCAGACCATCAGCCAAACTGAGCTGTGGCAAGAACGCCAAAGCTGACACAGAGAGAGATTTTTTATTTAAAAAACGAGAAAACACAGCAAGTCCCCAATTCAATCAGAACCATTGGCACAAAAAAGCACCAAAATACGTCACGCGCACCATATTTGAGCAATATGATTTCGACAAAGAAAATCTATTTTTTATAAATATATCAATTAGTTAATAATTTATGACTAATATTTATACAATAATAGTGCACGATTTCACCACAAAAAGGCACCCCAAATCGAGCGCGCACAAAAACAAAGCAATATGCGTACCGTTTTTGTGCAAACGCACTATATTGATTCATTTCTAGCTATGTTTTATGTAGATCCTTTTATCAATTGCCGTAGTAAATAGCTTTTAACGCCCTTTTCGCCCTCTAGCCCAAGCCGCGCAATAATTTGCGCCGCTTGTTCAGAGCGGACTCCATAGGACTTTATTAACGCTTTTATTTTTTGTCCGGTCGTGCTGCTAGCAATACCTTTTAAGCAACGCGCCGCCGCCAACTCCTGCTCCGTAAAATCACAGCCAAAGGGATAGGGCTTAAGCTGCGCTGATGACTCAGCG
Organism: Spongiibacter pelagi; assembly: GCF_014705705.1. Lineage (GTDB taxonomy): Bacteria > Pseudomonadota > Gammaproteobacteria > Pseudomonadales > Spongiibacteraceae > Spongiibacter > Spongiibacter pelagi. Next base: position 376,486 of record NZ_JACXLD010000002.1, on the reverse strand, counting down.
ACCTTTGCAGAAATAATGTGGGGATAATTTTGTTGCCGAGAAACCGGCAGTTGATAGCTCGGGCTCAATTTCCCCGCCGCCACAGCAGCCTTAATCAAATCGGCTTGAAAACGGGAGTCGGCAATTTCAATCAACGCCGCAGCAACCTCGCCATCGGTTTTGGCGCGCAAATCCGCAATACCGTATTCGGTCACCACAATATCGCGTAAATGCCTCGGAATTGTGCAAGCGCCGTATTGCGGCAAAATATTGGAGACGGCCTGACCATTCTGAACGCGACTGGCGCGAATCATTAATACCGAACGACCATCACCACTACTGGCGGCGGCCTCATCGAGCTGCGGCTGAAGCTGATGGGCCATAGCCACAAAATTGTATTGGCCACCCACACCGGAAACCACCTGCCCATTTTCCAGTGTGTCTGACGCCACCGCACCGTTAAGTGTGATATTCAAACCGGTATTAATAAATCGCGCGTCTCGGCGCTGAGCGCGGAACAGGCGCGGATTTAAATCGAGTTGATTGATTTTTTCCACGCCACACATGGCCAATTGCTGACGTTGTTCAGCGGGCATTTCGCGCAGGCAATCGTAAAACCATTGGCTGCCAAGGAAAAAACCACCGTGCAAAACACAGCCATTGCGCAGCGATTTACCGAGGCAGTGTTCAGCCATAAATTGCTGACTCACCGGATTGGCCATATTGGCAAAACAGGATTCACCGCTTGCGCTATAAAGCTGCCCCTCTGCATAGCGGCAATCGTCCCGGAAAAATCCGTGATATTGCAGTACTTCAAAATCCTTGCCGCGCAATTCGCGAACGCCTAGCTCAGCAAGTTGTGTTAGGTTCTCGGCAATTAAATGCTGGGGATCGCAGAGCCCGGTATTGATCAGGGTTTGCAGCGCCCAAAAATCAAACACCTGACGACGCAAAATATCCGCCTGATACAAATGCAGAAAGCCTTCAACAAACATTTCCGTTGCTGCATACAAGCCCTGCTCAAAAGGCGTCGTACCGCCCACCGCTGCAACCAGTGGCGCATTGTTTTTCAGCACTGCAAAGCGCTCTAACAATTGCTGATACGCGGCGTTGTTCTGATCACGCAATATTATCGACTGCACAATGGCATCCCCCATCGCACCGATACCCAGCTGCAAGGTGCCGCCATCCTTCACCAAGGTGCTAGCATTTAAACCAATGGCGTAATCTGCCGCCGGGATGGGCAATAAGCGCGGCACGGGAAATAAGGCTTGCCCCTGCCCTGCCTGCTCCATTACCAGATCAAATTCGGTTTCAGCTAACTCGGCATCGCCGTACATATAGGGCAAATCAGGATGCACAATTGCGATCGCCAAATGCTTGCGTCCCAGCATTTGCAGGCGCCGTTTTAGCTCGGCTGAGGTATCCGGGTTACAACTGGCGCTCAATTTTCCCGGCCGCTGTGGATCACGGGCGACCAACTGCATAAGCACATTGGCACCTCTCGCCGCCACATCGCGTGCGGCGTGACTGTAATTTGAAGAAATATAATCCGCTTGGGCTGAGGAATTACCGATACGGCTGCCCGCTTTAAAATAAAATTCGTGGACTTTTATATTGTCTGGCAAGGCCCCATTGCGTTGATCAGTTAAATATTGAGGCTCGCAATAATTTCCAAACAGACGGTCAAACACAGGATTTAACAAGCGCTGACGAATGGGGTCATGCTCAGAAGGTTTTTCCAAACTTAGTGCAGTGAGGATTTGCAAAGAAATAGTGGAATCTTTCGTGGCCCGTCGATACAGCGCATCCATCAAGCCGACCGGCTTACCCAAACCGAGGGGTAAAGCCACTCGAATATCCGTACCGAGTTCAGCGAGAATGCGATCAACACATTGCTCATAATGTATTTCCGCCTCGCCGCCATTACCTACTGGAGACCCATCGCTCACAGGAGACGCCATTGCTTATGTCCTTTTTAAAATTCATTTATAGACACTAGCTAGCGAGATCGTACTACGTCAAGGCAGGCGAGATTTTAGGTGCGGGGTAAGGCGTCGCGATTAAGGAGCTCGGTTAGCGAGCGCGCTTTTCGAGCATACGCTTGAGTGAACGCAGCATACTTTTTACGCCTATACGCAGCAGCGGACTCACCACTGGCATGATCACAAGGCTGACACCTTTGGGCTTCATCGCCATTGTCCAAACCAAGCGACAGCGATCTTCCGCCAAGGGCGTAATTTCATAGCGTTCGGCAAAAGAATCGACATTGGGCTTGCTGCAATGGGTAAAGCAAAACGCCATCTCGCGGCCGCGCTCCCAGGCAATAAACTCTTCATAGCCGGTCATACCGCCACTCATAAATACCGTACGCGTGGTGCCAATACCGAAGGGCTGGGGAGACGTCCATTCCACTTTCTGAATAGGTTTTGCCCAGCACGGCCAATCTTCAGCGCTCTGCAGAGAACTGAATAGGGTTTCTGAGCTCACCGCGATCTCCTCCTCTGCCACATAGACAAAGGGAGCGCGCTCAAAAAATGTCATATCAACTGGAGTACAAGCCAAACGCAACACGTACACAACCTCAATTATCTTATCTGCGTATGCTTAGATTTCAGACGCGATCTTCTGTAAAACCGGCCAAACTTATTCGGAATAAGCCATAATAGGAACAATCTAACACCAGCCTGATTTTTCGAACAAGATTTAGACGCAAAGATGACAAACTCTTCATCTGAAAGGCCTTCCATCCTGTCCTCAGAGACCACTATCGCCAAAGATGGGGGCACGGAAGAACACAATAGAAATACCTTGGTCGAAACCGAATCGTTAGAGATTCTTTACCGTGACGACTCACTGATTGCGATTAATAAACCCAGCGGTCTATTAGTTCACCGCAGCCCAATTGACCGCCACGAAACCCGCTTTGCAATTCAGTTGTTGCGCGATCAAATTGGCCAACGTGTTTATCCCGCCCACCGGCTCGACAAACCCACCTCCGGCGTATTGTTATTTGCTTTGGATAAAGACACGGCCTCTAAGATGGGCGAAGCGTTTCGGCAGCATCAGCTCAGCAAAACCTATTTAGCCGTTGTACGCGGCCACTGCCCGGATCAGGGAACGATAGACCACGCCCTGCGCGAGGACCCCGACAGCCGAATAAAGCGGCAAGAGGACGCACCCGCCCAAGACGCCATTAGCCATTACCGCTGTTTGGCGAAAACCGTATTAGATGTGGAAATTGAAACCTATCCGCAATCGCGCTATTCGCTGGTTGAGGTAGAACCAGAAACCGGTCGCCGCCATCAAATCCGGCGCCATTTAAAGCATATTTCACACCCGATTATTGGCGATGCCAAACACGGCCGTGGGCGACACAATCGCTATTTTGCGACCGAGCTGAACTGCCCGAGGCTACTGCTTCACGCCCAGCAACTGAAGTTTGATCACCCAATCACTGGCGCAAGTATGATCATCAACGCGCCACTGGATGATTGTTTTTATCAGTTATTGAAACGTTTTGATTGGCAGGATCGGGTGGAAAAGACATTCCACCCGGAAAAGTGACTCGGCTTACTTAGCCAATGCTCCCATCGCACCTTCTAGGCCAGCAAGCGTCAGCGGGTACATTTCCCCTTCCATGATCTCTTCAACCATGCGAATAGATTGAGTCCAGCCCCACTCCTGGGGAGATACCGGATTAATCCACACTACTTTATTGAAGGTTTCTAAGATCTGACGCATCCAAAAAATGCCCGGCTCTTCGTTCCAGTGTTCGACACTGCCACCGGCCTGAACAATCTCATAGGGCGACATGGAGGCATCACCAACAAAGATCACTTTATAGTCAGCGCTGTATTTATGCAGAATGTCCGCCAATGGCGTGCGCTCATTGTGGCGGCGAATATTGTTTTTCCACACTGACTCATAAATGAAGTTGTGGAAGTAAAAATACTCCATGTGCTTGAACTCACTGCTGGCCGCAGAAAAGAGTTCTTCACAGGTTTTAACGTGGGGATCCATCGAACCGCCAATATCAAAAAACAGCAACACCTTCACCGCATTGTGGCGTTCGGGCACCATTTTCAGATCAAGCAGACCGGCGTTACGCGCGGTTGAGGCAATGGTATCGTCAATATCCAGCTCTTCGGTCGCGCCGGTGCGAGCAAATTTTCTCAAGCGACGCAGCGCCACTTTAATATTGCGCGTACCCAGCTCGATACCGTCATCGAGATCGCGATACTGGCGCTGTTCCCAGACCTTCACCGCTTTCTTATTGCGGCTTTCACCGCCGATACGAATCCCTTCCGGGTTATAACCACTGTGACCAAAGGGCGAGGTGCCGCCAGTGCCGATCCATTTATTGCCACCGGCATGGCGCTCTTTCTGTTCTTCCAAGCGCTTTTTAAACTCTTCGATCAGCTTATCCAGCCCACCGAGCGATTCGATTTTGGCTTTTTCCTCATCGCTGAGTTGCTTCAAAAACTCAGTGCGCAGCCAATCATCGGGGATCAATGCCTCAATCACATCGTCCAGACTTTCCAGCTCACTAAAGTAAGCGGCAAAGGCTTTATCAAAACGGTCGTAGTATTTTTCATCCTTGACCATGCAGACCCGAGCCAGCTGGTAAAACTCATCCGGATCGAGAAACGCCAAACGCGCCTCGAGTCCGGCGAGCAAATCCAACAGCTCGCGAATGGTCACCGGCACGCCGGTGTTGCGCAGCCCGTAGAAGAATTGAACCAACATGGATTAACGGCTTTCCCGACGGTGCATAAACGCCAGACGTTCCAATAGTTGAACGTCCTGCTCGTTTTTCAACAGCGCGCCATACAGTGGCGGAATGGCTTTGCTGGCATCGCGGTTTTTGAAAATCTCGTCGGGAATTTCATCCGCCATCAGCAGTTTCAGCCAATCAATCAGCTCAGAAGTTGAAGGTTTTTTCTTAAGACCGGGAATTTGTCTCACTTCAAAAAACACTTCCAGCGCTTCCTGCACCAACTCTTTGGCAATATTCGGGTAATGCACGTCCACAATTTCCTGCATGGTGGCGCGATCAGGGAAATTGATGAAGTGGAAGAAGCAACGACGCAAAAAGGCGTCTGGCAGTTCTTTTTCGTTGTTACTGGTAATGATGATAATTGGGCGATGTTTCGCGCGTATGGTTTCGCCAGTCTCGTAAACAAAGAACTCCATACGATCCAATTCGACCAAGAGGTCGTTCGGGAACTCAATATCAGCCTTATCAATCTCGTCGATTAGCAATACCACTTGCTCATCCGCCGCAAAGGCTTCCCAGAGCTTGCCGCGCTTGATGTAGTTGGCAATATCGTGAACCTTGTCATCACCCAACTGTGAATCGCGCAGACGCGACACGGCATCGTATTCGTACAAGCCTTGTTGGGCTTTGGTCGTGGACTTGATGTGCCACTGGATCAGTTTTTTCCCCATGGCGGAGGCCACTTGCTCAGCCAACAGGGTTTTACCTGTGCCCGGCTCGCCTTTAATCAGCAGCGGACGCTGCAAGGTCACCGCGGCATTCACTGCCATGCTCAAGTCTTCGGTAGCGACGTAGGATTCGGTTCCAGTAAATTTCATTGTTCTCGACCTGTAAATTTGGGAGCAATCACACCCAGACATTCAAAATTAGCTAGTGCGCAAGTATACGCTAATGGCAGAGCTGACTAAACAGCACTGTTTAGTTATTGGCGGTGGCCGAAACTTCAGGCTGTCTCTTCAACCACTGATGACGCAGCAATACAAATACTAAGCTCAGCACGATTGCGCCAATTTGGGCAAACCCCATCACCAGTAAAATGGGCACGGTTTCTTTTAAACCATGACTCATCCAATGCATCACCATGGCAACACTACCCGGTACCAACAAGCCCTCTACATCTGGGTGGGCGACGGGTGTAAACAGGAATGCAACCGCCATCAGAATCAACAGCACTTTGAGACCGGTGACTTTCAGCTTCCAGATTAATAGCGCCCACAACAATACTGCTACGCCACCAACGGCCAGATAAATTTGCCAGGCAAATTTCACGTCTTCGGGATTCATCGATCTTTCCTTATTTTACCCAGCGCACAATGTAGTCTTGATAATCTTCATTTTCACCGACCTCAAGTTCACTGACACAGCGCTTTTTAATGGACTGCCCGGCCCGCAACACTGACACACTGTCACCGGAAATCAGCGGATGCCAGCTCTCTAAGCCTCGCCCTTCGGAAACCCGGCGATAGGCGCAACTTTCCGGCAGCCAACCCAAGTGGGCAACGTCTTCCGATTTGAGCTGCACACAGTCATGTACCTGCTCCAAGCGATTCGCATAATCACTGCAACGGCAGGTTTTTAAATCCAGTAATCGACAGGCGATATTGGTGTAGTAGACCTTGCCGGTATCTTCGTCTTCCAGCTTATGCAAACAACATTTTCCGCAGCCATCGCAGAGTGACTCCCATTCGGTCTCACTCATTTCCGACAGGGATTTTTGCTCCCAAAACCGGGGTTGCGCTGTCATTCTGGGCGATCTTCCCGAGGGTTTAACACCTCTGCCTGAGGCGGTAATTGCAGATAAAAACCCTGCTCGGCAATCGCCTCTAAGACCTTTGCGGCATCGGCACGCGCCAGTTTTTTCTCTGCATCAAGCAGCAACACCATGGCATGTTCAGCGCGACCAAAGCGTTTTAATAATGGCTCGGGGACACGGGTAAGCGCTTCAGCCTTATCCACATAAAGGTACATCCCCTCATGGGAAGCGCTGCGAAAAACACTGCAAATGCGTTTCATGGCTGATTATTCTCCAATAGGCCGCGCTCTGAACCCGCCCCCTGCTGCATACGCTCAAGTAGGGCATCACCCATCACGGGCTTTCGCCAACCCGAAAGGCCCGCAGGCAAGATTTTTTCCTGCACCAAGGCCTCCAAATCACGTTTCCGTACTAGCAGTTCAACGGGTAAGCCAAGGGCTTCCGCCCGCTGCTCACCAAATTGGCGCAGATCTTTAAACAGGCCTTTTTGGGGGCCATTCAAGGGTGTATTCACTGCCGGCAAGCCCGTTTGTTCATCGGCTTGAGATTGCTCGAGCAAGGCCAAAATAGTTTCACCATCACGGCGCACCGCCGCTGGCGGAATATTTTTTATACGCGAGAGAGAGCCCGCATCTCGAGGCTGACGAAAGGCAATATCAAAACAAATTTGATCTTTCAAAATACGTCCGCGCGGAATATCCCGGCGGCGAGCTTCGTGTTCGCGCCACTCACACAACATTTGCAAACTCAGGCGCTGCCGAGGACGCAACTTCCATTCATTTTTTATGCGCTGATAGTAATCCGCTAAAGGCGCAGGATTTTCGGCCTGATTAATAAGACGGTCGCACTCTTCCTGCCACCAGCCAAATCGCCCCTGCTGCTCAAGGGCTTGGCAAAGTTTTGGTGCAATGCGCTGTAAATACAGTACATCCAGCGCGGCGTATTCACACTGGCTTTCAGTTAGCGGGCGCTGTAACCAATCGGAGCAGGTCTCACCTTTATCAACGTAAAGTCCCAGCCCATGCAAGACCAGATTTTGGTAGCTTAGGCCAAAGCCCCAGCCCGCCATCGCCGCACCAATCTGAGTATCTAATAAGGGTTTAGGCAAGCAGCCCAGCAGGCGCTGAAAGACCTCAAGATCCTCACTGCAAGAGTGAATCAATTTGATCACATTAGGTGCGGTCAGCAATTCAATCAGCGGCGACCATTCTGTAATCGTCAGAGGATCAACGAGCGCACACTCGCCTTCGGCACCCAATTGCAGCAGGCCCGCGATGGGATAGAAGGTATCGCGGCGAATAAATTCGGTATCAATCGAAAGGTAATCGACGTTTATCCAACGTTGGCAAATCGCCGCCAAGGCATCATTGCTTTCTATATAGTGATATTCGACCAGCTTACTCAAAACGCTGCCGTCCCTTTAATGCGTGGGCTAACGTGCCACTGTCCACATATTCCAACTCACCACCAAGGGGGACACCATGAGCAATACGGCTCACCGGCACCCCTAGGCGGCGCATTTGTTCGCTAATGAAATAGGCGGTGGCCTCCCCCTCAACAGTGGGGTTGGTTGCCAGAATGAGTTCACTCACTCCCAAGGCTTTCACGCGCTCCACCAGCAGATCAACGCCAATATCTTCCGGCCCGATACCGTCAATGGGAGAAAGGCGGCCCATCAAAACAAAATACAAACCCCGATAATCGCCGCCCTGTTCAAAAGCCAACACATCAGCGGGCGACTCCACCACACAGATGGTTTGCTGGTCGCGCCTGGAATCGGCGCAAATGGGGCACTCTTCTCGTTCGGTCAGAGTACGGCAACTTCTACAGTGGCCCACTTGTTCCGCTGCTCTGGCCAATACTGAGGCCAAACGCTGGGCACCGGGTCGATTGCGTTCAAGCAGTTGAAAGGTCATGCGCTGAGCGGATTTGGGGCCAACACCCGGCAAGCACCGAAGTGCCTCAATCAACTCGTCAATCAGGGGACTAAACTGGCTCATACCATTGATCGCTTGGATACAGGAATTGGAGATATTGAATTAAAACGGCATTTTGAAGCCGCCCGGCATACCCATGCCCGACAACATTCCGCCCAATTGATCCTTGTTATTGGCTTCAACCCGACGCACCGCATCGTTTACCGCTGCTGCCAACAGGTCTTCCAACATTTCCTTGTCTTCGCTCAGCAAGCTGGGATCAATAGTGACCCGACGCACATCATGGCGCCCGGTCATGATGACTTTCACCAAACCGGCACCGGCTTCACCCGTCACTTCTTTATTGGCCAGTTCCTCTTGCGCCTTCTGCATTTTTTCCTGCATCTCAGCCGCTTTTTTCATTAAATCATTCAAATCTGCTTTCATATTTGTTCCTCAAGACTCCGCCAACCGCAGGGAATCCAGCTCGAGATGGGCATCAAATTCTACCAGCAGTCGCTTTACCTGCGGGTTGTTTTCTATATCGCTGCGCAACTCGGCCAGCTTTTCTTGCTGCCGTCTACGCGCATATTCGAAAGGCGTTTCCTCATTAAAATCAGCAACTTCAATTAATACTTTAAGCTCTAACTCAAAGTATTCGCCAAGCTGTTCAGCCAGCTTAAGCGGGTGCTGATCGTTGAGCAGCCCGGTGTTGCTTTCGCTGATCACAAAGCGAAGCTGGGTATCTTCCTTGCTCGCAATCTGACAGTGGCTAGCCACGCTACCCAACATACCCGACAGAGCAAAACTGGAAAACTGTTCTCGCCAAGTAATGGTTGTGAGCTGCGCATAGGCGAGTTTTTCCACCGGCGCCTCAGCTTCAGAAGGCGCCGCAGCTTCAGAAGGAGCCTCAGCGTCAGAAGGTGCTATAGCCTTCGCTTCAACTGATGCTGGAGGGGCCAGTTCTGGAGAGACCGGTTCTGGAGAGGCAGTATTTAGCGCGGGCGCACTTTCTATTGCGCGCTCCGGCTCACTGACCACCGATTGAGTTTGCTGTGTCGCGGTCGAAGTTATCGACGCACTAGACGGCTCCGCTAATGGCGACTCGCGCCCAAATTGCTCGGACGCAGAAGGCTCATGCTTTGAAGGTTCGAGCTTTGAAGGTTTAGCATCAAACTGAGCAAGCACTGCGGCGCGAGCATCATCAGCAGCAGGGTTATTGGTTTGAGGACGATCTGGCGGCGCACCAACAGTCGGTGCACTAACCGGCTTTTTTGCGGGGCTGGCAGCCCCCTGCCCTGCATGAATGGGTTCCTGCGGTGGCGTCAGTACGCCTTGCGGACAAAAAGCCAGAATGCGCAACAATAACATTTCTAGGCCCGCTCGCAGATCCGGCGCCAAGCCAAGATCACGGCGTCCGTTCAGTGCCATTTGGTAATAGAATTGAACTTGCTCACCCGTAAGGCTGGCCGCTAATGTTAGCAAGCGTTCCCGATCGCCAAGGCTATTATCCAGCCCCTCGGGTACGGTTTGGGCGATCGCCAAACGGTGTAACACGGTCAGTAATTCTGTAGCAACCGCCGCAAAATCTACGCCCAACTCGGCCAGCTCAGCAACAATCGCCAATAACTGCGCACCGTCGCGCTGGGCAAGCGCCTCAATCAAGCGGTAAACCGCACCGTGATCAATGGTGCCCAGCATCTGGCCTACATCGGATTCACCAAGCTTACCTGAGCCAAAAGCAATCGCCTGATCCGTCAAGCTCAAGGCATCGCGCATACTGCCATCCGCAGCGCGACCCAACAGCCACAAGGCGGGCTCGTCGTAGGCCACCATTTCTTGTTCAAGAACGGTTTTCAGGTAGTCGACAATGCGTTCCGCACTGAGATTTTTCAGGCTGAACTGCAAACAGCGAGACAGGATGGTCGCGGGAATTTTCTGAGGATCGGTGGTCGCCAGCAAAAATTTCACATGTGGCGGTGGCTCTTCCAGGGTTTTCAGCAGTGCATTAAAACTGCTGCTACTGAGCATATGCACTTCGTCGATTAGGTAAACCTTGTAACGCCCGGCGGTGGGTGCGTACTGAACATTGTCTAGCAGTTCACGGGTGTCTTCGACCTTGGTACGCGAAGCAGCATCAACTTCAATCAGATCGACAAAGCGCCCTTCCGCAATCGCCACACAAGACGGACATTGGCCGCAAGGCTCAGAGCTGACGCCGGTTTCGCAGTTAAGGCATTTCGCCAGAATACGAGCAATGGTGGTCTTGCCCACACCGCGGGTGCCGGTAAAAAGGTAGGCGTGATGGAGGCGATCGTGATCCAGCGCATTAATTAACGCTTTGAGCACATGTCCCTGCCCGGCCATTTCCCGAAAGGTTTTAGGACGCCACTTTCGCGCCAGTACCTGATAACTCATTAATACCCGCTGTTCTGCTATTTAAAATCGGTATCTGCAATAAATTGCGAGGAGTGAAGGATACACTAGAGCAGCTTTTCCAGAAAAGGAAAGCACGCAATAAAGCCATTACAGGAATGATTTAGAAACGAAAAAACGGGAGGGGGCGCTAATGGGTGGCGGTCCAAGCAGCCGCACCCCGGCACACGAGTCAATAACTACCGTTGCTCCCTTCCGGGCCTGGCGGGGTTCGCTATCTATCATTGCGAGGGGACCGATTGGACCACCATAACGTTCAAACTCGCCGCACTGTTGACTCGGCAAATTTGAGGGGCGCTATTGTCTTTGAAAGTGATGTGGCTTGCAAGCCAAGTTCGCCATTTCCCCGGCTATTTCTGCACCACGCCCGGAGGAAAGTTCTGAAGAATCGCCGCAACGGTCTCTTGAATATAGATCGCCCGCTCTTCTGGCGAGCCCATACTTAGCAGTCGACGCTGGCTTGAGCCTCGCCAAACCAGAGCCTTGGCTTCGGGTTCAACAAAATCAATAACGAGACTGTCTTCGTTATAGCTGCGCTGATCGTAGTAATCAAAACGCGAGCCATAATAAGGGAAATGCGCCGGGTGACGATAACAGGAATAACATGAATGAGGATAAGCCCAGTGCGAATCAATACCGTAGGCCCAACGATCTTCGCGCTGCTCTTCAATACCGCGATGATACGTTACCAATACGGAGTCAGCCGTGGGCGCATCTAATTTTTTCCAGCCACGAGCCTGTAGCTGGGCATCGATAGCGTCGACAATTCGCTGATGGCTAAGATCACTCTGCAACTCAATGTTCTGTGTGGCTGAAGCCTGCGGAGCTGGCGCCAACCAAACATAACTACCTACCCCGGCAAAATCATAACCCGGCTTAAAGTCGGTGGATACCGGCAAGGTACCGCAAGCCGAGAGCAAGAGGATAAATCCCGCTAATAGAAATCTCATTTCTTAATTTCTCCCGGCTGTAGACGATTTATTCGGCCTTTAAAACCACCCAAGTGGCATAGCGGCCCCGCACCACACGCAATAACATGGCTTCGAGATTCTGGTCAGCGACCTCTGCAAATTCGCGCAGATCTTTAACCCGCTGACGATTTACCGAGACAATAATGTCGCCGGCCATTAGCTTACCAAAGGCTTTAGCCTCCGGGCTAACTTCACCGACAACAATACCCTCATTGCCTTCACTCTCGCTAAGCGACACCCCGGTTAATAAGGGGTGTGAACTTTTACCCGCCGCATCAACGCCGCGATTTACCTCACCCAGCTCGGCTTTAATGACCTTAACCTTGCCTTCGCGCAGCACTTTCAGGCGGACTTTATCGCCAACCCGGCGCAAGCCAATTTGATTACGCAGCTCTGCCGAACCAGCCACCGGCTTATCGTCGATAGCAATAACGATATCGCCCTCTTTCAAGCCGGCCTTATCAGCCGCAGAGTCATCCTGCACATCGGCCACTACCGCACCACTACGCTGATCTTTCAGATCAAAGGCCTGCGCCAACTCCGGCGTTAAATCCTGAATCACTACGCCAAGCTGGCCGCGACGCACCTCACCGTGCTCGATTATTTGATCGATACTGGCCATCGCCATATTGATTGGAATCGCAAAACCAATACCCACGTTACCGCCGGATGGCGCCAGAATAGCGGTATTCACCCCAATCAGTTCGCCGCGCAAATTGACTAATGCACCACCCGAATTGCCGGGATTAATTGAGGCATCGGTTTGAATGAAATTCTCATAACCTTCAATGCCCAAACCGGTACGCCCCAGGGCGCTGACAATACCCGTGGTCACGGTTTGCCCAAGCCCAAAGGGGTTGCCAATAGCAGCGACAAAGTCGCCCACTTCGAGCTTTTCTGAATTGGCCAGTGGCAAGTCACTGAGTTGGTCAGCCTCAATCCGCAGCACCGCGATATCGACATCGGGATCGCTGCCAACCAGCTCTGCCTTAAAACTACGCCCGTCTTCTAGCCCGACTTTGATTTCATCTGCGCCTTCCACCACATGATGATTGGTCAGCACAATGCCCTTCTGCGCATCAATGATCACCCCTGAGCCCGCACTTTGGGTGCGCTGCTGCTTAGGCTGCTGTTGCGGCGGTACGTTGAAAAATCGACGGAAAAACGGGTCGTTTAACAGTGGATTCTGCTGCACCCGGCGAGTACCGAAGGTGGAGATATTCACCACGGCCGGATTCACCTTTTTCAACATTGGGGCCAAAGTTGGTAGTGGCTCCCCCTGAGAATCGGCACTGGGGAAAAAAGCATAGGAAGAGGAGCTAAACAGTACGGCAGCCGCCAGCATCAGGCTGATCGCCAATGCTTGCAATAATTTAGATGCCGGTGCTCGAGAGATAACAGTAGACATTGATGACCTCATTGTTCGAATTCCAAGCTTTAGAGCGGGAAAAAGAAAAATGTTTCCCGGCTAGGGAAAAATTGCGGTCAAAAAAATGAATTTCAAGATACCAGGACGGATGTTGGCGACGAAAAGCCTAGCAAATCAGACCAGCCTATAAACCTAAGCTTTTTAGCCCAATTTCTCTCGCAAGGCTTCGCGCACTGCGTTTTCGATGGTGCCACGCAGAGGGCGCATCATCATGCCGAGTTTGATATTCACCTCAACTTGCTGAGCGTCAAAGGTCAACATACCTTTTACACCCGTGCGCTGCAGGCTCACGGTATTTTCTGCCACCCAAGTGGGCACCAGTTGATAACGCTGTTCCATTTTATCCACCACCATCTGCACCAATTCCAGCAGTTCGGATTCAGAGAGAGTGTGAGTTTGGACAATGGCAATGTCTGACACGTTATTACCGCCTGATCAAAAAACATGAAGACAAAAAAAAGCCGTCCCAAACGGGACGGCTTTTTAATACTAGCAATTAACGCTAGAAAACTTGGTGGAGCTAGACGGGATCGAACCGTCGACCTCTTGCATGCCATGCAAGCGCTCTCCCAGCTGAGCTATAGCCCCAAGAGGCTGCGCATATTAATGAGCAAGCCGGGGCTTGTCAACAAATCCCCGGCAAAAAATACCGCGCCAAAGCACAGCCGGTATTTTCAAGTCGCCACCGATCCAGCTAGCGAGTAACTAGCTATATGTTTAGGCATATGTGTAGCTATGCTTGGCCGGCCTGCTGGTCGCCACCACGCAGCGCGTCTTGATAGGTTTTTTCAAGTTTTTTCAGGCGTTTTTTGCCAACGCCACCGAGCACTTCAATTGCATGGCGTAAGCGCGCACGACTGATCTCTGGCCCCAATACTTCCATAGAATCAACCACGGAAATCGAGGCAGTGGTACCGGCAATAGCGACAAACAAGGGCGGCATAAAATCTTTCATTTTTACGCCCAAACCGTTCGCCAATTGTTTAATGGCCTCAAACAAAACATCACGCTGCCAGTTTTGCTCAGCCTCAAAACGCCACAAGGTACATTGCAGCACCGTGACCAACTGCTCCTCTTCCAAAGCTGACACACTGAAATCTTCCGGCTTTAAGGGCAACATACCGGAAAGGAAGAAGCCGGCCAAAGGCGCGATATCGGTAAACACTTCAATACGCGGCTGTAGATGGGGAATCATCTTCATCAGCGTATCGCGATTCAGCGCCCAGTCTTGCAGGCGTTCAACCATCTGCTCCGGACTGAGGTTTTCGCGCAACCAAAGCCCGTTGAGCCAACGCAGTTTTTCCACATCAAAAATGGGGCCACCGAGACTCACGCGCTGAATATCGAAATTGGCAATCATCGTTGCCAGATCAAATTTCTCGCTCTCATCGGGCATTGACCAACCCATGCGACCCAGATAATTGAGCAACGCTTCTGGCAGGAAACCCATGCGCTGGTAGTACAAAATGCTGGTCGGGTTTTTACGCTTACTGAGTTTGCTCTTGTCGGGGTTGCGCAGCAGCGGCAGGTGGCACAGCACCGGCATCTCCCAGCCGAAGTATTCATACAGCAATTTGTGCTTGGGTGCGGAGTTGATCCACTCTTCACCGCGCAGCACATGGGTAATGCCCATTAGGTGATCGTCTACCACATTGGCCAGATGGTAGGTGGGCATACCGTCAGATTTCAGCAGAATTTGCGCATCGACCTGCCCCCAATCCAGCTCAATTTTGCCGCGCAGCAAATCATCAATCTCACAGCGACCGTCATCCTCAGGCACCACCATGCGAATAACAAAGGGCTCTCCCGCCGCCTCACGGCGCGCTTCCTCTTCCGCAGGCAAACGCAAGTCGGAAGGTTTCAGTGCGGTAAATTGGCCTTCTGCCTGACGGCTTTCACGCAGAGCATCCAGCTCTTCCGGCGTGCGGTAGCAGCGAAAAGCCAAGCCTTTAGCAACGAGCTGTTCGCAGTGCTCCCGATAAATTTCGCTGCGCTCACTTTGGCGATAGGGGCCGCAAGGACCGCCTACATCCGGGCCCTCATCCCAATCCAAACCCAGCCAACGCAGCGAATCTAAAATAGCTTGCTCTGATTCCGGCGTAGAACGCTGTTGGTCGGTATCCTCGATACGCAGCAAAAACTCGCCACCCTGACTTTTGGCAAAGCAGTAATTGAACAGTGCGATATAGGCAGTGCCGACATGCGGATCGCCAGTGGGAGAAGGCGCGATGCGGGTACGGATTGTCATGCGGAAGCATCCTTAAAAGGCATTAAAAAATAAGGGAGCGAGTTATAAGGGCTGCTAAAGCAATAAAGCCAATATAACGCCTCGCCGAATAAAGCCGGGTATTATACGTTGCCCGGCGCAATCAGCCAGCGCCATCATGTACAATGAGTGCATTCTCTTTTAGGTTACACAGTTTGAAACCCCCTAGCTCTTCACCCACTGACAGCTCGCACCGTCTCACCAATGGCAAGGCAGAAACTTTACTCAACCGCCGTTTTTGCGCCGCCCCGATGCTGGACTGGTCAGACCGCCACTGCCGCTACTTCTGGCGACAATTAAGCCAACACGCCGTACTGTATACCGAGATGGTCACGACCGGCGCCCTACTGCATGGCGACCCTGAGCGCCATTTAAATTTTTCGGCGGAAGAATTACCCCTCGCCCTGCAATTAGGGGGTAGCAATCCAGCGGAGTTGGCCCACGCCGCAAAAATGGCGGAAAACTGGCACTACAGTGAAGTAAACCTAAACTGCGGCTGCCCTTCTGACCGGGTTCAAAACGGTTTTTTTGGCGCCTGCCTGATGTCTCGCCCCGAGCTGGTAGCAGACTGCGTAAAAGCCATGAAGGACGCCTGCGATATACCAGTCACCGTAAAACACCGGATCGGCATAGATGATCAGGAAGGCTATGAACCCCTGCGGGATTTCGTTGGACAAATTCAAGCCGCCGGCTGCGATGCCATTATTGTACATGCACGTAAGGCTTGGCTGCAGGGATTAAGCCCCAAGGAAAACCGAGAAATCCCACCGCTGAACTACCCGATGGTCTATCAACTCAAACGGGATTTTCCCGAGTTGGAACTGATTATTAATGGCGGCATCAATACCTTGGACGAGGCTGAAGCACATCTGTCACATGTGGATGGCATTATGCTCGGCCGCAGTGTGTACCAAAACCCTTGGCTATTGGCTGAAGTTGACGCCCGCTTTTACGGCGAGCCACAAAAAAACCTCGACCCATTGAGCGTGGCCCGCCAAATGGGGGACTATATTGAACAGCAATTACAATCTGGCGCTAGATTGCACCATATTACTCGCCATATGCTGGGGCTGTTTAACGGCATGCCGGGAGCGCGCCAGTTCAGACGCCACCTCAGCCAACAAGCCTTCAAGCCGGAATCTGGTATGGAAGTATTGGAAGCCGCGCTAACAATGGTAGAGTCAGCGATTGCCCATAATGAGGAGCGCGCTTCACAACTGGCCCAGCGCGAACAGAACTAAGCAGAATTAAAGGAAAACAAGAATGAGCAGTAAACTGGATCAACTGCGTGGCATGACCGATGTGGTTGCCGACACCGGCGATATCGATGCCATTAAGCGATTCTCGCCGCAGGATGCCACCACCAATCCCTCGCTGATTTTAAAAGCCGCGCAACTGCCCCAGTACAAAGCCTTGATTGATGAAGTGGTTGCAGAAACCAAACCCAGCAGCGCGGATACCGCTTCAGTAAAAGCCGCCGGCCTACTACTCGCCACGCGTATTGGCGGCGAAATTACGCAACTAGTGCCGGGCAAGGTTTCTACCGAAGTGGATGCTCGACTGTCTTTTGACACTGACGCTACCCTTGCTGAGGCCCGCAAAATCATTGCTTTGTATCATGAGATGGGCATCGACAAATCGCGCATTCTGATCAAAATTGCCTCCACTTGGGAGGGCATTCAAGCGGCAAAAATTCTCGAAGCCGAAAATATTGAGTGCAATTTAACCCTGCTGTTTTCTCTCACCCAGGCGGCAGCTTGTGCCGAAGCGAATGCCACCCTGATATCACCCTTTGTTGGCCGCATTCTCGATTGGCACAAAGCGCGCGGACTAGAACCCTCCACCGCCTTTGACGACCCCGGCGTGCAATCGGTTAGCCAGATTTACAGCTATTACAAACAGCACGGCTTCAACACCGTGGTGATGGGCGCCAGCTTCCGAAATATCGGTGAGATTGAAGCACTCGCAGGCTGTGATCGACTCACCATCAGCCCTCAGCTACTCGAAGAATTGGCCACCGAGCAAGCCGAGCTTCCACGTCAGTTGAGCCCGGCTCAGAGCTTCGCGCCACTCCCACGGCTACAGCATAATGAAGCCGACTTCCGCTGGGCGATGAATGAAGACGCGATGGCCACCGAAAAACTGGCCGAAGGTATTCGCGCCTTCGCCGCCGACCAACAAAAATTGGAAGCCATGCTGATCGACTGGCAGGCGTAGATCGCAAACTATGTTTGATGTCATAAAGAAATTTTTCAGCGCTGATGAGGCGCCAGAAGAGAGCATGAGCCTGGCCTTGGCTGCCGGCGCCTTGCTAATGGAAGTTAGCAAGGCCGACTACAGCCAGGACGCAAGCGAAGTCGACAAAATTCGTGAGCTGTTAGTCCAGCACTACCAAATCTCCCTGCAGGAGATCGAAGGATTTATTGCCTCTGTACAGGGCACCGCGAGTGACAGCACCGCGCTCTACCCCTTTACCCGCTACATCAATGACAATTGCAGCATTGAAGAGAAGTACCAGCTAGTACACGCACTGTGGACGGTCGCAGCGGAAGATGGGGTAATCTGCAAATACGAGGAACATCTGATCCGTAAAATTTCGGATCTGATTTACTTACCGCATCGGGAATTTATTCGCGCAAAGCTGGACGTTACAGACTCGCTGTAAGCCTAGTGTCGACAAGACCAGCGCTGAGCATAAAGCTAGAAAGCGTAGTAATGCATCGGCTGAATCTATGAAGCGTTGACTCATATCGCGAATGAGTCAACGCTCCCCAGTTAAAAGCACTGGCCTTCTAGGAGGGTCACCAACTCTCGAAACTTAGCCTTATTACTCTCACTCAGGCCCATCAGTACCCGGTGGGCTTCCAGCACTTTATCCCGCACGCCCTCTTCATCGGAATCTAGCATAGGCAATTCGCCAAGATCTTCATCGTCTAGCAGCGGTTCCTGACGAATACGAAAGACCTTATCGAAGCCCATGCTTTCGAGCACGCGGGTAATATCGGGATTGGTCGAGAGAATCAGGGGAACAAAGCAATGTGCGGCTTTGGCCTTAATGGCCAGCTTAGCGAGCAGACCGAGGGTAGTGCTATCGACATTGACCGCATCGGCCAAATCAATAACCACACTGGCAAACCCCTGGCTTGCCAGCATTTCATCAAAAAACTCGTCCATGGTGGTACATAAGGTCAGGCGTACATCGCCCACCAGTTTCACCACAAACGCGCCATTATGTTCCGCAACTAGAATTTTACCAGGCTGCATCAGCCTATAACCTACTTACCACGAGAATGGCGATATCGTCCGGCGCTTCGTCCATTTCGTCAAGTCCGAAAGCCGTGAGCAATTCACTAGAACGCGTCTGCCCGTTTCCGAGTAATTCCAGCAGCGCATTTTCCTTTTTCTCCACGCTCTCTTCATCGATCACTTCAAGAATACCGTCAGAGAACAGGGTCAATACCGCCCCCTTGGGAAACTCAATAACGTGGTCGGTGTACTCGGCCTCGGCAAACAACCCCACCGGCAGGTCGTGCTCAGACAAAAACGTGGCTTCACCGTCAAGGGCAATTGCCGGTGCAGGCAAATGCCCGGCCACCGCATAACAGAGCTGATGAGAGCGTAGATCAAACACCCCTACGCACATGGTTACGTGCTTACCAATGCCCATTTCCAGCAATTCGCGATTAGCGATATTCAACATTTTGGCAGGCGACAAAATGGCCTTTGAATCGCGGTGCAAATAATCACTGCGCTTGCGGGCAAACAGGTTTTTCAAAAAGATAGTGACAAAAGCCGAGCTGGCCCCATGACCGGAAACATCGGCAATAAAAAAGGTCGCGTGGGTCTCACCGACTAGAAAATAATCGACAAAATCGCCACTCAAATAAAGCGAAGGCAAAATATGGAAGCAGAACTGATAATCCGCAATCTGCTTGGGCGTATCCGGTAACAGCACTTGCTGAACATGCTTGCCGGCTTGCTGATCCATTTGCAATAAGGTGAGGCTTTCCAGCAGGTCGCGGTTGGCGTTTTCTAACTTGGTTCGATAAGCGAGGTTTTCCCGCTTCAGTTCGCAGCGCTCAACCGCCCGGTTCAGCATATGCCGCAGCACATCGCTGCTTTCGGGCGGTAGCATCAGGTAGTCGGTGGCGCCGTGGCGAACAGCTGAAACCACATCGGCCACATTTTTGCGACGAGAAACGCCAATCAGGGGAAGTTCGCGGGGGTCTTCGGCCATTTCACCGAGCAGGTCGATACCCCAGCCCTCGGCGAGATCAATATCGATCATAACGCTGTCGATCTCTTCCTCGCGGAAACAATCGAGCGCAAGCTGCCTATCAGCCACAGAAATGACTTCGACATTTAATGTGTTCAGCGCATCAACCAGTGCAAAATGTACACTGTCCTGATCTTGAACAAGTAATAGCGTATGGGGGTTCATCGCAAAGTCGGTTCAGCTGCCAAAGACCAGCACCCGCCTATTAAAAATCATCAAAGGACTCAAAGTCCTCGCCACCGAAACTGTCTTGAAAAACACCATCACTGATTTCAAAGTCTCGCCGTTGCAGGTAAACACCTTTAAAAAAAGTATAGCGATCACCGCTAATCAATTCATCCGCACCCAGAAGTGAAGCACGAAGCTGTAATAAATCCAGTCCGCTCAGGGCATAACTGGCCGCTTCTGGATCAACCGCGCGATTAGGAGAAGTATAGCCATCGACACCACGACCGACACCGTCACGCAGTGTGCTTGGGCCAAAAAAGGGAATCACCAAATAGGGGCCACTTTCCACGCCCCAAACGGCAAGGGTTTGGCCGAAGTCCTCTGAATGACGCTCAAGCCCGATATTACCGGCAACATCAAACAGCCCCAAAACCCCAATTGTGGTATTGATTAAAAAACGCCCCACCGCCAAACCCGCCACGCTGGGCTTAGCTTGTAAAATGCCATTACCAAAATTGCGCAACTCTTCGAGATTATTGAAGAAATTACCAATACTTTGATCCACCACCGAGGGTGTAACTTCTTTATATCCCTTCGCCACGGGGCGCAGCACGTAGCGGTCGGCGGCGTCGTTAAACTCAAAAATTTTACGATTTAGGCCTTCCCAAGGGTCGCGGGGATCGTCACCGGCAAACGCAAAATTGCTACTGAATAGGGGCGCAAGGAGAAGTGAAAAAATAACGGTTAATAGCCGCGAACAGGCCATAGGGCAACTCAACTTAATGTGTCGTTTTCTGTTATTGATAACCGGGTTAAACGCTTAAACGTTGCCACACGTTAGCGCAAGTTCCGCCACTTTGCCATTACTTATCGGCAAGGTTGGAAAAATTACCGTTGGCGGTCTAGCAACAATATGTCGTTACGATAAAGCTGATGAAGTAGATCAAGGGCAAAACTGGAAATGGCAGACCAAGATTGGCCGTGGCGGTCGCAAAAATCTTCTAGTAACTGCCCCGCCGTTCGTTCCTGAGCAGGTTCGAATTCTCGTACCTCGAATTCCCTTAAAAGCAAGGCGGTGAATTGATTGATCGCCATAAACTTCACTTGCTCATCCCGATTGCGGTACACCACCAGAAAAGTCGCTTCAGCCGGCGGCATTTCCGGCTGAAAATCCGCGCCAATCTGCTGAACCGGAAAGCGGTAAGCCAGACTGTAAGCCAAAGGTGACAGGATCAAATTTGCATCGAAAATAGCCTTTTCATGCAGCTCTGGCTTTTCAGTTTCGAATTCAGCATCAGAAACATCCAACGCCAATTCAACCCATTCGTAATGGGCAAGCTCGTTAAAAAAATCGGGAACAGAAAGGTGTGCTTGCGACTGGTCGAGAAATTCAAGAAAGGTCTCGGCAATGCTTAAAAAATACGGACTGCGGCAAGGATGATCACGCATGAACTGGCGCACCAAGCTGCGCCACTGAGAATCACCAAGAACCCGCCGACATACCGGAAAGGCCTGACTCAAAAAATCGTAAAAATTATTAAAAAACAGATCCTGATAAATTTTCAGGCGGCGGGCCTCAATCCCCTCTGGCGAGTCAATATCCGGATTGCGAATAGCGCGACTGAGCTGCTGCTGACGTAATTGGAAGGATTCCATCACGCCCCTCTTCTCGCATCCACAGATCTAGCATCGGCTGAGCATAAACCTAAAGCCTTAGTTTGGGCCTGCCGGATACGATTAATCTCGGATAACAGCGAGACCATCGGTGGATAATTAAAGTCCCGCTCCAGCAAGGTGGGCACCGGGCCGCAACGCTGATAGGCCAGATCGAGCAAATGCCAAACCGGCTCGATTACATCACTGCCGTGGGTATCCACTCGCAAGTCCTCCGCCTCCACATAATGCCCGGCGATGTGCATATACCCCACCCGCTCCAGAGGTAAAGCATTCAGAAACTCACTGGCATCGTAGCCGTGATTGATACTGTTGACGTGGATATTGTTCACATCCAATAGCAGGCCGCAATCCGCTTCAGTTAACACCGCAGCAATAAATTCAGCCTCACTAAGCTCGGTAGCAAGCGGGGTGTAATACGAGGCGTTTTCGAGCAGAATTTCCTGCTCCAGAAAATCCTGAACCTGACGTACACGCTCTGCCACATGCACCACGGCTTCTTGGGTAAACGGAATCGGCATCAAATCGTAGAGCTGGGCCTCATCGGCACAGGCGGTGAGATGTTCACTGTAAAGTGCACAATCATAGCGACGAATAAAGTCGCGGATGTTGCCGAGCAAATCCCAATCCAGTGGCGCAAAGCCACCGATATTAAGAGAAAGCCCGTGCAGGCTGACCGGAAAACGCTCAGCCAATTCATTGAACTGGCGGCCAAACCGACCGCCCAGCCCAATCCAGTTTTCCGGCGCGACCTCAAAGAAATCAATATCACCGGTTTGAAGTTCACGAAAGTCAGGGATAAGTCCTCGCCGCAAACCCAAGCCGGCTTTTGCGCCGGTAAATTCCTTGGCTATGCTTACATACCGCCGCATTTAGCCTCGCCGCACTTGCCTTCCATCATGCCCTTGGCGTCTTTCATTTCTTTGCTGTGATCGCAACGCGCTTCACCGCAGCTTTCCTCACCGCAAATTTCGCTGCCGCATTTCGCTTCGCCACACTTACCTTCCATCATGGCCTTGCTGTGCTCACATTTACCTTCACCGCATTTTGCCTCGCCGCATTTGCCTTCATGAGCCGCCTTTTCAGCGCCGCATTTCGCTTCGCCGCACTTGCTTTCAGTCTCGGCCTTGCCGCCACAACGCGCTTCAGACTCTGCCGCTTTACCGGCATTGCTGCTGTAGTTAGCCAGATCATAGCCGGCGCTCAGCTCCGTAGCCGCAAAGGGATTGGTATCGGCCATAACTGGGGCGATAGCACCGCCGAGAATAACCGCACCAAACGCTGTAGCCAGAGGCTTCTTATTAAATGTTGCCATGTTGTTCTCCTGTTTGCGCTTTGCGCAGAGTGTAAAATTTAAGCGAATAATTTGCCGGTTCAGCCTAGCTATTCTTAAGATGCCTTGGCTAGCTGAATGTTACATTTGCGGCGATGTCTTTCCACAATATTTTTAGACGCTTTTCAGAAACTGGGGATTGGGTTCCCAAATTCTGGGCAAATAACGACACCCTAAATTCTTCGAGCTGCCAACGAAACTCGGCAACTTGTGCCGATTGCCGCAGCGCTTCTGGGTGTTTCTTTATTAACGTATCGAGCTTTTCCTGGAATCCATCTAGCACCAAAGTCCACTGCCGATCCCGCTGATAATTGCCATTAAGTTTGTCAATACGTTGCAAAATAGCTTGTAAATAGCGCGGCAAAGCCGCCAAGCGCTCACCTTCCAGTTCAGTGATAAAACGCTCGGGGAACAGGCCGGCAAGCTGGCGCTGTATATCGCTAATGCTGTGCATCATGGTCAGCACATTGAGTTTTTTTAAGGCTTTTTGAATCTGGGCCCGCAAACTCAAAATCTGTTCAAGCTCGTTTTTTAAACTGTCTGCCGCTGCCACAAATTCACTGCGCGACTGCTCCCAAAGTGCTGAGAAAGCCTGTGAGTCTCTGGGCAAAGTTTGCGCAGATAAGGCAAAGCAACGCATGGCTGCGGCCAATAACATCGACTCAATCCACGCCTTGCGATTTTCGCTAATAGTCGCAAATTGCAGTTGCGCCGCATTGCCTTGAAACCACTGACTGCGCAGGGTTTTACACTGTTGGGCTAACTTTAATAACAGTAGCCGAGCCACACCAAAGCGCGTGAGATATTGCGCTTCGGCTTCTGTTTCAGCCAAATCCAGCACGACTTTATCGCCCATATCACGCAAGCAGGGATACGCTGTTAAAGTGGCGCCCGCTTGTTTAAATTGATACTCGCGGGGCAGATCGCCAAATTCCCAAGCGGTGTACTCGCGCACCTCAAACCCGCCGGAGGTTTCTGTGGCGATACTGCGTTGTATTTGATCTGCCAACTGGGTGCGCAAACGCTGAAGATCACGCCCTTGCGCCAGTAATTTGCCCGCATCATCTAATACCCGAATATTCATCAGGTAATAGTCATCGATCTCGGCCCCGCCCCACTCCTTAATATCGACTTCAATACCAGAAAGCCGTTTTAAGGCGTGAGCCAAATCCGGCAGCAAAGCCTGTTCCGACGGTTTCAATTCGGTCAGCGCGCGGTCAACATAATCCGGCACTGGCACTAACTGCTTGCGCTGGGATTTGGGTAAGGCCTTGACCAAGGCAATACATTTATCCCGCAACATGCCCGGCACCAACCATTCCAGCGCGCCCTCTGGGACTTTATTGAGCATCGCCAAGGGAATACTGATGCTCACGCCATCGGCGGGATTACCCGGTTCAAAGTGATAACTCAGTGGATAGCTGGTACCGCCAAGGCGAATGGATTTTGGAAACTGCACCGCGCCAAACTGTTCGCTGCGCTGCATTAACATGCTGCGTTCCATAAACAGGCATTGCGAATCTTTTTGTTTGCCTAGCCAGCTTTCAAGGTGCTTGGCGGTGACAATTTCCTCGGGCAAGCGCTGCTCGTAAAACTGAAAAATTTCTTCGTCTGAAACCAGAATATCCCGCCGCCGCGCTTTGTCTTCCAGCTCGGCAATTTCAGCCATCAAGCCACAGTTATGGGCAAAAAACTTGGCCTTGCCTTTGTAGCGCCGCTCCACCAGCGCTTCACGAATAAATATCTCCCGCGCCAGCAACGGATCAATCGGCCCGTAATGCACCCGATGCCGCTCGCGAATTGGCAAACCGTAAAGCAGCGTCTGTTCAAAGGCCATCACCCGACCACTCCGGGCTTGATAGTGCGGCTCGGAGTAATTGCGTTTTAGCAAGCTGTCGTTAATGCCAAACACCCATTCGGGGTCGATGCGGGCCACACCTCGAGCATAGAGCTGCGTGGTTTCAGACAATTCGGCGGCAACGATCCACGCCGGCGATTTTTTGAATTGTGAAGAACCGGGAAAAATTCGCAGCTTTCTACTGCGCGCACCAAGGTATTGCCGGTCTTCATCTTTTTTGGCAAGCTGACCGAGAAAACCGCACAGTAATGCCCGGTGCAGCGAGTTGTAATCCGCCGGCTCGGCATTCTGTTTCAATTGTAATTGGCGGCACATCAAGCTGAGCTGATGATGAATCTCTCGCCATTCTCGCATCCTTGTCCAAGACAAAAACTCCTTTTGGCAGAGCTTGCGCCACTGGCTATTAGACAGCGCTTGTCGCTGCTCTTCGGCGTAATCCCACAAGCTAACGTAGGCGAGAAAATCCGATTCTTCATGCCAGAAGCGGCGGTGTTTTTCATCTGCGGCCTGTTGCTTGTCGGCTGGCCGTTCGCGGGGATCTTGGATACTCAGCGCACTGGCGATCACCAGCATTTCACGCAGGCAAGACTGCTCCGCCGCCGCCAACATTAAGCGCCCGATACGGGGATCAACCGGGAACCGAGCAATATCCTGCCCGGCTTGGGTAAGTTGATCTTTGTCTACCGCACCCAACTCCTGTAACAGGGCAAAACCATCGCGAATAAAGCGCGAGTCCGGCGGATCAACAAAAGGAAAACGGCGAATGTCTCCCAGGCGCATCTGCAACATTTGCAGGATAACGGCGGCCAGATTGGTGCGCTGAATTTCGGGGTCGGTAAACTCGGGCCGGCGCAGATAATCCTCTTCGCTATATAGGCGATAGGCAATCCCCGGCGCGACCCGGCCACAGCGCCCCGCCCGCTGGTTGGCACTGGCTTGGGAAACCGGTTCTATGGGCAAGCGTTGCACTTTACTGCGCACACTGTAGCGGCTAATACGGGCGGTGCCCGAATCAATCACATAGCGAATTCCCGGCACGGTCAATGAGGTTTCCGCCACATTGGTGGCAAGTACCACACGCCAGCCTCGACGCCCCTGCAGGTCAAAAATACGTTGCTGCTCGGCATTACTTAAGCGGGCATAAAGCGGGAGCACTTCCGCACCGGGCAGTTCCGCGCGGCGCAAATGTTTTGCAACATCACGAATATCCCGTTCACCACTGAGGAACACCAAGGTATCGCCGTCGCGGTGGCGGCCTTCGCGCATCAGCTCGCGCAAAACCTCCTCAACCCCCTGCCCCAGATCATTGTCTTCACTGAGTTCTTCCAGTGGGCGATAGCGGTATTCCACGGGAAAGGTTCGACCAGAAACCTCAATCACCGGCGCATTATCAAAGTGCCGGGCGAAGCGTTCTACATCGATAGTCGCCGAGGTGATAATAAGCTTAAGATCGGGGCGTTTCGGCAATAGGGTTTTCAAAAAACCCAATAGAAAATCAATATTGAGGCTGCGCTCGTGGGCCTCGTCGATAATGATGGTGTCGTACTGATTTAAAAAGCGGTCCTGCTGAATGGCTGCCAGCAAAATACCGTCGGTCATCAGCTTGATATAGCTATTCGGGGTACTGACATCTTGGAAGCGCACTTGATAGGCCACCGCCTCACCCAGCGGACTCTGCAATTCATCCGCGATGCGTTGGGCCACCGTACGCGCCGCCAGCCGGCGCGGTTGAGTGTGGGCAATCATACCGCTGATGCCGCGCCCTAATTCCAAACAGATTTTGGGAATTTGGGTGGTTTTACCCGAGCCGGTTTCCCCGGCGATAACAACGACCTGATGTTTGCTAATGGTTTCCCGAATTTCATCCAGCCGCTCGCAAACGGGTAACTCAGGATAACGAATTTCAGGAACACGCTGTCGGCGCTCAATCACGCGCTGCGCAGACTGAGCGATACGGTTTTCCAATTTGGCAATATCTGTTTCCGAGGCTTTGCCCTCGTCAAGCTTGCGAAATTGCTGCAAGCGGCGGCGCAGGGAAAATTGATCGGCCAGCATGCACTGGTCAATTCGGCTTTGCAGGGAATTCCAATCAGGTTTGTCGCTCATCGGCGCAGAAATACAACTCAATAGACATCATTTTCAGGCCATAAAAAAAGGCGCCGTAGCGCCTTTTTCACTTCAATGAAGTGGCTTAGGCAGATTCTGCCCTAAGCTTGGCCAACTCTTCATCACGCAGTGAACGACGCAGCACTTTGCCCACATTGGTTTTGGGCAGCTCGTCGCGCACTTCGATGTATCGCGGCATTTTATAGCCAGTCAAACGCTCACGCAAAAAGCCTTTCAGCTCGTCTTTGTCGATGCTTTGTCCCGCTTTAGGCGCAACAAAGATTTTTACTGCCTCGCCAGATTTCTCGTCGGGCACACCAATCGCCGCACATTCACCAATTGCGGGGTGAGAGCTGAGCACATCTTCAATTTCATTGGGGTAAACATTGAAACCGGAGACCAGAATCATGTCTTTCATGCGGTCAACAATCCGCATATAGCCATCTTCCTGAACCACGGCCACATCGCCGGTATGCAACCAACCGTCTTTAATGGTTTTGTCGGTTTCATCAGGGCGCTGCCAATAGCCCATCATTACCTGCGGGCCGCGTACACAAAGTTCACCGCGCTCACCAATCGGCATTTCTTCGCCGTTTTCACCGGCAATTTTGATTTCAGTGCCGACCACGGCAACACCGATGGTGCCAATCTGGTTGTGACCGCCGGAGTTGATCGATACCACTGGAGAGGTTTCGGTCAGGCCGTAGCCCTCGAAAATTTCCGCACCGGTCAATTCTTGCCAAGTTTTTGCGGCACCCGCGGTCAAGGCCATACCGCCTGACAGGGTCACTTTCACCGAGGAGAAGTCCAAATCTTTAAATTCTGGGTGGCTGCAAAGTTGCACAAACAGCGTATTGATGCCGCTCATACCGGTCCACTTCCAGCGCTTCATTTCCTTGATCACCGTATCCAGCTCACGAGGATTTGGGATCAGTACCGCCATATTGCCTTGCATCATGGTGCTAAAGGCCAGCATGAACGAATAAATATGATAAAGCGGCAACGGTGCGAGGAAGATCTCCTCACCCTCATTTAAACCATAAGATTCAAAATTCAGTTTGCTTTGCAGCACGTTAGCCATCAGGTTGCCGTGGCTGATCATCGCGCCTTTAGAAACACCGGTTGTGCCACCGGTGTATTGCAGCAAGGCCAAATCATCCAACACGGGAGCCGGCTTTTTAAATTGCCCTGACTTCCCTTTAGCCAGTGCCTTGCGCAAGCTCAGGCTGTTTTGAAAATGGAGTTTGGGCACCATTTTCTTAATGTATTTCACCGCGCCATTAATAACCGGACGCTTCCAGCCTTTATGTAGGTCGGCAATCTGGGTGGTAATAACCAATTCAACAGGTGTATCGGCAACCACTTTGGATGCGACTTCCGCGACGTTTTCCAATACCACTAGAGCCTTGGCACCAGAGTCATTTAATTGGTGTTTCAGCTCGCGTTCGCTGTACAGCGGATTAGTGTTTACCACAATCAAGCCTGCGCGCAGGGAGCCAAACAGGGCAACCGGATATTGCAGGATATTCGGCATTTGCAGGGCAATGCGATCGCCAACTTTAAGATTGGTATGGTTCTGAATAAAAGAAGCGAACTGGGCGGTCAGTTGATCAAGTTCAGCATAGCTCAGAGTTTGCCCCATGCAGAAAACCGCCGGCTTTTCCGGATATGTTTTCAAGCAGTGTTCAAACATTTCCACCAGATTCGGGAAAGCCTTCAGATCCGCGTCCTTGGGAAAACCGATTCGCTCTCGTGCTGCCTCAATTGCTGCGGCAACGCTGGTTATTTGCTCAGCCAAAATAAGTCCCTCGTCTTGTTATACTGGTTTCGCCCGAGGATGGGCTCACTACCGATGATTTCACAAACCCGGCAAGTTATCCATTATTGTAATCACTGTCAACACTGTGCTGACAGGCCTATTTACGTCACTTCGGCCAAGCCGCTTCGACGCACTTAACTTACAAACTAGCTTCCATATGCAGCGACAACAAGCGCCGAGTGTATTCATGTTGGGGTGACTCATACACCCGAGTCACATCATCGAATTCGACCCGCCGTCCCTTGTACATCACCGCCACCCGATCTGACATATGCCGCACCACCGCCAAATCATGGCTAATAAATAGCATAGCCGTGTTCTGCGTTTGTTGAATATCTTTCAGCAGCGCCAAAATTTGCGCCTGCACGGAAACATCCAAGGCCGACACCGCCTCATCACAAACCACTAATTTAGGTTCAACTATAAAGGCGCGAGCGATACCCACCCGCTGTCGCTGTCCACCCGAAAGTTCATGGGGATAACGGCCTGCGGCCGCTGAGCTAAGGCTAATACGATCCAGCCAAGCGCGCCCTTGTTGAAACGCAGTCTGTTTGGATTGGCCTTGTAGTAGCAAGGGCTCGGTCAGGCTATCTAAAATTGTGCGCCGCGGATTCAAACTGCTATAGCTGTCCTGAAATACCATTTGCACCACGCCGGAAAAGCGGCGGAACTCGGCGCTGGATGCGTGTAATTTCCGGGGCTGACCGCAGAGCAGCAACTCGCCCTGTTCTCGCGACTGCAATCCGGTAATGATGCGGCCCAAGGTCGATTTACCCGAGCCACTTTCACCGACCACGCCGACCACTTCGCCGGGCAAAATATCGAGATCGACATTATCAACGGCGACCTGTTGATCGCGCCCGCGGCCAAATACACAGCGCAGCCCTCGCGCCTGCAACACTGACCCGGTATTAGTCATGCTGAGCTCCCCTTACCTGCCCTTGCTGCGACAAATAGGTTTGGAAAGCCTCGTGCCAACGCCAGCAGCGATGATCGCCATTGGCATCGTGAAATAATTCCGGCGCTTGATCGCAAATTTCCATCCGCTGACTACAGCGGGCAGCAAAACCACAGCCCGATGGCGGCCTGCGTAAATCGGGAGGCTGCCCGGCAATCCCCTGTAACGGTTTGCCGCCGGATAAATCCGGCACCGCAGCTAATAGCGCCTTGCTATAAGGATGGAGCTCTTTTGTCGTACTACCCGTAAAAAAGGTTTCAACCGGCCCCTGCTCCACTACCTGACCGGCATACATAACCGAAACCGAGTCGGCAATTTTGGCGACAACACCAAGGTCATGAGTAATAAATAAAATGGCCGTACCCCGGCTTTCTCGCAACTCATTAAGCAAGCCCAAGACTTCCTGTTGCACGCCAACATCCAGCGCCGTGGTCGGCTCATCAGCAATCAAAATCTGCGGTTCACAGGCAATCGCCATTGCAATCATCACCCGCTGCAACATACCGCCGGAAAACTCAAAGGGATAACGGTGGGCACGCTTTTCCGCATCGGTAATCGCCAACCGCTCCATCAATTCAATTGCCCGCTGCCAAGCCTGACGCCGGCTCAAGCCTCGGTGAATACACAGCGGCTCGGCAATCTGCCAGCCCACTTTCTGAGTGGGATCAAGAGCGGTCATCGGATTTTGAAAAATCATCGCCAAGCGATTGCCGCGCAGTTTTCGCCATTGGCCATGATGTTGATTGGGAAGCGCCAAGTTTTCTAGCTGGAAACGATCCGCACGCCGTACCGATTTGGAAGGCAGTAAATCAAGCAGACTCAAACCGGTGATCGATTTACCACTGCCTGACTCCCCCACCAATGCGCGAAATTCCCCCTCCGCGAGTGAAAAAGACACCCCGCGCACCGCCTTAACCGAATTTGGTCCTCGACCAATCTCAACCTGAAGGTTTTCAACATTGAGCAAGTTCATGACAGCTCCCTCAAGCGGCTGTCGCCGGCATCGCGCAAGGCATCACCCAAGGTGTTAAACGCCAACACCGCAATGCTAATCATCGCCGCAGGCAGTAACATTTGCTGAGGATGGGAGAGCAAGGTTTTAATACCGTCATTACACTGCGCGCCCCACGACGTACTTGGCGGCGCCACACCCAAGCCAATAAAAGAAAGAAAAGCCTCAGTAAAAATTGCTGAGGGTACGGCAAAACTAAAACTCACCAGAATCATGGGCAAAACATTGGGCAGCATATGACGCACAATAATTTGCAATCGCCCCATCCCCGCCAATCGTGCTGCTTCTACATAGGGCTGTTGGCTTAGGCTGAGCACTTGCCCGCGAATCAATCTGGCGCTGCCCGTCCAACTCATCATCACCATAGCGAGAATCAGAGGAAACACACCGTCTTCACCCGGCCCTATACCAAAAGCGACCCGAAGCAAAATCATAAACAGCAAAAACGGCAGGGCGATAACAAAATCCACCACCCGCATGGCGACATTATCTAGCCAGCCTCCCGCTATACCGGCAAGCGCACCGTAAAGGCAACCAAAGGCGATAAACAAACAGGGCGCGATCAAGCCGACCATTAATGAGGTACGCCCACCGGCCATCAAGCGAGCCAGAATATCCCGCCCCAATGCATCGGTTCCCAGCGGATGCGCCGGCAATATCACTCTCCCACTCTGCTCTGGCAAGCCTTGTAACTGCGCTTCAAACCGAGACATCGCCGGCTCCGGCGTCACCTCCCATTCAGCAAGAACTTTATCTGAACCCTCGGCCTTCACCGTGTAGCGATAGCGAGTTTCTGCCAGTTGCAATTCATCTTGATAATACGCGACTCTGCTCACCGCCAAAGGAATACCTAAGCCTGACTGTTCGGCAAAATTGCGAAACACCTGATAAGCATGCACGCCTTCAACAGCGGGCCACTGCAAGCGCACAAATTCGGTGTTGGCGGAATGCACCACCGCTGTTTGAACCTCGCCACGGGGCTGCCAAAGGGAATCGTTATCTACCAAACGCGCGCTATTCGAAGCCGAAGGCCCCATCGATATTTGCGACAACCACTGCCGGCTGGGGTCTTGCTGCCAAACTAGCGGCCCGATAAAGACAAAAACCAGCAGCAAAACTATCGCCACTCCCGCCAACTTTCCGCTACGGCTAAGTGAGGGACTAGGCATCGCCAAGGGTAATTCGACACTTTCAGGCCCATTGCCGGAACAAGCTCCATCACCAGCTAATGGATAAGTAGTAGACAATGAATAGGGTCGAAACAGATCGTAAGAAAGAGACATCTTCATTAGCGCCCCCTGCTGTATCGAATTCTGGGATCAATGAGGCCGTAGGCAATATCCACTGCCACCACCATAATGACCAGAAAGGCACCATAAAATACGGTTGTGCCCATAATCACCGTGTAATCCAGCTGCTGCACGGCCTGTACGAAATATCGACCCAGACCGGGAATAGCGAAGATCAATTCCACCACAAAACCGCCAGTGGTCAGCGCCGCAATCGCCGGCCCCAATTCGGTAACAACCGGCAATAAGGCGTTACGCAATTGGTGCGACCAAAACAAGCGCCAGCCGTAAGCTCCCTTGGCCCGCGCCGCGAGAATGTATTCGCTATTCGTCACCTCCAGCATCGATGCGCGCATCAAGCGACTTAGATAGGCCATGGTGCCCAAGCCCAGCACCAGAGCCGGCACCCAAAGATGAGAAAAGCCACCCCAGCCAGCCACCGGGATCAACGGCTGACCAAGTCGATTATTAAGCTGCACAATAAGTAGCTGGGCCACCGCTGCAATCACAAACCCCGGCACTGAAATTGCCGCCACCACCGCCATCATCAACAATCGATCTGGCCATTGACCACGAAACTGGGCAGCGATGGAGCCCGCCGCGACTGCACCGATGAAGGCGATAAGTAATGCCGTGATCCCAAGCATCGCGGAGACCGGAAAATGCTCGCGAATAATATCGTTGACCCGGCGATTTTCCTGAGTAAAGGAAATTCCAAAATCGCCTTTCAACATATTGCCCAAAAACAATCGGTACTGCGTAACAAGGGGTTTGTCTAAACCATAACGCTGCTCTAACTGCGCCCGCACC
This sequence comes from Spongiibacter pelagi, assembly GCF_014705705.1. Classification (GTDB taxonomy): domain Bacteria; phylum Pseudomonadota; class Gammaproteobacteria; order Pseudomonadales; family Spongiibacteraceae; genus Spongiibacter; species Spongiibacter pelagi. Next base: position 343,653 of record NZ_JACXLD010000002.1, on the reverse strand, counting down.
GCAGGTGACATCGCCTTGTCCCGGGTCAGCGGATCTCCTGGTACCGCGTGCATGGCGAAAAAAGTGGCGGTGGCAATAAACCAGATCGTCACTGCGCCGGACAGCAGTCGTTTAAAGGCAAAAGTCCACATTAGCGCTTCCCCTCTGGGAGAGCGATCCACGCGTCGCGGAAATTAGGGTCACCGCCAAAAATAGAGCGCCGCACCCCGCGCAATTGTGGGTGCTGAACATAGAGACTGGCACTTTCGTAGGTTGGCAAAATCGGCACGTCCTCTACGACCAACTCTTGCAACTCGGCCATCGCCTGAAAACGCAATTTGGGATCAGCGGTATTCGCCGCCTGACTTACCAAGGCATCGTAATGAGGGCTGTTATATCGGCCCCGGTTATTGTCATTCCACGAAGAAAACAAATCGGCGAAGGTCATAATATCGTCGTAGTCTGGCCCCCACGCTGCCGCAACAATATCAAAATCGCCCCGGCGCATTTTTTCCAATCGCTGCTTAAAAATCTGCTGGTCGATACGCAGTTCCAAACCTAAGCCCCGCTTCAACACATACTGATAATACTCCGCCTCTTGCAATGCACGAGGGCTGTCGCCTACCAACAGATGCAAGGGTGGAAAGGCGGTAATACCCAGCTCTTTTTTGGCGCGCTCCAAATAATCTCGCGCTTGATCAAGATTGGCCGTCACCCGCCTCACTGGGAATTGATCGCGAAAGTAGCTTGCCTCTCCGGTTGACCTTATCGGCCCCGTGACCGTAGTTGGGAACAGCGAATAGGCCGGCAACACACCCGGCATACCCAAAATTTTATTCACCAATATTGACGGATCGAGCAAGGCTTGCAGCGCCTTACGGAAGGATTTATTGGCGGTAATTCGCCCCTTACGGAAATTAAATTCCAGGAAGAACAGCGCGCCGGTTTGAAATTGGTGAATATCAAATCCCTGCTCCACCGCCTTATCCAATTGCCCGCTATCGAGGCTAGCTAATGCAATGCGCTTATCTCGAAATAAATTAAATTGGGCGCTGGTATCGGCAGTGAAATACGGGAGGTCAATTTCCGCAATCGCAACCTCATTTCGCCCCCAGTAATTGGGGTTTCGACGCAAACGAATCGAGGCCCCATGAATCCACTCGCTCATAATATAGGGACCGTTATACAGCAGCTTATCGGCATCGGCAGCGTAGGCGCGCTGCCAGCGCTGAACCATATCTTCCCGCAGCGGCATATAACTCATAAAGGCGGTCAAACCTAGAAAGTACGGGCAGGGTTTCTCAAACTCAACGCGCAGCTCATGCGCACCAACGGCCCTTACCCCCAAATTTTCAACGGGCAATTCGCCGCGATTAATTGCTTCAGCATTGCGCAGCGGGTAAAGAATAAAGGCGTACTGTGAGGCCGTTTCTGGTTTAAGGGCATAGCGCCAAGCAAACACAAAATCGTCAGCGGTAACCGGCTTGCCATCAGACCAGCGCGCATTTTTGCGCAACCAAAACCGGGCGCCGGTTTCGGTCAATTCCCAGCGTTCCGCCACCCCGCCCTGCAAGCTGCCATCCTGCCCGTAGCGCAGCAGCCCTTCCATCAGGTGCGACAGCAAAAAATTGGCAATGGTATCGGTGGCTTGAGCGCTATTGAGGGTGGGTGGTTCGGTGGCCAAACTCAAAGTAATACGCGACGTCTGCGCATCAACGGCCTGCGCTTGTGCGTAAGGAGAGTGAGCAAAAAACAATGCGCCACAGAATATGGCGACAAAGAATATTAAGAACGGGCTTGGCCTCTGCCCCCAATGTGACTTCACTGATAAACTTCCTTCTGCCGTCGCAGCGCCGACCATCCCTGTCGATATTAATTGACACTATTCACTCACACGACGCTATTTGCAAAACTTACCACCTTCAGCATAGTAAAGACATTAACGTTGACACACTCCAAAGAATCCACCGCCGAAAATCCCTATGCCTTACAACCCGCCCAACTGGTGTGGAGCGAAGACGGTTTGCCCAGCGCAGAGGATTACGATGATGTGTATTTCTCAAGAGACAACGGCCTTGAAGAAAGTCGCTATGTTTTTTTGCAGCACAATCAATTGGAACAACGCTGGCGAAACCTCGACCCCGCCAAACCGGGCCGCTTTACCCTAGTCGAAACCGGCTTCGGCAGCGGCCTGAATTTTCTGTTGTGTTGGCAGCTCTGGTTACAAAGCGCGCCTGAAAGTTGGCAGTTGCAGTATTTGTCTTTTGAAAAGCACCCCATGCGCGGTGAAGATTTAGCCCGATCTCAAGCCTATTGGTCAGAGCTCGCACCTTTAGCCGGCATCCTTCAGCAAAACTACCCGCCACTGATTCCAGGCCAACACCGACGCTGGCTATCAAGCAATGCTTCTCGCCACCGCGTTTGTCTTAACTTGGTATTTGGCGATCTCCACGACACCTTGCCTGAACTGCTGGACAGCGACTGGGCCTTAATTAATAAAGACACCCTTAATAAAGACATCCACAATAAAGACACCCACTTGCCAGCACTAAACCGCCCGGTGGTGGATGCCTGGTTATTAGATGGCTTTGCCCCCGCAAAAAATCCCGGCATGTGGCAAGAGCCCCTGTTTAGTTGCATGAACTTACTTAGTGGCGAGCACACTACTTTTGCCACCTTTACCTCTGCCGGCATTGTTAAGCGCGGACTCAAATCAGCAGGCTTCAAAGTAGAAAAGGTGAAGGGCTATGGCCGCAAACGGGAGATGCTGTGCGGTAAGTGGCAGCCGGATTACGCCCTTACCGAACCCCCAGCAATACCCTCACCCGCCCTACCTTGGCACCAACCTTCAAGCCATGGCGAGATCAAGCATATTGCCATTATCGGCGCGGGACTGGCGGGCTGTAGCACGGCAGCAGCGCTAGCCCAGCGCGGTTATCGCGTCACAGTGATTGAACGCCATTCACAAACCGCGACCGAGGCCTCAGGCAATCCCCAGGGTATTTTGTACACCAAACTGTCACCTGACCCCGGCGCACTCAATCATTTCACGCTATCTAGCTTTCTCTATTCGCTAAACTATTACCGCGAATTGCTGGAGAATAATTCGAGCATTGAGGGTGAGCTTTGCGGCGTTCTGCAATTGGCGGCGAATGAAAAAGAAGCGCTCAATTTTGAATTGCTCGGGCAACAGTTAGCCGGGCAACATTGGCTGAACTTGCTGCCAGCAGAAAGCGATGCACTCAAAAATTTAGGCCTTAGGCCATTTAACCGCCCCGCTCATTTCTACCCAGATGCCGGCTGGTTAAATCCTGCCAGCCTATGTGCGCACTGGTTAAATCACCCCAATATTGAACTTTGCACCCAGACCGAAGCGCTGGCGATCACACTAGGCAACACTAACTGGAAAATTTCAGGGGCGCACGATTTCCAACTCGATGCCGATGCCGTGGTGATCTGCAACGCCAACGATGCCAAAGCGTTTAATCAGTCGGCGTATTTACCCACCCGCGCCATTCGCGGCCAGCTCAGTTATATCCCGGCAGATACTCTGCCGTCGCCACTAAAAACCGTGATCTGCCACGAAGGCTATATCGCCCCAGCGCAGGGCGGCCAATACTGTATTGGTGCCAGTTTTGATTTAAAAAATACGCACACGGAGTTGAACGACAAGGATCATCAGTGGAATCTGGAACAGTTGCGAGCGCTAATACCAGAACTGGCTGAAAAAGACATTCCCATTTTAGGCGGACGCGCCGCCCTGCGCTGCGCCAGCCCAGATTATTTGCCCATTGTCGGCGCCTTACCGAATATAGATGAGGTTGATCAGAGCTATGCTCCACTGCGTAAAGATGCGCGTAAGCACATAGCTGAGACCCCCGCAAATCTGCCAAATCTGTTTATCAATATCGCCCACGGTTCGCGGGGCTTAACATCAACCCCGCTGTGTGCTGAACTGGTCGCCAGCTATATTGCCGGTGAACTTCGTCCTCTACCGAGGAGTCTATGTGAACACTTGGCCCCTACCCGCTTTTTGATTCGGGATTTAATGCGCAACCGGCGATAGGATTCACCTTGATTAAACAGGCCCTTTTCTCAACCTTGTATTTTATTGCGCGACTTTGTCGAGTGGTTGGCTTTCCGCTGGCGGCAATGCTGCTCTGTTTCTCTGCGACCAGCTTTGCCAGCACGGCAACATCTAGCGAGATTCCCAAACTCGACTGGCGAATAATCCAGCAATATCCCCATCAGCCAGCCGCGTTTACCCAAGGACTGGAGCTGTATCACGGGCGTTTACTCGAAACCAGCGGCCGCTACGGCCAATCCAAGTTTTTCTCTCGCCCCTTCCCACCCAAAGACAGCACACCGGCAGAAGTGCGCGGCTTTGCCTTCCCGCCCCAATGGTTTGCTGAAGGCCTGACTATTTATCAGGGCAAGATTTACGTGCTGAGTTGGCGCGCCCAACGCGGGCTGATCATCGACCCAGAACATTTTTCTGTGCTCGGGCAATTCAGCTACCGCGGTCAGGGCTGGGGGCTTTGCTACCACCGCAATTTCGGCGGCGAAGATGGCGCTTTTGTGATGAGTAATGGTAGCGAGCAATTGCAATGGTACTCCCCCAAAAACATCGAATTACTTAAACAAACGCCAGTAGAATTTAATGGCCAACCACTGGATAAATTAAATGAGCTGGAATGCCACGGGGACTATATCTTGGCCAACCGCTGGCTCAGCAATGACATTGTTATTATTGAAGCGGCAAGCGGAAAAGTGATCGCAAAACTTGATCTTTCTGCACTGGTCGCACAAGAGCAACTCACCTGGAACAGCACTGAGCCACCTAAAACCCAACGCCGCGATGCGGTTCTTAATGGCATTGCCTATGACTCAGAAGACGACTCATGGTTAGTTACTGGCAAATTGTGGCGGCATATTTATCGCCTGCGATTTAGCTTGCCGAATACCGCCAGCAAGTAATACGACAGCCAGCAAGTAAAGTGCTAGGCTAGCAGCGTAAGCTGCTCAGCTATGACTCCCAAAATTAGGCCCAACAGAAATAAGGACCGCAATGAACCAAGCCCTCTCATCTGACTGTTTCGACAGCTTTGAACCCGTAAATCGCGAAACCATTACCGCATTGGGTATTGATATCAGTGAGTACCGTCACCGCAAAACCGGAGCCAGTCACTATCACATAAGCAGCGACAACCCTGAAAATGTCTTTATGGTTGCCCTGCGCACCGTGCCCGAAGACTCTACCGGTGTGGCCCACATTCTTGAACATACCGCGCTTTGCGGCAGCGAGAAGTTCCCAGTTCGCGACCCATTTTTTATGATGATTCGGCGTTCACTAAATAGTTTTATGAACGCGATGACCAGCTCCGACTGGACCGCCTACCCTTTTGCCAGTAGCAACCGCAAAGACTTCGACAATCTGCTTCAGGTGTATATGGATGCAGTCTTTTTCTCGCGCCTGCACCCACTGGATTTTGCCCAAGAAGGCCACCGCCTGGAATTCGCCGAGGCCGACAACCCCAACTCAGAGCTCGTTTATAAAGGCGTTGTTTTTAATGAAATGAAAGGTGCCATGAGCTCTATCAATAGCCGGCTCTGGCACACGCTCTGCAAATATCTCTTCCCCAGCGTCACCTATCACTACAATAGCGGCGGCGACCCGGAAGCCATTCCCGATCTGAGCTATGAACAGCTTCAGGAGTTCTACCGCACCCATTACCACCCCAGCAACGCCATCTTTATGACCTTTGGCGATATCCCCGCCGCCGAACACCAGGCCCGTTTTGAAGAGCTAGCTCTGTCGCGCTTTGAATTGCTGGAAGAACATATCGCGGTTCCTAACGAAAAGCGCTACCACGCGCCAATTCGCGCTGAAGAGGCTTACCCCCTTCCCGCCGAAGAAGACCCAGCCAATAAAACCCATATAGTGATGGCTTGGCTGATGGGCAAAAGCACCGATCTCGAAAGTCAGTTGGAAGCCCAGTTACTTGCCGGCGTACTGCTAGATAACAGCGCCTCACCACTGTTGCACGCATTGGAAACCACTCAGCTCGGCACGGCGCCATCGCCCTTGTGCGGACTGGAAGATTCCATGCGAGAAATGGTGTTGGCCTGCGGTATCGAAGGTGGCAATACCGATTCAGTAGAAGCCGTTGAAACCCTGATTCTCGACACCTTGAAAAAAGTTGCCAAAGACGGCGTTCCACAATCCGATGTGGAAGCCGTGCTTCATCAATTGGAACTGCAGCAGCGGGAAATTGGTGGCGACGGCTACCCCTATGGTCTGCAATTGATAATGCACGCCATTGGCAGCGCAACCCATCGCGGTAATCCCGCGGATGTTTTGAACCTAGATCCTGCACTGGAAACCTTACATCAAAAAATTCAGAACCCTGATTACATTCCCAACCTAGCCAAAGCGCTGCTCGATAATCCCCACCGGGTCACCCTGATCCTGCGCCCCGATCAACAGTATCAACAGCGCATGGAGCAGGCCGAAAAGCAACGCTTAAGCGAGCTAAAAACAGAACTCGACGACGCTCAAGTCGAAGCGATTCTGGCGCAAACTAAAGCCCTGCAGGAACGCCAAAATCTCAAAGAAGACGAAAGTATTCTGCCCAAAATTGGCTTGGACGATGTCCCCGCCGACATTCCGGTATTGGAGTTCGATCAAACCCAATTTGGCGAATTGCCCGTTACCCGTTATGCCCAGGGCACCAACGGACTGGTCTATCAGCAAGTGCTATTTCAATTACCCTCGCTAAACGACGCCGAAATTGAGTTGCTGCCCTTTTATTGTCGACTGCTTACCGAGCTGGGCCTAGGCGAGCAAAACTATTTGCAGGTGCAATCTCGTCAAGCGCAAGTGTGTGGTGGCATCTCCGCTTATTCGAGTATGCGCGGCGCCATTAATAACGAGCAGGAACTTGGGGCTTATTTGGTACTGTCTTCCAAGGCGCTATTACGCAATGCCAGTGAACAAGCGCAGCTAATGCGAAAAACCCTTGAGCAAATTCGCTTCACGGAAACCGAGCGCATTGTCGATGTCATCAAACAAATCAGCGCTCGACGTCAATCTTCGATTACCGGCAATGGTCACGGACTGGCAATGACCGCCGCCAGCGCGGGCATGAGCCCACTAGCCCGGATCTCGCAAAAGAACGCTGGACTCGAAGGCATCGCAAGCCTCAAACAACGCGTTACCACATTGGAAAATTCCGATTCGGTTAACGAGCTGAGTACACAACTTAATGCCCTGCACGAAAAACTCATGAAGGGCAGCCGTAGCTTACTACTCGTAGCGGACGCCGAACATATGACCGCCTTGAGTGCCGAACTGGAATCGCTGTGGCAAGGTTTTGAAGGTGCTGAAACTGCCGGGTTCGAGAGTCCCGAACTGCGAGAAACCCGCCGTCAGTTCTGGGTTGCCAATACCCAGGTTAATTTCTGCGCAGCCGCCTATCCCACGGTGCCATCCGCCCACCCTGACGCTCCTGTATTAACCGTACTGTCTGGCTATTTACGCAATGGCTACCTGCATCGCACCATTCGCGAACAAGGTGGCGCCTACGGCGGCGGTGCGTCTCAAGATTCTAATATTGCCGCATTCCGCTTTTATTCTTATCGCGACCCACGCCTGCAAGACACCCTAAGCGACTTTAGCGCCTCTATCGACTGGATGCTAAAAACCCCCGTCGACGAAGAAGCCCTCGAGCAGGCCATTCTTGGCGTGGTTTCCAGCATTGATAAGCCCGGCTCTCCCGCAGGTGAAGCCAAGCAGGATTTCCACAACCGCCTGTTTGGCCGCAATCCAGAACAGCGCAAGCAATTTCGCCAGCGAGTTTTAGAAACCACCGCCGAAGACTTATTGCGCGTGACTCGGAACTACCTCGAAGGCGTTACCCCGAGCATCGCGATTGTCAGCAATGATGCACAGGCCAGCGCACTTAAAGACTGGATTAGCGCCGAAGGACTGGAGATTAAGAAGGTCTGAGTCATAAAAAAGCCCGAAATGTCACCATTCCGGGCTTTTTTATTGCGTTGTAGAACTTATTTTGTCTTTGCCGCTTCCTGCTTGCGAGCATTACGCAAACGGTCGTACTCGTTTTTCTGGCGGGCATTCAACATGCGGTAAAATTCGCGCTGGGTATCCAACCAAGAATGGGTATGTGCCTTAACCACTTCACCCGACAGAGTGCTGAGTTTATTGATGGTTTCCACATCTAACTGAGAGATTTCAACGGTGCGCATCGCCAACTGCAATTTCAACGCCTGCGCTTGAATCTGCTTATGCTTCTGCTGGTATTTTTGCAGCAAACCATCTAACTGTTTTTTCTGTGGCTCAGTGAAACTCAGCTTTTGTGCAAGCTCAGCCAATTTCGGACTGTTATCAATAGAAACCGGCTCTTGGGCATAGGCAGGCACGGCGCTCAATGCACCACACAGTAACAATCCCAAAGTCGCTTTAAGCAAATGACGTTTCACAATAACTCCTTATTTATAGCATTCAGGTTTTCTGCACTTAAGACAGAATCTCATTAATAATACTGGGCGGAAATCCGCGAGAATATAAAAATCGTTGCTGCCGGGCTTTTTCTTTTTGGGCCTGCTTTAGGCCTTCCAGCGTCCGCTCCTCAGCTTGAGGTTTCGGCCAATCACCGAATTTCTTTAATCGGACTTGCTCGCAGCGTTCGAACCAATCTTCAGGGTGTTGCTGAAAATAGGCGTCACCTAAGCTTTGGTCAACACCTCGCTGAGCAAGTTCCATTTTTATTCGCAACGGGCCGTATCCTGACGCCACCCGCTGCCGGCAAAAAGCCTCCGCAAAGCGAGCATCAGACTGCAACCCATCTTCCTGGAGTTGAGCAATAACAACGGTGATTTCATCGCCACTTTCAAACTTGCGCAGCAGTTTATCTTTCAGTTCTTTAGCGCTATGCTCACGTAAGGCCAATAGGTCCATGGCTTTACGGCGTATTTCTACTGTAAAAACCATATGTTATAAAAAGCTCATAAGAATAATTGTGTAATTTAGCACTGACAATTTTCTGCCAAATTTCCTTCGGCAACTACCTATGGCAAAGGTTGTGTGCAAAGTGGATAGTAGCACCAGTGATTGAGAAAAACCCAGTGAAGTACTCGGTCATTCAATTTCAATATGGAGACAGTTAGATGAAAACTATTTTGAACAAATTGACCGCCCTGAAAAATGACGAACGCGGTGCTAGCGCGATTGAATACGCGGTAATGGCGGCGATTCTTGTGGTTGTTATTGCCTTTGCTATTTCCTTGCTTGGCGCGAAAGACGACACCACTAAAGGCATGGGCAAAAGCTTCAACGACATCGCCACTAAGATGAACCCTTAACATTTCCCTATTTTGTATATGACGGCAGGTAGCTTCTATTTATTACTTGCCATCATTGGGATTATAGATTGGCGCAAGCGGCGGATAGCAAATCTGATTTTGCTTCCGCTGTTTGCTGCTGGCCTACTTAAGACATACAGCGAAAACAGCCTGTCTTTTTCAATGACAGCAATCTGTATCGCTTGCGGGCTCGCACTCACCCTACCGGGCTATATCAAGGGTATTGTGGGTGGCGGAGATATAAAGCTAATGGTTGCGCTTAGTCCAGCGTGGCAGATACAGGAGCTTTTGTTTGTCTTTGTATCGGGTGTTCTGGTACTGGCTCCGATATTGTTTTTGGTTAAACCGACTGATTCCAAGGATCGTGATTTACCCCTCGGCACAGCAATCGCCCTTGGCGCATTTGTGCTGTTGGTTTTGCAGTTCGCCCTTCCAGAAAGCCATTGGATGGCAGAGCTAGGGCTTTACGGTTAGTCGCTACAATATTAGTCACTACAAGTATTAGTCACTACAACTAAGAGAATAATGTGGTTTGAAGGACAGAGGTTCCAAATGAACAATTCAGGAAATTCGTCATCACACCGCCCTATGCGTCAACGCGGCTCGGTTGCGATCGAGTTTGCCTTCGTATTCCCCATTTTTTTCTTGATCTTCTACGCTATTGTTTTCTACAGCCTTGCGTTTTTAGTCACCCAGAATTTCACTTTTGCCAGCGAAGAAATTTTACGTAAATCCCTCGCCGCCGGCGAAGAATTGTGCAATGAAGTCGGTTCAACCGTTTGCGATGCTTGCGGGGCCGACGACAAAGAATGTCGTATTGAAAAAACCATCGACGCGCTGCGCATTGAATATACGCAAAATGCCGCAACCAGTTTGATTGTATTTAGCAACGCGGGGCTTGAGTTTTACGGGAGTCAGGGTGCTGCTGCAGACAACTACTGCCAGCCCGCCACTTTTGACCCCAGCAATAATTTTATCTGCCACCTTGAGATTCGAGGACCGTCCCTCTTACCAGCTATAAATATGTTGGGGCTATCTTCGGTTTTCCCAACAACATTAAGTGGTAAATCGAGTCTTCTTTTATAGTTTTCTCGCTGAGAATAGTGAAAAATAAGGCTATTCCAAAACGCACTGCCATTGATAAAGGATGAAAGGCATGCAATCAAAAACCTTAAAAATTATTGCGGCGCTACTGATCATCAGCGCCGTTTTTATGGGGATCATTGGCTATAAGATTAGCCAACAAGAAATTCAACGGGTGGAAAATCAAACCACCAACAACAATACCCCCGCGACCAGTGGCAGTGATTATGTCTACGCGCAAAAATTGCTGATCTCAAATAAAGCCTTTAGCAAAGGCGAAGTCATTACCGCTGAGGATATTCAACTTATCCCCTTCCCCATTCTGGTTGAAGATAGCTACCAAAAAGCCGCAGAAGTGACCGGTAAACCGCTGGAAATTGATTTAGCCAAGGGCGCGATTATTCGCCGCAGCCATTTTGAAGAGCAAAGCACCCTAGCCCCAATTATTGCTCCGGGTTATCGCGGTCTTTCCGTTAAAGTCACTGAGGTTAGTGCTACTGGTGGCTTCCTCAAGCCCGGCGATTATGTGGATGTTATCTTTGCGGCCAAGGCCTCTAAAGAAACTCAGGAAAAGAGTATGACGCGGCGCATTTTGCGCAATGTCAAAGTACTCGCTTTTGGTGAAGCTATTGAGGCCGACAGTGGCCAAATTGTGGATGAAAGCGGCAGCAAATCCGCAAAAGCTAATGACAAGGATTCAGGCAAACGCAGCCGCTCCGCCGTACTAGAAGTCGCCCTCGATGATGTGAATATGCTGATTTTGGCTGAAGAACGCGGCGATTTACGCCTCAGCGCGGTGGGTGACGCCGATCTTGCCGCCGCACTGGAAGCCGATCCATCAGCAGAAGCTAGCGATGAAGAAGACAAAGCCACTTTTATTCGCGAAGTGACGGGGCTTAAGCCTCCCGCACCACCAAAATCTGTCTATGTTTATAACGGCGACAGTGTTGAAACAATTAGGGTACCGAAATGATCAGGCTAGGAACGGATTTTCTTATGAGCAAATTACGCGGCCTTAACCTTTTTGTTTTTGCAGCGCTGCTATTAAACATGGTGTCGATAAGCTTGGCTCAAGCGGAAGCGCCATTCAAAGTTATGCGGATGCTACCCGGTGAGCAGCGTCCACTGGTTACCCAGTACAGTGTTAAGCGCAGTGCGATTGGCAAACCTGACATTGCCACTCTCAAGGTACTTAACTCAAAAGAGTTTTTGATCACCGCCAAGCAAGTTGGCTCCACCCAACTATTGCTGTGGCAGAGCGGATCAACTCCCACGGTTATCCGCATTGATGTGGCCCCAGCCATTAATAGCGCAGCAAACCCCGGTGTAAAACTGGATGTGCGCGGCGATCAGGTCTTTATGGAAGGCCAGGTAAACTCGCTGCAGCAACATCAGCAATTGCTAAACAGCAGCGGCGAAAAATCCATCGACAATACCTTCCAGCCCGGCGCCATCCAGGTACAGACCGACGTTAAAATTGTCGAATACAGCCGCTCTAAACTTAAACAGATTGGTACGGCGCTAAGTTTTGTCGGCGGCGACACGTCAGCGGCTACAGGCTCTACCGCCCTACTCCCCTTGCTGGAAAGTAATCCAGTCGGCGCTCTGCTCGGCGGACTCACAACGGGCAAATCTGCATCCAGCATTTTAATCGGCCATGCCACCGACAATTTTAGCGCTGCTGTAAACGCGCTTCGTCAAAATGGCTATGCCTACACGCTAGCAGAACCATCGCTGGTTAGCCTTTCCGGGCAAACTGCCAGCTTCTTGGCGGGTGGCGAATTCCCCTACCCGGTTTCCAGCCGTGAAGGTCAGGTGCAAATTGAATTTAAAGAATTTGGTGTTCGCCTAAAACTGACCCCAACTGTGTTGAGTGAAAACAGCATTATGCTGAAGGTCGCCCCAGAAGTGAGTGACTTGGATTTCTCCAGCGGCGTGCAGGCCAGCGGTGTTTCTGTACCCGCCTTGCGAGTTCGTCGCACCGACACCTCAATTCAGCTTGCCCCTGGCGAGAGCTTTATTATCAGTGGTCTGATTAGCCGCACCACTTTCAACAATGCTGATCGAGTTCCCGGCCTTGGCGATTTACCCATTATTGGCGCCCTGTTCCGCTCTAGCTATTTCGAGCAGGACGATAAAGAACTGGTGATGATCGTTACCCCGCATTTGGTAAAACCCTTGGCCAAAGGCACTGATATAGGTGAATTACCGGGTGATATTTACAAGGATTACACCCCATCCTTTAGCTCTATGCTGTTTGGCGATCCTATGAAAGGGAATAAGCCAAAACGCAGCGATTCCGCAAAAAGCGCACCCGCTTCTGTCGGGTTTTCGAACTAGGAAAACATACTGAAATGAGACTGATCGATCGAAGAGCGCCGGAGAATATTGTCCCAGCTTCCGATGAGCACGAATCGCTCAAGGCGGCGCTGCACCAGTTTGTTATCGATCGCATCGAAGACGACAAAATTATTTACGACGATAATCAGCGCAAATTAGAGGAAGCCATCACCTCTTATATGCGCCAGTATTGCCGCATTTACGAGGTTAATTTAGGCCGCGAACAATTTCTCGCCCTAGAAAAACAACTGCTCGATGAAATTGTCGGTTACGGCCCGCTACAGGATTTACTCGAAGATCCCACAATCAACGACATCCTGATTAACGGCCCCCGCAGTATTTATGTTGAGCGCAGCGGTGTGTTGGAAAAAGCCAATATCCGCTTCCTTGATAATCGCCATGTGCTGCGGGTTATTCGCCGGATGATTTCTCCGCTGGGTCGCCGGATCGATGAATCCAGCCCCATCGTTGATGGCCGCCTGGAAGACGGCAGCCGGATTAATGCCATTGTACCGCCGCTGGCTCTCGACGGTCCCTGCCTGTCGATTCGTAAATTTCGCAAAGATCCTTTGCGCGCAGAAGAGTTGATCGCTAGTGGCTCCCTAACTCAGGAAGCCCTCGATTATCTGACCGATAAAGTCGTTCGTAAAACCAATCTACTGATTAGCGGTGCAACCGGTTCCGGTAAAACAACGCTGCTTAATATTCTTAGTCAATATATTCCCAAAACTGAGCGGGTGGTGACCATAGAGGACGCGGCTGAGCTGCAGCTGCGCAGTGGTCATGTGGTGCGCCTTGAAACCCGCCCCGCCAACAACGAAGGGGTCGGCCAAATATCAGCCACTGAATTGGTTAAAAACTCCCTGCGGATGCGCCCCGATCGCATCATCGTCGGTGAAAGCCGTGGCGGCGAAGTTTTAGATATGCTGCAAGCCATGAATACTGGTCACTCAGGCTCTATGAGTACCGTGCACGCCAACTCGGCGAAAGATGCGTTGACCCGCTTAGAGATGATGGTCGGGGTTTCCGGGTTTAAAGGGTCGGCTGAGCTGATTATGAAAATGATCGGCAGCGCCCTAGACATGATTGTGCACATAGGCCGTCGCGCCGATGGCAAGCGCCGAGTTATTCAAATTTCAGAGCTGCAAGTCATTAAAGGCGAAGTCTCACTTAAAGATATTTTCAGCTACGACGATGACCGCAACATTCTGGTTCGGGTTGATACCTTAAATGAGCCTCCTGCGTTTCTTGAAACACCCACACTGGGACAGAGAGGCCCGCTGGAATGATCTGGATCGCCGCGGCCCTGTTGCTCGCTGGTCTCGGATTTGTTCTGGTCGTTTTATTTCAGGACGAATCAGATAACACCCAGCCTGACGACGTCATTACTCGAGAGAAAAACGGCAAAGCCCCTGCGGCAATTGTGGAGTATCTCGCTGAAAATGGAGTTGAACTTCCGGCGCTGATCGTAAATGCCTCACTGGCTTTGATTGTGGCCAGTATTGCACTTAGTTTTATCCTCCTTCCTCTGAAGCTGGCAGCAATGGCCTTCGTTGGCATTCTTGCGACAGCTATACTTTTAGTCAAAGTTACCGGCAATAATCGCCGCGCAAAAATGCTAGAGCAACTGCCTTCATTCATCAATCAGGTGACCCGTCGCTTAAGTGCCGGCACCAGCGTCGAGAATGCCTTTGCTGATTCAGTGGAAACTTTGGAGGCTCCATTAGGCACAGTTATGCGCCGAGTAGTGCGCCGGGTACATTTGGGCTTTGACCTGCATCAGGCTTTTGAACGTGAAGCGCGCATGAACAAGATTAATGAATTTGACATGCTTGCCACTGCCCTACGGATAAACGAACAATACGGCGGCAGCATCCGCAATATTCTTGATGATATTGTCGATATTCTGCGTATGCAGGACAGTGGCCGCCGCGAGCTTGCCGCCATGACGGGCGAAACCCGATTTACCGCCTTGGTTCTCGCCCTAATGCCACCCGGCATTGCTGCTTATACTTTCGCTGACAACCCCGAGTTTCTCACTAATATGTGGAACAATGCTGGCGGCCAGCAAATGTTATTTCTTGCGGTGGGAATGCAAGTCACAGGCGTTCTTATTCTGTGGCGTATGGTTAAGGCGATAGGATAAACAGGGATGGAAACATATCACTTCTTTTATATTATTGGCGCCTTAATCCTGTGTACCGCACCGGTATTACTGCTGGCCTTTGCCCATGCAGAAAGTGCTCCCGATGAGCGGGAGGAGCAATTCGGATCGTCTTCAAAAGATATCTGGCGACAGCTACGTGAAGAAAACACCCATATCGCTTCGCTTTCACAATTACTGCGTCGCGCAGGCCTGTTTAATTCCGATCAACAGGTCAATGCCATTACTCTGACGTTAATTGCGATTATCGTTGTAACACTTGGCCTAGCGGTTTATTCCTATTTTATCAATGTACCGTCGACGACCATCCTGATCATTATTACTGCGGGCATTTTTGGCTTTGCTTACCTGTCTTACGCTTTACTGAAAAAAATGGCCGATGACCGGCAGGACAAGCTCGACCAAGAAACCTTAATGTTAGTACAGACAACGCGGATGCTTTGGCGGGTGGGTCTTTCTCTGCCCAAAACTCTTGCGATTATGTGTGACCAGCTTCGTGAACTGGCCCCCACTTGTTCACAAGAACTGCAATTGGCGGTAAACAAAATAGAAGCAGGCCAAAGCCAAGAAGAAGCCTTGTACGAGCTTCTTAACAGCACCAGCGCTGAAGGTTTTAAAGAATATCTGGTTGTGATTCGTCAACAGTCGATTACCGGCGGCAGTATCGATAAAGCCCTTGATGAACTGTACAAATTACTGCAAAACCGCCGCCGCCTAGAACTGATGGAAGCCGTTAATAAAATGTCGGGGAAAATGTCATTGGTCATGATGGCGTTCCTGTTTCCTGCACTATTAATCGTCGTTGCAGGTCCAGCATTTTTAACCATTTCACAGTCTTTAACCGGCAATTAATTAGGCACACAGATGATGCGCAATACTTTAGACACACACAAAAACGTCATCCAAAAGCTGGGTTTACTGTGCTTCAGCCTCGGTCTCTTTGCCTGCGCCTCAAGCCGTGCACAAGACGATTCTATCGCCATGCAAAATAACTGCGGCATACCGCTGGCCAAAGCTGACAATATCAAGCTTGATCTCATCGAGAATCAGGTCAATCAAAAACAATATTACGCCGCCCTCGCCTATCTGGAAAAAGCGATTAACTATCCTCGCGTATTAAAACTGCGCGGTGATGCCCAGCGCCATACCGGTCAACTCGATGCCGCCTTCGATAGCTACCGGGAACTCAGCATGACTTGTTTAGTTGCCGATGGTCATGCCGGCATGGCAAAAATATTGGCCACTCGCGGAGATATCAACCAAGCGCGCCTGCATATGCTAAAAGCTCGCCAGCAAGCCCCCGCTAATGCGGATATTCGCAATGACTTTGGTTTTATTCTACTGGCCTACGGCGACTTTCGCGGTGCACAAAGAGAATTTCTGACTACACTTGAACTAGCTCCCGGCCATTCAGTTGCAATACGCAATATGGTGGTGAGTCTGATTCTGGATCAAGATGTGGGCACCGCAAAACGCATGGCAAAGACCCATCATATCGAAGCGGAAGAATGGTATTCGCTTCTGGATCAAGCCAAAAATTTCAAAAAACCGGCTCTGGCTAATCGCCAGAAAAGTACTCAGGAGCCAACATTATGAGAGCTTCAGCCTTACTAATATTATCCAGTCTGTTGCTAGCCCCCACAGTCTATGCCCAAGATGGTAAAGACAGCGGCTACCAGAGCGAGCGCCCCAATACCCGGGTTGCACAATTAATGGAATTACAGCGCTCAGGCAAACAGGAAAGTAAAGAAGAGCAACATCTGGACGGCCAAACGCGCACTAAAGTTTATACCCGCTATGTCGATAGTTTTGATAGCCCAATCCCCGAACGCTTTACCGGAGACAACTTTACTGCGAGTGAATAGCAATGCAGCTCCGTCGCCTTCCCAGCCAATCTAATCGCCATCAACAGCGTGGCATAACCGCCATTATGGCGGCGGTTATGCTCACAACCGTAGTGGCATTTATGGCCTTGGCGACGGATACCGGCAGATTGTATTTTGAAAAGCGCAGCCAGCAGAAAAATACTGATATTGCTGCGCTTGAAGCGGCATTGCGATATTGCCGGGACAATAGCACCGTTGTTCAAACAGCTGCAACCGAAGCCCTAGATCGCAATTACTTCCCCGGCTTGGATGACGGTAATACCGTAGTAGAAGCGAATCTGAGCGGAGAAAATACCGTCCAAGTCATTGTTCGCCAAACCACCACTCCCTCTTTGTTCGAGCGTGTTATGAGCCTCGACAAAGAAAGCTTGGTATTGGTCACCACCGCGACCGCCAAATCATGTGAGCCCCGCGCCCAGCTTTCCATCAAGCCCAATATCGCTACCGTTGAAGATGGCGTCTTACTTAATTTACTTGGTGCGCCCGACGACTCTGTTGTCATTGGCGGGGATAATCTTGTCAATGTCGGGCTGAACTTACTCGACTTTTTAGATTTATTACAGGTCGAGTTGGGCGTTGCAGATTACAACAGCGTGCTTGGCACAGAAATCTCTCTACTCGACTTGCTCACTATCGCACTAGATGTTCTCCCTCCCGGAGATGCGGCCGATAGCTTAACGCTGCTACTTAATGAAATTCCCTTGGCATCAGTACCGTTCTCAGATATTACCTTAGGAGAGCTTCTTACCATCTCACCTAATACACCAAGAGCTGTTCTTGATACCACGATTGATTTACTACAACTGGTTCAGGGCAGTATTCAATTAGCCAGCGGGGATCACGTTGCAGATATTGATTTACCCGTTGTAGGTATCCCAGGCGTCGCCACTGTTTCCGTTAAAACTACGGTTATCGAACCTGCGCAAATCTCTGCAATCGGCAACCCCAATGAAGACGACATTTCTGTGCGTTCTGGACAAATAAGAGCCTTAGCCACTGTTGATTTAGGCGGCGTCAGCGGACTCACTACTGGTATTACAGATGCACTTTCTCCACTTTTAACTCCTATCGTAAATTTTTTGGATACCGCCGGCTTTGGCGGCCTCAATCTCATTGGCAGCGTTGGTAATTTACTTACTGACATATTTGAATTTTTACTTACTGTCTGCAACGGGAACTGCCCTCAAAGAAATGCAGCTTATGTAGAAGCCGTTTCTCAACCCCTACAAATCAGCATTGAGGGTGGCACCGCGCAAGCTAGTACGGGAACCTTAATAAGCAGCCCAGCTTACCTTTGTGAAGAAACCCGGGAACTCGATGTAGCCTATACAGCCAACCTTCTCAAAATCAATATTGGTGTGATGGATGAAGACCAAGTCTTTTCGAATAATGATATTGATGTGGAACCATACCCGATCGCTGAAATTGGTTACCGCAAAGTTCGCCCGAGAAGCTGCGTATTAATCCTTGGCTTGGGAAGCTGTTCAGATGAGCAATGGGAACAGGACAACGGCAGTTTTGTAACCGATGCTAAATCAACCGCCAAACGCTATGTTATTGCGGGATTAGGTTTACGCCTCAGCAACAATAATTCTGTGACGGACACAAGTACCCAACTACTATCCCCACCACTTTCCAGCCCAGACCTACCCAACGTTGGGGACGGCTTCGAATATCGAGAAACATCAGGGATTAGCCTTGGCGACGTGTTATCTCCAAGCGATATTGAAATAATTCCTTATTCCAGCTCAGAAGCAGGAACTTTGGGTGCAACTTTGAGCGGTACCCTTTCCTTATTAGATAGTGTAGTTGACGCATTATTAACAACCGTAGCTGGTGACGGTGGCGTTCTCGACATTCTTGCCCAAAGTATTGTTGACGAGCTATTAACTACGCTCGGTGTCGGTCTTGTTCAAACTGAAATTGGTGGCGCACTTACCTGTCAAAGCAGCACCGCCCGACTCATTCAGTGAGCTGTATCACTACCAACATCTCCCTAAGCGGCTACACTACCGGTTACTTTTTTCTGAGTAGTATCAATGACCTTTGACGAATACCTAACCATCCTTGCTAAAAACTCAGGCTCAGATCTTTACCTGAGTACCGGCGCTCCGCCCTGTGCCAAATTTCACGGCAAGCTGAAACCGCTGGAGAAGGAACCACTTGGCCCCGGTGAGATTAAAGATATCGCCTATAAGCTGATGGACGGGGAGCAGATCAAGGAATTTGAAGCTGAGCTGGAAATGAATCTGGCGTATAGCATTCCCAATATCGGTCGTTTCCGGGTGAATATTTTCCGCCAGCGCAACGAGCTTTCTATTGTCGCCCGGAATATTGTTACCGAGATCCCTAAAGTTGATGACCTCGGGCTGCCTCCGATTCTGAAAGACGTGATCATGACCAAAAACGGTCTGGTTTTGTTTGTGGGTGCAACCGGTTCGGGTAAGTCCACCTCTCTCGCGGCGCTGATTGATCACCGCAACAGCAATAGCAGCGGTCATATCATCACTATTGAAGATCCGGTTGAGTTTATTCACCGCCATAAGCGCTGCATCATTAATCAGCGTGAAGTTGGAGTGGATACCCGCAGCTATGAACAGGCGCTAAAAAACACCCTGCGCCAAGCACCGGATGTGATTCTGATTGGTGAGATTCGTGACCGTGAAACCATGGAGCACGCGATTGCCTTTGCTGAAACCGGCCACTTATGTATCTCTACCCTGCACGCCAATAATGCCAACCAGGCGCTCGACCGTATTATTAACTTCTTCCCCGAAGAGCGCCGCAATCAGTTGCTGCTGGACTTGTCGCTCAACCTAAAATGTTTTGTTTCCCAGCGACTGGTGCCCACCGTTGAAGGTAAACGCTGTGCGGCGATTGAGATTCTGTTGGGCACTCCCACCGTGGCTCAGGCGATTCATAAAGGCGAAGTTGAGTCGATTAAGGAAATCATGTCCAAGTCAGAAAACCTTGGTATGCAGACCTTTGACGCGGCGCTGTACAAACTCTATGAAGACGGCCGCATCTCGTTCAAGGAAGCAATCAAAAATGCCGACTCTGCGAACAATTTGCGCTTGCGAATTAAGCTGCATAGCAGTCGAGGGATTCCTGCTGATGCCGATGATGTAGAAGTTGAAGAAACCACGCCAAAGAAAATGGAATTGAGCCTGCAAATCGAGGATGAAGGCGACGAGCAGGAAATCTAAATAGCGGCGAAAGTGCAATCCCTTTGCCCTTTCCCCAAAAAAACAAAAAGCCCTGCATTGCAGGGCTTTTTACTACTGGCTTTCTGTCACGCTGAAGCCTATTACTCTTACACTTATTACTCTTCAGCCGCTTCCAGCTCTTCCACCTTCGCATTTTTTTGCGTTGGCTTAGGCAGCAACTGGTCGCGAATGGCCGCCTCAATCTCGGCTGCGATTGCTGGATTCTCACCTAGATATTTAGATGCATTCGCCTTACCTTGGCCAATCTTATCGCCTTTATACGCATACCAAGCACCAGATTTATCAACCAGCCCCAGCTTCACGCCGAGGTCGATAACCTCACCCATATGGTAAATACCTTGGCCGTACATAATTTGGAATTCAGCTTGTTTAAACGGCGGTGCAACCTTGTTCTTCACCACTTTTACGCGGGTTTCGTTACCAACGACTTCGTCGCCCTCTTTCACCGAGCCGGTACGGCGAATATCCATACGCACAGAGGCATAGAACTTCAGCGCATTACCGCCAGAGGTAGTTTCGGGGTTGCCGAACATCACGCCGATCTTCATACGAATCTGGTTAATAAAGATAACGAGGGTATTGGTTTGCTTGATGCTGCCGGTCAATTTACGCAGCGCTTGCGACATCAAACGCGCCTGGAGACCAACGTGGGAGTCACCCATATCACCTTCGATCTCAGCCTTGGGCACTAGCGCGGCTACGGAGTCGATAACGATGACATCCACCGAGCCTGAACGCACCAGCATGTCGGTAATTTCGAGTGCTTGCTCACCGGTATCGGGCTGGGAAACCAGCAGGTCGTCTAGGTTAACACCCAGTTTTTCAGCGTATTGAGGGTCGAGTGCGTGCTCCGCATCGACGATAGCCACGGTCTTACCCGCTTTTTGCGCTTCCGCCATCACTTGCAGACACAGGGTAGTTTTACCGGATGATTCCGGCCCGTAGATCTCAACAATACGGCCGTATGGCAGACCGCCAATGCCCAAAGCAATATCCAGCCCCAGCGAGCCGGTAGACACAGAAGGCATGATCTCACGCGAGCTTTCGCCCATTTTCATGATAGAACCTTTACCAAATTGGCGTTCAATTTGGCTTAAGGCCGATTCCAGTGCTTTTTGCTTATTGGGATCCATGTCTACCCACCCGTTTTGATTAAGTCGAAAAATTTAAACCGCTAATACAAAAGTGAAACTTCATTCGCGCTATTAGCGTACTTTTAGTCCACTTTGCGATACGATGATGGCCGTTAACCCGACCACGCAAACAACTGTATATATAATCAGTATTCAGCTTGAGCTTGTCAATGCCCACTGCCAATTATTTTTGCAGCCGCACAACAAGCCCTTGCTGGCGGCACCTCAGTGCATTCCGTAAAATAATTCGCTTGTTCAGCAAGCCATTACAACGCCAATACCGTCGATGAATTCCAGCGCCAACCTCTCCGATCACACGCCGATGATGCAGCAGTTTCTGAAGATCAAGGCGCAACATCCTCATGAGCTTCTGTTTTATCGCATGGGCGATTTTTACGAGCTGTTTTTTGATGATGCTAAGCGGGCGGCAGAATTACTGGATATTACCCTTACGGCTCGCGGCAAATCTGGCGGCGAACCCATTCCTATGTGCGGTGTGCCCTACCATTCGGTAGAGGGCTATCTAGCACGACTGGTCAAGCTCGGGGTTTCGGTAGCGATTTGCGAGCAAATCGGCGATCCCGCCACCAGTAAAGGGCCCGTAGAACGCCAAGTCGCCCGTATCGTGACCCCCGGTACTCTCAGCGATGAGGCTTTACTGGATGAGCGCCGCGACACGCTGTTAGTGTCGGTTAATCAAAACGCAGAGCAATTTGGTCTGGCCGTTTTAGATATGAGCACCGGGCGCTTTGGCGTGTTTGAAGTTGCCAATGAAGCCGCGCTAATTAGCGAGCTACAGCGCTTACGCCCCGCCGAACTCCTGATTTCAGAAGAGTTGTCGATTGCCGAGTTACCGAAAATGCCGGGGCTGCGCAAACTCCCGCCTTGGGATTTTGAATTCGATAGCGCCGAACGCGCCCTGTGTCGCCACTTTAATGTGCAAGATCTCAGCGGTTTTGGTATTGCCAGCCTGCCCGCTGCCATTGCTGCGGCCGGCTGCCTGCTCCTCTATGTAAAAGATACCCAGCGCACCGAACTGCCGCATATTCGCAGTATTCATTTTGAATCCCGCGACAAGGCGGTCGCCATGGATGCCGCCACCCGGCGCAATCTTGAATTGGACATCAACCTCAATGGCGGCGACAGCAACACCCTCGCCTCGGTTTTAGACCGCTGCCAAACCGCCATGGGCAGCCGCCTGTTCAAGCGCTGGCTGCATCGCCCCCTGCGCGACATGGAGATTCTCAATGGGCGCCAAAGCAGCATCGCGGTACTGATTGATAATTACCGCTTTGAAACACTGCGCGATGAGCTGAAACACATTGGTGATCTGGAGCGAATTCTGTCTCGGGTTGCCCTGCGCTCCGCTCGCCCCCGCGATTTATCTCGCCTGCAACATTCACTCGCCCGGCTACCTGCCCTGCAAGCCCAATTGCGGCCCCTAGAATTTTCGCATCTACAAAACCTAGCCGGTGATATCAGCGAATTTCCCGAGCTGGATGCACTGCTCGAAAACGCCATTACCGAAAACCCGCCGATGGTGATTCGCGATGGCGGTGTTATTGCCGAGGGTTACGATGCCGAGCTGGATGAGCTGCGCAGCCTCAGCAGTGATGCCGGTGATTATCTGCTGGAGCTAGAGCAGCGCGAGCGCGAAAAAACCGGCTTGAGCACCCTCAAAGTCGGCTACAACCGGGTGCATGGTTATTACATTGAAATTAGCCGCGCTCAGGCCGCACAAGCGCCGGTGGAGTATGTGCGCCGCCAAACATTGAAAAATGCGGAGCGCTTTATCACCCCCGAACTGAAAACCTTTGAAGATAAAGCACTGAGCAGCAAGAGCCGCGCGCTAGCGCGTGAAAAAATGCTCTATGAAGCGCTGCTGGAAACCTTAAATGAACAACTTGGTGCCCTTCAGCTTTGCGCTCACGCCCTCAGTGAATTGGATGTGCTCTGCAACTTAGCCGAGCGCGCCGTACAACTGGAGTTTTGCCAACCGCAATTCACCACCCAACCCAGTTTAAATATTGAGCAAGGCCGTCATCCCGTTGTTGAATCAGTATTAGATGAACCCTTTATCGCCAATGACCTCGACCTTCACAATGGTCGCCGCTGCCTAATTATTACCGGCCCCAATATGGGCGGTAAATCGACCTATATGCGCCAAACTGCACTGATTGTATTGCTGGCCCATATCGGCAGTTTTGTACCGGCCAAGGCGGTTAGCCTGAGCATTATGGATCAGATTTTCACCCGTATTGGCTCATCGGACGATCTTGCCGGTGGTCGCTCTACATTTATGGTGGAGATGAACGAAACCGCTAATATTTTGCACAATGCTACTGAGCGCAGCTTGGTATTAATGGATGAAATCGGACGCGGCACCAGCACCTTTGACGGCCTCTCTCTCGCTTGGGCCAGCGCTATTGAACTGGCCGACAAGGTGCGTGCTTTTACCCTGTTCGCCACCCACTATTTTGAACTTACGGTACTGCCCGAAAACCACCCCACCGCTGCCAATGTGCATCTGGGCGTGAGCGAATATCAAGACAGTATCGTGTTCCTGCACCAAGTAAAATCAGGCCCAGCCAACCGCAGCTATGGCTTGCAAGTGGCCAAACTAGCCGGCATTCCCGACTCCGTTATAAAAGCCGCGCGCAGCAAATTACAGCTACTGGAAAATCAGGCGGTCGCCGTTGCCAGCGCACCGACCAGCCAGCCGGACTTATTTGCCGCACCCGCTCTGTCAGCAGAGCAGCAGGCAATTTTTGATGCACTGGGCAGCGCCGATCTCGATGATTTAAGCCCACGAGAAGCGCAAACACTGTTATATCAGCTACAACAAGAGCTTAAGTCCAGCAAAGCAAAGTAGAGTATTGGGGCTACGCCGATGGGATTATTGGAAAACCCGATATGGCAAAGCTAAATTATTCTTAAGGTTTAGGCTGTACCGAAAAAAAACTGCGGTGTTACAATGCGGCCTCGCAAAAAAACTCCAAAAGATAAGGGGACGTCGATAAATGACTTTTGTTGTTGGTGAAAACTGTATCCGTTGCAAGCACACGGACTGTGTTGAAGTTTGCCCGGTAGACTGCTTTTACGAAGGCCCTAACTTTTTGGTTATTCACCCCGACGAGTGTATCGACTGTGCACTCTGTGAGCCGGAGTGCCCGGTAGAAGCCATCTTCTCTGAAGACGAGCTGCCCGAAGATCAGCAAGTATTCCTTGAGCTGAATGCTGAACTGGCCGAAGTGTGGCCAAACATCACCGAGATGAAAGAAGCCCCTGCCGATGCCGAAGAGTGGGCTGGTAAGCCAGACAAGCTGCAATATCTGGAACGCTAAGTTTCCGATTAGCTGCACAAGAACCCCGCCACCATGGCGGGGTTCTTGTTTATAGGCTCCGGCTTTTTCTTTATGCTAGCGCCTTTCTATTCCCAAGTAGCCCCAAGCCATGTCAAAAACTGCGCCCCGCTCCGACTCCAAAGAATACCTTGCCAAAAAAGAGCGGCTCGCACGTCAACTCACTATTTACGGGCGCAAACCGGTATTGGAAGCACTGCAAATGCCCTCGGTGCAATGCAGCAAACTGCATCTTGCGGAAAGCAATAAGCGCGACGGAATTATCAATGAAATTTGCCAACTCGCTGAACAACAAGGCATTGAAATAGCTTGGCACGACCGCCAAGGCCTGTCGCGTATTTCCAAAAACGGCAAACAGGATCAAGGCGTTGCTGCAGATTTGGAATTAGCCACTTATCGGCCCATCCGTGAATTTAATCTAGAAAGTGTCGCACCGGGCACCCGCCTGTTGGCGCTGGATGGCATTCACAATCCGCAGAATCTGGGCATGATTATTCGTTCGGCAGCGGCCAGTAATATTGCTGGCGTTATCCTACCGCGCAAGGGCTGCGCCGCCCTCTCGCCACTGGTGATTAAAGCCAGTGCCGGCACATTATTCAAAGCGCCGATCTTCCATTGTGAGTCTCTCACTGAGGCCCTACCGGCATTAAAAGATAACGGCATGGCCATTTATGGTTTATCGTCCCACGCCAAGACCTCGCTGTTTCAACCTTTAAGTGACAAACCCGCCGTGTTTGTTTTAGGCAATGAAACCGAGGGCGTTAGCCGAGACGTCAGCAAGCTGTGTACTGACATGCTGGCCATTCCAATGGCCAATGGCGTGGAGTCACTTAACGTTGCCGTGACCGCTGCATTGCTGGCCTTTGCTGGACAGTTTCAGCAAGGCTAAACGTTCACACTACCTCATCCATTTGCACTAGCAGCCGTTCATTTATCTATTATCAAAAGCGGCGCGCGTTTATTGTTAGCCCCACAATAACAACGCGGTTTTAAGCTTTTCGATGACTACCCTTTACGACTTTATTATTGTGGGCGCAGGCTCAGCAGGCTGTGCACTGGCAGAAAAACTCAGCGCCGATGGCAGGCATCAAATTCTTTTATTGGAAGCAGGCGGAAAAGACAGCAACCCGATAATCTCCATGCCTCTCGGTTTCGCTTTCACCATGAAAAACCCTAAATTTTCTTGGTGCTATAGCTCCGAGCCGGAACCTCATTTGAACGGTCGTCGCATCGACCAGCCACGCGGCAAAGTCTTGGGCGGCTCCAGCTCGATCAACGGCATGGTGTATATTCGTGGTCAGCGTCAAGACTACGACGACTGGGCTGCCATGGGCAACCGCGACTGGGGCTACAACGACCTTTTGCCTCTATTTAAGCGCAGTGAATGGTATCAGTGTGGCGCCAATGACTATCACGGCAGTGGAGGCCAGCTCTGGGTGGACAAACCCGGCGATATTTACGAGATGGCCCATATGTATATTGAGGCCGCAACGCAAAGCGGTATTCCCAGAAATGAGGACTTCAACGGCGAACAACAGGAAGGCGCGGGGTTTTACCAGCTCAATATTCGCAATGGACGCCGCCAAAGCACTGCGCGAACTTATCTCAAAACCGCATTAAAGCGCTCGAATTTAAAACTCGAAACTAACGCGCTTGCCAGCCATATTCTCTTTGATGGCCGCCGTGTTATTGGCCTGCAGTACAAAAAAGGAAATCAAAAAATCACTGCCCGCTGCCGGCGGGAAATCATTCTCTGCGGCGGCACTATTAATTCACCGCAGTTGTTAGAGCTTTCAGGCATTGGCCAGCAAGACGTATTGAGCCGCCACGGTATCAAAACCGTACACCACCTGCCCGGTGTTGGCGAAAACCTGCACGACCATTACACGGTAAACACCCAGCGCGCCTTTGCCGGTTTGCGAACCTTCTATGAAGATTCTCGCCCCATTCCGATGATGAAACAGCTTGGAAAATACCTTTTTCAGGGCAAGGGCATGTTGGCTCATCCGGCCTCACAGGTTGGGGTGTTTTTCAAAACTGATGAAACCCAAGAGCGCCCCGATGCGCAAATTCATTTCACCCCGGCAGCGGGTGATCAAGATGAAAACGGGCGCATGCTAACCGTGCCGGGCACCACCGCGACCGTCTGCTATTTGCGCCCTAAAAGCCGAGGATGGGTGCATATTCGCAGCGCGGCCCCTGAAACCCATCCAGCCTTCCTCAATAACTATCTGGCTGAAGAGGAAGATCAGCAACGCATGATTGCTGCAGTCAAACGCACCCGCGATATTTTTGAGGCACCGGTGTTCGATGCGTTTCGGCGCGAAGAGCTGGTTCCCGGCGCGCATATTCAAAGCGATGAGGAATTGCTGGAGTTTATTCGCAACACCGGGGAGTCGGTTTATCACCCGGTTGGCACCTGCAAAATGGGCAATGACGATATGGCAGTCGTTAGCGACCGTCTGAAGGTGCACGGCATTGAAGGTTTACGGGTTGCCGACGCGTCCATTATGCCCAGCATTCCCTCTGGTAATACCAATGCCACGTCGGTATTGATCGGCGAACGCTGCGCAGACTTTATTCTGGGTGGAGAATAGTTTTACTCGGCTAACAAGGTAAAACTATTCCTCTAACAGGAAGCCACGTGTCATTTCATTGAAAATCTGCGGATATTCGGCGTGCAGCCAGTGGCCGGCATCGGCAATGGTTTCAATTCTGGCATCGGGAAACTGGCGCATAATGCCCACCCGATTTTCCTCGCGGATATAGCCTGAGCTGCCACCGCGAATAAACAGAATTGGGCCGTCAAAATTGCCACTATCCGGCGCATCGCGCAGGTGGTCATAATTCTCGGCAATGGCGCTTAAGTTCATCTTCCACGCCCAGCTATCGCCATCGCGCATCAGATTTTTGAGCAGAAACTGACGAATCGGCAACTCGGGAACACTCTTGGCCAGGATTTCATCGGCTTGCTGCCGACTGCGCAGCGCCTGCATATCCATGCCCAATAAACCGTCGAGAATCGCGTCGTGACCACGCCCATAACGCACCGGCGCGATATCGGCCACGACTACTTTTGCAACCCGCTCGGGAAAGCGCACCGCCAAATCCATCGCCACCTTGCCGCCGAGCGAGTGGCCTAGAAAATGGGCGCGGGCAATATTCAGCTCATCCAAGGTATGAATCACATCGTCGGTCATCAGTGAGATGGTCATGGCATCGCGGTGCGGTGATTTTCCCTGATTTCGCAAATCCATCCGAATCACCTTAAAGTCCGGCTCCAGCGCACGAGCGACCGAAATCAGATTGCTGGCAGAGCCAAACATGCCGTGTAACAGCACCACGGGATATTGCCCCTCACCACTGATTTCGCTATGCAGTAAGACGCTGTTACGGCGCAGTTCACTTCTCATGCCCATCTCCGGTTGTTAGAATGCCGACGCAATATAACAAATAGGTGCCCCAGTGAAACGTTCTGCCCGACTTTCTATTTTATTTTTCATGCTTTTGCTCACCGCGTGCAGCAGCACCACCTATAACCCCACTGTGTTCAAATACTATATGAGCGACAGCGCCAAAACTCAGCCGATCAAGCGTGTTTTGCTGGCTAGCGTCAATGTCACCGGCGAACCCACCCGCTCTATCCTGCGCGACTCCGACGACAAGGTCGACGGCATGGTGGCTGATTATCTGCGTGAAAATGGTTTTGAAATTGCTTCACAACACCACTTCAACAATGCCTGGCAACAAGCCTTGCTGACCTACGGCGAGTTTTATGACCCTACCACTGGCCGGGTAAACCGCGAGGGCTGGCAGAAAGTTATGACCGCGACCCTGCAGGCACTTCAAAGCCAAAAAGACTGGGATGTCATTTTATTTACCGACCTGATTGAAGATGACGTTCAACACAGCGGTGGTATGAAGCACTACGCCCGCTGGTATGGCGTCACTCGGGAGCCGGCCACCCAAGGCGGCAGCACCTCGGTGTCGGTTGAATTTAATTGGTCACAAATTATTAAGGCAGGCAGCCTGATGGTGACGATGTTTGATCGCCAAGGTCAGCCGATATTCAGCAGCCGGGGCGGTATTGATACCCTCTACGGAATTGATACCCGCAAATCGCAAAAGGGATTTGTCCGCCGCAGCAAGATATTGAACAAATCCAGCTATATTGAGGAAGGGATTCAACTGGCTTTCCATCCTTTTATCAAAATGGATCGCTACCCTGCTCCTCCTGCTGAAAAAACGGCTGAAAAAATAGGGAAGGAAGCATAGTTTTGGCATTTGCCAACATTATTAGTTAGGGAAGCATCATAGGTTTGGCAGAAGCAGAGCTAAATCTAACACCCTAAAAAGACAAAGGCCTGACAAATCAACGAATTACGATTTATCAGGCTCTGTAAATCGCCACGCAACCGGTATAGATACCGGTTTTGATCAGATCAAACAATCGAATGAGGGACACACCGTTCATTTCCACTACTCAGGTTTGGCATAGAGCTGGTGAGATTCGTAAATACGCGGAATGCATTTAGCCAGCCCACACCCTTACCTTCTCATAGACAAAATCCATGGGCAAACGCTCTTGTTCTAAACGCGCACTGCCATAATCACCATTGCGCAGCATTCTAAAAAGCATCAGTTCGCTCTCAGTCAGCGCAACGGGCTCTCTTATTACCGACTCTGGCTCGTCAACCATCCTATCTCGGTAGGCCTTAACGGTCTCCGTGTCCATCATCAGCGGGATAACTGTACTCAACTTGCTGCGAACATCGCTGAG
Organism: Spongiibacter pelagi; assembly: GCF_014705705.1. Classification (GTDB taxonomy): domain Bacteria; phylum Pseudomonadota; class Gammaproteobacteria; order Pseudomonadales; family Spongiibacteraceae; genus Spongiibacter; species Spongiibacter pelagi. The sequence continues at coordinate 314,318 of NZ_JACXLD010000002.1, read as the reverse complement.
TATGGCAAGCCCTTCAGAATCGATATCGCCCCAATAGGCAACTCGTTTATTGGCAAGCCAATTTACCCTCATCCATGAAACGTTCTTGCCTCCTCCCGACACAGCGATAGTGTCAGGAATATTATCGAGAGACAGGCACGACTGCTCATTCTCAATCACAAGAATATTTTTAGCAGGCAAATCGAACTGCAATAATGTTTCAGAAGACATCCGTAACAATGGCAGTCCTCCGAGGGCATCTGCAGCGCTTTTACACAATGGCTTTACTAACAACCAATCTTTTGGCTTATTCCTGCAATCCAGCCAACTCAATAGACCCATTTCCTTTGCAGAACTGTCAAGGATGGCTGCGGTAACTGACTCAATAAGCTTCAGATTCTTCTCTATGTATTTTGTATCGACAAATATGACAGGAAGCGCCCTTAAATAACTTCCGCGCCCCATGCCCTTGTGAAGCTGGGGAATAAGTTTAACCAGCAATTCCAACTCTAATTTACTAAAGCCGGATAAGATTTCCAGATTCGCAACTAGTGTGGAGAACAATTCACGTTCATAGATTGATCTGATTGGGTGTACAGTGCGCTTAGCAAGTTCTATGGAGAGTGAATCAAAGATATATGAAATTCTGGACTGCCAGCCTTTAAGCTGCTGCTCTTCCGCATCACCAAGCATTCGAGCAAGCGAGCTGATATCAGGTATTGTCAAATAGGTTGGAACCTGCTGCTCAGAAATCGATCTAAATATTACCGTTTCCCAACGGACGTTAACTTGCATAGACTCATATTCAGCCTGTTCACAAAACGACTTCCAGGAATCCACAAACTCCTGGAAATGACTGATATTATTCAGGGCTGCATTTCCTTTTGGCGGCTTCAAAGATATCTGTAACGGAAATTCTGTGTTACCAGCAAGCAAGCTCTTTAAGGTCTTAGTATTCTTCCAATACTTAGCGCGCAAAAGTTCAACGGCATCTTGCTGGATAACCCCCCATGCTGGCCTGCTATTTTCTTCAGACATCACTGGGCTCAACTTCTGTGTTTCCCAGCTCCTTCAGCTCGATTTCACCCGCTATTTCCTTTAACCGGGCTGATTGCTTCTGCTTGGCCATGCGCTGATCTATTTCCTCCCATGTGACTTCGCACAAATGACTTTCATGGAGCGCCGGGTCACGCTCAGCAATGAGTAGCGATCGTGCAGACTCCCTTGCCAGGTTGAGATTTTTATAAGGCGTATTCAAATTAACGTGTATATGCAATTCCTTGAAGACTCGAAGAACTCGACGACTTACAGCTTCGGCAGTATTAGAAAACGCCTCATCCAGAAACACCGTACAGTAAATTGGCCTGTCGTATCCATCGGGTGTTAATACATAAGCAAGACTGGCCGCGACAATAGTGCCAGCAAATGACTCCTTCTCACCACCTGATTTTCCACTGCTTGATTCAAGCACATCTCGAACTTCAAGCGTCTGCGAGTCAATCTCTTCAGCAAAAAATGACATTTGATAACGCGGGTCCAGAAGCCTCTTGCTTTCTTCATTGGTGGATGTGCCCGGCGCACTCGCCTTATTAAGAATATCAACCACGTCAGATAACAGCCTGAATCGAGCTTCATGGTCATCGCTCGTTGCGTGGCTCAGTGCACTTCTGACTTTTCGCTCAAATTCCAGCACATGTGGATATTTTTCACGCTTGGAACCCAGCCTTAAATGGCTTCCTTGTTTAAATTCAGTGCGTTTCAAAACACGATTGATCGTATCTATTCTTTCTAAAATATCTTCTCTTTCAGATTCAAGCTTTGTCTTGATGCGTGCCAATGATTGAGTGGCATGCTTGTTCAAACGCTCTTTAAACTGATCGATTAGCTCCGGAAGCCCTTCCGTCTCAATATAGGTATAGTGCTCCAGATAATATTGAAGCCCTTCGAGCCCTGTAGGCCAGTCAACTGTGATAGGTTGCCACTTATCCTTTCCTCGGAACGACCCCATTATCCCGTTTGCGACATTCTCGGCTGTGCTCTTAGCGGTGCGTATCTTGTCTAATTCGCCATCAATAGCTTTTTCAAAGTCCGCTTGTCGATGGGCATCCTCTAATCGGATATCGCCCACCCTGGATTGAAGCACTTGCCTGACTTCATCGGTCATTCCGGCTGCGGCTAGCTGCTGAAATTTGTCCAGCTGTTCTTGAGCATGGGATTTATCGTTCCCTAGCGACCCTTTCTTCGTTAAAAGCTGGCCCTTGCTTTCCTGAATTTTTTGTAGATGGTCTTTAGCGGCATCCCATCGGCTTCTAGCCACTTCAAGATCACCACCCGATTTTTCCAGTGCATTCAAATCAGCTTTGACGCTTTCCAAGCGCCTTTGCCAGTAGGGTGCATTGATCTGTTCCCATGTGTATGCGCTCAGGCGTTCCCAAAGTTTCTCCTGATCAGAGATCTTCTGGAGTTCATCTAGTGATTTTCTATCCCTCTCTTTTAGCTCAGCACACACTTGCTCCAATTCATTCTTGTCATTGTGAAGAATGGCTAACCGTGATTTATTGGAAAAGCCAAGGTACCAGTCTCTCCTGTTGTCAATTCTGGTCTGGTCCTTTTTCTCAAACCGCCCTTTTTCCTTATGCACCAAACCCTCTTTGGTCATGGAAAAAGGAGTAGCATCCAATTCGTCTGTTCCGGCAACACACTGTAAGTCATATTTGCTCAGGTGCTTTTTAAGCCAATCCCGATAGGCGTGCTCTTTCCAGACAAGCTTGCGAAGAAACCCTTTTTCAGAGAATTCCACGTAGTCACTTTGATTTCCCAAAACAACCTGGACACGAACATGCAACCCCGTATGCCGAACATTTAACCAACGCGTCACCATGGAATAGCTTCTTTGGGGTACTAGCAACGTCAGCTTTAACCCTCCCAGAGCTCGCTCAATCGCGCCTTGCCAAGATCTCTCTTCCTCCTTCACATCCAAAAGCTCGCCGATAAAAACCAAGTCATCCGCTGGCAGGTTCAACGAATCGACGATTTGATCTCGCAGTTTCTGATAGTCTTTATGAATATTAGAATTGGGTCTCGCTTCTATTTCTCGAATGTCATTTTCAATTTCTTTGACAGTGTTTTTATTCCTACTCAGCTCGGCACGAACTTCTGCAAAGGATTCCAGCCCCTGATTTTTTAACTGTTCTAAGTTTTCAGCTTGCCCATCAGCCAATGTTTTATTAGCGAGAAAGGCTGACTCAGTAAGATCTGTACTTAATCCAAGGTTTTGACAATCGCGCTGATAGTTTGATGATTGCCGTATAACGCCTTCGAGGCTTTCCTGAGCATGCTTGATATCCTTCTTAAGCGACTCAACTTTATCGCCTCCGACATTAAGATATTCTTCATGTCTCTTCTCAAGGGATGACTGGGCATCACTTTCGTCAATTTCTACGCTGCGAATTTCCCTTGATATTGAATCTAGCGCTTTGCCTATGTCTTCTAGCTTTTCTGCCCAAAGAATTGAAAGCGCCTCACCAAAGTAGGTCGACAGGTTACTTTTTTCCAGCAGGAGTGAATCCAGGGACTTGGTGGCCTTTGCGATGGACTCGGCCAGCTCAGGCAACCTGCTTAAATGACTGTACTGCTCTTTCGCATCAACCAGCTGTTCATGTATTGCCACGAGGTCGGCAAATTCCTCAACAACATTTTTCGCCTCCTCCTTTACACCACTTGGTTCAAGCACTAACTCACGAATTAATTTGGTCAGATCATCAATCTTCTTTAGGCCAAGCGCTCGCGACAACAATGCAGGGGCGTTCTTGTTGTCCATATAAAGATGCTTTCGATATAGCTCCTGATAATCTGAGAAATTGCTATCGCAATCTGTTATGGCAGGATCGTCCCGTAACCACTGTTTGAGTTGCCTCGTATTACCTTCACCAAAAGCATCGAGAAGTTCCTTAAGTTGAAGACTTCGCTTGGCGACAAGATATACACGCTTTACTTCACTCAGTGTATTTGTAGCGCTTGTAGTCCAGAAAAGCGCCGCCAAAGTGATACAAGAACCATCGTCAGCTCGATAAAGCGCTCTCAGGCCGGTAACAACGCCTTTTTCCCGCTTGCTTTTTACTCGGGTTGATGCCCCATCATGAGCCGAACCAAAGCTTCCGCGCATATAAGACAGGAGAGAACGGTCGGAGCGATCACCTTGTGCTGCAGCAACATTGAATGTTGCTTTACCTGCCGGTAAAAGAAGCGCCATCAATCCATCAATAAACGTCGACTTGCCGGCGCCATTGTCTCCCGTTACCAATGTTCCTTCTGGGTCAATAGCTGCGGTATGTAATCCATGAAAAGACCCCCAGTTAAACACTGACAGTTCAGACAATCTTATTTGCCCCTGAGAAAACAAATCATTTCTGGAGATTGGGTTACCGGTCTCATTAGTAGAAGGCTGAGAGGCGTTTTCGAATAAATCAGTAGTCATTTCTGATCGCTCCCCGCAAGATCGGTTTCGTTGAGCTGCTCTTGGGCGAGCGCAGTGTATTCAGCCAACATTGTCTCTAAAAAACCGGCATTCACTACATAACGAATGATGGGAGTGATTTCGTATCGATCTTCTTCGCCTCTGATCGTCGACAGGACTTTCCGCTTAACCATCTCTTTTACTCTGACCAGCAGCTTTTTTCGATCTTTTGACGCGTGATCCGTTATTGGCAGGAAGGGCGTTAAATAGGATTCCAGGCGTTCGATATCAATCGTGATCTTTTGCTCTCCCGCCGACTCTCGATCCTTATAATGCTTTCTTAATACCAGTAGTATCAATGTATCAAGCAGGGAAAGGGTACGCTTCGGGATCAAGGTGGCTGACTCGTCAGCATCTGTCACTTCATCTTCCAGCCCATCATCTTCAACATCGCCAACATGCTCTGAGGCAATACTGGCCACAAATGCCACGCCAGACTTCTGATCAAGTACTAGCTGGAGGTAAACTTCAGATAGATGCTTACGTATTGCCAATTCATAGCGACAAAGCTGTTCAAATAGTTTCGGTTTTTGTGATGCCATAACGGAACCCTGCCGCATCAGATGAACCAAAATTCGCCGGGCATCATGTGGCATATCTGAATCACCGGATCTGACGCTCTCCGTTATTAGCCCTAGCCCGTCACTTTCCACTGACTGATCTTTGAAGCCTTCATTCGGAGCTTTTGAAGTTTGATCATCTGAAGCATGAGAGTCACCCGCTACCAGGCTGTTTCCTTCATCACCTTTGGTATGTAGCTCTTGATCGGAATTACCTGTCACCATCGAGAAGAAGCTATTGGGTGGCGTGTGGTTCGTCATTGGCTTTTCCTTGGCTACCCGCTAGAGGGCAAGCTCATCAATATCTTCTGGAAATAATTCGGCAGTTAATAGATAGGTGGGTATAGACGCCTTCAGCGTAATACCCTGCTTATCTACTACGATCACGTCCTCTTTTTCATCTAACATGGTCGCATCTACCGCTTTTGCTACTCGCAAATACGCAACCAGCTCTTCCAGCCCTGAGGTCAACGGGTTTTCGTCAGCCAGCCTAGCGATCGACATCGGGCCACGTTCTCTAAGGGTATTAAGAACCTGATAGGCCACTTGCCTCACCTGAACAGCATCGAGACAGTCAAGCACGTGAGCACTTGGCTCTCTTCTATTGGCGTTTTCTTCAACGCCGGATGTATCGAGCTTGTCGTCCGGGCTTCTCAATTTCATCGATTCAGGGGATTTGATCTCTATAGGGCCTACAGGAAGACTAAGCCCCGTTTCCGTTGTCAAATCCAAGCCTTCATCACGCAACAATACGGCTTGTCTCTCCAGCTTTGAAAGCAACCTATCAACCGCCTGATTTTCGGCGGCAGCGCCGCTTTCTATATAGGAACGCAGGCCCTCTTCAGTACGCCGCCTGACACGAAAGACTCTTTCGCTCTCGCGGCTCAACTCACGCATCAGGTGACTAAGAAACTGATGTTGACTACCGGATAACTGCTGACCTACAGGTCTACTCAGAATGCTACGGAGCTGCTCACGAAACTCCATCGAGCGGTTTTGATCACACAGCAACTGAAAAAAACCCTCAAACGCACTTCCTGCGTCAGTAGTGGAAAGCAATGCCTCTCTTTCCATTACGGATAGCAACACATCACCACGAGAGATATCACCCTCAATAATCTTCACTCTAAACTCTTTATCTAAAACTCTGATTTCATCTTCTACACGGCGAAAATCACCCGTCAGCACAGAAGCCAGTTGATAGATCTCTCGGATGCGCTCTCTTTGCTCTGATTCACTTAGAACTGGGACGATCCCCGCTTGAAGCGCCTCGATTTCGCGCTGAATCTCTGCCTTTTTGCTTTCGAGCAAAGTCACCCTTTCATCAACATTAGGGCTAATTGCAACCGCTAAATCACGAACAGCTTCTTGAACAATACGCAAATGTGAGGCAGTGGTGCCGGAATTGCGTTCATCGAGACCTTTACAGAATCTAAGCGCTATTTCACTCGCGTCAGTTTTAGTCAGAGAATCATCCATTTCTCGCAACCAGCCATTCTTAATCCATTGATTCAGATAGGTGGCTGCGGAGGTCTCGGTCGGCCAAATGCCGAGCTCGCGGCTGCGCTCAATCTCGGCATCCAACAAGATTCGGGCTCGACCGTAGGGAACTTCACTTTCTTCCGAAAAGAGATCCGCAATGAACGCAAGGATATAAGGCGCATTATCGACTTTTAACAACTTCCAAGCTGCGCTCTCGACAAATAGCCGCCGGTACTTGGCTTGCAATCCCTGGAAGTTCAATCCCTTTCCCTCATACAAATCTCTCTTTACAGCCTATGGACTCTGATTACCAAACAGCCGCTACGATCAAGAAAGACCCTATCATCATCATTTTGATTATGTCAATGAATACAATTGACACACACCTTGCGTAAATATTACGATCCAGTCTCGTTTCTGAGTACAAACATGCCCGCTATCGGTGAGTGCAGGTTTCAGGGCCCACAAGCTCCAGTCAAAAAAAGAGCATGGCCGTCTCATCAGGCATGTGGAAAGCCCGGCAACTAGAGGTAGTAATTTGAATAACTGCACCCCAACCAAACTTGAAGACATCAGCCAAGCGCAACAAGAGAGGCTATTCCACATAGACTTCAAACTACGTTTTCTAGGGGCGGTTAACAGAAATGATTTAGTCAGTCGGTTTGGCATCAAAGCAGCAGCAGCCACTCGGGATATTGCACTATACAAAGAGCTGGCTTCTCACAATCTTACCTACGACACGAAAGCTAAAACCTATATCGGAACAAACCAGTTTCAACCCCTGTTTCATTGCCAGGAAAGCCAGGCGCTATCTGCTTTGTGCTACGGACTAGGAGATGATCATGTTGCAGGGAGTAGTTCTTTAATTACGGCTGAGTCACCAACACAACTAAATCTTCCCAACCTGGGTGTCCTGGCTGAGATCACCAAGGCTATTCACCAAAAGAAGGCGATGGAAATAAACTACCGCTCACTGTCCAGCGGTTTAACCCAGCGAGAGATTGTTCCCTTTGCGCTGGTAGATAACGGCCTTCGCTGGCATATGCGTGCTTACGATCGCAAACGTAGTCGGTTCACCGACTTTGTGATTAATCGCATTGCCAGTCCGAAATTACTCAGTACCGAAATAACAAAGTCAGAAACCAAAGAAAGTGATATCCAGTGGAACCGTATTGTCGAGATGCACATCGTTCCGCACCCAAACCTTCAGCACCCAGACACGATAGAGACCGAGTACTGCATGACAAACGGGATGCTGAAAATACTGGTACGGGCAGCTGTCGCAGGATATGTGTTAAGGCATTGGAATATTGACTGCTCACCCAGCCATGATTTGCAGGGCCCTGAGTTTCATTTGTGGCTTAAAAACACACCCACCCTCTACGGCGTGGAAAATCTAGCAATTGCACCAGGCTATAAGCCCTCCAGCTAGTGGGCATACAGCCAATGTGCGACCACCTGACTATCGAACAATCTAAATCCCGAGGGCAGCGCCAAGGGGTGACGATTCACAGAAACCTATATGTAACAATGCGTTATGAAGATTATGTTTAATCTTTACTTACATTTTCCGCTACAACTATGGGTACTTCCCTAAAAACTACGGCTGCAAAGTAATGCTCAGTACTCAGAGTTCGCCGGAGCTACCCAGATCGGCGAACTCCAAGCCCGCTCTTGAATTGTTTTGCGATGCTCCGCACTACAACAAGCGGCAAACTCGGGTGCCACATTCTCGGGATCGGCACAATCCACCCCGGCTTTAATGCATAATTGCTGACTCCAACGACAGCTAGGCTGCTCAAGGACGCGCGCGTAGTAATAATTATTGGATTGCGGATCAAAGCTTGGGTCCTGCCAACGCACACAAAGCTGCTGACGCCCCCCACCAGACAATACGCATTGATCTGGATTAATCTCCCGTAAGGGTTCTTGGGCAATATCAATAACCTGCTCTGAGCGCTGCCCTTGTGCATCAACACTGCCTTTGATGATTTGAATACGCTGCAAACTTTGCGCCCCTGACTCTGGGTCTACCGCAGCGGCAACACTAAATACCGGCCCGGCAATATCAGCATCACCCAGTACTAATTCGCTCCCCATAGGCACACCATACTGGTAACCCGACTGGGCATAATCACTGGACGAGCAAATGTCCTCAGGCAAATCTGCACCAGCAAAAAATCGCAGCGTCATCCGCGACCCACTGGTGGCATAAACCTCTCGATTGCGCAGCGAATTAAAAATCGCCTCGCGAGAATTTTCCTCAGCCCAGACTGCCGCCAAGCCGCCTGGATTGTATTCCAAGTCATCGGGCAGCCCTTGTTGCTCGCCCTCTTCCGCCGGCGCACCCGCACCGCCATGACCGGGGAAGTTGGATTCCGATACCGCACCCGGCGCGCCCAAATGCGTATCGGTGCTAGCAATCATGCCCAAGGCGAAGGGGTTTACACCTAAGTCCGATTCAATCTGTAAGCCTTGACCTAGCACATCGCGCACATAGCCCGCTTCGGGTTTAGCCGCTTCACTTAAGGCAGGCAGGATCTTGCCGAGAAATTTATCTTTAAAGCGGGCATAAGATAATTGCTCAAAACTGCACAACTCATCCTCGCTATTGAGTGGCCCGTAGTAACATTCCGAGCTGCCCTTGTGCTGCATTACCTCAACCAAGCGCTCCAGCCGGGCTCGCTGCTGCGCGGTATCGCGATCAAGCGGGCTGCCATCTTCGCGAGTGCTTAAAAACATAAAGCCATCACTCAAATTGGAGTTATGGGGAATTACAAGCACATCGCAATCACCGTCTGCGTCGGTACACTGCTCATCCAAACGCTGCCACAACTGCTCTGCCGAAGGCGCATCGATAAAGGAGGTCGGTAAGCGCGGCACTTGTTCATTAGCAAAAATAATATTGCGGTGCAGATTGCCCAAATTCTCCGAGGCCCCTGTCCACTCATAAGCCACAAAACTGGTAAATTCGCAGGACTCTGTATCATTGGCTTGGGCTGCCGCCTGCTGGATATCCAACCACGGGCCTGCGCTGGCCTCGCGACAATACTGGCCCTCTTCGCCACAGAATCCCAGACGTTTAGTCATGGCCGCCGTAGTATTAAAAAGAAAGAACGCCCCTCTCGGCCAAGATCGATAAAAACGACATTGCCAACTGGTATAGCCAATTTCAGCAGGCGATTGGCAAATGTGAACCTCACCCAATAATTCCGCATGATCGGTGACTGCGGCGAAATCCAAAGGGCGATTTAATTGCAAATGACGCAGCGCGGTGCCATCGGCACGCCAAGGTTGAATACCTATTTCAGCACCTTTGGCAAAGGCGTAAGCCTGCTGTGGTGTAGTGCGGGTATTTTGGGTACTGGCATCGAGGGAATAGCGCGTATGAACATGAAGGTCGCCGAATAAAACCTGTTTATTGGCTTGGTAGTTCTGACAACGGTCGTTCGATTCCTGATTTGAGGTGTTTTTACTTTCAGTTGCTAGAACGAGCTGAGCGGACGCACTTAACAAAAGTAAAATCGCCACTCTGGCGATGAGTAAATTCACGAAACGCCCCCTACTTGGATTTATTTGGGGGCATTATAAGGAGAAAATCTTGCGAGTAAGTGCCGCAGGGCGGCACCTCATCTATTTGCAGCAGATTGGCAACACAAAACGCAGGAGGTTTTATTCACCATAGCGCGTTTTCATATCCGCAAACCAAGCCTGTAAGCGAGGGCAGCTATCTGGAATTTGCCGACGCCCCGCCCAGCCCGCAAAGCCGAGGGTCACGTACAAATCAATATCCGCCTGCGTTAGCTTATTACCCACCAGAAAATCCCTGTCCTGAAGCTCCTTATCCATATTGGCAAAGAAGGCATCCAAACGCAGATTGCCGCGAGTGATCAACTCCGGCAGTTGCGGCATATTAATTGGCCCCGGCATTCCACGGTCTTTAAATGCGGGATTACCATTGCGGAAAATCTCCGCCACCGCGGTCAGCCCTTGCATAAACAGGCGGTGGCACCAGCTCATGACTTTCGCACGCTCTACTCCCGGCTCCCCAAACAGGGCGTTTTCAGGATAGGTATCTTCAAGATAACTGAGAATACCGATAACCTCGGTCAACGCAGTGCCATCATCCAATACCAGCAATGGCACGGTCATATCCGGATTAATCTTGCCGAAGTCTCCCACTAGGTGCTCACCTTTGAGCAAATCCACTTGAATGGTTTCTACCTCAATGCCCTTGTGTTTAAGGTGTAGTAACACCCGACGCGGATTGGGTGCAAAATCATAGCTGTAGAGTTTCATTGGCATACTCCCCTTTGATGGTTATTGTTGTACAAATTCGTTTTTTAAACCTAAAACCAATTTCGGCGACGACTATTCAGTTTCGGTTCAGACACAACTGGCTACGATCTTATCTGAACTAAAGGGAACCTTAACTGAACAAAAAGGAACCGAAATGAGCCCTGCAGAAGGTCGACCATTTTCATATAATCGTCACCTATTAGAATTAACTGTAGATAAACTCACAGACAACACCGTGCTCCAGTGACAACTATGCCTAAATTCTTAAAAATTTTCCCGCTTATTGTCTTGCTTATTTCAAGCCATCAAGTGCTGATGGCAAACCCCTTGCTCAATGGCCTAAATCGCTCACTGGAAAATTCCGGGCTAGAGAACCGTTTTAATGCCAGCCCGGCAGCACCATCTATAAGTGCTCGCGAAGCCGTTGGTATTGCCGAACGGCGCTATGGTGGACGCGCGGTGGGTGCCCGTGAAATTAACACGCCCAATGGCCCAGCATATCGAGTTCGTATTCTTCAGGATGATGGCAAAATTAAAAATGTCATCATCGATGGCTAAAGCACTCTCTTCGCAGCAATAGGAAAATAAAAATGCGTGTACTGATTGTAGAAGATGAAGCGCTACTGCTGGATAAATTGAAATCAGAATTCAGCCGTGAAGGTTTTGCTTGCGACACCTGCGAAGACGGCGAAGAAGCCTTATTTCTAGGCCGTGAAACACCTTATGACCTCGCCGTGGTCGATATCGGTCTACCCGGTATTGATGGCATTACCGTGATTAAACGCTGGCGGGAAGAAGGCATTAAATTTCCCGTTTTGATTCTTACTGCCCGCGGATTATGGCAAGACAAAGTCGCCGGACTGGAGGCTGGAGCCGATGACTACGTCGCCAAGCCCTTTCAAATTGAAGAGGTGCTAGCCCGTGCCAATGCACTGATCCGCCGCTCCGCGGGCTTTGCCAGCCCCAAGCTACAGTTGGGCCCGCTCAGTCTAGACACGGGCGCCAAAAAAGCCGTGGTCGATGGTCGCACGCTGGAACTCACCGCCTTCGAATACAATGCATTGGAATATCTGGCTATGCGTACCGGCCAAGTCGTATCCAAAACCGAACTTACCGAACACCTCTACGATCAAGACTTTGATCGAGACAGCAATGTTATTGAGGTTTTTATTGCTCGCCTACGCAAGAAGCTCGATCCCGACAACTCCCTAAAACCCATCTCCACACTTCGCGGCCGTGGCTACCGCTTTGAGCTGAACGAAGGTTAGCCATTGATGGCAAAACGGCCCAGCTCCATCAGTCGGCGGCTTTTTACCGCAACCTTGCTGTCCATGCCTATTCTGCTGGCAATAACCGGCTTTGCCATTGAACGCGCTTTTTACAGTAGTTTGCTCAACGCCGAGCAGGATCGCCTGCAACTGCAATTTTTTGGTTTATTGGGAGCAATGGAGTGGCGAGAGGGCCGAATTGAAATGGCCGACCGCCTTAAAGAGCCTCGTTTCTGGCAATTCCGGTCTGGCCTTTATGGCGAGATTCACAATGACGGCAAGTCAGTTTGGCGATCCCTGTCTGCGGACACTGTCGATCTCTCAGCTAGCCTACCCAACCCAGCTCCCGGCCAAGCTCTGTTTGGACAAACCCATTTAGATAAAAACGCTTTTTTTTATTATCGGTTTTTAGCTATATGGGAAACCGAAGACGGTAAAGAAATACCACTACTTATTTCCTTATACGCCCAGCGAGACACCTTTCAGTCAGAACTAAACCATTTTCGCCGAGAGCTCGGATTATGGTTAACACTGGTATTAATTTTCTCGGTGCTGCTGAGTAGCTTTTTACTGTACTGGGGGCTTAAACCTTTACGCGGTTTAGCCAAAGATCTAGTGCGACTGGAGCGCGGTGAAAGTCAGCGCTTAGAAAACAGTTACCCTCGGGAATTATCCAGCCTGACAAAAAACCTAAACCGACTGCTGGAAACTGAGCAGCGACAACGCGAACGCTATCGAAATACCTTGGGCGATCTCGCCCACAGTCTTAAAACTCCACTCGCCGTTCTTAAGACTAACGCCGACGATTCCAATGTACGCCAGCAGCAAGTTGAGCGTATGGAAAACATCATCACCTATCAGCTTAATCGCGCGGTCAGCACCGGCCCTCACGCTCTACAACAAGGCACCGCCTTGTATCCGCTGTTACAGAGTCTCACAAATAGTTTGCTCAAGGTTTACCATCAAAAAGACTTGGCGATTGAACTCGCCCTCGCCACTGATTTTAAAGCCGCCGCGGATGAGCAGGACTTATTTGAAGTGTTCGGCAATGTGCTGGATAACGCCTGCAAGGCATGTCAGAAAAACATCCGCATCTCCAGCGAGGACAACTGGATTTTTATCGATGACGATGGCCCTGGCATCAGTGAGGAACAGGCCGAGAAATTATTGGATCGAGGACGACGCGGCGATCAATACGGACAGGGACAGGGTTTGGGACTGTCAATTGTTAGGGAAGTGATAGACAGCTATCAGGGCCAATTGAAAATATCAAAATCAAAACTAGGTGGCTGCCGGATAGCCATACGCTTTAAAGCTGCAGCCACCTAAACTCCAAGCGGTTTACTACCTGCTACAGCGGCTTATTAAAGCTACTTATTGCAACGAGTTACTACTAACTAGCTCGTACTACTTGGCCAACATTTTTACATCAACGTAAACATCTGTTGAGTACATTTCACCCGTAGTGCTGCTCAACACGTCTTTGTCACGAATCGCAAGTTCGAAGCGCTGCGAATCGACACCTTCACGCAACAAGAAGTTTTTGATGCTTGCCAATCGCAGATCAATAAGTTCGTCAGAGGCTCGGTCACTTGTGCCTTTCAGATACCGAATCCGCACGTGAATCTCACGGCTGCCTTTGAGAAAGCTCGCCAATTTACGCAACACGGGCACCGCATTCACTTTTAATTCTGCGCTAGCTTGCTCGAACTCCACCCCATTAAGTGGCAGGGCGTGATCTAAACTAATATGACAACCCCAGAAGAACGCAACCGCATCTGTCGGGGTATCGGGGCAGTAATCTTTTTCATCACAAACACCATCGTGATCAGTGTCTGTACACGACAAAGACTTACTTGTAGGCAACATAATCGTGGTGACTTCAGGTGTAATCAGCGCACCTTCAATATCGGTATTTTGCAGGAAGTCCATGACTAACTGACCATCATTACCATCGAGCAAGACTTGGCTCGGGTCAGTTGTATTGCTGTCGCTTCCATCTAATGGCGCGCCTAATAAAAGAATATCCTGACCGGAATTAAAGCCATCAAAAGAACCACCGAAGACACTGCCCACATCCGTCAAGCCTGCATCGGCTGGTGCACCCAACACCGAGCCACCCGCACTAGGAGCGGTAAATGGGCCGCCCAAGCTGCCGTCGATAATACCCGCAGGGATAACCTGGGCATTGGCAGACTGCATCTGCATGCAAAGCAGCATTGAAATTGCGGCTAACCCAGCTCGTTTTAACATGAAGACCGCACTGAAATTGACATCATTCTTATAAACATCGCAAAGAAGTCCTCTCTCATAGGAGAGTGGCATAAACCACAAGGTATTTCAAAGCAAACGCACACAGCGCTGAAACAAAAAAGCCAACCTTTTCAGGTTGGCTTTAAGCTGTAAAACGCTTAATTAATGGCGGGATTAAACGCCTGCGGCATCAGCCAGTGGCGCCAAAACCATGTCCAGAGGGGTACCAGTTGGGCCACCGCTAGAGTCGCCGCCAGCAGCGAGGATGATTACCAGAACAGAATCCAGAGGCGTACCGGTAGGACCACCTGCAGAATCACCTGAACCACCCGCAGCATCCATTAGTGGAGCTAAAAGCATGTCCAGTGGAGTGCCAGTGGGGCCAGTTGAACCACCTGAACCGCCAGCAGCGTCCATCAGCGGAGCAAGCAGCATATCCAGAGGCGTACCAGTGGGGCCAGTTGAACCACCTGAACCTGCACCACCTGCGGCATCAGCCAGAGGCGCAAGTACCGCATCCAGTGGTGTGCCAGTGGGACCAGCTGAACCGCCTGAACCTGCACCACCTGCCGCATCAGCCAGAGGCGCAAGTACCGCATCCAGTGGTGTGCCAGTTGGGCCAGTTGAACCGCCCGAACCTGAACCACCCGCTGCTTCCATCAAAGGAGCAAGAATCATATCCAGAGGCGTACCAGTTGGGCCTGCACCGGTGCCACCTTCAGAACCACCAGCCGCATCCATCAACGGAGCAAGTACCGCATCCAGAGGGGTGCCTGTTGGGCCAGTTGAAGCGCCGCCGCCAGTAGAACCGCTACCAGAACCACCAAAGATCATCGCTAGGCCATCGGCCAGTGGATCTTTAAGTGGGTTGTTTTCACCGATTGGGCCAGCAAGTTGGGCAATCACAGGAGACAATGGATCGTCTTGACCCAGAACCGCCATCAGATTCAAATACAGATCAGTAATTGCTAGCTGTAGAGAAGAAGTCACACCCAGCAGAGTAACTGGAGTGCCTTCTGGATTTGAAATCAGGCCGTCAACAACATCGGTCACTGCATCAGTCACACCATCGTGACCAGCAACGTCGTTCAGCAGTTCATCAACAGCATCGGTCAACAGCAGCAGGCTTTCTGGGCCAAAAGAGCTGCCACCGCCTGAACCTGAACCACCCGCAGCTTCCATCAGAGGAGCGAGTAACATATCCAGAGGGGTGCCAGTTGGGCCAGTTGAACCACCTGAACCTGAACCACCTGCAGCATCAGCCAGAGGAGCGAGAAGCGCGTCCAGTGGCGTGCCAGTTGGGCCAGTTGAGCCGCCTGAACCTGCACCACCTGCCGCATCAGCCAGAGGAGCGAGAACTGCATCCAGAGGCGTGCCAGTTGGGCCAGTTGAACCACCTGAACCACCAGCCGCGTCCATTAATGGAGCAAGCGCAGCATCCAGAGGCGTACCAGTTGGGCCACCCGCAGAATCACCGCCGGCACCAGCCAGAGCACCATCTACGGTAGTCAGAACACCAACAACGGGCTCAAGCGGAGTGCCGCCAAGTGCGTCAGCCAGTGGGTCGATTAGGGGTTGCAGCGGGCCGGAGACCGCAATTGTAGAAGCAGAGGCCAAAGCCACTGCCAATAATTTTTGTTTGAAACGCGTTTTCACAGCATGTCCTCCAGACGGATTGTTATAAAAGTCCGGGTTAGCCCAGATCTAATGTTTTTATTTCCCAGTCCTGATAATACGTAATAGTACGCATTGCGGAAAGAGGAGCGTATCACAGTTTAAATTTCTTTCTAACCATTTTTGTCTAGCTGCACGAAATCTTTTCCACTATGTCACCCAATACACCTTTCGTGCATTTTCAGCCTTCTATAGCAAGTACTTAAAATAAGACATTTATCTAACTGAAAAATAAAAACCCCGCTTTAGTTGCGGGGTTTTAATGACACTTTGATGAACAAATCTAGAGTATGAGTCAGCCTAGAAAACACACTTCAGGCTGATTTTCGATGAAGGGCTGCGAGAAGCTCTGCCTCTGATGGAGAAATACCGCATTGTTTGGCCAGCTGTGAAAGCTCCGCACCCTGTTCCAATAACGCGATTGCGGAATGATATTGACGCTCATCTAGGCGAGACTTATCTGACTGTGCTCGATTACCAACCATCTCCAAGTATTCTTCAAGAGCAAGAATGCGCTCGCCCATCAGGCTAATGGCCGTATTTTGCCAATCCAAGCGCTGCTGCAATGCGGCTACGGTTTGCTCCAAGCTCAAAGGCGCTTTTTTTTCAGCTCCGGCGTTACCTCTGTTTTTGTTAATGGCCGCCTGCTTTCTGCCTGATTGACGCTGTACCCACGGAATAACAATGCGACGTTGATGAATACTGAATAACAGCACCGCCACACCACTTAATACAACCAAGCCACCGATAAGCTCGTGAGTTTGAAGCTGAGTAAGACTGGCAGAAATTTGATTAAGCCATTGGTTAATATCCATTACCGTCTCCTGATGTATTCAATAGCGCTGCATTGATCTAGGAAAAACAATCTAGGCCGCAACCCAGTCACGCAAACGACTTTGTAAACGTACAATCGCCTGGCTGTGAATCTGGCAGACCCGCGATTCACTAACTTCCAACACTTCGCCGATTTCCTTAAGGTTAAGGCCATTGTCGTAGTACAAGGCCATCACCAATTTTTCTCGCTCGGGCAAGCCATCAATCTGCTCTGCCAAGGCGGACTGAAATCCCTCCTCCATTACCGCCTCAGCCGGAGTTGCGCTCTCCTCATCGGTAATATCCAGGGTCTCTTCGCCATCTTCACCAAAGTGATCCAAGCTAAATAAGCGAACCGAGCTGGTGTCTTGTAACAAACGATGATATTCGTCCAGCGAAATGCCCATTTCAGCCGCGATTTCATTGCCGTGAGCTTCTCGCCCTACGCGGCTTTCAATGCGGCGAACGGCATCGCCCATATCACGCAGGCCTTTACTGACAGATCGAGGTGCCCAACCATCATGGCGGAGCTGATCCAGCATAGCGCCGCGAATACGAATCGAAGCAAAAGTCTCAAAACTTGCGCCTTGGCCAGCTCTGTAGTTACTCCCAGCCTCTAGCAAACCAATCATTCCAGCTTGAATCAGATCATCCACTTCAACTGAAGCCGGCAATCTGGACACCATATGGTAGGCAATACGCTTTACCAATCCGGCATGCTGGTGAACTAGCTGCTCACGGCTACCGTGCTGAACATCGAGATATGCGTTGTGATGGCTCAAACAGCAGCTCCCATTGCTGAATTTGCAGAAACAACTCGGTCGACAAAAAACTCTACGCCGCCTTTAGCGCCAACCGGCAACGGCCATTTCTCAACGGTTTCCGCCAGTGTACGAAAGGCCAGCGAGGCATTCGCCCCCGGATACAACTCCGACACCGCCTTTTGTGCATGATCTGCTTTGATCAACAAAGGATCTCGAGGGATAAAACCGGTGTATTCCAAATTAACATCGAGAAAACGCTGCGCCACTTCTTGCAGGCGCTTAAACCCGTCCACCGCCTGCTCGCGGGTTTCCACCATATTGCGCAGAATCTTGAAATGCCGAATCCCGGCATCGCGGTGCATCACTTTAATCAAGGCATACGCATCAGCCATCGAAGTTAAATCATCGGTGACCACGACTAGCACGTAATGACTAGCGGCACTAAAGGTCACCACGCTATCCGCAATACCTGCGGCGGTATCTACAATCATGGTGTCGTAATCCGCACTTAGTGCACTCATGGCATTTACAATCGCCACGTTTTGATCAGCGCCCAAATCCGCCATTTTTTTAATACCGGAAGCCGCCGGAATAATATCAATACCGTTTGGCCCCTTGATCAGAATATCGTCGATACCACACTGGCCATCGAGCACATGGGCCAAATTCCACTTGGGGCGCAGGCCCAGCATAATATCCACGTTAGCCAAGCCAAGGTCGGCATCCATCAGCAAAACACGCTGGCCTTTTCTCGCTAATTGGCAGGCGAGATTCACCGACACATTGGTTTTGCCCACGCCACCCTTACCACTGGTAACGGCGATAACTTTTACCGGCTTGCTCATATATCGCTCTTCTCTCTTTCTTAAGGCTCTTACGCTATCGTGCAAATCAAACTTGGCTCAACTCAACAAAAGGCATTAAAGCTGCCGCTGGCTTTGGAGGTTGTCTCTTTAGATTGAGAAACCTCAAAGGGCCGCGCCATTTTTATGGCCAGATTGACCAACTTCTCTGCATTTGCAGAGGACAAATTATTAGGGACTTTAGGGCCATTACTGCACCACACTACGGGTAGGCGGTGTTGAATCAAATTGGACAAAGACGCGCCCAAGCGCATAGTTTCGTCTAGTCGGCTTAATACTGCGCCACTGGGTGACAGCGCGCTGTAGGCATTGATGATTTCACTTTGCACATAGGCTTCGCTATCGGACGGCAATACCAAAAAGCGATTTACGCCGGGCAATTGTCCGAGCAGATTTTCAAGCTCAGTAAGGCCCGCCTTGTCACGAAAAGACAAGCCAGTGGTATCCACTAACACCAGTGATTTGTTCTGCAGTAAGCGGAAGGTTTTTGCCGCCTCTTCATTACTGGCTGCGCTATACACAGGAATTTGTAGGATATTGCCATAGGCCCGCAATTGCTCTTGGGCGCCTACGCGATGCATATCCGCCGTTAAAATAGCAATATCATCGCGGCCGTGACGCATCACATGCTGGGTGGCTATTTTCGCAATAGTGGTGGTTTTACCTGCCCCTTGAGGGCCGACAAAGGCAATCGCGCCACGGCTGGGCGGCGTCATAATCGGCAATTTATTAATTAGTAACGCCTTCAACATTTCACGCTGCAAGCGAATATCTTCTTGCTCTGGAATTTCCTTAGCAATATTTCTGGCAACTGCAGGGTCGAGATCGATCGCTTCCATAAACCGGTTTAATTCGCGCTGAGCCGGCTGCTTCTGTGAAGCCTGATGCCAATCCTGTTCTTTTAATTGCCCCAACAGCATCGACTTCATAGCGGCTAATTCTTGTTTCATCGCCAGCAATTCTTGATCCTGTGACCAAGCTAGTTGAGGCGTTTGACGCTCAACTGCATTATCCGAACGCGCGTCGTCACCCATCTGCTGCTTTAACTGAGCGCGAATCGCATTGGCTTTTTGTTCGCCGCCTTTAGCTGCAGCTGAAGAAATACTGTCCGCCTGAGCCTCGTGTTCGCGAGCCTCATTCATGTGAGCTTTAAAGCTAGCTTGGGAATTGGGAAGTTCGAGCGGCGCTGTGCTGATTTCATCGAGGCTTACCACCACCTCCACACCACCGGGCACGTTATAACAGTCGAGGATTGCCACATCGGAGCCGTGGGCACGGCGGATCATTCGCATGGCTTGATCGCTGTTTGCCGCTCGGTATTTCTTTACATTCATCGTTCGCTCCTGTGACAAACCGCGTCACACCCTCTAATTCAATAAGTGCTGCTGTCCTATGGTGGCAAGTAGTTGTACTTGCTTGCTCTCAGGTATTTCGTTGTAAGACAGCACATTCAAATTTGGCACACTGCGGCGAGTAAACCGTGAAACCCACGCACGTATTGCCGGGGAGACCAAAACCACCGCCGGTTGACCGGCAATTTCTTGGCGCTGAGTAAATTCGGCTAGCTGGGTTTGCAGTCTTTCTGCAATGCCCGGCTCTAAACCGACCGCGCCATTGGCTCCTCGAAGCATATCCTGCAACATCTGTTCCAACTCTGGGTCTAGTGCCGAAACAGGGATTTCGTCCGCTAAGCCATTGATTTCCTGAACAATCATGCGTCCCAACGCGACCCGAACCCCTTCCAATAATTCGTCAGGGTTCTTGGTTCTTGGCGCTTGCTCCGCCAAAGATTCGGCGATCATGCGGATACTACGTATCGAGATGTTTTCCTTCAGCAGGTTTTGCAGAACCCGAACCACCACGCTGAGTGGCAATTGCTGTGGCACCAGTGACTCAACCAATTTGGGATCGGTTTGTTTGAGACGATCCAGCAATTGCTGTACTTCTTCATGGCCTAGCAGTTCGTGAGCATGTTGTTTTACAACTTGGCTCAGATGAGTGGCGATAACGGTACAAGCATCAACCACGGTGTAGCCCAGCGTTTGCGCGTAGTCACGCTGACTGGAATCAATCCACACCGCTTCCATACCAAATGCGGGGTCACGGGTCACAATGCCGGGTAGGTCACCCTGAACACCGCCGGGATTAATCGCCAAATCTTTGCCAGACTGAATATCGCCTTGGGCAATGGTGTCGCCCAGTAATTGAATGCGGTAGCTGGAAGGAGGCAATTCCAAATTATCGCGGATATGAACGGGCTGAATAAGAAAGCCTAAATCCTTAGACATTTTCTTGCGCACGCCGGTAATGCGACCAATCAATTCACCGCCCTGATTGCGATCCACTAGTGGAATCAAGCGATAGCCCACTTCCAAACTCACCACATCCATGGGCGTCACTTCTTCCCAATTCAGCTCAGTGGGTTCGTGATTTGCCGCCAGCATGGGCGCCGCTTCATCATCTTCTTCAACAATTTCAGGATGATTGCGCAGGCGCTGTTGAATCATCCAGCCGATACCGGCACAGCTACCACCGAGCAGCAAGAAAACCAAATTGGGCATACCGGGAATGACCCCGATCAAGCACAAAATCGCAGCGGTTAGGTACAGCACCTGAGGGTTGCCAAACATTTGTCCGGAAACTTGCTGGCCCATATTTTCTGAGCGAGAAATGCGGGTCACGATAATCGCGACAGCGGTAGACAACAGCAATGAAGGCAATTGGGCAACCAGACCATCACCAATGGTCAGCAGCGTGTAGTTATGCATGGCTTGAGCAAAGCTCAGTCCGTGCTGACCAATGCCCACACCGAGGCCGCCCAGCACGTTGATAAACAGAATAAGAATACCGGCCACGGCATCGCCGCGAACAAACTTACTGGCACCGTCCATAGAGCCGTAAAAGTCGGCCTCGGTGCGCACTTCTTCACGGCGCTTGGCAGCCTGTTCTTGGGTCAACAGACCGGCGTTCAAATCGGAGTCAATCGCCATTTGCTTACCGGGCATCGCATCCAATGTGAAACGTGCGGTTACTTCAGAAACCCGGCCAGCACCCTTGGTAACCACCACAAAGTTGATAACAACCAGAATGATGAAAACCACAATACCGACCACATAGTTACCGCCGATAACAAATTCACCAAAGGACTCAATCACCTTACCCGCCGCACCGGGGCCGGTGTGACCTTCCAGCAATACCACACGGGTTGAGGCCACGTTTAGCGACAAACGCAGCAAAGTGGTCAATAGCAGCACGGTTGGAAAGACCGAGAAATCAATAGGGCGTTCGATATAAACCACCGCCAAAATCACCACCAATGACAGGGTGATATTGAAGGTAAACAGCAGGTCAAGCACGAAGGGGGGCAGCGGCACAACCAGCATGGCCAAACAGGCAATCAGCAGAATAAGTACGCCCGCCCCACTGCTACTGAGGTTGCGAGTCCATGCGGGCAATGTAATGCTCTGTGCTGCCATGAATGTCTCTCTTAGCCGGAATTACCCGGTCTACAACAAATTTTTCAGATAAATATCATCAATTTCGGGCTGAGGCTGTTGTGGATAATCCCCACCCATGGTCTGCCAGCTACGCAACTGATAAACATAGGTCAGAATTTGAGCTACCGCCAAATACAGGCCACCGGGAATTTCCCGATCCAAATCTACGCTAGCGTACACCGCACGAGCCAGTCGTGGAGACTCCACAATGGTCACGCCGTTTTCACCCGCCACTTCACGAATTTTAAAAGCCAGTACGTCCGCGCCTTTTGCCACCAGCGTTGGTGCACGCATCCGCGCCTCATCGTATTTCAGCGCTACCGCAAAGTGAGTTGGGTTGGTGATAACCACATCAGCGGTAGGAATTTTTTCCATCATGCGACGGTTAGCCGCTGCTTGTTGCATCTCGCGCAACTTGGCTTTTACTTCAGGACGGCCATCAGACTCCTTGGCCTCATCCTTCAGCTCTTGCTTGGTCATGCGCAATTCTTTTTTGTAATTCCAAATCTGCCAAGGCACGTCTAAGGCTGCAATGACCACCAGCGGCAAACTGATATAAAAGAAAAACCACGCCAGCAAAGAGGCGCTACTCACTATCGCCTCAACCGGGTCCTGCAAACCCAGCGCCAGAATATCTTCAGCCATTAATTTCAGCAGTAGCCAGGCGGCAAAGCCGATAAAGCTCATTTTCAGAATCGACTTGGCCAGTTCACCCAAACTACGCAGGGAAAACAGTTTAGCCACGCCTTTGATGGGGTCGAGTCGATCCAGCTTTACGCTGAGATTAAAAGTCCAACCACCCAATACGGTATTGGCAATTATCGCCGCCAAAATAGCGACTAACAGAATCGGCCACATGGAGATAATGCCCGCCACCAGCAGCTCATAAAACTTACCGGGCAACTCCGCCGTTTGGGTCGAAACAATATATTCCGCAGAGAAATTGTGAACCATCATGGCTTCAGTTTGCTGAGCAAGCTGACCGCCAAAAGACAATAAGGCCAAGGCACCGGACACAGTTACCGCCATGGTCGCCAATTCTTTGGAGCGCGGTACCTGACCTTTCTTTCGGGCATCCTCCAGTTTCTTGGCGGATGCCTCTTCAGTGCGTTCTTGTCCGTCTTCGTTCTCAGCCACAGTGTCCCCCTATCGACCCAGCAGGCCTTGTACTGTGAATGAAGCGGAATCCAACATGGCCTGCAGCACCGGCAACAGATTTGGCACCAATTGATCCACCACCAGAAAACCGACCAGCATCGCCAATGGAAAACCGACCGCGAACAAATTCAGTGTTGGCGCAGCGCGGCTGACGACACCCACCGCCAGTTGCACAACCAGCAAAGCAATAATTGCTGGAATAGCCACCCGTACCGCCGCGGCGAATAAATCCGTACCGTGAGCAGCCACCGCCCACATTTGGTCGGCACTGAATGGCGCGCGACCAATAGGCCAATATTCAAAGCTGCGAATCAGCAGATTGAGAAAATCCAAATGGCCATTCAGGCAAACAAACAACAACATAATCAGAATAAGCAGGTATTGGGATAACACCGGCACTTGAATACCGCGCTGGGGATCAACCATCATCGCAAAGCCCAAGCCCATACCATTGGCGATTAACTGACCGCCTAAAATGATGCCGTCGAACACCAGCTGGATAATAAAACCCATGGCCAAGCCAATCACCAGCTCACTGGCCGCCATCAATATGGCCTGAAAACCCAGCAGATTAATCGCCGGCAAGGGCGGCAAAACAGGCAGCACCGCCGCAGTGACAAACAAAGCCACCATCAGCCGTACTCGACGAGGAATGGTGTTACCGCTGAATAATGGCGCGGTCATCATGGCTCCACCAATACGCACAAATGGCAGCCAGGCCGATGCCAGCCATGCCATGATTTGTGCCTCAGTGAAAGTCATCCGATTCGTCCTCAGCCTTAAAAAACCAGGGTGGGAATCATTTCAAACAATTGTTGGGTGTAATCAATCAATTGCCGAATCATCCACGGGCCTGTCAAGCCCAATACAATAACCAGCACCACCAGTTTTGGGATAAAGCTCAGAGTCATATCCTGAATTTGCGTGGCCGCCTGAAACATACCAATTAACAGACCCGCCGCCAGCGCCGCCAATAGCAGTGGCGCAGACAACATCACCACTACATTCATGCTCTGACGCCCAATTTCGATCACAGTATCTGGTGTCATCTTTGCCCCCTAGCGATAGAAGCTGGCCGCCAGCGAGCCCATCAGCAGCCCCCAACCATCCACCAGTACAAACAACATGATTTTAAACGGCAGTGAAATCATCATTGGCGACAACATCATCATACCCATCGACATCAGCACGCTGGCCACCACCAAGTCGATCACCACAAAAGGGATGAACAGCAGAAAGCCAATTTGAAATGCGGTTTTCAATTCACTGGTGATAAACGAAGCCATCAGAATGGAGAACGGCACATCTTCGGGTTTATCAAAGGTTCCTTTGCCGGTGATGTCGGCAAAGCGAGCAATATCTTCTTCACGAGTCTGGGCCAACATAAATTCACGGAACGGCGCAAAGCCGGTTTCTACCGCTTGTTGGAATGGCATTTCCTCGGCGATATACGGCTGAATCGCTTCGTTATAAGCGCGTTCACCCACGGGAAACATAATAAAAATAGTCAGAAACAAACCGAGGGTTAGCAGCACCTGATTAGACGGTGTTTGACCGGTTCCAAGCGCCTGACGAACAATCGACAAAACAATCATTACCCGAGTAAAAGCGGTCATTCCCAACAACAAGGCTGGCAGCAAGGTCAACGCCGTCATGATCGCCAATAGCTGCAGCGATACACTGTATTCGGTCGTACCATCGGCACCGACAGCACTGCTTACCGCAGACATGGACAGTGGCTCAGCTTGAGCGATAACGGGTAACACAAGTGCGCCGAGCAGACATACCGATTTGAAGGCTGTTTTCAAGACGCTCATGGCTGTTCTATCTTGGCTCATGGCTGTTCCACCGTTGGGGTTTTCAGCGCTGTTACGGTATTTGCAGTTGCGCCAAGAGTGGTGTTTTTGAGTAAGCGGGCAAATACCGGTGTTTTGGGCAGGGAATCTTGCTGCTCAGCCGGAGACGCCCAGCGGTGCAAAGTACGCATATTGCCAGCGGCATTGCCCACCAGAATTTTTTCATCGCCAATTTGCAGTACGAGCAGCTTTTCTTTCACGCTCAGCGGAATTTGACTAACGACACTCACTTCACCCGCCGCAGACGGTTGAACCAGCTTAAAGCGCTTCATCAAGAAACTGGCTAAAAATAGCAGGCCAACGATAGCCGCCAAGCCAACAATAGTCTGACTTAATTCGGCAGCACCCACGCCTACCGATTGAGCCGCCACGGGCGTGGCCTTCTCAACTGAATTTGTTGAACTTGCCTCAGAAAATACCGGCATTGAGACAAACATAGCGCCGAACAAAAGTGCGTGCGCCAACTTGATATTCGCTATTTTCATCGTCGCTCCGCTTTATGATTTAGTCTTCGCGCTCAGCATCGTTAACCACCTCGGTTAACATGATGCCGAATTTCTCTTTCACCACCACAATTTCACCTCGGGCTACCAAGGTGCCGTTTACCAGCACGTCCAGCGGTGTGCCCGCTGCACGATCCAGCTCGATAATGGCGCCCTGATTGAGTTCGCGCAGCTCGCGAATACTCATGCGGGCACGCCCTACTTCTACCGAGACATTGACGTTTACATCCATAATCTTGTCGAGATTCATATTGCCCGTCATTTTGTTTAACCCTTGCTTGATCGCGGCCTGAGCCATTTTGGTTTGTTGTTCACTGACTTTTGAGTCTGGTATTTCTGGTGACTGTTCAGTGGCTTGTTCGTGATTCTGCTGTTCTTGATCGCTCATCGCCGTCTCCCGCTATCCGTTTTCGTAGAGCAGCCGGTCAATTTGCAATGCCAGATTGCCGTCTCGGCTTCCGAGGTGGGCGCTAAAGAATGGGGTATCGCCAATTTTCAGATTGGCCTCACCCACACTGGCTAGCGGAATAAAATCACCCGCCTTCCAATTGGCAACTTGCTTTAGGTTTAGTCTTAGTTCCGCCAGTACCGCCACAACATCCACCGGCGCTTGCTCAAGGCCATTCACCATATCCTGTTGCCACTGGGCGTTATCCACACCACGGTTTTGCTTGTTTTCCCCTAGTGAATCCCGCACTGCATCAATGGCACTCCAGGGTACAATCGACCAAAAACCGCCACTGAATTCACCAATACTAATTTCAAAGCGTGTTGCGACCAGTGAGTCCGCTTCGTTAAAGCCGTCGAGCAAACGCGGATCGCTGCACAGCAGTGCCAGCTCCGGCTTGTCGCTCATAACACCTTTCCAGCTCTCAGAAATATCTGGCAGCAACTGCAAATGCAGCATTTCCATCAGATCGGATTCGGCCGTAGAAAGCTGCTCGCGACTTTCCACTTGGCTGGAACCGGTACCACCGAAATACAGATCAACTAGCTGAAAAACCAAGTCGGATTCAAAGGCGATAATCAAACCGCTGTTCAGCGGCATACCGCGCACTACCGAAATACTGCACGGCGCTTCAAGTACGCCCATCAGCTCTTCGAACTTCATTACAGTAATACGATCAGTGCGAACCGCATCCACCACCGGCACCAGGCCGCGCAACTGATCTCTAACCGCCGATGCAAATTGCGACTGAATCAGCGACAGCGCTGGAATCAGCCGCTGAACCGCATAGTCGTGGTGGGCAAAATCGAATTTGCCACTCGCCGATTGGGCACTCTCGCCTTCTTCGGCGTTACCACTCATCAGCGCTTCAATTTCTTCTGGCTCAAGAACACCGCTCACGCTAGTAACCTCACTGCACCACAAACTTGGTGAAATAAACGGCATCGACCAATCTTTCTTGGCCTTCAGACTCAAGCAGATCATTGACCTTGTCAGCCGAGGCTTGCTGGAGTTTTTCGCGGTCTTCTGCGGTAGAAATAGTCTCTTGGGTCTGAGCACTGAAAAGCATATTGAGGCCGTGTTGAATACCGGGCAGATATTCCTCAATGGTGTCTTTGGCACCGGTTTGCCGACTCATAAGCTCAACTTCAACCATCAAAAAGCGCATGGGGCGAGTGTCTTGCAGGTTGACCACAAAAGAGGGAGAAATCGAAATATATTCAGGCTTGGCCAACGGTTTATTCGCAGCGTCAGCGGCTTCCTCCCCCTCGGCGGGAACAGGCTCTGGCGCATCTGGTCTGGTAAACCACCACGTTCCACCGGCGGCGGCTAGCACCAACACCACTTGAATGACGATAAGGATAATTTTGTTTTTCATGGAATAACGTCCGAGTCCTGTATGTGTCAAAAATCCGCCCCAGAAGGCGTTTTCACACAGAATTCAGCAATTGTTATGCCACAATATTTTTTTCTTACTTATCAATATGTTACGAAATACAGGATTGCCAGAGACAAAAAATTGGCAAGCGTTATCTGACGATTAAATGGCGTCACCTAATGGATCTAATAAGGAGCCATGATCTAGGAAGGAAACCGATGCCGGACAACTCCGGCACCGATCATAGATATTGCGATTAAATCAGATTGCCTAGGCGTAATAATCCACACCCGGCTTAAGCTGAATATCTAGCTGTCGGCTCGTATCACCGAGCTCAGTGCCATTTGCACCCGCCGCCTGCCCGCGCCCACCCGCGCCAGACTGCTGTTCTTGAGATTGTCGTTGAGATTGCTGTTGAGACTGGGCCTGAGCTTGAGCCGCATTATCCTGAGAGGACTGGAAGCCGGCGCTGGCAAAATCTGGCTGATGGTTCACCTTGACCTGATCCAGCTTAATACCCTGACTCTCAAAGGCCGAGTGCAGTCGAGGCATTAAGCGCTCGATCATTTCACTGGTGTCGGCACTTTCCGCATGAAATTGCACATTGGCCTGACTGCCATCCATTTTCAAATCAATTTGAATATGCCCCAACTCCTGGGGATTTAAACGCAGTACCGCGCTGCCGACACCTTGACTACCCATCCAATTCAACCGCGCTGAAATGGCTTTATCCCAAGCGGGATCATTCAAGGCATTTTCAGAAATAGTAAATTGGGGCAGTGCCTTAGTTTCCGTCAGCCCGCCAACGCGGTCGCGAATTGCCGTCAGGCTATTTTGTTGATCATCCAATAATTGGGAAAAATCTCCCACCGCTGCGTCCATTTTTACGGTGGAATTCGCGGCAGAATCACCTAGTCCAGACGCTAGTCCAGCCGCCGTTTTGGTCTGTAACTCGTTGGGCAATTTTTCAAAGCCAAACACGCCACCCTCGACTTTGCCGCCCAGTGATTTCAGTAGCGACTGATCGGCAGAATCGTCACCTTCACCCGCGGAATTTGCCATATCGCCAAACTGGCCATGTTGGCTATTACCCGCCAAGGTAAATCCGCTAGTGGAAAGTCGTTCAAGCGCAGAGGCCTGCATAAGTTGATCGGGTGATAAACGCTTCACTTCTGGCAGCGCGTTAGCGCCCATCCCCAATAATCCACCCAGTGTCGCGACGGCTAGATTTTCAGCGGCATCAGATTCTTCACCCAGCAAGTCTTCCTCACTGGATTCCAACTCACTAGAAAGTTGGGTCAATAATTTAGGGTCGACCAGTTTTGACTCAATTAAGCTAGAGTCCTGACCTTCAAGCTGGGCGCTTAATTTGGCCAGGGCATTGCCGGTGAGATGTTGAAAACCGGGGGCTTCGGAATCGAGCAGGCTGATCTGACGTGCCGCAAGCAGCTCATTAAACGGCATTGCGCTTTCTTGGCCAGCGGCGAGTTTGCCCACGCCACTATTCCCACTGAGCGAACTAAAAATATCCAGAGCGTCTTTTAAGCCCTGATGAGCATTGATTGAACCTGTCATCGCCATATCCCGTTCCTTACCTAAGCGCCCCATCAAAGCGGCAAGATTTTGTCGCTTTGGGGCTTATGAACAGTATTTAGCAAGTCTTATGCCAGATGTTAGATAGAACAGCGATCAGGGTAAAAACACATTCGCCGCAGAATTAACACACAGATTCAGCGGCATAGAATGAGATTAGAAGAAAGGTAGAACTGAGGGAAAAAACAATCAGGCGTGGCTGTGTTGCCACACAAAGCGCTGATTATTCATATCATCCATAACTTTTTGTTCGATTCGATCCTGTTCACGCCGCTCTGCGTCGAGATAGCGCTCGGTTAAGGCATTGCGACTCATGGATTGTGAACGCGCCTGAATCCAGCGCTGACGCTGCTTTTTAACCGCCAATTCAGCATCTTTAACGGCAAATTGCTGGCTTTGGATAGCGTTGGACAGGTTTTGTAGAAAACGACGATTTTCCTGCAGGAAATTCAAATCTACATTGCAACGGCGGTCGACCGTCGCCGCTTGTGAATACTCTTTGTGGTATTGACGGAGTTCAGCCAGCTTTTGTTGCTGTTGTTCCACTTTAAGCTGAAGACGAGCCAGCAGTTGGGCCTGAGCCTCTTCTTCACGATCCGCAATCGCCTGAACGGTTTTCATTCGTTGGGATTTTTTCATGCCGCTACCACTCCTTTAGATACCCCACTATCTCCTCTAAAGGGCCGACAGGCTATCCGTGGATTTACGCATTCTGCTGGCTCAGAGCTTGCCACGCTAGTAAGCCACCTCGGCATCCTCACCAACCAACCGGCCTAGCTTGTCTAATGAACCATCCAAGCCTTCGGCCTGATCAAAATCCTGCTGCAAGAATTTCTGCACGCTGGGCCACAGACGAACCGCTTCATCCAAACGCGGATCAGCACCGCGCTGGTAAGCGCCAATGGTGATCAAATCCCGGTTTTGTTGATAGAGCGAATAGGTTTGTTTGAAATGGCGAGCCGCAACCTGATGAGGCTTATCGGTAATATCATTCATCGCTCGACTGACCGATTTTTCGATATCAATCGCCGGATAATGACCAGAATCCGCCAATGCCCGTGACAGTACGATATGGCCATCTAGAATCGCCCGCGCAGAGTCTACGATGGGATCATTTTGATCATCGCCCTCTGCCAGCACCGTATAAAATGCGGTGATCGAGCCGCCGCCCACCTCGCCATTACCGGCACGCTCAACCAGTGCGGGCAATTTGGCAAATACGGAAGGCGGATACCCTTTGGTGGCTGGGGGCTCACCGGTAGCCAGAGCAATTTCCCGCTGGGCTTGGGCATAGCGGGTTAATGAATCCATAAGCAATAAAACTTGCTTGCCCTGATCACGAAAATACTCAGCTACGGTCGTCGCCAATTGCGCGCCGCGCAGTCGCATCAGAGGTGGATGATCGGCTGGAGTGGCAATCACCACTGATCGACGCAAACCCTCTTCGCCGAGAATTTCGTCGATAAATTCCTTAACTTCCCGACCCCGCTCACCGATTAAACCCACTACCACCACATCGGCATCGGTGAACTTAGTCATCATGCCCAGCAACACACTTTTACCCACGCCACTGCCGGCAAATAGCCCCAAACGCTGACCGCGACCCACCGTGAGCAGTGAATTAATCGCTCTAACACCAGTGTCCAATGGCTCGCGAATCGGTTTGCGGGTCAGTGGATTAATCGCCTTGCCGTTAAGAGAGCGGTGTTCTGCGCACTGCAGCGGGCCTTTTCCATCCAGCGGTCTGGCCGAGGCATCAATTACACGGCCTAAAAGCGCATCGCCCATCGGCGCGTCTGAACCCTTGCTCAGAGGAACAACGCGTGCATTGGGGGTAACTCCGCGCAACTCACCGGTAGGCATCAATAAGATTTTGTCGGCACTAAAGCCAACCACCTCGGTTTCCAGCCAGCTACCGTCGACTGTTTCCACTTTGCAATAACCACCCAGAGGGGCGCGGCAACCCACCGCTTCGAGGGTTGTGCCGACAATGCGTTTCAACTGCCCTTCTACCGTGGGCACTTGGCTATTCTGATTAAGGCGCTGGCGATATTCTCTAAACACCTGGCTCAAGGCTTGGCTGCGTTCGGACATGCCTATTGATCCTCGTTCATCAGGCTGTCCAATAAGCCAGCCAAACGGGTTTCAATGCTGTCGTCCAAGGTAGAGTCACCACTGTGAATACGATAGCCACCCTGACCTAAAGAGGCATCGGCAATAAATTGCCACCCATCCGGTTTTTGCGCCGCTTCAGATTCGCTGCCGGCACACACCTCGTTCATGACCTCGAGATCGTTAGGATTGAGATAGATTTGACACTCTTTATTCAGTACTGGCAGTTGCTTGATCGATTTTTCAATCATACTTTTCAAACGCTCAGGCTGAATACTGAGCTCAGCGCGCAGCAATTGTTTAGCCAGTGCCACCGTCATCTGCAACAACTCTTCTTGCAGTTGGGCATCAATAACGGATTGCGGTTCGCGCAGTGCCGTCATCGCCATTTGCAGACGTTGACATTGCTCCGCCAAAATTGCCTTAGCTTGCGCCTCACCCTCGGCCAGACCTTGAGCAAAGGCTTCTTGGTAAGCCTGTTCTTTTAGCGATTCAAAATCGTGTTCTGGAGTTGCAGCGGGAGCTTGTTGACCACTCTGGGCCACAAACACCGTTTGATGAGTTTGCGGAACAAAGCTGCCATCCAGCACTGGCGGCAACCAGCGCTGAATATCAGGATCGCTAAATTGCGGCGCAGAATTGGCAGCATCTTCGGCGGGAATCAGCGTTTTCGCTTCATCGTCCAATTCGATTTTACGTGGCACAAAGGCCTGAAAAACCTCGGTCATAAGAAAACTCAAATATAATCGTCGCCGCCACGGCCCAGTTCAATTTGGCCGCTCTCACCCAACTTTCTGGCAATAGCCAGAATTTCTTTCTGCGCGGATTCAACATCGCTTAGTTTCATTGGCCCGCGGGTATCCATATCCTCTTCCAGCATTTCGCGGGCGCGCTTAGACATATTGCCGAGGATTTTCTCGCGCACCGCACCGTCGGCCCCCTTGAGGGCAACAGGTAGCAAATCAGAGGACACTTCACGCAACAGCATTTGCATGGATTTGTCGGGCAAGCTAGAAAGATTGCTAAACACAAACATCAGCTCGTGAATACGGTCAGACAGTGCCGTATCGATTTTGGCCACGGTTTCCAAAATACGGGTTTCAGAGGCGGTGTCCAAACCGTTGATAATCGATGCCGCCGCCTGAGGGCCATCCAGATTGCGTTTTTTCAGGCTGGTGGTGATCGACAGTTTCTTGCGCAGCACTTCCTCAAGCTGTTTCATGGCCGACTGGGGAATGGTTTTCATATTGGCAATGCGCAATACGATATTGTCTTGTACCTCTACTGGAAAATGCTTGAGTACTTGGGCGGCCTGTTCGTTTTCCATATGCGCGAGGGTGATGGCAATAATTTGCGGATGCTCATCCTCAAGCATACGTGCAATCATTTCTGGCTCTAACCAGCGCAGAGAGTCGATCTCGCGAATTTCTTCTTCGCCCAACACCCGGTCGGCCATATTCGCGCCTTGCTGCTCACCCAAGGTCGTAGTGAACAGCTTGCGCACATAACCCTGTACACCAATGCCCAGCGGGGTTTCTGCTTGCAGTGCTGAATTAAACTCAGCAACCACATTAGCGGCCCGTGCTTTATCCACACGGTTCACATTGGCCATGGCCAAGCCAATTTTCTCTACCACTGCAGGACTGACATGCTTCAATACATTGGAAGCATGGTCTTCACCCAACATCAGCAATAACAGGGCGGCTTTTTCACTTCCACTTATCATAGGTTCACTATTTCCTGCAGCTTGTGGAAATTGAGGCGCAGACGTTGCCGGTTTTGTAGATAGCGCAGCTTGACTCATTGTTCAGACACCCATTGATTTATCACTTGTGCAACCCGTTTTGGGTCTTGGTCCACAGAGCTTTTGACCTGTGTTACCTGTTCTTCTAAATTCACGCCGGCAGCCTGCCCCGGTGCGGCCAAAGCGGCCACCGGACGACCCATCACTTCGCCCTGCATACCCGCTTCCATCGCGCCGGTATTGCCCAGCGCCGCTACCGGACGGTTAGTGAGACTGCGAATAGCCGGACGCAGTACTACCAATACGATAAACAACACCGCCAGGCCAGTTAGGACTTGCCGTAATAGATTGGCAAACCAAGGCTGTTCCCACAGTGCTGGAGCTTCCAGCTCTTCAGTAAATTGATTTTCAATATTGAAATCAGCAGAGATCACAGTGACGCGATCGCCCCGCGCTTCATCAAAACCTACCGCATCTTTAACCAGCAGGATCAAGCGCTGAATTTCTGGATTGGATAGCGGTGTGCTTACGGGCTTACCCTTCTCATCTAGGCTGTGTTTATTGTCGACCACGACCGCCACCGACAACTTGCGAATATCGCCAGCCGAATTGCTGCGGTAGTTCAAAACCCGTTCAATTTCATAATTGCGAATCACCGAGCGGCTGGCATTAGGATTCGCGGCATCGGCCTCTTCTTTTGCCGCAGCCGTACCCAGAGGTTGATTGCTCAGTGCACCGGGAATACCCGCCGCAGTTTCATCTGGACTGGCAACGCCGCGCTCATTAATCTGTTCACTGCGAACAACTTGCTTATCCGGATTCCAGCTTTCACGGCTTTCCTGACTGCGGGTGAAATCCACATCAGCCGACACCTGAACTTGCAGGCGACCAACACCGGTTAATGGTTGAAGAAGTTTAACCAAGCGCTCTTCATAGGCTTGTTCCAATTTTTGGCGATAGGCAAATTGCTTGGTGCTCACTGCCAGCTCGTCTTCGTGCTCATCGGGGTTAGAAAGAAGCTGACCCTGTTGGTCAATGACCGACACATTTTCTGGCGCCATGCCGCTGATACTGGAAGACACTAAATTAATAATGGCTTCTACATTATTGCGAGCCAAATTGCTGCCGGGGAAAATATCGACGACGACCGAGGCACTGGGTGGCTTGCGATCGCGAATAAACACTGACTGCTTTGGAATCGCTAAATGCACTCGCGCACGACGAACTTGATGCAGGCTCTCAACAGTGCGCGCCAGCTCCTGCTCCAAGGCATACTGGTATTTCTTAGACTGCATGAACTCGCTAACACCAAAACCCTGCTCTTTTTCCAGCATGGCCATACCGCTGCCATCATTGGTCAAACCTTGGCCGGCAACTTTAATGCGCGCTTCGTGCAATTGATCCGCAGGAACTTGGATATCGCCGGTGGCATCTTCAAGGCGATAAGCGATTCCAGCAGCGGTCAAGGTATCAATCAACGCACTGGCGCGCTCCGGCGCGACCGAGGCGTATAAGGTGCGGTAGTCTTTGCCCTGCATCCAGAAAACCGATGCCCCGCCAATAGCCACACTGGCCGCGATACCGACTAGCAGTAGCAACTGACGCAACACATCGTTCTTTAACAAAGGTGCCAGCGGGCCCAGCATTCCGGGTTGCTTGCTTGTTTGAACTGCGGTTTCGGCCATGTTTGCTCTCTCAGAATCTATTTGGGTATTGCGTTACTTGTTAAAAATTATTCAATCACCGGCGCTTGCCAAGGGTGATTAAATCGACATCCGCATCACTTCGTTGTAGGCATCGACAAATTTATTGCGCACTTCCACGGCGGCCTTCATCGACACATCGGCTTTTTGCATGTTCACCATTACCTCGGTCAGGGTGACGTTTTTATCACCGCGCTCAAACGCAGCCGCACTTTGCGAGGAGCGCTGCTGGGCGTCATTTACACTGTCGATGGATTGTTTGAGCATGGCGCCAAAATCAACCCGATCACGTGGTGAAACTTCACCAATCTGACCGGTCTGACGAACATCCAAATCAACCGGATTTATTCCCGCTTGCTGGGGTGCGCCGGGCATGGTGGTTTGCTGGCGGATCGCCCGGATCTGATTTAGCAAACTGTCTACGCGCATATCTGACATGACTTACTCCCCCTTAAATCGCACAGCCCTGCTCACGCAGGCGGGCAATTTTGTAACGCAGGGTACGCGGGCTGATGCCCAAAATTTCGGCGGCATGTTTTTTTGATTTGCCTTCTTTCAAGGCCTGATCGATTAAACGCATTTCCTGATCACGCATCGCTGCGTCCAGTTGCGGCTCATGTGCGAACTCATCGGCAACCGTCAAACCCGTATCGCGATGAAAGCCTGTTTCACTCGGTGCGTCCTGGCGCGGCTCAGCAAAAGCATCGGTACTGGCAACCGCACTGTAGAGCGATTCATTGAAATCCAGACCAATATCAAACTGAATATCTTCCGCTTGAATGCGCTGCCCCTGACGCAGAATCAAGGCGCGCTGAATAACATTGTCCAACTCGCGCACATTGCCCGGCCAGTTATAGGCTTGCAGCTTGGCGATGGCCTCGCGGGTCAACATATTGTCGGGGTTATGCACATGGCGATCACGGCTAATGAAATAACTGGCCAGCGGCAAAATATCCGCAGGGCGGTCTTTCAATGCGGGAATCGCGATGGGGAAAACGCTTAGGCGGTAAAACAAGTCTTCACGAAACTCGCCGTCTTTTACCTGTTGTTTAAGATCGCGGTTAGTAGTGGCGATAAGGCGCACATCCAACTTAATGGTCTTAGTGCTGCCGAGGCGCTCAATTTCGCGCTCTTGAATTGCACGCAGTAATTTGGCCTGTAGACCAATATCCATTTCGGAAATTTCATCCAGCAATAGCGTGCCGCCATTGGCCTGTTCGAACTTACCTGGATGTGCAGTTAACGCGCCGGTAAAAGCGCCTTTCTCATAACCAAACAACATTGCCTCAAGCATCTGCTCTGGAATCGCCGCACAATTCACCGCAATAAAGGCTTGTTCACGGCGTGAAGAATGCGCGTGAATAAAGCGGGCGTATACTTCCTTACCAACACCGCTGTGACCGGCCAACAGCACCGTGGCATTGGTTTCAGCCACACGACCAGCAAGGCCTAACACCAATTGCGATTTGGGATCAGCAACAATAAGATTGCTCATGAACGGCCTCCAAAAACAACGGCCTTATCGCTCAACTTCTGGCTAACAGGGGCGGAGCGCGACAGTGATTTCAGAGCCTCAGTCAAAACCGCTTCGCTGTAAGACAATTCCTGCTGAAGCAGAAAATTGCACAGCAGTTCACTACTGAGTGGGGCGTTTGAATTCTGGTTTGGCGTTGCGCTCATCATGCTGCCTCTCTAAGGTTTACAGTCATGATTAAGCAAGGGCTATGCCATTATATTTTTCTATTTATTATCAATAGCTTAGTTAATTTATTAGACTCTGCGACAGTTTTTTGGCAGGGGAAAAATAGCCGCTAGCGGTAGGTTTTTGGCGTTAAAAACAGACGGGCGGAAATAGGGCCGTAGGCTGGCAAACAAGAAAATCTTGAACAACACTACCCGAAATAGATAGGGAGATATCCGGCGGGTAAAAGAGGAATACTCGGAGATAAAACAGACTGCCTTACTCGGCGTCAGCTAGAAATACCCAGCTTTTTCATTTTTTCGGCAAGCGTTGTGCGTTGCAGCCCCAATAACTGAGCAGCACGAGTAATCACGCCCTCTTCACGGCGCAGCGCTTCTTCGATATACCACTTTTCCAGATTTTGGATATGGTCTTTCAAATCGATGCCCGCCTCCGGCAATATTCTCTCCGGCTCACTTTTCTCAGGA
Source organism: Spongiibacter pelagi (assembly GCF_014705705.1). Classification (GTDB taxonomy): domain Bacteria; phylum Pseudomonadota; class Gammaproteobacteria; order Pseudomonadales; family Spongiibacteraceae; genus Spongiibacter; species Spongiibacter pelagi. Next base: position 277,686 of record NZ_JACXLD010000002.1, on the reverse strand, counting down.
TGATCTAAGCCAGCAAATGCTTCACCATTAACTACACGCCCAATGGTTAGCGCATCCATCAACGCATCTTGATCCTCGCGTTCATCCAGCTCGTCATCATCAACCAAATCCAGAACGCGATACTGACGCGGTAAATCCTGTGCAGTGACCGTCTGGCCCGAATGGGTAATCGCCATGCGCTCCATCAGGTTTTCCAATTCGCGCACATTGCCCGGCCAGGCATAAATCTGTAAAGCGCGCATCGCACTTTTGGAATACTTGGGCGATTTCATGCCGCGACTGTGCAACTTGGCAATAAATTTACCCATTAGTAACGGCACGTCTTCAACGTGATCGCGCAGCGGGGGGACTTCAATCGGGAAAACATCTAGGCGAAAAAACAAGTCCTGACGGAATGAGCCGTCCTCCACCATGGTTTCTAAATTGCGGTGGGTCGCCGCCAGAATACGCACATCGCATTTACGCGGTTCATTACTACCGACGCGTTCAAAGGTACGCTCCTGCAATACCCGCAGTAATTTAACCTGCATGGGCAGGCTCATATCACCAATTTCGTCGAGAAATAAGGTACCGCCCTCTGCCATTTCGAAACGGCCTTTACGAGTGGCAATGGCACCGGTAAACGCGCCTTTTTCGTGACCAAAGAGTTCGCTTTCAAGTAGATCAGCAGGAATTGCGCCGCAGTTTACGGGCACAAATGGACGGCTGGAACGATTAGAGGCTTGATGAATTTTGCGGGCAACCACCTCTTTACCACTGCCGGATTCACCACGGATAAGCACCAGGGTATCAAACCCCGCAACTTGATTGACAAGCTGATCAACCGTTTGCATGGATGAGGATGTGTTGTCACCCCGATCCATTCGCTTGTCGCTCAATATGACCCCCTGCAAGCTGTCTGCCATTTGCCCCTAACCTAATCACTGCTTATTTCTCAGTATAGTGCAGTTGTCGCAAAGACAAGTTAATACGTAAAATTCCGTGCAGAACTAGGGGAAATAGATCCGATTTGTAGAAACCCACTGCACAAATAACAGCGCAGACAATAAGCAAAACCGGGGAGTTTGGAAAGCCTTACGGATTCAGCAGCCTGAATCCGCAAAACACAGAGGATGGGAAAAGACCGTAATCAGGAGTGCCTAACGTATTCGCCAAGCTGGCGGCCGTTATGACGCTGCTGCTCGCGCTCTTCGACCAGCTCGCTGCGCTGATGGTACAACATTGTGGAAACTTTGCGATCCAGCTCCAAAATCGCCTCAATCACCTGCCTCACTAAACCGCTGTCTTCGAGACTGGTTGGCGTGGAAAAGAAAGCATCCATGTTTTCCCGGCGAATGCGCTGGGTAGCCAAAGCCTGCTTCCATTCACCTTGCTCACCCAAGGTCAATATTTCTTCACTAAAGGCGTAAAGGTCAGCAAGCTGTTGCTGTCGAGCTGAACGTTGCTCACGGGGAGGAAATTGAATAACCATTGTCGCTATCTCTAAAGAATTCTTTGGTGTTTCTAACCTAGCCTAGGTAGACGTCGATCTTAGGCATTCGCCACCGCCATACGCTGCTGAGCACTTTCGCTCATGCCTTGATCCATTTGCGGCGGAATGGCATCCCAGGCTTCTTTCAGCTCGCGCAGCAAGCCGATAACTTCATCAATAATCTCGCAATCGTTATTGATATTGGCCAATAACAAACGGCGATTCATATAGTCGTAGAGATTTTCAAGATTGTTGCTCAGATCTGGATTCACCGAGTGATCCAAGCTCATACGCAGACCGTCAATAATGCCAATAGCGCGGGTGATGCTCTGGGTTTTATTGGCAATTTCTTTACGCACAATTTGACCTTTGGCAATTGCCATACGATCCAGCGCACCGTCCATCAGCATTTGAATCAGGCGATAGGGGCTTGCCGCCGCCAATTTCGATTGTACGCCCATATTGGCGTAAGCCTGGGTTGCTCTACCTGCTGAATAGCTCATTGTTGTTCCTCATAGGCCGCTGTTCTTAGTCTATATAACGGCATTTCTACGGCTTCCTTGATGGCTTTTTTCTAGGTAATAACCCTTAAAACCGCTTAACTTTTCTTAGTCATTCCCGGCAGATTCGACAACTGCTGAGTCAGAAAATCACCGGTGGTAGTCAGTGAACTAATCAGCGAATCCATGGCATTAAACTGTGCGGCATAACGCGCTTCTACAGCCAGCATTCGTCTGTCCAGCGCTTCACGCTGGGTGCCAATTCGACTAATCGCGGCTTCCAAACCGTCGGTGCGGTTATCGAGAATTCCGCCCGTTTTTGCAAAACTGTCAACCGCGGTACTGATTTTTGTGGCAAAGCCATTGTCGCCGCCAAACAGATCAGCAATCGCGTTAAAGTTAGTGTCCATCACCTTGCTCAAGCGGTCACTGTCCAGTTCGAGCAGGCCACCATCGCCGGTGGTAATCCCTATTTCCGCAAGTGAATCCAGTTCCGGATTCAAATCCTTAACCACGCCGCCAATTTCCTGCCGCAAGCGGCTGGCAATACTGCGCGTGGTAAAGTCCCCCTGCAATACACCGGCCGCACCGGTTTCGGGGTCGTAGGAGGTTAGGTTATTAAGGGTGGTCATCAAGCTGTTATAGGTCGACACAAAGTCTTTCACCGCTTTGGTGACTGAAGCGCTGTCGAGCTTTACTTCAAGATCGATGGTCTCACCGGGGCGGGCCTCTTTAATGCTGAAGCTAACCCCTTCAATCATACCTTCCAGGCTTAGGTTAGGGCTGGTCTGGGTAAAGCCATCGACAATCACAATGGTGTCTTTAGCCTCAACCTTCTCGGTCATATCCGAGGGATTAACACCGTCATAGGCAAGGCTGGCCAAATTGCCGGTGTCATTAATATCGGTGCTTGTAGAAATGCTAATGGCATTCGCCGTGCCGCTATCTTTTGCGGTAAACACAAGGTGTGCGCCATTTTCATCATTGACGATGCTGGCAGATACCCCGGTGTTGTCTTCGGCGTTATTGACCGCATCACGGATTGCCGTCAATGAATCACTGCCCTCTTCCACACTGATGGTGAAAGACTCGCCATCCACGGTAAAGGTCAAATCGCCTGTACCCACACTGGTGTCGGCATCAGTAAATGCGGCGGAGGCTAATTTATGCTGGGTTGCCAATTGCTCTACTTGCACCGCGTATTTGCCCGGCGCGGCATTGGCATCAGTGGTTACAGTGAAAACGTCTTTGTCGCTAATCAGGCTGCTGCGTTTTTGAAACGTCTCAGTACTTTTGAGCTTTTCCAAGCTGCTTTGAAAACTGTCCAGCGATGATTTAAGCGAACCAAAGGCAGACAGGCGCGACTGGGCCTTGGCCTCGCGAAGATTCAGGCGATTTTCCTGGGGGCTGCGCTCGGCCTCAACCAGCTGATTAACCAAGCTGGAAATATCGATACCCGAGCCAATTCCTGTTGCTGTTAAACCTGACATAATTCTGTCTCTTTCCTACGTTCAGTATCGCAATCAAATTGCGAGATCAGACCGGTATACCACTATTGTTTCCTGTGTGAGCGCGCCAAACCATCAGGGATTTCCGATGCCAGCCAACAAAATCTGCCGCAATAACGGCAAAAAATTGTCGCTTTGACTGACTTATTTCGGCATTTCAGCCCTTTTCCGACCATTTATCTAAATGAATGCAGTTACCGTACCAAGCCAACTATGAAGTAAAGACAAATCAAGCGTGGTCGTTTAACAGGCCGGTTTTTCCGGTAACGATAAACTCAGCTACCCGCAAGACTTCTTCAGAGGGAAACTGGCGAATCACTTCCTGACTTTGAGCATGCAAAACTTTAAGCACATTCTTACCGGTAGAGTCATCGATCAAAAACTCCAGATCGCGCTCACGGTCGCGCATTAGCTCATTAAGTTTTGAAATGGTGCTACTGGATTCCAGATCGTCGGTTTCGCCATCCAAAACTCGAATAATCGCCCTGGCCATCTCATCCACTTGCTGGCGCGTTTCAACAGAGGGCGCGGACGGCTGACTGGCGTGGACGCGATTTTCAGACGATAACTTCAAGTCTTTTTCCACACTGAAAGTCGAACTATTGGCCGGGTTCATCTCCTCTGCTTTGGAGAGTCTTCCCATACTGCCCACTTGGGTATTGTCGATGCGAACGTTCATCGTTTACCTCCACATCATAAAATTCGGAAACGCCAAAAGAGCCTCCAGGCCCCTCGCTTCCAAATCATTATCGTTTCTCATCGGAGTCAAAAACCCCGCGCCACTTACGCAGCGCGGGGTTTAGGCTTAGCCAAGCAAGCTCAGTGCAGCTTGTGGCAGAGAGTTGGCTTGAGCCAGAACCGAAGTACCAGCCTGTTGCAGAATCTGCGCCTTGGTCAGGTTGGCAGTTTCTGAAGCGAAGTCCGCATCCAGAATCCGGCCGCGTGACGCTGACAGGTTCTCAGAGATAGTCTGCAGGTTGGTAATGGTTGACTCAAAGCGGTTCTGTACCGCACCGAAGGTGCTGCGCAGATCACTTACTGAGCTCAGTGCAGAGTCAATACGGCGGATCATCTCGTTAGAGGCATCCACAGTGGTGACGTTGGCTGCGCTCAGGTTACCAGAGGCTGTCGCATCGCTCAGGCCCAGAGTGGCCGCATCAGTACCACCGAAGGTGATGCTTTCAGAGCCCGCATTGATAGTGAAGGTGCCGTCGTCATTCACTTCCGCAGTTGCATCGCTACCCAGCGCGGTGTTGATTGCCGCTACCAGATCATCGGTAGAGGTGTAGCTGCCAGCCGCTACTGATACTGCATCACCGTCACCAATCGCGATAGTCAGATCGCTTAGGGTTACGCCAGCAGCAACTGCGTCAGCACCATCAGTGCTTACTACGCTACCGGTGAAGTCCGCAACTGCACTTGCTCCATCATTATTAGGGTCATTGTCATAAGCATCAACAACGATAGCGTTACCTGATCCAGTAGTTAAATTAGTGATGGTTATGTTGTTACCATCTGCCGCTACTGAGTAACCACCACCAATTGTCGAACCTATATCTGCCGCCAACTGAGCTGCATCACCAGTGTAATCGGCAGTCAGGGTTACTGTGATTCCGTCGACATCAAATGAAACCTCATTGGTACCGAAGTTAGACAAGAGACCTGCAGCACTCGCATCAAAAACTGCAGTTGCACTAGTCGCAGCAGTACCCGCCATTGCTGAAGTCAGATCAGCTGAAGTGGCTGCAGAGATAGAACCCATTGAATCAAGGCGCATGCTGGTTTGCAGATCCAGACCGATGGTTTCACCCACATTGGCACCGATTTGGAAAGCGGCGCTACCGAAGGAACCGTCTAGAACTTTACGGCCATTGAATGAAGTTTGGCTGGCGATACGATCGATCTCAGCCAGACGCTGTTGCACTTCAGAATCCAGTGCGGCGCGGTCAGATGCAGAGTTAGTCGCGTTAGCAGACTGGATAGCCAGTTCGCGGATACGCTGCATGTTGTTGGTCATCTCGTCCAGTGCAGACTCACCAGTCTGGGCCAGAGAGATACCGTCGTTGGCGTTACGCACCGCTTGGTTCAGACCGTTGATCTGAGTGGTGAAGCGGGTAGAAATGGCCAGACCAGCCGCATCGTCTTTGGCACTGTTAATACGCAGACCAGTAGACAGACGTTGCAGTGAGGTACTCAGGGTATCCTGTGAACGCTGCAGGTTGCGCTGAGCGTTTAAGGACGCGATGTTGGTATTGATGCTAAGTGCCATAATGACTCTCCTTACACGGAACGTATAAAAGACTATCGTCTTTTCATCTAGCGCTAACCGTTGTGGTCTTTGCTTTCACCCTATACATCGGCCTTTGCTGGCAGTTCTTTATTCCGTAGAAACACCTATTTTTGCGTGAGGCTTACGTATTTTTGGGGCGTTTAAGAAGAAATTTGGCAGGTTTTTACTCCTTATCCCCTGATCGGCGGTAATTTCAAAATCTTTAGTTAAAGACATGGGCGCTATATAAAGCCGCCTATTCCAAAACAAAAAACCGCGCCGAAGCGCGGTTTATATTATTGGCTACGGCAAAGTAGCCATCAGGGGAATAATTGTCGATTAGCCCTGCAGTAGGCTCAGCGCTGCTTGAGGCACCTGGTTGGCCTGCGCCAAGACTGAAGTACCCGCTTGCTGCAGAATCTGCGCCTTAGTCAGGTTGGCAGTTTCCGCCGCAAAGTCTGCATCCAGAATACGACCACGAGAGGCAGTCAGGTTTTCCGAGATGCTTTGCAGGTTATTAATCGTCGATTCAAAGCGGTTTTGTACCGCACCAAAGGTACTGCGCAAATCGCTAACTTGGGTCAGAGCAGAATCGATACGCATAATCGCGTCATTAGAGGCATCAACTGAGGTCACCGACACTGAATCCAATGTGGTGCTATCCACCGCGATATTAAATGTTGCGTCTGCCGCGTTAAAGCCCAAGCGCGCAGTCTCACCGGTGATTTCAATACCCTCTGCCGCAGACAAGGTGATATTACCACCGATCACACTGGTGGTATCACCCACGGCGGCATAGCTATCGGAAGCGCCGTCATTAGCAATCACCGCCGCATCGGTAATACCTTGCGGGGTAGTATTGCCAGTGGTGTCCTGGTTGATTTCAATATTGCGGCCGTCCGCCGCTTCCAGAGTCAGCACACCACCAGTAAAGCTGGCGCGGACACCCGTATCATCGGCATGCAAATTAATGGCCGCAGCCACATCACCACCAGTGATATCGCCAGTAGGAATACTACCGTCGAATACATTTACGCCATTGATATTCAGCTCATAGCCGGCATCCGAACCTACTGCCGTAATGGGAGTAAACGCAAGATCCACCGAGGTATGCGCAGATGCTGTCAGCCCAGTGATACCGGCCGCATTAATCGCTTCTACTTTTGAGTAGGCGCTATTGGCATCGCGACCGGGACCACTGCTTGAGAAATCTGCACTGGCAGGAATCGCCACTGGATCGGAATTACCAATCGCAATCAGAGTGCCGCCATCTGTCAGCGCCGCAGAAGTATCAATACCAGCGAGTTGAGCGTCAGTGCTGCCAGAAGAAATCTGACCAATCTGAGAAGATTTCACTCCGGTGTTCAGGTTCACATCAATGGTTTCACCAACATTGGCACCCACTTGGAAAGCCGCCGTACCAAAACTGCCGTCCAGCAGTTTTTGACCATTAAACGAGGTTTGCGAACCGATACGGTTAATCTCCGCAATACGCTGCTGCACTTCTGAATCTAGCGCTGCACGGTCAGAGCTGGAGTTGGTGGCGTTAGCCGACTGTACTGCCAGTTCACGAATGCGTTGCAGGTTATTAGTAATTTCTTCCAGCGCGGCCTCACCGGTTTGCGCCAGAGAAATACCGTCGTTAGCGTTGCGCACCGCTTGGCCCAAACCATTGATCTGGGTAGTGAAGCGGGTAGAAATCGCCAGACCCGCCGCATCGTCCTTGGCGCTATTAATACGCAGACCAGTAGACAGGCGCTGCAGTGAGGTGCTCAGTGTATCTTGTGAGCGCTGAAGGTTACGTTGTGCATTCAGTGAAGCAATATTGGTATTGATGCTAAGTGTCATAATGACTCTCCTAAAAACTTTTTAAACTCTATTTCGTAAACCGCTACATCGGCTAAATTCTTACTCGGGCTGAAACTCATACACTATTCACTCCGCCCTCCTGCAACTTCGCAATTCGCTCATCGTCCCTCCGCTATAAATAGTTAAAGAGGGACAGGTTCTGCAGCTTTCCGAATACGGATTGCGCTGCCTCAAGGCCTGCCATCTGCTGGTTAAATCGAGAGATCGCCTCGGCGTAATCAAGATCTTTAATTTCACTGAGGTTTTCCTGAATTCGGATATTGGCACCGGCATTAATATCGGTCTGGGTTTCCAGAGCGACCATGCGGGCACCGACTTTTGACTGAGTATTAATCAAGTGATCAATCGCCTGATCGATATTGCTGATCGAATTATTTATCGCACTGGTGCGCTGACCCCGCGCCGAGGGCTGATCGATAGCAATCTCAAAGGCATCGGCGAGATTATCCAAAATGCTGAATACATCGGTGGCCTGTGCTGCGCGCAAGTGGAATTGATCACCCGCCGCAGGAGTACCAGAGATGCTCACTGACATGCCAGCCACGGTAAATTCGCTGCCCGCTTTATAGACGCCGGTTTCAACCACAGCGCCACCGGCATCCAGCAATCGATAGTTTTCACTGTCGATAAATTCGATGCTGAAATCACCGCCGGTAAAGGCCGCGTTGTCTACAACTTCGCCAAGAGCGATATAGGCATCACCGGTATTGGCAGCATCTGGTTCGGTAGCAAAACGACCATTGCCATCGAGAATACCCATAAACACTTTGGAGCCCGGATCGCTGTCACCCAGAGTCCGTGCAGGGCCAATTAGTAACTGGCGCTGTCCATCATCGCCGTTGTAGTTAATACCATTGGAGTCATAACTAAAGGGCGCTGCATTTTGGTAGCCACTGAAAATATAGCGGCCGTCATTATCTTGGGTGTTGGCGTAGGCCAGCAGGCTGTCAATTTCCTGCTTAAGCTGAACCAATAACGCGCCTTTTGACTCTTCACTGTGTACCGGATTATTGGCTTGAATAGCCATATCACGAACACGCTGTAGAATTTCAATACTGTTGCCAACAGTTTCCTCTTCGAGTCTTAGGCGACTGTCAAGAATATTAGAATTGCTGGAATACTGTTCGGTGCGCTCCAGTGAACGCCCCAAACCCTGAACCCGAACCGCGCCAATAGGATCATCCGCCGGATTTTGGATGCGGTTACCGGTAGCTAATTGCGCCTGGGTTTTTGAAAGTTGGCTTTGCTGATCCATCATGCTGCGGATACTGGCGCCATATATTTGACTACTTGCGATTCTCATCGAAAGGCACCCATCAGAGATTGGAACAAATCATTGGCGGTGGAAATCGCCTGCGCCGCCGCCGAGTAGGCCTGCTGATAACGAATCAGATTGGCCGCCTCTTCGTCGAGGTTGACGCCAGAAACCGAGGCTTGGCGCTCAGAGGCCAGATACTTCAGGTTTTCTTGAGCTTGAAGATTGACCTCGGTACTGCGGGTATAGACGGCAACTTTGCCGACCAGCGCACCCACCGCGTCATTGATACTTTGGGTGCCGCCCACCAGATTTTTCAGATCTTCAGTAGCCGCCATCGCCATCGCATTGCGGTTATCGCCATTGGCACCCGTGTTGGCCGCAATATTGAAGCTATCGCCGGCATTGGGGATACCATTGATGGTGACTTGATTGCCATTGATAACAATGGGATTGCCGGAGGTATAGGCAAAGCTACCTGCGCCGTTAATTTGATAGGTAGTGGCATCGATAAAGCTGATCGATACCGGATCCATTAAATTTGGATTACTTGGATCAACCACCAGAGTTTCGCTGATCTTGGCGCTACCAGTATTGCTTAGCACAGCTTCGCTGCGGGTTGCTGCTGCCGCCGCAATACGTGAGGGATCGGTCATCACCACACTGAAGCTGCCTGCAGCATCAACGGTAGGCTTGATATAGAAACGGTCACCGGCATTCGCCGCACCGCTAACAGAAATAGATACGCCATCAATCACAAAGGGATCTGCGACGGTACCACTACCGGTAAAACCAGTAATTTGCGCGCCCGATTGCTGATTAAAGGCTTGCCAACTGGCGCCATTAAAACGCAGCTCAATATCCTGTGCGGTTAAGGCGGTGGTATCGGTAATGGTTGCGGTCAGGGCTGCACCGCCGGTATTAGACGATGGCTGAGAAACACGAGGCCCAGCGATACTGAAAATATCCTGGCCGCGCTGGCCGTAAAGATCGAGACCGGCATTGTTCTGATCGTTCAGCGCCGTTGCTACCGAAACGGCAATGCGTCCCAATTCGTTACGGGTGACGTCAATAATTTCGCGCTGAAAACTCAAAGCGCCACCCAAGCTGCCGCCGTTTAGTGAGTCGGTCAGATCAAATCCGGTATTATTCGCCAGCACAATTTCCCGGCGCGCAGGGTCTTCGGCACTGCGAATAGTAGATAGCTCAGTAGAATTACCGCCGAGTACCAAAGCATCGCCACGGCCGATAAAAATATTAATAGAACCATCATCCTGCTCGGCACTGCTGATATTCACCAATGCGCTCAGTTTGAGAATGGCTTGGTCGCGTTGATCGAGCAGATCGCTATTGCCCCCACCCACAACCGCAGAGGACTCGCTGAGCAGCTTATTAATATCAGCTATCTGACTGGTTAAATCGTTAATTTCTGCAACGGCGCTATCCACGCGCTCAGAAATTTCCGCATCTAAGCTGTCGATTTGAGCGGAAACGTCGTTAAAGCGATTTCCCAAGGTCTGCGCTTCGGCCAAAAATAATTGACGCGCAGACAGTGACGCCGGCTCATTGGCCACGTCTTGAATTGAGTTATAAAACTGTGACAAAAAGGCGGTTAAACCCAGATCAGGGTCCGCCAGATTATTGTCCAACTGGGTAGCTAAATCGTGCTGAACTTCCAATTGGCTACTGGCCGCCGTTGCCGCACGCAGTTGCGAAATTGCAAACTGATCGTACATGCGACGAATTTCAGACACCTTAACACCCGAGCCGATAGTCAGCCCGCCGATGCTAGTGCCGTTCTGAGCAGAGAACGAGACTTCTTGCCGCGAGTAGCCTTCGGTACCCGCATTGGCAATATTATGACTGGTAGTCGCCAACGCGCGCTGGTTCGACACCAGTGACGATAATGCGTTGGACAATAAGTCAGCCATTCCGCTTTCCTCTATTTACTAACGGCAGTTTTTTGCCGCCGACCATGAATCATTAACTATCTGTTTTTCGTACCAGTTGGTTTTGAACTGCCATTCCCTCAGCGCTTAGGCTTGAAGCGGAATCCAGCGGCAATTTTTTGTCACTTCCCAACTGTTTCACTATGGTATCTGCAAGCCCTATGCCACCTTTTTCAGACAGACTTAAGGACAATTGCTGATCATGCATTTGCATATAGGTATCCATATTGCTGTTGTCGAACAGCCCGCCCTCTTGCACGCTGTCACGCATACTTTTCAGCATCATTTGTACAAACAGGGATTCGAATTGCTGAGCAACTTGTTTGACCGCCTGATCGGGAGCCTCTTCAATATTTTTCCGCATTTGCGAAAAAACACTAAAGTCATGGACGTTGCTGCCGATAGTATTAGTAAGCCCGCTGGACATAGCTGTTCTCCAGCCCCTTAGATCACAACCAGCTCAGCGCGCAATGCGCCAGCCTGATCGAGGGCTTCTAAAATGGCGACTAAATCGCCGGGAGCAGCCCCAACTTTATTAATGGCCGTAACGATTTCTTCCAGCGTTACACCGGCCTCAAGAAGGAACATGCGCGACTCCTTCTGACTGACATCAATACTCGACTGTGGAGCGGCAACAGTTTGCCCCACGCGGGAAAATGAATTGGGCTGACTGACCGCCACACGCTCGGTAATAGAAACCGTTAATGAGCCGTGGGTAACGGCGGCGGGCATCACCCGAACCTGACCACCAATCACGATGGTGCCAGTACGCGAGTTGATAACCACCTTGGCGCTCGCCTCTGCCGGATCAATTTCCAGACTTTCCAACATCGAAATAAAGGTCACGCGCTGATCGGCATTTTGCGGGCCGCGCACTTTTACCGTGGCGGAATCCATTGCACTCGCCGTTTCCAAACCAAAGCTGTCGTTGATGGTTTCAGCCAGACGGCGAGCCGTAGTGAAATCAGGTTTTTTCAAATTCAGTAGCACTTCACCATTTACCGCCATGGTGCTGGGTGCAGGACGTTCAACGGAGGCCCCGTTGGGGATACGACCCGCAGACGGAATATTGACGGTTACTCGTGAACCATCATTGCCAGAAACACCTAAGCCACCGACCAGCAGTGAGCCTTGTGCAATCGCATAGACTTGACCGTCCGCCCCCATCAAAGGTGCCATCAGCAAGCTTCCGCCGCGCAGGCTGGCCGCATTACCGATAGAAGAAACGGTGACATCAATCGTTTGGCCGGGCTTGGCAAAGGGAGGCAGGCTAGCGTGAACAGTAACCGCTGCCACATTCTTTAATTGTGGGTTTACATTGTCGGGAACCCGCACACCAAAACCAGTGAGCATATTGCGGATACTTTGGATGGTGAATGGCGCCTGGCTGGTCTGATCACCGGTACCACTCAAGCCAACTACCAAACCGTAGCCCACCAATTGGTTTTCACGCACACCGGCGATATTCACCAGATCTTTAACGCGATCGGCCTGAGCAGGAATGGAAATAATGGCGAAAACCAAGGCCACAACAAACACCTTGGTCGCCAACAGCAATACGCTTTCTGTTTTCAATTTCATATCAGTTCCTTAGAAAGGCGACAGCACAGATTGGAAAATGCGGCCCAGCCAGCCTTGGGCATTGGCATCAGCCAGTGCGCCTTTGCCGCTATAAGTAATGCGGGCATCCGCCACTTTGTAAGAAGGCACAGAATTGTCTGCAGCAATATCTTCGGGTCTGACAATACCCTTTAGGCGAATAAATTCTTCACCCTGATTAATCGTCACCCATTTTTCACCGCGAATACGCAGTGAGCCATTACGCAATACTTCAGACACAGTCACGGTGATGCTGCCACTCAGGCTATTGCTTTGACTGGAGCTTCCCTGACCGGAAAAATCCTGCGAGCTGCTGACGCCGGTTTCTAAAATCGGCACACCGTTATGGGTAACATTGCGCCCAAGAATATTGACGGTAGGGACAGAAATTGAGCTGTCTTTACCGGTGGCAGTGCTGGAGGATTTACTGGCATCGGTTTTTTCTTCCAGCAATACGGTAATCACATCGCCAACCTGACGCGCGCGGCGATCCAAAAACAGACTGATGCCATAACCAGCCTGATACACAGAGCCGTGGTTGGCATATTGATCCGACTGGGCAGATTCAACATCGGCTTCCCAGCTTTCATCGGGCTTTTGCGGCGCTTGAGCACAGGCGGCCAGCAGCAGGATGGCGAACAGTGAAATGGCAGTTTTAATCAAATTCACGGCGGCCACCTTACATATTGTTGTTCAGGAACTGCATCATCTGATCGCTGGTGGAGATGGCTTTGGAGTTCATCTCGTAAGCGCGCTGGGTTTCAATCATATTTACCAGCTCTTCCACCACGTTGACGTTAGAACCCTCAAGCGCACCTTGGGCGATACGCCCCAAACCGCTTAAACCGGGAGTGCCGGTTTGCGGCGCACCGCTTGAAGCCGATTCCATATACAGGTTCTCGCCACGGGCTTGCAGACCCGCTGGATTCACAAAATCCGCCAGCTGGATGCTGCCTAATTGAATCGGGGATGACTGCCCTGCCACTGTGGCGCTAATAACACCGTCGCGGCCGATGCTGATGCTGCTGGTACCGGTAGGAAAGGTAATGCCGGGCTCAACGATATAACCGCTATTGGTAACAAGCTGACCCTGATCATCTAGCTGGAACGCGCCATCGCGGGTGTAAGACATGCTGCCGTCGGGCATTTGCACTTGGAAAAAGCCACGGCCTTCAATCGCCATATCCAGATTATTGCCGGTTTGACTGAGCGAACCCTGCTGGAACATTTTCTCAGTGGACACCACGCGTACACCGGTACCCACATTCAGGCCGCTGGGCGCACGGGTTTGTTGTGAGGTCTGACCGCCAACCTGACGAATGTTCTGATAGAGCAAATCTTCAAAGGAGGCGCGATCCCGTTTAAAGCCAGTGGTATTCGCATTGGCTAGGTTGTTCGAGGTCACCTGCATCCGGGTTTGCTGCGCATCCAGACCGGTTTTAGCTACCCATAGTGATGAATTCATCGTCACGACTCCTATTCAATTCGCATCAGGCGCGCTGAGGTTTCTGCCAGGGTGTTGGCATTACTCATCACCTTGACCTGCATTTCGTACTGTCTGGCCAGAGAAATCATTTTCACCATGGCATCAACAGTATTTACATTTGAGTTTTCGATATGGCCGGTTCTAATACTGACACTGGCATCGGCGTCGGCTTGTCCGCCATTACGCAGCCGGAATAAACCGTCATCACCTTTGGCCAGTTGTTTGGTATCTGGATTCACTAAACGAATCCGATCTACGGTTACCAACGTTTCTGCACCTAGGCCTAGCGGCACAATAGAAACCGTACCGTCGGCACCAATACTCAGGCTTTGATGTTCCGGAATGGCGACGGGACCGCCATCACCCATCACCGGCTGACCGGCACCGTTAAGCAACATGCCATCGGTAGTGAGTTTGAAATCACCGCGACGGCTGTAGGCTTCATTACCATCAGAATCCTGAACAGCGAAGAAACCCTCTCCACTAATTGCCACGTCCAACGGATTGCCGGTGGAGACAATTTGTCCCGACTGAAAATCACTGGATTTGCCAACATTAATGGTATTGCTGCGAGTATCGAGGCCCACCCCTTCCACCGGAGCGGCCATCAACGCCTGAAAATCAGCGCGAAAACCGGCGGTGCTGGCATTGGCCAGATTATTGGCATTGATGGTTTGCGCCAGCTCAGTCTGCTTGACGCCGTTCATGCCGATAAAAAGAAGTCTGTCCATATCCGGGCCTCTACTACTCGTCGCTCAACTCAGCATCAGCGCATATTGATGATGGATTGAGTGACTTCATCCGAGGTTGAAATCATCTTGGTGTTAGCTTGGAAGTTACGCTGGGCGGTAATCATCTCAACTAACTGCTCAGTTAAGTCGACGTTAGACCCTTCCAGCGCACCAGCCTGCAGCAGACCAAAGTTAGATGTACCGGCTTCACCAACACGAGGGCCGCCAGACATAAAGGTTTCAGCCCAGGAAGTGTCGCCCTGCTGTTGCAGGCCATTGGGGTTAGAGAAGCTAGCCATGGCGATTTTGCCAAGCTGAGTAGACTGACCGTTGGTAAAGCGGGCAGACACCACACCGGTACTTGAAACCTCAATGCCCGTCATACGGCCAGTGGTGTAACCATCTTGTTGCAGATTGTTAACGCCAAACTCTTTACCGTATTGCGTGGTACCTGAGTAGTCGAAAGTCATATCAAGAGGGGCCGCACCAGTACCTGGGTCGTAACTGGGATAGGTGAAAGCACCACTCGCTGGAGCGGTGAGATTACCGAGGCTGTCAAAGGTCATGCTATTGGCAGCTCCAACCGCATTACCATCCACATACAAGTGCTGCTGCCAGGTGTTTGCCACAGCGTCTTTCACGAAGTACAGGGTGGCATTGTGGGTTGCGCCCAATGAATCGTAGATAGTCATTGAGGTGGCGTGGTTGTAACTATTTGATACCGATGGATCAAAAGGCGTCGCCGCAGGCACTGGCGCATTGGCTGGCAGGTTTACCCCGATTTCACCATCCACTGTCGCTTGTGGTGCGTTCTCACTTACCTGCAATTGCAGATCTTGGAAAGAGCCGGTCGAGAAAGAACCGTCTACTGAAGGTGGAAACACCTGTAGTTTTTCCAGATTGGAGTTAACAACGAAACCTTCACGGTCAACACTGAAAGAACCAGCGCGGGTGTAGTTCACACCAGAGGGACCTTTCATGGTGAAGAAACCCTCACCGCTGATCGCCAAATCGAGGTTGTTGTCAGTAAAGTCGATATTGCCCTGTGAGAATGTCTGGGCAATGGTGTTCAGACGCACACCGGCACCGGGCGTGGTAGCGGTGACGTCGTTGTTAGCGGTGGCGTAAACATCGGCAAAGGAAGCCCGCGAGCTTTTAAAACCCGTGGTATTCACGTTGGCGATATTGTGCGCCGTGATATCAAGATGAGATGAGGCTGCATTCAGACCACTCAGTGCAATTCGAAAACTCATAACTACTCTCCTATGCGATTTCCGCGGTTATTGCCGTGCGTAAAACGCCTCAGCTAATTTCTGCCAGATCGGTAATGCTGACGCTTCCCAATCCTTCAAGTTGAACCATTGGGCTACCGCCCGCCGTTGATACGCTGATACTTTTCACCGGGCTGCGAACCTGGGTTTCCAGCGCTTGATATGTATTGCCGTTGAGATAAGACGCTTGAATGACGTAGTTACCGGGTGGCAGGACTTCACCATCCAGACCGGTACCATCCCAGCTAAAACTGCTCGCGCCTGCGGTTTGTGGACCCATAGGTAACTTGGCAACCACTTCTCCGCTTGGGCTGAGAATTTCGATGTTTAAGGCTTGGGTGCTGACCGGCAGCTCTACCTGACCGGACACATCATTGCTGCCGTTGTAGTACGCGGTGCTGGAGTTGATCAGTACGTCTTTACCGATTAGCGAAGAGGCATCCAAAAGCTGGCTGGAATACATCGAGCCAGTCAGGCCAGCCAGATTTTCATTCATCTCACTGATGCTGCTCACCTGAGTCAGCTGCGCCATTTGGCTGATGAACTCAGTGTTATCCGTAGGCTTGAACGGATCTTGGTTTTTTAACTGCTGCAGCATCAGGGTCATAAAATCATCCTGACCCAAGCTCGACGCATCTTTCTTGGTGGTCGCCGCCTGACTGGCTTGCAGTTGTTCAAGGGTACGAATTTCCATCATTCAACCTCGTATTAATTGCCGAGCTGCAGTGTGCGCAGCATCAGAGTTTTTGTTGTGCTGTAAACTTCGGCATTGCTTTGAAAAGCGCGAGACGCCGAGATCATATTGGCCATTTCTTCTGCGGTATTAACGTTTGAGCCGTAGACATAGCCGTTCTCATCCGCCAGTGGATGACCGGGCTCATAGCGCTTGGGGATTTCTGCGTTGCTTTCAACGACTTGTGAAACCGCCACACCAGCATTGTTTCGCTGGTTATCTAGCAGTTCTGAAAACACCACCTGTTTTGAGCGATAAGCGTCGGCAGCGCTGCTACTCAGCGTTTCAGCATTGGCCAGATTGCTGGCCACGGTATTCAGACGCATCATTTGGGCGTGCATTGCAGAGGCCGCAATATCCATTGGGCTAGCCATAACTTATCGGCCTCCTTGAATCACGTTTTTAAGACTGCTGAAGCGACCACCCAAGAACTGCAGCGTGGCCTGATAGCGCATGGCGTTATCGGCAAAAGCGGCTTCTTCAACATGGGATTCCACAGTATTGCCATCTAAGCTCGGTTGCGTTGGAATGCGGTATTGCACTTGCGCGGCAAAGGGACGATCAGCACCCGCTTGAATATCAATATGATTGGCACTGGTTCTATCCAGCCCCAGACCACCTTGCTGAACATTGGCCTGAGACAGGGCGGCGCGGAAATCGATATCCTGCGCTTTATATCCGGGGGTATCGGCATTAGCGATATTGGTCGCCAGCAATTCACTGCGCTGCTGGCGTACAAATAAGGCGCTTTGATGTACTCCCAATGCCTTGTCAAAATTAATTGCCATATCATTCACCTAAAGTTTTTTTGTTTAGTGCCGACAATAAAATTAAGGCTTATCGACAAAAAACCGTTTCTTCAGGCTGGATAAAGCAACTGCCATGCCATTTTTATTTTTCTAATAATTTCATATAGATACGAATATAGTGACATTTTTCTGTCACCCTAACGGCCATGCATTGCCGCTTTAAACAATCCATTAAAAAAGCGGACACGCACCCATAAGGCACCTAATCTTCCGTCAAAAACAGCGCAATTAAGCCGCCAAAAATCGCCTTATACGTATATTCCACAGGTCGAGTCCGCATTGACACCCTATAACTGGCACGGCCATTGCTACCACTTGAGCAGATGACATTTTTTTGGCCACAGCAAACCCAATGGAGATGACTACGGCCTCACCAAAATGCGGTGACGCCCGAAATCGACGATGAACACTGTGATGAAACAGACACCGCGCAAGGGTCAGCTTTTAATTACCCTGCTCTTTACCCTGCTAGCCTTGCCAGTAAGCTCTACTAGCTTGGCGGCTGACGGCAGTAAAGAAAGCCATGCGCGAATCGCCGAGGTGGCGCGGCAATACATCGCCGCACGCAATCCCTGGCGGGATATGAAAAATAGAATTGAGGTGGGCCAGCTAGATCCTCGCTCCCAGCTTGCTAAATGCCCGATCAAACCAGAGGCCTTTTTGCCACCGGGGTCGCGCATTAAACGCAGAACAACAGTGGGGATTCGCTGCCCGGGTAATAATGGCTGGAAAATCTACCTGCCAGTCAATATCGCTGCCTACGCCAGAGTGATGGTCGCAAAACATCCGATACCACCCGGCACCCGGATTAGCGAGAGTGACATTAGCTGGAGCGAACGTGATATTGCCACCCTAAGCTATGGCTACTTGAACAATTTAGATGGTGCTGGCGGCTACAAAGCCAAACGCGCCATCAGCCAAGGGGCAGTTATCAGCACTAATATGGTGGAAGCCGATAGCATTATTGCCAAGGGACAGCGGGTTGAATTGATTAGCCAGCACGGCACGGTGAGTGTCAGCATGATGGGAATCGCGCTACAAGACGCTGCTCTAGGACAGCGAGTTTTGGTAAAAAACTTGAGTTCTGGCAAGCAGTTAGAAGGTATTGTTGAATCCAACCAGCGGGTGATTTTCAACTGAGCCACAGAAATTTATTTTTCTAAAGAAATGCGTTGAACTGCCGATATATGGGGCAGGAAAAGTTTAAGAGGACGAAGACATGGTTGATCGCATTACAAACTCAGGTATGGGCCCTACCCGTAAGCCTGACAGCGCTCGTACCAACGAATCAACAAATACCGAATCCGCCAAGACGGATTCAAGCCGCGATCTGAGCAAGGCCGAGCAAACTTCTGTCAGAAATACACTGACAACCGTCGATACCGGCTTGGTGAGTCGCACTCAAGAAGAGGTTAATGCCAGCGATGGTATTGATCGTGCCAAGGTTGAAGCGATTAAAACTGCCATTCGCAATGGCGAGTTTTCCATTGATGCCAAAGCCGTTGCCAAGGCCTTTGTTAATCTGGAAATGATGGCGTAACAGGAAGCATAGCGATATGAAACAGCTACAAAATACCTTTCAGCAGATAGAAGACCACGCCCTCGAGCTGGAAAGCTTGCTGCGGCAGGAAAGCGCGATTCTCAATAATCGCGAGCTGAGTTCCAGTGATCGCAGTGTGAAACTCGCTGATTTGGCCAATCGCAAAAATGATTTGGTGCAGATTCTCGACACCTTGGAAAAAAACCGCCAATTTTATCTGCGCAGCGAAAAAACGGACGCCGACCTTGACGCACAGTGGCAACGAGCGCTGAAAGTGTTGGCGAGTTGCCAGAAACTGAATTTGCAAAACGGCAAAGACATTGCCAGTCAGGCCCGCTATACCCGCCGTGCACTGGAGATTTTGGGTTTGGAAGATTCATCCAGCCCGGTGTATCACCAAGATGGACGCACCGCAGATTATAGCCGTCACAAAAATCTTGGCGTTGCTTAACTTCTCAGCGTTAACTAAAGCATCAGTTACCTAATTCATCAGCGCTGAAGTATAAATAGCCTAAGCCCTATTTTCTAAACTGCTGAAAATCGGGCTGACGCTTTTCAAAAATCGCCATCACCGCTTCAATATTCTCAGGGCTTCCGGCCAACTCCCTCATCCCTTCCTGCTCGGCGGCCATCGCCGCATTAATGGCCGGGCGGTGCACATCACGCAGAATTTTCTTGGTCGCCACCAAGGAGCGCACCGGCCACTGGGCAATTTCCCTAGCCTTATTCATGGCCTGTTGCAACAAACGGTCATCGTCAAACTGCGCGGTCGCAATCCCATATTCAACAGTTTGTTCTGCATTTAGCCAAGCTGCGCTATACATCAGCTCTGCCGCTTTACGGGCGCCGATGATCGCCTGCAATTGGTAACTACTGCCCCACTCCGGTACTAAACCTAAATTAGTAAAAGGAAAACGCAGCCGTAAACTTTCGCCCACATACACCACATCAGTATGAAGCAATAATGTGGCGCCACCACCTATCGCCACGCCCTTGGCGGCGCTAACCACCGGCTTATCAAAATCGATTAAGGCCTGAGCCGCGCTAACAAAGGGGTGCTCCTCTCCCGCTTCGGCAAAGTCATTGAGATCAACACCCGAGGAAAAATCTTTACCCGCACCAGTAATAACAACACAGGCCACTTTGGGATTGTGCTGGGCCTGATTTAGCGCATCGCGAAAGGCAAGCCACTGTTCAATATTAAAGGCATTCTTTTTTTCAGGACGATTGAGGGTCATTAATAACACCCCGTGATCGTCCAGCGTTTGAATTACGGTTTCGCTCATTATTTTTATCTCGCGACCGCCAAGTTACGGCGAATTGGAATGCTTCGATTAGTTGTATTGTTTAACCACGTCTTCAAAAATGGCGCGATCGGTCAGCGCTTTGTTTTCTGGTGCTGCGCCATCTTCAAAACCAAAGGAAATACCAAACATCAGTTTTTGTGACTCAGGAATATCCAATGCCTCACGAAGGGTATTGGCAAAAAAGCCCAGTGCGGTTTGCGGCACACTTGCAATGCCATGGGCGGCCATTGATAACATCAGGTTTTGGGCATACATGCCTAGATCTGCAGCCTCGCGTAGACCAAAGGGTTCTGGCAAAAACAGAAAGGCGCAATGCGGTGCGCCAAAGAAAGTAAAGTTGCGCATAAACTGCTCTTGGCGAGCGGGTTTATCACTGCGCTCAATGCCCATGGCATCGTAGAGCGTGCGCGCCGCATCATACTGACGGGTTTTATACACGCCTTCGTAGCTGCCATCGTAGGGAAAATCCATGGTCATGCCACCGGCTTGCCACACCTTGGGCAGCTCTGCGCGCAAACCCTCTAAGGTAGCACCGCTCACCAGCGCAACCTGCCAAGGCTGGGTATTGCAGTTGGACGGTGCGCGTTGCGCCAATTCAAATACGGTTTTCAGGGTGTGTTCGGGAACCGGGTTGGCCTGAAAAGCACGCACCGAACGACGCTGTTTAATAATCTCTGCAAAAACCGCAGCCTTATCCATAGTGAGCTCCTGAAGTGGGAATAGTTATAAGGGTCGGCTTAGCGCGATGGGGAGCTTTCATATACCGCGCCACTGCTGACTAAGCCGTTTATTCGCGCGTCATTAAACCCTATCTCACGCAGTATTTCACGGCTTCTACCGCCCTCCGCTTCGGGAGCATGGCCTATTTTGCCGGGCGTTCTCGATAAGCGCGGTGCCACTCCGGTTTGCAAAATTCCCTCCCGGCGGATGAGATTTTGTCGAGCTTGGTTATGCGGATGCAGCTCTGCTTCATCCATAGATAACACGGCAGTGACACAGGCATCACTGCCGTCAAATATCGCCAGCCATTCATCCTGTGTTTTTTCAGCAATGCGGGCGGCAATAGCGGCGGCCTGTTCTGGCCAGCGCGCTTTATCCAACTGCACACTGTAGTCCGTGCCGCCAAAGTCCAAATTCAGCAGTGAGAGAAGTTGAGCATAGAATTGAGGTTCTATCGCACCCAAAGAAAGATAGCCACCACAGCGGCAACGGTAGTTCTGATAGAACGGCGCACCGCCATCCAATACATTACTACCCCGCTCCTGCCCCCAGAAATTAATTCCCTTGAGGCCGTGTACGGTACTGAGCAGCGATGCCGCGCCATCACAGATGGCCGCGTCTACTACTTGCCCAGCGCCAGATGATTGTCGCTCAAGCAAAGCAGCAAGAATGCCCATAATCAAAAATAGAGAACCACCGCCGAGGTCACCAATGACATTTAATGGCACTGGCGGCGCGCGATCGGGTTCGCCCATGGCACCGAGCAAACCGGAAATGCCGATATAATTAATATCGTGTCCCGCCGTTTTTGCCAGCGGCCCCTTTTGCCCCCAACCGGTCATACGGCCATAAACCAAACGGGGATTGTGTTGCAGACAATCATCAGGCCCGAGGCCCAGCTTTTCCATAACGCCCGGCCGAAAGCCTTCCACCAATACATCGGCAGTTGCTAATAATTTAATCAGCACATCGCGGCCATCTTCAGATTTGAGATTGAGCGCCAGCGAGCGGCGACCACGGGAAGTCACATCGCCGGGATGACCACCGAGACCAGAGCCGGGACGGTCAATGCGAATAACTTCGGCGCCGAGATCGGCAAGTAACATGCAGGCATAGGGCCCCGGCCCGATACCTGCTATTTCAACAACACGAATTCCGGCGAGCGGCCCAGACAAGGTTTATTCCCCGGTAAATACAGCGGGACGTTTTTCCTTAAAGGCACGCATGCCCTCTTTGGCATCTTTAGAAGCAAACACCGGCCCGGCCAATTCATCGGATTTCAGCATCGCCTCATCTTCAGACAGGTGCTCGGTATGCTGGCGCAGAGACGTGGTTACGGCTTTCACCGCCAGCGGGCCATTCGCGCAGATTTTTTCAGCAATTTTCTTCGCCTCAGCCAAGGTTTGGCCCTTGGGCACAATGCGATTTATCAGCCCAAAATCCAGTGCTTGCTGGGCCGTTACATGCTCACCCAGCAAGAGGATTTCTGCCGCCAGGCAATAGGGAATTTGCTTGCGCAGGCGAATGGTTGAACCCGACATGGGGTACAAACCACGCGCCACTTCGGTCACACCAAAGATCGCGTCTTCCGCAGCCACACGAATATCTGTGCCCTGCAGAATTTCTGTTCCACCCGCAAGGGCGTACCCTTCCACCGCTAGAATCAGTGGTTTACAGGGGCGATTTTCACGCAGTAGCGCCTGCCAATGGACATTGGGCACCTTGCCCATGACTTCCATAAACTCTTGAGTGCTGCGTTGCTCAGCGCCCGCTTTTAAATCCATGCCCGCGCAAAAGGTATCGCCGTTTGCAGTAAGAATAGCGCAACGCAAATTGTCGTCTTCATCCAGCAAGCGCCATGCTTTATACAAGCCCAGTAGCATTTCGGGACTAAAGGCGTTTTTAGCTTCGGGGCGATTCAGGGTCACGATCAGTACGTGGCCCTCTTGTTCAACAATACAATTCTCAGTACTGATTGGCAGCTCAGTTGCCATGTGTGTCTCCAATTTTTGTTATTACACTCGACCTTGGCCAGACTCGGCGAAGGCTTTGGCGGTTTTATAATCGGGCTTGCCGCTAGGCTGACGGGGAATCTCACTAATCAGATGAATTTCACGGGGCAACTTGTAACCGGCAATATGCTTGCGGCAATGCTCCTGTACGCCTTCCAGATCCAGCGTCACGCCATCGCGCGCTTGAATAATGGCACTGACCCGACTACCCCAACGCTCGTCGGGTACACCGACAACCAACGCATCGAAAATGCCGTCGTGCGCCTTCAAGGCATCTTCAACTTCTTCGGGGAAAATCTTCTCGCCACCGCTGTTGATACAGTTGGAGCCGCGACCAAAAACGGTGATGCTGTCATCTTCTTCCAGCTTGGCTGCGTCACCGGTCAGCAACCAGGTTTTGCCATCGACCTCAACAAAGGTTTTGGCGGTTTTCTCGGGGTCGTTGTAATACCCCAGCGGGATATAACCGGAGCGGGCAAAAATGCCAGTCTCGCCTTTTTCTGCATGACGGCGCGCTTGCTCTGGCTCGTCGATAATCACATCCATAAACTCGGTGCGGGTGACATTACCCAGTCCGGTTACGCCTTTGCGACTGCCGTTATCCATGCCCATTTGACCGCCCTCGGAGGAACCAAAGGCATTGGTGATAAAGACATTGGGGAAGTGTTTTTTGAACGCATCTTGTTTGGCATCGGAAAAGATGGCGCCACCGGAGCCGATATTAAACACCGCCGACAAATCCCAGCGACCCGGATTGGCATCGAGAGCATCGAGCAGTGGAATCGCCATGGCATCGCCCACGATCTGAACCGCATTCACTTTTTCTTCGGCAATAATATTCCACACCTCTTCACCATTCAGTGAGCGATGAGGATTCAATACCAGTTTGTTACCCGCCAAAAGCTGGATACAGGCATACCACCACGAAGCACCGTGCATCAGTGGCGCCAAGGCAATACCGCAGAGAGGGAATTCCATGACCCGGTCAGTAATGTCTTCCGGGTTCACGCAGGGGCCATTTGGCGAAAAGTGTCCGCCACCACCCATGGCGGCAAAGAACACACTTTTGTGCGGCCACATTACGCCTTTGGGCATGCCTGTTGTGCCACCGGTATAGAGAACGAAATAATCCTGATCGGAACGCGCCGCAAAATCACGCTGCTCACTCTGACCTTGCTTAGCGCGCTGATAATCCACCGCACCAATGGTGTCGAGATCGATATCACTGCCATCGTCAACCGAAATCAAATACTTCAGTTTATCGACCTGGCCGCGCACCTTGGCAATATGCGGAATAAATTCCCGGTGGTGGATACAAGCAACAAGATCCGCATTATCAAAAACATAATGCAGCTCGTCGTTGACATAGCGATAGTTAATATTGATCGGCACCGCACGGACCTTAAAGCAGGCCAGCATCGCTTCAAGATATTCGTTGCAGTTGTACATATACAGGCCGATATGGTCGCCCGCCTGCACGCCGATACTTGCCAGATAGTGCGCCATTTGCGTGGCGCCCTTATCCAGCTCGGCATAAGTTGCACGGTCGCTGCCACACACCAAGGCCTCGCGATCCGCTACTTTATCGGCCACCGCTTCAAACAAATCCGCGAGGTTAAACGTCATGCTCATTGTGCTTTCCTTATTGTTGATTTGCGCGCAAGTACATTAGCCTTTTTCAGAGCTGACAACCCACATGGAATAAAACTGGGCGCCACCACCGTAAGCATGGCCCAACGCCGTTTTGGCACCGTCAACCTGATGACCGCCCGCTTGACCACGCACTTGCTGGGCCGCTTCCGCAAAACGAATCATGCCAGATGCGCCGATGGGGTTTGACGACAGTACACCACCGGAAGGATTCCAGGGAATATCGCCGTTTTCGTCCAGCGAAGTCGCACCACTCATGGTCAGTTCCCAGCCCTTACCCACATCGGCAAAGCCGAGGTTTTCCAGCCACATGGGCTCATACCAAGAAAATGGTACATAGACTTCAGCACAATCCAGATCCTTACGCGGATCGGTAATCCCCGCCTGCTTGTACACATCCTTGGCACAGTCGATACCCGCCTGGGGATTAACCTGTTCACGCCCGGCATACATGGTCGGTTCTGAGCGCATTGCTGTGCCGCGAATCCACGCTGGCGTACCTGGTGATTGGCTGGCCAATTCTTCATTGGTAATCACCATGGCACAGGCACCATCTGATGAGGGGCAGGCTTCAAGGAAGCGTAAAGGCTCCCACAGCATGGGACTGTCTTCGACTTCTTTCATGGTGATTTCAGGCAGCTGCAAATGGGCCAGCGGATTTCGTGCACCGTGCAGACGATCCTTAACCGCCACCTTGATGCCCGCATCGTAAGGTGCGTTAGAACGGCGTACATACTCACGAATAATCGGCGCAAAATAACCGCCCGCGCCAGCATTCAAATGCGGCGAAAACGGCTGCGGATTCGACAGGGCCCACATGGCATTGGATTCGGATTGCTTCTCGAAAGATACGGTCAAAACACGCTGAAACACACCGCTTTGCACATAGGATGCGGCAACAATGGCGGTGGAGCCGCCCACCGAACCTGCGGTATGCACCCGCAACATCGGCTTGCCATTACAGCCCAGCGCATCGGTCAGATACAGCTCGGGCATAATCACGCCTTCAAACATATCCGGTGCTTTACCCAGAATAACGGCGTCGATGTCTTTCCACGTTAAGCCGGCATTATCGAGGGCGTTTTGGGCGGCCTCACGGACCAAGCCGGCAATAGAAACATCCTTGCGTTTGGTTTTGTATTTAGTTTGGCCAACGCCGACCACTGCTGCTAATTGCGCCATTATTGAGCCTCCAATACGGTAACGAGGTTTTGCTGTAGAGCCGGGCCAGAGGTGGCATGGGCAACCCCTCTTTTACCTTCTCCCTTGATCAAACGCATGGCTACTTCACCAATGCGCGACAGGCCAGACGCCATCATCAAATTACCCGCCAACACACCGCCGCTTGCATTAACCACGGTGTCATTATTCAGACCCAGTGCTTTCTTCAAAATAATTTCCTGATGGCTAAATGGCGCATACAGCTCAGCAATATCCACCGGGCCATTACCTACGCCCACGGCTTCCGCAGCCAGTTCAGTAGACACCGAACGGGTTAAATCACGAGAGCCGATATGGTGAGTTTCAATACGGTGATCAATGCCTTTAATCACCGCGTAGGGCTTGCCCCACTCCTTGGCTTTCTCAACGGTGCAAATCACCATGGCACAGGCGCCATCAGAAACCGGGCAACAATCGTGCTTTCGCAACGGCGATTCATACATAGGCTCAGCCAGTAATTGCTCAACCGAGAATTCACCTTTCAATTGCGCGTGGGGATTGGCCAACGCATTGCGGCGCGAGCGAGCCACCACCTCAGCCATATCTGCTTCGGTGATTAAGCCCTTCTCCAGCATCATGCGCGCCTGCATTGCTGCAAAGGCAATGCTGTCGACCCACAATGGCGCCAGATAATACGGATCGAGCTGTTGTGACAGTACGATGGGCAATTCACCCGGAGAGGATTTACCAAAGCCGTATAACAGTGCGGATTCCGCCTGCCCTGTTTGAATTTTCAGCCATGCTTCATACAGTGCCCAAGCGGCGTCCATCTCAACGTGAGACTCTTTAATAGGCGGCACTGCACCCAGCGCATCTACCCCAGAAACAAAGGCAAAAGCCGCGCCTTGCTGGTAGTCACAACTGCCGGAGCAGGTAAAATCCACATCTTGAACATTGGTGATACCGGCCTGCTTATACACTTCTTGCAGTACTGGCATAATCAATTCAACTTCGTTTTGCGCCCCGGCATTGCCTTGGCAATCCGACTGGGCATAAGCAACAATTGCTACATCACGCATGGCGCTCACTCCCCTGATTTCTGTTTGCCAATTTGTTCAACCGGCATATCCGGCTCGTCAATTGGCTTAAAGTATTTGATGTTTTCCATGGCATAGCCCCACTCTTCCTTGGGCTTCCATACCGCCTCGACCCGCATACCAATACGCACATTATTGTTGTCACACTCGCTTAGAAGATGCAGGAAAGACAGATTGGCGCCATCCAAAACCAAGTTAGCAATAACGTAAGGCGGCTTGATTGGGTTGTTGGGAATAGGGATATAAACGATGGTGTAAGACTCCACCGTGGCCTTATTGGAAAGCTCAACTTCTTCCTCGGTTGGCACACCACAGGCGGCACAGGAACCACGAGGCGGAATGTAAACGTTGGCACAGTTGGGGCAGCGCTGCCCAACCAATTTGCCATTGCGCAACTGAGCAAGATAACGCGCGGTAGCCTTACCCGCGGTGAAGTTATAGGTCATATAACTTGGGCATTCGATACCAGAAATCGGCTCAAGCTCTGCATCCGACTCAACATAATCCGCCACCAGCGCAACAGCTTCGGGCACAAAACCGTTGATATCGGTGATAAAGCCTTTGGTTTCATTAGCCCAACGAGCCTTAACACGCATACCGGTTTTCATTGCAGATTCGTCACCGGCATCCACCCAATGCAACATGGCGGTATCGGCACCGTCCAGTTTGATTAAGGCCCAAGCAAAAGCAGAGTCACTGGGATGCGCTTTGCGTGGCTGACTCACCCACGTCCAACTCACCACCTCACCACAATCAGCGACATCGACAAACTCAGAGAGCGCTGCTGCATCGACCGGATCGTATTCCATAGGTGGCATTAATACGCGGCCATCGCTGCCCTTAATGCCGCGCATTTTTCTATCGCGCAATGCCGTAAGAAATTCACCGACAACTGGGCCGGTGGTACGGGTATAGGTATAGCCTAAGGTAAATTCCTGGCTGAGTAATTCTGCCGCTGCGGACATAGCGAACTCCCTAGTGAGTAACAAGGTGGATGCAAAGCACCCCTCATAAATCGTGTGTTAGGAGTATGGGTTTGGCAGAGTAAAGCGCTCAATGTCGTGCTTGATCAGGCCGCTGACAAAAACGATCAGAACAGTGTTTAGAAAAAGAAAAGCCCGCTTATTCCGCGGGCTTAGAGAATGTCAGGGATGACTAGGAATACCGGCAATACAATTAACAGCGCCAAGTAAGATGGCACGCGCCATCATGGAATAAACGCAGTTAATCTTTAAAACCACTAATATGCTTAGCGGCCTGATAAGCAAAGGTCATTGCCGGCCCCAGCGTAGAGCCAGGCCCGGGATACGTCGGCAATACCGCCGCACTACAATTGCCTGTGGCGTAAAGACCGGCAATGGCCTCGCCATTTTCTTTGAGCACCTGCGCATCGGGATTGGTTACCAAACCACCCTGGGTGCCGAAGTCACCGGCATCGACACGAATGGCATAAAACGGCGCTTCATCAATAGCGCCCAAACAGGGGTTGGGTTCAAAACGTGGGTCACCGTAATACCGGTCATAAGCCGAGTCACCGCGCTGAAAATCCGGATCGCTACCGGTTTTTGCGTAGCTGTTCATTTTAGCCACTGTGGCTTCCAAATTTTCTGCATTGATGCCCAACTGCTCGGCCAATTCCTTCACCGTATTTGCCTTACCCACCAAGCGCGTATCGAACCACTCTTTAGGAATCCGATTGTCCGGCTTGAGCTTGGCGGTCATCAGCGGGCCAACAATATAGTCGCGACGGAAACGGGCATCGAAAATTTGATACATCGGGGAGCATGGCACTTCACTGGTATGGGCTTTGTACAAATCTTTTTGAAACGCCATATAGTTTTGCGACTCATTGGCAAAACGCTCACCCTGCATATTCACCACACAGGAACCGGGAAAGGATTTTTCCATAATGCTTAAACGCGGCGCCGGCTCGCCCGGAACAGAAATGGTGGTACACCACCAAGCCCCATCCATTAAGCGCGTGGCCGCGCCCAAACGCATCCCTTCCCGAATCGCATCGCCGGTATTGCCCTCGACTCCGGCGCTCCAATCTACCGAAGTGGGTTCAGGCAGATAGTGCTCGCGCATCGCCTGATTTTTTTCAAAACCACCTGCGGCCAACACCACGCCCTTGCGCGCTTGAATCGATAAGGTTTTACCGCCCTTACTCACCGACAGGCCCACAACTCGCCCCTGATCTTCAATCAGGTTTTGCATGGCGGTTTCAGACCACAGCGGAATATTTCGCTTTTTGAGTGAATACCAAAGACGCGCCACACCCGCCGCACCAGTGCACACTTTTCGGCTATTCGGATTACCCTTCAAACGCCACAAAATATCAAAATAGAAACTGGCCATTAATTTCAGGGTAAGCGCAATCCAACCCTTGCCTTGAACAGTCAGTAACGCTGCTTCAACCTGAGTAAAATAAATACGGTCGAACAACCTCATCATATGATGGGAGGGACGCAGACGCTTCACATCTTCACCCAATAAAGAAGAATCGAAACGCTCGGGCTCCATCGAACGGTGCCCGGCCCGCGAACCCTCAATATTGGTGTAATAATCGGGATAGTGTTCAAGCGTTACATAGCGAACATCGCTGCGCTGGTGCAGAAACTCCACCATCTTGGGCCCATTCTGCAAATAGGCATCAACCATTTCCTCAGGCACTGCACCGTCGGGAGTGGTATTGAGCAGGTATTGTTTAGCATCGGCAAAGCTGTCTTGAGCACCTGCCGCTTTGGCATAACGATTATTTGGAATCCAAACACCACCGCCCGAAGTAGCACTGGTGCCGCCAATTAATGATGATTTTTCAATAATGAGAACGTCTTTTACGCCCATTTCATACAGACTGAGGGCGGCGGTCATCGCGCCGTTACCACTGCCGACAATGACCACATCGGCACTGTGATCCCAGTTTTTCTCTGTCATGGAATTCCCTTTTGAACATCCCCGCCACAGGGGTTTTTGTTATCGTTACTATCGTGTGACAGTTTGGGGATCATCATAGACATTCCCCACCAGCCCCCCTATCCTCCGTCTGTATTAGCCATTTAGAGAGAAAAAAACATGGCCGACGAATTTTCCCGATTCTGGCAGCGCGCATTGGAGCAACATGGCAGTGCCGAGGCTATTGATGCACGCCTGCCAAAAGCGAAAACCGCGAAGCAACTTTGCAAGGTGAGCGACGACCGCTATCTCGCAGAAATGGCCGCCTGTATTTTTCGCGCAGGTTTTGTATGGAAGGTTATTGAAAACAAATGGCCGGGCTTTGAAGAAGTGTTTAAATCCTTTCAACCACTTTGGCTGGCCTCACGCAGCCCGGAAGAAATTGAGGATATGGCGCGGGACACCCGTATCGTTCGCAATCTGAGTAAAGTTAAAGCCGTTCAGGATAATGCGTTGATGGTGCTAGATATTGCCCGCGAGCACGGCAGTGTTGGCCAATTTTTAAGTGATTGGCCAGCCGAGGATATTACCGGCCTATGGGCCTATTTGAAAAAACACGGCAGCCGCCTTGGCGGCAATTCGGGCCAATACTTTTTACGCTTTATGGGCGTTGATACCTTTGTGCTCAGCCGGGATGTTTTAAGCGCTCTCCAAAGTGTTGGCGTACTAGATAAGGCGCAGGCCAGCTCGCAACGCGATCTTAAAAAAGTGCAGGAATTCTTCAATCAACTCAAAACCGAAAGTGGTCGTCCATTTTGCGAGTTGAGCATGATTCTCGCCTTATCGGTTGGTCCATCATCAATGCGAGAACACTAAGCTCTGTTTGGCGCTGCAGTAAGATCAAGCTCCATATAGCTATGCCCCACAACTTCACCATAAGCCGAGCGCAAGCCGCCGGACCTAAACTCAATCGAGCGAAAACCCAGCCCTTCATAGAGCGCTCTGGCACGGGGATTATTTTCCGCCACATCCAGTCCAAGCCGGGTAAAACCCTGCTGCCTTGCGCGCCAAATCAGCTCGCCAATCAATTGCCGACCATAACCGCGACCACGGTATTCAAGCTTCATCGCCAAGTGATAAAGCAGGGCGAGCTCTTTTTTAGGCGGGCGAATCACCGTCTCGGTACGCAATCCGCGCCAAACAACCAAAATGCCCTGCCAAAACCCATAGAAACGAAAAATTTCCACAGCGGCCTGTACGGTAAAACCTAAAGTTTGATTGGATGTTTTTAAGGCACCGATCCCGGCAAGTTCGCCCTCAATAAAGAGCCCGATATGTTGTTGATAGCCCCACTCTGTTCGTCCCCGCTTGAACGCCGCATTTAAAAAACCGAGTACTTGCAGCGCAGACCTTGATGAAAACACATAGCGAAATGCGGATTCACCAGAGCTATAAATGAGTGGCACTGCCTGCGCCACATGCTCTGCTCTGCAGGCTTTGAACTCTAGAGTCATGGATAACATTGAACTGAATAGCTAAAGATTCATAAAGCTTAGCAAAGCCTTGGGGGATATAAGCAATAAAAAAGCCGATGGGGAATGACCTCACCGGCTTTTGGATGTTGTTGACAATGGCGCTTTCGAATTAATGCACGTGAGCCACTACGCCAACTTGTGGAAGATTCGCCAGACCAATATCACGCGCATGTTCTTCAAAATCTTTATTTTTCCAGAAGAAGGCACCGGGCATGGTCGTTGGCACCACCAACACATAGAACAGGCAGCGACCAATAATGGCACTCACAGAGGCAGAAACAGAGAGTAGCGCACCCAAGGCCAAGAGTGGCAGAGAAGCAGATTCCGCAGAAATAACCGCTAGCGCAACCAGCACATTGGCAAAAATCAACCCATTGCGGAGCAGATAGCTTTTGCCAAAAACGGTGCTTTGAATGTAGTGAGAAACACTGCCTTCGTTATTTGCGGTATTCATATCTCGAGCGTGGAAAATTAAACCCAAGCCCTCAAGCGCCGCACCAAGGGCAACTGCAATCGCCGCCACTTTTAATGCAGCCAAAACATCAGCGCCGGTGTAAAGCAAGGTCGCAACCGAAACAGCGCCAATTAACAGGCCGCCCAAAGTCAACGCACTGCCAGCAAAGCTGGTCGCGGTCTGCCAATGGTTCCAGAAGGGACGCGCCTTGATGCGGTAGCAGCGGTACATGTAATAAAGCCCAACCGCCCCACTAACCATCGCCAATACCGCCATGGTGTTGGCCAGTACCGGGAATGCTCCCCACTCACCGAAAAGTGAAATAAATACGCTGTTTTCAGGCAGTACCGCCAACAAATGCAGTCCCGAAAACACCATGTACAACAGCATTCCAAGGCCTTCCCGGCAAACAGGCGAGTGACGTAAATTATTAAAACCACGGTAGGCGCGAAGCGGTTTACCAAGGTGAGTGGCCGACATCAACATTCCCAAACCGGCCAGCGCAACAGTTACCGCAAGGAAAGGAATATACATGGCGGATTCACGCAACCACTGCAGGGTTTCAACACCAAACTGCGCGCCAAGGAATGCGATAAAAAATGCACCAAGTGATGTCTGACTGACGAGTGTAAAAATCACCAAGGGGTTTTCGCGGCTGCTGAGCTTGCCGACATTCCACTTTTTCTCAACGCCTTTTTTCTGATCCACTACCGGGCGGTAATTACCGTCTTCAGCCTTGTGGTATTTCACTGCCATACCATCGGTACGCGTCACCTCATCCGGCATACGCTTGGTTTGCTGGAAACGGATATTCGGGTGGGTAATTTCCGGGCTGGGGAAACCGGGAATGCTCAACTTAGCCTGTTCACGATTTTCAGGAAGATCCTCAACCACACCGAAGTTCAAAGCATTACCCAAACAAGCCGATACACAAGCGGGTTTGAGATTTACTTCTAGGCGATCCACACACATATTGCATTTGGACACCTGCCCCTTGATTGGATCAAGTTGCGGCGCATTATAGGGACATACCCAAGTACAGTAGCCACAACCAAAACAGGTTTCAGGATCTTGCAGAACCGCACCGTATTCCACGTGCTTGGTATAGGCGCGGGTTGGGCAGCCACGCAGACAAACAGGATCATCACAGTGATTACAGGCCATGGAGATATTCATGCGCTTGTAATCGGGATAGGTGCCGCCCTCAACATAACCCACCGAACGGAAACTGATGTGGGGGGGATTATCATTCTTCTCGCTACACGCCGCTTCACAAGCATGACAACCAATGCAGTTATCTGCGGTAAAGTGGAAGGCGTGCTGCTTATTACGATTTGGGTTGGCGCCGACCCCTGGCTCTTCGTTGATAAACATTTCCCGGCCAGCCGGAATCGCTCCACCACTACGCGCAATGAGATCAATCGGCGCTTCGTAGTAATTCACCTCGGGCGCTTTTTCCAAGCCCTTGAAGGGCTCTTTTAAAAACGCGTATTGAGGCTCGTCGTCTCTCACTTTCCACATAGATTACATCCTGCTATCAGCGCTGCATTCAACAGCCCGCGCTCTAAATTATTTGGCTTGTACAAAACTGAATTACGCAATTCAAAAATTAAAAAGCGCGCCGCTCTACATTGAGCTGAGCCGCCTCTTTCTGATCGATATGTTCAATTCGCACTGCACACTGTTTAAAAGCGGGCTGCCTTGAATAAGGGTCGAGCAAGCCCAGCGATAAGCGATTTACGCAGTCGTGGTAGTGCATGGGGATAAACACCATATTCCGCGCAACCCGCTGGGTTAGCTGCACCATGACTACAGCGTCACCACGCCGGGAAACCAGACGCACATATTTCTGGTGCTCAACACCCAACTCTCTGGCCGAGTCTGGATTCATTTCCATATAGGGTGTAGGGCTAAACTTGTTGAGGTTACCGATTTTTCCGGTCTTGGTTCGGGTGTGGAAATGTTCCACCACCCGACCACTGTTCAACCAGAACGGGAAGCTGTCGTCGGGTACTTCATTGTCCTCGATATAATCCATGGCCAGCAGATTCGCTTTGCCATTGGGGGTAGCAAATACGCCATCGCTATAAAGCCGTGGATTACCGGTTTCATCCCCTTCGCGCATTGGCCACTGAATACCGCGCTGAGCTTCGATTAAATCGTGGCTCATTCCCGAGATATCGAGGTTGCGCCCTTCGCCTTTGGAAAGCAGCTTCATTTCATCGAAAATCTCAGAACTGGTCTCCGGAAAACGAATCTGACGACCACGCTCAAAACGCTTGGCCAACTCATTGAAGATCCAGTAATCAGCTTTGGCATTGCCTGGTGGCTCAGTAAATTTGCGCACTAAGTTCACGCGGCGCTCAGTATTGGTTTGCACCCCTTCTTTCTCACCCCATACCGCAGCGGGTAGATACACATGGGCGAAATCCACGGTTTCACAGTCCTGATAACCATCCTGCACCACCATAAACTCCAATTTTTCCAAGGCCTTTTTAATACGTGGCTGATTGGGCATTGAAGTCAGTGGGTTGGTTGCGACAATCCACAGCGCTTTAATTTCACCCGACTCAATCGCCGGAAAAATATCGGTTTGCTGCAAACCGCGCTTGGCCGGAAAGAAGCTTTCATCAACCCCCCAAAACTGGGCAACCTCATCGCGATGCTGCTGTTTTTCCAGCATTCGGTAGCCCGGCAGACCCGAACAAGAAGACCACTCCCGCGTCCCCATGGCATTGCACTGGCCGGTAATCGATAAGCTGGTACCACCTGCCACACCGATATTACCGGTGATCAAATTCAGGTTATTGATGCCGCACACCCCATCGGTGCCATGGGTGCTTTGGTTAATGCCCATGGTCCAAATACTCATCGCCGACGGTGCTTTAGCATAAATACGCGCAACGTGTTTGATGGTGTCCGGATCAATCCCGCAAATCCGCGAAGCGGTGACCGGGTCGTATTTTTCAACGGTCGCTTTAAACGCTTCAAAATCATTGCAGTGGGCGTCGATATATTCCTGTTTTTGCAAACCCTCTTTCAGGATCACATGAGCCAGCGCATTAAGTAGAACCAAATCGGTTCCGGGGGTTATGGGCAAATGAATATCCGCAAACTGGGCAAACATCGTCACCCGAGGATCAACCACAATCAGTGGAAACTTGCGCTTCTCGAGTGCCTCTTTTAGCTTCCAGTAAATAATCGGGTGCTGCTCAGGCAGATTGGAACCGAAGGCCATCAGGCAAGAGGTTTCTTCAAAATCCGCATAGCAACCCGGAGGACCATCAGAGCCAAAAGAACGCTTATAACCCGATACCGCCGAGGCCATACACAAAGTGGTATTACCGTCGTAGTTATTGGTGCCAATAACACCGCGCACTAATTTACCCAGCGTATAAAACTCTTCGGTAAGCAATTGCCCGGTAGACACAATGGCGACGCTATCGCGCCCGTACTTATCCTGAATCCGTTTAAATTCAGAAGCGGTTTTATCCAGCGCCGTATCCCAATCCGTTACATTGAAGTTTTCATAAATGCGGTTGCGGATTAGCGGCTCTTTGCCCCGCCCCGAGGTTCCACTGAGCTCGTGTTCAAAAATACCTTTGATGCAAAGCTTGCCCTGGTTCACCGGGGCATTGCCCTTACCACGACTGGCAACTGGCTTGCCCTCGCTGTTC
Organism: Spongiibacter pelagi; assembly: GCF_014705705.1. Lineage (GTDB taxonomy): Bacteria > Pseudomonadota > Gammaproteobacteria > Pseudomonadales > Spongiibacteraceae > Spongiibacter > Spongiibacter pelagi. The sequence continues at coordinate 242,188 of NZ_JACXLD010000002.1, read as the reverse complement.
AAACCGACCTCTAAAGAACAGCCCGTTGAACAATAACCACAGACAGCGTATTTCCACTCCACCACTTTTTTATCAGTGATGCTAATTGGCTTGCGATTTTTTCTACCGAAAATCATGCCACCCTCTTTGCACTATATTTGAGCACTTAATTTTTTAGCCGCCTCAACTTGATGCACCAAAGTGGGACTTCAGGCAAAAAACGGCTTTCTACCCAATTAGATAACAAGAAACATGCCAAATACGGAGGTTTAAAAACGGCCGATTAAGATTCTGAAAATAGCGGCTTAGAAAGAGAAAAAGGAGGGAAATTGGGGCATAAAAAAAGGGGCCTTAAGGCCCCTTTCGATCAAGCTTTGAAGTCTTACTTGCTAACTTCAGCTTCAACTACTGCAACAACACGACGGTTTGCAGCACGGCCTTCGCGAGTCGCATTGCTTTCCGCAGGACGCTCTTCACCGTAACCAACCGCACGCAAACGGCTAGCAGCAATACCATACTTGTTGATCAGCTCATTGCGAACAGAATCCGCACGACGCTGAGACAATTGCTTGTTGTAACCAGCATCGCCTAGGCTGTCGGTATGACCTTCAACTACGGCACTAACACCACCGAATTTCTTCATGAAAGCAGCAACTTTCTCGATTTCACCCTGGTATGCCGCAGGAATCGCTGCAGAGTTCAGAGGGAAAGCTACTTCCATTTTGATGGTTTCAGTTGAAGTCAAAACGAACTTACAACCAAATTTGTCAACTTGACGACCGGCTGGCGTGTTAGGGCACTTGTCGCGGTAGTTGGGTACACCGTCGCTATCGCCATCCAGTGGGCAACCTTGCGCATCAACACCTACACCAGCAGGAGTGCCAGCACATTTATCGAAGCTATCGGCAACACCATCGCCATCTGAATCAGACTCAACCGGCGCTGGAGCAGGAGCTGGAGCAGCAGCACCCAGAGGCGCGCTCAAACCAACAGTAAAAATGCCTTCTTCGGTGCTGTCATCTACACCGTGCAGGTAGCGAACCTCTGCACGCAGACCCACCATTTCAGAGAACATCCAGCGAATACCGGAACCGAAATTCAGCTGGGTAAATTCTTCTTTATCAAAGGCGCTAGGGCGGTTGCCGAAACTGTAAGTGGCATGGCCAACACCACCAACAATATACGTTTCAACCGTATCGCTGATTGGCGAATAAAAAATACCGCCAATAGAAACTGAGGTGAATTTAGCATCGCCACCAACACCAGACTCATCATCCGGACGGCTAAATGCATTCCAAAATTCAACACCCCAATTTTTGTTCAAACGAGTTTCAACACCCAGTGTTACTACTGGTGACTCGTCCTCAACAAGAAACTGTTCATCAGAAGCTTTGTAACCAATACCTGAATTCAGGTACCACTTCGCTGGCTCTGCACTCGCCAGTGTTGGCGCAGCCACTGCGGCAGTCAGAGCAGCAACTTTCATTAAATGGCGCATATAATCTCCCCTCTAGGATTATCGCTATTACTAAAACAATAAGGAAAAACCAATACTACTGGCGTGAGATTAACATGAAGTGCGATCCATGCACTCATACTTTTGTGTAATTTTTCCAATTAACCTGTTCATTTTGTGGACTATTCCTCCCACACAGGTGAGCACACTCTAGCAGCACAGCAGCTCTTTTACCAAGGGAATGGTAATTTTGCGCTTTCTTTGTAGGCTTAAGCCATCGAGCTGATCGAGTAATTGCAGCAAGGAGGCAAAGTCCCGCTCAGTGCGACTCAGCAAATAATCGGCAACTTGGTCACTCACCTCTAAGCCGCGCTTTTGCGCACAAAACTGCAAGGCAACTTTACGCTCTTCTTCTTTAATGGGGGCAATGCCCAAAACTGAAAAGCTTTGCAATCTGGAAATCAGGTCAGGTAGCTGAAAAGCCAAACCAGACATGGGCAGCTCATCCGCCACAAGGATAGAAACACCCGTTTGCAGGGAAAGATTGTAAAGATTAAATAAGGCCTGCTCCCACTCGGCTTTACCAGCGATAGCGCCGATATCATCCAAGCAAATCAAATCCACAGCATCAAGGCCAGACAACACATCCACAGGCGAATACGCCGCCACGTCTTTTAAAGGAAGATACAGTGCCATGCGCCCTGCAGCTTGAGCAGAATTGCACACGGCCTGCAGCAAATGACTGCACCCCTGCGGCCCATGCAAGTAAAGCCACTGCTCTCCCTGCCCCGCAGCTTGCCGCCGCAGCTCCGCGATCGCCATAAGATTGGCTTCCACGGTAAAGAAATTATCAAAGCTCAGGGCCGAATCGAGTTTTAATCTCAGAGTTAACTGACGAGCCACACTCACTTGTCAGCCTCCGGTTCAGACTGCTGACCAGACTCTTTATTTGTCTCATCGTCGCACGCCACTTCAGCTTCTATCTCACCATTTTCCAGGTAAGACTGAGGGCCATACCAAACGCTGGTTAAATAAAACTCCCCAGCATGATCCAGCATCACCTTAATTACCGCCGCAATTGGTAAGGCCAGCAAGATACCAAGAAAGCCGAACAACTGGCCGCCGGCAAGCACGGCAAAAATCACCGCCACCGGGTGCAGGCCGATCTTCTCGCCGACTAATACTGGCGTCAGCCACATCCCTTCCAACAACTGACCAATGCCGAATACCACCGCAACCGCCACCATGGGCCAAACACTGTCAAACTGGAAAAATGCCGCCGCCTCAGAAGCGATAATGCCGACAATAAATCCCAAGTACGGCACCACACTGGCCAAGCCGGCCAACATGCCTAATACCAGCGCCATATCCAATCCCACCAATGCCAAACCAACGGTGTACACAACCGCCAGCGCCAACATCACCAATAACTGTCCGCGCGCAAATGCACCCAGCACCGAGTCACACTCTCTGGCGATTAAGGCAATTTTAGGTTCGTATCTGCGAGGTAATAAATGGTGGATACGGGCGACTAATATGTCCCAGTCGCGCAATAAATAGAACGCAACCACAGGAATCAACGTGAGATTGGCTAGCCAAGTAAAGAACAACAAGCTGGAACCGCTGAGCTTCTCCCAAAGAAAACCCAGCACCGCCCCGGCACTTCCCCAATGGCCGCTCAGCGCCTTACGCGCCGTTTCTATACTTGGTGTTTCATCCGCCAAACCCAGACTGACCCGCATATTCGGCCACAGGGTTTGCTGAATCCAAAGCGTCAGTTGTAATAATCGCTGCAGCAACAACTGCGATTGCTCAATTAAGGCAGGCAAGGCAATGACAAATGCCGTTAGTCCTACAAAACTCAGGCCGCAAAACACCACAACCACCGCCCCAGTGCGCGACAAGCCCTTTGCTTCCAACCTATCCGCCAGCGGATCACCGATATAAGCCAGTACCGCCGCCACCACAAAAGGCATCAACACCGGCGCCAAAGAGCTTAATAAAAAGTAGCAAAAAACTAAGCCAATAATGGCTAGCAAACCGGAGTTCACCTTGCTTGATTGAGGCGTAAAGCTCACCGGCCCTGCCCTCGCCAGCGATACCGGGCCTGCAGCATCAGCCCCGATTTAACATCGACACCGGAAGTCACGCCCAATAATGGCTGCATGCGCCCATCGAGAGACAAAAACCGCTGAGCCTTATCCAGAGAATCCTTCAGAACCAGCTCCAACACCATATCTTCGCCATCGGCCCAGACTAAATTTGCGTGTTCGACAACCGCCAAACCCTCAAGATAGGTCAGAATTTCAGCATACGTGGCAAAGTCGGCGACACCTTTTACGGCAATGAGGTTTGCTTGTGCATCCTGCCCGGTACCGGTCAATGCATACTGATCAGCCTGGCTGTCTGCAATAAAATCAATCACCGGCGCCAATACCTGATTAATGCCCATTCCTTGCGTGTCTAAACGCTGACTTTGCTCAGCCTCCAGTACCGCCCAACTAGCCAACCAGCTTCCCGATGACAAGGCTGTTGCCTTACCCATCAACACATAGGGTGCGCGGTAGCGCTCAGATGCCGTACGCACTTGATTGACCGACATAGACCAAAGCGCATCAACGCTTAGCGCACCGCGATCTTCTAAATCAAGCAGAGGAAATTGCAAAGCTAAACCGCGCCGGTAAGCCTCCTCTCGCAGAGCCTGAAGGGCCATGTCTGAATTTTCAGCGTTAAGAAATTGGCGCCCCTGTGCAGTGTCAATCACCATCCACACCAAAACCGCAGGGCGGTTCGACGACCACACGGGCAAACCCGCAGACTGCAAAGTGCCATTCACCTGACGAGGAGAGAAACTCATATCCAGAATCACTCGCTCCTGCCCCAACTCGTCTCGCTGTCGACGAAAATTGTACTGGCTTAGAAACGGCTTCGGATCAGCTAGAGCCTCGGCAATACCGGGTTCAACATCCAATTCAGACTCCCCGGAGACACGAACAAACACCTGACGGAGACCTTCACGAATCTGAACTTGGCTAAGCTCCGCCCGACCACTCTCCAAAGGCAAGGCAGCATCGTACAATTTTTGCACAACATCGGCAGACACCGGAGCAGAGACCAAGCAAGCCGCCAACAGTGCTATTAAAGGCAGGATAAATAAATCAGCTAAAGGCTTCTTCAATAAACCAGCTAAGGGCTTTTTCTTCACCAGACGGTATCCAAAATCAAAAAACAAATGGGCGACGGCATTGTAACAACGGCTCCGGTCCGGGCAAAGCAGCCCCTGCTTGGTTATTTTCCCGGCTTTGCTACTGTACTGAACCGCCAATCGCGATAGAATACGCGGCCTGCCATACCGAACCCCTGACGAGAACTGAAAGAGTGACCATGAGCGACGTATCGAAACCTTCCCTGAGTTACAAAGACGCCGGTGTTGACATCGATGCCGGAGACGCCCTAGTCGCAAGAATCAAAGATGTCGCAAAACGCACCCAACGTCCAGAAGTCATGGGTGGACTCGGTGGTTTTGGCGCACTGTGCCAACTCCCCTCAGGCTATAAAGAGCCGGTTTTAGTTTCCGGCACTGACGGCGTGGGCACCAAATTAAAACTCGCCATGGATACCGGCATTCACGACAGCATCGGCATTGATCTGGTTGCTATGTGTGTTAACGACCTACTGGTTACCGGCGCGGAACCCCTGTTCTTTTTAGACTATTACGCCACCGGCAAGCTAAATGTGGATATCGCCGCCAATGTTGTCTCCGGTATCGGACAAGGTTGCGAGCAGTCTGGTTGCGCACTGGTCGGTGGCGAAACCGCTGAAATGCCAGGCATGTACGAAGGCGAAGATTACGACCTAGCCGGTTTCTGTGTCGGCGTTGTAGAAAAAGCCAAAATCATTGACGGCAGCTCAGTAAAAATTGGCGATACCTTAATCGGCATTGGATCTTCTGGCCCACACTCCAACGGCTATTCACTGATCCGTAAAATTGTCGAAGTCAGCGGCGCCAAGTTGGACGAACCCTTTGGTGACTCCACACTCGGCAAAACCCTGCTGACCCCAACACGCATCTACGTGAAACAAATTCTGAATCTGCTCAAGCAATATCCGATTAACGCCCTAGCCCACATCACCGGCGGCGGCTTGCTTGAAAATATTCCACGGGTTTTGCCACGCAATACCAAAGCGGTCATTGATGTACGCAGCTGGGAGCGCCCTGCCATCTTTGATTGGCTACAAGAAAACGGCAATGTTGAAGACCGCGAAATGTACCGCACCTTTAACTGCGGTCTCGGCATGATTATGGCTGTCGACAAGAATGACGTTGAAGGCATTCTCGACCTTCTCCGCCAGCAAGGTGAAACAGTTGCTGTGGTCGGTCATATTGCCGCCGCAACCGAAGATGACGAGCGCGTTATTCTGGAAGGGCTGTAAGTCCCAATGCCCTGCAAAATCGTCGTTCTGATCTCTGGCAGCGGCTCAAACCTACAAGCCATTATTGATCAAGGACAAACGACCGGCAGCCATTACCAAGTGGCTGCCGTCATCAGCAATAAACCCCAGGCTCTAGGTCTAGTTCGGGCGCAAGAAGCCGGCATCGCTACCGCCTGTGTCGAGCACACCCAGTTCGACAGCCGCGAGTCCTTCGATATCGCTCTCAGTGAAGTTATCGACCAGTTCCAACCTGATTTGGTCGTGCTTGCCGGCTTTATGCGAATTTTAACGCCCGACTTCGTTCGTCGTTACCTCGGCCGCCTGCTTAATATTCATCCCTCACTACTGCCAAAATATCCCGGCTTGCATACCCATCAACGCGCTATCGATGCTGGCGACAGCGAAGCCGGTGCCACCGTGCACTTTGTGACCGAGGAGTTAGATGGTGGCCCACCAGTTTTACAGGCAAAAGTACCAATCTTGCCCGGCGACTCTGCAGAAACTCTCGCCAACCGGGTATTGTCCAAAGAGCATCTGATTTATCCTGCCGCCGTAAATTGGTTTGCGCAGGGAAAACTCACACTCAGGCACTCCGAGGCTTTTTTTGATGATGTACAGATTCCAGCAAGCGGACTGGCTTACGAAACAGCTTAAGCACGCCCTCACCCTGCTGTTATTGGCCGCACCGCTATTCAGCGCTGCCACTGAAACTGAGCAAATCACTTCTGAACAAGCAACGGCTATACAAGCCATTGAACAAAACGCGCCAAGCAGTGTATTACTGCCTTATACCGCCTACTACCGCATGCATCACAATGGCCTGTCGGCGGAAGCGAAAAGATCCCTAGTAAAGAATGGCGACAATCAGTGGCAGCTCAGCCAAAAAGCCAAACTATTTTTTATTCGGGTGAGCGAAGAGAGCCAATTAAAAGAGCATGACGGCCAATTGCGACCACTGTTTTACAACTACGAAAACAGTATTTCCAGCCGTCAAAATCAGCAAATCAATTTTGACTGGCAAAATCTGACCGCCAGCGATCAGACCTTTCGCAAACCTTGGCAAATGCCGCTGCTGCCAGAATACACCGACCAACTCAGCGCACAATTACAAATGCGTCAGGCACTGATTGATAATCGCTTTGCCGACAAGCTAGAGCAAACTATTCTCACCAAGGGCAAGATGAAAACCTTTGTTCTTGAGATCGCTGGCGAAGAAGTTCTCGACACACCGGCGGGCAAATTAAACACCATAAAACTGCGTCGCTACCGCAAAGACAAACCCGAAGACCGGGATAATGCCATGCTGGTTTGGCTAGCAAAGGATTGGAACTATCTGATTGTTCGGCTGGAAAGCCGGGATGAAGACGAGCTATTCATGCTTGAACTACTCAATGCCCAGCTCGCGGGCAAAGCGGTTGGCGCATAACGGCTAACCGCTCTCTTGACTCATCAGGTTTTTGGCAGGGTCACACCGGTCTGCCCCTGATATTTACCGCCGCGATCTTTATAACTGGTATCGCACACTTCATCCGATTCAAAAAACAACATCTGCGCAACGCCTTCATTGGCGTAAATTTTGGCAGGTAACGTTGTGGTATTGGAAAACTCCAGCGTGACATGCCCTTCCCACTCTGGCTCAAGCGGCGTGACATTCACAATAATGCCGCAGCGAGCGTAGGTCGACTTACCCAAACACACAGTCAACACACTGCGGGGAATCCGAAAATATTCCACCGTGCGCGCCAAGGCAAAAGAGTTTGGCGGAATGATGCAGTAATCGCCGGTAATATCGACAAAGCTGCGCTCATCAAAGTTCTTTGGGTCTACCGTGGCCGAATAGGTATTGGTAAACACCTTGAATTCATTTGAGCAACGCACGTCGTAGCCGTAGCTAGAGGTTCCGTATGAAATAATCCGGCCACCTTCATTTTCACGCACCTGACCCGGCTCAAAGGGCTCAATCATGCCCTGCTGCTCCGCCATCCGGCGAATCCACTTATCTGATTTAATCGACATACTCTTCCTATTCTGTTGAATACCGTAAATCGGTATCAATCATCGCTAATACTAATCGTCGGCGCTAGCTGCGCACCCTGTTTATTTCTACGCGCCAATTCTGCGGCCATCCCTCTAGCCACATTTAAATACAGGGCTGCGGCTTCGCCATTCGGATCAGTCACCATGACTGGCTGACCACTGTCCGCCTGCTCACGAATCTGCCGCGACAGCGGCAAAGAACCCAACATGGCAACACCATATTCAGCGGCAATCTCTTCACCGCCGCCCTCACCAAAAATCGCCTCGGCATGACCACATTGGCTGCAAATATGCATCGCCATATTTTCAACCACACCCAGCACCGGCACCGAAACCTTAGCAAACATCTCGATCCCTTTCTTGGCATCCAGCAGCGCAATATCCTGTGGCGTAGTCACCACCACACTGCCCGCCAGCGGCACCTTTTGCGAGAGGGTTAACTGAATATCGCCAGTTCCCGGCGGCATATCAATAATCAGGTAATCCAAATCCTGCCAATAGGTTTGATATAGCAACTGCTGCAAGGCACCCGTTGCCATAGGCCCACGCCAAACCATAGGTGTTTTCTCAGTCACCAAATACCCCATGCTCATAGACTGAATACCATGCGCGGTAATAGGTAAAAGATAATGCGTGCCGTATTGTTCCGGGCGAACACCCTCTGCCACGCCTAGCATCATTTGCTGACTCGGCCCGTAAATATCCGCATCCAGCAGCCCCACTTTGGCACCCTCTTTGGCCAGCGCCAAAGCCAGATTCACTGACGTGGTGGATTTACCCACGCCGCCCTTGCCAGAAGCCACCGCAATAATATTGCGAATGCTGTCGAGATTTTGCAGATTACCCTGAGCAGGATGCGCTGCAATTGACCACGTTATCGTCACATCGAAACGGGCCTCAGGAAACTGCGCCCCAAGCTGCTCGGCCAACCAAGCTTCATATGCCGTTTGCTGAGTTTGCGCAGGAAAACCCAACGTCACCAAAACGCTAACCTTGCCGGCTTGCTCAGCAAGCTCAAATTCGGCGCACTCCCCTAGCGGCAAGCTTAAACCCGGCAAAACCAGGCCAGAAAGAGAGGATGAAACTGACGTAGAAAGGCTCACTGCGTTGAAAATCCTTGAAATACCGGGTCGAGCGGGACAGTACCCGCGGAAGCCAGCGAGTATACGCCCACGCAGAAGTGGGTACAAATACCTTACACCGGGGTTTTGGAGCGGCTTTAGCTAATGCGCCGCAGCCACAAAAACGCTATAGTATTGCGCCTGAATTTTTACTCGTTACGACAATTCGTTTCACCAATAAAAGGCCAGCTTAACCTCAATTTGACAACGCGCACTTCGTCAATATACTTGACGACCGTTTGTCTTCTCACGCTGATGCCTTTACTGAACTTTACTGATAAGGACACTCCATGCCGCGCAAGATACTCGTCACCAGCGCACTGCCCTATGCCAATGGCCCACTTCACCTCGGCCATTTGCTGGAATCTATCCAGACAGATATCTGGGTACGTTTTCAAAAGCTGCGCGGTAACGATTGCATCTACCTCTGCGCCGATGACGCCCACGGCACCGCCATCATGCTCACCGCCGAAAAGCTGGGTATCACCCCTGAAGAACAAATCGCCCGCATCAAAGCCGAGCATGAGCGCGACTTAAACGGCTTTCTGATTCGCTTTGAAAATTATTACAGCACCCATTCTGATGAGTGCCAACACTACGCCGAAGAGATTTACAAAAAACTGGATGCGGGTGGCTATATTGAGCGCCGCGAAATTACCCAGCTTTACGACCCGGAAAAACAATTGTTTCTGGCCGACCGCTATATCAAGGGTAGCTGTCCAAAATGTAAAGCCGAAGATCAGTACGGCGACAACTGCGAAGCCTGCGGCGCAACCTATACCCCAGCGGAACTTATCAACCCGCGCTCTGCTATTTCAGGCGCGACGCCGGTAGAAAAAGCCTCAACCCACTATTTCTTCAAGCTGGCTGAATTCGACACCCTGCTGCGCAACTGGACTGGCAGCGACAGCCTGCAACCGCAAATTGCCAACAAGCTGCGCGAATGGTTGGACGCAGGGCTGCAGAGCTGGGATATCTCCCGCGACGCACCTTATTTCGGCTTTGAAATTCCCGGCGCGCCCGGTAAATACTTTTATGTCTGGCTGGATGCTCCCATCGGCTATATGGCCAGCTGTGCCAACTGGTGTAAAACCAGCGGCCGCAATTTTGAAGACTACTGGGGTGCAAACTCCGACGCCGAGCTGTACCACTTTATCGGCAAAGACATTATCAATTTCCATGGCCTGTTCTGGCCAGCCATGCTAGATGCGTCTGGATACCGCAAACCCACGGCAATTTTTGCCCACGGCTTTTTAACCGTGAACGGCAAAAAAATGTCCAAGTCGCGCGGCACCTTTATCAAGGCCGAGACTTACTTGAAACACCTGCCCGCCGAATACCTGCGCTACTACTTTGCCGCCAAACTGTCCGGCGCGGTCGACGATATCGACCTCAATCTGGAAGATTTCACCCAACGCGTCAACGCCGACCTAGTGGGTAAGCTCATTAATATCGCCAGCCGCAGCGCCAAATTTGTAACCAAGGGCAATGACTCCACTCTGTGTGGCAGCTTGCATAACCCTGAGCTCTGGCAACGCATTGTCGATGCTCGCGAGCCCATCGCCGCCAATTTCGAAGCCCGCGATTACAGTAAAGCGATTCGCGACATCATGGCGCTGGCCGATGCCACCAATGAATATTTCGATGCCTGCGAACCTTGGAAACTGGCCAAAGAAGAAGGCGGCGCTCTGAAAGCGGCCGAAGTCGCCAGCCAGTGCCTGAATAATTTTGCTGCGCTGGTTGCTTATCTGGCACCCGTTCTGCCTGAACTCGCAGAAAAAACCGAGGCCTTCCTCAATACCCGTTTGAGCTTGGCCACCGATCCCGCCCCACTGCTCAATCACCGCATTGAAAAATTTGAAGCGATGATGGCGCGGGTTGACCCCGATAAAGTACAAGCCATGGTAGATGACAGCAGTGAAACCACTGCGGCACCTGCCGAGAAACCTGCTAAAACGAGTAAGAAAGAAAAAGCGGCCTCAGACAGCCTTCCCGCTATCGCCGACACTATTGAGTTTCCAGATTTCGCCAAAATCGATCTGCGAGTTGCCAAAATCATTGCCGCCGATCACGTCGAAGGCGCAGATAAGCTGCTGCAATTGCAACTGGATCTGGGCGAACTCGGCCAGCGTCAGGTTTTTGCCGGTATTAAATCCGCCTATGCACCGGAACAACTAGTCGGCAAACTCACCGTCATGGTCGCCAATCTGCAGCCTAGAAAAATGCGCTTTGGCATGTCAGAGGGCATGGTGCTGGCCGCCGGCCCCGGCCAAAAAGAGATTTGGCTGCTCTCTCCAGACGAGGGCGCCCAGCCGGGAATGCGTATTCAATAAGCGTCTTATCGGTGAAAGCGATAAGGCTTTCAAGATTAAAAAGTTTTTAATTGAACGCTTGTTCGAAATAAAATAGTGTAATCGAAATTTATAATTATATTTCGCGGTGTCGCGTACCACATTGCGCCACTTTTACTGCGGGGAAATACAATGATTGCGGACTATTCAATTTTATTGATTAGCGCCATTCTGGTTAATAACTTTGTACTGGTGCAGTTTCTGGGCCTGTGTCCCTTTATGGGCGTGTCTGGCAAATTGGAAACCGCCATTGGCATGTCCAGCGCCACCACCTTCGTACTCACCCTCGCCTCTATTTGCAGCTGGATGACTTACGAATGGCTGCTACTCCCCCTTGGACTGGAATACCTGCGCACAATCAGCTTTATTCTAGTGATCGCCGTGGTGGTGCAATTCACCGAAATGGTGGTACGCAAAACCAGCCCACTGCTCTACAAAGTGCTCGGCGTTTTTCTACCCCTGATCACCACCAACTGCGCCGTACTCGGTGTGGCACTGCTGAACATCAATAAAGGCCATAGCTTCACCCAATCCGCCCTGTATGGCTTTGGCGCCGCGCTGGGTTTCTCACTGGTGCTGGTCCTGTTTGCCGCCATGCGTGAACGCATCAATGTGGCCGATGTTCCCGTGCACTTTAAAGGCCCCGCCATCGGCATGGTCACTGCCGGCCTGATGTCACTGGCCTTTATGGGCTTTGCAGGACTGGTGTAAGCATGATCGAATTTCTTACTGAACACGGCTTTATCTCCGCACTGATTGCGCTGGTCAGCCTCGGCTTGGTGTTTGGCGCACTGCTTGGTTTCGCCTCGGTTAAATTCAAAACCGAAGGTGACCCCATCACCGACCAAATCGAATCCTTACTTCCGCAAACCCAATGTGGTCAGTGCGGCTACCCCGGCTGCCGACCCTACGCTGAAGCCATTGCCGGTGGCGACGAAATTAATAAATGCCCTCCCGGTGGCGAGACCACGATCGCCGCGCTTTCGGATTTATTGGGCGTTGAAGCCAAACCACTGGACGCCGCCGAAGAAAACATTCCCTCGGTCGCCTTTATCCGCGAAGACGAATGTATTGGCTGTACCAAATGTATTCAGGCCTGCCCGGTCGATGCCATCCTCGGCTCTGCCAAGCACATGCATACCGTTATCGCCAGTGAATGTACCGGCTGTGACCTGTGCGTTGAACCCTGCCCGGTCGACTGCATCGAGATGCGCCCCATTGCCACCACACTGCAAACCTGGCACTGGCCAAAACCAACGCCTGCGGAAGACATTATCGCCAGCGATCGCGACCCGAATCGCGCTGTGGCTTAAGGTATAAGAATGAGACAGATTTGGGATATTCACGGCGGCATTCACCCCCCGGAAAACAAACATCAATCGCTGGGCGAAAAAATTCAAACTGCGGGCATTCCATCGCAATTGATTCTGCCTCTGTCACAACATATCGGCGCACCAGCAGCGCCAGTGGTGAATGTTGGCGACCGGGTTTTAAAGGGACAATTAATCGCCGAAGCCAAAGGCTTTGTTAGCGCGCCCGTACACGCGCCAAGCTCCGGCACCGTGGTAGCCATAGAGCCTCGCATTATTCCCCATCCTTCAGGCATGACCGCTCCCTGCGTCATTATTGAAACTGATAACAAGGATGAGTGGATAGCGCACAAGGGCCTGAGCGACTACACCGGCGAAACCAAAGAAACCTTATTAGATATTATCCGCAACGCGGGTATTGCGGGTATGGGCGGCGCCGGCTTCCCCTCCGCAGTGAAGCTGGCGGGCCATCCAAGCAAACCCATTGATACGCTGATTATCAACGGGACTGAATGTGAACCTTACATCACCGCCGACGATATTTTGATGCGCGAACGCGCCGAGCAAATTATTGCCGGGGTGAAAATTCTTCAATACATCGTGCAACCCAGCGAGCAGACGCTGATCGGTGTCGAAGACAATAAGCCCGAAGGCATTGCCGCACTGCAAGCTGCGGCAGCGGGAAGCAATATCGAGATCGTGGTTTTCCCCACCAAATATCCTTCAGGCGGCGAAAAACAACTTATTCAAATCCTTACTGGCCGAGAAGTGCCCAGTGGCGGCCTGCCTGCGGATATCGGTATTGTCTGTCAGAATATCGGCACCGCCGTGGCCATTCATCGCGCCATTGAATTTGGCGAACCGCTGATTTCACGGATCACTACTGTCACCGGTAATGCTTGCCAGCAACCACGCAACTACGAAACCCTACTGGGTACACCGGTACAGTATTTATTAGACAAAAGCGGCTTTGACTCCTCGCGCTGTTCGCGCCTAGTTATGGGCGGCCCGATGATGGGCTACACCCTCGAAGACACCGCAACCCCGATTGTAAAAACCAGCAACTGTGTACTGGCGCCCACTCGAGATGAATTGCCAGCACCACCACCTGCACAAGCCTGTATTCGCTGCGGCATGTGCGCCGAGGCCTGCCCGGTTTCACTGCTACCCCAGCAAATGTATTGGTTTTCTCGTGCGCAAGAGCACGACAAACTCGAAGAACACAATCTGTTTGACTGCATAGAATGCGGCGCCTGCAGCTACGCCTGCCCCAGCAATATTCCGCTGGTACAGTATTATCGCGCTTCCAAAGCGGAGATTCGTCAGGCCCAGCAAGACAAGGCCAAAGCCGACCGCAGCAAAGTGCGCTTTGAGGCGCGCAAAGAACGTATCGAGCAAGAAGAAGCGGAAAAAGAAGCCAAGCGCAAAGCGCGTTTGGAAGCGGCCAAGGCGAAACAAGCCAGTGCCGCCGCAGGCGACAGTAAAGCCGATGCCATTCAAGCGGCTATTGAACGCAGCAAAGCGAAAAAAGCCGCACAGGAAGGCGGAAACGCACCTACTGAAAATGCCAGCCCAGAAAATCTCGATCCCGCTCAAGCGGCAATTGCTCGCGCCCAAGCCAAACGCGCTGGCGGTGAAGTTGATGAAACGTCCGAGCAAAAAACCGAGCGATTGGAAAAACAGGTCGCCAGCACCGAAAAACGTCTAACTGCGGCCCAGCAAAAACTGACCCTTGCCCAAGAGCAAGGCGACGATAAAGTCGCGGCCTTTGCCACTGCGGTAGAAAAAACCCAGGCCAAACTAGACAGCAGCCGTCAAGAATTGGAAGCTCATTTGGCCAGCCTGAAAAGCGCGGCACCGGCAGAACCGCCACAAGCAGAGTTAGACCCCGCCCAAGCGGCGATTGCGCGCGCAATGGCCGCACGTGAAGCACAAGCCAATCTTAGCGAAACCGATAAGCTGCAACAGAACGTCAGCTCCTTGGAAACCCGTATCGCCAAAGCCGAACAGAAACTGGCTCAAGCGAAAGAACAAGGGGCAGAAACCGTTGGCGTGCTGGAAGACTCATTGGCCAAGCTGCAAGACAAGTTGGCAGACGCGCGCCAGCAACTCGAAAACCACAATCTAGAATCACAATCTTAAGGGGCTACTGAAAGCATGGCACTTTTAAAAATCAGCTCGCCCCACGCCCATGGCCCAATGAGCACCGCCAAGGTAATGCGCTTGGTAATTCTTGCGACCTTGCCCGGCATTTTGGCGCTTACGTGGTTCTTTGGTTTTGGCACCCTGAGCAATATTCTTTGGGCATCGATCTCTGCACTGGCTTTTGAAGCCCTTGCGCTTAAATTTCGCAGCCGCCCCATCGGCTTTTATTTAAACGATTGCAGCGCATTGGTAACGGCGGTTTTACTAGGTATTGCACTACCGCCCGCCTCCCCCATCTGGCTGATTTTAGTCGGCACCGGCTTTGCCATTCTGATCTGCAAACAGCTCTACGGCGGCATGGGTTACAACCCTTTCAATCCCGCTATGGCGGCTTATGTCATGCTGCTGATTTCCTTCCCAGTGGAAATGACCACATGGCTGCAACCCTTTGATGGCGGAGTAATGGGGAATAGCGCCCTGCTCGGCCCTATTGAAGCCCTGCAACACAGCCTGGGTCTTGGTAGTGTTGATGCGGTCACCGCCGCGACGCCTCTAGATATTCTTAAACAAAACAGCAGCGCCACCTTGGCTGAGTTGTGGCAGCAAACTCCGCAGTTTGGCCAATACGCCGGCATTGGCTGGGAATGGGCAAATGCGGGCTTTCTACTGGGCGGCGCCTACCTGTTGTATCGCCGTGTATTCACCTGGCATGCACCTTTAAGCATGTTGATTGCCCTGTCAGTAATGGCAGCGCTGTTTTATGACGGCGGCAGTTCAAATTCCGGTGGCTCTCCCCTGTTTCACCTGTTTAGTGGCGCGACCATGCTCGGTGCGTTTTTTATCGTCACTGACCCTGTGACCTCGGCGGTATCAAATCGAGGCAGAGTGGTTTACGGCGCCCTGATCGGTATTTTGGTGTACCTGATTCGCAGCTGGGGCAATTACCCCGATGCGATTGCTTTCTCGGTGATGCTGATGAACTTTGCCGCACCGCTGATTGATCACTACACCCAACCGCGCACTTATGGCCATAAAAAAAGCGCTAAGGAGTCCAACTGATGCTGGGTGAATCCATTGGCAAAAACGGCATTCTGCTGGGCCTGTTTGCGGTATTAACGACCGGCATTATCTCCGGCACCTACCTCTCTACGCGTGGAAAAATCAGCGACAATATTCGTCACGCAGAAGAAAAAGCCCTGCTGGAAATTATTCCCCGCTCGCGCCACGACAACAGTATGCTGGATGACAGCCTGCCCATTTCAGACTCCAGTCTTTTGGGCCTGCGTGAAGAAAAGCGCGTGTATATCGCCATGAATAAATCACAGCCAATTGCGGTGATTCTTCCCTCAACCGCGCGCGATGGTTACACCGGCGATGTCGACATGATTATCGGCATTAATCTCGACGGCAGCGTTGCCGGCGTTCGGGTTCTCAACCACCGAGAAACACCGGGCTTGGGCGATCAGGTGGATTACAAGAAAAGTCACTGGGTAGATGGTTTTATCGGTCACAGCTTGGAAAGCACCAGCACTGCCCAGTGGAAGGTAAAAAAAGACAAAGGTATCTTTGATCAATTTACCGGCGCAACCATCACCCCCAGAGCGGTGACCGCTGCCGTGCACCGGGCGCTGCAGTATTTTGACGCCAATCGCGACCAGCTATTTACCCAGTTAGCACTTGAACAAAAGCAAAGTGCAGGAGAGACAGCACAATGAGTGATATCAGCTACCGCGACATTTCGCTCAACGGACTTTGGAAAAACAACCCCGCCATAGTTCAATTACTTGGCCTGTGCCCACTGCTTGCGGTGACCGGCAGTGTGATTAACGCCATCGGCATGGGGCTGGCAACAACGCTGGTATTAACGGTATCCAACTCCTGCGTGGCAATGATCCGCAACTTCACTACCGATGCGATTCGTCTGCCGAGCTTTGTGATGATTATCGCCGCCGCCGTGACCTGCATCGAGCTGCTAATGCAGGCTTTCGCCTACGAGTTATTCACCATCCTCGGCATATTTCTCCCCTTGATTACCACCAACTGCGTAATCCTCGGCCGTGCCGATGCCTTTGCCAGCAAGAACAGCCTGCTGCCCTCGATGTGGGATGGCTTTATTATGGGGGTGGGATTTACCGGCGTATTGATCTTGCTTGGTGCAATCCGCGAGGTTGTGGGCACCGGCGCTATTTTCGCCAATATGGATCTGTTGTTTGGAGCAGGCGCCGCCAACTGGAAAATCACACTATTTGCGGATTATAAAAACGTGCTGGTCGCCATTTTGCCGCCGGGCGCCTTTATTTTTACCGGCCTGATCATTGCCATGAAAAACATGATTGATGGCCAGATTAAGAAACGCGAAGCCGCTAAGAAAGCCGATGAGCCAACCGTTAGCCGGCGCGTTCGCGTCACCGGCAACATTAGCTAAGGGCTAATTAAAACGATAAGAGTTAAAGCGCGATGGGCCGCAAGGTTGATAGGATTTCATCAACCGCGGCCCGATCCATATCGCGATCTTCTTCCGCGCAGGAATAGCTAATTAGTAATAATAAGCCGTGGCCGTAGAGAAACCACTCGCGGATGTAATCACCTTCTTCCTCGGTTTCATATTCCAGCCCTCGCCAACCCTCGCCAACTTCCACTGGCACGCCTTCACTGGCCTTGTAATCCAGTTGCTTTAGCAGTCCGAGTAAGGCGGCTTCATCGGCCTTTTGTCCGGATTCTGCCTGCAGAGTAGACAGGCTGATACAGCCCAGCTCGTCTTCATCAAAAATCAGAATACTGTCTTCGTCTTGCTCGCTATGCCACTGCTCAGGCAGAGCAATAAACCACCAATCACTTTCAATTTCGCGCATAGCCATTCCACATTGTGTTAAATATTATTCCAAGGGCAAATCTGCCGACATCAACACCGCGTGTTCATGCCCCCCATCTAAGGGGTAATAATTTCGTCGCAATCCATCTTCCGTAAAACCCAGCTTGCGGTACAAGGCGCGAGCAGAATCATTGGACTCTCGCACCTCCAGCACACAGCGCTGGGCACCGAACTGCTGCATCCACTCAAGACCGGCAAGCAGCAAAATTTTCCCTAAGCCCCTGCCACGCTGATCGCGATCAACGACGATATTCAGCAAGCTGAGCTCATCCAATACTAGGGAAAATGCCACCACCGCCAGTAGCGTTTCCTGCTCGTACAGCCCCAAGCAGGTATCACCTTGCAGGCTGTGTTTCCAATTCGCCAAACTCCAACTGTGCGGGTCAGAGTGTTTAGAAAAACGGTCGCATAATGCTAAGTCCGGCGAGCCAAATTCCCGCAGGCTGAAAGGCGCTGACACCAGCTCGGCCGCGGAAATATTCATTACTCAGTAACAGCAAAACGAATGGCTTTTAGCTGGCGCCAGAGCTCAGCTTTGCCATTGGGATTATTCAGAAGCTTGGCGGTGGGTTCACTGAAGACACACTGAACACCGTGCTGTTCAAGCAAGACGGTATCCAGATACGCCACCAACTCATCACCAAAAACCAGCAATAGCCGCTGAGGTTTCAATTCTAGGCGAGCCAGTACACTGGCGGTAAATGCCTCTCTGGCCGCCACCAAGCCTTGCTCAATACCGGGAATATTGTGCATCGGCCAGCCAAAATGAGCCGCGTTAAATTGCAGCTCATAGGGCAGCTGGTAATGCTTTACCGCAGCTTGGGCAATATTCGCCAACAAGCGTTTGCTGTCATTATCCAAGGGGCCAGCGCTCACCGGAGCAAGCATTAAAATACCCGCTCCGCTATCGACTAATGAGGCCTTAAATTGCACCGCAGCCGTATTTTCCTGCGCTGTAACAACAGGCTTGTCTACGCCACTCGCCTCAGTCTTAGCCACGGGCTTATCGCCCACAAAAGCCGAAAGTGATGCTCTACCTTGATCTCTAGCGTGTTCGCCAGCCTCGGCGTTCGCGCCTGCCTCAGTGCTAGGAATTGACTCCCCTTGGGAAGGATGCTCTCCATGAGAAGGAAGCTCTTTATGAGAAGGAAACTGCCCATCTATCTCTTGCTGAGTATCAAAAGCCAATGCGACCGAAGGCAAAGCGCCGGGCAGTACAAAACGCGGGACATAGTAAGAAATGCCCAAGCGCTCAAGATAGGCGAGTTGATTCGCCACTACACACCTTCGCGCTGAGGATGGGCACGCGCCTCATCATCGGCCAGCAGGTTCAAGGCATCCAAATAGGCTTTAACAGAAGCGACAATAATATCGGTATCTGCACCATTGCCGTTTACGATCTGGCCGTTTCGCTCTAGGCGAACTTGAACTTCCCCTTGCGAATCGGTGCCGGTAGTAATTGCATTAACCGAGTACAACTGCAATGTGGCGCCGCTCTCAACAGCGGATTCAATCGCCTTAAATGCCGCATCAACTGGGCCGTCGCCCACCGCACTGGCCAATTGCTCCGCACCGTTTATTTCCAAGCGCACATCGGCACGGGGATGATGGCCCGTGCGGGAGACCGCCTCCAAACCAAGGTATTGGAAGGGACGCGGACGATCCGCCGGCTGCATATCGTTCATTAACGCCTGCAGGTCTTCATCGAAGATTTCGTGCTTTTTATCCGCCAATTCTTTAAAGCGAGTAAAGGCAAGCTGCATGGCATTGTCATCGCCGATTTCAATACCCAGCTCTTCAAGGCGGGCTTTGAAGGCGGCACGACCGGAGTGCTTGCCCAGCACCAATTTATTATTGTGCCAACCCACATCTTGGGCGCGCATAATTTCATAGGTTTCGCGATGCTTCAGTACCCCGTCTTGATGGATACCCGACTCATGGGCAAAGGCATTGGCACCCACAATGGCTTTATTGGGCTGCACCGGAAAACCAGTGATAGAAGAAACCAGTCTGGAGGTCGGCACAATATGGCTGGTATCGATACCCACATCGACCGGAAATAAATCATGGCGCGTACGCACTGCCATCACAATTTCTTCCAATGCGGCATTACCCGCCCGCTCACCCAAACCATTAATCGTACATTCGACCTGACGGGCGCCATGCATTACTGCCGACAGTGAATTGGCCACCGCGAGGCCAAGATCGTTATGGCAATGCACCGAGAAAATCGCCTTGTCGGCATTGGGAATGGTGTTCAGCAAACGGCCAATCAGTTCGCCGTATTCACCCGGCTCACCGTAACCAACCGTATCAGGCAAATTGATGGTGCGGGCACCGGCGTTGATAACCTGTTCGATAATCCGGCACAGAAAATCAAACTCAGAGCGCGAAGCATCCTCACAGGAAAATTCCACATCGGCGACCAGATTACGCGCGTGCTTCACCGCCATTATCGCTCGCTCAACAACGGCGTCCGGCTCCATGCGCAATTTGTATTGCATATGAATTGGAGAAGTTGCAATAAAGGTGTGAATGCGTGAATTAGCCGCCGGTTTGAGCGCTTCTGCAGCCCGATCAATATCCTGAACGCCAGCGCGAGAAAGGCTACAAATGGTGCTCTCTGACACCGCCTCAGCAACCGCACGAACCGCCTCAAAATCGCCAACACTGGCAATGGCAAAACCGGCCTCGATAACATCGACGCCGATTTTTTCCAGCATTTTGGCAATGCGAACTTTCTCATCCCGAGTCATGGAAGCGCCGGGGCTCTGTTCGCCATCGCGCAAAGTGGTATCAAAAATGACTAGGCGGTCTTTAGACATAATGCACTCCTTCTGCGGCTGTTTCTGATCTTATCAGCCTAAAGGCGCATTATAAGCGCACACTGCCCGGATGGGCAGTGAAGGGGGAAAATAAGCCGCGTCTTAAACCGGATCAGGCATGCCAAACTCGATGAATTTCCAACACTTCCTCAATATTGGCCAAAAACACATCGACCAGCTCAGGATCAAACTGTCGGCCACGCTGATCGCGAAAATATTCCAGCACCTCCTCCATTGGCCAAGCCTCTTTATAGACTCGCTTGGTGCTGAGCGCATCAAACACATCCGCAATAGCAGTAATTCGGCCGTAGAACGGGATTTGGCCGCCTTTCAACTTGCGGGGATAACCACCGCCATCCCAATGTTCGTGGTGAGCACCCACCACATTTGCCGCCGATTTCAGCAGCGAACCATCCTGAGCACCCAGAATATTCTCACCGCGCTCAACATGGGTTTCCATCACCGCTCGTTCAGCATCAGTAAGCTTACCCGGCTTATTTAAAACTTCATCCGGGATCGCAATTTTACCAATATCGTGCAGAGCCGCCGACAATTGCAACTGCTCCAACTCTTTATCATTCAGCCCCAGTTGCCGCCCAATAATTAAGGCATATTCCGACACCCGGCGAACGTGGTTATTCAGCTCCTTGGAGCGCTCTTCCACGGCGGTACTAAGCAACAAGACCAAGCGATGCTGACTGTCCACCACCTCTTGATACATGGCGTGGTTTTCAAAGGCGATACCGATATTGTTGCAAAACATCTCGATCAAGCGACGATCTGCTACCGAGATTGGTGCCTCATTGGCGATATAAATAATATAGCGGGAGCCCGAACGAGTACTGAAAGACGCAACAAAGTACTTATCGCCAAACAACGGGTAATCTTCTTTTAAGGATTGAATAATCCGCTCGACCACGTCTTCTGGCAAAGCATCTTCAATCCGCATTCCTTCAGAATTTCCCTGACCACCGGCCGAAGCGATAATGCGTAAATCGCCGGTTTCACCCGACCCCACAGTAACACCGCGCACCATGAAAATATCTTCAGACACATAGAGTAATGCGGCAAGCTGGGTAAGAACCCCGCTGGCAAACTCCTGCATAGAGGGGCTTTTAAACAATGCCCCAGAAGCCTTGATCACCTTCTCCAAGCCAAGCCGGTTTTGTTTTAGCGCAACCAGCTCTCGATAGTGGCTGAGGCTGGTATGTAAGAGGGTGTGGAGTTTTTTCGAGGTCAGCTCGGTTTTTTCTTTGTAGTCATTAATATCGTATCGGGTGACCACTTCTTTTTCCGGTGCCTGTCCCGGCTGTCCCGTTCGCAAAACCAAGCGCACATCGGTATTACCCAACTCCTCCCGAATTCGCTCCACCGCCTGTAGGCCGGCGTGCTCACTCTCCATAACCACGTCCATCAAAACCAGTGCGATGTCGGGCTGCTCCCGCATAATCTCAACGGAGCTTTCGCCGGTGTACGCGTGTAAAAAACTCAGCGGGCGACCATGAACAATATTTTCACCAAGACTCAATTTGGTGACGCGATGAATTTCTTCTTCATCGTCAACAATCAGGATTTTCCACGGCGCGGCACCCGACTCATCCAGCTCGCCGTCGGCATCATCGGCAAAAATCAGATCATCATCGTTCAGGCTCATTATCTCTCTCCCAGCGCTTCATGTTCCGCAGGTGGCAAACATGGCAAGGTAATGGTGAATTGGGCGCCTTTACCCTCTTCACTTTCTATTTCGATGGTACCGCCCAATACCTGATGCACCAGGCTAAAGACAATATGCAAGCCCAAGCCGCTGCCGCCATTGGCCCGCTTGGTGGTAAAGAAAGGGTCAAATACTTTGGAAAGATAGGCTTTGGGAATGCCCTTGCCATCATCGATATAACTGAGAACAACTTGCCCATCTTCTGATTTGTGGGCGCGAATAATAATGGTACCCGCCTCACCTTCATCGTAGGCGTGAACTAAGCTGTTCATCACTAAATTAGTCAGAATTTGTGACAGCGCACCGGGCACAGTTTCAACTTCAATTTTATCTGGACAATCCACAACTAACTGAAGCTGAGTGCATTTGAGCTTGGGTTTGAGGCTGAGTAAAACCTCGTCAATGTATTTGGAGATTTCAATTTGCTGATGTTCTTCGCTGGACTGATCAACAGCAATTTTTTTGAAACTCTGAATCAACTCAGCAGCGCGGCGTAAATTGGTACTGAGAATATCGGCTGACTCGCGGGCGTTCTTAATAAAATCACCAAAACTGCTTTTGGTTAATTTCCCCTCTTGCATCGCCCGATCTATTTTCGAGATTTGCTCACTTAAGAAAGAGGCTGCGGTGACCCCAATTCCCAGCGGGGTATTCACCTCGTGGGCAACGCCGGCAACCAGCCCCCCCAATGAAGCCAATCGTTCACTTTGCACGAGCTGAGCCTGGGTATCTTTCAAGCGCTGCAAAGCGCGTTGGGTTTCTTGGAATTGCTGCTCCAGTGCCGCTTGCTGCCGCTTGCGCTCACTGATGTCGATAATCGAGACAATAACAAAGCGGCCTTCGGGGGTTTCAAGGGGATTGAGACCCACTTCTACCGGAAACTTGCGTCCGTCTTTGGCCTGACCGTACAAATCCCGACCGGCACCCATGGCTCGAGTGCTGGATTGCCGCATATATTTTTCACGGAGCTGGGGATGATGGCCACGCACATCTTCAGGTATCAGAATATCCACCGACTGCTGCTGCATTTCATCGCGGTGGTAGCCGAATTGTTTTTCAACTTGAGCATTTACATAGACCATCAGACCTCGATCATCCACGATGATCATGGCCTGTGGGGCGGCTTCAACAACCAATCGAAACTGGTTGGAAATATCGCTGATTCGGTTCACATTGCTCTTCCCTGTTTACTGCCCTTTAGGGCAATTACCCATGCCTGCGGACGTTTGCCTGACTCCATTAGTAACGCCTCAATTATCTAGGGATGAATAGTAGTCACAAATGTGATCGACTTATCATTCGTAAATGCGCGTATCAAAGCCCTCTGAGTAACAGAATTTTAGGTGAAAGCCCTCATTTCGCTACGGCTGGTAAGCAATTAGTCTGAAAAAGGATAAAGTTAGGTGATTTGTTTCTATACTGACTTATAAACAGCGACCGCATCGACAGTCGTATTGGCACTGAGATTACGCTAAATATGGCGAGAGAGGAACTCATGGCAGCATCAGCACAGCTACCTCGGCAAGCCCGAAAAATGACGGCCAATGAGAAATTTGCCGCGCTGCAAGAGGAATACCTCGCTAAAATCGACGAAAAATTTCTAGAAATTTCTGATAGTTGGCTGGCCTATTCCGAAAGCCAAGGCGAACGTGAAAGCTATCTGGAAAAACTCTACCGCCACCTGCACTCCATGGCAGGCACCAGCGGCATACTCGGCATTGACGAGGTATCAAACCTGGCCCGCAAAGCAGAAAATGTATTGATTGGAAAAAAACAGCTCGATGACGGCGAGGAAAAGCGGGTAATTGAAACCCTTGCCAAGCTGAATGAACTGATATCACAGGGCCAGATCGTGGCCAGAACGATTGATATTAACGCC
This sequence comes from Spongiibacter pelagi, assembly GCF_014705705.1. Taxonomy (GTDB): domain Bacteria; phylum Pseudomonadota; class Gammaproteobacteria; order Pseudomonadales; family Spongiibacteraceae; genus Spongiibacter; species Spongiibacter pelagi. Next base: position 218,065 of record NZ_JACXLD010000002.1, on the reverse strand, counting down.
TAAACAGTCTGCTAAGAATTCCCCGCGACGAGGCTTACTCAGACTCCGCTCGACGCCAGCGCTTTTGCGCAAATTGCAGCATCAGCGTTTTCGTCTTGGTATCTGGCAAGCGGTGAACCGGCCCCTGCTTGGAAAACACCTCGCCGTTATCATCCAGCTTTCTGAATACCCGACGACCCGCAATACCATACGCCAGTGACATATCCTTAAAATCGCGGGACTCTAGATCTTCATCCAGAATCTTAAGCAAGCGATGCTGGCGCTTATCCAGTTCAACCTGCTTGTAGAGCTCATCAATCTGCTCGCGACGTCCCTCCACCACTTGAAAGAAATCTCGCCCCTCACAGAGCATCATTCCAGTGAGTTGGTGCTCGGCACTTGCCCGTCTGAAATCAAACAAAAACTGCGGAATTGCACTTTCTTGCACAGCTCGAGGGGCCGCACTGACAAAGATGCAACGCACCAATTTATTATTAGATGACGCCTCGGACATAGGTATCGCTAACGATAGAAATAAGGGTTAATACCTATGATACATAAAACCATCGTTAGAGCAATAAAGAATACAAAATTTAGCCCTGCATTCTGACCAACAAAAAAAACCAAGGCAAAAAAAACGGCCACCCAAAATTGGGCGACCGCTTATCAAGTTATTGAAATTTATACGATTTTACAAATACGCCTTTAATTCGCGCAGCCAGGCCTGCAATTTGGCCATATTGTCTGGGCCTAGACGCCACATCCACTTACTGAGTGGGTCGGCATTTTCCAGCGCCGGATCAACATACTCGTAAAACACCTTGGGACGGTGTAATTGCGCCTGTGCCGGCAGTGGCTTGATGAAAAGCAGGTGATCAATGGCATCGCGCAATTGGAAGTCAAAGGAGTTGGGATTGCCTAATTCCTTATACGTTCCCTCAATCAAGGGCGACCAATTTTTGTAGTAAATTGCGACCCGTTTTGCATCCAAATTTGAAACCAAGCCAATCAGCTTATCCCAGCGCTTGCTGTTCTCTGGCGAGCTGACCATACCGTTAGAGGTATTGAGCACTTTAAAATCAGCCTTGGGGTAAAGCAGGGGCAAATTCTTGGTCGGCCATTTATAGCCCGCCAATTGATCCACCACCACAATCCACTTGCGCAACTGCTGATCTGGGCCGAGATAATCGGTCAGAGAAGGCGACAAATCGCTGACCGCCTCCCGCACCACCTCGTCGCTACCGCGAACACTTGCTGGCGCCGCCACCAGTGAATCGGTCTGTTCTTGAAAATCCTCTTCCTCCTCCACGGCCAGCACTTCTTTGACCTTGGTTTCAGCCGCTAATTCGGGCAGGGATTCGGGCGTGTTGGTCGTGCTGGGTTGAGGGTTTTCCTTCGAACTGAGATAAAACCATCCTCCAACTGCAATGGCTGCAGCAATGAGGACACCAGCGAGGATTTTTAAATTCATATTTTGCCCCAGATATTCTTGTTGGTATACGAAACACAAAATCACAGACGCAGAGGTCTGTTACTGCATGGTATATCTCAAAGATGGCGGGGTTCAACTGCTGCCCCGGAAAAGACTTACCGGGACAGAGTTTCTAAAGGCGAGACAGCCAATAGTGCGAAATAATTAAATGTCGAAGTCGTCTAATAGATCGAACTCTTCCATCAAACGTTTGCGCTCTAAGCGCTCTTCAATTTTGCGGCGAATACTCAAATCAGAGCCACCGGTGATAGCGCGATCAGGAAAAGAAGACTCCTCGTCTCCGTCAAAATTGTCTTCATCCAGATCATCGTCACTGCTGCTATCAAGATCTTTTGCCATGTAATTGCTCACCCTAAACCCAAAACGAATACAGAATGAACAACGCGTGATATCGCGCTCGTTCAGCGCACTATTTATCCCCGAAGCAAAGCGCTGTCAATTAAAATTTTTACTTATTTCCTAAGCGCTGAAACAGTGAGCCCGAACACTACAGAAATCCCCCATCAATACCCGGCCAAACGGTTCAAGCCATTCAAGGCCGCCGTGCGATAAGCCTCGGCCATGGTGGGGTAATTAAAGGTAGTGGTGACAAAATAACGCAGGGTGTTGCCGCCGTTTTCCTGCTTCATCACCACCTGCCCGATATGAATAATTTCCGCCGCTTCTGCGCCAAAACAATGGATGCCCAAAATTTCCAGAGTATCCACATGGAAGAGTAGCTTCAGCATGCCCACGGTCTCGCCACTGATTTGGCCACGAGCGGTGTCTTTGAAAAACGCCCGGCCCACTTCATAGGGCACCTTGGCAGCAGTTAATTCACCTTCGGTTTTACCCACCGAGCTAATCTCCGGCAGGGTGTAAATTCCGGTGGGCACATCGTCAACAAAACGGCAGTGCTCCTTACCCCGTGCCGAGGCCGCCGCCGAACGCCCTTGGTCATAAGCCGCACTAGCGAGGCTGGGCCAACCAATTACATCACCCGCTGCATAGATATTGTTCACCGCGGTTTGATAGTGCTCATCAACCTGAAGCTGACCTCGGTGATCCGCCTCTAAACCAATATTCTCCAAGCCCAAATCATGGGTATTACCACTGCGGCCGTTACACCAAAGCAGAGCATCAGCATGAAGTTGCTTGCCCGATTGCAAGGACATCACCACACCGGAATCGCTAGCTTCGACCTTGCTGTACTCTTCCCGATGACGAATCATCACGCCTAAGTGGCGCAGGTGATAACTCAGCGCATCGGAGATTTCATCATCCAAAAATTCCAGTAGCCGATCACGGGTATTAATCAGCTCAACCTTGATACCGATGCCTGAAAAAATCGAGGCGTATTCACAACCGATAACACCGGCGCCGTAGATCAGCAATTTTCGCGGGGTATTGGTCATCGCTAAAATGCTGTCGCTGTCGTACACCCTCGGATGGTTGAAATCGATATTGTCTGGGCGATAGGGGCGCGAGCCGGTGGCAATCACAAACTTCTTAGCGGTGATATATTCTTCCTGCCCTTCCGCCGAAATAATTTGCAGGCGATGGGTATCGGTAAACCGCGCATGGCCCTGAATCAGACGTATCTGGTTGCGATAATAAAACCGGCTGCGCATCGCCACTTGCTTATCAATCACCTGATTGGCATGGCTTAACAGCTTGGGATAGGTCAAGGTACGCGGGTTGCCAATATCCCTAAAAATGGGCGTGCGATTAAAGCGAATCGCTTGCCGAACCATATGCCGCAACGCCTTGGAGGGAATCGTGCCCATATGGGTACAAGCACCACCGACTGTCGCCATTTGCTCAACAATGGCAACTCGCTGCCCGTGTTTAACCGCATTTAGCGCAGCGCTTTCTCCCGCAGGGCCACTGCCAATAACTAAAAGATCATAATCGTACTGGCTCAAGGGAATTTCCTTAACTCGATGGGATGGATACATAAGTAACTGATTTATACTAACCCTTCAGCACCTATTTGGACATGCGACCTTTGGTTAAATCAGCCTTATCAAGCCATTATCGTGAATACTACGGCGTAACAACGTTGCTGGCCTCGCACCCCGCCTTGCGCCGTGCAAATCGCCACGCCCAATTTCAGCTGCACGGCAATAAGGTGTGGGCAGCCAGTTATTTAATGATGGCCTACCTTCAAGACAATCCCCTAGAGCACAATAGCAAGGTGCTTGAGGTAGGCTGTGGTGCAGGGCTAGCAGGTATCTACTGCGCCAAACACTTCAATGCTGAGGTCACCGCCAGCGACGGTGATCCGGCAGTATTGCCCGCGTTAGAGCTGCACACCGATGCCAATAAGGTGGCGCTGAACTGGCAGCCGGCATTATTTAGCGAATTGACCGAGACCGAGCTGGGGCAATACGACACCCTAATGGCTTGTGATATTTGTTTTTGGGATGACATGGCCGAAGACTTGGCCGAGCTGATTGATCGAGCAATCGCCGCCGGTGTCGCGCGAATCATCATCGCCGACCCGATGCGACCGCCTTTTCTTGCACTTGCCGAGTACTGTATTGAACGACATTTCGCTGAATTGCTGCCCATTCGGGCGGAAAGCGGGCGCCGTCATAAAGGCGCAATACTGCTAATTGAAAATAATTGAGCGCCGCAACAGCCCAGTTCGCGCTAACAGTGCAATAAAAACAACTAAAAACTGTCTCATAACTGCAATTATTTCGTCACCGTATTGAAAACAGCGAGGCGTAATCTTTTCCCTTAGAAGGAGATGATTATGCAATTGATTGAGTCTATAAATCAGTTCGATGCACGAATGCTTCTCGCCTGTGTTGGCACCCGCCACCAGCAGCAACTCAGTCGCATCGCTTACAGTGTGTCTAAAACTGGCGACGGCTATGCCCAAATTGCCGTGCCTGTTTCGCTGTATTTGCTAGGCGCAAATTACGGCAAAGAATTTCTTCTTGCCACCCTCATGGCCTTTGCTATCTGGCTGCCTATTTACTGGGTATTGAAGAACACTTGCCGCCGTCGCCGGCCACCGGCTGCCATCCCCTCGTTCAACGCCAGTATTATTGCCTCGGATAAATTCAGCTTTCCTTCGGGCCACACTGCCGCCGCCTTCTTGCTCGCCACACTGGCGGTGCTGTTCTTTGGCGCTGTCGCCGCCCCCTTATATCTCTGGGCACTGGCCGTTGGCGCCTCGCGGGTTCTGCTTGGGGTACACTTCCCTACAGATATTCTGGCTGGCGCAAGCTTGGGCACAGGCATTGCCCACCTCGCCTACGATCTACTGATGGTGGCCTAAGTCATACTATTCGAGCTTCACTTATGAAAATCCTTTACGGTGTACAAGGCACCGGCAATGGCCACATCGCCCGCGCGCGGATGATGGCCAAACACTTCTCCGATCGCAATATCGACGTTCAATATCTGTTCTCCGGCCGCCCCGCCGACAAATTTTTTGATATGGAACCCTTTGGCGACTATCAACTCCGCCACGGCCTTACCTTTGTCACCGAGAACGGTAAAATCAGCAATCTGAAAACCGTTATGGCAGCGCGGCCCCTGCAATTTATAGAAGATGTACGCGCACTAGACCTAAGTGAATACGACGTTATTCTCACCGATTTCGAACCGGTCACCGCCTGGGCCGGACGCCTCAAAGGCAAGCCGGTAATTGGCATGGGCCACCAATACGCATTTGGTTATCCCGATGTTCCAGAGCGCGGCGTAAGTGCGCACAGCAAATTCATCATGAAATATTTTGCCCCGGTCAATCACCGACTCGGGCTGCACTGGCACCACTTCAATGCACCCATCTTGCCGCCCATAATCAACCCGGAAGAAACCTTAAAAGCGGGGGGCAAACATATTGTGGTGTACCTGCCCTTTGAGAATCAGCAGCAGGTCACCGAGACCTTAAAAACCCTGCCAGATTGGAAATTTATTCAATACTCCCCCGAGCTGAGCGACGCAGAAGAAGGCAATGTCAGCCTGCGTAAAACCAGCTTGCACGGCTTTAAAGAAGACCTGTGCAGCGCCCGCGGAGTGATTTGCAACTCCGGCTTTGAATTACTCAGCGAGTGTCTGCATATGGGCCTCGCGGCGTTGACCAAACCCGTTAGTGGTCAATCGGAACAACTCGGCAATGCCGCCGCACTGGAAAAACTGGGCCACGCCCATGTAATGAATAACTTTGCCGCCCAGCCCATTCAACACTGGTTGCAAAATATTCCTGAGCAAGCACCTCAGCAATATCCCGATGTCGCCGCTGCCATTTGCGAGTGGTTGCTGGACGGCAACTGGAATAATAGTATTGGGCTGGTTGAATCGTTGTGGCAACGTACGGGCAGAGCACCATTGACCGCCTGAGATATACCAGTGCTTTATCAAGCAAAATTCTGATGACCGGACCTAACCTGCCCGATTTTTTCTCTGTGATGGCGCGCCTGCGCGGAAGCCTAGGCGGCCGTTTTTCAGAATTATTCGCCGTTGAGCAACTCTGCCAACAGGCCGGGTCGATGATTCAAACCCGAGTCGAAGCGCTGGTAGAACTTAATGGCCTGCAATTGCCAATTACCTCTTTAACCATTGGCAATCCTGAAACGGCGCGCAATTGCTTACTTCTTACCGGCGGTATTCACGGTGTAGAGCGAATCGGCACACAAGTTTTAATCGCCTGGCTGGAATCGGTTATTGAACGCTGTCGCTGGGATGCCCACTGGCAGCGCCAATTTGATGAAGAGCTGGCCATTGTCGCCCTGCCCATTGTCAATCCGGGTGGCATGCTGCAAGACATGCGCTGCAACCCTAGCTCCGTAGATCTAAACCGGCACGCCCCGATCGACGCTGAAGCCGACACCCCATTCTTGATCGGCGGCCACCGCATCTGGCGCAAACTGCCTTGGTATCGAGGCCATTGGCATCGCCATCAAGAAATCGAATTTGTCGCCCTGCAAAATGTGGTGTACCGCTGCACGCGCCCCGAAAGTCTGTGTCTGGTGGTGGATTTTCACTCCGGCTTTGGCTTTAAAGATCACCTGTGGATTCCCTACGCCTTTCGCAAAGAACCTATTGAAGACATTGCCTGCTATGTCGCCTTAAAGCTGTTGTGGGAGCGCAACTTTCCCCACCACAATTATCAGTTTGGGCCGCAGGCTATGCATTATCTGAGTCACGGCGATCTCTGGGATTACTTCCATATTCAAAGTCGCGAACACGGCGCCAAGCTACTACCTCTCACACTGGAAATGGGCTCATGGCTTTGGGTGAAAAAACACCCCAGCCAAATTTTTAGTTTTGCCGGCTTATTCAACCCCACCGTGCCCCACCGCCACGCCCGAGTGCTGCGCAGCCACTTAATCCTGCTGGATTTTTTAATGGCCGCCTGTCGCAATCCAAATCAATGGTTGGTGGAAGGAGAACACGCCCGACAATTGCAACAAATGGCTCAAGCTCTTTGGTACCGACACCTACCCAGTTGAGTGCTATGATGCCCAAAACATTGCGGCAGAAAAATGTGGCAAAAATAAAAAAGAGAAGCTTATGAGCCTACCCGTAACTTGGTTATTTCTACGTGGTCTCTCACGCGAACACGCGCACTGGGGTGACTTTCCTGAGCGCTGCAAACAGGAACTTGGCTGGAACTGTATCCACTTGGATCTAGCCGGTTTTGGTTCCGAAAATCACCGCTCATCGCCCCTCTCAATCCCGAGTATTCGAGCCGATCTACAAACCCGACTCAACACTGCCCCCCATGAAAAAATCGGCATTATCGCCCTCTCTCTCGGCGGTATGGTGGCATTGGATTGGCTGGCAACAGAGCCAGAACGCTTTAGTCACAGTATTCTGATCAATAGCAGCACTGCAGATTGCCCGCCCCTGCATCGCTTGCGTTTAAGCAACCTCAGCCCCATGTTGCGCAGCCTCGGCAGCCGCTCAGTAAAAGTACAAGAACGCAATATTCTGAATATGGTGAGCAACCAGAGCGATACCAGCGAAGCCTTGGAGCATTGGTGCCAAATTCGTCAGCAGCGGCCGGTATTAAAATCCAATGTGCTGCGCCAGCTCGCCGCCGCCGCCCACTTCCGCTCACCGGCGAAGCGCCTGATTGCGAACCCACCACTATTTATCGCCAGCAAAGCAGACCGCATGGTGTCTTGGCGCTGCAGCGAACGCTTGGCCAAAAAATACCGTAGCGCATTGTTATTGCATGAGAGTGCCGGCCACGATTTACCACTGGATGATAGCGGCTGGCTGATAGAACAACTGAAAGAAAACCTAGGGAGCCTCTAATTAATTACGACATTAATCAGAAGCTCTTAAATCAGAGGCTCTTATAGCATAAACAACTAGAAGTTCCTGACCCGCGATTGCGCGTCAGGATAGGATAGAAAGGCTTAATCCCCGAGATAGCGCTTGCGACGTAGGGGCTTCATCTTTTCCAGATCGACCAGCACCATGCCATCAATACAGTCGGCAAAATCCGGATCGATATTAAACGTGGCAAAACAAACTCCGCCGGGCTCGCACAACTCAGAATACTGTTTATACAGCGTAGGAATACTACCGCCGAGTTCCGTAACCTTGGCCTTGAGCTGAATAAATTCCTGCTTGTAATCTTCGCCAGTGAACGGGTTGTGCTCGCTTTCAATTTGGTAAGGCATGCTTGCACTCACCCAATCACTCTGATTGGGGAAATGCGCCTGATAAAACTGCACAATTAAATCTTTGGCGGGGCGCGGCATTTTATCGCTCAGGCTCACCGGCCCAAACAAATAGCGCACCTCTGGGTAGCGATTAAGGTATTTACCCAAACCCTGCCAGAGGTAATCCAGCGCATTTTTGCCCCAGTATTTTGGCTGCACAAAGCTGCGACCCAACTCGGCACCGTACTGCATAATTGGATCATCACGATCTAATTTGTAGTCAAACAGCGAGGCGGAATACAGACCCTGCTCACCTTCAAGGCTGGCCACTCGCTTTAAGCGGTAGGCACCCACCAACTCAAGCTGAGACTCATCCCACAGCACAATATGGTCATAATTCGCGTCGTAATTATCCACGTCACGGCGCAGACCAGTGCCCTCACCTACCGCGCGAAAACTGATTTCTCGCAGTCGGCCAATTTCACGCATGATGGTGCAGTCACCACTGTATTGATAACAGTACACCTCCATGCCATCGCGGGTTTCACCCAGACGCTCACAAGCCCGAATTGCCTTGCGCAACTCCTGCCGATCTTCCGGGTGGGCGACCGAACGGGCGTGAGGCTTAAAACAGGGTTCACCCTGATTATTACGGCGGCGGCCAATTTTGTAGATATGACGCTTAAACAAACGAACCTTGCCGGGCACCGTTAGCGGTAATTCTTTATAAACGTCAGCCTCGATCGCCGGGCCAACCGAAATGCGCACGGTGCGATTGTTCTGTTTAAACATTTCGCGGATTAGCCACAAGGTAGACAGCGGCTTCGCCAGCAGTGACAAGGCGTAGAAAAATACCGAGTTACGCGCACTGATATGCACCGGCAAAATCGGCGCATTATTGCGCTCGGCAAACTTCATAAAGCCATTTCGCCAGCGACCATCGCGAATGCCAGCGGGGCCAAATCGCGACACTTCTCCGGCGGGGAAAATAATTACCGCGCCATCATTGGCAATATGGTCGTGAATAGCTTCAAGGTTTTCCCGGCGGTTGCGCTTGCCACTCATATTGTCGACTGGCAGCAACATTGAACGCAGTGGCTTCAGAGCATAAAGCACTTCGTTGGCCACCACTTTCACATCGGAGCGAACTTCAGACACCATTTTCAACAGTGCCAAACCATCCAAGCTGCCGATAGGATGATTGGAGATGATCACCACCTTGCCAGACACCGGAATCCGCTCGCGATCGAGCGCGGAAACGGCGTAGCCAAAATCAAAGTACTCCAGCACCTTCTCAACGAAATCGAGACCTTTGAAGTTGGGGTAGTCGCGCTCAAATTGCTTGAATTCCGCTTCGTGAAACAGGTACTTCAACAGCACCGTTAAGGTTTTGCGGATATGGGGGTTGCCATTGGCGATCTTGGGAAAACGTTCAGCAATGACAGTATCTACAGAAATCATTTTTATTACTCCTAAACCCTTCGCGCCTTAACTTGCCCGGCGCAAAGGTAGAACCTCAGCCTCTGGTTCTTCGGTTGGCTTGCTCGCCAAGGTATCCATCACACTCTGGCGCTCAGTCCAGTTCAACAGCTCCATCACTCCCTCTTCGGTTTCACCGAGAACGGTACAGTTTTCAATCCAATCACCGTCGTTGCAGTAGAGAATGCCGTCGATTTCTTTCAGTGCGGGCTGGTGAATATGGCCGCAGATCACGCCATCCATACCGCGCTCTTTGGCCAATTCAACCGCCGCTTTTTCAAACACATCAATAACCTGGCGGGCGTTGGGAATGCGCTGTTTGATATAGGTGGCCAAGGACCAGTAATGCCAGCCGAAGCGGCGGCGGAAGTAATTAGCCCAGCGGTTGACGAATAGCAACAGGTCGTAGGCGTAGTCGCCAATCAGGTCTTCCCACTTGTTCAGGCGGATATGCTCATCCAAGCAATCACCGTGAAACATCAGCAAACGCTTGCCGGTGACTGTGGTGTGAATGGCTTCTTTTTTAACCTCAATCGGCCCAAAGATGTGGCCGACATAATCCCGGAAGGTTTCATCGTGGTTGCCCGGAATGTAGACCACGCGAGTTCCGCTATTGGCTTTACGGAACAAGGTGCGCAGTACATCGTGGTGGGAAGCCGGCCAGTACAGGGTGCGCTTCAGCGACCACAGGTCGACCACATCGCCCACCAAATAAATGGTGTCGCATTCAACCCGAGAGAGAAAATTGAGGAGGTATTCGGCTCGACAGTCCTTGAAACCAAGGTGAATATCAGACAGCCAGATCGTCTTGTAATAGACTTTTTCGGATGGGACTTTGCTTACAGGTGCTTCTACTTGAGGCGTCAACTCGGCCACAACAGGACTCTCCGTTCACATTTTGAATAATGGTACGGACAATCAGTGACACTAATTTTATCGTTTTAAGGCAGAAATATGACAGGTGATCTTAGCGGGTGATCGAGTTTTCCAACAAACCCGGAAAGCAATCCTCAATCACCTTGCGTAATTTTTCTTCTGTCAGTGGCTTGTTTTGAAAATTACTAATTTGCCTAATCTCACGGGCATGCTTTTCATCCGCAGGATTAAACGAGGTGGTCAACATCACCACCACCACACCGGCCTTTTGGTTGTCTTCTAAAAGATCGTATTGATCCAGAAATTCCCAACCGTTCATCACCGGCATATTGATGTCGAGAAACACTAACTCCGGCCGGGGGTATTCGCCATCAACCGCGGTTTTCAGGTAGTCAATCGCTTCCTTACCGTTGTATTTAGTAACGATCTGCTCGACAAAACCACTGGACTCCAACACCATCTGATGCAGGAAGTTAGTGGCCTCACAGTCGTCAATTAGCAGTGCAGTTTTCAAAGGTTTCGTCATCATTCGTCCATTATAGTCAAGCAGAAGCAACTTCCGCCATCCGTGGAAGTCTCTACCCAGATTTTTCCTCCGTGCATCTCTACCACTTTCTTACAATGCGCCAAACCAATGCCAGTACCCTCAATTTCATCGCGGCGGTGCAGGCGTTGAAAAATCAGGAAAATTCGCTCGCGGTGCTCCTCACTTATACCAATGCCATTATCAGACACACAGAACTGCCAGCCTTTATCAATGCGGGTGGCAAAAATTTTCACTACCGGCGGCACCCCGTCTCGGCTGAATTTCAGTGCATTACTAATCAGGTTTTGAAACAGCATACGCACTTCCGTAGCCTGGGCGCGAATCACCGGCATATCGTGAAACTCAAGGCTGCCGCGTTTTTCTGCAATTCGAGCCGCCAAATCCTGAGAAATCGACCCGAGTAAACTTTGCACGTCCACCTCAACCCGAGGCGCATCAACGCCAATGCGGCTGTAATTCAGCAAGCCAAAAATCAGCTCCTGCATGCGTGTGGTGGACTGAATAATAAAGCGCAACGCGGTTTGCCCATTGCCATCCAAGGCATCGGCATAATTCTTCTGTAATAACTCGACAAAACTTTTTACGGTACGCAATGGCTCTTGCAGGTCGTGGGAGGCGATGTAATTAAACTGCTGAAGCTCGGCATTGGCCTCAGACAGTTTTTTAACATTGCTCTCAACCTGTTCTTGGGCCAGTTTGCGCTCGGCAATCTCCGACTCAAGATTCGCCTGCCGCTGATCCAATTTTGTTAGTAGCTCGGAAAAAGCCTGAGCCAGTTCGCCCGTCTCACCGGGGGCATTCACCGGCAGCGGCAAATCAAACAGATTGGCTTTACGACGGGAGATACTTCGACGCATTTGTAAAATAGGCGCGGTGATATAACGAGTGACAAACAAACCTGCCACCAGCGCAACAATCAGCGTTAAGGTAATAATGTAGGCATTGCGCTGAAAGACATTTTGCCGAACACTCAGGGCCGCCAAGGTATCTGCAGACAGCACTACCGTTAAATGGCCGCTGTCGGAAAGCAGGTTATGGTTAATCGATTTCGCCACCACAATCTGCTTTTCGGAGATCAATTCAAACTCTGTTTCCAAAGCGTTTACAGGCGTACCACCCTCGCTAAAAAACAGCGGCTGCAGCTCCGGAAAGTCATCCACGATATTGCTGCGCTCGCCATAGTCAAACTGAAAGGCTTTGTGCGGCTCAGGGTGAAGCAAATATTCGCCGCCGGCATTGGTAATACGCAATTCGTGACTGGGACGCACCAGCTTCAATAAATCGTTAAAAATTTCATCAACGCTCTCGTTAATCACGATCACGCCATGCAACTTACCCTCATCGTTGTATACCGGCGTCGCTGCTCGAATCACGCCCTGTTGTGGCTGTTTAATCACGCCATTTTCGCGGTTAAGGTTGATGGCAGAAAGATACACATGGCCCGGCGGTAAGTGCTTGGCCTCGAGAAAGTAATCCCGTTTCGATTTATCCTGCAATTCATCAACCGGCACCACGCGCACCGAGTTATTGGGGCCAAAACGGTCAATTCTGACCAGTTCATGCCCATCTGCTAACAGATAACGAATTTGCACCCGGGTCGGCTTGGCGCTGAGCATTTCCGAATAAATAATCGCCAGCCGGTTTTTCCAGGCTTGCAGAGTAGAGTTATCGAGGGGATCGATGCCGCCATTGGCCTCAGCACGCATCATTCCGTCGATGGGTGGCAGGCCGCGCAACCAGGCGGTATCACGCATGAGTTCTCTAATGGAGGCTTGCAGTTGAACGCTGACAATATCCGTTTCGCTGTTCAAATCGCCCTTGAGGGAAAGCACCAGCTGTTCATCGAGCTGGTCAATGGTCGAGCTTAATACCACGAAATTACTGGCCAGAATCAACAAGACCATAGGCGCAAGAATGCGCCAACGAATGGAATTCAGTTGTTTCCAGAAAGCCATGACGGATAGTGAGACTCAGCAACGGGTTTGGCACAATGTACCCTGTCACTGCCGTTTGCACTATTGCGGCTAGCCAAAAACTGATCCGTGCTTACCCGTATTGCACAGAATTCGCTTTCTGAACTTATTCCGGTGAAGGTGCGCGCCGCAGCAACTGCAACATGCTCTGCTGAACATCCGGCCCTAGCAAGGCCACCCAGTTATGGGCGTAGGATTGCAGGCGATCATCAACCTCAATCCGGTCTTCGCCTTCAGCGCTTGTAATATGCAACAGATTTTCGCTAATCAGAGTATCTAAAAACCCACGGAACAGGGTTTTATCAAAATATTCCGGCGCTTCGCGCCCGCTCAAAATCGCCAAGCGCTGCGCCATTTCAATAATATATTTCTCAAGTTCGCTGCGACTGCTCGGCAACTCACCCACACCCAATTTTTGAGCCAACACCAAACTACTCATGGTGTAACGCTCAAAGGTTTCACGCAGAATCCGCCCTAATCCAATCAAAATAGAATAGGCTTCAGTGCCCACCTCTGGCCGCAATAAATCACTGCCCTCGCGGACTAACAGACCAAGACTCACCAGGGCATCAATCTGGTTTTGAACCCGGTTAGTTTCGCCCTGCGCCAATTCAGGCAGGAATAATTCCTTGCGCAAAAACGGATACAGCGGCAAACAGGAATCCAACAACGCTTGCTCGTTGACCCGCTGTTGATGGCGGAAGAAACGCGCAATCAGGCTGGGCAGCGCCAGTACATGCATGATGGAGTTGCGGTAGTAGGTCAGCATTACCGCTTCTTTGCCAGTCGCGGTAATGATCGCACCCCAGGAATGATCTATCCGAGACAGGCCCGCAGTGCGGGCGGCAAAGTCCAGAATTTCTCGGCTCGTGCCCTCTGGCAGGCTCACATCACGGCTGTAAGGCATCAGCTTGAGCAATTGAATAAAGGCGTCAATCTGCGCCAGCAACTCATCTTCAGCCATCGCTCGCTGCGGGCTACTCAACAAAATGGTCGACACCAATCCGATAGGGTTTACCACCGCCGCCGCATTAATATGCTCCATATTCTGCTGGGCAATTTGATCTATCGCCTTTTGTAAAAAGCCGTGATTGCCCTCGGCAAACTGACGCCGCCAAGCGGGCTCAATTCGAGCCAGAGCTTCATCAACTAAAATGGGCTCGCCAAATGAAACATGGGGGCTGCCGTAAGAAGATTTAAAAATCTTACGCGCTTTAAGCAGGCCGCTGGCCGACTCTTTTTGCTTGGTGGAACCACGCAGCTCCTTTGCATAGGTCGCGCCTTCAACCAATTTGTCGTAACAGACATAGATCGGCACAATCGCCACCTTGCGCGCCGGTTGTTGCACCAGACTTTCCAAGGTCATTTTCAACATGCCTTTCTTTGGCGGCAACAATCTTCCGGTGCGACTGCGGCCACCCTCGGGATAAAACTCCATGGAGTAACCGCGCCCCAGAATCACATCTAAATAGCTGTGAAATACCGCCGAATACAACTCTTGCCCGGCAAAGCTGCGGCGAATATAAAACGCTCCACCCCGGCGCAGCAAACCGCCCACCGGCCAGAAATTCAGGTTTACGCCAGCCGCAATATGCGGCGGCACCAAACCCTCTTTATACAGGGCATAAGAAATCAGCAGATAATCAAAGTGACTGCGATGGCTGGGCATATAAACCAGCTGGCGGTGACTGGCCAAATCACGCAAGCGTTGGTTGTGATAAACCTTGAGCCCGGTAAATAATTTTTGGAAGACCCAAGTCAGGGTCATCTCCAACACCCGCAGCAATCGAGAGTCGAAATTGGCCGCAATTTCATTGGCCATTTTGCGCGCCTGTTTTTCAATTTTGGCGGCATTGGCCTCGGGCTCCGCCGCCAACTTAGCCATCACCTCTTGCACCGGCTGTCGGCGAATCACCGCATCGGTAATTTGCTGGCGAGAGAGCAAGCTGGGGCCGAGAGTCGCGGTTTTGCGTCGGGTAAAGTAAAACGACAGAGTTCGTGCCAATAAGGTCGCAGCTTGCGCCGGTTCACGGGTGTGCGCGACCAGTTTTTCAAAACTGACGGGCTTGGCGATATGGACAACTAAATTACCGCGCTGGGCCAGAATAATCAGTAATTTTCGAATGGCACCAGCACTTTCACTGCTACCCACTAACAGGCGAAAAATCGAGGTTTCACTACCGGGGTCACGTCCCCAAAACAAAGAAACCGGCACCACCTGAATCGGCAAACCGGTTTCCACCGCCTCTTGTACGTAGGCTTCCATCGCTTTGCGGCCGCGCTCACCGCCGCGCCGCCCCTGTAAAATGGGCAAATACAGGCAGGTCGCCTGCTCCACGGTTGGCAGCACCCCCGGCTTGCCACCTAATACCGGCAAGCCCTGTTTTTTCAGCAGGCGTTCAAGCACAAAGCGATCGGTCCAACTGTGCTCACGCAGGACATAGCACACCGGCTTATCGGCAATATCCTCGATAGTGCCATCGTCGATCTGGAGAATTTTGGGTTCAATCCCACGAATCAGCAGCGCACTCATTAAGCGGCATAGGGCAAACCAAACTCGGGATAACCAGCTCATTAGCATTATGACTTCCATATTATTAGGCGCGTTAAGCGGCCATATTCGTCCGTGATTTTAACTGTTCGGTGACATACATTAACAGGGTAATTGACTACAATGACTTGTCAAAACACGCCAGAATACAAGCCCTGACCAGGCTCGCCTGTAGCGATACGCTCAACAACCACCCCGGAACTCACCGTGTTCAAATTTGACAATAGCTATGCCCAATTAGGCGAAAACTTCAGCCATAGCCAAACCGCCATGCCCGTGCCGGCACCGAAAATGATTCGGTTTAACTCGACGCTGGCACAACAGCTCGGCGCATCAGCGGACGCCTTGAGCGACTCAGAATGGGCGCAAATACTGGCCGGCAATCAGGTTCCCACGGGGGCAAATCCCATTGCCACGGTGTACGCCGGACACCAATTTGGCAACTGGAATCCCCAACTCGGCGATGGCCGCGCCCTGCTTATAGGCGAGATTCTCACCCCGCAAGGTGAGCGCTTTGATTTGCAATTAAAAGGCTCCGGCCCAACCCCCTTTTCTCGCAGCGGCGATGGCAAATCCCCACTGGGGCCGGTATTGCGGGAATATATCCTCAGCGAAGCCATGGCTCGCTTGGGCGTTCCTACCACGCGGGCGCTGGCGGCGGTCAGTACTGGCGAGTCGGTTTATCGAGAACGCGGCCCACTCCCCGGCGCCATACTCACCCGAATTGCCAGCAGCCATTTACGCGTAGGCACCGTTCAGTATTTTTATTCCCAGCAAGACCTTGCTGCCCTTAAAACACTGGTGGACTATATTCTCCAGCGCCACTTCCCAGAACAGCAACACGCCGATTCACCGGCACTGGCCCTGCTTGAGCAAGTCATCGCCAAGCAAGCAGAATTGATCGCCCGCTGGCAGGGCATCGGTTTTATTCACGGCGTCATGAATACCGACAACATGTTGCTCTGTGGGGAAACCATCGACTACGGCCCCTGTGCCTTTATGGATACCTACCACCCCGGCACGGTGTTTAGCTCCATCGACCACAATGGCCGCTACGCCTTTGGCAATCAGCCTGCCATTGCCAACTGGAATTTAGTCCAACTGGCCCAAGCCCTTTTGCCATTGATTGATGAAGATGAAAACCGGGGCGCCGAGCTTGCCCAAGCAGCGATAAATCAATTCCCGCACGCGTTTTTCAAGGCCTATCACCGGGTTATGGCTAATAAATTGGGGATCGAGAATTTCAGCAGCGACGATGAAGCACTCTACACCGATTTCTTGAATTTACTCGAAGTAGAAAATGCCGACTTCACCCTCGCCTTTCGCAAGCTGGCCGATTTGGCTGATGAAAACCGTACTTTAGAGAAAAACGCGCCTGAAAAGATTGGCGAGCTATTCCAGTTCTCCGAGGCCTTTACGCCTTGGCTGACAAACTGGCGGCAACGCCTCGCTAATGAAACCCAATCTGCACAGGACCGGCAACAACAGATGTATCTGGCTAACCCGGTGTTTATTCCTCGCAACCATCTGGTGGAAGAAGCCATTAACCAAGCCTATCAACACAATGACTTGAGTTTTTTCCAGCAGCTTGTGGATGTTTTAGAACAACCTTTTACCTATAAATCGGCGCTGCGCCGCTACGCCCTGCCTCCTCGAGAGGAGGAGCGGGTAGAGCGCACTTTCTGTGGCACTTAAACCAGCCACTAGGTAATTTCCACAGGCAATCTATTTCTTAAGATTTCCTTAATTTGACCTGCCTACTCTGGACTCATCAACGATATCCAGGAGTAGGCCATGTCGCTCTCACTACCCGTCAACAGCCGCCGCTTTACCGCCACTGAAAATACTCTGGGGGCATCGTCCTCAGCGCCCCAATTTTCAGTGATTACGGCCTTTGAACCCGGTAGAAAACTGAGTGAAAGCTATATTGCTGAAAAATTCCGCCTGAGTTACGGGGCCGAAATCAGTGAATTCATGCCTGAATTACTGCTTATGCACCGCGGAGCGATTAATAGTGGCTGCCAACAAGATTTGCGCGCAGCACTAGGGATGCGTCGCGGCACAGATAGCCGCGCCCTGTTTCTAGAAACCTACCTAGATGTACCAGCCGAAGTCATATTGTCAGAAAAAATCGGCAAAACCGTGTCCAGATCGGATCTTATGGAAATTGGCAATTTGGTTGCGACCCAGCGCGGCGCCAGCCAAATGCTGTTTACCGCGCTCACCTTATTGCTGTGTCAGCAGGGTGTAACTTGGGCGATTTTCACCGCCACCCCCGAGGTACAAAAATTACTTAATCGACTTAAGCTGAAGCAGTTTTTTCTTGCCGAAGCAGACCCCGCTCGACTCGGGGAAGCCCAAAGCCAGTGGGGCAGTTACTACCATTCCAATCCGGCGGTAATTGCCGTGAATGCCCGCAAAGCCCTGCAAGTTCTACAACGTCACCCGCTTACCGCCAGTATGTTGCAAAGCTGCGAAGCCAGCTTGGGCCAAGCACCGGTAATGCAGGCTTAGGAATCCATGATGAAGCCGCACGCCAAGCAAACAGCCAAGCAAACAGCCGTTCAACCTGCCCTACTTGCACATATTGCGCATTGGGCCAAGGAGCGCGGCGAAACCATTGCACTTAAAGGTATTGCACTTCACGGTGAACACAGCATGTTTAGCTACGCTGTGTTGTGGCAAACCGTTAAAACGCTCGCCGCAGAATTGAAGGCATTGAATGCCTCCACTATCGCCTTACTCGCCGATAATAGCCCGGAATGGATTGTGGTTGATCTGGCCTGTCAGGCAGCGGAAATTTGCCTAATCCCACTGCCCGCCTATTTTTCTGCCGAGCAGCGTCAAAACGCCTTAGACAATAGCCGGGCACAAATTCTGATTAGCGATACAGCGCCACAGGGCTGCGCACTAAACAGCCTGTCTACACTCCGCTATGTTCATCTGGATTCGGCGTCTTCTAGCTGTGTGGAATTTCCTCAAGGCACCAGCAAAATCACTTACACCTCGGGCTCAACGTCGCAAGCTAAAGGCGTTTGTCTTTCCACTGAAAATCAATGCCGCACCGCGAGCGCGGTAAATAGCGCGCTTTCCGGTCTCGGTCTGGAATCTCATCTGGCCGTGCTGCCATTGGCCACCCTGCTGGAAAATGTCGCCGGGGTTTATGCGGCACTACTACGTGGCGCCACGGTGTTTCTTCCCGGCTTAGCCACACTTGGTTGGGGCGGCAGCTCCAGTCTGAATATCAATCAGCTCGCTAATGCTTTAGACCACTACCGGCCCAACAGCGCCATTGTCTTGCCGCAAATTCTTAAAAGCCTGTGCGAGGCTTGCGAACAAGGCTGGCAAGCGCCCTCTTCACTTAAATTTGTTGCAGTCGGTGGTGCCAGAGTCGCGGTGAGTCAAATCCTGCAGGCTCGCCAATTCGGCTTGCCGGTATATGAGGGTTACGGCCTTTCTGAGTGCGCTTCGGTATTGACCCTGAATACACCCAATGCCGACCTACCCGGCAGCGCAGGCAAACTCCTCAACCACTGCCATCTGCGGTTTGAGCAAGGTGAAATTATCGTTAGCGGTAATAGCTTTCTCGGCTATCTGGGGGATGAATCAAGCCAAACCAATATCGAGGTCGCCACCGGCGATCTAGGCGAAATTAACAATGACGGCTTCTTGCTACTTCAGGGACGCCGCAAAAATGTGCTGGTCAGCAGCTATGGCCGCAATATTTCCCCTGAGTGGCTAGAGAGTGAGTTACTCGCCATACCCGGTATTGTGCAGTGCATTGTGGTCGGCGACGACCGCCCCTATTGCAGCGCTTTAATTTACCCAGCAATCGATGCCGAAACTGCTGCCGACACCCAAGCCATCGATCACGCAATTCAACGATTAAATAGCCGGCTACCCGATTATGCCCAGATCAAATGCTGGCTTGCCCTTGAACACCCTTTCACAACAACGAATGAACTGTTAACCGCCAATGGCAGACTGCGCCGGCCCAAAATTCTGGAACATTACGCCGCCGAAATTGACACCTGCTATGCCAACTACCCAGATTCATCTAAAGGAGAATACGATGAGCTTTTACGCACGCTTGCAAGCTGAAACCGCAGCAGAACGCCAATATCTGACGTCTCAGCCGTTTATCCAACGAGCTCTTACAGGTGGACTCAGCCGTGCAGATTACATCGCGTTTTTAAGTCAGGCTTTCCACCACGTAAAACATACCGTGCCGCTGCTCATGGCCTGTGGCGCTCGCTTGCCAGATCACCATGAATGGCTGCGTGAAGCGGTTGCCGAATATATTGAAGAGGAAGTTGGCCATCAAGAATGGATATTGAATGATATTGCCGCCTGCCAAGGTGACAAAGAGTCGGTACGCCACAGCCGCCCCGATAGCGCCGCTGAACTGATGGTCGCTTACGCTTACGACACGGTTACACGCGGGAATCCAGTCGGATTTTTCGGCATGGTCATGGTCTTGGAAGGTACCAGTATTGCCGTGGCAGATAACGCCGCAGCGGCGATTCAACAAAGTTTGAATTTACCCAATAAAGCGTTCAGTTATTTAAAGTCCCACGGCGCTCTGGATATTGAGCACGTCGCCTTCTTTGAAAAGTTAATGGACAAGATCACCGACGAAGGCGATCAGGCTGAAATCATTCATCGCGCGAAAATGTTTTATCAGCTCTACGGCAATATTTTCCGCGATCTGGAATCGGGCTCTGAACAACGTCAGGCTGCCTGAGCTACGCACAAGGACTTTAGCCATGAAACCATTAACTATCGTACTCACGGGTGCCACTGGCGGAATCGGGCAAGCTATTGCTAAAGAATTGGCCGCCGCCGGTCATCGCCTAGTGCTACTCGGCCGTAACGCTCATAGTCTGGCAAACCTGCAACAGCAATTGCCGGGGAATCACAGCTGTTTTACCGTTGATCTCAGCGATGAGGCTCAATTGCAATCGTGCTGTGAAAAGCTGACGGCACTACCACTGGATGCACTCATCAATAACGCCGGCTTATCTTGGTTTGGCGATATACAACAGGACGCTGACTCGCTTGAGCAATTAATGGCAGTGAATTTAATCGCTCCCATTCGCCTGACTCAAAACCTGTTGCCCACTCTGTTAAAAAGTTCAGAGGCGCGCATTATCAATATCGGTTCCAGTTTCGGCAGTATCGGCTATCCCGGCTTCAGTCTTTATTGCGCCAGCAAATTTGGTTTACGCGGCTTTACCGAATCTTTGCAGCGTGAACTGGCTGACCAAGCCATCGCCATCCACTATTTGGCACCCCGCGCAGTGAATACCGAAATGAATAGCCCGGCAGTAAATGCATTGAATAAGGAGCTGGGCAATCAAGTGGATGAGCCCAGCATTGTCGCCCATGCAGTATTGAAGCTAATAGAAAAAAGCCAAAGTCAGCACCATTTTCTCGGTTGGCCAGAGCGTTTTTTTGTCAAACTTAACGCCCTATTTCCATCCGTGGTCGGCAAGGCATTGAGCAAGCAACTGCCGATAATTCGTCGGCACTTCGCACTCAATAAATAAAATACCAAGGGATTGCGCAAGTGGCCGCGACAGGCTAAAACTCGCCTATGCGAATATTACTTATTGAAGATGATCTCTCACTGGCCGATGGCATAAGCACCGGCCTGCAGCGAGCCGGCTATGCCACGGATCATGCCGCCACAGCGCACAGCGCGTTGCAATACATGGGAGCAGGTCAATACGATGTACTCATTCTCGACCTCGGCCTGCCGGATCAGGATGGGCTGGAACTACTCAATCAGCTCCGCCGAGACAAACTCACCACACCGGTGTTAATTCTTACCGCACGCGATGGGCTCCAACAAAAAATTTCCGGTCTGGATGCTGGCGCCGATGATTACTTAACCAAACCCTTTGCCTTTGAAGAATTACTGGCCCGTATCCGCGTGCTGTGTCGGCGCGGCGGCCAAGTACAAACAACAGAAATACACATTGGTGAAATCAGCATTAATATCGCCAGCCATCAGGTCAAGCTGCGCGGCGAAGAACAAAAAATTTCGCGCCGGGAATTTGCGATTCTCCGCGCCCTTGCCGATCGTCCCGGCCAAGTGTTTAGCCGAGAACAACTTGAGGAAAAACTGTATAGCTGGGGCGACGAAATCAGCAGCAATACCGTCGATGTGCACATCCATAATCTGCGCAAGAAACTGGGCAGCGAATTAATTAAAACCATTCGCGGCGTCGGCTATATATTAGGGCAGGCAGAATGACCTCGCTGCGCCGCTTTCTAATCATCAGCATATTAGCCGTATTTTCTCTGGGCACCTTTCTCGCCTCTCTGCAGGGTTATCGCAGCAGTATGAATGAGGCGCAGGCCATTTTTGATCAACAGCTTCGGGCTTCTGCAGAGCGCCTGCTGGATACGCCCATTGCTCAACTAAGCACACCTGCTGCTCCAGCATCCGATATCGACAATGCCAGTGTTTTCCAGTTAATTGACGCTAACGGAAACATACTATGGCGATCCAGTCGCACACCGACGACCCCCATCAGTGCCGAAAGTGGTTTTAGTGAAGCTAATTTTGGCGGTTATCGCTGGCGCATTTTCAGTTTAGAAAACGAAACACAAAGCCGCCGAGTCGTGATTGCAGAGCGCAGCGATCTTCGTTATCGGCTCGCCGAGTCCGTGGTCTTACAATCGGTTATTCCTGTCCTGCTAGTACTGCCTGCCACCGCATTAATTATCTGGCTGATCATCGGCTACGGGCTGCGCAGTTTGCGCGACCTTGCCGAGCAACTAAAACACAAGGCAACCGATGATTTTTCCGCAATCAATCTTGAATCGCCGCCAGACGAACTCGCTCCAGTCGTAAGCGCGGTGAACCATTCTCTGCAACGATTGGGCGATGCTTTTGAACGCGAACGGCGTTTTTCCGCCGATGCCGCCCATGAGCTTCGCACCCCAATCAGCGCGATTTCAATGCACCTACATAATGGATTGGCACAACCTGAACACGCTGCCGAAGCGCTGACAAAACTGGCTCCAGATGTTGAACGACTGTCTCATCTGGTGGAGCAATTACTCCTGCTTAACCGCACCACGGCAGAAACCTTCCCCAGTCAATTTTTGCCAATAGAATTGCAAAAATTCTGTCGTGAAATCATCGCCAAACTGTATCCAGAGTTTGCCAAACGCGGGCAGCAGATTGCCCTACTTGGAGAATCTGCAACAATTCATGGCGATCGTTTTACCCTGCAAATCCTCATTGAAAACCTGCTGCGCAACGCTATGAAATATTGTCCAAACGGCGCACAGATAGAAATTGATATTCGCAATAGCAAAACGGTTACGTTAACCGTGCGTGACAATGGACCCGGCATTGAAGACAAGGATCGTGAGCGCATTTTTGAGCGTTTTTATCGAGCGGGCGGCGACCGGCACAACTCCGGTGAAAGCGGCTGTGGCTTAGGGCTGTCGATTGTCAGCCGAATTGCCGAACTACACAGTGCCAAACTCAGCGCGGGAAAAGGAATTGATCATCAAGGCTTGGCAATTCATGTGGATTTTCCCCAACCGCCCAAGACCAAACAGGAATCCTAAAAATGATCCGCGTGATGCCCTGTAAATCGAACAAGTTGCACACACTATTCTTGCTGAGCCTATTAATGATCATGGGTTCCAGCGCTGCGTACGCGGGCAAGCCGGTTTTTGAGTTGCAAATTCGCAATCATTTATTTGAGCCATCCACGCTTAGCATACCTGCCAACACCAAGATTAAATTGCTGGTTCACAATACCGACAAAACACCAGAGGAATTTGAAAGCTACGAATTAAATCGAGAGAAAGTCATTCTGGGTGGACAAAAAGCGGTAATTTTTATTGGGCCGTTACCGCCGGGAAAATATCCGTTTTTTGGCGAATTTAACCCCAAGACCGCCCAGGGCGAAATCATCGCAGAATAGGAACTGATCATGTTATCCACCAGTGTCATCATCCTACTGCGCGAAGTATTAGAAGCGGTACTTATCTTGAGCCTATTTATGGCAAGTGCGCAGCGCAGTGGACTTAATAATCGCTGGCTATTACCTGCCATTGGTATCGGTTTATTGGCCTCCATTGGCTATGCTTCCCAACTCAGTACTATTGCCAACCTATTTGATGGCGTGGGTCAGGAAATTTTCGACGCCTTCTCGCTAATCTTATTAAGCGTTCTGCTGCCCTTAACCATGTATGGGCACTTCATCAGAGTTAAAGAAAATTCACGCCCTGCCGGCAAACTCTACGCCCTGATGATTGGGGTAACCATTATTGCCATCGCCAGAGAAGGCGCCGAGATTTATCTTTATCTGTCCGCATTCATCCCCTCTCCCGAATTGCGCAATAGCCTGTTCGCAGGTTCTGCAATAGGTGTTGGCTTAGGCTTTAGTGTCGGCGCTTTATTCTATTTCTGGCTCGGCAGTTTTAAGGAACAGTACGGGCTGCGTATCAACGCCATTATTGCCAGCCTGATTGCGGCGGGCATGATACTGCAGGCTTGCAAAATGCTTATTCAAGCGGACTGGCTGCCCGATGGTCAGGTTTGGGACAGCAGTGGTTTGATCGCCGAAGACAGTGTGCTCGGCCAGTTGATGTATGCACTTATCGGCTACGAAGCCAGCCCTGCGCCTGTGCAAATTGCGGCGTATTTCATCGTATTACTGAGTAGTCTTGCGTTTCTTTTTAGCGGCCTTTATCAGAGTCGCACCAAGGCAGAAAAGGATGTAAACCATCCGCAAGCAAGGAATAATCATGCGGCGTAAACACCCTGTTTTTTTCATCTCTTTGCTCGGTTTAACAGCATCCAGCCAAGGCTTTGCCGACGGGCTCGCGGTAGATCGAGTTTACGAACCCTACGTCAATCCATTGGAAAAAGAACTGGAATACCGCCGGGTCGAGGTTAATCGCAGCGAATCCGGTCGCCAACGAGACAGTATTCAAAAGCTCGGTTTTGCCGCCGCTGTTTCCGACCGCCTAGCCTTAGAAGCCTATATTATTGATGATGATCTTGGCGAAAAAACGATTGATGCTTTCGAGCTTGAGGCCCGCTATCAACTGACCGAGCAAGGCGAATACAGTGCCGATTGGGGTCTGATGCTTGAATACGAAAAGCAGCGCGAAAACAAGGAAACCGAACTCGCGGCGACGGTGATAATAGCCAAACAAATTAAACGCTTTACCACTACCGTAAATGCCAGTCTGATTTATGAAAATCTGGGCAACGACAAAGTGGAATGGGACAGCCAATTAAACGCCCAACTGCGCTATATGTATCACCCCCATCTCGAACCCGCGATTGAATTCTACGCCGGCGAGGATTACCGGGGTATCGGCCCGGCCGCCATGGGCACCATCCGCTTTAGCAATGCCAATTCCCTGCACTGGCAGCTCGGCAGTATCTTTGGACTCGATCAAGACAGTGAAGATGTGGTTATTCGCTTTTTGCTGGAATACGAATTCTATTAGCCGCTCGGCCCGACAATTGCCGGGCCGAGATGGAATGATTTAAAACACTTCAAATAGCGCCGCTGCACCCATACCGCCACCAATACACATGGTCACTACCGCGTATTTTTCCTTGCGGCGACGCGCCTCTAACAAGGCATGGCCGACCATACGCGCACCACTCATACCAAAGGGATGGCCAATAGCAATCGCACCGCCATTAACGTTCAAGCGCGCATTATCAATGCCCAGTTTGTCTCGGCAATAAAGCACCTGACAGGCAAACGCCTCATTCAATTCCCACAGTCCAATATCGTCCACCTTTAAGCCGTGGCGCTGTAATAGTTTTGGAATGGCAAATACCGGCCCAATACCCATCTCATCGGCTTTGCAGCCCGCCACCGCCAAACCGCGATACGCCCCCAGGGGTGAAAGGCCCAATTGCTCTGCACGCTTGCTGTCCATAACGACACTGGCCGATGCACCATCAGACAATTGCGAGGCATTACCCGCCGTAATAAAACGACCTTGTTTTACCCACTCGCCGTCTTTCCAAACCGGTTCCAGTGAAGACAGACTTTCCAAGGTGGTTGACGGCCGATTGCACTCATCGCGATCCAGCATCACAGTTTGATAACTGGTTTCCTTGGTTTCTTTATTGAACACCGACATTCTGGCCTCAAAGGGCACAATCTCTTCGGCAAATAAACCCGCCTGCTGTGCTGCAGCAACCCGCTGCTGACTTTGCAGGGAATATTCATCCTGCGCCTCGCGGGAAATACCGTAGCGGTCCGCGACAATTTCAGCGGTTTCGATCATCGGAATGTAAGCGCTTGGATCTATATCCGTAACGGTTTTAGAGACATTGCGGTAGGCATTTTTATGCTTGGTCTGTACCAAAGAAATAGACTCGAGACCGCCAGCAACCGCCACATCCATTTCATTACACATTATGGATTTAGCCGCCCAGGCAATCGACATCAACCCTGAGCTGCACTGGCGCTCAATGGCCATACCGGCAACCGTGTCAGGCAGACCTGCCGCCACACCGCACAAGCGACCAATATTATAGGCTTGGGTGCCCTGCTGCGCCGCCGCACCCATAATCACATCATCAATACTCGCCGGATCAATGCCCGCTTTCTCTACCGCTGCGCGCACCACATGACCACCCATGGCTGGCGCTTCGGTATCGTTTAATGCGCCGCGAAACGACTTACCCATACCCGTGCGGGCGGTTGAAACTATGACGGCTTCTTTCATTTGATTTCTCTCTTTTCTTATTTAACCCAAAGTTCCTTGGTATTTGGTATTTGCTATCCCGTTTTTCCAAGGTAAATTGCAACCAACCTTTAATACAACCTCCGACGCGCTGGCGAGGCATCATTTTGCGAAAAAGCGGAATTTACATTGAGTAAATGAGCATTTTAAGCAAAGTGATAACGACGCCAGAGCTAAGGAGGAGGAGTTCAGGCGCGCTGGGAGGAACAACTGATAATCTCGCCGGTAAGATAGCTCGAATAATCGGAGGCCAAAAACATCATAATATTAGCCACCTCCCACACCTCCGCTCCACGGCCATAGGCCTCACGCGATTCCAATTCTTTCAACAATGCTTCGGGCGCTGATTTTTTCAACATCGGATGCACGGCCAAAGATGGCGCTACGGCGTTGATACGCACACCAAAATCAGCGGCCTCCAAGGCGGCGCAACGTGTTAGCGCCATCACCCCGGCTTTAGCGGCAGCGTAATGCGCTTGTTCTTTCTGTGCGCGCCAACCGAGCACGGAAGCATTATTAACAATGACCCCTTGCCCACGGGTTTTCATCACTCGCATCATCTGGCGGGTCATCCGCATAGTGCCATTAAGCGTGACATCAATAACTTTATTCCACTCGGGATCTTCCATATCGATCAGAAGTTTTGAAGTTCCCAAACCTGCGTTATTAATCAGCACATCGACACCGCCGGTCTGTTCCTCAGCAAAGGCGATTAGCGCTTGAACGTCTTCTTCAACCGCGACATTGCACACATTGCCCCAAACCGATTCCAAGCCGGTTTCGCTTTTCAGCTTATCCACCGCCTCGTTTAAGCGACCCTCGTGAATATCGCTGATTACAATTGCCCGACAACCCTCTTCTACCGCACGTGTTGCTGCCGAAAAACCAATACCGACCCCGGCCGCCGCCGTAATCAATACCGATTTATCTTTTAACAAACCGTGGCCGCTTACATATTCAGGGATATGGATATTCATCAGAACTCTCTTTATCTTCGCTTTTAATTTTTTCTTTACTAATGATTAGCTGTTTCTTTTTTTGTTTTGTTTTGTTTTTATTTTCCACCCAAACCTAGGAGTTTGTGATGGGCTTTCTGGCAAGGCGAAATGGGCTTTTTAGGAGGGAGCATACAAATAGTATGTGACCGACTAAAAAGGGTATTTCAACGCCGCCAGGGAGTTCATCACGAAGCCCGCGCTCCCCGTATTTCAACGCCGCCAAGGAGTTCATCACGAAGCCCGTTTTTCCCTCGGCATTCCAAGCCCCCGCTCCGCAATAATATTTCTCTGTATCTCATTAGTCCCACCATAAATCGTATCCGAGCGGGTAAACAAAAACAGCGACTGCAGGCGACTCAATTCATAGTTCTCGCCAGCGAGAATATCGGCATCTTCACCGAGAATATCCATCGCCAATTCGCCAAGGTCTCTATGCCAGCTCGCCCAGTACAATTTATAGATCAGCGCCTCTTTTTGCAGGCTGCCATCTGCACCGCCGGACAACATACGCATACTGTTATAGCGCATGATTTTCAGGCCGATATGGGCTTGCGCTATACGCTGACGCAATGCTGGGTCGCGATCTGCGCCCCGCGATTTGGCCAGTTTTATAACTTCGTCTAATTCATTTTGAAAGGCCATTTGCTGGCCGAGGGTAGACACGCCGCGTTCAAAACCCAGCAAGCCCATTGCCACTTTCCAACCCTCGCCCGGTGCGCCGACAATATCGTCGGCATCGCACACCGCATCATCGAAAAAAACTTCATTAAATTCTGAGGTGCCGGTGATTTGTTCAATGGGGCGCACGGTGATTCCCGGCTGATCCATTTTCATCAAAAAGAACCCCAGCCCTTTATGAGCGCTGGACTCTGGATCAGTGCGCGCAATCACAAAGCAGTAGTCGGACTCGTGGGCCAGAGAGGTCCACACTTTCTGGCCATTGAGAATCCACTTGCCGCTGGCCTCATCAAATCGCGCTTTGGTTTTTACATTGGCCAAATCAGAACCTGCTCCGGGTTCGGAATAGCCCTGACACCAAAACTCGGTGCCCGCTAAAATGCCCGGCAGGTATTTCTGTTTTTGCGCCTCGGTACCAAAGGCTAAAATGGTGGGGCCGGCCAAACCGTCGCCAATATGGCCCATACGCCCCGGCGCACCAGCGCGGGCGTATTCTTCATAGAAAATCACTTGTTGCTCAATGGAGAGTTCACGGCCGCCGTATTGCTTGGGCCAAGACACACAGGTCCAGCCGCCTTCCGCCAGCTTTTGTTCCCAGCCTTTGCGCTGCTCGGGAAACATATGCTCATCACCAGGGCCGCCGCGAAATTTTAGTTCTGCAAATTCGCCGCACAAGTTTTCCTGTAACCAGCTTGCGATTTCACCGCGGAATTGTTCGTCTTCGGGAGTAAAACTCAACTTCATTTTTCGGCTCCCACTAACTTCTTATCACTAAATAACGGCGTGTTACCAAATAACCGTTTTTCATCTAATAACATCGTGGCAATGCGCTCGCGGTGCTGAGCGCTATTACCTAAAAAGTGCTCGCTGGCTTTGGCCCGTTTAAAAAACAGGTGGACATCGTATTCCCAGGTAAAACCAACACCGCCATGCATTTGCAGGCAGTCCGCCGCATTTTTAAACGCGGACTCAGAACACCAGGCCTTGGCGATACTCGCCGCCTCTGCAAGACTTTCTGAGGTGCCGGTTCCCGCCAAATATTCATCGGCAATACAAGCGGCGTAATACACTGCTGAGCGGCCAACTTCGGTTCGCAGCATCATGTCTGCGGCCATATGTTTAATCGCCTGAAAGCTGGCAATGGGTCGATTGAACTGCTGGCGCTCGCCGGTATAAGCCACCGCCATATCTAATAGTTGCTGCATTAAGCCGACTTGCTCGGCGGCTAAGGCAATGGTGGCCAAATCCAACACTGCAGAAAATGCGGTGTTGGCATTATCGAACTGGGATAAACGCGTCGAGGCTGGCAGGCGCAAATTAGAGGCGCTTAGCCTAGCGCGATGACGGGTTTGATCCATGGTTGGAAGCGCTTGGACTTCCAGCCCAGCAGACATCCCGTCAACAAGAAATAATTGAATATCGTCCTGCTCATCACGGGCAGCAAGAATCAAAAACTCACTGCTAGCGCCGTCGATGACATGCTGATAGTCGCCATTGAGAATATAGTGGTCGCCATCTGCAACACAGCGAGCTACAACGTGATTGAACGACTGACTGCTGCCACTGGAGGAGTAAGCCAGTGTTGCGGTTTTACCCTCGGCGATCGCGCTGAGATAGCATTGTTTCTGAGATTCAGAACCCGCCAGCAATATCGCATTTGCCGCCAGTGCAACACTTGAAAAGAAGGGCGCACAAAGTAGGTAGCGCCCCATTTGTTCTGTTACTGCAAGCAATTCAACATAGCCCAAGCCCATACCGCCGCAGGACTCGGGCAGATGAATCGCCTGCCAATACATATCTTGGCAAATACTTTGCCAAAGTTCGGGGCAGTATCCCGTGTCTGTATCCATCACACGGCGAATCGATTCGCTGGTCGACTTATCCCTTAAAAAGGATTCGGCCGACTCTTGAATCATTAATTGCTCTTCGTTAAAGGCAAACTCCATCCCCACCCCATCTATTATTTTTACAGCCTTAACTGCAATCGCAGAAACAGGCCGTCATCAAATTCAAATTTACGCCCGCGTTGATCTTCAAAACGGATCTGAGCGACGCCCAGTTCAATGGCTGAATTCTGAAACAGGTTAAATTCCAGACTCGCCGAGGCCTCGCGGAAACCATCAACATCACTAAAAGATGTTGTACCCGGCGCATAAAACACGCCGCCACGCAGACGCAACATATCGTTAAGTGGCAGCGCCAAGTCACCGCCAAACGCCAGTGCCGCTCCGCTGTAATCGGTGTTATCACCAATCAAACCAACGGCTTTCACACCCATGCGTCCGGTGAGTGAGCCGCGCTTACCATTGGCAAACAAGCCGGTTGCCACCATATCGGCGTTATCGTCATCCCGGTGCAACCAATCAAATTGCCCGCTGGTTTCCGCCGACAAATTACCGGCTACAGAAAAGCCCAGGCTGTCGTCACCAAAACGAAAGGCCACACCACCGGCGTGACTTGCAGAAGCGGCGGTCATTACGCCAAGTAAGGCTAGGGCACGGCTTGTGCGAATCGCTTTTTTCATCATGTTTTCTCCCTGTTTATGAATGAAAATCATGATTATGCCGCAGCCCCAACAGGAAATCGGCTGATATCCCTGTGCCAATTCACATCTTTGCGTAATTTAACTGCCATACACTTTCTGAGCAGGAACCGCTTGTTCCATCAGTTTGGCCACCGCCTGCCCAACCTCGGCAGGCTGCCAGCGATCGCCCTTATCCACTTCCGGGCCGGTGCGCCAACCATCGGCAAGGGATATTTTTCCGCCCTCGGCTTCAAACACACAGCCACTGACATGGCTCGATTCGGCACTGGCAATCCACGCCAGCAGAGAAGAAACATTCTCCGGCGCGAAATAATCAAAGCTGCCATCCTCCGGCTTGGCCATACGCTGCGCCATGGCTTCAACACCCATGGTCATGCTGGTTCTGGCCGCTGGAGCAATCGCATTGGCAGTAATGCCATAGCGCGCCAACTCCGCCGCCTGATTCAAGGTCAGCGCCGCAATCCCCGCCTTGGCAGCGGCGTAATTTGACTGACCAACACTGCCCTGCAAGCCGGCACCTGACGTGGTATTAATAATTCGCGCGGCAACAGGTTTGCCCTCTTTTGCCTGAGCACGCCAGTAATGCACCGCGTGGGAAGACATACAGAAATGCCCTTTGAGATGCACTGACATAATCGCGTCCCACTCCTGTTCGGTCATGGAGGCAAACATACGGTCGCGATTAATCCCGGCGTTATTCAGCACAATATGCAAATCACCAAAGGCATCTACCGCCTGCTTAATGGCATTCAAACTGTCATCGTAGTTGGTGATATCTGAAGTATTCACCACCGCCTTACCACCGGCTGCGCTAATCTCATCGACCACTGCCTGCGCCGCCGCTTGATTGATATCGTTAACCACCACGCAGCAACCTTCTGCTGCAAATATCCGTGCGTGAGCAGCACCCAAGCCACCACCCGCGCCAGTGATAATGGCCACACGGCCAGCAAGAATACCCATGGTTTTCTCCAATTCTTTTCTATTATTTTTTAATACATCATCCGATCAGTAGATCGCCAGCCGTCAAAGCTGAAATTTTTTAGCTTTATTCCAAGGTTTCACCTGAGGTTTGCTGGGTAGGCGGAGTGGAGATTTTGTGAGGGAGCTTACAAACAGTAAGTGACCGATCAAAATTTTTGCTCCAACGCCGCCAGCGAGCCTCAGGTGGAGCCGCCAGAAGGAACCGCCTACAACCGTTCTAAGATGGTAACGTTGGCCTGCCCCCCACCCTCACACATAGTCTGAAGGCCGTAGCGCCCACCGGTACGTTCCAATTCATGCAGCAGCGTCGTCATCAGTTTCGTCCCGGTGGCGCCCAGCGGATGCCCCAGCGCGATGGCACCACCATTCACATTGGTTTTTGCGTGGTCATAGCCGGTCTCTTTCAGCCATGCCATCACCACCGAAGCAAAAGCTTCGTTAATTTCTACCAGATCAATATCGGCCAGTGTCATGCCCGCTTTTTTCAGTGCGTATTCGGTAGCGGGAATCGGTGCGGTCAGCATCCAGATGGGATCGTCAGCGCGGACGCTCATATGATGAATGCGTGCGCGAGGCGTAAGGTTGTAGCGTTTGAGGGCCGCTTCGCTGACGACCAGCACAGCACTGGAGCCATCACAGGTTTGGCTGGAAACCCCGGCGGTGACTTTGTCGCAACCGAACAGATAATCCAGCTCAGCCATTTTTTCTAGGGTTGATTGGCGCGGGGTTTCATCCATGCGCACATCGCCAAAGGGAATAATTTCCCGATCAAAACGACCTTGTTCAATAGCCTGCAGTGCTCGGCGATGGGACTCCAGCGAAAAAACCTCTAACTCTTTACGAGACAGTTCCCACTTGTCAGCAATCATTTGCGCAGATTTGAATTGAGTGGGCGGCTCTGCGCCGTAGCGGGCGACCCAGCCTTGTGAACCGGAGAACGGATCTTTAAAACCCAGCGGCTCGGCACACATCATCGCCGAAGAGATGGGAATCTGAGTCATGGTTTGTACGCCACCGGCCACGACCACATCCATGGTGCCCGACATTACTGCTTGTGCAGCAAAGTGAACCGCTTGCTGAGACGAACCACACTGGCGATCAATCGTGGTGCCGGGCACTTCCTGTGACAGCCCGGCGGCCAACCACGCGGTGCGAGCAATATCACCCGCCAAGGGGCCGATGGTATCGACACAGCCGAAAATCACATCGTCGTATTCATTATCGGGAATGCCATTGCGTTCAACGATGGCTTTAAGCACATGGGCACCCAGATCGGCACCGTGAACATGGGCAAGACCACCCTTGCGGCGTCCGGTTGGACTGCGCACCGCATCAACAATATAAGCTTCTGGCATTGTATTCTCCGTCGTATTTTAGAATTGGCCTCTGCCAATACTTAAAAAGTTTTTCCTGCACCTAGTTGTGCGCCGTCGTTAAAAATCGCTGTCGCCACCCGCTGCTTATGAAAACCTGCGGTGCCGTAATTACTGTTAAACGCCCAGGCGCGTTTCATAAAAATATGCAGATCAACTTCCCAGGTGTAACCCATGGCACCGTGCACCTGAATACTGTTTTTGGCGGCTAAATCCGCCACTTCGCAGGCGACCAATTTGGCGTGACTGACATTCTCAGAACTTGTTTTTAAGTCATTAGCTAACGCATAAGCTGCGCGATACACCGGGGTTTTGGCGTATTCCAAACGGAAAGCAATATTGGCCATATGGTGTTTAACCGCTTGAAAGCTGCCAATCGCCACACCAAATTGCTTGCGTTCACTGGTGTATTGCACGGAGAGATCGATCATCCGCTGGGCCAAGCCAAGAGCTTGTGCAGCAACACCTAAAGCACCGCGATTTAGGGCGCGCGTTATTAATTTCTGCGCTTGCTCGCCATCAGCCAGCAATACCGCTGTCGATGCTTCAAACTCCACGGCAAATAATTTGCGGCCCGGATCAACAGACTTATTTTCGCGCAGACTCGCCTCGGCGGGATTCACCGCATAAACCGCGCCCGCCTTTTCCAGCAGCAGTAAATCCGCACAGTGGGCATCTTCCACGAGTTTGTTAATTTCCAAACCAACAATAACTCGGGCCTCACCGGAAGCCATCTTGGCTAGCCACTCATCCGCAAGCTGAGTATTACCGGCCTCAATCAATAATGGCGCAGCCACCAACACACTGTTGACCAAGGGTTCTGACAAGGCGACATAGCCTGCTTCCTGAGCAAGCAATACAAAATCCAGCTCGTTCATCCCCAAGCCGCCATACTGTTCCGGCACGGTCATTCCGGTCAGCCCCAGCTCCGCCAATTGCGCCCAAAGTGCATCGCTGCGGCCGCTCTCGGTTTGCCAGAGCTCACGGATTTTTTCTGGCGTAACTTCGTTCACCAGAAAGTCACGCACGGATTCCTGAAACAGCAGTTGATCTTCGCTAAATGTAAAATCCATAAAACTTTTTCTTTCTCGATTTATTCGCGCTTAATGTTCATTAATCACTAATTTAGGGAATGAATATTTTCAATTCGTGGCTAGGCAAAACAGCGCACAGGGTGGGAGCGTATGGTTAATACGTGAGCAACCGAGCACTGTTTTAACGCCGCCACGGACAGAAAAGATCATTCCTTCACTTCCTAGGCATACCTAAAAGACGCTCAGCTATGATATTCCGCTGTATCTCATTGGTGCCTGCATAAATCGACCCCGACTGCGAAAACAACCAGCCATCTAGCCACTTACCCACCTCACCCGCATCGGGCGACTCCGGCTCTAATTCGCCGCGCGTGGCAAGAATTTTTAAACCCGTGGCGTGCATACGCTGATCCAATTCAGACCAGAAAATTTTATTGGTCGATGCCTCTGCACCGATCTTGCCGCCTTGCATTAATCGGCAAGCGGTTTGATAAGTGGTTAAGCAGTAAGCCTCGGCATCCATATAGGCGCGCATAACTTCATCGCGAATATTGGAGTCTTCATCGGCAGATTGCTGATTCGCTTTATACAGCTCGACCAAACGCCGGGCGGTTTCCTGAAAACGTGCCGGTGAGCGCAACATCAGGCCACGCTCAAACCCTGCCGTTGCCATAGCGACACTCCAGCCGTCTCCTTCACCGCCAAGCCGACAATCGACCGGCACTTTGACATTGTCGAAAAAGATTTCCGCAAATCCGGGCAGCCCATCCAACTGCGGAATTGGCCGCACGGTAATACCTTCGCTATCCAGTGGCACCAGAATAAAAGTCAGTCCGTGGTGGCGTTCAGATTCCGGGTCAGTGCGAAACATGCCAAAACACCAGTCCGCCCAAACCGCTCTGGTCGACCATGTTTTCTGGCCATTGATAATGTAGTGGCTGCCGTCTTCGCTGAGATCGGCCCGCGAACGAATCGCCGCCATATCGGAGCCGGCATTGGGCTCAGACCAGCCCTGACACCAAATATCTTTGCCCGTTGCCATGCCGTTGAGAAAACGCTTTTTTTGCTGTTCCGTGCCGTATTCCATCAAGGTTGGGCCGAGCAGAAAAATCCCGTTCTGGTTAACTCGCAATGGCGCACCTGCGGCGTAATATTCTTCTTCGAAAATTAACCATTGCAGCAAATCGGCACCGCGACCGCCCATCTCTTCAGGCCAAGTAATCATGCCCCAGCGACCTTCGTAGAGCTTGGCTTCCCACTCTCTGTGCTGCTGGAAACCTTCTTCGGTATCGAATGATTTCAAAGGTTCAGCCGGCACATTGGCTTTTAGCCATGCGCGCACTTCTTCTCGAAAGGCGTTTTGCTGTTCTGTGTATTCAAGCTTCATTGTTATTCCAGATAATTCTCTTAACGCTGCACAACCATCAGAGGATTAGAGAAAATAATTATTAGAAACGAGGAATTTTTCTTTGTGGCTAGGCAAAAAAGCGCACAGGGATGGCGCGTATAGTTAATACGCAACTGACCGAGCACTTTTTTAACGCCGCTACGAAGACAAATAACCGTTTCTTCAGAATTTTGCATCGCGTTTTTCGACAAAAGCCTGCTTCGCTTCTTGCGAATCCGGATCTGCGTACGCCTCTTGCGTGAAACCCTGCTCCCAACGATATTTATCTTCTAAATTGCCATCTTCAATACCGTTCAGCGCTTCCTTTGCCAGCTCGATCATGCGCGGTGATTTGGCCGCAACTTTTTCGGCAATCTCTCTGGCGGTATCGAGCAATTGCTCGCGCGGCACGACCCGCTCAATAGAACCGAGCCGATAGGCTTCTTGCGCATCAATCGCCTCACCGGTGAAATACATATAGCGAACTTTTTGCACTGGGAATAAACGCTGCAAATGCGCCCCGCCACCCATTGCGCCGCGATCGACTTCCGGCACCGCAAACGTGGCGCACTCGGAAGCCACCACAATATCCGCCGCACCGGAAATACCAATACCGCCGCCAAGTACAAAGCCGTGTACGGCCACGATCACCGGTTTGCGATTGCGATGAATGGCTTTAAAGGTGTCGTAATTACCCTTGTTTACCCGAGTAATCATGGCGGGATTCGCCGCCAGTTCTTTGATATCTACCCCTGCGCAAAAGCCACGACCTTCGGCGGCGATAATAATCGCCTTGACCTGATCGTTATCACTCAGCGCATTGAGTTCAGCGGCAATACTTAACCAGCCGGCGCTATTAAACGCATTAACAGGTGGCTGATTAAAAATCACTTCGGCAATGCCGGTTTCGGAAATAGAGGTGGTAAAAGGCTGGCTCATGAGTATTTCCAATCTGGTTTATTGTTTTGAAGTTTGGGCAAGACGATTGAGTGCGGACTCGGCTTCGCTAACGATCATCGCGATCAGTTCTTCACAGCTCAACAAGCGATCTATCACCCCGGCAACTTGCCCGGAGGGCAGAACGCCGAGATCTGGCTGCCCCTCAACCATCGCTTTTTGAATAATCATTGGCGCATTGGCAGACATAATGGCTTGGGCGGCGGTAAGTTCGCCCTCCTTGGTCATGGCCAATGCCGAGCGCAGCAAACTAAAAATGCTAGCGCCGGTGAATTTGCGAAATGCCAAACCATTTCGCAGGGCAATCAGTAATTTTTTTAGGGCGCCGGCGCGTTCTAATTCACTTAAAAACGGATTCAAAATCATCCGTTGCGGCAAGCCGTCTAAGGCGCTGGAGCGCACAATATCGCCGGGGTTATTACAGCTCAGATAACGCTGTTTGGTGGCCTCGGGGACGGGGCTTTCCTTGGTCAGAAGAAAGCGCGTACCCATGGCAATGCCATCGGCACCAAACGCCATTGCCGCGACCAAGCCGCGACCATCTTTAAAACCGCCTGCACCAAGTACCGGCACTTGCTCGCCAACGGCATCGACAACTTGCGGCAATAACAAGGTCGTGGGCACCGCGCCGGTATGGCCGCCGCCCTCACCCCCTTGAACAGTTACGGCATCCGCACCGAGTTCCACCGCTTTAATTGCGTGTTTTGGCAAACCCACGGTGGGCATACACACCACACCATTATTTTTTAATTTCGCGATCATGGCTTTGCCGGGCGAACGCGAATAACTCACGGCTTTGATGTTGTGCTTGATAACCAGATCAACTATGGCTTCAGCATTGGGCTGATACATATGAAAGTTGACGCCGAAATTGGCGTCGGTCAGCGACTTTACTTTCAGAATATCGGCTTCCATTTGCTCCGGCGGAATCGTTGCTCCGGCGAGAAAACCAAAACCGCCAGCATTGCCTGTGGCCGCAACTAAATGCGGGTCGGCCACCCAGCCCATTGCTGTTTGTACAATGGGATAGCGACAGCCAAGCAGATCGGTAATGCGAGTTTGCAGCATTAGCTACGCACTCCCGGAGGATTATCTTTAAGTTGTTTGGCACGCAGATTCTGCGGATCAATACGGTGAATCAATTCCAGTTGCGCCTCGGTGGGTGCCGCCGTCGTTGGAATATTCTCTGGAATATGTACCGGAAAACCGGTGTTTTCCTGCACTTCTTCTACGGTGACACCGGGGTGTAAGCTGACAATCTGCATTTGCCGATTGGGGCCGCGGAAGTCAAATACCCCCAGATTGGTATAGACCTGACGCACATCAATCTCATCAAAGTCATAACCTTTAGGAAGGCGCTCCGGGTTGTAACCAATGGTGCAAACCACATCACATTCGCCTTCCACAAACACTCGAGAGCTGTGTGCAGGCACCAGATAGCTATTGGCGTGACAGATGGAATTTCCGGGAAATCCGCGCACGCCCAACATTTGCACTTTCGGTTTTTTATAGTCGCTACCTAAAGCGGAAATATTCGCCTGTGCAAAGCGGTCGATCTGAGTTGGGCCGCCAGTGAGGTGACGCTTGCCACTCCACACATTGTCGAAAATGCGGCTAAAGCCCATCCACGTTTCATTTTTCTGTTTGAAATCCGCAGGGCGATTGCCCACCGGATTGGGCTCGGACAATAACCACGACTCGGAATCGGTCATCAAAATATCGGGGTTGCTGCTAAGCATCGCCAGACTGGCGGCGATACGCGGTAATACCCCAATTCCGGTAACGAGCACTTCGCCATCGTTGTCATAAGCACTGGCATTGGCACAAATCATTAATTCGGCCAGGCTGTATTCTGTTGCCATCATCAATACGTCTCCTAAACCGATTAATAAACAGGCAGCGGCAGTGCGCGAATGGCATCGAGCCCGCCCACGGCGGCCTGATATTCCTGCTCGGTTTTTCCCTGAATATAATTTTCAAAATACGCCGCGAATCCGCCCTCTTTAGCTGAGGCGTTGTAGGCTTGGAAGTGGGGAATATCGAAACCGTATAGCGGCGTGCAGGAGCTGGGATGCGCCCCACCGGGAACTTCGATTACCGCCTGAGTTTGGGTGCGCTCCCAAAATACAAAGCGCGCCTCATTTTCATCGGTGAAGGTTTCGCTATCGACCAATTCTTCACAGCTAACAATGGTGGTGTCCGCCGCGCGGGCCATCCAATCGTCCATATACAAATCAGGCCCTTTAATTTGGCAAACGCCACGGCGATCGGCACGATCGGCATGGATCAGTGCCACATCCAGTTTTAGCGCAGGCATGGCGACCCATTCTTTTTCGTCGTAGGGAGAGTCAATCACCTTAAGGTCGGGGTTATTGCGAATCACATCAGTGCCCAAGCCAATTTTGGTAGGAATAAATGGACAGCCCCATGCGGCCGCGCGTAAGCCGAGCAGCATCATGCCTTCGTCGATTTCCATTACCTCAAGCTCACCGTTCTGGCGCGCCTCACGGAAGTACGGCTCCAGCGGAATAAAGTCCAGCGACACAAACGCAAACACCAGTTTTTTAACTTTGCCCGCTGCGCACAACATACCCACATCCGCACCACCGTAGGAAACGATAGTCAGATCTTTTAAATCAGACTTGAGAATTTCACGCACCAGTGCCATGGGTTTGCGGCGTGGCCCCCAGCCTCCGATACCAATGGTCATGCCATCGCGCAACTGACCTACCAGTTGCTGAAGTTGCAGTTCTTTATTCACATTGCCCCCAGATTGATTACACCTGCTCATTGATAATTTTGAGCGCGGCGCAAGGTGTTCATAATTTCGGACGATTCGTATTTTTGTGGGCGTATTAATACGCAATTAATTAGTTATCACCATCATCAACTTTGACTATGCGCCCCATTCGATAGTCGTGCTTCACGAAGTCGACACCCAGTGAACACTCCGTTCTGCGCACCCCCGGCAGGCCGGTCACTTCGCGGCGAAGAAAGCTTGCCAGCTCGGCGTTGTCTTGCACCAAGGTGATTGCCAGCAAATCAAATCGCCCCAGCATTTTTCCGACAAAGCCAATTTCCGGCACCTGCGCCAGTTGTTCCGCCAGCGCATCGCACTGGGCACTGCGCTCCACTTCGATCCAGATATAAGCCAAGGTTGGGCTGCGCAGACGATCGATATTGGTGACCGCCGTGAGATGCAGTTGGCCCTCTTGCTCCATACGTTTTATACGAGAACGCACCGTGCCTTCGGTAATACCCAAATCCCCGGCAATTTTTCGGTTGCTGATACGGGCATCGTCGGCCAGCGCGGAAACTATGTTTCGATCCAAGTCATCAAGGGATTTTTTCAGCACGCCTCAAGCACCCCCGTCGTCTTATTATTTTTGTCGAAGGGCACCCAATTGGATTGGTTTTTCAGTACATCTAGCGCCACCGAGGGTTCCAGTCGCCGCACTCCCGGCACCGCCGCCAGTCGAGTCAACAGGCGCGAAATCCCCTCTTGATCCTGTGCTACGGCCAAGGTCTCAATATCCAGATGACCAACCACCTGACAGATGGAAAACACTTCAGGAAACTGCGCTAAATCTCTAGCCACATCCTCGGCTGGGCGGTCTTCTACCTGCACGCCCACCGCCAACATGGTGCTGTAACCCATCGCTTCATAATCCGTTACTGCCACCACGCGCAGGCTATTGGTTTCTTCCAAACGCCGCACCCGAGCACGCACCGTTACCTCGCTGGTCGTTAATGCGTCCGCCAAGGCTTTAAACGACATACGGCCATCACGGCGTAGGTATTCGATGATCCTAAAATCCATTTCATCGAGAGCGCCCGTATCCGCATTCATGCCTTAAGCCCCTTTAATGCGCGGGACTTCAATTCGGTTTTCAAGACTTTTCCGGAAGCATTCAGCGGGAGTGATTCGACAAATTCGATATAGAAAGGCTGTTTATAACGCGCCAGATTGTTGGCGAAAAATTGTTTTACGTCTTCGGTACTGAGTGCGCTATCTGGTTTGGCCACCACAAACGCCATACCCACCTCACCCTGGGGTTGTTTGGGCACACCAATCACCGCAACTTGCGCCACGCCCGCCAAGCCATAGAGACACTTTTCCACCTCCGCCGGGTAAACGTTCTCGCCATTCATGATGTACATATCTTTTAGGCGATCCGTAATACGCAGATAGCCGCGCTCATCGAGCACGCCAATATCTCCCGTGCGCAGCCATCCGTCTTGGGTAATGGTTTCAGCGGTCGCCTCGGGCATATCGAAATAACCCTGCATCACGTTGTAGCCGCGCACCCAGACTTCACCCTCGACACCCGCTGAAACGGGCGCCAAAGTCGCCGGATCAACACAGATCAACTCCACGCCGGGAATGGCTTTTCCCGAGGTAGTAGCAATGGTTTGCGCATCATCATCGGGCCGACAAATGCTGACCACACCCGTAGATTCAGTCAGCCCATAGGCGGTGACCACGGTTTCAAAACCCAGCACATCGCGCATATCGCGCACTAATTGCACCGGCACCGAAGCGGCCCCGGTCACGCCCAAACGCAAACTGGAAAGATCGTAATCCGCCCGATTTGGCGTAGCCAAAATCATCTCGTAAAGCGAAGGTGCACCCGGCAACATACTGACTTTTTCAGCTTGAATGGTTTGTAAAATCAGCTCTCGATCAAAGCGTGCCATTGGCAAAATAGTGGCACCGAAAATAATCGCGGCTAACCAGCCGGCTTTGTAGCCAAAGGAGTGGAAGAACGGATTAACAATAAGATAGTTATCATCGGCGCGCAGACCGACGGTATCGCCCCATGTTTTAAAAACGCGAATATTTTGCTCGTGGCTGCACAACACCCCTTTGGCTTTACCCGTGGTACCCGAGGTGAATAACATATCAGCCGTGTCAGTTGGGCTTACTGCGCGCTCAATGGCGATGTATTGCGCATTATCCGCACCGCTAGAACTGGCTAAAAAGTCTGACCAACTCAGCGCATTCTCGCCTTCACTTTGCAGTAAAATTGTGAGGCGACAATCGGGCAGTACATCATTTGCAAACGCCTGTAGAGGCTGGCAATTTTCCAGCGCAGGCACGGTAAGCAATACCGACACCCCAGCCCGCTGTAAAATATCCGCCGCTTCTGATTTGCCTAAACGGGTATTGAGCGGGACTAAAACCGCACCTAACGATTGCAGGCCAATCGCCGCCACAATCCACTCGTGGCAGTTCGGCGCCCAAATCGCGACCCGGTCTCCTTTCACCACGCCTTGCGCCATAAACGCGCGGGCGGCACGGCGTCGTAAATCATTTAGTTCACGGTAGCTGAGCTCGCGCCCCTGTTCTCGTATTGCTGTTTTATCGCCGAATTGCTGCGCCGCCCAGCCAATAAGCTGAGGCACAGTGAGGGGCACCGGAAAATCCGGCTGCAAAGTGGAAGACATGGGGCACACTCATTTCATTATTGTGTGACGAGTGTAGAAAGCCCCGCAAAGGACAACAAGCAGATTGCGTAATCCGTTCAGCGTATTTCTACGCAAAACGGCATTACAAACGACATAACAAGTTGCTCAAGTACACTTCGGCCACAAAAGCGTGGCCTCTGCGGGACAACCTACACTACGTTTCGGTTGCCCCTTAGCAGGGCGTTAGCCCTACCTATTCGGCCACGATGCCATTAGGCACACATTCTTGCTAGACTAGCAGTCCATGAAATCTATAAATTGGAATCTCGAAAAAAATCAGCAGCTTGCCGAGGAACGGGGCATCTCATTTGAGGATGTCGTCGTCTATATTCAGCAAGGTGAATTTCTTGATATTGTCGAGCACCCAAACCAGAAAAAATATCCAAATCAACGTATGTTTGTAATGAATATAGATGGGTACGTATATTTGGTTCCTTACGCAGAAAATCGTGAAGAGATTTTTCTCAAAACCATCATTCCAAGTCGTAAAGCTACGAAAATGTATTTGGGAGGTAAATAATGGGTAAGTTCAAACTTGATAAAGAAGAACAGGAAATACTAGATGCCTTTGAAGCGGGTGAGTTCAAGTCTGTAATGACGCCTACTCGAAAAAAGGCATTGCAAGCCGCAGCGGAAGAGACTTTAAAAAAAGACAAGCGTATAAATATTCGTATTTCTGGTCGTGATCTTGTTGCCTTGCAAAGACGGGCTGTGAAAGAGGGGATACCTTATCAAACACTTGTATCTAGTATTCTGCATAAATATGTATCTGGCAGTTTGCAGGATAAAATGGCTAACAAGTAAAGGCATTGAACAGCTAAAGCTGTCATTGCGTTAGGCTTCCTTTAAGCCCCAGATTGCAATCCATGTAATCAATTGGGTACATATAACTACAAACTGGAGAACAGGCTTTAACGATTCCCGTTAGGGCTTGGCCGCCGCTTGCGTGCGCCCTGCCCGCTGCGCTGATTTCTTGCTCCAGCAGAATTTTGGGGGCGAGCATTACCAGAAGCCGAGCGGTTTTCGGATGAGTTGCGGTTTTCAGTAGGTTTGCGGTTGCCACCATCCTGCCGCTTGGCTTGATTACCCTGATTGGCGGGCTTGCCTTGGGCGTTATTTGCCCCGCTTGCTGTGCGGCTATTGCCTTTGGAATTCCCCCCGGAATTACCTCTGCCATTAGCACCGGGCCTAGCGTTAGCAGCAGGCTTGGCGTTAGCACCAGATTTTGCATTTGAGTTGGATTTGGCATTTGAATTGCGGCGCTGCCCCTGACGCGCTTGGGCTTCGCCGGAAGCCTGTCCACCCTCGGGGCGAGGCTTGGGCTTTTTCGGACGCCGGGGTTTTAAGGGCCGCAACGGCATCCGCGATTCAGGCAGGTTGTGGTCTGGCTCAAAGCCCTCCATTTCTTCCCGTGGCAGTACCTGACGAATCAGCCGTTCAATGGCTTGTAGTTGATCGAACTCATCGGCGCTCACCAATGACACGGCCTCACCGCTGGCACCCGCACGGGCGGTGCGGCCAATACGGTGAACATAGTCCTCTGCCACATTGGGCAAATCCACATTCACCACGTGGGGAAGCTGGCTAATATCCAAACCCCGCGCAGCTATATCAGTGGCGACCAAGGCGCGAATTTCTCCGGCTTTGAATTCCGCCAGCGCTTTGGTTCTGGCGCCCTGACTTTTAT
Source organism: Spongiibacter pelagi (assembly GCF_014705705.1). GTDB lineage: Bacteria > Pseudomonadota > Gammaproteobacteria > Pseudomonadales > Spongiibacteraceae > Spongiibacter > Spongiibacter pelagi. The sequence goes on along the minus strand of NZ_JACXLD010000002.1, from coordinate 174,690 downwards.
TGCCATGAATCGGAGCGGAAGTAATACCGGCGTCTTCAAGCTGTCGGCTGAGTTTATTGGCGCCGTGTTTAGTGCGGGAAAACACCAGCACTTGCTGCCAGTTGTTCTCGGCAATCAGTTTAATTAATAGCGCGGGTTTGCGCTTTTTATCCACCGGCACAATCCACTGTTTGATTTTTTCGGCGGTGCTATTAGGTGGTGTTACCGAGACTTCTACCGGGTTTTTAACCAGATCGCGGGCCAATTTGCGGATGTCGTCGGAGAATGTCGCCGAGAACATTAGGGTTTGGCGCTGCTCGGGCAGCAGCCGAATAATTTTGCGAATATCGTTGATAAAGCCCATATCCAGCATGCGGTCCGCTTCATCCAGAATCAGCACTTCTAATTCATCAAAGCGCACCGCATTTTGATTGTAGAGGTCGAGTAGGCGGCCCGGTGTCGCCACCAGAATATCAACACCTTTGCGCAGCGCCATCATCTGCGGATTGATTTTGACCCCACCAAAAACCACATTCGAACGCAGTGGCAAATGTTGACCGTATTGGCGAACACTCTCGCCAACCTGCGCCGCCAATTCCCGTGTCGGCGTGAGCACCAGCGCCCGCGCTTTATTCGGTGAGGCACGGCGACCACCGCTCAAACGCTCCAGCAAGGGCAAGGTAAAACCTGCGGTTTTACCGGTGCCGGTTTGCGCCGCCGCCATCACATCGCGGCCTTCCAGCACGGGCGGAATCGCCTTGGCTTGAATAGGCGATGGCGTGGTGTAGCCGCTGTCGGCAATAGCATCGAGAATAGGACGGGAAAGTCCGAGGGATTCAAAATTCATGGAAGGAGATGGTCCTGCAAGGGGCGAACCCGCCCAAAAGCCGGGGGATTCGTTCAGTCAATCAGGCGCGCAGGGTACAGGAAATGGGCCGTTTCAGCCAGAAAAAACACGGTATGGCTCGCGCCTCAAATTCGGTTAAAAACTTAAATCAGAACCCAGTGACCGCCACTTTCCTGCGCCCGCCCCTCTTTTTGCAATTTGAGCAAATGCGCCCAGAGCGACAGCTTGGCAATTTCATGGATGGCAGGATCAACATCGTTATAGGCGTGCACCACCAAATCATCGAGATTACCCGCTAGCTGCTTCAGCACCCCAACAATTTTATCTTCGCGACCCTGCCGGTGTTTGATCAGCCCCTGAATTTCCTCAACAGGTGTTTCAATTACGCTGCCGTGACCGGGCGCCAAAGCCTTAACCGGATAATCCAGCAGTTTTCTTAGCGAGGCCATATAGTCAGCCATATCCCCCGCCGGCGGAATAATCACCACGGTAGAACCCTGCATAATATGATCGCCGGTAAACACCGTGCCGCTGGCATCATGTAAAAAACAAAAATGATTATCGACATGGCCGGGAGTGTGAATCGCGCGAAGTGCACTGCCATCATCCAGAGCGAATACATCATCGTGTTCAAGGTGGTGATCAGGATCAAACGCCGTGTCCTGATGGCCGTCATCAGCAATTACCCGACCCACCAAAGGCACCTCAAAACGCTCCGCAAGATGGCTCGCCGCCGGCGAATGATCCGGGTGAGTATGAGTGACCACCACTCGCTCTAGACTTGCACCTTGTTCTTGCAAGGCCTTTGCGATGGCATCCAAATGAGCGTCGATGGCTGGGCCGGGATCGATCACCGTAAAACGCTTTTCACCCAGCAAATAGGTATTAGTGCCGGGGCCAGTCATGATGCCGGGATTGGGAGCAATCAGCCGGTGCACACCGGGGCGCAGGGTTTGAAAAACAGAGGGGATCATGCGTTGAATCACTTCAATCATAGAGGGGGTAAATATAACGTTGAACAAATGTTACGCCAAGCCGAGGTATGACTAAAAACATTCTGGCCACCGCGACAATATGTCGCATTGCACCGATTCTCAATTGCAATAAACTCGCGCCCGTTATTAAAAGGGCTTGTGCGAGTTATTCATGAATTATAAAAAATCTATCCTGCTAACAACGGCTATTTTTGCATTAAATGCCGCCCATGCAGAACACAAAGATCGACTTGAACACGTACAAGTCTGGGCCGAAAAAAAAGACAGCCGTGCCGCCAACTATACCAACCCTACCAGCGTATTGACGCCTGAAGATCTAACTAGCGTCAACATTGCTACCACTGAGGATCTCGTCAAATACGAGCCCAGCTTAATCATCCGCCGTCGTTTTATTGGCGATTCTAACGGCACGCTGGGTATGCGCGGCTCAAATATGTTTCAAACCTCGCGCTCTATGGTGTTTGCCGATGGCGTACCGCTGCATTACTTCTTGCAATCACGCTGGAATGGCGCGCCGCGCTGGACTATGGTTTCCGCGAGTGAAATCGCCCAAGTAGAAGTGATCTACGGCCCATTTTCAGCCGAATACAGCGGCAATGCGATGGGCGGCGTGGTGTTAATTGAAACCGCCATTCCCCAAGAACAAGAGCTTCATCTTGATGCCAGCTATTTTGTGCAGGATTTTGATGCCTACGGCTTTGATGACTCGGTAAGCGGTTTCAAAACCTTTGCCTCCTATGGCGATAAAGTCGGCGATCTGAGCTACTACATTTCCTATAACCATCTGGAAAATGAGTCCCAGCCACAATCCTTCTATTACGGCGGTGGCAGCAGTGGCGGCGGTACGCCAGTGAGCGGCGCAATTCGGAGTAATGATGAGCGCGGTAATAGCCGCCTGTTTTTTGGTGACACTGGCATCATCGACTCCACCACTGACAATGTAAAATTCAAGTTGGGCTACGACTGGGCAAACTGGTCCGCCCTGTTAAACCTAGCCTTTGAAGATCGCAACTCCGTGGCCGACTCACCAAACAGCTATCTTCGTGATGCCAGTGGCAATACCGTTTGGAGCGGCAATTTCAGTCAGAACGGCCAAGAATTTTCTGTCCCCTCCAGTCGGCTCAATGTCAGCGAACAAGACCGTGAAAGCCTGTCGATTGGACTGCGAATCAAGGGCGAGCTCACTGAGCAACTACGACTTGAAGCCAACCTCAGCCAATTTGATATTCTCGAAGACGAGACTCGCAGCTCAGCCACCAACCCTAACAATCCCAGTTTTAATGGCAGTGGAGAAGTACTGGATTACGATGACACCGGCTGGAAAACCGCTGAAATCAAACTGATTGCCAGCGATATTCTCGGCGAAGGTTTAGACATTATTGCCGGCCTGCGCCATGAGCAATACCGCCTTAATACCGCCGTGTACGATTCAGACAATTACGCAGCGGGCAGTAAAACAGCAAAGACCAGCGCCAGCGGTGGCGAAACCCAAATTAACGCCGCCTTTGTGCAACTTAATTGGGATATTAATAGTCACTGGAACGCCTCCATTGGCGGGCGTTATGAGGAATTTGAAAGCCAGAATGGCTACTTTACCAGTGACGACCCTGCGACACCCCAGCTCGACGAGCTTGCCGTGCCCGGCAACAAGGAGAGCCAGTTCTCGCCCAAGTTCTCTGTGGGCTTTACCCCAGACAATCCATGGACACTGCGCTACTCACTGGCCAAGGCCTACCGCTTCCCAATCATTGAGGAACTCTTCAGCCAGTATCAGGCTTACAACGCCATTAGCCAGTCGAACCCTGATCTAAAGCCGGAAGACGGCCTGCATCACAATATTATGATTCAGCGCGATATCAGCGGGGGTTATCTCCGCGTCAACCTGTTTGCCGAAACCATCAAAGACGTCATCGAATCGCAAGCAACTGTACTTCCCGGCGGCAGCTCTGTACGCACCTTTGTTCCCGTTGATGAAGTGGAAATTCAGGGTATCGAATTGATTGCTAACATCATGGATGTGCTGCCAAAACTGGATATCCGTTTTAACGCCACTTACATTGATTCAGAAATTGTGGAAAATGCCGCAGACACCTCTCTGGAAGGCAATACCTTTACCCGCATGCCGGAGTGGCGCGCTAACCTAATGGCGACCTATCGGCTAAATCCCGCTTGGGATATTGGCGGTACGGTGCAATATGCCAGCGACAGTTTCGGCCGTTTGGATAATACCGACCGAGAAGACAATGTGTTTTCGGCGCAAGATGGCTATTTACGGTTTGGCTTGAAAAGTGGCTATCTGATTAATGACAACACCCACGTTTCTGTCGGCATTGACAATCTTACCGATGAAATTGCCTACGTTGCCCACCCTTGGCCGGGACGCAGTCTGTATCTGAATATTTCCTACGATTTATAATATTGGAATCCTGAGCCGTGATAACGCCTGCGCAGAATAAACCAAGCAGTACAACTAGTAGTACAACTAGCAGTAAAGCTAACAGCGCAGCAGCAGCGCTGTATCGCCGCATTTGGCGCTGGCACTTCTACGCTGGGTTTTTTTGCCTGCCTTTTGTGCTTACGCTTTCCGTCTCGGGCTTGATCTATCTGTTTAAACCGCAGATAGATCAGTGGGTGGAGCGACCTTTTCAGCATTTAGAAATCACCGAGAACCGCCACACTCCACAGGCGCAAATTGATGCCGCCATAGCCAGCCTGCCCGGCAGTAAACTCGTCAGCTATCAGTTACCGGATCACGAAGCTCAAGCCGTCGTCATCAATCTTATTGTTCAGGGTGAGCAATGGCGGGTTTACCTCAATCCCTATAATTTGGCCGTTTTAAAAAGCCTACCCTTTGAAAGTCAGTTTATTCGTCAGGTCAGAACCTTCCACGGTGAACTGCTGGCAGGAAATATTGGCTCGGTATTGGTTGAGCTGGCAGGCTGCTGGGCAATTATATTATTGGTCACCGGCCTGTACTTATGGTGGCCGAGAAATCGTCGTGGTCTAGCGGGCATACTGTATCCCCGCTGGCGAGCAGGCGGCCGAATTTTCTGGCGAGACATCCATGCGGTAACGGGCATCTGGATCGCGGCGGTCACTCTGTTCTTCCTGATCAGCGCCCTACCCTGGACACTGGTTTGGGGCACCGCCTTCAAAGAAGTTCGGCAATGGCACAAACCTAGTCTCACTCAAGATTGGAGCAGTGGCCGCAGCGCAGAGCGCCAGCTTGCACAGGCCAGTGGCGAGCATATTCACCACGGCTCAGCACCGATGCCCAGCCCGGTACTCCACCAAGCCATTCTGAACCAAGCTCAGCGACTAAACTTTACGTCACCGGTAGAGATTTCAGCCAATGCAGAGGGCAACTGGAAGATTAGCTCCCAGACGCAAAACCGCCCAAAACGGGCAGACGCCGTTGTGGATGCACAAAACGCCACACTGCTCTCAATTCGGCAGTTCGAGCAAAAACCATTGTTAGACAGAATTATCGGTATTGGCGTTGCCGCGCATGAGGGGCAGCTCTTCGGTTGGCTAAACCAGCTGATTGGAGTACTTACTGCGCTGGGCCTGATTCTTATCTCAATCAGCGGCTTTATAATGTGGCGCACTCGAAAACCAGACGGTCGGCTGGGCGCGCCCGCAGCGTTTCAGGGCTCAGAAGGCGAAGAATTCACGGTTGCCGTTTTTCCAAAACCGCTACTCGTCACACTGATTTTTCTGGCGCTGTTTTTACCCTTAGTGGGAATTTCTGTCATTGTGTTACTGATCTTTGAACGCGCCGTTGTCACTCAATTTCCAGGCTTTCAGCGCTGGCTAGGCATAACAAACTAAACCAATTCCCTTTAGGCACGGAAACTTGTGGCAAATTAAGAAGAAAATGGTAAATGCTGCAAGCGCCAGCGCAGTCGTAAGCCTAATAGAATTGCCGCACTGGTGAGTCCGGCAAACAAACCCAACCAGAAGCCGCTGGGCCCCATCGCTGGCACCAAAAGATCGGTGACGGCCAAACAATACCCTATCGGAAAACCAATGCCCCAATAGGCAATCAAGCCCATCAACATCGGCACCTTTGTATCTTCAAAGCCGCGCAAACAACCGTTGGCGGTCACCTGAATAGCATCAGAAATTTGATACAGGGCAGCAAATAACAAAAGGTAACTGGCCAGCGCGATAACCTCGGGGTTATCGGTATAAATATGGGGGATGCCGTGGCGGAAAACGACCAGCAAGATTGCCGCAGACACACCGATACACAGGGTAATCTGGAAAGCGACACGGATAGAGATACGCAATCCGTCGATATCTTCACGGCCGCGGGCATTGGCAATTCTCGCCGTAGCGGCCAAGGCAAAACTGAGCGGCAGCATAAAAATGAGCGAAGTGAAATTGAGCGACAACTGATGCCCCGCCACCACCTCGGCACCAGATTGAGAAATCAGCAAGGCGATCACCGAGAAAATACTCACCTCGAAAAAAATCACCATCCCCACTGGCAGTCCCAGCGTAAAAAGATAACGCAGAGTGGGCCACTCAAATTCTAAAGGCCAAAAACGCAAACGCTGATTGGCATAGGCTTTATCGAACAACACATAAAGCAGCATTAATATGCACATCAACCACATTACTGCCGCCGTGGCCCAGCCACAGCCAACGCCGCCCAGCGCAGGAAAACCGAGCTTGCCGTAAATCAGCGTGTAGTTAATAGGGATATTTGCCAGCAGACCAATCACACTGATCCAAAGTACCGGCCGGGTGTGACTCATGGATTCTGAATAGCTGCGCAGGCCCAAGACAATAGCAATGGCGGGCATACCCCAACTCAGGCCTTTAAGGTAATCGCGCACCATCGGCTGCATGGCAGCATCGACATCCATCCATACCAATAGCGGCTCGGTACTTCTGAGCAGGACAAATGCCACCAAGCCCGTTACCGCACACAGGTATAAAACCTGATGCATGATGGGACTGATGCGCTCCTTGGCACCTGCGCCAAGATTACGCGACAACACCGAGGTCGCACTCATTAAGAGGCCGGTCATAAACAGGAAAATCGGCACCCAAATGCTGGCACCCACCGCCACCGCCGCCAAATCTAAGGCCGACACCTGCCCCGCCATGACCGTATCGACAAATCCGTTCGCCGACTGCGCGAGCTGACCGCCGAAAATCGGCAGCGCAACCTGCAGCTGGGTACGCAACTCTTGGCGGCGAGCCGCCGCATTAGCTGCAGAAGTGGATTGAGGAACGGACATGACTTGGCCTGACAATAAAACTCGCGGCGCACTCTAGCCTAGCTCTGGCGCAACCGCAAACTACGAGTGGAACCACTGATTAATTACTGCGTTTGCAATCTCGATCGTCGGCGGTGCTCGAAATGCTCATTTATTCGCATATAAATTCCGCTTTCTGTGCTCCGGCGCCAACCAATCTTGCTGCACTCGCTACATTAATCATGCGGTTCCATCAAAGCTGGAGTTCTAGCAAAAGGCCGGAAACCCGTGGCGGCACTTGGGCGGTCATACTGTAGGTTTGCTTGCGGCTGGGCACAATGGGCGCAAAGGCCGAGCCGAAGACATCATCGTGATCTTCAAGATTTTCAACAAAACCTTCGAGCTTCCAGCGGGCGTCCTGGCTTTGCCAGATCAAACGAATATCGGTATTGCTAAACGCCTTCACCCGATCGATTGGATTACCCAAACCCCGGCGATCCATTTCATCTCGCCAAGCGACTTTAAGCTGCGGAGTGAGGCTGCCAAGCTCACCTAAATCAAAACGGTAATTGGCCAGCAAAGTGGCCGAGTATTCCGGTGCTGCGGTTAATTGCGCCCCGCTGAAATCAAAGGGATTTTCGGCGGTACAGCCCGCTTCGGCGCCGGTGTTTTCCCGTGCGGGGTCGGTGCCACAATATTCGTCATAGGTTGCGTCGGTCCAGGCAAAACTCGAACGAATTGATAGCGCTTCCATCGGCGTCCACTGCAACTCAAGCTCAAGACCATTAATGGTCGCCTCAGCGGCATTTTCGGTAAGCACGCCGCCCGGAGTGATCTGGCTAACTTGTAGATTTTGATAATCGTAGAAAAACGCCGCCAAACTCAGTTGCAGGCTATTTTGCAGAAACGCGGTTTTCCAACCCGCTTCCCAAGCGTCCAGCAATTCCGCATCAACCGGATTCTGGATCACGGTATTGTCGACCACCACGTTTTGGGCAAGCCCCGGCTTGTAACCGCGAGAAAATTTCAGATAGAGCATACCGGCATCGCTGTAAAACCAACGCGCGCCCAGCTCGCCAGTGGTTTCGACAAAATCAGCGAATTTTTCAATATCGCGCTCACTCACCAAACTTACCGGCCCCACCGCTAAAGCTGGAATCGTGGCTTCAATATCATTGCCGCCTACATTCTGATCAAAGTCATCCCAGTTTTGGCGCAAGCCCAAACTCAGTTCAATATTCGGCCCATCAAACAACTGGGCAAGACTCATATTTAGATTGGCAAACAGCGCCCGACTTTCATCAATAGTGCGCTGGTCGTCGATAAACACACGGATATTGGCCATGGTTTCGGGGAATGCGGGCAACTGTGAAACAACCGAGGCCGGCGAGATAAATTCCCGCACGAAGATTTCCATATCCCGCTGCTCCAGATAGCGAAACCAGAACGCGCCCAGCAGCCAGTCAAAACCGTTGTCGTTATTAGAGACAAAACGCAGCTCGGCGCTGCGGCGAATATCCGGCTCCATATAATTATGGCCGTCAAGAATCGGCTGTTCGGTGCCGTCGAGGTCATACACGGTATGCACTTTACGGCGCTGCTCGCCCGCCAAGAACACCGCATCAAAATCCCCTAACAACGGCACCGCGTTAAACGACCAGGTCAGATCGCCATCAATACGCGTGAAATGGTCGTAAGACTCCCCCAAATACTGAGCAGCACTGGCGCGCACTTGCAGCAGATCGTCTGGCAAGGGTTTGGCGCCCAGCTCTTCGAGCGTGCCACTGCGGCGGGTAGCCAAGGACGGCGTTAATACCAAATCATTTCCATGGGGATTGTTTTCGTAGCGAATAATGCGCAGGCCAAGATTGAGATTGTCGACCGGCTCGCTGGTGAAATACGCACGCAGAAAATGCTCATCGACATTGCCCGGATCCTCTTCCGGCGGCGCGTCCAGATTATTTAAGCTACCATCCATCTTGCGCGCCATTACGGCGAATCGGGCCAATAAGCCCGAGTTTCCCTCGCCCAATAGAGGAATATTGGCGAAGGCGCGGATCTGCTTATCTTCTAGGCTGGAATAACGCAGGTCACCACCTGCGCCGAACTCGGCTTCTGGCTTGCGCCATTTGACATTGATGGCACCGGCGGTGGCATTGCGACCAAATGCTGTGCCAGAGGGGCCGCGTAAAACTTCAATGGCAGACAGGTCGTAATAGGGCTCGCCACGCATCGCCAAAAACATATCGTTGATATGAAAGGCGACCGGTGATGGCCCATCCCGGCTGCGGGCAATCCCGCGAATCGACACTTCATCGCCGCCCGGTTCTTGGCGCTGCACCACCATGCCCGGAATCAAATCTGCAAGGCTGCGAAAGTCCTGAATATTATTACTGGCAATGGTATCGCCAGAGACTGCGGAGACACTGCCCAGCACGTCCTGTAGTGATTCGCTGCGCTTGGAAACGGTAACGCGCACCTCTTCTATCGCTAAACCCTGTTCGGTATGACTGGGCAACACTTTGCGTTCTGTCAGCTCAGTTTCAGCTTGAACCGCCAGCGCAAACAGCAGCGATAAGCAAAACGCAGCAAAGGAAAAAAAGGGGGGGCGACACATCGTTATTATTAATCTCAAACAATAACGCCAAGCTCCGCTTTGACCTAGCAAAGCTGAGTGTGGCGTGTGAAATAACAGAGCGGGCCAATACTACACTAAGCTGCTCTTAGGCCGCTAATAAACGGGCTAATAAACACAGTGTCGGAGAGTTTTTAAGAGGGCGCACATAAAGGTAATTATGTGCCATAGCGTTTGTGGCAGCGAAAACGTACCGCCACCACAAACACTAAAAAGACTAAGCTATGGCGGGCATTGCATCCGCCATTTCGCGAAGTTTGTTTTTGGCGACTTTTTCCAGCGTGGCGCGGGGCAAATCGTCGACAAAATACACGGCGCGAGGCACTTTGAAATCCGCCAGATTTGCCTTGCAGTGGTCGATAATCGCCTGTGCAAAAGCGGCTTCATCTTCCGGCGCACCCCAGCCTTTAATCACAAAAGCGACCGGCACCATATCCAGCATATCGTGGGATTTCGCCACAATCGCCACTTCGCCAATGCCACCGCCCGGCACCTGCATACACACCTCTTCCACCTGTCGGGCAGAGACATTTTCGCCGCCAACCTTGAGGGCATCCTTATCGCGGTCAGTGAAATAGAAATGACCGCCCTCGCCCACATGCACCATATCACCGGTTTTAAACCAGCCATTGGGCGTAAACGACTTGTCCATCGCCTCAGGATTTTTGTAGTACTCGAGGAAAATATTTACGCCGGGAATACCGTGTACCCACAATTCACCAATCTCGCCTTGCTTACACATTTCTCCGGTTTCCGGATTCACCACCGCAAGGTGATAACCGGGAGTTGGTTTACCAATAGAGCCCTGCGGCCACTCTTGGGTAAAGTCTGAGCGGGTGGCGTGAGTTACGGTTTCAGTCATACCCCAACTGGCGAAGGGTTCCGCCTTCAGCCAACCGGCAATCTCTTTCCAGATAATGCCCATTGGCATAATTTTCAAGCTGTGCTGCTCTGGCACCGCTTCCATGGCAATGGCTTTGAACACAAAGGGGATCATTGAACAGTGGGTCACCTGATGCTTGGCGATAACCTCCCAAAACCGGCTGGCGGAAAACTTGGGTTGTAATACCGCCGTACCGCCCACACCCAGCGCGCCCCAAAATGCCCAGCTCTGACAGTTAACATGGAAAAACGGCAAGAAGCCCAGATACACACTGTCGGTATCCATCGACATACTTGCCGAGCCCATTTTGCCAGACCACAGTGCATTGGCGTGGGTATGCACCACCGCTTTGGGCAGCGAGGTTGTCCCGGAGGTAAACATGATACCCGCCGGCAGCAATGGTTCTGCCGGGCGAGATTGGAAACTCGCCGCCTCGGCGTACAGGGTTTCAAATAACGGAAAGCTGTGGGCTTCTTCGGCAACTTCTCCAGAATTATCTGGAGTCACCACAATCCAGCCCACGTTCTTGGCGTTGTTCTTAATTTCTTCCGCAAACTTGGGCTGGGTGATCACACCCACCGCCTCGGTGTGCGCGGCAAAATATTCAATCTCGCCACCCACACAACGAGTATTGGTGGTAACGCCCACCGCACCAACCTTGGCACAGGCATACCAGGCCAATACCATTTCTGGGCAGTTTTCGGCGTGAATCATCACCTTGTCGTGTTTTTTTACACCCTTGGACTGCAGGCCCGCCGCAATCTTGGTGGTTTCTTCATCAAAGGTTTGATAACTCCAGCGCTGTTCTTCACCACTGCGCGGCTCCCAAATCATGAAAGGATGATCGGGTTTGGTCTGGGCCCAGTAGCGCAGCCGTGAGGGAATATCCTGATCAGCAAAATCAAAGGCCGCAGCGCCCGCGTTTAAGTCCAGATCGAAAGCCATGCTCCACTCCTGATAATTATTTTGTGGGTATTAATTGGGTCATTTTACAAGCGATACTACGCCGCCCCTGTAACGCGCCCTATGACATTTCCACTCAAGCCACTGGCAAATGTGCGCCGTTCCCGGCAGGCTGCTAGAATGCGCGAAATTTAACGAACATAAGCCCGAATTTCATGAGCGATACTTCTCCTAATCTGCCCTCTGCCACCCTTGAGTTAGCCTGCCAACTCATTGCCCGCCGCTCGGTCACTCCCGATGATGATGGCTGCCAGGCGCTGATGATGGAACGCCTTGCCGCGATTGGCTTTCAATGTGTGCGTTTGCAATTTGGTGAAGTGGAAAACTTTTGGGCCGTGCGCGGCGATGCCGGCCCAATTCTGTGCTTTGCCGGCCATACCGACGTGGTACCCACCGGGCCAGAAGCAAACTGGCAACTCGCGCCTTTTGAGCCACAAATTGTCGACGGCATGTTGTGCGGGCGCGGTGCTGCGGATATGAAAGGTAGCCTCGCCGCTATGGTCACTGCTTGTGAGCGTTTTGTTGCGGCTCACCCCAATCACGACGGCCGCATTGCTTATTTAATTACCAGCGATGAAGAAGGCCCCGCCGTGAATGGCACGGTAAAAGTGGTGGAATGGCTGGAACAGCAAAATGAAAAAATTACCTGGTGTGTGGTTGGTGAACCCTCGTCAACCAATACCGTAGGTGATGTTATTAAAAACGGCCGCCGCGGATCACTGGGCGCAGAGTTAACCGTAAAAGGCGTTCAGGGCCATGTAGCCTACCCTCACCTAGCCAAAAACCCGATTCATTTGGCGGCACCCGCGCTGGCCGAATTAGCCGCTGAAAAATGGGACGACGGCAACGATTTCTTCCCCGCCACCTCATTTCAAATTTCTAACATCAACGGCGGCACCGGCGCGACCAATGTGATTCCCGGCGCGCTGGATGTGGTATTTAACTTTCGCTTTTCAACCGAGCTGACCGCTGAAGATTTAAAAACTCGCACGGTAGCCATTCTCGACAAGCACGGTTTGGATTATGAAATTAAGTGGAATTTGAGCGGCCAGCCGTTCCTGACCGCCGAAGGCCCATTGGTTGAAGCCGCCCAACAAGCCATCAAAGAAGTCACCGGCACAGCCACGGTGCTTTCAACTGCGGGCGGCACGTCTGACGGGCGTTTTATTGCCCCCACCGGCGCGCAAGTGGTTGAACTCGGCCCAGTGAATGCCACCATTCACAAGGTCGACGAACGCATTAGCGCCGCCGACCTCGATACTCTCAGCGAGATGTATGAAGGGATTCTTAAAAAGCTCTTATCGTAATAAACCGGTGATTATTCATTCACGTTACGAGCGACGCAATATTAGCTGCCGCCGGAGCACAGGATGCGGAGTTCGCCTAAAGCGCCTACTGTTGGTATATGTTAATAAATGAGCAATCCGAGCACCGCCGGTAGCTGATAGTGTGAGCGCAGTAGTGAATGATTAATCACCCGCTAATGGGGAATATAATCCCCCCCATTAACATCCAACGCCGCTCCGGTCATCGCCCGCGAATAATCTGAGCCAAGGAAAATCGCCGCCTTGGCGCAGTCGGCATCATCAGGGATCACCCGCAGCGGAATATTTCCCGCCACCGCCGCTTTTTGTTCTTCAACCGATGGCCCGCCATTGTCAGCCATGATCTGGAAATAACCTTCTACTGAAGGCCCCCACATCCAGCCCATATACGCTGAATTTACGCGAATATTGTAAGGCCCAAGCTCTAAAGCCAGATGCGCAGTCGCGCTGGCCAAGGCCGCTTTTGAGGCGCCGTAACCCGCTTGGGTCGGCATCGGCTTGCGAGTCACCATCGTGTTGATCATCACAATGGCACCGCCGCCTTGCGCTTTCATATGCGGAATCACTTCCAGCGTCAGCCCCATAGTGCCGAAGAAATTCACATCCATCGCCGTGCGCCAGCCATCTAGCTGCGCGTGTTCAATAGGCGCAAAATCACCGGGGTTGTAAGCGCTATTGATCAGCACATCAAGGCGACCAAACTCAGCGATAGTTTGCTCAACTAGGGCTTTGCATTGCGACTGATTGGCAATATCCGTAGGCACTTTTAATACGGGGTTTTGCAAACCTTCTGCGCGAATGAGTCGCTCCGCATCGTCTAATTTACTAACTGTGCGTGCGCACATCACCACTTTGGCGCCCTGTCTGGCGGCCTCTAGTGCCAACTCTTGCCCAAGTCCGGGACCAATACCCGAAACCAGTACCACCTTGTCTTTAAGTAGCATAAAAGTTTTCCTATTATTGTTTAGGCTTATCCTAGCCAAGCCACAAGAGCTCAGATACCACCCATTGGGGTGAGAGCAACTAACTGCAAACTCGTACACCAAGGTTTTTTATGCGTCATTTTTTAATCCTCCTGCTTCTTATCAGCCCAACCAGCTTCGCCGGCGTTAATCTCGGCGTACAACTTTCTACCTTTGGCGGTGGCTTGGAACTGGGTTGGAATCCTTCGGATTTTTGGCAGTGGCGAGCGGGCAATCTCCACGGTGATCTAAAAATCGATTTCCAAGGCGAAAACAATAACGGCGTTGAGGGCGATGAACTCAGCTATAACAGCGATATCAGCCTAAAGAACTTCTATGTCTTTGCTGACTGGCACCCCAGTGGCAAATATTTCAAAGTGAGTGGCGGCCTGATTCTGAACAGTAGTGAAGCCAATATTATTACCCGCTGCGATGCCAGCTCTCCCTTTCCCGGCGCGGCCACATGCGAATTCGGCTACTCTCGTTTTTCACCTACCGTATTGGGCGAAATTCATACCGCCATTGATTTCGCCCCCGTTGCACCCTACCTCGGCATTGGCTGGAGTAAGAACGTAGAGCGAGGCTTTAATTGGGGCATTGATCTTGGTGTGGCTTACGTGGGCGAAGCCAATGTGTCGATCAGATCAACCGGCAGTTGTGATCAAACCGCGGAATGCCGCGAGCAAATCGCGCAAGAAGAAGAGGAAGTTAAAAACGAACTGAGTGATTATGAATGGCTGCCGCTGGTTAAACTGGCACTAGCGTACCGCTTCTAATTGTTAAGGCTGGAATATGGAGCACGAATTAACCACATCCTTTTTTCTGATTTTTTCCGGTGCGGCGCTACTGGCGTCCATCGCACTGGTCACCCGGCAGCCGCTGTTAATTGCCTATATCGCGCTAGGAGCGCTGATTGGCCCCTACGGTAGTGGCTGGGTAACGGATACCAATCTTTTGGCTGAAATCGCTGAATTCGGCATTATTTTCCTGCTATTTCTGCTGGGGCTGGATATGCAGCCCAAATCCCTGATCGCCACCCTGAAACAAGCCACCTTTGTCGCTCTGCTCAGTTCCTTAGCCTTTTTGGCAATTGGCTATCTGGTGGCGATTAATTTCGGTTTCACCCAAACCGAAGCGGCTATTGTTGGCGCCGCCATGATGTTTTCCAGCACCATTATCGGCATCAAACTACTGCCCACCACCGTTCTCCACCACAAACACACCGGCGAGCTAATGGTGGGCTTGTTGCTAATTCAAGACATGATCGCCATTGTGGTTTTGCTGGTGTTATTCAGCATGAGTGAGGGTCAATTCTCCGCCAGCAGCCTGTTTAAAACCGGCCTCTCTCTACCCTTAATTGTGGCCGCCGCCTTCGCCGGCGTGAAATTTATCCTACTGCCATTGCTGCAGCGCTTTGACCGCTTTCATGAATATATCTTTCTGGTCGCCATTGGCTGGTGTATGGGCATTGCCGAGCTGGCAAAAATCAGCGGCTTATCACTGGAAATGGGCGCGTTTATCGCGGGCATTAGTCTGGCCACCAGCCCAATCTCCCAATACATTGCCATTAGCCTAAAGCCGCTGCGGGATTTCTTTTTGATTCTGTTTTTCTTCTCGCTTGGCGCCCGCTTCAATCTGGGTTTACTGGGCGAAATTTACATCCCCGCCTTGGTCTTGGCCGCGCTATTACTGGCTCTGAAACCCGTTATTTTCCGCTACCTGATTCACGGCATGTCTGAAAGTAAAAATCTGGCGTGGGATTTGGGCTTTAGAATGGGGCAAATCAGCGAGTTCTCACTGCTGATTGCCTATGTGTCGGCGGAAATGATGCTGATTGGGCAGGCAGCATCGCATTTGATACAGGCTACCGCCATCCTGACCTTTATTGTCTCGTCTTACATCGTAGTGCTGAATTACCCCAGCCCGATTGCGATCTCCGACAAACTTAGACGAGACTAATAACAAAATTTTAGGCATTAAAAAGCCCGCGAATGCGGGCCTTTGGCTTAGCTTTTACGAATACTTATTTAAACGTAACGTTAAACGTTACCGGCACCACCAAATCAATACAGCCTAGCTTGGCAATATCTTTAAGAATGCCGATGCCAGTCTCTAGGGCGAAATTCATCGCCGAGACAAAACCCGGCTTTAATGTAGCCACTTGCAAGCTGCCATCTCTCAGCCGGGTTACCACAACCTCAAAGCTCACTTGCGCCGTCTCGCCGTGCAAATCCAGCGTTCCATCTAGCGTTAAGGTATTTTGCTGGCCATTTTTCATTTTTTTCAGCAGCGCAACATCAACCTTGGCGGTGTAAACCGCTTCCTTGAACTTGGCCGTCTCAAACAGGAATTCCTTCATGCGCGAATCGCGGATTTCAATGCCGCTGTCTACGCTAGCGAGATCAATATGAATTTCAGCCTCGCCGGACTTCTCATCAAAGCTGCCCCACAGTGTACGGAAACTCATTGCCTCGGCAATGCGATCGTTCTTCACGGTAACAAAATTCAATTGCGAACTTTCCGCCTGTAAATCCATTGCCGAAGCCATTTGGGACAAACCAGCGAATAACACAGCAAATGCCGCACTTTTTACCCAGCTATTTAGTTTCATGGTGTGCACTCTTTTTTAGAACTGACTTTGGAATTAATTTTTTCAAGTAAACCACAGCAAGCGAAATGGAAAAACAACAGGCATAAAAAAACCCGCGCTCGGCGGGCTTTTTTGAATTGGTATAAGGCGTCAACTTACAGCGCTTTATCCAGTTCAGGTACTGCTTCAAACAGGTCAGCGACCAGGCCGTAGTCAGCAACTTGGAAGATAGGAGCATCTTCGTCTTTGTTGATGGCAACGATCACTTTAGAGTCTTTCATACCTGCCAAGTGCTGAATCGCACCAGAGATACCAACCGCAACGTACAGGTTTGGCGCAACGATTTTACCGGTTTGACCAACCTGCATATCGTTAGGAACAAAGCCCGCATCAACCGCAGCGCGTGAAGCACCTACAGCGGCACCCAGCTTGTCAGCCAGCGCGTACAGCATGGAGAAGTTATCGCCATTCTGCATACCACGGCCACCGGAGATTACGATGTCAGCCGCAGTCAGCTCAGGACGGTCGCTCTTCGCCAGCTCTTCGCCAACCCAGCTTGAAGTGCCCGCATCGTGCGCAGCGCCTACAGCTTCAACAGCGGCAGAACCGCCTTCAGCCGCAACCGCGTCGAACGCAGTAGTACGTACAGTGATTACTTTGATCGCATCGCTAGACTGAACAGTCGCGATAACGTTACCGGCGTAGATTGGACGCTGGAAAGTATCCGCGCTTTCTACAGAAGTAATTTCAGAAATCTGGGCAACATCCAGCAACGCGGCAACGCGTGGCAGTGTGTTTTTGCCAGTAGTGGTCGCTGGCGCCAGGATGTGACCGTAGTCTTTACCCACTTCAGCAATCAGCAGGCTAACGTTTTCAGCCAGTTGATGACCGTAGGCGGCGTTGTCTGCAACCAGTACTTTGCTTACACCGTCGATTTTGGCAGCAGCTTCAGCAGCGGCACCGCAGCCTTCGCCCGCAACCAATACGGCAATGTCACCACCAATCGCTTTGGCAGCAGCAACAGTGTTCAGGGTAGCCCCTTTGATTGAGGCATTGTCGTGTTCTGCAAGGACTAAAATGCTCATTAGATTACCTTCGCCTCATTCTTCAGTTTCGCAACCAGTTCAGCAACGTCTGCAACCTTGATACCCGCTTGACGCTCTGCAGGTGGCTCAACTTTCAAGGTTTTCAGGCGTGGCGCCACGTCTACACCCAGCTCGTCAGGAGTCAGTGTATCCAGAGGCTTTTTCTTGGCCTTCATGATGTTTGGCAGAGACGCGTAGCGCGGCTCGTTCAGACGCAGGTCAGTGGTTACAACCGCAGGCAGGTTCAGCTTAACAGTTTGCAGACCGCCGTCGATTTCACGGGTTACGCTAACTTGCTCACCTTCAACGCCAACTTCAGAAGCAAACGTGCCCTGTGGCAGACCTGCCAGCGCAGCCAGCATTTGGCCAGTCTGGTTGTTGTCGCCATCGATCGCCTGCTTACCCAGGATAACCAGCTGAGGCTGTTCTTTGTCTACAATCGCTTTCAGCAATTTAGCAGCGGCCAGTGGCTGGATTTCAGCGTCTGACTCAACCAGAATGCCGCGATCGGCACCCAGTGCCAGTGCAGTGCGGATTTGCTCTTGCGCCACTTTAGGGCCGATAGAAACGGCAATAACTTCGGTGGCAACGCCCTTCTCTTTCAGGCGTACGGCTTCTTCCACAGCGATCTCGCAGAATGGATTGATCGCCATTTTGACATTATTCAGATCAACGTCAGTACCGTCCGACTTGGGACGCACTTTTACGTTGTAGTCAACGACTCGTTTGACAGCAACAAGAACCTTCATGGATTCCCCAGTAAACGTGTAATTAAAAGAAAATAGCTGCGAATTTCTCCAGAGGATGCCAGCGTTACACTGACCTGAGAACGACAGCCCCTTAAAAAAAGCGCCGCTATATTGACCTTATTACCGGCCAAGGTCAACCAAAGTAGGCTATTCACAGCGCCTATAATGTGCATTTAGCCAGCGATTTGACTTCGCCTCCCCTTCTCTATCTAGACAACTTGTTGAGAATAAGTCGCATCAAATATGCGAATATTCCCTTGATTTACAAGCGATTTCAGCCAGTTACAAAGTGGCCTTTTGCGCCATCAAGCCCTATAATCGCGGCCTGCTGTGTAAAACATCTAAGCCCAATACGGGTGCGTAAAAAAATCCGATCAATATAGGAGAGAGTCTGTGGAACGTGAATCTATGGAGTTTGATGTACTTATCATAGGTGCAGGCCCTGCAGGTCTGGCGGCGGCATGTAAAATCCGCCAACTGAGTGAAAGTACCGGCCAAGACATTAGTGTCTGTGTTGTTGAAAAAGGCTCCGAAGTCGGCGCGCACATCCTCTCTGGTGCGGTTTTCGAACCCACCGCGCTGAACGAACTCTTCCCAGACTGGAAAGAAAAAGGCGCACCACTGAACACCGCCGTGACCGGCGATGACATTTACTACATGACCAGCCCCACCGCCGCCACCAAAGTGCCCGGTTTTGCCGTACCCAAAACCATGCACAACGAAGGCAACTACATTATCAGCCTCGGCAATCTGTGCCGCTGGTTGGCCGAACAAGCGGAAGGCATGGGCGCCGAGATTTATCCCGGCTTTGCCGCCGCCGACATTCTCTTCAATGAAGATGGCAGCGTTAAAGGCGTGGTGACTGGCGATATGGGTATCGGCCACGACGGCACCCAAAAAGACAGCTATATGCCCGGCATGGAGCTGCACGCCAAATACACCCTGTTTGCTGAAGGCTGTCGCGGCCACTTGGGCAAGCGCCTGATCGAGAAATTTGATCTGGCTGCCGGCAAAGATCCCCAGCACTACGGCGTGGGTATTAAAGAGCTGTGGAAAATCGATCCAGCCAAACATAAAGAAGGTCTGGTACAGCACGCAACCGGCTGGCCGCTGTCTGAGAACGGCGCCTTCGGCGGTAGCTTCCTGTACCACATTGAAGACAATCAGGTCAGCATCGGTCTGATTACCGATCTGTGCTACGACAACCCTTGGCTGTCACCTTTTGAAGAATTCCAGCGCTTTAAACAGCACCCTGTTGTTAAGCAATATCTGGACGGTGGCGAGCGTCTGTCTTACGGTGCCCGCGCCATCTCTAAAGGCGGCCTGCAATCACTGCCTAAAATGACCTTCCCCGGTGGTCTGCTGATTGGCTGTGACGCCGGCACCCTGAACTTTGCCAAAATCAAAGGCAGCCACACCGCTATGAAGTCCGGCATGATCGCCGCAGAAGTGGTACACAAGGCGCTGACCTCTGATGGCAAAACTGGCGAAGAGCTGAACGAATACACCACCGCGTTTGAAGCGTCTTGGGTTTACAAAGAACTGTACGCTCAGCGTAACTTCGGCCCTGCCCAACACAAATGGGGCAACTTTATCGGTTCAGCCTACGCGTTTATCGACATCAATATCTTCGGCGGCAAACTGCCTTGGACCATGCGCGATGATCACGCTGACTACGCTCAGATGAAGCCCGCAGCGGACTGCAAAAAGATCGAATACCCCAAGCCAGACAACAAAATCAGCTTTGACCGTCTGACCTCGGTATTCCTGTCAAACACCAACCACGAAGAAGATCAGCCCTGTCACCTGACACTGAAAGATCCAGAGCTGCCGATCCGTGAAAACCTGCCCAAGTACGCCGAGCCCGCTCAGCGCTACTGCCCTGCAGGTGTTTACGAAGTGGTTGAAGACGAGAACGGCCCACGCTTCCAGATCAATGGCCAAAACTGTGTTCACTGCAAAACTTGCGACATTAAAGACCCGTCGCAAAACATTGTATGGGTAACACCAGAAGGTTTGGGCGGTCCAAACTATCCCAACATGTAGACGAAAATTTTTATAATTTTCAATAAATTAGAGCGGCATAGCGCGAGTTAGCCGCTCTTTTTTTGCCTGCTTTTTGCCCGCTTATTTTGGCAATGCTTTAAGCGGATAAAGATCAAAACGTACCGCCTTACCAGCCACAGCTAATTGCGGACGCGGTAAATCCGCCCTCGCCTCTCCCAATACAGGAGCTTTTGGTGGCCGCTTTACTACCACGCGGTATTCGGCTTTTTGCAGTGCCAGCGCCAGCAGTTCATCGGCGTCGTCATCCTTGCCCACCAAATCGTGAAATAAGCGCATTTCCTTTTTAACCAAGGCCGATTTACCCGACTCGGGAAACATGGGATCGAGATAAATAATGCCCGGTTTTTCCTGCTCGTTTATTGAGTTGAGGTAATGGCTGGCTGAATCACGGATCAGCGTCATGCGGCTGACAATCTCGGCAATGTCAGGTGCGCTTTGTTCGCCTCTTAACAAACCGTCCTGCAACAAAGCGGCAACAACAGGATTACGTTCGCATAGGGTCACCTGCGCGCCGTAACTGGCCAATAAAGCAGAATCTCGCCCCAGCCCTGCCGTCGCATCCACAATTTGCATACCCGGCTGGCGACCGCCAATGGCTTTTAAGAGTAACTCTTTACCGCGCTGGCGATTGCCCAACAAAGCGGCAAAATCCACACACACCGGATGTTCCCGCTGGGCGGGAGATAAGCCTACCGACAAACAATCTTGGTGATAAAAAAGATATTGCTGATGCTGGTCTGATAGCCACTCATTACAAATAGAAAGCCCTGTTTGCACGGCAAGTTGCTGCTCGCGTTCACCGGGTTTCGGGCTGTAAATAAGTGGCGTCATATCAATGCTAGCGTTTTATAAAAAGCGCCAGCATAGCGGCTTAAACGCCAAACTCCCAGCGAAATGCCAACTCAAGCGAGCGACCCGGCTCAGGTGCGGCATCGCGAATAAACGAGCTACTACTGCGAATTTCCTCGTCACCTAAGTTACGCGCCTTCAGCGACCAGATATAACTCTGCGACTGATACTGCCAGCGCCAACTAATATCGGCATCTACCCGGTTATAACTCTCCGTCGGGTTTTCATTTGCGCCGGGCTTATCCTGTTTACTGGCGTGCAAGTAATCAATCGACGCTGACCAATCCTGATACGACCAACTCAAAGCCAAACCATTTCTGCTTGGCGGCAAACGCGGCACATCCTCACCACTGGCAAGCTCAGCACTGATACGATCACCGTATAAACGCAGCTCAATTTGGTTGTTGTAAGACGCCGGTAGTAGCGCGATTTTTAGCTCGTACTCCACGCCCACAAAGTCCGCATCTTGCTGCTGGTAAGAAAGGATTGGGGCCTCATCCTGCTCCAGCCCGGTATTTTGCAGGTAGATAAAATCGCTGAACTGATTACTAAAAACATTGAGTTTTGCCGTAATGCGATCCATATCTGCTCGCAGACCCAACTCAATATTGGCTGATTTTTCCCGACCAAGATCAGGATTACCCAACTCAACCGAACCAGTAGCACCGTGCACGATATATTCATCGCCCGGTTCGATCATGATATTGGAGTAGCGCTCCTCCGCCCCCGGCGCACGGCGGGATTCCGCATAAGAGGCCGATACGCTCCAAACACTATTCAAATCATAGATTGCCGCCAGTGAGCCACTCGCGCCAAAATAATTATGTGCCTCTAAATCAGCTTCTGCGCTATCCAGTTCATCACGATCTACACGCAAACCGGCTTCAAATTGCCAACGGTCTAGATGATAGTCCTCAAGCCAAAATATCCCGAGGTTACGATTTTCAGTTTCGGGCACAAAGGATTCCTCTCCCAAGGCCGAAAAATCCGACTGCAAGTACTGCAACCCGACAACCCCATGCATATTGCCAACTTCGCGATGGCTTAACTCCGTGCGCAGCGCCCAGGCATCTCGGCTAAACGTCGTACCTACCGCGCCATCGCCTTCCAGCTCTTGATGCTGGTACTCCGAATAGCTTCCCCGCCAGCGTAGCAGCTCCCAGAAACCCTCATTATGGACATCGCCAGCAACATCCCAGCGACGCTGCTCAATAGCGAGATCAATGCCCTCTTCTTCCTCATGCTCAGGTTCTACCGGCGCACCAACGACCGCCTCTTCATGATGATGGTGCACACCACTTGGAATACCGTAAAGGTTGCGCAACTCAGAGTAACTAATCCCTGCATAACCACCATCAAAGTGATAAGCACTACCGAGGGTAAAGCGTCGAGTGCGCCCATCGGCATTACCAATTACCCCATCTGAGCTTTCTTCAATGGCCTCAGCGTCCGCATAACGTTCATTGACCGACAATCCCGGAATTTCCGGTTCTTCCCAATCACGGTACAAGGCATCGAGGTGAAAAACCCAGGTGCCGTTACCCATATCCAAGCGGGCAACACCAGCCCGACCGTTATCAACCGAGTTGCGGCGCAGCTCAACCGCGCCCTCAACGCCATTGATGTGCTTACCGGGAACCCGGTTATCAATCACATTGACCACGCCGCCAATTGCTCCGCCGCCGTACAAAAGGGTCGACGGGCCACGAAGCACTTCAATACTCTCAGCTAAGACGGGTTCAACCGATAGCGCGTGATCCGCACTATTGGTAGACACATCTAGCGCCGGCAAACCATTTTGCAAAACAGCAACGCGTGGCCCCTGCTGACCGCGAATGACCGGCTGACCCACTGCGGGGCCAAAGCTACTGCTGGCCAAGCCGGGGCTGCCATTTAAGGTGTCGCCGAGGGTCATCGCCGCCTGCTCGCGCAATGCGTCTCCGCTTAACACGGTTACTGGCAGGGCGGTACGCGCTTCTTTTTTGTGTACCGGAATGGTGACCAACACATGCTCAAGAGGATGTAGTTCAGTTTTTTGAGTTTCAGATTGAGCAGACTCTGACTGTGCTTCTGCGCTAAAACAGAATGCAGCCAAACCCGCAAAAAACAGCGGTTTTTTCATAATGAGATTCCTATTGTTAATCCATGCTAAGCCACACCATCTGGGGTCGTTAAGTACCAGATAATGCGGAAATAAAAGCCAAACTGGATGCTGAGCCTTAGCTCAGAACAATAGGAGGGGCGCGGGTTTGCGGGAGTAATCTTGGGCTAGCGTAAGATGCTTGCTCAAGAAGTGGAATATCAACGTTATCGCTAAGGATAACGGGAGAGAACGATTCGCCATCACCAATAGCAGCTGTAGCGCTGTAATGGCAGGCTAAACACTCGTGAGATACCGAGTCAGAAACATGAATATGCTCCGCCTGAAACCAAGCACCGCCAAGCAGACACAATAATAGTGTCAGCTGTAATAGGCGGTGTTGCGTCAGACGGCGAATATCCACTTTAAAGCAGGCTCAGGCTCAAACTTAAGTTTAGACTTAGGCGTCGAAGTTCATGCCAAGGCGACGGCCAACCAGCTCATAGGACTCAACCACATTGCCAAGGTCTTGGCGGAAACGGTCTTTATCGAGCTTTTCGCGGGTTTCTTTGTCCCAGATACGGCAGCCATCGGGCGAGAATTCATCGCCGAGATAAATTTCACCGTCGCTGAACACACCGAACTCCAGCTTGTAATCCACCAGCAACATGCCCGCGTCGAGGAACAGCGCTTTCAGCACATCGTTAACTTGGAAAGTCAGCTCACGCATACGCGCCATTTGCGCATCGGTGGCCCAGCCAAAGCTACGAATATGCGATTCGTTGATCATGGGATCGTGCAGGGCATCGTTTTTCAAGAAGGTTTCAAAGGTTGGTGGATTGAGCTCCAGACCTTCCTGCACACCCAAGCGCTTAACGATTGAACCGGCGGCCAGATTGCGTACCACGCACTCAATAGGCAGCATATCCAGACGTTTTACCAGTGCTTCGGTATCGTTCAACAGGGCTTCAAAGTGGGTGGGAATCCCTGCCGCCTGCAGCTTTTGCATGATAAAGGCATTGAACTTATTGTTGACCATGCCCTTGCGATCAAGCTGCTCCACTTTCACGCCATCAAACGCGGAAGTGTCGTTGCGGAAGGTCAAAATATAGCGATCCGGATCATCGGTTTTAAATACCGATTTGGCCTTACCCGAATACAACTCGTCGCGTTTTTCCATGATAGTCCTCAAAAATAATCACCGCCGGTTTGCCCAAGGCAACACAGGCGCAATTCTACGCTATTTCCAGCCAATCAAAACCAGATTCTTGATCTGCGCTAAGCAATGCTTCACTGCACTCTAGGCGCGGCGCTACCGCGGCCCGTGCTAATTCTGCAGTATTGTTCTGTTCGCTCAGGTGCGCCATCACCACATGCTGCAGCCTGGGTACCTCACAGCTTTCCAGCAAGCTGGCGGCCTGTTCATTGTTCAAATGTCCCCAATCACCACCCACCCGGCGTTTCAAACTCGGCGGATATGGGCCAACCCGCAGCATCGGCACATCGTGATTACACTCTAATAACAGGGCATCACAGTTTCCGTAATGGGCGCGAATATGCGGGGTAATGCTGCCCAAGTCAGTTAATAATCCAAAACGCCGCTGACGATGTTCAAAGATAAATTGACACGGTTCACGTGCATCGTGGGGAACCACCACCGGGGTAACAGCAATACCAGCAATCTGCTGAACGCTATCTAAAACCAATCCGCGCCAGCATTCCTGTGCACGCATACCATCATATTCAGCGGTACCAAAACTGCTGTACACCGGCAGTTTATATTTGCGCGCCAAGGGCAGTACGCCTTTGATGTGATCACTGTGCTCGTGGGTCACCAAAATAGCACTGAGGTCGCTGGGGGAGCGACCGAGCCGCGCCATACGCCGCTCAGTCTCTTTAATGGTAAAACCGCAATCGATCAGCAAACAGCTTGAGTCGGTTTCCAGTAGCGTGGCGTTACCCTTGCTTCCACTGCCAAGGGAGGCAAACCGCATTAATGGGTGTATCCCATAATCCGGGTCAACATACGCTCACGATCTTCATTACTAAGGCGACGACCCTGCTGGTAGTTGAGCAGAATAAGGGATTCACGGGGGCTTAATTCCTGCATTTCTACCACGTAGCGACTGGTCACTTTATCGGCACCAAGCTTTCTTGCAAGCCAACCGGGCTGACGGTCTGGGTCAACATAGCTAACCCAGTATTTGGCAACATTGCGGTGAGCTTCTTCAACTTCAAAACCGGCCTTTTCCAACGCCAAGCCCAATGCCGCCCAAGCGCGCTCTGAGGGAAGGAATAGACGCAGATATTGCTTTTCGCCCTCGCCCTCCAAGAAGATTTTGCCCTTATTGCTGGCGGCCACATTGCGAGCCAATACCGAAACAGTAGTCTGTACTTGGCTGTCGGCTAGATGCTGCGCCAGTGATTTAACAAAAGCCGCTTCGCGGGGAGCATCGGTGGATTGCTTGGGCCAATCAGTTCTCGCACCGGTTTGCGCCAGCACACTGATTTCAGTGGTTTTGATTTGCACACCCTGTTCAAGGGTAAAACGGAAACGCTCCAGAGGGCGCGACGAATCCGGGCTGCGCCATTCGGTTTCTAAAATACCCTGCTCGCCATTGGCGTAAGCCAATGTCAAACCAGCGTAATTCATAAACTCGCGCACGCGGCCCCACACTTCGCTGGGAGAACCCTCGGAAAGAATCCACGTCTTAGCGCCCAGTTTCTGGATGCGTACTTCTGCATAACCCACATTTTTGGCTAGCCCGTCTGGGCGTGGAATAACAAAATCGCCATCCAGCACTTGGTGCTGGGCAATACCCGGCACCGCGTAGCGGTCCTTCAGAGTTTCCGACTGCACGCCAGGTGGCAAGCTCAGCGGGGCTTCCAGAGAGGCCTTGCGATAATCATTTGAACGGTCGTGGAACAGGCCACAGGCACTCAGCACAACAGTCGCACTCAGCAGCAGCGCGGGCCTAAGCAGGTTTGGCATCAAACTTTTCTTCTCGTTAATTTTTTAAGCGTCCAGCAGTCCAGCGCGATCCAGCGCCGACCGCACCGTGGGCTGGCAGGCCTCACTCAGCACAGTCAAAGGCAAACGAATGCCATTTTCCATCAAGCCCATCGCATACATTGCCCATTTCACAGGAATCGGATTGGACTCAATAAACAGTACTTTATGCAATTCAAGCAGCGGCGCATTAGCCGCCTCAGCTGCAGCGCGATCACCCGCCATAGCGGCATCACACACGGCTTTCATTCCCGCAGGTGCAATATTGGCAGTCACTGAAATATTGCCCTTGCCACCCTGCAGCATCAGCTCCATCGCGGTGCCGTCATCGCCAGACAGCACGTCCAGTTTGCCGCCCACCGCATCAATCAGAGCTTTGCCGCGAGGCACATCGCCAGTGGCGTCTTTGATTGCAATAATGTTGGGATGTTCCGCAAGACGCACAACGGTGTCGTTGCTCATATCACAACCGGTACGGCCGGGCACATTGTAAAGAATCTGGGGAATATCCACTGCGTTAGCAATCGCCGTGAAATGCTGAAACAAGCCCTCTTGGGTGGGCTTGTTGTAATAAGGCGTGACCAACAAACAGGCATCTGCACCCACATCGTGGGCGGTGGCGGTTAACTCGATGGCTTCCGCCGTGGAGTTGGCCCCGGTGCCAGCAATGACTTTCAAACGACCCGCAGCCTGATCGACACAGGCCTTAATGACCATTTTGTGTTCGTCCATCGCCAGGGTGGCGGATTCGCCGGTGGTCCCCACCGCAACAATACCGTCCGTGCCCTGTTCAACATGCCACTCCACCAAACGCGACAACGCCTGCCAATCGACACTGCCGTCGTCGTGCATGGGGGTAACCAGAGCCACAATGCTGCCGGAAATCATCACTAAAACTCCAAAACTTTTGCAAGCCGCCAATGGTACTGGCCGGGGCCTTACAGCTCAAGCAGGAAAAGTGGTTCAAGTGCCGGAAACTGTTGTCATTGCAACGGGTCAAAGTGCTGCAAACCCGGCATAATAGCCGGCGATTTTCACCAAGACCGACAGTTACCGGTCAAATTTGGAGTTTACAGCGTCATGAATCACCGCCTATTAAAACTATTTCTTCTGTGCCTACTGCCTCTGGCCGGAAATATGGCGCTGGCCGATAAATGGCGTACCGACCCGATTACTCCGCTCGATCGTGGTTATATGGAAAGCACCCAGCGCGAATTAAACGAATTGGTACAGATCAAACTCGGCCGCAGTTTCGGTCACGGCCGGGATCAGGATTTACAACTCATCCAAGAGGTTCTCGACCGCAAGCTGGTGCGCTCCGATGATATGCGCCTGCTTCAAGGCATGGGCATTATGCTAGGCGACTACCTGCGCAAGGAGAACGGACTCAAATGGGTTATCTACAGCGATAAAATTGGCCGCAGCCGCGCCTTGGAAGTTCCGACTAAAGATCAGTTCCTATTCCCCGTTACCCAGATTTCCAATCGGGTACGCGTTGATGCCGATGTGGATGTGAAGGCGATTTACCAACGACTGGAAGAGGATGTTGCCCGCATCAAGAAGATGATCATTATCCGCTAACGCCCAAATAGATCAGCAAAAGTGGAATGGTGATGAAACTTAATACGGTAGAGCTCACCACCATTCCCGCTACCGCATTGGGGTTACGGCGGCTTTGCAGCGCAAGCAAATAATTAAACACCGCAGAAGGCGTTGCGGCTTGCAGCAAAATGACTTTGCGCAATAAACCGTCTAAATCCAATAACCATACCGCAGCAAAACCCGCCGCCAATCCAATCCCCAGCCTTGCTAAACCCATAAGAAAAGAACGAACAAAAGCGCCGCTATGCAGGCTATTCAAGGAAATTCCCAAGGTAATCAGCATCAAGGGAATCGCCATACCGCCCAAAATATGCAGACTGTTTTGAATCGCCAGTGGCAACTGCCAATTGCCCAACACCATCCATGCGGCGAGAACGCCCGACCAAACCAATGGCGAAGCAAAGGTGTATTTCAACGCCTGGCGACCGTTTAACACCGCAACGCCCAGCGAGAAATGGGTGGTACTGGTGGTAAGAAATACCCCAAGCGCAAGGGTCAGCCCGGCATCACCGAAGGCAAACAAACACAGCGGAAGCCCCATATTCCCGGTATTGCCAAACACCATAGGCACCAGAAAATCCCGTACGGGCAAGCGAAAGATCACCAGAAAAACCAAAGAGATCACCGTGGCGCAGGCCAACATTGTCAAACAGGCGACAACCGATTGCTGTAGCAGCTCGGCACTGATTTGAGTTTGCCCGAGAGTTCCGACGATCAATGCCGGCGCGCCGATCCAGATAACCGAACGCCGCACAAATTCCGCATCGTATGGCTGTTTAAAGCGCGCCCAAAACACACCGATGGCGGCGCAGATCAATACCGGCAACATAACCGGAACGAGCGGGGAAAATAGTGACGTCATAACAATGGGGAATACCGGGCAAAAATGGCGCTTACGTTCAGATCATACCGGTGCCCGGCCCCGGTGATCTAGTAGGCTATGAATCTGCGGGACCTAAAAACTGTCTGGCCGCAACATGGCATCGTGACCGCCATCGATAAACAACACCGAGCCACAAATATAGCGCGCTTGCTCACCCAATAGAAAAAGCACCACATCGGCAACTTCAGCAGGCTTGGCAACGCGACCAATGGGGACACTTTCGCAGAATGCCTTGGTCACTTCGCCCAGCTCTTTATCGGCCAGTACCTTGTCACTCAAAGGGGTATCCACAAAACCGGGCGCCACCGCATTCATTAAAATGCCGTTCCCCGCCAAAGCCAAACAATGGCGGCGCATCCAACATAACAGCGCATGTTTTGAACCAGCATAGGCACTTTGCGGATGTTGCTCGGCAATAAACTCGCAGGCTTCCGTTTCCTTCCCCGCCAGCATCAAATCAACAAAGTCATCGTGAGGTGCCATGGGGGCAGAGTTAGAGCCGATCATCACAATACGGCCACCGGGTTTAAGCAAGTCTTGCAAACCTTCAACAAAACTCACCGCGCCAAAATAATTGACCTGTGTTATCAGCGCGGGTGACTTAACCGAAGGCCCCAAGCCCGCGCAGGGAATAATGCCATCCAAGGTATTCGTCAGCGCCCTTACCCCGGAAACCGCTTTTGCTCGCCCAGCTTCAGTAGACAAATCGGCACAAATATCGCCTTCGTTTAAATCTACAACAATGACCCGATCACCACGGGCCAGCAAAGCTGACTTAATCGCCGCACCAATTCCGGTAGCGCCACCGCTGAGGGCATAAACCGCCATGAAAAAATCCTCGTTATTATTTTTATTTCTACTTCGCGAAAAACCGCTTAATTCGCAAGTTCGTTTAAAAAGCCAAGGCATTGCTCTGCCAATTCGGCCTTGCTGGCTATATCCGTCATCAATGTCGGACGCACCTTCACGGCCAGCCCGAGTGTATCGAACTCCGATGCCAACTGCGCATCACTCGTATCGATGATGAACCCCTGCAATAAGCCCGGATAACGCTGCTGGTAATAGCGCGCCACTTGATCGGCGCTTACCGGCATATTTAATTCCTGCATTAATTTTGCCGCCGGGCCTTTCACCGCCAGCCCGGCTACGATTGGCGACACCGCAATCACCGGCACTTGGCTTTCAATAATGGCCGGCAACATTCCGGGAACCGCAAAAATGGGATCAATGCTCAGAAAAGGATTCGACGGGCAGAGAATAATCCCGCGCAAATCGGGATCAGCTAAAGTAGCCAAGATCGCAGCCGTAGGTTTGGCAGACTCCACCCCGGCAAATTCCAGCGACTTTACTACCGGCGCACAGCGCTCACGCACAAAGTACTCTTGAAACCCAAGCTGCCCCTCACTGCAATGCACCTGTGTTGCCACTGCTTGCTCCGTCATCGGCAGTAAGCGGGCCGGCACATTCATACTCTTGCAAAGCCCTTCTGTGATCTGTGTTAGCGTTTGACCCTCACGCAAACGTTGGCTGCGAAACAGATGGGTCGCCAAATCCAAATCACCTAACTGAAACCAATTCTCGGCGCCAAGATTCCCCATGGCATCGAGGGTCCGCCAGCTTTCATTCTGCAAGCCCCAACCCCGCACAGTGTCGTTACGATCGGCCAAGGCATACATCACCGAATCCAGATCAGGGCAAATTCGCAGCCCCCAATAATCAAAATCATCGGCGGTATTCACCACAATATTAAGCTGCGCTGGCGCAAGAACTTCCGCTAGGCCTCTGGCTAATTTAGCACCACCGACACCGCCACTCAGAGCCAGAATTTTGCCATTGCTGATTGCTGTCATTAGCGAAACATGTCCTTGGCAGGGTCGCGAATCAAACTCTCAGAGCCTTGTTCAGAAGCGCGTAAATGAGCACCGCGAATTAACACTACCGGTGCCGCTTCTGCTGCTTGCCCCATTAAAAAAGACGCCGCCGCGGCCAACTCATCTGCCACTGCCACCTCGGTAATTTCTAATTCGCGGCCAAACAAATCCGGCTCACCAATACGATTTTCAACGGCTTCGAATCCCGCCGTACCCAGCGCAAAACCCAGTGTGCCGTTGCGCCATGCCCGCCCGGCGCTATCGTTGATAATAATATGGGGCGCAATACCGGTTCGAGTTTGAAGTCCCTCTCGAAGCCGCTTGGCGCTGTTATCTGGCTGTTCCGGCAACAGTAAAACCCGAGGGCGTTGTTCATCGCTCTGAATATTGGATTTATCGATTCCGGCATTGGCATGCACATAGCCATTTCGGTGCTCGACAATCACTACGCCTTGGCGGCGGCGCAATACACAACGCGACTCACGCAACACCAATTCCATTTGGCGAGGATCTTTATCGCACTCAATCGCCAGCATCACCGCCTCCGAACTGGGCTCGACCTCATCGAGATAGGCATAGCGATTTTCAGATTTAGAGATAATTTTTTGTGCGATAACCAGCACATCTCCCGGCTGTAAACTCAAGCCCGTCAATTCGAGAGACTGCACAAGAAGATCAATCAGGTTATCACCGGGCTCAACGAGGGGAATTCCCGCCAGCACATGCAAACTGAGTTGCGGTTGGACCATACTCACTCCAAAGTGAATCAGTGTTAAATCAACACAAACGGCTTATTTGCCTCACCAGCGCGCTAGTGTATATATCTTTCTATAAGACAACATCCTCCGCACGGAGAAGCGCACAGATAAGTGCACAGATAAAAACAAAAGAGGTTTTCATGCAGGATCGACTGAGCTTTGCCGGTAAAGTCATTATTGTCACCGGCGGCGGCAAAGGTGTGGGGCGCGGTATTAGCGAGCGCTTTTTGCAGCAAGGCGGAAGCGTGGTGATTTGTGGCCGCACCGAACCAGAAACACTACCAAAACACGGCGACAAGCAAGCCGACTTTTTTGCACTGGATGTGCGCGATGCCGACGCCGTGCAAGCCATGGTCGATGCGGTAAAAACCCGCTACGGCCGCATTGACGTACTAATTAACAATGCCGGTGGCGCCCCCTACTGCAATGCCGCCGATGCCTCGCCGCGCTTTTCAGAATCTATTATCAAGTTGAATTTGCTGGCACCGCTGCTTTTCGCACAGGCCTGTAACGCGGTTATGCAAGAGCAAGACAATGGCGGCGTGATTTTGAATATTGCCTCGGTAAGTGCCACCCGCCCTTCCCCCGGCACAGCGGCCTACGGTGCCGCCAAAGCGGGCTTATTAAATCTGACCACTTCGCTAGCTGTTGAGTGGGCACCCAAAGTGCGCACCAATGCGATTATTGGCGGACTGATTCGCACCGAACAATCCCAACTCCACTACGGCGACGAAGCCGGTATTGCCGCCGTAAGCAAGACCGTGCCACTGGGCCGCATGGCCCTTCCAGAAGATATTGGCGACGCCTGCGTATTCTTAGCCAGTGATATGGCCTCTTATATCAATGGCGCTGCCCTCGCCCTTCACGGCGGCGGCGAACGGCCGGCTTTTCTCGACGCTTCCAACTCTGGGAATTAATTTCGGCTATTTGCGGGCGATGGAAAGATGCGAATACCCCATCAAATTACTACAGTCTCTGCATCATTTTTAGCGAGAAGAGAAGGCTCCTTGCTTCTAAATAGAGACGAAATTATCTCCGCACTCGACTTTTTACTGACAGGCATTTAGCGCCTGTAGCTGCGGAAAATTGCAAGCGCAGCGAGTAATTTGACCGGCAGCCTACACTTGTTAAACGCTTTACAGTGCGCATGACCATGCGCATAATAGCAAGCATATAGACTTTTGAGCACCCGAATATGCAGCCTTTATTTGACTTGAAAGCCCCAAAGAAACCCACAAACCTGAGTTTAAATAGCGACTTATTGAAAAAATGCAAGGCACTGAACATAAATCTCTCTGCCACCCTGGAGCAAGCTCTTGTTGAAAAGCTGGCTAAATCCAGCTCCGAGAAATGGGCTGATGAAAATAAAAATGCTATACGCGCCTACAACAAGTTCGTTGAAAAAAATGGATGCTTTGGAGATGAGTTCAGGGAGTTTTAATGGCTCAGTTTGATGTTTATGAAAACCCAAGCTCAAATACCCGAAAAGCATTTCCGTATATCGTTGATATTCAAAGCCCGGTAATAGAGGACATCTCTACTCGAATTGTTGTTCCCCTTGGAAAGCTACAAAGTTTCAAAAACCAAGCTATGACAAAACTGACTCCCGAAATTAACTATGAAGGTGAGCACTTCTTGCTTCTTGTTCCACAGATAGCGGCCATTCCTGCGGAATATTTGAAAACTCCCATTGGCTCTTTAGCTCATTTTCGCGACGAAATTATCGCTGCATTGGACTTTGCTATCACTGGCATTTAACGCTTGGCTTTGCGGTGTACTGGAGCGCCCGCCAACAGCCACTGGTTATGTGATGGCAGCTCAATCTGGCAGTACCTCGAATTTTGGCAGTCCCTCTAACCCCTCGTCCCACACAGCTTTGCTGGATAAAAAGATGTGCGCTATAGGAACCATAGAGATTTCAGTGTCCAAGCACCCTGCGGGAACGACTAGCAAGCCCGGGATCTGAGTGCTCGGCATTGCTGAGCCACACAACTTACAAAAGCTTTTGTTATGACGAGTGCCTGGAAGCGTAAAGGACGTCACAGCATCTGCACCCGATCGCCAGACCAATTTAGCTGACTGTGAGAATATATTTGCCGCATGAGCCGAGCCTGTATCCTTTTGGCAATGCTGGCAATGGCATAGGTAAAAGCCATCGAAGTCACCTTTTACCCCAAAGCTCACGGTGCCACACAGACAAGAACCGGAATGATCAGCCATCAAAATCTCTTCCATGGCATGCGGGTGAAATACACATAACGCCGCGCTCTGCCGCTTGTCGGCAGCAGTGCCTTGTTATGCGTGACGTTACTGCCCATTTTCGATTGCCCACTTAATGACTGGAGCAACCGTATCAGCAGTAATGCCACGCTCTTTGCAATAATTAGAAAGCAGCCAATCAGAGAGCCTTTTCTGCCCTTTACTGGCATTGCAGCCTCGACAGCAAAGACAGATATTATCACGAGAAATTATCGAGGCATCGTTGATGATGTGCTCCCAACTCGCAGATGCCTTTACCGACTCTTTATGTGACAGAAATTCATTTCCGCAGTAAACACAGGCTTGATCTCTTTCCCTGACTTCCTGCTCCAAATCAGCAGGAATATTCCAATTATTCGCCATCGCCCCCACCTGGCTCCTTACGCATAACAGTTTTATTATGTGTTTGAACTAACACTAAAAACACCAAGCCCCCAAAAAATAATAAATGCCAAGCTGATGAAGGCAGCCAAAGCACGTAAACCAAAATTCTGGGCCTCCGTGTTATACATGCTACCCCATACATACAGCGTACGATTGGAGATGAAGCAGTAGACGATACAAGCCGCTATTAGCGACACAAATAAGGCTAGGAGTATTTTGAGAAAATGAGGGTCACCTGCTGCCGAAGCTTGCACACTACCCATTAAAATCAGTAGAGCCATGAATGATATTGCAACACGCTCAAATAGCTTGTTAACTGAGCGGCCTTCAGAGACAGAGAATATAATGTGCTCAGCCTCTTTTTCGTCCCTAACTGATTTTAATACTCCAAAATATCTCATGGCTTGGGTCTCTAATGCACACAGCTCCTCAATCAGTCGTCGCCGCAGGAGTCGGCTGCATTGACTTGTTAAGACCTACGACTTCCACTGAATGTCCAATTTCCTATGCTGGTTAGCACAATCTCTCAATTACACGTATGGACGATACCGTCCACCAATTGTGCAAAGCTGGCATTGATGACTATCCAGCCACTTGCTGATCTACACGGGTGTTTGATTTAGACAGAATGCCAACACCAGATTTGAAATAGCCGTAATTTCTAAAGTGACGCCATGTCGATAACAAAACGATACTTAACATCGCTTTTTAATACTCGCTCAAACGCTTCGTTAATTTCCGCCATTTTGATCATTTCAATATCCGCACCAATGCCATGCTCAGCGCAGTAATCGAGCATTTCTTGGGTTTCGCGAATACCGCCAAACATGGAACCGGTAACCACTTTACGCGCGGCGGTGGCGAAACTGCTTAAGGCCAAAGGCTGGTCTGGCAGACCCACTAAACATAGGGTGCCATCACGGCGAAGTTGGCGCAGATAGACATTGATATCGTGCTGGGCCGAGACGGTATCCAAAATAAAATCGAAACTGCCCATATTGGCCTGCATCGCGGCTTTGTCATTAGACACAACAACCTGATGCGCGCCCAAGCGCTTGGCATCCTCTGCTTTGTTGGCCGAGGTAGTAAACAAGGTCACATCAGCGCCAAAGGCATTGGCAAACTTCAGCCCCATATGGCCCAAACCACCTAAGCCGACAATTCCCACCTTCATACCGGGGCCAACTTTCCAGAACCGCAGTGGTGACCACGTGGTAATACCCGCACATAACAGGGGCGCGGTCGCCGCTAAATCCGCCTTGGGAGAAACCTTCAAGGCGTAGGGTTCGGCCACCACATAATTATTTGAGTAACCGCCATAGGTCAGCAGTTCTGGCACTTTGCGATCTGGCGCGCCATAGGTCATGGTCGGCCCTGAGACGCAGTAGTGCTCATCGCCATCGTGGCAAGCAGCGCAGTGGCGACAGGAGTCCACCATGCAGCCAACACCCGCCAAATCCCCTACTTCAAATTTGCTGACTTTACTGCCCACAGCAACGACACGACCAATAATTTCGTGGCCCGGCACCAATGGATAACGGGTGCGCCCCCAGTCATTGCGCGCTGAGTGGATGTCGGAATGACACACCCCGCAATACAGCACCTCTAACTGAATGTCTTCATCATCCATTTGGCGACGTTGAAAATCATAGGGCGCTAGTGCGTCTTCTGGCGTTTGCGCCGCATAACCTTTGGCAGACAGCATAATTTGGTTCCTTATTCATTTTATTCGTTTTAATTTTGCGCCAAAGGCTATTCGGCTGCCGAAAAGCGCTGAAAATCTGTTACAGAAAATTTCTGGCGATAAGCGCGGGGCGTCATCCCCGTTTTACGTTGAAACAGTCTACTAAAGGAACTCACGTCCTCGTAACCCACTTGCAGAATCAATTCCTCAATGGGCAGCCCTGTAGTTTCAAGCAAGCGCTTTGCCGTTTCTATTCGCAGGTTTTGACTATAGCTGGTCGGCGTTACCCCGAGCACCTGTTTGAAGCGGCGTATCAAGGTTCGGGAACTCACCCCCAATTGCTCTGCCAACTGTTCCAAAGACAGCGAATCTTGCAGGTTTTTCTGCAGGGCTAGCTGGGCTGCTGAAACCAAAGGGTCATTGTGTTGCTGCTGGCTTTGCAGAGTGAGATACGGCGCTTGCTGGGTAAGATTGGTATCGACTAACAGGGTCTTGGCAGTCTGAGCAGCAATGCCCGGCCCCATATATTCTTCAACCATCATTAGTGCCGTGAGCTGTTCTGCCGTGCTTGCGCCACCGGTAATACAGGCCTCCTCACGCAATACCAGTTGGTCAGCTTTAAGATGAATTTTTGGATACCGCTGAGCAAACTGATCGGCCAACCACCAACTGGTGGTCGCCGTACGCCCGTCTAGCAAACCGGTCTCGGCCAAAATAAAACTGCCGGTACAGTGGCTACACACAATACAACCGCGCTGATATTGGCGACGCAGCCATGCCAGCTCAATCTCCATGCTGGCAAGGCGCTGACTGAATAGACGGCTACCGGGATAGTTCATACCAGGAATGATAATAATACTGCCCGGTTTGAGGTCTTCCAAATCGCCGTCCACCATCACCCGTAAGCCGGTTGCAGTCACCACCGGTGCGGCGTGCTTAGAGAGAGTTCGCCAGCGAAACAGGCCTTCCTTGCTATGCCCCTGATCACGCCAGTGGGCATTGGCGATAAAGTACAGATCTTGATGACAAGCGAGACTGCTGGCATAGCAGTGGTCATAGGCAAGAGTCACGATATTGGGCATAAACAGGTTCTTTTAGCAGTTTTCGATTTAACAACCGAACCATTTTTCCACAGTTTTGGCCTATTTGTCATTTTTAGCCATTTAACTGTCAATTAAGACACTACTCATGACGCCTTGTCCTCCGTAAAGTGAGATCCACTGAATCAACTCTAGGTGAACTCTCATGGCATTACCCGAAAGCCTCCAAAACCGCTTGCGCCTGCCCTCCGTAGCCGCCCCGATGTTTCTTGCCTCTGGCCCGCAACTGGTTATTGAAACCTGCAAAGCCGGCGTCATCGGCTCGTTTCCGGCCTTGAACCAGCGCAGCAGCGAAGGTTTTGAAGCTTGGCTGAATGAGATTAACGGCGCCCTTTCTGACTATGAAAAAGAAACCGGCAAAACCCCGGCTCCCTTCGCGGTTAACCTGATTGTGCACAAAACCAACCCTCGCCTGCAGCAGGATTTAGAGCTGGTGGTTAAGCATAAAGTACCGATTGTTATCACCTCACTCGGCGCAGTAAGCGCAGTGATCGACGCCGTGCATAGCTATGGCGGTCTGGTATTCCACGATGTGATTAATGTGCGGCACGCCAAAAAAGCGGCGGAAGCTGGCGTGGATGGTTTGATTGCGGTAACCGCCGGTGCCGGTGGCCACGCGGGTACCATTAACCCTTTCGCATTGATTGGTGAAATTCGTCAGTTCTGGGACAAAGCCCTGCTCTTATCCGGTTCCATTTCACGCGGTAGCGATATTGCTGCTGCACTGGCAATGGGCGCTGACCTTGCTTATATGGGCACTCGCTTTATCAACACCCGCGAAGCGCTGGTACAAGACAATTATAAGCAGATGATTCTCGACAGCAGCGCCAGTGATATTTTCTATACGCCGAATATTTCCGGGGTGCATGCCAACTTCCTGCGCCCGAGCATTGTTGCGGCAGGCTTGGTGCCTGAGCAGCTTGAGCCCAAAACTGAAACCAATGTAGCGGAAGAGTTAAGCGTAGACGCGGATCATCAACAAGGTGATAAGACCCAAGGCGCGTGGAAGGACATTTGGTCTGCCGGCCAAGGCGTGGGCAATATCCACAATATTCCTACCGTGGCCGAGCTGGTGGATTCGTTGGAAGCGCAATATCAACAAGCCATCGCGCAGTTTCGCTAAGCCATTTTTTTGCTAGCCCACAACTGATAAAGCTCAAGGTGTGACCATAACGCTGAGAGCTTTACCAAAGCCCGAAACCATCACCCAATAATTTCAGGCCGACAATAAACAAGAAGAAATAGCAGATGCGATATATCTGCTTTTCATCAACCTTGTGCAGTAGAAAATAGCCCAGCCGCACGCCGATTGGTGCCAGTGGCATCAGCACCAAGGCGGTGAATAAGTTCTGTGTTGCCAAATTGCCCTGTAAACCATAGGGCAGCAGCTTGATTAAATTAACCACCGCAAAAAACACGGCCATGGTTCCCATAAGCCGGGTTTTCTCCATGCGCTGTGGCAAGAGATAAATGCTGATGGGCGGCCCGCCCGCGTGAATACCAAAGCTGGTAAATCCGGCAATGGTGCCCCAGAAACCGCCGCGCAAAACACTTGGCCCCGCCGCTGCCAATACCGGACGAAACCAGTAATCCAAGCAGAAAATGACCGCGATACTGCCTATCAATATGCGGATCATATGTTCGGAAAAAAAATGAAAGCTGAGGCTGCCGAGAAAAATCCCCAGTATTGCGCCGGGAATAATAATGCGTAGATTTGCGCTATCCCAACGGCCGCGAAAGCTCCATAAGGCCACCCCATCCATCACAATGAGAATGGGTAATAAAATCGATGCGGCCTGAACCGGCGACACGGCAAGGCTGATAAGCGGCACCGAAATCACCGATACGCCACCACCAAAGCCGCCCTTGGCCATACCAAAAATAAGCACGGCTGGAATTGCGCAGAGATAAAAGAAAGGGTCGCTAATCACCGCTGCGGCACCGTGGAGATTGGCGGGGATTTCAGCGCAATTTCCATATTGTGGGCGATCGTTGCCGCAATCCGTTTGGCGCGTTCCGCCTTTTCTCCGGCAAAGTTTTCGTCAACGGTGTCTACGAAATAGCGCAACCACTGAGCGAAATCCTCCGCATGCAGTGTTTGCTTGCTGTGAAGTGCCCGGTGGATATTCATGGTGTGACGGTGATAATCGTTTTGCCCCAGCAGTAACTTTTCCCAATAAGCCTGTATCCGTGGGAAATGCTCGCGTACATCAATGCCCGCAACATCAACAAAAATAGGGCCGAGCTTGGCATCAGCCAAGAGCCGGGCATAAAAGGCCTCGACAAAGGCGGCAATGTTTTCAGACGAATTGAGATCCGGCTTGCAGGAAGAATCACTCATCGTTCAGCACAGGGTGACAAGCACCCTATTTCTTTTTCTTTGAGTTCTTTTGAACGAATTTAACTAGACGGCGCTTGCGCTCAACCTGCCGCTTAGTCAGCTGGTTTTTTCGGCCTTCGTAGGGGTTTTCAGAGGTTTTGTACTCGATGCGAATCGGCGTACCAACCAGCTTTAATTCACGGCGGTAAACACGCTCAAGATAGCGAGTATAGTTGTTAGGCACTTTGTCGGTTTGATTACCGTGAATCACGATAATCGGCGGATTGTGTCCACCGGGGTGAGCCAGTCGCAATTTAATTCGGCGGCCATTCACCATCGGCGGCGCATGATCAAATACCGCCCCTTCCAAAATCATGGTCAAGTTGCGGGTGTTTAACTGGCAATTTGCAGAAGCGTAAGCTTTCTCAATCGATTCATAGAGGTTGCCAACACCGGTGCCATGCAGCGCTGAAATAAAATGCAGCTCGGCAAAATCGATGAATTGTAAACGGCGATCTAGCTCGATCTTAATTCGGTCTTTCTGATCTTGGCTGAGGCCATCCCATTTATTGATCGCCAGCACCACCGCGCGACCGGAATCCACCACCTGCCCTAGCAAGTGCAAATCTTGATCAACAATATTTTCTCGGCCATCCATGACCAGAATAACCACGTGGGCGTCTTCAATCGCCTTGAGGGTTTTAACAATAGAGAACTTCTCTACGGCTTCGTTGATATTGCGACGCTTACGCACCCCGGCAGTATCAATCAGCGTATAGGCTTCGCCATCGCGCTCATAGTTGATGTACACACTATCGCGCGTGGTACCGGGTTGGTCGTAAACCACCACCCGCTCTTCGCCCAACATGCGGTTAACCAGTGTCGACTTACCCACATTGGGGCGGCCAACCACGGCGATTTTTTTACCGCGAACTTCTTCTTCCGCAGCGGTTTCCGCTTCCGGAAACATTTCCAACACATCACCCACCAGCTTGCGCACCCCTTTACCGTGGGTGGCGGTCATGGGATAAATCTGGGCCGCACCGGTTTGGTAAAACTCGGCCATGGCAACGTCGGGGTCTGTACCATCAATTTTATTGGCGACAAAAAACACCGGCTTTTCACAGCCGCGCAAATGTTTAATCAGGGCTTCGTCAGAGGGGGTTAAACCCGCGCGGGAATCGAGCAAGAGCAAAACCGCATCGGCCTCATCAATCGCCAGTAGCGACTGCTTGGCCATGGCCTCGTCGATGCCTTCTTCATCGCCATTGATACCGCCAGTATCAATCAGAATAAAGCGGCGACCTTCAAAGTCGGCATCGCCATATTTGCGATCGCGGGTGAGTCCCGGAAAATTGGCTACCAGCGCATCTCGACTTTTGGTGAGTCGATTAAACAGCGTGGATTTGCCCACATTTGGGCGCCCTACCAGGGCAATTACCGGAACCATTTGGAAATCTCAAAAACTCAAAAATTAGCGTTGCACAATACGATAGGCTGCCAGCTTACCGTCATTGCTGTACACATAAATGCGCTCTGCATCCGAGGCCATCGGCGCTCGCATCCCCGAACTGTCAATGCGGTCACGACCTTCCAGATGGCCATCAATCTGAGCAATCAGATGCAGATAACCTTCGTAATCACCCACCACGATACTGCCGGATTGTGCCAGCGGCTCACTCAGCTCGCGGCGCGCCAACTGGGTTTGTGTCCAGTTAATAGTGCGACCACCGTCAGACACGGCACTGATTGTGCCCTGATCATCTACCACATAAATATTGCCCAGCGCTTCGGTAGCACCGACATAGCTCGATGCATCTTTCGCCCACAACGGACGGCCACCGGCAATATCAACCGCTAACAGCTTGCCCTGATAAGCCGTGGCAACCACGATTTGATCACCCTCGGTCAACAGCAGGCGACCATCAACATCTACCAGACGTTCAATTTCCGTGCTGCCTTGGGGTACTGACACACGCTGTTCCCAACGCACACTGCCGCTGTCTACATCGAGCGCAGCAACACGGCCATTGGCCAAACCGACCAGCACCGTGTCGCGCACAATCACCGGCGTGCTGGTACCGCGCAGGGTCAATCTCGGCACTTGAGCGTTATAGGTCCACAGCATTTTGCCATCGACAATGTCAAAGCCGTGAACTTGACCGCTATAGGTTTGAGCGACCACTACACTGCCATTACTGGCCGGCGCACTTAACACTTCGCCTTGGACTGCTGTTTTCCAAACAATGTCACCAGTCAGACGATCTAGGGCCACAACCTCGCCGTCGGAGGTGCCAACAAATACCATGGCACCACCCACGCCTACGCCACCAGAGATATTCAGGTCGTGGGAGCGCTTCCACACTTTTTTACCTTTTGCGGTGGTATACGCAGCAACAACACCGTCGTGGGCCGCAATGAAAATTTCCTCGCCATCAATCACCGGTGTAATGCGGTGATAGGCTTTGCCTTGTCCGTCACCAATTGAGCGCGACCAAACTTTCTTTAGGCGCTTTTCTTCTTTGAAATCCACCAATTTGGCGGGTTCTGAACTACTTGGAGTAGAAGAACATGCGGCCAAACTCAATCCCAGAAAGATGGCGGCCAGCAACCGCACTGCCTGCGCCATTTTCATTATTTTGTCTCCTGCGCAACCGTCACCGGCTTCTGTACGTTTTTCAGATTGCTAATTTTCATTGGCAGCAGCGGGTTGTTCGACGGCAGTTCTTGCGCACGATTTAATGACTGTGCTTGAACATAAAATTCCAGAGCGGCTTTTTCATCGCCTTCCGCCAATGCAATATCACCGCGCAGCTCGGCAATTTCAGCGGCATAACCCGACTTAATCGCGTCTAATTGACTGCGTGCTCCGGCATAATCCGCCTGCGCAAATTTAATTTGCGCCAAACGCATCTGCGCCTGACCAGCCAACTCTACCGCGGGCTTTTTCGCAAGCACCCAATTCAGTTCAGCTTCGGCGGTAGCGTAATCGCCTTCCTGCACAGCATATTTCGCCAACATCAAGGCGCCATACTGACCGTAGGCCACAGAGGAAAATTCCGATTTCAGCGCAGCGGCCAGTTGCTTAGCGGTGCCCAGCTTGCTGCCATCGCGGCGTACAAATTCATCCGCCTGCATCAACTGATCAAAAATAACCGAAGCATCCGCCGAGCGTTCCGCGCTATGGCCCTGCCAAAATTTCCAGCCAAAAACGAGACCCAAGGCCAGAGCAATACCAATTACGGTTTGCTTGCCGTTGTCGCGCCACCAGCTCTTGATCGCTTTTACTTGTTCTTCTTCTGTACGATAGGTTTCCACTGCATTCACCACTTCAATTTGAAAAATATTGCTGGCGCAGCATGTCGGCTACCTCATCCAGCATAATCGTTTGTTGCGCTTTGTCGGCATCGCGCAATGCTTTAACGGCGACCTTGCCCGAGGCCAGCTCATCTTCAGCCAGAACCAATGCAACAGCCGCACCGCTTTTATCTGCTTTCTTAAACTGGCTTTTAAAACTGCCGCCGCCACAGTTCAGTAAAACATTCACTGAAAGTTGGTCGCGTAACTTTTCAGCCAGAGTTAAAGCCGCCAGCTCGGCCGCATCACCAATTGCGACCATATAGACATCAGCCAGCGCAGGAGTTTCCGGCGCCACTGAAAGGGCTTCCATTAATAAGCAGAGGCGCTCTACACCCATGGCAAAACCAACGGCGGGGGTCGGCTTGCCGCCCAATTGTTCTACCAGGCCATCGTAACGGCCGCCGGCGCAAACCGTGCCCTGCGCACCCAGCGCATCGGTAGTCCACTCAAACACGGTTAAGCCGTAATAATCCAGACCGCGCACCAACTTGGTGTTTAAGCGATAGGACACCCCAGCCGCTTCAAGTCGGGCACAGAGCCCATCAAAATGCTGCTTGGAGGTTTCATCCAAATAATCAGAGAGCACCGGCGCATCTTTGAGCAAGGCCTGGGTTTCCGGCACTTTGCTGTCGAGAATTCGCAGCGGATTGCTACCCAAGCGGCGACGGCTGTCTTCGTCTAATTGTGATTCAAATTGGCTGAGATAACCCAATAAGGCTTGACGGTAAGCCTGACGCGACTCACTGGTGCCAATGCTGTTTAGCTCCAGCGTTAGCGAATCCAAAATGCCCAATTCCCGCCACAAACGCGCGGTCATAATAATCAGCTCTGCGTCGATATCCGGCCCGTTCATGCCAAAGGTTTCTACACCGATTTGGTGAAACTGACGCTGACGCCCTTTTTGGGGACGCTCATGGCGGAACATTGGCCCCTGATACCAGAGCCGTTGCTGTTGATTGTGCAGCAGGCCGTTTTGCTCACAGGCGCGTACACAACAGGCGGTACCTTCGGGACGCAGTGCCAGGCTGTCGCCATTGCGATCTTCGAAGGTATACATTTCTTTTTCGACGATATCAGTGACTTCACCAATAGAGCGTTTAAACAGTTCGGTCTGCTCTACGATAGGAAAACGAATTTCCCGGTAGCCGTAGCGCGCCAGCAATACACGCACCTTTTCTTCAAGGTACTGCCAGCGTGGGGTTTCGTCCGGCAGGATATCGTTCATGCCGCGAATAGATTGAATACGTGCCAAGTTGTTTACCGTAAAACCAAATGTTCTAAATTAAGTGGCCCGTACCCCGCAGATACAGGCCGATTGTTCTTATCCGCGCGCGATGAGCGACTCGTCTTGTTGCTGTTTTTCCGCCACTTTATCGCGAATCAATTTTTCGAGGTGATCCACTAGTTCGGCGTTCTGCACCTTATGGGATTTTTCACCGCCCATATAAACAAGGTTGCTAGGCGTGCCACCGGTCAGACCAATGTCCACTTCTTTCGCTTCGCCCGGGCCATTTACAAAGCAGCCAATCACCGCCACATCCAGCGGCGTTGTCACATCTTCAAGACGGGACTCCAGCTCATTCATGGTGCCGATAACATCAAAGTTCTGACGAGAGCAGCTCGGGCAGGCAATAAAATTAATGCCCTTGGTGCGCAGCTTGAGGCTCTTCAAAATCTCGTAGCCCACTTTGATTTCTTCTACCGGATCAGCGGCCAAGGAAACACGAATAGTGTCGCCAATGCCATCCATCAGCAACATACCCAAACCCACGGCGGATTTAACGGTGCCGCCTCGCAGGCCACCTGCCTCAGTAATACCGAGGTGCAAAGGCTGTTCAATCTGGCTGGCAATTAAGCGATAGGCCGCCACT
Organism: Spongiibacter pelagi; assembly: GCF_014705705.1. Classification (GTDB taxonomy): domain Bacteria; phylum Pseudomonadota; class Gammaproteobacteria; order Pseudomonadales; family Spongiibacteraceae; genus Spongiibacter; species Spongiibacter pelagi. Next base: position 130,369 of record NZ_JACXLD010000002.1, on the reverse strand, counting down.
GCCATAAATACATCTGAGGCTTTAACGCTCAGTTTGTATTCCTGAAAATTGAGGCGGTCGAGAATATCGATATGGCGCATGGCCGACTCCACCAGCGCTTCCGGTGTAGGTTCGCCATATTTACGCTGCAGGTCTTTCTCAAGAGAACCGGCATTCACCCCGATACGAATCGGAATATTTTTATCGCGAGCAGCGTCTACCACCGCGCGTACTTTGTCTTCGCGGCCAATATTACCCGGATTAATACGCAGGCAATCTACACCGTATTCCGCCACTTTCAGGGCGATTTTGTAGTCGAAGTGGATATCCGCAACGAGCGGCACATTCACTCGTTGACGAATGGCTTTGAAGGCTTCAGCGGCCTCCATGCTGGGCACAGAGACGCGCACAATATCCGCGCAAGCCGCTTCCAATTGATTAATCTGGGCAACCGTCGCCTCTACATCGCAGGTGTCGGTATTGGTCATACTCTGCACCGAAATCGGTGCATCACCACCAACCGCAACCTTGCCGACATGAATTTGTCGGGATTTACGGCGCTTGATGGGAGATTCCATTTTCATAATTCACCTATCCGTACACGAATTGCATTGTTTGATGATGGCTCGGCCACCCGCTCAAATTTTACCGGATAATTGTTGTAATCCATTGCTACACCCGGCCAATTTAAGGTGCCCAATTCAACCGGGCCCAGCACTGTCAGTCTTAAATCTTTACCGCCTTCCTGAACGCCGCTCAGCACAATATTGCCGTTGTTATCGCGCAATTCGATCCAAACGGTATCACTGAAATGCAGACGCACTTCCGCCAACTGCCCTTCCGCTTGTTCAGCGGGCTCAAGGGTTTGGGCGGTCTCTGTTTCATAGCGGTTCAAAAGCACATTACCGAGTAACGGCGCTGGAGATTTTTGAGGCCCCTTTTGAGATTCAGGCTTTTGGTTTTCTAGCTGATTGGGATGAATAACCTCTAACAGCGTTACTTCCAGATGAGAATCCGCTTTATCAGTAAAGAACCAAACGCTCAAAATCCAAATAATTAGCGCCAGCACAAAAGCCATAATCAGCGGCGCATTACCCGGAGCCTTGGCGATACCAACTCGGCGATCGTCCCGCGCCTTGCGCTTATCTTCCCGCGCACAAACCCGCTCACAATCGCGCAGCAAAGGTTCTTCGTCCAATCCCAAATAACGGGCGTAGGCTTTGATGTAACCTTTGGCGAACAGTGGCGAATTAAAACGGGAGTAGTCGTTGTCTTCCAGCGCCTCAACGTAGCGAATCAGTAAATTTAAGGCGTCAGCAGTCTCTGGGATTGATTTTCCAGCCTGGAGTCTCGCCTCGCGCAAAATTGCACCCGGCGGGCCTTCTAGGGGGTGAGAACTACTCATTTACGCTGCCACTTGTTGCACTGTTTCAGAATCTTGCCAGAAAACTGACTTATCTTGGTTGCTGAGATTGGCGATACAGCAGATATTCTTCCGATTTTGGATACAAGTTTTTCAATGCCAAGGCGTAACTCGACGCGGCGTCCTGATCGCCAAACTCCCAAGCGAGGCGAATACCTAACCACAAAGATGCTGCAGTTTGTTGCGGCACTTGCGCTCGATACGCATCATAAAATCCCTGCGACTGCGGGTAGTTGCGATTGAGGTAGGTCACTTCAGCCATGGACGATAAAACCAATGGCGATTTTTGATCCATCAAGTAAGCGCGACGAAAGGTATTTTCAGCATCTTGTAGGCGATCCAGTTTCAGGTAGCAACGGCCCAAGTTAATAAAGGCTTCCACACGGCGCTCGTAGAGTAAATCGGTGGCTACCACTTCCAACTGAGACGCCGCCGCTTGATAGCGACCTTGGCTGTAAAGAAACGCGCCATAGTTGTTGCGGATACGCATTTGTTTAGGCGCAGAGGCAACAGCACGGCTGTAGTACTGATCGGCGATTTCAATTTCGCCGGTATTTTGAAAAACCAGAGCCAGCGCTTCCAGCGTTTCAGGATTATTTTTTTCTACCGACTCGGCGTATTGCAGATGGCGCTTGGCCTGATCCCATTGGCCGCTGGCAATATAGGCACGCGCCAACTGCAGCGAAGTTTCGTAGGCCTTTTCCTCGTCGGCCTTGGCCGCAAAGCCACCTGTTTGAGTGGTAACACAACCGGACATCAGTGTTAACAGAACGACTATCGCAAGTTGACGTAGTGGTGCCTGAGCGTTGCGCATTAGGTTTCCTTAAACTAGGCGTATCGTCTGGGTTTGTTCTTCCGCTTGGCGGCGATAACGCTCGCTGCGACGGGTGCGATCTTGTACCAAACCGGCGAGCTGACCACAGGCCGCATCAATATCATCACCACGGGTAGTACGCACAGTGGTGACATAGCCCGCATCGTTCAAGATTTGCCAGAATTTAGAAATCGCCGTTTTAGAGGGGCGTTGATAATCTGACAAGGGGAACGGATTAAACGGAATCAAATTAATTTTACAGGGCAATACACGGAGAACTTCGGCCAACTCGTGAGCGTGCTCAAGACGGTCATTCACGCCGGCAATCAAGGTGTATTCCACTGTTACCACGCGGTGGCGATCTGCCTGCTTATCAAGATAGCGCTTACAGGCAGCCAGTAGTTCAGCAATCGGGTAGCGTTTATTGATGGGTACTAATTCGTTGCGCAGAGCGTCATTAGGCGCGTGTAGAGATACCGCGAGTGATACCTCGGAGACATCGCCGAGTTTGTCCAGCATTGGCACCACACCCGAAGTACTCAGGGTAACCCGGCGCTTGGACAGGCCGTAGCCAAAATCATCCATCATCAGGCTGGTGGCATCGACCACATTGTCGAAATTAAGCAGGGGTTCGCCCATGCCCATCATCACCACATTGGTGACGACCCGGCCTTTACCTGATTGGAACGCATCAAAGGATTTCAGTGCCAACCACACTTGTCCGATAATTTCGGCGGCGGTCAGGTCGCGCATAAAACCCTGTTTTCCCGTTGAGCAAAAGCTGCAATCTAAGCTACAGCCTACCTGCGAAGACACGCAAAGTGTGCCCCGGTCGCCATCGGGTATAAAAACCGTTTCAACCAAATTGCCGCCGCCGACCTGAACCGCCCATTTGCGGGTGCCGTCGACAGAATCCAGTTGTCGCTCCACCAAGGGTGGACGAATTTCAGCAATCTCACTCAGCTTGGCCCGCAGGGCCTTACCCAGATTGCTCATATCATTGAAATCATCCACACCGGTGTGGTGAATCCATTTCAGAATTTGTTGGGCGCGGAACGGCTTCTCGCCAATGGAGACCAACCAGGCCTCCATTTTCGAACGTGACATACCCAGCAGATTGACCTTTTCGGTCTCCGCTGACGGGCTGACTTCATTCACAAGGTTTTCCCCCACGCGCCCTACTCCCGATGCCTAATTAGGCGCGGTCGCAAATTTCGCTAGTTGCAAAGAAGTATGCAATTTCGCGCTCAGCAGAAGTGGCAGAGTCAGAACCGTGTACCGCGTTGGCGTCGATAGACTCAGCAAAGTCAGCACGAATAGTGCCAGCCGCCGCTTCTTTAGGGTTAGTTGCACCCATCAGCTCGCGGTTCATCAGAATAGCGCCTTCACCTTCCAGCACTTGAACAGTCACTGGGCCAGAGGTCATGAAGTCTACCAGCGCAGGGAAGAAAGGACGGCCCTTGTGCTCTGCATAAAAACCTTCGGCTTGCTCGCGGCTCAGACGCAACATTTTTGCCGCCACAATCCGCAGACCGGCTTTCTCAAAACGGCTGTAGATTTCACCAATTGCATTCTTGGCAACGGCATCAGGTTTAACGATAGACAGGGTGCGTTCAACGCCCATGGGACTTTCTCCAGTATGCTAAAAAACAAAGTCGGCAGTAGCCAACAGAAACAAGCAGGCTTACGGCCAATAAAACCGCAGAATTATACGCGCATTGGGCGTAAATAGGTATTCTGACCGCAAGACTTGTAAAGGATTCCCGCTTCCCGGCACGAAAGCCCGAAAAGCGGAATCAGAAAGGATTAATCGCGCTCGTCGAGCCAAGCGCTTTGAATGGCTTCAAGTACTTTTTCACCGCAGCGAGCGGGATCATCATCGAAATCATCCAGCGCCATAACCATATTGCGCAGGTCTACAAAATTGATATAGGTCGGATCCTGATCGGGAAATTTTTCCGCCAGTTCGATACCAATATCCAGCACATCTACCCACTTCAAGCCCATGATTTACCCCCCATTAATGGCGTTCGGAAACCATATTGATGGTGTAGCGCGGAATTTCAACCACAAGGTCTTCAGTACCCACTTGCGCCTGACAGCTCAATCGAGACTCAGGCTCTAAGCCCCACGCCTTGTCGAGCATATCTTCTTCCAGCTCATCCGCCTCATTGAGCGAATCAAAACCCTCACGTACCACCACATGACAGGTGGTACAGGCACAGGATTTCTCGCAGGCATGCTCTAGCTCAATGCCATTGGCCAATAACACATCACAAATAGTCTCACCCGTTGGCGCTTCAATCAGCTCACCGTCCGGGCACAATTCCTGATGCGGCAATACCACTAATCGCGGCATGTCCCAACTCCTTTAAAGATCGTCGACTCGCCGTCCGGCGAGGGCTTTTTTAATACTGGCATTCATTCGGCGCTCAGCAAAAGTCTCGCTGGCCTTGCCGACCAATTCGATCTGATTCGCAATGCTGGCCGCCGTACCCTGTTCACGCTCGTTATGCAGCTTTTCCATATCGGCCAACAAGGCCTTTTGCTCATCTTCGCTAAGCAGCGCTTCACCATCTGCCAATAATGCCGCTGATAGTGCCTGCAACAAAGCCTCTGCCTCAACCTGTTGCTCGCGAAGAGCACGCGCTTCTTTGTCTTCACCCGCCGACGCCCACGAGGCCTTCAACATATCGGCGATATCGCCATCGCTCAGGCCGTAAGCCGGCTTTACTTGTACCTGACTTTCCACGCCGGTGGTTTCTTCTTTGGCAGCGACTTGCAATAAACCATCGGCATCAACCTGAAAGGTCACGCGAATACGCGCCGCACCCGCCACCATCGGCGGAATACCCTTTAATTCAAAACGCGCCAAGGAGCGGCAATCTTCCACCAATTCACGCTCGCCCTGAACTACGTGAATAGCCATTGCTGTTTGGCCGTCTTTAAACGTTGTAAATTCCTGAGCCATTGCCACCGGAATCGTGGTGTTGCGATGGATAATTTTTTCCGTCAAACCACCCATGGTTTCAATACCCAGCGACAGCGGAATCACGTCTAGCAATAACACCTCATCGCCCTGACGATTACCCACCAATTGCTCTGCCTGCTGCGCAGCACCGAGGGCAACAACTTTGTCCGGATCAATAGACGTTAGCGGCTCACGACCAAACCACTCCGCCACGCGTTCACGAACGCGAAGTGTGCGAGTTGAACCGCCCACCATCACCACATTGAGAATATTATCCGCGCTTAGGCGGGCATCTCTCAGGGCGCGCTTACAGGCGCGAATACAGCGATCAATCAATGGATCGAGCAAGGCATTCAACTGCTCGCGAGTCAGTAATTTTGACTGCCCCAAAACCTCAATCTCAACTTGATTCAGTTCGGGATTTGCGAAGGTTTCTTTTGCTGCTTTACAGGCATTAAGTAACTGACGACGCTGAGCGGCAGACAAGGTAGCAATAGACTCGCCGGCAAACCAGCGCGCTATTTCAACGTCAAAATCATCACCACCCAGGGCAGAATCACCACCGGTTGCAAGCACTTCAAACACGCCTTTTTGCATTTGCAAAACAGAGATATCGAAGGTCCCACCACCCAAATCAAAGACCGCAACCGCGCCCTCTTCTCGCTCGTCCAAACCGTAGGCGACCGCCGCTGCGGTGGGCTCATTTAATAAGCGCAGCACTTTCAAACCGGCAATTTGGGCGGCGTCTTTAGTCGCTTGGCGCTGGGCGTCATCAAAATAGGCGGGCACGGTAATTACCGCCCCATCCAGCTCACCACCAAGGGTTTCTACTGCCCGCTCAGCCAGAGTTTTTAGAATTTCGGCAGAAACCTGTACTGGCGAAATATCCCCGACACGGGTTTTGAGTTTGACCATATCCTCGCCGCAATCAACAAGGGTATAAGGCGACAGCACATCAGCTTGTGCCACATCACGATAACTGCGCCCCATCAGTCGCTTGATCGACATCAGGGTATTTTCGGCATCCTCACCCGCTACGGCCAAAGCAGCATTACCCAATAACATCTGCCCCTGCTCACCGTAGTGAACCACGGAGGGCAATAAATGCCGCCCATCAAGATCAGGCAGTGTCTGCACCGAACCATTGCGAAAACTGGCCACCAGCGAATTACTGGTTCCTAGATCGATCCCAACCGCCCGTTTACGCTGATGGGGAGCGGGAGCTTGTCCCGGCTCGGAAATTTGCATTAAGGCCATAACAACTTTTCCTGTGCCCAGTGCTTGGGCCCACGGTCGCTGGAATTGCTTCCAGCATCAAAATTAATAATCTAGAAGGCTCGCTTCTTTCTGCTCCGCCTCATGGCGCAGCTTGTCGAGAAAGTGCATTTTCGCCAATACATCACGCGCCGCCATATAATCGCCCGCTTGATAATGCCCAGCAAATGCCGCCTGTTGATTTGACGCTGCAGTATCAAGCTCACGATAAAACTTATCCAGCGCTGCCTCAGGATCACTCGCCGAACTCAATTCGGAAAGCTCTTCGCGCAACATCATTTGCTGCATCAGGAAGTCGGTGTCGCGAAAGGTAGCCGAAGACAAATCGCTGTCCACACCCGCTAATTTCAGCAGATATGCCGCTCGCTGAGTTGGCGAACGCAGCACTTCAAAGGCTTCATTAATCTGCGAAGATTTTTGCACCGCCAACAAACGCTGACGCTCACCCTCAGCGGCGAAGCGGTCGGGATGAACTGACTGCTGTAATTGCCGATAAGACTGACTCAGCTTGGCCTGATCAAGCTCAAACTGCTGAGGCAAGCCAAGTAATTGGAAAAAGTTTTCTGTGGGATTAAAGTCAGTCATGACGCTTAAAAAAATGCCGCTGAACGGGCACGCCGCCAGCGGACTTAATTTGTCTTTTCAATGGCTAGAAAGCTAAACCGTAAAACTTTCGCCACAGCCACATTCAGCAGAGACGTTCGGATTATTGAATTTCAGCCCTTCGTTCAAGCCTTCTTTAACAAAATCCAGTTCGGTGCCGTCGAGGTAAACGAGGCTTTTGGGATCAACAAATACGGTTGCACCATCGCACTCAAACGCTTGATCTTCGTCCTGAAGCTCGTCAACAAACTCCAGCACATAAGCCATACCAGAGCAGCCCGAGGTGCGCACACCCAGACGAATACCCAAGCCGTGACCACGGCTGGAGATTTGATTGCGGATATGCGCGGCGGCGGCAGAAGTTACTGAAATCGTCATACTATCTCCGAACTCGTTCCCAGCTCAGAAAGCGACCTGAATCAGGCCTCTCCCTTCTTCTTACGGTAGTCTGAAATCGCTGCTTTGATCGCATCTTCAGCCAAAACCGAGCAGTGAATTTTCACTGGCGGCAAGGCCAGTTCCTGAGCGATTTCAGTGTTTTTGATGTGCTCCGCCTCGTCCAGCGTCTTGCCTTTAACCCATTCGGTCAGCAGCGAGCTAGACGCAATGGCGCTACCGCAGCCGTAGGTTTTGAACTTGGCGTCTTCAATCACACCACTCTCATTTACTTTGATTTGCAGGCGCATAACGTCACCACAAGCTGGCGCACCAACCATGCCGGTACCGATATCATCAGACTCGTCAAACTTACCGACATTGCGTGGGTTTTCGTAATGATCCAGAACTTTTTCGCTGTAAGCCATGTTGCTTTCCTCCCATAGTTACCAATCAGAGGTAACCATTCGTAAAATTAGTGTGCCGCCCACTCAATGGTGTTCAGGTCGATTCCGTCTTTGTACATATCCCAAAGTGGCGACAATTCGCGCAACTTGTCGACGGCTTTACGCACCTGTGCCGCCGCGTAATCCACCTCTTCTTCAGTGGTAAAACGGCCAAAGCTGAAACGCAGTGAGCTGTGCGCCAATTCATCGTTCAAGCCCAGCGCACGCAGTACATACGAAGGCTCAAGGCTAGCTGAGGTACAAGCAGACCCCGAAGACACCGCCAAATCTTTCAGCGACATAATTAGCGACTCGCCTTCGACAAAAGCCAGACTAATATTCAGATTGCCCGGCAGACGGTTGTTTGCATCGCCGTTGATGTGCACCTGCTCGATATCGCTCAGGTTATTCCAGAAGCGTTGACGCAGGGCCAAGCTGTGAGCGGCATCTTTTTCCATTTCCAAACGACAGATTTCAGCCGCTTCGCCCATACCCACAATCTGGTGAGTAGGCAGAGTGCCGGAACGCATACCGCGCTCGTGACCACCACCGTGCATCTGTGCTTCCAAACGCACCCGTGGCTTACGACTTACATACAGCGCACCAATGCCTTTCGGGCCATACATTTTGTGAGCCGACATCGACAGCAGATCCACTTTCATGGCTTCCATATCGATAACGATTTTGCCCGCACTCTGCGCAGCATCCACATGGAAAACGATCTTGCGGTCGCGACACAATTCGCCAATGGCGGCGATGTCGTTAATCGTGCCGATCTCGTTGTTCGCATGCATGATGCTGACAACGGTTGTATCTTCGCGCAATGCGGCTTCAACCGCAGCCGGGGTGATTACACCGTTAGCATCGGGATCGAGATAGGTGACTTCAAAACCTTCGCGCTCTAGTTGGCGACAGGTATCGAGTACAGCTTTGTGCTCAATTTTAGAGGTGACAATATGTTTGCCACGCTTAATCAGAAAGTGCGCCGCACCTTTGATTGCGAGGTTATTTGATTCAGTCGCACCGGAAGTCCACACGATTTCACGGGGATCGGCATGAATCAAATCTGCGACCTGACGGCGGGCATTTTCCACCGCCTCTTCCGCTTTCCAGCCGAACAGGTGAGAACGCGACGCCGGGTTACCAAAATTGCCATCCTGGGTTAAACAAGCACAGATCTTCTCAGCAACACGGGGATCTACCGGTGTTGTCGCGGAATAATCCAGATAAATCGGCAACTGCATATTTCTACTCCACACTAAACTGGCAACAGCCAGTACATATCGCTCTATTCTTGCGGTCGATTTAGCGGCTCAACAGCCCTAAACCGCCTTAACTTTCTAATGCCCGCAGGCTGATTTTGTCGCCAGCAAAGCTCGCTTCCAGCTCAGCCTGACGCTGCCGCGCAGAGATACTCTGCACATTGTTGCTTTGCACCAAACTCGCCAGGCTGATATCACTCAGAAAGTGGTGAATTTTGTCGCTCAGATCCGCCCATAAATGATGAGTCAGACAGGTCGTTCCACCATGACAGTCGGCATTACCCGCGCAACCGGTGGCGTCTACCCGCTCATCAACGGCATCAATAATCTCAGCCACGTAAATCTCTTCCAGAGGTTTGGTCAGGCGATAACCACCACCGGGGCCACGCACACTCTGCACCAAATCTTTGCGCCGCAGCTTGGCAAATAACTGCTCTAAATAAGAAAGGGAAATATCCTGCCGACTGGAAACGTCAGCCAAGCTGATGGGGCCCTGCTCGCCGTAAAGCGCCAGATCCAGCATCGCGGTTACCGCGTAACGTCCCTTCGTTGTCAGTCGCATAATATTCACCCTTGGATAGTCAAATTATCCAATAACCGAGTATTTTTATCAACTATATATCCTAGTAGATTACTAGGTTTTAATAAGGAGGGACGGCGAGCATTATACTTAAAATAGAAGGAGAGTAAATTTAGGCAATTTGAAACTTGTCGCGCGACACACTACAATCATCATTAATGCAAGGATGCAGAAATGATCAAAAGCATCAGACACAAAGGGCTAAAGCTGTTTTACGAGAAAGGCGTCACCAAGGGAATACGCACAGATCATATCGATCGCCTCCGTGACCGATTAACCGTATTGGACTCCGCTACCTCTTTAGATGATATTGCCGCCGGGAATTGGGGGCTACATCCTCTAACAGGCAAGCTGAAAGGCCAGTACGCCATCAAAGTATCTGGTAATTGGCGATTGTTCTTCGAGTTCCAAGACGGCCACATTTACTTACTTGACTATGACGACTATCACTAACAGGGAAAGTAGCATGTCTATGTTTAACCCTTCACACCCCGGCCGCATCATTCGCCAACGCCTTATAGAGGATGAAGACGGTCAGAAAATTAATAGCGTGGCTGTAGTGGCTGAACGACTGGCTTGCCATCGCAACACGCTTAATCGCGTTATAAACGGCAGCGCTTCCGTTAGCCCTGAAATGGCGCTGGCTTTAGAACAGGCCGGAGCTGGCAATGCTGAATTTTGGCTGGCCATGCAAGCCAGCTATGACTTGTTTCAGCTCCGCCAAAATCAGGGCGCAGCTTAAAACACACTCACCACTCAGAGGTTGTGAATTTAGTCCGCATTCTTTTGCTCTTGCTGAGCTTTGGCTTTGCCAACCCACTGCTGAGTCGAGGTGAGGATGCCACGCAGGAGATTAACTTCCATCTCGTCTAGTCGAGTGCGCTGATACAAGCGGCGCAGGCGAGTCATGAGTTTTTTGGGGGCCTCGGGGCGCAAAAACTCCAGGTCTTTGAGGGTTTCTTCGAGGTGAACCAGATAGCGTTCCATCGCTTCATTGCCGGCCGGTGGTTGATCCCAGCCCTGCATGGCATTGCCGTCCAACGACTCTGCAAGTAACTGCATACGAAGTTCATAGGTCAGCACCTGCACCGCCATACCCAAATTCAGCGAGCTGTATTCCGGGTTTGCCGGAATATGAACGTGCAAATTACAGCGCTGCAGCTCTTCATTGGTGAGGCCCCGATCTTCGCGACCAAATACCAAAGCAACTTCGCAGCCTGCATCGGCTTCTGCCAGTGCCTGCCCCATGCAATGACGGGGATCGAGCAAGGGCCACGGCACGGTGCGCTCGCGGGCGCTGGTGCCAATCACAAGCTGACAATCTGCAATCGCTTCTCCCAAGGTTTCAACCACTACGGCTTTTTCAAGCACATCTTCGGCATTGGCTGAACGCCACAGTGCTTCATCGTGGGGGAATTTTTTGGGAGCCACCAAGTACAGGCGCGACAGGCACATATTCTTCATTGCCCGCGCCACCGCCCCAATATTGCCGGGGTGTGAGGTGTTTACGAGAACGATACGAATATTATCCAGTGCAGTGGAATCAGTCATAGGAGTAAGGCAATTAAGGCTGCTTAAAAGCGGCGTATTCTACCAGAGCCCCACCAGAAGTCTGCCCTGCTATCACAATCGATTTAGCGAGACGCATTCCACTGCAATTGCCAACCGCCATCGCCTTTAAAACCTTCACAAATGGCAAAATCTGCAATGGCCGCTAATTCACCATCGCAAAAAATCAGAGGGACTTGTTGGCGCCGCCACTGGGGAATACCCCATTCCTGGAAGAGTTTTTTTAGTGCTCGGGAATGAGATTCACCTGCCAACTGACAGCGCATACCCGGCTCACGCCAGCCAATACTCACCTCACCCTTCGGGCAAAACTCGCCACCGAAAGTGGCGATTAAGCGGCTCTCTCCCAACGCCAGTGGAGTGGCCAAATCTGGCCAAAGGATTGGCGTAGCCATTCCGTCAGGCTTGCTATCATGAGGAGCAGAGAAACAAAGCCGTTGCCGATGGCGCCGCAGAATACCCTGCGGAAATACCCATTCAGGTTGTCGATCAGGAGCAGCAAAACACTGTTCCAGCAGCTCCGACAATTCCGCACGCTCAACCTCAATACCAAAACTCGCCAAAAACGCACGCAACACCACGCGTTGACGCTCAGTTGAAAATTGAACCAAGCCTGCCAAATCCAATTCTCCAGCGTCTCTCAGTAATTGCTGAAGATCGGCCTGCACATACTGGCTGAGCAGGATATTGGTTTCTGCTTGCAGCTCGGCAATTTTACTTAAGCGCGTCGAGCCATCCGGCCAGCGTTCAGCCAATACCGGCAACATTCGGTGCCGCACAAAATTACGATCAAAACTGGTATCTGCATTACTCGGATCATCAATCCAAGACAGTCCACGCAAACGAGCCTCAGCTTCAATTGAAGCACGCGTTTCATTCAAAAGCGGCCGCAATAAAGTCCCCGCTCCAACAGCCCGACTTTGCGGCATAGCACTAAGCCCGCGAACTCCGGCGCCACGCATCAAACGCAATAACAGGGTTTCAGCTTGATCGTCTTGATGATGGGCCATCAATAGCAGTTCGGCTGCACCCAATTGCTGTTCAAAAACCCGATAACGCGCTTGCCGAGCAAGGTTTTCCAGCCCCTGACGCGCGCCAGCAAGTTCAACGTTATGCACTTTCAATGGCACGCCCAACGCCGCACACCAATTTTGGCACTGCTGGGCCCATTGCCCTGAGTCGGAATGAATACCGTGATCGATATGAATCGCTTTGAGGGTGGGAGCAGACTGATTTGAATTCAGTAAAGACCGGCGAAATTCCGCAGCTAATTCCAGTAATAGCCTCGAATCACAGCCGCCGCTAAAGGCAATAACCCACGCAGAACGATCCCGCCATGGCATCATTGCCTGACGGAACCGCTCACTCAAAGGGGGCATTGCTAAGAGGGGAATAGCTTACGCCGTACCAATAGCCATCAGGCGCTGGTAGCGAGCGTCGAGCATTTCTTGCTCGGGCAAACTTTGAAGATGCTTCAACTGCTTGAGCAGGTGCTTTTTCACACGACTGGCACTTTCATCCATATCCCGGTGCGCCCCGCCCTGCGGTTCTTTAATTGTCGCATCGACAATACCCAGCTCCTGCAGAACAGTAGAAGTCACACCCATGGCCTCGGCAGCATCGGGAGCAAACTCTGAGCTTTTCCAAATGATATTGGCGCAGCCTTCTGGCGAGATAACAAAGTAAGTTGCATATTGCAACATGGCAATATGGTCGCCCACGCCAATACCCAAGGCACCGCCGGAGCTGCCCTCACCAATCACCACGCAGATAATCGGGGTTTTCAAACGCGACATTACCGCTAGATTCTGGGCGATGGCCTCACTGATACCGCGCTCCTCACTGTCGATACCCGGATAGGCCCCCGGGGTGTCGATCAAGGTAATCACTGGTAAGCCAAAACGTTCAGCCAGCTCCATCAATCGCAGAGCTTTGCGATAACCCTCTGGCTTGGGCATGCCGAAATTGCGCTTAACTTTATCTTTTACGCCCCGACCTTTTTCCTGGCCAATGACCATTACAGGAATACCGTCCAGCTTGGCAATGCCGCCCACAATGGCCGAATCATCGGCAAAATGGCGGTCGCCATGCAGTTCGTCAAAATCGGTAAAGATGCGGCGAATATAATCCTGCGCGTAAGGACGCATAGGGTGACGCGCGATTTTAACAATGTCCCAAGGGGTCAAATTGGCGAAGATTTTCTCGGTGAGCTTGCTGCTTTTTTCTTTGAGCTTGGCAATTTCGTCAGAAATATTCAGCTCATTATCGTTACCGACAAGCTGAAGCTCCTCAATTTTGGCCTCCAGCTCGGCAATAGGTTGTTCGAAATCCAGATAATTGGGGTTCATTAGGTGGAGTTTTCCCTGTTTTTGTATTGGTACGACTGTCAGTGAGGCTTCTTTGAGCCTTTTTGTCCTGCTAGGCGATCAGTCTAGCTGACCCCCTAAAATGCGAGTGATTATACTTAATTATAGGTAATAATCACGTTCTTTGAGCCACACTGTTCTTCCAGACGCGCCAGTAAATCATCGCTGGGCAGCACCCGCCAGGCTTCGCCCAATCGAATTCGACCCTGACCCTCTGCCTGTCTAAAACGAATCACCACCGGGCAACTCCCGCCGGTTGCGGGCGTCAGTGCCGACTTCAGGCGGCTCACCGCCTCATCATTAAAATTGTCACGATCAAAGGCGACTTCCAGCTCACGCGCGTATTGCTGGCGCGCCTCGGCCAAGCTGCGCACGGTTTTCACCCGCATTCGCTTGCCACCGCTGAACTCATCGAAACTACACACGCCTTCAACGACCAGCACCGCGTCTTTTTCAAGCTTGTCGCGATACTGCTCGTAGGTATCACTGAAAAGTGAAACCTCTATTCTGGCGCTGCGATCATCCAGCAACACAAAGGCCATATTGTCGCCGCGCTTGTTTTTCATGGTGCGCATACTCATGACCACACCGGCGATGGTTTGCGACTGTTTGTCTGGATTCAAATCGGAAATTCGCTTGGGCACAAAGCGGCGTAACTCGGCCTCGTAATCGTCAATGGGGTGCCCGGTAACATAAAGGCCCAAGGTTTCTTTCTCGCCGAGCAAGCGCTCCTTGGTATTCCAGCTCCGTACCTTGCGGAATTCCTGATACACATCCCGCTCTTCTGTCGCCAAGGTTTCGCCGAACAGATCCACCATACCGGCATCGGCATTTTTCGCGGCCTGCTCAGCCACCTGAACCGCTTCCGCCATCGCGGCCATTAATACTGCGCGATCTTCACCCAGATCATCAAAAGCGCCGCTGCGTATCAACGCCTCAATGGCACGCTTATTTACCTTACGCGGATCGGTGCGCTCGCAGAAATCAAACAGGTTTTTAAATGGGCCACCCTGATCGCGAGCGGCAATAATATTTTCAACCGGCCCTTCACCCAAGCCCTTGATAGCACCCAAGCCGTACACAATCTGGCCGCGATCATTTACGGTGAACATATACTGCCCTTCATTCACCGAAGGCAATTTATAGTCCAGCTTCATGTTGCGGCATTCTTCGATAAACACCACGATTTTGTCGGTGTTATCCAATTCCGAACTCATTACCGCGGCCATAAACGGCGCTGGATAATGGGTTTTCAGCCAGGCCGTTTGATAGGAAACCAAGGCATAGGCGGCCGAGTGAGATTTGTTAAAACCGTAGCCGGCGAATTTTTCCATCAGGTCGAAAATATTCGAGGCCAGATTTTCACTAAAGCCTTTTTCCACCGCACCGGCCTGAAACAAGCCGCGCTGCTTCTCCATTTCTTCAGGCTTCTTTTTACCCATTGCGCGGCGCAGCAAGTCTGCACCGCCGAGGGTATAGCCGCCCATTTCCTGAGCGATCTGCATTACCTGTTCCTGATACAGGATAATGCCGTAGGTTGGTTGCAAGATCGGCTGCAAACATTCGTGCTGGTATTGCGGATGCGGAAAAGCCAGCTCGGCGCGGCCGTGCTTACGGTTGATAAAGTCGTCAACCATGCCGGATTGCAGCGGGCCCGGACGGAACAGGGCCACCAGTGCGACAATATCTTCAAAACAGTCGGGCAGCAGCTTTTTAATCAGCTCCTTCATGCCCCGACTTTCCAACTGGAAAACCGCGGTAGTTTCAGCGGACTTGAGCAAGCTAAAGGTCGGCTGGTCATCCAGTGGGATGGCCATAATATCGAGTGGATCTTTGTCGACCTTGGCGCGCTGGGCGTTAATAATTTTCAAGGCCCAATCGATAATAGTCAGGGTGCGCAGACCGAGAAAGTCGAACTTAACCAGCCCCGCCTCTTCCACATCGCCCTTATCGAATTGAGTTACCAGACCGCTGCCGGTTTCATCACAAAACAGCGGCGCAAAATCGGTCAGCTTGGAGGGTGCAATCACAACACCCCCGGCGTGTTTACCCACACCGCGCACCACCCCTTCCAACTGCTTGGCCATATCCCAAATTTCTTGGGCCTGTTCGTCGTTGGCCAGAAAGTCACGCAGCGCCTCTTCCTGCTCAATCGCCTTGTCTAGGGTTATGCCCACTTCGAAGGGAATCAGCTTGGAGAGTTTATCGGCAAGTCCGTAGGATTTTCCCTGCACCCGCGCAACATCCCGCACTACCGCCTTGGCCGCCATGGTGCCAAAGGTAATAATCTGGCTTACCGCATCGCGCCCGTAGTTTTCAGCGACGTAATTAATAACCCGGTCGCGCCCTTCCATACAGAAGTCGACGTCAAAGTCAGGCATCGACACCCGCTCGGGATTGAGGAAACGTTCGAACAGCAAATCGTATTCGATAGGGTCAAGGTCGGTGATTTTTAGCGCATAGGCCACCAGTGAACCGGCACCAGAACCCCGACCGGGGCCAACTGGAATATCGTGATCCTTGGCCCACTGAATAAAGTCCATCACGATCAGGAAGTAACCGGGAAATCCCATTTGCAGGATAATATTCAGCTCGAAGTCGAGCCGTTCCCGATACTCTTTTTCCTTTTCTGCAAAGTCTGGCGCGCTGCGATCAAACAGAAAATCCAGGCGCTCGGTCAAACCCTCGTGACTGATTTTGCGAAAAAACTCATCCTGAGTCAGGCCTTCAGGAATCGGATATTCGGGTAGGTAATAGGTGCCCAAGCTAACGGTGAGATTACAGCGCTTGGCAATTTCCACCGAGTTTTGTAGCGCTTCGGGAATATCCGAAAATAGCTCACACATTTCTTCCGAACTGCGCAGATATTGCTGATCGCTATAATTGCGAGGGCGACGCGGATCATCAAGAACACGGCCATCGCGGATACAAACCCGGGCTTCATGGGCTTCAAAATCGGTCGGCTTTAAAAAGCGAACATCATTGGTCGCCACCACCGGACATTGCATTTTATCGGCCAGTGCGACCGCCCCATGCAGGTAGTCATTTTCGTGCTCGCGCCCGGTGCGCTGTAGCTCCAAATAATATCGATCGGGAAACAGCGACATCCACCACTGCAGACGCTGCTCCGCCAAGTCAGCTTTACTGGAAAGCAATAACTGACCAACATCGCCCTCTCGAGCGCCGGAAAGTGCAATCAAGCCCTCGGCGGCCGCCTCTAGCCAGCTTCGATAAACATAGGCGCGGCCCTGATATTGGCCTTCGAGATACGCGCGGGAAATCAGCTCAGTCAGATTGTGATAGCCGGTTTCGTTCTGAATCAAAAGGCAAAGGGTACTGACTTGACTGGGATCTTCATCATCGCGAACCAATAAGTCGCTGCCATAAATCGGCTTTATGCCCGCGCCCTGAGCCGCTTTTTGAAATTTAATCAGACCGTAGAAATTACTCAGGTCAGTCAGACCTACCGCCGGCATTTGCAGCTCGGCTACCTTGCCGCACAGACCTTTTACCCGAACTAAACTATCGACCAGCGAAAATTCCGAGTGCACCCGAAGATGAACAAAGCGCGGTTCACTCATAGCTCGACTCCTTCGTTCAGCAAGTGCGGACGCGCCACCAGTGCATCGCGAACTGGCCCATAGCTACGCCGATGAATAGGCGTAACACCAAGCTTTTCGATGGCTTCAACATGCAGCTTGGTGGGATACCCTTTATGCCCCGCAAGGCCATAACCGGGAAAGCGCTTATCGAGCTCTTTCATTTCCCGATCTCGGCATACTTTGGCCAAAATTGAAGCCGCCGCAATAGCCGGCACTCGGCCATCGCCCTTCACAATCGCTTCAGCTCGATAAGACCATTTTGGCAGGCGATTGCCATCTACTAGCACAAACTCGGGCTGAGTCTGCAAGCCCTCCACCGCGCGGCGCATGGCTAGCAAGCTGGCGTGTAAAATATTGAGTTCATCAATTTCGTCCACGCTGGCGCGGGCGATGCAAAACGACAAGGCTTTGCCTTGAATTTCGTCAAACAAAAGCTCACGGCGCTTTTCGGTTAATTTTTTAGAATCATTAAGACCGGAAATGGGATTGGCAGGATCGAGAATCACCGCCGCCGCCACCACATCACCACACAAGGGGCCGCGTCCGACCTCATCCACCCCAGCTGTCAGTGGTGGGTAATCATCACTGGCAAACAGGTCCATATTTTGGGGGACAGGGCTTTCAGGCATCGGTCGTTCCCGATTTTGGCAATAGCGAGATAACAACGTCGGCGGCACGGTCACTGGCATTGCGGCGCAAATCCCTGTGAATCGCCTGAAAATCAGCCACTAGCGCATCCCGGTGGCGAGTATTATTCAGCTGCTCCAATACTAGCGGCGCAATAACCTCTGCACACACATCATCCTGAATCAGTTCCGGTACTAAGGACTTTTTCGCCAGTAAGTTAGGCAGCGAAAAGTACGGTGTTTTCACCAGGCGAGAAAGAATGGCGTAAGACCACTTACCAAAACGATAAGCCACAACCATTGGTCTTTGCAGTAGTAAAGCCTCAAGACTGGTTGTACCCGAGGCCATCAATACCGCATCGGAGGCGGCCATAACGGTACGCGAGTTGCCGAGCAATACCCGCACTGGAAGGTCGCCACCACGCGCCTCAATCACTTTGAGAATTTCCTTTTTCCTCGCTTCATTGGCGGCGGGAATCAAAAATTCAATATTGGGCAACGCCCGGCGCAATTGTTGGGCGGCATCTAAAAACGGCTGAATTAACTGGCCCACTTCGGTGCTGCGGCTGCCCGGCAGAATCGCCAGCACCGGATGCCCCTCTGCAATATCCAGTTCACGACGCGCGGGCTCACGCTGATCTTCCAAAGGAATCTGGTCGGCAAGAGAGTGGCCAACACAGGTTACCGGAACCTGATTATCCTTATAAAACTGCGCTTCAAAGGGGAATAAGGTCAACATATGGTCAACCGCACGCGCAATGCCCTTGATACGGCCACGGCGCCACGCCCAAACCGACGGGCTGACATAGTGCACAGACTTTATGCCGCGCTGGCGCAACCAAGCCTCAATATTGAGATTAAAATCAGGGGAATCGATGCCGATGACAATATCCGCTTTCCAGTGCAGCAAATGTTGCTTCACATGGCGACGAATTCGCAGTAACTCAAACAGGCGTTTGAGAGGCTCAACCAAGCCCATCACCGAAAGCCGATCCATCTCGCAGAGCGAATGAAAACCTTCAGCGATCATCAGAGGGCCGCCAATACCTTCAAATTTGGCATTGGGGTAATGCTTTTTCAGGGCACGCATCAGATCAGCACCGAGAATATCTCCAGATGCCTCACCCACAACCATGCCAATTTTAGGGGAGTGCCCAGCGCCCATGATGTTTGTTCCGCTTGCCGCCGCCGCATTGGGCGCCGAAAAAGTGATTGTTAGCGCACAATCCCGCGACTGGATGTACGGAGAGATTCCGCCATCGGCGCTACCTCAGGATGTTCTGCTGCCAGTTCATCCAACTTCACTAGCGCTTCGTCTACGGTCAACTTGCGGCGGTAGATAATTTTGTAAGCCTGACGAATAGCGGCAATGGCCGGTTCAGAAAAACCCCGGCGTTTTAAGCCTTCTACATTGACTGTTTTGGCTTCAGCGGGACTGCCACTGACCATGACATAGGCCGGCACATCTTTACCGATATGGCAGCCAAACGCCGCAAAACTATGGGCGCCAATATGACAGAACTGGTGAATCAGTGAATAGCCACTCAGAATCGCCCAGTCACCCACAATCACATGGCCAGCAAGCGAGGCGTTATTCACCAGAATACAGTTGTTTCCCACCACCGAATCGTGGCCGATATGCACATAGGCCATCAGCAGATTATTACTGCCAATTACCGTTTCGCCACGATCTTGCACGGTGCCACGGTGAATGGTCACGCCTTCGCGAATGACATTATTGTCGCCCACAATCAAGCGCGTAGGTTCGCCCTTGTATTTCAGGTCGGGGGTATCTTCGCCAACTGATGAAAACTGGAAAATCTGATTGTTTTTGCCCAGTACAGTGGGGCCTTTCAGCACCACATGTGAGGCAATACGGCAGCCCTCACCAATTTCAACATTGGCGCCAACAATCGTCCAAGGGCCAATTTCCACATTGGCGGCAATGACCGCCGTGGGGTCGATAATGGCCCGCGGATCAATCTTTGCAGATGGATCAATACTGCCGCTCACTCGCCAACTTTCCGGTCGATACACATAATGTCAGCAGACGCGGCCAGCTTGTCGCCCACATAGGCTTCGCAGGCAAACTTCCAAATTCCGCGACGGTCAGACACATAATGTGATTTCAAAATAAGCTGGTCTCCCGGCACTACCGGACGCTTAAAACGCGCGTTATCTACGCCAGTAAACATGTACAGGGAGCCGTCAGACGGCTTTT
The DNA here is from genome assembly GCF_014705705.1 of Spongiibacter pelagi. Classification (GTDB taxonomy): domain Bacteria; phylum Pseudomonadota; class Gammaproteobacteria; order Pseudomonadales; family Spongiibacteraceae; genus Spongiibacter; species Spongiibacter pelagi. The sequence goes on along the minus strand of NZ_JACXLD010000002.1, from coordinate 110,257 downwards.
TGCCCATGCTTTTGAAGCCGAGAATACCGGCTGCCTGAGCCATCGCTTCAATAATCAACACACCGGGCATAATCGGCATTTCAGGAAAATGGCCGTTAAAGTGGTTTTCATTGCCGGTGACATTCTTGATCGCAGTAATCGACTTACCCAAGTCAATTTCCAGAACACGGTCTACCAGCAGAAATGGGTAGCGTTGGGGCAGGTACTCACGTACCTCCATCAGATCCATTTCCATGGTGATCTTTCTTCCTCGTCAGTCTTAAGTCAGGGAAAGGTTTGGAAACGCAGGCATAACACCCACGCAGCAAGCCCCCAATATTTTTTATGAACTTAAACGTTAACTCGCGGCACAAGACACCGCTAAATTACGCAAAAGCGTCTTAATCTTTTTGTTTCTTTTCCAGCGCCATCACTCGACGGAACAACTCGTCGAGGCGAGGCAGCCTAGCGGTATTTTTCCGCCATTGTCCCGATTCCATCATCACCGAGCCACTGGAATAGGTTCCCGGAGTATCGACGGATTTACTCACCACGGTTCGCGCAGTGAAATGCACACCGTCGCAGATAGTAATATGCCCCACCACCCCGACATTGCCGGCGAAGGTGCAATTCTTACCGATGACCGCACTGCCGGCAACCTGACAGCAGCCCGCCATGGCGGTATTGTCGCCAATCACCACATTGTGGGCAATATGCGTTTGATCGTCGAGAATTACGCCATTACCTATTGTGGTGTGTTCCAGCGCGCCGCGATCAATGGTAGACGCAGCACCAATCTCTACCCGCTCACCAATTCGCACCCCACCCAGTTGGTGAATTTTGGTCCAACCATTTTTACCCGGTGCAAAACCAAAACCATCGCCGCCAATCACAACACCGGAGTGAAGTACCGTTTCTCGACCAAGCCAAACATCATGGTAGAGCGTGACATTGGCATGCAAATAACAAAAAGCACCAATCCGGCATTCACGTCCCACTACCGTACCGTGGGAGATGACCGCCCCCTCACCTATTTCCGCCCCCTCCTCAATCACGCAATTAGCGCCGATAGAAGCGGTCTTGTGAATTTTATCGGAGAGCACAACCGCACTGGGATGAATACCCGCTCGGGGTTTATCCAGGGGATCGAATAAGGCGGTAGCTGAGGCATAGGCTAGGTAAGGATTGTCGGCAAACAGACAATCACCCGCCCATTGTTCAGCAAGATCGGGATGAATAATCAGCGCACCGGCAGAGCAGTCTGCCAGTTGCGCTTTAAATTTAGGATTGGCCAGAAAACTTAACTGCTGCTCATTGGCCGCGGTCAAGGGAGCAATACTTTGCAGCACACGCGCCGCATCACCCCGGAATGACAGCCCCAATTCCCGAGCCAGATCGCCAAGCGTTTGCGCGCGCTGCACGATAAAACCTTACCTAATTCTTACTTAGCGCGGTTCAGGCGGTCAGCCACTTTGGCAGTGATATCATAGCTGGCATCGGCGTGCATAACCGCTTTGGCTGGCAACAGCAGGCCAATGTTTTCTTCTTTGATAATTTCAGGTAGCAGCTTTTGCAGTTTTGGACCCACTTCTTGCAGAATTTGCTGAACTTCTTGCTGCTTGGCAGCTTCGATTTTACGAGCCAGATGCTCGAGGTCAGCGCGCTTACCGTCGATTTTGTTTTTAGCGAATTGGCGCTGCTCGGCGCTCATGATTTCCATGTCTTTCTGGAACTTCTCAACCAGCTTTTCGTAGTCTTTGTTGATCTTTTCCGCTTCAGTAATGCTCTCTTTGAAGTCCTTTTGATTTTTCAGGGCTTCCAAACGGTTTTTAGCAACATCGGTATTCAGTACCGCTGCATCCAGATTGAATACCGCAATACGACCCTCTGCCATGGCGCTGCTACCCCATGCTGCAGCCAGAACCAACAGGGCAATTTTAATCGCTTTCATGTACTACATCTCCCAGTGAAAATTATTCGGTTTATTGTTAAACGGAATTAAAAAGTTCTACCCAACGAGAATTGGAAAATTTCTGTCTCGTCAATTTGCTCATCATTCAAAGCGCGACCCAAGCTAAAGGTCAAAGGACCAAAGCCCGTAATCCAAGTCATACCCACACCCACTGAATAACGCAGTTTGCCAAGATCTGGGCCATAGCAATTAACCTGCGTGGCGCCGCAATCCGTGCTAAAGACGTTACCCGCATCAAAGAACAGACCGCTACGCACAGAGCGCTGATCTTTAACAAAAGGCAGTGGGAATAGCAGTTCAATACTGCCTTCCATCAACACGTTACCGCCAAAGGGGTCGGTATTAAAGCCCAGGGCGCTGGCTTGCTGAACCGCCAATTTACCGGTGATGGGATCGAGGACATAAGCCGCTTCCGCCGATACCGCCGTTGCATTGCCATTGGCATCAATCGCGGTCGCCGCTTGGCTAATAGAATAAATATCGGCTGGCGAACTGCGCGGCCCCAAGGTATTGCTGCGGAAACCGCGCACAGAACCAAAACCACCGCCGTAGAAGTGTTCGAAGAACGGCAGTTTTTCCAAATTGCCATAGCCGCCGCCATAGCCAAGCTCGGTGCGCACCCGCATGGTCCAGTTAGTGGTCAACGGAATATAGAGCTGACCATTATAGGTAAGGCGGTAGTATTCCAGATCTGAGCCCGGTACTGAAAACTCCAAACCAATCGAGTTAGACGCACCCCGGGTTGCCAGCAAGCCACGGTTTAACGAGGACTGACGCCAGCTCAAACCGGCAGTAAAGTTATTAAAGCGATCCCCGTATTCATCGAGGAAACCCGGCTCACCCGGATCAGTCAGAGCAGCGGGGTCAAGAGTCGCAATGTCTTCCAAGACTTCTGCCGTGGTATAGCGAGCGGTACTTGAGTCGTACTGGCTTTCAAAGAAATATTTCACCGCATCAAAAATACGGGGGCTGCTCTTAATTTCTTGAACCGCACGCGCACCCGCATCAATTTCGGTGCGGCTGTAACCAAACTCAAAACCTAGGCGAGTGGTTTCTGAGAGCGGATAGCCAAAGTTCACACTGGAACCGTAGGTATCGGTGGTATAGCTGGCAATATTGACCTCTTCAAAGTCTGTCGCACGGTAAAACAGTGAGAAGCCGCGACTTACACCATCAACGGTGAAATACGGATCAACATAATTAAAGCTGGCGCTGGTCAGGTAATCACTGCGCGATACACCAAAGCCAACCGACTTACCTGTGCCGAAGAAGTTGTTTTGCTGAATATTGGCGCTGAGCAGCAGACCGCTGTCTTGAGAGAAACCTACGCTAGCACCCAAGCTGCCCGAGCTTTGCTCTTCAACGCTAAACTCGAGGTCAATTTGGTCATCCACACCGGGCACTTCCACGGTGTCGACTTTGGCTTCCTTGAAGTAGCCCAAACGCTCCAAGCGTACGCGAGAAAGCTCAATTTTATCTTGTGAAGCTGGCGCCGATTCCATCTGACGCATTTCGCGACGCAGAACATCATCCGCGGTGCGTGAGTTACCTTCAAAGCTAATCCGTCTTACATAAGTACGCTTGCCGGGGTCGACAAAGAATTTCAACTTAACGATGGAGCCATCGCCCTCTTCGTCAATCTCGGGAATACCTGTGACCTTGGCGAAGTTATAACCCTCATTACCTAGGCGCTTGGTCAAAAACTCTTCTGTGCTGGTCACCAAGGCCTGTGAGAACACCTGACCTTCACGCACCAAGACAAAGCGCTCTAAATCTTCTTTGGGCAATACCAAATCACCGGAAAGCTCAGCACCACTTACGGTGTACTTATCGCCCTCTTCCACGTTTACGGTGATGTAAACCCACTTTTTATTGGGGCTAATTGCCACCTGAACAGAGTCGGCATTGAATTTGAGATAGCCACGGTCCAGATAATAGGAATTCAGCTTTTCCAGATCGCCCTTCAGCTTTTCGCGAGAATATTTATTGCTAGAACTGAAAAAGGAGAAGAAGCCGCCAGTTTTGAGTTCAAACAGGTCGAGCAACGTTTCGTCATCATAGACGCTATTGCCAACCACATTAATGTGTTTGATGGTGGCGGTACTGCCTTCATCGATATTAATAGACAGCGACACCCGGTTGCGCGGTTCGGCAACTACATCGGTTTCAATCGTGGCATCGTAACGACCTTGCGATACGTACTGACGCACCAGCTCCATACGCATGTTTTCAAGGGTTGAGCGTTTAAAAACCTGCCCTTCCGATAGACCGGCGCTTTTCAAACCGTCCATCAGCGCTTCGGTTTGCAGAGCTTTGTTACCCTCGATAATGATTTCACTGATAGCCGGGCGTTCAATCACGTTGACCACCAGAATCTCGCCGTCGATACCAATACGAATATCATCGAAGTTGCCGGTGGCAAACAGGGCCCGCGAAGCCATCGCCGCAGTCTGGTTATTGAGGTAGTTTCCTACACTGATGGGCAGTGCTGAAAAGACCGTTTCAGCCGAGATACGCTGTAGGCCCTCTACCCGAATATCGCTGATTCTGACACCGGCTTCATTACTTGGAAGGGGCTGCGCGTTTGCCGCAGACAAGGCCAAACCAAAGGTCGCCAGCAGCAACAGGAAAGATCTGAAAATAGCAGTGTGTTTCATCAACAACAAAAACCAAGAATTCATCTACTGCAGCACGGCCACAACAGAGGAATTAGCCAAAATTTATATTGCAGAGTTCTGGGATCAGAGACGCAATATATCGTTATAAATAGCAAAAATCATGACGACGCCAACCAGCGCCAGCCCAATTTGGTTTGCCCAATTCTGAATCTGTTCAGAAACCGGACGCCCACTGAGCCCCTCCACTAGAGCGTAAACAATATGGCCACCGTCCAAAATTGGAATCGGCAGCAGATTTAACACCCCGAGGCTGATACTTAACAGAGCCAGCAGACCAAGCCATGCCACAAAGCCATACTGGGCCGAAGAGCCCGCCACTTTAGCAATGCTTATGGGACCACTCAAGTTTTTCGGCGACAGCGCGCCGCTAATCATCTTGCCGATGGACTCCAGCGTGAACGCGCTCATTTGCCAGGTTTTATGAGCCGCTGCCGACACGGCACCGAACACCGAATAGGTCATCGTGCGCTGCATCGATTCGGGCCAAGACGGGATTGCGACAGAAACCCCGGCAAAACCGATAGCCACACCATTATCTTCCAGCTTGCGCTCTGGTATCAGGCTCAATTCAAGCACCTGCTCACCGCGCTGAACTTCAAGCGCCAGGGCTGTGCCCGGATTATCTCGAACAACTTGCACCCAAGTTTGCCAATCCGGCATCGACTGCGCATCTGCACTTAAAATCAGATCGCCTTTTTGCAGTCCGGCGCGCTCGGCTGCACCGCCAGCCACCACCTCATCGAGTTCGGGTAACAGCTTGGGAACAAACAGCTTTACCCCTAACTCTTGCACCGGGTTTGGCTCTTCGAGCCCCTGCATCCAATCTTGCAGGTGAATATTGTAATCGTGGACCACGTCAGAATCGGGAAACTTAGCCGAGACCGTCATCAAGCCAGATTCACCGATGCGATTCAGCAACTGTAACTGGAGCGCTTCCCAAGTCGGGGTTGACTCACTGTCTACCGCCACAATTTCTTGGCCCAATTGCAATCCGGCACGCTCGGCCAGAGAACCGGTTTCCAAACCATCAACGATTGGCGCCACACCGTTAACGCCGTTGAGGAATATCGCCCAGTACACCACCACCGCCAAAATAAAATTGGCCAGCGGCCCAGCAAAAGCAATCGCCATTCGACGCCAAGGCGTTGCGCGATTAAAAGCTTGTGCTTTGAGCGCCTCAGGAACATCCGCCTCGCGCTCATCCAACATTTTTACATAGCCGCCGAGCGGAATACCGGCCAACACATACTCCACGCCATCGCGCCCAGTCCAACTCAACAAGGGCTTGCCGAAACCGACCGAGAACCGCAGCACTTTTACGCCACAACGACGGGCGACCCAAAAATGGCCAAATTCATGAACAGATACCAACACACCCAGGGTGACGATGGTAACCAGTAGAGTTTGCAATAATTCCAACACGAGCGATCGAGACCTCGGAATATCGTCAGCGCGTTATAGCGCTTGTATCAAGCGGCTAGCGCGCTCTCGCGCCTCCGCATCGGCAGCTTGGACAATGGCCAATGTCCGGGGTTCACAATTTTCCTGACTTTCCACCACCTTTTCTAGAATTTGGGGAATAGCGGTAAAAGCAAGCTGCCCGTCAAGAAAGGCCGCGACCGCCACTTCATTCGCCGCGTTTAAAATCGCCGACGCCGTACCACCGGCCTCAGCCGCCTCACGCGCGAGTCGCAAACAGGGAAAGCGCTGTTCATCCGGCGCTTCAAAATCCAAACGCGCCTGTGCAATTAAATTCAGACTGCCTACCCCCGATGCAATCCGCTCGGGCCAGGCCAAGGCGTGAGCAATGGGAGTTCGCATATCCGGATTGCCCAACTGGGCCAGAACCGAGCCATCCACATATTCCACCATAGAGTGGATCACGGACTGGGGATGAACCACCACATCAATGCGCGACGGCGGACAGCGAAACAGCCAGCAAGCCTCAACCAACTCCAAGCCTTTATTCATCATCGTAGCGGAATCGACCGAAATTTTACGCCCCATACTCCAGTTGGGATGGGCGCAGGCTTCGTCTGGCGTTACCGTTGAAAGGGTCGCAATTGGCCGCTGGCGAAATGGCCCACCGGAGCCGGTTAAAAGAATTCGGCTAACACCGAGTTCATCCAAACCATTGTCGACAAAGCGGGGAAGACACTGAAAAATCGCATTGTGTTCGCTATCGATAGGCAATAAACACGCGCCACTTTCGGCTACGGCATCCATAAACAGTTGCCCAGCCATCACCAACGATTCTTTATTGGCCAACAACACTTTGCGCCCAGCGCGCACTGCACTCAAGGTCGGCATTAAACCCGCCGCACCCACAATTGCCGCCATACAAACATCGGCTTCTGCGGCCACCTGACATAGACCCGCCTCGCCATACAAAACCTGCGTAGACAAGCCATTGTCTTTTAGACGCGTAAGAAATACCTCTGCCTGCGATTCAGATTGCACCACCGCATAGCGTGGCCGATGGGCCAGCACCTGATCAAACAGCGCATCAAGACGAGAATTTGCCGTTAAGGCGTAAACTTCAAATCGTTCTGGGTGACGCGCCAACACATCCAGCGTACTACACCCAATTGACCCGGTCGCACCGAGCACCGTGACGGTTTGCACAGAGGACATCAATACAAACCTACAGCAATAAGCCCAAGAGTGAACACCGGCGCAGCAGCGGTGAGGCTATCTACTCGGTCCATCACGCCACCATGGCCCGGCAGGATTTGGCTACTGTCTTTAATACCGCGGTGACGTTTGACCATACTCTCCAGCAAATCACCCAGTACCGAGGCCAATACCGTAAATGCCGCCACAAACATCATTGGCAATAACGCCACAGACAATTGCGCCGAAAATACCAACCAGACCACGACCATCACCAATAGGCTGGCGGTAACGCCGCCCCAAAATCCCGCCCAAGATTTACCGGGGCTGACATTGGGCGCCAACTTGGCCACGCCCCATTTGCGCCCAGCAAAATAAGCACCGATATCCGCAGCAGCAACCAACACAATCAACAATAGCAACAGCCAAACGCCATGATGCAGAAGTAATAACCAAGCGAGCGACAGCCACGCAGGAACCAAAACCAATACGCCCATCACACTGCGCACCAGCGTATTTCCCCAATAGGGGGTACTGGCCGGATAGCCTTTGACCCAGAGCAGGCCAACCGCCCACCATGTACAGGTAACAACCAGCAGTTGGCGCATAGGCTCGATACGAGGGGAGGAAAGCAATTCTACCTGCCACATTGCCGCAATCATGCCAACACCGCAGAGCATCACAAATAACACACGAGAAAACAGCGAGCCGATACCGGCCAGATTTGACCATTCCCATGCCGCAATCAGCACCACCGCAGCAAACACTAAGAGTTGCGCCTGAGTTGGCAACAAAAACAAGGTCGCCAGCAGTGCCAAGACCAACACCACTGCCGTGATGACCCGCTGTTTAAGCATGTAGACGTACTCCCCGTACAAATTGATTTTTTATTGTGTGCACGTGTATCTCGTTATCAGGTCGAACTGTCTTTGCGACCACCAAAGCGCCGATCTCGATTGGCAAAGGCCGCCAAAGCTAAATCCATTTGCTGCTCGTCAAAATCCGGCCAATAACAATCACAAAAATAAAATTCGCTATAGGCCAGTTGCCACAGCAAGAAATTACTTACCCGCTGCTCACCTGCCGTGCGAATACACAGATCCGGCAGTGGCAGATCGGCCAGTGCGACATGGCGACCGAGCAACTCGGCGTCAATATCATCGGGCTCCAGATTACCCGCCTTCACCTGTACCGCCAGTTTTTTTGCCGCCTCGGCAATATCCCATTGACCGCCGTAATCCACAGCCAATACCAAGGTGTTTTGCTTGTTAAAGCGGGTGAGCTGCTCACTGTAGTGAATTTGCTTCTGCAGGGCTGAGCTGAACTGATCGCGGCGACCGATAAAACGAATGCGTACGCCGTCCTCATGTAACTGCTTGGTTTCGCTATCCAGATAGTGCGAGAAAAGGCGCATTAAGGCCTTCACTTCAATACTGGGGCGCCCCCAATTTTCACTGGAGAACGCAAACAGGGTGACCACTTCGATTCCCCGCTCCCGAGTGTGACGCAGCAACCCGCGAATCACTTCCACGCCCGCGCGGTGTCCTTCTGAAGACTTCAAACCGCGCTGCTTAGCCCAGCGATTATTCCCATCCATGATGATGGCAACATGACGCGGGACTGCCGCAGCCACATCGCCTTTATTTGCTTCTGACATCGTTTGAACGCCGATCAGATTTCCATCAAGTCAGCTTCTTTGGCGGTCAGCGCCTTATCCACTTCTGCCACATACTGGTCAGTGATTTTCTGCACATCATCACCGGCGCGGCGCTCATCGTCTTCACTGATCTCTTTGGCTTTTTGCAGTTCTTTGATATCAGACAGCACATCGCGACGAATATTGCGGATCGACACCCGAGCGCTTTCTGCTTCTTGGCGAGCCTGTTTGATATAGCCCTTGCGCGTTTCTTCTGTCAGCGGCGGCATGGGAATGCGAATTACCGAGCCCGCACTTGAAGGATTCAGGCCCAAGTCGGATTTCATAATGGCCTTTTCGACATCGGGAACAATGTTCTTTTCCCAAGGGGTTACCGTCAGGGTGCGCGCATCTTCAATACCGATATTGGCAACCTGAGACAACGGCGTTTCCGAGCCATAGTAGGACACGCGAATACCATCCAGCAGACTGGGGTGAGCGCGGCCAGTACGGATTTTATTGAAGTTATGACCCAGCGCATCTATCGCTTTGGCCATACGTTCCTTGGCATCTTCTTTGAGTTCGTTAATCACCCGACAACTCCTTTAGTGCTATAACACTTAGTACTATTTCAAATTCGTATTAATTGCGTGAGGGCGCAACCAAGGTACCCTCGTTGCCACCGACCACAATATTCAACAAAGCACCCTGCTGCTCCATGGCAAATACCCGCAGCGGCATGCTGTGATCACGACACAAGCAAATGGCGGTTAAGTCCATCACTTCCAGTTTCTTGTCGAGCACTTCATCGTAGGTCAGAAAATCGTATTTCACCGCATCGGGATCACGCATGGGGTCGGCGCTGTATACACCGTCTACCTTAGTCGCTTTGAGCACCAGATCCACATCCACTTCAATACCGCGCAAGCAGGCAGCGGAATCAGTAGTAAAGAAGGGATTGCCGGTTCCAGCGGCGAAAATAACCACCTCACCCCGAGACAGAGCGCGGATTGCCTTGCGGCGGTCATAGTGATCAACCACGCCACTCATTGGAATGGCCGACATCACCAGAGATTTGATATTGCTGCGCTCGAGGGCATCGCGCATTGCCAGCGCATTCATAACGGTGGCCAGCATTCCCATATGGTCGCCAGTAACGCGATCCAAACCAGCCGCTTGCAGGGCCGCGCCACGGAACAAATTTCCACCGCCAACAACCAAGCCAACCTGAACGCCAATACCGACCAACTGCCCCACTTCTAGGGCCATGCGATCCAGTACCTTGGGGTCGATACCAAACCCCAAATTTCCCATCAGGGCTTCGCCGCTGAGCTTGAGCAGGATGCGCTTGTATTTTTTGTCGCGACTCTGACTGGACATGCTTTCCCCAAACTGTGCTGTCGATAAAATGCCAAGCATTCTACAGCAAAACGGGGCCAATAGGCCCCGTTTTTACGCTTTCTTTGCAGGAGAAAATCAGCCTTTCAGCTGAGCAGCAACCTCGGCAGCAAAGTCCACTTCTTCTTTCTCAATACCTTCACCCACTTCAAAGCGAATGAAAGATTGAATGTCAGCACCGCCGTTTTTCAGCAGCTTGCCAACAGTCAGTTCTGGATCTTTAACGAAAGGCTGATCAACCAGCGCATTCTCAGACAGGAACTTACGGATACGACCTTCGATCATCTTCTCAATGATCTCGGCAGGCTTGCCGCTGTCTTGTGCTTGAGCAGTAAAGATTTCGCGCTCTTTCTCGATCTCTTCCGCAGGCATATCGTCTTGCTTGGCAACACGTGGGTTAACTGCCGCAACGTGCATAGCAACGTCTTTTGCCAGTTCCGCTTCGCCACCTTGCAGGGCAACCAGAACCGCAATGCGGTTGTTGGAGTGAACATAACCGTCAACTACGCCGCCAGCCGCCTCAACGATCTGTACGCGACGAACACCAATGTTCTCACCAATTTTCTGAACCAGTGCTTCACGCGCCGCTTCCAGCTCGCCCGCCATCAGTGCAGCCACATCAGCTTCACGGCTAGCAAACGCCTTGTCAGCCACTTTAGCAACAAAGCCCAGGAAACCATCATCACGCGCAACGAAGTCAGTTTCGCTGTTAACTTCAATCACCACGCCGTAGCTGCCATCTTCAGCAACTTTCACCGCAACCACACCATCAGCGGCAGTACGGCCGGCTTTTTTAGCTGCCTTCATACCACTAGACTTACGCAGCTCTTCAATTGCCGCCTCAATATCGCCATTGGATTCAGTCAGTGCTTTTTTGCACTCCATCATGCCAAGACCGGTACGCTCACGCAGTTCTTTTACCAATGCTGCTGATACAGCCATGTCTAAATCCTCTTAGTAGACCACTCGAAAAAATTACGCCCGAGCAGTTAAACAGATGAATATTAAAAAAAGGGGGCAGCGCCCCCTTCGAATACATCTTTCTTCAGCTCGCCTTACTCGGCAGCTGCTTCACCTTCTTCAGCGTTAACTTCAACGAAGTCATCCGCATTTACCGCTGCACCAGCAGAAGCATTCAGAACGGTGTCAGCAACAGCAGTCACGTACAGTTTGATTGCACGGATTGCGTCATCGTTGCCAGGAATTACAAAATCAACGCCATCTGGGTTGCTGTTGGTATCAACGATACCGAACACAGGAATACCCAGTTTGTTAGCTTCTTGAATCGCAATGCGCTCGTGATCAACGTCGATAACGAACAGCGCATCTGGCAGACCAGCCATATCTTTAATACCACCGATGGAGCGCTCAAGCTTCTCCATGTCGCGGCGGCGCATCAGCGCTTCTTTCTTGGTCAGCTTGTCGAAAGTACCGTCTTGGCTCTGGGTTTCCAGCTCACGCAAACGCTTAACTGACTGACGAATAGTTTTGTAGTTAGTCAGCATACCGCCCAACCAGCGGTGGCTAACAAAAGGCATACCAGCGCGAGCAGCTTGCTCAGCAATGATTTTGCCCGCAGCGCGCTTGGTACCAACAAACAGGATTTTGTTCTTGTTTGAGGCCAGACGAGAAATCGCGTCCAGAGCGCTGTTCATCGCAGGAACAGTGTGCTCCAAGTTGATGATGTGAATTTTGTTGCGCGCGCCAAAAATAAATGGCGCCATTTTGGGGTTCCAGTAGCGAGTCTGGTGACCGAAGTGAACACCGGCCTGCAGCATCTCGCGCATGCTTACATGAGACATGATAAATCCTTGATTTTCATCGGGTTAAGTCTTGCAAACACCCCGCCTTCCAACCCGGCTTTACGCCAGGGCACCCAGGAAAACGTGCCGGTGTTTACGCGTCGTTTTTACCCGTCAAATACGCTGGGCGCATTTTCGGGGCGCGCATTTATACCACAAACCACAGATTCAGGCAAAATTTAATCGCAACAAATTATCGAGCGCCAAAGCTCAGCCCCCGCGCCTATTCAAAAGCGCCAACGGCTTTTTCCATTTGCGCTTAGTAGTTTACAATACCGCGTCTATGGTCTGAGCCGCTTGCTCAAGGCCTCACCCCACTCACCAAAGCCTCTGGGATTTATGAACGTCATTATCAAAACGCCGGCCGAGATTGCCGCCATGCGTGAAGCGGGCCGCCTTGCCGCTGAAGTTCTCGATATGATCACGCCTTATGTGAAGCCCGGTGTCAGCACCGGCGAGCTGGATCGTATCTGCCACGACTATATTGTCGATGTGCAAAAAGCCATCCCCGCGCCACTGAATTACAACGGCTTCCCCAAGTCGATCTGCACCTCGGTCAACGAGGTCATTTGTCACGGCATTCCCTCCGACACCAAGATTTTGAAAAACGGCGACATCCTCAATATCGACGTGACCGTCATAAAAGACGGCTGGCACGGCGATACCAATAAGATGTACTACGTGGGCGATGTTGCCCCCCACGCTAAACGCCTGTGCGAAATCACCCAAGAATGCCTCTATCAAGCGATTGAACTGGTGCGCCCGGGCTGCAAGCTAAGCGATATTGGCAATATCATTGCCAAACATGCGCGCGGCAACCACTACAGCGTAGTTGAAGAATACTGCGGCCACGGCATCGGCCTCGGTTTTCACGAGGACCCACAAGTTCTGCACTACGGCGAAGGGTATCGCCGCAGCAATGATCTGGAGTTGCAAGAAGGCATGACCTTCACCATTGAACCAATGATCAATGCTGGCAAGAAGCAAACCAAACTCAATACCAAGGATGGCTGGACGGTCACCACCCGTGACCGCCGACTCTCCGCCCAATGGGAACACACAATGGCGGTAACCGCGACGGGCGTGGAAGTTCTCACTGCCCGCCCAGATGAACCCTTCTATAAAGCCTAATTACCAATGAGTGACACCCCCCTGCTCAACGCCGAACAACTCCACGAGGCCGCCGCCAAGGCCAACTCAGTTATCCCGGTTTACAAAGACTATTTAAAGTCTCTAAAACGAGAACTGAAAGCGCGCTTTGACAGCAACGCCCCGATTGAGGAATTGGTGCAACTGCGCTGCCAGCATATTGATGTATTGCTGAAAAACATTTGGCAGAGTTTTAACTGGGGTGACGACATTGCCATGATCGCCGTTGGCGGTTACGGCCGGGGGGAGCTACACCCCTACTCCGATATCGACTTGCTGATTCTTACCGACAACGACAGCGCCGATTACGCCAGCAATATCGAGCGGCTCATTATGTTGTTGTGGGATATTAATCTGGACATTGGTCACAGTGTGCGCAGCATGGACGAATGCGTTAACGCCGCCACTGACGACATCACCATTGTCACCAATCTGATGGAATCGCGGCCGCTGGCAGGCAATGCCGCTTTACACCAGCAATTAATGGACCGCACCGGCCCGGATTGCATTTGGCCCAGCATCGACTTTTTTCGCGCCAAATGGGACGAGCAAATCGCCCGCCACAAAAAATACGCCAACACCGAACACAATCTGGAGCCCAATGTAAAAAGCTCGCCCGGCGCCCTGCGCGATATCCAGATGATCGGCTGGGTGGTCAAGCGTCACTTTGGTGCGCAATCTATTGACGAGCTCCGCGACCGCCAGTTTTTGAGCCAGGAAGAACTCGACCTCATCAAAGACGGCCAACAATATTTATGGCGTGTGCGCTTTGCCCTTCACTTGCTCGCCGAACGTGAAGAAGACCGGCTACTCTTCGATCACCAACGCACCCTCGCTCGCCAATTCGGATTTGAAGACAACGACACCCGGCTGGCGGTTGAGCAATTTATGCAGCAGTACTACCGCTGGGTACAAACCATTGGCGCACTGAACGATGTGCTAATGCAGCATTTTGACGAAACCATTCTGCGCGCCTGCGAAGCGGAAACCATTATTGATGTCAATCCGCGCTTTAGAATTCGCAACGGCCACGTGGAAGTCACCAACAATAAAGTCTTTGAAAAAACCCCCTACGCATTGATGGAAATTTTTGTGCTAATGGCACAAAACCCAGCCATCGACGGGGTGCGCGCCAGTACCATCAGACTGATCCGCAGCTCATTGCATTTGATTGATGACAAATTCCGCGCCGACCCAAGAGTCAAGGCGCACTTTATGGATCTGCTGCGCTCCCCAAGCCGCATCGCGCTTAACCTGCGCCGCATGAAACGCTTTGGTGTACTCAGCAAATTTATTCCCGCTTTCGGCAATATCGTCGGCCAAATGCAGCACGACCTGTTTCATATTTATTCGGTCGACGCGCACACGCTGGAACTGATCAAAAACATCAGCCGCTTCACCTATCCGGACATGATGGATAAATTCCCCATGGCCTGCCGGATTATGCAGCGACTCAACAAACCTGAGCTGCTGTATTTAGCCGGCTTGTTCCACGACATTGCCAAAGGTCGTGGCGGCGATCACTCCACCTTGGGCGCGGTAGATGCCCGTGAATTTTGTGAATACCTCGGCCTGTCCGTTCGCGACGGCAACCTAGTGAGCTGGCTGGTAGAAAAGCATTTGGAAATGTCTTCGGTTTCCCAGCGCAAAGACATTCAAGATCCAGACGTCATCCGCGACTTCGCCCTCACTGTGGGCGACCAGCAACATCTGGACTTTCTCTTTTGCTTAACCATTGCCGACATTAACGCCACCAACCCCACGCTGTGGACATCGTGGCGCGCCTCACTGATGCGTCAGCTCTATGCTGAAACCCGCCGCGCCCTGCGCCGTGGTTTGGAAAATCCCATCGACAAACAAGAGTGGATTGCCGAAACCCAGCAAAGCGCCATTGAAAAACTGGAAGACTACGGCTTCACCGAAGACGAAATTCGCGAACTGTGGGCCAGCACTGGCGAGGATTATTTTATCCGCGAACAAGTGGACGATATCGTTTGGCAGACCCGCGCCATCGCCCAGCGTTCACGCAAAGACAGCGCGGTCGTTTTGATTAAAGAAGGCGGCCTGCTGGATCACGTCGGCGCCACTCAAATCTTCGTTCACACCCGTGGCTGGACCGGCTTATTCGCCCTGTTAGCCGGCGCATTGGAACAACTCAATCTCAGCGTACAAGACGCCCGCATCTACGACAGCGGCACCGGCTATACGTTGGATACCTTTTATGTACTGGATGCGGATGGAACCAGCATTGGCGACAATCAGGATCGCATTAACCACATCATCAAATTCCTGAAAGAGCAGCTAGCCAATCCCGAGCAAGCGCTGGCGGTGAACCGTCGCACGCCACGGCAAATGCGTTTGTTTTCTACGCCAACTCGGACCAGCATGGCCACCGACTTGAACAAACAGCTCACGGTACTGGAAGTTATTACTCCTGACCGCCCCGGTCTGCTCGCCAAAATCGCGCTTATGTTCAATAAATTTGGCCTGCACCTGCACACCGCCAAAATTGCCACCTTGGGCGAGCGCGTGGAAGACGTATTCTTCCTCACCGACAGCCGCGCGCGTCCGATAGATGATCCGGCACTGTGCGAAGAAATTCAAAAGGCGATCTGTCGAGAGCTGGATGAGCAATCACCCACGCAAACCCCGACCAAGCTCAGCCCAGAAATTATTTAAGAAAAAAGAGAGATTGCATGAACCCGCGTTTGCAGAGCCTGCAGGCCTACCCCTTTGAGAAGCTGCGCGCCCTGCTGGGCACTAGCGCATCCAGCCTGCCCCATATTGCGCTCTCTATTGGCGAACCCAAACACCCGGCACCAAAGTTTGTCGCCGATTGCCTCACCGACAACCTCAGCGGCCTGAGCACCTACCCCAATACCAAGGGCATTCCAGAACTGCGCAACACCATTGCCGACTGGCTAAAACAACGCTTCTCCCTAGAAGCGGTCTGTGCGGAAACTCAAGTCCTGCCCGTAAACGGCACCCGTGAAGCGCTGTTTGCCTTTGCGCAGGCAGTGATCACCCCGAGCACAGAAGCCTTGGTATGCAGCCCCAACCCCTTCTACCAAATTTATGAAGGCGCGGCCCTGTTAGCGGGTGCAACACCAGAATTTTTAGCCTGCTCGGCCGAAAATGGCTTTATTCCAGATTACGATGCAGTTGCTCCCGAAGTTTGGCAGCGCTGCCAATTGCTATACCTGTGCAGCCCCGGCAACCCTAGCGGCGCAGTCACCGATATTGCCACCTTACAAAAGCTGATTGCCCTCGCGGATCAATACGATTTTATTATCGCCAGTGACGAATGCTATTCAGAACTGTATTTCGACGAAGACCAGCCACCACCGGGGCTACTGCAAGCCTGCGCAGAAATGGGGCGCAACGACTACCGCCGCTGCGTGGTTTTTCACAGCCTGTCTAAACGCTCGAATTTGCCCGGCCTGCGTTCCGGTTTTGTGGCGGGCGATGCATCGGTGCTCGCTCCATTTTTGCTTTACCGCACCTACCACGGCTGTGCGATGCCGGTTCAACATCAACAAGCCAGCATTGCCGCTTGGCAAGATGAAAGCCACGTTATTGCCAACCGTGAACTGTATCGGCAGAAGTTTGATCAGGTTTTAGCCGAGTTGGATGGCTGCCTTGAGGTTGAACGCCCAGACGCCTCGTTTTACCTCTGGGCCAAAACCCCGATTAGCGATACCGAATTCGCTCGCGGTCTATTTCAACAGGAAAACGTCACCGTTTTAGCGGGCAGTTTTTTGTCTCGCGAGGTCGAAGGCATCAACCCCGGCGCCAACTATATTCGCATGGCCTTAGTCGCTGAATTGGATAACTGTCTGGAAGCGGCCCGCCGTATCAAACGCTTCACCCAAGGTTTATAAGTCATGCTTAAAAAAGACCGGGTGGCGTTTATCGATCAGCGCTTACAAGAACTCTACCCGACCCAGCCAATTCCACTGGATCACAAAGACCCTTACACCCTGTTGGTTGCGGTTTTACTTTCCGCCCAGTGCACCGATGAACGAGTCAACCAGGTCACGCCCGCACTCTTTGATCTCGCTGACAATCCCTTTGATATGGCCGGGCAAGACGTGGAAAAAATCCGCGAAATTATTCGCCCCTGTGGCTTATCACCGCAAAAGTCCAAAGCGATTAAACGACTGTCAGAAATCTTGGTCGAGAAATATCAGGGCGCAGTGCCAGAGGATATGGCGGCATTGGAAGAGCTACCCGGTGTCGGCCATAAAACCGCCAGCGTGGTGATGTCTCAGGCCTTTGGTGTACCGGCTTTTCCAGTCGACACCCACATTCACCGCCTAGCCCAGCGCTGGGGTTTAAGCAGTGGCAAAAATGTCACGCAAACAGAAAAAGATTTAAAACGACTGTTCCCAATCGAACGCTGGAATGCCTTGCATTTGCAGATTATTTACTACGGTCGAGAATACTGTAGCGCCCGAGGCTGCGACGGCACCGTCTGCGATATTTGTCGCACCTGCTATCCCGAGCGCAAAAACCCAAAGAAAACCCGCAAGGCCTGACTCAATCTCACCTAACTGAATCACACCTTGCGGAACTCGCCGTGCAGCTAACGTTAACCGGCCGCAGCCGATGACGCCTTACTCACTTTGCGGTGACTTCTCACCTTGGACTTCACCGCCGTTTTCGCATTGATCTTTTCCGCAGCGTCTTCCAGCTCAACGAGCGCATCTTCCAAATAATCCAACATACGCTGAACGCTTGGCAGTGCTTTGCGGCAGGCAATCAGACCAAAATCCACCGCATCGTGACGACTGATCAAGGTGATATTCAGCGCGGCGCCATCCAATAGCAGAGACATTGGATACATACCCGACAGCTTGGCACCCTGCCAGTACATATCCTGCTGTGGCCCCGGCACATGGGAAATCACCACACCGCCAAAGCCGCAGTCTGGCGCAAACTTCAGCACGGAATTGAGTATTCCCGGCATAATTTTCAATGTGGAATAAGCGGCAATCTGGCTAGGCTCCAGAGCCCGCATATGCTTTTTGTTATTGTCCATGCAGCGCTTGATCGCCCACATGCGCTCTGCCGGATCTTCAATATGAGTACCCAAATGAATTGGCGCAAACGCCACCTCATTGCCGTAACTGGTATCTCCTTCCATTCGAGTAGATACCGGCACGCCAGCCATTACCGGGCGTTCAGGCAAATCATTCAACGACATCAAGTATTTGCGCACGGCGCTGCCGCACATTGCCAGCACCACATCATTGGTGGTGGCATCAAAGGCTTTCGCAACAACTTTAATCCGCGCCTTGGAATAAGACTGCGCCGCAAAACGACGAGTTGAACTGATGGATTGAGTCAACGCGCAATTGGGGCTGAGTCCCAACATCACGTCTTCGCTGTTTTCCCGGTAATCTTGATAAGTAGCGTACAGCTCCTTGGCCAAGGCCATCGGCGAACGCGCCGACTTCGCCCCTTCCTTCAGCAGAGAGCGCAGAGCTGACATGCTGCCGATACTGGCCTGTGGAATCATGCTGGCCTTGCCGCTGGAGTGCTCTACCGGCAAGTCCCAAAGCGCCGGCATGGTCTTGGAAACTTCTTGATCCGGCGACATTGCAGAGAGAATCGTGCGCATCGCCGCACCGCCATCCACCAGCGAGTGGTGCACCTTGATATAAAGTGCAAAGCGGCCGTCTTCCAGCCCTTCAATCAAATGAATACGCCACAGTGGATACATGCGATCCAAGTGAGCGCAGTGAACCCGAGACACCAGCGCCAATAACTCACGAATACGGCCGGGCTTAGGCAGAACCGTGTGTACAAAGTGGTTTTCCAGATCGAAATCGTCGTCCTCTTGCCAGTAGTGCAATCCTTTCTTTTTCACCAATAGCCAGTTAAAGGGCTCGGTGGTCTCAAGGCATTGGCTCAGGCGATCGTAAAGGTCGGAGGCAAAATTGGGGCCGGCATCGGCAGGTGGCTCAAACAGCATCAACATGCCGATATGCAGCGGGGTACGGCGGCTCTCAAGACGCAAAAAAGAATCATCAATCAGGGACAGGCGCTTCATTATTCTCTCCATTTACCACAACTAGACCTCTGCGCGAGGCCCAAATTTATTATTAGTCGCTCACTATGTAACAAATTTCACAATGTGATACAGACTATACCGCGAATTCTTTCCCTAGGGCAGAAATCGAAACCTGAACCCATTAAAAGTTTTTGTTATCATTCCCGGCCTTCAACGCACTATTAACAGGCAATATTCAGACCATGTCTAGCACTCTGTACGGCATTAAAAATTGTGACACGGTAAAGGCCGCTAGAAAATGGCTGGAGACGCAGAATATCGATTATGTTTTTCACGATCTGCGCGACAATCCTATTGCCGAAACACAGTGGAATAACTGGCTGAGCGAACTTGGCCTTGATCTAGTAAACAAACGCAGCACCACTTGGAAGCAACTAGACGAAACCCAGCGCAACAGTTTGACCGAAGAAAACGCGGCACCGCTATTGGCAGCCAACCCAACCCTAATGAAGCGCCCCCTTTTAGATACTGGCAGCGCGCGGCACATCGGCTTTAAGGCCGAGCAATACCAGCAGTTATTTGCCCAGCACACCCTTTAATTCTGATATTTAAACAATTATAGAAGCGAGACATAGCATGACAACGACTCTTTTCAGCCTCGGATTAGGCACCGGCAGCAAAAACAGCAAAGGCGACTGGCTGGATATTTTCTACCCACAACCCATTACCGGCGCAAGCAGCGCAATCGCCAATGCCCTCAAGGAAGCATTGGCTTACGAGGGCGGCAACCAAGCCATCGACGTTAGCACCACGCAAATGGCGAACTTAGCCGGCCAGCTTGAAGCGGCGGGCGAAACAGCCCAAGCCAAAATTGCCCAGCAACTTTCAAATAGCTCGCAACCATTAGTGGTAACCGCACTGGCCGAAGACAGCGATCCCGCTTCTGTGCCCGAGGCCTACCTGAAACTGCATTTGCTATCTCACCGCTTGGCCCGCCCTCATACCTTGAACCTGAATGGCATGTTCGGCGTACTGCCCAATGTCGCGTGGACCAACCAAGGCCCGGTCGATCTTGCAGAACTGCCCCAGCGCCAATTGGATGCCAGAATGCGCGGCGATTTACTGGAAGTGATGTCCGTTGATAAATTCCCCAAAATGACCAACTACGTGGTTCCCACTGGCGTTCGTATTGCTCATACTGCCCGCGTTCGTCTGGGTGCTTATTTGGGCGAAGGCACCACCATCATGCACGAAGGCTTTGTCAACTTTAATGCTGGCACTGAAGGCCCCGGCATGATCGAAGGCCGTATTTCTGCTGGCGTAATGGTCGGCTCAGGTTCAGACCTCGGTGGCGGTTGCTCCACTATGGGCACCCTGTCTGGCGGCAACAATATTATTATCTCGGTTGGCAAAGAGTGCCTGATCGGTGCCAATGCCGGTGTTGGTATTCCACTGGGCGATCGCTGCACTATTGAAGCGGGCCTGTACATTACCGCAGGTTCGGTGCTGACCATGATTGATGACCAAGGCGCCGTAGCCGGTACCGCTAAAGCCCGCGAACTGGCTGGTCAATCCGATTTGCTGTTCCGCCGCAACTCCAAAAATGGGGCAATTGAAGTGCTGACCAATAAGTCAGCTATTGCTCTGAACGAAATGCTCCACGCCAACAACTAAGGTCGAGACACCAATATGGAAATTCAAATCACCAGTCTTTGGGGCTTGCTACTGCTCATCGCCAATATCTGGGCCATTATCAATATCGTTCAGAGCAAAGAAGGAACAGGCAGCAAGGTATTGTGGACGCTGCTAATTTTGATCTTGCCGGTATTAGGCCTGGTCATCTGGTGGTTTGCCGGCCCCAAGAAAAGCTAGCCGGACATCTTCATCTTGGCGCTAACTGCGACCATCTTTAAGGCCGCCGTGGATATCAGCGATATCCGGCGGCACTACTATCGCCAGCATCGCCTGACGCTGGCTCGCCATCCTTCCGAAACTGACGAACGCATGATGCTGCGCCTATTGGCGTTTGCACTATTTGCCAACGAGGAACTGCATTTCAGCCGTGGTCTAAGCAATGATGACGAGCCGGATTTGTGGCAAAAAAGCCTCAGCGGGGAAATTGAACTTTGGATCGAACTTGGCCAACCCAGTGAGAAGCGCCTCAAGCGCGCCCTGGGTCTATCCAAACATGTGGTAATCCTGAATTACGGCGGCCAAGAAGTGCAAAACTGGCAACAGCAATTTGCCGCTACCATTCAGCGCGAGAGCAAATTAACCGTGCTGTCATTCTCGCCGCAACAAAGCCGAGCCCTCGCTGAGCTCGCCCAGCGCAATCTGAGCTGTCAGTTCACCTTTGACGAAAGCAGTATCTGGGTATCGAGCCAGGATTCGACCATAGAGCTCCAGCCCCTGTGGCAAACCGAGGTTTTTCTGCCCGAATCAAGCCACTGAGCTATAAATGACCACACCGCCTAGCACCGCCAGATTGCATCTTCATTACAAATTTCCACATCCCCGAATATTTCATAAAGATGAAATATTACTGCAACAAAACATCCGCATAATTGCCGCCAGCTTGGGGTTATTGACTATTCAGTGATCCCACACAATTTTTACTACTTGCTGACAGGTTAGACCTGTGAGGATGAAAACCATGAAATCAAAACTGCTGGCCGCTGCTGCCCTACTGGTGTCTTTCTCTGCTGTTGCTGAAGAGCCTTGGGTAATGCTGGAAGAAGTTGTGGTTGTTGGCGCGGTTCGCACCGGCAATGCCGTCGTTGCCGACATCAATGTGGCTGGCGATGAAGCCATGCAAGAAATGCCCGTCGCTTACGAATAAGTTGACACCTTTCGGGCTATCTTAGGCCTCTCGCGTTCAATGTCGAGAGCCCTGACGAGAGCCCGCTCTACTCTGGCCTTTGCGACTACTGGCGTGACTTAAGCTGCACCGCGCTATCTATTGATATTTTGTGCAGCTCAGCATTAATCCTCAATACATCTTCCTGCCGTCCATCACTCAAACCCAACGCAATATAACCGGCATTAAACTCGCCTAAGCCACTATCAAAGCTTTGCCAGTGCTCCCCGGTCCACGCCTGCACCCAAGCGTGGGGAACAAATAAAAATCGTCGCCCCAGAAAACGCTCATTGTTATAGGCCACACCAAAAACCACCCGTGTAGGCACCCCTGCCGCCCTGCCCAATGCCGCCAATAGCAGCGCATGCTCAGTACAGTCGCCTTCACCACTGCGCAAACCTTCTAGCGCGGTGCCATAACCGGCATAGCTCGGCGTAGTAATACGCCGCTCAACAAAATGGGTTAAACGCCACATTACTGACTCTGCACTGAGCTGTCGCTCCGGCAAGGTTTCGGCTATTACTGCTTTTATCTCAGGGTGATTCAGAGGCAGCCAGTAATTAGCTGTCAATGCGGCGCTAAGCTCAGCGTCTGTCGGGGCAGGTTCATCTCCGCAATCCTCACAGACCGTGATTGTCCAGCCCGTCTCAGTTTGATCTGCTTTTTGCTCGAAAGTTGATGGCGGACTCACATTAAACTCACCGCTAAGCTGGTAGCGAATTTTTCCTTTGAGTGCTGAATCGCTAATACGATAAGGCGAGCGAATTAACTGCCGATAAACATGGGTCGAGGGCGAAAACCAGCCGGTGGCGTCCTGCTCGGTACTCCCCAGCAAAACCATTTCATCACCGCCCGTTGGGCTAATTTCATGGAGCGGATGAAATGTCTGATCCAGCAAAACCAACGTGCTACCGGCTCCTGCAGTATCAAGATTGCGGCGCTCGCCCAACCAAAAAATCTTCTTGGCATCTACCACCAATTCAGGCCGGCTACGCAGTATTTCAGCCAAGGCTTGCGGCTCCACCCGTTTAAGACTTAAACGCATGGCCTGAAAACGCTGGGCACTAAAACTCCAATCGTGGTAATTCAGCTCGCGAACATCTCCTTGCTGAGACGATAAAACACGCTGAACCCCAACCCGCATAAGAAAATCATTCGGAATAACAAACTTCTGCCGCTGACCTGGGTGCAAATCACTTTCCAGCCACCAGCTCCCCGCTTCACGCCACGCCCTCAAGGTCTGGTTGGTGCTATCGCCAAGTAAGCGTTTTGTTATGGAGCGCGGCTCACCATTTTCAGCTTCACGGGCGTCCAGCGTAGTGATGCTTTGTCGAAGCGGCGCTCCCGGCTGCTCAAAGGTTAAATGAACACTTTCTCGACTCAAGATGTCTTTGTTTTGCCGCCACTGCGTAAGTTGGCGATAACCCACTTTATTGCCACCCAGAAACACCGACTGCCAGTCTTGGCGAATGATCTTGTTGTTATCAACCTCAAAATCCGCTGGAGAAACTACAGGTCTAGAAGCACAAGCCGAAAAACTGATGGCCACTGTCATGACTAGCAACAAGCGAAAGAAAGGAAAGCGCACAAGTATCGAAATAAAAGTCATCGTTTTATATTTAGGGGAAGCTACGGAACCAGATACTATCCATTGTATGGTATATCTGGTATGAAAGAAGTCTCTGAGCCAAGCTAAGAATATGACAGAAAATAGTAAAGCCCATGCCGATCGTATTTCCTCTGCTTTAACCAAAGTGGAGAGACACGCATTTATAAAAAATGAACATGCCGATCTAGTTGCTGGCAATAGCATTCCACCCAAAGACGGCTTGCGCCGTATGCTAGACATTACTCACTTTGGGCCTGAGGCCAAAGCTCTCCATATTGGCGCCGGCTCTGGATATGTTACCGCAGTGCTAAGCCAGCTTAGCCACAAGGTTATCGCCTTTGAAATTAACAAAACGCTATCTGAAGCAGCCTCACAACTCCTGAAAACCCAAGGTTATGAGAATATCGAAATTCGCAATCTTGATGGCTCACGAGGCGCCCCTGAAGATGCACCCTTTGATCTGATTATTGTTTCAACGCCGGCCATCCACGACAAAACGCCCCTTCTTAAACAGCTGAATAATTTTGGGGAATTAATCTGCCTAGAATCCGGCGAAGCCTCAAAGCAAATTCTGGTGCGCTATACCAAGCAAATCAATAATCACATTCTGCGCAGCGAACACGGCTATATCGACTTTCACCCTTATAAAGAAGAGATGCTAGTCGAGCTGGGCATTATTGAACCGAACACACTTGCTGAGGCGCGAAAACAGGCCAAGGCCAACGGCAGCCTGATTATTGATGAAATTCGCAAACTGCAGAATTTAGACGAACAAAAGCTCTATAAATCACTCGCCAAGCAACACAGCATCCCTCTTGAAACGGTTTCAAGCATTGGCAAGAAATTAAATCTCACCCTGTTCGATAAATTTTCAAAGGCGTTTCTGGATCATCAGCATGTACTGCCTGTCTATATTGATGATCTAAGCCTGCATGTCGCCACCAGCAATCCCAGCGCGTCAATGCAAGAAATCCAGGCAATGTTCCCCCGCCACAAAATCGCAAAAATATTAGTCACTCCCACCGACTTTCAGCGCTTGTGGTCCACCCTTGATCGCTCCATGGGTGAAAAAGGTATTCAAAGCAGTCGGATAGAGCAGCAGTCACCGGGATATGACCAAGACCTGTTGGATAACAGCCACATCATTGATGAAAGTCGCCCCATCGCACTTTGGGAAGCACTTTTGCTGGATGCCGTCGCCGACAAGGCCAGTGATATTCACTTGGAAAAATACGGTGATAAAATTCGAGTTCGACTGCGCATTGACGGCAGTCTGCAAGATTTATCCCACTACCATATCAGCCCCGCCGAGTTTCTCGGCCTAGTCAACGTTATTAAATTACGCGGTGATATGAATATTGCCGAGCGGCGCCTGCCACAAGGTGGACGTTCTCAGATAAGGATGGGCGAACAGCATTTTGACCTGCGTATTCAGATCCAGCCCTCCTTGCACGGCGAGCACATTGTTGTTCGTTTATTACCGCAAAACTCCCAGCTCATCAGCATCGATGCGCTCGGCATGCCAAAAATCATTGCAAACCAATACAAGCGCCTGCTGCAAAACCCGGCCGGTTTAGTACTTGTTGTTGGCCCAACTGGTTCAGGTAAAAGCACAACGCTCTACGCCGGTTTACAGTTAATGGCTGAAGATACCAGCCGCAAAGTTATTACGGTTGAAGACCCCATTGAATATTCCATCCAGAATATTCAACAAACCCGAGTTCGCCCCGGTATTGGCTTCACCTTCGCCGACGCCATGCGCTCCTTTGTTCGCCAAGACCCCGACGTGATTATGGTCGGAGAAATTCGCGACCACGAAACGGCGCTGGAAGCCCTGCGCGCTTCCCAAACCGGCCATATCGTTTTATCCACACTGCATTGCAATGACTCGGTAGATGCCGTGCAGCGTTTATTTGACCTAGACGTTCACCCCAACTCACTCGCCAGCGAGTTACTTGCCGTTATCGCGCAGCGTTTGGCCAAAAAAATCTGCCCGCAATGCAAAACCCAAGTTGACCCCGACCCCAATATTGTTAACGAGCTATTCCCAGTGGCCGTACCCGACAATTTTGTTTGCTTCGAGGGTAAAGGTTGCGAGCACTGCAATGGCACCGGCACCAAGGGCCGCATTGGGGTTATTGAATATCTACATCTCAATCCGGATTTACGGGTCAGTATTTCCAAGCGAATTCCGATTGGCGAGCTGCGTTCCCAAGCGCTGGATTCCGGGCTTACTACAATGCGCGACAGCGCACTGGACCATGTTATCCAAGGCACAATTCCTTTATCCGAATTGCCTCGCATATTGCCGCAGGAACGCATGGCACCAGAAAAACGCGGGCAATGGAAAGCATAACGAAACGGATTACATTTGATGCAAAAGGATTCAACAACCAATAAAACCATTCAGCGCCCCAGCGCTGAAGTGCTGTTTCAAGAAGAGCTGGCTAAACTCAAAGCACAGGACAAAACAGCGGCGCCACCGGGCTGGCAGCTCTCTCCGCTAATGGTAGAAAAATTTGTACTGGGCTGCCCGGAACTGAATATTGAACGCAAATTGGTCGCGCCGCAGGAATTGGTCACACGCATCATTATTGCAATGGCAACCAATCAAGGCGTGATGCTGATTGGCGAACCCGGCACCGCAAAATCGTGGCTATCGGAGCTATTGAGCACGGCCATCTCCGGAGACTCCAGCCTCACCGTTCAGGGCGGCGCAATCTCTCACTATCAACAATTACTGTACGACTGGAATCCGGTGCTTAGCCAAACGCTGGGGCCCTGTCGAGAATCACTGATTCCCGGCCCGGTATTCAGAGCGATGGAATCTGGCCAGTTACTGCGTTTTGAAGAATTGTCGCGCTGCCCGCAAATTGTTCAAGACGCGCTACTTTCCATTTTGTCTGAACGCAAAATTCACATTCCAGAACTCAGTGGCGATGACAGTGTTGTGTATGCCCGAGAAGGTTTTAATCTGATTGCCACGTCCAACTCTCTGGACCGCGGCCTTTTTGATATGAGTGCGGCGCTAAAGCGGCGACTCAATTTTGAAACCATTCCTCCGATTGCCAAAATTGAAGATGAACTGGATA
This sequence comes from Spongiibacter pelagi, assembly GCF_014705705.1. GTDB lineage: Bacteria > Pseudomonadota > Gammaproteobacteria > Pseudomonadales > Spongiibacteraceae > Spongiibacter > Spongiibacter pelagi. Next base: position 83,456 of record NZ_JACXLD010000002.1, on the reverse strand, counting down.
TTGTCCAGCGCGAAGCCAAGAAGCTCACCCGCCAGTCTGGCATTGATATCGAGCTCGATACCCAAACTACCGAAATGTTGGTCACCATTTTCCATGAATTGCGCAATGGACAAACCGTAAGTGGCCGCAGTACCGACCGCCTAGCCGCTGCAGTGATGTCGACCGCCGAGGCCGTTGCCGTAGCCCATGCGCTGTGCGTTTACGCGTTTTATTATCGAGAAGGCAAAATCGAGAAACGCGATTTACTTAACTTCCTCGTGGGTGCATCAATCAAAGACAATCCGCAGGATCGCCGTCGGGTACTGCATTATTTCGACACAGAAGTTGCCACGAAGCCCGGCAAACATTGGCAGGAACTTTATCAACATCGCAAGGTGTTGGTGGAATAACCCAGCCCTAATTCAGGCTGGGCAAAGCGAGGTAAGTCGCAAAACTATTTATAAACCCAAAAAACGCTGATTCATGTCACGAGAGTAGTAATGAATCAGCGTTTTTTAAAGTAGTTCGGTCAAAATAGACTTACTCACACCCACTGAACGAGATGCTTGAAATGCTGGACCGGTGAGCTGTTCGATCTTGCCACCCTTGGCCATAAATTCTTCGATTTGACGCGAAATTTCAGCGCGAATCGACTGCTGATGTGGATTGGAATAAAGAGGTTGCGGCTGATTGCGGCGGTTCATGTCTCTATCCTTTTGCCATTTAGTGTTTTTTTTGCGCAACCATAGAGTCTGGCTGCACAGGAATCGTATACAGGCTAGATGACAAAATGCGGATAGTAATATGACAACTTAAAAACAAAAAAGCCGGGGTAAACCCGGCTTTAGACAACTGACTGGTGGCTTACACCAAATTCGCGATCGGTACGACCGGATCGACGTCCGCCTCGTAATCCACACCGCTCAGACCAAAACCGAACAAGCGCAAAAACTCCGCTTTATAACCGGCAAAATCAGTTAGCTCGGCAATAGTTTCAGTAGTGACTTCATTCCACTTGGCCTCTACCGCCGCCTGAATTTCAGGGCGCAGCTCCAAACCATCGGCACGCAGACGGCCTTCATCGTCGAGCTTGGGCTCGGCGCCATACAAACTGTCGCGGAACAGGCCATAAACCTGCTCGATACACCCTTCGTGGCTGCCATCAGCCTTCATCACTTTAAACAACAGCGCGAGATACAGCGGCATAATTGGAATCGCGGAACTGGCCTGAGTCACCACGGCTTTCAATACTGAAACTCGCGCATCGCCGCCCTTGGCCGCTAGCTTTTCACGGATATTGATAACCCGCTTATCAAGGTCTTTCTTCGCCTGACCGATGGTGCCGTGCCAGTAAATATCCCAAGTGATGCGATCACCCAAATAGGTATAAGCAGTGGTTTTTGCACCATCAGCCAATACACCGGCTTCATCCAGAGCATCAATCCACATCTGCCAGTCTTCACCACCCATAACCGCAACGGTATTGCTGATATCTTCTTCAGTGGCCGCGGGTAGAGTCACTTCCTCAATCATTTCCTTATCGGTATTGATGCCGCGCTGGGTCACATCCTTGCCAATAGGTTTGAGGGTAGAGTTAAACAATTCGCCGGTTTTAGGATGCTGACGACGCGGAGACGCCAAGCTGTAAACCACCAGATCTACCTGACCGAGATCGGCCTTAATCTGGGCAATAGTTTTTTCTTTGATTTCATCAGAGAAGGCATCGCCATTAATGCTCTTGGCGTAAAGCCCTTCCGCCTCAGCAAATTTGTGGAATCCGGCCGAGTTATACCAACCCGCTGTGCCCGGCTTTTTCTCTGAACCTTCTTTCTCAAAGAAAATCCCCAGTGTCGCCGCACCACAACCAAAGGCCGCTGATATACGTGACGCCAAGCCGTAACCTGTTGAAGCACCAATCACCAACACGCGCTTGGGGCCATTGGCAATTTCGCCCTGGGATTTAACATAATCAATCTGCTCTTTAACGTTTGCTTCACAACCAGTGGGATGGGTTGTTACGCACATAAAACCGCGTACACGAGGTTTGATAACCATAGGATGTCCTTAACGGGTAGGTTCTGAAAGTTCTAGGTTCTGAAAGTTCTAGGTACTAATAAGTAATCGAATCTGAAACGAATATAGCTCGCATTATACCTGTACCGCCGCCGATGAATAATACTCAGCGTCAACATCTCCCGCCGCAAATCAGCACCAGCGCACAGTTCTATTTCACCGGCGCATAAGCCGGATGCAGTACTAACCTAGATCGGTTCATCCGTTAAGCTCTGCATATAAAAATAACTGTAATGAGTCCGCAATGAGTCAGCCAAAAATTCGTCCCTCTAAACCTCTTTCCAGCGAATCCATAAGCCAGTGGGATATTGAAACTGATATTGCCATTGTCGGCTTTGGCGGCGCCGGTGCCTGTGCCGCGATTGAAGCCAGCGACGCCGGCGCCAGCGTTAGTATTTTTGAACTGGCCAGTGCCAGTGGCGGCTCCACTGCGCTTTCAAGTGCGGAAATCTATATGGGCGGTAATGGCGGCACGCCAGTGCAGCAAGCTTGCGGCTATGACGACAGCACCGAAAATATGGAGAACTATCTCAAAGCCTGTTTCGGTAATCAGGGCGATGAAAACAAGATTAAAGCCTACTGCGAAAACAGCATTGGCCATTACGCGTGGCTGACCAGCATGGGCGTGCCCTTTAAAATGAGCGAGTTGAAAGAGCGCGCCATTATGGCGCTGACTGATGATTGTCTGCTCTATACCGGCAATGAAAAGGCGCATCCTTTTCCCGATTACGCCAAACCGATTCCTCGCGGCCACAATCTCTACATTGAGGGCGATAACGGCGGCCCGCTGCTAATGAAAATTCTCACCGAGCAAGTAGAGAAGCGGGATATCAATGTTCACTACGAAAGCCGTGCCCTCACCCTGATCCGTAATAGCGCAGGCGCGGTCGAAGGTTTAGTGGTACGCATTAACCAAGAAGAAAAAACCGTTCGTGCCAAACGCGGAGTCATTCTCTGCGCCGGTGGTTTTTGCATGAACGAAGACATGGTGCGCCATTACGCGCCGAGCTTTGATTGTGGCCTCACACCGATCGGCAATCCCGGCGACACCGGCAGCGGTATTTTAATGGCCCAAGGCGTCGGCGCCGGCACGGTAAATATGCACGAGTGCTTTGTCAGCCTGCCCTACTATCCACCCTCGTCACTAACCTACGGCATTCTAGTTAACGATAAGGGCCAGCGCTTTATCAATGAAGACAGCTATCACGGCCGGGTCGGCTACAACACCTTAATGCAGCACAAGTTGTCTAAACGCATCTATATGATTACCGATGTAGACGGCTACGGCGACTATGAAAAAATGAGTTATCTCGGGGCGCAAGTTGCGGCTACCGGAGAGAGCATTGCCGAGCTGGAATCCGAACTTGAATTACCCGAAGGCAGTTTGCAGTTCACCTTGGAAACCTATAACCGCCATGCGGAAAAAGGCGATGATCCCTTATTTCATAAGGCCGCACCGTGGCTGCGTGAAATTAAGCCGCCCTTTGTCGCATTGGATTGCACACTCGGTCGCGGCCCGTTCTACCCGTTCTTTACCCTTGGTGGACTAGACACTTTGGCCACCGGCGAGGTACTCACACCCGAGCGCGAGATTATTCCGGGGCTGTTTGCTGCGGGTCGAACCACTGCGGGCATTCCAAGAACAGCGGCAGGTTACGCCAGTGGTATGTCGGTGGGTGATGCGACTTTCTTTGGACGACTCGCTGGGAAACAAGCTGCCACAAATTAATCGCGGCGCTTTTTTACTGCCCCGCGCTTTGCCGTTGCCGAGTTTGCTGCTGATTTTGTAGGAGTGGCTTTTTTCGTTGGCGCGGCCTTGGCTTTTTTAGCGGGCTCGGTGTTTTGCATCGCTAATTCCAAATACAGCATGGAATCCACATAGCTGACAAAACGATTTAAATAATGTGTGGAGAGATCACGCATTTGCATTAGCGATTTAATCGCCAACATTTGCGGATTTAACGGCCCCGGATCTTCCGGGGCTTCTTCAATCGCCTTGTTCACCAAGGAGCTGGCATAGCGTTTCAATCGCTGTTCTTCAAACCAGCGCGCTGCTTTCAAGCCCTGCTCACCTTGCTTACTAAAGTTGGGCAATTGCACATCCCCAGACTCGCCTTCTCCTGACTCACCGGCCCAGGCCTGCAACACCTCGCTCTCTTGTTGGCGCAGATATTCATCAAAGGCCAGACCTATTGAGGCTTTTTCGGGGAAATACTGCTCCGGCTCCAGCAATTGCAAAATGGCGTGCAATTCAGAAGAAGACGGACTCTGGGGAAGCAGAGAGGATTCCGCTACTGCGTGCTCCGCGCTGGATTCATCGAGAGATAAATCATCCAACCGAAGCGCAATACGCTGGATTAATTTCTCTGCAACCGCAAAACGCGAGCGTGAAAGTTGGCTTTGGGCCCGTTCAAGCAAGGCGTTTAAATGGCAAACCTCAATGGCGCTTTTCGCAGGCGATATGGCAGTCAAGCGCTGCTGAAGCGCGTGTAACTGCTCCTTCAGATTATCCACCTCACCCACTGGAGTGCCGCTCACTGGTATCACTAGCCAGCTCGCTGGTATCAGTCGCCGCTGAGGAGTTTGAATTTTGGCTGGCTCCGGCGCGCGGCACCGGTGCCATTTCCACCCGACGGTTTTGCGAGCGGCTGGCATTATCAACATTTGGCACCACCGGCTGTTGATCGCCAAAGGCCGCCGCAAAAACCCAATCCGGCGCCATGCCCGCTTCGATCAAGGCGCGGGTAACCGTAAGCGCGCGTTGGGCTGACAGTTCCCAGTTATCCTGATAATGCAAATTGCCTTTTTGAATGGGCAGGTCATCAGTGAAACCGCTGACCATCAGTAATTGATCGCGCTCGCCTAAATACATGGTCAAGGGCTTAACCAAACTGCTTAGCAACTCACGGCCCTCTGGCTGTAATTCAGATGAGTTAAGCGCAAATAGCACGCTACCGCTAATGCCAATGCGGCCATCTCGCAGTGTCACTCGGCCCTGCGCTAGAGGATCAGCCAGTGCTTGTTCAAGGGCCACCCGGCGTTGTTGCTCCGCCTCGCGCTTTTGAATTTCCTGCTTCAGGTTTTGTGCCAGCTCTAGCTGAAAACCCAAGGCCCAGACGAGGATTAATACAAAGACGCCGACCAGCCCGGTCATCAGATCGCCAAAGATCGCCCAGATGGGCGGTTCATGGCTCAGTTCATCATCAATTTCTGACATGGCGAGACTCAAGCCTTAGCCAACTGCTGCAGGTGACTGATCATCTCCTGCTGCGACAACATATTCACATCGATAATCTCGCGGGCCTGAGCAACGTAATACGCCATTTGCTCATCACTGCGCGCCCCGGACTGCTGCAATGTTTGTTCGATGCTCTCCAAGCGCGCCATTAAGGCGCTATTGGTTTCGCTGAATTGGTTTACTGCGCCGGCAAAAACCTCGCCCATCGCGGCCAGCTCAACACTGTCGGCACCAAAATTATCGCCGGCCTCTTTCAGTTGCTGCAGCCCCTCACCGAGGTGCTGATCAAAGCGCTGGGCCATGTCGGTAAGAATGGATTCACTGCTAGAGAGCAATTTATCCAGCGCCTCACTTTGAGACTGGCTGGATTCAGACAGCGCCGATGACAGCGAACTCAAATCTTGTAACAGGGCCGCCCGATCTTTCAAATTGGCGTTGTCGCGTTCTAAGCTATCGCTCATTTCCTGACGCAGTTTTTCCAGCAACTCTGCCGCCGCTTTTGGCGTTTCCGAAGCGACAGCCAGCAAATTACCCACCGGTTCTTCCAGCGCCTTGCCAAGGCTAGCAAGCTGCTCGCCCGCCTGTTGCTGCAACTCGACCATGCCCGCTTGCCAATGGCCTTGACGCTGTTCGTCTTGCTTGGTCAGTTGCTCGATTAATGCGCTCTGCTGTTGCTCCAGCGAGGCCAGCAATGCTTGATGGCTTTCCGCTTGGCTAGCCAAAATTTGCGACCAACTTTCTGAATGGCCTTGAGTCGATGCGGCAAGCAAGGCACCGGTTTGCTCCAATTGCTGTTTAACCAACTCGTGCAAATCGAGTTGATGTTGTTCTGAGCGCACCGCCATATTCTGCAAAATATTGCTGACTGCAGGCTCGATGCTTTCGCCCGCCAGTCGGCCACTTTCACTGAGGCTGGTTTCCAGCGTTGCTTTCACCGATTCCGCCAACTGCAAATAATGTTGCTGAGCGGCCACCAAAAATTCCTGCTGTTGCTCTCGCAAGCGAGTATCCAGCTCAACACCTGATAACTGAACATTCCCGGCTAACTGCTGGGCCGAACTGCCCAAGCGCTCTGCCAATTGCGCGCTAGAGTTTTCCAGTTGCTGTGCGAGCGATGTGGTCGATGTCTGCACATGTTCAACCATCGACGTGGTAGAGCCGCTTAACTGGGTCGCCAACTCACGGCTATTCTCACCCAGCTGCACCGCCATGGTATCCAAACGCGTCACCAATTCACTGAGCTGACTGGCAATTTGCGGCAGCGCCTCAGCCTGATTTTGCAGAGCGCGGTAAGTATTCAAACGATTTTGAGCCAGTGAAAAACCGGCCAATTCCCGACTGACTTTTTGATCCAACTGACGTGAGCTATTCAGACGCTGGCGACGACAAAGCGTAGACACCAAACCCAATAATGCCGAACTGCTGATACCCGCTACCGAGGTCGCAAAGGCCAAGCCCAAACCCCGAATTGGCGCAGCTAAACCCTCGCGCACCGCTTCCAGTTCGGTATTTCCTTCCAGCGCCTGAACCGCACCGTGCAGGGTATCGACCATACCGATAAATGTACCCAGCAAGCCCAGCATGACCAATAAGCCAATTAAATACGGCGTTAATACCGGCGCCGGCAGGCCAACATGCTCGTCTTCTACACGCTTGCGTACCGTGTGGCGCAAACCTTCGGGCACTTTTTGTAACCACGGCTCGAGGGTATCTGGCGTGTCGCTTAATTGATCCAGCGCGATGGCAAGTGCATCGGTTTCACGCTGGTAGCGCCACAACTCACTCGCCCCCATCAGGAAAGCACCGGCGATCAGCGCCATGACCAATAATGCCAAGCCGCTGTGGATCACACCTAAGCCCATCCACAAAATCACCGCCATGCCCAACACATAGGCAGCGAGCATAAAGGGCTTATTGTTCGTTGTTTTCAATCTTCAATCTCCTGGGCTTCAACCAGCCCGAGCACCGGCAGCAATCGCACTTCCAGTTCTGCCAGTAATAAACTCATCATTTCTTTATAAAAGCAGTCCAGCCAGCCGCCGACGGCGGTCCAGCTATCCATATCGCTAACATTCTCTTCTTTAACCTGATAATCCCCCGCCAAACGGACAAAGCGCCGCGCTAGTAATCGGGGAATCTGGGCAAATACCCGGCGGTGATTCTCAGCCAGTGTGTCACCTATGGCCGAATCCAAAACAGCTAAGCGCGCCAGACGTTCAGAGTGAGCGGAAATCTGCCGCCTTACCTCGCCGCGCAATTTCAGAATCTGAAATTCCATCTCACTCTGATGCAAAGCATAAAAGCGCTGAAATGGCTCAAAGGATTCAGCGGGCTTGGTCAACATTTCCTGACGCAGAGTTGGCAGGATAAAAGGCATATCTTCATCCTGACTATTAAAGCTGCGGCCAATAAAGGCAACCCGCTCCTGACGGCGCTGCAAAAACAACTCCTTCAGATCCGGGCTACTCTCTGATTCCTGTGGAATTACCCCTTGCCGGCTCAAGCCACGCAGACGTTCAGACAAGCTGATCGCCTCTGAGAGATCGACCAATCCCGCCAGTTTTTCAACAAAATTACGGTGGCTTAGCTCGACAGAACCCACAGACAAATCGACCAGCAAGCGGGTAAGCCGGGTGCCAGTCGCAGACGCCGTTGCCACGGGGCGCGCAGCCGAGGATTTCGCAGGTGTGGATTCAGTCAATGATGGTGTTGCCTAGTACCAAGGGTCTCACGCAGATTCGCGCCGTTCTCAAGCCGAGAACATCGGGCTCAAGCCCTGTTTTTCTGTGCCCATTATCGCTGATCCACCCTGACAATCAAGATTGACGCCCGCACCTGCAAACGTGTAGGCAGCCAAGGCCCCTAGCGGGTTTAACAATAGGCCCATGGCGGGTTTTACCATAGGCCCCCTGCCGGGTTTAAGCTCAGCCCCTGGCGGGTTTAGGCGGCGCAAGGTAACACCAATCATGGACACATCTTGAGCCAAATATGGCTCTGGCAATTATGTTATCTTGACGACCATTTAACGCCTGAAGCCAATTAAGTGGATACCTAATATGAAAGAAACACCTGACGCCCACCGACTGATTCTCGACAACTACCCCCATATTCTGACCATCGAAACCCGCTACGGCGATATGGATTCCTACGCGCACCTGAACAATAGCGCGATTGGCCGAATCTACGAGAACAGCCGGGCCCAACTGCATATGGGCATTTTCGACAGCACCAATTTTCACCGGGCAGATTCGCCAGCCAAAACTTTGCTGGTCGAGACGCGCACCCGCTTCTTTGCCGAAGGCCACTACCCCGGTAGCGTGACCTTAGGCACCGGTATTGGGCGCATAGGCAATAGCTCCTACCAGATTCAGCAGGCGCTGTTTCAAGACGGCCAATGTCTGGGCGTTTGCGATGCCACCATGGTTTACACCGTTGATGGCAAGCCCACTGCACTAGAAGGTGACTTGAGACTGGCTTTTGAAAAAATGCTGATCAAAGCCTGAATTGACCGGATTTAATTTGACAACACGCGTCCTCAGAAATAAAGTGATGACACCTGTAATCAGATGCAATCTCAATAAGCATAAGCTCAATAAACATGAGCTCAATAAACATAAGCGCATAAAGGGTGTCTTCATATGAAAAATTTCAGCAATAAAGTGGCCGCCGTCACCGGCGCCGGTTCGGGTATTGGCCGTGCACTGGCACTGCAACTCGCCAAGGAAAACTGCAATCTGGCACTGGCCGACATCAATGCCGCTGGTCTGGAAGAAACCTGTGAGTTGCTTAAGAGTGCGAACGTCAAAGTCACCAGTCAAACGCTGGACGTCAGCGACAAAGACGCGGTGTATCAGTGGGCAGATCAAATCGTTGCCGATCACGGCGCGGTGCACCTGATCTTCAATAATGCTGGTGTGGCACTGGCAGGCACGGTTTCTGGCTTGGAGCTGGACGATTATCGCTGGATTATGGATATCAATTTCTGGGGCACCATTTACGGCACCAAAGCCTTCTTGCCGAAATTGGAAGCCGCTGGCGAAGGCCATATCATCAATATCTCCAGTGTGTTTGGCCTTACCGCCCAACCGCTGATGAGCGGTTACAATGCCAGCAAATTTGCGGTGCGTGGCTTTACTGAATCACTGCGACAAGATCTGGCCCTGACCGACTCCGTGGTCAGCACGACCTGTGTTCACCCCGGCGGCATCAAAACCAATATCGCGCGCAGCTCGCGTATGAATTCCAGTGTGGCCAGCGCAACCGGCAGTAGCGATCAGGCTTCGGTAAAAGATTTTGAAGCCATGTTTATGACCACCCCAGCACAAGCGGCAAACACTATTCTCAAAGGGGTAAAACGCAATAAACGCCGAGTATTGATTGGCCCAGATGCGCGCCTGTTTGACTGGCTGGTAAGATGCTTCCCCACTGGCTACCAGCGCCTGTTTACCTGGTCTGTAAAAGCCAAGGCCAATAAGAAAAAAGCAAAATCCCCACAAGCGGCGAATTAATAAGGAAGTCCCCATGACTTACAGCACCATTAACTACGAGGTGAAAGATCGTATTCTCACCATCACCCTAAACCGCCCAGATAATCTGAATGCGTTTACGGTGGAAATGGCAGATGAGCTGGAAGAAGCGTTCAAGCGCGCCAGTGAAGACGACAGTGTCGGCGCCATTGTGGTTACCGGTGCCGGTCGCGCCTTTTGTGCCGGCATGGATTTATCCATGGAAGGCAATGTGTTTGGGCTTGATGAAGACTTCCGCCCGACCCTTGAGGATATGACCTCACGCTTAGATGAACCTACCATTGCCCGTGGCGTTCGCGACACTGGCGGCAAGGTGGTGCTGGCGATTTACGATTGCAAAAAGCCCGTGATCGCCGCTATTAATGGCCCCGCTGTTGGTATCGGCATCACCATGACCCTCGCCATGGATATCCGCCTTGCCTCAGACAAGGCCCGCATGGGCTTTGTGTTTGGTCGTATTGGCCTGGTGCCGGAAGCCTGCTCTACATGGTTTTTACCGCGAGTTGTCGGCATTGCCCAAGCACTGGAGTGGACGTATAGCGCCGAGGTATTTGACGCAGAGGAAGCCAAGCGCGGCGGGTTGGTTAAAGATATTTATCCCGCCGACAGCTTGTTAGATGAAGCCTATGCCATTGCCCGCAAGCTGGCGAAAAAATCACCCGTAGCGATAGCCCTCACCCGGCAAATGCTGTATCGCAATGCCGCTCAAGCACACCCGATTGAAGCGCATCGCATCGACTCACTGGGAATTTTTTACCAAAGCATTGGCGAAGCAAAAGAAGGTATTGCCTCGTTTCTTGAAAAACGCGATCCGAACTTTGAAAGCAAGGCCAGCGAGATGCCGCCGTTTTATCCGTGGTGGGAAAAATAAGGTCTTCTCGAAAGCATAACGGGGGCCTTACAGCCCCCGATTAAAACGCTCATCGCTGGGCGTATCTTTGAAATAAATGCGGAATGGCATATCGCTGTTTTTATCCAGATAGATATACATTCCGTAGCGATCGTCGCTGTAGTCCTTCACAAATTTGTAGCGCAAGGTCTGATTCCCCTCAGGCTTTTCCGGCCGCTTCGCGGTAACCAGTACCTCTTCCACTTCCAATGCTTCCTTACCATCGCCAGCAGGAATAGACACCAATACTCGAGTTTTACCGGTCCAAAAACTTTTATCGACAGTCTCTACCCTTGCGCCCGAGGCCGGATCTTCAAAACCCGCTTCCGATTTTATTTCTCCGGTGGGCTCGGCAATCGCAAAACTCACTGCACACACGCTGAGTGAAATTGTCGCTAATACGTTTTTTAGGCCTTTGGCTTTATTTGCAACACTCATGTGCTGTCATCCTTTATGGGTTTCTTCCGATGCTAACACCGAAATTATTTTATGCCAGCCAAACCGACACAAACTTATAAAGGGTTGATCTAGCACAAAACTTAAATATCTAGGACCGTACTGGCAGCGCGCTCCAAAGAACAGCGCTATCGGCAGAAGGCTTGGCCATCGGCAATACTGGCTCCCAAGCTCGCCAAACCTTCCGCGCTATTGCCCAACACCATTTCGTTATGGCGCAGCCAAGTGCAATACCGCCACAGCGGATAATCCCGGTCGATGCCCATACCGCCGTGCAAATGCTGAGCGGCATAACTGACCCGGTGTCCGACATCGCCCGCCCAGATTTTAGCGATTTGCACCTCAGTGCTCGCCGCTTGATTGGCATCTAATAAACTCACCGCCTGATAGGTGTTCAGGCGCAGGCATTCCACATCAATAAAGCAATTGGCGGCGCGATGCCCCACTGCCTGAAACGTCGCAATCGGCACGCCAAATTGCTGGCGCTCGGCCGTATAGGAGGCCGTCATGCGCATGGCTTTATCTGCTGCACCAAGTTGATGAGCGCATACCGCCGCGCGGCTGCGTTCAGCTATCCATTGCATGGCCGCGGCACCTTCACCACGCACCAGAATATCTTCAGCAGCAACCCAAACCTGATCGAATTGCAGATGATATTGCGGCTCGTATTGGGTCGCCTCTACCGCTTGTAAACGCACACCCTCCGCCTTGGGATCGAGCAAGACCACGGTCACACCCTCGCCTTCTTGCACTGCCAGCAAAATGCGCTCGGCCTGCTTGGCAAAGGGCACGGCAAATTTTTCACCGCTGATGCGCAAGCCGTTGCCATCCGCTTCGGCGCGACTCAGTTTCGGTGCAGCCGCTTCGCTGTGAAAACCTTCCTGCAAGGCAGCCGTCAGCAAGAACTCGCCATTTGCCGCACCGGGCAACCAACGCTGCTTTTGCTCGGCATTGGCAAATTGCTGAATCGGTAACGCCGCAGAGACCAAATGAGAAATTAGGGGTAGCGGCGCAATTGTTCGACCCGCTTCTTCAACCAACAACGCAAGCTCAAAAAAGCCAAAGCCCATACCGCCATATTGCTCATCAATCGCCACGCCCAGCAGGCCCGCCTGCGAGAGTTGCGCCCATAGCTCACGGTCAAAACGCTCGGCCTTGTACTGATCGTATTGCGCCAATTTTTCTACCGTCACTTGCTCCGAGAGAATCTCCCGCGCCAAGTTCTGCACATCGCGTTGCTGTTCTGAGAATCCAAAATCCATAATCGTGTCTCCGCTCTTAACGAGAAGCCCGTGGCATCCACAGGCCCGCCGCAGAAATAATGTCGCGTTGAATTTCGTTGGTGCCGCCACCAAAGGTAATTATCGAAGCGGTGCGATACAGCCGCTCAATGCGTGAGGCGAGAGGATCAGCGCCCTCAGTACGACGATTCACCAGTGCCGCTTGGCCCAATACCTCACCCAATAAACGGTAGGTCTCAATAAAAAATTCCGAGCCGTATACTTTCGCGGCAGAGGCATCGGCCATTTCCAAATTGCCCTCGGTCATTGCCCACGCCTGCTTGTAGCAAAGTAATTTCAGCGCTTCGACACCAGCCCGCACCTTGGCGAGATTCATCTGCACCCAAGACACATCAATGAGTTTTTCACCGCTCGGCAATTCCGACTGCTGCGCCCAGCGCACCGTGCTGTTAAACAATTCGGCAGTGGGGCCAAAATTCACCAAACTGAGACGCTCGCGATTCAGCTGACTGGTCACCAATTTCCAACCGGCGTTTTCCTCGCCCACCATGGCATGCTGGGGAACTCGAATATTGTCGTAATAGGTTGCATTGGTGCGCACACCGCCCAGTGTCACCACCGGACTGCAACTCCAACCGGGATCGCTGGTAGGCACCATAAACATGGAAATACCTTTATGCGGTTTAGCCGCATTAGGATCGGTACGACAGGCCAGCCAAACGTAATCGGAAAAATGCGCAAGACTGGTCCACATTTTCTGGCCATTAATAACCCACTCATCACCATCGCGCACCGCCGTGGTTTTAATGCTGGCCAAATCCGTGCCGGAACCCGGCTCTGAGTAACCAATAGCAATCAAACATTCACCGGCGAGAATCTTGGGTACGATCTCTTTTTTCTGCCACTCATTACCAAACTCCGCCAGCTGCGGGCCTACCGATTCGGTGGTTAAAAATGGAAACGGATAACCGCAGCGCATCACTTCTTCAACAAAGATAAACTGCTCAATGGGACTTAAACCCCGGCCGCCCAGCTCCTTAGGCCAACCAATCCCAATCATGCCGTCGCGGCCCATTTGCCGCAGTGCCTCACGCCAAAGCGGGCCACCACCCTCGCCCAAGGCCTCATCACATTCGGCCTTGAGTTCCGGGTTCATCATGTTTTCAAAATAGCGGCGAAACTCCTGACGCAGCGCATTCTGCTCAGCGGTAAATTCAATTTTCATTGCCTGCCTCAAACTAAGATCAATGCTTATCGCCATGCTCGCCCCCGTCCACCAGAGCAACAAGTGCAAAAGTTCTCACGCCGCTGACAAATCGCGTCATCTCGAAAACACGGTTTATCAAACAGTTAGGCATCAACCATTTAGACGATTGGGACAAACACCGGGGTTTGGGAATATGTGCTCACAAGAAATGTGGAGATCACCATGACGGGTTCAAGCCCCATTGCGGCCATCGACGGCTGGTATAGCCTCGATTCAGAGCAGCCCCACCTGATTGGCAGCCAATGCCAACAGTGCGGCACTTATTACTTTCCCAAGCAAAGTAGCTATTGCAAAAACCCCGGCTGCGATAGCGAGGCTTTTGATGAAGTACCCCTGAGCCGAGAGGGCAAAATCTGGTCGTATACCAATGCCTGTTATCAGCCTCCAGAACCCTATATTGCCGCCGAGCCGTTTGTTCCGTTCAGTATTGCGGCGGTCGAGCTGGAAAAGGAACAAATGATTATTTTGGGGCAGACCATCAGCGGCATTACCCCGGAAGATATGAAGGTAGGGCAAGCGGTAGAGCTGGTATTAGAGCCCCTACACGATTCCGAAGAAGGCGAAAAGCTGATCTGGAAATGGCGTCCGCTGTCGTAATTCGACAGAACTAAAGCACAAGGAAATGAATTAATGAGTAACGATATCGCCATTCTTGGTGTAGGCATGCACCCTTGGGGAAAATGGGGTCGCAACTTTACCGAATACGGCCTTCACGCCGCCCGCGCCGCCCTTAAAGATTCCGGCGTAGACTGGCGCGATGTACAGTTTGTCTCCGGCGCTGCCACTATGCGCTGCGGCTATCCCGGCTATGTCGCCGGGGCTACCTTTGCCCAAGCCTTGGGTTGGCAAGGTGCGCAAGTGAATACCTCTTACGCCGCCTGCGCCTCGGGCTCGCAAGCCTTGGCCGCCGCCCGCGCCAAAATCTTAGCGGGTGAATGCGAGGTCGCCTTGGTTATTGGTGCCGACACCACGCCCAAAGGCTTTTTAGCGCCTGCAAAAGGTTACCGCCCTGAAGATCCAGACTGGGTTCGCTTTTATCTGGGCATTACCAATCCCACATATTTTGCCCTTTACGCCCGCCGCCGCATGGATTTGTACGGTGACACCGAAGAGGATTTCGGTCTGGTCAAAATAAAGAACAGCGAGCATGGTTTTACCAATCCCAATGCCCGCTATAAAAAGAAGTTCACCATGGAGGATATTAAAAACTCCGCCATGGTTGCCGATCCTTTGCGCTTGTTAAATATCTGCGCCACCTCCGATGGCGGTGCAGCTATGATTGTCTCCAGCATGGATTACGCCAAGCGCATCGGCAAAGGCGATGCAGTCAAAGTGTCTGCCATTTCTACGGTCACACCCAGCTTTGCCAGTGCCGTGGTAGAGATGCCGGATATCGCCACCGATTCGGCAGCCGCTGCAGGCGTAGAGGCCCACCGCTTTCGCGCTGCCCTGCCGGTAAAAGCCTATGAAGAAGCGGGCATTGGCCCCGAAGATGTCAGCGTTGCCGAGATTTATGACCTCAGCTCAGCGCTGGAGCTGGATTGGTATGAAGACCTGCAATTCTGCGGTCGCGGTGAGGCTGCACAATTGATTCGACAAGGCGAAACTAAACTCGGCGGTCGCTTGCCCGTAAATCCCTCTGGCGGCCTCGCCTGCTTTGGTGAAGCGGTTCCAGCACAAGCCTTGGCACAAGTTTGTGAACTGACGTGGCAGCTACGCGGGCAGGCCGGTGAACGGCAGGTAGAAAATGCCAAGGTCGGCATTACCGCAAATCAGGGGCTGTTCGGTCACGGTTCATCCGTTATCGTCCGCCGATAATTCATTCAACAGCGCCGGAGTATTGAGCTTGAAGGCTAGGAAATTTCCATTAAGCTGCTGATATGAACCTATTAATTATTCTCGGGCTGCTGTTCCTCAGCCTGTTTCTTATTATTCCGCTACTGGAAAAACGCGCGCCGCAGTTGTCCAGCGAACAGCAGCAGCGCCTAAGTCGCTGGATACTGCCGCTGGTGGGTTTGAGCCTCGTTATCGCCTTATTTAAGCATTTTCTTAGCTAAGCACTAGCAGAGGCGAATGCTGGCACCAGAGACACCGTTTCTACCGGTGTCATTTTTGCCCAAGCCTTCTCGTGGAAGTAGAACGCCACGGTGTTAACCGCCGGCTCTACCAAAGCCATTAAACCGCCGACAACCACGCTGCCGGTCATCAGGTAGGCCACCGAAAATGCAACGGCAAAATGCATGGCGGCAAAACTAATGGTCTTTTTCATGTCACTCGCTCCTTTTCGATAGCGTTTCAAATAATCGTATTCTCTAGCTCGCAAAGCGGTTTTGCTTAACGATGGAGCCACTTTAATCGAGAATAATTATCATTTAAAAACGATTGGAGTGATGAAAAAGATTGGCAAAACCTATAGCAAGGCAAACAAGGCATTGATTTCCGATTCTGGCACATCGCTAATTGTGGCGTAACACCAGTGCGGATCTCGATCCTTACCAAGCAATCTCGCCCGCACCCCTTCTGAAAATTCCGGGTCGCGAATACGCTGACTAACCAAGCCTAATTCCAGCCGCAATACTTCTGCCAAACCGTGGTGTTCGCAGTGTTTTTGCAAGCGATAGAGAATTTTCTGCGAGCTGGCTGCCGCACGCCTAAAACCCTGTGCGGCCTGCGTCAACCAAGCATCGCCAGTCGCTGACTCAAGCTGCACATCCAAAGCCGATAAACTACCTTCACAATGCTGATCTACCCATTCGCGATGGGCTTTTAACTCAGAACCCGGCAAGCTCGCGCCCAGCTCCGCTTCAATATCGCTGAGGTATTCGGTTAATAGTTCGGCATTGGCTTCGGCATCTTCCTCCCAATCCAAATCAAGCAAACCTGCCAACACCGTTGATTTTGCATTTGAGTCAAAACAGTAATCCGCCAAACCGCCATAAAGCAGGTCAGCTAAATTTAATTGAATGCCGGTGAGTGCGGTAAATAAACCTAATTTACCCGGCATTTGATGAAGAAAGTAATTCAGCCCGGCGTTAGGAAAAAAACCCAAGCCGGTTTCTGGTAGCGATGCCGCCACTGCGCTACCCACAACCCGGTGGCTAGACGCCGCTAACACACTCAGCCCACTGCCCATAGTGAAGCCATCTGCCCAGCACAGCACCGGCTTTGGACACTGGTAAATCAACTGCACAAGCGCAAACTCACTGGTGAAAAACGCCTCGGCCTCTACCGCCTCGCCACCGGGATTGGCCATAGCGGATTCGCGAATTCGGCGCAAATCGGCGCCCACCGAAAACGCCTTGTCAGTGGTGCTATCAAGGATCAAACCCAAGGCCTCAGGGTCTTCAATAAACAAGCGCAACTGCCGCAATAACAGCTCCGCCATTTCATGGCACAGAGCATTAAGCTGCGTAGGCGCATTCAAACTGAGTTGCACTAAATAACCGCCACCGGGCAGCACATGCCGCTGGCTAGTGAATCCGATTTGCATAGGTAAGTGGCTCCTACTTCAATCGCACAATCATAGATTTGCCAGTATCCCTCTCCCGGCTCAGGGTCTCAAGTACAAGGCAATGCCCCATGTCACGACCGGAATTGCTCAAGCTGATTTGCAAACTGATTGACCGCAGCGCCAGCCCGGCCACTTTTAAGCGGCCAATTGCCTACAAAAACAAATGGCATACCCTCCGCGCTGTACTTTTTAGCCACGAGAAGCGTAACGTTAAAACTCGCTTCCCAGGCCGGACCAAGCCGTTGGGCAATTCAAGGAATACCACTATGACTACGTTCAAAGCACCGCTGCGCGATATCGATTTCGTTCTCAATGATGTGCTGGATTATCAAGCGCATTACAAAACCATTCCCTGTGGCGAAGAAGCCACCCCGGATATGGTCGAAGCGATTATTTCCGAAGCCGGTAAATTTGCCGAGGAAGTGCTATCGCCACTGAATCAGGTTGGCGACCAGCAAGGTTGTCAGTGGAAAGACGGTGAAGTCACCACCCCCGACGGCTTCAAAGAAGCCTACCAAATGTGGATTGAAGGCGGCTGGCAAGGGCTTTCGCACCCTGCGGAATACGGCGGTCAAGGTCTGCCCCTGTCGATGGGCCTGATTAAATCTGAACTGGTCGGCACCGCTAACTGGTCTTGGGGCATGTACCCCGGCCTTAGCCTCGGCGCCATGAATACGCTGTACGTGCACGGCACTGAAGAGCAAAAACAGGTTTACCTGAGCAAACTCTGCGAGGCCACCTGGAGCGGCACCATGTGTTTGACCGAGCCACACTGCGGCTCTGACCTCGGTTTAATGAAAACCAAAGCCGAACCCCAGCAAGATGGCAGCTATCACATCACCGGCACCAAGATCTTTATCTCTGCCGGCGAACACGATATGGCGGAAAATATCGTCCACATCGTATTGGCTCGCACCCCCGGCTCACCAGAAGGCACCAAGGGCATTTCGCTGTTTATCGTGCCCAAATTCCTGCCCAATGCCGAAGGCGGCGTAGGTGAGCGCAATGGCGTTAGCTGCGGCAGCATCGAACACAAGATGGGCATTCACGGCAACGCCACCTGTGTGATGAACTTCGACAACGCCACCGGCTTTATGCTCGGCGTGGAAAACCAAGGTCTGGAAGCGATGTTCACCTTTATGAACACCGCGCGCGTGGGCACCGCGATTCAAGGTCTGGCCGCTTCTGAGCTGGCCTACCAAAACGCCCTGCCCTATGCCATGGAGCGCCATTCTATGCGCGCCCTATCCGGCAAGAAAAACCCCGAAGTGGCCGCAGACGCGATTATCCACCACGCCGATGTACGCCGCATGCTGCTCACCGCCAAAGCCTTTGCCGAAGGTGGCCGTCTGATGATTTACGATGCGGCAAAATATGCCGACCGCATGATGTTTGCGGAAACGGAAGAAGAGCGCGACGAGGCAGAAAACGAGCTGGGCTTCCTGACTCCCATTCTGAAAGCCTTCCTGACCGAAACCGGCCAGGAATCAGCCAGCTTGGGTATGCAAGTGTTTGGCGGCCACGGCTATATTGCCGAACACGGTATGGAACAGATTTACCGCGACGCTCGCATCTCCACCATGTACGAAGGCACCACCGGGATTCAGGCTCTAGATCTTATTGGCCGTAAAGTGGTTCTGGATGGTTTCAAACTCTACGCGGCCTTTAGCAAAAAACTGTATAAATTCGGTTTCAAAACCCTGTTTACCGGCAAGCAGCGCGGCTATGGCGCCAGCATTATTGGCTATACCCTGTGCTGGAACTGGAAGACCGTAAAAATGCTGGCCCGCGCCGCACGCAACCGCGATGCAGTGGGCGCCGCTTCGGTCGACTTCCTGATGTACAGCGGTTATCTGTCTATGGCCTATTACATGGCTATGGCCGCCGAAGCAGCACATAACAAGCTGAACAAGGGCGAAGGCGATACCGAGTTCTTGAAAAGCAAGCTGGAAACGGTGGAGTTCTACTTCAAGCGCCTGCTGCCACGAGCCAAGGCTCACGCCGCCTGCATGGACAGTTCAACCGATAGCGTGATGGGAATGGAGCTGGGCCGTTTCGAGCTACGCTAAGTAGTCACAACTGCCAGCCATAAAAAATGCCGCTCTAATGGGCGGCATTTTTTTGTCTTTTAAAAATTAAGACCCCGTTAGTTAAACGGCGCTATTCATCGACACCTGCGAAACCTGAATAGACTCTGGAGAACTCATGCTGCATGGGTTCGCCACTTCTACCACTTGGCCGGGCTTAACCGCAAAAGGGTGCATACTTAAAATCGGGCGCTGACCGGCATCGGTTTTGTAGTAGGTGAAGACGCCGCTCACTTCTGAGGAGCAATGATTGCGCACTAAAAACCGGGTGCTGGTTTTTTCTGGATTGTAGAAAGAGCAGCTTGAGGCATCGGAATCGGAGGGAATGGAATCCACTTTCCAGTCCAGGCAACGATCTGCCACTGACCCAGACTGCTCAGATTCACCACCAAATGACAGCGTTGTGCTTAATGTTAGAAATGCGGCCAACGCCATTTTGCGGTACGACATATAATCACCTAAACATGCTTTTCACCCGACACAGGCTCAAGACTAGACCAATTAGTTAGATAGTAACAGTGCGAGCAAAGTTCTAACAGTGTGAATTTGTCTCGGATTTTACTAATACATTCAATTAGATAAGCTCAAATAATCGCGCCTAACACTTTTTGTTATTTGCGACACGCATCAAACTTTTTGCACGAATTTTTCTCGCAAATTCTATACGTATAAACCCGCAGTCCACGCTTTGACTCATATCAATCTGACGCGTTAACGACTCTGCTAGCCTTGACTAAAATCCTGATCAGGGCAGTCCACGACCATGAATGCAGCCAGCCAAACCGAGAATTCAACGATCATTGCAATTGAAAGCGTCACGCCTACCAGCTTGATCGAGAAATACCGCTGCGAAGGTCCGCGCTATACCTCCTACCCCACGGCGCTGCAATTTAGCGAGGCATTTACCCCGGCACAGCATCTGGATTTACTTAAACATAGCGGCCAACAAGTTGCGCCCCTATCGCTTTATGTTCACCTGCCCTTCTGTCGCTGGCTTTGCTATTACTGCGCCTGCAATAAAATTGTGACCAAAGACCCCAGCGCCAGTCGCCGATATCTGGATTATTTAGCAAAAGAAATCGAAATGGTTTCTAGCGCCATCGGTAAACATCGACGCGTTGTTCAACTGCATCTTGGCGGGGGCACGCCCACCTATTTTGATGACGCTGAACTGACCGAACTCATTCACATGCTCTCTAGCCATTTTCGTTTTGCCGATGACCAGAGCCGGGAATACGCGATTGAAATTGATCCTCGCACTGTGGATGGCGACCGACTGGCGCTATTAAAAGGACTCGGATTTAACCGCTTAAGTTTTGGCGTTCAAGACAGCGACCCTGCGGTACAGAAGGCAATCAATCGGGTTTGCCCAACAGAAAAGCTAGTTAGCTTATTCAAGCAAGCCAGAGAGCTGCGTTTTAAATCGCTGTCGGTGGATCTGATTTATGGCCTGCCCAAGCAAACCTGCACTACGCTGGAACACACCTTGGATGAAGTGCTCGAGCTGGCTCCAGATCGCATCGCTTTTTACCACTACGCCCACCTCCCCGATCGCTTTCCGCCGCAAAAAGCCATCGCCAAACAAAGCATTCCCGACAGTGCAGAAAAACTGGCCCTCTATCAACTCGCTACCCGTCGATTTGAAGAGGCCGGCTATATCCATATTGGTATGGATCACTTTGTAAAACCGGATGATGCGCTGGCCCAGTATCAACAAGAGGGGCGCCTGCAACGCAATTTCCAAGGTTATTCGACCAGCATGGCGCCCGACACCTTGGCCTTGGGCGTGTCTGCAATTAGCTCTTTAGATGGTAACTTCAACCAAAACCATGTGCAGTTAGACGACTATTACCGCGCACTGGATGAAGGCCATCTGCCTACGGCCAAAGGTTTAATCTGCAATGAGGAAGATCGAATTCGCCGCGCGCTTATCTCGGCATTAATCTGTAATCTGCAACTAGACATTCCTACTTTTGAGCAACGTTTCCAAATCAATTTCAACCGCCACTTTAAGCGCGAGCTGGAGGCGCTTCAGCAACTAGCCAATGACGGTCTGCTAACCCTTTCCGAGCAAGCCATCACCGTTACCCAAACCGGGCGCAACTTCCTACGCAATATTTGCATGACTTTTGATACGTATTTGCACGGAGTAGAAGGACGCTTCTCCAAGACTTTATAGTGCGCGTCTCACCGATGGCAAAGTGCGTCATTGCAAATGGTTTTCGCTTACCGAAAAAAATTTGGCAAGAGCAAAGTGTTTGCCTTAGGATCATTTATATCCAAGGAATGAGCTAGATGCAGTTGATGAAAGCGGAACTTAAACAACACTGCCCGAATGACGCCAACGTCAATTGTGCTAACTGCCGCCTAAACAGTATTTGCCTGCCCTTGGCCCTGCGCCAAGATGAAATTACCCAACTCGACGATATTGTGCAGCGTGGCCGTCCCGTTCAAAAAGGCCAACACCTCTACCGTCAGGGTGAAAACTTCCAGTCTATATACGCCGTACGCTCCGGCGCGATCAAAGCCTATAGCACCACCGACGATGGCGAAGAGCAGGTCACCGGCTTTTATTTTCCCGGTGAAATTCTTGGCATGGACGGCATCGGTCAAAATCGTTACGCCAGCTCTGCACAAGCCATGGATGTCTCCGCAATTTGTGAAATTCCCTTTCACCGCATGGAAGAACTCAGCGGTAAGCTGCCCTCCATGCAAAAGCATTTCTTTAAATTGCTCAGCCAAGAGATTGTCGAGGATCAGCGACACATCACCTTATTGAGTAAAAACTCCGCCGAAGAACGTTTGGCTGCACTGCTGGTGAGTATCTCGGCGCGCCATGCACGCCGTGGATTGTCGGCAACCTCATTCCGGCTGCCAATGTCGCGCGGAGATATCGGCAACTTTCTGGGCCTGACTATCGAAACGGTAAGCCGGGTGTTTACCCGCTTTGCCAAACAGGGGCTGATTTCGATTGCCAATAAAGATGTCACCCTTATCGACCTGGAAAAATTAAAAGAAACCGCTAATGTGTTTTAACAATTAATGAGTTTTAGATAAAAAGTATTTTGTAAAAAAGCCCGGCAGTTAATCCGCATCGCCATATAGCAACGAGGGCGATCTGGTTACGGGAGCAACTTTATTGATGCGTATCAACGTACTGTCGCAGAAAGTTGGTACATTGCCCGAAACCTAAACTGAGAGGCGCAACTCCGTGGCCACCTTTACCAGCAATCCATTGGGGTTTCTTTTTACCCCGCGTTCTCAATGGCAGAAACTTGCCAATGCCACCGATGGCGAATTTGCCGGCAAACTCCTTTACCCGCTGATAATGGCGCTCGGCCCCTGCCTTGCCTGGTATTACGGCTCCAGCCAGATTGGCTGGCGGGTGGGCGATAGCGAAACCGTGCTAATGACCCCGGATAGCGCCCTGCATATTGTTATCGCCTTTTATTTCGCCATGCTCGGTTCACTGGCGGTGATCGGCTATTTTGTGCACTGGATGTCTGAAACCTACGGCAGTAGTTCGTCGATCATTAAAGGCACCGTGATCGCCAGCTACACCGCCACGCCGCTGTTTCTCGCGGGCCTTGTCGGCTTTTACCCTCTGTTCTGGCTGGATTTATGTCTTGGCATTTTGAGTCTGGGCTGGGCGGTTTATCTCTTATATATCGGCATTCCCCAGGTAATGGGTATTCCGCAGGAGCGCGGCTTTCTCTACGCCTCGGCGGTGGTCGGTATCTGCATGGTGATTTTTATGGCGCTGATGGGCGCGGTCGTTATTCTCTGGGATATGGGAATGGCACCAGTGTTTATCGACGCTCACTAAACAATCGAATGCCCACACCGGGCGGATTTATAAATCGTTAAAAAGCGAAAGGCTTAGGATATGGAAACCAAACTCAGCCACCCGGATTACAACTACACCGTAGTCCGGCAATTCACGATAATGACGGTAGTTTGGGGCATTGTCGGCATGGCGGTCGGTGTATTGATCGCCGCCCAGCTGGTGTGGCCCGCCCTGAATTTTGATCTACCGTGGACCAGCTTTGGCCGACTGCGCCCACTGCATACCAATGCGGTGATTTTTGCCTTTGGCGGCAGCGCGCTGATTGGCTCTTCATTTTATGTGGTGCAGCGCACCTGCCAAGCACCGCTGATTTCCAACTCACTGGCGGCCTTTGTCTTCTGGGGCTGGCAATTAGTTATCGTGCTAGCGGCAATTACCCTGCCCCTAGGCTGGACCTCTTCGAAAGAATACGCCGAGCTGGAATGGCCGATTGATATTCTGATTACCATTGTCTGGGTAGCTTACGCGCTGGTGTTTTTCGGCACCATTATGAAACGCCGCACCCACCACATATATGTCGCTAACTGGTTTTACGGCGCCTTTATTATCACCATCGCGGTGCTGCATATCGTTAACAGCCTCGCGGTACCGGTGACTCTCGGCAAATCCTATTCCGTCTACGCCGGCGCGGTCGATGCCATGATTCAATGGTGGTACGGCCACAACGCGGTGGGCTTTTTCCTCACCGCCGGCTTCCTTGGCATGATGTATTACTTTGTGCCCAAGCAAGCCGAACGCCCGGTGTATTCTTACCGCCTTTCCATCGTGCATTTCTGGGCGCTGGTCTCCGTCTATATCTGGGCCGGGCCTCACCATTTGCATTACACCGCGCTACCCGATTGGGCGCAAAGCTTAGGCATGGTGATGTCATTAATCCTATTGGCGCCAAGCTGGGGCGGCATGATCAACGGTATTATGACCCTGTCCGGCGCCTGGCATAAATTGCGCACCGACCCGATTTTGCGCTTCCTGATTGTGTCTCTGTCTTTCTACGGCATGTCGACCTTTGAAGGCCCAATGATGTCGATTAAGACGGTGAATTCCCTCTCCCATTACACCGACTGGACCATCGGCCATGTGCACTCCGGCGCACTGGGCTGGGTGGCGATGATTTCCATTGGCATGGTGTATCACCTCGTTCCCGTACTGTTTGAAAAAGCCAAGATGTACAGCATTCCCGCCATCGGCCTGCACTTTTGGTTATCAACAATCGGTACCGTGCTGTATATCGCCTCAATGTGGGTTAACGGCATTGTGCAAGGCCTCATGTGGCGCGCCTATAACAGCGACGGCAGCCTCACCTACAGCTTTGCCGAATCGGTACTCGCCAGCCATCCTGGCTATGTGGTGCGCTTCCTCGGCGGTCTGATGTTCCTCTGCGGCATGATCATCATGGCGTGGAATGTGTGGATGACCATTCGCAAAGAACAATCCATTGCAACTGCTGAAGTCGCGGAGGCAACGGCATGAAACACGAAATAGTTGAGAAAAATATCGGCTTGATGATTGTCTTTATTATTGTGGCAATCAGCTTCGGCGCACTGGTTGAAATTGTGCCGCTGTTCTTCCAAAAGCAGACCACCGAGCCCGTTGAAGGCTTAAAACCCCTCGGCGCACTGGAGCTGACCGGACGCGATATTTACATCCGCGAAGGCTGCAATGTTTGTCACTCACAGATGGTGCGCCCCATGCGCTCCGAAACCGAACGCTACGGTCACTACTCAGTTGCCGGTGAGTCGGTTTACGACCACCCCTTCCTGTGGGGCTCTAAACGCACCGGCCCAGACCTTGCTCGTGTCGGCGGCCGCTATAGTGACGAATGGCACCGCGCCCACCTGTTTAATCCGCGCGATGTAGTGCCGGAATCCATTATGCCCGCCTACCCCTGGCTGTTTGAAAACGACATAGACAGCCAGTTAGTCGGAAAAAAAATGGCCGCATTGCGGAAAGTTGGTGTGCCCTATACCGATGATGATATCGCCGGCGCCGCTGCCAAGGTCGAAGGTAAAACCGAAATTGATGCGGTTGTCGCCTACCTGCAACAACTCGGCACCCTGCTGAAATATCGGCGTTAGTTGGGAGGAAATATGGAACAAGACAGCCTGAGGGCACTTTCAACGCTGCTGATATTTTTAGCCTTTATCGGCCTGACTTTCAAAGTCTATCGCCGCAGCAGCAGTGAATACGACGATGCCGCCAACCTGCCTTTTGCCGACGAAAACCGTCCGCACAGTGGCAAACACGCTCGCAATGGGGAACACAATGACTAGTTTTTGGAGCGCTTGGATAATTGTTTTAACGGTCATTTCGCTAGTACTGGTTTGCTGGGTACTGTTCAGCAATCGCAAAACCACGGTACAGGATAAGGACAATCCCACCACCGGCCATATTTACGACGGTATTGAGGAATACGACAATCCCCTGCCCGGCTGGTGGTTCAAAATGTTTGTCATCACCATTATTTTTGCCATCGGCTACTTAATCGCCTACCCCGGCATGGGTAATTTTAAAGGACTGCTAGGCTGGACCTCGGTTGGCCAATGGCAGGCCGAAGTTGATAAAGCCGAAGCCCACACCGCCGAGATTTTTGCCGAATATCGCAATACCTCAGTGGAAGCACTGGCCGACAACCCTAAAGCCATGCGCATGGCGCGGCGTATGTTTGCCAATAACTGTTCGGTTTGTCATGGCGCCGAAGGTAAAGGCAGCTACGGCTTCCCCAATCTAACCGATCAGGATTGGCTGTACGGCGGCTCGCCTGAAGCCATTAAAACCACCATCACCTTCGGTCGCAAAGGCAATATGCCAGCGTGGGAATCTGCGCTGGGCGAAGCTGGGCTCTCTGATATGACCGGCTATGTCAGCAAACTCTCACAAGGCAAAACCGTTGCGGCAGAAGCCCACCCCGATGCCGACCAAAAATTTGCCATGCTCTGCGCGGCTTGCCATATGCCAGATGGCAGCGGCAATCAAATGCTGGGCGCGCCCCGCTTAAACGACAACGTTTGGCTATACGGCGGTGACAGTGGCCGCATCAAACACACCTTGGCCAAGGGTCGTAACGGCAATATGCCGGCGCAGGGCGATATTCTGGGGGCAGATAAAATTCATTTGCTCACCGCTTTTGTCTACAAGCTGTCGCACACCGACAGCAGCGCCGCTGAGTAAGTGATGCCGCAATGAGTGAGCGTTCACCAAAAGACAAGGACAACAGCGTTCAAGTATTGGAATTTGTTCCGGCAGAAGTCGCTGAGATCGATCTGTATCAAAAGCGGGAAAAAATCTATACCCGCAAGATCGAGGGCTTCTTCCAACGTATTCGGCTATATACCGGCTGGCCCTTACTCATTGGTTATTTTGTCCTGCCGTGGCTGAACTGGGGCGATCGTCAATCCGTACTGTTTGATCTGCCCGAACGCAAATTTCATATTTTATGGATGACCTTCTGGCCACAGGATATGTCGATGCTGGCCTGGCTGCTGATTATTGCCGCCTTTGCACTGTTCGCCGTTACCAATCTGGCCGGTCGCGTCTGGTGTGGCTATACCTGTCCACAAACCGTGTGGACCGCCATGTTTATGTGGATCGAGCAGAAAACCGAAGGCTCGCGTAACCAGCGCATCAAGCTGGATCAGCAGCCTTGGTCCTTCGATAAATTCCGCAAAAAATTCCTGAAACACAGTATGTGGCTAGGGCTGGCCTTTTTTACCGGCTTCACTTTTGTTGGCTACTTCACCCCTATCGTGGGCATGACGATTGACCTTGCACAATTGTCCATTCATCCCATGGCCGCGTTCTGGATTGGTTTTTTCACCCTAGCCACCTATGGCAATGCCGGCTGGATGCGCGAACAAGTGTGCAAATACATGTGTCCCTATGCGCGCTTTCAATCCGCCATGTTTGATCCCGACACGCTGATTATTTCTTACGATAAAGCCCGTGGCGAGCCGCGTGGTTCGCGTAAGCACGCAGACGATCATCAGCAACAGGGCTTGGGTGACTGCATTGATTGCCAGCTCTGCGTACAGGTTTGCCCCACCGGTATCGATATTCGCAACGGCCTGCAATACGAGTGCATTGGCTGCGCACTGTGCATAGATGCCTGCGATTCGGTGATGGATAAAATGCACTATCCTCGCGGCTTGATTCGTTACACCACCGAGAATGCGCTGAAGGGCAAAAAGCTGCATATTATTCGCCCCAGACTCGTTGGCTATATCGTGGCGGTTGCCTTAATGGTCAGTTTTCTAGGTTATCGCATGGCCACCCGCGACAGCATCGTGCTGAGTGTTTTAAGAGACCGGCAGGCGCTGTACTACACCACCGACAGCGGCCAAATTGAAAACCGTTACACTGTTAAAATCGCCAACAAGACGGAAACCAATCACAAATATCGACTGAGCCTAAACAGCTCAGCGCCAATCCAGATGCCAGAGCAAGGCGCAATTACGGTCAGCAGTGGCGAGGTTAGAGAGCTAAACATTCGCCTCACCCTTGCGCCAGAATATTCAGAACAGGCCGCTAACTCCGTGCAATTTAAGGTTTACGCTGAATCGGAACCTGAAAAATCGGTGACCGTCGACAGCAAATTCTTTGCCCCCGGCAGCGGTCATTAAGTTGAACAGGCACTAAATTGAATAAGGTTCTCACTCCATCAAGCCCCAGCCGTTGGCATAGCCAATTTTGGGGCTGGTTTGTCTTTGGCCTGCCCGCCATTGTAGTGGTCGCCAGCATTGCTACTTTAGTGATCGCAATTCGTCACAGCGACAATCTGGTGGTTGATGATTACTACAAAGAAGGCTTGGCCATTAACCGCTATTTGGATCAGGATCGCTATGCGCTGGCTCATCAAATAAGTGCCTCGCTGTCGCTGAGTACGCCCGCTGATTTGCAAATCGAAATTGACGGGAATTTAGAACAACTACCCGACCACTTATTACTGCAGTGGGAACACCCAACCACTAAGAACCTAGATTTCCAAACCGCCTTGGTTCGTCACGACCAACAACACTACGCGGCCACATTAGAAACCTTACCCACCGGACGCTGGTATCTTACGCTGAAGGAAATTGCCACTACCGGCGAGGATTCACTATGGCGTTTAAAAGCGCAAATTGTCATTGAAGCTAATGGCAGCAATGCCCCAGAATTTTCAGCCCAACAATTTTTTCTGCAAACTCGATAAGTCAGAACAGCATGACGCTAGCCTGTTATCACTGCGGTCAAACAGTTCCCAAAAACAGTTCTTACGCACTGAACATCAACGGCGCAAACCACGCCATGTGCTGCCCGGCCTGTGTTGCGGTAGCCGAGTGTATTCAACAAGCTGGATTAAGCGACTACTATCGGCTGCGCAGTGATAACCCCGACACGCCCAAAACAGATAAAGCCGATTTCACCCTGTTTAATAACACGGCAGTTTTACGTCGTTTTTCCGAATATAAAGCGGATCGCTGGCACAGTCGGCTCAGCCTTAGCGGTATTCACTGCGCAGCCTGCACATGGTTGATCGAACACCATCTGATCCAGTTAGATGGCGTTGATCGCATCGACGTCAATTTACAAAATGCCGTGGCCCATATTGTTTGGAATCCGCAACAGACCAGCATGTCTGAAATCATGGCGGCCATACAAGAACTCGGCTACCAGCCGCTGCCCGATTCGCCAGACCAACGCCAGCAATTATTACGCGACGAACTCAGCAAGAATCTTCGCCGACTTGGATTAGCTGGCATCGGCATGATGCAGGTCGGTATGGTGGCTATCGGCTTATATGCCGGGGATTTTCAGGGAATTGATAACGCAACGCGGGATTTGCTGCGCTATTTCAGCCTGATTATTACCACCCCTATTTTGTTGTATTCCGGCCAACCCTTTTTCAAAGGCGCGTGGCGCTCTGTAAAAGCCCGAGCACCGGGTATGGATGTGCCGGTTTCACTGGCCCTAATTGCCGCCTATCTTGCCAGTGTTTATGCCACGATGTTTGGGCTGGAACATGTGTATTTCGACACTGTCAGCATGTTTATTTTCTTTTTATTATTGAGCCGTTATCTACAGGCCCGCTTGCGATTAGGGCAATTTCATCAGGCGCAGCTTTTACCGGAAGCCGCACGACTCATTAACACAACAGCCGCCAATTCTGATTCGCAACCGCCGTTTCGCTGGCAAGCCATTGCTGAACTGGTGCCCGGTGATCGTATTTTTATTCCCCCCGGTGAAATCATCCCTGCCGATGGCATTGTTACTGCAGGAAGTAGCCGCATAGAAACCAGTGCCTTTAATGGTGAGTTTCTACCGCAATCGGTAACCCAAGGCTGCCAAGTGCTGGCCGGCAGCGGAAATATTGAAGCCAGTTTAGAAATAGAGGTCACCGCCAGCGCTGAAAACAGCAGCCTCAATGCCATGCAGAAATTGCTGGCCAAAGCTCAGTCAGAAAAGCCCCATTTCGCTCAACTTGCCGATCGCCTAGCATCCCGTTTTGTGATTGCGGTTATCCTCGTGGCACTCATCAGCTTTGCGTACTGGGCTCAGTTCGATCTTGAGCGCGCCTTTATTATTGCGCTGTCGGTATTGGTGGTTAGCTGCCCCTGCGCTCTATCACTGGCCACCCCCACCACCTACGCCGCCGCCATTACCGCCCTGCGCCGCCGGGGCATCGTGCTGCGCAATAGCTTAATTCTGGAAAGACTAAAAAAGCTGAATGTCGCGGTATTTGATAAAACCGGCACCCTAACACTGGGGCGGGCTCGCATTGAAAGCATAGAGTGGCTAAGCCCACAAAATGAGGCGCAACAGAAAGAGATACTTGCCATTGCTGCAGCGATGGAAGCCGACTCCACCCACCCACTCGCGCAAGCATTTAAGACGGAGTCCGAGAATACGGTTTCGCTAAGTACGATAACGATTTTTGCAGGGGAAGGTATTCAGGCAAAACTAGCCGGACTTCGCTACCGAATTGGTAAAGCGGCCTTCTGCGAAAAATTACAGACCATCCCGACTTCCACTACCGCCAAGCAACACACCGGCAGTGAGGTATTACTGGTCAACGAAAACCAGGCACTCGCCCGCTTCTGGATTGCGGATCAAATTCGTCCGGGAGCGGCTGAACTGATTTCAGCTTTTGCTAGCGCAAAGATGAGCTGCCAATTGCTCAGCGGTGACCGAGCCGCCGCCGTTGATGCCTTAGCCAACAAACTCAACATCAACCACGCCCTGAGTGAATGCAGCGCAGCAAATAAGGTCGCGCACATTCAACAATTACAATCACAGGGCAAAACCGTGCTGATGTTAGGTGATGGGGTTAATGATGCGCCGGTAATGGCCTGTGCCGATGTTTCCATTGCCATGTCTGCCGCGAGTGATCTTACCCGCAACCAAGCTGATGTATTGCTAATCAGCGATTCACTCTCGCAGGTGCAAACACTTTTTGATTTTGCCCAAGCGACTCGGCATATTCTTCGCCAGAATATTTTCTGGGCATTGCTCTACAACGGCACCGCCATTCCCCTTGCCGCTATGGGCTTAATTGCACCGTGGTTGGCCGCAATTGGTATGTCGGCAAGTTCCTTAATCGTGGTGCTTAATGCCCTACGCCTCAATCGCGTGCGAGCAAAAAACAAAACTAACATTGATCGCACTGCGACTGCGCTAGAATCTCAACTATCTTCAAATCGCATGGCCAATTGAGATGGACAGCCTCTACCTACTTTTACCCATCGCACTGATATTTTTCGGCACGGCGGTGGCGCTGTTTTTTTGGGCGGTGAAAGACAAGCAATTTGATGATTTGGAAAAAGAAGGCCAGCGCATTTTGTTTGACAGCGATCAGCCCAAACAAACAAAACCAGAAAATACCGACGAGTCCCAATCCAAACCATGATCACCGAAGCGCTCAGCTATTCCGCCGCTTTTATGCTGGGTTTAATTGGCAGCCCCCACTGCGTAGGAATGTGCGGCGGTATCGCCGGCGTGTTGGCCAATGCCACGCCCCAGCAATCGGCAAGCAAAACAAGCGAACACTATATTCCGGTAGTGGAGCGCCAAAGCCATCGCTCACCACCAAGCCAATATGGTTTTTTGGCGGTATTTCAATTCGGTCGGCTGCTGAGTTATAGCTTACTGGGGCTGATCGCGGGCGGCGTGATCAGCGGCATTGCCAGTCTCGGCCAGCTTGCCCTTGATGATCTTAAATGGATTACGGTCACTCTGCGCGTCCTCGCCAGCCTCATGCTAATTGCGGTCGCCTTCTCTATTGCCGGCTGGGGTCAGCTTAGCCAGCGCCTCGAAGCGATGGGCAATCTCCTCTGGAAAAAAATTCAGCCGCTTACCCGAGCCTTGCTCCCTATCAATAATTTAGGAAAAGCCTTCTCGATCGGGATACTTTGGGGCTTTCTGCCCTGCGGTTTGATATACAGCGCGCTGGCATGGTCTGCACTGAGCGGCAGCCCGATGCATGCGGCTAGCCTGATGTTCTGCTTTGGTCTCGGCACGGTACCGGCGGTACTTAGTGTTAGCAGCATCGCCAGCCTGCGCCCCACTCACACCAGCAACCCGCTCATTCGCAGCGGCTTTGCCATTGTTTTGATTATTATCGCGCTGGCACCGTGGTTTGTGATGCCAGCAAATAATCACCAACATCACTCAACGCCAGCAACTGAGACCTCCGCTCACCCACACCAACATTAAGCCGCTTGCCTCGCCCTAGCCGCTCATTTCGGTATTTACCCATACCGCTTTGATTAAGCTGCGAGTAGGCTGGAAGCTATGAAAGTCTGTGTGGAGCATGGGGATCATGTCCAATACAAATCAACCACAAAATCGCCAACATTTTCGTCTGGTATTTCCCCGCCAGGGTCGCTTGCACCTCAAAACTGCATCCGGTCAGCAGTTCCCCATTGTCGATATTTCTGAAAAGGGGCTGAAACTGGATTTTGATTCTGCACAAGAATTAAAGCTGCACCAATTTGTGGGTGGAGAAATCCGCTTTCACGACGGCAACAAAATCAAAGTCTTGGGCAAAGTCATCCGCAAAGATTCACGCGGTGCCGCACTGCATTTAGATCTAGGCGTAACTAGCCGCGATATGCTGCGCGAGCAGGTGCATATCATGCAGCGCTACCCCATGTTTTTAGAGGAAGCCCGCCGACAACAGTACCTTGTTAGCTAGAGAGGCTTCACCGGGTTAGGGAGCCCTAGAGAGGCATTGCCGTACTATTAACCGGCGATTTCATCACAAAGCTGGAATGCACCCCGCTCACCCCTTCTATTCGCGTAATTTTCTCCAGCAACAAGCGCTGGAAACCATCCATATCTTCCACTATCACCTTTAACAGGTAATCCGCTTCCTGACCGGTAATCAGGTGGCACTCCAATACCTCGGCGATACCAGCCACATGAGACTCAAAGTTTTCAAAGCGCTCCGGCGTGTGCCGATCCATACTGATATGGATAAAAGCCATCAGCTTTAGGCCCAGCGCCCGCGCATTCAGCACTGCGCGATAGCCATCAATCAAACCGCTCTCTTCAAGGCGCTTCACTCGACGCAAACAGGGCGACGGCGACAAACCGATTTTTTCTGCCAACTCCTGATTACTTAAACGCGCGTTGTTTTGTAGCAAGGCCAAAATATGCTTGTCGTACCGATCTAACTGCATAGCCACATAAAACCCTTAAAAAGAACAAGATAACAATAATATTCCAATATATTTATATTTTAAGCAATATTTCATAATTTAAACCCAATTTAACCGGCATATTCGCAATCTTATCGCGCAGCACTCTCGCTATACTTTTCACCGTGGAGTTACCGCTCCCAACCCACAAGAGCACCGTTACCCACAGCGCTCGAAAAACACTCCCACAAGGAGCCAAAGCTAAGGGGCACACAATGCCCAAGATTGACGACCAATGACCCGTTTATGAAAAGAGAGCATCAACCATGAGCTTTGACCATCGCAAATACCAGGCCGCGCCACGCCCCGAACTGTCTGATCGGCAATGGCCCAGCAAAACACTGAGCACCGCCCCCGACTGGTGTTCGGTAGACCTACGCGACGGCAACCAAGCTCTGGTCGAACCCATGACAGTGGAACAAAAGCTGCGGATGTGGGATTTACTGGTCAAAATTGGCTTCAAAGAAATTGAAGTCGGCTTCCCCTCTGCCTCTCAGCCCGATTTCGACTTTGTGCGCGCCCTGATCGATGGCAACCGCATCCCAGAAGACGTCACCGTACAGATTCTGGTGCAAGCCCGAGAAGAGCTGATTGCCCGTAGCTTTGAAGCCCTGAAAGGCGCTAAAAAGGCCATCGTGCACGTTTACAACTCCACCAACCCAACCCAGCGCCAAAAGGTGTTTGGCTTGGATAAGGCGGGAATTAAGGCAATTGCGGTACAGGGCGCACGCTGGGTGCGCGACTACGCCGCGGAAAACCCGAACACCGAATGGGCATTTCAATATTCACCCGAGAGCTTTAGCCTGACGGAAACCGACTATGCGGTAGAAGTCTGCGATGCAGTTATTGCCGAATGGCGCGACAGCGGCAAGCCGATGATTATCAATCTGCCCGCCACAGTGGAATGTGCCGGCCCCAATGTATTCGCCGATCAGGTGGAATACTTCTGCCGCAACAGCCAGTACCGCAGCGAATATCGCGTTTCTCTGCACACCCACAACGACCGGGGTTGTGGCGTTGCCGCCGCCGAACTGGGCATTTTAGCGGGCGCCGATCGCATTGAAGGCACCCTGCTCGGCAATGGTGAGCGCACCGGCAATATGGATATTGTCACCATGGCGATGAACTTCTACAGCCAGGGTATCGACCCCCAACTGAATATGGCGGATATGGACGAAATTATCGCCGTCGTTGAACACTGCACCAATATCCCACTGCACCCGCGCCACCCCTACGCCGGTGATCTGGTCTTCACCGCCTTCTCCGGCAGTCACCAAGACGCGATTAAAAAGTGTATGGCGGTGCAGGAAAAAGACGGTCTCTGGGATGTGGCCTATCTGCCCATTGATCCCGCCGATCTGGGCCGCAGCTATGAGGCGGTTATTCGTATCAACAGCCAGTCTGGCAAAGGCGGCGTGGCTTGGGTGCTGGAAAATGACTACGGCCTGCAACTGCCGCGCTGGATGCAAATCGATGCCAGTCGCAAAGTGCAAGCCCATGCCGAAGCAATTTCCGGGGAAGTTAGCCCTGCGCAAATCTGGCAGGTATTTGAGCAGAGTTATCTGCAAGCCAGCGAACAAAGCGCGCTGCAAAACTTCAGCCTGAAACAGGACAATAGCGAAAATCAGGGCCGAGACTACCTGAATCTGCATTTCACCCTGAATGGCGAGAACACCTGTTTAGAAGGCAGTGGCGATGGCGCCATCAGCGCCCTGACCCGCGCTTGGCAGCTTCACTTTGGCGATAACATCGAAATACTGGACTACAGCGAACACGCCATGCAGACCGGCACCGATGCCAAAGCCATCGCCTATGTGCTGATTTCAATTAACGGCCAGCGCTATATTGGTGTTGCTCACAATCGCGATGTGGTCAGCGCCTCGCTACAAGCGGTGCTGAATGCCGCCAGCCAGTCACAGATCAGCGCATCCGTGGCCAAAGCAGGCTAAAAACCAATCTATACCCCACCGGGGTTTAAAAAGATTGTGCCCAATAAAGGAAGCTTTGATTAATGTAGCGAGTGCAGTAATTAATCAGAGCTTCCTAGATATTGCTGTGACACAGCTCATCTAACAGCTAATTCTAGCCCGCCAATATTGTGTTTAATTGCCAATTACGTACACTACCGTAGGTATATTCCCCTAATACTTATAATGCCGCTTCGGGAGGCACCCAATGAAGTTTTCGACCCTTCCCCTGATTTTTTCCTTAACAGCGGGTGTGCTCACTGCCTGCGGCGGAGGCGGCGGTGCCAATAGCCCAGATCGCCCCAGCCCACAATTGGATAAAACTTCCTTAGAGCTAGTTTTTTATAGCGAACAGCTACAAGCAGGAAGAGATAGCAATGGCTACCCCCAAGCTGTACTTTTTGGAAGTGGCAAACACGACCTCCAAGTTGTTTTGCAGGGAACCCAAACTGATGGAGTTCGTACAAACCTTGAACCTATTTTAAACGTTAGTGCAAGCGCGACTTGGACTCTTACAGACGAGGCTGGCGGCAGTGTCCCCAATGTTAGGGACGAAGTTTTAGCAGAAAAGGCCGCGTCAACTCAGAGTGATCCCTTAATCGGCGATCATATGGAAATCTCTAGTAAAGCTGAGCTCACAACAAGTGATACCCAGTACACCCTCCGTATCAGTGCAAAATACGAGGATGTCACCAAATACGGCACCATCAAAGTAATACCTCCCCAATTTAAATTAAAACCTCGAATAAATAATCCTAGTCCAATTTTTATTAACCATCTTGAACAAGATGCGTCAGAAAGAGAGTTCTTTACTCAGAAGGACGACACTATTTACAAATTCGAAGGAGCTGACTTTCCGGGCGGCGCTAGCGAAGATCAGAGTTCTACCGTCAGATTCTGCTCTAATAGAGAAGATATTGTTAGCTTTCAACAATCAAATACCCCAGGCAAACCAGCAACCGCGACCATCAGTTCCCCATTTACTGATCCAAATGACCCTACACCTGAATCCGTAAGTATTAATATTTATACTGTTGCTATTAATAGTGACTGCGACTCAGGCTCAGCTATTGCAGAGCAAACTGTGACAATAACCCCAGCCACGCTGGAAAGCATGGATATTTGCGCGATAGTGAATCCAACTTCATCAACGTGCAAAATTGAAACCGGCAGTTACGTCGGAGATGACCTAGAAGAACAATGCCGCGGCCTAGACCAAAACAGTATCGCGGTACCTGCTGCTCAAAAACTGCAAATGGTAGCGAGACTCAACTACACTATTGCAGGTTCCGGCAATATTGGTACTAAAGACCTGTGTTTCACTACTGAGCAAAACACCGACCGAGACCTGCAATGGGCAGCTAACTCCAACAGCATCTTCAGCACTGGCCAAGAACTCAATGCCACCGGCGGAGCAACCTTGCTTAGCCGAGATGGTTATAAAGATCTAACGACAAATCAAAAAGTCAGTACCGTAACAGCCCGCTTTTTTAAAGATGAAAATTTACTCGAGAGTGACCAGCTCACACTGAATTTAGTCGATGCCGAAGTGACTGCGCTTGA
This sequence comes from Spongiibacter pelagi, assembly GCF_014705705.1. GTDB lineage: Bacteria > Pseudomonadota > Gammaproteobacteria > Pseudomonadales > Spongiibacteraceae > Spongiibacter > Spongiibacter pelagi. Next base: position 47,141 of record NZ_JACXLD010000002.1, on the reverse strand, counting down.
AATTGTTCGCACAGACGGCGTCACCGTTGCAGACGGCGAAAATGACTACATCGGATTTACCACGCTTGGCACCACCATTCCCTACCAAGCCAACTGCACCTATTCCGTCGAAGATGGCGCCGATATCACTGAGCCCTGCAATGTAGCTTGGAGCCTAAGCCCAGCTGGCATTTTGGTTTCCAGCTCATCAACTGGCACCACTACGGTAGTGAGAGAAGCGCCAAATCGCACTACCTTCGGGCAAGTAAGCCTTAAAGCCAGTATTAACGATGGATTCAGTCAAATTAATGCTATTCGCTTAATTGACACTGCCGAGGATGAACTTCTAGAACTACATCTGCTTCGTGATATTGATGGCGAGCTATCTGTAGATACTTTCTCCTGCTTAGGCCGCGACGACCTCACTGGCAGTCTCGCCGACGGTACTAATCTATTACCCGGCTCCTTGACCTATCAGGCTCTTGCTAAATTTAACAGCACACCCACAACAGTTGAAGTCAACGCACTACCAAAAGTCACTGCCGTTCCTTCGGTAATGTTTACCGCCGTTAATGGCTATTCCGATGGTGAAGGCGGCTGTGTTACCAGCCCTGATCCAAGCGGAACCGTCTCTCCTGATGACAACCCATTTAATCCCGGCCCTGCCGCCAGCTTTGGTGGTGAGGCTGCCGGCTATCCGAAAAACGAGCTGCGACCTAATGGCTTCCTGCGCCTGAATACCGTATGTCTGCAAAGCTATGTAGAAATTGATGGCCAAGAAGGTATCGGTGAAACTGACATTAGCAGCGCAGAAACCACCACCGTATTGGTACTGCCGGTTGAAGATGAAACCCTGCTCACTGGCAGCAATGGACTCTGCGAGCAATTTGAAACCGCAATCGCTCAAGGCGTGCCTGTAGACCAACTATTCCAACTGTTTTATGGCCTAGGCTATATCGGCGATACCGTGCTGTCGCAGCTTGATAGCAACGTGCCGACAGAGGATATTCTGGCAGCTATCATTAGTGGCGAGTTCTCAACATTAAATGAAAACTTCCCCGACTTTCCAGCCGGGCTGGGCACGATCACCTCGGCCCTGATTGGAGATGAAGGTGCGCTCACAACTTTAATTGACCAACTTACGGGCTTCTTTGGAACCCCTTAATTAAAACGAAAACCGAGACAGTGCGGCTTAAAAGAGCCGCACTGAATTAAAAAAAACGGGTGCTACAGGAGATTACACATGCGCAACTGGCAAACCTGCCTTTTGGCCGCAAGTTTAACGAGCGTCAGTCTTAACGGTCTGGCGCAAGTAGAAGAAAAACATTTTGATGACCGCTGGCGCATTCATGGCATGGCCGGCGTTAACTTTGCCGACAAAGACGACTTTGACACCGGCACCGAATTCAAAATCGGTTTAGGTAAACCGCTTAGCCGCTACATTATGTTGGATGGCCAGCTAAGCCTCAGCACTCTAACCACCGACAAAGACGATGATTACGAGCGCATGGCAATGGGCTTGGATTTTCTGTTTTTCCCCGGCGGCGCCTTTGATCTCGAAGCCAATAAACTCCAGCCCTATATCGGTGTCGGCCTGACTTACCACGAAGTAGACTTTCTCAACGTTACCGAGAACAACTACGGTGGCGATCTGTTGGGCGGTCTGCAATACGAAATGGACAAAGTCACTCTGCGTGCTGAAGTTCGTTATCAAGTCGACAAAATCGGCGAGACCGAAAATAGCAGCGGCGTCACCGTATTACAGGACGATGATTTTTATACCTGGGGGGCGATGCTCGGTATTTCCGTGCCCTTTGGCGACAAACCCAAACCCTATAACTGGGATGATGACGGCGACGGCGTTCCCGATCGATTAGACCGCTGTCCAAACACCCCTCGCGGCACCCCTGTTGATAGTCACGGCTGCCCGCTGGATAAAGACGCCGACGGCGTTCCTGACTTCCGCGATCAATGCCCCGACACCCCCGCCGGCGCCAAGGTCAATGCCGATGGCTGCTCATTGGATCACGACGGTGATGGCGTACCTAACGATATCGACCAGTGTTTAAACACACCGCGCGGTGAACCCGTTGATAGCCGTGGTTGCGCGCTGGACAGCGATAAAGACGGCGTGCCTAACAAAATTGATATCTGCCCCAACACCCTGCCGGGTGCCAAGGTAAATTCACAGGGCTGTGTAATTTCTCAAACTGTTGAACTCAAAGGTATCCATTTCGACTTCAACTCCAAGCGCCTGCAGCTAGACTCCAAGTCGATTCTGCGTCAGGTGGCGGAATCCCTGAAACAGGAGCCTTCGGTCAATATCGTGGTGGCCGGCCATACCGACTCTGTCGGCTCGGATGAATACAACTACAATCTGTCGAAAAATCGTGCAGAGTCTGTAGTGGCGTATCTGGTTGAACAAGGTGTCGCTCCCTCGCGCCTACGCGCGGTCGGCTACGGCGAAACCCGCCCGATTGATGACAACAATACTGAAGAAGGCCGCGAGCGCAATCGCCGGGTTGAGCTGCAGCTTACCAGTCAAAATCGGTAATTCACGGTTTAAACAGTAAGGGCGCCTCGGCGCCCTTTTTATTTTGTCGTCACCCTTCAGCAACAAATCAGCAATCTCTCCGCAATAATTCAGCAATAGCCCCGTAACCCTTTTTAGCGATCCTTAGGTAGTTTATAACTGATAGGGATTGCCCCATGTTTCTGAGTAAAAAAACCGCGCTCGCCGCGCTGGTAAGTTCAAGTTTATTGCTGACCGCCTGTGGCGGCGATGATGGAAAAGATGGTGCCACAGGGCCGATGGGCGCCCAAGGCCCCGCCGGAGCACAAGGCCCTGCCGGCCAAAACGCCACCGACTCCAGTATTTTCCTGAGCTTTATGGGTCGTTTTGAAACCGAACAATTCGACGAATCAGCCGCAGAAATTGTCGATTTTGATGCCGCGACTCAACGCGCCTTTGTAGTGAATGCCCAATCGGGTCAAGTTGATATTCTTAACGCATCAAACCCTGCGGCCCTGACTAAAATTTCTTCTTTGGATGTCGCTGCTGATGTTGCTAATGCGATTAATGACATCACTGCCGCCGAGCTCGGCGCCGCAAACAGCGTTTCGGTAAATGGCGGCATTGTTGCCGTCGCCATTGAAGCCAGCCCCAAACAAAACAACGGCTATATCGCCTTCTACCAAACTGACGGCACTTTTGTCTCGGCGGTTGAAGCTGGCGCCCTGCCCGATATGGTGACCTTCACCCCAGATGGCCAAAAAGTGCTGAGCGCCAACGAAGGCGAGCCCAATGGTGATTACTCAATCGATCCTGAAGGTTCGGTCACCATCGTTGATGTTTCCAATGGTATTGCCAGTTTGACGGCTGCCAATGTAACCCAGCTGACCTTGGGCACCGTTACTCAACATGGCGATGTCCGCATCTCCAGCAAGTCCGACAGTGTCGGCCAAGATTTAGAGCCTGAGTACATTACCGTTTCTGCAGATAGCCAAACCGCCTATGTGGCCCTGCAGGAAAACAATGCGATTTTAAAAATCGACCTAGCTACCGATACGGCCACTGGCATTTATGCATTGGGTTATAAAGATTTCTCTATTCCCGGCAATGAGCTGGATGCCAGTAATAGAGATGATGCGGTTAATATTCGCAACTGGCCGATCTTCGGCGTGTATATGCCAGACAGCTTAGATAGCTATGAATTTAATGGCACCACCTACCTGCTCACCGCCAACGAAGGTGATGGCCGTGAATACCTGACCGATGCCGTAGATGCGCTGGATTGTACAACTCAAGGTGGTTACGACTTTGATGGCGGTGATTGCTTCCACTATCTGGATGAAATCCGCATCAAAGATATTGAAGACGATGGCGCGACTTTCGATCCCGATTTACTGGCGAAATTACCCGCTGATTTCCGTGAAGATGAAAAACTCGGCCGCCTGAAGGTGATCGCCAACTTGGGCACCACCGGTCTCTGCACCACACTGGCTGAGACAGGCCAGCCCTCGGTAGATTGTAGCTACACCAATCTATATGCCTACGGCGCACGTTCTTTCACTATCTGGAATGCGGAAACCATGAAACCGGTTTACGATTCCGGCAGCGATTTTGAAGTGATCACCGCGAACCGTCTGGGTCTGGAAAACTTCAATGCCAGCAACGACGACAACGAAGGCGATGACCGCTCAGACGATAAAGGCCCAGAACCCGAAGCTATTGAAATCGGTGTCGTTGAAGGTAAAACCTACGCCTTTATCGGCCTGGAGCGTGTTGGCGGCATTATGGTGTACAACATCAGCAACCCTGAATCGCCACGCTTTATTCAATACATCAACGAGCGTGATTTCAGCATTGCCGATGTAGAAGCCGATTTGGATCAGGTGGGCGACCTTGGCCCTGAAAGTATTAAGTTTGTGAGCGAGGCAGATAGTCCCACTGGTAAGCCGATGATTATTGTGGGTAATGAAGTCAGCGGTACTACTTCGTTCTTCGAAATCGACGTCGTAAGTAACCCCTGATTAATTACTGCGTTTGCAATCTTAGTCGCCACTAAATAAAGGCACAAAAAAACCGCAGACTGAGCTGCGGTTTTTTTTGTTTTCAATACTGAGATTTAATATTTTTACTTGGATTTCAATACTCTTTGAAACCTCTTATTAACGTAACGAAAGCAGTAGTTAATACGAGGTTTCTAGGATTAACCTTCGATCTGATAATAATCCATCAAAATCTGAGCAACTTCAGGACGAGAAAACTCTGGTGGTGGCGCAATACCATTGCCCAGCATTTCACGCACTTTAGTCCCAGACAGCAGCACAAAATCATCTTTGCTGTGATCTGGCGCATCACGCATCATCACTACGCGATTCAGCTTTTTAGAATACGCGGTGTGGTCAGCGCGGTAGATTTCAATTTCCAGCGCACCGGCGGGCACTTTCTCATCGAAAATAGTTTGGGCATCAAAACCGCCGTAGTAATCACCCACACCGGCGTGGTCGCGACCCACAATCAGGTGAGTACAGCCACAGTTCTGGCGGAATACCGCGTGTAGAACCGCTTCACGTGGGCCGGCATACAACATGTCGAAACCGTAGCCGGTGATCATCACGGTGTTTTTGGGGAAGTATACTTCCACCATTTTACGAATCGCCGCATCGCGCACATTGGCAGGAATATCACCCGCTTTCAGTTTGCCCAGCAACATATGGATCAAAATACCGTCGGTGCCCAGATCTTCCATGGCCATACGGCACAGTTCTTCGTGCGCGCGGTGCATCGGGTTACGGGTTTGGAAAGCGACTACTTTCTCCCAGCCGCGCTCGGCCATCTCATTACGGATTTCAACCGCAGTACGGAAAGTATCGGGGAAATCACCTTGGAAATAAGAGAAGTTCAACACCTGAATGGGGCCAGACAGCAACACATTTCCCAGACCTTTAAAGGTCGCCACGCCGGGGTGGTTAGGGTCTAGGGTGCCGAAAATATTTTCCGCCATAAAGTCGATTTGCTCATCGCTTACCGACTCCACCTTGGCGACATCCATAATCGCCAGAACAGGATTGCCTTCCACATTGGGGTCGCGCAGGGCAATGCGCTGACCAGCTTCAATGCCTTGTGCATCCTTGATCAGGTTAAGGATAGGCACAGGCCAAAACAGGCCATCAGCCGTGTGCAGTTTTTCGGCAACGCTCAGAGCGTCTGCCAAATCCATATAGCCTTCCAGCGGGGTAAAGTAACCTGCGCCCAGCATTACCGCATTGGCGGCAGCAGCTGAACTAATCAGCAGCGAGGTCAGAGTTTCTGCTTCGGCATTCAAAGCGTGGTGTTTTTCAGTATCGTAAACAAACAGCGGTTTTAATTGGTCAGCGCCGTGGGGCTTAATCATGGTGTGGCTCCGTAAACAAATCGCAAAAAATTATCAGTGTTTTTTAGATGATGCCGCGTTCGCTCAGCACCTTCAGCAAAGTCTCAACTTCTTGTTCCAGACTCATTTCGTGGCTGTTCAGTACCAACTCAGGCTGCAGTGGAGCTTCGTAAGGATCATCAATCCCGGTGAAGTTTTTGATCTCACCCGCGCGGGCTTTTTTGTACAAACCCTTGGGGTCGCGCTCTTCGGCTACGGCCAACGGCACATCGACAAACACTTCGATAAAATCCATCTCGCCGTCTTTGTGCAGCTCACGCACCAAATCGCGATCTGCGCGGTAAGGGCTCACAAAGCTAGACAGCGTAATCACGCCGGTGTCGACAAACAGCTTGGAAATTTCGCCGATACGGCGAATATTTTCAGCGCGGTCTTCGGCGCTAAAGCCTAGATTTTTGTTAATGCCTAAACGGATATTGTCACCATCGAGGCGATAGCAAAGATGGCCTTTCTCGGTCAGGGCTTTTTCCAGCGCCACCGCTACGGTGCTCTTGCCACTGCCAGACAGGCCGGTAAACCAGAGGGTAGCGCCCTTTTGCTTAAGCAGAGCATTGCGGTCTTCGCGGCTGACTTCGCCGTCGTGCCAGTGAACATTGGTTGCCTTGACGTCGGTCATGGGGCTCTCCTGAAAATAAATGACAGATAAATGCGTGAATGGACGCATCATAGGCAGCGGACAAGCTCTTGTAAAATGGGTTATTATTCTAAGCAGTATCGAAAATATTAATACTTAACCATCCGATTCAAGGAAGCTGATTCATGCGCTATACCCTGCGCCAACTGGAGATTTTTCTGGCGGTGGCCCGCTATGAAAGCGTATCGAAAGCCGCCAAAGCCTTGAACCTCTCCCAATCTGCTGCCAGTGCGGCGCTACAGAGTTTAGAGAGCCAATACGGTCTGAGCCTATTCGACCGCCACGGCAACCGGCTCAGCTTAAATCCTATCGGTCGCGGCCTGCGACTAGAAGCGGAAACCCTATTTAATCACTGCCGGGAATTTGAGCAATCCTTGCTGCGCCACGGCGAGCTGGGTCATTTACGGATTGGCGCCAGCTTTACCATTGGCAATCACCTTGTGGTGCGCTATCTGCCGCAATATCTAGAGCAGTTTCCCGAAGCGGAAGTAGAACTGGAAACCGCCAACACCCCGGAAGTGGTGGCCAAAGTGCTGAATTACGAGGTTGACCTGGGCATGATCGAGCGGGAAATTCATCACCGTGATTTAGAGCTGATTCCCTGGCGCGAAGATGAGCTGCAAGTATTTTGCGCCAGCGACCACCCCTTGGCAGAAAAGAAAAAACTCAACAAACAAGATATTCTCGACGCCCGCTGGATTCTGCGCGAGGCCGACTCAGGGGCTCGTTACACCTTCGACCGGGCGATGGATGAACTCCTGCCCAAACTGAATATTTTTCAGGAATTCCGCCACAACGAGGCGATTAAATCGGCGGTGGAATCCGGACTGGGGATCGGCTGTTTATCTTCGGTGGTATTGGCGCGGGATTTTAGCCGGGGCAGCCTCGTTCCTCTGGAGCTACCCCAACGCAATTTGCGGCGGCGTTTCTACTTTGCCCTGCCCCGTAAACGCCACCACCGCACGGCGGTTGAGCGCTGGATTCAGCTCTGCTCCGCCGACTCGATATAAGCCCGGCGGTAATCGGCAAACTGCGCTTTCAAACCGGCCTCGCTAAAGCCAAATTGTTCCAAGGTGTAATCGTGGGCGGGGCGATCCTCCCGGCGATTCTCCTCACGAAAGGCTTCCATTGCCGTCTTCGCCTCAGCCGTAAATGGCATATTGATAAACTCATACACCGCTTCCAATGCGGTTAATGGATCGCTTACGGTGTCGCGATACCACACATCAATAAACGCATCGGGATGCTGATTTCGGGTTTCCAGAGTATGGGTCATTCCTCGGGCAAACTTGGCCGACCACTGCCGCCCCACTTCGACCGGGTCTACCGTATCACTGCCCAGTATCCACAAGTTGTAATTCATACTCGCCGCCGACGGAATGGTCTGCAATGGATCGCGGTGGGTTTGAATCAGTTTGGCATCGGGAAAAACTTTTAACAGTATCGCCGCGTGATGCAGGTGGTGAGGGGTTTTTAATAACCAGCGCTGAGCCTGCTGGCCGCCGCGTTTTTTCTGCCACTGCAAGCACTGCAATTGCCGCTTGAGGTATTCATAGCCCGGCGTATTGTCGTGGCTGTCTATCCACTGGGTATAGCTCGGCACATTAAAAAACGCATCGGGCATGGTGCTGTAAAAACTGTGTTCCAGCAGCATAATATCTTCGTCGGCCGCCACCGGATTCATTGGGTGAATCGCCGCCAATTCCGGGTTGGCTTCCAACATGGCCGCCACCTCCGCCTCGGCAGAAATAATACGCGGGTCTTTGCTATTAAAATCCCAATCCATTGGGGGCGCGGGGTTGCGCACCTCGTACCATAGCGGCGCATAGAAGCGGGTATCGCTGGCGAGAATACGGTGCAAATAGGTCGAGCCGGTACGCTGCAAACCCACAATCACCACTGGCGCAATAATCTCTTCATCGAGAATTTCAGGATGACGCGCAATCCAGCCCTCCACTCTCAAGCGATTAATCAACAGGTTGACGAGGCGCTCCTCCTGCCCGAGCCGGCCCATGTCGTTAAGATTGGCCTCTTCATTCAATGCGTGAACAAGAACCTCTAGAGGCTCTCTAAAACGATCATCACCAAAGTCCGAAAGCCCGGTCGCCTCTCGCGCCTTTTGCATTAAGCTGTCGATATTGAGCTTGTTATTGTTCATTTTAAATCGCCCTGTTTAATAACCGAACAACGTGGCTGAACCTGACGGTTTGCCCCAATCCAGCGAAACGCCATGGTGCCCTCGCCGTGCCCGGTGGTATCCAGCCAATTGGGCTGCCCCGGATCGCGGGCCGCCACCAAAATTCGCACACTGCCATCGGCCTGATAATGCGCCGTATGTTTATTCAAATGGATGTCCACGTAGCGGTATTCCAGTGATTCCATCCAGTAATTATTAAGTTGAAAATTCCAGTTTTCGCAGTCGGGAATTTCATCCAGCTCAATCAGCAGAATTTCATCCTCGGCCAGCTTGAAATAACTGTGATAGTAAAAAATATTGGGATCGCCACCGAGCTTTTGGCAGTAGGCCTGATCCGCTGGCGGCAAGGTATTCGGATGCGTTTTAAAACCCTGCGCCCAATCGGCAAATAAGGTCGCCGTGCCTTTTACAAAAGCGGCAGTGCGCTCAAGGTTTTGTTGAACTTGTTGTGGCGTTAACGGTACTGGCTTGGCGTTTTCTCTATCCAAGCGGGTAATGGTTAATTCCGCAGGGCGTTCGGTTTTGCGATCTAAAAAGGTCTGCCGCACCAATACCGCAATAGTGTCCTCGGTAATTGGCAGCCAGTTTCCGGCTTGCGGTGTGCGCGAGAGTATTATCTCGATAGTGCCATCGGCGTTCGCCGTTAAATTACCGTGGGTATCCAGCGACGACACCGAGCGCATATTGCTATCGGCTTCCTCATAACCTCCGGCAATGGCAATCAAACCGAGATAGGCAACGCTGCCCCGGGTACCGGAAATTTTATAATCGTATTCGCCATTAATTTCGGCGCGTTCATAAAGATTATCGGGATTGTCTGCGCCAATCTTGGCGGTTTCGTGAGAGGGACGATAAAAGCTGGGAAAGTCCCGGTCGTTACACTCCATAAACATATCAAGAGCAACGCGAGTCAGCCGGGTTAAATAACGCCAGCCCTCTGCGCGGCTCAATGGATCGTCCGCCGCCTCTGGTCTAAGAATTTGATCACCAGCTTGTTTCAATTCATCACAGAACGTCGCCCACGCCGCGCCGCTCATGACTTTGTCTTGCTCCATCAGCTACCACCTTATTATTTTTGAAAGAGTGTGGCATAGGCGATAGAGGCTGACATCACCAATTCAGGTGAATTGCGCTCAAGTTTGTTGGCGATTTTTGACTTGCTGATACCAGGCGGAAGGGTTGAGAATCTCACCATCTTCGCCGAGTTCGGGGTAGTCGAGCCCATTGGCCCGGCAATAATCTCGCACCTCGGGATGGGCCCATTCAAACAACGTGTGCTGATATTCAGCTGCGGGCAAACGAACCTGATCGTATAGCCCTGCGGCCTGCCGCTGGGCCTGTGCTTCCGCCAAGATAATGCCCGCCGCCACTGAAACATTATAAGACTGCACCATCCCCATCATCGGAATGGTGACCACCTGATCCGCTAGCGCTAAGCCCAGCTCAGAGATGCCGCGCTTTTCAGCGCCGAGCAATAAGGCGGTCGGGCGAGTGTAATCCGGCACATGAAAATCCACCGCGTCATCTGTCAGTGACGCGGCCAGAATTTGATAGCCCTGCGCTTTTAGGTCGAGCAGAATGGTTTCAATATCCGGCTCGCGCTTTACCTCAACCCAAGTGTGGCTGCCCATCGCCGTGCCGCGAAAGGCTTTGTAATCCTTGTCGTCAATCACCGCGTGAAGCTGGGCGATACCCGCCGCATCTGCGGTGCGCACCACCGCAGAAAGATTGCGTCCTTTATGAACATTATCAGTCACCACCGTTAAATCGGGCTGACGACGGTCAAGCACATGGCGCAGGCGTTGGTAGCGTTCAGGGGTCATAACTCTAATCAGGCAGAATCGATAAAATTTAGGCCCAGAACTTTAACCGCAGCGGCCTTCAGCATCAAATTTGGGAATTCAAAACCGTTTCACCGTCATGTGCGTACTGATAACATTGAGCCACTTTATCTCTAGCTAGACCAATTAGGAGACCCGCTGTGAGCACTATTCCAAGAACTGTTTACGAAGAAGAACATGAAATGTTCCGTACCTCGGTACGCAAATTTCTTGAAACCGAAGCCACCCCATTCCACCACCAGTGGGAAAAAGACGGCCACGTAGATCGCCAACTGTGGATCAAAGCCGGCGAACAAGGTTTCCTCAGCCCAACCGTACCGGAAGAGTTTGGTGGTGTTGGCGCAGATTTCCGCTACAACGCGATTGTGACGGAAGAAGTGGGCTATGCAGGCCTGACCGGTATCGGCTGGAGCTTGCACTCGGATATCGCCGTACCTTATGTGGTGCGCTACGGTACGCAGGCGCAGAAAGAACAATACCTGCCCGGCTGCGTCAGCGGCGAAACCATTATGGCTATTGCCATGACCGAGCCCGGCGCGGGTTCTGACCTGCAGGGTATTAAAACCACCGCGGTGAAAGACGGCGATGACTACATCATCAACGGCTCCAAAACCTTTATCACCAATGGTCAGCTCGCCAATCTTGTAATTGTGGTTGCCAAAACCGATGCCAGCGCCGGTGCCAAAGGCATCAGCCTGTTCCTAGTTGAGGACGGCACCCCCGGTTTCAGCAAGGGCACCAATCTTGAAAAAATCGGCATGAAAGCCCAAGACACCTCTGAGCTGTTCTTCCAAGACGTTCGCGTCAGCAAAGATCAACTGCTGGGCGAAGAAGGCATGGGGTTTGTGTACCTGATGCAAGATTTGCCACAGGAGCGTTTGAGCGTGTCTCTGACCGCCGTATCCAATGCCACGGCGACTCTGGAACAAACCATTAACTACGTTAAAGAGCGCAAAGCCTTCGGCAAAGAAATTGCGACCTTCCAAAACACCCAGTTCAAACTGGCGGAAATGGAAACCGAACTGACTTCTTGTCAGGTATTTCTCGACCGCTGTCTTGAGCTGCACGTAGACGAAAAACTGGACTCGGTGACCGCCGCAAAAATTAAGCTGCTGTCTACGGATTTGCAGTGCAAATTGATTGATGAATGTCTGCAGTTGCACGGCGGCTATGGCTTTATGTGGGAATACCCCGTTGCCCGCGCCTTTGCCGACTCTCGCGTTCAGCGAATTTACGCCGGCACCAATGAGATCATGAAACTGATTATCGGCCGCGACCTGCTGAAATAAGCTCCCCCTTTTCTACCTTCCAAAGCCACTCATTCGAGTGGCTTTTTTTGCCTAATAGATCACTTTTCACAAGCTCAAATTTGATCCCAAGCCTAATCCCAAACAAGGATGGCTGGATAATCTCCAGACTTTTACTATCTTCTTTGCTCATACTAATAAAACGGGGAAACGCCCAATGATAATAAGCAAGAAAACACCGCTGGCTATTGCCATTGCTGTAGCCGGTGTCGTAACAAGTGGACACACTCTCGCCCAAGACGCCAAACCCGTACTAGAAGAAGTACTGGTGACCGCGCAAAAGCGCGAACAAAATCTGCAAGAAACCCCCATTTCCATCTCCGCCTTTGATGCCCAAGCGCTAAAAGATCAGGGCATTGCCGATATTGAAGATGTCAGCAATTACGTACCCAATGTACAAATTGCCGAATCCCCCGGTGGTAGCACCGGCGCCACCATCGGTATTCGCGGTTCGGTCACCGTCAACCCAGCGATCACTTGGGAACCCACCGTCGGCATCTATATGGACGGCGTATTCATCGCGAAAAACGTGGGTGGTATTTTTGATGTTGCCGAACTGGAGCGCATAGAAATTCTGCGCGGTCCGCAAGGGACGCTTTACGGTAAAAACACGGTCGGCGGCGCAGTGAATTTGGTCACCCGCAAACCGGGCGACGAGTTTGCCGGCACCGTAAAAATTGGCGGCGGCAATTTCGGCTATACCGAAGGCTTTGTAAGTATTGATAGCGGCGTGTTGGCCGAGCAATTACGCGTCAATGTCGCCGTGTCAAAAAAGGATCGCGACGGCTTCTACAACAACACCTCGGTTGATCCCCAAGCCGCTGATAAATTCAAAGAACTGGATTCCACCGCCGCGCGTTTGGCCGCCGCTTATCAACTCAGTGAAGCACTGGAAATTTATTACACCTACGATTGGGCCAACAAAGATAACACCCCTTCTTTCCCGCAATACGAACCAGCAGGCAGCAAAACCGAGCGCCGTAAAAATGGAGCAGTTAACGGCGTAAAATACGACAAATCAGAGAACAACGGCCATGCTCTACATATCAGCTACGATATGGGCGATATGATGCTGAAATCGATTACCGCCCTGCGTGAAATGTCATTTGATGATAGCAATGACTACGACGGCAGCGATTTCACCGGCTTCCATGCGGAGCGCCACGTGGAGCATGAGCAGTTATCCCAGGAGTTCCAGTTGGTAGGCAGCATTGGCAGTGTCGATATTGTTGGCGGCCTGTTCTACTTCAATGAAAAAGCCGATATCGACAACCCCTACTTTGCCTACGGCCCGGCGAACCCTCCCACGGCCCCCACCGCAACCAATAACCGCATTAATAATTTCTACGGCAGTGAAAGTACCTCGATCGCTATCTTTGGTCAGGCGGACTGGCATATCACCGAGCAATTAACGCTGAGCGCCGGCCTGCGCTGGACCGAGGAAGAAAAAGATCAGTATATCGAGCACGTGCTGGCCTATAGCGATGACGCGCTCACCGGCATTAACTTGGCCAGCGATGTCACACTGCTGCCCTACACCACCAGTAATGAAACGTGGTCGAATACCACGCCCAGCCTGATTATTAGCTATCAGCTTCAGGAAGACGTGAGTGTTTACGCCAAGGCGGCACAGGGTTGGAAATCCGGCGGTTTTAATGGCGAAGCTGACACGGCCGCTATTGCCCAAACCCCTTACGACGAGGAAACAGTGACGTCCTACGAGCTGGGTATGAAAGCGCGCAGCTTTAATCAGCGCCTGCAATCCAATATCGCCTTGTTCCAAAACGATATCGAAGATTTGCAGCTTTCTGAATTTGTCGGCGCGTCCGGGTACTCGCAGATTCAAAACGCCGGTCAAGCCACCATCCAAGGCTTGGAAATTGAAATCTTGGCGGCACTGGCCGAGGGCTTAAATCTGAACGTCAATTACGGCTATCTGGATGCGGAATACGACGAGTTCATCTCCTATGGCATGGACATTAAAGACTCGGCGAAATTTCCCTATACCCCAGAGCAGAAAGCCAGTGTTGGTCTTGAGTATGTACGCAACTTGAGCGCGGGTGAGTTTAGTGCGCGGGTAGATTGGTCTTACACCGATGATTTTGATGTCTACCACGATAAAGACGCCGCAGCGCTGACTACGGTTGAGGCCTTTGAAGTGGTTAATGCCCGTATCAGCTTGTCGGAAATTGCCTTGGGCAAAGGAAATACGCGCTTGGAAATGGCCCTGTGGGGTAAAAATCTCACCGATGAAGAATACCGCCTAAATGGTATTCCCTTCACCCAAGCGGGTTATGCGGTGAACTACTACGGCGACCCAAGAACTTACGGCGTTGAGGCCAGCCTGAGTTTTTAAGTCGCATCAGGCTCACAGTACAAGGTCAGCAGTTGCTGGCCTTTTTTATTATTTAAGGAATAGATATTTCAGGAATAGACAATTTCTGGACTAAACAAAAATTAGCCTAACTGGCTGGTGACAGCATCGTAGTCCCAATAAGCGCGTAAGGAACAAATTTTCCCTTCGGCATTTGCCTGATAAAGCACCGCCATATCCACCGTGACACTCAAACCGCCTTCATAGGTGTTCACGACCTTCACCACATTGATACATTCATCACCGGCAGGAAATGACGACACAATCTGAAAATCCATACTGCCAGCGGCAATCACATTATCCCAAAAGGCGGCGATAGCGGCCTTACCACGATGCCCTTCCCCGCTCTGGTCGAGGGGCGACTTGCCCACCGGATCGCAAACCACGGCATCCTCGGCAAACAGCGCCAACCAATTTTCTTTATCCCCTGCTGAGGCATACTTTCCAGAATTGCGACTGGCTTCCAGCGCGAGTTGGGCATAGGACATACATGTTTTCCCGTGAATTCAAAATTAACAAAGACATACAAAATGGAAGAATAATGCGATTTGCAGTGTCTAATGTTCAGTTTCAGGTTTTCAGGGGCCGAGTAAACATCGGCCGAATGTATTAGAAGCCACCACCCCATTGCTTTATGCTTGGCCAAATTCACCTTACCTTAGATTGCCATGAGTTTTATTCCACCGCCTGCTCTACAGAATCCCCACGCTCAATCGATTCTCGCATCGACCAAGCTGCGTAAAATTTTCAAGCGCCGCCACTATCAGGCCATGCAGAACGCCAGCAAATCCGTGGTAATTGACTGCGGCGACGGTGTGCAACTGCTGGGCGAACACAGCGCACAGCCCACTCGCAGCAAAGGGCTGGTAATTCTGATTCACGGTTGGGAAGGCAGTAGCCAATCCACCTATTTGCTGACCTTGGGCGGCACGCTGTATAACGCTGGCTATGAAATCTTCCGGCTGAACTTGCGCGATCATGGCGACAGCCACCACTTGAATCGCGAGCTATTCCACTCGGTGCGAATAGATGAGGTTTTAAACGCCATCGCCCAGATTCAAGCCACCTACCCCCACGACTGGAATTTTCTGGCCGGCTTTTCTCTCGGTGGTAATTTCGCGCTACGTATTGCCGCCGCCGGCGAACAAGACAAAATCAAACTCGATTACAGCATTGGCATTTGCCCGGTGGTCGACCCGGTAAAAACCATGCACGCCCTCGAGCAAGGCTGGTGGGTGTACGAGAAATATTTTATTCGTAAATGGAAACGCTCTTTGGGCAAAAAGCTGGCGCTATACCCGGAAACGGCGGCAGGAAAAGCCATGCTTGAAGAAAAAAGCCTGCGCGGTATGAATCAGCATTTTGTGCCCCATCACACGCCCTTTGAAGATACCGAAGATTACTTAAATGGTTACGCGCTAAAAGGCGATGCTTTGGCAAATCTATCGCGGCGGGCACATATCATTAGCGCCAAAGATGACCCGATGATTCTGGCCGAGGATTTCAGCAGCCTGCCAGAAAACCCGCAATTGGAAATTGAGCTGACCGAATACGGTGGCCACTGCGGCTTTGTCGCAAACTATCGTCTGGATAGCTGGATTGATCAGCGCGTATTGGAATTGATCTCGCTTGCCCGCCACCAAGGTGCAAAGCAAAAAATGACAACAGAAGCGGTTTGAAAAAGCGACCCGGCAGTAAGCGGGTCTTAACTCTTGTTTAAGCCTTCATGGCATCGGCAATGGCCAACACCCGCAAAGCCTCTTCTACATGGAGGGCTTCCACCAATTTGCCGTCTACCAGCACGACGCCCTTGCCTTCGCTTTGCGCCTGTTCCCAAGCCGCACTGACTTTTTGTGCACGAGCAATCGCCGCCTCGGTTGGTGAGAATGCGGAATTTGCCGCCGGAATCTGCCGAGGATGAATCAAGGTCTTGCCATCAAACCCCAACTCCACGCCTTGCTGACAGGCCAGTTCTAGTCCTGCATCGTCCTCAAGATCAAGATGCACGCCATCCAGCACATCCAAACCATGCGCCCGCGCTGCCAATACACATAAGCCCAGTGAGCTCAGCAAACCGAGTCGAGTGGGAGTATGAGGAACGCGGAGATCTTTAGCTAAATCCGAGGTGCCCAGCACAATCGCCGCCATGCGTGGATGCGCCCCGGCAATTTCATCAATCGCTAAAATACCGCGCGGTGTTTCCGCCATTGTCCACAATGCCAAATCCTTTGGTGCACCCGCTTGCTGCAATACCTGGGTTACCGCCAACACTTCGGCGGCAGATTCCACCTTGGGCAAACACAGCGCTTGAATCGGCGCTTTGGCAAAGCACTCAATATCCTTGCGGCCCCAAGGCGTATCAAAACCATTTACCCGCACAACCAGTTCACGCTTACCGTAGCCGCCAGCCGTTACCGCCGCCAACACTTGCTCCCGGGCTACATCTTTTTGGCCGGGAGCGACCGCATCTTCCAAATCCAAAATCAGCACATCGGCATCTAGGCTTTTGGCCTTTTCCAATGCGCGGGCATTAGAACCCGGCATATACAACACCGAACGGCGGGGCTGAAAACTCATGTGAACCTCTTTTGCGTAACAAAACTGAAACCTAATCGGCCTCAGTATATTCGATAATAGACAGGGCCTGAATTGCCCCTCATCATTTCATCAAATGGTAACGCGCCGTACCGTGCACTGCATCGTACAATTGCACATCTAATTGGGTTTGTAATGAAGATTTCTACCACCACCGCTTTTTTCTGGAGCTCGGTGCTGTGTATCAGCATTGCGGGTTCGCTTGCCTATCGGGCACGGGTGGAAATTCCGAATCAATTAGCCATAGAACATCGTGCCGACCAGCGTGATATCAAGCGCTTTCATACCCACCTTACCAACCAGCGCGAACACCTTGAGCAACGTGTTGACCGGGTTTATCACACGGCAAAACTACTGTTTTCCTTACCCGATCACATCGACTGGCGATCAACGCTACCTGAATTTGCCAAAATTGCCGGCTGGGAAGGATTGGATTTTTTCATTTTGGCCGACAGCCAAGGCAATAGTCTGGATATTCGCCAAGGCGAACGCAGTACGGCACAAGACCTTGACGAGACCAAGCCACTGGCCCAAGAAATATTTCGCAAACTTGGTTCTAAACTGAAGGTCGATGAAACCCTATCTGGCTTTTTACTCAGTGAAACTCAAGGGCCGGTTATGTATGCCGGTGGCCTGACGCAGTGGCAAGACCCAAACTTACCGCAGGTTTTTATTGGTGTATTGCGACTGACCCCGGAGCTGATTAGTGAATTTGCCTCGCGGCTGGATTTTAAGGTGACTGAACTTGCTGACCACGCTGAGTTAAGCGCCGCGCTGAAACGCGATCACACTGAGCTGGGCCGACGCAGCACTGCGAATACGCTGTACTCTATTTTTCACGGTGACAATCAGCAAGAAGTGCTTTATCTCCGCTTCGATACCGATCCTCGCAACTTTGAATCTCGGGCCTTTTCTAAACAGCTTATCGTGTTCCTGATCTTTTTTATCTGTAGCCTGATCTTGATACTGCTAGTGATGTACCGAGAAATACTGGGGCCTATCAACCGGCTCTCGGCCAAAATGCGGCAAATTCGTCAGCACAGCAATTATCAACAAGTGCTCAATTACCCGCATAAAGATGAAATTGGCAAACTGGTCAATGAGTGCAACGAACTGCTGCGCCATGTGCAGGAACACACCCAGCAACTGGAAACCATTTCCTATACCGATGCCTTAACGGGTATTGGCAACCGCCGCCTGTTTCAGGAGCGTCTGCGTTACCAATGGGATTTGGCCCAGCGCAAGGTGCTACCTGTGATTCTGATTATGTTCGATCTGGACTTTTTCAAGCAGTACAACGACACCTATGGCCACGATGCCGGTGATGTTGCACTGCAGAAATTTGCCAGCCTGCTTAGGGAAGTCTTTGCGCGAGATACCGATGTAGTGTGCCGAACCGGGGGCGAGGAGTTTTCGGTTTTACTGATGGCCCAGCGCACTGAAACCGCCGAGCAACTCACTCAAAAATTGCTGGAGCGGCTGCGTCGCGCTGGGATTGAACATGCCGGTAACAACAAAGAAAAAATACTGACCTGTAGTGCGGGGATTTGTGCCATCACGCCGGAACAAGATCAGCCCAGTAGCGACTTGTTTAAACACGCCGATATTGCCCTGTACAAGGCCAAGGAGTTGGGCCGGAATCAGGCCCAAACTTACGCCAGTTAATTCATCCCATCTTTTCAGAGCTTAAGGAAACCACCTTAGGTTTATCAGCGCTGGTGGATTCTGCAGCTCTGGCTTTTTGCGCCACCGGTTTAGGCTCGGCCTTTATACTGCCTTTAGCCGCACTGCTACTGCGTCTGCTTACGCGTTTTTTGGGCTTATCGGCGGCATCGCCATCATCAGCAGAAGCCGGATTTTTCTCGACCTTGGCCGAAGCCGCTTTTTTGCCACACACCGCTTCATAGAGTTCTTCGAAAGAGGCTTGCAGACATTCCCGATAAAACGCCGGGTCAGGCATGATTTCACGATCGGCCAAAATCGACATGGTAAGTACGCCCGAGGCACTAAAGGCAGTATGGAACAGACCTACCCCCGGTGTTAGCAGGCCAATGCCAAAGTAACGCACCATCTGTGCACCCGCTGAATAAATCGGGAATGGCGGCCCCGCCACATTGGTCACCACCGAGCTAATGCCCAGCGGCAGATGTTGGGTTAACTCATTGTTGATATAGGTTTTCACCAGTGGGCGAGTTAAGGCCGGCGGCAATACCCCAGCCAGACGCAAGACATCGACCAGCGGAGAGTTTTCACCAAATACCTTGGCATCTTGAGAACTCAGGAAAATGGCTTTGATGCGTTCTACCGGGTCGGCAATATTGGTGTGCACATCCAAAAATACCGAGCCAATCTGGTTGTTATCGTCGTTGGCTTCACGGCGTGTGCGCATATTCAGTGGAATAGAAACCGCCAAACTATCGTCCGGCAATTCACCGTGGTGTTCAAGATAATGGCGCATGGCACCACCGGCGATCGCCAACACCACATCATTGATTTTGACATCGGCCTTATTTTTAATCGCCTTGATTTCATCCAGTGGAAACTCTAGAGCTTCAAACACACGGTAAGGCCCAACCGGACGGTTAAAGCGCGTGCGTGGTGACGCAATCGAAGGCGCGGGGATTCGTTTCTGGGCTATGCCCATGCCCATTTTGCCGAGGTCTTTCAGGGTGCTGTAAGTACCACCAATTATCTTGGCAGAGTTCTTCACCTGATTAATGGCAGTAGCCACATTGAGATACAAGGAATTGGGAGCGGGGTCGACCGTTACCGCAACGGGCGCATCAGGGATCGCCTCCGGATTAGGTTCTAGGTCGTGGATCACCGACATAATCGAGGAGCCACCGGCACCATCTACCAGCGAGTGGTGCATTTTGGTGTAAATGGCAAAACCGCCCTTGGGCACACCGGCGATATTATCCAAACCTTCGATAATATAGGCCTCCCAAAGCGGACGAGACATATCGAGAGGCCGGGCGTGAATACGGGAAATCAATATACAAAGTTGGCGCCAGTCACCGGGCTGCGGCAAGGCCAAATGGCGGATATGAAATTCCACATCGAAATTGGCGTCTTGCACCCAGTATGGGCGGTCAAGATTACCGGGCACGGTTACTAAACGAGAACGAAAAATGGAGTGCTTGTTAAGCCGCTTTTCAAAATTGGCGATAACGCCCTTAAAGCGCACAAAGCCACCCGGCGCGGTGGACGGGTCATAAATCCCCAGCCCGCCAACATGTTGCGGGGTATTTGGGTGCTCCAGATTTACGAAGGCAGAGTCAATAACACCTAACTGCTTCATCGACGTTCTCCATTTAGTTATTGCTTTTATGACGGGAAAATCCCACTTCAGCCGACCAATTTTCCCTATTGACCGGCCCCACCACAATGACACATTACTTCATTACTGTGGAAAAATTTTAGGGAAATCGCTGATTAATTAGCGCGCTCATTTTGTTTTAGCACAAAAAAAGCGAGAAACCTCAATTTTCACGCAGCTGTCGCGCAGGCGCGGGGGCACCAACATGGGGAACATTGCGCTGTTTGGCCAGCTCGACCTGTTTCTGACGATCGCGGAAACGCTTTTTCTGATCGTCACTGAGACTGTCGACACACTGGTAACAGGAAACCCCTTCCTCAAAGCCAGGCTTCAATTTATCTTCCGCACTAATGGGATGACGACATCCGTGACAGAGTTCGAACTCGCCCAGCTCTAGGCCGTGGCCCACGGAGACCCGATTGTCGAATACAAAACACTGGCCCTGCCAAAGGCTGTCTTGCTCTGGCACTTCCTCCAGGTATTTAAGAATCCCGCCCTCAAGGTGATAAACCTCTTCAAAACCCTCTTGTTTCATAAAGGCCGAGGCTTTTTCACAGCGAATACCGCCGGTGCAAAACATGGCCACTTTCTTATGACGGGAGGGATCGTAGTGCTCGCGCACATACTCGGGAAACTCACGGAAGGTTTTGGTTTTCGGATCGACCGCGCCCTTAAAGGTGCCGATATCCACTTCATAATCGTTGCGGGTATCGAGCAACAGCACTTCTGGATCAGAGATAATGGCATTCCAATCGGCGGGTTTAACGTAAGTGCCCACCACCTTATTGGGATCGATGCCATCAATGCCCATGGTCACAATTTCTTTCTTGAGCTTGACCTTCATGCGGTAAAAAGGCTGCCCATCACTATAGGATTCTTTATGCTCAAGCGCCGCCAATCTGGGATCGGCTCGCAAATAAGCCAGCACCTTATCAATGGCTTCTCGGGTGCCGGCGATGGTGCCGTTAATGCCTTCTGCCGCGAGCAGCAAGCTGCCGCGCACATCATTATCCAAGCAAAACTGCAATAAAGGCTCACGGCGCGCTTGGTAATCATCCAGCGTGACAAAGCGATACAGGGCGGCAACAACCATCTCGCTCATTATTTAGCTCCGTCCGTATCAATGATCTTGTTAAAAAACGGATCGTTCTTGCTGCCCCCTTTACAGTTGGGGGAAGCGGGAACCTCGCCGTGGCGCTCCTGCCATTCTGCCGGTGTAAAAAGATGTAGCGCCAAGGCGTGCACCGGCCCTGCCAGCTCGTCTTTCAGCAAACCATATACCGATTGGTGACGCGCCACTTTGCGCTTACCATCGAAATCGGCAGAGACGAGGCTCACCTTAAAATGCGTCTCGGAGTTGGCTGGCACGCTGTGCATATGGCTTTCGTTGAGCACCTCTAGGTACTCACATTGAAAACCCGTTTGCAGCTTGCTCTCGATAGCTGTTTGTACGGGGCGGGAGGAAGAATCGTGTTGCTCTGACATGGGCTGACCAGGTGTTCCTAATGCGGATTTTCTAAAATTCTAAAAACGCCTGATTATACACCATCGCCTCGGCTTCGGGCTTAACGCCGCGCCTGCAAGGCCGCCGCAAAAGCCCTATTCGCCCAATCCGCCAACATTTGGCTATCGTCCAAGGCCTCTTCGGGAGCCTGAAAGTAAGACAGCGCAATCTGCTTGCCTTGGCGGCCATAAGTGAAAGGCGGCAAATCACGATCCTCAAAATCCACCCGACTGTGCTCATCTGCTTTGAGATAGAGGGTGTCTTCAATCACCAGCGCGAACATCAGGCCGTCAAGAAATAGACCGTAGCCACCAAACATCCGCCGCGGGCTTACCGGCCCAATGAGCCGGAGTTGATCCAGTAAAAAATCGATAAAATCATTTTGTGCCACAGCTAACAGCGAATCAGAGTTCTAAACGATAGAAATTTGCTGCGTTTTCCCACAACACTTTACGAGCGCCCTCGTCATCTAGGGCATTCTGCACAATCTCCAGATCGGAATGATTAAAGGGCCGTGGCGAGCGCGTGGAGGGCAGGTCTGTGCCAAACATCATGGCATCTGGATTAATTTCATAGAGCCGTTTAAGTACCTGACTGACAGCAAAATCCACCCGCCCAAAACCGGTCGCTTTCACTTTCACGCCCTGCTCTATCAAACGGTACAAGGTTGGTAAGCCATCTTTGCTCAGGCCGAGATGATCAATACTTAGCGCGGGTAAAGAACAAAGATCCTGCTCTATTTCCGTAAGGGTTTTGGCATCGGCGTAGACTTCTGAATGCCAGCCCAGCAAGTCGTGTACCCGGCAGGCAAACTCGCGCAAATTATCCAATACATCCGCCCCGCCCCGGCGAATATTAAAGCGAATGGCGCGAATACGGCTCTCGCCAAGGCTCAGCAATTCACTATCTGAAATAGTGCTGGGCAGCTGCGTAACACCGACAAAACTGGGACCAAGATTGTCCAAGGCGGCCAGCAGATAGCTCTGGTCGTAACATTGAAAGGAACCCGACACCACCGCGCCGCCTGCGATGCCCAAAGCCGCCGTGGAGCCGACGTAATCTTCTACCGTAAACGGGTCTGGCAGGTAACCGTCATTGCTATAGAGCGGAAACGCCGGATCAATAACATGGAGATGGGCATCAAAAATCATCTGATCCACAGCTTTTGATCCCCCTGCATCGAGAATGAATTCGTTGAGTCGTTATTATTTATTCAAATTCTCAGATTTATCCGGGAAAAGCAATCGACTTGTCCCGAGTTTGCGAATCTGTGCAGCAGCCCTTTTTACTGCGGCAGGCGGTTTTTAGCCTCAATCCATTGCGACATATAGCGCTGGGCCTGCAAGCTGTGATGACTGAGCATTTGCCCTATAAAATTCGCTTGGCGGTGACGATTAAGGTCCGCTTGCAAGGTTGATAATGCTTGCTGAAAGGCTCGGCTGTGTTGCTGTCGGTCAAAACAACTGTTCAGAACCCGTGCCGCCTGAGTTTGCGCCTGTTGCCATAGCGATTCATCTTGATAGAGGTTTATCGCCGCCTCAGCAAATAGCTGAGGATCGGTGGCAATCGCTCCCGGCCAGTCCATTTCCGCCTTAAACATCGACTCCGCCCCAATTGGCGTAGTGATCGAGGGCGTGCCGCATGCCATTGCCTCTAGCAACTTGCCTTTTTGCCCGGCACCAAAGCGCAGCGGCGCCAACATCAAGCGCGCCTGAGAAATCACGGTCAAACTGTCTTTTGCCCAGCCCTTGAGCAAAAATCCCAGCTTTTCATTGTGTAGTTGTTGGGCCTTGGGCGGTGGATAAGCCCCGTAAATATGGCATTCCACCCCCGGCAATTGTTTGCGAATTTGCGGCCAAATCTCGCTGCGCAGGTAGTTGAGTGCATCCCAATTGGGCGGATGTCGAAAGTTGCCAATCACCACGCAATGCTTGCGCTCAGTGAAAGGCGAAACGGCATGATCTTCTGTGGTATCAGCAGTGGCATTCGCACCGAGCAATAAAGGGAAATACTGAAGCAGCGCCGGACTCACTCCAAAATGCGCGGTCAACACCTCTATCTCATACTCGGAAATAATCAGGCTGAGGTCGCATCGCCAAATCGCCGCAAGCTCTCTAAGCGCCAGCTCACTATTCAAATCAAGGTCGCTATAACTAACGCCGTTGGCATCACGTCCCTGTTTTACAAGGCGATGCCGCGCATCGCGCAGGCAATGTAAATCCTGGGTATCGAGAACCCGTAAGGCATTGGGGCAGGCCTTAGCTACTCGCCACGCAAATTGCTCCTCACAAACAAAGCGATCAAAAATCACGATGTGTGGATCAAACGCCTGTATCTGCGCCTCAAAGCTGCTGCAATTCAAACTTATATTGACGGGGGTAATGCCCAACTCACCGAGGTCTACTGCATTGTCAGATTCCGCTGCGGCACAGCCGAAATGAATTTCAGCCCCCAGCTCTTGCAGACTCTCGATCAATGCCAGCGTTCTCCACCCCGCTGCCGAGGAGCGCGGTTCTGGCCAGACATACCCTATAAAAAATACTCGCAAATGCGACTCTCCAATTCTCGATTTCGCGCTGGACGCGTTATTAGCGAACCGGCATTATGCCGAGTAATGACCGATATTCAGCTCACTTACAAACAGCAATCGATTCGCCCCCAGCCAGACGAAACCGTGCTCGACTGTCTGCTGCGCGAAGGCATTTCCGTGCCCCACGGTTGCCGGGCGGGAGCTTGCCAAAGTTGCGCCATGATACTGGATAGTGGCGGTGTAGACGATGACTGCCAGCGTGGTCTCAGCTCTGCCCAGCGTGAACAAGGGCTGTTTCTGAGCTGTCTGTGTCACCCCACCGAATCATTGACGTTTCACCCGCCCAGCGTCGAAGAGCTTTGGCGTCGTTGCCGCGTAATCGACCGTCATTGGCTCACCACCGATATTTTGCGGCTGCGCCTGAATTATTCCGGTAGTTGGCGAGCGGGGCAGTACGTCACGCTGTCTTTAGATGGGCAGCAGAGTCGCTGTTTTTCTGCCGCCAACCATTCCGGATCCGAAGCTTTTTTGGAATTGCATATACGCCACTACCGCAATGGCGTTATTAGCGCAGCGCTGGCCAAAACCGAAAATACCAAACCAGACATTTTGGTGAGTCGGCCCGTTGGCGAGGGTTATATCGACCCCCGTAGCGAACGCCATATTCTGTGCATTGCTCAGGGCACCGGCTTGGCTCCGGCGCGAGGCTTCATGCAACAACTGGCAATGGAGCACAGCACGCAAGCATTTACCCTAGTGGGACTGCTGCAAGCAAAAGACGAAAGTTACTGGCAGTACATTAATGCCGAGGTCGCGGATTCAGCGTGGAAAACCCAATTGCTGCTTTATAAAGATCAGCTTCCTCTGCAAAATTTAGTGGAATTTTTGAAATCTTCGGTCTCGGATTGGCGGCAGCAACAGGTGTATTTATTTGGCAGCGAGCTGTTTATCCAGCAAACGCAAAAAATTTGTGCTCTGCAGGGCGCCAGTCGGCAACAAATTTTTCAGGAAGCGTTTTTAGCTGCGCCGCTATAACAGTGGCGGTTTTAGCGGTATCAGCTTTCCCAAAGCACCTTATCCATAAACAGCAAGCGCGATTCATCTAATCGACAACCAAACGTTACGCAGCTCACCGCTGAATCGACATCGTGATAAGGCGTCGAGGTGATGGGGCCGCGATCGCACCCCGCCAACAAGGAATAAAAATACGGCCGCGAGGCCCAATTACAGCCGAGGTTTTCAGGATTTGATTGCCAACCTTGTGCTGGCGTGAACTCAAAATTAGGCGAGATTTGATTGCCATTATCGGCGCAGATAAAAAACCGGATAAAACCCGCAGGCGGCTCAGGTAACAGCTCGGGGCTAATATTGTGGTTAATACCTGAATGCGACTCCGACTTACTCAAAAGGGTCTGCAATTGCTGAAAGTACGCCAGCAGAATGTCGTTATATTTTTGGCGAGACTGGTAATGCGCTTTCTTAGAATTCAAATATCTTGGCAAAACGTCTTTTAAACAATTTTCCGCCAAATCATTGCTCGCCAAAGTCGGCGCTGCCTGACTAAAGAAAAATCCCTGCAAATAACGCGCACCGCAATCGAGGGCAAACTGAAGAGCCTCTTCGGTTTCCACGCCTTCACACAACAGGGTACTGCCGCTGCGCCGGGCAATATCGGAAATACCCAACACCACTTTAGCCGGCAAACCGCCCCGCGCTGCACGTTGAAACAGGTCCATATCCAATTTGATAATGTCCGGCTCTAAGGCCAGCAGACGATCAATATGGGATTGGCCGCTGCCAAAATCATCTATAGCAATGCGCATTCCCACTTCGCGGTAGCGCTGAATCAAATACTGCATATTGGCGTTTTCGCCAGCGCTTTCAACAAACTCCACAACAATTTTTCGGGGATCAACACCCAGCTCACGCACCATTTCAATGGTGGGAATGGGATCGTCTTTTTTGAAATCGAGCATCCACGCCGGAGTGACATTAATAGCGAGATAACCGGGTTGGCCGGCAGCAAGGAACTGCTGCAGGGCTTGGTAGCGAATATGCCGATCTAGCTGGCGCAGGGCTTCACCGTCTTCACAGCCACCAAATAGCGGCCCGAGGGATTTGAGCTCACCAGACTCTAGGCGCTCGCGACCCAGTACTTCATGACCAGCGACCGCAAGGCGAAAGCTATCAATCACCGGCTGAAAGCAGGCAATGACGGAATCTTTAGGAGGGACAACTGCCATGATACGCCCGGCATAGCCTTATCTTTTCTAGAATAGGCTGACTATATCACAGCAATTTTAGAGTTTACGCGCCCTGAATACGGGCGCGCTCACAATATCAGGCAAATTGCCTATCGGTCTCAGCGTAGTCCAATAGCAGCGCTGGCACTTTAAACACTTCGCCGTAACGCTGCTCAAGTTCACGGGCACGCTCGACAAAGGCTTTTACACCATAGGCATTAATCGCTTGGAAAGCACCACCGGTTTGCGCCGGGAAACCAATACCCATAATGGAGCCGATATTGCCATCGCCGACATTATTGATAACGCCTTCTTCCATTGCGCGAACGGCTTCTAGGGACTGGCAAAACACCAAGCGGTCTTTAATATCCTCATAGGGAATCTCGGTGTAGCCATTCGGTGCAAAGGCAGACTTCAGGCCCGGCCACATCTGTTTTTTGCCGCCTTCGGGATAGGCATAGTAACCACCCCCGTGAATTTTTCCGCGCCGACCAAATTCATTGACCATACGCTCCAACACGCGAGAGGCGGCATTGTCTTCCCAGGCTTTGCCCTGCGCTTCTGCGTCTGCTCGAGCTTGTTGACCATTTTTATAGGCGGTCTCTTGGCTAATCTCATCAATTGCCGCCAACGGCCCAACGGGTGATCCATTATCTCTGGCGGCCGATTCAATCAGCACAGGATTAATGCCTTCCTCAAGCATACTGGCGCCTTGGGTAACCGTGGTAGCAATGACCCGCGTGGTAAAAAAGCCCGGTGCGTCGTTGACTACAATCGGCGTTTTACCCAGTTGCTGGGCTAAATCAAAGGCCTTGGCCAAGGTGTTATCGCTGGTTTTAGCGCCGCGGATAATTTCTACCAAGGGCATTTTTTCCGCCGGTGAAAAGAAGTGCATACCGATAAAATTTTCTGCTCGGCAACTGGCCTCGGCCAATTCAGTAATCGGCAGCGCTGAGGTGTTTGACGCGAACACGGCATCGCTAGCCAACACTTCCTCTGCCTCTTTTGTAACCAAGGCTTTGATTTTGCGATCTTCAAATACCGCTTCAATCACCAGTTCACAATCAGCAAGATCTGCTGCTAGAGCAGTAGGTTTTATACGGGCCAAACAAGTAGCTTTATCAGCCTCGCTCATTTTGCCCTTGCTGATGCCTTTGTCGTAAAACGCCGCGGCATAGGCAAGGCCACGATCGGCATTTTCTTGGCTAATGTCTTTAAGCACGACCTCGATGCCTTTTTGCGCGGCAATGGTGGCAATACCTGCCCCCATCTGCCCGGCACCGAGAATACCCAGTTTTTTACAGGCAAACTTTTCAATACCCTGCGGGCGACTTGCACCTTTGTTCAAGGCTTCCATCTGCACAAAGAAGGCGGTCATCATATTGCGCGCCACTTGATCCAGCAGCAGGCTGAGGAAGTAACGGCCCTCGATTTTTTGGGCGGTATCAAAATCCACCCGCGCGCAGTCCACCACGCAAGCAAAAATGGCGTTCTGTGCAGGCATTAAATTCTTGGTTTGACCCATCACATTGGCTGGGCCAAAAAAGGTTAAACCTTGGTTGGCGGCATCATCTGGGCCGCCGCCAGGCATTTGATAATCTGCTTTATCCCAAGGCTGCTGTACTCCGCCTTCGATTCCGGCATTGGCTTTAATCCAATTTTTAGCAGCCACATGCATACTGGCTTCATCGGCAACCAGTTTATGAACAAGGCCTTTTTCTTGCGCCTTTTCGGCACTGAGCCGACGACCCTGGCTGATTAAACCAATCGCTTCTTGCATACCCAACAGATAGGTCATCCGCACTACGCCACCGGCGCCCGGCATCAAGCCGATCATCGCTTCCGGCAAGCCCATCTGAATACCGTTGATGGCAACCCGATAATGACAGGCCAGCGCGATTTCAAAACCACCACCCAGCGAAGGCCCGTTCATTCCCACGGCGACCGGCACACCCAAGGTTTCCAAAATTCGCAAGGGCGCTTTGGTTGCCATTACGCCGTTAAACATTTCAGTTTTTTTCTCAGCCGGTGGATTTAAATCCATCTCCAGCATTTCTTTAATATCGCCGCCGGCGAAAAATTGGCCGGGCTTGCCGCTGCGCAAATAAATACCGGTGACACCACCAGCCGCAACCTTAGCCTGTAATTCGGCCACCGCTTCGCGCATGGCCTGATCGTATTCCAATCCCATGGTATTTACGGTTTTACCGGGCTGATCAAAAATCAGTTCTACAATACCGTCGGCATCTTGTTCTAATCGGATATATCCCATTTTTTAACCCTTGTTTTTCAGTGTGTCGTTGACGGCATCCCGCCTTCAAAGCCGTTCAATAATGGTGGCAATACCAATACCACCCCCGGCACACAGGCTGACCAGACCGCGTTTTAAATTGCGGCGCTCAAGCTCATCCAACAGCGTGCCGAGAATCATCGCGCCAGTCGCACCGATGGGATGCCCCATGGCAATAGCGCCACCGTTCACATTGATTTTTTCATCGGGAATACCCAGAATGCGCTGGTAACGAAGTACCACCGAGGCAAAGGC
The DNA here is from genome assembly GCF_014705705.1 of Spongiibacter pelagi. Taxonomy (GTDB): domain Bacteria; phylum Pseudomonadota; class Gammaproteobacteria; order Pseudomonadales; family Spongiibacteraceae; genus Spongiibacter; species Spongiibacter pelagi. The sequence continues at coordinate 18,134 of NZ_JACXLD010000002.1, read as the reverse complement.
TTCATTCAGTTCAAACAGGTCGATGTCATCCACCGTTAAGCCGGCCTTTTTCAGCGCTTTGAGAGTGGCCGGAGCAGGGCCATTCAACATGATGGTCGGTTCGGTGCCGGTTAGCGCACAGCTCACAATACGCGCTCTGGGGGTCAGGTTTTGATCTCTTCCCGCCTGCTCGCTACCGATCAATACCAGACCAGCGCCATCAACAATGCCGGAGGAGTTACCGGGAGTGTGGACGCAATTAATCTCTTCCAGATCAGGGTATTTCAGCCGAGCGACCGCGCCGTGACCAAAATCGTTAAACATTTGGAAAGCCGGTTTCAGTTTTGCCAAACCTTCAAGCGTAGTGTCTGGGCGAATAAATTCATCGTGATCCAGCACGGTTACGCCATTCATATCGCTAACCGGCACCAGCGATTTGAAATAACCGGATTCTCTTGCCGCTGTCGCGCGCTGCTGAGACATTAGCGCGTAGGCATCTACCTGTTCACGGCTAATGCCATCTTGAGTCGCGATAATATCGGCGCCCAAACCCTGAGAGATAAAATAACTTTTCATCTGTACCCAGGGATCGCCGGTAGCGCCGCCACTGGCACCAATACCCAAGCGCGACATGGATTCCACACCGCCTGCGGCCACTAAATCTTCAAAACCGGCGGCCACTTTTGCCGCCGCCATATTTACCGCATCCAAGCCACCGGCGCAGAAACGATGGAGCTGCGCACCGGTAGTGACATCATCCCAGCTCGAATAAACCAGCGCCGCCTTGGCGATATTCTGGCCCTGCTCTTTAACCGGCTCGCCGCAGGCCAGAATCAAGTCTTCAACTTGAGAGGTATCCAGATCGTGGCGCGCCTTCATGGCCTCCAATAGATTGGTTACCAGATCAATGGGTTTAACTTCATACAGCGCGCCGCCTGGCTTGCCTTTGCCACGCGGGGTGCGAATTGCATCAAAAATAAATGCCTCGGCCATAGTCACATCTCTGTTTCAGCACAAAATTGAAAAGTTGGAAATTTAAAAGGCCACTAGGATTGCGGTCAGAGGCTTGTCCGGCAATGACATATACAGTCATCTCGCTGGACAGTTTTTATGGGGGGGGGTATATCAGACAGTCGCGAAAAAACGTGAATTAAGTGGGCTCGCGTTCGGTGCTGCGAAATTCACCGGGGGTTTTTCCGGTCCATTTTTTGAAGCAGCGGTGAAACGCCGAAGGATCGGTAAAGCCCATCAATGCGGCAACCGCATTGATGGACAATTCAGAATTACTCAAATACGCCATTGCCGCATCGCGTCGACATTCGTCTTTAAGCTGTTGAAAGGTCGTACCTTCTTTTTTGAGTCTGCGCCGCAGAGTGGGTGCCGACATATTCAACGCATCGGTGATCTTTTCAAAGCTGGGGAAGCCCTTGGAGAAATCGTGACCAATCATGGCCCGCACTCGGTTAACCAGCGAACCATCTCGGCGACTATTGGGCATCACCATCAGCGGATAAGGTGCCGTACGCAAAAAGTCTTTTAGACCCTGCTCATTTTGCACTAGGGGGTATTTCAAATAGCGGGTATCGAATACAAATTCATCCCGCAGTTGGCCGTAATACACCGGGCATCCAAACATCTGCTGATATTTTTCGACTTTGATTTTGCTGGCTGGCGCCTGTCCCGCAAAGCGCACCTCTTTCAGCAAAATATTGCTGCCAATTAACCAACAGAAATAACGGTGCCAAACCGAGAGTTTGTAAAGATCTTCGGTTTCGACGGTATCACCGGCAAAGCCTTTTTTAACACTGCTATAGCCAACAATGGCATTATCGCGGCGGGTATCGAGATAGAGGTGGGTATCGGCATCGTAAAAAGTGCGGAAGAATTCGCAGCCGCGCTTAATGGCTTTTTCGAGATTTTCGCAGCTCAATAAACAGTAACAAAGCATGCGAAATGCGCCGGGGGTCACCCCTTCGCCAAACATCAAGCCAAAAGCCTGATCCTGTAACAAGCTCATGACTTGCTGATACAGGCGGGTATACTGGATTGCGGAAATATTGTTTTGATAACCCGTCGAGCGCGGATTCATCGGATTAAAGGCGATATTGGCCTCACGTAAAATCCCGTTGTGGTCATAACCCCGTTCAACAACGAGGTTTAACAACGAGCGGGCAAATTTTGTGGGGACAACGTCCAAATCCATTGTATTTATACGTATTTTATAAGATTAGGTCACAATTTTCGTGTGGCATAGTAACACCAGCGCCACGGAGCTGATACGGTAATTGCTGGCTTTTAATCAAATGGTAAAACTCGGCTTATCTCGCTAGGCTAAAAGTATATTCAAAGGCGGGAACGCAAAGGATACTGCAAAATGGCCGAGGGAGGTGCCAATAGCATGAACAATGAAAGCTTTGATCTGTTTATCACCGGCCAATTGGCGGCGGGATACGCGCGTGAAACCGCTTTACAGCAACTGGCAAAATTGTTTAAACGCCCAGTGGCAGAGGTTGAAAAACTGCTCAACGGCCGCCCTACCCGGATTCGTAAAAATTTAAGCCCCGACGAACTGAATAAATTTCAAACCGCTTTTGATCGGATTGGTGTCATCACCGAAGCCATTCCCTGTCTGGATGAAGTCACTGCTATTGTGGCATCCAGCAAGCCCATTTCAGCACCCAAAGAGCCGGAAAACACCCCCCAAAATGCCATTGCCGAACACGCCGCTCAAGCGCCGCTAGCGGCCTTGTCGTTAGAACCGATTGGTAGCCCGGTGCTGCGTGAAAATGAGCGTCGCGGCGTTACCCATCGCGAAGTCGACACCTCAGCCCTGAGCTTGGCCCAAGCTGGCAGCATTCTGGAAACACCAAAGACGATAGACCGGCCCGCTCCGGCTACCGACCATTTGAGTCTTTCTGCGGCCGGTGCCGATATGCAAGATAACTACGATGATCGTTCAGCGGTGAACGTGGAACGCTTCAGCGGCAGTTTCAGCATTGCCGATAAGGGCGCAAAAATGCTGGAAGAGAAATACCAAAAGCCAACCTCTGCAACAGCACCCGACACCAGCTTTCTCGGCTTGGTTTAATCACTTAAACCACGGGTGTGGTATCTCGCGGCAGGCGAATCACCACTCGTAAACCGGGATGATTGTCTTCTAAGCTGATCTCACCTTCATGCAGGCGAACAACCGCCTGAACCAAGCTCAAACCCAGACCATTACCGGGCTGCTTGCCTCGGCTACTTTCCACCCGAAAGAAGCGCTGAAAGACTTTTTCCTTATCCCCTGCTGGAATACCAACACCGCTATCCGCAACGCTGATTTTAAAAGCGGCGGGCTCTACCGACAGCCCGACAAAGACTCGCCCACCCTCGGGGGTGTATTTAATGGCGTTGTCTACCAAGTTGGCCACGGCCTGAAACAACAGGTTGCGATCACCGTGAAAGGCCCCGACCTTCGCCATGCCGGTTTCTAGCTGTTGGTCTTTATCTTGGGCAAGCGGCTCGTACAGCTCAATAACATCAGAAACCAGCGTACACAGATCAATATCCGCAAAGCCTGAGCGACGGTTACCGGACTCAACCTGTGTAATACGCAGCAACGCGCTGAAGGTGCCCAACAAGCCATCCGCTTCTTCAATCAAGGCGGCAACTTCACCCTGAGCATCGGGGCAGGCGGTTTCATTATAGAGTTCCGACAAGCGATTTCTAAGACGCGTTAGCGGCGTTCTAAGATCGTGGGCAATATTATCCGAGACTTGCCGGACGCCATTCATCAATACCTCAATGCGGTCTAGCATCTGGTTGATATTGATGGACAACTGCCGCAAATCACCGCGACTGCCCTTGCCGTCAATGCGCTCGGAAAAATCGCCAGACATGATATGCCTAACGGTTTTATTAATGCGCTCAATTTGTCGCAGACTGAGAGCCGTCGCAACCGCGCCACCCAAGGTGCCCAGAATAATGGTGACCACCATACTTTGGATAAGCGCACCGGCAACCAGTTTAGTGCTGGTTAGAATATCGGCGTAATGCCGGGCCACTAGAACCTGTTCGCCGCTAGGCAAGGTTTTGATACGGGCAATAAACTCGGTATTTACCGGGTCTTTAATGGTGCTGAGCGCATCTTGCAGATCAAAGCCCAACCAACCATCGCGATAGGTTTCTGTCGCAGGCCACTGTTCAAGGCTACCGGTAATACGCTGCCGGTTTTCGTCACCAATAAAGTAGAAGAAACGAATTAAGCGTTCGGGGCCGCTGTGCTCTCGAATAAAGGTATCCGCAGACTCGACGCCACCAGAAAGATAGGCGGCACTGAGTTCATCCAACTCCTGATTCACCGAGCGGTGAACATCGGAAAAGGAGTCATAGGCGATAAAGGCGTAAATAACGCCGAGCACCATAAAAACGCTGACACTCAGCCAGGCAACGTAACCAACCAGAAAGCGGAAGGTAAAACTGGTAAAAATCTTACTGAGGAACATCCAGCATATACCCCGCGCCACGCACTGTATTCAACAATGGCTGATCAAAGCCTTTATCGATTTTCTGCCGCAAGCGGCTAATATGCACGTCGATCACATTGGTCTGCGGGTCGAAATGATAATCCCAGACATTTTCCAGCAGCATGGTACGGGTCACCACTTGGCCCGCGTGGCGCATTAAATACTCCAGCAGCTTGTATTCTCGCGGCTGCAAATTGAATACCACGCCACCTCGAGTCACCTTGTGTGCCAGCAAATCCATTTCCAGATCAGCCACTTTCAAGCGAGTAACCGCCGAGCCAGTTTCCTGACGTCGCAACACCACTTCAATACGCGCCAATAACTCGGCAAAGGCAAAAGGTTTGGTCAGGTAATCATCGCCGCCAGCTTTTAAGCCCTTCACCCGGTCGTCCACTTCACCGAGGGCACTCAAAATCAGGGCCGGAGTATTGTTATTGGAGGCGCGCAGGGTTTGAATAATTGTGAGCCCGTCCACATTTGGCAACATTCGGTCTACGATCAGCGCGTCAAATTCCTCTGTCGTCGCCTTGACAAGCCCAGACTTCCCGTCTGCCGCGTGTTCCACCTGATATCCGCTCTCTTTCAGGCCCTTGATTATGTAGTCGGCAACGCTGTTATCGTCTTCTATCAGCAGTATCCGCATATCTCATTTCCAACCTTAAGCTGTTGTTTTTTATTCAGTTTAACCACTATGACTCAATTTATTCACAATGTCGTCAAATACGCCCGGTAATGTAGTTGTACCTGTGTTCGGCGTAGTTACCCGTATACATTCTGAAACAGGGCCAAATTAATCTAGATCTCAGTCAAGTTCAGCCGAAACCATAGAGGTTTGGAACGATGAAACGACCGAAGATTACCAGCGCACTGTTGATTAGCAAATACCTGCAAGGCAAATACCTGCTCAGCAAAGTATTACTCGCCTGCAGTTTGCTATTCTCCAGCTTGGCCGCACATGCCGAATCACTCTGGCATCGCGATCAGGGTGAAATCACTCTGCCAGCGGATTATCGCCCCGGCTACAAACCCAGTGTTAACTTCATTGTGGAGCAAGACATTGAGACCGGTACTTTTATTGCTCACCCCGAAACCCAAGCGCGCTTCAACCGCCTGTGGATGAATCAGAGCCAAGATAAAACCGGTAAACAAGCTGAAAAAGCCCTACTTAAAATTGGCGCCAAAGCCCTGTACAAAATGATGTATCAGCGCAGCAAGTCAGCTAAGAGCTTTTTGCCTGATGAAGAAGGCAAACTGTCGCTAAATTCAGACTACAAAAAGTACAAACTGGACTACGATGTTCACGTTCGCAGCAGCTCTCTCACCCTGGGTATGAATGTAGAATTCTAAACGCCCACCGCCAAGCTCGCCTCAACTCGCGAGTTTGCTACAATCGCGTTTTTTCTAATCTGTAGCAAACCGATAATGTCTGATTTTCCTAATGCCGGTGTCTGGCGGCGACTCGCCGCCATGGTGTATGACTCGTTTTTGATCTTTGCCCTGCTGTTTATCGCCAGCCTGATTCCCACGCTGATTCTCAACGCTGGCAATCTGGGCGCTAGCCCGGAAACCAATACGGTTGTTCACGAACTCAACTCGCCTTTGGGTGGCTGGCTGTATCGTTTTTATCTACTGGCGGTGATTGCCGGCTTTTATTTGGCATTCTGGCTAAAGAGCGGGCAAACCTTAGGTATGCAGGCTTGGAAGCTAAAGCTGGTTAACCAACATGGCAATCTACCCAACGCCAAACAGGCGCTGGTTCGGCTGCTGGTAGGGCTGCCATCCCTACTCTTATTCGGCATGGGCTATTGGTGGATCTGGCTTGATAAAGAAAATCGTAGCTGGCACGACCGCGCCTCGGGTACCAAGGTGATCGTCTTACCGAAAGAAGATAAAAAGCCCAGATAAACTGGGCTTAAGTTTTTTTAGCTAGTAGCACAACGCCAATAGCGAAGCACACCACAATTGGAATTACGCTGGCGTAAACGGGATCAAAGCCATACACCAGGCTGGACGGACCGAGAATATCCTGCAAGGTGCGAAAGATAATACCGACCATCACCCCGATAAACACCCTAAAGCCCATGGTGACTTGGCGGAGCGGCCCAAAGATAAACGAAATCGCCACCATCACCATGCCCAGAATCATCAGCGGCTGCAGGATTTTATTCCAGAACGCCAGTTGGTAATCCCCGGCATTCAAACCCTGCTTATCCAGATAGTTGGCGTAGCGCCACAAGCCACTAATCGACAAATCCTCTGGATCAAGCACCAAGATATTTAACAGCTCAGGCGATAATTCCGTATCCCAACGCAGCTCGGAATAGCGCTTTTTAGTCGCCTCGGTTTCTGCAAACTCAACCGCGCTCACCTCTTCCATCAGCCAGTAACCCTCTTGGTAACTGGCGCGCTCGGCAAAGGTATTGGCGGTGAGTTCGCGGTTTTCATCAAAGCGATAAACACTTACCCCGTACAACACGCCGTTGGGCTGCACCGCATTGAAGTGCATAAACTCATTGCCTTCCCGGTGCCACATACCGTACTGACTGTGGATATTGGCTGATTTTTGTAAGGCCACACCGCGCTGGCTCTCGGCAATCTGCTGGCTTACCGGCGCCACATATTCCGCTACCAACAAGCCCAATAAGGTCAAAATAATCGTTGGCCGAATCACCGCCAAGATCAGGCGAAAGGTTGAGATACCCGCCGCCCGCATCACCACCAGTTCACTGCTACTGGCGAGATTACCTAAACCCGCCAAGCAACCCACCAGAGCCGCAAAAGGCAGGTATTGATAAAAACTACCGGGCGCCACCATCAGCACGTATTTCAGTACCGCGACAAAATCGTAGTCGCCCCGGATTTCTTTCAATTCATCAATCAATTGCGAAAGCAGATCAATGCCCACAATCACCAGCAGTACCAAAATAATCGCGGCGGTGACAGTGCGTCCGATATACCGATTCAGCTTAACCACGGCGACGCCTCCATGCTAACCACCAATGCCGATAAATACTGTCGCGGTAAAGCAACAAAATCCCCAGCGAGAAAAAAGCAAAATGGATTGCCCACATGCCCGGCATCGGCGGCCAATCGCCCTTGGCAATCGCATCTCGGCTAGCGTTCAAGGCAACAAGGTAAATCATATACAGCATAAATGCGGGAAACATTTTGCCGTAACGGCCGCGTCGGTGATCGGTCTTGCTCAGCGACATAGCAATAAGCGCGGCAACGGGCACTAACAAGCTCAGAGAAATACGCCACTGCAACACAGCAATATCTTCCAGTCGATCAGAGCCCCACAGCTCCGAGGTAGGCTTGCCATCCAGTTCTTGGCGATAGGTTTTTATTTCCGGCTGTAAAAATAGCTGACTCAAGCCATCAAAGCGGGTGCGCTGGTAATCCATATAGCCCGGCTGGCCAACATAGCGCACGCCTTTTTCCAGAATCAGGCGCTTTTCACCGTGCTCTTCATCCACCTGAAACACACCATTCTGAGCAGTGATTATCGACACCAAGCTGCGGCCGTTTTCCTGCACAGGCTCTGGCTGAGCAACAAACACCGCCTTCATCGACTGAGTATTGCGGTCGACAGATTCGATATAGGTCACTCGGCCACTGGATTTGTCGAGCCGGAAACGGCCTTCCACCGTTGCTTCTACGCCAATTTCTGCCCGGCTATCTGCCAGCTTTTCCCGCGAAGCGCGAATGCCATCCGGGGTCACCACCATGCTGATATAAGCCACAATCAAGGCGATAAAAAATGCGGGGATTTGGGTATAGAGCAACATTCTGCGACGGCTCATGCCACAGGCATTCATCACCGTCATCTCGCTATCAACATAGAGACGACCGTAGGACAGCAGAATACTGATGAATAAACCGAGAGGCAGTACCACCTCCAAGAAGCTGGGCAGGCGGTAAAGCATAATAATGAACAGCACTTCCGGGGCAAAATCACCCGATGCCGCTTGGGCAAGAAACTTCACAAAGCGGCCGCTCATGATGATTGCCAGCAAGGCGATGGTCACCGCCACAACCGACTTCAACACCTCGGCGGCAAGATAGCGAAATAAAATCAAGCAGGGACTCCCTGTATACCTTTTCTTGCTACTGCCACAGAGCAGCAGTTCCACGCGTGGATGATACGTTCTACACTAGGCGCTGTTAACCAAAATATTTTTATTGGCCCAGCAATACCGTGCAAGCCCAATAAATGATTAAAGACCAATAACGCGTACAGCCCCATTGAGGACCCTATGCAGATTTCTCTGAAGCCAGCCAAGAATGCCGCCGCTCTGACCACCGACCTACTCGCCGTTTGCCTTGCAGAAGGCCCTCTAAACGCCGAATTACAAGCACTGGATACCGCCATTGGTGGCACGATCTCCCGTTTGATCAGCCGCAAGGAATTTACCGGCAAGGCCAAAGAAAGTCTTTACCTCCCAGAGGTGCAGGGCCTTAAAGCTAAGCGCGTATTGCTACTGGGAATTGGCGATGCCGAAAAAGCGCTCAGTATTGCCGAGTTCGATAGCTTGCTGGCCGCCAGCGCCGACTGCGCGAGCAAGAGCAATAGCAAATCCATGAGCCTGTTGTCTGAGTCGCTCAAGGTTGAAGGCCTCTCAAATGCCGATATGCTGCAACGTGCCGCCAAGGTGCTTGAGGTCGGCCAATATCGCTATACCACCACATTGAGCAAGCCCAAACCCGCCAGCTCTTTAAAATCCGTCACATTACAAGCCGCCAATAGTGCCGCCAATCAGCAAGCGGTCGCGCGCGGACAAGCCATTGCACTGGGTATTACCACTGCGCGTCAGCTCGGCAACCTGCCCGCAAATATCTGTAACCCTGATTTTCTGGCCAAAGAAGCCAAAAAGCTGGGCCGTAAATCACCCCAATTGAGTGTCAGCGTTCTCGACGAGAAGAAAATGCTGGAACTGGGCATGGGCGCCCTGCTCTCGGTTACTGCCGGCACCGAACAACCTGCGCGTCTGATCGTGATGGAATACAAAGGCGGCGCTAAAAATACCGCACCTCACGTTTTAGTTGGCAAGGGGATTACCTTCGACACCGGCGGCATCAGCATCAAGCCCAGCGGCAAGATGGAAGAAATGAAATTCGATATGTGCGGTGCGGCCAGTGTGCTCGGCACCATGAACGCCGTAGTTGAAATGGCGCTGCCGATCAACGTAGTTGGCATCGTGGCCGCCGCCGAGAATATGCCCAGCGGCAAAGCCACCAAGCCCGGCGATGTGGTAACCAGCATGTCTGGCCAAACCATCGAGGTTGTAAATACCGATGCCGAAGGCCGCTTGGTACTTTGCGATGCACTGACCTACGCTGCCAAATTCAAACCCGCCTCTATTATTGATATTGCCACCCTGACCGGTGCCTGTGTTGTCGCCCTCGGCAATCACGCCAGCGGCCTGTACAGCAATCAGGATGACTTTGCTCAAGAATTACTGGCGGCGGGTGTACGCAGCTGGGACCGCGCCTGGCAAATGCCACTGTGGAACGATTACCAGCAGCAGCTCGACACCAGTTATGCGGATATCTGTAATGTTGGCGGCCCAGCCGGCGGCAGTGTCACTGCAGCGTGCTTCCTGTCGCGTTTTGCCAAGGATCAACGCTGGGCTCACCTCGACATTGCCGGCACCGCGTGGACCAGTCATGCCAAAGGCGCTACCGGTCGCCCTGTTGGCTTGCTCTGCGAATACCTGATTAGCAAAACCGCTTAAGCACCTATGACTCGGATCGACTTTTATATTCTGTCCTCCGCTGAGCAACATACCGCCTGGCTCTACTGCTGTCGCTTGGTGCAAAAAGCGTGGCAGCACGGCCATCAGGTCTTTATCTGTTGTGAAGATGACGCGAGCTGCCAAGCGGTAAACGACTTGCTGTGGACCTTTCGCCCAGACAGCTTTCTGCCTCACTCACTTGCGAGTGAGGCTGGGAAAACCACAGATACTATTTGCATTGGCACGGCAAACCAACTGGGCGAGCACTGCGATGTACTGGTCAACCTCTGTCGGGAAACTCCGCCCCAATTCAGTCGTTTTAAGCGCTTGAGCGAGATTGTTTTTCAGCAGCCTGAGTGGTTAAACGCATCACGTCAGCGTTACAGTGCCTATCAGCAACGCGGCTATCCCTTGCATAAACACGACGTCGCCGCCTAAAAGGGCACACAGGAATTACCCATGCTCAGTAAATTATTTGGCCGAAAACACGATCAAGACAGTGACAAAAACTTCTCCGCCAGCCGAGATAATTCTGCCACCGACAAACCCTTGCTCAACGAGCTAGAAGATTTACAGCAAGCACTGCATGCCTCGCCCAGTATCAATCCTGAATCGATTCCGGTATTGGACGATATTATTGAAAGCGGCTCCGGCCAGAAAACCTCAGCGGCTGATTCTTCCATCAATGAAGACACGCTAGATAAAGGCGCCGTACTCGACTTCACCCCTGAGACCAGCAATAGCCTTAATGAGCGAAATGAAGAACAGCTCGACCAGCTTATTCAGGAATTAATGAACGAGTTAATGCCCACGCTAGAGGCGCAGCTCAAGCAAAAGCTTATTGAACTCGTGCCCCGCTATCTCAACAGCAAATCATAGGGACAAGTTGCCCCTTTCCTTTTGCCTCAATACGGCAAAAATCAGTATACTTAGCGCCCTTTTCAGCCCAGTTTATTCAGGCTATCTCCGCCATTGCATAAGTAATCGCGAGGTGGCACTGATCGCTTTTTGTATTTGACCGACCCAGAGACAGTATGGACAAGACCTACCAGCCCAGCGACATCGAAACCAAGTGGTACCAAAACTGGGAAGCCAGCGGCTATTTTTCTCCCAGCGGTAATGGCCCCAGCTACAGCATTATGATTCCGCCACCGAATGTCACCGGCAGTCTGCATATGGGCCATGCCTTCCAAGACGCGATCATGGACGCCCTCACCCGCTACCAACGCATGAAGGGCAGCAACACCCTTTGGCAAGTGGGCACTGACCACGCCGGTATCGCCACGCAAATGGTGGTAGAGCGCAAACTGGCCGCAGAAGAAAACAAAACCCGCCACGATCTCGGCCGTGAAGCATTTGTCGACAAAATCTGGGAATGGAAAGAAGAGTCTGGCGGCACCATTACCCGCCAACTGCGCCGTTTGGGCGCATCAGTCGACTGGAATCACGAACGCTTCACCATGGATGAAGGCTTCTATAAAGCAGTTCAGGAAGTGTTTGTTCGCCTTTACGATGACGGCCTTATTTACCGGGGCAAGCGCCTGGTGAACTGGGACCCCAAACTGCACACCGCCATTTCCGATCTTGAAGTCGAAAACAAAGACGAAAAAGGCTTTATGTGGCACTTCCGCTATCCACTGGCAGACGGTGCTACTACTAGCGAAGGCAAAGACTATTTAGTTGTCGCCACCACACGCCCGGAAACCATGCTGGGCGATACCGCTGTTGCCGTGAACCCCGCCGATGAGCGCTACCAATCATTGATTGGCAAATTTATCACCCTGCCCTTGGTGAACCGCCGTATTCCCATTGTGGCCGATGATTACGTCGACCGTGAATTCGGCACCGGCTGCGTAAAAATCACCCCGGCTCACGACTTTAATGACTATGCGGTCGGCCAGCGCCACAAGCTGCCGATGATCAATATCATGACCATCGACGCTGCCATTCGCGACACCGCCGAGGTGTTTAATAGCGATAGCACGGCCAATTCCGACATCGATGCCAGCTTGCCCAGCGCCTACGCCGGCTTGGATCGCAGCGATGCCCGTAAAGCCATTGTTGCCGACCTAGACAGTGCCGGGCTGTTGGAAAAAGTCGACGATCACGCCTTGAAAGTACCGCGTGGTGACCGCTCGGGCCTGATTATTGAGCCGCTGCTCACTGACCAATGGTTTGTCGCTACCCAGAAACTGGCTAAGCCCGCCATTGAAGCGGTAGAAGACGGCCGCATTCAATTTGTACCCAAGCAATACGAAAACATGTATTTCAGTTGGATGCGCGACATTCAAGATTGGTGTATCTCTCGCCAACTTTGGTGGGGCCACCGCGTGCCAGCTTGGTACGATGCCGAAGGCAATATCTATGTTGCCCGCAACGAAGAAGACGCCCGCAGCAAATACAATCTGGCGGCAGATATTGAGCTACACCAAGACGAAGACGTACTCGACACCTGGTTCAGCTCTGCACTGTGGACCTTCGGCACCTTGGGTTGGCCAGAACAGACCGAGCGCCTGAAAACCTTCCACCCTACCGATGTCCTGGTGACCGGCTTCGATATTATTTTCTTCTGGGTAGCGCGCATGATCATGATGACCATGCACTTTATGAAGAATGAAGACGGCAGCGACCAAGTTCCCTTTAAAACCGTTTATGTCACCGGCCTGATCCGCGATGAACAAGGCCAGAAAATGTCCAAGTCCAAGGGCAATGTGCTCGACCCACTGGATATGATTGACGGCATTGATCTGGAAAGCCTGCTGGAAAAACGAACCGGCAATATGATGCAGCCACAACTGGCTGAAAAAATTGCCAGAGCGACTCGCAAATCCTTCCCAGAAGGCATCGGCGCCCACGGCACCGACGCCCTGCGCTTCACCCTGTATTCGCTAGCCTCTACCGGCCGCGATATTAACTGGGACATGAAACGCCTAGAGGGCTACCGCAACTTCTGCAACAAAATCTGGAATGCGGCCCGCTATGTAATGATGAACACAGAGGGCGAAGACTGCGGCATTAACGGCGAGCCGGTAGATTTAAGTTTGGCTGATCGCTGGATTATCGCCCGTCTGCAACAAACCGAGCAGCAGGTTGCCGATGCGATGCAGGCATACCGCCTAGACCACGCTTCGCAAGCTATTTACGAATTCATCTGGAACGAATACTGCGACTGGTATTTGGAACTCTCCAAGCCTGTACTTTGGGATGACAACGCCAGCCCAGAGGCCAAGCGCGGCACCCGCCGCACGCTGATAAAAGTATTGGAAGCCACACTGCGGCTGGCCCATCCGTTCATGCCCTTTATCACCGAAGAAATTTGGCAGCGGGTTGCGCCTATTGCTGGGGTCATTGCTAGCGACGCCAGCGCCAGTATTATGCTGCAGCGCTATCCGCAGCCAGAAGGTGAAAAGCTGGATGAACAAGCCATTGCCGACGCCGAATGGCTGAAAGCCGTCATTGTTGCCGTGCGTAATATTCGCGGCGAAGTGAATGTACCGCCGAGCAAAGCCCTGAATGTGATGTTGAAAAACAGTTCAGCCCTCGACCAACAACGCCTTGAAGCCACCAAGCCCTTCCTGCTCAAGCTCGCCAAACTAGACAGCATTGAAGTGCTGGCAGAAGGCACTGAAGCGCCAGCCTCCATCACCCAACTTGTGGGTGAAATGGAAGTACTAGTGCCCATGGCAGGTCTGGTCGATAAAGAAGCTGAACTGGCCCGCTTGACTAAAGAACTACAGAAGCTAGATAAAGAAATTCAGCGCCTTGCTGGCAAACTCGGTAACGCCGGTTTTGTCGATAAAGCGCCCGCCGATGTGGTTGAAAAAGAAAAGCAAAAGCTGGCCAGTATGGAAAGTGCCCGCGACACCCTTCAGCAGCAATATCAGCACATCGAGTCGCTCTAAGGCCCTCAAAACACCTGCACAACACCTCCGCGCAATCTCATTTGCGCGAGAAGGTGCTATTTTTTGTACAAAATCCGTAGACAGGAAATGTCTACGGGTTATAGTAGGAAGCGATTTCGGCTTAGACAGCGTTGCCCACGCCTACTGCAAGATGTTTTCTTTCAGACTCAACAGCCCCGATTCTTTCCAGCAGTCTCCTGCACTGCTTCCTATTTTTATCCCCTGTAGTTCGATCCAAACACCTAACTCGTTTTCTGTTCACGCTTTACCTGCTAGAGGCCAATGCAATGAGTGACCGTATAACCGGGACTGTTAAATGGTTTAATAATGCCAAGGGATTTGGGTTTATCACCCGAAACGAAGGTGACGATGTCTTCGTTCACTTCCGCTCTATTCGTGGCGACGGCTACCGCACCCTTGATGAGGGCCAAGCGGTAGAATTCAATTTGGTCGATGGCCCCAAAGGACTGCAAGCCGAAGACGTGCTCAAAGTCTAAGCCTCAAACGCACTCCACAACGCGAAATCATATACCCGCAATGGTATACTTGCGGCCCATATGGCTTATGGCCTGTTCTTGATGTTGCTCCCGATTTAGAAATCAACGCGAGCAACATTTGTTTTATTTGTTGTTACGGTTATTTCTATGTTTGTTGTTGTCTTTCTTTTAGCTGCATGCGTCATCACTCTGCTAGGCAGCCTTGTTTTCGCACTGCTCAACCTACCTGTTACCGCAGTCAGTGCCGCCATTCTATTTCTCTGCAGCGTCATTGCACTCATTCTTGGCCCAAAATTAGCTACGCTCAGCCAAGGCCTTAAAAATGCCCTGCCGCAAAAGAGCAGCAAAACCCAAGGCAGTGTTAAATGGTTTAACGTCAGTAAAGGCTACGGATTTATTTCCGCCGATGATGGCACCGAAGTGTTTGTACACTTCCGTTCAATTGCCGAGAAGGGACGCCGAGGATTACAACAAGGCCAGCGCGTTGCCTTTGAGCTGACTGATGGCGAGAAAGGTCCGCAAGCAGAAAACGTTACGGTAGTGAAATAAAGCAATCAATAATGTGGTGGGCGCTCATCTAATAGTGAGCCGCCCTCACCTGCAGGTTTTTCTACCGCATCGGCCAACTGCAAACACAGCTCGCGCAACGCCTTTAATTGCTGTTGTAAAACCTGTATCTCGCGATCTTGCGACACCACTCGCTCATTCAAGGCTTGCAACAAGTCTTCCTGAAAGGCGAACTGGCTTTGTAATTCATCCAGTTGTTGTTGAGTGTCATTCATTACAGATCAAAGCTCGATTAATAAGGGCGCGACACCTATTATATCCTGCAACTCAGTGATATCGCGCAACTCAGTGCTTTTAACTTTTTCGCGCTTCATCTTTTCTAACACAAATCCGAATTTATTATGTCCCGACTCGTCTACTCCACCGACCGCGGCCAACTTTGCCCCGAATGCCATCAAGCCATCGACGCCTGCCGTTGCAAAGAAATTGCCGAGCAACAGCGCCTCAATAATAGTGACGGCATCGTCCGTATTCGTAGAGAAACCAAAGGCCGAAAAGGCAAAGGCGTAACGATTGTTAGCGGCCTGCCCCTAACCGGCGAAGAATTAAAAAAACTCGCCAAAGAACTTAAGCAAAAACTCAGCACCGGTGGCGCCATTAAAGACGGCGAGCTGGAGTTTCAGGGTGATGTTCGGCAAGCGTTAAAACCCTTGCTTGAAGGCAAAAGCTACACGGTAAAAATTTCGGGAGGTTAACATCTACCGTTATCGATGGCTCGATAGAGGTCCGACCAAAAGGTAATTTTCTCGCAATCCTTTCACTGCGAATGAATATCACTATGAAAAAAACCTGCAACATATCAATGATATTGTTCCGGGCTTAATTCGTATTATCAATAAATTCGTTCGAGTGATCTATGAGCCAACACATTCGCCTTCTTCCTGCCTGCTTCTCTATTGTCGCCGCCTTAACACTGAGTGCCTGCGACAATTCATCGCGAATGTCTTCATCAACTCCTGGGCAATTGCCAGAACCCAAACTCGAAAATGTAGTTGTCGTATCGAATGAGATCACAACAAACCTTGAAGGTCCGATTCCTCCCCAGTGCTATACCAAGACCGAGGGACAACACAACCCTTGCTACACCTGCCACCAAGTCTACGACCGAACTGAAAACGCCTACCGTCAAAATCTATTAGATGATGGTGGCCTGCAAGGTGACTATATGTTTTCAGATGTCGGCGAGACTAATCACTGGAAAAATCTCTTTGTAGATAGAACACAATGGATTGATAGCGTCAGTGACGCCACTATTGATGCTTATATTAGCCAAGATAACTACTCGCAACTCACCGAAAGACTGGCTCAGACGGGATGGCAGGGCTTTACGCCAGATTTAGATAACTTTGCTGATTCGGCAGCCGCATTTGACGAGCAAGGCTTCGCGAAAGACGGTAGCTATTGGATAGCATTTAACTACAAACCCTTCCCCGGTACTTTCTGGCCAACAAATGGCTCAACCGATGACGTCATTATTCGACTTCCCAAAGAATTCAGAGAGCGCCAAGGCAACGTTGATCGAAATATGTATTTTCTGAACTTGTCGCTATTGGAAATGAGCATCAAAGATCTACCGGAAATATCTATCCCGAAAACTAACGAAACCGCCTTAGATGTTGACTTAAATGGCGATGGCCAACTATCTGAAAATGTCAGCACAATGATCAAGCGTAGCTACTATCTCGGCGATGCCAGCGAGATAGCCGTTATCGAACAACAATATCCATTGGGCACAGAGTTCATGCACTCGGTTCGCTATGTTGGCAGCAATATCCAAGGCGACATCTTTATTCCCAAGCGCATGAAAGAACTGCGTTACATGAAAAAAATAAGAACCATGAGCAAGCAGGAATTTCGTAATCGTTACGCCCGTGAGCGTAAAGAAAAGTTCCTTGGCGAAATTCCTAACTATGTCAATTTAGGCGATCGCGGTATTGATAACGGCATGGGCTGGTTAGTGCAGGGCTTCATAGAAGATCAAGAAGGTGCATTGCGTCCACAAAGTTATGAAGAAAATTTATTTTGCATGGGCTGTCATGCCGCCATCGGCACCACAGTCGACCAAACCTTTGCCTTTGGCAGAAAAGTCACTGGCGAATCCGGCTGGGGTTACATCAATCTAAAAGGTATGCCTGACGCCAAAAACCTTAACGAAGAAGGCGGAGAAATTCTTAACTACCTCAAACGTAATGGCGGCGGCAATGAGTTTAGAGAAAACGACGAAATGCTTGCGCGTTGGTATAACGAAGACCACACCGTCAATGAAGAGGCCGTAAAACAGGCCGATGTATACGAATTACTCAAGCCCTCTCGCGAGCGCGCCTTAAAGTTAAATAAGGCTTATACCCACATCGTCCGTCATCAAAGCTTCATCTACGGAAGAGATGCCACCTGGACTCCGGCACTAAACGTATACACGGATATTGACCAATCTATCGCCCCTCTTGGGCAGAAATTTCGCTTCTACGGATGGGATATTCGTCTCGACTGGTCGCATTAAGCCCCCTTATATCAATCAGATCGTGGACTTGATTCACGGTCTGATTGCCTTCAAAAATCTGCAACATAATCATAACCAAATCGATATTAATTATTCATAAATCATCTATAGCTTATGGCACTCCCGTAGTTATTCCATGGAATCCATAAAATGTCTGAGATGATGTCTTTTCGTAAAAAATTACTCGCAGTCTCCATTACTGCAGCGGTTGCACTGCTGACCGCCTGTGGTGGTGATGACGGGAAAGATGGTGTTAACGGTATCGATGGTACTAACGGCACCAATGGTACTAACGGTACTAATGGCACCAACGGTACTGATGGTGTAATCCCCCCATTTACCGCAACAGCTATTCGTAGAATTTAAGCTGCTTTTAGCAGTTGTCTTGGAGGTATGCCTCCTATCGCCGAGTTGGGCCGTTCATTGTTGTACATCCAGAGCCACTC
>NZ_JACXLD010000019.1 GCF_014705705.1 Spongiibacter pelagi | reverse complement strand
AGCATAATAACCGAAAGGGACAAGTTAAGGGCTAGGAGGAAGTTAATACCCCGCTGGAGGCCAGGAGCCACGGGGGCTGTAGAGGATTATGTCTTTTTAAGACGGAAAATCCCCAGGACCCCAATGTGCCGCACATCTTCGCCATCGGCGACATCGTGGGCCAGCCCATGCTGGCGCACAAGGCGGTGCACGAGGCGCATGTGGCGGCGGAAGTGATCGCCGGCGAATTGCAGGGCAACAAGGAACTGGCCAGCGCCGCCTTCAACGCCCGCGTGATCCCCAGCGTGGCCTACACCGACCCCGAAGTGGCCTGGGTGGGCCTGACCGAAGACCAGGCCAAGCAGCAGGGCATCAAGGTCAAGAAGGGCCTGTTCCCCTGGGCGGCCTCGGGCCGCGCCATTGCCAACGGCCGCGACGAAGGCGTCACCAAGCTGCTGTTCGACGACAGCCCCGAAGCAGGATCAGGAGACGGCCATGCTGGCCGGGGCCACGGCAAGATCCTGGGCGGCGGCATGGTCGGCACGCATGCGGGCGACATGATCGGCGAGATCGCCCTGGCCATCGAGATGGGTGCGGACGCTGTCGACATCGGCAAGACCATCCACCCGCATCCGACGCTGGGCGAGAGCATCGGCATGGCGGCGGAAGTGGCGCATGGCAGCTGCACGGATGTGCCGCCTGCGCGCAAGTAAGTCCGCAGCCAAGCTACCCTGACAAGGCCCGAACTGGCGACGGTTCGGGCCTTGTGCTTTGCGTACCCAAACAATCGCCGCAGAATACTGTGCATTTGTACAGTATTCATGTCAGCCACTTCCAAGCCCAAGCTCTACAACCCACGCCACCCCGAACGCACGCTGCTCTACCAAATGGTAGCCGAGCACTACGAGACCTGGCTAGAGTTGGCCAGCGCGGGTCAGTTCGACGGCCAGGGCGACCACCACACCCCCAAGCCCTTCGTGCGCAAAGCGTTTGCCAAGTATCTTGAGTGCGGCATCTTTGCCCATGGCTTTGCCCGCGCTCGCTGCGGCGACTGTGGGCACGACTACTTTGTAGCCTTCTCCTGCAAAGGCCGGGGAGTCTGCCCCTCGTGCACCACGCGGCGGATGGTGGAGACGGCGGCACACCTGAGCGACCACGTTTTCCCCCGCCTGCCGGTGCGCCAGTGGGTGCTCTCCGTGCCCAAGAGGTTGCGGTACTTCATGCAACGCGACGGAGCGGTGCTGAGCATGGTGCTGCGCATCTTTCTGCGGGTGATCGCACAAACTCTGCAGACCCACAGCCCCGGTGCGGCCCATATGGACAAGGCAGGCCTGCACATCGGTGCCATCGCCTTCATTCACCGATTCGGCTCCAGCCTCAATGAACACGTCCACTTCCACGTTTGTGTGGTGGACGGGGTGTTTGAGGAAGTGGAGGGCGAGGGCGATGCTGATGCGACCCCTCGAATCTCATCGCCGGGTGTCATCTTTCACGCGGCCACCGGCATCGATGCGGCTACCGTGGCCCCAGTGCAGACCACACTGCAAAAACGCATCCTGCGCGCCTTCGTTGCTCGGGGCCTGCTGGAGAACTGTGACGCCAAAGACATGCTGGGCTACAAACACAGCGGCTTCTCGGTGGACGCCGGTGTCTGCATCGAAGCCCACGACCGCGCTGCGCTGGAGCGGCTGCTGCGCTATTGCGCGCGTCCACCGTTTTCCATGGAGCGCCTACGCAAAGAGGGAAGCAAACTGGTGTACCGCTGTGCCAAACAGCGCAGCGAGCCCACCAGTGACAAGCGTGGTGCCAAGGCAGATGAGCTGCACCTCACACCGCTGGAACTGATCGACCGCATCGCCGCGCTGGTGCCACCGCCACGCACCCACCGGCACCGCTACTTTGGTGTGCTGGCACCAAACTCGCCGCTGAGAGCGGCGGTAACGGCGCTGGCTCAGCCTGCTGCGTCGCAACCAGCCACGGTGGAGACTGCACAACCTGGCGCGGGCGTACCTGGGGTGGCGGCGCCGGGCAACGCGGCCACACCCACACCCGAACCTGAAGCACGCCCGAAGCGAGCGGCGCATTACTTGTGGGCGGTGCTGATTGCCCGCATCTACGAGGCATTTCCGCTGCTGTGCCCCATGTGCGGTGGGCAGATGCGCATCATTGCCTTCATCACCCACAGCGCCGAAATCCGCCACATCCTGAACCACATCGGGGTGGAGTCTGCCCCCCCGCACATCACCCCGGCACGCGGGCCACCGCTGTGGGAGGGCTGCGACGCGCCGGTGGATGATGGTGCGCAAGGCGAGCCGGATTGGGATCTGGCAGCTCAACCCGACGAGGTAGACCAGCGCGTCAATTGGTGACCCAGTGAAGCGGCGGTATCCATCGCTGCGGGGAAGCAGCTGCGCGCGCGCCAGGCCCAAATGCATACTGCCTCCCAAGCTCTTGCCATTGAGCGGCAAGCGAGCGCTCAACCTTCCTTGGCCGAACGTGTTTCGAGGCCCAAAACTCGTGCCATACTTGGCCTCATGCGGTTGAATTTCCTATCCGTGAGCGCCGTTGCCTTTTACAGTCTTTATTGCGTCTTGCAAAGGCAGGTTGCGCCAATCGAAGCGCGATAGCTCTGCGATTCTCATCTCTGTTAAATTTTGCTTAGTAGCTGTGTCTAGCACTGCTCCACCCACAATAAGAAAACTTGCACTCTTATCAGTGTAAGCGATGTTCGTTGACGTTAGAATGACTTCATATAAATCGCCAAAGCCAGATTTGCTTACTTTTTCAATCGGAACAGCAAGCAATTTTGATAGATTGGCTTTAATCTCATCCTCAACCGAACTTGCAATAGTGTGTGCTGCTGCAAAGAGCATTATCGTAGCACCGATAAATTTCAAGGCATACATCCGGACGGTCCTTCTCATATGGTTTAAAGCCCTGCATATTAATTGCTTGGTACAAATTAGGAGTCGACGAATTACAAGCGCCTACCATGTTTAACCTTGTGGCGGAACGCCGTTGTTTCCGGCACGCGCATTGTTATAGGGATTCTGCCGTGGTACCACCTTAATCAACGCATTTCTGTCACAAGGTGATATTAAGCAGTTGATCCAGACTCGGATGCACGCCATTTTTTTGTAAGGCTAATGCTGAGTGTAAGGACAATAAGGGCAAGGTGTATGTTAATAACATACACCTTGCTTTTTAACTACAAAGCCGTATTGGTTTTACGAATTCACCGCTTAAATATGATTATGCTCATCTGAGAAGATATTATTAAACCGAATAGCAGCCCTCGTCATGCACGCAAGGTCTGCAATCCTGCCGAAGCGCTGGTTGTAGCGCTCTATCTTCGTTCAATAAAGCTGTGCTGTTACTCAAGTCTTGATCCATTTTAATTTACTTGTCTGCAGGGTTCGGAGTGACTGGCTCACATTTCACTCCTGCAGGCGATTGCACCACCAACTTATCATTCATCAGGAGTACACATATATAAAAAGTCTTATCTGAATGTCGACGCAGAATCGCTCCAGGCACCTTCTGGAAGTGAGCGTTCATACGCTACGTAATGATGAGCTAGTTCTGAAAGTGGGAACCCGCCATATCGATGGAAGGTTCCCGCTATTTAAGCTAAATCACACATGAGTTATGGATTGGTACAGACGAAGTTTGATGCCTGCTTTGCGGCATTGTCATCATTTGCAGGACCGACGTAGCGTGCATACTGCGGGTATGGGCACAATGGACGGCTTAACACGGTATTTCCCGAACTGTCGACTTTCTGTGCAGCTAACGTGCCAGGCGCCGTATTTTTTGTAACCCAGCTATCAAGGGCAACTAACAAGTTCGACTGATCTGCCCCTGGACCGCCTGAACAATGATTTACGCCGGGCGCCTGATAGTAGCGAACAAAATCGCTTAGGGCCTGTTGTCCGCCAACCTTCGAAGCGACGGCATTATAGTATTCATTGGTATTTTTATAGCTCAGTGCGGAATCGCTCAGACCATGCCAAAGAATCAGTTTGGCCCCACGACGTTTCATTGGCGTTAAATCAGGATCCGTCGCGTCCACTTCTGCGGCCGGAGAGAACAATCTGTTGTAATTCTGTTCTAATGGATACGTGAGCGAATTAACCGCTGGGTCGCGAGCGATGATATTTTTTATAGTCGTATCTTGAAAGAGGAACTGCCAGCCCGGAGTGCCGTTTGCGCCCGTAAGCCAAGTTGGCCACGCACCAGGATCATCTTCGTTTCCGCTTAAGGCCCATCCTGCATTATGGAACACAGGATTTGGTGCGGTACCAATGTCGATTGGATCAGTCCAAGATTTGATGGTGTTAAGTTGCGCATCGGAAAGACAGCTGTCGCCGGTGTCTGCTCCATTAGCACAGCGCAGGACTTGTGGATTGAAATCAGCAGAAGTACATGCACTGGGATTAGATACCAATCCATCCTTTACGCCATCTTTTGTATCACAGGCGTTCAGAACAGATTTAGCAAGTAGCGTGATCTTTGCGGGCGTGAGCTGACCACCTGGCGCCGCGAACGCTTTTGCGTTTCTGTTGAATGCTCCGGCCAATTGGCCGGCCCAGTTAAGCGCAGGTGCGCGAGCGATAACTCCGTCGAAAAGGTTAGGGAAACGTTGCGCAGTCATTAGAGCCTCTCGTCCGCCATTGGAGCAACCTTCGAAATACTTTTTCTCCGGTGGTGCGCCATAGGCCGCCTGAATCACGTCGATTGCTGCTGAAGTTACATTTGGTACCGAAAGATTCCCGAAGAGCCTTAACGCAACCGGATTATTTAACGCAAACGATGCATCTAAGGGGTTGCCTTGGTGGCCGCTGTCGCTGGCCACAACCGCATATCCTTGTGCTAGAGCGGATGCTAGGTTCCCCGAGTCTGCCTGAGCAACGACACCGTTATATCCACCTCCGCCACTGTAGTAAAGCTTGCCGTTCCAGTTATCCGGGAAGCTCATTTCGAAGTTAACACTTGGCTCCAATTTGGCGGCAACTTTGCAATAAGATGGCACGCTTCCCTTCGCAGCTTTTACGTCGGCAGCAGTTATCTGACTCACACCAATTGCTTTGCCGGCCAAGGTGGCACAGACCTGACTAGCAGTGGCTTGCTTTGAGACTGTAGTGGCCGCTGCATTCGAATTGCTTGTCGTATCGTCTGAGCCACCACCGCAAGCTGTGAGTAAAACAGCCATTGAGGTCGCCAAAGGGTAAATCTTGGTAATCTTCTGTCGCTTCATCATATCTCCTGGTTAGGAATTGGATTTTCTGCGTTATTAAAATCTTGTACTCATGTAGCAAAGTTTAACTTGCTAAATAGCGAGATGTGCCACGCGACGACGCCAACAAAGAGATCTATAGGGACCTTTTTACCTTAACCTCTAGCTAGAACAATGTCGGCAATTAACTAGACGCAGCTATGGCAATTCTTTACCAAGTCTACCGTTGCTGCAATCCATTCTATCCCTGAAGTTTTAGCGACATTGTTTTCACGGCTACAATCCCTTACTACTGTTTATCCAAGCCGTATGTTTGAACTTACTTTCGCTGTGAGGAAGGTAGACGCATCACTGCTGTCCGGTTAAAAGTTAAACAAAATCAATTGGTTATCGTCGAGTGGTAGTTCAGTTCCAGAGTCATCGAGCTGCAAGGCGCATGAAAGCTGGGTTTTCTCGAAGACCGAGACCGACAAGATCTGTAGACATGTGTAGAGCGAGGCATCCAGGTGAAGCTCCTTCTTGACGATGGCGATGAGCACGTAGGTGGCCACGGCGCACCACACCTGCGTCTTCACCGCGTTCTCGCTGGTGCCCAGAAACTTCTTGATGCGCAGATGCTGCTTGATCCACTTGAAGAACAGCTCGACCTGCCAGCGGCTCTTGTACAGCGCGGCGATGGTCAATGCCGGCAACGCCGTGTTGTTGGTCAGGAACACCAGCGTCTTGCCCGACTCGGGGTCCTTGAATCGCACGCGCCGCAGATGCTCGGGATACTTCTTGGCCGAATAGTAGCCATTGAGCATCACGCGTTGGTCGCAGATCACACCGGCGTCGCGATCGACGGGCGCCGAGTAGACCCGCCGCGCATCCATCGGCGACTTGGCACGCGTGACGAAGAAGGCGCCGGCCTGATGCAGCGCGTACAAGCGCTCGAAGTCCACGTAGCCGCGGTCCATCACGTAGAAGGCACCGGCCTCGAAGCTGAGCATGTCCAGCACGTTCACGTCGTGCAGCTTGCCGTCGCTGATGTGGATGAACGCCGGAATCGAGCCACGCAGGTCCAGCAGCGTATGCAGCTTGATGGCCGCCTTGGTGGAGCGAAAGGGCGCCCAGTCGAACAAGCTCAAACACAGATCGATGGTGGTGGAGTCCAGCGCGTACACCGTGTTGTCCAACTCGACACCGAGCGAGTCGCCCGTGTACAGCTTGCGCGCGCGGCGGATCAGCAAGGCGGCCAGATCGAACCAGATGCGCCAGTCGCGCGATTCGTTGGCGTCGGCCAGCGTGGAGCGCTTGACGGCTGCTCGAAAGCCCATCGCATACAGCTTGCTCGCGTTGGCCGACAGGCTGACCTCGATGTCGCGCAGGCTCTCGCGCCAGGTCAGCTGCGCGAAGGCCATGGCGCGGAACTGCTCGGCGCACGAGAGCGTGCGCACGCCCGCGTTGCCGCCGTAGCGATGCACGATACGCGCAAAGCTCGTCCACGGCACAAACTCCATGACCTGCGCGAACAGGGTCTTGCCAGAATTCACAGGTGCTCCTCGGGGATGTCAACCCCGGGAAACTACCTAACTTTTGAGCATCAAGATTCAAATCGGCACCAAATGAAATCAGCCCGCAACCCGCGCCATTGCTCGATCCGCGGCTCGGCGCGTGTCATTTAACCGGACAGCAGTGTAGACGCATCAAGAATGAAGCATAGAGCGGTGCGTGTCAAGGTAGTTGTCGCATAAATCAAGCTGCCGCCTTCAACGTCGTCGCGGGCGGCGGATTGAGCCATACGTGATCCGGAGCCTGCCAGGGGCGCGGATGCCGCTTCCATCGCAACGGATGCCGTTGACGGGCTGCCTCGTAGACAGCACGACGCTGGACTAGCAAGGGCTCAGCCGTACCGTTGTGACGTTGCTCAGGCGTTACGTAAGCAATCCCGCTATGCCGGTGGCTGCCGTTGTACCAGGTTACAAACCGCAGCACCCACTCACGCGCAGCGGCGAGCGTTTCAAAGCCACCCGGCGGATAGCCAGGCGCATACTTGCAGGTCCGGAACCACGACTCGATGTGAGCATTGTCATCCAAAGTGCCCGCAGAAATCGCTGCGGTGTGCGAAGCCAATGTCGACGTCGCTTTGATCGAAAAGCATTGGGATAGTCTGGTGCACCTGGCAGCCTCGGTCATGAGCGGACATGCCAGTGCGGTGGCAGCTCTTGCGCGGTTCGGTTCTGCCGCCCAGGGCGATCCAATCTATGAGGCTGGCGTGCAATTGGGGCGGTTGCTGCGTACGGCGTTTTTGGCTGACTACTTTGTCAAGGACGCTTTCAGGAACGAGTTGCGCCGGGTGCTCAATCGGGGCGAGGCTGTTAACGCCCTCAAGCGCGCCATTTATACCGGCCGGATCAGCCCGGCGCAGGCCAAACGTGTCGATGAAATGCAGGCTGTGGCCGATGCGTTGAGCCTGATGGCCAACATCGTGATGGCGTGGAATACCTCACAGATGCAGGCGGTCCTGGATCGCTGGTCGAACCGCCGCCAGGTCATTCCACCGGAACTGATCGGGAAGATTGCGCCCACCAGGCTGGAGAGCATCAACTTGCGGGGTGTGTTTCGCTTCCCGGTTGACCGCTATGCTGACCAAATCCTGCCTTCGCGGCCAAATGCATCGATAACTGGCACCAATGGATGAAACCGACCACGGTTTGACGCCACGAATCGCAGATTTGAAAGT
Source organism: Spongiibacter pelagi (assembly GCF_014705705.1). Taxonomy (GTDB): domain Bacteria; phylum Pseudomonadota; class Gammaproteobacteria; order Pseudomonadales; family Spongiibacteraceae; genus Spongiibacter; species Spongiibacter pelagi. The sequence goes on along the minus strand of NZ_JACXLD010000019.1, from coordinate 3,360 downwards.
GAACAGGAAAGTCAATGAAATCAACGATCTACCAACACCACCTCCGCGCCAGTGCTAGCTTTTCGTACCGTCACTTATTGCACTGAAAACGAGGAGACCCCAACGTGGACATCCAGATGCGCACCAATGTGGGGTCCTGGGGATTTTCCGTCTTAAAAAGACATAATACTACACAGCCCCCGTGGTTCCTGGTCTCCAGAGGGGTATTAACTTAGACATTTCCTCCAGTTTCGGTAATCGGCCGCATTATTTCCTCGATATCGATCAGGTTTTGTTCAAAGTCGAAGCTATAAGTCCCATTCAGATTAATGTTGTGCCAAGCCACCGGCGACACCTGCTTTGTAATCCCCAGCTTTTCTTCATCGCCAATGCCCTCGAAGTGCCTCAGTAAACGGGTCAGTATCATTGAGTTGAAGTAAATAATGGCGTTGGTGAGCAACCTCGCGCATTCATTCCACAAGCTGATTTCATAATCTGACGAACCTCGGAATCGGTTACCATTAACCGATGCGATAGCACGGCGTAATTGGTGGTAGGCCTCGCCTCGATTCAGTGCTCGCTGTACATATCCCCGGAGACTAGCATCGTCGATATAGTCCAGTAAGTACATGGCCTTGATCATACGGTTGTACTCAGTCAGGGCCTGTAATAACGGGTGGCTTTTGCTGTAACCAGATAACTTGCGAACCAGAATCGCTTGTGTGGTACTTTTCTCCTGAAGCGAGATGGCAATACGCTGGATGGTATCCCAGTGCTCAATGATGAGGTCTGTTTTAATCGGCTTTTTTAAACTCAGTGTTACGCCCTGGTCTTTGTTTTCACTGACTTTGAACATCTCTTCAATGACCTTGCCGAACTGGGCATATCTGGGGGCAAAGGTGTAGCCAAACAGATCCAACAAGGCAAAATTTACATGATTAACCCCATGGGTATCGGTCGATAATACATCGGGTTGTATCTCTGATGTATTGCTTTGCAACAAATCAAAGATGTAGTGGGATTCATGTTCGTTGGAGCCAATCACCTTGGCGTTTAGCGCTGCGTGATTGGCTATCAAAGTGATGGCCGAGACGCCTTTGTTAGTACCAAAGTATTTTGAGGAGTACCGGGTTTTAAAAGTCTCCAACCGGCTCTCGAACTTTTGCCCATCGGCACTGGCATGGATGAGGTCTTCCTGGATATTGTAGTGTTTAAAGATGGCCAGCCTGGCGACCGAGTTGTTGATTACATCATTGGCATTATTTAGCGTCTCCGGCCGCAGGTAATTGGCTTGGATACCTTTTAGTTGGTCATACGCCCGGTCGGAGATATTGGCCATGCCGTACAGCCCGTAATTAGTGCCGTTACCAATAATAACGGCCAACAGATCATTAACATTCGCACGGCCTTTCGACTGGACAGGTAGTACATGTTCAAAGTTGTCCAGAAAGCCAGTCTCCTGATCCACGTAGCGCAGTACATCGGTAATATTAATCGGTTTTATCTGGTCAAAGAACGGGTTGTTCAGCATACTTTTAACACCGGTTGAGGGCAGCCGCCACTTTGTTTTACCGGTGCGATTGCGCAGGATAACGTTTTGGTTGTCACCGTTTTCGATGCGCCGACTGACCTGTTGTAGTTTATCGTTGAGATCACAGGATAAAGTCTCGATTAGTTTGCTGGGTTTCGCCGTCAGGCGAGGCAACATGGATTGTTGGATCAGCGTCTTTTTGCCTTTCCAGCGCTCATTGCTGACCAAATCATCCTGGAGAGAACGGAACTTAATGACGGTCGGGAGATAGAGCTGTCCATTCAGCTTGCTGGGAATCTGCAGATATAGGAGCCACTCAAAACGATCCGGTAGGACGTTGTTCTCCTGATCAATAAGGTATGCCTTCTGTTTGGGCTGAATTAGCCGTCGGTTCATGGTTTGGAGAATAGCACCAGTGGCTAACTCGCCCTTAGTGACGGCTAGCTGTGTAGCCAGGGCCTGTGTGTTCTCAGTAGCCTGGAAGGCTAGACACTGGAAGATTGGCCGTAGCACCTTCTCTAACAGCGGCTTTTGTTGGTCATAGTATTCCCAGTAATAATCATCAAGTGCGCGTTTTTGCTTGTTAAGATACAGGCACAATGACTCGATATCCCGACATTTAAGCAGCTTTTGAGCCTCCCGTTTTACAGCACCAAAAGGCTGTTTTTCATCGATGGAGTTATCAATAAAAAGATGGAGCAATTCCGCAGCCTTGCTGATATTGGCAGCAGCGCCTTCCCAGTCCCGGTAGGCTGCCTCTTTCGCGTACACTTTGGCCTGCTCATGGACTTTCCGAATGTGGTAGACAAAACCGTCGGCCAGACGCTCACTATTTTGCTCGGCACGCTCCTGTAGATAGCACAGTAAATAGAGCTGCTGCGTAGATCGGTCAAAGCGCTTGAGTTTGCTCCCATAATAATCAACCATCGAAGCAAAGTGCTGTTGGTTTTTTATTGAGAGCGATAAGGCTTTAACCACGGTGTTAACTTCACTCATCCAAGGCTCGATTAATCGGTTCACCTTGAGCTCCTTTTCCAATTCCGGGGGAGTAAAGCTCTTGGCAGACAACCTCAATTTAGACAGAGGTAATGCCCCTTTTCCGTCCACCAAGTTTGCGAGCTCAGTCGACAACCTCCCTGATAACTGGTTTTGCAGCGAAGCAGTAATACGCTCTCGTTCCTGTTTCATCGCCTGGCTTACCACGGTCTGCATCACCGTGTATTTGGGAATTGCAATACGACGCAGTGATAAATACTCGGTGGTTGCATCGAACAAATACCGGGGTTCAACCCACGACTTAGCTGTTTGCTGTAAGTGAGTGATTAAGGAACCTCGATCCTGTCTATCCCGCCATTTTTGATAATTGAGGAGATCAAATATTTTCTGGTATAGGCGATCCTTTTGCTTTTGATCCAATGAGAAGCGCCTGATACCGGGACCAGGCAACTGTTCTTTGGCGATAAACCGCAAATCCTCTTCGACATCGCCAAAACTCGGACTCAGAACCACAGGCCTGGACTTGAAGTAACCCAACAGAGCGACAAAGAAACAGCGGTGAGCCCGGCTACGGATAGCGTTGGCGACACGGGCTTCCATCTCATTCAGAGTAAAGTAAAATCGACGTTCTTCGAGGGTGAAACTGGGAGGGCTGTACAAATCATTGATTTCTGAGTCAATGAGGATCTGGAGCCTTTCGGTATATGCCATATCTGATGCCTAAAAAGCTCAGCATAATAACCGAAAGGGACAAGTTAAGGGCTAGGAGGAAGTTAATACCCCGCTGGAGGCCAGGAGCCACGGGGGCTGTAGAGGATTATGTCTTTTTAAGACGGAAAATCCCCAGGACCCCA
>NZ_JACXLD010000018.1 GCF_014705705.1 Spongiibacter pelagi | reverse complement strand
CCAAAGGCCGAAGAAGATACTGAAACTTGAGCTAAATTAAAATTAATAGTGGCTTGGAGGCCAGTAAATACGGGGACTTCAGCGGTTTTTGCAGTATTTGGGGGCAAAATCCCTAGGACCCCAAAGAGGAGGATGGTGATGTTTAAGCCAATATCAGCAGCGGAGCAAGCAGTCACCCGCCATCCTACTCCGCCCCCCAGCGACCGGGTGATTTATATCGACATGGACGACACCTTGTGTGATTTCCGAGGCCGGTATCATGAAGTCCAAGCTCAGTCGCCGGAGATCACCTATCCGCAGAGCCAGGTTGGCTTCTTTGTGGGCCTACAGCCCTTACCCCGTGCAGTGGAGTCCTTTCATCACCTGAGTGGGCTAGCCAATACCTCGGTCTATATCCTCACCGCGCCCTCAGTACGCAACCCTCACAGTTATACCGAGAAGCGGCTATGGGTCGAGGAGCACCTCGGTTTTGAGGCTGCCTACCGGCTGATTATCTGTCCCAATAAAGCGCTGCTGCAAGGTGACTATCTGATTGATGACCGGGTGGCCGGCAAAGGGCAGGAGAATTTTGCGGGCGAGCTGATCCCATTTGGGTCTCCGAAGTATCCTGATTGGCGCAGCGTGTTGTTCCATCCTGACATTGGCCTTTTTTCTGAGTAACCGCGAGGTATCCACCATGGTGAGTTTTCAATCCCGATCGATTGAGGTGATGGCCTTGCAGATTGCAAGCCAGTGGCAAAGCCCCTTTAAGGATGGCCTAGTGATGCGACTGGGTGAGGGCTGGGAAGCCAGTAATGCCGAGGCCATCGCAGCATGGTTGCAATCTATTAAACTGACAGGAAGGTGTAAGCCGGTCGACATTGAACACGTTCGTGAGAACATGGCGACCTTGCTCCGCACTCAGTCTGAGCAGCTCTGGGAGCGTGGCAGTTGCCCCTTCCCACAGCCTAGGCCTTTCCTGCCGCAAATCGCGCTGAGTCTGCCACTGTGCCAAACGATGGCCCATGCCTTGATCGAGATGCTGGCCACCTGGCAGCCGATTGATGTGGTGGTGACGCACTGTGCCGCGGTATTGCCGGGTAAAGGCAACGGGGTGCAGAAGCTCAGCCAGTGGCTCTATGCGCAGCAGGCCTGCTTTACCTATCACCCCTCAGAACTGACCGAACCCTTGGGTCATGAACTGATTAGGGTGCTGTATCCGGCATTTAAGGCCGGGTACTGACCCCCTTAGAGCAAACGAAGTAGACCCCAATACCCAGCAAGTCAGGAAAGGCAATCAATAGCCCATTTCTGATCTTGAGAACGAGGAAGACGCGATGAAGACACGAGTCCCCGTACAACTGAGCCTGACGCTGCTCAGCGATGTGATTGAAGAGTTTGTCAGCATGGTCGGTGCAACGCTCACCGGTAATGCCTTGGTCCCGATCTTTGGGATAGGTGATGAAGAAGATAACTGGGAAGCCTTACACCATTTCCTGAGTGGCCAGGATGGACGCCGAGTGGGGACCAAAAGTCACCTCCTTAAGTTGCTTCATCAGCGCATTCAGGTCCAGATAGACCTGATGTGTCAGCCTGTTCTCTCTCAAGCAGCCCTCGATATCCATCTAGGCAATAGCCACATTGACGTTAAACACGTCAGGCCGGACCAAGGAAGTGACGAGGACGCACCCCCTGTCGGCAGCCTGTCTCACAGTGAATGCCAAGCCTTGGCCATGGCGATGGTCTTCCTGGCAGAGCACATTGTCCGACAGGAGAAAGCCCGCTGGATTGGCAAGGCCGAGGGTTTACGGATGCTGGAGCACCTAAGAGCCTGGAACCGCAAAGGGCTCTACGCGTATTGCCTGACCCAGATTGAGAAGGGCAACCTGCGATTTCATCACACCCCCGCGGAGTTATTGCCCGCTTTGGCCAACCGCTTCTTCCGCAAGTCGCTGGTGCCATGGCTCCTGAAAGGCATTTCACCTCACAGTCGTTAGTTAGCCGCTAACAACAAATAACCCCCCCAATATTGACTCGAATGTCGCATGAGTACTCAGTGCGGCCACAGGAAAGGTGCGTCTATGCAAAACACCTCATCAAAAATCGAAGCCCTGCGTGAAGAGATCAGCAGGATGCTGTTCAGAGGCATTATCGTGGTGAATCGCACCCAGGCCCTGGAGTTGGCGGAGTCCCTGAACACCGCTGTTATGCGGAACAGCTTCCAACGTTGGCATACTGCGGAATTCAACGCCATTGACCGCGAGACCTGCATCACCTTCTTCAGCCTGGAAGACATGGAGCAGGTCTTGGATGAGATTCTGGACTTCCATGATCGCATCAAGGCAGAGCTGATTTCGCCATACAGTATTCAAGTCATCAATATTAACGCGGTGTATGGCATGTCCGTCGAAGGGAGTTATAACACACTGGCCTTGATTGGCGACTGGGAGCCCGAGATTGTAGTCAAGATACCGAGAGCGAGGGAGCCCTATGAATTTGGAATACCGGAGTTTGAGTTTGGCGTTCAGGATCTGGAAAAGGTAGCGCACTACGACTTAACCGAGGAGGGCAAAGCACTGGTCTATGGTGACGGACAGGGCGACGAAGGCGCTGAAACAGATGAAACCGTACGTCTCCAAGATGCCACCAAAGGCAGTGGTATTCAGTTTCTGGTCAATGCCGATAAGATCGATATCTCTGCAAAAGCGGATCTTTTGCCGTTTCCGCAGTCTGACCTCTTCAGGAATACAATGGAGGGCCTGAGCCAGCCCGTCTCACGCTGGTTGCCAGATGAAGAGAGCCTGACGCAAGTCAAAGCGCTTCGCGAAACCTTACCCCACCTCAGTGAGTTCTTGGATGAGGTCATCCTGGCCATGGACTTGGCGATTCGGTTTAAGGCCACGCGCTTTACTTTGCCGCCAATGATCCTCAATGGCCCGCCTGGCATAGGCAAGACCCATGGCCTATTCCAACTTGCCGAAACCCTGGGGTTTTCTATGGAAAGCATTCCAATGGCAACGACTGACGCGGGTTTTGTATTAACCGGTTGTGAGCGTGGATGGAAAGAACCGATGCCGGGGTTGTTGGCTAAATCAGCGGCCAAGTGCCAACACATCAACCCTATCTTTATCCTGGATGAGTTCGAAAAGAGCAACTTCAGACGGGATTATGGGGTCAACGGAACGGAGTCCGCTGTGTTGCAGATGCTGGAACGTGACAGTGCGGCGCGATTTCGGGATGGCTTCTTAGAACACGAGATAAATCTCTCCGAGGTCAGCTATATCGGTTCTTCCAATTCGGTGGACCAGATCCCGGCACCAATCTTGTCCCGAGTGAAAGTCATAGAGGTGGGTTTTCCGCCCACAGAAGCGCTTCAAGGAATCTACACCGCTATTCTCAATAAAGCACTAAAAGACGACTTCGGTGTGGAAGGTATCACCGTCATGGTGGCGGGCGATATCTGTGAGGCTGCCAGGATGGGCATCACACCCAGAGCCATCAGAAACAACGCTGGGAAGATCCTCAGCGCTGCTCTGAACGATACAAAAGAAGGCGATGGTATCGAAATATCGGGAAAAGCGCTGATGGCTTTGATGAAGCGTTCATCCGTGAATAAGAAAGGTACGGGTATGGGCTTCCTGGCACAGCTTTGAAAGCGGAAAGCGATGAAAATCAGATCAATGTTGGGGGTGGCACTCGTCGTTTGGCACGACATGCGGAAGGGCGTCACCCAGATGAGAACAAGGCAGAGCGATCGAGAAACTATCTATTAGTGCTCCATCTCAACCGGGAGGGCGGGATCAGTGCACGAGTCAAAATTTAATCTTCACGGAGGTGCGTCATGATGATTAAAACAATACCCATGAGTAGATTAAAGCGTGAGTCGACGACGATCTTCCGGAATTTGGCAAAGGATCTACCTGTTGTGTATGAGATTACGCTTAACGGCAAGGCCGTTGGGTATTTGCTTTCTAATGAGATAAATAACCAAATAAAACATCGAACAGATAAAGAGAAAATCAGTTAATTACTTGTCTTTTACTCTTAAATTCCAATTTGGGGAATGACCATGAAACATATTACAAAACACTGTATCGAGATAGAAGAGGTTAGCAGCATGACCTGTGATATCTGCCAAACGAAATATGATGATTCTATTGAGATGCAAGGATTCGTCAGTCTCCAAAAGACAGGCAGTTACGGCAGTATCTTTGGCGATGGAAATTTTGTTGAGTGTGATATTTGCCGAGCCTGTAAATAAAACTGTGTAAACCGCCTATCATTGAACCCTTACAGCGTAAAGATAGGCAATATGAAAAAGAAAGAACTTGAAGCCTTCGCACGTGAGGCTGCCAAAACCCTCAAGACTGAGAAAGATCTCAACGAGTTCAGCTAGATGCTGACCAAGATAACTGTCGAAGCGGCGCTGAATGCCGAACTTGACTCGCATCTGGGCTACGACAGGCGCCAGCCCTCCGACAACGCGAACAGCCGCAACGGCTACACCAGCAAGACCCTGAAGACCCAGGACGGTCAGTTTAAGCTAAACACGCCCCGTGACCGCGAGGGCAGCTTCGATCCGCAGCTGGTAAAGAAGGTTCAAACCCGCTTCACCTCCATGGATGACAAGATCCTGAGCCTCTACGCGAAAGGTATGACGACGCGGGAAATCGTCGCCACCTTCAAAGTGATGAACGATGTCGATATCTCGCCCACCCTGGTTTCCAAGGTGACAGAGGCTGTGATCGGTAAAGTTGTGGAGTGGCTGTCTCGTCCCTTGGGTCCTATCTACCCTATCGTCTACCTGGACTGCATCGTGGTCAAAATCCGCCAAGACAAGCAGGTCATCAACAAGGCGATTTATCTGGCCCTGGGTGTCAATCTCGAAGGCCACAAGGAGCTGCTTGGCATGTGGCTCTCGGAAAGTGAAGGAGCAAATTTCTGGTTGGGCGTCCTGACAGAGCTCCAAAATCGCGGTGTGAAGAACATCCTCATTGCCTGCGTGGATGGCCTCAAGGGTGTTGATTTGCATTTAAAACTGACCCAGGATTTTCATCAAAATTTGACCCACCCTGTTCGCCTGATTATGGCGTAATTCTCGGTTTTCTTCCTGCCTGTATTTCCTTCTGATTCGTTGTCGAGTGTTTGTGTCGGTCACTGTCATTTCCGGTTTCTAGGATATGGCAGTGATGGGTAAGCCTGTCGAGCAAGGCCGTCGTCATCTTCTCGTCACCAAAGATGCTCGACCATTATCCGAAGCTGAGGTTGGTCGTAATGATGATGCTGGCGCGCTCGTAGAGTTTGCTGATCAGATGGAACAGCAACGCCCCGCCGGCTTGGCTGAACGGCAGATAGCCAAGCTCGTCCAGGATCACCAGATCGGTGTGTATCAAGCGATTTGCCAGCCGCCCTTGTTGAGCCTGCTGTTTCTCCTGTTCCAGGGCATTGACCTGCTCAATAGTGGATAAGAACCTCACCCGCTGACGATGATGCTGGATAGCCTGCACACCGATGGCCGTAGCGAGGTGAGTCTTGCCCGTGCCCGGCCCACCGACCAAGACGACATTCTGGGTATCCTCCAGGAACTGGCAGCGGTATAGTGACTTCACCAGCGCTTCATCGGCCATACTTTGCTGGAAGTCAAAGCCGGTCAGGTCACGGTAAGCCGGGAACTTCGCAACCTTCATCTGATACTGGGTGGAGCGCACATCGCGCTCAGACGCTTCCGCTTTAAGTAGCATATCCAGCACGGGTAGCGCACTCTGGTAAGCCGGTGAGGCTTGCTCAGAGAGCGTTGAGATCGCATCGGTCATGCCGTGCAGCTTCAGGGACTTCAGCGTGGCGACCATCGCATCAGTGTTTATGGGGTGTTCTCCTCAGCTTGTCATAGCGGGCCGTGTTGGCCAGCGGTTCTGTGACCAGTTTCAAGGCGGGGGGGTTAATGGCTGGGGTCGCTGTGGTTGCCCCACAAGAGTTTGCATCTCGCTCAAATCCGGTAAAGACTAAGCCTTCGGCGCGATTGAGATCACGGTCTTGACCGGCTTAGAGTGCAATGCGTTGGGTTAATTATGGGCAATCCCATGATGTGTGTTTCTCTTGAAGCACCATTGGGTCACAGCACCTATCGTTGAGTGATTTTCAACCGCGATCCCGTTTTTGTCTGTCTAGCCCTGAGGTGTCGTAATGGTGACGGACAAAGGCGGGAACCAGACGCCGCGTGCAATAAATTGAAAATTCCCCTACATCCCCCCGGCGGCTATCGTCGAGGGCTTAGATTGTATGTATGAGTTGGTGTTAGAGGGGGGCGCCTGAAACCCTAAATTCGGCTAGAAGTACATAGGGGCGTACTGTATCGCTATCCTAGCGCAGCGATATAGCTGAATCACGGGTTGGTGCTGTTGGGCTAACTGAAATGACGAATAGGCTAAGCTAAGTGAGATGATTTTTGAGTAATGTGAAAAAATCAAAAATCATAATAGAGTTGTTTGGAAATATGAACATTCGGTTTCTGCCTTTAATGCTTCTTATAGTTTTGTGCTCTGAGCATGAATTTTCACTTGCCGAAAACGGAGGTCAAGGGTATCGACTTGAGGAAGTAACTGTTACAGCTCAAAGACGTACGCAAGATGTTAGAGATGTGCCAATCGCTCTTACTGTAGTTTCTGGCGATGAAATGAGAGATAAAGCTATATCAGACTTAACAGATATGGCTAGGTTATTGCCAAATGTGTCAATAAATACAGATTTCAATGCAATGTATATGAGGGGTATAGGAACGGCTGAATCGAATGTAATTGGTGAGCAAGCGGTTGCCTACATTTTGGATGATGTTTATGTGCCAAGGCTAGATTTCTTAAAGCCTGGGTTTGTGGATCTAGCGAAAATAGAAGTAATGAAAGGGCCGCAAGGAACATTATATGGTAGGAATGCTACCGGTGGGGTTATAAAGATTGATCATGGTATGCCAACGAGGGAATGGGAGGGCTTTGTAAATCTGGCCTCTGGCGATAGAAACATTAAAAACTATGAAGGTGCGATATCGGGTCCGTTAACGGATAAAATTTCCTTTCGTTTAGCTTTAAGGAGCGCCGGAGAAGATGGTTTTGTAGAAAACCTAGTTACTGGTGGAAAGTCAAGAAATAAAGATATTGAACAAGCAAGAATTTCTATTAGGGCAGATATTAGCGATAACTTTTCAATTGATGCAAGTTACTATCATCTTGATTATTACATTGGCGCATTCTTTGCGGATGAAATTCATAAGTATCCTTCCCAGTTAAGAGCTCTTGGTGAGGTGTTGACGCCTGGATTTGAGTCTAATCTTGATAGGAGGAATTTCAATTCTTCTGAAAATGAATCGAGTGGTAACGGCTATATTGCTCCGATAAAATTTACTTATGACAAGTGGGATCATACGTTCAGCTATGTTTATGGAATGGTTGGCTTGGATGATGCGATTCGAACAGATACTGATGGTCAATCAGCAAATGCTGTCAGAATGTTCGTTGATCAAGAGTTTGAGCAAATAAGTCATGAGTTGAGAGTTGTTTCGCCACCTGGGAGATTTCAATACGTAGCTGGGTTGTTCTATTTGGAAACAGACCTTGAGTCAGAGGTCGGTACCCCATTGTATGCTGATTTTATAAAGTTTTTAAATGTTGGTGGTCTCTCTCCTGATGGGCTTGGTCTCGGTGGGGTGTTAGATCTCGTTACAGGCTTGGTAACAAATGATGATGGTGAGTTGTCGAGGCTGGACGGATATTTCACTGTCGATGTTGAGTCGTTTGGCGTGTTTTCCCAAGTTGAATGGTCAATCACTGATTATCTAGTTATGACGTTAGGAGCTCGATATTCAGATGATAAGAAACATGGTACTGCTATTCTTACTGATGCTGGCCCGTATCCAATATGGGGTGTGCTGTTATTGGGAGGGTATACTGCGGACGAAACTCTTATATTTAGGGATTTTTCACCAAAAATATCTTTAAGCTGGGAGCCTCATGAGAATGTAACAATTTATTCAACATTTTCTCAGGGGTATCGAGCTGGTAGTTTTAATATTGGGGCATTTAGTAAAGATAAATATGTATTTGATGCCGAGTTCAGCGATACCCTTGAGGCGGGTGTTAAAACATCACTGCTCGATCAACGTTTAAGGTTGAATTTGGGGGCTTTTTATACTGAATATGATGGATATCAGCTGGGAACATTTAACGGATTTACCTTTACCCAAAGTAATGCAAATGAAGTGCGAACAAATGGCGTTGAATTTGATATGACTTTACTTGCTGCTGAAGGTTTGATCCTTTCAATGAATGTAGGGTACAACGATGCTAAGTTTGTTGATTTTAAAGATGCCCCATGCCGAACGGAGGCTCCCCTAGAGCCCGGGTATCAAGTTCAGGGGTTAGTCGCTCTGCCTCCTAGCCCTGAATGTGATTTGTCTGGAAAAGAGCTACATAGGGCTCCAAGGTTGTCAGGTAGCTTCTCATTTAGTTATGAGTCCCAGATTTTGGATTGGCCCTTAAAGTTTGTGCTCGGTGGGGATGCTAATTTTAAAGGTGGGGAATATATGGACCCGGATTTGGATCCAGATGATTATCAAGAGGAATATTGGATATATAACGGTCGAATTGGGTTGAAAAGTCTTTCGGAAAGTTGGGGGCTAGAAGTTCATGTTAAAAATATTAGTGATGAGCTGGTTAAAACCTATAGTGGAGATCTCACGCTTCAGCCTGGAGCTCATTGGGCGCTAACCAACCCGCCTCGAACTGTTCATGCTGCACTCAGACTTAATTTTTAATTACAATAAAAGGAGATTTTATGCCTAGGGAACATCTGATTAATTGAAGAGAACCGACATGACGGCTGCTAAATTCAATAATCAGGCGCTCATTTCTCTCTTTTCTGCGCTATTTAGCGCGCTTTTGAAGAGCCTTTATGCGCCTGGCGCACCTAGCCCCGATTTTCGGGCGGACTACCCCTGTAGCGCGCCTCGTTGTTTCAATAAATGCTCTTTGGCCATGACCAGATTGATTAACGCACAGGTGGCAAACAGGTAATGGGCATTTTTAGCCAACCCCTTGTATCTGACTTTCCTGAAGCCAAACTGGCCCTTCATGACGCCGAAGGCATGTTCCACTCGCGCACGAACTCTGGATTTTCTACGGTTAAAGTCGCGCTCAGCTTCCGTCAATGTTTGGTGGCGGCTACCTTTCTTCTGAGTCAGATCCAGTGCATTGGGAGCCGCTTCGTTGATCGCGTCACCTTTTCCACTGTAAGCCGAATCACCAAAGACCAGCTCTTCCTCGCCATGCAGCAGGTCGCCAATGACGACCGAGTCGTGAACATTGGCGCCCGTGGCCACCACCGAGTGAATCAACTTGGTTTCCGTATCCACGCCAATATGGGCTTTCATTCCGAAGTACCACTGGTTGCCTTTCTTGGTTTGACGCATATCCGGATCGCGCTGCTTCTTCTTGTTCTTGGTCGAACTGGGCGCACTGATGATGCTGGCATCAACGATGGTGCCGCGGTTCACTTTCAGGCCATTCTCTTTCAGATACTGGTTAACCAGGTGGAAGAACTGGTCTCCCAGATTGCGTTTTTCCATGAGGTGGCGGAATTTGCAGATGGTTGTCTCGTCCGGCGCAGGCTCAGTGCCCAGGTCAATACCGACAAAGCGACGCATAGCACGGGAATCGTAAATCGCCTCTTCAGCGGCGGGATCAGAGAGCTGAAACCAGTGTTGCAAGAAGTAGATGCGCAGCATTCTCTCAATGCCGATAGGACGACGCCCCGCACCTTGCGGGTTGGGATAAAACGGCGTGATGGCATCCACCAATCCTTGCCAGGGAATGATGCGATCCATGTCTTCGAGAAACTGCTCCTTACGGGTTTTCTTGCGGTGCTTCTCAAAGTTATCTGTCAGAGAGAGTTGCTTCATCGTATTTTCTCGGGGCCGTTGAGCGAAGATCCTATTATCCCTCATCGGAAGAATTAATCAGAGATGCCCTAGTTTTAGAGCTGTTTTGCTGAATAAAATATGCAAAATATTATTGCGGTCTTTGTGGGGTGAAGATGCAAATGTTAAAAAATTTCGTAAAAGGATGAGTTTTCTAGAGTTCTTCTTCTTTGGGAAAGTATTCGGCGTTAGTATTTGTAATAAAAAATATAAAGATGTCTCTGCCCATATTATAAAGCCGCGAGGGTGTGACTCCTCAAAAGCGTTACTCTACTTTCATGGCGGTGGATTCGTCTCACATTCCCCTAAAGTTTACCAGCGGTTTTGCTCCCGTTTAGCGAAGGAGCTCAAGTGTGTTGTGATTGTTCCTGACTACCGTTTGGCCCCAGAGCATCCATTCCCTGCTGCACTTGAGGATTGTGTAACTGTCTACCAAGAAATTGTTAAAAAAATTACGGGAGCTAATTTTAGGCTTTGTATTGCAGGTGATTCGGCTGGTGGTAACCTGGCCTTAGCGACCATGTTGAAAATAAAAGAAATTGGTCTTAAACACCCTTGTGCACTATGGCTGATTTCTCCTGCTGTAGATTGTGATTGGTCAAAATATGATTACTCTGATCTTCAAAAATCTGATCCTATGTTTACTGAAAATGCGTTCCCCTTAATGGATGCTTATTTTGGAGATGAAGATAAAAGCAACTACATGATCTCACCTTTAAATGGCGATTTAAGAAACCTTCCCCCAATTTTGGTTGAAGCCGGGGGCGATGAAATTTTTCGTAGGCATCCTATATTGCTTGAAAATGCTTTAAAGTCGTGTGGTGGAGATGTAATCGTGAAGATTTGGCCAAGGATGATGCACGTTTTTCAATTGTTTACTTTTTTGCCAGAAGCAAAAAAATCAATATCCCAGGCTTGTCAGTTTTTGGAAAATAAAATGAACCCGTCAGAGACCTCTAAGAATTAATTGTCACCAATTAGTTAGATACTTCTCGGAAATTCTACGAATTTCTGCGCCCGGTGGTCGCAGAGGCCGAGCGGAAGCTGGTCGCCCTCGCGTCGATTCAGAGCCTAGGGTCCTGCTGGCAGTAGGCCCTGTTGACCTGACACGGGGGAATGAAGACAAAAGATAGGATGGTACCCATGGGGCCACTTGAAGGAATAAAAGTGATAGAGATCGCCGGTATCGGCCCCTGTCCCATTACCGGTATGATGCTGGCGGATCTGGGGGCCGAAGTGATATTGGTGGAGCGCGCGGCAGAGAACCCCAATGGGGCCGGTGTCGGTGGCGTCATCGAATCCGCCTTTTTTCGGCGGGGAAAAAAATCGATTGCGCTGGATCTGAAAATTCCGGAATCCATCAACGCGGTGCTGCGCCTGGTGGAGGAGGCTGACGTATTGATCGAAGGTTTCCGCCCGGGGGTTATGGAGCGACTGGGACTTGGCCCAAAAGTCTGCCTCGAGCGCAGGCCCGCCCTGATCTACGGGCGCATGACTGGTTGGGGGCAGGTCGGCCCCCTTGCCAGAAGCGCCGGCCACGACCTCAACTACCTAGCGATTTCCGGCGTGCTTCACTACGGGGGCCTGCCGGGGGACACGCCTTATCCCCCCCCCACAGTGCTGGGCGATATCGGTTCTGGTTCGAACATGCTTCTGATCGGGGTTCTTTCCGCTCTTCTGCATGCCAAGGCCACTGGGGAAGGGCAAGTTATCGATGCTGCCATCTGCGACGGGGCGGCCTATAACCAAACACTGCTGGCGAGCGTCCGCGCTGAGGGGGCTATCAGCGAGGAGCCGGGAGAGACGTTCTTCCGGGCTGGTTCGCACTGGTGCAACACTTACGCCTGCGCCGATGGCCGCTACATCACCGTGCAGGCTTTGGAGCCAAATTTTTATCGGGAACTGATTGCGCTGTGTGGGTTTGGAGATGACCCTGACTTTACTCGCCAGCACGACCCGAAAACCTGGCCGGCGGCTCGGCAGAAAATGACCGCGTTGTTCGCCAGTAAACCTCAAGCTCACTGGTGTGAGCTGTTGGAGGGTACCGATGCTTGTTTCGCGCCGGTACTGACCCTGCCCGAGGCGGCGGAGCACCCCCATAACAGGGAGCGCGGCTGCTTCGTGTTGGATGGGGAATTCCTGCTACCGTCACCCGCCCCCCGCTTCAGCCTGACCCCACAGGAGATGGGCGTTATCCCGCGGCTGGGTCAACACAACGAAGAGATACTGGGCAGGTGAGCCAGGAAACTACAACCGGGCGTGCTGTCCTACCTGTTGAGGCCCTGATTTTACCCAAGTACGTGTACGGCGTGCAGATTCAAACGACAGAAGAGCGCGCTGGATTCCAACCCTGCCTCCAAGGCAACCGCTGAAATCAGCATAAATTCTACGAATAACTGTTACGGTGAGTTCGGGATCACATTTTGTCTCTTTGGTCTGCTACGGCTCAATGCTCCGCTCGCGACGGAAGTCCCGTGGAGATTTGCCTGTCCAGCGCCGAAACGCCCTGGTGAAGCTGCTGGTATCGTTAAACCCCAGCATGAAACTCATCTCGGTGATGCTTATGCGGGACTGTTCCATGTAGTCCAGTGCAAGGGACTTTCGCACC
>NZ_JACXLD010000017.1 GCF_014705705.1 Spongiibacter pelagi | reverse complement strand
TACAACGAAAAGCGGATCAAAATGTCTCTTGGTTATCTCAGCCCCATCGAGTACCGTGAAAGTTTGGGGTTAGTGACATAAATAAGTCCAAGAAATTATCCGCATCCTCAGTGGGTCAGTTTTAAATGCAAATCAACACAGATAGCTCTTCGATGCCGAAATTCGCTAATCGCTGATTAAGTTTATCGGTAAACTGACTAGACCATTTCTCCAAGTGAGACGTTTGTTTATCGCGAAATTTTTTCCGCTGGCTGCGGCTCTTTGTCGGTTGCTCCCATGCGGCGGGTTCGTCGTCTGTCCCAGCCAAATCTGCCCAGTGAATGGACAGGTCAATATCTTCCGAGAAGCGGTCAATAACGTGCCAACACTTGCTTAGCGCCGTCCCGCCTTTAAACGCTACGGCATAATCGCCAAGCAGATTTTCATTGTAGAGAAGGCGGAGAATCTCTGTCACCCAAAGGTCTTTTTCAAGAAAGAAGTCAGGCAGGCCAGCAGGATGTTGCTGGGCGCCGAGCGTTAATAGCTGCTTTAACTCTTCCCGCTTTTCTGGGGTTCGATAAAACTCGAAAATATGCATCAGGTTTTTAGTTCTAGCTGCTCAAGCTTGCTTTGCCATGCATTGAGCTGCGGCAAAGCCGTGAGTTTTTTGACTACGGCTTTTGTCTCGGCTGGCGTTAGCGAAAGCCGTTCAACAGCCTTTCTTAGGTTCGATACTTCGATAGACTCCGGCGGTGTAACCAGTAAGCCTCGCAGTAAGGTGCCTTCCGGGGCGTTTTCCCAGCGCAGCTTTTGCTTGGTGATATGGCGCACCTCAACTACTTGGTTGCCAATCCGAAATTCCCTTGAGGGGCCATTACTCCAAAACACCTTTTTCATGGGGGCCTGTGTCTGAAAACCCAAACGGTAGGCGGCCTCTTGCCCCTGGCTTACCAGCTTGTAGCCATTCTCCTTGGCCCAGACTTTGGCAACCTGCTCCGCACTGGTTGTGGTTTTAATCGAAGGCATACTGGGCAAGGGCTTGGGGCGGACATAAAAGCCCTTGGATACCCGCTCAACCACACCCTCCTGTGCCAAGCGGCTGATCGCTTTTTGAACAGATGTGCGATTGCCCAGAGAATAAAACCCTGTAATAGAGAACGGGATGCCACGCTTCATGTGGTTTATCCTCGAGGCGACCTTCATTGCCACAGACATTTCTAAATAAATCCTGACATAAGATTACTATGTGGTTTTATTTTAGCTCACAAATAGTAAGGCTTTCTATATTATTTATGTCAGGATTATTGTCTAATGATGGCTAATATAATGTGGCTTCTTGGCTAAATTTATGAATAAAAACAATAACGAAGCGGGCGTGCAAAAACTGGAATTTAAGGTTTCGGAATTGCTTTCTCAGTTAACACTGCCTGAAAAAATCTCCCTGTGCGCGGGTGCCAGCCTGTTTAAAACGCGGGGTGTGCCGAGATTGGGAATTGGCAAAATGAAGCTCAGTGATGGGCCGCGCGGCGTGGCGTTTCATTCCGTGCTGCGTCGCTGTACCGCTTTTCCTTCTGGCATTGCGCAAGCGGCTACCTGGAACCCTGAGTTGATGCAGCAATTGGGTGTGGCGCTGGCCGATGAATGTCGTTCGATCGGCGGTCGGGTGATTTTGGGGCCTGCGATTAATATTACCCGCACGCCCTTAAACGGTCGTACCTTTGAATATCTCAGTGAAGATCCCTATTTGAATGCCCGCCTTGCGGTGCCAATGATTCAGGGAATTCAGTCTCGTGGTGTGGCCGCCTGCGCCAAGCATTTTGCAGCCAATAATCAGGAAAAAGACCGGATACGGATTACCGCCAAAGTGTCTGAGCGCGCACTAGAGGAAATCTATTACCCGGCCTTCAAAGCCGCCGTAGAGCAGGCCGATGTGTGGTCGGTTATGGCGGCCTATAACGGCGTGAATGAGGCCTCCTGTTGTGACAATGCGGAATTGTTGACCAAAAAATTGCGCAAAGATTATCGCTTTCAGGGCTTTGTGGTCAGTGATTGGTTTGCCGTGCGTCGAACTCAGAGTCCGGAAAGTTGTGTGAAGGCTGGATTGAATTTAGAGATGCCCGGCTGGGGCTCGAAGTATTCCAAGCGAAATCTGCACAAGGCTTTTGAGGAAGGTAAATTTACCGAGTCGGAATTAGACAATGTGGTCGCGCCCTTACTGCGGGTAATGCTGCTAACCGGGCATATCGATTCAGATTGTCGGGCTGTGCCCGAGCATAAAGGCGCAAGAAATACGGCGGAGCATCAGGCGCTGGCGTTGACGATTGCAGAGCAAAGTATTGTCTTACTCAAAAACGAACACCAGCTTTTACCTCTTAAGTCAGAACTGATAAAGAAAATTGCCGTGCTGGGGCCACATGCTAATCGCCGCCATTGTTACCCGCTTTGGGGCGGCAGCGCCGGGGTGTGGTCGCCCTATGAGGTTACTCCGCTGAAAGGCTTGAAGGCAGAAAATCGAGGCCGTTTTGAGTTTGTGGCAAAAGCTGAAGACGCGGATGCCGCGTTGGTTTTTGTCGGTCTAACACACCGTCCCGGCGTGGATTCAGAAGGGGTGGATCGAGCCGATTTATCTCTGACAGAAAAGCATCGGCGATTGATTGAAGAAACGGTAACAAAGAATCCCAATACCGTTGTGGTGCTTATCAATGGATCGCCGGTAGAAATGCCTTGGTTAGACAAGGTGCCTGCGGTACTTGAGTGTTGGTATGGCGGTATGGAAAGCGGTCGCGCCATTGCTAATGTGCTTTATGGCGAGGTCAATCCCTCGGGGAAATTGCCGGTCAGCTTTCCGCAAAAACTGGAAGATAGCCCCGCCCATCGCTCGGCTAGAACCTATCCCGGTGATACGCAAACCGTGCATTACGATGAGGACTTGCTGGTGGGGTATCGCCACTTTGATCGCGCCGAGATTGAACCTTTATTTCCCTTTGGGCACGGCCTGTCCTACAGCCGCTTTGCTTATGGCGAAGGACAATTAAACAAGGCCCAGTTGAGTAGTGAAGATACACTAGAGCTGTCATTTACACTGACCAATATCGGCGAGCGGGAGGGGGCCGAGGTCGTGCAGCTTTATATCGCCCGCGAAGCCGCCGAGGCGGACCGACCTCCGCAAGTCTTGAAAGCGTTCCGGCGTATTGTCCTCCAGCCGGGCGAAAGCCAGCAGGTAACTTTCACTTTGCCGGTGTCCGAGCTGGCAGAATTCTGCGAAACCCGACGCGCTTGGGTGCTTCCCCCCGGAAACTACACGACGCGATTGGGAAGTTCCTCCCGTGATATTAGGCAAATTTTATCTTTTTGTTATCACTAACGCTTCTTAGTTTGTTGGTTCAAAACCCCAATTTAAAATCCAATTGATACGTCGTTTGATCCGGATAGGGTGTCTTGGTGTAATTGCCGGGAATCAGTGGCTGATCCAATATCAATAGTGAATCCTGTTCCTTGGTCAGATTGCGGGCCTGCAAATTCACAGACCAGCTATCATCCGCAGAGCGCACGCCGAGTCCGGCATCAATTCGGGTGATTTCTTCTTGCAGCGTGTTGATATCAATATCCGAATCCTGATAACGCTCGCCGGTGTAGCTCACATTTAATCGAATACTGCCGAGCACATCTGGGCTGCCCAGAATGGGAAAGTTAAAGCTGGGCGAGAGCGAGCCAGACCAGCGCGGTGCGTAGGGCAGGGGTTTGCCGCTTAAATCTTGGGTGGGGTCTTGAGTGGACGTAAAAAGCGGCGGGCCTTCTTTAAAGTCGTCGTACTTGGCTTCTAAGTAAGCCAAGCTGCCAGCCAAGCTCAGGCCATCTAGCGGCGGCAACCAGAAGAAGTCCATCTCTGCGCCTCGGCTGGAGGATTTGGGTGCATTGAAGGTGGTTAGGGTAACGCCGGAAAAAGTGCGAATCTGCAAATTATCAACATCACTACTGAACACCGCCATATTCAAAACCAGTGCGCCACCAAGCAGGCGAGATTTCATTCCCGCTTCATAGGTGAGGGTTTCTTCGCCCTTGTAAGTTAGATGATCGTCATTCAGTGGTGCGGGGTCAAAACCACCGGCTTTAAAGCCCTTTGCGGCGTTGGCGTACACATTTACATCGGGTAGGAGTTCGTAATTGATGGCCAATTTGGGCGAGACATTGGTTTCTTTATTACGCAAATTCGGGTCGTTGAAGTTGCGTTGATTGAGTGAGCCGCCAGAGATGCTATTGCCCTCGGCTACCCTAGAGTAAGACGCGCCTTCTGACTCATCTTCACCGTAGCGAATACCCGCGGTGGCGGTCAGCCGGTCGGTGAGTATCCAGTTAAATTGCGAAAACACCGCGAAGGATTGGGTTGTTGATTGGGTTGCGGAAATATAGCGTTCGCGCTCAATGGCACCGGGAATCAGGTCGGGCAGGGTGAGTCCCGGCGTAATCAACAAGGGGTCTATCGGCAGTTGTATGTTTTGCACAATGGCACCTGCGCGAGCGAAGGCCAGCAGGCCGTTGAGACTAACATCAATGTCTTGAAACACATCATTCGTCGATTCTTGTGCAAATACGCCCACCACAAAATCCAGCCCATTTCCCCAATCAAATGGCGCGTCTAAACCGCCGTTCATACGCAGCTCAATGGATTTTGCTGTGTAGGGGTTGCCCTTGGGTGGTTGATTAAACGCCACTAAGGGCACCGGGGAATAGTCCACGTCTAATGCGTAGGGAATTAATACTTCAGACCAGGAGGCGATGGCAGTGAGTTCCGGGGCGTTAATGCCCAGTAGCGTTTCGGGCCGCCAGATAATGCTCAGTGATCCGGCGTTCACTTCGCGGTCTGAATAGGTGGGCGAATCTGTTGAGGTATTTTGGTCGAAGGCGTCAGCCTCGGTGCGCGGGTCGTATTCGCGGAAGACTCGCAGACTTCGGTCACTGGCGATAAATAGCGATTGGGTATAGCCCTTGGTGAGCGATTCGGCATACAGGCCAGAAAAATTAACGGTCAAACTATCGCTCAGCAAGGCCTGTAGCTTAAGGCGTATGGCGGTGTCTTTTTGGGTTTGTTGTTCGTCGCGGGTGCTGTTGTATTCCAGTGTGTCGGCATCGTTGTAACGAAAAGCTAAGCGTCCCAGTAAGCGATCGCCAATGAGTGGGCCGGAGATGGCACCCTCAAACCGGTCGGCTTCTACATCTTCGCTGCGGCTGTATTTAATAAAGCCTTCGGGTTCGGTGGTCGGATTTTTAGTATGGAAATTCAGCACGCCGCCCAAGGTGTTTTTGCCAAATAAGGTTCCCTGCGGCCCGCGCAGCACTTCCAACCGGTCAATATCAAATACCGCATCTTGGGCAAAGGTTGAGCGGCCATAGGGTACATCGTCGATCACCAAGCCAATAGAAGGTTCAAAGCCAACGCCTAGGGGCGGGGTGCCAAAGCCGCGAATAGTAATGCTGGTATACAGCGCCAGCGAGGCGTCAAAACTGACATTGGGGATGTAGCGGGTGATTTCGCCAACATCCGACATGCCGGCGTCATTGATAAAGTCAGCACTGACCACGGAGATGGAAAGTGGCACATCTTGCGCGCTTTCCGCTTTTTTATTAGCGGTGACAATGACTTCTTCAATAACCCGAGGTTCTGCATATAGCCATTGGGAATAACAGCCGGAAAACAATAATGCTACGAGGGCAAGGGTCTTTTTTACGGACAATGGGCGGTGCAATGCTTTTGAGTTTGGCACAGCTTTTTCCTTTTATTATTATGATTTGGACGAGCGGCTTTATGGTGCCGCTTCACTGTTCACGTTAGCATTACACCGCCCGAATTGCATGTGACAGGTATACGCTATTTGCGTATTAGCAGATTGCTCTCCCTAAAGATTGTGAAAACACTATGAATAAAGATCGACTAAGCCAATGGCAGCACGAACACACGTTTAATCAAGATATTAAAAAACCGGGTGAATCACGCACCATGATTGTTATTGCCGTTACCGCAGTGATGATGGTGGTCGAGATTGTGGCGGGTATCCGCTATGGCTCCATGGCGCTATTAGCGGATGGTCTGCATATGGCCTCCCATGCGGTGGCGCTAGGTATTAGCGGGTTTGCCTATGTGTATGCCCGCCGCCATGCCAATAATCGGCAGTTCAGTTTTGGTACCGGCAAGGTGAATGCGCTGGGTGGGTTTACCGGTGCGGTGTTACTGGCGCTGTTTGCACTGTATATGGCGATTGAAAGTTTTGTGCGCCTTGTTAATCCCACAGACATTGTTTTTAACTCTGCGATTTTTGTTGCCGTGCTGGGCCTGATAGTAAATGGCGTGAGTGTCTTTATTTTGGGTGGCGACCATCACCATGATCATCACGGCCACGATCACCATCACGAACATGACCACCATCATGAGCACGATCATCACCACGATCATGGGCATTCTCATGAGCATCATGACCACAATCTAAAATCCGCCTATTTGCATGTGATGGCAGATGCGCTGACCTCGCTGCTGGCCATTGTGGCACTGCTCTGTGCAAAGTATTTCGGCTGGGTGTGGATGGACCCGATTATGGGAATTGTGGGCGCTTTACTGGTAGCGCGTTGGTCTGTCGGATTATTGGGAACAACGGCTTCTGTACTGTTGGATAAGCAGGGTTCGCCAGAGCTGGAAAATCAGATTCGAGAGGCGATTGAGCGCGATGGAGATAGCCGGGTGACCGATCTACACTTGTGGTCAATTGGCCCCGGTATTCATTCAGTGCAGATCGCCTTGGTGGCGAATAAACCCGCTAGCCCCGATGCTTATAAGGCGCGTTTGCCCGGTTCTGCGGGCTTGGTGCATATCGCGGTAGAGATTCAGCGCTTTGATTATTGAGCCTACTAGGCCGTAATGACGCTGTATTTCGTTGATTTTGAAAATTAGTTAGGTAGCTCATTCTTGGTTTGGCATAATGCCAACTCTTATCAACAGGGGTGATTATGAATGGCGATCAAAAATAACAATTTAGTTACAAAAAAAAGGGTACGAAACCCAGAAGCAACAAGAGCCGCCATTCTTACTGCAGCTCGAACAGTGTTATCTGAAGATGGACCTGAAGGATTAAGTGTCTCCAGAGTTGCAAATCTTGCAGGGGTTAATCGCGGTACGGCTTACCAGCACTTTGCTACTCGTGATGATTTACTTCATGCTACCGCAGAGTGGGTTTCTGATCAGTTAATGGGGCAGGGTTTTCTGGCTTCTAAGCAGAGCTCTGATGGTACAGTAACTTTGCCATCTGATGGTCAATCTTTATTTGAAGCGGTTGAGCGAATGGTTAAATTCGCGATGGAAAACCCGGAGTTAGGGCGTATATGGTTATTTGATATGCTGTCATCCAAAAACAGTGGTGATCATTTCTTTTCGCATTACAAACAGAGTGTCGATGTTTTTGCTGAAAGCTCAGATTCTAAGGATGATATTGATTCGGAAGTTTTGGCAATGATTTTATTGTCTGGCATTTTTATGTGGCCTGTTTGGGCGAGCGCACAGGCAAAAAGTACCCGTGAGCGCAAAAAGATGGCTTCACGTTTCACTCGTGAGTTTTTGCGATTGAGTTTGCATGGCATTCTTAAGCCCCAAAAATATCCTAAGTTAGTGGCGATGTTGAGAGAGGGTGAGAGCTATTACTTCAAATAATCCCCGTTAGATGTTTTGTGGCAAAGGCGATCATCTCATCGTGAGCGTCGCCCACTTCGGAAAACATGCTTCCAAATAGAGGGAAAGCATGTGGCAGAGTTGACCATAAATGACATTCTGTAAGCACGCCAGCCGCATGGCAACGCTTAGCCATATACACAGTGTCATCGCGTAACACTTCATTATCACTAACAAAAAACTGCATCGGTGGCAGTCCTGTGCAATCCATATACAGTGGAGAAATTTCTGGGTTACTTGTGTCTTGTCCGCCCAGATAACTTTCGGCCAAACTGGCAAAAGCGCTTATTGGTAATAGTGGATCACTGTGGCGACGTTGAGCTCGTGAAGGTAGTCCATGAATGCGGCTCAATTCAGTGACGGGGGAAATGGGGATTACACAGCAAGGCATCTCCAGATTGCGTTTTGCAATTCGTTGTAGCAAGCCAAATACAAGGTTGCCACCAGCAGAGTCTCCTAAAAGAACGATGTTGTGAGGATTAATACCAAGCTTAAGAATGTCACTGTAAGCTTGTTCACAATCATCTAAGGCATCTCTGATTAATTCCGCCGATGAGCGATAATAGGTTCTTCGCTCCACGGCCCCGAGTAAAAACGATGAAACAACTCTCCCTGACAGATAGTTTTGAGAAGCACCGCAAGAAAACCCGTAAGGAACAGTTTCTCGAAGACATGGATCGCATCATTCCCTGGCAGGGATTGGTGGATGCCATCACGCCGTTTTACCCCAACCCGCAAGGTGCGGGGCGTCGCCCTATCGGCATTGAGAGAATGCTGCGCATCTACTTCTTGCAACACTGGTTCCAGCTCTCTGATCCCGCCGCTGAAGAAGCGATTTACGATTCCCGTGCTATGCGTCGCTTTGTCGGCATTGACCTGGGCAACGAGCCTGCACCGGACGAGACAACCATCTGCAAATTCCGCCACCTCATGGAAAAACGCAATCTGGGTGACCAGTTCTTCCACCTGGTTAACCAGTATTTGAAAGAGAATGGCCTGAAAGTGAATCGCGGCACCATTGTTGATGCCAGCATCATCAGTGCGCCCAGCTCGACCAAGAACAAGAAGAAGCAGCGCGATCCGGATATGCGTCAAACCAAGAAAGGCAACCAGTGGTACTTCGGAATGAAAGCCCATATTGGCGTGGATACGGAAACCAAGTTGATTCACTCGGTGGTGGCTACGGGCGCCAATGTTCACGACTCTGTCGTCATTGGCGATCTGTTGCATGGTGAGGAAGAGCATGTCTATGGCGACTCTGCCTACACTGGCAAGACGGCCGCCATCCATGCCGCTGCGCCTAATGCGATTGACCTGACAAACCGAAAGGGCAGTCGGCACAGGAAGCTGACAGAAGGTGAACGCCGCAGCAACCGCTACAAATCCAAAATCCGCGCTCGAGTGGAACATGCCTTTGGCGTCATGAAGGGCCAATTTGGCTTCCGGAAAGTCCGGTATAAGGGGCTGGCAAAGAATGCCCATTACCTGTTCACCACCTGTGCGTTAATCAATCTGGTTATGGCCAAAGAGCATTTATTGAAACAACGGGGTGCACTACAGGGATAGTGCGTCTGGAAATCGGGGCCAGGTGCGCTATACGCACCAATGTCCTTTAAAATCGCGCTAAATAGCGCAGATACAAGAGAAATGAGTGTCTGATTTTTGAAAATAGCTGTCGTCATACCGATTTGCTTCAATTAATCAGATGTTCCCTAAGCAGGCGGGAAATGGATTGGTTGGTGCAAGTCGATAGTCAGGAAGAAATCCATTGGCACCTAGAGCTCGGCAAAGTTTTCCTGCGGTATATAGATGAGCGTTTGGTGCAGCCGGTAGTATAAAAGCGCCGCCGTGAAGCCATAATAAAAAGGGTTTTTCCGTATCCAGTTCGCCAATAACATGACCAGGGGAGCGCCCGATAATTTCATAGGAAATTGAAACGCCTTTAACCTCAGGCCATTTCATTCCAGCAGTCATTACTTGAAAATTACCCATTCTTTTTAAGCTGGCCTGCATCATGTGTCCGAGATAACGTTTCCCTATCAGGCGCATAAGTAGCACGGTTAGTCGGCTTTTAAAACTGAGTCTTAAGTTTTTTTCTTGAATGTTTAAGGTTGAATTGGTTGTAGTCTGGGACATAATGATATTCAGTTAAGTAGTGAACGGGCTGTTTAAAAATTAGTTTGTCTGTAGATGCTGGGTTGCAAAATGTGCGATATCTTCAAGCGCAGTGAGTGCTTCAGGAAAAAGCCTTGAGAAGATTGGGAAATCGTGGGGTAGTTCTGGCCAAACTTGGCAAAGAGTATTTACCCCGGCACCTTCACATCGTTCTGCCAATGTCACAATATCATCCATCAGAATTTCATTGCTACTGGTAAGGAAAAAAAGTGGGGGTAGTCCCGAGCAGTCCATGTACAAAGGCGATAGCTCGGGATTGAAGCCGTCTTTTCCTCGGAAATACAACTCAGCTAACTGGGGCATTGCTGCCAATGGAAGTAATGGATCTTTATAACGCTTTAGATACAGGGAGGGTGTATTAGTTGCTCTGGCTAATTCTGCAACAGGCGAGATGGCCACCGCGCAGCTTGGTTGCTCCATTCCCTTGTTTCGTAGCCGTTGCATAAGTCCAAACATTAAATTTCCGCCAGCTGAATCTCCGATTAGTAAAATGTTTTTTGGATTGAATCCCTGCGTAATGACAGAAAAATAGGCTTCCATGCAGTCATCTAGGCCTGCAGGGAATGAGAATTCTGGCGCTAATCGGTAGTCAGGCATAAAGCCGCATGCGTCTAGTGATTTGCATAGTCGAGCAACGGTACGGTGATGAATGTCAGGGGCGGCAGGGAGCATAAAGGCACCTCCATGAAGCCAGAAGACGAGTGTTTTCTCCGGTGAGAATTTTCCGAAGCTGTGTCCGGGGACGGTGCCCATTTTGCGCTCGTTAATTGAAATTCCGGGGGTATACGGAATTCGAAATTTTCTAACTTTATGCTGTATGTATAGCATTTTTTCGGGCGTTAGATGGGCCATGCGGTAGAGTAATCGAGGAGCAATTCCTCTCATTACTTTTAGAATGCTACGACTACGAACGCTTAGCTTTACGTCCAAGTAATGAACACAGTTCGATGTGGCTGAGTGAAGGTGGGGCATATTTATGGGGCTCGTTATAGTTTCTTTTAGCCGTCAATTATTTTTACTATATTTGCGTTAGGATCGAAAGAGAACATTTCACTTATTCTATTGCCGATTTTTAAACTGGCAGGATCATGGCGCTGATATTAGACAAGTTTTTTAACTGACGTGCTATTCTCAACAATTAGAAAACAGAGTCGTAGGAAGACGTGCGTTTGAGTTTTAATAATAGTAATTAAGTGCTTCATTTTCTGGAATCAAGTAATGTTGTCTTTGAATAACCCCGATCTTTTTCGCCAACAGGCCTATGTTAACGGCCAGTGGATTGACGCGGAATCACCTACACGCAAGGCGGTAACGAATCCGGCCACAGGTGAGGTATTGGGCGATATTCCCTGCTTGAATGAAGCGGAAACACGGGCGGCAATCGAGGCTGCAGACACGGCATTTGCTTCGTGGAAAAAACGTACCGCCAAAGAGCGTTGTGGTTACTTACGTCGTTGGTTTGAATTGATTCAGCAAAATGCGGAAGACATTGCGCGCATTATGACCGCCGAACAAGGCAAGCCACTGGCAGAGGCTCGCGGTGAAGTGCAATACGCGGCCTCGTTTATTGAGTGGTTTTCTGAAGAGGGTAAACGCGCTTACGGCGATCTGATTCCCTCGCCAACCGGTGACAAGCGCCTGATGGTAATGAAAGAACCGGTGGGTGTTTGCGCTGCCATTACCCCCTGGAA
Organism: Spongiibacter pelagi; assembly: GCF_014705705.1. Classification (GTDB taxonomy): domain Bacteria; phylum Pseudomonadota; class Gammaproteobacteria; order Pseudomonadales; family Spongiibacteraceae; genus Spongiibacter; species Spongiibacter pelagi. The sequence goes on along the minus strand of NZ_JACXLD010000017.1, from coordinate 2,122 downwards.
TTTCCCCGCCGCCATGATTACTCGCAAGGTGGCCCCGGCCTTGGCTGCCGGTTGTACCATCCTGGTTCGCCCAGCCGATGCCACACCGTTTACCGCACTGGCTTTGGCTGTGTTGGCTGAACAAGCGGGGATTCCTGCTGGTGTACTAAATATTCTTACCGGCAAGTCGCGGGTCATTGGCGCGGAACTGACGGCCAATCAAACCGTTCGCAAACTGTCGTTTACCGGCTCAACAGAAGTGGGCCGTCAATTGATGGCCCAGTGTTCTTCCAGCCTGAAAAAACTGTCGCTGGAATTGGGCGGCAATGCGCCGTTTATTGTTTTTGAAGATGCGGATATTGATGCGGCGGTTGAAGGTGCGATGATGTCCAAATTCCGCAACACCGGACAAACCTGTGTCTGCACCAACCGTCTGTATGTACACAATGCGGTTTACGAGGAATTCTCTCAGAAGTTAGCTCAAGCCGTGTCTGATATGCATGTTGGCAACGGTGCTGAAGAGGGCGTGAATCAAGGGCCGCTGATTGATGCGGGCGCAGTAAGCAAGGTCGAAGAACATATCGCCGATGCTTTGCAACACGGTGCTAGCCTGCTGGCCGGCGGTGAGCGTCATGCATTAGGCGGTAATTTCTTTAAGCCCACGGTGCTGGGCAATGTCACGCAAAAAATGCTGATTACCCGCGAAGAAACCTTTGGCCCGGTGGCGCCAATTGTGTGCTTCAGCAGTGATGAAGAAGTGATTCAACAGGCTAATGATACCGAGTTTGGTTTGGCGTCATACTTCTACAGCCGTGATATCAATCGTGTGTGGCGTGTTGCTGAAGCCTTGGAATACGGCATGGTCGGCGTCAACACCGGCATTATCTCCAACGAAGTGGCCCCCTTTGGTGGGGTGAAGCAATCCGGCTTTGGGCGTGAAGGCTCCAAGTACGGCATGGATGAGTATCAGACTTTAAAATACGTCTGCATGGGCGGGCTTTGAGGGATAAGCTGCTGCGCTATAAGGCGATAACACATGGAACTAGCTGAAAACCTACATAACATCGAGCAAATAAAGCAGCTCAAAGCGCGCTACTGCCGCCTGCTCGATGCCAAAGATTGGCTGGCATGGCGTGCATTGTTTGCCGATGATTTTGTCAGTGACACCAGCGGCTCCGGCGGAAAATGGATTGAAGGCGCGGATGCCTTTGTGGCTTACGTGCAATCTACCTTGGGTAAGCCTAGTCGAGTTACGGTGCATCAAATTCATGCCCCGGAAATCACGCTGCTTTCAGCTACCGAAGCGGAGGGCATTTGGGCGCTGGAAGATATTGTGCGCTTTTTTCCATTGTTGAATTTGCGTGGCTACGGGCATTACCACGAGCAATATGTGCAGGTGAATGGGGAGTGGAAAATTAAGCACTCCCGACTGAGCCGTTTAAAAATGGAATTATTTAATGGCTTATTTGCTATACCCCTTCCGGTGCGCCGCTAAGGGATTTTGGTAGTTGATTATGTGAACGACCCTGTTTCACAGTTACATCAATTGCCGATTTTTCCTGCGCTTGCTGTCGAGAGCGCTAGCCGCTCAAACCGCAGAATAGTTTGCTGTGCAAACTATTGTTTTGAGGGAATCCACCATGACCGCGACACCGTCTGAATGCCCGGTTCACAATAATATCGATCGCCGCAAAACTGCCAAAATCGCCGCCGAGCAAAATCATTGTGAGCCCGGTGCTCACCGTGTAAGTAACGCAGAAATTGCTCGCAAAATTATGTGCAGCAAACAGGCCATTCAAGCCGGCGCCGGTGCCGATATGCTGGAATATAAGAATCCCGAGCAGGCACCGGTATTCTTTTTAGACGGCAAAGACCACTTCAATAAGCGCCGTATGAGTCAGCGCTTCCTATCGCCACGCGCGGTAAATGATCAGCACTACAAGGTGATGGAAAATGTTACCGAGCGTTTGCTGAACGAGTTGAAGCAGAATAAAAGCGGCAAGCTGTGACCTTTCCCCCTATTTTAGAACCATGACCACGATGAGATTTCCAGTTAACCTAACGGGATGGAGATCTCAGCATGAAGAAGCGATACAGCGACGAACAAATCATTAAGGCCATCAAAGAGCATGAGGCCGGCGCC
>NZ_JACXLD010000016.1 GCF_014705705.1 Spongiibacter pelagi | reverse complement strand
CTTGTCGGTGGGTAATGTGTTGACCAGGCACTTGTGCTCCATGGAGGAAAACAAATGCCTATTGTCATACCCAACCGGCCAAGATAGTTGTCGCTAACCGGTCATCCTAATTGTCGCCGAACATGGTCTTTTGCTGGCTCAGATCTTGAGGTGCCAAGTAGTGGAGATTGTAATATTTTGGATCAGTCGCGCATCCTGACATCATTAGAAAAAAGATTATTCTCCAGCTTTTCATGTGTTTATCATCCATGCTTTTGAAGTTTTAGGTGACTTGTGCATTCATCGTATACTAGGTGGTGGGAGAAGCTGTTAGTGCTTCTAGGACTATTTATCAGAATTTGAATGCAGATGAAAACCAGCAGTGAGAGTTTTTTGACCGGATTAGGAAAATCGGTATGGGTCAATAAAATTCAGATTTGTCGACTGCTTTTTCAGTACTTACGAAAATCTCCCAGTATTTCGCATGTCAAATCATACAAAGTCTGCGAGCTGGGATAAATTTGGGACATTTTATTTGTGATTCGCCGGTATCTTGCGTGATTGATCGGTAAAAAATAGCCTTTAAAAACAAACAGATAAGATTTTTGTCTTGATTTTATTGTGGTTTTTATTGGACCCCGGAGGCAAAGGTCAGGGGTTCGACAAACCCCGCCTAGGGCGGAGTTTGAACAAGTCGCATTGCGACGCAGCCCAAAGGGTCGAAAACGCCCTTAGGCGATTTCGATTAAATCCTCTTCTTTGCTCCAGTTTGATCTCAATTGCGCCCTCGGCTTTATGCCGGTTTTTTTATAAATTGTCTGCTTGCTAGGTGAGAACCTCTAGAGGTTCGACAAACTCCCCCAGCCCCCCCATAAGCATCATTACTAATCCGGCCATTGCTATGTCACGGGTAGAATCTTTTGGATTCTAATTAGGGATAATAGTAATGCCGAAGGTATTGGTTGTAGAAGACAACCGTTCACTGGCTGCGATGGCTAAGGTCATGATTGAGACCCGCTTGGGTTTGCAGGTGGTTTTGGCCGGTAGTGGTGCGGAAGCGCGCGGGCTGATTGAAGCGGATTCAGAAGGGTTTGCCGTGGCGCTGGTAGATTTGAATTTACCGGATGCACCAGACGGTGAGGTGGTGCCTTTTGTGCAGTCGCACGATATTCCCGTGGTGGTGCTGACCGGTTATTTTGGCGATGCCATTCGTGAAAAAATGCTCAAGCTGGGTGTGGTTGATTATGTGGTGAAGAAGAATATCAGCGCCTATGAGTATGCTTGTCGCTTGGTTGAGCGAATTCACCATAATTATCGCACCAAGGTTTTGGTGGTAGATGATTCTCGTTCGGCGGTCGCAAATCTGAAGCATTACCTGAGTATTCAGCGATTAAACGTGTTAACGGCGTCGAATGGAATTGAGGCGTTGGGCGTGTTGGAGCAGCATCCGGATATCCGCTTGGTGATCACCGATTACAATATGCCTGAGATGGATGGCTTTGAGCTGATTCAGCAGTTACGCAGCCGCTTCGCCAAAAATCAGATGGCCATTATTGGCTTGTCGAGTTCCGCTGATCCGCGCTTATCTGCGCATTTCTTGAAAAGCGGTGCCAATGATTTCATCAGCAAGCCTTTTAGCTATGAGGAATTGTTGTGTCGGGTGAATCAAAACCTTGAGTATCTTGAGCAGATTGATCTCATTCGTGACGCTGCCAATCGGGATTATCTGACCAAACTTTATAATCGTCGCTATTTCTTTGAGCAGGGTGAGTCGGTAAAGCGTCAGGCTTTACGGCAGGATCGCCCACTTTCGCTGTCGATGATTGATATTGATCACTTCAAAAGCATCAACGACACCTACGGCCACAGCACCGGTGATGAGGCGCTAAAGCATGTGGCGGGCTTATTGAATGAAAGCTTTCCCGATGATTTGGTGGCCCGCTTTGGCGGTGAAGAATTCTGTATTATGCACCGCCGAGATGAGGGGGAGTCCCAACAACAGCTTGAGAATTTCCGTGAGAAGGTGGCGAATTCGCCGCTGCCCAGTGACAGCAAAATTCGGGTAACGGTCAGCATCGGCCTGAATGGCTGCTGCGATCAGGGCTTGGATGACATTATTCATCTGGCCGATACCAAGTTGTATCAAGCGAAAGAGCAGGGTCGCAATCGGCTTATCGTTTGAGGCTGGTCTCGACCGCTGCCATTGGTATAATTGCCGGCTTTCCCGTCCCCCGGGTTGAAGTGATTTCGCGGAGCCGTACCCCTCTTGAGCAAGCTAAATGACCGACAGCGTGAAGCCGTAAAGTATATCGACGGCCCCTTGCTGGTGCTGGCCGGAGCGGGCAGTGGCAAGACCAGTGTTATCACGCGCAAAATGGCTTATCTCATTGAAAAGTGTGGGATTCCGGCGCGGCATATTGCGGCGGTAACCTTCACCAATAAGGCCGCCCGCGAAATGAAAGAGCGGGTTTCCAGCTTGTTGACGGGTCGCGATGGCCACGGTTTGACCGTTTCTACCTTCCATAATTTGGGGCTGAATATTCTGCGTCGTGAATATCAGGCGCTGAGCTATAAATCGGGTTTTTCCATTTTTGATGCGCAAGATGCGCAGGCCTTGATTCGGGATTTATTGATTCAGAATCACGGCGCGGAAGGCGATAAAGCCGATTTAATACAAAATCAGATTTCCAGTTGGAAGAATGAATTTATTCTGCCAGAGCAGGCCGAGCGCATGGCAGAAACGCCGGCGGATATGCTTTGTGCGCAGGCTTATATCCGTTATCAATCTGCCCTTAAAGCCTATAACGCACTGGATTTTGATGATCTGATTTTATTGCCCGCCCTGCTGTTTGATCAGCGCCCGGATATCTTGGATAAATGGCGTAATAAGATCCGCTACCTGCTGGTGGATGAATATCAGGATACCAATAGCGCTCAGTATCATCTGGTGAAACAGCTGGTGGGCGGTCGCAGCGGACTCACAGTGGTGGGGGACGACGACCAGTCTATCTACGCTTGGCGTGGCGCCAAGCCAGAAAATCTCGCCCTGTTGGGCAAAGACTACCCCCATTTGAAAGTGGTGAAGTTGGAGCAAAATTACCGCTCCACAACGCGCATTCTCAAAGCGGCGAATACGGTTATTGCCAATAACCCCCACGAGCTGGATAAGGCGCTGTGGTCTGAGCTGGGCGTGGGCGATGCGATTAGAATTATCCGTTGCCGCAACGAAGACGCGGAGTGCGAGCGTGTCGCCACGGAAATTCTCGATCACAAATTACGCAGCAATGGCCGGTACGGCAATTATGCGATTTTGTATCGGGGTAATCATCAGGCGCGCTTATTGGAGCTGAAACTGCAGGCTCACCAAATTCCCTATAAGCTCAGTGGCGGTACGTCTTTCTTTGGTCGCAATGAGATCAAAGACATCATGGCTTACCTGCGGCTGATCATTAACCAAGATGACGACAATGCCTTTCTGCGCATTGTAAATGTGCCGCGCCGTAAAATCGGTACATCCACGCTTGAAAGCTTGGGGCGCTACGCTACCGAGCGCGAAATCAGCCTGTACAGCGCCTGTGAAGAAATGGGGCTTGAGCATCATCTCAATGAGTCTGCCGTGACTCGCTTGCGGGAATTTACCCGCTGGCTGGATGAGCTGCGCCGCCGCTGCTACGAAGAAGACCCCATCGCCAATATCAAGCAACTTTGCAGCGATATTGATTATTTTGACTGGCTGCTGCAAAACAGCTCATCGGTGGCGGTGGCGGAAAAGCGCTATGGCAACGTCAATATTCTGATTGAATCCCTCAAGAAAATGTTGGAAGACGATGAGCGCGAAGATGATTTTGAGTCGGCCATTAGTCGTCTGGTGTTACGTGATTTGCTAGAGCGTCAGCAAGATGAGGAAGAGAGTTCCGACCGGGTTCAGTTAATGACCCTGCATGCCGCCAAGGGCTTGGAATTTCCCCATGTGTTTATGATCGGCATGGAAGAAGGCTTGCTGCCACACCAAAACAGTATTGATGACGGCATGGTCGATGAAGAACGGCGGCTTTGCTATGTGGGTATAACCCGTGCTCAGCGCACGCTCACAATGAGTTATTGCGCCAAGCGAAAAAGCTTTGGCGAAATGACCGACTGCGAGCCGAGCCGCTTTTTGGCCGAGTTGCCTCAGGATGATCTGGAGTGGGAGGGCCGCAATGGCGAAGTTGATCCCGCCAAAAACCAGAAGCGCGGTCAGGAGACCCTCGACGGCTTGAAGAATATGCTGGCGGGCTTATAGGCCGAGTGTTGGCAGCGCCACTACGCCATCGGTGCTGAAATCCTGCCACGTTATCAGTGTGACGTCTGGATTAATAAAGCCGTTTTGCTTGGCGTAGTCCAAGGCCATCTTCAGATTCACAATGCCATTCGTCGCGCCACTAGGCAGTGAAAACGACAAGACTGACGTTACCCCTAAAGCGCGTCCGTTGGCATCCATTACCGGTCCACCGCTGTCGCCGGGCACACCCAACCCCGGCAGACTATTCGTCACAGCGTAAAGCCAGCCCTCACCGCGAATATCACTGATCTTACCTTGGCGAGTTTCCAGCTCCTGCACGCCAAGATGGAATATAGATTGACCGTAACCGTAGACGGTTTCGTCGATGCTAGCGGTATCGCTGCGCAGGGCCGTGGGGCCACCAAAACCGACAACGGCAGGGTGAATATTGCCGAGGTCGGCGGGGTTAATTCTGATTAGCGCGAAATCATTATTGTCGCAGGCGGCATTGCCGGGGTCTTCGCCTACTTGCTGCATAGCCGCCCAACTACTGTAGGCGAGCAATCCGGGTTGGGTCGCATTAGCAATCGTCACGGGGGAGCCGATGGCTAAGTTTTCGGTTTCGCAGGGGTCGGTACCGGTATTGGCGTCGGGGCTGAAGCAGTGGGCCGCTGCGCCGATATATACCGTAGTGCTATTCAAATAATAAAGAAAGTTGGATGTGCAGCTGCTGTTATCTGCCGAGATCACTTCTACGCCGGGGCGAATTTGGCTATTTGTGGGCTCGCCAAAGGTCATGGGGCTGGCATTGTTGGTGCTGCCGTCATCGTTTTCGCTATTGTTGATCGGTGTGGGGTTTTGGTGTGTTGAGCTGGTGCTAGATGAGCCACCACAGGCGCTAAGCGAAAGCAGAACTAAAAGGCTGAGTAGGATTTTCATTGGCCACCTAACATTTTTTATTATTTGTAGACTAGCCATCCTGGCGTGGCGGTGCAATGTCTGTTTGCGCCGCTTTGGGTTTGTACGTGTGGGGGTTTATCTTAGATGAGACAACTAATAGGTATAAAAAAGGCCGCAAAAGCGGCCTCTTTGAAGCGGGTAAGCCTTGGCTTACTTGCTGTTGTCTACCATGTAGTCAACGGCGGCTTTTACTTCATCATCTGAACAGCTCATGCACAGACCTTTGGCAGGCATCATGCCGATATTGCTAAAGCCATCAATCGCATGGGTGTAGAGGGTTTCAATGCCCTGCTTGCCGCGTGCAGCCCAATCGGCGCTGTCGCCAAATTTTGGAGCGCCACCAGCCCCAACCGCGTGACAGCCCTGACAGCTGCCTTTGTAAACATCTTCGCCAGATTTAGGTGCGCCGCTGCTCGCTGCTGCACTTGCGCCACAAGCGCTATCGCCTTCCAAACAAACACCGCCCGCAGGCTGGATGCGCGATTCAATTTCAGCGCGTTGTTTGTCACTCATTGCCCAAGCAGATACGGCTGCCATTAGCAGCGAACACAGCAGTACGACTTTGCCAAGCTTCAGGTTTTTCACTTGCCTAATCCTCATTATTTAATTCTGTCTGCCCAATGGGACTTTCCCCGTGGGCAACCACACTTTTGGCGGCGATTATAGCGGGTGGGGGCGCTTTACTCCACCTTATGCCCGCTTGTGATTAGATATTGCTCATCAAACGACGCCACAGGGGCTGGGCGTTGCTTTGATCCCGCTCTTTGGCTTCGTTCATCATACGGTTGATCTCACTGGAGACTTTTTCCCTCGCCTGCATGAGAGCGGCGGGGTCGTCAGTGGCCACACCGTCAAAATGAATCGGTTTGCCATAGCTGACATAGACTTTTTGGGGTTTTGGCAACACGGTCCAGCCTATGCCTTTGGCGATCGGCGGCAGTTCATCGGCGCCGCGCCAGTAATCGTCAAGAATGCCGGTACGCGCTGCCAGTTTACCCAGCCAGGTTTGTTTGTAATCGTCGGCATCGACCACGATATCCATGACCTTATCGCCGCCGTAAACTGAAATTGGCACAATCGGTACGCCGGCATTAATAGCGAGGCGAATAAAGCCGGTGCGTTTTTTCCACACCAGATTGTGAATTTCGTAGCGCTTTTTCATCACTTCTCGGGCGCCGCCGGGAAACACCAACACACTTTGCCCGGATTCCAAAAGCCCCTGTGCAATGGTTTGATCGCCCAATACCACGCCTAAGTGGCGAACCATGCTGCGCCATACTGGCACTTTATAATGCAGCCGGTCGCCCAAGCCGCGTACCAGTGTGCCGGTTTGCCGCCAGATGCCAGAGAACACCAACAGATCGGTAATGCTGAACAGAGAATGGCTGGAAACAAACAATACCGGTTTGGAAATATCGAGATTTTCTAGGCCGCTGTATTCCACATCAAAATATTTTTCACAGCCTTTAAACAGGCCAAACAGCCAATCTTTGTCGCCCGGTGCTTGCCATTCCAAGGCTTGATCCAGCAATTGGTTTTTCTCGTTATTGCTCATTTTTTAACCCCTTCCAAGATTGCGCGCATTATCCTTACCCAAGCCGCTCTCAACAAGTGGAAGGGGTAAAACTACCCATCATGTGTAATAATTAGACAGCTAAATACGATGTAACAACATGCAGGACAAACGCATGCAGGAAAACTGGGACGACAAACGCAAGTCACTCATTACTCGGTTGCGCCGGGTAGAGGGGCAATTGCGGGGTATTCAACGGATGATGGAAGAAGAACAAGACTGCGAACGCGTTGCACAACAGCTCTCTGCGGCACGTAAAGCGCTGGACAAGGCCTTTTACGAGACCATGGCCTGCGCGCTGCGACAAGAATTGAGTATGAGCCAGCAGACAGGCGATAACTCGCCTGAAAAGCTGGAGAGCCAGATTCAGCACATAACCAGCCTACTCAGCAAGTACGCGTAATTTAGGCGATCCCTTGGTTGTCATTCAGTCCAATAATTTTGGGCTGCTTGGCGGCGACCAGCGGGATGGACTTTTTATTGCGTAACCAACCGCTGACCACATCCCAAATAGGCTCACCAGATACGCCCTCGGCAACCGGCGCCCAACCGGCAACCTTATAGGTTTTGCTGGCCTCTAGCGGTTTGCCGTTCAAACGCATATCGGAAATGCGATTACCGCTGTCGGCATTGGGGTTGATGGTGTAGTCCAAGCCGCCTACCCGAACCATATCGCCGCCTTGTTGGTAGTAAGGATCGGGGTTGAACAGGTTGTCGGCGACATCTTCCAAGATGAATTTAATACGCTCACCGGTAAAGCTGTTAAGGGTGGTTTGCGGATAGGTGATGGCGACTTGGCTCATCAAGTCTTCCATGGTGATGTCATCGCCGGGGAGCAAACTGGTGCCCCAGCGGAAGCCGGGCGAGAAGGCAATTTCGGCGCCTTTGACATCCATGAGTGCATCAACAATCAATTGGTCAAAGCTGCCGTTAAAATTGCCGCGCCGATACAGCAGCCCCTCGGTGGTGGCGAGCTTTTCATTCAGCTGCTTGGCAAAAGGGGCGCGAATATTGTCGATGAGGGCACTCATGGTGGGATCTGGCGCAAGCAAGTCGGCAAACACCGGTAGTAGCTGATAATGCCAGCCGGCGACTTTGCCATTTTGCACATCAAAATCGAGTACGCCTAAAAACTTGCCGTTGCTGCCAGCATTGGTCACAAGGGTGAGTTCGCCAGCGGCGTTTTTCACTTCAATTGCTTGGGGAATGGCGTCGTGGGTGTGGCCGCCCATAATGGCGTTCAGCCCGCTTACTCGTGAGGCCAGTTTGATATCGACATCAGCGCCGTTGTGAGACAGCAAAATGACAACCTGCGCACCGGCCTTGCGCACTTTATCGATTTCTTCTTGTAGCTCGCGCTCTTGAATGCCAAAGGTCCAGTCGGGGGTAAAGTGGCCGGGATTGGCTATGGGTGTGTAGGGGAAGGCTTGGCCGATCACGGCAACCGGTACGCCATTCATTTCCTTCATGGTGTGACCGGCAAAAACCGGGTCGCCAAAATCAAAATCTTTTACGTTCTGGGCGACAAAATCGATATGGCCATTGAGGTCATTTTCGATAATTTCCATGACCCGGTCGGCTCCGAGGGTGAACTCCCAGTGGCCGGTCATAATATCGATGCCCAAGGCCTTGCTGGCGTCGACCATGTCTTGCCCATTTGTCCATAGTGATGTCGCTGAACCTTGCCAAAGATCGCCGCCATCTAAGAGCAGCGAGCCGGGACGAGAGGCGCGCACTTGCTTAACCAGGGTGGCGAGGTGGGCAAAACCGCCGACCTTGCCGTATTGCTGCGCTGCGGCGGTGAAGTCGAGGTAGGTAAACGCGTGGGCTAGGTGTGAATCGCGGGGCAGCCCATTGGCTTTCAAGAAGGCATCGCCGACTAGATGGGGTACCCGGTTGCGGGCCTCATGCACGCCAATATTGGTGGAGGGCTCGCGGTAGTAAATTGGCATTAGCTGCGCGTGGGCGTCGGTCATATGCATAAAGTGCACATTGCCGAATTTGGGCAGGTTGTAGATGCTTTCACTGCTGGCGGGTTTGCGGCTGCAGCCATTCAACATGGGTAAGCTCATGCCGGCGGCAAGGCCGAGGCCCAACATTTGAGTAAATTCGCGTCGCTTCATTTTATTCTCACTGTACGCTAAGCCCTGCTATTGCAGGGCTGAAATCACTTATTTACTGGTGATGCGGGATCAAGCAGATAGGCCATCACGTCTTTAAGCTGCTGCTCAGTCAAAATGCCGGCATCGCCAAAGCGTGGCATATGCGAGCACAGGGTGTAGGCATTGGGATTCCAAATTTTTGCCCATGTGTATTGCAGCATCGCCTCAGACTGGCCGCGCATACCGTAGTTTTTTAGTGAGGGGCCAATGGTGCCGTAGGCGACTTCCTTAGGGCTGAGTTCGTGACAGGCGTAACAGTTGCCGCCATTGGGCTCGTTGGGATTGTCGTTCCACTGTAAGCCTTTGCCATCGCCAGCAATCGCTTCCCCGCGCTGCCAATCACCGAGGTAGTTGCCATCGGCAGGGAATGCTACTGAGTTCATGGCCTGCTGTTGCAGAACGGCGCGCTGTGCTTCATTCGCAACAATATCGCTATTATTGCTACAGGCTTTTTGCAGCTCGGTTTGGGTAATGCGATCAAGCCCAACGTGATTTTTGGCTTTCATTGAGCTGCGCCAAATCTGTTCAGCGCTTTTTGGTTCATTGCTTTTATTTGCGCTATTAGGCTCTGGAGATTTGGCGCAGGCGGCAAGAGCAATGGAAATCAATAGCGGCACAGCGAGTTTAAAATAGGCGTTTTTCATTTTTTCTCCCTAGCGCTTCAGACCGGGTGCGGCCATTTCAGTGCCCTTGGCATTGACACCCATAAAGGTCATTAGTGAGATAACAGCCTCGGAGCCAGGCTGTAATTCTGGAAGCCGTTGCTGACGCCCACAGCTTTGCATCCGCCAGCCCATCGTGCGTACCAGTCCTTGAGAAATGCGGTAAGCCGGCCAGCTTGAATAAGCGGCGCCAGCGCCTTCATTGGTCGTCAAATTGGGTAAGTTTTGCAGGCGAATACGCTTGTCACTTTGGCGGTGACAGGTTGCGCAGGAAAAGTCATGGGGGCCGGCGCGATAGTAAAATAAGCTTTTACCCTGCTCGTAAGCGGCGATTTCAAGCGGGTGTTGCTGCGGAAGAGCAATAGGCATTCCAGTCGATTGCTCTGCGATATAGGTTACTAAGGCTTCAATTTCAGTACCCATATCGCCGGTGGAGGAGTAGGGCTTTTTCCTTGCTTCTTCTGGTGAGCGACCTTGCAAGGTTTCCATGCAATAGAACAGCCGTGATTCCAAATCCATGACTTGCTGGGTGTCGGCAAAGTATCGAGGAAGTTGGGCGTAAGCACCTTCGACAATGCCGGGGCCAAGGCCAAGATCGCATTGTTCAAAGCTCGCCTGTTTTGGCCCGTTAGGAGCTTGCCAAAGATCGGCGCCTTCTTCGCTAACAAAGATAGCCGGGTTGTCGTCGCCCATCATGGCCCGGTATTCGGCAAAGGGATCGTCTTGGGCTATCGCACTGTTAACGCCAAATAAGCCCAAGCACAAGCCGATAACTTTTAGCTTGGGCAGTCTTTTTATTATCATCATTACTCCTCGGCCAAGATTGTGGTGGTTAGCACTGAATTTTATTTAACCACTGCTTCGCCGCTGTCGGTTTCGCCTTTGTTGTCGAGCCACTCTACGGTAATGGTGTCGCCAGCTTTGGCGCCTTTTACCCGAAAGCTTAAAAAGGGGTTTTGTGATACGGCGGCGCCCCATTGGCTTTCCAGCACGACTTTATCGCCCATTTTGGCGATAACCTGGGTAATGAAATGTGCGGGGATTTTGTTGCCAGCGCTGTCTTTGCGTTGCCCGGTTTCCATAGGGTGGCGCATAAGGGCTTTGACTTCGGCGACATCGCCCTCAAGTTTTGCTCTGATTCGAATTTGTCCGGCCATTTTGTTACTCCATTATTCTTCTAAATTTTTAAAAGGGTTTAGCCGCCGCAGCCGCCGAGGGTGACTTTGGTTTCGCGGCTGGTTTTGTAGAGTTTGCCGCCCGCTTCAACCACGGCGTAGATCGGGCTGGTTTGCGCCACTTTTACTCGGGTTTGTACAAAGGCTTCGGTACCTTCGGGTATGGCAAAGGCGGCGGCCAAGGGGTTGGGATTCTTTTCAATGACAACGTAGATCTTGCTGGTGCCGGGAATATTGCTGGTGACGCCAACGGGAACCACGGCGCCGTTCTCGGCAATATCTGGCGACTCAAGCATAATTTGGTCGCTGTCGGTTGGTGTGCCCAATTGGGCGAAAACGCCGTCGAGATCGGTAGCGGCAAGGGCTTTTTCGGGGCGCACAAATTCCGCGAGCAGTTTTAGTGGGGCTATGCTGAGGGCGATGGCCGCGCCGGCGAGTTTAAGAAAAGAGCGTCTGTTTCTGGTCATGTGTTTCACCATTGATTGGATTGTTATTCGATTATTTATTCACTAACCACTGAGCAATTTGCTCGGCTTGTTCTTGGCTGAGCTGAGGCATGGGTGGCATAAAACCGCCCCAGACCCCAGAGCCACCTTCGCGGATTTTGCGCGCTAGATAGGCGGTGGCATCAGGGTGGTCGATATATTTTTCAGTGACATCACTGAACGCGGGGCCGACCAGTTTGCTGTCGAGCTGATGGCAGCCCATGCAGCCGTTATCGTTAAGCAGATCCAAAGCGGGGTTGGCCGCTTGTGCTTTAGGTTCTGCGATCACTTGCGCGCTGGTGCTTGGAGCTGCGCCCTTGGATTGGGTGGTGTCGATGCCTTGGAATGGGTCAAACACGCGCATTTGCTGCTGCAAATTACCGTGGGCATTACGGGCAAAATCAGGGATAAAGGACTCAACCTTGACTGCTTGCTCACAGTTGTTCATGCAGTCGGTGTTGTTCACGTCTGCAAGACCGTCGACTTTCCAAAGGCCGTGTTCTTGGGTCATGCCGTTGCGATTGGGTAGAAGCGCCTGCACTTCGGCGATGTTCTCGTTACTGAGAACAAAGTCGTAGTCCACGATATAGGCCAAGCTCAACAGATAGGCGACCAGCGAATACACCTCATCGCTGCTCAGCGTTTTGGGCGCGTTCCACGGCATGGCGCGATTGATGTAATCCCATAGTGTCGACACCGTTGCTACTTTCATTAAGGTGGTGCGAACTCGGGTGGAATCATTTAGTGAGGCGACATGGCCAGCGGCGATATCTGCTTCGGTGATATTGCCGGACACCAAGGGCGAGAAAAATTTATTGGAATCGGCAAAATCGCCATGACAGCTTGCGCAGCGCTCCATCCATAGGCTTTCACCGTCTTCGACTGAACCTGAGCCAGCGGGCAGGCCGGTAAAGTCTGGCCGCACGTCAATGTCCCATGAGGCGATTTCAGCCGGCGTCGCGCTGCGGCCCACAGACTCATAGCTAGACTGCCAAGGGCTGCTGACACTGTTAAGCGGTGCCTCGGTATCGCAGGCGGTTAAAACCGATGCGACTGTCGTTACGGCTGTTGCGGCGATCAGTGCACGCCATTCCAACTTAGGCAGTTTGAACATTTTCCACCTCGCCGGATTCATTAACGCGCCAAGATTGAATCGCGTTATTGTGGTAGACCGAACGCGAGCCGCGCACTTCTTTAAGTTGGCGCTTCATCGGCTGTACATAACCGGTGCTGTCGGTAACTCGGCTTTGCAGAATGGCGGGCTTTCCATCCCAGACCCAACCGATATTAAAGCGAGTTAGTGCCTTGGGCAGCACGGCGCCTTCAAGGTTGGCGGTGTACCAGTTACGGCCGCCATCAAAGGAAACGTCGACTTTCTTCACGGTGCCGCGCCCGCTCCACGCTAGGCCAGTCACGTTGTAAAAGCCCTGACTCATCAGACGTTGGCCGCCGGAGGGGTTAGTAATGACTGACTTCGCTTCTTGGATAGATGTGTATTGGCGGTGCTGGCCATCCGGCATCAGGTCAATATAGTGAATCGCCTCGTCTTTGGTGGCATAGGGCTGATCGCCAACTTCGATGCGGCGTAGCCATTTCACCGAGGACACACCCTGCACGCCGGGTACAACAAGGCGCAGTGGGTAGCCGTTTTCAGGACGCAACATTTCGCCGTTCATGCCGTAAGCGACAATCACATCATCCAGCGCGCGTTCAAGATCGATAGTGCGGGTCATCGCCGAGCCATCGGCCCCTTCCGCCAAAATATATTTCGCTTTTGCTTTGTCGTAGCCGGCCATCTCCAATAACAGGGAGAGGGGGACGCCAGTGAACTCGGAGCAGGACAACATGCCGTGGGTGTATTGCACCGTGGGTACAGCGGCGTTGCCCCACTCCATGCCGGTATTGGCACCGCACTCGATGAAATGAATGCGCGATACCGAGGGCAGGCGCATTAGGTCTTCCATGGTGAACACTTTGGGCGAATTCACCAGGCCATTAATCATTAGGCGGTGGCGGCGAGGATCGACATCAACCCAGCCTTGGTGATGGCGTTCGAAATGCAGGCCGCTGGCGGTAATCATGCCGAACATACCTTGCAGTGGACTAAAGGACACGCTGGCTTGATCGGTTTGGGTCAGGCCGGGGCTCTGGCGACGCTGAATATTTGCTTCATATTTAGACGGTTGACCGTAGCTAGGACTGGCGACCGATTTGCCCAGCATTTTTGACCACGGCGGCAAGTTTAAAATATCTGGATCGCCTTCTTCGGCCCGCGCCTGTTGTGAGATTACGGGCATGAGCATGGCGGCTGTGGCGGCGGCGAAACTGCCGCGAAGCAGTCGGCGGCGGCTAGAATCTATCCCATTTTGGCTGATATCACTGATCGTATTGGCATCCAGAAATGATTCCGGAGCGTGCTGCAAATGACCAAGCGGCGCAGTGTGGGTAGGGTTGTGCTCAGACGCTTGAAACGTCTGGATTGTTATTTTTTTCTCTGACATCCTGCCTCCAAGGCTGGCGCGTTATCAAATTATGGTTAGGATAGATAACAGCTCTATATTATACCCCCCAAGGTATATTGCAACCGTCTAAAGTGGGTACAGGATGATCTCTCTGAGACATTGACGCCAAAGCAATTGCCTTGGTCGTTGCTACAGTTATAGCCGATAGATCAGTAGGAGCAAGTCGATTTGAAAATAAGAATGATGACACTAATTTCTATGCCAAATTTGTCTGCGTATTACTTTCGGAAATTCATAAGCCCGGTGCTGTTGTTCTGCGCGGCTTTGGCTTTGTCTGCCTGTGGGGCAGAGGAGTCATCTTCAAATATTGAGCGCGGGGTGGTTTATCAAGTCTCCCGATCAAGTGAGGCGATAGCTGCGATTCGCCATATTTACAACCAGCGCGAGGCCGACCCGCAAATCCATATTGAAGTGGTTGCTGTGGGTGATGGCATCTCTTTTCTTGTGGATGGGGCTAAAGATGAGCGCGGAAATACCTACGCCTCAATGATTGATAGCCTGATGTTGGAGGGCGTGATTTTTAAGGTGTGCCGCAATACGCTGAACGCCAAAAACCTCAAAGAAGCGGATATGACCTTGGGGGTGGAATTTGTCGATGCCGGGATTGTAGAAATCACTCGCCTGCAACTGGAGAAAGGCTATGCCTATATTCGGCCATAAGGTGTTGCAGTTATTCCTGCTTTTATTCTTGGCTAATGGCGTGCAAGCGGCGGAACTATTGTATTTTTACGATCCCAACTGTGGGGCATGCAAAAACTTCGATCAACAAGTTGGGCGAATATACTCGCGGACTGATGAAGCGCAGCAGGCGCCCATGCGCAAAATAAATATTGCTGGCTTGAGCTCTCAAGAGATAGAAAGCGCTAGCGGAATAGCGCTGAAGGCCGGTGTTGTCGGAACGCCGACCTTTGTCTTGGCTGACGGAGAAACGGAAATCGACCGGTTTAGCGGCTATAGCAATGACGAGCTTTATTGGATGTCATTGCAGCGCTTATTGAATATGTTGAAATAAAAACTAATATTTAAGTCGGCGCTTTAGTACGGTGATGTATTGCGGGCTGCGCCCAATCAAGCTATCGATGAAAGAAAATTATCCACTGTTTTGTTGAAAATATCCGGACGTTCAATGGGGAGTGCGTGTCTGGCGTTAGCAATAATTTCCATGGTCGCGTGGGGGATTTTATCAACAAACGGGCGCTTTTCTTCTGGCGTGGTGTAATCAAATTCGCCTGTAATGAAAAGAATCGGCATCAAAAGCGTTGTGGATGCATCTTCTTGATTAAATGACAGTGCCGCAGAAAGTGCTTTTCTGTATGTTTTAGGATTCATTAAAGCGACTTGATTGATAAAGTATTGCCGCTGATCTTCCATATTTGGTTCGGGAAAAAGATTGTTGGCAATGACTTTCGACATCAGTGATTTTGGTGCGATAAGCGCCAACGCCCTTCGAGTTTGCTTCTTGAGCCAAAATCTAAATGACTTAATCTGCATTGTCGGGCCAGAATTGACAATAACAAGGCTTTTAGCAAGTTCAGGGTTTTGTATAGCGACTTCAAACGCCAGCATCCCTCCCATTGAAATCCCGATTATGTGAGCGCTTGTGATGGATAATGCGGAAAGCACCTCATGTGTTTCTTGGGCGATTATTTCCATGTCGTAGTCTGAGTCTGGGCTGTCAGACTGGCCGTGGCCTCTCATATCGATGGAGATGACGCGATAATTTTTGGAAAGGTGTCCTGTCTGTGGTGCCCAGTCTCGGCTAGAGCCCCCGAGTCCATGAAGCAAAACGACAGGCTCGCCAGATCCATGAGACTCGTAAAAAATCTTAACGCCGCTAAGCGTAGTAATATGTGGCATTTCAATAATCTCCTGCTTTTAAATTTTTTTGATTGCGTCGATTTTTATCAAAATGACCACGCCAATTGTCCGTAGATCATTCTTGGAATTTCTACGGATTCTACAAATACGCCTTCAAATAAATCGCCTTGCCGAACGCCGCTTCGTTGGTCAGTCAGGTTTTCACCAACAACTTTGATTGACCAGCCTTGGATCGGGTGGGATAGCCCTATGCTGGCTTTGTAGCGACTGAATCCTTCTTGGATTTTTCTCTCGTCCAAGTCGACATCAAGAAATTGCTCAGAATAGTTTTCGATCGTTGCTGATGCAGTGAACTCTAGGCCTGAGCTGCCAATTGGGGTCCTAAAAATAGTGGTTAGCGTATTGTTCCATTCGGGAGTGAATGGGAAAGATTTGCCAGTGGCATCACACCCACCTGGCATGGGGCGATCTGCCGGACATTCGTTACGAGTGAAATTGAGATACTCTGTTTCGTTGTAACCAATAGTGCCGATCAAGGTTAGCCATGCAAGGGGGTTCCATTGGAAGTCGCCTTCAAAGCCTTGTGCTCTCGCTTCGGCGGCATTGGTTACGCGTGATACGCCAACGCCGAGATTGGCGCGTTCCGCATCTCTAATCAGTACCTGAAAATCTTCAACTTCCATGCGATAAATGCCAAGGTTTAATACTAGGGTTTTATCAAGCCAAAATGTTTTTGCATTTATCGCGTATTCAGTGGTGTATTCCGGGCTATATTGCAGCTCATCGTCAACGCCGCGGAATGAAAAGGCGTTGAATCCGCCGCCTTTAACGGCTTTGGCTTGGTGGGCAAAGATACTGATGTCGTCACTTGGGTGCCAATTCAGTGATACTTTGTACTGAAATTGACTGTCCTTCATGCTTCGTTCGGCTTCAAATTCTTCAAGGCCATTCTCTGGTAGAAGCACAGAGGGTTGAGGGTTGTTGTAGACCTGCTGCCACGCCGCAGACTTTTCCTCGTCACTTACTCGGAACCCAAGTTGGGCCGTAAAGTCTTGATGAAAATTCCATTTTGCTTCACCAAAAAAAGCGGCAGTTTCCGCGCGTTGCTCGAAATTCTGCGTAGCATCTTCCAAAATAGTTCCCTCGGTGAACGTAGGATAAAGTCCTATTAGCGGTGCCAAGCCGGAGGTATTTGGAGATGCTGCGGCAATCATCCCGAGGTAAACCGGAACATCAAACACAAAGCGCATGGTGCTGTCGTTAATTTCCCGGTTCTGATAAAACCCTCCCATGATGAAATCACTGCTACCAAGGGATAGTCCGCCAATTTCGGTGAGGCCGAAAAGTCCATCTAGGGTTGGCGAGATAAGGCGAGCCTCGAGGGTTGTGGTTGGCGATGTGTCACCGCCCAATGCGTATGAAGCGGGGGCGGGAGAAAAGTCGATATCTGCGGTTAATGAGTTGCTCAGTTGGGAATAGCCGCCAACGACAACAAGCCCCCAATTAGAGAAATCCATATCCCACTGTGAGTTAAAGGTTTTAATAGTAACGGAGCGGCCATCCGGGTAGTCCATAGACGCGGTATTATTGTCGGCAGTGAAGTCCGTGTTTGGGTCGAACTGTCGCATGTACTCTTGAACTTCCGGTTTTGCCCTGATTATTTCTGCGCCTGTGCCTCTATCAACTAAATTCACCTCTTCATAACTTAAGCGGAGATTGCTGCCAGCAAGGTCAGTAAATTCGGCTTTTATTCTAAATCCATCTCGATCGTGACCAAGAAAATCCTTCTGTGCGCCTGGTCGTGCATCGTGGGTGGTGTTTTTTATGTATCCATCTCGGACATCGCTAAATCCGGCAATTCTAATATTCAGAAAATCTTTAATAATTGGTCCACTTATTACGCCTTCGTAACGGCGGCGATTGTATTCACCGCCTTGTATGTTCAATGCACCAGAAAGTTCATCGGTCGGATTCTTGGTAAGCATGTGAATAAGTCCAGCCGTAGTGTTTTTTCCGAAAGTAGTCCCTTGTGGTCCGCGCAGGACTTCAATTCGTTGTAGATCAAATGTCGCGGCAAGAAAATAAGGAATTCTGGTATAAGGGAGTCCGTCAATGGCAAGACCAAGTGGAGGCTCAAACGCTTTGTTATTGTTATTGAAAGTAAATCCTCGAGCGTTTGGAGCTGCAAAAAAACCGGCGGCAGTCACCTTGACGCTGGGAACGTAAAGCATTGCGGTTGCCAAATCGTTTATTCCTTGTTCGGTAATAAAATCGTCATTCATTACAGACATGGAAATTGGAACGTCTTGAACGGCTTCCTCTCTTTTTTGCGCTGTAACAATAATTTCTTCAATCGCCCGAGAATTGCTCGAGTTGGCATTGGCCTGTGATTGAGATGTAAGGAATGTGCCTAAGATAAATAGGCTTAACTTTGAAAGTTTCATTATTATTTTTCCGAATTTTTATTGATTAAAGCCGACAATGTTTAAAGCGTAGTCAACGTGGGCGCTTTCAATTTTTTCTATGGTTTGCTCGTGCTCTGGGGTGAACCACTCTGCGATTCGGCTGCACATTGCGCCGATGGCGCTTGCGGCTAAAGAGGGGGGGTGGGGCGTGTTAAATACGCCTTCAGCTTTACCTTTTTCCAAAATATCCAAGAACAGCTCGACGCTTTGTGCCCGCAATGTCATTGCCGGGCCAATATGCTTTTTCCCTAGTTCATGAAGCTCATGGTTCACCACGACCGCCAGCATCGGGTACTCGGCCTGAGATCTCACATTGGCGGCAATAAATGCCTTAAGTTGGCTTGCGGCGGCGGACTCTGCATTAACAACTGCGGCACGTAAGCGTCGGAATAATTCAATATGACCAATCTCGATAAGGGTGGCGAGAATGTCTTCCTTTGATTTGTAGTGGTTATACAAAGAGGAGGATTTCATATTGGCTCGTTGAGCAATGTCCCGAATTGATGTGCTGCCATAGCCATTTGCAGCAAATAGCTCTAGAGCGGCAGATAGGACGATCCGTTTTGACTTCGTCAGCTCTTCAGATGCAGGTAGCTTGGGTTCAGTGGCGGCGACACGGCGAGATTTTATTGGTGCAGTAGTTGGTTGATTCATATTTATACTAGCGATCGATAGTTTTTATATTTTTTGAATTATCTATTTAAAATGTGATTTGTCAACAAAAACTATCGATCGATAGTTTTTGTTGGGAGGAGGCAGGGCAAGTTGCGGGTAACAAATTAAATTGATGGATCGGCGAGTGTGTTGTTTTGAAAATGACGGGTTATGAGTGCTGGCCCATCGAGGGTGGGTAGAGGTGGTAAGCTAGACGCTTTTTTAGCTGCCAGCCTAGATTGAGCGCCGGGCTGATCGCTAATCGCTCAAAGCGTTTTCAAAAACCAGATCAAAAATTCGCGTTGTGCTTTGGGCGCATTTGCCCACGCGTCTCTTGCGGCTTGGGCCTCGCCGCCGTGCCAAAGAATGGCTTCCTCAAAGGTGCGCGCACGGCCGTCGTGTAAAAAGCCGGAATGCTTGCCGCTGACTGATTGGCTTAGGTGAATTCCCCACAAGGGTGGCGTTCGCCACTCGCTACCGCTGGCGCTAAATTCAGAAATGCCGTCGGCGAGTTCATCCCCCATGTCGTGCAGTAATAGGTCGGTATAGGGCCAGATTTTTTGTTGGCTTAAGGCGGGATTTTCACTGGAGTTTACGGTTGTCCACGATGGGCGATGACATGCCGCGCAGCCAAATTGATGGAACAAGCGCTTGCCCTGTAAGACTTCTTCGGTGTTGTACCAGCGCCGCATGGGTACCGCGAGATGGCTTGCGTAAAAGACCAGGGCTTTTTCAATCGGCGCTTCCAGTTCGGGCTCGGAGTCGGAATAGGCTTTTGCGCAAGCGGTGTTCTGAGCCGGAGTACAGGTGCTCTGCGGAATGATTGCGGAGGTGATGCCCATATCGTTGGCGAGGGCGACTAAGGTTTGTTGGTGAACGCTGGGTTGAGCGGCTTTCCAGCCGAAGCGGCCGAGTGCCTGTTGTTGTGAGGCAAGATCAATGACGGTATTAATCCGCCCAGAAATGCCATCGCCGTCGCGATCCTCTGGATCTGCGCTGGCTTTAATTTCATCGGCGCTGATGTTTTCTAATAAACCTAATCCGATCATTGGCGGTGCAACGCGAAGCCCTAGTGCAGCTGTCTTTGAAAGCTCGCCATAAGCTAATTCGCTAAGATGAATTTCTGGTCGGCGTAGTAAGTGTTTTTCTCCGTCTGGAAGAATATAGGGAGTGACACTCCAGCTTACGGTCAGTTTCGCTTCTGGGGTAATGCCGAGTAGCGCGCGCGTTTGTAATTGGTCGCCGTAGTGTGGATCAGGCTGTTTTCCATCAACAGCGATTTTTACTAGCGAGGATGTGGCGCCTGTCATTGTTGCCGGGAGTCCGCGCCCATCTCTTAAATGACAGTCTTGGCAAGCGGCCGCATTGTACAACGGGCCAAGCCCGTCTCTTGCTGATACGCTGGAGGGAGCGCTTACCCAGGGCTGGGTAAAGAAACTATTGCCGACACTGAAAAGCTGCCGTTCTGCTAATGACAGGTTGCTGGCCGGTTGAGAATAGGCGTCGCGACTTTGGTATTCAAGCGGATTTAATGCGCTAAATGTGGTTTCTCCACCGGCAAATTGTTCGCCATCTTCTGCGCTGGTGTAGTCGGGAAGGCGCTCGCAAGACGCAAGTAAAATCAAGGCGACTACTAATACGGCTCGAAAAATCATATTCATTGTTCAAGTGTGGAATTGGGCGTAGTTCCCGGGTGGTCGAGATCCAGTGTTATCCTATTTGCTAGCTGTTTAAGCAGGTTGGCTTGATGTTCCAAGGTTAAAACTAATTCGGCAAGCAATGCTCGACCTTCTTTGTTTTCTGAGCGAATAAGCTGGTCAAAATGCTGGCGATGTTCGCTTGGGGCATCGCCCATGTCTTTCAGCTGTTTTGTTATTTTCCGAGTTTGTGTAAATGCTTGTTCCAATTGAGTGGATAGCGCGGGGTAATACTTCTTGGTTAATTCGGCTAAGGAGTGTTGCGCTAGATTAACACTCCGCGCCGGGTCAGTACTTTCAAAACGGCCGAAGTAAAAATTTTCAATACCCAGCGCGTTATACCAAATGGAGTGATGAGTGTCGTCACTAAAACAGTCCTGCTCCTCTTCGGGGGCGGAGGTATAAAGTGCGACTTGGATGCGCTCACCGGCAAGTTCTTGAGCACTCATAGTGCTGAGCCCAAAAAGCATTCTGGCTAACCCAGCGTTGGCTTCGCCAGCGACTAACTCCGCTCTGGGGCTGTTAGATGGAGCCCAGTGATCGCGCATTTCTTCTAGGCGCTCAAGCAGATCTTTGGTGACGATCAGCAAAAACTCACCGCGCTTTCGGCAGGATGTGGCGCTCCCTGCAAGGCTGTTGCTATTCGTGCATTTACCGTCTTGCGCGAGAAAATCTGTCCAAGGTCGCTGGCCTGCTCTTGCCTGCGAGTTCGAGGTATCTTGCCCCCAAAGCATAAATTCAAGGGCATGAAAGCCAGAAAGCACATTGGTTTCCACATCGCTTTCCGACGAGAGTAACCGTAGGAGCGCGATGCTTAATTTGCGTGTGCTTATGGGCCGGGTCAGAAGTTGAATTTGTTCCGAGCCAATCAGATTCATCTGCGCCCACGGGTTGGTGGTGGATGCGATATAAGATGAATCCACGTAATCAATCAGGCCCTCATCAAGCGGCCAGCTATTCACCTTGCCATCCCATTCATCAGTAAACCAATTGCCAAAACGCAGTGCTTCGGATTGTGAGTAAGGCGCGCGGGCCTCTATCCAAAGCTGGCGAAGGTGGAGAAGCTTTTGTTCAGAGGGCGCCGCGGTGAAATTTGGAATTTCATTGTAGAGCCGCTGGGTTTTCAGAACAGTCTCGCTGTAAACAGTAAAAGCCAGTTGGCGATGGGCTTCGAGGACTCGCTGCTTTTCAGTGTTGCTGGGTGTGGGGGTGCAAGCCGCGATTGAGAGGGCGCTTATTAAGGCAATGATGAAGCTGTAGAAGGATGGAGAAGGCACAAGATACTGGATCGGTTTGGGCTGGGGTTTTGATTTTACCCTAGGTCAATGGTCATCAATAGCTGAGGGGGGATTGCTAAGAGCTTGAGGACTTCCGTTGGCACGATCTGCGGCACACATGGGCGTCATGGCACGTCCAGAGCGGTACAAGCCTGCAATAATTGCAGGAACTCGGCGGGTGGTCGAGCTTTGAGATGGTCTTGCGGTATGCGCATTTGAGTGAAGATCACATGCTTGAGGCAGCAAGACGGATCGAGGGCACAAATTTGGGCACAGTGAATCAGCGCGTTGGCTTAAGGTTGGTTGTAAGTCATTGATTTAAATGGTGCCAGAGGCGGAATCGAACCACCGACACGAGGATTTTCAATCGGTAAGGATTTGGTTTAAATTTACATATAAATCAGCTGCTTACGGTGCTTTCCCCTAAGGTTTTGGTTACTGTCATGCGCAGTAACTGGCGGTAGATTGATACGCATTGGACATTTTGTGAGTTATCTTCATCTATAAGCTGGGGTATGCCGCTTTGATTCACGTCCCTTAAGTTAATCTCTTTGAAATGCAATGGGTTGTGGGTTTTCAGGATTTTCTTCTATAGTGCTGCTATATTTTCGCGCTAAGAGTGGGAATCTTTGCCTTTTATTTTGTCTAACTGTTTGTAATTATTGAAAAACTAAACACAGTGTTCGTAATACGTATGGGTTCTTATTGCGTGTTTCTTGCGCAAATGGTCTAACTAAACTATTTAATAAGCATGGGGGGCAGGAAGGTAAGATATGCCGTGGTCTTTTGTAGATACTGAATATCATCAATATGATCGGAATCCATTGGTTTCAACGGATGTTGAGCTGCGGTTTCATCCGATTTTCCGTATTGCTGACAAAGGCGATATAGCTAAATATCAAGACCTCGTGCGAAAAAAGTTCCCCATGTATGGTCAAGATAATATTAGGGAAGTTAATGTTGACCAAAATGGTAATTTCTCAATAAACGATGAAATTGAACATCGTTTCATAGATGTTGCTCAAAAAAATTCCATTATCTTGAGTCCTCGGTCAATAAGGTTAAGTAGCGCCGATCACCAATGTCGGAAAGATCTAATTGAAGGCTTTTCTTTCGCGTTCAATGCGCTGCAGAATGTTTTTGGTGAAGTTAATGGCACTCGCCTAGGTGTGAGATATGTAAACTTGATAGATAAAGAAAGAATTTATCGAGATTTAGGTGGGGGGCTTGCGGATTGGGGTGAACTTATCAATTCGGATTTTCTAAAAATGCCGAATAATATAGCGACAATTGAGGACACTGATTTCACTATGACGATGAAATCTACGTTGCCGGAAAAGGACGGAATGCTTACTCTTCGTTATGGATTTGGTAAAGCTTCCCCCGATGCAGAGCATAGGGTTTTTCGGTTTGATATTGACCGGTATTGCGAAGTGAAAAATTTAAATAATCAGGAGTTCATTGGAAGTTGTCTGGGTAATTTTACTCAAGATATTTACTCACTTTTCAATGCGGTGCTTGGGGAGAAATTAAAAGTTTGGATGCAGCAGGAAGTGCAGGGAGCGTGATAATGAGAAATTCAGGCAGGTTTGTTGATGCCCGAAGAGAGTTGGGCTTTTTGAATGAAACTGACGATTCCTCCATTGGATCTGTGGGGCGAAATGTTTTGAGGTTTTCTGATGGTCAGTCGACATCTACTTCAAGCGATTTTCCGACCGCGAATGTCAAGCTTTTGACGGGCGCGCGCTATTCGGCATCTTCTGTCCAAAGAGTCATTTCCGGATATGTAGATACAGTTATAGCGGTAGCCGATATTTTGCCTGATGTGGATTTGGAAATTGAGAAGGAAATTGACGGTTTAATTGAGAAAACCTATTCAAAAGAAGCTGTTGCCATAACCCGTCGCGTTTGAAGTTTATGTTTGAAATACGTGAGGGGCGTTGGCCTCCGGTTTATGAGCCGAGCGATGTAAAGGATGCCATTAGAACTTTGTCATCCGGTAAAGCTAGTCCGGATGTTTTTTATTCTGACGAGTTGCGAGAAGATCAATTTTTCCAAGGAGACGTCTTTCGTTTGTCTTCGGGAGTCCCGCTGATATGGCACGATGGACAGCCTTCGGTTTCTGGGCATGTCGAATACTGGTTGTTAATAGGTAATACATGCGACCTTTTCAGGTCTGCAGATGATGCAAGCTTTACTCAAATAGTACCAATTTCCCAAATACCTTCATCAGAAGTAGAGGGGCGTAATTTCTCCAGTTATCAAACATACGGTTTATCACGCAGGTTCTATTTGCCTCCGTGGGATTCAGGTGTTGAAAAGTATCTGAATTATGCTGACTTCATGAGGCCTGTTACTTTAGATAAGAAGGCGTTTAGCCATAATGCTGCACAGAAAATTGCTAGTATGACGCAGTTTTCTTGGCTATTGCTGAATGCCTGTTTGCTCCGTTTCTACGCTCGGGACGACGGTCGATATGATTGATGGTAGAAAAAGAATTCGGGAAATATTACCGTGATGATCTTCTGGATTTAATGCGACTCCAGAAGTCCATGGTCGAGATGGATCTGGAGATGCCCCTTTTTTTTAGTGGGAAGCTCGATGCTGTGATGCCTGATGATTTTTCCTGGCTGCAGCTGTATGAAATCCCCTTCATGCGTCTTGTCGCAACTTATTGTAATCCCCCCGCAAACACGTAACGGTTATTAGTAGAAAATTCCATTAAACTGAAACAAAGGAGTTTTCTATGCGAACATCACGATACAGCGACAGCCAGATACTGGCGATCTTGAAACA
>NZ_JACXLD010000015.1 GCF_014705705.1 Spongiibacter pelagi | reverse complement strand
GGATGTTGTTTTACCGATTGTTGCAGCAGGCTGTTGCAACTGAACCGGTGACTTACGAGAACGTCGTTGTGAGGAAGGCTAAGGAGGAATAAATGAGAGGTGGAGCTAAATGGATACCCCTTACGTATATACAGTATTAATTCAAGGGGGTAGACTGGTCAATACTGTATAAATCTCAAACCAAGGCAAGACTGCCTTTGGTTAACTCTCGGCACTTTACACTTTTTATTCTTCATAATTCACGATGTTAATTTTCTCAATACACCATGATTTTGAACTTTCAGACCAGCTCAAATATTTTGCCATATCTTTGATTTTTTAATTTCCATCATCCCGCTATGTCAGGACTATAAATGTGCTTGAAATTACTATAAAACCCAGCATTTAATAAACATACGCAAAATAAACGCGCAAGTTGACAAAGCTTGGTTAATCTGGCATTTTCTAAGCTCAAATTGCGAATAGACCCTATGGTTTTCGCGAGCGGAAACGCCCCCGGAGCAACCGCTATAAAAAAATCCGAGATAACCGATCCCGCCGAGTAAGCGGAGAAAGCCGGCCTCCAGAGCCGACCTCACTGAGGAAAATCTGGAACACTGAAAGAGTGCGACCAGTCCGGCTCGGCAACAGTTTAAAATAGCCAAACGGGGGCGATATCGCGAAAGCGGGTGATGAAATTTCACTGGTTCTTACAAGGAAAGTGTATTGTGAGTCTTGACGCTGAGGCTGAAATCGCCTCGCTAAACCGGCGCCTCGCCATTAGAAAAAAGCGCTCTCGCTACGGCACTTCCCGCCTCGACAAATACCGCAACGAAATCCTCGCCCTCCGAAAGAAAGGCGCAACGTTGGCTGCACTCCAAATGTGGCTGCGTGACCGCCGCATAAAAGTCGAGCAATCCACCATCTCACGCTGGCTGAAAAAAAATGCCCAGATTCAGTAGCCCTGAATCCCGAGGTGCCAAGCAGGCGGCCTCTGTTATAAAACGCCTCCAAGGCACAGAAATTAAATCCGTAGGCACAGCAAGAAACTACGAGCAAGCACTATCAAACGTTGCCACCACTCTTGCTCGGAACAATATCGACTTAGAAGACCTTACCCCACAGACCGCAACGGAATACCTTGTCGATCGTGCCACTCAAGTTGGCCAAAGTGCGCTCAATATGGAACGGCAGGCCCTCCAGGCGATGATGACGAAAATCACACTCCAACTACCACCAGGTGAAACACTGAAAGTCATCAAATCCGAGCAAAAGACAATACTGGAAAGTCGTGCTTATACGACCGACCAAGTCCAAGCTGTAGCCGAGTGCCAGACGCCCAAAAACGCGTTGGCAACTGAAATTGCCCATGCAGCAGGACTTCGCGCTCACGAATTGGCAACGCTTGACCATACAAAAAACCGCCCTCCGGACGATCGCCCTGCACTCCAACAAAAGTTTGAAGGGCGAGAGGGCGTCTCCTATACGGTTGAAGGAAAAGGCGGCCTTGTCCGAGAGGTCCTAATTCCTCACCACCTAGCCAAACGATTAGAAGGCTCGCGATTCCCGCACCCCATGCCCTATAACGACAGAGGGGTTTTTTATCAGAGCAACTACGACATAGGCAAGGGACAGGCATGGTCGCAATCCTTCTCTGACGCTTCAGTCCGAGCGCTTACCTGGTCAAGTGGTGCCCATGGGCTTCGTCACTCCTACGCTCAGGAGCGGATGGAAGAATTACAATTTCGAGATTATGAACGCGTAATTGCCCTTGAGGTCGTTTCACAGGAGATGGGACACTTCAGGCCAGAGATCACGGAAACCTACCTACGATGAAATTTTATTACGGCTTGTTTGCCTTCATACTTGCTCTTGCCGGGGGCTACCTTTGGTGGTGGATGGGTGATTTTTACTTGGCTTTTGAAAGTGGCGGAAAACTTGTCGCCACTCGGACACGGCAGGAGTTTTTTAGCTACGGCTGGCCTATTTTTATTCTCCCCGGACTGATACTAGGCACTTTGACCGGAGTCGCCTTTGGTTATGTCGCCCAGAGTGCCGCCAACAGCGAGGCCGATGCCACTATCAGTAAGCTAGCCAAACGCACTGCCGACGCGGAGCAAATTGCCAAGATTTCCCTTGAGGAAGCGGAAAGAAAAGCTACCACCTTCATTCGGGAAGAACATGAAGAGATCAAGCGCCTGAGACGGGAGTACAGCAATAAATTTCTGCAACTTGAAAGTGATCGCGCCGAGATGGAGCGAAAACTTAAAGCAGCAAATGAGAAAGTCGAAGACGCCGAAAAAAAGAAAACCAGCGCAATGGCCTACAATGATCGCCAAAACCGCAAGAAAGCCCGCTCTCAGAAGTCATAATCCATGCAAGCCAAAACAGCCTGCACCACTACCCCAGCCAGGCAACTTTATTACAACTTTTTTCTAATTCATTCACACCCTTGACTCGCCAGAAGAGTTTCTTTTGCAAGTCAGCCCCACGAAAACCAAACGGCTTCGCAAGGCAGTTGCAGCGCCTCGACGCCTCTCTGAATTCCAGGCCTTCTTTGCTCAGCGATGTCATCCTGAATTGCGCTCCCAGCCATGTGTTTTGGCAATCTCAAAAAACGCTCGCCAAACGGAGCGTAGTCAGCACAGATTCCGATTGGGTGATAGCGTGGTGGAAGGTGCGTTATTTCAAGCTTAGCCGATGATGCTTACCAATCTCACCAGTAAAAGCCTGATCGACGCCAGCGTCGCGTGCAAAATGTGCCCACTTGGCCACGGACTCCATCACCTCGTCGATGATCGCCTTGGCGTCTTTTTTGAATGTCGCGGCGGGCGCCATCAGATCCTCTAAGGTGAAATTATCCCGTTTACCGTTTAATGATAATTGATGGCTATTTACCCAGCGTGAGTCAGGGCGGTAGCTATAGGCCACATCGAACGCCGGCGCCAAGCGCCAGACTCCGTCGTTTCCCATTATGAAACCGAAGTTCTTGGTGTGGTCATCGTGGTTTCTCGCCACAATGTTAAAGACCATCCGGCGGTACATCTCAAGGGCGGCCGGCCGCGACATTTTCAGCTGCCGCATCACTTGAAAAAGTTGTTCGTAGCTATACATGCCGGGTTGCTTATAGTCTGCATGATCCATGGCGCAAAGTGATTGGTAGTGAAGCTTGCTATTGCCAATCCGATCAAATCGCTTGGTCATGAAGTGGGCCAGGTTACCGTCCTCCAGTAGTTCGCAATGCGACATACTAATGCCCGCCGCCGTGGCCATTTTGTAATAAGCGTATTCCATTCGCCCAAACCCCAAGGGGTCGCCAAAGGTCTGCTCGCCAGCGCTGTGCTCAACCACACCATCGAATTTCAGTAGGTAGTGCTCGAAGCCCTCCGGCAGGTCCGCCTGACCGCTGCGAATCTCAGTCCGGTTTATATTGATGCCCACGACCGCCTTTGGCCGAGCACCGCCAGCCGAGGTACCGACCTGCATCATGGCCAGAATCCCGTCTTGGCCATCACCTATGATTTCTCGAAGCCCCGCGCGCTGATCCAGTACCTGTTGAGCCACATCAAGCAAACTATCCAGGGCAACCGTGCTCCCGCGCGCCATCTCACTGTTTAAGGCAGGTAAATATTCCAACGCCCCCATGCCTCGGGTACCGGTATACAACAATCGTTCAAGGGGGGTGAAGGACGTAGAACTGCGTCCCTCCCTAGCCAACCAAGCATTAATAACTGCGTTACCAAAGTCATCGGGCAAGGTATCGGCAAAAATAGCTGGCAGCCCCTTATAGGTTTCCTCAGGAAGGCTATTGAAGGTATAGACTGCTTTTTTGAGCGGCATATGTAATGGGGCAATGTCATAGCCGCTTGCCAACCACTCCTGGGTATACTCAAAGGCGCTTTCCCCCGTCTCGCGGTTATAGGCCAACGCGCCGACAAGCTGCCCCCAGAGCATAACTTTTGCGATATCGTACGATTCTGCCACGACCTTATTCCCTGTAGATTTCTTTTAGTGGTCTAAAGAAGGCTTACCAGTTGGCATCTTCACTTGACGGCTTTAACCCGGCTTTCTGATTGTCACGTTCCCTGGCACGTTTGCGCTTATTGCCCTCCATCTTCATGAGCTCAATCGGAGAAAAGGGTTTCTTAGGAACGAAGTTTTCAATCAGATCCAGCGAATCCAACGCCCGCAGAATGCCGATAATGTTTGAGAACGCCCCCTTTCCCGAAATCGTGTTCCGGTAGGTTTTTGGCGTGATACCCAGTGCATTCGCGATGCTTTGTTGGGAGATATTGGCCTCCAGCCGGCGCTGCTCAATGCGCTGACCTATCTCAGCGGCAATGGCCTCGTCGCTCATGGAATATATTCTTTTAGAGTCCATAACTACCTCTTAAGACCAATAATTATGAATAGAGGGTAATTTATCACCTAGTCTACCAGATCAAATCTCACCAGGCCAATAAAATACTTCAATATATAAGGTATTAAATTACCCACACACAACATATATACATTTTTTGGGTATAAATTTACCCATTGATTAGCCTGGATTTCCGTTTAGCAAACTGAGTGAAACGAGGGCAGGCAGACTGCCACCCACCCGACAAAAATGAACATCGGGCCAGAGACTGATTGCTGAGAAAGACAAGTAAGATAGCGACACTAACTTCCGGGATTTACTCCGACTCCTCGCGCACTGAGGTTTTGCATCCCATCAACCTAGCGCTTGCTCAGCTTTCTCCTGCAGACAACCTCCACAAGCGGCAATAAGCATCACGTTATGAAGGAAAGCCTAGCCCGTCATTGCCAGCACTTGCCTATGCATCCCCGGAAGGCCTTTAAGTTCACCATGAGCGTGCTCATGCTGATTTCCCAACGAATAGAATAAAGCCCATCGAATGGCGCGATGCTGTCTGTATTCATTACTTAGAGAAATCCAATCAGGCCTTACTCAACGGGAGTGACTTCACTTATGTTTTTATCTGAATCCCCTTACCGCCCCTGATCATTTTCTCGATCAACGAAAAGTTATCCGCTCCCCAGAACTTGATCGACACTTCCCCTTCCCAACCCTGGGCGTCAGTTTTAATCCGGACGGGGCAGCCGGAAATTTCAGACAACTCTTCCTCAAGGATCGCGATATCTTTGTCGGGGTTATTGGTAGGCTTAGGAAGCGGTGCCACCTCCCCCGCCTTTCGTAAGCTTTCTTCCAACTTACGAACTGACCAGTCGTTTAGGGTTATCTTTTTTAACCAGGTTCGCTGCTCCGGCTTACCCAACGCTGCCAGCATTTTGGCATGTCCGACCTCTATCCGTTTTCCAACCAGCGCATCTTTTAGCATCGTATCGAGTTTGAGCAAGCGAAGCATATTAGCAACATGCGGACGAGACTTACCGGTCAATTCCGCAACCTCTTTTTGAAGCAGCCCCTGCTCCTCCATCATCAACTGATAGCCTTCCGCCTCTTCGATGGGGTTGAGATCTTCCCTCTGTAAATTCTCCACCAAGGTGATGATTGCCGCCTGCTCGTCGTCGTAGTCAGCGATGAGCGCGAGGACTTTTACCTCGGCTTCCATACAAGCCCGCACCCGTCGTTCACCGGCCAAAATTTCATACCGGGTGCGCGTGGGAGTCGGGCGAAGAATCACCGGAAGAACATTCCCCCCCGTCACCCTCACACTCGCAACCAGCTCAGCCATTGCCGAATCGTTAAAATCCAAACGGGTCTGAAATGCCCCTCGGATGCACAGATCAGGCTCGACGCGAAGCAGTTCAGGCGCCTGGCCAGAGAACCTTTCACCAGAGAGATAATCAGGCTGCATTTCTTGAAGATTCATGGCGTTTTCCGTGTTCTACGTGGAACTTTTTGTGATTTTTGCATTTTTTTGCACACACATAAAATGCATTTTTATCATTATAAATCAATGAGTTAAAAGAATTTTTTGCGCTAGGTTCACCCGGTGAACCTAGCTATATCAACTCCTTCTTACAAGCTTCCAAAATGCGTTCCACAGCATCCTCTGACAGCCCCTTGATCTCGATTTTTACAGCCCCTTTATTGGTTACAGACTTCTTTAGCTCAGAGCCAGCCACAGCGCCTTTAAAAACCTCCGGAGCCCCACGCCGAGCCTCAACTGCCTTTTCCTTTCCTGCCGTCCGCAGCAACTTAGCAACCTCTTCAGCCGGTAACGGATCATCCCCCGCGCTTAAGGCTTGCTGATTCTGCGCAGCAATCTGATTAGCGACATCGAGAACGGCTTTTGCAGATTTGCCGCCTTTAGAGAGAGCCTGGCGAGTAGCTACTGCAAACTTCGCCGTAATATCATTGACGTTTGCGAAAGCACGAACGACTACAGGATCCAAGTCGACCAGCGCTTTATAATTAGAAGCCATGCCCTTAGAGATCCCTTCAGCAGCGCTCAGCTGCTCCCAAGTTTTATACAGGCCATCGCTAATATCTTTCTGAAACGAAACCGCCTTCTCATAAACCGAAATGCTTTTGTGTTCGTTCTCAGTCCGGCTCAACACCCGGACATCTGAGTCTGGAATATCACCGACAAACGCAAGATATTTTCGCTTTAAGTCTCTTGCACACCACAGGCGTCGAGATCCCTCAATCAACTCATAGCGCCCTCCCTCTTTCGGGCGAACCGTTCCAGGAACCTGCTGGCCTTGCTGTTGAAAAGAGGCGTAAATATCCGCGACAGCTGCTTTATTAAGCAGATCTTGTGCACGTTCATTTTCTGGCGAAACATCAACCAATTCAGGATCGATTTCTTCAAGCTTCAATCTGACCTGAATTTTTGTAACAGGCATCACCTTAAGAACAGAATCCGCACGCGCCGAAAGGTCTTTGATCTGCTCTTCCATTACCGCCATGCTTTGCGCAGATTTATCAATCCGTGTCTCCTGCCCTGTCGCTACTTCAAACCCTGGCTGAGACCGCGCTCGACGAGCTGGCTGAGAATCGCCACCCTCCCCTGCCCCAGCCTCTGGCTTAGATTGGATATCCGACAATGCCGTAGTTAAAAAGCTTGGCTTTCTTTTATTTTTACGTGAACCTGTCTCGCTCATTCTTCACCTCCAACGACTGCAGTTACTCGATTCAATGCAGATTTCAGATTTCCTGTTGTTGAGATTTGTCCGGTAACAACCCGACTTAACATCTCATCAAAAAGACGATCATAGTTTTCGACCGCCGACTTAAGACCTTTCGGGTTGGTCGACTCACTTGGCGATATTTCATAAATCGATCTCAACTCATTACCCCTCTTTCTCGCCTCTTCTGAAGCAACAGCGGGTGTTTTTAGAACCAGCGTTCCAAAGACCTCACGAATGATATCTTCCATCGTGTAAGACGCCTCAGTCGAAGAAAACTTGGTGATTAAAAAACTGATATTGGGCACATCAACCGCAGAGCCACGGTCGACATAGTTATCAAGAACGGAACAAATGATGTCGACAAACTGAACGGTAGAGGCAAAGTCCACCATGTGTGCAGGGGTCGGAACACAAATTTCGTCGCAAGCAGAAAGGACATTCAAGGTAGTTACGTTTAGAGAAGGCGTTCCATCAATAAGGATTACGTCGTAATACTCTTTTAAAGAGCTCAAACCTTCACGAAGAAGCATGCTTGGGCTATCTACTGATTTGCCAGTTCTTTGGGAATAAATACCCACGGCCCCGTTTGTAATCTTATTTCTCTCAAGTTCGATACGGAGTAGATCTGCACAACCAGCGATCAAATCGATGTTCGGCCAATAAGTGCCTTGAACGGCATAGGAAAGATCGTCAATAGCATGATAATCACCCTTCTCTTCCTTTGCCCAAGCCTCGTCTTGGAGGAGAAATGGCCCCATAGTATCGCCATACTCTATATCCATATCCGGCTTAAACCCCATTAACGTTGTTAGCGATCCCTGAGGATCCGTATCCAACATAAGGACCTTATAACCTTTTAAAGCCAAATATTGAGCAAAGTAAAAAGTAGTCGTCGTTTTCCAAGCCCCGCCCTTCTGGTTCAAAACACCGAGCGTGCATTTTCTAGCAAGAGGGTCCGGTTTGCGCCCAAAGATCTCCCGCATATTCAAAATCTGATCCAGCGTATAACCCGCTCGGATACTACGCCCATCAGCTGATTCCTTCTTGTCAGGCTCAGGTAAGCGCCCCTCTCTTTCTGCTTTATAGAGTCCCTGACGAGTCAGGTTCAACATGTCACAAACTTCTTGTACCGAGAACCGTCGTGCCATAACCTTGGTTACCAGACCCAGTTCTTCCGCAGCGCCTTGACTCAGTTTCTGAACGGAATCATTCAGCAAAACTTGTTCGATACGCTCAAGAAGCTTGTCTGCTTTTTCGGTGCAATTTTCAAGCTGCGACCTTAGCGAAATGATTTTTTCAACGTTAGACATCGGCTTTTCCTGTAGGTTGACCCAAGAAATAATTAGTACACAAGATTTGACTCAAGTTTACAGTTAAGGTAGTTTACATTCCAATAAATATGAACTAATTAGGTATTGAAGCCGCTCTAATGTCCCAAATAAACGAGTCAGCAGCGTTAGCCTTTCTCGTGGAATCCGCAAAGCAAAGGGATAGGGCGGAAGAGGGCCTGACGCCCCAAAAATACATTCAAGAATCGACCATCGACGCAAGCCTTACTGCTGCTTATATCAGCGAGCTCTTGGCAAAAGGCTCTGAAAACTTACCGATTAATGCGCTTAATCTTCTTCCTCAGATTGAATTTGATAAACTTTCTGATGCTGAGATCTATGCACTATCACAAAATGCCAATTTTCAAGCTGATGCCGATAAAGCATTTGAAGCGTGGTTTCTTCCTTCTCCAATTGTTCAGACAGGCTTACCGTTACGTAAAGTAAGTGGCGAACAAAGACAGATACGTCGAAATGGTGATCTGACCGTTGAGTTTGTCTGCGCGAGCAGTGATCATCATCTACCGTACGGTATGCCAGCTCGCATTGTCCTCGCGTTTCTTTCAACCCAAGCAGTCCAAACTAAGAACAGAACGATTGTGATTGGCGATACACTCAAAGGATTCCTTGAAGATTCCGTTGGTGTAAAAGCGACAAAAGGGGAGAGGGGCAGTTACAAACGTTTTGGAGAAACACTCCTAGACATGTGCCACCTGGTAATCAACCATCGGGCCGGATTTGAAAAAGCAGATCAAGGTAAAACGCTTCAAGGTGAGAAGGGCGGTAATATCCCAGTCGTTTCATCACATGCTTTATGGGGCGAAAGTAATTACCAGTCTGAACTGGGTGGTGTTATCAAGCTATCTCAAGAGTATTACGACTTGGCAACTCAACACGCCGTCCCAATTGCTCAAGATGATTTTGAAAAGCTAGTGAAGCTTGGAAAGCCTCTCGCTTTTGATATTTATTCTTGGTGCCATTATCGTCAACACGCGATGGGCACCGCGAATCGCCGGGTTTCTAATATCTCTTGGCCACAGTTGTATGCCCAAATGGGCTCAGAGTTTCCCCAACGCAGTCGGTTTAGTGCCGCATTCCGAGAATCCTTGGATCTCTTGCAAAAGGAAAACCTCGTCCAAGGCATTGTTGCTGACAAATCAAAAGTTATGCTGATCCGTCGTTCGGCAATTTCTTAAGATTAATTAATACATCCTCCCAAAATCAGTCTGATTCTCTAAATTTATTTAGATTTCTGTAAAAATGCAGAAATGTCATCCTCAAAAAATACCTTCGAGTTATATTTTTCAAAATTTCGAGAGCAAATTCGGCTCGTTTACATATATTTCGTATATTTGCGACTTAATGTGAACGAATAATAGGGCTTATCTATTAATATTTACTCCGAAAGCAGGTATACCTATATTTTAGAGTTATCCACAATTGAGGATGACACTTTTGCAAGATAAAGGATGACATTTATGCAAATATGGTAGACAGAATAGAGGGGAAAGATGACAGAGTAGATGACACTGGCTATGACTAAAATAAATTTATTTCTATATATTTCAATAGGTTAGTTGCCTACATAAAGACACCTATGGTTACATATAAAACATATTTAAGTATTAGAGTAACTACTAACAATTCTCATGTATCAAATAGCTACGATTGAAGCGCTTAAAAAAAGCTTAGAGGAGGGGATACCTCCAGAATACATAATTCATGCAATTCAGGAATCATCAAAGCCCATCGACTACAGCAAAGAAGCCCTTGATACCGATTTTGATGAGGAAGAAAGGTATATTCCCCCAGCCCAAGTACTAGCCGACTTATTAGAGTCTGGATTTACAATTGAGATAATTCAGTTTGCTCACTACACCTTTACCCTCTATTGGAAAGATAGGGGACAGAGACCGCAATATGCTCACCAACTTTTTTTAAAACATTGCCAGATTACGCGCGATTACTCCTAGGTTCAGACAAGCACAAAGTCCAAAATAGACGAAAATGGGAAATAAGCTCATCTATCTGTTTTAGTCACTTATCGACGCCAACTCATTTCTGTCTAGCATCACCATGCCGCGTGTAGCATTTGCACCTTTATTTAATATAATTAATATGTGCAGTGATTTATAGATAAAACCCATGATTGCTCCCACTCAGCAGTTTGAAGAACGCGAATCTGACTGAGCCGAGCTGGCCGTCATGATGATGACGCTGTTCAAGCACTGGAAACTAACCACTGCAGATCAGATCTCCTTACTAGGGCTCTCCACTAGCAATAGGGCGGCATTAAGCAGGTATCGTAAGGGCGAGCCACTATCCTCTAATCGTGATCTACTGGAGCGAGTTGGCATTCTGTTGGGAGTGCATAAATCGCTTCGCTTGCTGTTTCCACGAAACCGTGAGCTTACTTATGCTTGGATGAATACACGCAACCGTGCTTTTGAGGGCATGACTCCAGTTGAAGCCATTAAACAATGGGATTTTGCTGGCTTGCTCTGGTTCGCGCTTACTTCGACAAGTCCAGGGGACAATAGTGGAGGGTGGAGGGACTGTTCAACGGTCTAACCATTAAAGATGTCCATGAGGATATTCATAGGAATATCGTGTCATTGCGTGTTTCTGAAGACCTGAGCGATACCCGGATGCTTGGAAGGCTGCCATTGATCTTGAAATTGCGACAAAATTGCACTCCTACGCCCACCACCAGCCGATCCAATCTTCTGAGTGCTGCGGATTGGCAGGATATTGAAGGAGTGGAAATCGAAAGGAACGTCTTTTTAGTACGATGTGATTCGGCACTGTTGGATTTTAGAGCAAAATTCGGACCCATCCGGCACTCATCGATGCAGCAATTCAACATGATGGCCACCCAGGCCTCGTATCAAGATCTGCCCGTTGTGAGGGTGATATTTGCGCCGTTCTTAATCAACGGGTTCTATCCAATCCAAGACAACATTGTTATTTAAGCTATCGTATAGAAGATAGTGGTATTGCTGTTGAAATAGTGGACTATTACTAGGAGGTAATTGGTATGATTAAAAACGGTATGCGTCCGGTGCATCCGGGTGAAGTTTTGCGAGAGGATTATCTGGTTTCACTGAATATGACCGCTAAGGCGTTGGCTAAAGAATTGTGCATAACGTCTACACGCATCAATGATATAGTTCGTGAGCGTCGTGGCGTAACGGCAGATACCGCCTTGCGGCTTGCGCGTTACTTTGGTGGCGATGCGCAAAACTGGCTGAATCTTCAATCCACCTATGACCTAAGAACTACTGAGATAGAGGTGGGTAAAACCATTACAAAAGAAATAATCCCTCGCGGTGAATAAGCCACTTAGGTGTATTTGCTCGGGCTAGTAAGTCAACGATCTTCGGCGCGAATTTAATAGTCTTTCAATTTCTTCTGCTCTTCCTGCCAGGCATAGTCCCTAAACTGAGGTAAATAGCGATAAAGGCTTAACTTAGGTAACCATGCCTGAGCTTCAATTTTGACATCCCCTCGTTTTCTCGCCTCTTTCTCCAAAAATGTTTCCAGGGATTGCCACTTACAGACGGGGAGATTATTAGCAGGCATCAAAACAATTGACGGTGTAACCACCATTTTTCGATGAAGGGCAGAAGAGGGGAGAGCAGGATCCCCAATCACAAGGTTAGCCCTCAACTGGGGAAGTAAGCGCTTACGATAGGCAAGGACTTTTTCAGTTTTTGGTAAGCCGTTCAGTGCCTGAATAGCAAACTCCTGATCGGACTCCATGGGTAATTTCTTTGCTAACTCCAACGCACTCTCGACGGTTACCCGAGTAATTTCGCCGTGCTTAACTAACCAGGTCCAACTGACAGAACGGGTTCCCTTTTCTAGAAGCCTAACTTGTCGAAAAGCCCAAATCAGGTTTATCCCAGAAATATCGGCCAACTTTAAAACCGATTTAAATTCCGGACTCCGTTGTGAACCCCGCTCGATGATTTGTTCCATTAAACGGGAAAAGTCAGATTTCAACAGCCAGGATTCCGATTTGTCCGCGGCGCAAGATTGCCGAATGGCTTTTACAGCAACCTGAAAAGCCGCTTTTTTCTCATTCAATATTCCGACCATAGCAGCGGCTTTATCCGAGACACACAAAACTCCGGAGGAGGGAGGCGCTTCGGAGCCAATTTGAAATCCGCGCAAATCGCCCTGGTGAAATTCAGAGACAGGAACCGGTTGTTCTTGAGGAATATCGGTATACCAGAGGGGGGTGATTACTTGGAGAGCAGATTCACGATCGAGATCGTTATTGCCCGTTTGAGCTTCAGAAGGAAGCCATAAAGCAAGGGCTTCTTTACGAAGCTGTGCCTTAAGCTGCTCATTGGCAAATTTCAGTTCATCTGCAGAAGAGCGAAGTTGAGTTATCAGTGAGTAATCCATGCATATTTATACCACCCCCGAAAGAATTTAGCCAAGTGTTTCCTGTTTTGTCAGATAGATTTAATTGTTTACGATTTTAAAAGTTTTAAGACGGCTCTATCGGGGGTGGTATAATATCTTGGAGATTAAAAAGATTTTTAGCCCGATAAGAACACATTGGTGCTTTAAGCTCTATTGAAGCCCTGTCGATATCAGATAAGATCCAGTCACGGGACATTTCTTTAT
Source organism: Spongiibacter pelagi (assembly GCF_014705705.1). Lineage (GTDB taxonomy): Bacteria > Pseudomonadota > Gammaproteobacteria > Pseudomonadales > Spongiibacteraceae > Spongiibacter > Spongiibacter pelagi. The sequence goes on along the minus strand of NZ_JACXLD010000015.1, from coordinate 12,567 downwards.
CGGGAAAATCCTGTGATAACGCTGCCGGGCCGTCAGGAGTTGTGTTGGGCCACCATTCATATCAATCAGTTCTTTAGGTCACAACTAATAGCCGCGCGTGCTCCAGCACCTCATTGTGCCTCGCAATCCACATATCATTCATGAACTGGTGGTTCAACCAGAATTCCTGCGTTGTGCCCAAAACCTTGCCCAACAGAAAAGCGGTTTACGCGCGAATCCCCCGCTGGTCCAACATCGAATTAACGGAAGATACACCGTTGGCGAAGAATGCTTATCAACTTTTATCTTGCGTAATTCGCTCGCCTAGCAGCTTCATCGGTAGCGATTTACTTGTATCTAAATAACGATTTGCACTTCGCTCATCAGACCACTGCACCCAATCCATCAAGTCTTTAGTTGAGGCATCCAAGCTTTTAGCAAAATTTGCAAAACCCCGACGTAGCGAATGGCTGGAAAAGCTTCCTTCTTCTATACCTGCTTTTTTTAGCGTGACCCGCATCATTTCTGACACCCTATTGTGATGTATTGCGGAGTCACCTAAATTTCCCCACCGCCCAATCTTCACAAAGACCGGGCCATTTTCAACCATCCTAGCACTTTGCCAATCAAGCATGGCATTGACGGGGCAGAGGTGAGGTAACTCTTCCAGCTGCCATGAACGCCCTGTCGATTCTCTATCTGTTTTGGAGGTTTGGAGATAGAGTTCCATTCTCCGCTTTGGAGCCTGACCAGGTTTAGGCTCTGCCATCGAAAACTTGATATTCTCGAAGGTGAGACGCACCAACTCATCCGACCGAAACGCAAACCAAAAGCCGGTTAGGAAAAAAGCCTTGTCACGGATTGCCACCAGCTGCCTTTTTCTTGCTTCGCGAAGCTCGGATCGATTCCCCTCAATTTTCGCGGCTTCTGTAATTTCCCAATCACAGTACTCAACGACACGCTTTAGGGTTTCGATAGACAGAGACTGAGCCTGCTTTGGCTGAGTGCCGTATTCACTTCTTGCACCCTTAAGTATTGCCCTAACATTTTTATCACGGGTCGGATCAGGGAAATCGTAGTCGCGGTGCCAGCTCCCTAGTAGGGGTCCTGAGGAAGAACCGACAAATTTGACAAGTTTGATGATCCGCAAGGATTCCTCCATTTAACTGCCGAACCCTCAATAATCATCCGTCTGGCTATAGCGACCCCTGGAGCTGCTTAAACTGCCCCTGGATCACCGCCTTTTCCTGAAGAATCACCTTGTTCTCGTCGGTCAGAAACGCCATTTTGTCTTGGGTGGATTTCAATTCAGCTTTGGCGGTCTCCAATGCTTGGGATAACACGGCCAATTCCTTATCGACATCTGCTTTCTGGGCCGTGAGAGTAGCTATTTTTTCTGCCAATCGCTCATTTTTATGCTGGTATTCCCGGTTCTTCGCCAAAGCGTCTTCAATGTCGCGTTTCAGGTCCTTGATATCATCTAATTTTCCGTCTAAATCCTTGCTTATCGTTGCATTAGCCTGCTCAAGTTTGTCGGCATTGCTTTGTAATTGCGCATTTGCATCAAACAGCTCCGACGCTCTTGACTCAGCCTGGACAAGCCGGTGTTGCAGATCCTGGATCTGATCTTTCAATCCCTGGTTAACCGAACGAAACTGTTCGCGCTCTTGCTGACGGTCTTCGGCGGTACGCTGCTGGTAATGCTCAAAGTGATCGCGAATATCCTTGTTTTCCTGTTTGAGTTCGGCAACGCTTTCCTTCAATTCAGTGGCCCGTACAAGAGCTTCATCCCGCTGGGACTCGGCTTTGGCCAGGCCGACACGGGCGCCTTCCAGGGACTTGTCTTGCTGGCTTTTTTTCTCAGTAACACGTGATAGTTGGTCGCCCAGATCTTGTTGGCGAGCGGTAAGCTGCGCGATGGTGTTGCGGGCCTCGGTCAGTTCTTTTTGGAGTTCATCATTCGAAGCCTTGAATTCGTCGCGAGCCTGTTCAATCCGATGGTCGCCCATCTGCTGCACCCGCTCATACAGGGACTTTACCACCTCTACTAGGTCACTCGGCAGTCCGCTGACATCGGCTGCCTCCCCGATGTCGGACCGCCAGCGCTTGAGCAGCGGCGCGATGGTGCTTTTACTGCCGGTGCCGAGGTGCTCTCGCACCCGATCCACTGTAGGCTCTTGTCGGCGGCTTTTAATGGCTTCAGCGGCTTTGGCGACATCGTGATAAGTAACTCCGGCGCGGGCCATGGTGAATTCCTCTCAGATTATTTAGTACTGTATTACATATCACGTAATATAACATTATGCGTGGACTTTTCAAGATTACTTGAATTCCAATTCATAACCAACGATAATGACTATTATCGTTGGTTATATCGATCAAACCGAATTTTCCCACTTGTAATGCCGGTACATAGCCGCCTTTAGAGCGACTGCCACAGGACCCCGATTCATGAGTAATAAATCACCTAAATTGGCCACTGACTTATCGTTACGTAATGATGAACCCGGTGAGCTTATCCGCCAGGACTCGGAAGCGTTGCGTCATTACCTCCAGGCAGCCACTTCCGACAACACCCGCAAAGCTTATCGATCCGCCATTCGGCAGTTTGAAAAATGGGGTGGCCGCTTGCCCACGAACCGGGATGCAATCGTGAAGTACCTGCTGGCGAAAGCCGAATCCCTAAACCCCCGAACCCTGGATCTACACCTCACAGCGATCAGCCAATGGCACCACTACCAAGGCATCGCAGATCCGGTGCGTGATCCACTGGTGCGTAAAACCTTGGATGGCATTCGTCGCACCCATGGTCAACCCAAACGCAAAGCCAAAGCGCTACGGCTGGAGCACATCGCACAGATGGTTAAGCATCTACTGCAGCTTCCAGACAGCAAGAAGAAGTATCGGGATGTCGCATTGGTGTTAACGGGCTTTTTCGGCGCCTTTCGTCGCGGCGAACTGGTCGCCATACAAGTCAACGACCTGATGTGGGAGCCGGAAGGGCTGATCATTCGGCTGCCCCGGTCCAAGACTGATCAGCAAGCCACTGGCTTAACACGAGCTCTGCCCTTTGCCGGGAATCCCGTCTGTTGTCCGGCCAAAGCTATCAAGAAATGGATGGAATTCGCTGGGATTACCACTGGCCCGCTATTCCGACCGGTCAATCGCTGGGATCAGATGCAAGCCAATCCCCTCAATCCTGGGGCCGTGAATGACCTACTTAAAACCCTGGGCGGCACCTGCCAGTTTGACTTTGTTCCGGAGCTGAGCAGCCACAGTTTTCGGCGAGGTCTCTCCACGTCAGCTGGACGGGAGAAAGTCGATTTTGAGTTGATTAAAAAGCAAGGGGGCTGGAAGAGCGATGCCACCGTTTGGGAATACATTGAGGAAGGTCAACAATTTTCCAGCAATGCCGCGGTCACTCTTATGGAAAAAATGAATCAAATAATTAATAGTTAACAATGCACATTCAACTCGTTAGCATCATGAAAGATAGACAACAAAGTGCCGTTAATACGAGATATCTGCATTAAGACAATCAGGCTCCCAGCAAGACGTTGAGTTAAATACTATCCCCTGAAGCTCTAAACTCTACTTAAACAATGTTCAGCATTACTCGGTACTTTTATGTAGTTTGAGAAAGGACGTCACCACAAATTCGGCGTGTTCAGTCAGATTTTCCAGAGAGTTATCAATGGGTATGCCATAAAGCCCGCGTACCAGATCCAAACGCATCAACATGCCAAGAAATATCTCTGCTGCGCGTATCGAATCGTCGCATTCAATTTCACCAGCTTGCGCAAGCGCAGTTAACCATTGGCTGAGCCGCTCCACCGTTTTCTGTGGGCCCTGAAGGTAAAAAAACTGCAAATCCAGCTCAGTACCATGGGCCGCGTTAAGGGCCCGCATAAATTGCAAATGCTCTTGGTCGACCAGAAATTTGAGAATGGCGAGGCTGAAATCCAGCAACGATTTGTTAGCATTTGGCTTTACACCGGGAATGAGGGTGATCGTTTCTGCAAAGATTTCCGCTTGTCGGCGCATGACGGCCGCTATTAATTCATTGCGATTGCTGTGTCGGGTATAAAGCGTGACCTTTGATACGCCTGCCAGTTTGGCTACCGCTTCCATGGTGACCGCTTGCGGACCCTCTCCAAACAGTAGCGCCCTTGCCGCTTCCAGGATGGCCTGGTCTTTATCCTTGTCAATGGGTCGCCCAGGCTGCGCGACTTGCTTGCGATTGCTGGATGTGCTATCTGTACGCTCGCGTTCATTAACTGTTGGGGTTGTGCTCTTCATGCGTCTAGCTCTCTTTCTTACTTTGATATCAGTCCTGTATGGCTGTCAGGAAACCTCTCGATCAGATACTGTGATAAAACCTCGTACAGTATACACGGCGACATTATCAGAGCATTCGCTGACATTACCGCAAGGGTTTACAGGCACAGTACAGGCGCGTACAGAGGTTGCAATAGCCTTTCAAGTAAGTGGCCGTATTCTTAAGCGGCATGTGGATTCCGGTCAGGTCGTTGAGATCGGCGAGCTACTGTTCTCATTGGATCCAAAGAAATTTGAACAAAACCTGGAGGCCGCCAAGGCCCAGTTGACAGCTGCTGAGGCAGAATTGATGTTCGCAGAAGCCAACCTCACACGTGACAGCACCTTGGCTGAACAGAACAGTATTAGTCGACGTGTATTTGAGGCGTCCTTGTTGTCCAAGCGTGCCGCTCAAGCCCAGAAACAGGCCGCTCAGGCCAAGCTTCGGCAAGCAGAAATTGCGCTCGATCATACCTCCCTCACCGCCACAAGGCCAGGCATTATGGTGAATGTTACAGCTGTGCCAGATCAAGTGGTGACGATGGGACAATCCCTGGGGATACTGGCTGATACTCGCGAGCTAGAGGTTGAGGTGTTTCTACCCAGGAGTGCTTATCCGCCGAGTGAAGCGCTGGCTCATATCGATGATGTCCTGATACCGCTAAAGCTTCGTGAAATCGCTGGTGCTGCAAATGAACGCAGCCGAACCTGGCGTGCGCGCTATCAAGTTGAATCCTCTGCTAGTGAGCTGAAGTTGGGCTCTTTGGTCAGGGTCAGCGTGGCGATTGCTGATTCCCCCACAAAGGTTTTTTCAGTACCGCTGACGGCATTGGACGAGCGCGGTGATGGTGCACAGATCTGGCAAATCGTCGATCAACAGGCCCAACCCCAGAGCGTTGCAGTGCTTAGCGTTACGCCTGTCTCAGCTCAAATTCAGGGACAAGGCCTTAAGACCGGTGATCGAGTTATCGCTTTAGGTACTCATCTTCTAGTGCCAGGTATGCCTGTTAAAGAGTACGCACAATGAGCTTTCCTAACCTATCGGCACTTGCAGTGCGTGAGCGATCAGTCACTCTGTATTTCCTGATTTTATCTGTGTTCGCAGGGGCTTATGCGTTTGCCTCATTGGGGCGTGCGGAAGACCCCTCTATTACACTGCAAATGTTAGTGGTTTCAGCAGTTTGGCCGGGTGCCACTCCTGCAGAGATCGAACAGCAAGTGGTTCACCCAATCGAGAAGAGCATCCAGAAAATTGAATATCTTGACGAAATCAAAACGACAGTCAAGGCAGGCCGGGCTGATATCCAGGTTCAATTTCATGATTACACGCCACAGAATAAAATGCCGGAATTACAGTTCCAGGTGAGAAAGCGTATGCTGGATCTGTCCTCTCATTTGCCTGAAGGGGTTATTGGTCCGATAGTCAATGATGACTTTTCCGATGTGTATTTCAGCCTCATCAGCCTTTCGGCACCCGGACTTCCGTTGCGAAAACTAACACGTTATGCCGAACAGCTCCGAGATCAATTACAACTCATTCCCGGTGCCCGCAAAGCCGATTTGATCGCCGAGCGCGAAGAGAGAGTCTATGTCGATTTAGACAATGTGCTCATGACTAACAGTGGCATCTCGCCCCAAGACGTATCTGAAGCGATAAGAGCATACAATACGCTGATGCCCGCCGGTCAGATCGACACGGCTGGGCCGCGCTTACAGTTTCGACTCGATGCAGATCTGTCTGATCCTCAGCGTTTGGCACAAGTTCCTATCCGTGTCGGAGAGCATCTAGTTCGACTGGGGGATGTGGCTGTCATCACCCAAGGTTACGAGGAACCTGCATCGTATTTAGCTCGAGTCAATGGTGAAGACGCGATACTTGTCGGCTTGGTCATGAACAAGGGTGAAAACGGCTTGGTGTTTGGTGAACGCCTGGCTGCATTTCTCAGTAAGGCCCGAGCTGAGCTTCCCCTGGGTATGGAGCTGAATCAAATCACCAATCAGGCGGATGCCATTGAAGCGGCGGTTAATTTGTTCCAGGTGAAGTTTCTGGTGGCCGTAATGGTTGTGATGGGAATTGGATTTTTATCATTAGGGTTGCGCGCCGGTTTGATCGTGGGTATCGCGGTTCCGATTACCCTGGGACTGGCATTTGTGTTGATGAAATCCGCCAATATCAACCTGGATCGTATTACCTTGGGGGCGCTAATCATCGCATTGGGTTTATTGGTTGATGATGCCATCATTGCGATTGAAATGATGCTGGTAAAACTGGAAGAAGGTTGGAGTAAAGCAAGCGCCGCCACTCATGCCTGGAATGCGACGGCTTCGCCCATGCTTTTTGGTACTTTGATTACAATTTTCGGTTTTGTTCCGATTGGATTCGCTAAATCAGGGGTTGGTGAATACGCTGGCAATATATTTTGGGTTTTGGCCTTTTCGCTCATTATCAGTTGGCTGGTAGCCGTTACTTTTACTCCTTATTTGGGCGTAAATATCCTGCGAGAACCCAAGCATGAACCTAAAAATACACACGATCAGTACACATCATCGTTGGCGTATGAGCGCCTCCGGGCCTTGATTACGTGGTGCGTTCGCCATCGGCGGACTGTGGTCTTGCTAACCTTTGCGGTGTTGGTGCTAAGCGTAGCAGGCATGGCAGGACCAGTGGAAAAGCAGTTTTTCCCTGGCTCGGATCGTCCAGAAATATTGATCGATGTGAATCTGCCACCTGGAACGTCGATCGCGACAACTGATGCGACTGTCAAACGTATTGAAAAACTATTGGATTCAATGGATGGTGTTGCAAACTACGCCAGTTATATCGGTGGCGGAGCACCACGTTTTTTTATCTCGGTCAACCCCGAGCATCCAGACTCTTCATTTTCTAAAATAATTGTGACGGCGACAGGGCCAACTGAGCGAGACCGGATTATAGCCGAACTGGACCAACATGTTGCCGTTGGCGCTTTTAGCGAGGCGCGTATTCGCATAAGACGCCTTTTATTCGGCCCCCCGGTTGACTGGCCTGTCAGCTTCCGCGTCGTCGGCAAAGACCCTGCGACCTTAAGGAAAGTGGCCCATCAGATTAGAGAGGTCATGTCCCAAAACCCGCACGTCGTTAATCCGCATTTGGAGTGGGATCAGCGTATACCAACATTGAACCTCGAAATGGATGAGCAGCACCTTCGTCTAATGGGATTGACACCACTCGCGGTCGCTGAACAAATACAATATCGACAAAATGGAGTTCCAATAGCTGCGGTCAGGCAAGATATCAGAACGGTCGATGTTTACGTTCGCGGCCAAGGTACCAGGCAAGCCACAAATGAGCCTCCTATTTATGAACTCCGGAATGAACAAGGTCAAAAGATACCACTTGCGCATCTGGGCGAAGTGAAACTGGCTTACGAAGATGCCATGATTCAACGCCACAACCGAGAGCTCTTTCTGGCTGTTCACGCGGAGGTAAAGTATGCGCAACCACAGGATGTCACCAAAGCATTATGGGCGGATCTGGAATCAATTCGAGCGGCGCTCCCTGATGGTTACAGGATTGATATCGGTGGCAGTCTGGAGCGCTCAAAAGACGCGGAGGACTCTATAAATCAAGTTTTCCCACTGATGATTGCACTGATGGTAACTTGCGTGGTGTTGCAAACGAGAAGTTTTACAGGTGTGATGATAGTGCTGTTGACGGCACCTTTGGGCGTCATTGGCGCTGTTGTGGCGCTGCTGGCTTTCAAGCAACCATTCGGATTTGTCGCCTTACTTGGGCTGATCGGATTGGCGGGCATATTAATGCGAAACACTTTAATTCTAACCCAGCAAGTCAGCGATAACCTCGAGGATGGCATGCTGCCATCGGAAGCGGTAGTCGAGGCGGCTGTCAGGCGGGCAAGGCCAGTGGTGCTAACTGCTTTGGCTGCCGCGCTCGCGTTCATTCCATTGACGACCGATATTTTCTGGGGACCGATGGCGTACGTTCTGATTGGTGGCGTCGTTGTGGGCACCGCCATTACGCTTCTGTTCGTGCCCGCGCTTTACGCATTGGCATTCCGTTTGGAAAATGGATGAGCTCGTATGCGAGGGGCGCAGCGTGCTCTACCATAAAAAAATGAGCCTGATGATAAGAGGAAACACGCGTGAAAAATCACATGCCGCCACAACACCCCACAAGGAAACCTCCGATGCGTAGACTCATTTTGCTGACAATAACCGGTTTAGTGATCGGCGGCTGTTCCTTCGCGCCCGAATATGTGAAACCGCAGGTACCACTGCCTGAACAGTGGAGTGATCCAAGTCTGGATGATAATGAAAATCGAGCCGAACAATGGTGGCAAAGGTTTGGCGATCCAGCTCTCGCAATATTGGTGCAGGAATCCCTTGACGCCAACCTCGACCTTCAGATCGCGGCTGCTCGAGTCGCTGAGGCCCGCGCGTTTCTCTCGGGTCGAGAAGCGGAACGCTACCCAATGCTGAGTATTGAAGGCAGTGGCGCTCGTCAAGGGCCGAGCGAAGAAGCAGCCGGTTTTGGGCCCAATCAGGCCAGACCTTTTACTGATTTTCGAGTCAGCGGCCTGTTGACCTATGAGTTTGATCTTTGGGGAAGAAAGGCAAATGCCAGCGAGGCTGCACAGCATAGGCTGCTGGCCAGCGCTGCTAACCAGGAGATGGTGCGCTTGGCAATTATCTCAGAGGTGGCGAGTGGCTATATCAATTTACTCGCGCTGAATCATCAGATAACTATAGCTGAGAACACCGTAGCCACTCGGCGTGAATCAGTTCAGTTGCAGCGGACTCGCTTTCAAGGTGGCGATATTGATGAGTTGGCACTGCGGCAAGCGGAAGCGGAGCTAGCTGCGACACAGGCAGAGTTGCCCGCTTTACGCCTCCGACAAACCTTTCAGATCCATGCAATTGGAGTTCTATTAGGAAAACCGCCTCGTGATATAAAGCAAGAGACGCTTACAACTCACAGTTCAATCGAATCTCTTGAGGCACCGGCAACATTTTCTGCAGGACCCCCTGCAGCGTTGATTGTGAGGAGGCCAGATATAAAAGCCGCTGAACAACTCCTAAAAGCGGCGAATGCCGAAATCGGTGTCGCCCGTGCGGCGTATTTGCCAACCATTTCATTTGCGGGGCTTATCGGCTTACAAAGCGCTCAAGTAGGGGATTTGTTTTCCAGCAACGCTGCAAATTGGCAGCTAGGCGGTTCCTTGCTCTCGCCCCTGGTGGATTTCGGTCGCACAGAAGCGCTTATCGCGCAAGCCGAGTCACGGCAAACTCAGGCGTACTTGTCTTATGGACGCGTTGTTCAACAAGCCTTTCGAGAAGTTTGGGATGCATTAGAACAAGTTCAACGCACCGACGAGCGTTTAGAATCAAAACATAGTCAAGTTACTGCGCTTAAACAATCGACCCGCTTAGCAAGCGAACGCTTCAAAGGTGGGTACTCAAGCTACTTGGAAGTGCTTGATTCCGAGAGAAACCTATTTAACGCGGAACTAGCCCTTGTCGAAATCAAGCGTGATCGGTTGTTGGCGGATATTAGTCTGTTTCGTGCCCTGGGTGGTGACTATTAGCCCTGGGATATACTTGTTTCACACTTTGAATTCAATCAACAACCACAGTTATCTCCAATACATGAATGGCATTTGAATGTGGCTGACGATCGGGTTGTATTGAAGCGGCTCTCGCTATGGAAAACATCGAACGCATTCAATTGCTATCCAGCGCGGAAGTCGAGGAGTTATATGCACGCCCTGATTTCAATACCCATGAACAAAGCCTGTACTTTTCATTAAATACGGCAGAACGCGCCGCACTTGGGCAGTTTCGCAATACACGCACCCGTATTTACTTCATTCTTCAACTGGGCTATTTCAAGGCCAAACAGCAGTTTTTCAACTTTTCACTCGATGAGGTCAGCAGCGATGTTCAGTATATCGTTGCAAACTATCACAACAATGCGGATATCGCGCAGATCACAGGAAGCCTTTCTCGTGAATATGCTCGTAAACAACGCCAGGCGATCCTTGCGCTTTTCGGTTACCGAAACTGGTCGCCGCAATATACGGCTGAAATCGAATCCCACATCAGTCTTTTATTACGCTACTATCCCAAAGGACACAGTGCATTCCGGCAGTTACTGGCATATTTCGACCACCAGCAATTAATCATTCCGTCCTATCGAACATTCCAGGATATGTTCAGTCATGCCTTTGCCGCCGAGGAACAGCGGCTTAGTAACGCTATTTCATCTATCCCGTTGCCTATCAGCGGCCAACTTATGGCGCTGGTGCATCGACATGATGGTATCACGGCGCTCAATATCATCCGCGCGGACCAGAAAGACTTTCAGTATACGGCAGTAAAAGCGGAAGTGGATAAAGCCCAGCGGATTGAGGAACTGTATGAGTTTGCCAAAGTATTTATTCCATCGCTGGGCCTGGCAAAAAATGCCATTCGCTACTACGCCGACGTTGCCGAGCAGTATGCCGCGTCCCGGTTACGCCGGCTGAGTAAACCGCAACAATGGCTCTATGCGCTGTGCTTTGTTTATCACCGCTACCAGCAGATTATGGACAATCTGATCGTAAGTTTCTGCTATCACACGCGCGCAATTATGGATGCTGGCAAGACCTATGCTTCTATGGCCCACATGGAACATAGCTCCCAGGTGGTGACCGATTTTCCGAAGCTGGCGAAGTTTTTGAAGTGGTTTCCAAACCGAAACCCAGATTTGAGCCAGGACGAATTGAATGAAGCGGCCTACAGCATGTTACCCAAAGAACAGTTTTCGGCCATGGCTGAATTTCTGGAAGGCAAATCTTTCGACAAGAAAGCAGCCTTGTGGGAGTACTACGGCAAATCGTCTCGTATATTTTCGTTGTACCTACGCCCGATATTTACAACGGTCAAGTTGGAGTACTACAAAGACAATAGCTACATCGGCGAATTGATCAAGGTACTGAAAGCGCACTATGTCAGCGGCAAAGGCCCATCAGACCTGAAAATCTGCGATGACCTGGGGTTTACGGTTCCCAAGAACATGAATCCGTATTTAAAGCGGGAGCCGAATGACGCTCACATTGATCCGTATCTGTTCGAGTTCTTTGTTTACCAGAAGGTTTACCATGAAATTGACCGGGGCCGCCTCTATTGTAATGACAGTGTCTCCTACTGTGATATTGATGCCGATTTGGTGGACGATGCGCTGGTAGATGATGTTGAGCAAATCGCGGCGGAATTTGGTTATTCCAAGATACCTATCTACTGCGACCAGCGACTTGATGAGGCGCTTCAGGAGCTGAATGATGCCTGGGAGCGAACGACTCACAATATTCGTGAGAACAACAATCCTGGGTTTAGTATTCGTGAAACCAAGACCGGGCAACAATACTGGAGCTTGCTCTATGACAGTGTCGAAAAGCTGGATGACGCTTTCTTCAAAAATCTGCCCAAAGTCGATATTGCCAACATCGTCATGTTCATCGGCGATCGGATCGGGATGTGGAGCGGATTTACTCACATGAAAGATCGCTATACCAAGCGCAAAAAACCGTTACCGTTGGCAATAAACGCCTGTTTGCTATCGGAAGCGTTTGGGTTCGGCGCACTGAAAATGGCCGATATGTCGGATCATGAGATCAGCCAGTTACGCGCGATGCGTGAAGATTTCGTGCGGGTGGATACGCTGTGCGTCGCCAATGAAATTGTCAGCAACCATATTCATTCGTTGCCCATATTCAACCAATGGAACCTGATGGATGACAAGATACTGGCCGACGCTGACGGGCAAAAATTTGCGACCACCGACAGCACGATCCAGTCGCGCTATTCCAGAAAGCACCTGGGCAAAGGCCGAGGCATTTCACTCTACACGTTGCTCGCCAACTACGTGGCGGTCAATGCCAAAAATATTGGTCTGAACGAATACGAAGGGCACTCGTTATACGACATGATCTACAATAACAAGACCGACATTGATATCCACATGGTGACGGGTGATAACCACTCATTGAACAAATTGAACTTTGTTACGCTGGATTCCATCGATGTGGATTATGTCCCCAGCATCAAAAAAGTGCGGGATGCTGCCGACGATATCTATACGGCCAAACCGTTAGACTACGATACCGGTATGGGGTCCTAGGGATTTTGCCTCCAAATACTGCAAAAGCCTCTGAAGCGCCCATGTTTACTGGCCTGTAGAGAGGCATCAACTTTCACCTTTCGGCCGATACCCCTCAATTGGCGCCATTAAAT
>NZ_JACXLD010000014.1 GCF_014705705.1 Spongiibacter pelagi | reverse complement strand
GTAAGAATTGGCCGATAATCGAGGGTTCTATAACGATGAAAAAGTGCAAAATTCCTTACATCAGCATATCAACTATAAATTCAAGCACTTACAGAATAGTAAGTCTTACCAAGGTTGTATAAATAATGAGTGCTGGAAGGCCAATGGCCGCGACACCCATTTAATTGTGCAGGGACAGGGTCACATTCTCGCCCCAATTCAAGATCCCGGTCAGCTCATCCTCTACGGCTTTGATGACACTCTCTATTGCGGCGGCACCGCCATGGACACCCAAGCCTTAATTATGGATTTTCTGGAATCCAAATTATTGCAGCGCCCGGCGCAATACACCCTGCCCGAGGTTTGCTTTAGCCGCAGCGCGACTGAAACAGGCAATAGTCTGAGCAGCGTTCCCTCCGGTGGTTCCTCATATTTTGTTCCGCCAACTACGGTTTACCCCGGCGGCCTGAACAGTGTCATCACCTTGCTTAGCAGCCTGCCTCTAGATACTGTTTTGAGCAGCCTACAATCACTGCCGGTTGAAGGTATTACCACCTTAACCCAAGTTCTGAGTGGTCTTGCTGATCCCGCCAGTTTGGGTGATTACGCCGATGATATCGTTCACTTACTGCCAAACGAACTACTGCAACAACTCAGTGCGCCACCGCAGTTTATTCCTCTAACCAGCGTCGAACAGCATACGGTGCTGGCGGGTATTCCGCGTATTCAAATGAATATCACTGGCGGCAATGGCGATGCCAATACCCTGTATATCGGGCTTGGCCGGATTCCCGCCGAGGGCGGAGATCCAGAATTAATTAATGAACAGGTTCTACCCGTCACCGGCATTGGCAGCAAACTGCTGGAAATGATTGGTGTATCGGCCGAGTTAAATGCTGGCGACAGCCTCGGCCTGATTGTTTACGGCTTTCACCCCTACTTCCTGCATGTTGCCTCGCTGGCTCAACCGCCGCTGCCCGCTGAAATTACCGCCAACGTGCAAGTTCCTGAGCTTTAACGCTCACTTATTCACCCGCCGCTCCACTATGGAGCGGCCTTCACGCTGACAAACCCACCCCATAGCGCCAGCCTTTACCAGCCCCCAACCTTCCCTCAAATTAAAGCCCGATTACTCCTACTTAAAATCTTCGCCACCAAGTTGACGTTAACGTCAACGTAATATACAGTGCTGTCCACATAACAAAACCGGTACCGGCCTGTGGCGATTTCAGATCATAAAAGCACTGAAAGCAAAAAAAGAACCTACAGCATTTCTGAGCTGGCGGCGGAATTTGATATCACCACCCGCACGATCCGTTTTTACGAAGAAAAAGGCCTGCTCAACCCCAACCGCAATGGCCAGAATCGTATTTACACCCCGGCCGACCGCACCAAATTACGTCTTATTTTGCGCGGCAAGCGGCTCGGGCTCTCTCTTGAAGAAAGCCGCGACATTATTGATATGTACGCGGCGGATCGCGACAACAGCGATCAACTGCAAACGTTGATTAATAAAATTCGCGAAAAACGCGCCCAGCTTCAGCATCAGCTCTTTGATATTGAAACCATGATTCAAGATCTGAACGAAGCCGAAAACAATCTTATCGAGGCCATGGCGAAACACGACCAGAAGCCCACACTCACTGAGAAACGCTAAACCACCCTGCTATTTTTGGAGTCCACACCATGACTACAGCTTATCCCAGTTTGAATTTCGACCTTGGCGAAGACATCGACATGCTGCGCGATACGGTCTACAAGTTCGCTCAAGCTGAAATTGCTCCCCGCGCCGAACAAATCGACAAAGAAAATCAGTTCCCGATGGATCTGTGGCGTAAATTTGGCGACCTCGGCTTATTGGGTATGACCGTGGCCGAAGAATACGGCGGCACCAATATGGGCTATTTGGCACACGTTGTTGCCATGGAAGAAATCAGCCGCGCCTCCGCCTCTGTCGGTCTATCCTACGGCGCGCATTCCAATCTGTGCGTTAACCAAATCTATAAAAACGGCAACGAATTCCAACGCGAAAAATACCTGCCCAAGCTGTGTAGCGGCGAACATATCGGCGCACTGGCCATGTCTGAACCCAACGCCGGTTCCGATGTAGTTAGCATGAAGCTGCGCGCCGACAAGAAAGGCGATCGCTACATTCTGAACGGCAGCAAAATGTGGATCACCAATGGCCCCGACGCCAACACCTACCTGATCTACGCCAAAACCGATGTCAACGGTGGCTCCAAAGGCATGAGCGCCTTTATTGTTGAGCGCGACTTCCCCGGTTTTAGCCGCTCGCCCAAACTCGACAAACTCGGTATGCGCGGTTCCAACACCTGTGAGCTGGTATTTCAGGATTGTGAAGTGCCCGCCGAAAACCTGGTCGGCAATGAAGGCGACGGCGCCAAGATTTTGATGAGCGGTCTCGACTACGAACGCACTGTGCTTTCCGGCGGCCCCACCGGCATCATGATGGCCTGTATGGATATCGTGGTGCCCTATATCCACGAGCGTACTCAGTTCGGCCAAAGCATCGGCCAATTCCAGCTAATGCAGGGCAAAGTCGCCGATATGTACTGCGACCTAAACGCCTCCCGCGCGTATCTATACACCGTAGCCAAAGGCTGCGATCGCGGCGAAGAAACCCGCAAAGATGCCGCCGCCGTGATTCTCTACACCGCCGAAAAAGCCACCCAAATGGCACTGCAAGCCATCCAAACACTGGGCGGCAATGGCTATATCAACGACTACGCCACCGGTCGCTTACTGCGCGATGCCAAGCTCTATGAAATTGGCGCAGGCACTTCAGAAGTGCGCCGGATGTTGATTGGGCGTGAACTATTCAACGAAACCCGCTGAGGAGACATTGATTAATTACTGCGCTCACGACTCAATCCACCGGCGGTGCTCAAAATGCTCATTTATTCGCATATAAACTCCGCTTCTTGCGCTCCGGCGGTGGTCCGATTCGTTTCGCTCGCGACATTAATCAAATGACTCCACGAAAATAAAGGAAACATTATGTCGGTATTAGCCAGTAGCATTAATGCTAACAGCGCAGAATTCCAACAGAATGCGGACGCCATGCGCGAACAAATCTCCGCTCTGAACGAAGTCTGCGCCACCATCCGTCAAGGCGGTGGTGAAAAATCCAATCAGCGCCATTTGTCGCGGGGCAAAATGTTGCCACGCCAACGCATCGACGCCCTGCTCGACCCCGGCTCGCCGTTTCTGGAAATTTCCCAGCTAGCCGCGTGGAAAGTTTATAAAGAAGAAGTGCATGCTGCGGGTGTGATTGCCGGTATCGGCCAAGTCTGCGGTGTGGAGTGCATGATCGTGGCCAACGACGCCACGGTTAAAGGCGGCTCTTACTATCCACTCACCGTGAAGAAACACCTTCGCGCCCAAGCGATTGCCGAGCAAAACAATCTGCCCTGTATTTACATGGTAGATTCCGGCGGTGCCAACTTGCCACAACAGGACGAGGTCTTCCCAGACCGCGAGCACTTCGGCCGTATTTTCTTCAACCAAGCCAATATGTCGGCCAAGGGCATTCCACAAATTGCCGTGGTAATGGGCTCGTGTACCGCTGGCGGCGCCTATGTGCCGGCAATGGCTGACGAAACCATTATTGTGCGCGAACAAGGCACCATCTTCTTGGCCGGGCCGCCGCTGGTTAAAGCCGCTACCGGTGAAGTGGTTAGCGCCGAAGAACTGGGCGGCGCCGATGTGCATTGCCGCCAGTCCGGGGTTGCCGATCACTACGCCCAGAATGATGAACATGCTATTCAACTGGCGCGTCAGGCCGTTTCAAAATTGAATCGCCGCAAGCCGCAACAATTGGATACAAAACCCAGCCTTGAGCCTCGCTTTGCGCCGGAAGAGGTTTACGGCATTGTGCCCGCCGACACGCGCAAACCCTACGATGTGCGCGAAATTATCGCCCGCATTGTCGATGACTCCGACTTTGATGAATTCAAAGCCTTGTTTGGCACCACACTGGTGTGCGGTTTCGCTCGCCTTTACGGCAACCCAGTCGGCATCGTTGCCAATAACGGCATTCTGTTCAGTGAGTCAGCGGCAAAAGGCGCGCACTTTATTGAAATCTGCGCCCAACGCAAAATCCCGCTGGTTTTCCTGCAAAACATCACCGGTTTTATGGTGGGTAAACAGTACGAAGCCGGCGGTATCGCCCGCCACGGCGCCAAGATGGTGATGGCTGTGGCTTGTGCCAAGGTGCCTAAATTTACCGTGGTTATTGGCGGCTCCTACGGTGCCGGTAACTACGGCATGTGTGGCCGCGCCTACGATCCTCGCTTTATGTTTATGTGGCCCAATGCCCGCATCGCCGTAATGGGCGGAGAACAAGCTGCAGGCGTACTCGCCACCATCAAACGCGAACAATACGAACGCGCTGGAGAAGACTGGCCCGTTGAAGAAGAAAAAGCCTTCAAACAACCCATGCTCGATCAGTTCGATCGCCAGAGTCACCCGTTCTACGCCTCTGCCCGCCTTTGGGACGATGGCATCATCGATCCCGCCGACACCCGCCGGGTTCTGGGTTTAAGTTTGTCTGCCAGCCTCAACGCCGAAATACCGGATAGCCGGTTCGGCGTGTTCCGGATGTAAGGGGAAAATAATGAGTCTGTTTAATAGTGTATTAATTGCCAACCGTGGCGAAATTGCCTGCCGCGTAATTCGCACGGCGCGCCGCATGGGTCTGCGCAGCATTGCCGTATTCAGCGATGCCGACCGCGATGCCCTGCATGTCGAAATGGCCGATGAAGCGGTTTATATCGGCGGCTCCGCAGCCGCTGAATCGTATCTGGATATGGATAAGATTTTTGCCGCCGCCAAACAAACCGGCGCTGAAGCCATCCATCCCGGCTACGGTTTCCTGTCTGAAAATGCCGAGTTCTGCCGCCGCTGCGAGCAGGAAGGCATTATCTTTGTTGGCCCTCCAGTGGGTGCAATTGAAGCCATGGGCTCCAAGTCTGCGGCCAAGCGCATTATGACCGAAGCCGGCGTCCCGCTGCTGCCGGGTTATCACGGCCAAGACCAAGATGAAAATCTGCTGAGAAAAGCGGCCCAAGATATTGGCTACCCGGTACTGCTTAAAGCCAGTGCCGGTGGTGGCGGCAAAGGGATGCGCATCGTTTGGAAGGAAGACGAATTTAGCGCGGCCTTGGCCGGTGCCAAACGCGAAGCCTTAAAATCCTTCGGCGACGACCATATGCTGGTCGAGAAATACTTAACCGGCCCACGCCATGTTGAGGTTCAAGTATTCTGTGACAGCCTCGGTAATGGCCTGCATTTGTTTGAGCGCGACTGCTCTCTGCAGCGCCGCCATCAAAAAGTCATTGAAGAAGCACCCGCTCCCGGCATGACCGAAGCTCTGCGCGAAGCCATGGGCGACGCGGCAGTACAAGCCGCTAAAGCAATTAACTACCAAGGCGCGGGCACTGTTGAGTTTCTGCTAAACAGCGACGGCCAATTCTACTTCATGGAAATGAACACCCGTCTGCAAGTAGAGCACCCGGTTACGGAAATGATCACCAATCAGGATTTGGTTGAGTGGCAATTCCGGGTTGCCAGCGGCCTACCCCTGCCCCACAGCCAAAACGAGCTGCGTATTCACGGCCACGCCTTTGAAGTTCGTATTTACGCCGAAGACACCGACAATCAATTCCTGCCGCAAACCGGCACCCTGAATTATTTGAGCACCCCGGAAGCCACTGCCAATGTGCGCATTGATTCCGGCGTTCGCGAAGGCGACACCATCAGCGTTTATTACGACCCGATGATCGCCAAGCTCATTACCTGGGACACCGACCGTCGCAGTGCTCTGCGCCGTATGCAACAGGCGCTGGCGCAATTCCATATCAACGGCGTCACCACCAACCGTCGCTTTTTGGAACAACTGGCCGCCGCACCAGAATTTGTTGAGGAAAACTTCGATACCGGTTTTATCGACAAACATCTGGACACGCTCCAAGCCAATGCTGCCGCCGCGCGCTCTGCCGAACGTCAGCACCATATTGCCTTGGCGGCATTGATTGCACTTAGCAACCAAGAAGCGCAAAGCCTGGATACTCACCTCGACTCGCCTTGGGCGAAAGCCGATGGCTGGCGTTTGAACGCCCCGGCCACGCAATCGCTGAAGCTCAATTTTGGCGAAGAGCAGCTTGAGCTGTCTTGTACCCTGAGTCAGGGTGGACGAGTCATCGACATCAGCCATGACGGTGCATCCTTCAGCATTAATGGCCACTGTGAAAACGGTGTTGTCCACGCTGAAACCCAAGGTCGCCGTTTCCGTCTGCCCTACAGTAGCCACAAGGGTGAATTCTGCCTGTTTGCCACTGGTGCCGATGTGCGCTTTAGCCGCCATCAAGGCGACTTTAGCCAGCAAGGTGAGCAAGAAGGTGAACTGACTGCGCCGATGAATGGCACCATTGTCAGCTTGCTGGTTGAGGCTGGCACACCGGTCACCAAGGGCACACCGCTGCTGATTATGGAAGCCATGAAAATGGAGCACAGCATCAGCGCACCCACAGACGGCACCGTGGGCGAATACTATTTCAAACCCGGCGACCTCGTTGAAGGCGGCGCCGAACTTTTACACTTTGATGGGGCTGAATAATGGCACAAGAAAAAATAGTCCGTATTGCCAATGGTCAGGGGTTTTGGGGCGACAGCCTGATGGCCCCTATTCGTCTAATTGAAGATGGTCCAATCGACTATCTGACGCTGGACTATCTGGCGGAAATCACCATGAGCGTGCTGCAAAAGCAGCGCCAGCGTAAGCCAGAAAGTGGCTACGCTACCGACTTTATTGATTTGCTAAAAATCATCATGCCGCAGTGTCAGCAAAAAGGGATCAAAATCCTCTGTAATGCTGGCGGTGTAAATCCTCGGGCCTGCGTTGATGCCATCAAAAGCACGCTGCAAGAAATGGGCATGAGCGGCATTAAAATCGCGATGGCAGATGGCGACGATTTGCTGCCTCAAATTCACGAACTGATCGACGGCGGCGAACCTTTTACCAATCTGGATAATGGCGGCAGCATCAGCGAAATTCGCGATCGCATTACCAGCGCCAATGCCTATACCGGTGCAGAGCCCTTGGTAGAAGCATTAAAACAAGGTGCCGACATTATTGTTACCGGCCGCACCGCAGACCCCTCTTTGGTACTCGCGCCATTAATGTATGAGTTTGGCTGGGCCGAGGACGACTATGACAAAAAAGCCGCCGGCACCATTATCGGCCACTTGCTGGAATGCGGCGCGCAAAGCACTGGCGGTAATTTCACCGACTGGCGAGATGTGCCCGACTTTGCCCATATCGGCTATCCCATTGCCGAAGTCAGCGCCGATGGCAGCTTTGTACTGACCAAGCACGAAGGCAGCGGCGGACTGGTGAACGAAGATACCGTGGCCTCTCAGTTACTTTATGAACTGGGCGATCCGGAAAACTTCTTAAGCCCGGACTGCACCAGCGACTTCACCTCAATTCAACTTGAACAAGTTGGCGAAAACCGCGTGCGTGCATCGGGCATCAAAGGCCGTGCGCCAACCGACAGCTATAAAGTGTCGATGTCATTTGCCAATGGCTACCGCGTTCTCGGACAACTGACGTTTACCGGCCCAGACGCTGTCGCCAAGGCGGAACTGGGTGCAGAAATTATCTTTGAACGCTGCGCCATGTACGGCAAGCCGATTCCTGAAGATAAGCGTTTTGTGGAAGTATTTGGCAACGCAGCCTGCTACAAAGGCGCAATTGCTGACCCCGTACAGCCCTCAGAAGTCTTACTGCGCGTTGGCGCCAAAAGCCACGACCGCGAGCAGCTTGAGATTTTGGGCAGAGAAATCGCCCCGCTGGTTACCGCCGGCCCGATAGGCGTAACCGGCTACGCGGGAAGTCGTGCCCGCCCAACCGAAATTATTGGTTACTGGCCAACACTGGTTAAAAAATCCAAGGTCACAACCCGCTACATCGTGGAGGAAATCTAATGGCACTGGTCAAACTATTTGATATCGCCATTGCGCGCAGCGGCGACAAGGGCAATAACAGCAATATTGGTGTGCGTGCACGCAGCCCGGAACTGTATGAGTTTTTGAAAAAAGAACTGACGGAAGAACGGGTCAAAAAGCATTTTGAAAAAATCTGCTTTGGCAAGGTAACCCGTTACGAGCTGCCCAACTTGCGAGCGTTCAACTTTATTATGGAACAGTCACTCGGCGGCGGCGGTACTGAAACCCTGCTTACCGATGCCCAAGGCAAGGTACATGGGCTGGCTCTGTTGCACATGGAAATGGATGTTCCGGACGCGCTTTTGGTTTAGAAAATTGGTTTAAAAAAAAGGAAAGGGCTAATCGCCCTTTCCTGTTTCCTTTCCTACTACCCTATTTCTACCGCTGTCTTTAGCACGATACAAACGCCGGTCCGCAATTTTAAACAGCGAAAATAAATCATCACCATCCACCCCTAGTTGCGCTACACCGGCACTAAAGCTCATGGCAATAATCAGATCATCGGTTTGCAGCGGCGTCTCTGCAAAAGCCTGCCGCAATTGATCTAGCTGCTTAATACACTGCTCAGCGGTACAACCCAACATACAGATAGCAAATTCTTCGCCACCTAAACGGCCCAATACATCGGAGCTTCGCGTTCGGGCACGAATAAAATCCACGGCATGACAAAGGGCTTTGTCGCCAATTGCGTGACCATACTGGTCGTTAATGCGCTTGAAATGATCGAGATCAATGACCGCCACCGAAATCGCAAGCTGCTGGCGCTTAGCGGTTCGTGCTACATCCTTCAAGGTTATTTCAAAACCGCGCCGGTTTTTTATTCCGGTTAAGGCGTCTTCTTCCGCCTGATCTACCAATAAACTAAACGCCTCGTCGCGGCTGCGATCATAAATATGCGCAAAGCCGACAATCACCAATGAGGCCAGCCCCAGGTCGAGTAACTCAGTAATAAAATCGGCGGGATTAGGGCTGAGACGAGGTAGATAAAACACAATACCCAGGGTGACAAAAATAATTGAAAACAAAAGTCCCCAACGACGCCCTAACATCAGGTAAGAAAATACTGGAATGGTCTGCACCCAAACAAAAGTCGTTTGGGTGCTTTCTATTTTGGCATTGGCGTAAACAATCAGTAGGCTAAAAGGCAGGAGTAAGGTTAGAGACCAAGGCACTAAATTTTTAGCGCGATCCAAAAACAGGTAGAGCATCAAGCCCCAGATACCAAAGCCAATTTCCAGCACCGATATCGAGGGTTGGCCGCGCCGAAAATCCAACACGCCCATGGTGGTTGCCCCCAAGAAGGCAACCAGACAGAGCCATTTGAGAACTTCGCGACGAAACTCATGGCTCTGATTCATTAGCAATGCACCACTTCATCCATGGGTGTCTACCTTATCCAGAGAGTGTAAAACTAGTAGCTCTTTTTAATAGCTCTCTGGCAGCTTTTTCATCAGATTAATAAACCGGCCATCAATTTCAATGTACTCACCAATGGTCAGGTCTTTCAGAATACGAGCCACCATTTCGCGTGATGAACCCACCCGGTCGGCAATTTCTTGCTGGGTAAGTTTCTCATCAATACGCATCACGCCGTGCTCGTCGGGATCAGCCGCCAAATTGGTCAGCACCTTCACTACGCGACCATAAACATCTTGCAGCGCGAGACTTTTAACATCGTTAGTGAGTTTGCGAATGCGACGGGTCAGATTTTTATTCAGAATTCGGGTGATGTTGGGGTGAAAATCCAAAATCGCTTTGAAGTCTTCTTTATAAATAATTCTGACTTTGGCGTTATCCATCGCGCGTACCGAGGCGGAACGGCGGTCATCATCCAGCAGCGCCAATTCACCAAAATAGTCGCCTGATTCCAGAATATTCAGCACAAAGTCCTTGCCGGCTTTGTCGCTGCAGTACACTTTCACTCGACCACTTTCCACCACATAGAGCGAGTCAGCAATATCGCCCTCGTGGATCAATACGGTGTTTTTGGCAAATTCCCGCTGAACGCTAGAGTCGCGCAGGAGTTTTAGTTCTTCTTCGTTAAGACCATCAAACAGGTCTACATTTTCAATTGCCATGCGTTTCCCTCAATCAAAAGGTCAATCACTCATCCCTGAGCACTATATCTAACTGACTATAGCATAGCCACGCAAGTTCCTGTCGAACCTCGTTTTATTACGCCTCTGGACGCATATGTGGGAACAACAACACATCGCGAATTGAGGGTGAATTGGTAAACAGCATCGCCAGACGGTCGATACCAATACCCTCACCGGCGGTGGGCGGCAAGCCGTATTCCAGTGCCGTGATGTAGTCCGCATCGTAGTGCATGGCCTCATCGTCACCGGCGTCTTTTTCCGCCACCTGCGCCATAAAGCGCTCAGCCTGATCTTCGGGGTCGTTCAACTCCGAGAAGCCATTGGCCAGTTCGCGACCACCGATAAAAAACTCAAAGCGGTCGGTGACAAAGGGGTTGTCGTCATTGCGGCGCGCCAGTGGCGACACTTCAGTTGGATATTCAGTAATGAAGGTGGGTTGATCCAGTTTATGTTCAACCGTCTCTTCAAAGATTTCGATCTGAATTTTGCCAAGACCCCAAGTGTCTTTCACATTAATACCCAGATGCTTGGCGGCTTTGGTGGCCTGCTCCATATCCGAAAGCTGTTCGGCGCTGATGGTCGGGTTGTATTTCAACACCGCATCAAACACGCTCAGACGCTCAAAGGGCAAGCCAAAATCGTACTCGCTGTCTTGATACTGAAGCACGGTGGTGCCCAAAACCTCTTTGGCCACGGTGCGCAGCATGTCTTCGGTCAAATCCATCAGATCACGATAATCGGCGTAGGCCTGATAGAACTCAATCATGGTGAATTCAGGATTGTGACGCGTTGAGAGCCCTTCGTTACGGAAGTTGCGGTTGATTTCAAACACGCGTTCAAAACCGCCTACAACAAGACGCTTGAGATACAGCTCTGGCGCAATACGCAAATACATATCCAGATCCAGCGCATTGTGATGGGTCACAAAGGGACGCGCGCTGGCACCGCCGGGAATAACCTGCATCATTGGCGTTTCCACTTCAACGAAGTCGCGCTGCATCAGGTAGTTGCGGATGGAGGAAATCATTTTGGAGCGAATCGCAAAGGTGCGGCGCGACTCTTCGTTCATGATCAGGTCGATATAGCGTTGGCGATAGCGAATTTCCTGATCCTGCAAGCCGTGGAATTTATCGGGCAGTGGACGCAGCGATTTGGTCAGCAATTCGCCCTCTTTCATGTAAATATAAAGATCGCCTTTGCCTGATTTATGTACCGGACCGGAGGTGGCAATAATATCGCCGATATCCCAGTGTTTAATTTCTTCGACCAGCGCTTCTGGCAACTGCTTTTTATCGATATAAGTCTGAATGCGGCCGCTCATATCTTGCAGCACCATAAAGGGCCCACGCTTAGCCATAATACGGCCAGCGATAGACGCCTGACGGTCTAAAGTTTCCAGCTCTTCTTTATCTTTATCTCCCAGCTCGGCCTGCAACTGTGAGGCGTAAGCATCGCGACGGAAAGTATTCGGGAAGGCATTGCGCTGCTCGCGAATAGCGGAAAGCTTGGCACGGCGTTCGGCAACCAGGCGGTTTTCTTCTTGAGCCGTAATTTCTTGTTCAGACATAGCGATATTCCGTAATGGGTGTTACAGGCCGGACTTCAGGCTGGCTTCGATAAACATATCGAGGTCGCCATCGAGTACGGCATTGCAGTTACTGGTTTGCACATTGGTGCGCAGATCTTTAATGCGTTGATCGTCCAATACATAGGAGCGAATCTGGCTGCCCCAGCCGATATCAGACTTGCTGTCTTCCAGCGCCTGCGCTTCGGTATTGCGTTTTTGCAGCTCTAATTCATAGAGTTTTGCACGCAGCATCTTCCAGGCATTGTCGCGGTTTTGGTGCTGAGAGCGCTCGGTCTGACACTGCACCACGGTATTGGTGGGTATGTGAGTCAAACGCACCGCAGAGTCGGTTTTGTTAATGTGCTGACCACCCGCACCACTAGCGCGGTAAGTGTCGGTGCGCACATCGGCGGGGTTAATTTCGATTTCGATATTGTCGTCGATCTCTGGCGAGATAAACACCGAGCTGAACGAGGTGTGACGGCGGTTGCCCGAATCGAACGGCGATTTGCGCACCAGACGGTGAACGCCGGTTTCAGTACGCAGCCAACCGTAGGCGTATTCGCCCTGAACGTGAATGGTGGCGCTTTTGATACCGGCTACCTCACCATCTGACACTTCGACCAGATCGGCTTTAAAGCCCTTGTCTTCCGCCCAGCGCAAATACATGCGCAGCAGCATATTGGCCCAATCCTGCGCCTCGGTGCCACCAGAACCCGCTTGAATATCCAGATAGCAGTTGTTTTCATCCATCTCGCCAGAGAACATCCGGCGAAATTCCAAAGTCGCCAAGGACTGCTCCAATTTGGCAACATCGTCTTGCAGCGCGTTAAAGGTGTCTTCGTCGTTTTCTTCTGCGGCCATCAGCAGCAGTTCTTCCGCATCGCCAATACCGGCGTCCATTTCTTCAATGGTATTCACGACCGCTTCGAGACTGGCACGCTCGCGGCCCAGCTCCTGAGCGCGGGTGGGATTATCCCAAACCGAGGGCTCGCCCAGCTCCAATTCGACTTCGGTTAAACGCTCTTTTTTATGAGCGTAGTCAAAGATACCCCCTAAGCGTTTCAGTACGCTCGGTCATGGCTTTAAGGGTATTGCGCAGGGCATTGATTTCTAACATGGATACAGCTTCCGGACGCGCGTCTAAAAAGGCGGGCATTTTACCTGATGGCCCGCCTTAGGCAAAGGTAAAGCCGATGCAAGAATTTACGCCGGCCGCAGGTGTTCTACCAAAAATTGCAGGCTCAGACGCTGCTGCCATAAATTGGTATCGAGTTTATACACCAGCTCTACCCACTCAACTGCCGGCTGGGGCCACACCGCCGGGTCAATAAAAAACGCGATCGCATCCACCACTTGCTGGGGATTATCTTCCGGAGAGAGCACCATTTTCAGATGTTGCTGACCGACAATACGCTGCTGAACCAAGCGGAAGCGGCCGTGAAATACCGGCTCGGGAAAGCCCTGCCCCCACGGCCCGCCGGAACGCAGCAACTCGGCATGCTCAAGCGTAAGCTGATCGGCTTTTAATTCCCCATCACTGAGTTGCCGGGCCTGCAACTGCGCCTCATCAACGAGTTCTGCCACGGTCTTGGCGAACACCTCAGCAAAGCGCTCAAAATTATGGCGCGACAAGCTCAGCCCCGCCGCCATAGCATGACCGCCAAATTTATTGAGCAAATCTGGTTCGCGCTTGGCGATCAAGTCCAGCGCATCGCGAATATGTAGCCCTTCTATCGAACGCGCCGAGCCTTTGATCTCGTCTTCGCCGGCATCGGCAAAGGCAATCACCGGCCGGTGATACAGCTCTTTGATGCGCGAAGCCAAAATACCCACCACGCCCTGATGCCAACTGCCTTCGTAAAGACAAATTCCGGCGGGAATACCCTCGCTAGCAAACTTGAGTTTTTTTAGCTCAGCGACCGCTTCCTCTTTCATGCTCTGCTCAATCGCTCGCCGTTCACGATTGAGATCATTTAGCTCTGCCGCTAATTCCAGCGCCATGTCTGAACTGTCGGTCAGCAGCAGGTGAATCCCCGTTGTAATATCATCCAGACGTCCCGCCGCATTCAGTCTGGGCCCAACAGCAAAACCCAAATCAGACGCCACTAGACGGCCGCGATCCTTGCCCGCCACTTGTAATAATGCGGAGATACCGGGGCGACAGCGCCCCGCACGAATTCGGCGCAGCCCCTGCTCCACCAAAATCCGATTGGTCTGATCTAGCGGCACCACATCAGCGACCGTGCCCAACGCTAATAAATCCAAATAATCGGCCAAATTAGGTTCAGCAATGCCGGATTCAACAAACCAGTTGCGCTCACGCAAGGTACTGCGCAAGGCCAGCAATACATAAAACATTACCCCTACCCCAGCCAAGGCTTTGCTCGGAAAGGGACAACCGCCCTGATTGGGATTCACAATGGCTGCGGCGGCGGGCAAATGATCGCCGGGCAAATGGTGGTCGGTGACAATAACCGGAATACCCAGCTCAGCAGCGGCCAGCACGCCATCCACACTGGAGATGCCGTTATCAACGGTAATAATTAAATCGGGAGATTGATTAGCGGCAACCGCAACGATTTCCGGTGTCAGGCCATAGCCGTATTCAAAACGATTGGGCACCAAAAAACTCACCTGCTCGGCGCCCATTGCCCGCAAAACCAATACCCCCAAGGCGGTACTGGTGGCGCCGTCACAATCAAAGTCGCCGACAATCAGCAATTTTTGCTTGGCAATAATCGCATCAGCCAGCAAGCCTGCCGCCTCGGGCAGGCCCTTCATATCGGGCGCAGGTAACTGGCTCAGTTCGGTGCTGAGTTGCGCTTCATCAGCAATACCCCGCGCCGCATAAATTTGCGCTAACAAGGGGTCGAGCGAAGACGAAAAAGCCGGTACTGAGACCGGCTTGCGAAGATGTATTTCAGGAAAGGCTTTGCTCATTAACAGCCCTAAAGATTAGGCGCGAATATTGGCCTGCATAAATTGCTGAACCGCAGCGATGTCGTTATCGAGCACCTCGTAACGCTCATCCAGATCAAACAAATCACTCATATGATGCGGTAAGGCTGGCGCAGAAGGATAACCCGCTTTCATCACGGCTTCTGGGAATTTCGCGGGATGCGCGGTCGCCAAGGTCACCATTGGGATCGAACGATCGACCCAACATTCACGCGCGGCCTTTACGCCAATTGCCGAGTGCGGGTCGAGCAGATATTCGCTGTTCTCATACACTTCCGCAATGGTGGCAACCGTAGCAGCATCATCCACGGCGTGACTGCTAAACAGGCTGCGCACTTTATCGAAAGCCGATGCAGGAATAGACACGGTTTCGCTGTTCATTTTTTGCATTAAATCGGCAATTGCGGCGCCGTCGCGATCAAAGCAGTCGAACAACATACGCTCAAAGTTGCTGGACACCACAATATCCATACTTGGCGACAGAGTGTGTTGCAACTCGTGTTTTTCAAACAGATTGTTGCTGATAAAGCGGTGCAGAATATCGTTTTGGTTGGTGGCAACCACCAGCTGCTCAATGGGCAGCCCCATACACTTGGCCAGATAGCCCGCGTAAATATCGCCAAAGTTGCCAGTAGGCACCGAGAAGCTGACTTTGCGATCTGGCGCACCCAAGGCGTAAGCCGCATAGAAGTAGTACACAATTTGGGCCATGATCCGCGCCCAGTTGATTGAGTTTACTGCGACCAGCTGACGACCTTCCGGCAAGAAACCCTGATCGGCAAAGCTGGCTTTGACCATAGCCTGGCAATGATCGAAATTACCTTTCAGAGCGATATTGTGGATGTTGTCGCCCATCACGGTGGTCATTTGGCGGCGCTGCACATCAGACACACGCTGATACGGATGCAGGATAAAAATATCCACGTTTTCACAGCGCTTCACGCCTTGGATTGCCGCCGAGCCGGTATCGCCCGAGGTTGCGCCCATCACCACGACTTTCTGCTGCCGCTTCTCCAAAACATAGTCCAACAAACGGCCGAGCATTTGCAGCGCAAAATCTTTAAACGCCAGTGTGGGGCCCTGGAATAATTCAAGCAGCCATTCGTTGTGACCAAGCTGCACTAGTGGTGCAATCGCTGGGTGACGGAAATCGGTGTAGCTGTCTTCGATAATGCCTTTCAGGTCGGCATCGGGAATGCTACCCGCCACAAAAGGCTGAATAATTTCAAAGGCCAGATCGGTGTAAGACAGGCTGGACCAAGCGGCAATCTGTTCTTTGCTGTAATGCGGCAGTGATTCGGGCACGTAGAGGCCACCATCCGGCGCCAAACCAGTCAACAGAACATCTTCAAATTCCAATGCCGGTGCACGGCCACGGGTGCTGATATATTTCACAATGTTTTCTCTAATCTTGTTTACACCGCCCGGCAAACAACCGGGCTTTTAATCTATTGGCGCTTTAAGCTGGTAATTAACCTGCCAAGTTTTCTATTAACCGGCCAAGCTTTCTACACGAATGCGAGTGACTTTGCCGTTAATCGCATCGAGTTGCTGAATGCTTTCTACCGCTGCCGACAGCTTGCCCTCAATAGTGCGGTTGGTGAGGATAATCATCGGTACGTGATCCTGCCCTTCCACTGGCTCTTTCTGAATCAAGGCTTCAACACTGATGCCTTCATCGCTGAGAATTTGTGCAATTTTGGAGAGGACACCGGGGCGATCCTGAGCAGACATACGCAGGTAGTACGCGGTTTCCACTTCTTCAATCGGCAATACCGGATGGTTGCTCAAGGACTCCAGGCGGAAAGCCAAATGCGGCACGCGGTGTTCTGGCTCCGCAGAAAGCGTACGCGCCACATCAACAATATCGGCCACAACTGCAGACGCGGTCGGCTCACTACCCGCACCCGCACCATAATACAGGGTTGGGCCAACCGCATCAGATTGCACCAACACAGCATTCATCACACCGTTCACATTGGCAATCAAGCGCTTTTCTGGAATCAGGGTTGGGTGCACACGCAGCTCGATACCTTTGCCAGTATCGCGGGCAATACCCAAGTGTTTAATGCGGTAACCCAATTGCTCGGCGTAATTCACATCTTCCGGCGCAATTTTGCTAATACCTTCGGTGAAGACTTTGTCGAACTGCAGGGGAATGCCAAAGGCCAGTGAGGCCAGAATGACCAGTTTGTGGGCGGCGTCGATGCCCTCTACATCAAAAGTCGGATCGGCTTCGGCATAACCCAGCGCCTGCGCTTCGGCTAATACATCAGCGAAGTCACGGCCCTTCTCTTTCATCTCGGTCAGAATGAAGTTGCCAGTGCCGTTGATAATACCGGCCAGCCACTGCACCTTATTGCCCGCCAAACCTTCGCGCAGGGCTTTGATAATGGGGATACCACCGGCTACCGCCGCCTCAAAAGCGACACTAACACCGCGCTCGGCCGCCGCCGCAAAAATCTCGTTGCCGTATTCCGCAATCAACGCCTTATTGGCGGTGACCACGTGTTTGCCGTTTTCAATGGCCTTCATCACCAGTTCGCGGGCCACAGTGGTGCCGCCCATCAGCTCAACCACAATATCAATCTCAGGATTCTCAGCGACCGCAAAAACATCGCGGCTAACAGGAATATCGCCCGTTGAGCAATTGGGGTTGTCGCGGCGAGCGCCAATCTGGGCAATTTCAATATCCGCACCTACACGCGCCGCAATTTCTGCCGCATTGCGTGTCAGTACATTAAAAGTGCCACTGCCCACGGTACCGAAACCGCAAATTCCAACCTTTACTGTTTTCACGGGAATCCTTCTACAAAACCACTGGCGTAACTTCCCGCTGATCAATCGGGAGAAGTGCACCATTTATTGAATGGGGCCGCACAGTAAACTGCACGGCACAAAGGGAGGCTATTTTAGTCAAGCTCAGGCCACAACTCCAATAGTGTGGCGAGAGAATTGATGTTTTAACGAATTACTCAACCGCAATGGCAACCAGATCTTTAGCGGGACGGTAGCCGGGAATCAATTTACCCGACTGAGTCACAATCGCTGGCGTGCCTGTTACACCAAGCGCAACACCGAGCTGGTATTGAGCTTGAACCGGGTTGGGCTCACAGGTCTTGATGGCAACTTGTCCGCGAGACTTGAGGACATTCATGGCTTGCTGGCGATCATCCGCACACCAAGCCGTCACCATTTTGTTATAAGTCGGCGAATTTTGCCCAGCACGAGGGAAAGCCAAGTAGCGAACCTCAATGCCATTGGCGTTCAGCTCAGGAACCTCGCGGTGCAATTTTTGGCAGTAACCACAATCCACATCGGTAAAGACATACATCACACCCTTGGTTTCACCCTTGGGGCTGAAGGTAATCATGTCCTTGGCATCGACTTCGGCCAGCAATTTGGCCCGCATTGGCATCAACTTGCGCTCAGCCACATTCTCGATACCGTTTTCTGTATTTTCATAAACCTCACCGACAATAAAGTATTGGCCATTTTCATTACTGATAACTTGAGGGCCATTTTTAAACTGCACGTCGTATAAGCCGGGAAACTCACTTTTTGCGATAGTTTCAATACGCAGCCCCGGACGGGATTTAGAAAACGCTGCGGTTATGGCTTGCACTGCGCCACTTTCAACGCCGGCATTAACCTCAACTTGCACCTCAGAATCACCAAAAAAGCCTTTGATTTTACTAACAATTCCGCCTTCATTTTCTTGCGCCGACACCAGCAAAGGGGCAGCACTGCCTAGTACGGCAAACAAAGCAACGGCAGCAGAACGCTTAGACAATATATTCAAAACCAACTCCATAACGTTTTCCGGGACTCCGGGGGGCGCAGTGATTGTTACGGCACACACCTTGGGAGTCAAATCTGATTTTCTAAAATGAGATTAAAAAACAAACCTGAAAATAAGAACGCAATACCCTCAAAAAGTTTAAATCAAGGCAAAGCGAAGCTTTCATCAAACCCATGGACCGCTGGCTAATGTAGCGAGCGAAACAAGATTGGTTGCCGCCGGAGCAGAGAAAGCGGAATTTATATGACAATAAATGAGCATTTTGAGCACCGCCGGCATTCAAAATTGTGAGCGCAGTAATTAGCCAGCGGTACATCATGCCCGTGGGTGATGAGCGGAATGCAACTGCTTCATCCGCTCCCTAGCAACATGGGTATAAATTTGCGTCGTACTGAGGTCGCTATGACCGAGCAATAACTGTACAACCCGCAAGTCGGCACCGTGATTAACTAAATGGGTGGCAAAGGCGTGACGCAAGGTATGTGGAGAAAGATGGGCGCGAATACCCGCCCGAACTGCGTAGTGTTTAATCCGATGCCAAAAGGTTTGCCGCGTCATTTGCTGACCGCGACGACTGGGAAATACCACATCGGACTGGGCCGCCTGAATCAGCTCCGCCCGGCCTTTGCGGATATATTCCTGAATCCAGAACAGCGCCTCTTCACCCATCGGCACCAAGCGCTCTTTGCCGCCCTTACCCACCACTTGTACCACGCCCTGACTCAAGCCCAATTGCGAAAAGCGCAGGGTCACCAATTCGGTAATACGTAAACCCGCTGCATAGAGCAGCTCTAGCATGGCGCGATCTCTAAGCTCTAGGGCGATGGAAACATCGGGCGCTAACAGCAGAGCTTCAACATCCGCCTCACTCAAACTTTTTGGCAAGGGGCGACCCAACTTGGGAGAATCCACTTGCGCGGTGGGATCGGCGTCTAAACGCCCTTCTCTAACTTGATAGCGATAAAATCCACGCAAGCTGGACAATAAGCGCGCACTGCTATGAACCGAGCGTCCGCTGCGGCGCTGCTGGCTTAAATACTCCAAAAGCTCAGCCTGCCCTGCCGTCAGCAGACATTTATCCTTGTTCTCCAGCCACGCTGACCAAAAGCTGAGATCTCGGCGATAGGATTGCAGGCTGTTGTCACTCAGGCCTTTTTCTGCCCACAGCGCATCGATATAGCGGTCGACAATGGGGATATCTTTAGCGCTGGGTTGCTGGGCCATGAAGGGAAATAAACTCGCGGGGGAAGACGCTTATGCATAACACCCGGTAATAATAAACCGCCCAAAAAAGAAAAGGCAGCCATAGGGCTGCCTTTTCCGAAACCTTGCAATAAAAGCCAAACTTAGCCTTTGTTGCTGAGCTTCTCTTTGATACGTGCAGAACGGCCGCTGCGATCGCGCAAGTAGTACAGTTTTGCTTGGCGAACATCACCACGACGCTTAACTTCAATGCTGTCGATCAGTGGGCTGTAGGCTTGGAAAGTACGCTCTACGCCAACACCGTGAGAAATTTTACGCACGGTGAAAGCAGAGTTCAGGCCACGGTTACGTTTGCCGATTACCACACCTTCGTAAGCCTGGAGACGCTCACGGTTACCTTCTTTTACACGTACCTGAACGACAACGGTGTCACCTGGGCCGAATTCGGGCAGGGTTTTGCCAGCTTGTTCAGCTTCCAGCTCGGCGATAATTTTGTTGGTGCTCATGGCGAACTCCTGGTTGGTTTGTAGCTTCACAGCTAGTCGGTAGTTAATTTTAATTGCCGCTGGTTTGCTTATGCGCTTGCACAAATTCATCCAACAACTGCTTCTCTTCCTGGCTGAGCGTCCGATCGGTCAATAATTCCGGCCGCCGCAACCATGTTCGTCCCAGAGCTTGCTGTTTACGCCAGCGTTCAATAGCTCCGTGATTTCCACTCAGCAGCACCTCAGGTACTGCCTGCCCCTGATAAACCTCAGGGCGGGTGTAATGCGGGCAGTCCAGTAGACCTTCCGCAAATGAATCCTGTTCGGCTGACTGAGCGTGTCCCAATACACCGGGAATCAATCTCGCCAGACCATCTATCATCACCATGGCCGCCAATTCGCCGCCACTGATGACATAATCGCCAATCGACCATTCTTCATCGACTTGGCTCGCAATCAGGCGTTCATCAACCCCTTCATAGCGGCCAGCCAAAACAATCATGGCTGGTCTTTGCGCCAGCTCAAGCAAACCGGCTTGATCTAGCTGCCGCCCCTGTGGCGACATATAAACGACTTTGGCTTCCTCACCGACTTGTCGGCGGGCTTCGGCAATTGCCTTATCTAAAGGCTCTGCCATCATCACCATACCGGGGCCGCCACCATAGGGGCGATCATCTACCGTTTGATGACGATCTTCGGTAAACGTTCTAGGATTAATGCAGTCCAGACTTAACAAGCCTTTCTGCATCGCCCGGCCGCTTACGCCGTAATCACTGATTGCCGAAAACATTTCGGGAAACAGGGTGATGATCGAAAGTTTCATTTGCGACCGCTCACTGGCGTCTGTCTCCGCCTGTTTTCAACTCTGACCGAGCCCGAACCTAAAATTCCGGATCCCAATCAACTTCCATTCGCCCTGCTGCTTCGTCAATACTGAGCACAAAAGTTTCAGGCACATAAGGCAAGAGCCGTTCACGCTGATCGATACTGCCTTTACTTGGCTTTACCACCAGCACATCGTTGGCGCCGGTTTCGATCAGGTGATCTACCTTACCCAACAGTTGTTCAGCACCGCCGAACACACTGTAAACCTCAAGCCCCTGCAACTGATGCCAGTAATATTCATCACCGTCCAGCGCGGGCAATTCGTCCTGATCAATACTCAGATCCAGGCCGCAATAGGTTCTGGCAATTTCGCGGTCATCAACACCGGCAATATGGGCAACAATGCCTTTGCCGTGCAGGCGAACTTCGTCCAGAACAATGGGCTTCCACGCATTTCCCTTGCCAAATTGCAAGGCGGCTTCAGCACCGGAGTAATTTAAAAAATTACTCATGGGCTCAGTAAAAGAATGGACTTTTACCCAGCCCTTCACCCCATAAACGGTCGTGATTTTAGCAATCACGACTCTTTTTTGCGGGGCACTCACTGCGTTAACTGCCAGACTTAGGCAGCAGCAGCGTTTTCTTTCAACAGCTTGGCAACGCGATCAGAAACGGCGGCGCCTTGAGCAACCCAATGCTCAACACGGGCAGTATCAACACGCAGACGCTCTTCGTTACCACGGGCGATTGGGTTGAAGAAACCCACGCGCTCGATGAAACGGCCGTTACGGGCAGTGCGGCTGTCACTTACAGTCAGGTGGTAAAAAGGACGCTTTTTAGAACCACCACGAGCCAAACGAATTGTAACCATTCTTCAAACTTTCCTGGTTTTTAAGGCCTACAAACAAGTGCGGGCCGGATTAAAATGAGTTTCACGCACCCATAGGGGGGCGTTAAAGGCGCGAGATTATAAGGGAAAGCACCTGAATTTGAAATATTTTTTTGTATTAAGCACCCAGATTTTGTGACTCTGGCCAGTGGCTAGCCACTACATACCGGGGAAACGACCTCCGCCGGGGGGCATCATGCCACCCATGCCGCGCATCATATTGGCCATTCCGCCCTTGGAGGACATCTTTTTCATCATCTTGGCCATCATTTTATGCTGCTTGATCAGGCGGTTTAAATCTTGAATATCCGTACCCGAGCCCGCCGTAATCCGCTTTTTGCGAGAGCCATTAAGGATATCCGGATTGCGACGCTCGGCCGGCGTCATGGAGTTAATCAGCGCTTCCATGCGAGTGAACTGCTTGGTATCGAGCTGGCTTTGCGCCATCTGCGACATATTGCCCATGCCCGGCAGCTTGTCCAGCATACCGGTAATACCGCCCATATTCTGCATTTGCTGAAGCTGGTCGCGCAGGTCTTCCAGATCGAACTTCTTGCCCTTTTTGATTTTCTTGGCCAGCTTCTCGGCTTTTTGCTTGTCGAGTTTGGACTCGGCCTCATCAATCAGCGAGAGAATATCGCCCATACCCAAAATACGGGAGGCAATACGATCCGGGTGGAAAGGATCGAGGGCGTCGGTTTTTTCACCCACCCCCATGAACTTGATTGGCTTGCCAGTAATATGGCGCACAGAAAGCGCCGCACCACCTCGGCTATCGGCATCGGATTTGGTCAAAATCACGCCGGTTAATGGCAGCGCATCACCAAAGGCCTTGGCGGTATTGGCCGCATCCTGACCGGTCATGGCATCAACCACAAACAGTGTTTCTATCGGCTTGATCGAAGCATGCAGCTCCTGAATCTCCGCCATCATGCCTTCGTCTATATGCAAGCGACCGGCGGTATCGACAATCAGCACGTCGTAAAAACGCAGCTTGGCTTCTGCGATAGCCGCATTGGCAATATCCACTGGCTTCTGTTCCGTGGAGCTGGGAAAAAAACCAACACCCACATCGTTCGCCAAGGTTTCCAACTGTTTAATCGCCGCCGGACGATAAACATCGGCACTGACCACCAGTACTTTTTTCTTTTTCTTTTCTTTTAGGTATTTGGCAAGTTTACCCACCGAAGTGGTTTTACCCGCGCCCTGCAAACCCGCCATCAACACCACCGCAGGTGGCTGGGTTGCCAGATTCAAGTCTTCATTCTTGTCGCCCATAATATGTTCCAGCTCTTGCTGGACAATTTTGACGAATTGCTGACCGGGGCTCAGGCTGCGGCTGACTTCTTGCCCCACCGCGCGATTGCGCACCGCATCGACAAAGTCCTTTACCACAGGCAGGGCCACATCGGCCTCTAGCAACGCCATCCGCACTTCGCGCATCGCTTCTTTAATATTGTCATCGGTCAATTTAGCCTGACCGGTAACATGGCGAAGGGTCTGGGATAAGCGTTCCGTTAAGCTCTCAAACATGATCTCTTCTCAATTTTTTCTATTCAGCGAGCAGGCCTTGTCGACAGTTCCCGGCTCAGCCGCTTAAAATGATTCTCTTTAACTGTTTGACGACCTGTTTTCAGATAGCCAGCATTCAGCGAGGCGGCAGTATACCCGACTCGATTGTGACACCCAATGCCAAGCCACCTGTAAACACGTTCAGGACCAAGAATTAAATAAATCAGCATGGATTTTATTTTCAGTCTGCTCGCAATTGTACTGTACCTCAGCGCCACAGCACTGATGGCGCAACGCCTGTTTGCCCACGAAATACCATCGCGCGCTATTAAACTAATCGCCCTCGTGGCAATTATCTGCCACGGACTGACCCTGCAAGATGTCATATTTGAAGACGGCGGCATTATTTTGGGCATCGAGCACACGCTCTCGCTGACCAACGCCCTTATCTGCTTGTTAACTCTGGCTGCCAGCCACTGGCGCCCGGTTTACAGCCTAATGCTCATTCTATTCCCGCTAGCAGCATTAGCCGTGGGCGTTGAAATGATTGCACCAAGCAAAGGCAACCCCGCCTACTATCCGCTAGGTGTATTTAGCCATATTGTGTTTTCTATTCTGGCCTATAGTGGCTTAACCCTAGCAGCTATACAGGCCATCGTGCTGGCTCATCAAGACCGCATGTTGCGCGATCACCAACTGCGCGGCCTGCCCCGCATTTTGCCGCCGCTGCAAACCATGGAAAGCATGTTGTTTGAAGTGCTGTGGGTGAGCATGACTTTCCTTACCCTAGCCATCGTCAGCGGCGCTTTGTATGTAGACGATATGCTGGCGCAACACTTGGCCCACAAAACCGTATTTTCAATCCTCGCTTGGCTGGTGCTGGGCGTTTTGCTTTGGGGCCGTTCTCAACTCGGCTGGCGAGGCCGCATTGCCATCCGCTGGACCCTGATCGCATTTTCCTTTTTGCTACTGGGTTTTCTCGGCACCAAGGTGGCGCTGCAACTGATTATTCACTGATCACCGATCGAACAAGTAACAAATCACTGCTATTTCGGCACTTGTACCGAGGCTGTTTTTTCTTCAAGATAGCGCCTGCGGAATTCTAGGGAGACAAAGGCTTTTTGAACGAGGCACCGCTGGGTTTTCTTTTCGGTTTATTGGCTGTACTCATTCTAATGTCAGGTTTTTTCTCCGGTTCCGAAACCGGCATGATGTCCCTGAACCGCTACCGTTTGCGTCACCGCGCCAAAACTGGCCATGCTGGTGCCCGCCGCGCAGCAAAACTGCTTGAGGAACCAGACAGCCTGATCAGCACCATTCTGATCGGCAATAATCTGGTCAACAACCTCGCCGCTGCCATTGCCACAGTTCTTGCCATTCGCCTCTACGGCGATAATGCGGTTGTCCCCGCCTCTATTTTACTGACACTGGTATTTTTGATCTTTGCCGAGATCATTCCCAAAACCGTTGCCGCTTATAAATCTGAAGGCATCGCCTACACCGTAAGCCACGTTTTGCTGCCCCTGAAAAAACTCATGTTCCCGGTAATTTGGGTCATCAGTCACGTTACCCATTTATTTTTGCGCATTAGCGGCATTGAGAAAAACGACGGCAGCGAGCAAATCGGCCTAGAAGAACTGCGCACCATTGTGGGTGAAGCGGGTCACTTTATTCCCAAAGCCCACCAAGGCATGTTGATGAACATCCTCGACCTAGAGCACATCACGGTTGAGGACATTATGCTGCCGCGCAATGAAGTGTTTGGTATTGATATTGATGCCGATACCGCCGACATTATCGAACGCCTGCGGATCGCGGAGTTCACCCGTATTCCGGTTTATCAGAAAGATATCGACAATATCGTTGGTGTATTGCACCAGCGCGATATTATCAGCAGCGTAGACGAGCACGGCCGGGTACAACGCGATGCACTGATGAAAGCCATTCGCCCGCCCTACTTTGTTCCCGAAGGCACACCGCTGAATACTCAGTTGTTGAACTTTCAGAAAGCGAAGCGCCGCTTAGGCATCGTAGTAGACGAATACGGTGTGATGCAGGGTATTGTCACCCTAGAAGATTTGCTGGAAGAAATTGTCGGCGAGTTCACCTCAAACCTGAGTACCGACACCGAAGACATTACCCATCAACCCGATGGCAGCTATGTGATTGATGGCACCACCACCATCCGTGACATCAATAAAACCCTGAAATGGAAGCTGCCTACCGACGGCCCTAAAACGCTGAATGGCTTGCTGCTTGAGAAATTAGAATCCTTCCCGGAAGCCAATGTTAGCGTCAAAATTGACCGCTATCGTTTTGAAATTATGGAAATGAAGGGCAATCTGATTCAGGCGGTGAAGGCCACGGCGGGCAAGAAGCAGCAGCCTAAGCTCTCTTAAAGATTGAAATAATCTTTACGCCGCGAATTGGCCAACTGTACCACCTCGCGGCGCGCTTCATTACTCAGCACAGACCACTCGGTAATTTCCTGCACATTGCGAAAACAGCCGGTGCAAATATCCTGCTCATCCAGCACGCACACTGAAATACAAGGCGAAGCGACCGGCTTTTCTACGGCGGACTTAGAGCTCAAAATCAACGCCCCGCTGTCGCCGCAAACTGCTACTGAAACGCTGGGCGTTTTGCACATAGTGCTCGGCAGACAATAACAAGCCCTGCTGTTCTTCCTCAGTCAACATACGCTTGATTTTCGCAGGCGCGCCCATCACCAACGCACCATCGGGAATCTCCATTCCCTCAGTAACCAGCGCATTGGCGCCCACCAAACAGCCCTTGCCGATTTTGGCGCCGTTAAGCACTACCGCGTTAATACCGATCAGACTGCCATCACCCACGGTGCAACCGTGTAACATCACCTTATGCCCCACGGTGACATCTTTGCCTAACACCATCGGAAAGCCGTGGTCGGTATGCAGAATGGAGCCGTCCTGAATATTGGTGCGCTCGCCAATGCGAATTTCTTCAGTATCGCCACGCAGTACGGCGTTAAACCAAACACTGCTATGAGACTCCAGCACAACCGAGCCAATCACCGTGGCATTCTCCGCCACAAAATGGCCGCTGCCTTCTACCTTGACCTGACGATCTTCCAATTCGTAGAGCATATTATTTTAGTCTCCAATATTGCCCACATCGACGAGGGCCGTAATATCAAATGCGGGTTCTTCGTAAGGATGGGCCGCTTTCAGGGCAGCCACAACCGCCTTGAGCTGCGCTGAATCGCACAGAGTTTCAACGCGATATTCGTCAACGGTTTCTAGCGTTCCTGCCTTGCCGACAAACGGATTGGCGTCAGCGTTGGGCCGAAACTGTCCCTGCCCCAGCGTTTGCCAGCAGCAGTGTTCATAATTACCTTGCTGCCCCGCACCCGCCGCAAAAACCGCTGATTTAACCTGTTCGACATGGCTTGTGGGAACGAAGAAAACCAACTTGTACATTTTAATCAGGCGCCTGTTCGCGGCCATCTTGCTGGCTGGCGTAAAACTCATCGGCAAACTGATCCAAGCGCCCTTCCTCTATAGCCTTGCGAATCGCCGCCATATGGTTTTGATAGTAGCGCAGATTGTGAATGGTATTTAACTG
This sequence comes from Spongiibacter pelagi, assembly GCF_014705705.1. GTDB lineage: Bacteria > Pseudomonadota > Gammaproteobacteria > Pseudomonadales > Spongiibacteraceae > Spongiibacter > Spongiibacter pelagi. The sequence goes on along the minus strand of NZ_JACXLD010000014.1, from coordinate 4,672 downwards.
AGCACCGAGAATTTCTTTGCACTTATCGAGGTGGTGCAAATAGGCGCGGGAAAAATTCTTACAGGTATAACAATCGCAATTGGCATCCAGCGGTTGATCGCTGTTTTTGTGTTGGGCGTTACGAATTTTAATTACCCCGGTTGAGGTAAACAGGTGACCATTACGCGCATTGCGGGTGGGCATAACACAGTCAAACATATCCACACCGCGACGCACCGCCTCCAGAATATCGGAAGGCTTACCCACCCCCATTAAATAGCGCGGCTTATCCTTGGGCAAATGCTCAGCAAGGCTATCAAGCACCAGTAACATTTCTTCTTTGGGCTCGCCCACAGACAAGCCGCCGATGGCGTAACCATCGAAACCAATTTCTGCTAAACCAGAGAGCGAGCGCCGCCGTAAATCGGGATACATACCGCCCTGAATAATGCCAAACAAGGCCGCATCATTCCCCTGATGAGCCTGCTTGCTACGTGCAGCCCAGCGCAGCGACAGTTCCATAGATTCACGCGCCTGAGCCTCGGTTGCCGGGTACGGCGTACACTCGTCGAAGATCATCACAATATCGGAACCCAAATCGCGCTGAACCTTCATAGAGCGCTCGGGGTCGAGATAAACCTTGCTGCCATCAACCGGCGATTGAAACGACACGCCCTCTTCGCTGATCTTGCGCAGCTTGCCTAAGCTCCACACCTGAAAGCCGCCCGAGTCAGTCAAAATCGGCCCTTGCCAGCCGATAAAATCATGCAAATCACCGTGAGCTTTCACCACCTCAGTGCCGGGCCGCAGCATCAAATGAAATGTGTTGCCAAGAATAATTTCAGCGCCAATTTCAACGATATCCCGTGGCAGCATCCCCTTCACCGTACCGTAGGTACCCACCGGCATAAAGGCCGGGGTTTGCACCTCGCCACGCGGAAATTTCAGGCTGCCCCGGCGGGCAAAGCCATCCTCAGCCGTAGTGCTGAATGTCATTCGGGATTCGGTCATTTGTACTTCTCTCTTCTTACAACTCGCTCGGGGACAATTTCGCTTCTGGGCAAATAAACATGGCATCCCCGTAACTAAAAAATCGGTATTGCTGCGCCACCGCCTCAGCATAAGCCGCCATCACCTGATCACGACCCGCAAAAGCACTGATTAACATCATCAAAGTGGACTCCGGCAAATGGAAATTGGTAATCAAACCATCCACCGATTTGAAGCGATAACCGGGATAGATAAAGATTTCACTATCCCCCATAAACGGCGCGATTTCACCGCTCTGAGAGGCCGACTCCAAACTGCGCACACTGGTGGTTCCCACCGCAATTACCCGGCCACCGCGGGCACGGGTATCTCGCACCTGCTGACAAACCGACTCATCCACCTCGATATATTCCGCATGCATCTTGTGCTCAAGAATATTATCGACTCGCACTGGCTGAAACGTACCTGCACCGACATGCAAGGTGACAAACGCGGTTTGCACACCCTTCTCACGCAGTGCGTCAATCAAGGCATCAGTAAAGTGCAGGCCCGCCGTTGGCGCGGCTACCGCACCCGCACGACTGGCATACACCGTTTGGTAACGCTCGCGGTCCTCGGCTACATCTTCACGCTGAATATACGGCGGCAAAGGCATATGCCCCCACTCATCCAACACCTCAAGAATTGGCTTGGCAAACTCCAGCTCAAACAAAGCATCTTGCCGCCCGGTTACCAATACCGATTCAGAGCCCGGCTCCCCCTGTTCATCCGCTGCCAATTGCAACGCACTACCCGGCTTTGGCGATTTACTAGAACGTACATGAGCCAGCGCGTGAGTATCATCAACACAGCGCTCAATCAGAATTTCAACCCGACCGCCAGTTTCCTTAGCGGCAAACAAACGCGCCGGAATCACTCGGGTATTATTAAATACCAGCAAATCTCCGGGATTCAGCAAATCCAGAATCTCACGAAACTGACGGTGTTCCACACCGCCCTGCTCGCCCATTACCAGCAAACGACTGGCATCCCGCTCGGGGCAAGGCTGATAGGCAATTAACTCATCGGGGAGCTCAAAATAAAAATCGCGGCGCTGCATGGAAAAGTACGGATATCCGGGTACTTGATGAAAGGCCGCAAGGTTAGCGGAAATCGCCCTCTGACTCCACGGCAACAGATAAATTTACAAACATCGTTGACCACTTGATGCCGCGTGCTTATAATCCTGCGCCTTCCACATGCCAGAGTGGTGAAATTGGTAGACACAGGGGATTCAAAAGCGGTAGTATGTGCTTTTAAATTCACGCAACCTACTGATTTTAAAGGATTTAAAAAATTTGAACGACTATTTCACCTTGTCATAGGTTGTCATAGTCTGACATAGCTTCACGATTTCTAACCAAAAGCGTGAAGCAGGTTGAGATACTCAGTACCTTAACCAAGCACATGATTTTCATCGACGCATTCTGCGCTCGAAAACAGGTTATGTGCCGGAGTGGTGAAATTGGTAGACACGTCGGATAAGCGAGAGCCAGTGTCTTAAAAAAAATGAGTCCGCCCCACCAGTAATGATGGGTGAAAAATTGGGTGAATTGCTGGGAAGCTACCTCTCTTCGGAGACACGCTAATCAGCAGCCAAGCCGTCAGAGACGGAAGGTTCAGAGACTACCTGAGCAGTTGCGAGATTGCTTAATAACAGGAAGTAGCCAAGCTTAGTCACTTGGTGAAACAGCGCCCAACCCCTACCAAGGGTGATGATATAGTCCGGCTACTGCGAAAGCAGATAGATAAACGTCAAAATCCGATGCCCTTAAAAGCGTGCCGGTTCGAGTCCGGCCTCCGGTACCACTACAAAAAAGCCCAGCTCGTTGAGCTGGGCTTTTTTCATAGATCCGAGAATTGAGGGCTAAACTAGCGATTTATATTGTCGCAATGTCTCCAAGCATCTGCTGCCCCAACAGCCGCCTCGAAAGAAGTTGGTTTGTGAAATGTAATACCGGGCACTGGCTCTCCATTTTTTCTTGTAATCTTTCCCGTACACCCGCCAAAGCTTGAATTAAAAGAAGCGCTATATTCAGCTCCTTGCTCTGGAATAAAGCCAAAATTCAGGTCGCAAGATCCACTATGAGCCCCATAAGAAATCAACAACCTTTCAGCAGCTGGAACTATCAATGGGTTAGTGGACAACTCTTCTTCTTTGATTGATATCCAACCCAAAAAAGAACTATGAGTGTTTGGGTTACCCTCAAAACACCCATCGTAGAGTTTGATACTAACGGCTTTTGGAACAAATGGGATTGTTGGAAGATTAACTTGGTCAAAGAAAATTGAGGCAGTCAACCCAGACTGCGGGGGAACATATGGCTTCGTTGTACAGCCAATCATAGAAATAAATATCGATAGTACCGCTAAATATTTTATTGTCCGATCCATCGTGATGTCCTGAGCGATTGGGTTTTGCACTCCTAGAAAATTCCGCTTGTTTAGGAAATGCTTACATACTTTTCAATGTCATTATGAATCTCTTTGTAAGAGATTTTATTGGCTCATATTTTCTAGTTCAAAATATCGATTAAAATTATTGCAGTGCCTCCAAGTATCAGAGGCGCCTACAGCGGCCTCCACGGCAGTAATTTTATAAAAATTTAGATCAGGAATGGGATCACCATTTCTCTTTGTTATCTTTCCTTCACAACGCCCGATTCTCGGCTTATAAGTAGCTTGATATTGGGCTCCTTTTTCTGGGACAAAACTTGCATTCAGCATACATGATCCTGATTCGGAAACACCATACGACATCAGCAGAAACTTTCCTGCAGGAATTGTTACCTCCTTATTTAAAAACTCCTCCTCCGAAATTTTCAATTCTCCTAAAATTGAAGCATCTGTCTTTGGATGTTCAGTATAGCAACCACTAAAGAACTGAGCGGTGAGTCGTTTTCTTATAAAAGGTATGTTTGGAAAACCAGATCCATTAAATACGATTGTTGCCCTATCTCCTGAAGCACTAGGCTCATACGGCTTCATAGCGCAAGAAACCAAAATACAGCTAAAACCAAGCAAACACAGCGTTTTACATTTACCAATTTCCACTACCAACCTCCATTATCATCAGAATAATTCCCTTTACAGTTTCACTGCCAAATGAGCTGGGCTTTTTTCCTTCTATACATGGTATATAAAATTTATCGTTTCCAATATTGCATTCTTAAAACAACATTTTTATTTTACTTAGAAAGATTAAGATCGCTTATTTCTTGCCTGCCAATCTCGTTTTCCACTGGTTCTAGACCTGCGCCGAGGATCACTTTCCAAATACTGCCTTGCAGAGATGGAGTAGTTTCACTTTCTGCAAGCTCTCCACCCAAAAATCCAACTCTACTCCCAATATTTATTTTGACAAAATATTCTTGATTAGGCGAAGCGATTAAAGATATTTTCTGATCAGCAAAATCCCATTGATCCGCCGACTTGCCCTTAACAACCAACTCATGCTTTCCTGGCTGTATTTCGAATGCCAGATACCCATTATTTTTCAATGGAGCCTGCTCTACTCCATTTAGGTATACCCAAGGGTAAGTGTAATCCCCCCGCAAACACGTAACGGTTATTAGTAGAAAATTCCATTAAACTGAAACAAAGGAGTTTTCTATGCGAACATCACGATACAGCGACAGCCAGATACTGGCGATCTTGAAACAAA
>NZ_JACXLD010000013.1 GCF_014705705.1 Spongiibacter pelagi | reverse complement strand
CAGTGGAAAACCAGTCCAGGAATGCATTCCAATTTTGGGGGTAGTCTTTGCCGGCAATCGGGGATAAAGTATGGATATCCATCCAGTAGTTATACGCTATGTGGAGCTAAATGGATACCCCTTATATACGTCCAGTTTATTTCATTGTTAAACATCATGGCTAATTCCGACTTCTATCCCGGCAGGTTGATTCCTGCCCTAGGGCGGCGCTCCCGTCTCCCACTGTTTCGCGACAAGGTCTCGGCAGGCTTTCCGAGCCCGGCAGAGGAGTACCTTGAGAAAAATATCGATCTTAATGAGCACTTGGTCAGTCATCCCTCCGCGACGTTCTTTGTAAGAGCTTCCGGGGACTCCATGATTGAGCTGGGGATCTTTGATGGTGACTTACTCTTGGTGGATCGGTCTTTGAATCCCCAGCAAGGGGATGTGGTTATTGCGGCAGTGGACGGTCAGCTCACCTGTAAGGTATTAGATCTAAAGCACCGGCAGTTACTGCCTGCTAATGCGAGACATAAACCGATTCCTTTACCAGAAGAGGTTGATCTGATTATTGAGGGTATTGTGGCCGCCCATATCCACTATCACCGTCGCTGGCCGTGGTAGGGGAAGCTGATGTTTGCCCTTGTCGATTGCAATTCCTTCTACGCCTCCTGTGAGCAAATCTTTAGGCCTGACCTCAGAGGTAAGCCCGTTGTGGTGCTCAGCAACAATGATGGCTTTGTTGTGGCCAGAAGTAAGGAAGCCAAAGAACTTGGTGTGCCTGATCTAACCCTGTATTTCAAAGTGGAGCCCTTACTAAAAAAACATAAGGTAGCGGTCTTTAGTAGTAACTACCCTCTGTATGGCGATATGTCATCCAGAGTCATGACCATGCTGAAAGACTACTCACCCCATGTTGAGGTCTACAGCATTGATGAGATGTTTATCCAGTTCACAGGCATGCCTCCGGATCTAAAACCCTTGGGTCAATCGATAAAACAACGGATTTGGAAAGAAGCCCGCTTACCTGTTTGTGTGGGACTGGCCAAAACCAAAACCCTCGCCAAAGCAGCAAACCATGCGGCGAAAAAATTCCAGCCCTGAATGGGGTTTGCCAGATGGAGCGGGAAGATCAAAGGGAATGGGTACTGCGAAAAATGTCGGTAGACAAGGTCTGGGGCATTGGACGAAGGCTCAAGGCACACTTAGCCGATTTAAAGATCGAAACCGCCTGGGATTTGGCTAATGCCAATACCAAGTTGCTCAGGCGCAAATTCAGCGTCAATCTGGAAAGAACGGTAGCGGAGCTTAATGGTGAGGCGTGCTTGGAACTGGAAGAGCATCCGCCTGCGAAGAAGCAGATTTATTGCACGAGAGGCTTTGGGGTAAAGGCGACATCACTCCCCCCAATCAAAGAAGCGGTGTCGCTCTATGCCAGCCGCGCTGCGGAAAAGCTGCGCCGGCAACAGCATCTAGCAACAACCCTACATGTGTTTATACAAACCAGTCCCTATGACAAACAGTACTACAGCCGCAGTACGGTCGTGCAACTGCCTTATCCCACGAATGACACGAGATTGATCAGTCATTACGCCAGATATGCAGCAGAGCAACTTTATAAACCGGGATTCAGTTACCTGAAAGCCGGAGTCGGCATCATAGAAATGATCGATCGCAGATACATGCAGAGCGATATGTTCGAGCTAGGACAACCCAAAGAATCCGACCAACTGATGGCGCTTCTAGATGGTGTAAACCGCCGCTATGGAAGAGGAACAATCCAGCTCGCCAGCGACGGTATTAAAAAGAAGTGGTTTATGCGGCAGCAGTACAGGTCGCCGAGTTATACAACCAATTTATTCAGCGTGCCGAGTGTACATATATAAGTAGGCATCAAAGAGAGTTGGGCTTTGAGTATGAAAATCGTTTTTAAGATGAATCCGAAAAATTTAGAAGGCTGAATAGGATCGTCGAGATTCTGTATTGGAATATGAAGGAGGGAGGAATTTGACGCTATTCAAAATCTGTATCGTTCGATACACAAGTAAAAAAATGTAGGAAAGGAAAGTCGAAGGGCGAATAGAAGTATCGGTCCTCTTCATCGCTCTGTCCAGCTTTTTTCTAACGTTAGCTCTTTAGTCCGCTTCTGATACCCGCTTAATTAAGTCTCCAGGTTCACAGTCAAAGTATTCGCACAGCGCATCCAATACATCAGTCGTGGTGCTGTACCCCGGTTGATTAGATATGCGCGAGAGGGTGGGTCTTGATAAGCCTGTTTCGTCTGCCACTTCTTGCAAGGTTATACGCCGACGCTCTCTAAAGCTTTTGTCATCGAGGTGCTGTTTAAACAGAATTCTGAGCATTGTGTGTGAGGGGGCTGTTGGATTTCACATATTTTAACAAAAATATCGTTTTTAATCCTTGTGAATCATATTTGATGTGATAGCATCTATAAAAGATCTTATAAAAATAATATGAGTTATATGTGGAGGTATTTGATATGACTACCTAAAAGGATGAAAAAGTATGAAGTATTTTTCGAAAACCGCATTTGAACACCTTCTTTTCCCTCTCCACACGACTGTTTACCGTGGAATTGACCGTGCCTTGTGCGACTTGGAAGGTCGCTACCCTGGGCTGGTTTCCCACATCGTGGAAAGTATAGAACCGCTGATGAATAAGCCCACGGATGCTGAGGTCCTGGTAGAGAACTTGCGGTATCCCACCGCAGGCTTCGATATTTATATTGAGGTCCACGCTAAAGAATTTTCCAGGATACGGAAATCCCAAGCCTATGCGTCGAAGCTTTTAAAACACGATAAGGATTCAAAGGGGAAAGGACAGTTCCTAATTGTGCGTTGGGAGGGGGGTGACCAGCACGAGGCCTTCATAGTACCGCTGGGGTTTATTCTGAAAGACCTTGAAGCACGTGTTTGTAGAAAAGGTGCTTATCAGGTTTATGAGCACGTGGTGATTCGCGAGTTCGAGGAGGACGAATTGCCTAATAGCCGTGGAGCCCTCATTAATGATTGCGGGACTTATATTGGTGTCACACGCAGAAGTTGGCAGCAGCGTTACAAAGAGCACGTGTACGCCACGCGTCGTGGTTCACTGCTTCGTTTTCATCAAGCTTTACGGGGAGAACTGTTTCCTGTTGATTCCGTTGAACATCAAGTTTTGCGAGCGGGCCTGACAGAGTCCGAGGCACTTGATATTGAGGAAGCCGAAGTCGAGAACCGGACGTTAGCGGCGAATCACCCTAATGGGCTGAATATGATTCCCGGAGGTAAGGCTGGCCTCCAGTTTCTTTCGACTATGACCGGCAAGAAGAGGGAGGAGCTCGATGTTGATGCCACCCTTTTCGAACTCGAAAATGTGGTCAATAAATCGTTGAGGCAGCCGGGGTTGCCAACGGGTACAGGTGGCTCAAATGAAAAGCTAAAGGAGCTATGGCAAAACGATTTGAATTACCGCATCAAGGTTATGACAGGTAATGAAAAAAGGCTTACATATCCCCAGATAGTCAGCGCTAGGATCTGGCATGCTTCAGGTTGGTCAATGGAAAAAATCCACGAGAAGGTTTGCGGGATGGGGGATAGAGATATTAGTTTCAACCAAATTAAAAGTCTCCTAGAGGGGAAAACCTACTCGACGATCCCGCACGTCTTGCTCGATCTTTGAGTTTTTAGGGGGGGTGGCCGCATAGCTTCACCCTCCTTGGTTTTAAACGATTAGTAAATTGGTAGGCGGGTTTAGTGGGGGCTTGGCGAATTCTGTATTGGAAAGTGTCCCTCTCTTTTGAGAAAGGACAGACATGAGTCCAGCGCGCCGCGCTACCTATTCGATTATATTAGGAGACAATAATGTCCACAAAAGCATCTATTTTTTACGGTGAACGTTTTCATTTATATAAAGAAGTGGCAGATGATTTCGCTGTCCACTTGGAATTAACCGCGGAAGAATATGAAGTGGAGCCGGGTCGAGTTCGACTACGCATCCCGCAGTCTATTTGGGAGGTGATCCGCCAACATAGCGAAGTCACAAATTACCAGTGGGCAGAAAAATCCGATATAGAAATCCAGGATTATGTTAATGAGCGTGTGGCGGAAAGAATAAAAGCCGTCGAAGACGCGGCCAGTGACAACGAAAAATCCAGAATTGACCTCTCGGGCTTCTGGATCTTTGGAGCCGCGACGGATCCGATGGATGAACAGGTACGCAATGGAACGGAATATTTTAAGCGGCTCCGAGATGAGGAGAAAAAAGTGCTGGATGCGATCGAAAAAGCAGGGACGTTAACTACGCTTAATTGAGACGAGCGGTGACGGGAAAGCCAAATTGATGACGGAGCTCTCGCTCCGCTATGGAAGAACAATATGTGGCGTACAAAGCAAGTCGCGGTGTTGACAGATGAAATCATCGGTATTACCAGTGATATTTGCGAGAGCTGTCTGGAGCACTATTTAGGCAAATTTTTGAGAATTCAACAGCAGGGCGTTAGAGCCTAAAGGAGAAAATGTTGAGTGCCGGGATGACGATTTTTGCGTTGAGCTGTTCGATGCTGGCTTTGGCGGTTCCCTATTTGTTTGTACGTTACCAAAAACCGATTGTTCTGTTCTTAAAAAGATGGGTTTGAGAGGGGCGAGAATCGTATGTGGATCAATATCTTTGTGATAGCGTGTTGGCTTATGGCCCTCGCGACGCCGTTGATTTTTTACTTTAATGCCGAGCGAATTGCGAAATATATGGAGAAGCTAGGTTGGATTAAAAAAGGGTAGTGATCAGGCATGATTTACGGTTTTATGCCGATTGCCAACCGAGGTATCGACTCCTCCTGTGGAATCAGAGTGATTTTTTTGTCGATACCTTGGTGGGTTTTGAGGCGGGACTTTCCCTTTTAAAAGAAGAGCTATTTAACCTCGAGTTCCTGCCATGTTTTCTTCGCAGCCTGAGCCCAGGCTTTGATTTGCTTATTGACCTGCGGTGCACGGGTTTTCAGTGTCTTACCTGATTTAGGATCCTTGAAGGTGCGCTCAGGACGGGCGGGCGGCTTTTTTCGTGCTTTCTTTGGGGCGGCCTTGGCTTGCGCCGGCGCGGCTTTTTTAGCAAGGCGTCCACGCTTAGGGGTAGAAGCTTCAGTGGAACTAGTGCTGCTGAGAATTTCCAATAAAGAAGCGTCCGTCTGGCCGTGTTTTTTCATCAACACATTCAGTTCGGTAATAAATTTTGCTTTTTTCTCGAGAAGTTTGACTTCCCCATCTAGCTGTTTTTGGAGTTTATCAATATTCATAGTTGCCCTGATTCGTCACTGGAAAATGTAATGGGATAACCATTATAAGTTATTTATTAAATCAAGTGGAAATGCGAGCCGCATAAAAGAAAAGAGGTGCCACTCCGAATTGGAAAAGGGATCTAAATGGAAAGAAAATTTGTATTTGAAAACACCGATCGCGGTAAGCGTAAAAAAGTGTAGCGAAATGTATGTGTATCGTACGATACAGATTTTTAACGCATCAGGGTTGGGGTGGCCGTGATGGAAATGACATTACGATAATAGTTAAATAGGCGCACAGTTGTCGAGGTGTTTTAATTATTCATGGTAAAAGTGTTGCTTATTTCTATGTTGGAATCGACAGGCTAGAAGCTTCATGAATATGAAGCACTTCCCATCCGGGTTTTTGGCTAAAAATTGAAGAGCTGGGTGATGTCAAATCCTTCAATCGTGTGGCACGAACTGTTATTGGTTTAAGCTCATGAAAACGCCAAAAGCCGGTGTTATGGCAAAAGATAAAATCCGCGAGCGGGTATTAAGGATTGCACGGGGCGAATTAACACCGAAACTGGGTGAACCCAAAATTTGGCTCACGGATAAATCGGCAAAACCGCCAGAAAATTTATTCGAAAGTTTGCCGAAATCTTGTGGCTCGCTTTTTAACTCTGATGAATTTTCTGTCTCTGAGGACTTTTCGAGAGGAAATCAAATTGAAACTAAGGATCGAGAGAGTTTTGATTGAGGTGGCCTCGCACTTTTGAGACTTTAATACAAATTTAAACGATGATTGAAACTCGTGGCCAAAACTTCTTATACTGTATTTCACTTGTTTGTGTGCACGACACTTGGTAGCGGATTAACTACCTGACTACCAAACAGAGAAACCGTCCATCGTGGCGGTTTTTTTGTGCTTCAAAATTGCCGCCTTGAGGTCACAGATTGTGACCTCAAACTCCTATAATGATTAAGTTGCCTAACGGATGCGATAACGAGCGCAAGACAATGGGATCTCCTCATAAGACAAATTTGTACCGGGACCTTGAAGCTCTACCGGCTTGCCTTCGAGGAGAAATAATGGGCGGTCAGCTTATAACTAGGCCAAGCCCGAACGGTAAACACATCGTTGCCGCGTCAAACATGAGTGCGGAGTACAACATCCCTTATCAAAAGGGGCGGGGCGGCCCCGGTGGATGGTGGATACTCCAAGAGCCAGAAGTCCACCTTGTGCTGGATGAGGTTGTTGTGGTGCCTGATGTAGTGGGGTGGCGTAAAGACCGTATGCCTGATATTCCAGGCTCACATAAATTTAACATTGTTCCTGACTGGGTCTGCGAAATTTTGTCACCATCTACAGCAAGTGTGGATCGAGTGTTAAAGAAACCACTATATGCCCGTTACGGTGTTGAATTTTTATGGTTGGCAGACCTTGCCGATTGCACATTGGAGACATTTGAACTTCAAGGTAACTATTGGCAATCTACGGGCCTATTCAGTGGGAATGCCATGGTTAGCGTTCAACCGTTTGAAGATAGCGCTGTCTGTTTAACGGACTTGATGGGGGACTGGTAGGTCATTTTCGTTTTCAGAAATGACGATTAATCGCCAAGGTTTTACCATGTCAGTTACACAGGCGGTACAAGATCGCATTTGCGCCATGCCTGAAGTTCCGATTTTCGGGTACGTGGTACTGCCAGATTAGTTTCCAGCCACGCCATTTTGGGATATCTATTGAATGCCGCGTCCCCGTAAACGCAAAAAATCGCCTAAGCAGAAAAAGCGCCGACTCGTGCTTGAGTATTGGGCTGGTCGGCCGGTAAATCATGTACCTTCCCGTTACCGGTGTATCGAAAAGCAATGGCATGGGGTCATCATGCATGAGCTGCCAAATGGCAAGGTCGAGGAGTTTGCCATTTCTCTGGATCATCCGATTTTTTAGAAGAGTTTGTGGAAGCACTTCGCGATCAAATTATAGAGGTCGTGCCTGAGGATGCGGTGGACTGCGGAATGAAAATCTATGCGAAGCTGTGATCGGTTTTTTCTGTTGTGCTGATAGTAACATGGTCGTGAAAACAACATCTGATCCAGTTTTACCTGGATTGGTATCAAGTTTGGCCGCCCATCAATGCGGGGAAAAATGTGCTAAAATAACCGCATCGACTGGAAATGCGTTATGACAATGAAATTTCAAACACTCGAAGAAAAGAAGGCCTATTTTGCTACTGTGCGTCGTCGCAATTATGCCGCAAGCCTCCGTCTTGAAGGCTTGGATCCCGCGGCAGCGGAGCGCAAGCAGCCCCGAGTGACTTCTCCTCAGTCCGGCTGGCAGGTTAAAGCCTAGTGTGGCGCGCGATAAATACGGCGTAGAGCACGACCCCGACTGCTATCCCGGTACGTCAGTTCTTATTAATCACCTCAACCTTCGGGATGATGCGGCGTTGTCCGAGGCGGAAATTGTCCTGACCCTTGCCGCTTCTGAAACCCTCGAATTTCAGCTTCCTCCGTACGATTTCACTTACCTCAAAAGGCTCCATCATCACTTATTCAAGGCGATCTACCCTTGGGCCGGTAAAGTACGAAGCACGGATATCAGCAAAGGCAACACGCGGTTCTGCACGGCATCAAGAATCGAGCCTGAAGGGGAGCGGCTTTTCCGACAACTGGCAAAGCAACAATGGTTCGCCAACGCATCACGCAGCCAGTTGATAAGCGATGTCGCTGAATACTTCGGTGAACTGAACATGCTGCACCCCTTTCGCGAGGGCAATGGTCGCACACTACGCTTGTTGTTCGAGCACCTGATTATCAATGTTGGCTTTGAGGTCGATTGGACCCCCATCCACCAGGAGGAATGGATCGAAGCGAACATCGCGGCGGTCGACTGTGATTACACGAAAATGGCGATGATTTTTGACCGCTGTATTGGTGAATAAGGCCTGCGGATTTAACACGATTGCACCCTTTATGCGTATTCTGGAACCCGCCGGGTTTTCCGCTGTTTTGTCGGCTTTTAGGGGTTGCCGGGGGTGAACTGGGGGCGTATAACAGGGATAAATGTGCACCAGGGATTATGGTGAAATGGTACGGATTCAGGACAGCAGCGGAGCATTTCAATCAAAGCGCCCACCGAGGCTCTTCTACCCGAATCCACCACGCCTGGATACGTTTCCTATTCAGCATGTGCAAATCGACTGGCAGCGCCTGATCGCCAAGCGTGAGATGGTCCTCGATACCATCGAAAACATGCCGGCTTATTTGCTGAAACCTGAAATTCTCGGCCTGCTTGATGCCGAAAAACACCCGACCTACCGCTTAATCCTCGACCTCATGTGGACCACCGGCGCCCGCATCTCTGAGGTGCTGGCGCTCACGCCCAGTCATTTTGTGGATGATGGCTACGATTTCATGGTGGTGCTACGCACCTTAAAGCAACGGCCGGGGCGGCCGACAAAGACTCAATTGGCTCGCAGTCCCAAGCGGGCCATCCCCATTGTGGATCCCATTGTGGTCGACCGAATTCAGAGCTACTTGTATGCGGGGCATTTTAGGAAAGACGAGCGGATTTTTACGATGGCGCGCCAGACGGTGAATCGACACATCCACGATTTAGTGGAGCGGGTAGGGGGCGCGCCGATCAATATCACGTGTCATACCTTTCGGCACAGCTTTGCGATTCACCTGCTGCTACACGGACGGCCGCTGAAGATCCTGAGCCAGCTCCTCGGGCACAAATCCATTGAAAGCACCGAAATCTATACCAATGTGCTCACCGCCGATGGCGGGCATTTTTTGGACGGGGTGGATTTTCATTGATGGACGACTTTTGGCACAAAGCCGACGCTCATAGCGCCGCAAACAATGGCGGCAATAAGTCACCAAGCAGTCATCCCGTAGTAAAGAAAATTCTCGCGAACGCGGCATTTTCAAAGGCGGTACCGTTGCATAATGTGACCCCCGGACTATGCCGGCTAACTGGTTGCTGGAATTGCACGATAATGGTAAGCCGCCGGCCAATAAAGTACCTCGATCGGCTACCCTAAAGGCGTACACGACTTCGACTTCTAACAAGTGGGGGGCACCGCTAGCCCGTGGATAATCCAATATCACGTATGACCAGCAAATCGATCAAACAAAGTCTGTAAGCCGTGAGGCAGCCTTTGATAATCAGATATCAGTGCATCTCAGATAACCATCAAAACCACATAGCAGCATCCTCCTCTCGCTAAATACCTCATCAGTGGCATTACCTAGGTTTTGGCGTAGTGTTGGGAACATTATTCCGCGTGAAATGAAGCCTCGTATCCTAAACCTTGCCATAGACTTTTGATGACTCACTACATATAAGCAGAGGCATGCGATGGATGAAGTACTGATTGTTGGCGCGGGAATTTCGGGCATAGGGATGGCTTGCCATCTGCGCATGAACTGCCCTGGAAAGTCCTTTACGATTCTGGAGCGTCGTCACCGTATCGGGGGAACCTGGGATTTATTCAAGTACCCGGGCATTCGCTCTGACGCGGACATGTTTACCTTTGGATACGGTTTCAAACGCTGGAAAAACCGCAAAATTCTGGGCAGTGCCGAGGCTATTCGAACTTATCTGGAAGAGGCCGCAGAAGAGCATAAAGTCCCTGAGGCAATCCGTTTCGGACAACAGGTCACTCACGCCAGCTGGTCGAGCGAGGCCTGCTGCTGGACGGTTACCGCGAAAGATGAAATCAGCGGTGAGACGCTTGAATACAAAGCGCGCTTTCTGGTGATGGGCTCCGGCTACTACAACCATGATGCGGGCTACAACCCGACGTTACCCAAAGAAGATGCCTTTGGCGGCCAAATTATTCATCCGCAACATTGGCCTGAAAATACCGATTACAGCAACAAGAAAGTGGTTATTATCGGCAGTGGCGCTACGGCCGTCACACTGGTTCCTGCCATGGCCAAAGAGGCTGGCCATGTAACCATGCTGCAGCGCTCACCTACCTATATTATTTCCATTCCTGAACACGACCGAGTTTCTCCACTGCTCAATATTTTTCTTTCTGAAGAGCGCAGCAACGAGCTTATCAGGCGCTTCTATATCCGTCTGTTTGAAACCCTGTGGGGGGCATCTCGGCGTTACCCGAAAGCCGTTCGCAAGTTGCTGATGAAGCTGGTTGAACGCCAGGTCGGCAAGGACAATATGGAGCATTTTAATCCCAAATACGATCCCTGGGATCAGCGCCTGTGCCTAGTTCCACGGAATGATTTTTTCAAGGCCATTCGCGCTGGTGATGCGTCGGTAGAAACCGGCCATATTGAGCGCTTTACCGATAAGGGGATTTTGCTGAAGTCCGGCAGTCATATTGACGCGGATATCGTGATAAAGGCGACCGGGCTGGAATTGCAAATGCTGGGTGGAGCGCAGCTGAGCGTAGATGGTCTTACAAAAGATATCAGTAAGCTGATGCAGTTCAACGGTGCTTTGATTCAGGATTTGCCCAATTTCAGCTGGATATTTGGCTATGTCAGCTACCCTTGGACGCTGAAGGCTGATCTGGTCGCGAAGTATGTCTGTCGTCTCCTCAATCATATGGACGAAAAGGGCTTCAGTGCGGCGATACCTGTGGACGAACACAACTGCACCGTTCACGATGCCCCCTTTATAGATGTGATCAATGCTGGTTATGTGAAGCGCGGTCAACATTGTCTGCCACGCAAAGGCAGCCGAAAGCCGTGGCTGGTCTTGAATGATTACCGAAAGGATTGCGTTGATTTGTTGGAGAAGGCTATAGAAGTGCCTGAGCTGAAGTTTATGCGTTTATCCGTTGTTGGCGCCAAGAAGGAAGCGCAAACCCGTCAGGTTGCCTGAGGAGGCTTTAAAGCGCCTGCAAGCAGGCGCTACTTCTGGTTTTTGAATTCTCTGGGAGAGAAGCCTGTCCAACTGCGAAACGCGCGGCTGAAATTGCTGGCGCTGTCAAAGCCCAGCATATAGGCGATCTGACTGATATTTTTCTTGTCTTCCTGAAGATATTGAATCGCCAGCGTTTTCTTGATGCGGTTGACCAGTGAGCTGAAGCTTAAGCCGTCGTCATGTAGATGTTGCTGCAGAACGCGCTCACTCATCCCCATCTGTCTCGCAACCTGCTTCAAACTGGAATCGCCCGTCGCTAAACCTTCCATAATCAGGCGTTCGCAACGGTGAACAATATTGGTCTGACTGATGGTGGCCATCAGTTCGATCACCAGTTCATCGCTCTCTCGCGCAAGCTGGGGGTTGGCGCCCGGAAGTATCGTTTTCATAACGACCTTGTCGACTTCAACTCCGAGAAAATCATTGCCGGTAATAACTGGCGCCTCACCCCCAACCGTTTTGAACTCCGCTACTACATCGGGGTGTGGCTCACCGTAGAGATACATTTTCAATAGCGGGACAGGGTCGCCATAGACTTCTTGAGTAATGCCAAAGGCCGAATACCCAAAGGATTCGATCAACAGATGAGTGCCCTGTTCGCCTTTGAGCTGCTCCTGAAAAATAGCCCCATCCATCTGTATTCGAAGCAGGAAGCTATTCTCAAGTTCTTCAATTTCAAGCCTGAACGCGGAGCCAACATAGCCAAAAAACCGCTGTGCACGCAGTACAAAGTCCAGCAACGTACTGCTGCAGGAAAGCGCAAAGCCAAGCACATTCAAGTGGGTTAGTCGCATGTACCGGTATAGTTTTAAACCGATACAGGGATCGCCGGTCTTTTCCCGGATATGTTCCAACACCCGAATAACAGATACCAGCGGCACCCGATCGGTCGGACTGTTAGTGGCCGGAGCGCTGACATTGGCTTCAGCAAAGATGGTACCTGCATCCATGCCGTGACGCTGTAATACCCACGACAGCAGCGTAAGGTGATTACTGGAGATATCCGTCAGTTGCAAATTGCCAGCGGCATTATTCTTGTTATGACCAGAGCCTGACGACTTGGTATTCATCGCATTCTTTACCTCTGTAGTACTTTCAGTCTAGAACCAGAGCTGAATTGGATCAATGCGCGACCGCTATTCAACACCAGCTGGCTTAAAGGCTCAATATGGTGAGGCGCCAAGCGAATGGTTTTCCTCCTGAAATGACAACATTGCATCCGGCCGCCGGCATAAGATCAATTCACCGCCACGATCTGGACTCTGACTAGACTGGACTGTGATCAGACTCACAGCAACGGCGCTGCAACCATATCGAGGGGAGAGACTCGCACAATGAATAAGACACACCTCAAGCTTTCTGCCTGGTCAGGCATTGTCGCCAGTATTGGCATCGCGATTGGATGGATCTTCTTGGCCAACTGGATTCCACCCAGTGACCCGGCTGCCGCTGCCACGGAAATTGCCGCGTTTTACAGTGAAGATACCAATATGAAGCGCTTTGGCTTGCTACTGGCCATGACCTGTACCATTTTCCTGATCCCATGGATGATTGCCACATCCTGGGTTATTCGCCACCGTATGGGCTTCCCAATTTTGGCCGACATCCAACTAGCGACCGGCATTCTCGGTGTGGTCGCTACCATGATGATGTGGATGAGCTGGGGCCTAGCTGCCTTCAGACCCGAGCGTATGCCGGAAATAACGCTGGCATTCCACGATTTTGGCTGGTTCAACGCTACCTGGTTTTACCCGGAAGCCACCCTAGAGGTTATCGTTATTGCCATCGCCGTACTGTCTTCCAACGTTAGGGAATCGTTCTATCCCCGATGGTACGGGTACTTTTTGATTTTTATCGCCATGGTCAGCCTGTCAGCCGGTCTGATGATCTTCTTCAAGAGCGGCCCCTTCGCCTACAACGGTTTGATTACTTTCTGGGTTACCTACGCCTGCCTAGTGCTTTTCTTTATTATGGGAAGTGTGCTGCTTATTCGCGGAATCAGCCAATCTGACTCACAGGAGATACCATGAAGCGTGCCGCTCTTGTTTCCTTTTTATTTTTGTCACTTCAGGTACTCGGCGTGAACGCAGACGAAGCAGCCTGGCGGCTGGAAAAAGACAGTAATGGCATTCTGATAGCAACCCGTCCTGTAGAGGGCTCTGCCTATCGCGAAATCCGGGCCAGTACCACGATTGAGGGGCGCGTCAGCAGTATCGTTGCACTACTTCAGGATATGAGCTATTGGCCTAAATTGAACAAGATAATCTCCTCAGCTGAACTGCTACAGCAGCTGAATGCGTCTGAGTCACAACTGTATTTTCAGATGGACATGCCCTGGCCGGTGACAGATCGCGATGTGTTGTATCACCGCACCATACATCAGGACGACAAAAGTCATGCTGTCATCCTGACTGACCGCGCATTGACCGGCATCCTGCCAGAGAAAAATGGCAAGGTCAGAGTGATTGAATCCGTTCAACAGTGGACGCTGTTACCGAATGATCAAGGGGGCGTAGACGTGACCTGGATTACCCATACAGACCCCAACGGCCCGTTGCCGGCCAAGATGGTAAATTGGCTGTCAGTAGGGCCTCCCCACGAATCCATCAGTGTTCTGCGGGCCGCCATCGAGCGTGGTGAGTTCTCTGACGCACAAGTGAGCAATGTAGCCGAACCTTGACGGTTTTATTAAACACCAATCACTACACTTGACGACTGGGGCGCAAGAAGGTGGAAGCATACAACCACTATATTCCTTACCTACTGATTCCTCTTATCACCGCGTTTATCGGCTGGTTTACGAATCTGATCGGGATCAAGATGATTCTGTATCCGGTGCGCTGGGTGGGCATCGGCAATTTTATCGGCTGGCAAGGTATCGTGCCCCGAATGCGCGTTCGTCTCACCAAACAACTGGTGAAAAACTCTATTTCAGTGATCTGTACCGAACGGGAGATGCTGGCTGCGCTGGATGAAGCTGATGCCATTGGCTATATCAGCCATATGGTTTCCCCGCAGATTGAAGAATGGGTCGACGACATTATGGAGGAGCACACCACGCTCTACTGGGAATTGTCACCCAAACCCATTCGGGCCATGGTCTATCGAAAAGTCAGGGAACAGCTGCCCGAGCTCTCTAGGGAAATCCTCGAAGACGTTGCGCAGAATGCAGAGCGATTTATCAATATTGAGGAGATAGCTGCCAAAGAGGCCGAGAAAAATCCTGAAATTGTTACTAACCTTGTAACCAGGATGGCGGGCTACGAGCTCAAGTTGATTATCCTGAGCGGTCTGTTCCTTGGCTTCCCGTTGGGCATTGCTCAGGCATTGATCTGGTATTACCTTCCGAGTGCGTGGGTATTACCCCTGTTTGGTGTGTTGGTTGGCGCTGGCACCAACTGGATTGCCCTACAGATTATCTTCAAACCCGGCGAACCGGTGAATATTCTCGGCTACAAATTGCAAGGCATTTTCATCAAACGACAACAGGTAGTATCGGCGCAATTTGCAGATTCCTTTACCAGTCAGTTTCTCGATGTGCGGGGTTTGTTCGACTACATCTGGAAAGGGGATAACAGCGATGAAGTACATCGTCTGGTACGTCGAAAAATCCGTAAAATCATGGATAAAAATCGTTTCAGCAGTACCTTCGACAAGCTGATGCGCATTTCGGGCCAGAAAACTGAATTTGATGCAATGACCATCAGTCTTGTACAGGACCGGTTGATGCGTGCCCTCGATCAACCTAAAGTCACCCGGAAATTGCTGGAGCCCATCAACAATCTTATTTCACGGCGGTTATCAGCGCTTTCTCCACATCAGTTCCAGGGCCTGCTTATGCCCATCTTCGAGTCTGAACAGTGGATTGTGATACTGGTGGGCGGCTTTCTGGGTGGCGCTGCAGGAACCGCCCAGCTTGTCTATCTGTTCGGTGGAAGCTTTCTTGGCTTTGGTCAGTGACGACCGCCGCGTGGAGTCAAGGCAGGTTTATCAATCGGTTAATAATCCGGTATTTTTAAGCTCTGCTGAATGAATCGGTGTGGTGTCGTAATCTGAATGATATTGCACCTGATATGACTGCATCACGTACACGCAGCAGGATATTGTGTATCCGGCAATAAACCGAGGAGCGCACAATGAATGCCGTACCCCCCCATAATACCGTTCCGTCAACGCCTGATCTGACTCAAGCGTTACTGGCTGACCACCCTCTTAACTACGTGAGAGAAGAGGGTGCAAAGCCGGAAAGAGCGGCACCTGCCCGATATCAATACACGCCTTCTACCTGGCAGCTGCGAAAATTCCTGCTTGATGATTTTCGTACCGTTAACGATAGTCTTCCATCGATTGACGAAAATTATTCAGCACGCTTGTTTGACGCCGCCTGGGAAGGTGATCCCTTGATGGATGCGGTGGTTGAAATGTTCAACCGTCTGCCTAGCGGGAAGGGTCGAAAAATGTTTCTGCAGGCGATCGATCACGGTATCGACAGCCTGGACAATCCACCACAAGAATTGCTGGATCTGTTTGCGCAATTGGATCATATCCCGGAGTGGCTGGATTGGGACAAGGTCAATGATGGCGTGATGATGCTCGACAAAGCGAGCTATCTGGGCATTATGCTCGGCGTTACGCTGGGTTCGTTGGCGACAGCCGGTAGCCACAGTATCAGCAACGCCGTAGGCATGACGGGGCGCTTTCAGAAGAATATTGTGAATCGCAGCCTGGAAAGCGTTGCGTTTTACGCGCAAACCGGTTGTAAAGACGGCCTGCGACGCTACGGGCCAGGCTTTAAAGCAGCGGTGAATGTGCGCCTGATGCACGCCATGGTGCGTGCAAAAATGATCAAATCCACCGAGGGTGATCTGTTCGACTATGCCACCTATGGCAATCCCATGAACCAAGTTGATACCGCCTTCGGTATTCCTTTTTTCGGCTTGCAGATCGGTTTGTGTGAGCGCGTCTTCGGCCATCCGGTCACCGATCGGGATCTGGAAGGCCTGCGCATGCAGTGGACTTATATCGGTTATCTGATGGGTGTGCGCAATGATATTGTGCCCCGTAGCACCGAGCAGAATTTTTACCTGCTGGATATGTGCTGGGCGACCCTCGGTGAACCTTCAAGATTTACCTATGATTTGTATGATGCGCTGTTTCTTGGTTTCGAAGAGGCCTTTACCCGTTACCACCGCGACCGCGCATGGAAGCGATTGGCAGGTCGCTTTGCGTTTGATCTGCTACACGCGTATTCACGCTATATGTTGGGGAACCCACTGTGCGACGAGATGCGCGCGGTACGCAAGGTGTACTATCTGCGCTGGTTGCCGACCGTCCACGCCTCACTGAACAAACTGGTTCACGCACTGCGCTTCAAAGGCCAGAAGCCTTACAAGGGAAAGTTCACTCCCGACGGCGGTGCTTTGATGATAATGGTAAAAGCCTTGTTGCAACCGTCCGGTGAAGAAGGCGCAATCACCTATGCTCACCACGATAATCTAACACGATAACGTGATAACGCATCAGTTGTACTTTTCAAGCCGGCAAAAGCCGGCTTTTTTGCGCCTGATGATTCTCGCTCTGTGGCAACCTTCAGGCAAAAAAAGCCCGGTCGTTGTGACCGGGCAAGCCTGAAACCTGGCGGGAGGTAGGAGCGCATCAGTATTCCCAGGACATCCGCATCCCGTAGGTCCGAGGTGCGGCAATGGTACTCTGGTCACCAAAGTCTGAAGGCTGGATGCCTCGGGTATAGAACTCGTCGGTAAGGTTGGCTCCGAATGCGCTCACGCGCAGGTTCCACGGCTCGTAGAAGTAGCCGACGCGAGCGCCCCATACTTTGTACGCAGGTTGTTTGGTCTGCTCACGGTTGGAAGGTTCGTTGAAAAACTCATCGGTGAAGTACAGTGTGCCGACCACTTCGAATTGATGATTGCCCAGCCACCAGGACTTGGCGAGAGCCAGGTTTCCTGAAATTTCAGGGGTTTTTACGATGCGGTTGCCGGTAAAGTCCTGATTACTAGCAGTTTGACCGGAGTTGTCGATGTAGCCCTTGGCATTGGGGTACGACGTATACTCGGCGGTTTCGAGCCAACCCATGCCGCCAGCCAGTACCAGCCCCTCGACCAAGTGCGGTGCAATCAGCCAGGTAAAGTCAAAATCCAGCCCACGAATATGGGCAGATTCTGCATTTTCGAAGGACACTGCACCGCCAGTCGACAGCGAGACGAACTGAACCTGAAGATTTTCCATGTCGTAGTCAAAAATGGCGCCGTTAATCATAAGTGTACCGTGGAAGAAGCTGCTCTTTGCGCCAAATTCCCAAGCGGAAACTGATTCAGGCTCGGCAAAGGTCGCCGGACCGTTGACAGCCAAGGGGTTATAGGTGGCACTTTTAGTCGCTTCCTGATAACTGAGATAGATCAGAGTTTCATCATCAAAGGGGTGAAGTTCCAGCGATACTTTCGGGCTCAACGTCTGTTCAGAATGATATGGGCCAACAACGGTTCCATCCTGCTTTTGGGCCGTGTTGCGATCTTCCAGCGTCAACTCTTCACCGGCAACCAGAATTCCGAAGCGGGAATCTTTCATCTCCCGGCTTTCGTCTTGATACCGCAGACCAAGGGTAAGATCGAGCCAGTGGTTAAAGGTAAACGTCGTTTGCAGGAAGGCTGCGTCGGATTTAGTTTCCACCAACGTGGTGGCAAATAGCCGCTCGATTGGCAGACCATCGCCTAGGTTAGCTACCAGATCAAAGGTATCCAGTTTGTCCACCAAGCTCAGAATCGGTTGTAATGGATCGTAGATGGCGTCCAGGGTTGAGCTAAAGAACAGTGCCTCTGCGCGTGATCCTGGCTCAATCGTGCCGGTCAAACCTTCAAAATGATACAGCCCAAATATCCACTTCATCCACTCGCTGCCCCAGGACTCCTGATTGGATATGAACTGCAACTCCGCGGTCTGAATATCTGCGTCGAAACCTTTGTTGAACAACACCATAATCGTTTCTTTAGTGCCATCAAAATCGGCTGTGGTGCTGGTTTGTACTTTTTGATCACTCGCCAACAATTTGATATCAAACCAGGGCGTGAAGAACTTTGCCGAACCGTAGTAAACGCGATTTTCCGCAAGTTGTTCACAGCAGCCATCAAGACTCGCTTCGTCGCTGCCTTCTTGATACTGCTTGCGTTCTGCGCCCAGTGTTACCGCCAAATCTGTTGCGGTACGCGCAGGGAAAATTGTGGTGCCGGGTGCATCGGACTCGATATCCAGTGCCGACAGCGTGATATCGGCCCAATCTGTTGGGGCCCAGCGCATTTTTACCCGTACACCCTTGTTGACGTCGTCTTTCTGTTCTACTTGAGGGTCGGGATGCACATTCTGAATATAGTGCTCGGTTTGAGAATAGATCGGCGATACCGAAACCGCAAAATCTTCACCCACCGGGATATTTACATAGGCCTTGGTGTGAAGCTCAGGGTAGGTGGCGCGGGTTATATTCAGCTGGGCCTGAAATTCCCCCAGCGTTGGGTCGCGGGTAATAATGTGCATGGCGCCGCCCGTGGTATTACGACCAAACAGAGTGCCCTGCGGGCCCTTCAACACTTCCACCCGTTCCAGAACCCCAAAATCCTGCGACAGGCCTAAGGCGAAGGGAAAATAGATGCCGTCTATATAGTTAGCAACGCTGGGGTCGGCCGTTAGAAAGGCATCGGTACCGATTCCACGCAGATAGACTGTGGTGAATGCCAGTAGGGTACTGATATTCAAGCTCGGCACCAACTGTTGCAGATCGGCCTGGGTGGTAATCCCCATGGCATCCAGCTTTTCTTCACCAAAAGCCTGGATGGAAATGGGCACATCAGCAGGGTCCTCTGCCCGCTTCTGAGCCGTAACCATCACCTCCTCCAGCAGCCGACTGGCGGGGCGTGCTGCAGCGCTTTCGTTGGCCTGTACACCGGTTATTGTGGAAAGACTCGTGGCTATTAATGCCGTATGTATTATTGTCGTTTTTTTCACGACCATCCTCCGCGGTTTTTAACTCGCTGCCAGCGGTCAGGTTCTGCTGGCATTGTATGTTTGAATGCTGCTTTTGGGGTAGCGCTCTGTGAGCGATCGCTTGGCAGCGTGTGCTCCTTGTTTCGCTGGTGACCTTAAGGGGCTGAGCCTGATAGTAGTTGACTTGAAGTCCCCAAACCTTGACTTCAGGCGCTTAGGGAGCATAAGGAATCCTGACTCGCGCGAACGGAATGGTTTTGCCTGGAAAGAGACGTTCAGTGTGACTTTCGGCATGCTAATTTTAAGGCTCGAATATGAAGAGTTGGCACGCTAACGTCGATCAGTGCGGGGAAGGACTGATGATTTCAATAACACAACGATCCACCAAACACATCTCCGGAAGCGTGTTGTCCGGAGCCAACGAACTGATCCGTGAACTTGGCGGCGCACCCGAAGTCCTCGCTGAATGGGCCGGCTTGCCTAGTGCGTGTTTGTCCGACAGGGATATCCCGGTTGATGTGGCGAGTGTTTTGCGTTTGCTTAATACCGCCGCTGCCAATCTCGATTGTCGAAACATCGGTATGATTCTCGCTGCCCGGAATGGTCTTGATGTGTTTGGCCCACTCTGGATTCTGCTGCGCAGCGCCCGCACTGTGCACCAAATGCTGGAAGATCTGACCTCCAACTATGATATGTACACCCGAGGAGCGGCTTTATCGCTGCAGCCTGATGCCGACGGTGCCGCCTTGTGCTGGGATACCGTATCTCATCTTGATGAAGACGCCACTCAGGCTGCAGAGTACGGCTTCGCGCTCTGTGTCTATGAGCTACGCAGGGTTCTGCCCAGTTTTACGCCGCGTGCTGTGCAATTCCGACATGTTCCGCCGCAAGACATCCGGCTGCACCGTGCATTGTTTGGTAATGAGCTTTCATTCAACCAGGACCGGAATGCGATTTATTTCTCCCACGAAACCCTTGGCACTCAAATGAGTAGCGCGAACAGCCGCGCCTATTCGATTATGCAATCGACACTGCGGTGCGATGCGTCTATTGCCAGAGCAGGCTTGAATGAGCGGATTGAAAATATAGTCAGGTTTTTACTGCCATATAGTCCCTGCACAATCGATGAAATATCTGACGCTACCGGCCTTAGTATCCGCACCCTACAAAACCGCCTGACTCAGCAGGGTACCAGTTTCAAACAGATCAAGGATCAGGTGCGCTATGACTTGGCTTTGAAATATCTGCGAAGCTCTGATCTCAGTCTCGCAGAGATATCTGAAATTCTGGGTTACTCGGAACTCAGCGCTTTCAGCCGTTCTTTCCGCCGTTGGCATGGCCAACCGGCCAGTGCTGTTCGACGTGTTGCCATTCGCTAACAATGGCGAATGGTTTTGCGCAGGAAATGAAAACTCCCGATGCTCCTAAATTGATAATCTGAATTCCGTTGTCCTGTTGCAGTTCAGATTTCGCGACAGGCTAAAAGCTACGGGAAAGCAGGTGATTCATGGAACTGACAAAATCCATCAGAGACAAGTCTGACACCGTCAATCCGATGTCCTCAGACAAATTTTTCAAGGGAAAACGCATCCCCGGTGAGGCGGGCGTTTGGGTTCTGGTGCTTGGCGACGCCATGGTGTTTCTCCTGTTATTTCTCAGTTTTCTGGCATACCGAAGCCAAGACATCGTGCTCTATAACAATTCCCAGATCCAACTCAACATGCACTTCGCTGCGTTGAATACCCTGTTACTGCTGGCCAGTTCCTGGTTCGTGGTAAGTGGTCTGCAGTTACTGCGACGTGAGATGGCCGGACTGGCCTTACGCATGTTCAAGCTGGCCTGGTTGTGCGGTTTCAGTTTTGGCGTCGTTAAAGTTATTGAGTACAGCGAGAAGTTTGAGCAAGGCATTACGCCACTGAAGAACAGTTTCTACATGTTCTATTTTGTACTCACCGGGATTCACTTTGTTCACGTATTGATTGGCCTCGGCGTACTCGCCTGGATGATTTCCGTTGTCAAACGCTCTACAAGTGGTGCTCAGAAAATTACGTCGCTTGAGAGCGGAGCGACCTACTGGCACTTGGTCGATTTGCTCTGGATCGTTCTGTTCCCCCTGATTTATCTGGTGAGATGATGCGTGAACTTCTGCTAACCCGTGAAAGCTTTGTCTGGTTGATTCTGATGTCGGCCACAGCTGTAGCCTGGATCATGAGTACATTGCCGAGCTTTGACGAGGTTGTTGGTAACTCGTCAATGATCCTGCTGATCGCTTTTTTCAAAGTGCGTTTGGTCGTAGTGCACTTTATGGAAGCCGGCCATGCGCCGGCTGCATTGCGCTGGGCCTGTGAAACAGTGATTGTGCTGGCCTGCGTGCTTGTACTGACTTTTTACCACTACGGTGACCAACTGGTTGCCGCTGGCTTTCCGGTGAGCTGAGGGCGGTTCTGATGAGCCCATCCAGACAGTCTCGATCATTGCCGGCTTTTTTTGGTTCGCAAGAAATATTTCTGAGTGTTTCGCGTGGTGTCAAATTTGTAGAACCTTACGTCAATTGTTACTGGTTTGACTGTTCTAGTATCAGAACCCTGTTAACAACAAGCGTCGAATTCGCGGGAGAAGAATTATGTACACTCATGCCGCCATTGATCTCACATCCATTCTCGACAGTGTCTGTCTTCGCAACGCGCATAAATCGGCGATCAGTTTTGAAGGAAAGACTTGGACCTATTCCGAGTTTGACACACGTTGCCGCCGGCTGGCGCGTTACTTAAAACAGCATGGCGTGCGCAAAGGGGATCGTCTGGGCTATGCCGGACAAAATCATCCGGCCTTTCTCGAAACACTGTTTGCTGCTGCGCATCTGGGGGCAATCTTTGTGCCCGTCAACTATCGCCTATCCGGCCCGGAACTTACCTACATTATAAATGACGCCGGTATGCATACATTGATTTTCGACGGCTTTATGCAAGCTACCGTGGAAAATATCAGCGCGGATCTATGCACCCAGGGTTTACTCGCGGTCGACGCACCGGCATCACCGCATCCGGATTATGAGCAAGCCATTGAGGACAATCATCCCTTACTGGAGACAGTCCCGGTTAGCGCCCAAGACGTTGCCTTTATCATGTATACCTCAGGCACTACAGGCACGCCGAAGGGCGTCATGCTTACCCATGGCAATATTTTCTGGAACGACTTGAATCTGCGGTTGATAGAGGATATCTACGGCGAGGTGGTGTTGACCTGTTGCCCGATGTATCACATTGCCGGTTTGAATTGTGCCGCGTTGGCGGCGATATTTCGGGGTGCTCATCAACATATCCATCGTATGTTTGACCCGGGCGAAACCCTACGCACGATCGAGCGGGAAAAAGTCAGTGCGCTGTTATGCGTACCCGCAATGCTGCTATTTATGAGTCAGCATGAGGAATTTGATACCACGAATCTCTCATCCGTGCGCGCTTTGCTCAGTGGTGGAGCACCTGTTCCACCTGCACTGATCAAGCGTTATCAACAACGGGGCTTGCCCTTTTATCAAGTATACGGCCTTACCGAAACCTCTCCCTATGCTTTGATGAATCTTGCCTGTGATACCAAAACTCACCCTGAAGCGGCGGGCAAACCGGTCATCTTTACGGAAGTCAGAATTACCGATGGAAAGGGCAGGGAAGTACCAACCGGTGAGCAGGGCGAAATCTGTATTCGTGGCCCAAATGTGATGAGCGGCTACTGGAACAAACCTGAAGCAACCACCGAAGTGCTGACGGAAGACGGCTGGTTTTCCAGTGGCGATATCGGCTATTGCGACGACAATGGCTTTCACTACATAAGCGATCGCAAGAAAGATATGGTGATTAGCGGCGGCGAAAACGTTTATCCGGCTGAGGTTGAAGCAGTTCTTTACCAGCACGAAGCCGTTCAAGAAGTGGCGATTCTAGGGCTTCCGGACGATAAATGGGGAGAGGCCGTTACCGCTGTGCTGGTAGTTAAAACCGGTACCGAGATCACGCTGGAAAGCCTGCGTAAGTTCTGCGACGGAAAACTGGCCCGATACAAGATACCTCTGCGGCTGTTCGTTGTTGATGAACTGCCACGAAACCCTTCAGGAAAAGTACTGAAATACGTGCTGCGTGAACGCCTTTCCTCACCGTCTGCCCAAGTAGCCTGATAGAGAGATCATTATGAAAACAATTAAAGGCAGGGTCACAGTGATTACCGGTGCCGGCTCAGGAATCGGCCAAGCGCTGGCGCTGGAATTGGCGAGCAGGAGCGCCCGGCTTGCGCTCTCTGATGTCGATGAGCAGGGATTAGCTAACACAAAGGCCCTAATCAATACGGAAAGCCCAAATTGCGAGGTGCGCTGCTATCCACTGGATGTTTCCTGCCGCACATCCGTATTTTCTCACGCTGAAGACGTTAAGCGAGATTTTGGTACGGTAGATTGGCTGTTTAACAACGCTGGCGTAGCTCTCTACGCCAGTGTGGAAAATATGACACTGGACGAGTTTGACTGGGTCCTTAGTATCAACCTGTTTGGCGTGGTGTACGGCACAAAGGCATTTTTGCCACTGATGCTTGCACAAGGCGAAGGCCACATCATCAATATCTCCAGCATACTCGGTTTGTTTGCTACGCCCGCCAGCAGTGCCTATTCCACTGCAAAATTTGCGGTGCGTGGTTTTACTGAAACGCTGGCGCGAGAACTTGAAGGCACTGGCGTGTACGCCAGCTGTGTTCACCCTGGCGGCATCAAAACCAATATCGGTGCCGCGGGCAAAATGGGGAGTAAAGCGGGAGCTTACGAAAAGCAGTGCATTGATAACGCCGTCCGCCACCTTAAGACTGAACCCCGGGATCTCGCGATTGAGATTATCAAGGGGGTACAACGTAAGAAACGCCGCATTATCGTCGGAGACTCGGCCAAACTGGCGGACGTGATTGCGCGCTTACTGCCAGCCAGCTACGGCAAGGTGTTCCATGCGGTAAGGGGGTTATAGGGTGAGCCTTCCCGGCGATCGCGAGCACATTTGCCACTACAGCACACCCAGTACGTGGGGGCGCCTGCTTAAACCTGTTGCCCGGGCAGTGTTTAAACTCTTGCTGGGCGGCAACACCATCGATATATCGAAGGCCCGCAAGCGATTGCACTTTATGGGCTTACTCAGCGGGACGCCAAAAGGGATTGCGCGGCACTCCGCCGAATTGGACGGCCCCTCCGGGCCACTCAACGCTGAATGGCTGGTGCCTACCGGAGTGGCTACTAACGACCCTGTGATTCTCTATCTGCATGGCGGCGGGTATATCAGCGGCTCCATCGTGAGTCATCGGGATCTCGCCAGTCGATTGGTCTTGGCGGCGAAGGCGCGTTGTCTGGTTCTGGATTACCGGCTGGCGCCAGAAGCGCCTTTCCCCGCCGCATTGGAAGACAGCATTGCAAGTTGGCGCTGGTTGCTAAAGCAGGGAATACGCCCCGAGCAAATCGTCATTGCCGGTGACTCTGCTGGCGGCGGGCTGGCACTGGCGACCGGATTGCGTTTGATCCAACTTGGCTTACGCCAACCTGCCGGTTACTACTGCCTTTCTCCCTGGACTGATCTCACGCTCAGCGGACAATCCATAACCGAGCGACAATCTCGTGAGCTGGTATTGGCCAACCCAAAACTTTTGCTCACTGCGGCTGACGCCTACCGAGCAGGCCAGCCTCCGGATCAACCCCTGCTTTCTCCGCTTTGGGGAGCTCTCCACCGTCTGGCACCATTGCTGATCCACGTTGGCAGCGAGGAAGTGCTGTTCGACGACTCGTTGCGTTTTCACCAGCGAGCACTGGCGGCGGGCGCTGAAAGCCAGCTGAAAATATGGGAAGGGATGTGGCACGTCTGGCCACTGCTCCATCGACTGGGTCTGCCGGAAGCGCGCTCTGCAATGACTGATGCGGGAGCCTTTATTCAGTCCATGGCGGGTGTACGGTCACTGATGACTACCAACTCTACCCCTCAAGCCAGCCCAACAGAAAAACAGAAGGAAAGGACGAAATAATGGATCCAAGAACGAAGGTCGATGTAGAAATCCTGATTGTCGGCAGCGGCCTCTCCGGTATCAGCAGCGCCCTAGCACTGTGCCGTAGTGGAATTACCGATTTTCAGATTCTGGAAGCGGCTGATAAGCCCGGCGGCGTATGGCGCGAAAATATCTATCCCGGCGTTGCCTGCGATATCCCATCAATCCTTTATCAATTCCGAGATGAAAAAAATCCAGACTGGAGCAAACTCTACGTCGAGGGCAGTGAGATCATTGACTACTTGCAGCGAGTTCAATGCAAGTATGGTCTGCCGCAAAAAACGCGCTATAGCACGGCTGTACAAAATGCAGTTTACAAGGAGAGTGAAGCACTTTGGCGTGTGACAACCGTACAGGGTGAAACACTGCGCTGCCGTTATCTGATAAAAGCCACGGGCGCCTTTAACTCGCCAAAAATACCAGCTTTCCCCGGGCTGGAAGACTTTCAGGGCGAGATCTTTCACACCGCACAATGGCCAAAGGACATCGACCTGGCGGGTAAACGGGTGGCAGTTATCGGCACCGGAGCCAGCGCCATTCAGCTGGTGCCCATCGTCGCCGCGTCTGCTCAACAACTCACTGTGTATCAACGCACGCCCATCTGGCTGCTACCAAAACCGGATTTCAAGGTTCCCGCTCCCTTGCGCTGGGGCTTACGTAAATTCCCTAGGCTGCACGAAAGATATCACCGCCTTTCCCACAAAAGCATTGGTCACTTTCTCTCGGTGGCACTGGTTTCCTCGGGCAAGCATCCGCGTTTTCATCGCGCTTTGGAAATTGCCGGACGCTGGAATATTCGGCGGCAACTGAAAAACAAGGAGCTTATCAAGCTATTCACGCCGGGTTACAGCCTGGGCTGCAAACGCCCAAGCTTTTCCAATAACTACTACCGCACTTTCGAAAAAACCAATGTCACCCTGAATACGCAAGGTCTAGAGCGTTTAACCGCTACAGGTATCAAGACCCAAGACGCAAATAAGGTAGAACCCTTTGATGTGATTATTCTCGCAACCGGCTTCAATATTTTGGGCGACGAATCCGCCAGCCTGCCAGCTTTTCCGGTGACGGGACGGGAAGGAAAAGACCTGCGGGAGTACTGGCACGTGAAGGAAGGGTTTAAAGCCTTCCGGGGCGCGGCGGTTAATGGTTTTCCTAATCTCTTCCTCAATCTGGGTATCCCCTATGCAGGAGGTACCAGCTGGTACGAAACCGCCGATATGATCAGCGCCCAGATCGCGGTTTGTGTAAAAGAGGCCCGTACCCGAAACCAACCAATCATTGAGGTCAACGCGGAAGCTGTAGATAGCTATATGAAATCGATGGATGACATGCTCACGGAATCCGTACAGAGAATCGGACATTGTGCAGGCTCTAACAGCTACTACTACGACAAGTCCGGCAACAACCCAATTTATTCCGCAGAGCCGGCGGCACTGACTTGGCAGAAAGCTACTAGCGAGGTAAATGCTGCTTATAGTTTCAAGAGCTATGAAATTGAAGCCTATAGTGATTCAAATATATTGCGGGAGCTTGTGCAGTAGTCTCGGGCAATAATTGTGCTATGCATTGTAGAAAAGTAGGAATGTCGGCATTCAATGGTATAGCGGACGGAGACTTAAGTACCTGTACCGTCCGCTTATGACAAACTGCCGTCGTCTAAGACGGCAAGGCCACCGTCAGCTCTTGTCGCAAAAGCGACGTCCCAAAATGGTCATAAGCAGACAGTCAGCATAGCCAAAACTTCCCCCTAAATCTCCACTTTCCCCCTATTTCAGAAGCCTTAGGCTCACTAGTACCTTTTAGTCGACGCTAACTTGTTGATATTTAAATGGGTGGGTATATGATCAGGGGAAAAGGAGCTTAAAACAGATAGAGGGAACTGGTCTTGCTAACATCAATCTCTAACTCCACGAAATGTATCCAAGCCCATGAAATCTCTAGGGTTTCGGGTGCCATTCCATATTTAGATCTCGAGATAAGGAGCCTCAGTGATATAAGGCCCCGGTCTTCATAATAAAACTGTTATGTTTTTCCGAGGAGTTAAGCATTGATCGAGAAAAGGCATCGCTGGATTATATGGGGAGTCGTCTTAGGCGCACTAATTACGCCTATGCTGAAACATTTCGCTCCTAAAGTTGTGCGATTTTATTCAGATCCCAAAAGGTGCACCACTGTGATTTCTTCCGAAGGGAGTTCGGAATATTGCCTAACCGAACAATATCTTCCTCCGATTGAATGCTTCTTTGATGAAGAGAGGAGTAAAAGCCGGGAGTGTTGGGCGCTTAACGGCCTCGCCGAAGATAACAAGAAGGAATTGTCTTTCAGTGTTTTCGGGCATTTAGTCACTATCAAGAGAGAGCTGGGCACACCAGAAAAATGATGCCAAAACATAACAAGGCCAATCACCGCGACGTATTTTTCTTTCCGCCTGCGGCTCCACAAAAAATACGCGCGTGTTGGCGGCGTTGAGGCTGTAGATTTTCTCTAAAAAACCAGTGTTTTTTGCTAAAATCAGGCATCTGATCAGGGAGTGATGGCATGCCCAAGTTCAAGCCTTACGACTACAACCAAGATGCGATGGTTGTGATCAATTTTGCAGAGCAAATCCAGCCTGGTACTTTCGAGTTTACGCTGCACCACCTCATAGAAAATCATATCGATCTGTCAGCGTTCTACGACAAGTACAACAATGACGAAGGTGGACGCAAGGCCTACGACCCGGCGGTGCTACTCAAGATTATCCTCTTTGCGTACTCCAAGGGCATTACGTCCAGCCGGGAAATTCAGTGGCAGTGCGAACATAATATTATCTTTAAAGCGTTGTCCTGCGACTCGGTACCCCACTTCACGCTTATTGCCAGTTTTGTCAGCAGCTACCCCGATGCCATTGAGGCGGTGTTTGAGGAAGTGCTGCTGGTCTGTGATCAGCAAGGCTTGCTGGGCTTGGAGCTGCTTGCGATCGACGGTTGCAAAATGTCGTCTAATGCGGCGAAAGAGCACTCCGGCACCTTTGATGAACTCGCACAGAAATCCGCCAAGCTTCGCAAACAGATCCAGCATCATATAAAGGAACACCAGCGACTGGATGCGCGTAAACCCAACGAGAAGGCACGCAAGCAGCGCGCCGAGCAGGCCACCAATACCTTGTTCGAGCAGTATAAGAGGATCAACGATTTCCTAAAGACAGCAGCCCCAAGGATGGGGCAAGGACAACGACCAAAGGAAGTAAAAAGTAATATCACCGATAACCAATCCGCCAAAATGCTGACCAGCAAAGGCACGATCCAAGGCTACAACGGGGTAGCCTCCGTGGATAAAAAAAACCAGATCATTGTGGATGCCCAAGCCTTTGGCGAAGGTCAGGAACACCATACACTCAAACCTGTTCTAGGCAGGGTCGAGAGCCGCTTCAAGCGCTTGAATATCAATGCCTCCATCTATGGAAAAGGCTTGATCATCACCGCTGACACTGGCTTTGCGAATGAAGCCAATAACGAATTCCTGAAGAAGAACCGGATTAACGCCTACATCCCCGACAATCAATTCCGTCAGCGTGATCCAAAATTCAAAGATCAGAAAGCTAAGTACGGGAAGCGCCACCGGGACACGGTGAAAGGCCAGAAGTCAGTCATTCCGGCCAGCGAGTTTACTCTCAATGTTACAAAGAAAACCTGCCATTGCCCGACAGGAAATGAGATGTGGCTGCACAGCGAAGGCACCACCACGGGCGGCAAACTCAAGCTCAGCTTCGAGGGCAAACTCACCGACTGTCGGCATTGCCCGATTAAGACTGACTGCATGCGCAACCCGGCCTCAGCCAATACACGGCATGGCCACGGTCGCCAAGTGGCCTTCACTATTGATAGCGGCAAGACAGCGACAGACTGGATGAAGAAGCGCGTCGATAGTGCCAAGGGAAAACTGATCTACAGCCACCGTATGTCTGTAGTGGAGCCCGTATTTGGTAACATCGGCACCAACAAGGGCTTGAACCGCTTCTCACTGAGAGGCAAAAACAAGGTTCAGGGGCAATGGCAGTTATATTGCTTAGTCCACAATATTGAGAAGCTCGCCCGCTATGGCCGAATCGGGTTACATTAAGCGGAATAAGGGCCAATTACAGCTCAAAGTGGCGGCCTCAGAGCAAAATGAAGCGAGCTGATAGAAATCCAAAGGAGAGCAGGATGCGTTGTGAAAAAACCCGAAGATAACCAATATTCTGAGGCGCGAGGAATCATGTGTTCTGCTAAATCAGAAAATCTACAGCCTCGTTATACGCAAATCTAGTCTGGAGAGAATTTTAGAACAGGGATGCCATGTCAATAAAAAATATACAAAAACTAAAAAAATTAGGTATCTTCCAGGATCATACGAACAATAGTGCTAAAGATTTCGGAAAATACAATTTGTTCTATGGATGGAATGGAAGCGGAAAAACCACGCTTTCGGGTGTGTTTCGGTGCATCGAAAGAAAATCTTCTTCAAGTAGATTTCCTTCTTCAGAGTTCACTGTAAATGTAGATAATGGCACTACAATCACACAAGCGAACGTGGCGGATTCTGACCTTAACGTTTACACCTTTAACCATGACTTTATTAACGAAAATATTTCATGGAATAGTGTTGTAAAAAGCATATTGCTTGTTGACAAAGAAAAAATAGAAGAACGCAAAAAACTAGAAAAATTAAAACAAGAGCAGGAAGTCGATAGCAAAGCGTACGGCATAGAAGCGGAAGCAATAAGAATACTAGATGGCGCTGTTTCAAAGTTTGGAACCGATAGCGCGCGACACATGAAGACAAGTCTTCAGTCCATTGATACGACGGACAGTTACTACCTTAACTACGATAAGCGTAAATTTGGAAAGTTCATAGAAGACCACCTTGAAGAATGTAAGTCGGACGATTCACTTCTTGATGATCAAAAAATTGTTGAATTAACCAATGCTGCGAGGCCTGATCAAAAGTCCCCAATCACCTTTAATAAACGCTCTATTAATCAAGGTACTTTAAACAAAGCTAAAGAACGACTTGATGACCTTTTGAAAACTAGCGTGGTCAGCCAAACTATTCAGCGGCTTGTTGATCATGGTGATATAAAGTCTTGGGTTGAAACTGGCCTTGACCTTCATAAGCGCCACGATACAAACGAATGTGAATTTTGTGGTAACACCATTACCGAAGAACGCATTAAAAAAATTGAAGCCCACTTTAATGACGATTACAAAGCCTTTAAGACCCGGCTTGAAAGTGCCGATGGCTGGCTTGCCAGTCAATATGTTCAGCCCCCAACGCTACCGCCCGCAAGTGATTTTTACGACGAATTCAAAAATGGGTACAACGAAGCATGTACGGCGTTGGAAAAGGCAATCACAGACCTGAACGAAGAAATTACGGTCTGGCACAATGTATTAAAAGACAAGACAGCTAATCCACTTGAAACCGCTCTAACGGTTCAAGTTATCAATGAATCATCCGTGAACGCGTTTAACGATGCTATGACCGCTATTGGCGCAGCTGTTCATAAGCACAATCATAAGTCAGGAAATTTCAAAGAAGAAACTGATAAAGCTAAAAAGCAACTTGAACTTCACTATGCGACTACTGAAGTGAAATCATTCGGGTATCACGATAAGAAAAAAGAAGTCGTTGATCGAACTACCGCAAATGGAACACTAAAAACAACAATTAACACTAGAAACAAAGTAATCCGAACACTTGAAGATTCACTATCAAATGAAGGTTTGGGCGCTGACCAATTTAATGAATCTCTTCATAAGTTTCTTGGGCGCAGTGAACTAACCCTCCGATTCAATCCGTATAAAAAAGGGTACGAAATATTGCGGAACGATTCCGTTCCGGTAGAAGGAAATTTGAGCGAAGGTGAAAAAACGGCTATTGCGTTTGTTTATTTCATAACCAAGTTGAAAGAAAACGATAACAAGATGGAAAATACTATCGTTGTTGTCGATGATCCTGTTTCAAGCTTTGATTCGAACCACTTATTTCATGCGTATTCGTTTCTTCGTAGCAATTGTGACAAGGCAAAGCAGCTATTCGTATTTACGCACAACTTTACTTACTTCAAATTGATCCGTGATTGGTTCGAAGGGGTAAACCGCAACAGAAGAAGAAAGAACCCTCCCAAAGATTCAAATGCGTTATTTTATACAATTGAAGCCTCAATAGCCGCCCCACGCCAATCGACATTTAAAGACGCAGATTCTAGTCTGGTCGATTACAATTCAGAATACCATTATATATTTACAAAACTTCATGCATACAAAGACAATCCAGCACTGTCACGCGACGAAGCCTTTTTAACCGCTAATCTCGCAAGAAAACTGCTCGAATCATTTTTTAGCTTCAAGTTTCCGAAGCACCGAAGTGATATTGCACAACTTATGAATTGTGGCTTGATCGGCTGCAAAATCACAGATGAAGCCACCAAAGAAAAGATTTATCGCTTCATAAATAAGTATTCACATAGTGCCGTAATTGAAATCAATGAAGACTCGTCTGAAAACCTTTTAGGTGAAAGCCAAAATGTAATTGGTGATATTTTTACTTGGCTTCAAGAAGTTGATGAGATTCATTACAACGAAATGCTCGAGGTAGTTGCATGATTAGTGTAAAAGCGTATACAAGCAAAGGCAGCGGACGCTTGCAGCGCCGCTGCTTGGGGAGTTGAGGCTGCAGAATTTCTCCTGTGCGATTGTCCGCTTAGTGATATAAGGCCCCGGTCTTCGGAATAAAACTGTTAAGTGCTTTTCTTGAAAATTGAAACTGGAGTAAAAATTGGCGATTAAAACAAGAAGTCTAAGGTCTGCGGCGGGAAGATCAAGAAGTGTTGTCGTTGCTAAGTCTTTGAATGAAGCATTGTCGAAGAATAAACAAACAGCATTTCTTTGTCATAGCCATAAGGATCAAGAGCTGGCGAAAGGGCTTCAAGTCCTGCTGAAAGAGAACGGTTGGGATGTATACATAGACTGGGAAGACAATGAAATGCCGAGTTCGCCTGTAATCCCCCCATTTACCGCAACAGCTATTCGTAGAATTTAAGCTGCTTTTAGCAGTTGTCTTGGAGGTATGCCTCCTATCGCCGAGTTGGGCCGTTCATTGTTGTACATCCAGAGCCACTC
>NZ_JACXLD010000012.1 GCF_014705705.1 Spongiibacter pelagi | reverse complement strand
AGGACGTTGATAGGCAGGGTGTGTAAGCGTTGTAAGGCGTTGAGCTAACCTGTACTAATTGCTCGTGAGGCTTGACCATATAATCAAGTGGTTTAGCCATCATAAAGACTTTGAAGAAAACAAAGTCGACTACACATCGATGTAGAAAGAAACTGTCCGACGGATTGTTTGCCCGCAAGGGAACGAGAGAAAACAGATTCAAGAATCAGCTTAATTACCGCCCTATTTGTGAGTGTGAGAGCCGGTCAACGCGACTATAAGACTCAAAGCATCACAAACCAGTTTGCCTGGCGACAATAGAGACATGGAACCACCTGATCCATCCCGAACTCAGAAGTGAAACGTGTCATCGCCGATGGTAGTGTGGGGTTTCCCCATGTGAGAGTAGGTCATCGCCAGGCTTCTAAATAAAACACCCCGGTCAGCGCAGCTGTCCGGGGTTTTTTATTTAGCCGGAGAAAATCTCTGTTCCGTAACGCAGCCAACGGCTGCCATGTGACAAGCCGATGTTCCTGCGGAACCGGCTTGGACGCCGAAGCAACGCGGAGGCGCCCGGAGGGGCAGAAGCGCAGCTTCTGCTCAAAGTAGGTCATCTGTTCGTCTAACTACCGCCAGCATCCAGGCGACTTAATGCAGGTCATCACTTTAATTTCCCCTGACCTTCTCCCGAATCTTAGCTTCCTCCCGGTACTTCATTCCCCATCTTTCTTGATTTTCCAGCATAGGCTACAATCCCCCACCCATTTTTGGGCCTAACTGAAATCGACGAGAGTAAGTCTAATGAAAACTGTTAAAGAAACTGAAAGCTACGCAATCCTGCAAAAGCGTAACGGTCGTTATGCCGTTCGTGCAAAAGGCCGTAAGTGGCTGAATGCTGATGAAAAAGTACAAGTACTGCTGGAAGCCGGTCTGATCAAACTGACTGAGCCAAAGCCAGCAGAGCCAGAAGCGGTTGCTGAAGAAGCACCTGCGGAAGAAGCTGCAGCCGAAGAAGCGGCTGAAGAAACTACTGAAGAGTAAGTTTCTGCCTCGCAAGTTTGAAACAAGAAGGCCCTGCTATGCGGGGCTTTTTATTTAAAGGGCTTTTGATTTATGCGCTTTTAATTTGAGGGCTTTCGTTTTACGAGGGAAAAATTACAAAGCGCTATATCAGTAAGTCTTGCGCTTTGAGATTTGAAATGACTTCGTGACCCGCTAGCGGTTTGCTGTAAAAAAAGCCCTGAACCTCATCGCATCCCATCTCAATAAGAATGTCCACTTGGCGTTGATTTTCGACACCTTCAGCGATAACGGGAAGGTTTAAAGCGTGCCCTAAATTAATGACTGAGCTGGCAATCGCCCGGTCTTCGGGATCTGTCTCTAAATCGTTTACAAAGGCACGGTCGAGCTTAAGCCCATCCAGTGGAAATCGTTTTAAGTAAGCGAGATTGGAATAGCCAGTGCCAAAATCATCAACGTAGATTTTAATGCCGAGTTCGGATAGTTCATTAAGAATATCCAACGTTTGCTCGGCGTTAATCGCTAGCACCGTTTCGGTGATTTCAATTGACAGTGCAGAAGGCGGAAGCGCAGAGCATTGCAGCGCGTTCTTTATCTTGCTCACTAACTCACTACTGAACTGCCTAGCTGAGACATTCACTGAAATTGGAATGCAGCCGTGCCCCAATGCTTGCCATTCTTTATGTTGTCGGCAGGCCTCGATGAGCGCCCACTCGCCAATAGAGTCAATTAGGTCAGATTGCTCTGCTATCGAAATAAATTTGTCCGGTGAAATCTGGCCGAGCTGCGGATTGTTCCAGCGCATCAGCGCTTCCATGCCGACAATGCGTTTATTGCAGAGTGCAACTTTGGCTTGGTAAAAAAGTTTAAGCTCGCCATTTTCGATGGCATTGTGAAGTGCGGTTTCGATAAACAGCTTTTCTTTCGCACTTTGGTTGAGCTCTTCAGTGAAGAAATGGAAGCGATTACGCCCCATCAGCTTCGCCTGATACATGGCGGCGTCGGCGTTACGGAACAGGTCTTCAAAATTTTCGCCATCTTGGTGGGCAATGGCTACCCCGATGCTGGCTCGGAGGACGACTGAATGGCCATTGACGTTGATGGCTTTATCAAAGGCCCATAAATATTGCTGTGCCAATAAGGACAAAATATCCGCGTCGGCATTCTCAAGGCATAGCGCAAACTCATCACCGCCGATTCTTGCTAATACATCGTTAGGACGCATTAAGCCCTTTAGGCGTTGTGCAATGGTTTTGATTACCTCATCGCCAGCGGCATGGCCTAAAGAGTCATTAATATTTTTAAAGTGGTCAACATCCAGCACCATAATGGCTAGCTGAGACTTGCTGGCGTCGTGCTGGGATATTTTCTCGACAAAGGTATTCCGCAGTTGATTTCGGTTAGCTAGACCGGTGAGCGGATCGAACAGGGTAAGAAAGTCTGCTTCTTCTTTGGCCTGCTTGGCTTTGCTGATATCGGTGGCGGTGTAGATAATATGGCTGAGTTGGCCGTTGATATCTTTGACGCCAGACAGTTTTATCTGGGCGGGGTAAGTTTCGCCGGACTTCCGCATCACGGTGGTTTCGCCCTGCCAGCTTCCTTTGCTATTGATAATGTCTTTGAGCTCTTCAAAGGCTTTGTCTGTACCGGGGATTTTTCCAAGGCTAAAGAAATCGACGCCAAGCACTTCTTGGCTGGTATAACCGCTGCTTTGGTAAAAGGCCAAATTGGCGCTGAGCACCTTCCAGCTTAGATCAAGAATCATCAGCGAGTCTTGAGCGTTGTTAATGACTTCAGCGGAAAGTGACAGCTGCTGATTTTTTATTCTGATTTCTCTGGCGTATGAAAGGTCATTGGCCAAGGTTTCTAATAACTTCACTAAATCAGGGGCAAAGGCATGGGATTGCTCGCTGTAGAGAGCAAGGCTGCCGATGACTTGTTTATTTTCATACAGAGGCAGTACTGCCATTGAGCCAATACCCAGTTTTTTCAGGTTGGTTCTGAAATCTTTGGTGCTATCGTCGGTTTGCGTGTCATTGCATACATAGGGCTTGCCAGAACGAAGTGACAGCCCGGTTGGGCCTCGGCCTTCCGGTATATCTGGATCAATGGAGAAGCGGACGTGTTGCAAAGTCTGCCACTTTGAGCCATTTCCGGTGACGGGGCGAACATCTTTGGACTCAAAATCAATATGCGCGATATACGTTGCGACAAACTCCCCGTGGGAAATAATAATCTTACAAATATCATCGTAGAGCTCGCTAATAGAGGTGTCTCTCACCATGGCTGAATGCAATTCCATCAACATGGTATAGAACGAAAGTAAGCGTAGGCGTTGGCCTTCCTTTTCTTGTAATTCCGTGTCGTCTTGCACTTCAGAAAGTACAAATTTGACCTTTTCATCTTTATCGAGAATCGGGACTAGGGCGTAGCGAATATGGCGCAGCTGATTGTTGTGGTTCTTAACAATGGCCTCGTGAGAAATTGTTGCCTTGGTACGAACGGCGGTTTCAAAATCGAATTTAAAAACCTCACCGGCATTGCTGACGGCGGGCAGCCAAGGGCCATTCCACGCTTTAAAGCCCCTTAGTTGCTCATTGCTCATGCCGCAAAATTGCTGAACCAGCGTATTGCATTCAATAAGG
Organism: Spongiibacter pelagi; assembly: GCF_014705705.1. Taxonomy (GTDB): domain Bacteria; phylum Pseudomonadota; class Gammaproteobacteria; order Pseudomonadales; family Spongiibacteraceae; genus Spongiibacter; species Spongiibacter pelagi. Next base: position 30,667 of record NZ_JACXLD010000012.1, on the reverse strand, counting down.
TCGCCGTCCGGGCTATAAAGCACCACCATCTGTAATTGGCGGTCGAAGAAAATTTTTAGGCGCTGATGCTGCTCTGCAATTTCATTGGTGATGTCTGAAAATTGCGTGCTTAGCAGGCGGATTTCCTTGGCGCCAGTAACAGGCTTTGGTGGTTTATCGAAATCTTGTTGCCAAGCTCGAATACTGTTGCCGAGTGTAAGCAGGGGAAGAATAATTGCGTAATGAATAAAGAAAGCGCCAATAAGAGCAAGCACTGAGCCTAATGCAATGATCAGCCAAAACTTTGAGCTAGCAGTGAAATTACCCTGCTCTAACACATAATTGCCCAGCGCAAAGCCTAGGGTCATGGCGATAATGACCGCAGGAATACTATGGCGGAGGCTTAGTGAAAACAAAGTGACGCCTTGGAGATGAAATTATTTAAGAAAAAATAGTAGCACTGAAGCGCTGCGCTGTAGAGGCGAAAGCCGATATTTTAAATGTGTAACGGAAATTGACCGAAGCATGGCATTGCCCTATAATTCCGCCTCCAGATTTAGGGGAAGGGGTTTTGGCCCATTCGCCGGGGCTGCGGATAGGTGGACCACATCTCGTCCGGGCAAGGATTTTTTGGAAGCCCCTCCTGCAGGGGCTTTTTCGTATCACCACGGTGTAGTTTTCGGTGTGCGACACAGGAATTTTTTAAGTGGGCCTCGGGCCCATTTTTTATTGGTGAATGATTCATGGCTGGCAAGTCTGACAAATTTGACACGCTGCTGCGCCCGAGCGTAGAGGCGCTGGGTTTCGAGTTCTGGGGAGTGGAATATCAGTCCCAGGGTCGTCACGCCAGCCTGCGAATCTATATCGACTCAGAAAACGGCATCACCGTAGATGACTGCGCCAAAGTCAGTCACCAGTTAAGCGGCGTGTTGGATGTGGAAGACCCCATCGCCAGCGATTACACCCTTGAAGTGTCGTCGCCGGGCATGGATCGACCACTTTACAATCTGGATCAGTTTCAGCGTTACATCGGCAGTGATGTCAGTGTGCGCCTGCGGATGGCCTTTGAAGGTCGGCGCAAATTTCTCGGGCGCTTGGTTGCGGTCGAAGATGAGGACGTCGTTTTGATGGTGGATGAGCATGAATATTTGCTGCCCATCGATCAAATCGATAAAGCGAATGTGGTGCCCCGCTTCTAGCGGGTTAACAGGATAATGAATGCACGGCATTCAGCCGGCTTTTTTGAACGAGGCGTGCAATGAGCAAAGAGATCTTGCTGGTAGCGGAAGCGGTTTCCAATGAAAAAGGTGTGTCGCGAGACATCATCTTCGAAGCCATTGAACAGGCGTTGGCAACGGCCACCAAGAAACGCTACGACGAGGATTCCGATATTACCGTGGTGATTGATCGTCACACCGGCGATTACGTTACCTACCGTCGCTGGCTGGTAATGCCAGATGATCAACTGGCGGAACTGGGTACCCAATTTACCTTGGAAGAAGCCCATGAGGTCGATACCAGTCTGAAAGCGGGCGATATCCACGAAGAAGTGGTTGAAAACGTCGGCTTTGGTCGTATCGCAGCGCAAACCGCCAAGCAAGTTATCGTGCAGAAAGTGCGCGATGCTGAGCGTGCGCAAGTGGTCGATCAGTACCGCGATCGCGTCGGTGAACTGATTAACGGCACCGTGAAAAAAGTGACCCGCGACAGCATTATTATTGATCTGGGTAACAACGCAGAAGCCCTGCTGCCTCGCGAAGAGCTGGTGGGTCGCGAAGTATTCCGCATCAATGATCGCGTGCGTGCCATTCTGCACGAAGTGCGTCCAGAAGCGCGTGGCCCGCAATTGTTCCTGAGCCGTGCTTGCCCAGAAATGCTGGTCGAATTGTTCAAAATTGAAGTGCCAGAAATTTCCGAGCAGGTTATCGAAATTCGCGCCGCTGCTCGCGATCCCGGCTCTCGCGCCAAAATTGCGGTTAAAACCAACGACGGTCGTATTGACCCTGTTGGCGCCTGTGTGGGTATGCGTGGTTCGCGTGTCCAAGCCGTATCCGGCGAACTCGGCAATGAGCGCGTAGATATTGTGCTGTGGGACGACAACCCAGCTCAGCTCGTAATTAACGCCATGGCTCCTGCAGAAGTGGAATCTATCGTTGTTGACGAAGATTCTCACACTATGGATGTGGGGGTGCAGGAAGATAACCTCGCTCAGTCTATTGGTCGTGCCGGACAAAACGTACGTTTGGCTAGCGAATTGACCGGCTGGACCATCAACGTAATGAGCGTTGATGAAATGGCCGAGAAGCACGAGCAGGAATCTGGCGAAATCATCGAAACCTTTATGAACGCCCTCGATATTGATGAGGATGTTGCCGAGGTATTGGTGGAAGAAGGCTTCACGACCTTGGAAGAAGTGGCCTATGTGCCGCTGGAAGAAATGGTCGCGATTGAAGGTTTTGATGAAGACATCGCGCAAGAGCTTCGCGCTCGTGCGAAAGATGCGCTGCTGACCCAAGCTATTGCCAGCGAAGAAAAGCTGGAAAGCGCTGAGCCTGCAGAAGATCTATTGAATATGGACGGCATGGAACGTCACCTCGCCTATGTGCTGGCAAGCAAAGGCATTGTGACTATGGAAGATCTGGCTGAACAGGCCGTTGAAGATCTTCTGGATATTGAAGACATGACCGAAGAGTTGGCGGCTGAACTGATTATGACCGCCCGTGCCCCGTGGTTTGCTGAAGACAGCGAATAATTCCACTTTAAGGGCCAGAGAGACGTTTTAGGGAGATTGATGAATGGCTGAAGTTACCGTAAGTCAGCTCGCCGAAGTTGTGGGTGCACCGGTAGAGCGCTTACTGCGGCAGATGAAAGAAGCCGGGCTGAAACACAGCGCGGCCGAGCAGGTTGTGTCTGACGAAGACAAACAAACCTTGCTGACCTACCTGAAGCGCAGTCACGGTGAATCCGCAGATGCGCCGCGCAAGATTACCCTCAAGCGCAAAACCATTAGCACCCTGAAAACAGGATCGGGTGCGAGCAAGAAGACCGTCAATATCGAAGTGCGCAAAAAACGTACTTACGTGAAACGCGATCCGGCGGAACTGGCGGCAGAAGCGGCAGCAGAAGAAGCGCGTCAACAGGAAGCGCTGGAAGCGGAAGCAGCCGAAGTTGAAGCGGTTGCCGAAGTGGTAGAAGAAGCGCCAGTGACTGAGGTTGTTGAAACGACTGTTGAAACCGTTGCTGAAGTTGCAGAACAAACCGCCGAGCCCGAGACAAAAGAGGAACCAGTTGCGGAAGAACCCGTTGCTGAAGAAGCGCCTGCGGTCGAAACCCCTGCTGAAGAGCCTGCTGAAACAGTAAAAGAAGTGGCTGAAGCGGCACCCGAAGCGGCTGAAGAACTGAAAACTGAGCCAGAAGAATCGGCGGCGATTGAAATCGATCCTGAAGTCTTGCGTCAGCGCGCTATTCTGCGCCGCAAGGAAGAAGAAGAGAAAGAAAAGCAACGCCGCGCTGAGTTGTTGGCCAAGAAAAAGCGTGAAGAAGAAGCCCGTGCTGAAAAAGAGAAGCGCGAGCGCGATAGTGCTGCAGACGCTAAAGGCAAAGGCAAGAAAGACGACAATCGCGGCCCACGCCATATGCGTGAAGCGCCCAAAAATGACGATGATTCACCACGCCGTCGCGGCAGCACTAAAGGTCGTAAGAGTCGTGATGACTTCGACGATGGCTTTGGTGACGATCGCCAAGGCGGTCGCCGTCGTAAGAAGACCCTGAAACTGCCAGAAGATGCGCAGCGTCACGGTTTCCAAACGCCGACCGACAAAATTATTTACGAGGTAAACATCTCGGAAACCATCACCCCAACTGAGCTGGCTTCACAAATGAAAGTGAAAGCGGCCGAGGTGATTAAAGAGCTGTTTAAAATGGGCATGATGGTGACCATCAACCAAGCGCTGGATCAGGAAACTGCCCAGCTAGTGGTTGAAGAAATGGGTCATAAGGTCAAGCTGGTATCCGATACTGCGGTTGAAGAAGCGCTGGAAGAAACGCTGACTTCTCACGGCGAGGGCACATTGCTGCCACGCGCGCCTGTGGTAACCGTTATGGGCCACGTTGACCACGGTAAAACCTCCTTGCTGGATTACATCCGCTCATCGCGTGTTGCCAGCGGCGAAGCCGGTGGTATTACCCAGCATATCGGTGCCTACCACGTAGAAACCGGTCACGGCATGATCACCTTCTTGGATACCCCCGGTCACGCGGCGTTTACTGCCATGCGTGCGCGCGGTGCCAAGAGTACCGATATCGTTATTCTGGTGGTGGCGGCCGATGACGGCGTAATGCCACAAACCGAAGAGGCTGTTGCCCACGCGCGTGCGGCTGGTGTGCCTTTGGTTGTTGCCATTAACAAAATGGACAAAGAAGCCGCTGATCCAGATCGCGTTAAAAACGAACTGGCGGCGAAAGACGTTATCCCAGAAGAATGGGGCGGCGATACTCAGTTTGTGCCGGTGTCTGCGCATACTGGTGACGGTGTAAGTGCGCTGCTGGATGCGGTATTGCTGCAAGCCGAACTGCTGGAACTGAAAGCGGCGGCGGATGTTCCAGCCCAAGGTCTGGTTATCGAATCGCGTCTAGATAAAGGTCGTGGTGCGGTTGCGTCTATCCTGATTCAAAGCGGCACCCTAAAGCAGGGTGATATCGTTCTTGCGGGTCAGTGCTACGGCCGTGTTCGTGCAATGCTGGATGAAAACGGTAAGCCGATTGATACCGCAGGCCCATCTATCCCGGTTGAAATTCTCGGTTTGGATGGCACCCCTGAAGCCGGTGATAACTTTGTTGTGGTTGAAAACGACAAGCGCGCCCGCGAAGTGGCTGATTTCCGTCAGCACCGTGAGCGTGAAAATCGCATCAAGCGTCAGCAAGCTGCCAAACTGGATCGCATGTTTGAAAGCATGGCGGCCGGTGAGCGCAAGACCTTGAACGTACTGGTTAAGGCCGACGTGCGCGGTTCGCTTGAAGCCATTCAGGCCTCGCTGCTGGATATCGGCAACGAAGAAGTTAACGTGAATATCGTTTCTGGTGGTGTCGGCGGTCTGACCGAAACCGATGTAAACCTGGCGATGACTGCCGGTGCGGTTATGTTCGGTTTCAACGTTCGTGCGGATTCAAGTGCGCGTAAGTTGGCTGAAAACGAAGGCGTAGACTTGCGTTACTACAGCGTTATTTACGACCTGATCGACGACGTTAAGCAGGCGCTGAGCGGTATGTTGAGCCCAGAAGTTCGCGAAGAAATCGTCGGCATTGCCGAAGTGCGCGATGTATTCCGCTCACCGAAGTTCGGCGATATCGCCGGTTGTATGGTGGTGGAAGGTACCGTTTACCGCAGCAAACCGATCCGCGTTCTGCGCGACGATGTGGTGATTTACGAAGGCGAGCTGGAATCTCTGCGTCGCTTTAAAGACGATGCCAGCGAGGTTAAAAACGGCCTTGAGTGTGGTATCGGTGTGAAGAACTACAAAGACGTGCGCCCCGGCGACAAGATTGAAGTCTTCGACGTGAAGGAGATTGCGCGCAGCCTCTAAGCGCGCCCTTTTACGATGAAAGAATTCAGTCGCACCGAACGCATTGCCGACTTCCTCAAGCGCGAGCTGGGCAGTTTGATTCAACTCGAACTGCGCGACCCGCGCTTGGGTATGGTCAGCGTGACCGATGCTGAGGTCAGTCGTGATCTCAGTCATGCCAAGGTCTATGTTACGGTGCTGGGCAAAAATACGGCGGAAGAAGCGGCCGAATCTGTCGCCGTATTGAATAAAGCGGCAGGTTTCCTGCGCAGCAAAGTCGCCCGTTTCAATAATGCTCGCACTACCCCCTCGCTGCATTTCTACTTCGATGCCAGCGTGGGTCGTGGCCAGCAACTTTCCAAATTGATCGACGATGCTATGGAAGCGGATCGCCGTTTTCACGAAGACGATCAGGATCCTTCCCAAGCATAAATTCGCACAATGGCAAGGCGACGCAAGGGCCGTCAGGTTGATGGCATTCTTATTTTAGATAAACCCACCGGCCGCACATCTAATGGTGTGATGGTTGCGGTGCGCGCCATCTACAACGCTCAAAAAGCCGGTCATACCGGTGCGCTCGATCCTCTCGCCTCCGGTGTGTTGCCTATCTGCCTTGGTGAAGCCACCAAGTTCTCGCAATATTTGCTCGATGCCGATAAAGCCTATTTAAGCGGCGTTCGCTTTGGTCAGCGTACCGATACGCTGGATGCTGAAGGTGAAGTGGTGGAAGAAAAGCCCTGCGGTGAATTAACAGCGGCGCAGGTGGAAGCGGCGCTGGTGGATTTTCGCGGCGATATCCTGCAAGTGCCGCCCATGTATTCGGCACTTAAACGCAATGGCCGCCCGCTCTATGAGCTGGCGCGAGCTGGTATTGAAGTCGAGCGCCCGGCGCGCCCCGCGCATATTTCGCGTTTCGATATGTTGGAATTCAACGCTAGCGAGGCGGCCTCTGGTCTGTTCGACGTCGCCTGTAGCAAAGGCACCTATATTCGTTCGCTGACCGATGATCTGGGGCAAGCTCTAGGAGTGGGTGCTCACATCCATAGCCTTCGCCGCACCCAGGCGGGGCCATTTAATCTCGAACAGTCCTATACGCTTGATCATATTCAAGCGCTTCGAGACCAGCAGGATTTTGATGGGCTAGATGCGCTTTTGCTACCAATCGAGTCGGCACTCGGCCATTTGCCTTCCATTACATTGCCGGAAACGACGGCTTATTACCTGCTTCAGGGGCAAGCTGTTCAGGCTAATGGCCTGCCGGAGTCCGGGCAAATTGTGTTGTTTGACGAGCAGCAACAATTTTTGGGCGTGGGCGAAGTACAAGAAGATGGCCGCCTCAAACCAAAGCGCCTGATCGCTCACTAAAAAGTGTTATCCCGCCAGTATTTATGTGATAATGCGCGGCCGAATTGGCTGCGTGCTGATTCGATCGAAATACGGGGTGAATTAACACCTCCGAACCTGTCTGTAGATATGCGCGGTCAGGCTCGATTTTCATCGCATATCATGACGAGGAAATGAACATGGCACTGTCTGCCGCTGAAAAAGCTGAAATCGTAAAAGAGTACCAAACTGCTGAAGGTGACACTGGCTCCCCTGAAGTACAGGTTGCCCTGCTGACCGTAAACATCAACAAACTGCAAGGTCACTTCGAAGGCAACAAGAAAGACCACCATTCCCGTCGCGGTCTGATCCGCATGGTTAACCAGCGCCGCAAACTGCTGGACTACCTGAAAGGTAAAAACCAAGAGCGCTACAGCACTCTGATCAAGCGTCTGGGTCTGCGTCGCTAAAACAAGAATAAGTGAGGGGGCCACTTGGCCCCTTCGTGCTATTTATCAGCCCTGAAAAGGGAGGAGTTAATTCGTGAATCCCATTACTAAAAGCTTCCAGTGGGGCGGTCAAACCGTAACCCTGGAAACCGGCCGTATCGCTCGTCAAGCGACTGGCGCGGTACTGGTCACCGTGGGTCAAACTCAGGTTCTGTGTACCGTTGTTGGTGCCAAATCTGCTAGCCCCGGCCAAGACTTTTTCCCACTGTCGGTACATTACCAAGAGCGTGCTTACGCAGCCGGTAAAATCCCCGGTGGTTTCTTCAAGCGTGAAGGTCGTCCTTCTGAGAAAGAGACCCTGACCTCTCGCCTGATCGATCGTCCAATTCGTCCGCTGTTCCCTAACGGCTTCAAGAACGAAGTCCAAGTTGTTTGTACCGTCATGTCAGCGGAAAAAGATGTCGATCCAGATATCGCTGCCATGCTGGGTACTTCTGCTGCCTTGGCGGTTTCAGGTATTCCTTTCTCAGGTCCTATCGGCGCAGCCCGCGTTGGCTTCACTGCGGAAGAAGGCTACCTGCTGAACCCAACTTACAGCCAACTGAAAACCAGCCTGCTGGACATGGTTGTTGCCGGTACTCAAGAGGCCGTGCTGATGGTTGAGTCAGAAGCACAAGAACTGACCGAAGATCAAATGCTGGGTGCGGTATTGTTCGCCCACCAAGAAATGCAAGCGGCGATTCAAGTGATTCGCGAGCTGGCCGCAGAAGCGGGCAAGCCTGCTTGGGATTGGCAGCCAGAAGCAGAAAACACCGAGCTGATGGGCGCGGTTGCTGATGGTTACAAAGCCGGTCTGGGCGATGCCTACCGCATCACCGACAAAATGCAGCGTTACGCCCAAGTGGGTGTGCTGCGTGACCAAGCGGTTGAGCAGCTGGCGGGTGGCGAAGCACCACAATTCAGCGCAGAAGACGTTAAAGGTGTTTTCGGCAAGCTGGAAAAACAAATTGTTCGTCAGCGTATCCTGAATGGCGAGCCCCGTATCGATGGTCGCGATGGTCGCACTGTTCGTCCAATCACCGTTGAAGTCGGCGTGCTGGATAAAGCCCACGGCTCTTCACTGTTCACCCGTGGTGAAACTCAGGCGATTGGTGTAGCGACTCTGGGTACCACCCGCGATGCGCAAATCATCGATGCGCTGGAAGGCGAGCGCAAAGACAACTTCATGCTGCACTACAACTTCCCTCCCTACTCAGTAGGTGAGTGTGGTCGTATGGGCGGTACTGGCCGTCGGGAAATCGGTCACGGCCGTCTGGCGCGTCGTGGTCTGGCTGCAGTTCTGCCAACAGCAGAAGAATTCCCGTACACCATTCGTGTGGTTTCAGAAATCACCGAATCAAACGGTTCTAGCTCCATGGCTTCCGTTTGTGTTGGCAGCCTGTCGCTGATGGATGCTGGTGTACCATTGAAAGCTCCGGTTGCCGGTATCGCCATGGGTCTGGTTAAAGAAGGCGAGCGCTTCGCCGTTCTGACCGACATCCTCGGTGACGAAGACCACCTCGGCGATATGGACTTTAAAGTTGCCGGTACCGCTGACGGTGTTACCGCACTGCAAATGGACATCAAGATCGAAGGTATTAACCAGAAGATCATGGAAGTGGCACTGGAGCAGGCGCAACAAGCCCGCTTGCACATCCTGGGTCAAATGAACCAAGTGCTGTCTGCGCCACGTGATGGTGTTTCAGACAACGCACCTTCTATGCATGTCATGAAAGTCGATTCCGACAAAATCCGCGACATCATCGGTAAAGGCGGCGCGACTATCCGCTCAATCACCGAAGAAACTGGTGCGCAGGTGGATATCGAAGACGACGGCACCGTACGTGTATACGGTTCTGACGCGGCTTCACGTGACGCTGCTGTGGATCGTATTCTGGCGATCACTGCAGAAGCGGAAGTGGGCGAAATCTACACCGGTACCGTTGCTCGCATCGTAGATTTCGGCGCGTTTGTGACCATTCTGCCGGGTAAAGACGGTCTGGTACACATCTCGCAAATCTCTAACGAGCGCGTGGAAAATGTCAGCGACTACTTGAGCGAAGGTCAGGAAGTTCGTGTGAAAGTACTGGACGTTGATCAACGCGGCCGCATCAAGCTTTCCATGAAAGAACTGGAAAACGCTGAGCAAGAGCAAGACGCTGCTGAAGAAACCGCTGAATAAATCGGTTTCTGGATTGATCCAAAGCCCCGCTTTTTAGCGGGGCTTTTTTTTTGCGCTAGATTTTTTAGAAATGATTTTTGTGGTCAGCGCCTCGTCATAATTTAAAAAAGGGCTGTTTTTTTACATTGCTGTGATAGTCTTGGGTGCATGGTCGGATTTGGCGACCAAGGTTCTCGTTCGACGAAACACGGCCGAGCGAAGAAAAAACAAATGGAAGGGGATATCAATGAAAAAAATTCTGTTGGCTTCAACACTAGCAATCGCGTCCAGTGCTTCTTTTGCTGTTGCGCCCGGCGGCCCAAACTGCGGCTGGGGTAATATGATGTTCCAAGGTCAGTCTGGCCTAGGCACACATATTGTTGCATCTATCACCAACGGCACCTCAGGTAACAACACTATTGGTATGACTCTGGGTACCAATGGCTGTTCGACTGATGGCACATTGACCTATGGCGGCAAGAAAATGGTCAATGTTGGCGCCATCATGGACGAGTTCTCTGAAGACGTAGCTCGCGGCGATGGTGAAGCGCTGACGGCTGTTGCTGTTTCCATGGGTGTTTCTGCAGAAGATCGCGCGCTGTTTAAAGCGACTCTGCACAATAACTTCGACACGCTGTTCCCAAGTGCGGAAGTTAACGCCGAGCAAGTGGTAGGTTCAATTTTTGAACTGATGCGTCAAGATGCGCGTTTGGCGAAATACGCTGCCTAATCGGGTAGATCGCAAAACCAAGAGCGGCCCCAAGTGGGCCGCTTTTTTTGTCTGGGATTTTTTGCGGTTAAAGACGGCATGGGAAAAGTAATAAAAAGTTTAGCGGTGTTCCTGATAGTGATTGTTGCGGGGTCGGCTTCGGCGGCAGAGCAAGCGATGTCGATGGAACATATTGCCCAGAGCCGAGCTTGGCAAACCTTATTACATATGCCGCGCTCTGGCGGTCCCAGCTATATTCGTGACCCCAGATTCTTCCTTGCTGAAAATGGGAGTGTCGACCCATTTGCCGAGTTGCAAGCCACACTTGCCGCATTTAAAGAGCAGCCAGAGCTGGCTTGTTTTTATCCGGCGAGACGCCAATTTTTACAGCAAGCGGGTTTAATGTCAGGCACAGCTGAACCGGTCTGCGAGGAATTTGATAGTTGGAGAAGTAAGTTAGATGTGCAGCGCATGGTACTGGTGCTGGCCTCGAGTTATTTGAACAGCCCTTCCTCCATGTATGGCCATACCTTCCTGCGACTTGATCCCGCGGGTGAACGATCCGCGTCGCCTTATTTGTCCTACGCGCTGAATTTTGGAGCGCGCATTCCCGCTGGTGAGAATGGCTTGCTCTATGCCTATAAAGGTATTTTTGGGGGCTACCCCGGTGTATTCAGTTTGCAGCCTTACTACGAAAAAATTCAGGAATATACCCGGCTGGAAAATCGGGATATGTGGGAGTATGAGCTGGATTTGAACTAGGGCGAAATTGATTTTCTGGTCAAGCATGGCTGGGAGTTAAACGGCATTCGCTTTGGGTATTACTTCTTTGATCAGAACTGTGCGTATCGCTTATTGGAGCTGTTGGAGGTGGCGCGCCCTTCCTTGGATTTAAGCAGTGGCTTTGATTATTACGCGATGCCCGTCGATACCATCCGACGTGTGGTGGATGAGGGGCTGGTGAAAGAAGTTGAGTTCCGCCCCTCAAAGCAACTGCAATTTGAACAGTTGATTGGCGGGCTTTCTGAGTCAGAAAAAGACTTGGTGGTTGCGCTCGCTGAGGGAAGAGAAGCGGTCGATGGCCAGAAAGTCTCAGCGCTAGCGCAAACAAAGCAGCAAGTGCTGATGGCTGCTTATCGTTTACTACGTTATCAGCACAATAAAAGCAGTAGAGACAGCGAGATTGCCAAGCGCAGTTTGACCCTGCTGCGCGCATCTCAAACCTTAGGCGAAATGCCCTATGCCAGCGCAGCGGCCCCCACTCGGCCTGATCTTGGGCATCCAACGTCGCAGTTTAATGTGGGGGCGGGTGTGCTTGAAGATCAGGAGTTTATCGATCTGCAATGGCGCATCAGCTACCACGACACCCTCGACCCGCTGGCGGGCTACCCGGTTGGCGCTGGTTTGGAAATGCTGCGAGTGGGCTTGCGCTGGCAGGATGATCAATTGAAACTGCAGGAGTTGGTGCCGGTGGATATTCGTTCGCTGTCGCCACGCAGTCAGTTTGCTAAGGGACTGAGCTGGGGAGTCAAAGGTGGGCTTGAGCGTATACCAAGTGCGGAGCATTCGCTGAAAACTGGCCTGCAAGGAGACGTGGGCGGAAGTTGGCGAGAGTTGGGCGGCACCAGCTATGTTCTGGTTCGGCCGCGATTGGAATACAACCCGGAATCAGCGGTTAATTGGCAGCTTGGCCTTGGTGGTGTGGTGGGGCAGCTTTGGCAGGGCGAGCGTATTTCTGCGGAGCTGTCGGCGGAGTACTTGGATTTCACCACGGCAGCCAGCCGAACGCGGTATCAGTTTGGCATGAATCTTAAGTTGCAACATGCGCAGTCCTTGAGATTGAGCCTAGACTACAGCCGACAACAGGGCGAAGAGTTCACCGAGGCCAAATTGGCATGGCGCCGATATTTTTAACTCTCAAGAGCCTGCTTCCAAAGATATTAGGCATCGTACTGATCTGCCTAAGTCTTTCTGCTTGCGAGTCCCTATTGTTTTATCCGATGAAGCCATTGCTTCGTACTCCGGATCAAATTGGCTTGCGATACGACGATGTACAGCTGAGTTCGCGCGATGGCACCCAACTTCATGCTTGGTGGTTGCCGGCAAGCAAAGATCCTTCGGCAACCATCCTGTTTATTCATGGCAATGCCGAAAACATCAGCACCCATATTGCCAGCGTGATGTGGTTGCCAGCGGAGGGTGTCAATGTACTGCTGCTGGATTATCGAGGCTACGGGCAGTCGGGCGGGGTGCCGACTATCGCTGGAGCGATTGAAGATGTGCAGGCGGGCTTAGATTATCTTGCCGCTTCATCGGTGCCGGTGATTGTGTTGGGGCAGAGTTTAGGGGCGAGCCTTTCCGGTGTGGCGGTTGGCGCCGAGAATCCCTGTACTCGAGAACAGCGCTGGCCGAATTTAACGGCAGTGGTATTAGATGCGGGCTTCAGCCGTTACAGCAAAATAGCCAAGGAGGTAGCGGCGGGCAATTGGTTGACCTATTTATTCCAGTGGCCGGCGGCTTGGGCGATGCCCTCCGGAATGGATTTGGAAGACGCGATAGAAAATATTTCGCCGCTGCCGGTATTCATTATCCACGGTAAAAATGACGAGGTAGTGCCAGTATCACATGCTGAAGCATTAATGCGAGCGGCCCGCGAACCCAAGCAATTACTGGAATATGAAGGCGGTCATATCCAAACGTTCGGCTTGGAAGAAAATCGCCAGCAGCTTATGGCTTTTATAAAAAGCGCACATCTGCCGCCAGTTTCAATTTGCCAGTAAGTTAAATAGAGCCGCTTCAAACTAGCGTGTGGCGTAAGGGTTCACAATCCTCAAGCAATTATCTACCAACAACCCGTTTTGCATGTCTTCGCTATACAGGGTTTTTGCGCCGCTTGTTAGCGCTGCTGCAACGATCATCGCGTCGTAAATAGAAAATCCGTATCGATCAATCAGATCTACGCCTAAATCGTGAGTCTCGAGTGTTAGTGGTATTACGTTGCAAGAACGGCGCACGGCGTTAAGTACATCTGCCGATTCTTGTTGTGTTAAGCCGAGCTTGCGTGTGGCTACGGAAAGAAACTCATTAAGAACTTGGACACTGACTGTGCCGCCGCGAGTCACAATTTGTTCTGAGAGGTCTGCTTTGTAGTCATCAGCCGAAAGCAGATAGATAATAATATTGGTATCTAGGAAGGGCTTATCTTTCATGTGCGTCCAAGCGGTCGAACTTGAAGTCGGCAGGCACACGACCGCGCATAGCGCGAACACGTTTTAGTAATTCCGCTTGCCCTTCTTTTTTTACAACACTAAAGGCGCGATCACCCTCAGCGTGAAGTTCAATTTCGTCGCCTTCGTTAAGCTTTAACAGCTTGATCACATCGCTAGGTAGACGTACGGCTAAGCTATTGCCCCATTTTGCAACTTTCATATTTACGTCCATTGGATATACGTATTTTAAATGTATATCCAATCGGGTCTTCTGGCAATAAGGGCGGCTTAGCTATTTCTTGGCAATACCTACTTCTTACCAAAGACTATTTCTTCCCAAAGCCTATTTTTTTCCAAAGAACATCCCAGTCAAAGATTCCAAATTATTGGCGATATTGGCCGGGGCGCGCTTAAGCAAGCCACCTGAGGCGGCATCGACAAAGGATTCGGTAACGCCATCGCGCACGTGATCTTTCACCTTTGGCAACACCTCCACAACGCCATCACTCACACCGTCTTTAACCCGCTCCTGGGCTTCAGGCAGTAATTTCTCATCAATGTATTGTTCGAGCTTAGGCAGCGCGAAATATTTCAAAATCACGGCAGCCAGGGCCAGTGTGAACAGGCTTGAGAGCAGGGCGGTTAACACAATGGCAAACATGTTTAAGCCTCGTTATGGGCGGTAACAAACCAAATGCGGGTGGGGAAGTGCAGGCTGCCGTCTTGGAAATAAGGCGCAAGCGCTTCCATTATGCTGCCGTGAGCGGCGGCTTTAATCTCTTCTGAGTGTTCTTTCAAAAGCCGCGATGCGGGACCAATTTTTGACATCGCGGCGGTCAAATTATCGAGCGTGTCATCCTCACCCATTTTCAGTGTAGTCGTGAATTCCTCAATAACAATTTGGCCAAAGCCAGCGGCGTCAAGAATGCCGGTGAGCCGAGCGGGGTCGGCAAAGGCAAACGGGCCGGGCGCGTTAGGATCGCTGGCCTCGGGTGCGGGCACATGCTTCAACACCGCCGCCAGAGGCGCAGAAAAGAAAGGATTGGCTTTGGGGCTGGGCCAGCAGGAGAAGCCTAATTTACCGTCGGGCTTGAGTGCGGTGCGCAGATTGCGAAAAGCGGTTTCGGGCTCATCAAAAAACATTACCCCAAAACGTGAAAACAGCAGATCAAATTGTGCCGGTTCAAAAGCATATTCTTGCGCATCAGCCTGAATAAAATCCAGCTCAGCGGAGTCGGCAGAGGCAGGTCTGGTGCGGGCTACGTGCAAGAGCGGTTCTGAAATATCCAGCCCAACCACTTTACCGTTTTTGCCCAATCGCTCAGCAAGTAACAAGCTCTGACTGCCGCCACCGCAGCCAATATCCAAAGCGCTTTGACCAGCTTGAGGATTAATGTGCTCGAGAAGGCCTTCGGCAATGGGTTTAAGCAAGGTGGCCATTAACTCGTCTTGCGTTGCCCAATGTTGGCCGGCGTCGCCGTTCCAGTATTCTTTTTGTTCGCGGTTACTCATGGGGAATCCTGAATGCAATATTTTCTATAACGATGCCTGCTCCAGCGTAATTAATCCAGCGCAGATTTAGCTAAGCCCTTGATCTTATTGGGTGAGCGTGATGAAGTGAAGAAAGATGTTAGACAGTTGAGGGCTCAAGCAAATGGCAGAACAAGCTGACCTGATCATTTTCGGCGCCCGTGGCGATTTGGCGGGGCGCAAGTTATTCCCTGCCTTGTATCAATTGGATTACTGCGAGCTGCTTTCGCCGAAAACCCGCATCGTTTGTGTGGCGCGGGATGCCATGCCCCGCGAGACTTTCCTTGAAAGCTTGCAGCCCAAGTTGCAGTCGCAAATTCAGCCTGAACGCTGGACTGAACAACAGTGGCAAAAATTTGCCAGCCGTATTGTTTATGTTCATTTGGATTTCAATTCGGCGGAGGACTATGTTCGCCTTGCGGCAGAGCTGCATTGCGCGGTGCGTATTTATTATCTGGCAACGCCGCCGAGTTTATTTGGTCCAATTTGTCAGGCCTTGGGCGAGCATCAATGCCTGAATGACGACAGCCGTATCGTTTTGGAAAAACCCATCGGTCATGATCTGGCCAGCAGCGTGGCGGTGAATGAAACCGTCGCTAAATATTTCAGTGATGAAAATACCTACCGCATCGATCATTATCTCGGCAAAGAAACCGTACAAAATTTATTAGTGCTGCGCTTTGCCAATCGCTTTATTAATACCCAATGGGATCAGAGTTGCATTGATCATGTGCAGATCACCGTGGCGGAAACGGTGGGCATTGAGGGGCGCTGGGGGTATTACGACAAGGTTGGTCAGTTGCGCGATATGGTGCAAAACCACCTTATGCAGCTCCTGTGTTTGGTGGCAATGGAAGCACCCAATTCCATGACCGCTGAAAGCATTCGCGATGAAAAAATCAAAGTGCTGCGGGCGCTGCGCCCCATTGATGAAAACACCATCACTACCCATACCGTGCGCGGCCAATATGCGGCGGGTTATATGGGCGGGCAGCCGGCGCGGGGTTATCTCAACGAAGATGATTGCACGGTTGAGCAGAGTGATACCGAAACCTTTGTTGCCATTAAAGCGCATATTGATAACTGGCGCTGGGCCGGGGTGCCTTTCTATTTGCGCACCGGCAAACGCATGGCGGAAAAACTCACCGAAGTGGTGATCAGCTATAAAGCGCTGCCGCACAATATTTTTTCGGGTAACCCCGCATCGAATAACCGACTGGTGATTCGCCTGCAACCCAATGAAGGTATCGAAATGCGTATGGTCTCCAAGCTTCACAGTTTGCGTGACCGTATGGCGCTGGTGAAACAGGATCTTAACCTCGACTTCTTGGGCAGCTCGGCAATGGGCCGCATTCCTGAAGCCTATGAGCGCTTATTTCTCGACGTAATCAGTGGTGATCAATCGCTGTTTGTAGGGCGAGAAGAAGTAGAAGAATCTTGGCGTTGGGTCGATGGCGTGGTCGAGGCGTGGAAGCGCCAAAATATGGAAGTGCGGAAATATCAGGCCGGCTCGTGGGGGCCGGCCAAAAGTGAGCTGCTAATCGAGAAAGATAACCGCAGCTGGCATGGGTAAACACATTAAAACCTAAACCCCAATTCCAACTCATAACTCACCGCCGGATAAGCACCGCCAAAATGGGTACCCCGGAATGCGGGCGCATCCTGTGCGCCAGCGAGATACTCATGGTTGGTGATATTGTCGCCAAACAGCATCAGGTGCCAGCTCTCATCAGGCGCCTTAATCCCCGCCTGCAAGCCATACACCGTTGAGGCTTCGCGTATATCAATCGGGTCTAGGTCGGTCGCAAGGGCAACATCGCTGGAATAACTGGCGGTAAAGCCGAGGATCGTTTGAAACGGCAGGCCGAAAGGCTGGCCTTGATAGCCCGCAGTCAGCGTGGTTTTTAACTCCGGCACCAGCCGCAAACGTTTACCGCTTAAATCGCAGGGCGGTGGGTTGCTCACTTCGGCGTCACAAGGTGCGTTTTTGAATTCATCGTAATAGGCGTCGGTGTAAGCGCCATTAATGCCCAGCAAAATGCCATAGCGAGTGAGTAACATCGCTTCATATTCCAGCCCTTGAATGGTGGCGGAGGCGGCATTGCCAACTACATAACTGACACCATTAAAGGTGGCGACTTGCAGGCCATCGAATTCAGTTCTAAATGCCGCAAGATTGAGCCGCGCTGCACCGGAAAGCCATTCAGACTTCAGCCCGACTTCATAGGTTAGTGCATCTTCTTCATCAAATTCCAATTGTTTGTCATTAACGGGCTGGGCATTAAATCCGCCAGATTTATAGCCTCGGGCCACGGTGATATAGCTCATTACATCGTCATCAAACGCATATTGCAGAGACGCCTTGGGGATAATATTGAAATCATCTCTTTGCCGTTGTGCGCTGAATTGGGTATCGCCAGAAATAATAAATGGAAAAATAGTCGCCCCCAGCGGGGATGGCCCAAGCCCATAATTAATTAGCGGCAGGCCGCCGGTGCTGAGCACCGCATTGCCGGTTTGACCGGTGCGGTTATTGAGTAAGGTGTGAGCGACATCGAGCGTTTTTTCTTCGTAATTAAAGCGGCTGCCAAATGTGAGAGTTAGGTGCTTGGTCAGATGCCAGTTGGCTTGGCCAAACAAGGCTGCGCTATCGGTGACCTGATTGAAATGAGTGAATGAGGTTTCCACCGCACTAACGCCGCCTTCTAATGCCAAGCGTGCTTGAATCGTTTGTGCGGCCAAAGCGCCGCTATTGGCATCATCTAATACCGCATCTTGGCAGGATTTCGGATCGGGGCTTTGCAAGCAAATCATGCGCTCTCCTTCGCCAGTGACCTGCAGAATTTCAGTGAGTAGAAGTTGCTCGGTGATATCGTAAGTGGTGCTGAGATCGGTGTGCATGTAATACAAGCCGGCAACATACTCAAACTTACCCGGCGCTGAGGTAAAGCGAAGCTCCTGGCTGAATTGGCGCAGGTCTTCGTCGTTATCCAAAATCAAAAACGGAATGGGCGAAAAATCCGCATCAAAGCTCAGATCTTCATCCATCCATGTGTAATTACTGATGCTGGTGAGCATACCGCCACCAAGACTCCAATCGACTTTTACCGTGCTATCCCAAGTTTCCCGGCTGGCCATGCCGGGGTGATCCAGCGCATTGCGCTCGTCATAAGCATTGGCATCGGTTTGTGGATCAAAGGCCTGCATGGCCGCCAGTGCTCGACCGCGCGCCGCAATCAGCTGGGTGCCGGGGCCGTGCTGATTCACCACGCCGCCATTAAGAGTAAAACCAATGCT
Organism: Spongiibacter pelagi; assembly: GCF_014705705.1. GTDB lineage: Bacteria > Pseudomonadota > Gammaproteobacteria > Pseudomonadales > Spongiibacteraceae > Spongiibacter > Spongiibacter pelagi. Next base: position 12,410 of record NZ_JACXLD010000012.1, on the reverse strand, counting down.
CAGTGAATCGGTGGCGTCCCAATTCAGGCGCAGGCGAGCGCCTTGGGTGTCGCGGTTTTCTTCATCAATACCAGTGGTGGTGTTATCAATGCTGCCATCACGCTGGTCACTCATCAGCGCTAGCCGCCAAGTGAGAGATTCGGTCAGCGGCCCAGTAGCGGTAACGCGATAGCGCTGTAAATTATTTTCGCCGAGCAACACATCACCATTCACGCCGAACTCGTGTTCAGGTTGTGCAGTACGAAAGTGAATAGCACCGGCGGAGGAGTTTTTACCGAACAGCGTGCCTTGGGGGCCGCGCAGCACCTCAATGGCCGATAAATCCATCAAGCCCTGAGTAATATAAGAAGCGCGCCCGTAAAACACTTCATCAATCAAAATAGCAACGGATTGCTCAAAACCCCGGTTATAACTGGAGCCAAGACCGCGCATATAAATGCTGGGGAAAGACGGAATGGCCAAAATGTCGAGATTGGGAACGTAGTTCGCCACCTCATTCATGTCGCCCATGTTTTTATCCACAATATCGTCGCCGCCAATGGCGGTGACCGAAAGCGGAACGGATTGCACGTCTTCTTCGCGCTTCTGGGCGGTAACCACAACCTCTTCCAAGGCCATGCGTGGCTTGGTTTGGGCGAACGCGTTTGGGATGAAACTGGTAACAGCCAAGATGGCTAAAAAAGAAACAGGTTTGGACATAAATTTTCTAATTATCTGATTTTGTGAGAGAACTACTCGATGCTGGGCCTCAGCATCGGTAATCTGCAAGGGTGAGTCAAGTTATTGGGAAGGCCACACTAAAGCGCCTCTTTTCGGAAAGGACGCTAGCACTGCACGTCATCATGTCGTCATATTTTCTTATTATTATTCGTGACACAATTTTAGGGTTCGTGTATTTTGTTCACCTTATGAACGTCATTTAGGCCAAAGGGATCGGGCCGGCCTCAACGATATGCCTCGACCACCAAAATCGCAAGATACCTCCTTTCAAGAAGAGCTTAAGCTCCGTGTGATGCGTGTGCTTGAAGCAAACCCGTCAGCGACTCAGCGTGAAATCGCTAATGAGCTAGGCGTAAGTCTAGGTGGTGTTAATTATTGCATTAAGGCGCTGGTTGAGCGTGGTTTGGTAAAGCTAAATAACTTTGCGAAGTCTGATAGGAAGATGGGGTATGCCTATATCCTTACTCCGGATGGGGTGAGCGAAAAGGCTAAGATAACAGCACATTTTTTAAGAAGAAAAATGGAAGAATATGAAAAACTGCAGCAAGAAATAGAACAGTTGACAGCAGAGCTACAAGAAATTAGGTAAATTTGAGTTTGTGAAAAAGTGAATATTATGAAAAAAGCATTAATCACCGGTATTACGGGTCAAGACGGTTCTTATCTGGCCGAGTTTCTTTTAGAAAAAGGTTACGAAGTCCACGGTACCAAGCGTAGAGCCTCTTCATTTAATACCGAGCGTATTGATCATATCTACCAAGACCGTCATTCAGAAAATCCCAATTTTTTCCTGCACTACAGTGATTTAAGCGACACCTCTAACCTCACGCGCATTATCCAAGAAGTTCAGCCAGACGAAATCTACAACCTCGGCGCGATGAGCCATGTGGCGGTTTCTTTCGAGCAACCTGAATATGCGGCGGACGTAGATGGCATTGGCACCTTGCGTATTCTTGAAGCCATCCGCCTATTAGGCTTAACCGAGAAAACTCGTTTTTACCAAGCGTCTACCTCTGAGCTTTATGGCTTAGTTCAAGAAATCCCCCAAAAAGAAACCACCCCGTTTTACCCGCGTTCACCCTATGCGGTAGCCAAACTCTACGCCTACTGGATTACCGTAAACTACCGAGAAGCCTATGGCATGTATGCCTGTAACGGCATCCTGTTTAATCACGAGTCCCCTCGCCGTGGTGAAACCTTCGTTACCCGTAAAATAACCCGTGCACTCGCCAATATTGCCCAAGGCTTAGAGAAATGCCTCTACCTCGGCAATATGGATGCACTGCGTGACTGGGGGCATGCCAAAGACTATGTGCGTATGCAATGGATGATGCTGCAACAAGAACAAGCAGAAGACTTTGTTATTGCCACTGGCAAACAAATCTCGGTGCGTGAATTTGTACGCATGAGTGCCGCAGAGCTGGGGATTGAATTGGAATTCTTTGGCGAGGGCATTAACGAAGTAGGGCGTGTGAGCGCGGTTTCCGGTGACAAAGCCCCTTCCGTAAAAGTGGGCGATGAAATTGTTAAGGTCGACAAACGCTACTTCCGCCCTGCGGAAGTAGAAACCCTGCTGGGTGATCCATCCAAAGCTAAAGCCAAACTGGGTTGGGTGCCAGAAATTACCGTAGAGCAAATGTGCTCCGAGATGGTGATGGAAGACCTGGATAAAGCCAAACGCCATGCTCTGCTTAAAGGTCATGGCTTTGACGTTAGCGTACCCCGCGAGAATTAATCATGAGCAAACAGCGCATCTATATTGCTGGCCACCGTGGCATGGTGGGCTCAGCCTTGGTTCGTTTGCTGGAAAAAGATTCCAACAACGAAATCATCACCAGAACCCACGCCGAGCTGGATTTAATAAACCAGCAAGCCGTAAATGCCTTCTTTGCCGAAAATAAGATCGATCAGGTCTATCTCGCTGCCGCCAAAGTAGGGGGCATACATGCCAATAACACCTACCCAGCGGAATTCATCTATGAAAACCTGATGATTGAAAGCAATATCATCCATGCCGCATATAGCAATGGAGTAAAGAAACTTTTATTCCTTGGCTCATCATGTATCTACCCAAGAAATGTAGAACAGCCTATGAAAGAAGAAGCGCTTCTTACAGCAACGCTTGAGCCTACGAATGAACCCTACGCCATAGCCAAGATCGCGGGCATAAAACTTTGCGAATCCTATAACCGCCAATATGGTGTGGATTACCGCTCGGTTATGCCCACAAATCTGTACGGGCCTGGTGATAATTATCATGCAGAGAACTCTCATGTAATTCCGGCATTACTTCGAAGGTTTCACAACGCGAAACTAATGGAAGACAGTGAAGTTGTTGTTTGGGGTAGTGGAACTCCGATGAGAGAGTTTCTGTTTGTTGATGACATGGCAAAAGCGTCAGTATTTGTCATGAGTATCGATCGTGAAAAATATTTGGAAAGCACTGGTTCGATGTTATCGCATTTAAATGTTGGTGCCGGAAGCGATTGTTCGATCAGAGAACTTGCTAATAAAATCGCGTGGACAGTTGGTTACACTGGGAGAATTGTTTGGGATAGAGGCAAGCTTGATGGAACTCCAAAAAAACTTCTTGATGTGACAAAAATCAATAAGCTTGGCTGGCGTTCTGAAACGAAACTGGAGATAGGGCTAAAGTTAACATATGAAAACTTTATTTCAGCCTCTGAAAATAGAGAATGAAATTTAAATATATGAAGTAAATTAATATTTAAAAAAGCCTATAAAATCTAATTTTCTAAAATGATAAATGCGTGCGATATTAAATTAAAAGCGAGGTGTAATTTGGTCGATGACATAAGTAAAGATTTTTATGATGTGCAGCAATTCTTTATGAATGTTGGCGTGGAGTTTTGGATCATGAGTGGTTCTGTGCTTGGCGCAATATTAGAAGGAGGAATGCTTTCAGGAGATCGCGATATAGACGTCGGAATTTATGAAGTCGATGCAAAGAAGATTAGAGAAAACTTAGGTCTTTTAGAGTCGATTGGATTTAAATGTAAACAAAGGCTTGATCCACTAACATTTGAATTAAAAAACATGATTACCCTGGAGAGGAATGTGCCTATTGATATAAAGATTTACACAAAAAAAAATGATAAATATGTTAGAAATATCCACAAGTCAAATGGTATTTTTTCTGGTCTTTTGTGGGAAATTATTGATTTGTATAGTGTGGTAGCTGTGAATGAACAGTCAGCTCTTCAAAGAAGGCTCCCATTAATTTCCCGGATAATAAGTGCTCTTGGGAAATTTACTCCAATGAAGATCAGGGGGTTAATTGTTCGACTGATGTGTAAAATTTGGTGCGCAGGGAAAGTCGAGTACGGTCATGAGGAAGTTAATAAAAAATATATTGACGAAAAAATAGAGCATGTTTTTTTGGGTGTCCCGGTGAATATACCAAGAGATTACCATGAATATTTAACTGAGGAATATGGGGTGGATTATTTTATTTCTAAAGAAGATTATAGTAATAAGGGTGGTTGGAAAAAGAAAAGCCACAAGGTAACATCAAGATATTGCTATTCAAAATAAAAAACAAATTCTCGAATACGAAAATTTATATATGAAGAAAATTTCAGGGTATATAACGCTTTTCTACGAATACGTCAGAAATAAAAAACGTCTTCTTAGGTCATTGCCTATACATGCCAGACTTCGTGCGAATGATATAAGAATACCGGTAGGAAGCTACATACATCCAAAGGCAAGAATAAAAAGAGGCGTTCGAATCAATGCAATTTCATATGTCGGCGAGTGTGATATAGGGGAGTATTGTGCAATAGCGGGCCCAATACAAATAAGAAGTTCTAATCACGCAATTCAAAAATTAGCTTTTCAGGATCACTTTACAAGAAATATAGTAGAGCTATCGAGCGGTAACTCTGGAATTAAAAAATCAGGCGGGGTTGTTTTAGGGGCGAATTGTTGGGTTGGGACTAATGTTACATTGCTGGATGGGGCAAGTGTTGGGCATTCATCAATAATAGGGGCTGGCGCTGTGGTAAATCGACGGTTTCCTCCTTTTTCAGTAATTGGAGGGGTCCCTGCTCGGTTAATAAAAGAAAGATACGATTTTGAGACGAGAAAATTGTTAAATAATTGGCATTGGTGGGAGCTTGAGCGTCACGAATTAAAAATGGCTCAAGAGGTCTTTGAGCTGGATTGGAGTTTGGATCCCCAAATGTTTAATAGTAAATTGATGGAATTTTTTAAAAACAACGAAAAAAAATGGTGAAATTTTTTGTCAATATCCGTAAAAGTCAAGAATTTTTTAAATGTTGAAAAATCTGTTTGTATTTTCATTGTTGGGTGGGGCGGGGCAGCTAGTTACGTATTTTTCTTTAATTATATTCAGTGAATTATTATCTAAAGAAAATTTCGGAAATTATGCGTACCTATTAAGTATAATTATGATTATTTCTTCGGTGATTGGTTGTCGGTATGAAATAAGCGTAATAAAACATGGTAGACAAAATGCTAATTATAAAATGCTTCCGTTGTATATTTCCCCGCTCGTAATAGCATTGTCTGGCTCTATCTTGTTAATCTTCCGTTCAATACTTAATGTCGACTTAAGCGATATTGCAGTGGTTTTGGTTTCTGCTTTAGGATTTTATTTGCACGTTTGGCTGTATAGTATTTCAATAGTTAGTGATGAAATTAGAAGCGCAAGAGTCGCGGTTTTTTTGAAGCCAGTATTTGCTGCTATAGGGCAGTACTTTTCGATTATATATTTTGAAAATATCTGGATTGGGTTGGTTGCGGGACTTTATATAGCTTTAATTCCTTACAGGAAGGTTGTGAGGAAGTTGCTCTTTCCAAAAGTAAAAGTTGTGTGTGGCATAATTTTCGAACAAAAAGATGTGTTCCTATTTTCGCTTCCAACTACAATCTTGGCGGCTGTTAATGTTCAGGCTTTGACAATTTTTTTTGGGGTCGCTTATGGAATGGAGTCTGCAGGATATTACTTTTTGGCTAACAAGCTCCTAGAGGCGCCATTAAGAATTATTCAGCAGCATCTGGGGCCAATGTTAGGCCGTGACTTCTGTAAATCACAAGATAAAATTAGCTTTTTTATAAAAAGCGCGTTAGTGGTATTTATTGCTGTGATCATATATGCAATATTTGCCTACATTTTTTTGACAAAACTACCGCTTAATAAGGTCTATCCTTCTTTGGAAAATATTGAGCCGTATTTTATTCCTGTTTTGCTAATCACGATTTTCCGATTTTCTGTATCTCCATTAGTTGGGCTTTTACATTACGATTTAGGTTCATCTGCATTAAGAAATGGGATTACTATTTTTTTTGGCACTATTGTAAGCCTTTGTTTGAGTTGGGTTGGTGTAAGGGATCCCGTTCAAATGATCTGGATCTATACAGCAGTTATCGGTGTTAGCTATTCCATTGTATTTGGTGTTTCGATGAAAAAAGTAATTAATTATTACAGTGTTAATAATTGATAAAGGCGGAATGGATGATTATACATATAGGATTGCCTAAAAGCGGTACGACGTTTCTTCAAACGCAGGTACTACCATTTCTTGAGAATTACCACTACTTCGGAAAGGCTCCCAGTCACAATGTCGTAAAAAAGAACTCCTTAAAAGTTGAGGTCGAGGAAAATCAAAAAGTCACGGAAGTGTTTGACCGAATTTGTGGTCGTAATGAACTCACTTTTGACGAGGAACGATGTATTAATTTGCTTGTGGGGCTTAATCTTAATGGTGGTATTTACAGTGAGGAGTTCATTAGTTCGGATAGGTTCACAAAATATAGTATTGTTCAAAAAATAAAAAATTTAAAATTGATATTTCCAGAGGCTAAAATACTGATAACTTATAGAGACCCATTGTCCATGGCAATGTCAACGTACAATGATTGGCCCTATTCAAGAGATGGCGGTCAAACGACAAGGATATCATTTGAGGACTATGTTGAACGGATGTTTGATATGGAAGTTAATTCATTGGCTCTTAATTCATTGACTAGAATGATTAAAAAACTCTATAAAGATTTTAGTGTGAAATCTTTAGACTCCATCATTGAGGAGCTAGAAGATGGAAAAATCATCTTGTTTTCTGAGGCGATTAATGTTGATCGGCATGTTTTTATTAGGCAAAACGAAAGTCCAAATAAGTTTGTAAATGTTTATCGTTACTATCGTAGTAGGTGTGTACCGAAGCGCTTAGAGTTTATTAAAAGATCAAAGATGCTAATTTGGCTGGATGATTTATTTATAGGTTATTTAACTAGTAAAACAAAGGTCAGGACATTAAAAATAGAGGATGTGGATGATGTTGTTATCGATAAGATAAAAGATATATTCGAGCGATAGTTATGTTAAACATTTTGACGGTATCTTACAATTCAGAGCGCACTATTTTAGACTCCCTTGAAAGTGTCGATAAATTACCATTTAATAAAAGACATATTATCCAAGATGGGGCTTCAATTGATGGAACGCGCGATGTTGCGTCGCAATTTAAGGCTGAAATATTTGTTGAAAATGATTTGGGTATATACGATGCCATGAATAAAGCTTTTAGCCATGTCAATAGCGGAATAGTAGCTTACTTGAATTCAGATGATTTCTATATCCAGGGAAGTCTACAGCGTGTTATGGACGAGTTTGATAGTGATGCAGATTTAGATGTTGTTTTTGGAAATGTTATCTATACTGGAAAAGGTGGGGTTTTTGTTAGGCGAATATCTCCACGAGGAATCGTCGATGGAAGGCTGAATGGCTATCAAATACCTCATCCCGCTTTATTTGTTCGTTTTGATGCATTAAGGAAAGTAGTGGAAAGAAATGGATATTTATTCGATAAAAGTCTAAGAATATCTGCTGATTATGAGCTCCAGTGTCAATTAATTGAGCTACTCAAGGTTAAGTGGAAATACATTGATCTTGACATTGTCTCAATGAGATTAGGAGGGGAAAGTACCGGTAGCTTCAAAAGACGGTTATTAGGCTGGAAGGAGTGTTATAACATACGCAAAAGAAATCAACTAAAGTCGCCATTATGTGAGATAGTTAGAAAGGTTATAAGGAATGCTAGTGGTTTTTGAAAATTTTCAAAGATTACTTTTGCTGATCTGTGCATTTATATTTTCGTTTGATGTTGAAGTTTTTTCTGAGATAAGGCTTGTAGATCCTTTATTTATCCTTTTCCTCGTTATATCGATAAAGCATTGGGTGAAAGCCTCGTTTATTTTGGTTCTTGTCAGTGTTTATTTGTTGGCTTTGTCATTTTTACACTCGGTAGTGTCCCATGATGTAGGTAGTTTGTATAGGGCAGGGCATTTTTTTAAATATCTATTGATTTTTATTGCTTTTTTTTTCTTATATGAGTCTAGGCTGAGATTTAAAATAGCTCTTTTTGAAATAAAGTATGCGTTTTTAGTGGCTGTTCTGTGGATCCCGCTTTACCATTTTTTGCGCATAGAAGGATATATTCACGGTGGGTATCGGCCTGTCTCACCGTTCTCTACTGATTATTTTGCAAGCGACGCGCATTTGCTCGCTTGCAATCTATCTATAATACTCTTTTATTTTAAGGCTATTTACAATGGTTCTGACATTAGTCGTTCAGTTTTTGTATGGCTAACCATATTTGCAATTTTCCTGACGGGAAGTAGAACGGGTATTATTGGTATTTTTCTGGTTTTCATGCTCAATGGTAACGCAAAATCCATATTATTGGGTCTCTGTGCTATTTTTGTTTCATTGGTATTTTTTCTTCAGCTTTCAGACTTTGTTTCATCTGCAAATTTGGATGAAAGCCTAATAAGGGTTGTTGATCGCTTTTCAAAAATTGATTTCTCTACTGATGGGTCAGCATTAGGTAGGATTGATAAGCTAAACATCGCTCTTGGTGAGATCCAGCACTATTTCTATATCATTGGTGTCGGTGTTATGGGGGCTGGCATGACCTTCTACGATGGCCTAGTTTCAATACTTCTTGTACATGGAGGTTTTGTTTGGCTCGTTTTTGTATTCGGGGCATTGTTATTTTTTTACGTCTCATTAAAGGAGAAAGAAGCTCGGAACTTATTAGTAATATATATTTCTCTAAATATGATTACTGAGTATATTTTTGTAAATAGGTCTTTGATTGTTTTCGTCATAGTAATGTTTTATGCGATTCGCGGACAGAAGGAGGGCGATGATTGCAATGCGTGTAGATAAATCAGTTGTTATATATCTAGATTTTAAAGGCGAAGAGAAAGTGGTTTTTAAATCATTGTCCCAAAATCCTGGTATTGGCGGGACGCAGTATGTATCTGTTCTTTTGGCTGATGGTTTGAAACGCTTGGGTTGGGATATTACCATTGCATCTAATCAAGTTGTTTTTTTTGCCGATAACAATTTTGAATTTGTAAACGTAAAATCCTATTCTGATTTATTTGATATTAGCAAAGAAAAAAAGTTAATTATTTCCGGTGAAACACACAAAAAGATCTGTCCATATACTCTCTCGAAATATAAAAAATATCTTGCGTTGAATCTGGTGGTTTGGCTTCATCACCCGTATTATTATTATGGTGTAAATAGATATACTGCTAGGTCGTTTGTTTCTTGTGGTTTTTATGCGTACCTGTCAAATTGCGCCTTAAGAAGCGCTAATAGTGAATATATAAGGAATATTGTTGTTGGTTCTGTGCGTGAGCGTGCGCGTGAGTTGTCTCCAGATAAAAATATTAAATTGTTTCATATGAGTAACCTGTCGAACTATAAGGGTTATATTGATTTCCTAAAGATATCTGATTTTTTGGCTAGTGCTGGGTTGAATATTGAATGTCATATAGTTGGCTCCCCCTTTTTGTACGAGCCCATGAGTAAGAAAAATACGGATTTTGTTTCCCATCAAAATTCTTTAATTGACCTTAGATTCGTCAGTCAAGAACAAATATTTTATTATGGAATACTGGGGGCTGAAAAGTACGATGTTATGAGTGCATGTGATTTTGCAATCTTGAATTACGCTGGTCGTACTGAGGCTTTTCCAGCTAGTATGCTTGAAGCTCAAAGCGTAGGCTTGCCAGTTCTTGTTAAGTCGAATTATGGAAATACAGAGTTTACAACAATTGTTGTTAGAGATTACGAGGATGTTTTAAATATAATAAGGCGTTCTATTGATGATGTTGAATATTATTCAAATCTATCCAAGAAAAGCATTGCTTCATTCATTAATTTCGAATCTCAGAATCATGTAACAATGAAGCGGTGGGAGTCGTTGTTGTTGGATAGTGGCGGCTTATTGAGTGAGGCCGGATACTCGTCATACCCTTTCATAAAGGGTTCCTATTTGGTCTTTTTTTTGTCATGGGTGGCAGTGTTAAGAGCATTTTTTTTGAATTTCGTGAAAAAGGGTTGAGTTCGAGTTATTGAAGGTTATCGACTTTATCTGTGGTTTATTTGTTGTTGAAATGAAAATATTATCCTTTTTCTTCTTCCGATTCTGGTAAGCAATCTGTAGATTGCTCTGTATTTTCATTCGATCAAATTTATTTCTGTTTAAAATTATATTGTGGTATTTTGAATTTCTATGTCGTGGTTTGATAGTGTTAATTGATGTGGTGGTTAATCTATTGTTTTCCTTAGATGTATTGTTGTCATTTATTTATTATGGCTCGGAGGAGATTTGTGAAATTATCTATAGTCATGGTTGTAAAAAACGAAGCTAAATATATAGAAAAAACGATACGTTCTATCCCTTTGCACCGATTGTACGAATTGATTGTAGTGGATGACGGTTCGGAAGATGAAACTTTCTCTATCGTACAAAATTATTGCGCTAAGAATATTTCTATTTTCAAAAACCCAGGTGTAGGTAAGGTCAGTGCAACTAACTTTGGATTTTCAAAAGTTAAAGGAGATTTTGTTAAGTTTGTAGATGGTGATGATTTGATTGTTACTCATGCCTTTGAGCGTTTTCTTGATTTGGTTGCTGATGTTAGGCCAGATGTTATTTTGCATGATGCTTTACTTTTGGATGGCAATGATCGAGTCATTGGTAAATACCACATACCAAGTCATATTATTAATAGTGATAGTAAAACATTTTTTAAGCAAATGTATTCTGTTCCTAAATGGGCTTGGACATTTAGTACTGCATTTTTTAATAATATTGTTTACCCAATGCCAGTTTCGATACCTTATGAAGATCAGTGGTTTTCCTTAAAAGTCAAGGAAAGTGGGTGTGAAATTCTGCTTGACAGATTGGCTTGTTATGGTTATCGACAGCATTCCGGGCAGACCTTTGGTGGTATTGAGAACTTTAATAAATCTAGTACTGTTTGGCGCGCTAGGCGACAAATTCTTTTTATAGAAGCGTTTATAGAGGCGAGTGGATTGAATGAAATTGAAATATTTGACGATGCAATTGTTTATAATAAATTTCTTTCAGAGCGCACTTTTTTATCATACTTAAAACTATTAGCTTCCTATAATTGGCAGTTTATTTTAAAGGGAACAATTATATTTAGCCCGAGGTTTTATAGGATTTTGCAGCGACTGAGTTGGTCAATGCAAACTCGCATTACAATCCCCCGTTAATGTTTTGTTTTGCGGGGGGATTACAGGGGATTACATGGCCATGTGGCGGTTTAGTAAAAGTAATGGAATTACGGAGGGCTTCCGCAACAAAATGGAAATGATGACACGACGAGCGTATGGTTTTAGAAACTTTGAAAATTACAGATTACGAGTGCTGGCCCATTGCGGATGGGACGGTGTGATTAACAGGGTGAGATGAGTGCTATCCCCCGTTTATGTTGTAGAGCCCAACCATCGTGCGGACGTAGCTATCGCCCCGCTTCGTTATACCAAATAATCGGTCATGCCCTCCGGTCGTATGTTGCCTAGGTATGACTCCGAGTGCTGCGGACACGTCACGTGTACGATTAAACTGAGTTCCATCGCCTATCCAGCTGCACAACACACTTGCGTTGACTGGACCAAAGCCAGGTGCCTCTTGCAGGCGATTAATATCGGGATCGGCTTTGGCTTCGAGATCAAGTTGTTGGTCATATGTTTGGTGGAGCCGGGGGGATTTGAACCCCCGTCCGTCAGTCCGCCACTCAGGGCTCTACATGCTTAGAATCCGTCAATTGATTTAACCGCAAACAGCCCGACGGGCAGGACGTAATTGGCGATTCCGAGTTCAAAGGTTTCGCGACTTGGCCTCAGACATACCGCCTCGCTAGCTTGTTCTATATGACGGTCACTTCGTGTTTACAAGCATCCACTTATGACCGCTAACGGGGTTTAAGCCGCTAGAGCGTAGTTGTCGTCGTTGGCAACTATAAGTTAACAGCTTTGGATTTACGTGATTCGCTGTCATCACGGCATGCACTCAAGAGCTTTGTAACCGGCGTCGAATCCATATCGGCCCCGTAAAGCTAAGTTGCCATTGTAACCTGCTTGGCCCTGTCGCGCACTATCCGTGTTTACACTGTACTTTAATATTCCCAACTCTATAATGCGGTTTGATTTTGTATTGGCCTCGCGAAAGGGATTGAGGTTGACCTTTCCCCCGATTTTAGAACCATGACCACGATGAGATTTCCAGTTAACCTAACGGGATGGAGATCTCAGCATGAAGAAGCGATACAGCGACGAACAAATCATTAAGGCCATCAAAGAGCATGAGGCCGGCGCC
>NZ_JACXLD010000011.1 GCF_014705705.1 Spongiibacter pelagi | reverse complement strand
CTGGAGGGAGAAAGTTACCGGAAACAGCAGCACATGGAAAAGGCGAAAAGCCAGTAGAAAACTGAACCACCCAACCGGCCATCATAGTTGTCGCCGACCGGACAAGATAGTTGACGCTAAACAATACTGCCTGGGATTTGGCGAATGCCAACACCAAGCTACTGCGAAGACGGTTCAGCGTAAACCTAGAGCGAACCATTGCCGAACTCAACGGAGAAGCTTGCCTGGAACTGGAAGAACACCCGCCAGCCAAAAAGCAGATCTACTGTACCCGTGGATTTGGAGTGAAGGCGACATCACTGCCACCCATCAAAGAGGCTATATCTCTATATGCCAGTCGGGCTTCAGAGAAGTTGCGTCAGCAGAATCATTTGGCGACCACGCTGCATGTCTTTATCCAAACCAGTCCCTACGACCAGCACTACTACAGTCGCAGTACGGTCGTGCAGTTACCTTATCCCACAGACGATACCCGGGTACTGAGCCAGTATGCGAAGTACGCGGCAGAGCAACTCTATAAGCCGGGCTTCAGTTACCTGAAGGCTGGGGTCGGCATTATCGAGATGGTGGACAGGAAGTACATGCAGGGCGACATGTTCGAACTGGGACAACCCAAGCAAACCGATAGCCTTATGGCATTACTGGATGGCGTGAATCGCCGCTATGGCCGAGGCACCCTGCAACTGGCCTGTGAGGGCGTGCAAAAGAAATGGTTCATGCGCCAGCAATACCGATCACCGTCTTACACCACCAGACTCTCAGACATACCCCGAGTACATATTTAGGGAGGTACACCATGTTGGCAGAACAACTACCCAATGCCATGGACACTGAGGAAACTAATAAACCAGAGTCCTATCTGGTAAGCCGAGAACCTTGGTGGGCAGAACCACCGAAACCAGGACAGAGCGAGCTGGGTGTGGAATGGGGGTATCTAGAAGTATATTCCGACGGTGAGTTTCGGTTTGTCAGAGAGCGACCAAGTCTTGAAGAAATCGAAAGCCGCATTTCTTGTCATTACATGGACTAGCCAAAAGCTATTCGCCCATTACTGTCTTGAAAAATTCCGCCCCACTCGGTGGGTCGAATAAAAACCAGGTGGGGGTGGGTTGTCAGAAATATTATTTTATTATTTATATACACAAAATATGTAAAACAGCTGATGGGTAAAGCCGCAGAAATAGAGGTCTCTGGGAATTTCTATCATCACTTAGAATCCTGTCAAGCATACAAACTGAAAGTAGCGAAAATGACGAGAAACTAGCTGGCAATGAAGCATACTCAAGCTAGTTACTCGTCTCGTACCCGTAAAGCAGTCGCCAGGCCTTCGGTATACGAGCTTTCTCTTCGTTTCGGCGAAGGCGATGACTTATTGGTATTTCCTTTGTCTGCACCATGCAGCCTTCCCCGAACCCTAACCAACTACCCCGTGAGTTGTTTGGGTCGTTCTCTCCGGAGTGTCAGATACCGAGAGCGGCGTAGTTTCTCAGTTGCAGTCCTTGCTTTTGTCGGAGTCGCTTGTTTCATCCCGCTATTTTCGTTTAATTTTTAATCCTCACACCCTGCTGTGCCTCTTACAGGAGCGCCAAAGCTCTCCGCACTTGCCTCAGACTCGCAGCGGAGATGATCAAGTGTTTCGGATTCTCGGTCAGAGTCATAACCGAATGGAAACTCAAACACTACGTTCTGTGAGGACAGCTCTGCTTCATCTCTTCCGATATAGGTCATAATTGGTAGCTGAATAACATTGTGAAGCAGGGTCATAACCTGAGAGTTAATAAAGTATTTCTTCCTGATATTGTCAGCAAAAGCCTCGTTGTGGTTCGACAATCCAACTGCATGCAGCAGCTCATGAAAAACCAGTTCTCTATCAACCGTGCATCCACCACCAGACAATCCATTACCAATATTCACATAAAGCTTGCTATCGATAACCCCATCTTGATTTTGGCCGTACCACCCGTAGTTCATGCTGCGCCCACCAATCTCGCTACTTACATTGCCGCAGCTATTTGGATCAGGAGTACCGCTTGCTCCTACAGCTGTACCTGCAACGAAAACAATGCCCATTTCAATGTCTTCATTAGGAATATCAGCAATGGATGTTCTGTCGAAAATTTGATAACCAAGATGATCCTCAATCAAATCAGCAGCCTCTTCAGCAAACTGAACATCATTCAGCTTAATAGGAATGTAGATGCCAAGTTCTGGATTTACGTTCCATCCACGAATATGATATTCAGATGTTGCACCAAAATTGCCAGCATTAGACCATGCTCCAGCAGTAACACCTACAGAGTTGTGGTATGCAGCGAGTACAGTTTCATTCGTAACGGTGAAATAGCTGCTAAGACCTGAATCATCAGTGTTGCCTTTCCCGTCACCACCGCCACCGCCACCGCAGGCCGTCAGCATCGTAGAAAGCAGGACTGACGTTAGTAAAAGCTTATTCATCTTAGTAGGCCTCCTTCACGGCGTTGAGAATATTCTGGTGCGTGGTGGAGTAGCTCATCAGGGTGATTTCCTTCTTATGAGTTTTCAGCAGATGTACCTCCGCCCTAATAAAGTTTGCCAGGTCGTACTGCTCAACCCAGGATTTAAAGACCGCCAACTCTGGTGCCATAGCAAAACCGGCCATAACGTTCCGATAGGCGGTGTAGTAAATAAAGTTTTCAACAGCCTGATTGGTGTATGCGCTTTGGAATTCTTGAGAGTGATCAATCTCGCTGTAATTCACGCAGCCATCTTGCTGGCTGTAGCTACAGGGGATGGCTGGAATTTCACCGTCATAGGGCCCATGAAATCCGTTGATGCCGAAAGTTGATCCAATTTCAAAAGCTTGCATTGACGTGTGTGATGACGCGAGTTCTTCGGCAAGTTTGATGGGTTCAGCTGTTGCCAGTGAGGTGGCAGTAACTAGCAGCGCCATTGAAAGTGTTTTTTTCATTTTTCTTGCGGTTCCTTGTGCTGAAAATTGATGTATCAGGAGTGTGCACACAACATTACGATGTATAGACGATCGCAGTGGTTATAAGCTGATATATGCAGGACTTGCTGGGAGAGTAGCGGGGAATTACTCATTGACGCTTCCAGCGTTAAGTCATCCTTGTGCAATGGCCTTGATTGAGTAAAGTTGCCTTAACGTTTGCAATTTCTAGTCTTCAGATTTATTGAGTCTAATAAACCCGAAAAGCAGCAATAAAACAATCGGAGGGAGAATCCATGATTGCGGGATAAGCCAGTAGGAGTGCGTTTCTCCAATGATTGATATCGGGAATGTAACGCTGTCAGATTCATCACCCGTAAAATACAGTAAGGCGTCTAAGACAAGCAGTCCGATTCCTAGGCCTACAAGCCGCTTCCCTGAGTGGGCTTTCGGGCTAATGTTTGCTTTGATCTCGGCTTGAGAAAGCCCCAGCGCTTTCTCAAGACCAAGCAAAGATCTATGGCCAAAAAATATGAAAGCTATTGATAAACCAACCCCAATGGGCACGTCCCTTTGCGGGTCGAAGTCACCTGTAAGTCCGTATCCACCGAACACAGAAGCAACAACTATCAAAAAACCTAAAGCAATCAGGTAAAGAGCCATCATCGCAAAAACGCTTGCAGCGTTAATGCCTTTAATTACCCTGCCGGATTCATCTCGGACAATATAGATACCATCTGGTGATAAAAAGCCTCTGGAGATGACAAAATCGATCGTTCTGTCTGGCTGGATAGTTGTCTCCAATTCATCTGGGATGTGCAAGTTCTTATAGCGCTTTCCCGCGACCTCCACGTAACTGCGCAAAATACCATTTTTATTCGAACGACCTGCGCCGAGTTCACCAATCGTTCCACTGACAAGTGTCTTGCTCATGTAATTCCCTATATTGTAGAGCGTTCTTTGCTTCCCTAAATCACCAGCCGCGAGATCTGGGTTCCTTGCAATTTTCCTCGATGCGCCAAGTATCGAGCACGTGGCGATGAGTGTCGAGATTAATTAGAGAATTACTATAAGGTCAAGCCCTTGCATGCGCTATAGCTAATTCAATTGGTAGACGCTTGGAGTCGCAGAAGGGTGAGCTTAGGCTCCATTTGCCTGCTCTTTGCGGAACCCTTTTCTACCAGTCGCTGAATCCAGATCGTTGAAAAAAATAGCCCGGTTGGCGGCCGGGCTGGGTTTTCTTTGTTAACAACGTGTCCGGAAAGACAGCACCATAATAACAGAAATATATAATAAATCAATAAATATAAAATAGCCGTCAGATTTTGTTGATTAATAAAAATAAAAAACAATATAATATATATTGTGATTTGGCAGATCACATAAAACAACAGGATTTAACGGAAAGATGGTAGATATATTGGTCTCGGCGCAAGACGTTAAAGATGTGCCCTCCAAAATCATATTAGAGCGTGTTGCTAGCGATACTGAGCTGGCTGAGAAAGTGGAGCTCTACCGAAGTCTCCCGGATGCACGGGTTGCAGTAGCGGATTATCTTTTGGCGAAGCGGCTAAAGGTAATGCACTATCAAAACGGAAAACTTCTCAAAACATCGCCTTTCAGATTTTTTACTGACGCTGAGCCCTGGCGAGTCAATAAGCACCGCAACATCGTTGTCGAATCAGCGTCGATAACGCGTACTTTAACAAAAAATGTCGTACAAACCGTTGATAGTGTAGATGTTGATGAATGCGTGAAACTGGGAGGCGTTTATATCTTCAAAGTGCCCACTGGCGCGGGAAAGACAAGCAAAATTGCCAAGCCTGGTTTATATACTGCCCTAGATTCGGGCTTAAATGCTGCGGTTATTGCGCCACTCATTGCAATCTGTGAGAGCTATGTCGCTGACGCGCGTAAGTCAACGAAAATCCCCGTTGAACTCTATTCAGATTTAACCTACGAGAATCTGAACGCCCCTGGATTAGCAACAACGATCAATTCTATCTGTAAGCCCCACGTGTCACATAAGTTGGATGATTTGGGGCTGCTGGTTGTTGAAGAGGCTCAGAAAGCACTGGATACACTGTCCGAAAGTGATGATCTTATGCGCGGGCGAGAATCACTATATCGCAAGCTGCTTGAGGTAGTTGGCGATTCTAAAACCGTTTTTCTGCTTGATGCTGATGCAAACGATACTCTGATTGATTTTTGCAGAGAAGCAGGGCGTGAGCCGGTAGTCGTTGAGATGCCTGCTGATCATAGTGACATTTCGGCGGAATTAGTCTCTGAGCAGCGTCTTATCGAGAAGGTTAAGAGTGCATTGTCTAAAAACCGGCGAGTGGCTATTGCTGTAGACAGCAGAGCTCAAGCTGAAGCGTTGGCTGCGATATTTACGTCTAAGACCGGCTTGATGCTACTGCATGCTGAGAATAAAGATAAGAGGCGGGAAAGATTCCTACGTAGTCCAAACCAAAATTTGAAAAATGTGCGGTTGCTCATCTATACGCCGGTTATGGGATCGTCGGTATCCATAGAAAAAGAGCACTTTGATGAGCATTTCGGTGTTTTTTCAGGCGTTATCCCGCCTCTCTATTGTGTGCAAATGCTCCGTCGTGATCGCACGGCGAAGAAATTCACGATTTGCGTGAAAGGCAGTCAATTTGTGCCATCGCTAGAAACTGTCTCTAACAATCATTACCTCCCGATTATTCATCAGATCCGTGCTCAAAATGACTATCTGAGACAATCCATTGCGACCAGCCTTGAGCTTACTTTGGAGCATCTAAAGTTTGAGGTGCTCAGAAATTATGGCCAGTTAAATAAGCCGGTGCAGCCAAGTACGGAGGTAAGGGCGGCAAAATCTGAGCTTAAAAAGCTGCGTGTTAACCAGATTTTACAGGCAGAAATAATCGACTTAAATCTTGCCCGAAAACTCAAATATCGAGCAGACCTTAGTAGCGCAGAGATAGCTGCGCGAGATGCGGCGTTCGTGAGAGATCTATGCGGAGAGGTAACCCCGGATGCTGTCGAGTTTTGGTTAGGTGGCGGTGAATTTAAGGTTCAGCTTCATCGAATTATTGCGTTGACGGAAGAGATGGCGGTTAACCTCGATGGTGGTGTGTGCTCAGTCGGACATATTTTTGGGGATGTCGACTTCAGGCTTGATGGTGCAAATTTCGAGATGGCAAGAGCCTTGCTTCTCAGGCTATACAAGACCGGTCGTGAGTTTGACGAAACCACGGCTTTGCGAGTATTGAATGGAATCCGAAAGAGTGCAAATTGGAATCGGATTGGGCTGATAAAAATGCCAAGGACAGGTAGCTTGAGCCCGAAGGTTGCTGCTCAAATTGCCTGCAAAATCTACAGACAGCTTGGCTACAGTGTGCGAAATAATGCGAAATCAGGTGGGAGCGTGATTGTCAAAGAGGACTCAAAATCGCTGAAGTATATTAAGAGGGCGCTTGGAAACCGGTTTGATATTAATTTCCAAGACGCAGCTGATAAATTCGAGACCCTAAAAACCTTGCATAAAAATAAATAAAAAACAGTAAAATATATATTGACATGCTACCGGTGTCCGTATAATATATACCGTATATTAAATATTTGAGGGGGAATATTTAATATGATCTCAGTCGTTTGGGGGAGCGGCTACCAATTTAAACTTTTAAGGAAATTATTATGAAAACATTGAACGAAAACCTTTTCCCAGTAGCAATCGCTGAGTCGGAAAATTACCAGGACTTGCGCACCCGCTCTCCCTACATGGAATTCTATGAATTCATGTTTAGCCTATCTGATAAAGAGTTGGCTCAAGTTGGTGAGTCCTTGAAAGTCAAAATTAATGACTATCTTGAAGGTAAGCGTGGGGTTCCATTTAGCCTCCTGATGCTGAAAGAAGCTATCGCTCATCAGGGTTCGATCAGGCACGGAGAGTTGGACATCCTTTTCCATGTGGATGCGTGGGTAGAATCCTGGTGCGATGAATATTCTGATTTTGATGGCCAGTTATCAGGTGATTTTATTACTTCAGAAAGTTTGATTGATTTAGTCGGCGTTTTAAAACGACCCGTACACTAATCGTTGTGAGGCATGTGCTTCTCTCAGTGAAGGGGGGAGCATCTTGCCACATACAGTAGTGCAGCAATCTCAGTTATGGAGTTTAAGTTAGCCGCCATCTGGGCGGTTGATAAAAGCAGTAAGCCCCGAAAGTAGTTGAGGGTAGCCACCATTGCAGGTGGATAGTTGGTAGTGCAGTAATCTCCGATTTGGAGTTTTAGTTATCCGCCATATTGGCGGTTGATAGAAGCAGTAGGCCCCGAAAGGGTTGTTAGGTAACCACCATTCAGGTGGGTTGGTACAACAGTAATCTCCGATTTGGAGTAGCAGTGCCGACCTAGGTGTCGTCGTGACACCTAGGTCAATCTGTCTTACAAAGCTCATTAATGACATAGCAAACAACAAAAATCAGTACCCACCACATATCCAGACTCCTTTCTTCACTAGTTCGTTTACATCCTGCGCTCGAGACTGGTCAAAATCTATACTGTCCGAATTCACATGTCGCTTTTTCGAGCAGTAGTAGCGAGTGTTACGACCAGATCCAGCGTTTGAGCTTATCGCGGTTGAGGAGCGTGATCTGCTGGGCTTCAGGCGTGCTTGAGGGGTTTTCTTCAACCAGTTGGAGCTGCTGGAGTACGTAGTGAACTAGGGCGCCGCGAGTGGTTATTGTCAGCCGATTCCGCACCATACCGAAATCTTGCCTAATGATGGCTTGCTGTGCGGGTGTTAATCTCGGATCCGGGCCGATGAGCAGCTCTACCTCTTGCTGCCAGTCAGCGTCACCCTCAGCACCATTCTCGCCTTTCAGCGTAATTTCAGGCTCGTCAGAAATGCGGCTGAGTACAAAATCTCGGTAACCCTGTCGATGCTCGCAGTAAGCGCGCACATGCCAGCGGATGCCGGTGAAAACCACTGAATGGGGCTGTATCACCCGGTATTCCGGAACGGGATTACTCAGCGAGGCGTAGCATATTTCGACTCGTTTCCCTTCGCGAGCGGCGCGCAGAATAGGGCGCAGCACTTTCGGGCGCAGGTCGCGGTTCAGAGGCGAGATAACTTCGGTGAAACGCCGAATCGGGTTGTCTACAGAAAAGACAGAACCAAATTCTGCATTGGCATTGACCATTTGCAAGTACTCGTCGGCCACGCCTTGGGTGAAAACCGGCTCAAAGGCTTTGGTTGGACAGTAGCCCTTCTGAACCGCGTCATAGCCGAGGTTGTTGGGCGCAAACTCTGCCGAGTACTTATTAATGTCTTTGGATGCCTGCTGCCTGCCTATGCCGAAGGCGTCCTGGAGATGATTCGTCGTCAGACGGCCCTCCCACAAGGCTACTGTCTCAATCATCCTGTATCGAAGCAGGGTATCCCAGCGAATTGCCCAATCCGTTTTTTTGCTCATGGTTCAGTTCCTTCTGCTTGAAAATGCGACATGTATATGTAGCCAATATGTACATGTATGTTTTGGCGGCAGTATAGTTCACCCATGCCGACACAGGAAGCGTTGGTGTGATGGATGACTGGTTAATCGCCTTACGGATGGAATCGTGCGTTGCGCTTTGAAAGGAAGTAAAGCGCAACACCTTTTCAATCGCTGGGAATGGCATGTGATGCTGCAAAATTGCTTAAAAAATGATCGTATTCGAGATCCCTACTTATGTCCGTCTGTGCGGGTTACAATCAGGAGTTGTATCGATAAAATAGCAATAAAAACGGGCGCTTGGAGAAGCTATCGCCAGCTTCCCCTTAAACCCCGGCAGCCACTGCTGAACCAAGCCAGACAAGGAGTCCCATTGCTCGCCAATTTCACCAAGGCATCGCTCATCGTTCCAGAGACACAGGCAGTCGCACGCTTGCTGCTGGAGCACCCGGATTCCGAGCGTTGGCGACAGGCAATCGAGGTAGAAAACATCCTCCAGGCCAAAACAATTAACACGGCAAAAAGCTACGCCAATATCGCCAGAATGCGACTCGAATCCATGGACGAGGAGCTGTGGGAGATCGTGGCCAACGCAGAACGCCCCACGGCAACCCAGGCAATCCTGGCCTGTGCGCTCAAGTTTTCCCCCTTGTTGGCCGAGTTCATGCGCACGGCGCTCGCCGATGAATACCGCAGGATGAGCCCCAGTCTGGAAGAGCGTATCTGGCGCAGCTTCTTTGCTGATATGACCCTAGTGCACGCCAACCTGGCCGAGGTCTCTGAGGGCACACAGGCCAAGCTCCGACAAAATGCTTACCGCATTCTGACTGAGGCCGGCTATCTGGCAAAAAACAAAGCGAAGTCCTTGCAGCATGTGCGAGTGCTACCAGAGATCCGAAACTACCTGGCCAAACATGGCCATAATGACATCCTGTCAGCCATGGACTGTGCACACTGAAAGGGAGAGCGGCGTGAACCGCCTGGACGAGAGACTTAACAAAATATTACCGACCCTCACCTCGGAGAACTTTCGGGAGAACCGAGGGCTGGGCAATGAAGTACCGTTTTATGCCTTCGACTACCCGGCAGAAAGTGAACTGCAGGTGCGCGAGCATATCGATTTTCTGGTCACCCAGCTTTCCAAAGCGAAACCTGCAATGAAGGTCGCCCGTGTTCATCTGTTTCAAGTGTTGATTGAAATGCTGGAAGCGCGCGATTTCTACGACAAAGCCGTGAAACTGCAAGCCACCAAAGGTGGTGAGGCGCTGGCCAAGCAGCTAAAAGGCCCGCTCAAAGCCGAAAAAATCGCAGACTTCATTACCGCAAAATGGCCAGTAGATGAATACGATGCCTACCTGATCGACGGTGTAGGCAGCGCATACCCCATCATCCGCACTCACAAGCTACTCAACGTTTTGCAGCCCTATACCGGGCTCACTCCGCTGGTGCTTTTCTTTCCGGGCGAATACGACGGCCAGTCACTGCGCCTGTTCGGCCAGTTAAGCGACACCCCATATTACCGTGCCTTTCGGCTGGTCGATTGATAACAGAATACAAACAGGGAGATAAACCATGCCGATAGGGAATATGTTTGAGCGCAGCATCCAGCGCAGCATCAACGGCGTCATCAAAGCCGATCAAAAGGACGATGCCAACGTCTGGCAGGAGCTCGACGAATACGTCATCACCAAAGAGCTGGATGGTCACCTACGCGGCTTCTTTGAGCGCTACCTCTCTGCGCTGGATAACCCCGCCGACGCCAGTGGCAATGTCGGTGTCTGGGTCTCAGGCTTCTTCGGCAGCGGTAAATCTCATTTCATTAAAATTCTGTCCTACCTGCTGGCGAACAAACAAGTCAGCCAAGAAGGACAAACCCGCAAAGCCCAAGACTTCTTTGAAGACAAAATCACTGACCCCATGCTGGCTGGCGATATCGCCCGGGCCATTACCGGCGACAGCGATGTGTTGCTGTTCAATATCGACAGCAAAGCCGATGCCGACAATACCCGCGATGCCATTCTCAAAGTCTTCCTGAAAGTCTTCAACGAAATGCGCGGCTTCAGCCCAGATCACCCCCATATTGCCCGGCTGGAGCAGGAGCTGGAGGAGAAGGGGGTATTCGATACCTTCAAAGCTGAATTCGAGAAAGAAGCCGATTCACCCTGGCTGGATGAGCGCGACGGCTACACCTTCTACTCCGATGCTGTTGCCACCGCCTACAGTGCGGCCATGGGGCAAGCGGTGGCCGATGCCGACGCCTGGCTGGAGCGCCTTGAGCGCGACTTCGACAACTGGCTCTCGGTAGAAAACTTCTGCAAGATGATCAAGGAATACCTCGATAAATGCGGCAAGAAACACCGTATCGTATTTCTCGTCGATGAAATCGGCCAGTTCATCGGCGGCAATACCCAGCTCATGCTGAATCTTCAAACCATCACTGAAAACCTCGGCACCATCTGTGACGGTCGGGCCTGGGTCATCGTCACCTCTCAGGAAGACATCGACGCCGTTGTCGGCCAGCTCAAGGCCAGCAGCGCCAACGACTTCTCCAAAATCCAGGGGCGTTTCCGTACCCGCTTGTCGCTGTCTTCCGCCAACGTCGATGAAGTGATCCAGAAGCGCCTACTCAAAAAGCGCCCAGAAGCCGCAGACAGTCTGCGCGAGCTGTTCCGCAAAGAAGCCGACATCCTCAAAAACCAGCTCAGCTTCACCAATACCGGCCGAACCTTCAAAGCCTATGCCGATGAAGATGAATTCGCCGACGTCTATCCCTTTGCGCCATACCAGTTCACCCTGGTGCAAAGCATCTTTGAATCTGTGCGCAAGGCTGGCGCTACCGGCTTGCACCTGGCCCGGGGGGAGCGTTCCCTGCTGGACGCCTTCCAGTCTGCCGCCAAAGCCGTTGTAGAAGAAGAACCGGGGATACTGGTACCGCTTCACCGTTTTTATCCCTCAATCGAGAGCTTCCTTGAAGGGGTGGTGAAATCCACCATCGAAAATGCCGCAAAGAACCCCTCGCTGCAGGATTTTGATGTCAAAGTACTGCAAACCCTGTTTTTGATCCGCTACGTGGACGAAATCCCCGGCAATGTCGATAACCTCATCACCCTGTTTATCGACCAGATCGACGCCGACCGCCGTGGCCTGCGCACCCAAATCGAAGAAAGCCTGCAACGGCTGGAAGGCCAAACCCTGGTCAGCCGCAATGGCGATAATTTCTTCTTCCTGACCAATGAAGAGCGGGATATCAGTCGTGAGATCAAAGCGGTAGACCTCACCGCCGCAGAAGAAGCCAAAAAACTCGGTGAACTGATTTTTGAAGACCTCCTCGGCGGTATGCGCAAATTCCGCTTTACCGATAACGGCAACGACTTCGGCCTGAACCTCAGCTGTGATCAACACCCCTACGGCAACCGCAGTGATGGCGCGCTGAACCTGCAGGTCATCACCCCCCTGATCGATGACCGCGACCAATGGCGTGACGACAAAACCCTCATGCGCAGCACCGAAGGCGAGGGGCAGGTCATCTTCCGCTTGCCAGACGATAACCAGCTGGCTACCGAGCTGCGCCAGTACATCCAAACCGATAAGTACGTGATGAAGCGCACCGATGGCAGTCTGCCATCCACGGCGCGTCGCATCCTTCAAGACCGCGCCGATGAAAACCGCCAGCGCCGTGATCGCCTCAAAATCACCCTGGAAAAATTGCTGCAAAGCGCCGTGGCCTTCGCCGCAGGCCACCAGCCAGAGCTTAAAGCCTCAACTGCAAGGGGCATTGTCGATGAAGCCCTACACGACCTGGTGCGCAATAGCTTCGGCAAAATGGCGTTCATCGAACATCTCACTGCAGACCCGCAGGCAGAGATCAAAGCCCTGCTGGACGACCCTTCAACGCCGGCGCTGGATCTGGGCGAAGGTGAAACAGTAAACCCCCGCGCCCTCAAAGAAGTGCAGCAATACGTGGAGCTGGCCAGTGCCAGCCACCGCCAAATCATCCTGCACGATCTGGCCAATACCCACTTTGCCCGCCGCCCCTATGGCTGGTCAGAGTGGGAGACCGTTCTATTGGTGATTCGCCTGGTAAAAGCCGGAGAACTCAGCCTCAGGTTGAACCAGACGCCGCTCCCTATCGAAAAGATCTACGAGCAACTCAACCCGCCGTCGCGCTGGAAATCCATCGAAGTCGAACGCCGCAAAGCCATCGGCAGCAGCGAACTGCAACAGGCCAGAAACCTCACTCGAGACATTTTCGGCAAACTGCCACCAGATGATGAAGACCGTATCTACGCCGCCATCAAAGCGCATCTGCAAAGCTGGCAGCAAGAGTTCAAGCAGTGGGTCACCCTCAGCAATACCGGCTACCCCGGCAAATCTTTGGCAGATGAAGGGCTGGCACTATGCGACAAGCTGCTATCCGCACCCGACAGCTTCACGGCCATTCAACAGTTCACCAACCACAAAGATGACCTGCTGGATACCGCCGACAACCACCAAGAGCTTAGCCACTTCTTCACCAACCAGAAGCCGGTATGGGACAAGCTCATCAAAGCGCAACGTGAGTTTGAACCCAACCGCCGCGAGCTGGAAAAAGACAACGAGGCTAAAACCGCCCTGCAACGCCTGGAAGCCATCCGCACCGCGCCTTCACCCTTTGGGCTGCTGCAAGAGGTGGAGGCACTGGTCACCAAAATCGATCAGGTCAACACGGCCGCTATAGCCAGAGTGCGCACCCGTGTGCTGGGCCATATCGACAATCAAATCGAGCGGGTTACAAAAGATCTGGATGCCGCCAAGGCCGATGCCGATACTCGCAACCGCTGCCTGCGCCAGCTCCAAACCCTGCGCCAAAGCGCAGAAGCGCAAACCAGTCTGGCACACTTGTATCAGCTTTCAACACAGTCAACGGATGCTGCCGATGACGCAGTAGAGCTACTGGCAAAATTGTCGGCAGAGGCGAACAAAGCTTCAGAGCCAAAAGAGGGTTATGAAGCTAAACCGGCCCCCGCGGTGAAGCCTGTCGAGCGGATCTACGCCAGTAAAATCAGCATGGACTATATAGAAAGTGCCGAAAGCGCTGAGGAATACTTGGAAGAACTACGAAAACAAATCATGAATGCACTGGAGCAAGGCCGTCGCGTTCATATTCGGTAAGGAAACCAGCCATGTACAAACCCGGTGGAACCATTTTTGAGCTGCTGAAAGGCGTCGAGGAACACCAATACATACTGCCGGCGATTCAGCGGGAGTTTGTCTGGGGGCCAGATCAAATCTGCCAGCTATTTGATAGCCTCCTTCAGGGCTACCCTTTCGGCACCTTTCTGTTCTGGAAGATAGAGCCTGATCAGCAATCTCAGTACCAGTTCTATGACTTTGTCCAGAACTTTCATCAGCGGGACAGCTACCACTGTGAGCTCATAAAAGAGCTGCCGAATAAGGCATTAACTGCGGTGCTAGATGGCCAGCAGCGCATGACTGCACTCAATATTGGTCTGCGCGGTTCATACGCTTGGCGAATTTCCGGTAAGTGGTGGACAAACGACTCTGCATTTCCAGAGCGTCACCTGTATCTAAACCTCTTGGGTGAGCCTGATCTGGAAACCGGTTCTCAGTATCAATTCGAGTTTCTCACACGGGAGCAGCTCGCCAAGACCCCTGAAGGTGAATATTGGTTCAAAGTACCGCGCGCGTTTGGCGAGGATCGAGATGTCCTGACGGACGAGCTAGACGACATCGCAGATAAAGAACACAGGGGCAAGGCGAGATCTACTTTGAGAGACCTACTGCGGGTGATTCACGATAAAGATGTCATCAGCTACTACGAAGAAACCAATCAGGATCTTGAGCGTGTCCTGAATATCTTTATCCGTATGAACAGCGGCGGCACAGCACTTTCGTACTCGGATCTACTTCTGTCGATAGCCGTTGCCCAGTGGCAAAATCTGGATGCCCGACAGGAAATCCATTCCATAGTCGATGAAATGAATGCCGAAGGCGATGGATTCGCTTTCAGCAAAGACCTTGTGCTTAAAGCTGGACTAATGCTGGCGGATATCGGCAGTGTTGGATTTAAAGTTGAGAACTTCAACAAAGCCAATATGGCTAAGCTGGAAACTCAGTGGCAGGCCATCCGCAGCTCGTTGATGTTGGCCGTTCGCCTATTGGCCAGTTTTGGTTTCAATGGTCAGAACCTACGCGCCGATAGCGCCATTCTACCGATCGCTTACTATCTACACGCCCGTACTCTCGGTGATGGATATCTGTCTCGGTCTGAATTTTCTGCGGATCGCGAAGCAGTCAGAAAATGGTTTGTACGCAGTTTGCTCAAGGCCTCGGGGATCTGGGGGAGTGGCTTGGACACCTTGCTGACTGATCTGCGAGAGGTACTCAAGGAAAAGGCGGGCAACGGATTTCCTGCTGCTGAATTGGAAGCCGCGATGACCAAACGAGGTAAAACTCTGGTCTTTTCCGATGAAGAAATCGACGAGCTGTGTGAGCTCCCCTATGGGGGTAAAACCACATTCGCACTTTTGTCAGTGCTGTTTCCCGGCTTTGATTTTTCCCAGCATTTTCATGTAGACCATATCTTCCCTAAGGGCCGGTTTACCAAGACCAAATTGATAAAGACGGGCTTCGCGGAAGAGCAAATAGAAGCCTTGCAGGATCAATGTAACCGGCTACCTAACCTTCAACTATTGGTAGGTTCGATCAACAACGAAAAGCGCCAAAAAATGCCCGCTGAGTGGTATCAGGCGCAATGGCCAGACGAACTGGCCAGAAAGCAATATCTCGAAAATCAGGCTATTCAAAACCTACCTGAAGATCTAATGGGCTTCCCTGAATTCTACAAACAGCGCAAAGCCACGCTCAAAGCCCGTATCAAGTCAGTATTGGATCAAATCGATGAATAAATCCGCCCTAAAAAAATACGCCCCCCAGGCGCGACTCGACTTTATCGCCGCGGTCACCCGTCGCGCTGAGCTGCTGGGCCTCAACCCCAAAAGCCCCGCCAAAGTTGAAAAACAAGGCGAAGCGCTGCTGATCAACGGCAAGGCCTTCCCGGCAGCCTATGGCCAAATGCGATCGATACTGGAAGCCCGCATTCGCGACCAGGGTTTTGCCCAGGTGATGGAGGCTATGGCCTACACCTGGTTTAACCGCCTGGTGGCCATCCGCTATATGGAGCTACAAGGCTTTCTGGATCACGACTATCGGGTGCTAAGTCACCCGGCAAACGCAGCAACTGGCCACACCCAGCCAGAGATCCTCGACCATATTGCCGATCTGGAGCTGCCGGGGCTGAATAAGCCTGCCGCGCTGGAGCTCAAGCTGGCAGGCAATAAAGACGAAGAGCTGTACCGCGAAGTGCTGCTGGCCCAGTGCCATGCCCTCCATAACGCAATGCCCTTCCTGTTTGAATCACTGGACGACGCCACCGAGCTGTTATTGCCCGACGGCCTGCTGCGCACCGATTCACTGCTAGCACCATTAGTCACCAAAATTGATGAAGCCGACTGGCAAGAAGTCGAAATCATCGGCTGGCTCTACCAGTTCTACATCAGCGAGAAGAAGGATCAGGTCATCGGCAAGGTGGTGAAAAGCGAGGACATCCCCGCCGCCACCCAGCTGTTCACACCCAACTGGATCGTCAAATACCTGGTGCAGAACAGCCTCGGCCGCCTGTGGCTGATGGCCAACCCCACAAGCCAACTGGCGACCAAGTGGGAGTACTACATAAAACCCGCTGAGCAGACGGACGAGGTCAACGCCCAGCTCGACGCGCTCATCCAGGCCCGCATCGATGAGGACGGCGCCACTCTCAACCCCGAATCCCTCACGCTGCTCGACCCGGCCTGCGGCTCCGGCCACATCCTGGTGGAAGCTTTTGAGTTGCTGCGCGACATCTACCTCGAACGCGGCTACCGCCGGCAGGACATCCCCCGGCTCATTCTGGAAAAGAACCTCTACGGGCTGGATATCGACGACCGTGCCGCACAGCTCGCTGGCTTTGCCTTGTTGATGAAGGCGCGGGCGGATGATCGGCGCTTGTTTGGGCAGCCGGTGAGTTTGAATGTGTTGGCCTTGCAGGAGGCGAAGGAAGGTAGCGCGGCGGATCTGCACAATGCGTTGAATGCGCCACAGATTGACTCTGCGACCGTGATTCAGCTTGTGGAGACCTTCGACCAGGCCAAAACCTTTGGCTCGCTGATTCAGGTTCCCGACGAACTGGCGAATGCCTTGCCAGATCTGCGGCGGGAGTTGGAGGCCGTGCGCGAAGGCGGCGACATGCTGGGCCGCGATGCGGCGGAGACATTGCTGCGGCTGGTGGCGCAGGCGGAAGTGCTGGCCAAGCAATTTGATGCGGTGGTAGCGAATCCGCCGTATATGGGCAACAAGTACCTGAATCCGAATCTGAAGGCGCACCTCAAAGCCGAATACAAAGGCTACGAGAAGGATCTGTTCTCCGCCTTCATGATCCGTGATTTGGCGATGACCAAGCCCGCCGGGCAACTCGGCTTCATGTCGCCATTTGTCTGGATGTTCATCTCCAGCTACGAAGAACTGCGCAGCCACTTCATCGAACGGAACACGCTAACCACGCTGGTGCAGTTGGAGTACTCCGGCTTCGCCGAAGCCACGGTGCCAATCTGCACCTTCACGTTATCGAAGGCACATGTCGAGAACTTCACCGGCTCCTACGTCCGGCTATCCGACTTCCGAGGCTCCGAGAATCAGGGGCCGAAAACGCTGGAAGCCATTCGCAACCCAGATTGCGGCTGGTTCTATACCGCCAAACCGGATGATTTCAAGAAGATTCCGGGAAGCCCGGTGGCGTATTGGTTAAATCCTAGTTTGCGCGAGAGTTTTGTTAAGTTTGATTCGCTCGGTGAGCTTGCAGATTTAAAGCAGGGGATGTCTACGACAGATTCAGATTACTTCGTGCGCAACTGGTCTGAAGTTGATTATGAGCTTGTTGCTTTCGGCTGTAGTAGTGCCTCTGAGGGAAATAAGCGAGGGTGTTATTGGTTTCCCTTTAACAAGGGTGGAAAATTTAGAAAGTGGTATGGAAATGTGGAGCAGTTGGTGCGCTATGAGGATGATGGCGCGATCTTGATTGACTTGGTTACAAAAAAATACCCGAACATATCAGATCCCGAGTTTGTTATAAAAAACCGTCGCAGATACTTTCGAGAGTCGGTCACATATTCGGCAATTAGCTCCTCAAATTTTGGTGTTCGGCTTTTGCCTAAAGGATCTATATTTAGTATTGGTGGCCCAGTTATTCAAAGTGAGAAAATAGATAATAGGATTATTCTGGCCTTGATGCTTTCGCCCGTTGCGAATGAGGTTGTCTCTGCATTATCACCAACTTTGAACTTTCAAGCCGTAGATCTGGAAAAGATACCGGTTCCCGATGATCTGAAAAATGGCGGCGAGATATCAAATTCAATAAAAATCGCTGTTGAAGAAATAATCGCCATCCATAAGGCTGACTGGGATGCTTTCGAAGCATCTTGGGATTTTCAAGGTTCCCCTCTGGTTTGTATTGCTGATAGGAAGCTACATTTATCCTTCGACACATATTTCGAGGCTTCATTAAAATTAATTGCGCGAGTAAAAGACCTTGAAGAGATTGTCAACAAAAAAATCATAGCCTCATTCGGTTTGTCCCATGACGTAGGCGCGGAAGTTTCAGAGGGGCGTGTCACTCTCTTCACGAATCCAATTTTTCGATACGGAATGAAGTTGAATGTAAATGAACTCCGTGAGAAGTTTCGCAATGACACTCTAAAAGAGCTAATTGCTTATACTATCGGCTGCATGATGGGCCGCTACAGCCTCGACGCTCCCGGCCTGATTTACGCCCACGCCGGCAACGAAGGCTTCGACCTCGGCCGCTACCAAACCTACCCGGCCGACGACGACGGCATCGTCCCCATCACCGACGAAGCCTGGTTCGACGACGACGGCGCCAACCGCATCCGCGAATTTGTCCGTGTCGTCTGGGGCGAAGACACCGAGGCCGAAAATATGGCCTGGCTCGCCGAATCCCTCGGCAGCAAAGCCAGCGAATCCGCCGACGACACCATCCGCCGCTACTTAAGCCGCGACTTCTACAAAGACCACCTGCAAACCTACAAAAAGCGGCCCATCTACTGGCTGTTCAGCTCCGGCAAACACAAAGCCTTCGAAGCCCTCGTCTACCTACACCGCTACAACGCCGGCACACTCTCCCGCATGCGCATGGAATACGTCGTCCCCCTCCAATCCCGTATGCAAGCCCGCATCGACAACCTGGAGCAGGACATCCAATCCTCAACCTCCAGCGCCGAGCAAAAACGCTTCCAAAAGCAAAAAGACAAACTCGTCAAACAACTCGACGAACTCCGCCGCTTCGACGAAAACCTCCGCCACTACGCCGACCAACGTATCACCCTGGATCTCGATGATGGCGTAAAGGTCAACTACGGCAAATTTGGTGATTTGCTGGCCGAGGTGAAGGCGGTTACGGGGAAGAAGGGGTGATATATGCCTGATGGCGTCTGGCAGGTCATTCTCGCGGCTGTACTATCAAATGCAGTTGCACTGGGTGTGCTGGGCTTTTTGTTCAAGGCCCTTATCGGGCATTTTCTGGACAAGGATGTGGCCCAGTACAAGAGCAAACTCGAAGCTGCGAATCTTCGCTTGCAAATCGCCTATGGCGGGATATTTGAGCGACAGGCAAATGCGATCCTTGAGCTATATTCGAAAGTTCTGGAGTTGGAGCACGGCGCAGGCTCGAGTGAGATAAAAGATCCGCAAGGCTGGAACGACTATAAAGAATCAATTCAAAAGGCGGCGGCTTTCTATCATGAGCAGCGCGTTCTTTTGCCCTACGACCTTGACAAGGCGGTTTTGGATACTATCCAAAATGCTCACGAAGTGCTTGCAAGTTCCACCTGTGGCGAGGTGCCTAGCGATGTTATTAACAACTTTCGAGCTGCTA
The DNA here is from genome assembly GCF_014705705.1 of Spongiibacter pelagi. Taxonomy (GTDB): domain Bacteria; phylum Pseudomonadota; class Gammaproteobacteria; order Pseudomonadales; family Spongiibacteraceae; genus Spongiibacter; species Spongiibacter pelagi. Next base: position 22,126 of record NZ_JACXLD010000011.1, on the reverse strand, counting down.
AAGATGCCACTCTCTATGCTATGAGAAAGCTGTTGTCAGTTGGTGTGTCTTCGAATGAAAAATAGTAGAGCTGGCAAAGGTTTCTGTCTTGTTTAAGCATGGCCATTTGGTGGCAATTTTAGAGCTCATATTTGAAATCCAACAGGCACGGAAGGGTAAATAATGGTTGGTGAGTTCGCGACAATTCTTGGGTTAATCTCAGCCTTTATCTCAGGCAGAAAGCTGGAAGAACAAGTCGAGTTAACCGAGTTTCTTGTTTGGTTAAGTGACCATAACCATGATGAAATTCGATCCGTAATAGAGTCGAGTCATGCGACTTCTATCAGTATAAAGGCCCTGTTTAATAGGGGGCTTAGTGATATCAACCAAAAACTTGATGTGATTTCTGGTCAGATAGCCACTTTATCTTCAAGAAATATTGCGCTGAAGGAGCTGGCTGCGAATTTCGCCAAAGAAACCATTTCCGAACAATCGATAAAAATACTCGCTTTGATGAGGGACAATAAGTCTGAGTTTTTCCTTGTGTCTAAAACCATTTCGTCGAAAGAGAAGCGTCTAGTATTAGCGCCCGGCCCAAATCATATATGTGATGAACCTCAGTTTCTTGAAGATGATTTGGCCCAGATGGTTAGTTTGGGTTTGTTGGTGCAGAAAACAAATTCACAAGGTGAACCAATGTATTGCTATACGAGAGCGGCATCCAATCTTCTGGAAGGTCTCTCATAAGTGCATGCTTTGAATAGAAAAAGTCGAGATAAATGGAATTTCATATGAACGAAATAATCTGCCCCCACTGCAGCAAGGCCTTCAAAATTGACGAGGCTGGTTACGCCGATATCCTCAAACAGGTTCGAGACCACGCCTTCGAAGAGCAACTGCAGGAGCGACTCAGGCTCGCCGAGAGGGAAAAAGACAATGCACTAGCGCTGGCAAAGGAGCAGGCGGCCAGCGAAATGCAGAAGTCAGCTGCCGCCAAGGATAAAGAAATTCAGGAGCTGCAGTCCAAATTGGAAGCCGGTGAGGTCTCTCAGAAGCTGGCCATCAATGAGGCGCTGAAAGTCGTCGAGAAAGAACGCGATTCCTTGCTGAATGACCTGCAGCAGGCACGGCGAGACAATGAATCAGCTACCCAGCTGATTGAAGCCCGTCTGAATCAGGAAATTCAGGAGCTGAAATCAAAGCTCGATGCCACTGACACCAACCAGAAGCTCGCCATCACCCAGGCGGTCTCCTCAGTTGAAAAAGAGCGCGACCACCTGCAGCACAAGCTGAGCCAGGCCGAGCTGGAAAAACAAGCCTCGGAGCGATCTCTCAAAGATAAGTACGAAACCCAGATCAAAGACCGTGATGATGCCATCGAACGTCTGCGAGATATGAAAGCGCGGCTTTCCACCAAGATGGTTGGCGAAACCCTGGAGCAGCACTGCGAAACCGAGTTTAACCGAATTCGCGCCACCGCCTTTCCAAGAGCCTATTTCGAGAAAGACAACGACGCCAGCTCCGGCAGTAAGGGCGACTACATCTTTCGCGATTCAGACGAAAACGACACGCCCATCGTCTCCATCATGTTCGAGATGAAAAACGAAAGCGACACCACGGCTACCAAAAAGAAAAATGAGGATTTCTTTAAAGAGCTGGACAAGGATCGCAATGAGAAAGACTGTGAGTACGCCATTTTGGTCTCGCTACTCGAACCTGACAGTGAGCTCTACAACTCAGGCATAGTCGATGTCGGCCACCGCTATCCCAAGATGTACGTGATCCGCCCCCAGTTCTTTATCCCCATGATTACCCTGCTGCGCAATGCCGCCATGAACTCGCTGGAGTACAAGCAAGAGCTGGCCTTGGTGAAAGCCCAGAACATCGACATCACCAACTTCGAGAGTGACCTGAATACCTTCAAAACAGCTTTTGCTAAGAACTATGATCTGGCATCCCGCAAGTTCCAGACGGCAATCGATGAGATCGACAAATCCATCAATCACCTGCAGAAGACCAAAGATGCCCTGATGAGCACGGATCGCAATCTCCGTCTTGCCAACGATAAAGCTCAGGACGTGACAGTGAAGAAGCTGACGCGGAAAAATCCGACGATGGCAGCGGCTTTCGATCAACTTGAGGGTTCTGATCAAGCATGAGGCCCGAAGTTGTCGAGTATGCAAGAGATCGATATCTGGAGGAGCAGCAGAGGTTTGATCATATCGAGGAGAAGTGCGCAAGAATTATGACCTTTGTAACGATACTCGTGACCTTGGTGTCTGGCTTGATTGCGTATTTCAGCGCCACATTGTTTCAACCCCAAAGCTTACTGGACTTCGCTATTTCACTGGTTTCGGTATTATCAGTTTTCGTACTAATTTGCGCTTGGGGTCATGCTCTCAAGTCGCTAAAGATTGGAGAGATAAATGTTGCCCCTCGCAGAGAGAAAAATATTACGTATATGCTGGAAAAGGATTACGAGCAAATGTATCAACATATGATTAATTGCTATCTAGATCCGATAAAAAGTCTTTCTCCTAAAATTGATCAAAAAGCTTTATACCTTCGGTATACATATGAAGAATTAACTATTGCGGGCTTTGCATTGTCGCTACTGCTGTTCCTAACTTTCTTACGGGAGATTGTTGCATGATCAAATTAGGTAGCTTGAACTTTGGGCGCCCCGATGATGAACCAGAAACGGAAGAAGTAGTTATAAAATCGGGTGACCAAAAGCGTTACAGCATAGGAATGTAGGTATTTCCCACGCTGAATCTATTGGGTTGAGGCATTTGGGGGCAATATTACCTTCGTGTGTCGGTGAGTGGGGGCATCCAGTAATTAATATTCACAATTTCCATGTATTGTAATTAAAATTCATGGTCAAGAATCGTTTTTCATGTAATACTTTGTTCCTTCGAATTAAACAAAAATCACTATAGTGACAAAATATAACGATTTTTCCGGGAGAATAAGCCTTTTTCACGACTTTCCGCTATTGCCGGAGGATATCCCTCTGGCCGGCTACTCAGCTCTGATTCAGGCTCATGCTCTTCGAGTTCCAGCCCCTGACTTTCTCTCAGCTATCGGCACCAAGCACCGCCTGATCGATCAGGGCACTTGGCGGTTTTATACACCGCGTCACCGCCCAGAAGACACGTTGCTGGGGCATCTGACCTTTGCCCTTAAATATGAGGGGCTGGATCTGGGTATCCTCAGTGCCTTGTTTCGCTCAATAGAGCCCGGTGAGATCACCGAAATTGTCCAGAATGAACCTACGGGCTCTTACAGTCGCCGGATCTGGTTCCTTTTCGAGTGGTTAACGGACATAGAACTGCCTTTGGAAGACGCAAAACGAGGTAACTTTGTCGAGCTGGTCAGCGAAAAGCTCCAATACCCTGGGCCGCCACGAGACTCCCGCCGCCATCGGGTTCGTAATAATCTGCCGGGCACCCGCGTTTTTTGCCCACTGATCCGCCGTACAGCAAAGTTAGACGCTTTGATCAGTGAGAATCTGTCAAAGGTGGCTACCGAGCAGACAGGCAAAACCCACGGGGATCTGCTTTCCCGCGCGGCGGCTTTCTTACTGCTCAAGGACTCGAAGGCTTCCTACAGTATTGAGGGGGAGTCGCCGCCCCATAATCGCTTGGAGCGTTGGGGGCGGGTGATCGGCCAGGCAGGGCAGCGCAAATTGAGTATCGATGAGCTGGAGGCGCTGCAAGAGGCGGTAATACCGGATCATCGCTTTGTTATCCCAGGTTTGCGCTTTGAAGGTGGGTTTGTCGGTGAGCATGACCGGGTAACCGGGATGCCGCTGCCTGACCATATCTCGGCACGGGCCGAAGACCTTGAGTCACTGATCGGCGGTATGATCGAGGCCTACGAGCTGCTGCTTGAGAGTGATTATGACCCGGTGTTGGCAGCAACACTGATTGCCTTCGGCTTTGTATTTATTCACCCCTTTGAGGATGGCAATGGCCGGATTCACCGCTATTTGATTCACCATGTGCTGGCGGAAACCGGTTTTGTGCCCAAGGGCTTGGTGTTTCCTGTCTCGGCAGTGATATTGGAGCGTATTGAAGCTTATCGTGAGGCGCTGGAGCATTTCTCGAAGCGGCGGCTGGATTTGATTGAATGGCGCCCCACGGGAAAAAACAACGTGGAAGTGCTCAATGAGACGGCTGAATTGTACCGCTTTTTTGATGCCACCGCTCAAGCTGAGTTTTTGTATGACTGTGTAGCGGAAACGGTCAACGTTACGCTGCCGGAAGAAGTGAATTACCTTAACCGCTATGATCAGTTGAATACCTTTATCAAGAATTACCTGGATATGCCGGATAGAATGGTGGATTTGTTGATTCGCTTCTTGCACCAGAACGGAGGGCTCTTCTCTAAGCGGGCCATGGAAAAGGAGTTTGCCGCATTGGCCGAGGCGGAAAGGCACGCCATAGAGCAGCGCTATAAGGCGATATTTGGGGGAGATGCTGAGTGAGTGGAGCAAGCGCCATAGAGCGCATAGAGCAGGGACTGTCCAAGCTGTTGAAGGCTGGTAACCGGGTTGTCTGGTGGTCTGACCCGGATGGTGAATTTGCTGAAGCCGTGGCAGAACTTTCTCTAGACGATGCAGAACTGCTTTCGCTGGCAGACGCGCCGGCCCTGGCGGTAAAGCGCCAAGTTGAGCTGGACTCTCCAAGTCGCGCCTTCATTCTTTACGAATCCCAAGAGGCACCTGTACCAGAACAGGACTGGTTGCTGGATATTCGCTTGTATGCCGAGCCCTTTGCGGCCGATGCGACCTCGATGCTTCAGCAAGACTTGGGGCTGCGAAATGCCAGCCTGCGCCATTACTTGAAAGACCGCGCCCGGTTCTTTGCCAGTAAAGATCGCACTTCGCGATTGGCAGCAATGCTGCACCCTGATGATCTGGAGCGAGACATCGATGCCAAAATTTGGGCCGTGTTGTCGCGCAGCGGCTCTGCTGATGCCTCTACCTTGTTGCTGGATCTTTTCTGCGATATTGCGCAGTTGGACGCCGGCACCGCATTTGATGAATCCCCCCTGTGGCAGAACCTGATCAAATACGGCCTGGAGAACTTCGCGTGGGCCTTGGCCGAGCGGCAATTCGGTTACAGGGATGAGACGCCGTCGTTGGCGAGGTTTATCCCGAGGTTACTGGTTACGGATTTAGCTCGTGGCTTAAACCGGTCAACAAAGCCGCTTCCCAGCGGCTTGGCAAAATTGACGCTGCCGGATACCAAAGCTGGCAACGTTGCCGTTTTCTTGTCCCAGTGGCGTGATTCGACGGCTCGCCAGAAAGACTACGATGCCTTGTCTGCCCGCTTGGCCTCAGAACTCCAGCTCGCACACCATTTGGCTGGATTTTCCCCAGCAGAGCTGGGTAACTGCGCCACGTTTGTGGATATTGAACGCATAGTGGCCAACGCCCTGCGTGATGAATTGTTGGGCAATATGGCCAGCAGTGTCGTGGCGGACGTTCGTCGCACTGTGAATGGCCGATTGGCCAGTTACTGGGTAAGCGACCGCTTCCCCGATACCGAAGTCGGCAAACGCAGTATCTGGCGAGGGTATTATCAGGCGTTGCTCTCTGCTACGGATTTGTTTGAAGCGATAGAGACCCGTGCCCAGCATTTCAGTTTCTCAGGCCCTGAGCAGGCCTATACTGCCTATACCGATTCCCTGTTTGAGATTGATCAATTTTACCGGCTGTTTCATGAGTCAGCTGATGTGGTGTCAGCGCGTTTTCCTGATGCCATCGCTCCATTAGCGGAGCAGGTTGAGTCCATTTATCTGAATCGCTTCCTTAACAAGCTGGCCGCTCATTGGGATGGGCATTTGCAAAATGGCTTGCTGAGTAAGTGGCAGTTGGACGGTATTGGTAATCAGCAGAATTTTTACCAGCAAATCGTTGCGCCTTATCTTGCCAAGGGCGACGAGCGCCGCATGTTTGTGATTATCAGTGATGCCTTGCGCTATGAGGTGGCGGATGAGCTCAAAACCCAGATAAATAGTCGTGAGCGGATTGAGGCAACGATCAGTAGTCAGCTTGGGGTATTACCGAGTTATACCAAACTGGGCATGGCCAGCTTGTTGCCGCACAAATCACTGAGCTACAACGCCAAAGGCTCGGTGGATGTGGATGGCCGTTCTTCGGAGGGGCTGGATAATCGCAATAAAATTCTCGAAGCGGTTGGCGGGACGGCCGTAAAGGCCGAAACCCTAGCCAATATGGGTAAGCAGGCGTTGCGGGACTTCGTGCGGCCACACCGCGTGATTTATATCTACCACAACACCATTGATGCAATGGGAGATACCGCAAGTACAGAGTCCAATACTTGGGTGGCTTGCCGTCAAGCGATTAATGAGCTCGCCGATTTAGTTTCACGCCTGGTCAACAATGCCAGTGCGACGGCAATAACGGTGACGGCAGATCATGGCTTTCTGTTCCGTGAAACGGCTCCTGATGCATTAGAGAAAAGCGCGATGGCCAGTAAACCTGCGGGCACCGTGATCGCTAAGAAGCGCTATCTGGTCGGCAATCGTCTGGGCGAAGCCGAATACGCGCATCATGGAAAAACAACCACAACGGCGGGTACAGACTGCGATACAGAGTTTTGGCTTCCCCGTGGTGTGGGGCGATTCCACTTTGTTGGTGGCGCCCGATTTGTGCACGGTGGTGCCGCCCTGCAAGAAGTAGCTGTACCCATTGTAGAGATCCGGCAGAAGTACGGTAAATCCGCTGAAGCCACGCGGGTAACAAAGGTGGGTGTGAATGTGTTGGGTCAACAACACCGGATCACTACTAACTTCCATGTGTTTACGCTTTTGCAGACAGAGCCGGTAAGCGAAAAGGTTCTGGCGACGAGTATCAGCATAGAGCTGATGAATCAGCATGGTCAGAGCGTTTCATCTCGTGAATTGTTGAACCTGGATAGTGACGCAGCGGAGCTGGGCGAGCGTCAAAGTAAAGTATCCTTGAGCCTTGCTTCTCAGGCAGTGAAGGCTGGCAATGACCACTTCCTGGTACTCAGCGATGCTGAGACCGAAATTGAACTTCAGCGCATTCCAGTGCGCATTGACTTGGCAATAGAGAATGACTTCGACTTCTGATATGCAAAACGATATGGATAACTCGCCTGATCTGGACGCGAAGTTGGTTGAGCACTTTCCCGGCAAAATTGTCCGCAAAGATCTGACCAAGCGCCTTAAAGAAGGCGCCAATGTCCCTGTTTATGTATTGGAGTACCTGCTTGGTATGTACTGCTCGTCGGCTGATGAGGAGCAGATTGCTGAGGGTATGGAGCGGGTCAAGCAGGTACTGTCGCAGAACTATGTGCGGCCTGACGAGGCGGAGAAGATTAAAGCCCGCATTCGAGAAAGTGGCAACTTCAAAATCATCGACAAGGTCACCGTTCGCCTTAACGAGAAGAAAGACCAGTACGAGGCAATTCTGTCTAACCTGGGAATCAACAACGCCAATATTGAAGGCCGCCACGTTCACGACTACGAGAAGCTTCTGGTCGGTGGCATCTGGTCGATTATCTCCATCAAGTATGAGTATGAAGACGGGCAGGGTGGTTCGCCATTCACGATCAAAGAGCTAAAACCCATCCAGATGCCCAATATGGATATGAATGCCTTGATGGAGGCGAGGCAGCAGTTCAGCGAAGATGAGTGGCTGGATGTGCTATTGCGCTCCACAGGTATGGAACCCGCGCATTTCGATACGCGAGTTAAGTGGCACCTGTTGACTCGCTTGATTCCCTTTGTTGAGAACAACTACAACGTCTGTGAGCTTGGCCCACGCGGTACGGGTAAGAGCCACGTTTATAAAGAGTGCAGCCCAAACAGTATTCTCGTTTCTGGTGGCCAAACAACGGTGGCTAACCTTTTCTACAACATGTCGCGCCGGCAGGTGGGGCTGGTGGGGATGTGGGACGTCGTTGCCTTTGATGAGGTGGCTGGGATCTCCTTCAAAGACAAAGATGGCGTCCAGATTATGAAGGACTACATGGCCTCAGGGTCTTTTGCCCGTGGTCGTGATTCTATCTCGGCCAGTGCCAGCATGGTGTTTGTCGGCAATATCAATCACTCCGTTGAGACCCTGGTGAAAACCAGTCACCTGCTGTCGCCATTCCCGGAAGCAATGATCGACTCGGCCTTCTTTGACCGGTTTCATGCCTATGTGCCCGGTTGGGAAATCCCCAAAATGCGGCCGGAGTTTTTCACCAACCAGTATGGCCTGATCGTTGATTACCTGGCGGAGTACATGCGCGAGATGCGCAAACGCACGTTCTCTGACGCCATCGATAAATACTACAAGCTGGGAAACAACCTAAATCAGCGTGACACCATCGCAGTACGCCGCACGGTTTCAGGCCTGCTGAAACTGTTGTATCCGCACGGCGATTACGACAAAGCCGCCGTCGAACGCTGCCTGCAATATGCCCTGGAAGTTCGTCGTCGGGTGAAAGAGCAGTTGAAAAAGATTGGCGGGATGGAATTCTTCGATGTGCATTTCTCCTACATCGACGCCGAAACGATGGAGGAGCAGTACGTTAGTGTCAAAGAGCAGGGCGGTGGAGGCCTGATACCAGAAGGACAGCCGAAACCTGGCACTGTCTACACCGTCGCTACCGGCGCAACCAGCGGGCATCTGGGACTCTACCGGCTTGAAACCCAGGCAACGGCGGGTAACGGCAAGCTCAACACCTCTGGTCTAGGTTCCAGCACTGGGGCAAAAGAAGGACTCAAAGTTGCTCACGATTATTTCAAAGCCAATGTTAACCGCGTGAGTACTATGACAAAGGCCGGTGACTTCGACCTGCATTTACACATGGTCGAGCTTCATAACACCGGCCCATCAAAGCAAATGACTCTGGCATCGTTCATTGCCTATTGCTCGGCGACCATGAAACGCCCAACCCAGAATCAGATGATAGTACTGGGTGATATGAGTCTAGGTGGCAACATCATTCCAGCGGAGAATATGGCAGAGGCTCTGCAGGTGGGAATGGACGCTGGCGCCAAGCGGGTGCTGCTGCCAATGGCGAATGCTCAAGATATTCCGACGGTACCGGCTGAACTCTTTTCGAAGTATCAAGTGAGTTTTTACTCAGATCCGGTGGATGCGGTGTTTAAGGCGCTTGGGGTGGAGTGACATATTGATCAAAATACTTGCAGCAATAATTGCGTTAGTTCACTTCACTTACCTTGGAGGGCTAATGATCCTGGCTATCTACACTATCTTCGATGCAGGGATTTTTGTCGGGGTCATACTGTTGATAGTAGGGTTTACTATTGGTTACCCATTGCTTCAAACGGTTCTTCCTCTTCAATCGATGGACGAATAGCCGCCACATTTTCACACGCATTAGCTTTAGCTAGAATTCCTATTTACGAAAGCTAGTGCCCAGGATATTTATCCCACATGTTATGGTAACAGCGGGGTAAATCAATCATATCCGTGGCCATGGTCTTAATAACCTCCCTCAACTCCAGCTCTTCCATCCATCTAGACGGAATGGAGTCTGCGCCATTAAGCAGGCCCATGATATTACCGGTGATGGATCCCGTTGAGTCACTATCACCACTATGATTGACGGCAAGAATGATCGCTTCCTCGGTATCCTCTGTTGAAAGGGCACAGTATAGACTGATCGCGAGTGCTTCTTCAGCAACCCAGCCTTCGCCTAGTTGTGGCAGGGCATTACGGCTCCCTGGTGTTTGATCGGCCAACTTGGCTGCGTTTAGCACAGCTAGAAGAACTTCCTGGTGGCGATCATATTGCTGTAGTAGTAGGGTGCTTTTTTCTAGCGCTTTTGCCTTGCTCTCGCCGTTGAGAAGGAGGGTAAGGAACGCGGCAAAAAAACCTCCTGCTAGCTGACCGGTGGGGTGTCCGTGAGTTAGTGCGCAGAGTTCCATGGCCGTCTCAAAAGCCCAGAGGGCAGGTTGCTCGGTTTGATACCAGGTACTTGCCAGTGCTACCGGGGCAACCCTCATAATTCCGCCACAGCCCTTGCTGTCGTTGACCGCAAATTCTCCGAAATGGCTCATGGTTTCCAGAGCAGTTAAGCATGTATTACCAGGTGCTCTCTGTGCAAATAGGGCATCCTGGGAGCTTAGCCAGCCGTCCATTGAGACATTTAAGTTACTATTGTTTCGTCTTTGAGTTGTAAGCCACCGTTGGTAGGCATGTGACACAACGCTTGAAATGTCGCAAATTCCCTTCTCATTTTGTCTGATATACGCACGAATGAGACCTTCGGCGGTGAAGAGTGTCATCTGCGTATCGTCAGTAATTTTTCCGATACCGCCGTAAGACTCTGTGTAGTCGGTAATGCCTCGTTCACCAAATTTTTTGTCGATCTCCGCTGAAGATAAAAATTCAACTGCACCGCCTAAAGCATCACCCACAGCTCCGGCTAGAAGACAGCCCGCGTAGCGTTGGAAGATATTGTCGCTAGATGTCATGTTGCCTCCGTGCAATCTAATCAAAACTGAATTATTATACCGTATAAATAGTATTCGTTTAAGCAGATTGCTCGGGATTATTAACGATGGAAAAAAGAGGGCGTCCGAAGCTCAGTGAACTTGAAAAGTTGCTCCGCAAGGGCAAGCGCTTGCAGTTGAAAATCAAAGAGATTGAAAAGCAGGTTGAAGATGATCCGAATGGCCCGTATGAGTCTATTTCTGCCGTGGGAAGACCTCCGGTTAAGTACAAGGTGCAGCTGCGTCGAGCTAAAGATGAATATGAATCTATAAAAACTGAGGCGCGGGAGAAGGCAGAAAAAGAGCAGGATCACATTGATATCGAAAAAATGATCAAAGACGCTGAGGATCCCTCCATTGGTAGTGGTATTGGTCGTCCAAAAGCCCTAGAAATTCAGGATATAGAGTACAAAATTCGCCAAAAAGAAGCGCGGATAGAAAGAATCAAGAATGGAAAAGAAAAGCCCGAGCTGAAAATGTCGGAGGCAGGAAGACAGCTTGGCCGATTGCCAAAATCTAACAAAGAAAAAATTGATCGTTTAGAAAGTCAGATATTGGCAATGAAAGCTGAAATAAGGGCCTTAGAGTTAAAAATGACCCCACTGGAAAGGGAGGATATGGATATTCGTCGTAAGCGGAGAGTGGCCTCATTTCTTCGATCTGAACTGAGAAGAGAGGGGCTTGATGGACTTAGGAAAGAGGCGCATAAAAACTGGGAGGCCGCGAAACTGGACAGAGAAAGGTTTCCTGCCGAGGTGCTGGAGGTCTGTGCACTTGAGCGAGATATTGACGCTCGTGCGAAAAAGCTAAAAGAGGCAATGGGTTGATCCTGTTGCTCATACTGCTAACTTGACAAATAATAAACAATATAATATAGTTCGCTTCGTCTTTTGAGGAGCTCTCAATGATCGAAGGAACGACATACCAATCTTTTCGTGACGATTACCTTAAAACATATCACCCGGAAGCGGCTGTTGAGGCGGGTCGGTTTAACGACGTATCGATTGTCGATAGTACAGAAGTGCTAAAAAGGTGGGTTGATGGTGACGATGAGAAAGGCGAGGAGCGACGGCAGGCCCTGAAGGGGCTTGCTTCTAAAAAGTTAATTTTTATTCCTGACCACTCATCGATTAAAAAACTTAAAGACGTCGCGGAAACAAATCAGGATTTGTCGTCAATTTGCGATGAGATCGCGGTGTACGTTGAATTCTGTTCGGCTATCGGATCGCAGAATTTTTCTTTTGAACCACTGTTGCTGCTGGGGGAGCCAGGGGTTGGTAAAACTTATGTGGCTAATGAGCTCGTTGCTGCGCTAGGGTTAGAGAGCTACAAGCTTTCAGTTTCCGATGCCTGCGAGGCTTTTTATCTTTCCGGAACACAGCGAGGCTACGCGAACTCTACCCCGGGTCGAGTTGCTGACAGGATGGCGGCAAGTAAGCACGCAAACCCTGTCTTGATCTTGGATGAAATCGATAAAGCGAGTTTCAATCGTGAAGACGGAAGGCCAAGCTTATTATCACCATTGCTTCAGCTACTTGAGCCTGATTCGGCTCGAACGTTTCGTGATTTGTCCCTGGATGTTCAAATCGACTGTAGTCGTGTTAGCTATATCTGCACAGCAAATAATTTGGAAACCATCCCTAAGCCCTTACTCAGTAGGTTGCGGGTCATTGATGTGCGAAAACCGTCAAAAGAAAACATGGTGAAAATCGCATCAAAGATCTTGTCACAAACTTATGCTCAGATGACGGGCAGTTCCATGCCCAAGGAGTATGTCATTAGCCCTTGCGCCACTGAATTAATCAGCGCCATCACTCCGCGGGATTTTAAGCTTCAAGCTAGAAGAATCGTGTCACAACTCGCAATCGCAAAACCTGATAGCGAGAGATATGTCGTCACAAAGGAGTGTTTGCAGTTTGTTGAGCATCAGGAGCGTGCGTCATTCATCGGGTTTGTTGATACCAATTCTGTGAGAGCGTGATTATGGAAGGTTTAGTAAAGTCAGTTTTATTTGTTCTCCATATAATTTGTATCTACTTCCTTGCCTTGCTGGGTGGAGAGGTGCTGCTGGGATTGATGGGGGTATGTTTTGCCCCCGGATATGGGAAATCACATTTGGTGACATCAGCAGCCGTAACTCTGTTTTACTTGGTTACCATGCAAATTTTTTGGCCCGACAAGCTCTATTATGAATAAGCCAGATCGGGTGGAAGACTATGAATGTTAGAGTTGAGATGTCGTTATACCCAAAAAAGCCCACCCGTCGCTACTTTGGATGGATCTCTTTTGACGGACGCAATAAATCCTGGGTTGGGTGCGCAGTATCTCAAATCTTGACCAGGAGGAAGCCCTCGGCTGATAAGGGAAATAGATTTCGCTCTTTGAATTTGCTCGGTCAGCTCTTGCTCTGCAAGTTGCTTCTTGATTTTGCGTAGCAGTTCGTCAAGTTCGTACCATGTATTGCGATTAGCGACACTTCGAGGGATTTCAAGCCGCCAATATCCGCTAATATGATTTGCCTTCGCTTCCGCGTAGTGCGGCTTGGATGGCAAGCTGTTTAACCTCGGTGCGAATTCATAGGGAAAATCCATTTTCAGCAGGCAATGTGATTCACTACTTGAGGTGCTCGCTTCTTGAGCCTGGATTGAGATTTGTGAATCGAGTTTGTTGTCGGCTAGAAATCTTACTGGCGCTATAGGGGTGCTATGGTGTCGGCGGATTTTACTATCAGATGTGGTTTTTTCACAGAAGCCTTTGTCCGAATGGCAGTACTGAATGCCTCGGTTATGAAGACCAGGTAGAGAAAACCTTCCGCCACCCCCCAGTTTCCCTCCTGACCAGCTTCTTTCATCTCTAGAATAGCTGATTCCGGTTGGGCGGCCTTCTTTGAATTGAAACTGCACGTCTACCCCAAAGTCGGCTAATTTTGCTACGAAAGTTTCTAGCCGACTGCTCATGCGGCTGCCAGGGCCAGCATCTTGCTTCTGCGTCTGTTGAAGGGTTTCATTAACGCAGAAATCGACTATTTGTCTAATTTCATTACCCGTTATCTTTCGGGTTTTTCCATCTAGCTGTTTGCCCTCTACGGGAGAAGGGGTATATTGTAGTCCGAAATCGACTTCAATCTGTCTTACGCTCGTTACCGCTCGCTCAAAGTCATTCCACTGTTTGACGACTGGGTTGCCGGGTAGATTTTGCACCGTACATGCGGCGAAATGGATGTGGGTGTGTTCTGTATCTCGGTGAACGGCCGCAATCCAGGCGCAGTTAGAGAACCCCATATCCTCCATAAATTGCTTAGCTGAGCGCGTTAATATGAGATGATCAAGCTTCGACTCATCTTCGGGGGCGTAAGAAATCATCGCATGCCAGTAAGGATTCTGTACACGCGAATTCTGTGAGGCGAACTCATTAAATTGATCAAATATGCTTGAATTATCAATGCCCTGGTTAGAGCTAGGATTGAGTTGCATATTTCCCGCTGACTCGTCAATATCAAAAGTTAACTCTGAATTATGCACAGTTAGTAGGTTGGAAGTCAGGAAATGGCATTTCTCAGTGCTTCTTTCATCCTTTTTGTCTGTGTGTCCCAGTGCGTAAGAAACGGTGTTCGCGCCGGAGCTTCCTGAACGGGTTTGGAAAATTTTAGCGATCATTGTTGCCTTCCTCATTCTGGTATCCGTCGAGAATGGATCTAAGCCTGCGCCGCATATAATCGGCGGTGGATTCACCAGGTAATATTTCGGTGGTGTGATTCTTCGGTATTCTGTTCACGCTACTTGTTGGCGTTGGCGTTGGCGTTGGCGTTGGCGTTGGCGTTGGCGTTGGCGTTGGCGTTGGCGTTGGCGTTGGCGTTGGCGTTGGCGTTGGCGTTGGCGTTGGCGTTGGCGTTGGCGTTGGCGCGGGGTTCTGCCTCGATTCTGGGTTATCGAGACTTTTGCGGCACAAATAGAAAGTAGCTACTGCTACACTGCAAAGACATAAAGCTCTGAACACATTGACCTCAGACTTTATTGCGCAGATCTGAGATCATTTCAGCGAGAAGATTCAGCGCGCTGACTAGTTCAGCGCATTCCGATTTTCCTATAGCGCCTCCACGACCATGGGCTTTGTCGCAAAGTGTGTTGAGTGCATTGCTCGCAGTTCCCAGAGCGCTGATAGCGTCCCGCTTGCTTTGCTTTTCTCTTGAGTCTACTTCACCGCCTATAGCGGTGGTACGGATGTACTCAGAAAGTGAGAGTTGATGCTTGCATGCCATTGATTCAACGAAATCCAACTCTGTACTGTTGAATTTGACGTTTCGATTGTGAGTTCTCTGCTTCGCGATGGGCAAAGATCGGCGTCCGCGTGCATTGCGTTTTACCTCGCCGAAAGGGTGGTGAATAGAAGTGGTTAAATTTTCCATGGCTACCTTCTTTATTTTTATTATTGTGGATATGACGCCGAGGCGTCGTAGCTGAATTTCTCAGACGAAGATCAGGGCGAAGCCCGAGATTAATCTGCAGAATATTGCTTGCTATCATTTATATTATATCAAAAAATATATTAGTGTGGGCTGTTTTTTTATTTTCTTTTTGAATTAATTTAATGCCAAATCGACCAATCTAGTGGACGGGATGACAACGAAATTGGCGATTTGGCCACTAGATTGGTATATGTGACACTGAGTTGGCCAACTTGCCACTGGAATTGGCCAATTGGACACTCTGCTTTTCAGTATGGGTGGGGTAGGTCGGTTGGTACTTAGAAAGTAGTCGAGCAACAGGTAATTTGCGGATCTTTCATACCGCCACAGACTCCGCAAATTTCATTGGATAAATCGGTGGCCATGTCGACAAGGTCACTTTGGCTGTCAGTTAATGCATCAAAATACATTTCTAGATCACCTGATCGACCGTATTTTAGATCAGTCATCACTGGTAGTGGGCCTTGATTGATTTCTTCAATTTTTTGGCAGAGGTGCTCAACTAGGTTGTAGTGTCCCTTCATAGGAGGCTCGATGCCGATACGCTCCCCATCGATTTCTTGCGAAAGAATATCTTCAAATCGCAGGAGAACTCTTGACCATCGGCTAGGGAAATCTGCGTAGTATCTTTTTTGGCCAGTATTGGGCTGGCTGGGTACGGTCAGCTCATCTGATACGTTTGTAATATCCTGGTGCTTTTCACAGCGAGTCATGCGGTTTCCAAGCATGAGAACAGCTTTTCCTTTGCCACCACAAATTCCGCAAATTTGATCAAACCCCAGTCCCTCAAAGGTCTCAGTAAAGCGTACTTTTTTTGACCCTTTCACATAGAGCTGAGCTTGAAGATGCCCGGCCCCGTTAACGTGAAGATGCTGAACAATTTTCCCCGTCATATCCGTTAGATCTGCGACAGATCTTACAATTTTATCTTGGCTTTCTTTGGTCAAATATCCAGGCTCAAGGCGTTCTGAGACATTCCGGTCAACTCCGGGAAGATGCTTTAGCCTGCTGATAAGTAAGTTTCTTAATTCAGAAATGGTTAGTTTTTCTGTATCAACAGCTTTGTGATCTTCCAATTATCTTTCCTTGACAGTGGCTGATAAATTTTTAAGAAATAACTCTGTTTCTTTTCTGGATTGTCATGCGTAATCGGTTAGCTGTATTGAAAATCTGATTTAGGAGTGAATAATATTAAGCAATATAATATATGTGCGGGCGCATTTTGTCAACTATATTATAGCGATAAATAAATATTAGAGAGATGGTTTCTTTGTTTGCTATTTCCCTCTTCGGTGGGGCTATTGCTATCGTTGTTATGGGTTTTGAGGAATTAATACAAAAGCGAATCGAGGTTAAGGATTTCTTCTGTGAGATTAACACCAATGGTGCTAAGGTAATTTTCTGTGGTTTTGATCGAGCTATGCCCGAGCGCTCTACTAGTAATGACAATGTCTTTTTTCTGTGTGTAGATCTCCTTTGCAAATGTGTGTCTAAGGTCATAGAGTCTGTTGTCGATCATTGCAGCACTTTTGATACTATTCCACGGGCGTCGAAATTCCTTCATTCTTTGTCCGTAGTTGGGGCCTTTACGATAGTTTCTAAACAGCCACCTTTCGCTGTTGTATAAAATGCTGTCGACGTTCTCGACTTCAATATAATCTCGCAACATATCAGCGGTTTTGTCACTAATTTGTAGATACCTTGTTTTTTTTGTTTTTGTAAATGCTGCGCGTAGGAGAATACGCTTTCGACTGAAGTCGATGTCGTTAAGTGATATTCCCATGAGTTCACAGGGTCTCGCCCCCGTCGCGAGCGACATTAAGCAGAAGACCCGGTCACGAATATGCCTACTCTCAAGTATGACTTTTAACCGCTCTAATTCTTCTCTTGTAAGTGGCCTGCCCGCATCTTCTTTGTCGTCGATGAAAGTGGGTTTATTGCCCTCTTGGTCTAAAAATGGATTTCTGGGGATGTGACCACAGCGAACTGCAAAATTAAACACGGCATCAAGTGGTTTGAAGTAACGCTCTTTCGTTACATCTTTTACGCCTGGTTTTGTCAGTGTGCCGGCAAAGCTATCAATTACAGGCTTCCCATAATTTTCTTTCCAGTGGTCAAAGTCTTGAAGCGTAACTTCCACAAGCTTTTTATGCATGAAGCTGCCGAAGTGTGATCGCATGGCTTTTTGGGATTTGCTATTTTTTTGGGGCTTTGCTTTTCTGCTATTAAAAATACCTTTGTAATAATACTCATCAAGGTAGTCTATGAGGGGTAATTCACCTGGGGTGACCAGTGTGCTGTTGGATAGTATGGCTCTGTTTTCTCTTTTGGCATTTTTAATGGCTATGCGATTTTGAAATGCCTGTTCCCTCACTTTAGACACCCACTTCCGGTCGTCCATGTCAGATTCACCCAGCTTGCCAAGCTGAATACGTTTCCCTCTCGTTGCTTTGGAATATAGCGTGATACTTCGCTTTCCGATTACAGCGGTCAGTGAGGGTTCTTTTTCATCGGTAAGTTCTATTCGAGAGACCGCAGATCCGTTCTTATTCAAGACGTTGCCTTGAAGAAGCTTTGCTTGCGCTTGTCGAAGTCCTTTTGGTGTGAAAATCATTGCCATGAACCGGAATTCTGAAGGAGGTATGTGGGTGAATGGTAGAGTGAATCTGCAAAAAATGCACCACAGAAATGGCTAAATGTGGTGTAAATGTGGTGTGTTTTTACGGGGACTTTAGGATTTTGTGTATTTTTCTTATTTTCTTTAACTTGGCTGAATATTTGTTAAATATCTGATAAATAAAGGAAATAAATGGGTTTAAGCAGGTTTTGTGAGTTGAGGGATTGGGTCTGAAATCAAACTTAATCCCCTTAGGAGGGGGCCGCGCTATCCAGCTGTGCCACCGGGACTTAAGGGAGGAGGGATTCTATAGACAATTCCCCTTCCACGCAAAAGGGCTTTATTTGCGCGATTACTTAACTAGCGGTTCGCTATAGCTGGGCGCAATATCCCAAGGAAAATGAATCCACGTCTCTTGTTCAAAGTCTCGGGCATAAAACGCGGCCAGTGATTTTGCTTTAGGTTTCGCGTAAACCGTCACCAGTGTGGCTTCGGGCAGCATGTCCTGTGCGGCCTTTGCGGTAACGCCGGTATCCACAAGATCATCAACCAGTAAATAGCCCGCGCCATTACCTTCTACGGCTTTAAGCACATTAAGTTCGCCTTGGCGATCATGGTCATAACTTGAAATACAGAGTGTATCCATCAGGCGGATATTGAGTTCACGAGCGAGTATCGCGGCTGGAATCAAACCACCTCGCGCAATCCCGATAATCCCTTGCCATTTTTTGTAGGTGAGTTTTTTGGCCAGAATTCGCGTGTCTCTATGCAGCTCATCCCAAGATAAAAAATAGTGATTGCTCGTGGCATCTGACATAGAGGCGGCCTTTTTCCTTTGTTGAAGGGACAATGTGTTGCGCGCAATTTTGAATGACAGGTCGTTCAGCGGCAAGGCTTAAGATCCTGTTGCGTTAACTTTTTGACGCTTAGAATGGATTACAACGCTTAGATATTAATTCTGTCAAAAATGTGACACTCTTTGTACTACCTTTTAAATTCTGGATTTCATTAGGCCGTGTCAGCACACTCCACGCGTTACCCTGATCTTGTCTTCTATAGCGAGGCAATGCAGAAGCTTCTTGCGCTGCTTGTGAGCTTGGAAAATAAAAGTCCAACTGTTTTGATTTCTGGGGCGTCAGGTTCAGGTAAAGAGCTAGTCGCCCGCGCTATTCACGCTAATTCTCCTCGGGCCAACGGGCCTTTTATCCCGATTAATTGCGGGGCGATCCCCAAGGACTTACTTGAGAGTGAATTATTCGGTCATGAAAAGGGCGCGTTTACCGGGGCGATAAATCAACGTGCAGGTCGTTTTGAATTGGCGCTGGGAGGCACATTATTTCTTGATGAAATTGGCGATATGCCACTGGAGATGCAGGTAAAGCTGCTTCGTGTATTACAGGAAAAAGTATTTCAGCGGGTTGGCGGTAATAAAGATATCGCCGCTGATGTAAGAATTATTACCGCAACACATAGGGATCTTGAGCAATGTGTTGCCAAGGGCGAGTTTCGTGAAGACCTGTTTTATCGCCTCAATGTATTCCCAATCGGTGTTCCTGCCTTAAGGGAAAGACAGGAAGACATTCCCGGCTTGATCAAGCAAATAGCACAGGAATTGAGTGAGGAAGGCCTGGGTACCCTCAAGCTTAAGCCGACATGTGTTAGCGCTTTGCAGAACTATCCTTGGCCGGGCAATGTTCGCGAACTCGCCAACTTACTTGAACGATTGTTGATTGTTCATTCAGACAATCTTGTAGAGCTTGCTGATTTGCCTGAAAAATACCGTCAAGGTATTGAAATCGATTTGCCTGTAAACGAGCCAACGAAGTTGGTTTCGTCAGTGGCAAATATAGAAATCCTTCCAGAACAGGGCTTCGATATGAAGCAACGAATCATTGAGTTAGAAATTGGCTGGATTCAGCAAGCGTTAGAGCAGTGCGGCGGGGTCGTTACCCGCGCCGCAGAATTACTGGGTTTGCGCCGTACCACACTGATAGAGAAGATGCGTAAGTACGGTATTGTCGCTGACTGATATGCAGACTTAATATTCGCTCAAAAAGAAAAGCCCCGGTTTTTGGCCGGGGCTTTCAAGCAACTTTCAAGAAACCTTCAAGAAGCTTAAAAGAAACCTAAAAGTTACTTATGAGGTAGGCTTATTTGCCTGCTGGGTTGTAGATCCACAGCATATTGTTTTTATGGTCGCTAGTGTCTTCGCCAATCAGAACTCGGCCATCGTCAAGAACGATAACGTTATCTGGATCAGCAATATTGTCTACTGAGCAGCGGTTAATTGCAGCACTGTCATAAGGGCCACCTACGACTACTGGCTCCATGCGGCTAGCATTGTAGTTTGAATCCAAACCGAAGCGGTAAACGGCACCGCAGCGGGCAGCATCAAGTTGAATGTCACCAACGTCGTCAGCCATACCACCTGTTACGTCAGCAAAGGCAACATACATGAATGGTACTGCACCGCTGTGAAGGCCATCGTAATTGATGTTGATACCTTCCATTTTGTTGAATTCAACAGTGGCGTCTTTCGCTTTAGCTGCACGCAGGGTTTCTAAGAAAGCCACGCGGTCATCAGCAGCCCCTCCGTTGGCCCATGTAGTCACTTCAGCATCAGAAATGTAGTTGGTCGCGCCATCTACATACATAGTTTCGTCAATGCCATCGTAGGAATCGATCCAAGTTTCGATCATCGCATTAGTGCCGTGGGCAAGCTCAATCCACTCAATATCAAAGCCCGCTTTTTCTGGGTTTTTAGTGGCGTCTTGAGTTACCTTGGCGGCGTATAGAGTACCCGCACTCATATCACCAGCAACGTCTGCCACGAACTTGTAAAAGCCTTTGAATGAACCGTCGTCGGTCAAGTAGACAGTTTTCTTGTCAGGCATGATTACGGGGTTTTCGTGGGCTGAGCGACCCATGGTGAAATGCTTCACTGGGATCGGAGCGGCTTCTTTTGGATCGGTGATTTCTACAATGTAGCCGTAGTCGTATGGGTTAGGGAACGTACCGCCCAAATAGGTCTGGATATTTTGCACGTCCGCGTAGTTTGGATAGCCATTTGAATAGTTAGCATCATTCCAGCGAACTGTGTTTTCTGCTTCGTAGTTCTCTTCCGAGGTCAGTGGAGTGCCCCATGGAGAAACAGTACCGAAACAGTTGATCATGGTGCCATTTACAGCACTGAAATCAACATTGTAGGCGTCATTTACCAGCCAAGAACCGTCACCTTGCTTGGTGATTTCAAGACGGCTTACGCCACCTGGGCGATCTTCCCAAGCAGAGAACAAGAAGCCTTCGCTGCCATCTGCATTGCTAGGAATAAAGGCGTTGAAGTCTGGGTTTTCTGACTGCAGAACGCTAGCGCTCTCATCGCCAGTGGTAATGTTGCCGAAGCCAAAAGGCAATGCGCCGGTGAACGTGTCACCTGAACGACCCAATACTTGATAGCTGCCAGAAACAACACGGGTTGTTTGCGCATCGGCAGACGTATGATCTGGAACGGTGATGCTTTCTTGGCGTGGGTCAATACTGTCAACATCAACGCCTGTCCATGCGCCTACAGCGGCTTTCGCTTCATCGCCAGGAAGGCTGCTGCTTGGGTGCTGAATGTTGAAGAACATTTCGCCATTGTCGGTAACGTACATACCGGTCAATTCTGAACCGAGTGGCGTAGTGGCCAAACGAATCAGTTTGGGAGCTACAGTTAGGTCTTGGCCATCAGTACCGTTAGTGCCATTGTAATCCCCCCGCAAACACGTAACGGTTATTAGTAGAAAATTCCATTAAACTGAAACAAAGGAGTTTTCTATGCGAACATCACGATACAGCGACAGCCAGATACTGGCGATCTTGAAACAAAACGAGAGCGGAGTTTCCGTTCCTGAGCTCTGCCGTGAACACGGCATGAGCTCAGCTATGTTCTATAAATGGCGGGCCAAATTCGGCGGCATGGATGCGTCTATGATGAAGCGCCTGAAGGAGCTTGAAGAAGAGAACAAGCGGCTTAAGAAGATGTATGCCGAAGAACGGCTGAAAGCCGAGATTCGGCAGGAAGCCCTTGAGGGAAAGCTGTAACGCCATCTCAGCGTCGCGAGATGGCGACTGCAGCAAGAGAGCGTTACGGCATTAGTGTACGAATGGCTTGCCACTGTTTGGACATCAGTGTGTCGAGCTATTACTACCAGCCAAAGCTGTCATCAGAGAATCAGTTAATAGCCGACTGGTTGTTGCGGTTAACAACCACGAATAAGCGGTGGGGGTTTGGTCTGTGCTATTTATACCTGCGCAATGTGAAAGGCTACGGCTGGAATCATAAGCGGGTGTACCGGATTTACCGTGAGCTTGAGCTGAACTTGCGCATCAAGCCTAGACGGCGAATCAAGCGGGACAAGCCTGATGCGCTATCTGTGCCGACCGCTCCCAATCAGGTTTGGTCAATAGATTTTATGAGCGATTCTCTTGCTGACGGCCGACAGTTGCGCACCTTCAATGTGCTAGACGACTACAACCGCGAAGGGTTAGGCATTGAAGTTGATCTATCATTGCCA
>NZ_JACXLD010000010.1 GCF_014705705.1 Spongiibacter pelagi | reverse complement strand
CGGTCCCTTGTCCGGAAATGAGGCGCGCATTGATGAGCCGGAGAAGCGATTTATCACCACGCTATTTTGCTATGGGTGCAATCTTGGACCGGTTCAAACGGCCAAATCGGTGAAGAATATGAGCCGCAAACAGATTGCCTGGCTCAATCTCCGGCATGCCTCCGAAGACCGATTAGACCGAGCAATAACGCAGGTCGTCAACGCCTACAATAAATTTGATCTCCCCAAATACTGGGGTACCGGAAAGCATGCCGCTGCGGATGGCACCATGTGGGATCTGTACGAGCAAAACCTGCTGACGGAATATCATATTCGGTACGGCAAATACGGAGGTATTGGCTACTATCACGTTTCCGATACTTACATTGCCTTGTTCAGTCACTTTATTCCATGCGGCGTCTACGAAGCGGTCTATATTCTGGATGGACTCATGAGCAATAAATCCGATATTCAACCTGACACCTTGCACGGTGATACACAAGCGCAAAGTTATCCTGTGTTTGGTTTATCACACCTTCTGGGCATCAATCTCATGCCGCGGATTCGCAATATTCAGGACTTGTTGCTGTTCAGGCCCGACAATCGCTATCGATACAAAAATATAGAGGCTTTGTTTGCCGGTAGTATCGATTTCAAGTTAATTGAACGGCACCTTCGCGACATGCTGCGTGTGGTCATCTCAATTAAGAAAGGCAAAATTACCGCCTCAACCATCTTGCGGCGCCTCGGAACCTACAGCCGAAAAAACAAGTTGTATATGGCTTTTAAAGAGCTTGGAAAGGCCGTGAGAACGCTCTTTTTGCTCCGATATATTGATGAACTCGAACTGCGAAAAACCATCCAGTCTGCAACCAATAAAAGCGAAGAGTTTAATGGTTTCATCAAATGGCTGTTTTTTGGCGGGGAAGGCATCATCGCTGAAAATGTGCGCCACGAACAGCGCAAAATCGTTAAGTACAATCAGCTTGTCGCAAACATGGTCATTCTCTACAACGTGGAGAAAATGACCAGAGTCCTCAAAGATCTGGCGGGCGAGGATGTCGTCATCAGCAAGGACCTACTCAATGGGCTGTCACCGTACAGGAACTCCAATATCAATCGTTTCGGGGACTACAACCTGGACCTGGAACGAGAGGTGCCTCCGCTGGACTTCGGCATCAAGATATTAGAGCCAGAAGAACCGTAAAAACATATATAAAACGATACGTTATGGTTTATTTGGCGAATTTTTCCAGGATGACGGCCGACCCTCAAGAAGCCGGGGCTGGGCGGAGAGCATGAGACCGAGGGTGTTCGCGCCCCCAGCCAGTTTGAGATGGCCACCCGTGCCTGGTGGAACAATGCGACCTCGCCGATGCGTCTTGCCAGACCCCTGTCCCGCCTGCTGCCCAAGGTGGGTGGCAGGTTGCGCAAGGAGGTGCAGAAACGCACTGTGGCCAGGGTCGAAGAACACAATTCTGGAACGAAGGTGCCGACGACCCGCTTCGACGGCCGGGTTTCTCCCTTTCGGGTGTTTACCACCTCACGCTTCCAACTGGACGAGCTCAAGGGCATTCGCAAGGCCGTGGAAGGCAGCACCATCAACGATGTGGTGACGACAATTATATCCGGTGCCCTGCGCCGCTACCTGGACCACAACGGTGAATTGCCCCGGGACACCATGGTGGCGATGATGCCGGTCAACACCCGGTCCGGGCCCGATGCCGAGCCTGGCGCCAACAACATCACCTTCATGGGGGCCGCTATCGGTTCCGATATTGCGGACCCGAAAGAACGTCTCGCCTATGTGACCGAACAGACTGCTCGCTCCAAGAGTATCGTCAACGCCATTGGCGCCAGTGACCTGACGGACCTCAACAAGCATATTCCCGCTTCTTTGCTGGCGGCCACAGGGAAGCTGATTTCCCGTATTGGTCTCGATGCGGGTGGCACCGGTAAGCGCTTGTTTAATATGGCAATTTCCAATGTGCCTGGGCCGAGCGTGCCGCTGTACCTCCAGGGCGCGAAGCTGAAGTTCTGGTCCATTGTGGCGCCCTGTACCGACGGCATGGGAGCGGTATTCGCGATCACCAGTTACGACCGGGAGATCTATATCTGCCCGACGGCCTGCCGCGAGATTGTGCCGGCCCCGGAATTCCTGGCCCAGTGTCTGGAAGAGAGCTATGCGGAATTGCTGGCGGCCACTGGGGCCAAACCAAAGCGTAAGCCGGCGAAACGCCCGCTAAAAAAGAAAACAACAGCTAAAAAGCCGGTGAGGAAGAACCCCGCAGGAAGAAAAGCGGCAAATTAACACGCGTTCCGGGCTGAATGGACAAATTTAATCATTATTCGGCCAAGAGCCGGACGTTTGTTTGCCATGTAATAACCCACAGTTCCATAACTATATAAAGCTCCATAACTATAGAAAGCAGAGGATCACAATGAATATCTCACTCAAAACCAAGCCCCCTTGCGCTCGCAGTCGCCGCTTCCCAGGTTCTTCTCTACCAGTCACTGCCCACCCACGGCCAGGCCCTGGAAGAGGTGATGGTCACCGCCCGTAAGCGTACTGAGACCCTGATGGACGCTCCTGTGGCGGTCACCGCGGTATCCGGCCAGGCCATGGAGTCTCAGGGTATCTCCAACATGGAACAGCTTTCCGCCAAGGTACCTGGCCTGCAGATTGGCCGCGGCGCCCAGACCACGAATATTCGTATCCGCGGTGTCGGCTCAGGCATTAACAAGGGCTTTGAGCAGTCCGCGGGAATGTACATTGATGGTATCTACCAGTCCCGTAGCCGCCAGTTCACCCAGTCCCTGGTTGATCTGCAGCAGGTGGAAGTATTGCGTGGCCCCCAGGGCGTGCTATTCGGAAAAAACACTGTGGCTGGTGCTATTAAGGTGGAAACAGCCAACCCGGTAGTTGGCGATGAGTTCAACGGGTCCATCAAGGCCGCGTTTGAGCCTGAGCAGTCCACCACACGTTACACTGGCATCGTATCAGGCAGTCTGAGCGACAGTGTTGCGGCCCGCTTGGTGCTGCGCCAGGAAGACTCCGATGGTTACATGGATAACAGGTTCCGGGACACCGATGAGCAGGAAGAAACCAACAAGATGGCTCGCCTGACACTGGCCTGGGATGCAGCCGACAACCTGTCGATTGTTGCCAAGGCGTCACACGTGGATATGGAAAGTACCGGCAAGGAAATGAACGCCTATACGATTGATGACCGCCTGCCCCCGGCTAGCACTCTGGCCCTCTCTGCCGCACTTACTGGTGGTCAATTTGCGGCGGCCGATGCACCCGGAGGCGATGACTATGAAAGTTGGGTAGGCAACCTGCAGTGGGGCAGGGGTGATACCGAGGACACGACTTCGACCGCCTTCTCTGTGAAAATCGACTGGGATGTCGGTGACTACACGGTAACGTCCTTGACCGGCATATCTGACTTTGAATTCGAGCAGTACCATGATGTGGACTTCCTGCCTCCCAACTTCATCGAGAATATCGACCAGGAAAAGCTGAACATGTTCAGCCAGGAAATCCGTGTTGCTACAAACTGGGATGGCCGGTTTAACTTTATCGCGGGTGTTTACTACGAGGACCAGGAGCTGGAATTGGACGAAGGTACTCACATCGATGGCACATTTGGCGGGCTAGTCCCCACCATTTTCGTGACACCGTTTGGTGAGACAGACACATCGTCCGGTCTGACCGATTTCGACCAGGACACCACGACAATGGCAATTTTCGGTGAAGTCACTTTCGACATCACCGATACCCTGAGCCTCGATCTTGGCGGGCGTTACTCGGAAGATGAGAAGGAAATGACCAAGCTGGTTACCATCGGCCAGGGCGCACCAGGGCAAGTAAACGATATAGTGACTCCTGACATTACTGCCGGGTCCGCAGATCTTATTGAATACCTGACCAATGTCATGGTGGCTACTGGCGATGCCGGTGCGACAGCTGCGGCCGCGGCACATGCCGGCAGCCTGGATCGATACGCTGCCTATTTTGAAGACGAGCGTGATGAAAGTCATTTTGACCCCTCTGCTCGCCTGCGCTGGGAATACAGTGACACCGGAATGGCATACCTTTCGTATTCGGAAGGTTACAAGTCTGGCGGCTTCAATTTCAGCCCGGATACAGCGAATCCCGATGGCTCGTCTCGACCCGGTCACGAGTTTGAAGACGAAGCCGTGACTGCCTGGGAGTTGGGTGTAAAACAGGACTTCATGGATGGCCGTGCGCGCGTCGCGACAGCCATTTACAGATCTGAGCTGGAAGATCTGCAGGTTACTTCTTGGGGTGGCACAAGTTTTGTCGTAGGCAACGCGGCGGAGCTGACCGTCCAGGGTATCGAGATCGAAGCGCAGTTCGCCGCTACCGATGCACTGGAAATCGGCGGCAGCTATGCCTACCTCGATCACGAGTTCGATTCGTATCCGGGGGCGGGTTGTTCCGTTGTCGAGATTGGCCTGGGTACCTGCCCGAACTCCTCTGGTGAGGGTACAAAGGATCTGTCCGGCGAGCGCGGGGCGTTCGCACCGGAGCACAGTGCCTCGCTCTACCTGGACTACAATCACGCATTTGATTGGGCGGAATTCAATTTCCATGTCGATGTCAATTACAAGGATGAATTCTTCCTGGATGGCGACCTCGATGAAAATGTGCTGCAGGATTCCTACACCAAGGTCGATGCCAGTATCTCCCTGATGTCCCTGGAAGGTACCTGGGAGGTGGTGCTCTACGGACGGAACCTGACCGATGAGACCACCTACACCGCTTCGGTTGATGCTCCCTTGAGCCCAGGAGTTTATATTGGCTGGGTTGAGGAACCCCGCGTCTACGGAATATCTGCAGCATACAATTTCTGATAGTCCCTTTGCGGCGCTTGATGCCGGCACCCTGCCTGGTATCAAGCGCTGTTTTTTTTATTTCTTCCCCGATTCGCCCGAATCGACTCTCAAAGCCCCCGTTAACAATTATCATCCAGACAAGTATTTAAGCTCTGATGACAAGGGGCTTACAGCCGCCTGCGCTTATAGTATTCCCAGAACACGGGAGTGAATACCCAGCGCGGGTTTCCGCTAACAATATCGGTCCACAGATGGATCAGTGTCAGGAGTTTTTCTAATGAGTGAAGCTGCCCTTCTATTCGAAAACAGGGATGGAGTAGCCTGGTTGACCATGAACCGGCCCGAGGCCATGAATTCCATCAGCCTGGAAATGATTACCCTGTACGAGGAGTACCTGGAACAGATTCTGGGGGATGAGTGTATCAAGGTTGTTGTCATCAGCGGTGCGGGCAAGGCTTTCTGCGCCGGCGCTGACTTGAAGCAGGTATTGGATAGCCTCGACGTCCCACCCGGTAAGCCTGATTTCCTCGATCGCCTGTGCGACAGGGTTTTGAACCCGCTGCGCGATTTCCCCAAGCCGGTGATTGCCGCCCTCAACGGTATCACCATGGCAGGTGGCCTGGAGACCGCCATGTGCGCCGATCTCGTCGTGGCCGCTGAGAGTGCCAGGATAGGCGACGCTCACGCCAACTTCGGTGTCTACCCGGGGGCGGGGGGAGCAGCAGTACTGCCGCGTATCGTTCCCCACAACGTGGCTAAGTACCTACTGTTTACCGGCAGAACTCTTTCCGCACAGGAGATGAAAAACTACGGCTTCGTCAATGAGGTGGTAGCCGACGGTGAGCTGCAGGAAGCCGCCCAGGCATTGGCCCTGCATATCGCTGAGAAGAGCCCCATCGCCCTGCGCCGGATGAAGTCCGTGGCTAATGCCGCCGCTGACAAGACCCGAGACGACGCGCTGCGGCACGAGATGTACGAATTCCGCAAGCACCAGCGCTCCTGGGATATGCAGGAAGGCCTGGCCGCCTTTGCCGAGAAACGCAAGCCACGGTTCCAGGGCCGCTAATAGGAGTAGAGAAAATGACAGATGTATATATCGCCGGCGTCGGCATGACCCCCTTCGGTCGGCATATGGACAAGAGCTACAAGGACCTGACCGCTGAGGCTGTACAGGGGGCCCTGACTGATGCGGGTGTAGACAAGGACGAGGTGGGCGAGGCCTTCTTCGCCTCCTGTGTCATCGGCTTTCTGCAGGACCAGCATATGGTGCCCGGCCAGGTGGCCCTGCGCTCCATGGGTTTTGAGGGCATCCCTATATTCAATGTTGAAGGCGCCTGCGCTTCCGCCACGTCCGGCCTTTACCTGGCTGCCCAGGCGATTCGCGCCGGCAGCTGCGATATCGCAATCGCGGTGGGTACGGAAAAAATGTTAACCGAGGACAAGGCGAAGATGTTCGCCGCGTTCGATTCCGCCTGGGATGTGACCACGGTTGAGGCCAACAAGGAGTACCTGCTCAAGATGGGGGAGGGGATTACCCTGCCGGAAGGCTCCCTGTCACCCAAGCCCTACAGCATGTTCATGGATGTGTACGCAGCCTTCTGCCGCCAGCATATGAAGACCTTCGGCACCACCCAGGAGCAGATCGCCGCGGTTTGCGCCAAGAACCACACCCACTCGGTGCACAATCCCCTGGCCCAGTACCAGAACCCTTACACCGTTGAAGAGGTGATGGCCGCACCGCCGATCACTTACCCCCTGACCCTGCCCATGTGCGCGCCCATCTCCGACGGCTCTGCCGCGGCGGTGCTGTGCAGTGCCGAGGGCCTCAAACGGCTCAGGGGCGATGCCTCCCGGGCGGTGAAGCTGCTCAGCTGCGTCTTCCGCTCCGGTATCAACCGCACGGCCGAGGAGTATGAAAAGCACATTACTGCGCTGGCGGCCGCAGAAGCCTACGAGAAGGCCGGCGTTTCCCCGGAGGATGTGAGCGTGGTGGAGGTGCACGACGCGACTGCCATGGGTGAGATCATCCAGGTGGAAAACCTGCGCCTGGTGCCCTGGGGGGAGGGCGGCCCCGCCGCCGCGCGCGGCGATTTCACTGTCGGCGGCCGGGTGCCGGTCAATCCCTCCGGCGGCCTGGAGTCAAAAGGGCACCCCATCGGCGCCACAGGCCTCGGCCAGATATTTGAGCTGGTAACCCAGCTGCGCGGCGAAGCCGGCGCGCGCCAGGTTGAAGGCGCGCGGATCGCAGTACAGGAAAACGGTGGTGGCCTCGTCGGCCTGGAAGAGGCAACGGCCGCGGTAAGCATACTCGCAAAGCAGTAGAGGAGAACAAAGCGATGAATTTCCAACGCAGTGAAGAACAGCAGATGATTATCGAGAATCTGCGCAAATACCTGGACTCGGAGATCGAGCCGGCCTTTCGCGAGCACGGCGAGGGCTTCATACCGCGGGAGAAAATGCAGGAGTGGACCCAGGGGCTGACCGAGTTCGGCTTGATCAAGGCGCCATTCGGTGAGGAGTGGGGCGGCTTTGGCATGGACTGGCTCACCCACCTGATGGTATTTGAGGAGATCGCCTACACCTCTCTGGATATCGCCATCCCCGGTTTTATCAACGCGGTCAATGCCGAGCTGTTAAGACAGCTGGCGCCCGAGGCCATCAAGGAGAATTACCTCGCGGACATCATCAACTGCGACAAGTTCATCGCCATGGGTATCTCTGAGCCGGACGTGGGTTCAGACGTGTCTGCAGTCAAGACGCGTGCGGTGCTCGATGGCGACCACTGGGTGATCAATGGCGAAAAGACCTGGATTACGAATGGCGAGTACTCAGACGTGTTCATCTGTACCTGTCGCACCGGTGAGAACGAGATCAGCCATATACTGATCGACCGTGAGGAGCATGGCTACGAGACGGTGGGAATTCCCAAGATGGCGTTGAACGGTCAGTCCACTTCGCAGGTTTTCATGTCTGATGTGCGGGTGCCGGTGGAGAACGTGGTGGGTGGCCGCGGTACCGGGCTCAAAAATACCCTGAAGATATTCGAATACGCTCGCTGCCACATGGCAATGTGGGGAATTGGCGTGGCGCGTCGCGCCATGGACGAGGCCATCAAGTACGCCCAGGAGCGCAAGCAGCACGGCAAGTTGATTGGCGGTCACCAGCTGATCGCCGACAAGCTCGCCACCATGGCCACCCAGATCGATGCCGCCCGGCTGCTGACCTACCGGGCCATGGATATGGTGATGCGCGGCGAGCGCGCGGACAAGGAGTGCGCCATGGCCAAGTGGTACGGCACCGAAATCGCGGTGACCGCGACGCGCGACGCGCTGGAAATTCACGGTGGTAACGGTGTGACCAAGGAATTCATCGTTGAGCGCCTGGCGCGGGAGGCTATTGTCGCGCCGATCCCCGATGGCACTACCGAAATCCAGAAGCTGTTAATCAGCCGGGCCCTGACCGGTTTGAATGCGTTCAGTTAAGTAAGGGAATTTGGAGGTTTTTGTGAAGCTGAAAAATAGAGTTTTGGTAATCACCGGCGGCGCCTCGGGTCTGGGCCAGGCCACCGCGCGTTATATGGTGAGCGAGAAGGGTGCAAAGGTTGCACTTCTGGACCTGAATGAGGCAGCCGGCACAGCGACAGTAGAAGAATTGGGCGAGGAAAATGCCATTTTCTGCCAGACCGATGTGACCTCCGAGGAGAGCATAGATGTCGCTATCGCAGCGATCATGGACAAGTTCGGCGCGATCCATATGAATGTTAACGCCGCTGGTATCCCGTTGCCGTGCAAGATCCTCGACCGGGAAGGCAAGGCCAGCAGCCTGGCGAAGTACGCCATGGTTATCAACGTCAACCTGATGGGGGTGTTCAACGTCATGGCCAAGTGTGCTGAGCAGATGGCGAAGAATGAGCCGGACCAGAAGGGCGAGCGCGGGGTGATCGTGAACGTATCGTCGGGTGCGGCCTACGAGGGTCAGATTGGCCAGAGTGCCTACAGTGGCTCTAAGGCGGGGGTTAACGGGATGAACATTCCCGCCGCCCGGGAGCTGGGCCCCCTGGGTATCCGTGTGAATTCAATCGCCCCGGGTCTGTTCGGCACGCCCATGATCAAATCCATGGACCAAAAAGTCCAGGATGCCCTGATCCAGATGGTTGAAGCACCGCGACGGATGGGTGAGATGGATGAGTTCGCCCATACCTGCGCTTTTTTGGCCGAGAATGCTTATATGAACGGGCGCGTTATTCGACTGGATGCAGCTACGGTTATGCAAGCAAAGTAGGCTCGACCACATTGACGAGGGTTGCTCCCTGCTTTTACCTGAACATAGCCTACACTTGATGTGGAGCGTGATCGCCGGCGGCGTCACCCTGAATGATTTTGGAAAATCGGTACGTTCAACCAACGAAGGAGTAGGTTTGGTGAAAATTATCCAGAAGTACATACTAGCATGGATAGGGGCTGTAATCGCCGCCTGCCTGATGGCAACTACAACTCATGCGGCAGGCAAACCCAATATTCTAGTGATTTGGGGCGACGATATTGGCTGGTTCAATATCAGCGCCTACAACCACGGGATGATGGGATACAAGACACCCAATATCGACAGGATCGCCAATGAGGGCGCCATGTTCACCGACTGGTACGGTCAGCAGAGCTGCACCGCCGGGCGCGCTGCGTTTATTACCGGCCAATCGCCCATTCGTACCGGCCTGACCAAGGTTGGGCTTCCCGGCGCGAAAGAAGGTATGAGCGAAAAAGACCCGACACTTGCCGGCCTGTTGAAAAATCACGGCTATGCCACCGGCCAGTTCGGCAAGAATCACCTGGGTGACCGCGATGAGCACCTGCCCACCAATCACGGCTTCGACGAGTTCTTCGGCAACCTGTACCACCTCAACGCCGAGGACGAGCCGGAAAATGTCGACTACCCAAAGGATCCAGCATTTCGCAAGAAGTTCGGCCCCCGGGGTGTTATTCATTCTCACGCTGATGGCAGGGTACAGGACACCGGCCCCCTGACGATGAAACGGATGGAGACTGTCGACTCTGAAGTGACTGCCAGCGCTCTCAATTTCATGGAAAAAGCCCATGAGGGGTCCTAGGGATTTTGCCTCCAAATATTGCAAAAACCGCCGGAGGCCCCGCCATCCGTGGGCTGCAGGGGGCTATTAGTTTCTAATGCGCTGAGAAATTCGGTATCTTCTTCGACCTTTAGGTCAAAGAATGAGCAGAAACAAGCGGCTATCAATCCTCACTGCTGCCGAGGTCGAGGATCTATATGGCGTCCCATCCTTCAATGAGTCATACCAGCGATTCTACTTTATGCTGAATGACAAAGAACTAGCGGAGATATCGAGAATAAGGCAACGCAAATATCGTTGTGTGGCGATTGCTTTGCTGGGCTACTTCAAATGCAAACCGGTCCTGCTTAACCCAAGGTACAAATCAATGCAGGACGACTTGGTATTCATAGCCCGATTTCACTATAGGGACCTTACCTTCAGGCGTTTTAGCCTGAAACCTGACCAAAAATCCCGTATCTATGCGCGTGTTCTATCGATCGTCGGCGTCAGCAACTGGAACGATAAAAGACATCAGCCACAGCTTGTCGAGCACTTGTGTACCTGTGCTGAAAGCTGGGTGGAGCCCCGAGCAGTCTTTGACGCTGCAATCGAATATTTGGCTCGCCAGAAAATCGCAATTCCCGCCTATAGTACGCTGCAGAAGATCGTCAGTCAGGTTATTGGCCAGCACCAGAAACGATTGCATGACCAGATCGACGCCGCTTGCAGCCAAGGTCTATCAACTATGTTGCTCACACTGGTTTCCGGTGAAGGCCAGTTTACATTCCAGCAACTACGCCAGAGCGCCCGCAATTTTACCGGCACCGAGTTGCAAAAAGAAATAGCCGTGTATCACCATATTCAGCCGTGGATGACGGATGTGACGACTGTACTCGAGTCACTTTCTCTCTCTCAGAAAAACCAGCAACACTATGCCGAACGGGTTGACTACTACGGAGCCAAACTTAAACGTCAATCGCTTGCTAACCAGCGCCTGTACTTGCTGTGCTATCTGCAGTCGCGGCACCAGCAGGGCCTGGAACGTATTGCGGAAGGGTTCATACATCACCTCCGGCAAGTGAAACAACGTGCGCATCAAATGGCCCAAGAACGGGTCTATCGGGATTGGCAAAAGGCAGCTCGCAATGTGAGCAAAGCTACTGATATCTTACACCTGTTCGTTGATGACAGCATCGATCCTGATACGTCGTTTCAAGCTGTACAGCAACGGGCGTTCCAGTTTCTCAATGTCAGCGACCTGAACTCAGTCTGCCGATACCTGAGTAATCAGAAACAGTCGGCGGAGGAGGCATTTTGGCAGCACCTGGATACGGAGTCCACATTGCGAGCCGGACTGTTGCGTTCGCTCTTTTGCTGTCTGCGTTTTGACGGTACCGACAAAACGCGGCGGTTAGCCGGGGCCCTGGCCCAAGCTCGGTTGGATTTGGTCGCCGGTAATAGGCTCGGCGATGTCAGCATTGATCAGCGTTTACTACCGAAAGCCACACGGCCATTGCTGTCGAAACCCGATGGCAGTATAGACAAATCCAAGTATGAATGGTTTTTGTATCTGCAGATACCCAACCGCTTAAACGGCCAGTTGACGCTGCCGGAAGTCATTCGATATCGGGCGTTAGAGGATGATCTCGTGAAGCCAGAGATCTGGAAAAACCAGAAGGGGTCCTTGGTGGAGGGCACTCAGCAACCCAATATCAGCGAGGATCCGAAACGTCTGATTCCACGCATGGCGGATGAGCTGACCCTTCGGTTGCACGAAGTCAGCCACTATTTGGAGCGTTCAGATACCAGGGACGTAATTTTGCGACCGAAAGACGGCAAACATCACTGGCGGCTGCCTACAGCCAGCAAGAAGCACCTAGTGAATAACCCGTTCTTCCAGCAAATGAAAGCGGTCAGCATCGCCGATGTATTGCGCGTAGTGGATCGGGATACCGGGTTCATTGACGACTTCCAACATGTGCTGGGCTTGAGCTCGAAAAGCCGTCAGTACGAAGTGGATCTGCTGGCGATACTGATTGCCAATGCCACTAATCAGGGCATCTATGGCATCGCGCAGATTTCTGACTGCACCTATGAACAACTCAGCACTATCCAAGCGAACTACCTTCGGTTGGAAACCCTGAATGCGTCCAATGACCGCATCAACAACGCCACTACACGACTGAGTATCTTCAAGCACTACAACATTCAGGAAGATATTCTGCACGCCAGTGCCGATGGTCAGAAGTTCGAAGCCAAACGCGAGACATTCCGCACGCGGTACTCCTCAAAATACTTCGGGACCAGCAAAGGCGTGTCCGCGGTCAGTCTGAATGCCAATCATATGGCTGTTGAATTGCATCCAAAACTGACCCACTAACCCCCTATATTTGCATCGAATTTTGACCCACGTGTAACACTCTCCCGCGACGAAGTCGCGGGAGTATTTTGGAGTGATAGACGTGGCATTATTAAGTGTAATTCGACGCTGGCACCTACGTGATGGGATGCCAATTCGAGAGATCGTCAGACGTACGGGCTTGTCTCGTAATACGGTACGCAAATACCTTTCCAGTGATGTTGTCGAGCCAGCCTACCCGGCCCGCAAGACACCCAGCAACTTAGACAACTACGACGAGATTCTCACAGGCTGGCTGTTTCGAGAATCGCGACGACACCGTAAACAGCGGCGAACCGTTAAGCAGCTACATCGCGACCTCACAGGGCTTGGTTACACCGGCTCTTATGATCGTGTTGCCGCCTTTGCTCGCCGTTGGCGACAAACTCAAGATGAGGCTAAGCGTCTCTCTAGCAAGCATGTTTACGTACCGCTTCAGTTTGCTCCGGGCGAAGCTTTCCAGTTTGACTGGAGTGAGGACTGGGTCAGGATTAACGGTGTCAAAACTAAGCTGCAGATCGCGCACTTCAAGCTGAGTTACAGTCGAGCCTTCTATCTCCGGGCGTATCTGACCCAGACGCACGAGATGCTGTTCGACGCCCACTATCACGCCTTCCAAGCCTTTGGCGGCGTCCCTCAGCGCGGCATTTACGACAATATGAAGACTGCCGTCGATAAAATTGGGCGAGGTAAACAGCGCCAGATTAATAAGCGCTTCTATGCCATGGTCGGCCATTATCTCTTTGAACCCGAGTTCTGTAACCCAGCCTCAGGTTGGGAGAAGGGGCAAGTAGAGAAAGCGGTGCTCGATGCTCGCCACGGGCTTTGGTATGACGCCCCCAACTTTACTTCACTACCTGAGGTAAATCGGTGGCTGGAACAGCGTTGTCAGCTACGTTGGCAAGAAACAGCTCATCCCGAGTTTAGAGCACGGTCGTTGGCCGAGTGCTTGACCGATGAGCTACCTGAGATGATGTCTGTGCCGCCAGCCTTTGACGGCTTTGTTGAGGACACCAAGCGGGTGTCCTCAACCTGCCTGATTACCCATGAGCATAATCGCTATAGTGTTCCAGCGAGCTTCGCTAATCGCATGGTCAGCCTGCGGATTTATCCAGAACGCCTGGTGATCGTTGCCGAAGCTCAAGTGGTTGCGGAGCATGAGCGTGTTTTTAATCGTGATAAACGTACTCAAGGACGAACCATCTATAACTGGCGCCATTACCTTACCGTTGTACAACGTAAACCCGGTGCACTGCGCAATGGTGCGCCGTTCAGCACATTACCTGAAAGCTTCCGACTGCTGCAAACCAAGCTTTTAAAGCGCCCAGGAGGTGACCGAGAAATGGCGGATATCCTAGCGCTCGTCCTGTTGCATGATGAGGCGTTAGTAGAACAAGCCATTGTTAAGGCGCTGGCATTAGGGGAGTCGTCTAAAGAACATGTTCTCAATTGCTTAAACCGACTTGAGCAACCACCTCGACCGCAGCCTCTTAAGCCTCCACCCACTCTCAAGCTCGTCACGGAACCTATGGCGAATACAGCACGCTACGACAACCTGAGGAGAACTCAGCATGAACACTGAAGCGATGGTGGCAACACTAAAGTCCTTGAAGCTACACGGCATGGCAGATGCGATCTTGGCCCTATCTGAGCAAGCATCACCGGCATATCAAAATGCGTTACCGGTACTCAACATGCTGCTCAAAGCCGAATCCTCTGAGCGGGATGTACGCTCGATCCAATATCAGATGAAGGTGGCGAAGTTCCCAGCCTACCGAGACCTGACTGGCTTCGACTTCCAGCAAAGTATCGTCGACGAAGTGCTTGTTAAGTCGCTACACCGATGCCAATTCCTAGAGGACGCCCAGAATGTGGTTTTAGTCGGCGGGCCGGGCACGGGCAAAACGCATCTTGCGACAGCCATCGGAGTTCAAGCTATCCAGCAGCACAGACAGCGGGTGCGCTTCCTCTCAACGATCGAGGTGGTTAATACGCTTGAGCAGGAGAAGCAGCAAGGACAACAAGGGCGCCTTGCGAATCGGTTGATCTATACCGACCTCGTGATATTGGATGAACTGGGCTACTTACCGTTCAGTCAGGCTGGCGGCGCCTTGTTGTTCCACTTGATCAGCAAACTCTATGAGCGCACTAGCATCATCATTACAACCAACCTCAGCTTTGCTGAATGGTCGACGGTGTTCGGGGACGAAAAAATGACGACGGCGCTACTAGATCGATTAACGCATCACTGCCATATCCTCGAAACAGGCAATGATAGTTACCGACTAAAAAACTCAACGACAAACAGGGAGGAAATTAAGACCGGCAGAAAACCGAAAACTACGCCATAATTAGGCAAATGGGGTGGGTCAACTTTAAATGCAAATGCCGGGTCAGTTTTAAATGCAAATCAACAATATGGCCATCAATGCCCGGGTAATCGGGGCCAATGAGCATGAATCCCATTACATCTTTGACCTGTTGATGAACAACAGTACTGAGATAGTCCCCGACATGCTCTCAACTGACACTCATGGAGTAAACCATGTGAACTTTGCCCTGCTCGACCTGTTCGGATATCGGTTCGCACCTCGATATGCCCAGGTCGGCAGGGTCATCAATGAACTATTCAACATCACCGAAGACAAGAACCAGCAAGTGCATATATCGTTGCGCAAGCCGATCAACACGCAGCGTATCATGGCTCACTGGGACACCATCCAGCGGATTGCCGTCTCTTTGGCTCAGCGCAAGACCAGTCAGGCCAGGTTAGTGCGTAAACTATCCGGTTACAAGCACAATCACCCATTACTGGAGGCATTGACCGAATATAACCGGCTGCTGAAAGCCCAATATCTGCTGAACTACATTGACGACGCCAGCCTTAGAAATCACGTTCAGCGAGCGTTGAACCGGGGTGAAGCCTATCACCAGCTGAGACGGGCGATTAGCCACGTCAATGGCGACCGATTCCGGGGTAATAGCGATGAGGAGATCCAGATCTGGAACGAAAGTGCCAGACTGGTGGCAAATGCCATCATCTACTTCAACTCAAAAGTGCTCAGTAATCTGCTGGACAGCTTTGAGGATCAAGGCAATGCAATGTCTCTGGAAACAGTAAAGCGGGCCTCACCTGTAGCCTGGGAGAATATCAACCTCCGGGGTAGATACACATTCGCACCGACAGGTGAATTGCCAAAACTTGAGGATTTAATGGAATCGATTGATGGCTACCGGCCGACAATCGATAAGTAATGGGCCTCCAGAAACCACAGCTGGCGCGGCCTGCAGCGGTTTTTGCAATATTTGGAGGCAAAATCCCTAGGACCCCTAATAGGTCGGTATACCTGTTCTATCTCTCGCAAGTGCGGTGATTTATTCAACTGATTCTCTGCAGGCGAAGGCGAGCTGTGATTGTCTCGGATGATTACAAATTGTATGGTCAGCTGTGCCATGTATGGGGCGGCGCTTCTCAGGCCTAGCTCGCCAAATGCATTAGTACAATAGGCCAATCAGACAATGCCCATATTGGAACGAAATCCTCCTTGTACTACCACTCCTCGGTTGCATCTGTCTGGAACCAGTACTTTTGAGAGCTACTCTAGTAGAACAAATGCGATCAAGGTAACTGCTAGTCCGAAATGTATTAGCATAAGATTATTTGAAGAATCTACGTGGGTTTGTCAACGCTAATAAAAAGTAGCGCATGAAGTGTTACGTTGAAAGTGAGCTTGGGGCTGATATCAATGAAGTTCTTATCAGTAAACTGGCGCCGCCGCAGCAAGAATCCGAGAGCCATAACTACATAAATTGGAAAGGTAACCGACAGACTAAAACTTAGAGCGGCAAGTAGATTAGACATCTCTTCTGGTGTACACCGCTTCAATGACGGGGGTATTTCAGATAGCTGTAGTTGTATTAGTTCAGATAGCGAGCGTCGTCCGAATTACCCGGACGACTTCACATCAATTCGCTGCTTTGCTCGCATGCTCGCTCTTAGCTGGCCTCGCACTAGACAAAGCGCATGGACAGGTCAACAGCTTTACAGTCCTTCGTAATAGTGCCAATGGATATGTAATCTACACCGGTTTTTGCTATCGACAGTAGTGTCTGTTCATTGATTCCCCCGGAGGCCTCAATTTTGGCCTGCTTGTTGGTTCTTTTTACCGCTACGCGCATATCGTCAACGGAGAAGTTATCCAGCATGATAATGTCGGCCTTTGCTTCTAGGGCTTGTTCAAGCTCATTTAGGTTTTCCACTTCAACTTCCACGGATTTACCTGGCGCAAGTTCTCTGGCAGCCCTGACTGTCGCTGCAATGGAACCACAGGCGTTGATATGATTTTCCTTTATTAGAAAAGCGTCATACAGGCCAATACGGTGGTTGAAGCAGCCTCCAATGGTTACGGCGTATTTTTCAGCAATTCGCAGACCGGGGAGAGTTTTTCGGGTGTCGAGCAACTTTACCTTCGTTGATGACACTAGTCCGGCGTAGTGCCTGCAAACGGTCGCCACACCTGAGAGGGTTTGCAGGAAGTTGAGGGCAGTGCGTTCGCCACTTAGCAGTGCTCTGGCATTTCCCGCTATTTCTACAAGACATTGGTCTTTAGCTACTTGCTGTCCTTCTTCGACTTGCCACGAAATTGCAATATTGGGATCAAGACGACGGAATATTTCGTCGACCCATGGAGTGCCGCAAAGAGTCGCCTCCTGACGCGAATAAATTTTTGCGCGGGCGGTTGTATCCAGCGGGATGAGCTGTGCAGAAATATCGCCAGTGCCGATATCTTCGGCTAGCGCTGCATCCACATTTTGCTTTATTGCTGCATTAAGAACGTCTAAATCAATCATGAGCTGGCTTTGCCTCATTCAAAAAAAAGCCGGCCCATAAAGAGCCGGAAATAACGCTGGGTGGAACAGATGAGCTCAAAACTGGCCGAGAATAATCCTGAGAGTCACGAAATCCCTTTTTTGCCAAGCCCTTACCATTGCTGGAGCTTCTTCTCCTCACGTTCTTGAGGATCAGACCAGTCGGTTTCCTTCGGGATAATACCTTGCCAAGAGGGAATAATCTGCTCAGGTCCTTTGCGAAATATGGATTTTTCGAACGCCTTGCCTTCCTCTTGGTACTTGCTCAACTGAGCCATCATATAGCGGCGAAATTCCACTACCGCAGCGTCGCCAGCACCTAGTGTATCTTCAGAGCGATTGGCAATGGGGCCCATGGTGATCCACATAGCCATGTCCTGATTGGGAATGCCGATGATCCCGGTAAAGTTACCGTCCTTCATCATCTGTCGGTCTTGTTGGAACCAATTGCTTAGGTTGCGCTTAGAAACCCAATTTTGATCTAGATGTTCGCCCAGTGTCGCACCTAGAAAGGCGCGCCATTTTTCGGTGTCCATGGCGTTCTCACCCCAACCAATGAAATGGAATGCGGTGTTGGTGTCGTCAATAGGAACATTGATGTTTGCGACATTGTAAGACGCGTTCGGCGGGATCAGCACGGTCATCGGGGAAACGAAGACTGAGGTCCGCACATAACTGTGAGTATCCGCCTTTTTAATAGGTCTTCTGATAGCAGCGTAGTGGAAGCCATACTCGGTTGATTTGGAGCGCATGCTCGGGTTCTTGTCCGTAGAGGGTCGGTACCAAGCGTTGTCATCAGCCTCAGCCTGAACGACACGTGAAGGAACCATGTCGCTGGAGTGAAGGCTGGAGCTGTGTGAGCTGTCAATCGCGCCCTCAAGAATCTGCGCCCAGTTACACGGAATTTTGATCTTGGCAATACTGACTTTGGTATCAGCGTTGGGGGCCCATGCCGGCGGAATAAATTCAGGTACGCTATTTGCCTCCCCAAGGAAAACCCACACCAAGCCTGCCCATTCTTTGACAGGGAGAGCGCGGTGCTTGACCTTGTCTTTCAAGGGGCTCTCCGGCGGCTCAGAGGGCATATCCACGATGTTGCCGTGGCGGTCCATTTTCCATCCATGGTAAAGACAGCGCAGGCCACATTCTTCATTTCGTCCCATCACCAGTGAGGCGCGGCGGTGGGGGCAAAGCTCATCCATAACACCAACTTCGCCATTACTATCGCGAAACGCAACGAAGTTTTCCCCCAGCAACCTTACCTGGATGGGCTTGCCATCGGCTTCTGGAATTTCCTCCGATAAGCACGCGGGCATCCAATAGTGACGCATGATTTTCCCCATCGGGGCGTCGCCCTCAACTCTGCACAATAGTTCGTTTTCGGCTGGGGTTAGCATTCTGCCTCCTAATAGACCACGAGCAAAAGAATTGCATTTGATGCCCATAAATATACTTCTATATAGATATTTATTCAAGCCTTTTGTTTTGCCGCAATTGAGGCTCCAAGTTATGTGTGCACCGTGTTGAAAAAGGCGCTGCGAACGCAATTTCCGTGAATTCTCAGATCTCGATTTTGGTCTATGAGTGACTATTTTTCGCTGACGCTTGGTCTTTTTAGGCTGCTTGGTTTCAAGTTGATGGTGGTGAGTCCGAGAGAGAGTGGGGAATATTGCAAAGCGAATATCGAAGGGTGTACACTATTAAGCTTCTATAGAGAAGTATATTTGTGAGTGTTTCAGTTGTGGTCTGAGCGAGTATGAGTGGGAACGAACCGAGTTTAGAAGTTGTTATTAAAAGCAAAAGTCAAATTGCAACCAATATCTATCAATTTGAGCTGGTGCGGACCGACGGTGCGGCGTTGCCAGGCTGTGAGCTTGGATCACACATTTCGGTTGAGGTGCCCAGCGGGGCGCATCGCTGGTACTCCATTTGTGATGTGACGGAGAATAGCCAGTCCTATTTTATCGCTGTTAAGCGCGAGGCAGGCGGTCGCGGTGGCTCGGTCAGTCTGATTGACGATACTGAGGTTGGCTCGGTGCTGACCATCAGTGAGCCGGAGTGCGAGTTCGAGTTTGTCGACGCCCCAGGCTATTTGCTGATAGCAGGCGGCATTGGTATCACCCCTATTTATGCGATGTTTAAACACCTGATGAAAATCGGGCATCCCGATTTCAAGCTGATCTACCTGAGTCGCTGCGTTGCTGACGCACCCTTTATAGAAGAGTTATCACAAGCTAAGTACAAGGAGCATGTGTTGATTCATCACAGTGACGAGGTTGGAGAGCGCTTCGACTTTTGGGATATGCTGGAAAGGCCGACGGCACAGCATATTTACTGCTGTGGCCCGAAGGGATTGATGTCCGAAATCAAAGATATGAGCGGCCACTGGCGTCAGTCTCAGCTGCACTTTGAAGACTTCAAACCTGTTGAGGCGGTGCGGGTAGATGATAAGCCTTTCATCGTGCGTCTGGCCGGGTTCGATACCGAGGTTCAAGTCGGAGAATCCGAGACAATGCTGGATGCTCTGCGGCGCCAGGGTATTAAAGTGCATAGCTCCTGCGAGAGTGGAACTTGTGGCTCGTGCAAGGTTGCTTACCTAGACGGAGAGGTGGATCACCGCGACCTCGTTCTAGAAGGCGATGAGAAGAAAAGCTATCTAATGGCTTGCGTGTCGCGTGCCGCGGGTGAGTCCATTACCGTCAAAATTTAAGATTAATCAGAGCTAGGTGCATTGCATGAGTACGGATACCGCCGATATCAAACCAGTCAAGCTCGGCGTGGTGGGCTTGGGCCGCGGTTTTATGTTGATGTTGCCGACCTTTTTGGACGACCCTCGAGTTGAATTAGTCGGTGCAGCAACGACCAGTGAATTGAAGCAGCAGGAATTTGAAAAGCGGTTTGGCTATCGTGCAGTGTCGACGACAGAAGAACTGTACGCCGACCCGAATATTGAGGCCGTCTATATCGCAACCCCTCACGAGATGCATCGCGACAATGCGATTGAGGCGCTGGCTTCGGGGAAGCATGTACTGGTGGAAAAACCGATGACGATTCGTGTAAGCGACGCGGCAGCCATTGTTGAGTCGGTGGAAAAATACCAAAGGGAAGTGATCGTCGGCCCCAGCCACAGTTTTGACGTACCAATAGTGGAGGCGGGAAAATTGATTGCCAGCGGCAAGTATGGTCGGGTCGGGATGATTCACGCTCACTACTACACTGACTTTGTTTTCCGCCCCCGACGCCCTGAAGAATTGGACTCCGCTCACGGTGGGGGAGTGGTGTTTAATCAGGGCGCCCATCAGGTAGATATGCTACTAACATTGACTGGAGCGATGCCAGTGAGTGTTTATGGATGCGTTGGCAACCTTGACGCCCGGCGTCCCTGTGATGGTGCATATAGCGCCTTAATTGAGTTCGACAATGGATGT
Source organism: Spongiibacter pelagi (assembly GCF_014705705.1). Lineage (GTDB taxonomy): Bacteria > Pseudomonadota > Gammaproteobacteria > Pseudomonadales > Spongiibacteraceae > Spongiibacter > Spongiibacter pelagi. The sequence continues at coordinate 26,909 of NZ_JACXLD010000010.1, read as the reverse complement.
ATCGGTTCAGTAACTTATAGCGGCTATGGTCATTACGACAGCGATGCCGACCAAGGTTGGATAGGGGAAATGGGTGCGCTGAAGCCGCCTAACGTATATGCAGTGGCTCGAAAAAATCTATCGCAGGTAAAAAACGAAGTGACGGCAAAACAAAGCCGTGGTTTTGTCGCGGGCAGTCACGTCGGCGATGTTCCGAAATTTCATGAGCACTTCGGCAATATTGTGATCAGTTGTGAGAAAGCTGACCTGCGGCCCACTGCCAAAGGCATTCATGTCTATAGCGACGATGGTTACGAGTTTATTCCCTTGCCCTTGGAGGGATCTCCCCGGGCCGAGGTTGTTGCAGAGCTCTATGCATTGGTGCGCCATGGTATGTCCCCGGTGCATTCGGCCCGTCGTGGGTATGTCAATGTGGCGCTTTGTGAAGGCATTTACGAATCGTTTCGGAGCAAGCAGCGGGTTGAAATCAGGATGTCTGACTAAGTCGCTGCGCAATAATCAGAAATTACCTATTAGCTAGGTAATAGAACGGAGAAATCTATGTCAAACCTGTCCCTTTCTGTGGCCATCGGGAATTACGATCGCAACCGTGCTTTGATCGACGGCGAAGTCCAGATCGATGGTGTTAACCCCGTATTTATGAAATTGTCACCGGAGGAAATTTTCTTCCGGGCCTTCCGTCATCAGGAATTCGATATTTGTGAGCTGTCGTTTAGCAGTTATACGCTGAGCGTCAGCCGCGGTACCAACGACTATATTGCCATTCCGGCCTTTTTGTCCCGAGCCTTCCGCCACAGTTGTATATACATCCGCAATGACAAGGGCATCAACAGTCCGGAAGATCTGAAGGGCAAAAGGATTGGTGTGGCCGAATACCAGCTTACCGCTAACGTCTGGGCGCGCGCACTGCTGGAAGAAGAATATGGTGTTTGCCCCTCTGACATCACTTGGGTTCGCGGTGGTATGGAAGTGGCCGATCGCCCGGAGAAGGTTAAGTTAACCCTGCCTAAGGGTGTAGTTATGGAGCCTGCAGCGGCGGGCCGCACGTTGAATTCGCTGCTGGAAGAGGGTGAGATCGACGGCTTTATTGGGCCTCGGACCCTGTCGTGCTTCGACAAAGGCCACCCGAATGTCGTGCGTCTGTTTTCGGACTCCCGCGCTGCGGGCACCAAGTACTATAAAAAAACTGGCGTTTTCCCGATTATGCACGTTGTTGGCGTTCGCCGTTCACTGGTGGAGCAGCACAACTGGCTGCCGATGGCTCTGCTGAAGGCATTCGAGCAGTCCAAGGCAGCAGCGTTGGCTGCACTGTCTGACACATCAGCAACTAAAGTGACGTTGCCCTTTGTGGAAGAGCAGATTGAAGACGCGCGCAAGCTTATGGGTAACGACTATTTTTCCTACGGCTACAAAAACAATCTGAAAACCCTGGAAACCTTCCTGGACCATCACTACCGGCAAGGCCTGTCCGAACGTCCCGTGAAGGCCGATGAGTTGTTCTGGCCTGCTACACAGGAAGGCTACAGTATTTAATCTAATTGCTGTGGCCGGGACGCAGCGTTGAAAATAAGCCAGGAAGGTATTTGGCCCGGGCTTCCTTTCCGTAGTCAGAGTTGTACGGCGGCGTATAAAGCGGGTAACTGCGCCGCCAATTGGTGTGCGATCTGAGCTAAATGCAATACCGTAAGATTGGACACTGGCAAGTCCCAGCTGTCGGTTTGGGATGTATGAATCTGAGCCATGCTTACGGTCATCCGCCGACTGAGGCAGCGGCGACGCTAGTGCTGGAGCGGTCCTTCGACTTAGGTATCCGGCATTTTGATACCGCTGCACTCTACGGCTTTGGCGCCAATGAAGCCCTGATTGGTAAGGCGTTTAAGTCCAAACTCCATCACATCCATCTCGCCAGTAAGTGCGGTATGACCGGTGTAGATGGAAAGCGGGTAATTGATGGACGCCCCGAAACTCTGCTGAAAACTGTCGACGAGGCGCTGTTGCGTCTGCGGGTGGAGCATATCGATCGGAATTACTTGCATCGCTGGGACAAATAAATTGCCATTGAAAAAAGTCTGGGAGCCATGGCCAGGATGGTAGAGCAAGGCAATGTTGGGGCGTTGGGATTGTTGGAGGTGTCGGCTGATACACTACGCAAAGCGCATGCCGTGCACCCCATTTCGACGGTACAGACAGAGTACTTGTTTTGGACGCGAAATCCTGAAATCGCCGTACTTGATGCTTGTTGCGAGATCGGCGCAACCTTTGTTGCTTTTTCTCCTCTTTGGCGGGGCCTTCTGGCAGGGGCGGTAGAAGACCTGGATTAGTTCCCGACAAAGGAAATTTGCAATGCGATACCGCGATTTGCAGAGCCGAATTTTAGTGTCAATCAAGTATGGCTCAGCTCTCGCTAGCCTGGTTGCTGGCCCGAGTAATCACGTGTTGCCGATTCCCGGCACCACCTCGCTGATCGGTCTGGAAGAAAACTTTAAGGCGGCGTCGGTCCCCATAATAGATAGTGACATTGAGCGGCTTGATGGCCTTGTTAATCAGGGCGCCGTTCACGGTCCGCGCTATGGCAGTACGTCGCAGTTGGAAATTGATACGGAAGAGTTTGCCTGAACTCAATTTTGTACAGTACATCCTCCATCGCCGGATCACTCCGGTGATATATAACAACGGTAGCCGAAGGAGCAGCATGACCAATTGGGTTTGCTGTGGCACTCCATTCCTACTATTTGGGTAGTGCCCGGCGGAGCCGTTTTCCCCAACTTGGCCAAAAGCATAAAACCATATGCAATTTACGGGAGCAGGCCCTGCCGAATCCTTAGCCTTTTGATGTTTGAACAGTTATCTCGCATCACTGGGTTTGTGCGTAGGCTTCATAGCAATTAGACAATGAAACCGGCTCGTTACTGCGAGGTTAAGTTGCAAATTAAATAAGAAGAGTAGCGCAGCGTCTTTTAGGATCGCGTGTTGAAGGCCATATTCGATAATTAAATCTTTTATTTATTGGTGGTCGCGCTGTGATACTTAAGGTCTATTTGAAAAGCCATTTGTGAACTAGTCTGGTATATCTGGGCATGATCATGTACACCATAAGGAAAACGGCGACCGCAGTAACTGCGAGCGTATTAAGCAAGCGATTGTGCTGGATGCCTAGTAGGTTAAACAGGGGGCTAAGTATAATGGGAATAAAAAGCACTAAAGGGTAAATCGCAGACCAGGTTAGCAGGTACTGTTTCCAGCGCACCGGGATTTTTGCTCGGACGTTTCTTGGAGTAAACCAAAAGTCCAGCCCGCTAGTGATATTGAAATCATCATTTCCGGAAATGAAAGGCCTAGCCTTATCGATTAGCTGTTGCCGTTTTGGAGAAGTCATCCAGCTTTTTAATTGTTCCGCCGTTCGGAAGCGGATCATAATTGAATAGGTATCGGTGATGCCCGGTACCGGCCTGACGATATGACGATCTAGGAAACCGGGAGAGGCTTCGCTAAGCGGTATAATCTCATTAAGCCAGCTTTCGTATTCTGGCTTTCTGTTGTGGTGAACCCGGTGAGATATAACCACCGTTGCGCCGGAATTCCGATCAAGGTTATCGTGCGTCAATTTGAGGGCTCCTTTTGAGGGACTGGTGACAAAAAAATTCTCAAGAAGATAAATTAAAAGGGCCCCTGCGGTACACGGTTTGGGGTTCAAAAAATAACGCGCCTTCTGACATTGGCAGACATGCCTTTTTGTCCGGCGGAAACGGCTCAAAAGTGATGAAATCTTAATTGCCGAGTGAGACTGTCACCTCAGATAACGCCGTAGCTAGGTAGCGATCGAGTTCTTTTTTATGATGAGTATGCCGTTTTCCAGATCAAAATTGTCGTGAAATCTGGGGGCTGACATAGTAGCAACGACCTTTCCGGAGAAGGATAAGGTGGCGGTTTATGCCACCTTTGCCTTTGTAGTCGGCATAACGCGGTGGTTTATAGCGACTTCCAATCAGTTGTAAGCACTTCACTGCAAACTTCTAGCGGAATTTTCTCGATGCCCACAGCGGAATTTTACCGCGCCCAAGTCCAAAATTGTCGATTAACCACTAAATTGTTTGCGGAGGGCCTTTTTGTCGGGCTTTCCCAGATTGGTGACGGGGATGGCGTCGACGAAATGGATAATTTTTGGTGTCTGGTGGGGGCCTTTTGTGGCGCGCACCAGTTTGGAAATATCCTCGGCAGAGGCTTCCATGCCGGGTCTCAGCGCGACTGCTGCAGTGACCGCCTCGCCCCACTTTTCGTCTGGAGTGCCAAATACCGAGACCGCAGAGACGGCCGGATGGGTGGCAATTACATCTTCTACCTCCCGCGGGAACACATTGAAGCCGCCGGTAATGACCATGTCTTTAGCGCGGTCGACAATTCTTAAGAAACCATCGGGGTCCTTAATTGCAATATCTCCAGTGTGGAGCCAATCGTGGGCAAAGACTTCCTCCGTAAGATCGGGCTTGTTGTAATAACCTGGCATCACCAAGGGCCCGCGGGTGCAGATTTCGCCGGGCTCGCCATCGGGCACTGGATTGCCCTGGTGGTCGAGAAGCGCAACATCAATCCAGGGCACGGGGCGGCCGCAGGACGACAGGCGCTTGGGGTCGTCAACCAAATGCTCGCTGCGGCGCATCACCGAAATCGTCATTGGGCACTCGCTCTGGCCGTAGAATTGGAAGAAGATCGGGCCGAATTTTTTGATGGCTTCCTGCAGGCGTGGTACTGACATTGGCGAGGCGCCGTAAATTATGGTTTCCAGGCTGCTCAGGTCAAACTCGGGTGCACGAGGGTGATCCATCAGAGCGTAGATCATGGTTGGCACCATCAACATGCAGTTAATTTTATGCTCCTGAATCATTTCCATGACTTTGACTGGTTCAAACGCGGGGATCACGTACATGGAGCCACCGGCAAGCAGGGTGGGTAGAAATAGGGTGCCGCCAGTGTGGCTCAGGGGCGAGACTAGAAGTTGGCGCGTGTTTTCGGGCCATTCCCACTCCGCCATCATGATTTGGGTCATTGTCATAAAGCAGCGGTATGAGCCTTCGATTCCCTTGGGTTTGCCCGTTGTGCCGCCGGAATAGGTTAGCCGGTATACGTCTTCTCCATTTACCTCGGGGGCAATTAGCGGCGCCGCATCGTGATTAGACACAAAGGGCAGGAGGTTCTCGCCGGAGTTACTCTGTCCCAGCGACCAGACACGTTTTAGCTGGGGGCAGCGCTGTTTAAGTTCGCCAACCAAGTGATCGAATTTGGGATCGAAAATAATGGTGTCGATATTGGCGTCTTCGACGACGTACGCGAAGTCATCGACTGCGCCCATTGGGTGTAGAGAGGTGATAAGCATTGCCTCCAACAGCGCGGCATCAGTGACGTGAATAACTTCTACTCTATTGCCGGACAGTAAGGCAATACGGCTAGCGCGATTGAGTCCTTGGGCTCGGAACGCCTGGCAGTAGCGACTGGTTTCATCGGCAATCTCTCTTCCGGTTCTTGAGCTGCCGTCGGGTAGAAAGATAACTTCGCGGTCGGCATTGTCCTGAAGTGCTCGGATGAGCAGGTGTGGAGTAAAAATTTCTTTATGCAGTTGTGTGCGCATCGAACTCTCACTTTGTACGGCCGAGTAAAACTCAGCGGTGAATAATTGCCTGATTAGGAGCTGTTGAGGTTGTACAGCTGCAATCATCCAGAACGGCGCTGTATACCGTTCAATTTTTCGATACTTCGGTATCGGACATCTATTGCTGTGCTAGATCAGAGCGATTTATTCTTTCATTTTAAACACAGTATAACCTGTTTTTATTGTGGGTCAATTGAAGTTTGTCATTGGCGCTGATTAAGGCTGGCACTTCGCGTGTTCGCGCTGAGTACGCGGGCTTTGGGGCGATGGATGCCTACCTGCAGGTTAATCGTTTACATGGTTCAATTGAAGGGTGATGACCGGCTTCAGGTTTGGTGGGGAAAAGTGCTCTTGAAATGGCAGCGTAAAGACAGTATAACCTGTTTCTAAGAATCCTAGGGGTTAAGCCCGGCTCGCAGTATCCGAGATTCGTGCTTGCAGGTTTAGAGATCTAAGAAACATGGAGTGGGTCAGAATATTCTACGGCCCATCCCTGTTTGCATAGTTATTTTTCTCAGAGGCGGTTATGACTGAAAAAGTAGAGTTCCCACTGGCTAATTGCGAGTTGCGTTCTTTCGTTGGTGAAGACGCAAGGCTGTATTTATCGCTGGAGGTAGTGGAGATCGGTAGTCCTGTGGGGGATGAGTTGGTGGTGAGGGTCGAAGGAGCGCCGATGAACCCTTCCGATCTTGGGTCTATGCTGGGTGGTGTGTCCGCTGATGCATTTCGGCTTACCGACAATGGTGGGCTCGTTGCGGACATTCCAGAAGCCGATTTTGGGCGGTTTTCTGAGCGAGTTGGCCAGTCCATTGGAGTAGGTTTGGAAGGAATGGGCACCGTGGTGGCCGCCGGGGAGCTGGCCCAGCACTTGGTCGGCAACGTGGTTGCCATGGTCGGCGGAGGCATGTACACCCAGTACCGCAAGATTAATGCTGGTGATTGTCTGGCGCTGCCCAATGGCACAAGCCCTGAAGATGGCGCTGGCGCATTTGTAAATCCGATGACATCCCTGAGCTTGGTTGAGACGATGCGCCGAGATGGTCATACGGCCTTGGTTCATACTGCTGCAGCCTCAAATCTCGGTCAGATGCTAGTAAAAATCTGCAAGTCAGATGGCGTTGGCCTGGTAAATGTTGTCCGCAGCGAGGCTCAGGTGACGTTGTTAAAAGGTCTGGGCGCCAAGTATGTATGCAATAGCAGCTCGCCCACGTTCGACGATGAACTGGTCGCTGCTATCGGCGAGACGGGGGCAACCATTGCCTTTGACGCTGTTGGTGGTGGTGACCTTGCCAGCCGCATACTTGCAGCGATGGAGAGGGCAAACACCGGAAAAACACCTTACAGTCGTTACGGATCAAACGTATATAAGCAGGTGTATTTTTACGGAGGGCTCGACACCAGTCCCATTGTCCTGCGTAAGAACTACGGTATGGCCTGGGGGGCAGGTGGTTGGTTGTTGTTCCCCTTCCTTGAAAAGATTGGCAACGAGGCGACGGCGGCATTAAAGGCACGTGTCGAACGGGAAATATATACAACATTTGCCAGTGAGTTTGGGCATTCGGCCACCATTAGAGAAATTCTCTGCCCCGAAAAAATCCGGGTGGCGGCTGCGCGTTCGACGGGGTCCAAATTTTTAATAAAACCCAATTTGTAACATGTGGGTTGCCCTGGGCGGGTTCTGCTGGTGGTTGAGGACGCTATCAGTCAGGCATTTGGCGCGGGTGGCCTATGATTATCTTGTCAGCTTGAAACAGATGGTGAAATGATAATGACAAAAGTGCTTCATGTTCATGCAAGTCCCAAAAGGGAATATTCAGCTTCCGGCCAGATGGCGGATATCTTTCTTGATGAATACCGGAAAATTAATCCCGCTCACGAGATTGAAACCCTATCGCTGTTTGAGAGTGATTTGCCCGAGTTTGGCTTTGATCAGACTACAGCCAAGTTCGCGCCCATTTTTGGCGATCAGCTAACTCAGGAGCAAGAGCAGAAGTGGCAGGTTATTCTCGACGTGATCTCGCGTTTTGATAAGGCTGACAAAATCATCGTTTCCACGCCGATGTGGAATGGTTCGATTCCTTACAAACTTAAACACTACATCGACATAATTGTACAACCTCTGGTGACCTTTGGCTTTAACCCAGAGACTGGGGAGCATTTTGGTTTGCTGAAAGATCGACCATTGCAGTTCGTTCTCACACGCTCCTCAGTACCGGTTGGTGATCCGTTCGATAATCAGCTGCCGTATCTCAGATCCATTTTTGGCTTTATGGGTATCTTGGATCATCGAGTTGTGGTGGCTGAGAGTACAACTAGGCCAACGTCTGAAGAGCGTGCTCAGTATATTGCAGAATTTTCCGAAATTCTAAAGCAGGCGGCCGCCGAATTTTAGGCGTCTGGAATATATGATCTGTTGAGTGGGTATTCAGGTCTTCTTGTCATAATTTACTTTGAGGATGTACTAGTGGACGTTATTCAGAACTTCGTGCTGAGCCACTTTTTGAGCGTCAAAGCTGCTCATATCATTTCGGCTTTTTTGTGGTCATTTACCACCATTTCTCCAATGCTGTTTTACGTCAATCCGACAATGAAAAAGCTAAAGGCCAATCCCGATGATCCAGAGCTAAAGCGTCGCGGGGAATGGGTTCTGGAACAGATGGACCGGGTTGTTATTCTTGAACATATTGCGCTGGCAGTGCTGTTAATAACCGGGTTAATGCTTTACGCCTCTGGAGTGGCGAGTTTTGCCAGTGGGTGGTTTTTTGCAAAGATGTTGATAGTGGTTGGATTCTTTGTGCCTATGGAAATTTACGATATCTGGTTGACTCATGTGAAAGCGCCACGTATGGAGCGAAACAAAGAAGCCGACAGACCAAAATACGAAGCTTTTCGGAAATTTTACTACAAATACCTCACAAGGCTAGCGTATCCGATTGTTGTATTTATCCCTGCCGTATTAATTTTGGCCTTAACCAAACCATTTTGATTGACAAGTAAAGGGGTAAGGAGATGAGCCTAAGAAAAGCAAGCTGCGCCTGTGGTCAGGTAGTAATGGCAGTAGACGGTGAGCCAGAGATTGTTGCGATCTGCGGTTGTCAGCAGTGTCAACGTCGAACAGGTAGCGTGTATAGCACGCACGCATTTTTTGCCCAAAGCGGTGTAAAAATAGAGGGTGACTATAAAGTATTCGCCCGCAAAGCTGACAGCGGCAATACGGTCACGTTTCATTTTTGTCCGGAGTGCGGCAGTACTGTATTTTGGCGCGCGGAGGGACGGCCCAATTCCTGGGGGATCGCGTTGGGCGCATTGTCAGGAGTGGATATGCCGCCGCCGATTGCTGCTGTGTGGGGAAATGAGGTGAAGAAATGGGTACCGCTTCCTGAAGGAATAACTGTTTTCTCGCTGGGCGCTGATTCACCTAAATTGCGAGGTTGAGCCTTCGGAATCCCTGTGTTGGCGTTTGCGCGGGGGCGTGACGTAATTGAGTGGAGATGTGGTATGAAACAATCCTCCCTGGCGACTCCGGTGAGCGATTACGCTGTGGAGATGGCAGCGCGGGTAGAAAAATTTGTGCGCAATGTGATTGTTCCCTATGAGAAAGATGCCCGTCGGGATAGTCATGGTGCGCCCACCGAAGAGCTTGTGATGGAGATGCGTCACAAGGCGCGGGAAGCTGGGGTAATGACACCCCATATTCGACCAGATGGTCATCATCTCACTCAGCGGGAGACAGCTCTAGTATTGATAAATTCAGGATTGTCTCCCATCGGTCCTGTAGCCTGTAATACAGCGGCGCCGGACGAAGGCAATATGTACCTAATGGGGCATGTCGCCAGCCCCGCCCTCAAGATGCGCTTTTTGGAGCCGATAGCCTCCGGCGAGGCGCGGTCAGCATTTTTTATGACCGAGCCAGCGAGTGAGAACGGTGCAGGCTCCGATCCATCTATGATGAAAACCACCTGTCGTCGGGATGGTGATGATTGGGTGATCAATGGTCGGAAGGCTTTTATTACTGGTGCCATAGGTGCAAAGGTCGGTATTGTTATGGCCGCCGCCGAAGAGGGGGCCTGTATGTTTTTGGTGGATCTCCCCAACCCGGCGATTCGCCTCGATGAGCTCCCTCACACCATCGATAATGCTATGCCTGGCGGGCACGGCACCTTCACGATAGACAATCTCCGGGTGCCGGCTGAGCAGATGCTTGGGGAGGCTGGTGAGGGCTTCAAGTATGCTCAAGTGCGTCTATCCCCAGCCCGGCTTTCGCACTGTATGCGCTGGCTCGGTGCGTGCAAGCGCGCCCATGAAATCGCGACTGATTATGCCTGTCAGCGAGAGGCTTTTGGGAAACTGCTAGTTGATCATGAAGGTGTAGGCTTTATGCTTGCGGAGAATCTGATTGATCTAAAACAGGCCGAACTAATGATCGACTGGTGTGCCGCCGTGCTTGATAGTGGATCGCTTGCGACTGTGGAGAGTTCCATGACAAAAGTGGCGGTTTCTGAAGCTCTCATGCGCATTGCTGACCGTTGTGTTCAAGTTATGGGCGGGACTGGTGTGACTCAGAATACAGTTGTTGAACAGGTCTTTCGTGAGATTCGTGCTTTTCGCATCTACGACGGTCCAACCGAAGTTCATAAGTGGTCCCTGGCTAAAAAAATCAAGCGCGATTGGAAAGCGATGTAGTTATGAGTGCTTCCGATCATTCATCAAATTCTGGATCAACCCCAGTTCGGGAAGGGTTTGCCTTTAATGAAGCCGCGCTGGCTAACTGGATGAAGGCCAATGTAGAGGGCTTTGAGGGACCTCTTCGAGTTGAGCAGTTTAAGGGGGGGCAATCCAATCCCACCTATAAACTGATCACTTCTGGCCGAAGTTACGTTTTGCGGCGCAAACCGCCGGGAAAGCTGGTCAAGGGGGCGCACTCGGTGGAGCGTGAAGCCACTGTGCTGATTGGGCTGGGTAAAGCGGGCTACCCTGTCGCTCATGTTTACGGATTGTGCACTGATGAAACGCTTATTGGCAGCAATTTTTACATTATGGAGATGATTGAGGGTCGCATTATTTGGGATGCTACCTTCCCAGATGTGGCCAAGTCTGAACGCCGCGCTTACTTTGACGCCATGAATGCGACTATCGCGCAGTTGCATACCCTTGATTACCAAGCATTGGGCTTGGGCGATTATGGTCGCACGGGTAATTACTTTGAGCGCCAAATTGCCCGTTGGACGAAGCAGTACCTGGACGACGGCGACGCTGGCAGAGATGCCAATATGGATCGCCTTATTGAATGGCTGCCGGAAAACATACCAGAGGGCAATACTACAACGCTTATTCACGGCGACTTCCGTTGTGACAATGTCATTTTTCACCCTACAGAGCCGCGCATACTCGCAGTGCTAGACTGGGAGCTGTCTACTTTGGGTGACCCCCTGTCGGATTTTGCTTACCACGCAATGATGTACCGGATGCCGCCGAATATCGTTGCGGGCCTGTCGGGGGCGGACCTGCATGAGCTAGGCATTCCGACGGAGGAAGACTATATTGCTGACTACTGTCGTCGTACCGGGCGCAGTGCTATCGCCAACTATGATTTTTATATTGCTTTCAACTTTTTCAGACTGGCCGCGATTTTCCATGGTATCAAGGGGCGGGTGATAAAAGGCAGCGCCGCGTCTGCTCATGCCCGAGATCGCGCGGCATCTTTCCCGACCCTGGCGGAGCTGGCCCGCAGAGCAATGGAAGCCTGTCAATAATGTGTTATGCGTCTGGCTTTGGTGCAGGGGATAAACGTACTTTAATCATTGGGAGCTTGTTGTGACCTTGCAGGTTATTGGGGCCGGTTTCGGTCGGACGAGTACAAATTCTCTTAAGGTCGCTTTGGAGAGATTGGGTTATGCCCCATGCCACCATATGAAGGAAGTGATGCCTCGGCGCGACCAGGTCGATTTGTTTAATCGAGCAGGTGCGGGGGAGGCGGTTGAATGGAGTGTCATCTTTGAGGGCTTTCAGGCGGCTTGCGACTGGCCCTCGGCCAAGTTTCATAAAGAGCTGGCAGCCCATTATCCCGATGCCAAAATTGTTCTTTCTGTACGTGACGCAGACAAATGGTACGACAGCACCCGCAGCACTATATTTGCTTTTACCCAGAGCATGCCCCGCTGGTTGCGTTGGTTAAGTCCGCGGATGCGCACCATCCATCAAATGGTGACAGGGGTTGTTTGGGATGGGGTGTTTGGCGGTCGATTCGCTGACGAGGCGTATGCGAAACAGGTGTTCCTGCAAAATACTGAAGACGTCAAAGCGTACTACCCGCCTGAGCGCCTGCTGGTGCACCACCCCGCTGATGGATGGCAACCGCTGTGTGAATTCCTGGGGAAGGATATTCCTGCTGAGCCATATCCGCGGGTGAATGAGGCCCATGAAATTGAGCGCATTGTTAAAATTTTCAAGGCTCTAAGTTACCTACCTTATATCTTGATGGGGCTGATTATTATGCTTTGGGTGTTTTAGCGGCTACTCTCTATCGCGATTCGCCAACTATTGTGTTTCGGAAGTTGCCCCGGAATAGTGAGCGGCATGGAATTGTAGGGAGCTGCAGTGTTGTCCGTATTACAAATAGTTGCGGCTACTTGTTGTTGCCGCTTGGTAATGCCGGTAAGAGGTGAGGGTTTTTGCACTTTATCGATGGTTCTGTAGGCACGGTTTGATGGTTGCGCAGAGCTTGGAATTGTGCTTGAATCCACAACTATATAGACAGTACAACCTGTTTGTAACATGCCCGAAAGGTCCGGGCCTTATAACTTCTGGATAAGGTAGCTGAGGAAAAATAATGAGTGACAATATCGATATGAAAAACATTCCGTCCCTGTGGGAGGCTGCAAAGCAGGAAATGGAGGGATACAGCTTCCTTGGGGACTACGTGCAGCCAAAGTGGGATGTGCCTGAAATTATTGGTATCTCCTGTGCAGTATCAAATCGTTTTGGCGATGACGCAAAGGCCGGTGCATCCAAATCTTCTGTTGAAAAGTACATTGATGAGGCCTCTGCAGTAATTGAGGAAGGTGCTTGGTCTGTCCACATTGATTTTACCTGGGTGACGGATGAGAAGGGCCGCCGTTTGGACCAGATTCCCCCTACTGAAGCTTACCCGATGGTGCTTGAGCCGCTGCGCAAGCGTTATGGTTATAGCTTTATGGCAGACCTGAATGTTCTGAACGGAGCGACCTTCGAAGAGTGCATGAGCCCGGTGAAAGCCGGTTTGGCGGAGACTGCACCCTGTGCTCCGGGTCACCCAGAAGTGTTTGTGACCAATGCGGTCAAGACATTGTTCGAATACGGCGTACTGCCCCAAGTGGCAATTCACAACTCCGGTGAAATCGAGTTGATGAAGCGCCGTATTATCGACAAAGGGCTGATGAAGGGGCCGGTTCTGTGGGGGCTGCTGTTCGGTCTGCCTTTTGACGTAGGGCGCACGCTGTTGTCAGGTAATACGGTAATGGATATGGATGATTTGGTTCGGCAGATGCTGCTGCTGCAGCACCAGATACGGAAAATCGATCCCAACGCCCAGTTCATTGGTTGTGCAGCAGGTCGTGGCACGATGTACTTCACCACGCTGGCGACCATGCTGGGTATGCACATTCGAGTTGGTACTGAGGATACCGAATTCAAGTATCCTAACTCTGATGAGAAATTCACCAGCAACTTAGAAATGTTCAAGCGCGCAAAGGAGATTGCCGAAATGCACGGTCGCAGACCTGCGACCGCCAATGAAATGCGTAGAATGTTCGGTATGCCCGAACGATAGCTTTTGGATTTTGATGGTTTATTTTCTAAATACGAAGGTGGGCTCGGAGCTCATCCGTCAAAGTACTTAAGGTCGTTGACGCAAGTTATTTTTGGAGAGATATCATGGCATTTACTGGTGTACACCATGCCGCTTTCATAACAAATGATATGAAAACGCAAATTGAGTTTTATACCCAGGTTCTCGGTATGAAGCTGGTTGGGATTTTTCCTATGCACGGAGTTCCTGGTGCTTCTCATTGCTTTATTGAAGCGGGGAAAGACGCATATGTGAGCTTCGTGCAAATAAAGGACGTCAATGTCGAGCCTGTCTATGGCGTGAGCCACGCAATTGACACCGCGCACCCGGTGGCTGGCGGTGCAATGCAACATATGGCCTTCGGTTGCGACAGTCTTGAGGAAATGATGACCCTGAGGGATCGCCTGAGAAGCAATGGCTACGCTGTTTTTGGTCCGCTGGAGCATGGCATGAGTCACTCCATGTACTTTGGTGGTCCTGAAGGGATGCAACTTGAGTTTGCTACCACGGATCAATGTGAGCCAGTGCGAGCGGAAGACTGGGTCGACCCTAGTACCGCTAAGACACTCGGAATGAGCGAAGCGGATTTGAAACGCTACCTCAATCCACCGGCGTTTGCCAGTCAAGGAGGTGCGGTGAAGCAACCCAGTCTGGATAACGCTATGTACCCGACGCCGATTCCACGGCCGATGTTTGACGCTCTTGGCTATCTTTCTGACGAAGAGCTCAAAGAAGCAATGCGATTCAATGCGCCTGAGTAATCGTCAGCAAGCATGGAGCGGTGAGGGTTATGGACATAACCCAAGGTCTTTGACGTCATAACGATCGCCTTTGTGTTGTCGAACTTAAGTTGATTTGAAGCAGGCGTAAAGGATTAGCACAATTTCGACAGCGTCGCACAAAGCGTTGAAGAGGCTGGTTGAAGTAGCATGGAGCGGGCTGGCCTCTATCATCTGCACTGCTGCCTATTTTGATCTGCATATTGTTCATGCTGCGGGGTGTTATGGAAATATCGAGCTGAAGGTAGTTATAAAACACCCTGGGTGGTCTGCGTTCAATCTCAGGCATGTTGACAGTCCAATTCGAAAACCCAGGTACTGACCAAGTATTGAATAGTTTATAAGTGTCATGCCTTCAAGGCCTCTCGCGCTTTCGTTTTCTAGGATTGGCTCTTCGAGGCATGGTTATACTTCCTTGCCTTTAAGGAGTAACCCATTTAACATCACAGGGTACTGCCGTATTCTGAATTTGTTTCGTTGATTTTCCGGCTCTGTCATCCCCCCTAGGTAACATGTCTGCAGACAATGCTTCCAAGTACAAAAAAGAGTAGCCCCAGAAAAAGGCGACGCACGCAAGAAGAGCGCCGCAGTGAAACGTCTGGTAAACTCCTTAAGGCCACCGTCGACCTCCTTCTTGAAAATGGTTATTCGCGCTTTCGAATAGCCGATGCTGCTGCTCGTGCTAAAGTCTCCAGGGGTGGTCAAACCCACCATTTTTCCACCAAAAAGGAACTTATTGAAGCGGCAATCGAGCGTCTGTTCGAGAGTGAGGTGGGGCAGGCCGAGTTTGATGCGGCCAAAACAGCGGATGAGGACGTTATTGATCAGGCGGCCCGCCACGCTCAAGATTTTTTAACGAGCAAATTATATACCGTTAGTTTAAATATGCTGGTTTCTGCGGGCGAAGAGGAGCATCTTGCTGACGGCGTCAGAGAAATCTCAGCAAATAGTCGGGTACCAATTGAAGAAGCGTGGGTTCATCGAATTGCCCAGTCAGGTATCAGCCGCCAGGAAGCTGCAGCAATCCTCGTGCTGTTGTGGAGTATTCAGAGGGGTTACGTTGTTGGCCGAAAAATAGAGGGCGGACGTGGGAAGAAAAATGCTGGCGAGCTCGAATTTGCTGTAGGCCTTCTTACCGGTTATCTCAAGTCGAAAAGACTTGGCTCTCCCGCTCTGCCAAGCTCTCCCCCGAGTCCGCCCGGGTCGAAGCTAGGCAATGGCATACCTGTGGAAGGGGCAGTCGATCATAAAGGCCAACAAGGGCGCAGTGCCTCCACTCGGGACCAAATTCTCGATACAACGTACCAAATTATGCGGGATTTGGGGCATGCTGGACTCCGTTCAGCCAAGGTTATCGATCAGTCAGGAGTCTCCCGGGGCGGGCTGTTACACCATTATCCTACCAAGGACCTACTCGTTGCAGCGGTATACGAGCGTATAGTAGACCGGATAGAACAGGACAGTTTGCGTCGAATTGGCGCAACTAAAGATGCAGACATCCTATCTGCTATTGTCGAGGATGCTCAGGCGCGTTTCTTTGATGATTCTTATAAAGTCACGCTGGATATACTGATCGCTTCTGGAAAAGATGAGTCTCTGGCAAAGGTGCGCAAAGCGCTGGAGGAGCGCTATTCTCCGGGCGCTCAGAACCAGTGGGCGAGCCGTTTGATGGAATCGGGGGTTGAGGCCGGTAAGGCCTACCAAATCACCAGTTTTTTGTGGAATATGGTGAAGGGCATTGCAGTTCGGAATTTGGTCCAGAAGCAGGGGGACTTGTCAGAGCAAGTTATTGCTCTTGGTCTTGAGTTGGCAGGTCAGGCGGCGCGGTCGTAGCTTGCGTCGTTGTGATCTGTGGGTTTTGCTGCGAGACGCAGCATTGCGCTGGGCTTGGTAGAGTTTGGTTTTTTATTCTTGCCTTCTCTGTTGGCGACCGAATTGCGTTGCGAGTCTTCGTTCTGGAATTAGGCTTCGACTTCTTTCTCCCAGCTAGCGGTAAGTTGAGGATGCGGGCGATTGCGGGTACGGCGGGCAAGGGAGATAAACATTGGCGTCACTTCCACCGAAGGCGAGTCTGGGCTATCAGGTTCGCATAGCGCATAGAGCTTTTGATCGTTTACTGGCAGCTCGACTAGCGCCGTTTGGTCTTAAGGCGGGCTACTGGTACTACTTGAGGGTACTCTGGCTGCGTGAGGGCCTGACGCAAAAGGAGTTGGGTGATGCTATCAATGTCAAGGAAAACACCACGGTAGCGATGATTCTGGGCATGGAAAAAGATGGATTGCTAACCAGAAAGCGGGACGAAATTGATCGTCGCAAGATGTGTGTTTATTTGACTCCGAAGGGGCGTGATCTCGAAAAGAAGCTTATGCACATTGCGCCTGAAATTAATGAAGCTGCGACTAAAGGCATTTCAAAGCGGGAATTGGAAAAGTGCCTGATGGTGCTTCATCACGTCAGTGAAAACCTTCAAACTATCGACTTCTAGGCGGCAGCTTTTCATGCTGTGGAATCGGTTATGTAGATCGGGGTTCCCTAAAAGTTGTCCAGAAGCGCTAGGAAGCGTTTCTGCAATCGTGTCGGCTGCCAGTTTTTCCTAACGGTTATTCCTATATCGCGACCCGTTCCCTCGAGAGGCTGGGGACTGGCAGCGAGTATCCCCATCTCCACTTCCAGTTCAACCTGCCGGGCGGGGAGCAGGGCGACCCGGTCGCTGTCTAGTAGCAGACTACGGATGGCAACCAACGAACTGCATTCAATCATTTGTGTAGGCGGATCAAAGCCCGAATCGGCAAAAAAACGGCTGAAGGTTTCTCGCGCAGGGGTATTGTGCTTGGGCGCAATCCATCCCAAGTTGCGCAGTTCTGCTGTGGGTGGCGCAGCGCGGCCAGCCAGGGGGTGGCTTGCACGTACCACCAAGTGGAGGGAATCCCGAAATAAAAATTGTTGCTCGATCTCTGGGCTAGGACTGGGGTGGCGCAGCGCGCCGACTATCATGTCCAGCTGGCCGTGCAGTAAGGCGTGTAGCTGTTCCTCGTAAGGCCCATCGATAATACTGATATGTGCTGCAGGAAATTCATTCAGTAAGTGCGTGACCGCATGCGGAACCAGTTTGGTTCGCGCTAGTGGCAGGCAGCCAATCCGCACACTACCTGCGCTAAGCCCTTTCAGCTCTTCGACTTCTTCGCGACCCAGGCGAATTTCGGAAAGAAAGAGGCTTGTGAGTCGAGCCATTTTTCTGGCCAACCAGCTCGGCTCCATACCCGCTGGTGAACGCTGGAATAGCTCCTGGTTACAAACAATTTCCAATTCTTTTATCGCGCGGTGCACTGTGGGCTGGGTCAGTCCAAGGTGCTGTGCTGCCCGAGAATAACTGCCTTGTTCGACAACGCTGAGTAGGGTTCTGAGTTGGGTGGAGGTGAGGCGTCGGTATAGGGGCTGCGTTTTTCGGCCTGAGCGTAGGCTGGTGGCTTGCTCAATGGCGGTCAGCCAATTCACTGCCCGTTCGGCCCGGCGAAGAAAAATTTCGCCTGCCTCGGTGGCATGCAGGCCAGTACTTGAGCGGGTAAAGAGCAATATATCCAGTTCTTGCTCCAGTTTGGCCAGGCCTTGGGTGATGGCTGATTGGGATAGATGCACGCTAGAGGTGGCGCGGCTGATGCTGCCCAATTTCCATATAGTCAGAGCGGCGCTGAGGTGGCGCAAGTTGGGTGGTGAGGGAGCGGTGTCTCTCATGGACATAACTGAGTCGAGGTGCAGTGAAATAAGAACATTATAGAAAAAACTTATACCTGGGTACAGCTTTCGAACATGCCGAGATGAGTACGCTGGGCCATAATAAAGTTCGGAATTTTAGTAAATAGGGGAAGCGACCATGCCTGTTTGTGTAACCGATATTACGCGTGTTTCGGCTGAGGTGCTGGAACAGTACCAAGGTGCTGAAGTGGCCACTGTTCACGAGGCGCAAGGCCGCAAGGGCTTGATGGCTTCGTATATGCGCCCTATTTACCGCCCAGCCAAAATCGTTGGCACCGCCGTAACCTGTGAAGTGGCGCCAGGTGACAACTGGATGCTGCATGTGGCTGTAGAGCAGTGCCAACCAGGCGATGTGTTGGTTGTTGCTCCGACTAGCCCTTGTGAAGACGGTTATTTTGGTGATCTGTTGGCCACCTCATTGAAGGCGCGGGGGGTTGTCGGGCTGATTATCGATGCTGGCGTGCGGGACATTGCCACTTTGACCGAGATGGGATTCCCGGTGTGGTCCAAAGCGGTGTTTGGTCAGGGCACGGTTAAAGAAACCGTGGGCAACGTCAATGTGCCGGTGGTATGTGCGGGCGCGTTGGTCAATCCCGGTGATTTGATTGTGGCCGACGATGATGGCGTGGTGGTAGTGCGCCGCCAGGAAGCCGAGGCGGTGCACACCAGTGTGCTCAAGCGGGTGGCTAACGAAGACAGCAAGCGCGAACGCCTGGTCGCCGGTGAACTAGGGCTGGATATCTACAATATGCGCGAGCGTCTGGCGGAAAAAGGCCTGCGTTACGTGAAGTCGCTGGACGAAGCCTAATCATGCAAAAGGCGATTCCCTGTCAGGTTATGCGCGGCGGCACTTCCAAGGGCCTGTATTTTCTGGCCAGTGACTTGCCTGCCGACGCCGAAGCTCGCAACCGTTTGTTGCTGGCGGCGATGGGCTCTCCGGATGCCCGCCAGATTGACGGCATGGGCGGTGCTCACCCGCTGACCAGCAAGGTGGCGGTGATCTCGCCGTCATCGCTGCCCGGCGTCGATGTGGACTATCTTTTCCTACAGGTGGTGGTCGATAAGGCCGAGGTCAGTGACGCCCAAAACTGCGGCAATATTCTGGCTGGGGTGGGACCTTTTGCCATTGAGAATGGCTTGGTCGCGGCTCAGAACGGACACACCGATGTCAGCATCCATATGGTGAATACCGGTGCCCGCGCGGTGGCTCGGGTGGAAACCCCCAACGGCTGTGTAAATTACGTCGGGCAGGCCCGTATTGACGGCGTGCCGGGTACGGCAGCGCCGATCCCAATCGATTTTCTCGATATTGCCGGCTCCAGTTGTGGTGCCTTGTTACCCACAGGTAACACCCTCGATGTGATCGAAGGAATTGAGGTGAGCTGCATCGATAACGGCATGCCGGTGGTCTTACTGCGGGCGGCAGACTT
Organism: Spongiibacter pelagi; assembly: GCF_014705705.1. Lineage (GTDB taxonomy): Bacteria > Pseudomonadota > Gammaproteobacteria > Pseudomonadales > Spongiibacteraceae > Spongiibacter > Spongiibacter pelagi. The sequence goes on along the minus strand of NZ_JACXLD010000010.1, from coordinate 7,478 downwards.
TGGCCTGAGCGGGTTGGAGTCTCCGGCGGAGCTGGAAGCCAATGCCGAGTTGAAAGCGCGCATCGAATCCATCCGTCTGGCGGCGGGCAAACTGATGAATCTGGGTGACGTGACCAGCAAAACCGTGCCCAAGATGAGTCTGATCTCTGCGCCGCTGGCCGGCGGTTCGATCAATACCCGCACGTTTATCCCTCACCGGGTTCACGAAGCCATTGGTGTGCTGGGTTCGGTCAGTGTGGCCTCCGGCTGCATGTTGCCGGGTTCGGTCGCGCAGTCCGTGGCAGCGGTGCCTGCGGCCGATGGCGTATGTCAGCTGGAGGTGGAGCACCCGACCGGGTTTTTCACTGTAGAGATGGAAGTGGCCGGTAGCGATAGCCTCGATAGCTTTACCGTTAAGCGCGCGGCCCTGTTGCGCACGGCGCGGCTGCTGATGCGCGGTGAGGTGATGGTGCCCGCCGAGTTGGAGAGCGAGCATGGCTGACCTTGAGCTGGCTAAAGTGAAGCGCATCGCGCTGATTGGTTTAGGCGAAGTGGGCCTGGCCGTGGCCGAGGACCTGCTGGCGAAAACCGAACTGGACTTGCAACTGTGGGACGCGCAGTTTGGCACGACCGGCAGTGCGGCAGAAGCGCACTGGGCGTCGTTGGCATCCTCTGACCGGGTGAGTCGGGCTGCGGATGCGGCAAGTGCTGCCAAAGACTGCCAGCTGGTGCTGTCGATGGTGACCGCCGAGCAGGCGGTGCCCGCCGCGGAGTCGGTGTTGGCGGGACTAGCTGCCGAGGCTTGGTTTGTCGACCTTAACTCCATCTCGCCGGCAGCCAAAAAGCAACTGTCAGAAATGGTGACGGCCGCAGGCGGACGCTTTGTCGAGGCCTCGGTGATGTCGCCGATTCACCCCAAGCGCACCGACGCGCCGATCTTGTTGGGTGGCCCCCACGCGGCGGCCTTCGAAGCTATTGGAGAGCAGCTGGGCTTTAGCGACATGCGTGCCACTTCGGCGGAGCTGGGCATCGCGGCGGCTACAAAAATGTGTCGCAGTGTGATTATTAAAGGCATGGAGGCACTGGTAACCGAGTCCTTACTGGCCGCGCGGCACTACGGTGTTGATGAGGTGGTGCTGGCCTCGCTGAATAACCTGTTCCCCCGCCCCGACTGGCCGGAACATGCCCACTACCTGATTACCCGCTCACTACTGCACGGAGAGCGGCGCGCGGCAGAAATGCGTGAAGTGGCCAAGACCGTCAACGAAGCGGGTTTGTCACCGTGGATGAGCGCGGCCTGTGCCGAGCGCCAGGACTGGGCGGCAAAATTCAAAGCCCAGCTGAGTGAAACAGAATTGAACCCTTTGCTGGACGCGATCAACGCCCAAATTAGTACTATGAATGGAGAAGCCTAGAATTATGAAAATTATCGATTGCCACGGGCACTACACTACTGCTCCAGAACCCCATCAATTGTTCCGTGAGGCACAGCTGGAAGCCTTTAAAAAAGGCGAAGCGCTGCCTGAAGTGCCGCAAATCAGCGATGACCAGATTCGTGAGAGCATCGAGCAGAACCAGATGCGCCTGCTGAAAGAGCGTGGCGCCGACATGACCATCTTCTCGCCACGCGCCTCCACCATGGCTCACCATGTTGGCGACGAGGCGGTGTCCAAGCAATGGACCAGCGCCTGTAACGATCTGATTAAGCGAGTAGTCGATCTCTACCCCGAAACCTTTATTGGCGTGTGCCAGTTGCCTCAGTCGCCCGGTGTGCCGATTGCCAACTCCATTGCCGAGCTGGAGCGCTGCGTCAACGAGCTGGGTTTTGTCGGCTGTAACCTGAACCCCGACCCTTCCGGTGGTCACTGGACTTCCGCGCCGCTGACCGATAAAAGCTGGTACCCGTTCTATGAAAAAATGGTTGAGCTGGATGTGCCGGCGATGGTGCACGTGTCCGGTTCCTGCAACCACAACTTCCACGCTACCGGTGCCCACTACATCAACGCCGACACCACCGCGTTTATGCAGTTTCTGCAGGGCGATCTGTTCAAGGATTTCCCTGAGCTGCGCTTTATTATTCCCCACGGCGGCGGCGCGGTGCCCTACCACTGGGGTCGCTACCGTGGTCTGGCCGACATGCTCAAGCAGCCGCCGTTGGACGAGCACGTGATGAAGAATGTGTTCTTCGATACCTGTGTTTACCACCAGCCCGGTATCGACCTGCTGTTCAAGGTGATCGACATCGACAATATTCTGTTTGGCTCGGAAATGGTCGGTGCGGTGCGCGGTATCGACCCGCAAACCGGACAGTATTTCGACGACACCAAACGTTATCTGGATGCGTTGCCGCTTTCCGACGAAGACCGCTACAAGGTCTTTGAAGGCAATGCCCGCCGGGTGTATCCACGACTGGATGCCTCATTGAAGGAGCGAGGAGAATGAGCCAGTTCACCCCCGACGCCGACTGGCTGCACTGGCACCAGTCGCCCAGCAAACCGAGCTACGTGCCACCTGCTGGCGCGGTAGATGCCCACTGCCATGTGTTTGGCCCCGGGGATTTATTCCCCTTTGCGCCGGAGCGCAAGTACACCCCCTGTGACGCCTCCAAAGATCAGTTGTGGGCGTTGCGGGATTATCTCGGCTTTTCCCGTAATGTCATTGTTCAGGCAACCTGCCACGGCGCAGATAACCGCGCGCTGGTTGATGCCTTGAACCACTCCAATGGTTTGGCTCGCGGCGTGGCCACGGTCAAGGCCAGTGTCACCGACAAGGAACTAGCAGCGCTGCACGCCGCCGGCGTGCGCGGTGTGCGCTTTAACTTTGTGAAGCGTCTGGTGGATGCGCTGCCCTTTGACAGCCTGAGCAGTATTGCCGAGCGTATCAAGCCGCTGGGCTGGCACATCGTGATTTATTTCGAGGCGCAGGAACTGCCCGAGCTGTATGACTTTTTTACGGCGCTGCCCACCACTGTGGTGGTGGACCACATGGGTCGCCCCGATGTCAGCAAGCCGGTTGACGGGCCCGAGTTTGAGTTGTTCGTCAAGCTGCTGCGTGAGAACGAGAATTTCTGGTCGAAGGTGACCTGCCCCGAGCGTTTGTCGCTGAGTGGCGCACCGACCTATGACGACTTTGTGCCCTTTGGCCGCCGCATTGTAGAGCTGTTTCCCGACCGCGTATTGTGGGGCACAGACTGGCCGCATCCGAATATGAAAAGCCATATGCCCGACGACGGCCATCTGGTTGATATGATTCCCCGCATTGCACCCACCGCCGAGTTGCAGCAAAAACTGCTGGTGGCTAACCCGATGCGGCTCTACTGGTCGGATTAAGCGGCTGGAATAACAGGAGGCTATTTATGGCACTAGACAAACCCTATCAGGATATTCCCGGTACCACGATTTTTGACGCCGATATGGCACGCCAGGGTTTCCACCTCAATCAGTTCTGTATGTCGCTGATGAAGGCGGAAAACCGCGAGCGCTTCAAGGCGGATCAGCGCGCTTACCTAGATGAGTGGCCGATGACCGAAGACCAAAAGCTGGCGGTACTTGCGCGGGACTACAACCGCATGATGTCACTGGGCGGCAATATTTATTTTCTGGCCAAGATTTTTTCGTCGGATGGACTGAGCTTCCAGCACGCAGCGGCGACTATGACCGGCATGAGTCAGCCTGAATACGCGCAGATGATGCTGGATGGGGGTCGTTCTCCAGAAGGCAATATGTACAAGTAACGCTCTACACTTAATACGCTCCGGTTGGGGCGCAATGAGGTACCACAATGGCAAAAATTACCGCGAGTGTATACTCGTCGCACGTGCCGGCCATCGGCGCGGCACTCGATAACGGCAAGTCTGGTGAGGACTACTGGAAACCACTCTTTGCCGGTTACGACTACTCCAAGGAATGGATCCGCGAGAACAAACCTGATGTGGTGCTGCTGGTATACAACGACCACGCCAGCGCCTTCGACTCCAATTTTGTCCCCACCTTCGCCATTGCCACCGGTGAGGAATTCCAGCCCGCCGATGAAGGTTGGGGGCCGCGCCCGGTGCCGGTGGTCAAAGGCCATTCGCGTCTGGCGGCACACATTGCTCAATCCGTGATTCAGGACGAGTTTGACCTGACGGTGGTCAATTCTCTGGACGTTGACCACGGCCTGACCGTGCCGCTGTCACTGATGTTTGGTCAGCCGGAAGAATGGCCTTGTCTGGTGATTCCTGTGGCGGTCAATGTAGTGCTATATCCGCCACCATCAGGCAAGCGCTGTTTTGCCTTTGGCGAGGCGCTGAAGCGGGCAGTCGAGTCCTTCGACGAAGACCTGAACGTGCAGATCTGGGGCACTGGTGGCATGAGCCACCAGCTGCAGGGGCCGCGTGCGGGGCTGATTAACAAGGAGTTTGATAACGCCTTTCTTGATCGTCTGGCGGATGATCCTCAGGCGCTGGTGGATATTCCCCACATTGACTACGTTCGTCAGGCCGGCTCAGAAGGTATCGAGCTGGTAATGTGGCTGGTTGCTCGTGGCGCCATGCAGAGCAAGGTCGTGCAGAAGCACCGCTTCTACCATGTGCCTGCCTCGAATACCGCAGTAGGCCATATGATTTTGGAAAATCCCTGAGTGATGTTGCAACATCAACGACGCCAAATGAATTAACGATATAAGGAGAACGCAATGAAGGTTCTGGTTTCTGGCCCCGGCGCTTTTGGTATCAAGCACCTGGACGGCATTAAAATTATTGATGGTGTAGAAGTGGTGTCGCTGGTTGGCCGCACCCTAGAAAAAACCCAGGCAGTCGCCGATAACTACGGCATCAAGCACGTCTCGACTGATCTGGCTCAGGCGCTGGCAGAGACCGAAGCCGAGGCAGTGATTCTGTGTACCCCGACTCAGCAACACGCCTCTGAATCGATTCAGTGCATGAAGGCGGGCAAGCACGTACAGGTAGAAATTCCCCTGGCTGACAGCTGGGCCGATGCTGAGGCGGTAATGAAAACCCAGCAGGAAACTGGCCTGGTTTGCATGGTGGGTCACACCCGCCGCTTTAACCCCTCTCACCAGTGGGTGCACAACCGTATTAAGAATGGCGAGCTGAATATTCAGCAAATGGATGTGCAAACCTATTTCTTCCGTCGCCAGAACATTAACGCCAAGGGTGAGGCGCGTAGCTGGACGGATCACCTGCTGTGGCACCATGCGGCTCACACTGTCGATCTGTTTGCCTACCAGGCTGGCGATCCGATTGTGAAAGCCAATGCGGTACAGGGGCCGATTCACCCCGAGCTGGGCATTGCCATGGATATGTCTATCCAGATGCAAACCGCCAGCGGCAAAATCTGTACGCTGTCGCTGTCGTTCAATAACGATGGCCCGCTGGGAACCTTCTTCCGATACATCTGTGATAACGGCACCTATATCGCCCGTTACGACGATCTGGTGAACGGCAAGGAAGAAGCAATTGATGTGTCGAAAGTCGATGTGTCCATGAACGGTATTGAGCTGCAGGATCGGGAATTCTTCGCCGCGATTGCTGAAGGCCGCGAGCCTAACTCCAGCGTTGGCAAAGTACTGCCTTGCTATAAAGTGTTGCACGACCTCGAGCAACAACTGGCTGGCTAAACAAACACCAAAGAGAAAGAAAGGGAAGGGCAATGCAACAGCGTAATATCGGCAGTCATCAGGTTCCGGCCATCGGCTTGGGCTGTATGAATCTCAGTCACGCTTACGGCCACCCGCCGAGTGAAGCCGATGCCATTACGCTATTGCATCGCGCCTTTGAACTGGGCGTGCGGCATTTCGACACCGCGGCACTCTACGGTTTTGGCAGTAACGAAACCCTGGTGGGCAAGGCGCTTAAGTCGCTGCGCGGTGAAATCCATCTGGCCAGCAAATGCGGTATGACCGGGGTTGATGGCAAGCGGGTGATCGACGGTCGGCCGGAAACCCTAGTGAAAACCATTGACGAAGCCCTGCAACGCTTGCAGACAGACCATATCGATCTCTACTACCTGCACCGCTGGGACAAAAGCGTACCCATTGAAGAAAGCATGGGTGCGCTGTCGAAAATGGTGGAGGAGGGCAAAGTCGGCGCACTGGGTTTGTCGGAAGTTTCGGCGGATACCCTGCGCAAGGCCCATGCTGTACATCCTATTACTGCCGTGCAGACCGAGTATTCGCTGTGGACACGCAATGCGGAAATTGCAGTGCTGGATTTGTGCCGTGAAATCGGCGCGACCTTTGTGGCCTTTTCACCGATTGGTCGCGGTTTTCTCTGTGGCGGTATCGACCGCCCCGAGCAGCTTGTAGAGGGCGATATTCGTCGGGGTATGCCGCGTTTTCAAGAGCCATACTTAAGCGCGAACCAGGAATGGATGGCGAAGTTTGCCACTCTGGCGGCCGAGAATAATTGCAGCATGGCACAGCTTTGTCTGGCCTGGTTGCTGACCCGTGGTGAGCATGTGCTGCCTATTCCCGGCACCACCTCACTGGCTCATCTTGAAGAAAACGTGGGCGCGCTGGAGTTGGTCTTGTCTGAAGAAACTCTGGGCAAACTCAACGAACTGATTAACCCGAATACGGTTCAGGGGCCGCGTTACCCGGCGGCGACCCAGCAGGAGATCGATACAGAAGAGTTTGCCTAAGCAAGCACTCTTCTCTGTATTGGCTCGGCATTTTGCTGAATCCTACTTGCAGAACCTCACTTAGCGCGCCATATAAGCAAGACCAAGAGCCGTTTGCTGTTCAGTCGGTGGCTATTGTTCGGATTTTTTCCAAATCTGGTGAAGGCTGGCCTTTAAATACCGCGTCCAGCGCTTCCCGCCAGATTGGGTCGTGCCACTCGGTAATCGCTTTTTCGTAGGCGGGGCGACTCTTCAAGCGGCGGCGATATTTGGGAGCTTTTCTTCTTCAAGAATTGCGCCGAGTGCAACTTCTTCCAGTCGGTGGAAGTGTGCCGCCATCATAATATCGGCTTGGCTGAATTCGCCAAACAAATACTCCTGTCCTGATTGCAGCATAGCCTCGATGTTTTTCAATTCCTCGCCCACATTTTGCAGTGATTTTCTGGATAGTGAGGGCGGTAACGGTAGCGAGCGGGCCATACTTATACCCCAGCGGCGTGCGGGAATAGGGTGCTTGCGGTACTTCCACAATACTGAGAGCGCCGGTTGTTGCTTAAGGCAGTAGCGCAACACCGGTAGTGTGAGCACGGGAGTTGAGGTGCCGAGTGATACGCCCAGGGCACGGGAATCATCCAGTGAAGCCTGTTCGATAAATGCACGCATTTGCGTCTGAGTATTGGCATTCTGCGGGGTCAGCATGGTGCCGCTTTAAATCTGCTTGTCCAGATAATCAATAATCACCCAGCTGTCGTAAACGGGGTCCTAGGGATTTTGCCTCCAAATACTGCAAAAGCCTCTGAAGCGCCCATGTTTACTGGCCTGTAGAGAGGCATCAACTTTCACCTTTCGGCCGATACCCCTCAATTGGCGCCATTAAAT
>NZ_JACXLD010000001.1 GCF_014705705.1 Spongiibacter pelagi | reverse complement strand
CTTGTCGGTGGGTAATGTGTTGACCAGGCACTTGTGCTCCATGGAGGAAAACAAATGCCTATTGTCATACCCAACCGGCCAAGATAGTTGTCGCTAACCGGTCATCCTAATTGTCGCCGAACACAGATCGGAACGCGTGTCGAGAAACACCCCCACGTGCGTGGGGAAGACCTTTCCAGCGAGAGCGTGAGGACTTGCTGCATAGAAACACCCCCACGTGCGTGGGGAAGACCGGATACTGACCTAGGTAATCCGATTGACGTTGGAAACACCCCCACGTGCGTGGGGAAGACCTTGGGGCGCTAACATGACTACGCCAAGTGACGGAAACACCCCCACGTGCGTGGGGAAGACTCTTCGTCGTACTCTTGCCCGGTATATGAACAGGAAACACCCCCACGTGCGTGGGGAAGACCGGAATGTCCTGAATGCGGCGGAGATAAAGGTAGAAACACCCCCACGTGCGTGGGGAAGACGTGCTTACGTCAAGAAAAGCAACCTAGATTTGAGAAACACCCCCACGTGCGTGGGGAAGACCAACGTCTGAATCACCAACCTCGTAGCCGATAAGAAACACCCCCACGTGCGTGGGGAAGACCAGGCCTTATACCCGTAAAATTCTTCATAACAAGAAACACCCCCACGTGCGTGGGGAAGACAATATGGCCGACCAGTGTAGTCCGGCTTTTTCAGAAACACCCCCACGTGCGTGGGGAAGACTCAACATAGGTAGGGCTTGAGCAGCGGGCGAGGGAAACACCCCCACGTGCGTGGGGAAGACCGCTGCCGCGCAATAGGACAATGGAAATCTTGAGAAACACCCCCACGTGCGTGGGGAAGACTTTGCCCCGTCTCGTTATGTTTTTCCCATTTGGGAAACACCCCCACGTGCGTGGGGAAGACTCCCTAATTCTAAACACCACCCCTCATAAGTCGGAAACACCCCCACGTGCGTGGGGAAGACTGGCGTGTGAATCATCCGTGATCCAATAGTGTAGAAACACCCCCACGTGCGTGGGGAAGACCACGAAAACTCGGCTGGGACGTTCTTCTTATCAGAAACACCCCCACGTGCGTGGGGAAGACGGCTTCTCAATCACCACCGGCTGATCTGGGTGAGAAACACCCCCACGTGCGTGGGGAAGACGTCCCCTTCACGGAGCCCAATACTGGTGATGAAGAAACACCCCCACGTGCGTGGGGAAGACAATTAGAGCCGGGTATAGCAAAAAATCCGCATAGAAACACCCCCACGTGCGTGGGGAAGACTCAATCTGCTTGAGCTTAACCGCTGTTTCAGGAGAAACACCCCCACGTGCGTGGGGAAGACAGAGCGCTTGCCGCTACAACTTGCTTCTTAGAAGAAACACCCCCACGTGCGTGGGGAAGACTGCGCATAAACCTGAAATAATGCATCTGGCAAAGAAACACCCCCACGTGCGTGGGGAAGACCTGTAGCTTTGAGATCAAGGATAAAGCGGATTAGAAACACCCCCACGTGCGTGGGGAAGACGCGTGATCACCAAGATCAAACTATCAGATCGAGGAAACACCCCCACGTGCGTGGGGAAGACTCAGCCTACATGATACCGATCTGAGAGCGGTTGGAAACACCCCCACGTGCGTGGGGAAGACCTATGCCCTTTTCGATTTGCCCTTGGGTGTAGGGGAAACACCCCCACGTGCGTGGGGAAGACGGCGGCGGCATGAAGATTGTTGTTGAAGGGGCAGAAACACCCCCACGTGCGTGGGGAAGACGAAACCCGCCCGCCGTGCCAGTGGTATGCCGAAGAAACACCCCCACGTGCGTGGGGAAGACTGCGGGAATTGCCGCCGCCAAAAAGTCCCATTAGAAACACCCCCACGTGCGTGGGGAAGACCAATGCCCATCATGACCTTTGGCACATGGTGGAGAAACACCCCCACGTGCGTGGGGAAGACTCCAGCAAGCCGCCGATTTTGTGGCGGATTTTGGAAACACCCCCACGTGCGTGGGGAAGACTCCGCACGGGCGTGGTGTTGGTTCCGCTTCAAAGAAACACCCCCACGTGCGTGGGGAAGACTACACCGATGATATGCAAATCTTCAACTGTCGGGAAACACCCCCACGTGCGTGGGGAAGACTTCGATTAGGGCAAGTGCCTGCTTGCGGCAGCAGAAACACCCCCACGTGCGTGGGGAAGACTTATATGAGGCTCACAAAAATATATTGGAAGCGGAAACACCCCCACGTGCGAGGGGAAGACGGCGCGTTTATATATATATTCGCTCATGCCAAAGAAACACCCCCACGTGCGTGGGGAAGACCCCCTTAGACGAATCCACAAACGACCCCAGTTAGAAACACCCCCACGTGCGTGGGGAAGACCCCAGACGGAGGACTTACTGGTAAATGTTTACAGAAACACCCCCACGTGCGTGGGGAAGACTTGTCACTGATTGGCAGCGAGTTTATGACGCTAGAAACACCCCCACGTGCGTGGGGAAGACCACCCAGTCCGAGAATAGGCCGCGACAAAGTGAGAAACACCCCCACGTGCGTGGGGAAGACCGGGGTTTGGTGCTGGTAAGACCGAGGCGCTTAGAAACACCCCCACGTGCGTGGGGAAGACTCAGCAAGGTCAACCGTGGAATCTAACAGCACAGAAACACCCCCACGTGCGTGGGGAAGACCTGAAAAACTCGGCACTCAGATCCAGAACGCCAGAAACACCCCCACGTGCGTGGGGAAGACGCATATTCCAGCCTATATACAGCTGGCGCTAGAGAAACACCCCCACGTGCGTGGGGAAGACTTTCGATTAGGACAAGCACCGAGGACGGGGGGGGAAACACCCCCACGTGCGTGGGGAAGACCCTGACTGGCTCCCTTCTTGAAGAGGGCAATTGGAAACACCCCCACGTGCGTGGGGAAGACTTCGCTCTTCTAATAGCGCATCGGCTTCGGCTAGAAACACCCCCACGTGCGTGGGGAAGACACCAACAAATTGTTAAAGAACATGACCGAAAATACAAGATCTTCGATTTAATTAGATTTCAGGGTTTCCACAACTAATTGAAGACCGCTAATTTCGATGAGTGCTTTTCGTGTAGGCCCAATGGTACGGATTTCATAGCCGGGGGGTTCTGGCAAGGAGCGGAACATGACCACGCCGGATTCCGAAGGACAATGTTTAATCAAATAGTCGATCACTTTTTTTGCAACAGAATCCTTTACCCCTGAAATAAAAATATTGGCTCGCGGCTCTACAAACCACAGTTTCATACGCCCACGGACCGCCGGCGGCAGGTCATTTGCGACGACCACTAGCACGGCCCACCCCCAGCACTTCGGCAACATCATCAACCAGCTTTGACAATAGATCCATTTCAATCACCCGCGCACGAAATGACTCCGATACTTTATGCTTGTTATAACGCCCGGCCATTTCACGAGTGAGCATGAAGGCCAAATCTATACAAAGGTGCTCCTTGTACAAATCAGCCAAGTCATAAATAAAGGGCAATGGACTGCCGGAGTGGATAAAGCCCACATGCGGTGAATAACCCATGCTGTGCACGGCAGAACACAAAATTCCATACAGCGCGGCATTACTGGCGGTCATAATCTGGTTGGTAACATCGCTCGTTTCAAATTTTCCGGGTACGAACTTACGCCCCTTCCAGCCAACCTGATACTCCTCTGCCTTGGCTTGATAGAGCGCGCGAACTCGATGTCCCTCCATGCCCATCATCTCTTTCAGGCTCTTGCCATCAAGGTCTGCATCAGGGAAGCGCCGAGAAAACATGCGGCGAGCAACTTCAACAGATTTTTTAGGGTCTGCCGCCAACTCAATTTGTTGCTTCAGGTTTCGAGTATCAGCGGTCGGTAAAAAACCTGCCGCATAAAAGAGCAAACTATCTTCGCCCACCCAACAAACTGAGCAATTGGCTGCCGTGGCAGTTTTCACTGCATCATGAGTGATACTCGTGCCCGGCCCCAGCAACAATGCATTGAGCGTAGCCACCGGCAAAGGAACGACATTATTTTCAGAGTCGATCCATTTAATACTGCTATCGTCAATCTCCAGCCTGCCCCTCTCCAAATATAGAAAGGGGTACTTGTCCTTCACTTGGGGGAGTGAATCGCGAGTGACCTTAACAAACAACCGCTGCCCGGTGGCCACAGTCAGTCTGCCGGCAACACTGTTACACGGCGATCACGATATAGCTTGTGTTCGCCAAACTGCAGCGGAACATCATTAAGCGTAACAACCTCGCCTTCGTGCTCACCCTCCAGCACCTTGAAAACCAACTGGCGCAGCTTGGATTCTGCCAACTGGCCGGCCTTACTCATTGCCTCTTCCACATCAGCATGAATGCCTTGGGCTATAAATTCAGTCGGTACACAATTTTTACGCCCCAAATACAAATCCCATACCGGATTCTGCAAGGCAGCCTCCAGCTCAGCCAATTCTGTTTGAGACCCCTGTAGGGCAACTGCAAAGGCCATGTCCTGAAGGTAATAGCGGTAGGTCATCTTTGCGCCGCCTCCCACCGCCTTTTTCCCTTCACTGGTTTTAGGAATCAGTAGATTTTGCCATGGGTCTTTATCATCATAGCCACTGCCCACCATATGAAAATCCCGCATCAATGGCTGACGAGGTAAGGGCTTGCCGTAACGATCCTTTGGTACAAAGGCTTGCACCTGCATATTACGATCAGCCCATTTTTCTAACCATTGCGTTTGCTTCCCGCCTGCGCCTAAGGCACAGCACAACAGGCCAAACACACCCGACTTAGTGGGAAAATCGAGGCTATCCCGACGCCCAAATTTGGAGTCATGCCCCCATGATTGGAGCGGCGCCTCCAGCCATAGCAGCAAATAAGGATCACTCATGGTTCACCTCACTTACTGGGCATGCTTTTGCAAATCACTAATCAGGTTGTCGATGCTGTAATCTTCATCTTCACCCCAATCGTATGCGGCTTGTTTTCCGAACAAAGAACCTGCCAGCTTTTCTTTCTTATCCAAATACCCTTTCAACCCATCGACGCTTGGGTTTAGAAAACCACCATCACGAGCCTTGACCGCTGTTTCAAATGGCACCTGTAGGCGCTGTCCTTTTCGCACTAAGACGCGCGCGAACTCCCAAGGGCTGGCACCGGACTGCGTGGTTTGACGAGCACTGGGAACAGCAACAAACAGCGCCTTGGTGAAAGCTTCCACTGCCTGTTTCAGGTCACTCTCTCCCATCGTTTGCGCCAATTGACCAAGATCCAGACTGATATAGCGATAATACGTTGCCGAATTAAACTCTAGACTCCCCATGTGAGCAGAACCCGGCTCATCCTGCTTGTCATCCAAAGCCGTGAAGAACTCCACTTCATTGCTGACTTTATGTGTGGAAATGGCGTGAGAAAAAGAAGCAGCGGCTTCGACATTCATGTCTGCTGCTTTCGCCACCATGCGGCCAAAAAGCGCAATATCTAGCGCATCTGCCGACGGGTTGAGTGATTTTTTGGCTATCTTTGCCAACTCCTTATCTTTGATTTTGCTCTCGTCAAAATCATTTTCCGCTGCATACGCGGCAAATGCAGCGGCTTCCGTATCACTAATAAATAACAAGGTATCGTCCGTTAACTGTGCCCCGATCTTGGCTCCACAGGTAGCCGCCTTCTCCTCACTGGCCCCAGCATCCAAACAGGCTTTGACAAAAATTTCTTCTGCCTTCTTGGTGCGAATCCCCAGCTTTATGCCGAATTCCTGCATCGCCAGACGCACTTGCCGTTTCCAGCACTGTGAGCTGACTCGTGCACGGGGAACACCACCAACAATTGCAGATTTAGGAGCGCCTACATCATCCCGGTTTAAGCAAGTCACAGGGAAAGATTGCAGAATGTGGTATTCGATACGGGTATTGGTGTATGAATTAGTCATGTACGTATTCCTTGTATTTAGACGAAAAAAGTCAAACAAATGGGTTTTCAATTATGGGAACAACCTGCAGCAAACCGCAGCCGTAAGCGCGAGCACGGCCAATGCCCTGCGTAAAACTGTTGTTAAATTGTTCCCTGTCGGTAATGCGCATCAGCCCCTGAACATGGGCCTGACCAATAGTTACGCTGCGCTTATGTTTATCCTTGAATTGCAGCACTTCGATTTTGTCCACCTGTAACTGTTGGGGATAAATTTCAAACCCCCAGCTATTTGTTGCGCGTTCAGCAAACCATTGAGCGACCGCGTCCCGACCGCGCACGGCAACCAACTTGCGAGTTGCGCTGTCACGGCGAGTGGGGTTTACGATTACTTTGAAACGATACTGGTCGTGTTCAAGAAAATTATCCGGTATCGGCTTGCTGAGGACTTCTCCATGCTGCCCTTCCACCGCAAGCATAGGCTCACGATTAGCCAGCATTAGAATCTTACGCCCGCGATTATCACCACCCTGATCGGCATAGAGAATTCCGCTCGCGGTGCCAGCCTGTTTCTGTTCCGAATCACGTACATCCTCATACAGGCTGTACACCACCCGGTGTAAGGAATAGGCATCGGTGATGCGCAATGTCTTTACGGCACGTCGATCCAGATGCAACACGCTCGCAATCATGCTCATGCCGCGCCCTCCTCAATTCCGCCCTGTACGGGCTGCCCATAAAACTCTTGGGCCCACTGGGTTTTGGTGCGCTGACCTGATTCATAACCAAAGAAACGTAACTGGCGCAGCAAACGCACATAATCCAGCGGCTGACCGACTCGACTATTAATCAATGTGAGAACTGGTCGCAGAATACGGCAAGCCTCTGCCAGATCATTGCACGCCAACAAGCGGCGCAGCTTCGCTTTTGCCTGAGCATCCTGATTGCCATCTTTGTAGCAAAGGGCAATTGCCTGACCTAAACGCAGCGAGCCGTTGCGTTCAGATTTAGACTTAGCAATCGCTGCGGCAACCGTAACAAAGGGCAGGCGCTCATAGTCTTTTTCAAGATCCACGCCAAACCAGCCCAGCAACTCCCAGCTCTGGTATTCCATTGACGGGTTATCAGATCGGCGCAGCCGCGCAGCCAATCCCTTGTCGTTATTACTGCGCTCCATTACGATTTCGACAAAGCGCTGATCCCGGCTCTTATCCTCCGCTAGCGCCTCAGTCGACTTGTTATCCTGCATGGCCTTATGCCTCCTGTTTCAGGTATTTGCTGTTATTTGGGCGACACTTAGCCCAGGCATCTAGTTGCCGGGCAGTCTCGCGAGGGCAGAATTTGTCGTAGGCTTGATTTACATAACCAGAAAAGCTTTGGCGCAGTTTTTGTCGATAGATGGCCGCTTCGTTGGCTTGGTCGCAGTGATCTACTAGATCCTGAAAATCCCGCTCACAGAGCTGCCAGAACAAATGCGTTGCCTGAGGGGCAATTTTGCTACCATCGACTGTTTGTTCTTTGAAGAAACCCAGCACCCTTCCATAGAGATTCTTAGCAAGTCCATCCAGTGCATCTGTTTCTTGTTTGAGCTGGCTAAACCAAGACCTACCCAATTCATCGCTGTGCAGCCATATTTCAGATTCAACAAAATCATCGCTCCCTGATGCATATTGTTCACCCGCGTTACTACTAACGCGCAACCCTCCAGACCAAATAGCGAAGGTATTAACTGCATCGCGAGCCCGATCCAAACCGCTACGCAATTGCCAACTCTGAAAACCCTGAGCATCGGACTGATCAAAGAATCCCAATAATGCAGTCAACTCTCGCCATGGTCGCTTCTCTGGATCAACCCACAGCGCCTTTGGCTCTTTACCTGAATTATTGATGGCCATACTGGGATCAACCACCCCCTCTTTATAGCCTGGATGTGCGATGCCTTCGGAATAATGCAAACCATCATCGACAAGAAGACAGAACCGACAAAGAGGCAACAAACGCCCCATCAGCGAATTTTTAAGTCTTCGAGCTTGCTCACAGTCCTCCCCTTTCGGCATTTCTTCCCATGGTGCTTGGCCAACGCCTTCCGGATAGATATTCATCTGTTCAAGTTGTCGTTCAGTAAGCAAGTTCAACCATAGGGATTGCTGAAGATCCGCCCCAAGCAGAAAATTATGTAGTAACCCCATATGCGCAACTGAAGGCCCTGGCTTTCCTGTTGATGGTTTTCCTTTTTCATTTCTCTTCCCTACATAACCTCGGGTCAAAACAACACTGTTATCTGTTTTCTTACCCGATAGCGCAAATCCCATTAAAGAAATTACCAGTAATGCTTTGGCGGCATCATCCAGCGACCTTTGTACCTGTACCTGACTAAGAACCGTTGTATTACCGGTAGAAACCTCAGGCAGAACCGCCCCAAAGGGTTGCACTTTCGCAATGTTTATCGCTGGCATTTGCAAAAACGGCTTTTCCCCATACAGATAAAACCGGTCATGCCATTTATCCAGATAAGCCAGACAACGCTCGGCTAAACCCTCTGCTCCAAGCGCTTTCCATTCAAACTCATCCTTGGGTGTTACTGCCGCCTGAGCGATGGCCAGCAATAACTTCAGTAGGGCAATTTTCTGCACCGGGTTACCGCCTAAGCTGCGATATTCCGGATTAGTAAATATTTGCTTAAGACTTACTCGACCATGGTCAGCCACTGGTATCCAGGGTTCATCGACTAAATTAAAACGATCTTCCATAATTAAAGTTCCTGATTTTTAATCACCCGGTAGCCAAGGTCATCGCGGTATTCCAAGGTGTGCTTGTCATGAATTTGCGTATTTTCTATACCACGTAGTTGGTCACTGTCACCAACCAAGGCCACATGCAAAACACTTTCGTCTTTTTCCTGCCAGTCCGGGTTACCCAGATAAAAGCAGTGCTGCAAGCCGAAGCGTTTCAAGGTATCTACCGGCAGGGATTTAGGTTTATCACCGGGTGGAACATTTACGATCTGACGCATTAGCGTTGCGGTACGCTGACGCCACTCCTGCTTTTCAAGCCTGTTGCGTTGCAATGGCAATTCCACTTGTGAGCCGTCCAGCAATGTCAGCAACGCCCGTTCTGAATTTCGGAAAAGCCCCCTCAACATCAAAACTTCATGGCTGTCCGTTTCGCTGTAACGAGTTTGTGCTTTGCTCTCCGGCAGGGTATTCCCTCCTTCGGCCAGCCCTATTCTTGCCAGTTGCCGCAAGGCATTGCGCCCTTTGGCATAACAGTTGCCGTGATCCAGTTCAGACAACCAACGCGCCATGCTGCCCTGCTCCTTTCTTTCCTCATATGTAAGCTCGATCACATCGCGAATATCCTCGGGCAAATTGATATTGTTTTTGCATTGCCACACTTCCAGGCTTCGGCACAACACGTAGGGGCTGTAAACATAGGCACTGGCACCAAAATACTGTTGCGGAGATTCAACCGCCTTGGCCAGATCGGGAGCTAAAAGCCAAGCTTCCGGTTTTGCTTTAGCACAACGGGGAGTGTCTTCGTGCCGCCACAAGCGGCCAAGGCGCTGCAGCAACATGTCCGTTGGCGCAAAGCGGGTTACCATAAAATCCGCATCAATATCCAAGGACTGCTCAAGCACCTGAGTACCCACTAAAATTCGGCCTTGAAGCCGCCTTTGGTCCCAGCCCGCCTTCCCGTACAGGTTGACCCATTTTTCTTCGATACGCTGGCGATCATCTACGGTGAACCGTGAATGCAATAAGCCACAAGCAACACCTATTTCTGCGGCACGAGCAGCAATTTCCAAAAAGCGTTGTTGCGCTTCCTTGACAGTATTTTCTATCCACAAAATCTGCTGGCCTTGTTCTGCCCGCAGTAACGCTTGCTCAACAGCTAGGTTTTCATCCGACTGCAACGCAATATCAAACTGTTTGTTTTCCTCTATAGGAATACTTATTTCGAATATCTCGTTATCCCTATTGCTAGGGCTAGCAGTGATCAGAGGGTAGCCCCTGGCTTCGGAAGGACGATTAAGTAAATTTTGACGCCGCTCCTGATTTAAGGTGGCACTGAGTATGATGACGGTACAACCCAACTGACGTAGCAGTTCAACCAATGCGTCTAACAACGTACCGGTATAGGCATCGTAGGTATGTACCTCGTCGAGAATAACCACCTTACCCGCAAGGCCGAAGGCTCGCACAAATCCATGCTTGACGTTCATGACCGCCATTAGAGCCTGATCGATAGTTCCCACAGCAAATGGCGCTAATAAGCCGCGCTTGCTCTGATTAAACCAAGCACCACCGGGACGACCTTCTTCCCCCATGTCTTTCTCAAACAACCAAGCATTAGCATGCAATAACAATGAGCGATGGCCGCAGTCCGGAGCCAAAATCTTTTCTAGAAAATCCGTGAAGCGTTCGAATATTTTATTTGAGGTCAGCTGGGTAGGCAGTGCAAAGTAAATACCGCTAGCCTGTCCTTGCTCTAGCATCCGATAAGCGGCATACAAAGATGCTTCCGTTTTCCCCAAGCCCATAGGGGCTTCCAATACATATACCCCGGGGCTAGATACCTGTTCGATCAGGCTTGATTGCGCCTGCCGTGGAGAAAAGTCGAATACGTCTTCAAAACTTAGCCCCGACCTGTAAGACACGGGAACAAAGCCTGCATCATCCACTGCCACTGGCACCCTGTCTTCCCAAGGTACTTGAGGATCTTCAAAGTGATTCCCTGAGCCAATCCAGTCAGATACAGATGTAAGACCAGCCAGCAATCGAGCTTGGGCAATCGATTCAACTTGTGGCCAAGTTTCATTAAGCGCTTCCTGTAGAGCCGCAACCAGCTTCTCCCTTTCAGCCTGCCAAGCCTTGCCTCCAAAATTTTCGTCATTTGCCCGCAGCCCTGCCACGGCTGGAGAAAAGCCATGGTGCTGACCGAGAATCTCAGGAATATATTCAGGTGCGCCAAGTTGTCTCGCTGTAAGCTGGCTGACGCCGGCATGGCCGTTCCAGCTCCTTTCAAGTTCGAAATTTACATTGGGGAGTAATTTGCCCGAACAGGCATGCATGATCTTGTTGTAAAAAGTCGGGCTAACTTTCCCCACATCATGCGTTGCGGCGGTAAAAGCTGAGCCAGATGGAAATAAATATTGTGCGGGCGATCTCTTGATCAATTCCTTGGCGACTTCGCCCACGATTCGGCAATGGCTTTCTACTGATCGACCAATGACTTTTCCAGCATCGGAGTCAAATGTTTTGGCTGGACAGTACTTAAAGTCGACCGCGCTCACATTGATTGTAGAATTTCGTTTACGAAGAACCATCACTTCCTTGTCCGTTCTAAAAATCAGGGATCACACAGGCTCAAAACTTCCTGCAAAATCAAATCGTGAAACCAGTGTGGTACAAAGATGCAGAAAGCGCCATGCTGATCATTTTTACATGTACTATTTTCAAGCAGATAAAGCGCTCGTACTTTTTTCTGAGGCGTCAAAGAGCCACTGCTTAACGCTATTTCGATTCACTAGCGAAATCTGCTGAACTTCAGGAGGGGTATCTGGAAATTCGTTCTCGATCCTCAGGTTCTGAAGTATGTACGGTACCAGTGCTCCTCGGGTCTCTATCACGAGCTTGCCCTTTTCCATGCCGTAGTCGCGCTCAATCAGTTGTCTCTGGCTTTTTGAAAGTCTGGGGTCGGGCTGGATCTTCAAGGTAACTCTAGTCTGCCAAGCTTCGTCTTTATCAGCGCCGTTATCTCCGGGTAGAGAAATATCGGGCTCATCGGAGATACGGCTCAAAACAAAGTCGCTGTACCTCGCGTTCTTTTCACAGAAGGCGCGAACATGCCAGCGCTGACCATTGAATACGACGGTGTGAGGCTGGATAACACGATATTCTGGATCGGGGTTGCGCAGCGAACTGTAGCAAATTTCGATGCGCTTACTTTCTCTGGCGGCCTGGGTGATTGGAGCAAGGACATTCGGACGAAGGTCCCGCACGGGCGGCGTGATGGTTTCAGTCAATCGGGTTTCCGGGGCCAAAGACTCAAAGGTGTTAATAAGGTCCTGTTGTGTATTGAGAATCTGGAGGTATTCGTCAGCAATTCCGCGCGTAAATTTTGGGCTGAAGCCTTGATTGGGCTTATAGCCTTTGAGCTGGCGGTCATAAATCAGGTTATCCGGCGCGTATTCGCTGAGGTAGGCATTGATGTCTCTGGAGGCCTGCTGACGCCCGATGCCGAACGCCAATTGCAGGTGATTGGTAGTTAAGCGTCCTTCCCACAGCGCCACGATTTCGATCAATCGATAGCGCAGTAGCAAATCCCATCGTATCGGCCAATCCGGTTTATTCATTGCACGCTACCCAGTCTGCCTGAAAATGTTACATGTGTATGTATACAATCAATACATGTAGCTGGCAATGTCCAATGAATGACCCCATTACGATGAAAACCCCATCTAAAAAATGAAAAGAAAAAAATGCTATGGTACGGACACACCTCAGCCAACAAGGACAATTCCCTTAATGAGAAAATTCGGCCTCATTTTTTCTTTATTTTTAACAGGCTGCGTCAGCTTTGATATTTCAGGAAAGTGGGCGGCCGAAAATGCATTGAAGGGAAATTACAAAATAGATTACACGCAGCATCATCCTTACGAAATACAAGAACTGTGTACGAATCTCCTCAAAGTTCAAAATTTTAAAGGATTTGATTACTGCATTTCACAGCTTGAAAAACACCATGTTGTGGATGGGCGATTGGTAAACAAGCTCGCACGCGATACTGCATATATGTCGGAGGATTACACCACGGCATTAATCTATGGTTTGAAAGCTGAAGCAGCACTAAACAGAGGCCAAGCTAAACTTGTTCCTTTATTTCTCTCCAAAGCGCTTATAGGTGTCAACGGCAATCCAGGAATGCTGGTTAACGGAGAGGTCTATAAAAATGATCGCTACTATCCTGCTTCCGTTTCTATAAGAACACTTGGTGTAGGCGCAGTATATGAAGGCGTATATGGCTCAAAAGACAAAGCCCATGATTATTTGAAGCAACTCCAGAACTTGGACATAAGCGGATTAGCATCCAGTAGTTTGGAGCCTGAAAAAAGGGCCTGGCTCACCAAGATTTTTATTTCAATTAAAAAGTATGAACTCGCTTATAACGAAATAACCCAAGAAAAAAGTGTCGGCGATAAATTAAAGCACGAAGCAATTTTAAAATTGAACCCTGCTTATTACTTAGTTTCAGCCGCCACCGGATGGTCGTATGACGACCAAGAGGTCTGGTCCAAAATTGAGGCCGACGCTATGCTCTGCCACACTCTTTATAAACTTGAAGCTGAAAGCGCCTCAGTTTGTTACGAGTCATTCCTGCAGAGTCCGATTATCGATATTTATGGCGCGTTAAAATTCACCGCTCTTAAAGAACTCGGCAATATTCAACTCGCCCAAGGCGCTGAAGATAAAGCGCTAGCATCGCTCTCCGAAGCTGTTGAGCTTCTTGAAGAGCAACGCTCCAGCTTGTCGCTAGATACCTCTAAGCTGGGTTTTGTCACGGATAAACAATCAGTTTATCGCGACATTGTGGACATCTACGTTAGAAAAAACCGTCCCGATCGCGCAATCGAGTATGCGGAGAGAGGAAAAGCTCGCGCCTTGGTTGATCTACTGGCATCGAGAGAAACGCTAAGTCCATCCAACAACTCATCAGAACTACAAACGCTTATTGCATCGTTAGACGAAGCGGAAACTCGTTTTTCTTCCGCCAACATTAGTAAAGATACCCAACGCGCAGCAACACGTGGCCTACTCAGAAAATACAAAGATCAGATGAATAGCCAGGCGCCCGAATTCACTTCTTTGCGCGTTGTGACCTCTCCGAGCATCACCCAATTACAAGATCAATTGGCAAAAGACGAAGGACTACTCGAATACTTTGGAACGGAAGATGATTTATGGGTTTTCATCTTAAGCAAGCAGGGTGTATCTGCTGCAAAGCTGCCTCAGACTCATCTCAAGTCTCTTGTTACTAATATGCGCCATGATCTACAAAACCCAAGCTCAAATGCTTTTGAAAAGAGTAGCAAGGATTTATACAAGGGCCTGATCACACCAATTGAAGACAACATAGCAGCGTTCAAACGCATTACCATAGTTCCGCATGGATCACTTCACTACGTTCCGTTTAGCGCACTCTACAACGGAGATTCATACTTAATCGACAAATTTGAACTTCGCGTATTACCTAGCGCCTCCGTATTGCCATTTTTGAGCAACAGCAGCGAAGAGACGGCTCAATCAATGCTCTTGCTTGGCAATCCAGATTTAAACAATGCCGATATGGATTTGCCGGGGGCAGAAATTGAGGCGCTTGCAATTGCGAAAATGAATCCTGACTCAAAGGTTCTTTTACGGAAAAACGCGAGCGAGCACTTGGTAAAAACCAATGCCGGAGGATATCGCTACATCCATATCGCATCCCATGGCGTTTTCGACCCTGACGATCCCATGTCTTCTTCGCTACTCCTATCTGAAGGCGGTGGCGATGATGGCTTACTATCGGTTGCTGAACTCTTCGACCTTCGACTCAATGCAGATTTAGTCACACTGTCTGCGTGTGAAACAGGACTAGGAGATATTACCGCCGGCGATGATGTTATTGGTTTTACCCGTGGCTTTTTGTATGCCGGGGCCGAATCTATTATTTCCAGCTTGTGGAAAGTGAGCGATGCCGCAACCAATACATTAATGCAAACCTTTTACAAAGCCTTACCCTCTCAAGGAAAAAGCAAAGCGCTTCGGAACGCACAATTAGCGTTAAAAGACGGCAGCTATTCACATCCGTATTATTGGGCCGCATTTCAGTTAACGGGGCAATATGATTGAAACTGCAATCCGCCAAATCACCTATCGATAACTGAATAGCTAGATTATGATCAACTCAGAAACCATTTAAACGCACTAGAACCACAAAAGGAATGACTTATGCATTACCCCCGTCTGGTCAGAATCATGGCATTCCTTACATTAAATACGCTTCTTTCTGCTTGCTCAACAGGACTCTCGCAAGCTCAATGGGCCTACGATAACGCCACCCAAGGAAATTACACTCTGGATTACACCAGCGTTCCTTCTGGCCATGTACTCAAATTGTGTGGCGACCTAATCAACGTCCGTAATTTTAGAGGTTTCGACCACTGTATTAATCAATATGAAACCCACCATATCATCAATGGCGAGTCGGTTTATCGACATGCACTTGGCAATATTTATTGGTCACAGGATTACACCGCTGCCGTAATCAATAGCATGAAGGCTGAGGCGGCGCTTTATCGGTCGAATATTGAAGATGTCCGACGCTATTTGCCCGAAGCTCAAAAGGCACTCGATGGCAATCTTGTTTTTTATTCCGGAGAGAAAAGAAGCAAGCTACTGGATGCAGACGACAATATTCGAGAGCCGTTGGCAATTCCTATTCTTGGCATGTCTGCGGTATACGAAGGTTTGTACGGCTCAAAAATAAAAGCCCGTGATTTTATTACTCAGCTTTCTGAAACCAAAACCAACAGCTTTATCACACCCTATGTAGAAACCCAAAAACGCAGCTGGATAGCCAAAGGCTATATCGCTATTGAAGATTATCAATCAGCGCTGCTGATATTGAGCGGACGTGATTCAGAAGCAGTCGAGTTATTAGGCACATTGTTTGTGAATGCCAACCCCTTAAGTCATGTGTTTGGATTGGCAAAATCGATTGATCGAGAAAATCAGTTTTTTACTGCAGAGATGCAAAGCTTGTTTTGCCACGCAATGGCAAAGCTTGAGCGCAACGAGGCAGCAGCGTGCTTTGAAAACCTTTTCGCCAGTGAATTTATTGACGTTTTTGGTGGCTTAAAGTTTATTGCGTTGCAGCAGTATGGTCAGCTGCAATTGCGCAATGGTAAGCACGACGCCGCCTTACCGGCGCTGACTGAAGCCGTAGAAATTTTAGAGACCCAACGATCGAGCTTATCGCTAGACAGCACAAAACTAGGGTTTGTCAGCGACAAGCAGGAGGTTTACTACGATCTTGTTGGAATGTTTGTTGAACAAGACCAAGCTGAACTAGCCCTCGAATATGCGGAACGCGCCAAGGCCCGCGCCTTGGTCGATTTACTCGCATCTCGAAACAATGAGCTCCCCCCACCAGAAAAGGAAGGTATCAACACTACCTTATCCATTATTCAACAAACAGAAAATGCTCTCGCAACCATCAATCCAAACGACACTACCCAGCGCTCAGTAACTCGCGGCTTATTAAGAAAATATCAGGAAAATTTGAACAAGAGCGCACCCGAATTTACTTCTCTTCGAGTGGTTACCTCACCAAATATTACTCAACTGCAATCAACGCTTAAAGAGGATGAAGCTCTGCTGGAATATTTCGGCGATGGCGAACACCTCTGGGCTTTTATCCTAAGCAACAAAGGCGTTTCTGCCGCCAAACTCCCCGCAGAACGACTAGCAGAAATAGTCGCAGAATTTCGTCAAGACTTGCAGAACCCCGAATCACCAGACATCAGCAATAGCAGTCGCAAGCTCTACAACAGCGTTATCATGCCAATAAAAGAACAACTGCAGACGTTCAAACGCCTCACCGTGGTTCCTCATGGCCCACTCCATTATGTGCCCTTCACGGCGCTCAATGACGGTGAAGACTATATGATTGATCAATTTGAATTGCGCGTCTTACCCAGTGCATCGGTATTGGAGTTTCTTCACAAAAATCAAATCGCTGCAGCAAAACCAATGCTGATATTAGGCAATCCGGATCTAGGCGACCCGGCTATGGATTTACTCGGCGCACAAATTGAAGCCGTTAATATCGCAAAAATGCAACCTAGTGCAGACGTCTTGCTCAGAGAGCTCGCCAGCGAAACCCAGCTCAAATCAAATGCGGGGCAATACCGCAACTTGCATATCGCCTCTCACGGCATTTTTAATGCAGAAGAACCCATGGCTTCAGCATTATTACTTTCAAAAAGCGAGAGTGACGACGGATTACTGTCTGTCGCCGAGTTATTTGATTTACGACTCAATGCCGATTTAGTCACGCTGTCTGCTTGTGAAACAGGACTAGGAGATATTACCGCCGGCGATGATGTTATTGGTTTTACCCGTGGCTTTTTGTATGCCGGGGCCGAATCCATTATTTCTAGTCTGTGGAAGGTGAGCGATGCTGCAACCAATACATTGATGCAAACCTTTTACAAAGCCTTACCCTCTCAAGGGAAAAGCAAAGCGCTTCGGAATGCGCAATTAGCGCTAAAGGACGGCAGCTATTCACATCCGTATTATTGGGCTGCATTCCAATTAACGGGGCAATATGATTAAACTAGGCCTTTGACCCATTCAGAGAGCTATCCAATAACGGGGAATTTCACCCCTTCAGCACAAAATCCTTAATTGTGGTGTAATAATCCGGCAAAGGAGAAACACCATGATTAAGCGGCATACCAATAAGACTGTACTTTCACTTGCCTTCGGCCTAGCTCTCACCGCCTGTGGCGGCGGTAGTTCCGGTGGCGGAGCACCTGCAAGCAACAATACAACACTCACCCTCCCCCCAGAGCCGCCCGCAGGCTGCACTGAAAACATTGAGCAGCGCATTGCTAATGGGCAGGGCTATTGTTATGAGACCTCGCTGATCTCCCACGACGGCACGCTGATTGCCATGCAGGTATTTGTGCCAGACGAGGCCAAGCGCCGGGAGCTTTCTAACAGCGCAGCGAACGAGCCGGGATTTGCGCCGCTGATTATTCACAGCCACGGTTTTGGCGGTACCAAGGCCGAGGATTTTGCACCGCCCGGCACTGAGCTGGACAGACAGGTTTCTTTAGATTTATGGCAGAGCGGCTATTGGGTAATCAGTTATACCCAGCGCGGTTTTGGTGATGTTACCGGTGGCGAACTCTCCAGCGGCGGGCAAATTGGCTTAATGGCGCCTGATAAGGAAGGCTGGGATTTTGTCAGCGTCGTAGATTGGGCGATCTGTCATTTGCGTGAAAACGCGCCTTTTGAAGCCGCAACCGAGGAACAGGATAGCGATCCGGAATTCGATAATTGCGGCCAGCAATGGGGGCGTTCGCTACTCGCCAAAGACAACCATCAACGCCTGCAAAGTTTTGACGATGATGTTTCACTCGGCACGATTGGCTACAGCTACGGCGGCCACTTCCAACTTAATGCCCAAAGCGTTGACCCCCGCGTAGATGCTATTTTGCCGATGGGCACTTGGTACGACCTGCGCACATCACTACATCCTAACGATGTACCAAAATCCGACTGGATTGTGATTATGACGCTGTTTGGCTCTTCGATTCCGGAAGTTGGCGGCGGCAATGGCCAGCCCTTACCGGACGTGATTATCGATGCCAATTTGGAGGCCAATGGCGTCAATGAGGAAGTCGATGACCTGCCCTATAACAAGCTGCGTCAGGTATCGGTAAAAAATATGAATATTCTCGCGCCCAATGGCGCGGTGGCTTACTGCAATAATAACAACGCTTATTACGCCTTAAAATTTGGTGATGCCGATAAGGAATTTCACGAGCTAAACGCCACGGGCAAACCTCGTCACGCCGCCACGGTGCGCCAAGCTCGCGCCGATATGTTTATGATTCAGGGTTACGGCGACACCCTGTTCCCAATGGACGAAGGCCTGCTCAATGCCCGCTGTTTTGAAGCCAGCGGCCGCGACACCTACTACCTCGGCGAAACCTCCGGACACCCCCTACCCGCACTTGGCCCGACCCAATATGCCGGCGTAGACACCAGCATGTATCTTGATGAAATAGTGCACTGCGGCACCGACAGCAAAGGCGATCCGATTCGTTATAACACTCGAATTTTGGGGCGGCAGTGGTTTAACGACAAACTGCTCGGCAAGGGTAATTTTGCCCAAGTCTTTCCCGGCAAGGCGTGCATTACCCAAACCAATGAAGATTCGCGATTGGTATTAGATACCAACGATGACTTCTTTGATAACGGCACCACCAATACTGGCGACAACGCTTACAAATGGTCGCGTGAAGGCGCCACCTTCTCAAAAGTGAGCGATATTCCTTTCGGCGGTAGCGATTTCACTTTTGCCGATGCCAGCCTAATTACCGGCCCCGGCTCGCTTGGGCAAGGCGCAGAATTTGATCCTCGCCCCAGCTTTGTTCCCCTCACTGAAGTCAGTAAAGCCAGTGTTATGGCCGGTATGCCCACCGCCAAGCTGCAGGTTACGCGCACAAACCCATTAAGTGATGAAATATTCTTTGCCGGTATTGGCGTGAAACGCTGCCAGACCGTGCCCAGCCCAAATCAAGATGGCAGCCAGTGTGAAGATAATAGTGTTGAATTGCTGCATTTTCAGGTGGTGCCAATCCGCCTGTTTGCAACCGATGCGATTGGCGTTAGCGAAGCGAGTTACCCTGCTGATGATCCTCGAAATTTTGGCATTGAAGCCAAGGGTCACCTCTACCCGGTGCGCTGGGGCTATAACCCGGTAAATCCGACAGAAGGCACCTTACATGGCGTAAGTACCCGGCTTTATCCCGGCGATGTGGTCGGCTTATATCTCATGCCAGAGCATCCGGTCTTTACCACCATATTCTCAACCTTGCCGGGACAGGTCACCGTGTCGGGCACCGTGTCTCTACCCATACTGAGCAATGCCAACCCGGCACCCACGCAGATACCGGATTATGTGATTAGCCAGTAGTGATTAACCATTTGCTTGTAGAAATTTAATCGCCTGATTCTGCGCAGAAAAGCCCAGCAGATACATGGCGATATGCCCGAACAGAGGTGAGCCGTGGGTTTGTACCCGCGCCCCCTGTTCTTGTAAAGCATCAGCTAACAGGTGCATTTGTTCTGGCTCGACCAAGGTATCCCGCAGGCCGTGGTAGAGAAATACCGCAGGTGAATGCTCACTTACATAGTTCAACGGCGATGCAGCCTGCCATTCAGCTTCGGCTTCAATCATGGGCCTGCCAATTAAACCGGTAACCAGCGGTGAGTTTGGCCAACGACTTAAATCCGCTGGTGTGCCACCCGCCACAATCGCCGACAAGCGCGAACCTTCTGCACGTTGTAAGCCCGCCAATAAAATCAGGTGCGCTCCTGCCGAATATCCCCAACCCGAGATGCGCTGTGGGTCAATGCCGTATTGGCCCGCCCGTTCGAACAGCCAATCCAGCGCGGTATTCACATCATCAAACTGGCTTGGGTGACGAAACTCCGGCGCGAGCCGGTAGGTAATATTGAAAGCGACAAACCCCGCCCGCACCAACTTTTTACAGATTAGGGTCATTTCCCCGGCGCGCTTAGCCCAACCGCCACCGTGCACAACCACTACCGCTGGCCGCAACTCGCCATTAATCCGTTTTGGCAGGTGCAGGTCGCCGCAGAGCTTAATATCGCCATGCTGTTTAAAGACAACGGTCTCCTTCACTATTCCCTCTCTATCTGCACAAAGCAAAAAACGACAAAATTTTGATTTCTATCAAAGCGGTTCCCCACCAAGAGAACTATGCTTTAACTACCTTCTGGTCCGGCGCACCTCGGTTCCCAACCATGCCCACTCATGCCGGACATACCCCAGAAGGCCCATTAGGCCGGGTGTATACCCGGCTTTTTTTCGTCCAGAATTTGCCAATCTCAAGACAAAAAAATGGGCATCAACGATGCCCATTTACATCTATACAGCGACTAAAGATCAGTCAAACAACCACACACAAATCACCGCAACGCTACTCATGGTGATGGTGTAAGGCAATGCCATCAACACCATGCGTCCATAAGACAGGCGAATCAGCGGCGCCAGTGCCGAGGTCAGCATAAACAGGAATGCCGCCTGACCATTTGGCGTCGCCACGCTGGGGATATTAGTACCAGTGTTGATGGCTACCGCCAGGTGATCGAAGTCGTAACGAGTCAGCTGACCCGCGTCAAAGGCTGCCTTCACTTCGTTGATATACACCGTAGCCACAAATACGTTGTCGCTGATCGCGCTCAACACACCGTTGGCCACAAAGAACATCACCTTACGTACCTGACCTTCCATCGCCAATACATGCTCGATAATTGGCGTAAACAGGTGCTGCTCATGAATCACGCCAACGATGGCAAAGAACACCACCAACAGGGCGGTAAACGGCAGCGCCTCTTCAAAGGCATGACCAATTTGATGCTCTTCAACAATACCGTTAAAGGCCGTTTGCAGAACAATAATGGTCAGACCAATCAGGCCAACGGGAGCCAAGTGCAGCGCCAAACCGATAACCAAGAAGATCGCCACACAGCCCTGAACAATCAGCGCCAGCTTGTCGCGAGTCGTCCGACCTGCATCTTCATCTGCCGCATACTCTTCCAACACCACACGCACAGACTCTGGCAATTTAGTGCCGTAACCAAACCAGCCGGTTAGCTCTAAAACCGTACAGGTGATCAAGCCAATAACCAGTACCGGCATGGTGATGGGCGCCATAATCAGGAAGAACTCAAGGAAGCTCCATTCCATTTTGGTGGCAATCAGCAGGTTTTGTGGCTCACCTACTAGGGTACAAACACCACCCAGCGCAGTGCCGACCACACCGTGCATCATCAAGCTACGCAGGAACGCGCGAAATTGCTCAAGATCAGCGCGGGCATCCGCCGCGACTTTCGCATCATGGCTGTGATCGTGATGGGTATGGGAGTGGTGACCACCCGAGGCAACACGGTGATATACCGCATAGAAGCCCAAACCGACCGCAATCAGTACGGCAGTCACGGTCAACGCATCCAAGAAGGCGCTCAATACCGCCCCCATCAGTGAGAACATCAAGGCCAATACGACCTTGGAGCGCACACCCAGCAGAATCTTGGTGAACACAAACAGCAGCAGGTTCTTCATGAAGTAGATACCCGCCACCATAAACACCAGCAGCAAGATAACTTCAAAATTATTGAGCGCCTCGTGATAAACCGTCTCCGGCGAGGCCATGCCCAACACCACCGCCTCTAGCGCCAACAGGCCGCCGGGCTGTAGGGGGTAACATTTCAAGGCCATTGCCAGAGTAAAAATAAACTCGGCAATCAGTACCCAGCCGGCCACGAAGGGGCCAAGTGTGAACAGAATAATCGGGTTGAGGATCAGAAAACCAACAATGGCCTTTTTATACCAAACCGGGGAGTTACCCAGAAAATTGTCATAAAAAGCACTGACATAGCTTTGATTCATAAAATCTACCTAGCAGCGAGATAAAGGTGAATGTAAGAGACGAAATCCAATTGTTCTTTATATTTTTAAAACTGCCCGGATGATACTACAGCCCCATAAGGCTGCCAAACGCTTACCGGGCTTTCCCGATCCGAGCTGGTTCTTGCAATCTACCGAGCATAGAGATACGCCAAATAAATCTAGCTGTAATTATTTTTTTCGCAATTCGTTTGTGTGCAATTTCGCCCCCAAGAGCAAAAAAGCCCGCCGGGCTTCCCCAACGGGCTCAGGTCAATTACTTGTTTATCCGTCTCAGTTAAACACTTCCGGCTCAGAAACCACGCGATTTACCGCCTCTTCCCCAGCGCGCACCGCCTCCGTTGGCGTTGCCGAGTAGCCCTTGCCGTTCAGCGCGTACCGATTCAAGCCGGCAATATGCACATTGCGGATATAGTGCGACCAGTCCACCGCTGCTGAATCTACCGGGAACAACTCCTGATCTACCGAACCCAGAGACTCCGACAAACCCAATAATTTGTCGTTCTGGAACACATATTTCGGTGCGGCATAGAAGGAGAAAATATTCGACAGCTCCAAGGCCGTATCAATATTGCGCTTGGCCCTGATCTTCTGCCGCATCCCCAGCTTGCTCAGCAACTGGTTAAACGCCATCAAGGCAAAACGCACGCAACCGGCCACCAGCGTAAACAGCTTTTTATCCACCGCCACAAAATTACGGCTGGGCGCACTGGTAAACAGCTTGTCGTAGTGCTGGTGATTGGCTTTGGCTTCCGCCATAAGATGGTCGATAAACTCGCCCATGGTCAGCGGGTTGCGGCCACCGCTGCAACACTGGTAAATATGGTGCTCCGCCTTGCCTTCAGCCCGTAAAGCAAACTGCTGAGCCAAGGAAATCAAAATACTATTGGAGACCAAATCGGCGGGAATCACATCTATTACGCCGTTGCGCTTACCCGGAAAGAAACTCACCTTGCCACGGGCGTAAGCCAGCAAAATCGCATCGGCCACCTTCACCCCCTCAATCCAGCCCGGCGTCGGTTCACGCAGGGTACTTTCAATAATCGAGGGGCGCACAATGGTCAGCGGGTATTGGCGCAAGGATTTCAACAATAACTGCTCGCCCAACCACTTGGTAAACGTATAGGTATCATTCCAGCCGTACTCGTGAGACGTTTTTATACCCAGCTCGACCAGCTTGGCCTTGAGTTCACGCCCTTGGTACTGGGCTTTAACCGCGTCTACCCGATCTTCCAACTCCGCAAGGGTGCGATAGATTTCAAAATAGCCCTGCTCGTGATTAGGCAGCTCTGCTTTAGCGGGGCTAACAATCTCCTCCGCCATTGCCCCCTGATTAAAACCATTCACATAGCAGGTAGACACTTGGATCACCGGGATATTGCCCGCCGCCTCGGCCAGCTCGATAATATTGCGCAGTGAAAAAGTATTAATCGCCAGCGCCTTATCTAACTCCTCGCGAAAGTTCACGCTGGCCGCCGAATTAACAATACCGTCCAGCTCACCAGCCAAAGTCATAAACGCCGTGCGCGACAAACCAAAATGCGGCTCGGTCGCCTCACCCGCAATACAGTGAATCCGGTTTTTGCAAAACGCCTCAAACCACACCGAATCGCGTGCACGCAAGGTGTCGAAAATAGATGACGCCGCAATTTCCTGCTCAAAACGCTCACGCACATCTCGGTGTGTGCGATTACCGCGCATTAACAAATACACCGCCTCGATGTCGGGCACGGTGCGCATAAGCTTTTCTAAAACCACCTTGCCAAGAAAGCCCGTGGCCCCGGTAATTAATAAGCGCTTACCCCGTAGCTGGGTAATGGTGGGAGAGTTGTCTGTATTAATGTCGCGCATGTAAAGCCTCCAGATACCAATTCAGAATGCTGTTCCATGTGCACCAAGCCGATGCAAAAAAGAGAAAGGGCGCTCTGTGATAGCGCGAAAACCTGAAATTATTTGCTGTGCCCGCTAGGGGCCAGAGAAGTTATGCATCAAGCAGGCCAAATCAATTTGGCGACTACACTGCGCAACGCACTGGAAGATATGTTAGCTTTGCCCCAAGACAAAACCATGACACTCATAGCTGCATTAGCCAAAACTAATACCTAGCACTAATACCCAATAGATATGCCAGACCTAATTATTAATAGCCGGCTCAGCCTGCCAGAGGAAGAAATTCAGCTTAGCGCCATTCGCGCCCAAGGCTCCGGCGGCCAAAACGTCAACAAAGTGTCATCGGCGATTCACCTGCGCTTCGATATTAACAACAGCTCACTGCCGGACTTTTATAAAGAGCGCCTTTTAGAGACCAAAGATCAGCGCATAACCAAAGACGGCATCATCATTATCAAAGCCCAGCAATTCCGAACTCAGGAAAAGAATCGGGAAGATGCACTGGAACGACTCGCCGAGCTAATACGCAAAGCGGGCGTAGTACAAAAAACCCGCTACGCCACCAAACCCAGCAAATCAGCGCGCACCAAAAGAACCGACGCCAAAACCCACCGCGGCCGCATCAAATCCTTGAGAGGAAATATCTCTACGCGCGGGGAGTAAGCTGTCGCTACCCACCTTTGCCAAACAACGACACTAAAGCCTAAATCTTAGCTTTTGAGAAATAGGTTGCGATTTCGCACGAGTCACATATAGTTGTAAATAAATCTTTATTTAGATCTTTTATTGGCCCTCATTAATACGGAGCAAAACCCGATTTTCCAGCAGGGATTCAATCAAGATGATGTATAAATCTAATAAATTTTCGCTCCATCTTCTTAAAAACAGTCTTTTAACCACCTGCCTGTTATTCATTTGTTCAGCTACTTTTGCCGAGGAAAGAATCGCCTTAGTTATCGGCATATCAGACTATCAATACGCTCCACCCTTAAAAAACCCAGAAGCAGATGCAAAATTAGTATCAAAAACTTTAGAAAAGCGCGGTTTCAAAACAAATTTACTTATCAACCAAGGGAAAGACACCATTCTTGAAGGAATGGAATGGTTCAAACAAAAACTCTCTGAAGAAGCCATTGGTTTAATTTATTTTGCAGGACACGGCGTTCAATTTCAGGGCAGTAACTATTTGGTTTTGGGCGATACAAAAATTGATGCCCCTGAAGACTTAAAAAGCAAAGCGATAAATACTGCGGTGCTTTTCGACACCTTCAAAAAAGCTAAAAGCAAAGTGAATATCGTTATTTTAGATGCTTGCCGAAACAACCCCTTTGCCGACGCCCTTTCAGAAGACAGCCGAAGCCTTGATAGCAGCAATGGTGATCGCGGTTTAAAACGCCGAGAAGAATCCGGTAACGGCCTCACATTGATCGACGCCCCAATAAATACCTTAGTAGCTTACGCCACCGCTCCAGGCCAAGTTGCGCTCGATGGCAAAGGAAAAAACAGTCCTTACTCTGAAGCATTAGCTAGAGCCTTTAACCGCGAGGCGCTAGATATCGAGCAAGTTTTTAAAGAAGTCAGAAAGGAGGTCTACACAGAAACCGATGGAGCCCAAGTTCCTTGGGAAAACTCATCACTCATTCAATCGTTTTACTTTAATAAACGAAAAACCATTATTCGACTCAACTAAACAAAATAATTAGGGGAAATATATGAGATTTTCTATTATTGGAGGCATCGCTCTAGGCTTAGCCGCAAGTCAGGTTATGGCTGAAATAACACCAAGGGTAGGTCTAGGAATAGGCTCTTATGAGCAAATTGTGTTCGCAGGCGGCGCATTTAGCGACAATACCGCAATATCCATTGCACCCTCTGCGGGGGTATCTATCGGAACTCAGGCGGGTTTTATTTTTGACCTAGGCATTGAAACTCTGGCGACTGAAGTGCTTAATCAATCAACAGGTGAGTTTGATGATGGCTATAGAACAGAACTCACCGCCTTTGCCGGTTACCCTTTCTTGCCGGGTGCATTTGTCATCGCTGGTTATCGAACAGCCGATTACGGTGAAAGCATTGGCGACGATGAATCAGGAAGCCTTTCAGGACCGATGCTCGGTGTTGCAATGCCCGATCTTCGTATTGGCGGATCAGACACCAATATCATGTCTTTCATGTTTGCCATTCAACAGGGCACCTATGAGATTGGTGCGATTGAGGAAGATGGCGAAGGCGCAACAATTCGTCTAGGTTTCCGCCGCTCAGACTCAAACCAGTCATTTGGTTTGCGTTATCAGGTTTTTGGTTCTGACGAGTCGTTCGACGAATGGGTAACTACCCTTCAATGGACGTATAACTTTGTAGGCGAAAACTAAAACTCCGGGGACAGTTTACTTCTTTCTGATTAAGCAAACTGTCCCCGAATTTTATTTTCCCCTAGCTTATTTAACCGCATCCGCAGCGGCAATCATGGTGCTAGAAAGCACGCCGTAAACCACTCCCCAAGCCTCTTTTACCTCGGGTGTAAAATCATCGCCAAGTCCCTTTGCCAAAGTATCTAGCAAGGCCTGC
This sequence comes from Spongiibacter pelagi, assembly GCF_014705705.1. Lineage (GTDB taxonomy): Bacteria > Pseudomonadota > Gammaproteobacteria > Pseudomonadales > Spongiibacteraceae > Spongiibacter > Spongiibacter pelagi. Next base: position 838,353 of record NZ_JACXLD010000001.1, on the reverse strand, counting down.
CCTACCGTAGCGTAGTGCGCAGCTTCAACACCATAAGACACATGGCGCTCGCCAAGGCGCTGCACAACGGGAACCAATGCCTCAAGATTATCCAGCGCTCTTACTGCGGTACCCAGCATGGTCATCAGTTTTTTGCCCTGCTCAGCCATATCACCTGAGAACAATGGTTTTAAGGATGGGTCGAGTTCAAACAGGCGGGCATAAAAAATCTCTGCCGCGACATCGGCGATGGGCTCGACTTTATCAAAGCTACTTTGCACCAGCTCTTTTTGTTCCGGGGTCATGTCACTCTCCTAATTGTCTAATTGAGACAGCATATACAGCACCACATTGGAGATATCCTCATCACTCAGCGAGGGGTTGCCTCCGCGGGCTGGCATTAAGCCGTAACCTGAAATAGCGTGGGAGACCAACACACTGTGGCCTTGCGCAGCGCGAGGCCCCCACATTTTTTTATTGCCGACGATGGGCGCGCCGTTAATTCCCTGTGCATGGCAAACTTTGCAATTGGCAGTAAACACCTTAAGTCCCTCATCTAAGCGGGGGTCTTTACCGCAAGCAATAAGCAGCAAGATCAACATTCCAAGTAATAAACGTGCACAGCGCGCTATCATCATTCATCTCCCAATGAATTGGCTTTGCTTACATTGGCACCCGAATCACTACACCGCCCATAACGTCACCCAACTTGAAGTCGGAGCGAGGGGTATCTTTATGACCGTTGTGACAATCGACACAGGGAGCCGCTACCGCAACGTCGGGATACACGGCGGTGAAATAGGTCACACCACCCAACTCTTCTTCGCCGTAATAGTTTTCGCCGGGGTTATCGGCAATATATTGAAGCCCCGCTTTTTCAACATCGGTGCGCGGACCATTTTGGGCATTAACCGGCCATAGCGACTGTAAGCTGTAGGTGAAATCGTCCGTCATCTCCGCTACCGCTTCTGCGCCAAAGCGGAACATTTGCGCAGGCAGTGGCGCGCCGTTGGCCTTATCTTCCCAATGCTCATCTGGCGCAATTGAGCTGCTACCGGCTGGGCCAAGGCGCTTAATAATGAGTTTGGTATAGTTGGTGCGGTCTGCTTTCATTACCGAGAACAGGGAATCGGTATAGACCTTAGGCTCGATACCTTTACTGGCTCCCTCACCACAGGCAGTGAGCATGACAGCGGCCGAAACCGCAGCAATCGCTTTTTTCATTTGACTCTCCTAAACGGGTAAAACCCCAATATCAAGGTACTTCAGTTAGTGGTTATTGCTGGCGACCTATAAGCTGGTTTTTGCCAACACATCCACCCATACCGGCGCGGATTTTTTAGCGGAGTGCTACTCTCGCCTGACCCGGAGGTCATAACTTTTCAGGCATCAGTTATAAACTGACGCTTTTTCACTGTGCTTTTTGTCTCGCTCCAAACTCATTTCAATTGAGGGAATATGTACGCTGGGGCGACCGGAAAAATTCCGCTCAATTAATTCTGGATCAGCTAGGGCATCAATCGAAAAAGACAGGGAATGACAATCCATGCAAACACCGCGAATCATTTTTTCATTCGGCCGCAAATTGGCATTTTGATTGTGCTCAACACTCACCCGGCCATTCGGCGCCACCGTTCTTGGCATATGGCAGGTCGCACAAGTTACCTGCTCTTCCTCTGCATCCGGTTTATTCACGGCAATCTGCGCATGGGGCGACGCTTTAAAATTTTGAACATGCGTGGAGGCATGGCAGCTTGAGCAAGCCTCAACAGCGGCATACTGGGTATCGACACGGTGAGGCTCGTGGCAGCTACTACAACTTAAGGATTTATGCGCTGCTTCTGGGTGCATTGGGATTCGCGCCTCAGCCACCCTCATCGGGGGCAAACCTAAACCCATTTTCATGCCGTGTTTACCGGCTAAAAATCCGGCAGTTTCTTGCTCATGGCAATTTGCACAAACCTGATGATCAGGATGTTGAACCCAGTTTTTAGTTTGCGTTTCTGAGGCATGACATCCACTGCAATTTACCCCAGCCTCGGCATGAGCTGATCCCAACCAATGGCTGGTGATTTCTTGATTTACCACTACCCCATCAGCATCGTCAGCGGTCAGCGGTGTCGCCTCAGTTTTACGATAGTCCTGCGCATTGCGCGCCAGTACTTTGGCCACTTCAGCAAACATCGGTTCGTTCGCGTGCTCTAGTAAAAAATCTTCATAGAGCGCTTGGTTGTCATGAAAATTATGGCAACCGGCACTAGCGCAGGTTTCAAAACCCATACCGGCATGACTGGGGCGCTCCTCGCCAATCTCCTGATGACACTCAAAACAGAAATCGTTTGGCAATGTCACTCCCATCGCATTGGTTTTATCCAATCGGTGTTCAACATGACATGCGATACAAAATCGGGCATCTAATTTTTCAATACGGTCGGCATTACGCGGATTGGTAAATTTACTTTTGGGATGAGAGTCGCGAACTGCACTCAATTCCTCTCCGTGACAATCCACACAGGCATTTTGCAAAATTTCTTTACCACCAAACGGGTCGGTGTGGCAGGCACTGCACTCCATAGCAATTTGGTGATGGCCGTGAGTCATCTCACCCATTAGAAATACGCCCTGATCCCGCTGGGTTATCAGAGGCTTAGCGAAATAGCCGATTAACATCAGACTGCAAAGAAGCCACAACGCCCATAGTGATTTACCGCCTCCGATCATTGTTTAATACGCCAAACCTAAAAGTAATAAACTGAAATAACATGAAAACCGAGCAAGGTTGGCAGCGGCCAAAACAGGGCGATATGGCCCCAGCTACACCAGCGCCGCAGACGCTTACCCAATCTTGCACCAAACGCGGTTTCGCCCGAAATCACTGCAGCAGTAATGCCACCCAATAGCGCCAAAGCTAAAAAGTTAGACATAAGATAGGCATTTAAATTTTCACCCATACGCAAGCCCGTGTGAGCGAAAAGTACGAATAAACAAAGCCCACCCAAAACCGAGTGAACCAATCGCCAGTGGCGGAAGCTTCCCCAAGACAGTTTTTGGATACGTTTATTAATCGAGAGATATAAGCCGAGTATCGACAGACCTAATAAAGAAAATCCGCTGATCTGTTTATACAAACCCTGCGACCACAGTTTATCGACACTACCTAGCCAGTGTTGAACAGAATCGGCATAAGGGATGGGCGTTGACGAAAGAATAAATAGCGAGAGGAAAAACGCGATAGCGGCACTGACTAAAAGTCCCCATTGCATTGGCGCTTTCTTTGCGTTTTCTCCACACAGCTCAGCAATCAATGGCGTGCAAGAACCACATACGGTACTGGCTCCGGTTGTAGCAATCAGCTCGGCTTTATTTTCACAAGCGGCATAAGCACGGCTTAATTCGCCTCGACTTAAACCGCGACAATTACAAACCAGAGCCGAAGCCGGCCAAGCATTAACATTCGCCACTTCGCCGCTAGGCCAAAGTGAGCCAGTTTTCATAAAGCGCAGAATATTAATAATGCCCAATCGTCGACCGGAGACGACCGACTCTTGCAATCGTTTAACTTCAGTCCACTCGCCAATAGCAACGGCTGCAGTGGGCTTACCCTGCCGTAAAATTAATTTTCGATACACGCCCGACTCAGCATTTTTATAGACCAAACTATTGAGTCGCCAAGAGCGCCGCTTTACGTCTTCCAATTCACCAATGCTGAAAACCGGCAGATTAACTACCTTTAATTCTGTGGTATTGATCGAGCCGTGGTACGACACGTCTTCCCCGCATAAGCGAGCGGCAAGTACCGACGCCTGTTCATAGCCGGGGCCAACCAGCCCATAAATCTGCTGATTAATTTCAGCGCACTCGCCAATAGCAAAAACATGGGGGCGCGAGGTTTGTAAATTCTCATCAACAACAATGCCGCGAGCCACAGCAATGCCAGACTTTATCGCCAACTCGGTTCGCGGACGGATACCCGCCGATAAGATCACGGTATCGCAAGCAATCGTTTCGCCGCTGTATAAGCGCACACCACAAACACGGCGGCGCTCACTGCCTTGATCTTCGGTAAGAATTTCTCGAACACCGGCACCCAGCTTTACCGAGATACCCTGTCCTTCAATACTGGCTTGCAGTAAAGCGGCAGCTTCTACATCGAGCTGGCGATTCATTAAGCGATCCGCCTGCTGCACCACTGTCACTTCACTCGCACCGCGCTGCATGGCTCGCGCAGTTTCCAAGCCCAGCAAACCGCCGCCAGCCACCAATACCCGCCGCGCACCGACCGATCTTGCCAGCAGCGCTTGGGTGTCATTCAAATCGCGAAAGGTGTAAACCCGCTGCGCATCCAGGCCGGGAATAGACGGTCGAAACGGTTCGGAACCTACCGCCAGTATCAAATCACTGTAGAAGTGTTTTGTGCCTTGCTGATCAATCACAAATCGCTGCACACAATTCACTTCAACAATGGCGCAGTTTGAAAAACTGCTTACCTGCTCAGCATTAAATTGGGGGGGACGACTCAGCTCAGAAAATTTCAATTCCCCGGCGAGAAGCGATGACAATCGAATACGGTCGTAAGGCTCCCAAGGTTCATCACCAAACAATTTGATTGGTCGAGTGCAGCCCTTGGCCACCAGCAATTCTGCCACGCGAATACCCACCGGTCCGGTGCCCACAATCACAATGGGGCGAGCGTCAGCGTTAATGGCATTCTCGGAGAAAGGCCGGTTCATTGAAGAAAATACTCCCTAGCGCAATGCGTGCAACGTGTGCACGGCTCTGTTTCACCAGGTCACAGCAATATGCTTGCCAATACGTATTTTCCGAAGTAAGCGGCTGTATTCATTAATTATTTTTTGTAATCATGCACTTTTTTATCGGCGCTTCAATTTCCTTAAACTTCAGTTTTGCACCATTTTTATACCCGCCTCGCCAAACCTTTCGCCCTTAAATGGCGCAAAAATTTGTGAATCCCATTCGCTCACTCATTCGGAATTACCTTATATAAAAAGCACAAAACTCTAGCCAAAATATGGCGACTATCGAGAGAGTGGAATGGGAGTTCGCCATGATTTTTTCTGACGAAATTGAAAACTATATGGAAGGCGTGGTGGACGATGAGTTTGAACGACTCAATCTCGCCAATCTGTATGACGAAGACTATCTCAAAGATTTGTACTGTCTAACCATGAACGGGCTGCCTGCAAAATACGTGCGCTATTCCCTAGATGTAAAAATCAACGACACACCTGAAGCACGCGCGAAGCTTGTTAAACAAGTACGTGAAGCAATTGCCAAGGGGCAAGCTGCGCTGGCGTCCGATCGACGCCAACATCGCGAAGCGGTTTAAAAACAGCCTCAATCAATACACAAAACAATAAGCCTGATTTCTAATGCACTAGAAATCAGGCTTTTTTCTGCCCGGCTTGGCTGCGCTGAAACAATAGTGAGATTCGCGGAGCCACTTTTTGCAAGGGCAACACTTCTTCTGCCGCGCCAATCTTGTCAGCGGCACCCGGCATTCCCCACACCACCGATGTCGCCTCATCCTGCACCAAGGTTCTGGCACCGGCGTCGCGCATGGCTTTTAAACCTTCGGCGCCATCTTTACCCATTCCGGTCAGGATTACGCCAATCGCGTTATGACCAATCTGCTCCGCCACGGAGTGCAACAACACATCCACCGAGGGTTTATGCCCCGAAACCGGTTCGGCATCCGGCGAAGACAGCTTGCAGTAATAGCGAGCACCATCGCGCTTAACTGTTAAGTGCCGATCACCCGGCGCAATATACACATGGCCGTGCAGCACCCGCTGTCCATCTTCGGCTTCGCAAACCGTCATGGCTGAAGTGTCATTCAGGCGCTTGGCAAAAGAGGCGCTGAACATGCCCGGTATATGCTGCACAATCACCGTGCCCGGCGTGTCTGCGGGGAGTTTTTCCAATACTTCACGAATGGCCTCAGTACCGCCCGTTGAGGCACCGATCGCCAAAATTCGATCAGTCGTTTTAAAGTGCAAATTCGCACCCGGAGGTTTGATGATATTGCGCTTTTCAGGTGAGCGTAACGCCTCATCACTCAGGCGATTGACCTTGGCGGTGCTGGCCACTTTGACCTTGCTGATAATTTCTTCGCTATAGGATTTCAGCTTTTCGGCAATATCAATTTCCGGTTTGCTAACAAAATCCACGGCGCCCAGCTCCAAGGCCTCAAGGGTCACATCGGCTCCTCTCAATGTGAGCGAAGACACCATAACCACCGGCATGGGGCGCAGGCGCATCAAGTTGCGCAAAAACTGCAGGCCATCCATCTTGGGCATTTCAACATCGAGAGTGATGACGTCGGGATTCACTTCCTTGATTTTTTCCCGCGCAAAAAAGGGATCGGAAGCTACGCCGACCACTTGAATATCTGGATCAGAGTTCAAAATTTCTGAAAGCACATGGCGCATCAATGCAGAATCATCAATCACTACCACGCGTATCTTGGGTTTATCAGACCCCAGGCTAGCTGCTTCCATGACAGTACCTCAGTAATCACACAGCTTTATTAGACGCAAAAAAGAGCGCTCGACCTATAACACTGTCGGCGCTCTTCTTGCCTAGCTCTTCAAACGAATTTCTTAAAGGCTTGGCTTACAGAGTCCGTTTTAGAACTCTGCCCAATCATCAGAAGACGCTTGGCGGTTACCCGCTGATGCCGCCTTGCGAGCAGGTGCAGGACGCTCATTGCGGGGCGCTGGCGCTCTGTGCAGATTGTGCATCTGTGCAGTTTGACGCACGCCCATGCCTTCTTCGACTTCACCAGTGTTGAAGAACGTCATGCGTTCAGTCAGACCTTTAGACAGGGTATCCATAGACTGGCTGGCCGCTGCGGCTTCTTCGACAAGGGCCGCGTTCTCCTGGGTAACCTTGTCCATCTCAGAAACCGCTTTGTTGACCTGTTCGATACCGGAAGCCTGCTCTTGGCTAGCCAGTGCGATTTCGGCAATGATGTCAGACACTTTCTTAACACCACTAACGATTTCTTCCAGAGTCGAACCAGACTCATCAATCAGTTTCGAACCTTCGTCGACTTTCTCAACACTGTCTTTAATCAGGGTTTTGATTTCTTTCGCCGCTTCCGCACTGCGCTGTGCAAGATTGCGAACTTCCGAGGCCACAACCGCGAAGCCGCGACCCTGTTCACCCGCACGTGCCGCTTCTACCGCAGCGTTAAGTGCCAGCAAGTTGGTTTGGAAGGCGATTTCATCAATAACACCGATGATGTCGGCAATGCGTTTAGATGAGTTGTTGATTTCGCGCATCGCGCTAACCGCACGACCCACAACATCGCCACCTTTTTCCGCTTGGCTGCGAGCGCTGGCAGCGAGGTTATTCGCTTGCGAAGCATTCTCGGCGTTCTGTTTAACGGTGGCAGTAAACTGCTCAACACTGGACGCAGTTTCTTCCAGAGAAGCGGCTTGCGACTCAGTACGGTTAGACAGATCCAAGTTGCCCTGCGCAATTTCAGAAGCCGAGTTGCGAATACCGGTGGCGGCTTCGCGAATCTTGATAACCATCTCACGCAGATTATCTACCGAGCTGTTTACCGCTTGCTGCATAGAGGCAAACTGACCTTGGTAGTTGCCGTTCATCAGGTCAACCAGATTACCTTCGGCCAAGCTAGTCATTACGCGAGAGCTTTCTTCCAATGGCTCAGCCACTGTATCCATCAACTGGTTCAAACCGGTTGCCAAACGTTTCAGGAAGCCGCGAGTTGCATCGGCATCGATCCGGCTATTCAGATCACCCGAGATCGCACCTTCTACCAACTCACGAATCTGATTTTCAGCATTGTCTTGTTCAGCAACAATGGCATCCATCAGTGAGTTAATTGAGATACTCAGGGTTTTCATAAAGCCGTCGTAGCCTTCGGCATCTACGCGCTGGTCGAGATGACCCTCGGCCGCTGCCTGAATCAGATTGGCAATCTGACGCTCAGCATCTTTCTGTTCGGTGATGTCTTTCCACTCCACCATATTGCCCATGTAGCCGCCTTTATCATCCAGTACCGCAGTGGCATTCACTTGGAATTCCAATTCGGCAATTTTGATTTCAGCTTTGGCAGGCAAACCGCTGATATTAGACAGCAGTTTGCGCTGATGGCTTGGGTTGACGTGGAATTGGTCAATAGACTGACCCACCAGATTGTCGGCGCTAAAGCTGGGGAACTTGGCACGCAATTCCGCCTCGCGGTTTTTCAGCATGGCCACAACGGCAGGGTTAGCGTAGGTGATGTTCAAGTCCTGATCACACATCATCAGGTTAGATTCCGCACCGTCTACCGCAGATTGCAAGCGCGCTACTTCAATCTCTTTCTTACGTGTTTCAGTTACATCCAACCACTCCAAGGTATTACCAATGTATTCACCTTTTTCAAATTGGGCGGTGACATTGATGTTGAATACCAGCGAGCCAACTTTGATGTCAGCAGAGTGCGGCAGGTTATTCGGATTGCCCAGCAGTTTACGCTGGTGCGCTGGATTGGCGTGGAAGATGTCGATACAAGTTCCCACTAATTTATCCAGATCCAAGCCGGGATAAACCGAGACCAACTCTTCTTCATTGGCTTTAAGCAGCTTCTGAGTGGATTCGTTGGCATAAGTGATCACCAAGTCGCGGTCGATCATCATGATCGCAGTCATCGCGCCATCTACCGCAGACTGCAGGCGAGTCACTTCCAACTCTTTCTTGCGAGTTTCAGTAACATCCAACCATTCCAGTGTATTACCAATGTATTCGCCCTTTTCATTCATCTGGGCAGTAACATTAATATTGAAGGTCAGTGGACCCACCACAATATCGGCGGAATGTGGCAGATTGTCCGGATTTGCCAGCAGCTTTCTCTGGTGCGCGGGATTCGCATGGAAAATATCAATGCAAGTTCCCACCAACTTATCCAAATCCAGACCGGGATACGCCTCTACCAATTCATGCTCATTCGCTCTCAGCAGTGTATTGGTTGACTCGTTGGCATAGGTAATCACCAGATCGCGGTCAATCATCATGATCGCGGTCATGGCGCCGCCCACGGCACTACGGAGCCTTACTAACTCCTCTTGTATTGCGGCGGAATTATCTTTAACCCGAGGAGCAGGTGCCTTACGGGTAGTGCTTACTTTTGTGGATCGAGTTGTTTGTGTTGCCATCGTCACATCTCCGATTGAGGCCCAGGCTCCTCACCTTTTGACCAAATAAATAATCTCTTAAATCACAAGAGATCAGAGTTTTTCGTAAATGGTTCTACCAATTAATTTGTAATCGTTAGACACATTCGCCAAATTTTCAGAATGCCCAATAATGAGCTTTCCCCCACTGCGCTGCTTTGCAGAAAACTTTGAAAACAAGGTGCGCTGAACACCCTTGTCGAAATAGATAACGACATTCCGACAAAAGATAATGTCGAATGGCCCTTTCACCGGCCAATCATGTAACAGGTTTAAATCTTTAAACGTGATCAGCGAGCGCGCCTCTTTGGCCACTTGCACTTTTCCGGCATTGTCGCCGCGACCTTTTCTAAACCAGCCTTTTTTAATTTGCTCAGGCAAACCCGAAATACGCTCGGCGTCATAAATACCGGCAGAAGCCTTCTCGACCATTTTCTTATCGAGATCGGTAGCGAGGATTTTCAAATCCCAATTAATGGCGTCAGGAATCGCATTAAGAATGCTGATAGCAATGGAATAAGGTTCTTCACCACTGGAGCAACCGGCCGACCAAATTCGGATACGACGCGATTTCATGCCGATGCGTTGAACTTCTTGGGCCAAGAAATCAAAGTGGTGGCTTTCGCGGAAAAAACTGGTGAAGTTGGTAGTGATAGCACTGACGAAATGATCCATCTCATCTTCATCACCGTTATCAATCAGATCGATATAATCTGAAAAATCAGAAATTTTTAATGCGCGTAATCTTTTTGCGAATCGACCATAAGTGAGCTGTTGTTTTTCTTCACTTAAATTGATGCCGGTATGCTCGTAAACGAGTTTGCGCAGACGCTCAAAATCACGTTTGGAGAAATTAAACTCCAGGTTGGATTTTTCATTTTCAAGGGCCACTGACACGCAGTATTCTCCGACTCAAAACAACAGCCAAATTGGCAGTTTGAGTAGTAGATCACAGCGTTTAAAATCTATGTATAAGGATTGTCCACTACAATTAAAATAGATTTGCAAGTCACGGATTTATTAGATTTTTTTATTAAAAAAATACGAGACACAGTCTGTTATTAGTGGATATTAGACCAACTAAAATACTTGGTTTTTAGAGAATATTTTTGATCAGGCGCTGGTGCAGTTTTTAATACTAAGAACAACCGCCGCACCGACCGCCATAAGCGCCAATGCAAAAACTTTAACCGCAAAAATATCGACACCAAATACCACTGACGAACCGCCGACCAACAGCATAGAAAGCAGCGCCACAACTTTGGTTTTGCAGTTAACACAACGGCGCTCATGCCAATCCATAATCATTGGCCCAAAGGTGGGATTAGCCAATAACCAATTGTGCCAGCGCTCAGAAGACTTGGAGAAACACCCGGCTGAAACCAGTAAGAAAGGTGTTGTAGGAAGAAGAGGAACAACAATACCGATAACACCCAGCCCGAGCATTACAAATCCGCTTATCTTGTAAAAACTCAGGCTAAGATGTTGAGTCATAATCATAATCAGGCAATAAGGAAGCTGATGTTTCCGCTGCCATATTTGGGAATGGCAAGTTTGAAAGTCACGTTGGTTCCTGCAGCAAGCGCGGAAATTTCACCGGCAAGACTATCAGGCATCACGGTTTTTTCCAATCGCAGGTGCTCTGAGGTATCTGACATAAACAGCCGCGAGCAGATATTCATCACCTCATAGAAATTATCCATAATGGTTTTGCTGAAATCCTTCTCGGCAATCATGTCTTCTGCGCCACCGGCCGGCATCATAGACAGCGCTGCACCAGAAAACCCTACAAAGGGATAGTCACAAACAATCATGGCCACCAATTGATTTTCATCATCAATCATACGCGCGCCAAAACCTTCTGCGGGCACAGCGCCACCGGTTGTTACAGTGACATCGCCGAACAACATGCCCAGCATATCATCAACACTTTTTTCGGTTGGCGTTACGAATTTACCAGGCATCTGTCCGGCTCCTCAAAATCGACAATTACATTACTGCGCCGAGCACTTTTTCAAATGACTCAACGGAGAATGGTTTAGAGATAAGAAATTTCGCACCACCGGCACTGGCTTTGGCACGCATATCTGCCGTTGCTTCTGTAGTGATAAAACCGAACAGGGTTTTAATGCCCTCTTCGTTCATGGCTTCGAGCAATTCAATACCCGTCATGTTGGGCATGTTCCAGTCTGCTAGAATCATATCTGGCACACTTTTGCGAATTGCTTCCAGCGCGACAGCACCATCTTCAGCTTGGGCAATATCGTGGTCGCCAAGACCGGCTTGACGAATGGTCCGGATGATCATATTCCGCATTGCAGCGCTATCATCAACTACCAAAATGTTCATTCACTCTCTCCTGGGGCATTTTTTGGGGCGGGCTAGTACACAATTTTCCAATGCTGCAAGTTGACCACAGCAAGGCAAAAACCCCCATAGGCAAAGATACTTAAAGCCCCTAGGCAATGTTACCTATTGCCTGCTATCCGACTTTTGCGCAAAATTTTTTTATTACGATTTACGAGCAACAGTCATGTTAAGTCCAAGCAGCCTTGTCGAGAATGTTGACTCTCTCATCAGCTTCCCTGATGTCGCCCTGCGGGTAAATCAACTGGTTAATGACCCAGACAGTTCTGCGGCAGACATTGCCAGCACCATTGAAAGTGACCCCGCCATTACCGCTAAGTTATTGCGCGTTAGTAATAGCGCGATGATGAACAACGGCACTGAAATCACTGATATTAACCGCGCTATCACTCGCCTTGGTTTACGACAAGTAAATGAGCTTTTGATGGGCATTGATGTCTCGCAGTCTTTTGACAAGATGCCCAATCAGATTGTGTCGTTAACAAACTTTTGGCAGCACTCACTTTACTGCGCGGTTATCGCCCGCAAGCTCGCCACGCAAATTAAATGCGACCAAGCCAATAGCGCATTTTCTGCCGGCTTGTTACACGATATTGGTCATTTAATTATGTTTAGCCGGGCACCGGATGCCAGCGAAAAGGCCTTAACGCTTTCTCTTGAAGATTACGACGACAGTGAAATTTTCCTAGCTGAACAAGAAACCCTGGGATTTGATCATAGCGATGTCGGCCTTGAACTTGCCCGCCATTGGAACTTACCTCAAATACTTCAGGATTGTATTTACGCCCACCACGAGCCATACAAGCTCGAAAATCCCGCCACCTTGGTTTGGGTTATTCATATTGCCAATAGCTTTGCGGTACTGGCTGAAATCAATAGCGAAAATATTGAAGACGCGTCGAAAATTAAAGATGAGGCATGGGAAGTGACGGGCTTGAGTCCTGCGGCTTTACCTGACTGTATCGCCTTTGCTCGCGAATCGGTTGAGGATATTCTCTCTTCTTTTTCCGCAAATTAAGGAAGCTCAGATTAATTACTGCGTTTGCAATCTTGGCTGCCGGCGGTGCTCGAAATGCTCATTTATTGGCATATAAACTCCGCTTACTGCGCTCCGGCGACAACCAATCTTGCTACACTCGTTACATTAATCAAAGCTTCCTAAGTAGTTCTAATTATTTTTGGCTTATACGCTTTAAAAACTAAAAATCCTGAGTTTTACCCCCGGTTTAGTCAAACAGTTCGATATCGTTACCGACCGACTCCTGCTTAAGATTCCGCGAGTAAGCTGCTTCTTCGCTGGCGATATTTTCAAGATGCAGTGACCGTAAGCGCTTAACCAATACCCGCCCGGTGCTGGGAAAGTAATTTACTTTTCGAGAGAACTCCAAGCCCAGATCTTCCGCCTCGGCCACTAAACCTTCCGTTGCCAGAAATTGTTTTATAAAGCGGATATTCTTGGCGCCGATATCGGTAATGCCCTTCATGATTTTGCCACCGCCAAAAATCTTAATTTCAAGATTCTGACGCTTGCCGCCTTTTTTAAGAATATCGTTGATCAGATGTTCCATCGCATAGGTGCCATAGCGAGCGGCCACACCATCCATGCCACCTTCGCCCTCGGGCAACATAAAGTGATTCAAGCCACCAATATTCAATACGCGGTCACGAATGCAGGCCGCAATACACGAACCTAACACGGTAGAAATCATTTCATCTTTGGCGTTAGTCACATAATACTGACCGGGCAGTACCCGCGCCGCATATACGCCATGGATACTGTCCCAGTGTTTATGAATATCTGGATAATCGCCGTCACTTTTTCTATCCAGTCGCTCTGCCATAAGCACTGACATCTTCTCACGCCTTGTAGACTAATCTCCGAGCAATGACTGGTGCACTGCCCGCTCTTCTGAAGTTGAATATTGACTCTGCAAGTATTCAATCAGCGCTTCCGATTCGGCTTTCTGAGCATCCTTGTTCAATGCCGCATAATTCAGCGATTTGGCAATATGCGCTAGCCGCTGGCTATGGGCATCATAAAATTGCAATTGTTCAATCAAGCTACCTAGCAACGTGTTTATGTCCGAAAATTCTTCTTCGGAATATTTAGCCGCGCTATCTTGTAGCTGTTGGCTTAGTTCAAAAAAATTACCAAGTATCTCGCCAATTTTTTCTTCGCCATCTTTTGAGGCTGCCTGAATTTGCTTTTCCAAAAGCGTGAAGCCACTCACCCCTTCATCCTGAGAGGATTTGCTAGAGAGCACGGTGTCTTTCTTCATCACTTTTGGCATACGCACCTTCAGGCTGATCATGTCTTTCAGGCTGCAATATTTAAATGCGGTGCATAGCCGAGTAATTCCACACTGCCTTTCATTTTGGCACTGGGGTTTACCACACTCACATTGACACCGCGTTCAGTTCCATAACGGGTGAAATAAACTAGCAATTGCAGGGCGGAAGTATCGATATTTTGTACTTCGCTGCCGTCTATAATAATTTCGGAAACTTTATCCAAGGGCGAAGCCATCAATTTCTGATGCAGGGCTTTTACTTGCCCGATGGTTTCTTCGCCGCCGAGTTCATACGTCCAGCCATCTGAAGAATCTGCTTTTTTAACTGGCGCGGGATCATCTAGCAGAATCACAAATTCATCGCTGCCTTTAGATGCCGCTTTCTTCGGCTCTGCTTTAGGGGCAGGTTTTTCCTCAGGCTCATCACCCAATAAAATCACAAACTCTTCATTGCCTTTTTTGGCATCAGCAGCCGGTTTTGCGGCTGGCTTTTTGGCGGCAGGCTTGGCTTTGGCGGCTGGCTTTTCTGCACCGCTTTGCTCACCCGCGTCACCGAGCAAAATTACAAATTCTTCGGTCATACGCCCCTCGTCGCTCAGCTAGCTTGTGCGGCCAATTTTGCAGCTTCACCTTCTACATCGCGAATAGAAATCAACCGATCAATATCCAGCAGAATCAGCATTTTCTCGTCTACGGTAGAAAGGCCTTTGATAAAGTCGGTGCTGATATTGCCGCCGAATTCTGGCAGCGGTTGCACTAGGTTTTCATCGAGGCGATACACCTCAGAAACCGCATCAACAACCATACCAATGGTGCGAGACTTATCTGAGTTTTCGACCTTAACCACGATAATGACGGTGGTAGGCCCAAACGGAATGCTTTCCATATGGAAGCGTTTACGCAGGTCGATGATCGGTACAATTGCACCGCGTAGATTCATCACGCCCAAGACATATTCCGGCGCTTTGGGGATCGGCGTTACCGTGTCCCAACCTTGAATACCTTGCACACGCAGAATTTCTACGCCGTATTCCTCACCATTTAGCATAAAGGTTAGAAACTGATTGGTATCGGCGTGTAAGAGATCAACATTTGCATTGGCCATATTGTCACTGCTCATAACATTTCCTACCCTTTATGCGGCGTCTGACTTTTCAGCGTTTCCGCCACTATTGAAATCCATATTGTGTACCAGGCTTGGCACATCAATAATTAATGCGACATTGCCGTCGCCCAAAATGGTTGCTCCGGCCAATCCCTGTACCGGCATATAATTTTCTTCAAGGCTTTTGATAACCACTTGCTGTTGATCCAGTAATTCATCAACAAACAGCCCCATCTTTTTGCCGTCGCTTTCAACCACAACCAACAGCTCACCTTCTCGTTCAAGATAGGTTTTGGGCTGCAGCTTATTGTTCAGTCGGAAGGCATCACTCAGTCGAATCACGGGAATGTATTCATCGCGCAGGCGATAAACACTGCCTTTACCAACCAGACCACTGACCTCGGACGGGAATACCAATACGGTTTCCACAATCGACAACAGCGAGAAGATGTAGACATCGTTGCCCACAGCAACCAGCTGACCATCCAGAATTGCCAGTGTCAGCGGCAGACGAATTTTCAGCGTAGAACCTTTACCGGGTTTAGATTGCACATCAATGCGGCCACCCAAGTCGGTAATATTTCGGCGCACTACGTCCATGCCTACACCGCGGCCCGACAAGTCGCTAACCTGATCTGCTGTGGAAAATCCGGCTTGGAAAATCAGGTTGTGGATTTGATCGTCAGTGAGCTGGTCGCTGGCTGAAATAAGTCCGCGCTCCACCGCTTTGGCGAGGATGCGCTCTTTATTTAAGCCGGCACCATCGTCTTCAACTTGAATAACGATATTGCCACCTTCGTGGTAAGCACTGAGGTGCAGGGTGCCAGTTTCAGGTTTTCCGGCAGCTTTACGCACATCCGGCATTTCAATGCCGTGATCCAGCGAGTTGCGCACCAAATGCACCAGCGGATCGCTCATTTTCTCCAGTACGGTTTTGTCGAGCTCGGTATTTTCACCCGACAGTTTAAGCTCAACTTTTTTACCGAGCTTAGAGCTGATATCCCGCACCAATCGTTTGAAGCGGCTGAAGCTGGCACCAATTGGCAACATACGAATTTGCATGGCGCTTTCTTGCAGCTCGCGGGTGTGGCGCTCCAGCACCATCAAGCCATCGCGCAAACCTTGCGTATTAGCGCCGCCCTCGCCATCGCCAAAACGGGCCAGCATGGATTGAGTAATAACCAACTCACCAACAAGGTTTAGCAGTGAATCGATCTTGTCGATGCTGACCCGAATGGAGCCAGAATCTTTATTCGAATTGCCATTTGACGCGGGCTTAGCCGCCGCAGGTGCAGCACTTTTTGCCTCGCTTTTTGTTTCAGCAGGCATTTGGGCTGAGGCCGCCGCAGGCATAGCAGCGCTGGGCGCAGACGGAGTGGCGCTATGTCCACCGACCTGTTCAATGGTGAGTTCACACTGACCAGACACCCAGTCAAAGGCTTCTTCAATCGCGGCTTGCGTTACTTCACCCCGCAGCTCTAAATCCCACGCGGTGTGACAATGTTCTGGATCGAGCGCGTCAAACTCAACGGCGGAGGATAATGTGGCCACCACCGTTAACTCGCCTAATTCTTTCAATTCACGAAAAATGCGACTGGGTTCATTGCCGGTTTTCAATACTTCTTCATGGGGCGCAAAATGGATGCGCCACAGGCCAGCGGTAGCCGCCTCTGATTCTTCCTCAACGTCATCGTCTTCTGGCTTGGCACTATCGCCCTGTAGCAATTCATCGATCTGCTTTTGCAAATCAGCCACAGCCATAGGGTCGATATCGGCATTATCTTGCAGGCAGGCCAGCATATCTCGAATGGCATCTACCGAAGCCAACCACACTTCGATCAGCTCATCGGTCACCACCCGCTCGTTGGAACGCACCTGATCCAGCAGGGTTTCAACGCCGTGGGTAAAATTAGAGATCGCCAGAAAACCAAACGTCGCCGCACCACCTTTAATGGAATGCGCCGCCCGGAAAATGGTATTAATAATCTCAGGATCATTATCGCGACCCGGGCTTAGACCCAGCAGGCCCGCCTCCATCGCATCCAAACCTTCCGCACTTTCTTCAAAGAAGACGGCATGGATTTCCTGCATGTCCATATCTAGGGACATAGTTAACTCCTTACCGGCTCCAAGACCCGATCAAGTACGCGCAGCAATGACTCCGCGTTAAACGGTTTTACGATCCACCCTGTCGCGCCCGCTTCCTTGCCTTTCATTTTCATTTCGGCACCGGATTCAGTGGTCAGAATCAGAATGGGTTTAAAACGATAATTGCTGAGCTGGCGTAATTCACGGGTGAGGCTTATGCCATCCATATTCGGCATATGCACATCGGTAATTACCAAATCGGCGTTAACACGCCGCGCTTCGTTGAGCGCATCCACACCATCTTCAGCAAGGAATACCTCATGCCCCGCCCGTTTCAATGTCATCGAAACCAACTGTCGCATTGAGGGAGAATCATCAACTGCTAGGATATTTGCCATGAAGTATCTCTTCATTTTAAATAGAAATTCTTGGCCCCAGAGCACGCCAAAAATCTAACGAAAAGCACTAGGGAGAGTTTGTGTAGTAGATAATTTGTGATCAAGTTCAGGTATTCGTAATTGTACTAACCGATTTAGCCAACTTGAGAAACAAGCTCTTTTTGCTAAATTTTGGGCGGCTTTTTCCGGCCGTATTTGCGCTTAGATTACCCACTACCTTAAGTAAAATTTCGCATAACCTAGAGCCTTCTGAAATCGTAGGATTCACTTATACGGAACCCCTGTTTACGCCGCTGCGCATGGCTTTCTGTTTCGCCAGTGGGTAAACTGTTTTCATTATCAGGATTTCAGTAACATGATTTGCGACCACGAACGTATAAGGCTCATTTCTAGAAACAAACCCGATCTCGCCAGAAACTTGATCGGCCTTTTCCTTCGTGAATTACCCAATATCAAAAATGAAATTGAACAGGCCTCTGCCGTTGCTGATGCAGCACAATTAGCAGAATCCTGTCATCGCCTGAAAAGCGCACTGGGCAACTTTGTCAGCCCGGAGTTTTATCAAGAGGTCTCGGCACTGGAGACCAGCGCGAGGAATCAAACCCTCACGGAATGGCGGGCCGCTTGGCCACAAACAGACAACAAACTTAAACAGCTCACGGAAGAACTGCACCAAATGTGCCGCTGAGGCAAAAAGGTTAAGGCATGGAATTACTGATCATCGACGACGACCCCATTACTCGCATGGCGCTGTGTGCGCTGGCCGAGGAATGGGGTTTTGTGCCGATTGAGGCCGACAATGCCCAATCTGCACTAAAGGTGCTGGAAGATCCTGATCCGCCGCACTTACTCGTTATCGACTGGTCGATGCCCGGCATGAGCGGCCCCGAGCTTTGTAAGATCATCCGCGCCCGAGACGATGGCCAGTTCTTCTATATCATGATGCTGACCGGCCGCGAGGGTAATGAAGCCATTGTTGAGGCAATGGAATCCGGCGCCGATGATTTTGTTCACAAGCCCTTTGACTACCAAGTGCTCAAGGTTCGCCTAAAAGCCGGCAGCCGTATTGTGCGCCTGGAACAAACCCTGAACCAGCTCGCCTCACGCGACCCTCTCACCCAATGCTGGAACCGGCGGATGCTGGATGAGCTGCGCGACAATGCCATTGCCGAGGCCAAGCGCAAGCAAACACCACTGGCCTTGATGGTGCTGGATATTGACCATTTCAAAGCCATTAACGACAACTACGGCCACCCCGCCGGTGACGCGGCAATAAAACACGTGGTTTCGGTGATCAATCACAATCTGCGTGAGTACGATCTGGTTGGGCGTTTTGGCGGCGAAGAATTTGTCGTGGTACTACCGCGCACAGACACCGAGTCAGCTTGGGGTGTGGCAGAGCGGATTCGCGCTGCCATTCAATTCCAGCCCGCCATTATTGATGCCGACACCAAGATCGATATGACCATTAGCATTGGCCTTGCTGAACTCAATCAAGAGGAGGGTGAAAGCGGTGCTGAGCTGTTCGACCGCGCTGACCAAGCCCTGCTAGATGCCAAACACCAAGGCCGCAATCGCATCGTTAGCGCACCCTAATCAAAACGGATTAGCGCCCTTCCACTGACCGCCAAGAAAGCATTTAATAACGCCATTCTTTAGCAAGCGTTAATAATAATGATAAGCCCCCCAAAATCTCGGCACACATTCGCTGAGCTGCCTCGCGGCGCCGTTGAATGTCTACAACTCGCATTAAGCCAGCCACTACTCAAGCTGTGCCCAGCGGGCGATGGCCACCCGGTTGTGGTGATTCCCGGCTATGGCGGTGCAGAAGGCAGTACCCGCTTTTTACGCAAGTGGCTAAATAGCAAAAACTACGATTGCCACGACTGGCAACAGGGTCGCAACCTGCCGAAACAACGCTTTAACAGTGTTGAGCAAGCAAAAGACTTTCGTCGAGAAAAAGTCGACTCCCTAAAAACACAGCTAGACCGGCTTTATCAACACAGCGGCAAAAAAGCCAGTTTGGTCGGCTGGAGCCTCGGCGGTATTTACGCCCACGATCTGGCCAGTGAAGCTCCCGAGCTGGTACGCGGCGTTATTACGCTGGGCACCCCTTTTGGCGATCCGCGCGGCACCGCCGTGTGGTCGATTATGTCGCTACTTACTCGCCAGCGCCGCTTCGACACCGAACAAGAAATTGAAAACTGGGGCATCTTCCCCGAGGCCAAAGTCCCCACCACGGTTATTCACAGCGACAACGACGGCTTTGTCTCGCCCTCTATCGCCAAACTTAACGGCGGTTTGGTCAAGCACGTTCAGGTCAATTCCAGCCATATCGGATTCACCGCCAACCCCCGTGTTTTCTGGCAGATTGGCAAGTCACTGGCAGCACCTGAAGTGGGCAGTCAGAACAAACGATTGGGATAAGGCGGTGTATACCCGCCAAAAGGATTAGTAAATAAAACGCGGACTTGGTGTATTTTTATGTTAAAAATCATCAACCTGTTGATAATTATAAAACGACAAGGACGTTGTTCCTGAGAAGTGCTTTAAAAGCAGATCCCAACACTCAGGAACCTCTTTTAATAAATAATAATGTACAAGCGGAGTAGCTAAGCGATGCGCACACCCTCTCGTGGCCTATCTGTCGGCCTGAGCCTGTTAGCTATGGCGGTAAGCCAGGTTGTTCAGGCACAACAAACAACTGAAAATGCCCGAACGGGTTATGCTCTTGAAGAAGTGATTGTTACCGCCCAGAAAAAAGCGGAATCACTGCAAGATACGCCCATCTCGCTGACCGCATTTGGCGAAGAAAGGCTGGAAGTTGACGGTATTAACAACCTCAACGACATCGGCTCCAAAGTCCCCAGCCTGACCATTGAACCCTTTCCTATTAACAACGCCACCCTACGGATATTTATTCGCGGTATTGGTATTGCCGATGTTCAGGTCACCCAAGATCCACCGGTCGGTATTTATGTGGATGGTGTCTATATCGCCCGCTCTACCGGTACAGCGCTAGACGTAGCCGAACTTCAACGAATAGAAGTATTGCGCGGCCCACAGGGTACGCTCTATGGCCGCAACACCACCGGCGGCGCCATCAACCTGATTACCAAGCGCCCCAATACCGAAGAATTTGAGTTCAAACAAAAATTCTCTGTTGGCAACCGCAATCTGTTTAGCTCCAAAACCACGGCCAATATTCCACTAGGTGATATGGGCGTGAAGCTGTCTTATCTGACCTCACAAGTTGATGGCTTTATTGAAAACACCGGCGGTGGCGGCGATTTTGGCGACCGCGAGGTTCAGGGCTTGCGCCTCGATCTGCGCTGGGATATCAGCGACAGCCTGACTCTGGATTACGCCTACGATAAATCGGACTTCGGCTAC
This sequence comes from Spongiibacter pelagi, assembly GCF_014705705.1. Classification (GTDB taxonomy): domain Bacteria; phylum Pseudomonadota; class Gammaproteobacteria; order Pseudomonadales; family Spongiibacteraceae; genus Spongiibacter; species Spongiibacter pelagi. Next base: position 817,526 of record NZ_JACXLD010000001.1, on the reverse strand, counting down.
TACAACAGCATGTACCAGTCGATTAACCCCGGCGTTTTGAACAAGGGCCAAGCGGAGCCGGTGCGCAGCTATGCCAGCGCCCACTCAAAACACAGCTCAAGCCGCTTTAGCTCTATGGCTACCTCCACGCCCATGCAGGAATCCATTACTGAAATTGAAGGTCACGCGCTGATTCTGACCAAGAATTTCAACGATATTGAATTCAAATACATCGGCGCCTACCGCGAATTGTTCGATGCCTCCTATGCCGATCTCGGCGGCGGCCTCGGCGACCCAACTTACCGGGTAGACTCCAATGTTTACTGCGGCCCAGCGGTGCAAGCGCAAACCGGCGAAGAATGTTTGCCTTTGGTGGTGCCAGAAATTTCCCAAGAGCAGTGGTCGCACGAATTCCAAATGAGCGGCAGCTTGTTTGAAAACTCGCTGGATTACATCGTTGGCATGTATTACTTCCAAGAAGACGCCACCGAAGACAACGCGCCTATGCACCACCAGTTCAGCTCGCAAGTCAGTGATGACGTGATCCCAATTCCCGTGCTCGGCCAACTACTTGGCGGCGTACTGTTGGGCGCCGGTGATGTCGGCATTGTGAATATGCTGTCGCAGCGCTACGACATCAGCAATGAAGCGAAAGCGGTTTTCGGTCAGTTCACCTGGACTCCAGACTGGCTGGACAAACGCCTGCACCTGACCTTTGGTGCGCGTTATTCAGAAGACACCCGTGAGGCGCTGAAAAACCAAACAGATAAAACCTATCTGGAAATCAAAACCCTCAATCAAGCCATCGATATGGAAAACCTCGGCGCACTGTCGCCAGTGCTGGCACAGGCGGGTTTCCTACTGCCGGGCGATCGCAGCTTCGACAATATTTATGGCGAGAACGAGTATACCGACAGCTCCTTCAGCTTTATTGCTGAATACGATCTGACCGATGACATCAACGTCTACGGCAAACTGATTCAGGCGTATAAATCCGGTGGTTTTAACACCCGCGATCCTCAGCGTGGCTCAACTGGTTTTGCTCCCGGCACTCCCGGCAAGGGCGACGACACTGCTGAAGCTGCCTCAGACGGCACTGTTTACGGTCTCGGCTTTGCCGACGGCTTTGCACCAGAATATGTAGATTCGCTGGAATTCGGTATTAAAAGCGAGCTGATGGATCGCCGCCTGCGGATTAACGCCAACGTATTCTTCAGCGACTACCAAGATATTCAGCTCAACCAAATCCTGACCGGTTCGGTTGCGGACACCAAGGTGACCAACGCCGGTAAAGCTGAAATGAAAGGCTTTGAAACCGACATCACCTTCCTCGTCAGCCAGAACATTATGTTTATGCTGAACTACGCCTTCCTCGACGCGGAAGTGACCGAGGCGATTAACAAACAGGGCGTTGATGTTGCCGACAGCTATGTATTCTTCTCCGCGCCGGAGCATTCCTACACCGCCTCGGTGGACGTGGGTCTAGCACAGTGGAACTGGGGCTCTATGTCTCTAAATGTCAGCTACAACTTTATGGACGAACGCAATGGTGGGGTGCGCAGCTTCAACGCGGTTAACACCTATATCAGCGCCTACGACTTGGTCAATGCGCGTCTGAGCCTCTCGGAAATTCAAGTGGGCCGCTTCGGCCATATGAATATCGGCTTGTGGGGTAAAAACCTAGCGGATGAAGAGTATGAAATCACGGCCGTAGATAACCTGCCTCACTCAGACCGTACCGTTATCTGGGGTGAGCCTAGAACCTACGGTTTAGATATCATCTACGAGTTCTAAGAAAGGTTGATTACTGCGCCGATAGCCAAGTTATCGAGCGCAGTAGTTTTAAATTTACTAGCAAAGGTCTCTGATTAACGTAGCGAGCACAGCAGTTAATCGTTACAGCCCCACGAAGGGCTGTAACATCCGGGCCAACCAACCCTTAAATTGCAGCTTGTCATCCAGACCCGCCACACAAATACAATTAATGTCAGCATCAGCCACCGGCTGATGCTCGACTCGCGAATCCAAATCCGCTACATCACCCACATCAAAATGCCCCAGCGCATCGCTGTAACCGCCCTGCAAAATCATGGTTAATTCATTGCCGCGATGGCTGTGCACCGGCATTTTGCGGCCGGCGCCAATATTCAGCATCACCAGTTTGCCTTCACCACAATCAATCGACAGCAAGCGTACACCGGGGCCAATCCAGCGCCACGGCAGTTGGTCGTAGGTTTCTACCGCAAAGAAATGCCGCAACGGGGTCGGCAACTGGCTGGTCGGCTGAGTTACCGGTGCGGCTGACAAGGGCTCAGCACTTTCGCCCAAACCTGCATCCAATTGGGCAAAAATCTGCTCTCGCCGCGCGGCGGAAATCGGCGCTGGCGTGAGGCGATCAATCAGGCTGCCGCCAACACTTTCCAGGCGTGCAACTTCTGCGCGACACACGGCGCACATTTCAAGGTGACTGCCAATCACAATACCCAAGGCTGCCGAAAGACTACCACTGGCATAGGCTGCCAGAGTTTCCGACTCGGGATGATGCGCAATCTTGCTCATACAGCATCGACTCCAAAACTTTGTCTGAAGGCTTTAATCGCCAAACGCAGACAGGATTTAACACTACCCAGCGGCATGCCGGTTTCTTCGGCAATTTCGCTGTGACTTTTGCCCTCGTAATAGGACATATAAACCGCCTGCGCCTGATTTCTGGGCAGACTATCGATTACCGCTTTCAAACGGTCAGCATCGCTGACTTCCAGCGGCTCGCCTTCATCGGCGACAAATTCCAGCAATTCGTCGGATTCATAGGCCACGCGCCGACTCTTACGCAATCTGTCGATCCACAGATTACGGGCGACCCGAAAAAGCCAGGTAGAAACCGCCGCCTTTTCTGGGTTGTAGAGTCGCGCTTTATTCCACAATGTCAGCAGTGCTTCTTGGGTGAGGTCTTCCGCCAGTTGCGGCTCAACTCCCTGCCCCAATAAATAGGCATTCACCCGTGGCGAAAAATAATCATAAATCGCCATAAAGCTCTGCTTGTCGCGGTGCTGGGCGATATTGAGCACGCACTGAGACCAGTACTCGCCACTGCCCGGCTCCGCCGATTCTTCTACCATAGGATGTCCTCTGCCACCGACGAGACGTAATTGCGCACCCTGCGAATTACGTTGTGGTGATGCCAGGCTCACAATACCCGAATTTGCCACCTCTCACATCCTCATAAATAAGGCTTAAATCCAAGACGTAAAATGGAATTCACATTGCCCTTGTCCCTCTGCCTCGCTAACATGAGCTTAGAAAAACAAGGAGTTACTGCTGTAATGTCTTTAGCCAGCTTCGCTTATCCCCAACTTCCTGACCTGATTGGCAACACCCCGCTTATGCTGTTGCGTCAGGCTTCTAAACTCACCGGCTGCACCATTCTCGGCAAGGCGGAATTCCTCAATCCCGGCGGCTCGGTAAAAGACCGCACCGCACTGGGCATTATTCGCGATGCCGAAGCCCGCGGCTTACTCAAGCCCGGCGCTACCATTGTGGAAGGCACCGCCGGCAATACCGGCATTGGCCTAACCTTAATCGCCAATGCCTTGGGCTACCGCAGCGTGGTGGTCATGCCCCAGAGTCAAAGCCGGGAGAAAATTGAACTTCTGGACTTATACGGCGCAGATCTCAGATTGGTTCAACCCACCACTTACGATGACCCCAATCACTATATTCATACCGCCGAGCGCCTCACCGAAAAGCTCAATGAAAGCGAGCCCAATGGGGCGTTTTGGGCACGGCAGTTCGACAACACCGCCAATGCCCGTATTCATGAAACCACCACCGGCGAGGAAATTTGGCAGCAGACCGAAGGCAAAATCGACGCCTTTATCTGTGCCGTTGGCACTGGCGGCACACTGGCTGGGGTTAGCTCGGCGCTGAAAAAGCACAACCCCAATGTCACCATTGGTATTGCCGACCCGCAGGGCAGCTCCCTGTACAACTACTACACCAGTGGTGAGCTGAAAGGCGAAGGCCGTTCATTGGCCGAAGGTATTGGTATTAGTCTGATTACCGAAAACCTGCGTCAGGCACAGGTCGACAAGGCCTACCAAATTAGCGATGCCGAAGCGCTACCGTTTATCTTTGATTTATTGCGCTATGAGGGACTCTGCCTCGGCGGTTCCAGTGCGGTCAATATTGCTGGCGCGGTTCGTCTGGCCAAAGAACTCGGCCCCGGTCACACCATCGTCACCATGCTTTGCGATTATGGCGACCGCTATAAGTCTCGGCTCTACAACCCCATCTTCCTGAAAAATATGGGCTTGCCGAGCCCGGACTGGAAGGTTAACTAAGCACAGGGAACCACCATGAGCATCGGATTAATCGTCTTTCTCGCCATCTGCGCTTTTGTCCTCCTCTATGGAGTGATGATCTATAACGGCTTGGTCAGCCTTAAGCACGCGGTGTCTAAGCATTTATCGAATATTGATGTACTGCTGAAACAGCGCCACGAAGAACTGCCCAAGCTGGTCGCCACCTGCAAACAGTACATGCAGTACGAACAAGACACGCTGGAGAAAGTCATCAAGGCCCGCCAGCAAGTCGCAGATGCTCAGGCCAGCCACGATATGCGCGCCCTCGGCGCCGCCGAAACCGGACTGCGCGCCAACCTCGGCAGCCTGTTCGCGCTGGCAGAAAATTATCCAGAGCTAAAAGCCAACGACTCCTTCCAGCAATTACAAAGCCGTATATCGCAACTGGAAAACGCCATTGCCGACCGCCGCGAGGTCTATAACGAAGCGGTGAATAACAACAATGTCCGCATTGAACAATTTCCAGATGTGCTGGTGGCCCGCTGGTTTAACTTCAAGGATTTTGACCTGCTGGAATTCAGTGAGGAAGAAACCCGCGACGTGAATATCGGCTCGCTATTCAAGTGAGTGGCGAGTATTACGCGTTTCTGGGGTTTGCGATTGTCGCCTGTCTCGTTGCGGCGTTTTTCGGTTTTGTACAATTAAAAAAAGCCCGCATTATTGAAGACACCCCCACCTCCAAAATTCGCTCCGCCCATCAAGGCTATGTGGAGCTTATGGGTATCTCCAAAAACCTCGTAGCAGAAAGCCCGCTACTCAGCCCGCTCAGCGGCACCAACTGCATTTGGTTCAGCTACAAAATCGAACGCTACGAAACCAGTGGCAAGAACAAACACTGGCGCACCTTGGAAAGCCGCAGCAGCGAACGTCCATTCCTATTAGACGACAGTACCGAGCCCTGCTACATCATGCCCAGCCGGGCCGACGTTAGCACCTTTCGCAAATCCACTTGGTACGGCAATGAGCGCTACCCCAGCGCGGGCAAAACCAGCTCATCCTTATTTGGCCGCCGCTATCGCTACACCGAACACCTGCTCTGCGAAGATGACCTGCTCTATGCCATTGGCCTATTTCAAACGCGCCACCCACCCAGCAGCTTGGCGCAAAGCCGACAGCGCATGGCGGAAATTCTGAGTGAATGGAAACAAGACTACGATCGTCTGGTCGCCCGATTTGACCGCAACGGCGATGGTGAAATTGACTTGGTAGAGTGGGATTTAGCGCGCCAAGAAGCCCAGCGCGCCGCCGAGCGGGAACAGCGTAAAACCGCCGCAGAAACCAAACCGATTCACACCCTGAGCTATTCCCCCAGCCGCCACCAGCCTTTTATTTTGGCCACCTCGGAACCGGAATCCCTCAGCCGCCGCTTCCGCTGGCAGGCCTTGGGTTTATTTCTTGTCAGCAGTGCCGCACTGGCCGGCGCTACGTGGATTTTTCTGCACCCTCAGAATTTTCAGTAAATTTACGCTGGCGTCCTCCAGCGGCAGGTCTCTTTTCGATCAGGCTTTTCAACCAGCTCACAAAGACTATTCCAACAAGACTTATACCAAACAAGGGCATTATCAGAGCAAGTAAACCGATTAGCGCCAGCAAGCCCTTACCTAATGGATGCCGCTGCCTTATTACCGGCACAGACCAGCTTCCCCGCTCATGGCGTAGCCACCACATCCAAACGCCACTTCCCGACAAGCCCGCCAAACCAAGCGCGACGATCATTGCGAGCACCTGCCCCGGCCAATGGAGAATTAAACCTGTATGCAGGGGGAAGAATAGCAATAGCGCCTTAGCCCCAACTGGCAATTCAGGCCAACTCAACACCGCTAGCCGTTCTTGATTATAAGGATGGTAATAAACAATGCGGGTCTGCCAGGGCAGTGCTTCACGAATGCTGATAGTCAAAGGCTGCTCGGCTCGATGAGGCCAAGTAATAAACCAATCGGCTAAAGGGGCATCGCTTAAAAAGTCAGCGACCAATCCATCAATATCAACCTCACCCTCTTGTTGCAGCACTTCCGGCGGGCTCATAAATGCATTGGGAATCTGGCCGATTGCCGACATTTCCCATAACAGCGCACGCCCCGCGACCGGGGAAAATAACAAACCGGTATACACAATGATTAAAGCCAGTGGCAGTAGATAAAATCCACCGACTGCATGCAGATCACGCCAAAAGCGCCGACCCTTACTTTCAAAGCGCGGGCGCCACGCTCCTCCTTGTTTAGCTCGGCGCGGCCACCACAGCACTAGGCCGAGCAGCAACGTCACCAATATCCAACTCACCACTAATTCGATTAACCAGCGCCCAATTTCGCCACTAAGTAGATTGGTGTGCAAAGCAAATACGGTAGGGAAGAAACCTTCGGTTTCTGTGCGACTGCCAAGAAGCCGGAGGGTGTAAGGATTGATCCACACCAAGCGGTGCTCTTCGCTTTGCGGTTCCTTCAAAAAAACCACATTACTTCGCAGGGGATCTGCGAAATCGGCAAAGTGTTCAAGCTCCATACCCGGATAGCGCTGGGTCACGGTCGCCAACTGTGCAGAAACCGCGTGTGGCTGACATTGTTCACAGGCTTCCAGTTGCTGCCAATCTTTCTCAAGCCAAGGTTCAAGTTGTGGCTGAAACGCGTAGAGAGCACCGGTCAAACTGAGCAAAATCAGCAGGGGAGCGCAACATAAACCAATTAGAAAATGCCACCGCCAAATCATCGGATATAACAAGCCAGACAGGCGATTCAACATAACAAACCTTCCACTTTCGGAGCAGCAAAGAGCCAGAACTGCGCTTTACACGCCCGCGGCTCAAACACAATTGCACATAATTTCGATAATCATTATCATTCAAAGATAAATTTACTGCAAACCCCCACTCTCCGGATTAAGCCATGATCAAACCCGCCTTCCATAGCGCCAAGCGCCATCAGCTATTACTCGGCTTATCGGCAGCCTTTGTCAGCGCACAGCTTATTGCGCAAAGCAGCCCCAAAATAGAAGAAGTCTTGGTGACTGGCGACCCCATGCAACGCAGTAGTGTCGACACCGTAAGTAGCATCAGCATTATTCCCGCCGAGCAAATGGAAGCGATGAATATTCGCGACCTGTACGACTTGCTGCTGCGCAACCCCAACGTCAATGCAGCGCGAGAGGACAAGTTTTCGGTACGCGGGATTTCCAACGAAGGTATCGGCCCCGGCGGCACTGGCCGCCCCACTGTCAGTGTTTTTATCGACGGCGCACGCCAACCCGGCCGCGGGGTTGCCAATACCTGGGATTTACGCCAAATCGAATTTTATCGCGGCCCCCAGTCCACCGCTTTTGGGCCCGGCTCCCTAGCCGGAGCGGTGGTTGTACAAAGTAATGCCCCCTCTTCCGAAGAATACGCACTGAACCTAAAAGCGGGCGTCTCTAACTATGGCGGCAGTGAGGCCGGCATTGTTGTAGGTGGGCCGATAATCGGTGATTTGGCTTTTCGCTACGCTGGTGAAACCAACCAAAGTGACGGCGAGGTCACCAACATTACCCGAGACGACGACAACTGGCAGGCCCGCAAGCGCTATATGCAACGTTTCAAACTAGGCTGGCAGGGCCAAAGTTGGTACAGCGCTATTTTGACTTACCAAGACAATAAACTGCGCGAGGGCAGTGAATATCAGCCTACAGCCTTCGGCCACGAGCGCTATGCTACCGACAATGAACTGGGCTACTTCAACGATAGCAGCGAGCTTTGGGTATTAAATCAAACGGCGGCGCTTAACGAACAATTGAGCCTGAGCCTTATTTTAAGCCAGACAGAAAATCACAATCACCGCCGGGGCGACTATGATATTTCCGCTGAAGATGGCGGTTACTTCATCAATATTGTCGACACAGAAAATGAATCCCAGGAATTGAGACTGAGCTACCGCAGCGAAACGCTACGCGGGGTAATTGGCCTTTACCATGCTGAAGACACGTTATTTGGCAGCTCGCACAGCCAAGATCTACGCTACAACCTGAGTGGCGTACAAGCACGCGCCGATGCTGATTTAGCCGCCGCGCGCGATACCAGCACAAGTGCAATTTACGGTGAAGCGGACTGGGATTTCCGCCAAGATTTCACTCTGACACTAGGTATACGCTACGAGAAGAACCGCGCTGAGAATTTTAGTTCTTTTATCGTTACTGGTGCAGACCCGGTTGTGCCCTTGCTAGATATCACTCTGCCGCTTGATCTAGGCCCAGTACTTGGCTTGGTCTTAGACAGTGAAGCGACAGCACCAAGCGGTGACGAAGTATTGCTGCCCAAGCTGGCTCTGAGCTATCAGATGTCCGATAGCATCAGCAGCTTCATTAGTTTCAGCCAAGGTTACCGCGCTGGCTCAGTCGATTTTGTCAGCGAGGATGAATCCCCCAGCTACGGCCCGGAATACACGAATAATCTCGACGTTGGCGTCAAGTGGCAGTCGGGCAATTGGCGTCTGGCCGCTACCGCGTTTTACATCGACTACAGCGATATGCAGATCGGCGTGCGAGTAGATGCCGCCGTCTTCCGAACCGACAATGCCGGTAAAGCGAAATCAGAGGGTCTGGAATTGGAGTTCAACGGCGAACTCGGCGCAGGCTTCTCGCTGTTCGGCGGGCTGGGCTATGTGGAAACCGCCTTCTTAGAGTATGAAGACGATGGCGTTAATTACGCGGGCAATCACTTTCCGAATGCACCTCGCCATACCGCCAACTTGGGCCTCAATTGGCAATATGGCCCCTACTTCGCAACCGCCACGGTTTCCCAAGCCAGCAATAGCTTCACCGACCGAGAAAATTCCAATAGCCTGCGCGCTGATTCAAGGCAGTTACTCGGCGCAAGACTGGGGTATCAAGATGAGCGCTACGGCATAGAGCTTTATGGCCAAAACCTGACCGATGAGTATTACATCACCGACCGATTCTCCAGCGAATCACTCGGCATTGATGCTCTCTATGTTGGTGACCCATTGGAATACGGCTTACGTCTTCACTATAGCTATTAATTAGGTAAGTGCGGCGCCCCAAAAATCAGTGCAGCCGCAGCGAGCGCGCCGCCTCTTGCAAACGCTCGCGAAACTCCGCTTCCAGACTGTCCATTTCTTCGCGAAAGGCATCGCGCTGGTCGCGGCTTAAATCCTTCCACGCCTGATGGCTGGGAATATGAGCCAGTTTTTCCGCCAGCTCGATAAACGCCGCCGCCTGCTCCCGGCAAGCGGCTGACACATCGCGGTGCTGTTGCAAAACCGCAATCCGCAGAGAAGCCTCCGGCGCACCGACTTGCCCTTCCAGATAGGCACCGGCCAAAATCCGAATCCCCTGCAGTGCCGCAACACCCTGCGCCTCGCTGTTTTCAGCTTTACTGGCAGCACTATCACCAGCACTACCTTGAGCCGCATCGTGAAACTGCACTGCGGGCGACGCCATCACCACTTGCTGCTTACGCTGCTGTCGCAATTGCCACAGCAAGCGCCCGGCAATCACGGCCAGCACCAAAATAATGACCGAACCGGCGATAATCCAAGGGGTATAGGGTTGCAGTGCGTCCATCAAAATTCCTGTCTGCGGCCTTGCCGCTATAAAGATGTGTTCATAAAAGCACTGCATTATAATACGCGCCGCAATCACTCTCCGAATTAAGCAACACAGGACACCGCCGTGCCCACACCCGACGCGATACGCTGGCAGAACGAACAACTCGAACTGCTTGATCAGCGCCTGCTACCCAGCCAGACCACTTATCTGCCCTATCAACGGGCCGAGCAAGTTGCCGCCGCCATTAAAGATATGGTGGTGCGCGGTGCGCCCGCCATTGGCATTAGCGCGGCTTACGGCATGGCCCTTGAAGCTCTGTATTTGGCCAGCCAAAAAGACGCGAATTGGGCAGAAAACCTCAGCTCCGCGCGAACCATTCTGGCCGCTTCTCGCCCTACCGCCGTGAATTTATTTTGGGCGCTGGAGCGTTGTGATCCTCTGTTAGCCAAGCACGCTGATATTGCCGAACTGGCTGAGGCACTGCTGGCATTAGCTCAGCAACTTCATCAAGAAGATATTGCCATTAACACCCGCATTGGCGATCACGGCGCGGCACTGATTCCAGAAGACAGCTTGGTCTACACCCACTGCAATGCTGGCGCGCTGGCCACCGGCGGTTACGGCACTGCCCTCGGCGTAATTCGCAGCGCATGGCGCGATGGCAAACTGCGCGGCGTTATCGCCGGTGAAACTCGCCCCTGGCTGCAAGGTGCGCGACTCACATCATGGGAATTAATGCAGGATAAAATACCCGTAACCTTGGCGATTGAAGGCGCGGCCGCCCATTTAATGCGCGAGCAAAAACCGAGCTGGGTCATTGTTGGCGCCGACCGGGTGGCCGCCAACGGCGATGCTGCCAATAAAATCGGCACTTATAATTTAGCCATCATTGCCAAACACCACGGTGTAAAAGTAATGGTTGCCGCACCCACCAGCACCTTTGATTTGACTATCGACGGGCCTGACATTCCCATTGAGCAGCGCCCATCCGAGGAAATCACCCACAGCCGTGGCAACCCCGTTGCGCCCGATCAATGCCAAACTCACAACCCGGCTTTTGATGTCACACCGGCGGAGTTGATCGACGCCATTGTCACCGAACACGGCGTGATTCTTTCGCCAGACCGGGAACGCATTCGCCAGCATTTTGCCGATGCAGGAGTGAAGCCGTGAAACAGACCAAGCAATTTTTTGATCTGGCCATTGCCCTAGCCGCCATAGGTGAAGACCTGCACCGCCGAGGCTGGGTGCCCGCTACCAGTGGCAATTTCTCCCAACGCCTCGACGAGCACAGTGCCATCGTTACCGCCTCTGGCCGCCACAAAGGTCGCCTTGCGCCCACAGATTTTCTAGCGGTTGATCTCAACGGGCAGCCATTAAGCGACGGCAAACCCTCCGCTGAAACGCTGCTGCACACTCAGCTCTATGCCCGCTTTGCGGATATAGGCGCAGTGCTGCACTGCCACAGCCCCAGCGTTACCGTGCTAAGCCGTCAAATCTCAGGCAACACTCTGCGCTTAGAAGGCTATGAACTGCTAAAAGCCTTTAATGGCATCGACACCCACGATACCTTTGTCGATATTCCGATTTTTGAAAACACTCAAGATATCGCCGCACTAGCTGATGAAGTGGACACTTACTTCAACAGCCATCCCAATACACCGGCTTACCTAATTCGCGGTCATGGCGTGTATTGCTGGGGCGAAGATTTAGATAGCTGTATGCGCAATCTGGAAGCCTTGGACTTTTTACTGCAGTGCGATCTGCAAGAGCGGATGCTCACCCGCAAATAATTGAGGAACACACCATGAGCCAGCTTTGTATTTTTGATGATCAAAATGCCAGCACACCGCTATTAAAAACGACTGACGCCAGCACCATTGCCAGCGAACTAAACAAAGCGGGCGTACGTTTTGAGCAGTGGCCGCTACAAGATTCCGTGCGCGCCGGCGATACCCAAGAAGCGATTCTCGTGGCCTATCAACACGAAGTAGATCGTTTAATTAACGAAGAAGGCTATCAAACCGTCGACGTTATCAGCCTGCGCTCAGACAATCCCAACAAAGCCGAGCTGCGCGAAAAATTCCTCTCTGAACACACTCACAGCGAAGATGAGGTGCGCTTCTTTGTTGACGGCCAAGGTCTGTTTGCCCTGCACATTGGCGACAAAGTATTTGAAGTGAGCTGCGAACGTGGTGATCTACTGAGCGTACCCGCCAATACTCTGCACTGGTTTGATCTAGGGCCAAACCCAGAGCTGGCGGCGATTCGCTTCTTTAACAATCCCGACGGCTGGGTTGCCCATTACAGTGGCAGTGATATTGCCAAGCAATACTCTCGACTGGAGAACTGAGGTGATTCGCGTCATTCTCACCGATATTGAAGGCACCACCAGCGACATCCATTTTGTTCACAATGTGCTGTTTCCCTATGCGGCAAAAAAACTGCCGTACTTCGTTCGCGCACACACCAGCGACAGCGCCGTTGCGGTTTGCTTGGATCAGGTTGCCGAATTAGGCCATGTTTCACGGGACGATATCGAGGCCTTAATCGCCACCCTGCTTAACTGGATTGCCGAAGATAAAAAGATCACACCACTGAAAACCCTGCAGGGCATGATCTGGAAAACCGGTTACGAAACCGGCGCATTCAAAGCCCATGTTTATCCGGATGCTACCCGCTTGCTACAACAGTGGCACCAACATGGGCTGGCGCTGTATGTGTATTCCTCAGGCTCCATCGCCGCACAAAAACTGTTTTTTGGCTACAGCGAAGCCGGCGACCTAACGCCAATTTTCAGCGGCTATTTTGATACCACCACCGGCCCCAAGCGGGAGCAGCAATCTTATTCAGCAATACAGCAAGCCATTGGCATTCCCGCCAGCGAAATTTTGTTTTTATCAGATATTGTCGAAGAATTGGATGCCGCCAGTGCCGCCGGCATGCAAACCGCGTGGCTACAACGCGATGGCAGCCAAGCATTGATCGAAAAAACGCCTCACCAATGCGTGCGTGATTTTTCTGAGCTTTCGTTGAATAAAACGCGTTAAATTAAACGCACTGAATTAAACACCACTAGCCGGGACGATGCAGCACATCGTCCTTAAAGCTGGACGCAATCCCGGTTACCTCTGCAATCTCCTGCACACCCACCCCAAGCTCAAACAAAGTCTCGGCAAGTTGCTCCAACAGCGCATCAAAATGCACCTCGTGCAAATGCAGATGCGCGTGAGCAAGTCGCATATCGCGGCCGTTGTACTGTCGTGGCCCGTCAAACATCACCGATAAAAAGGCCTTCTGCTTAGCCAGCAGTCGATCAAGGCTAAAGCCCTTAAATAGATAATTCACACGGGGGTCATCGAGTAACTTCTGGTAAAGCCGATCCACCGCCACATCGACGAAGGCTTCACCACCCAATCGGTCGTACAGGGAGCTGGCCATTGATCTCTCCATTTTTCAGCAGCCATTGCAGATGCAGCCAATATAGGCACGGCTGAAAATGGTGGGGAATAGCGCAAAACGACAGCGGCTAAGGCGATCTACGTATAGTGCGTGAAGCGGCGCACAAACCCCGCTTAAAAAAACCAAACCGATCTCCGGGCAATGGTCCATTTACGCCAAGCTGTGACACCTAGGGTCAATATCACTCGCGCAGCAAAAGGCATAATAGCGGCATATAAGAAAGGATCAGATTCACCATGTTAGACCCACTTATCGACACCCTGCACGCCTATCTCAGCGCCGGCAATGTAGACTGGAAGCACGTTATTCTTACCGGCATGACCCCGGTATTTCTCATCGCTTTTGTTATCGAGTGGGCCAAACTTAGAAATACCGACAAGGCCAAGCAGTTTTCCGGCCCGGATATTCTGGCGAATTTGGGCTTGGGTGCGAGCTACCAAGTATTTGAAATTGCCGCCTACGCGCTGATTACCGCAGTCGCCGCCAACTGGATTTATCAGTATCGCATTTACGATATGCCCATCAACGGCTGGACAATTCTGCCCCTGTTTTTACTGGAAGAATTCCTCTATTACTGGTTCCACCGCAGCAGCCATCGGGTGCGCTGGTTCTGGAGCGCCCACGTGGTTCATCACAGCGGCGAACATATGAATATGACCACCGCCATGCGCCAGAGTCTGCTCTATTCCATTACCGGCTGGTGGCTGTTTTTTATGCCCATGGTTTGGCTGGGCGTGCCACCGGCAGTGGTGTTTGCGCTGTACGGCTGCAACCTGGCGTATCAATATTTCATCCACACCGAGAGTGTCGGCAAGCTGCCCCGCTGGGTGGAATATATTTTTGATACCCCGGCCGCGCACCGCGCCCACCACGGCCGTAATCCGCAGTATGTAGACAAAAACTACGGCGGCGTACTCATTATTTTTGACCGCCTATTTGGCACCTATGTGGAAGAAAACGAAGCCGTGGATTACGGCTTGGCCTACCGTCAACCCGAAGGCCACAACATTCTCACGCTGAACTTTCAGGAATTTAACGCCATGTGGCGGGATGTACTCAAACCCGGCCCGCTAAGTCAGCGGCTAAAGCATTTGTGGGGGCCACCAGAGTGGCAACGCCCATCCAGTGAGTGAGCGGTAACAGTGGTACATCCATATCGTCGGTGCTAACGTACAGCTGGAAATAAACAGACCACAAGACAAGCTATGGATCCGTTAACTCAAGGCCTGCTGGGCGCTACCGCAGCACAGAATTTACCCGGAAAAACCCGCAGTAAAGTCGCGATTGCCGCACTGGGCTTTTTATCCGGCATGGCCGCCGATCTTGATGTGTTAATTCGCAGCAATAGCGATCCACTGTTATTTTTGGAATACCACCGCCACTTCACCCACTCATTAGCCTTTATTCCTTTTGGCGGCCTGCTCTGTGGTGTGGTGCTGTATTACCTGTTTGCCAAGCGCCAACTTAGCCTCAAAGAAAGCATTGGCTACTCGATTGCCGGCTACGCCACCCACGCCTTGCTCGACGCCTGCACCACCTACGGCACCCAATTATTGTGGCCGTTCAGCGATGCCCGCATCGCCTGGAATATTATTTCGATTATCGACCCGCTCTATACCCTGCCAATTCTAGTTTTATTCTTATTGGCCCTCGGGTCGCGCCGCTGGCCAGCTCGAGTCGCACTTTTCTGGGCACTGGCCTACCCGCTATTAGGTTTGTGGCAACACCACCGTGCCGAACAAGCGGGATTAGTATTAGCGGAACAGCGCGGAGACGGCGCCGTTAATATCGACGCCAAGCCCTCCTTCGGCAACCTGCTGGTGTGGAAAACCATTTACCGCCATCAAGACACCTACTACGTTGACGGTGTACGCGTAGGACAAGAAGCCCTTTATTACCCCGGCGACACCATTCCCGCGTTAAATATTGACCGCGATTTGCCGTGGCTACCCGCAGACAGCAAACAAGCCGGGGATTTACAGCGCTTTATGCACTTCTCAAACCACTATCTGGCGCTTGATCCCGAACACCCCAACCGGGTAATCGACCTGCGTTATTCGCTGCTTCCAAACGAGATAGATGCATTGTGGAGCATACAGCTCAACCCACTCGCCCCAGAGGGACATGTTTACTTTCAGAACCATCGCGGCAACCCAGACAGTAAACTGCCGGTTTTCAAAGCCATGCTAATGGGCAAACACACTACCCCGTAAAAACATTAGCTAAATTAATATCTTCTGTCCTAGCTCCAAAGCTTAGAGACTTAGCCCTTCGCTCTAAGCCCTTCGCTCTAGGCCCTTCGCCCCAAACGCTAAGCCCTCACACCGCCCCCATGTTTCCCGCCTTAATACCCACATGGGTATAAATACGAGCGGCAACATAAAAAAATACCCGCAATAATTAAAAGGTTTTTCGCTACGCCAATATCGTTTAGGGATTCCTGCTATCTCTACTATGAAAAAGTTAGCTTTTCGTAAAAAGATCTATGTCATTACCCTCGCTTGCGCTCTGGTGCCACTCACCATTATGGCGGGCTGGAGCTGGTCATTTGTCAACCGCCTGCTGCTCAACAACGCCGTGGACGAGGTCAACACACTGGTTAATGCCAAAAATAGCTTCCTACAAGACCACCTAGAGCAACTCCGGATTTCACTCAATTTATTAGCTAGCGACGCCTCTACCAGAGAAGCTTTTGCTCATTACCTAGAAAACCGCCAGCATGACGCTTTTGGTGAGATACAAAACCAGATTGATCGGGACTTGCTCAACCATATTCGCGACCAAAAATTATATGACCTGTTTTTTATCAATACCGAAGGTGGCATTTTCTTCAGCGTAAAAAACGAAAATGACCGCAGCACTAATTTATTTTCCGGCCCCTACCAACACACCGGCCTAGCCAAGGTTTTTCTCACCGCCCTGAAAGGCACCACCGATTTCAGTTCCATTGAGGAATATCAGCCATCAAAACGCCCCGCCTTTTTTATGGCAGCACCCGTTACTTTATCTGGTGCCATTAGCGGCGTGATTGCGGTTCAATTCAATATCGACGCGATTGTCTCGATCATCAATACGGAATCTGATGATGAAGCTCTGCTCGAATCCTATTTACTTACCTCGCAAGACAAGCAAGTAAAGAAACTTTACACAGATCCAAATCGCAGAGATCCACATTTGCATGACATAGATGCCGAGGACTCTATTAGCAAATTACTTTTACAGGCCGGGAAAAATTTACAGCAGCTAGACTACGAGGAAGTCTACCAAGCAGACGATGAACTGATTCTGTTTCGACCCATTCCTACAATTGACGCCGTATTGGTGAATCATTTTTCCAGTCAGAAGCTGTTTAATCAGCAGAACCAAGTGACCCTAGCCTGGCTGAGCGGATTCGGACTAGCGCTTTTATTAACCCTGCCACTCGCCAATTTCCTCATTCGGCAATTGCTTGACCCTATCTCCAAGTTAGCTAAAAGCAGTCTTAATATTCAAAAAGGCAACTACTTTGCTCGGGTCCATATTGATAGCAATGATGAGCTGGGAGAACTTGCCAAGGCCTTTAATGAAATGGCCGCCGTAGTCGAAAATCAAAAAAATTGGCTTGAGCAACGCGTGGCGCAGCGCACCCAAGCACTCTCTAAATTAAACCAAGAACTGGAAGGTTACCGCAATGAGCTTGAAAACCGGGTTCAGGAGAAAACAGCTAGTCTAAATGCGGTACTTAACGGAGCTGGCGATGGCATTCTCACTACCGACAGCGTCGGCAATCTCCTTAGCTTTAACGCCTCTGCAGAGCGTATTTTTGGTTATAGCGCCGAAGAATTACTTGGCGTGTCAGTCACAACATTGATGCCCGATGTGGCACGTCCACAACATAGCGCCCATTTCAGAAACTTTACTCGCCATCATCCTGAAAATGATTTTGTACTAAACCGCACTGTGCCCGCCCGACATAAAAACGGTACTATTTTCTCACTATCTATCAGCGTTAGCGCGATCAAAACTGGCAGCAGCGCCGATACAGAAACGCGGTTCATTGGGGTATGCCGCGATGTCACCAAGCAAAAACAAGCGGAGGATGAGCTGCACAAGGCCAAGCAAGACGCTGAGCTAGCTAACGCAGCCAAAACCGCCTTTCTGGCGAATATCAGCCACGAAATTCGTACACCCATGAACGCTATGCTGGGATTTTCAGAACTGCTTATTGAAGACCCTCAGCTTTCAGAAAAGCATCACGGCCAAGCCAAAACCATTCATACCGCCGCTAGCTCATTAATGGCAATCATCAATGACATTCTCGACATGTCGAAACTCGAGTCGGGAAAAATTAATATCGAAACCTTGGCGTTTGATTTACCAAAACTGATACAAGAAAGCACGACACTACTCAGCCATTCCGCCGCCATCAAACAACTCGAATTTAACGTTAGCATTGATCCAAAAATACCAGAATTTGTTTTAGGCGACCCTACGCGCATTCGCCAAGTACTGCTTAACTTACTGAGTAATGCCATTAAATTTACTGAGAAAGGCAGTATCAGCCTTAGCATCAAGCAGAGCCATAACGTCGTTCAGTTTGATATATCTGACACTGGCATCGGTATAAGCCCAGCCCAAATTCCCAATGTGTTTGATCGTTTTTCGCAGGCAGATATTTCTACCACCCGGCGCTTTGGTGGATCAGGTCTGGGCACCACGATTAGTAAAGAATTAGTCGAATTGATGGGCGGCCAAATCTGGGTAGAGAGCGAAGTTGGAAAAGGCTCAGTGTTCAGCTTTAGCCTGCCCTTACAAGCAGCAAGTAACGCCCACCTTAATTGCATTGAAACTAAGTCCCTCAATATTCAGCACATAGTGCAATCTATGGAAGAAACTGTTTCACCAGAACGTGGACTTAAAAACACCCCAGACACAGTAATAAAAGAACCTACGACGGTTGACCACGCTTCATTAATCCCTCTAATTGATGAACTAAAAAGGGCCCTCGGACAATTAGACCCCGATGAGGCAATACCGGCATTAAAACCATTACTTACCTTCTACTCCAAGTCTGAATTAGAACCGATTTACGCCGCCATAGAAGACTTTGACTTCGAACGAGCAAGCCAAGCGCTGCATTCTTTGCAGGCCAGCACCAACCATCAGTCATCTGCAGGAAGTTAAAATTATGCGTCAAAAAATTCTTGTTGTGGATGACGAGTCTCAAAACCTTGAGCTGATTCGCCAAATACTAAAAGACCACTATAAATTGGCTTTCGCTAAAAATGCACGCACCGCAATGGAAGCCGCCATTCAACAACAGCCTGACCTGATATTGCTCGATATTATGATGCCGGAAACGGATGGTTATGAAGTTTGTACCGCACTAAAAGCACACGAACTCACCAAAAATATCCCGGTGATTTTCGTCACCGCCATGAGTCATACCAATGACGAAAGCAAGGGCTTTGATGTTGGCGCGGTTGATTACATCACCAAACCAGTATCCGCCCCGCTACTATTACGCCGCGTAAAGACACACCTGTCGCTCACCCAAAAATCAGTGCTAGAAGCGCAAAATCGTGAAACCGTATTTATGCTTGGCAAAGCCGGCCACTACAACGACACCGATACCGGCGTACATATCTGGCGTATGGCTGAGTACAGTAAATTATTGGCACTCAAGTCAGGCTGGGATGAAGAGCTTGCCGAGTGCCTAGCCCTTGCCGCACCCATGCACGACACTGGAAAAATCGGCATTCCTGACGAGATATTGAAAGCCCCAAGAAAATTGAATGATGACGAGTTCAAGATCATGGAGCAGCACACCACCATTGGTTTTGAAATTTTGCGCGAAGGCAGTACACCGCTGATGAAAATGTCCGCCGAAATTGCACTGAGCCACCACGAAAATTGGGACGGTTCGGGTTACCCCTTGGGCTTAATTGGCAATGCAATTCCAGAAAGCGCAAGGATTGTTAGCGTTGCCGATGTTTTTGATGCCCTGACCATGCAACGGCCCTATAAAAAACCGTGGACCACAGATCAAGCAATGAATTACTTAAAAGAGCAATCGGGCACCAAGTTTGAGCCGCGTCTAGTTGATGCCTTTGTAGAAAGCCGGCTTGAAGTTGAAGCTATTATGGAAAGATGGAAAAAAGAGGAGGACTAAATCCTCCTCGAAGAAAGTGGGTTTAAACAGCCTTAAAACTCAATCGTCAGATCCAGACCGTAGCTTCTAGGCTCACCCCACAACACGGCACGGTCGGCTTGAGGCAGATTATCGAGCGCATGAATTTCATATTCTTCGTCCAGAATATTCTTACCCCAGAAGGCCACATTCAGCATCGTACCGGATTTGCTCAAGTTAACATCGCGCAAAGAAATCCGGCCATTCAACAACCCTAAGTCACCCAGCTCACTAAAGCCCTCACGACCTTTGATCATGAGTCCTTTACGCTTACCCACGTAGTTGTAGTCCATATTCAAACTGAGATTACCAAACGACCACGAGGCCACTGACCAATCCATACCAAAGGTAAAGGAGTGTTCCGGCGCGGAGGGAAAGTCCAGGTCATCAGCAAAGGTGGAAGAGAAGCTAGGATCGCCTTCCATATCTACCTTGGTCGTTAGATAGGTATAGTTAAACAGGAAGAACAAATCCCCTGTTAGGGCAAACATTAGTTCGGTTTCTAAACCTTGCATACGGGCATAACCAATATTTGATGTTTTGGTATCAGCCACCGTTCCATTCACCAAGACTGGCGCTTGAATATCGGTAAAGGTTGATTCAAAAACATCCATATTTAGGCGCAAACGGCGATCCATTAACTCACTCTTCACGCCCAGCTCGTAAGACACCACTTGCTCTGGCGCAAAGCCGTCCACATAACCATAGCCGTAATCCACGCCATCATCGGCGGGGCCTTGGTTACCATCGACCTGTGGATCGCGAGTGTTGTAACCGCCGGAGCGATAACCTTCTACACGTTTGAGGTATACATTCACATCATCAGAGATGTCGTACTGCACCACCATCGCCAAGGACAAATCATCGTAATCACTCTCGCCCACCACATTATCGAACTGTCGATTTTGCGGAATAATAAAACCGACCTGAGCTAATACGGCCTCGGTTGCGGGATTATTAAAGACTGGCGATGACAGGTCGAAGGCAAGGCCCTGCCCCATCTGCTGACCTTCGAGATAGAACTTGTCGGTTTGATTTTTGAGTGCGTAACGGCTGTCTTCTGAATAGCGTCCACCCAAGGTGATATGCAAACGCTCATCTAAAAACTTGGGGGTAAACGTGGTTTGACCAAATATTGCACTGGCGGTGTTTTCCACCTCGTAATACTGACTAACCAAGTTCACCAGTTTGACATTGCCAAGGCTGAATACCGCACCCAGCACCGGTGAAAAAACTTGATCCAGATAGGGCGAGATTTCTTCATCAATAAATGCACTAAACTGGTGGTGAAGCGGCGAATTATCTTCGGTCGCTTCTTCTTTGAAGTAATAACCCCCAACAATATAGTCCAAGCGTCCATCAAACAGTCCGTCTTGAGAGAACTGTAATTCGTGACTAACCTGTTGCTGACTAATCACCGGAATAACCAAGGGCGATGGCCCGCCCAAAACCTGATCGGTAGTTACGCCATCATACACATTGGTATCAATCCGAAAATCAGTAGAACCTTTGCCGCCGCCCAAGTCCGCATAAGAAGCATCGCGCAACTCGCGGTATGCTCCAATGTATTTAATGCGATAAGCTTCTTGTTGAAAATCCAAGGTCAGGGCGTGACCTTCAATATCGGTAGCAGACTCTTCATAGCTAGGGCCAGAAGCCAATGACTTTACTCGCTTACTGGCAAATACCGTGGACTCTTCACCATTGTATTTCACCGGATCGGTCACACCCTTGCTGACTCTTGGCGGGTTAATCCCCTGATACATATAGTTGTAATAGGCGTAGTCTGAGCGATCATAGGTGTAATCCAGAGTGAATGCATCGGTGGGTTGCCAGCGAATATCAGCCCGATAGCCTGTGGTTTCCTTATCGCCAAAATCCCCACCCGGCCCAGTATTTTCAATAAAGCCATCTTTCTCGGTATACATCACCGCAAATTTGGCGGCCAGCTTGTCGGTAACCGGTAAGTTGAGCGAGGTCTTACTACTGAAGAAATTGCGATTACCCACCGTAAACTTCTGCTTAAATTCAACGCTCTCGGTGGTCGGCCGGCGGGTAATCAGGTTGACCGCACCGCCGCTGGTATTACGACCATACAGCGTCCCCTGTGGGCCTCTTAGCACCTCGATACGCTCAAGGTCAGCAATATCCAAAGCCGTGCCCGTAGAGCGGGCAATATAAACGCCGTCAGCATAGACACCGATGGGGGCGTCTTGAGTCACCTGCACATCGAAGATACCCATGCCGCGAATATAAATTCGCAGGGTGGCGTTATTGATTGGAAACGGTTCCACCGTCATGCCCGGCACCTTGGCACCGAGATCACCAATACCTTCTATACCCTGAACTTCAAGCGCCTCAGCATTAAAGGCTTTGATTGAAATAGGCGTGTCTTGAATCGACTCTTCCCGCTTTTGTGCGGTGACGATGATTTCTTCAAGTACGGCTTTTTTCTTCTGTGCTTCCTCGGCATAAGACAGATTCGCCATCAGCACAGGAATTAAAACTGCGAGAGTAGTTTTTTTCATAATATTTATTTCACCGATCTTAAATTTATTATTGGTTTTGCTAGAAAACTAACCGACGTATTAATGCCGCCAGCCTTTCATGCGAATTTTGAACCCGGTTTCAATCCCCAAGGAGGGATCAAAAATCTGCTGGTATTCTCGATGGGGATCGGCCACTTCAAAATCGAAGTGATAAATAATCGTCGCAGCCAAGGTCAGAAATAACAGCTCGGCAAACCCCGCGCCCAAGCAGACATGGGTACCAACCCCGTAGGGCTGAAAAGCGTAGCGGGCTTTGTGCTCTTCTCTTGGTGCACTGTAGCGGTCGATATCAAATTTTCTTGGGTATTTATAAAAGCGCTCATCAAAGTGGGCGGCGGTAGTTACTACCAACACTTCGCTGTCTTTGGGAATGCGATACCCCTTAAAGGCAAAACTCTGTGTGGCGGTACGGCTGATAGAAAACGCCGTGGGATACAAACGCAACGTTTCCATACAAAGTCCGTATAACTCTGGCACATGGTCTTTTAAAAATTCAGGGCTGGGAATGGCACCGCCGTTTTCGGCCACGGCTTTATCCACCGCAGCAGTGACTCGCTCGCGCAGGCTCGGGTTAAAGCACAGCTCGTGCAGCATAAATGTAGAGGTGGTACCCACGGTGTCAGCACCGGCAAATAGCGGCGCGACAATATTAAATTTAAGATCGCCTTCGGTTTCAAAAAGGTCGGGGTTATTGCGCGCCAACTCCAACACATAGCTGGCAAAATCATCGCCCGGATTTTGGGTTTTCTCTGCTATGGTTTTTTCAACGTAGTCCCAAACTGCCTTACCTTTGCGCTTAAAACTAGGCCGCCATTTCATTAAGCGCGGCCATTTTTTCAAAACAAAAATATTGAAGGTTTGGGTTTGCCAATCAATGGCATCAATCGCAAATTGCTTGTCGATTAATTCGCTGCTGCCATTAAATGCAGTAGAAACCAGACTATTGACCAAGTAACGCGTCAGATCTCGCACCGACTCTACTTGCCCCGCTTGCAACTCGCCCACTACTTTTTTAGTAACTTCCTCGAATTTTTGATGGCATTCAACCGCTAGATTTTTCGACATTTTCGACTTAAACAAACGCCGAGATTTAGCATGTTTTTCGCCGTCTAATCCCAACATTTGATTGGGCATATCCCACTCTTTGGCAAAGTCTGCCCAGAGCGCACCAGACTTTAAATATTCGCGGCCATTTTTAGCGGCAAACTCGGAAGCATCCACATTGCTCAGCACAAAATACTCGCGATTTGCCACTTTAAAACGGTAGCAATCGCCCAGTTCTTTTTCGTATTTGAGCATAAATTTAAGCGGATGCTTCATCACCTCAAGGCCACGACCAATAAACGGCAAACCACCTTCAACTAGGGGCGGTAATGGCAAGGCATCAAGATTATGCGGAGCAACCGCATCGTCACTTACTTTTGTAGATTCAGATTGTTGATGCATCGGGCACGCTGCTTGCACTGCATCACGATCTATTACATCGGTCATGGGTTTACCTTTATTATTTTGTTTGCTCGTTTCAAAAGGCTACTCGCCTTGTGCTTTCATACTTAATAGCGCGACGTAATCTTCTATTTCGTCGCCACTCAGCGCGCCGTCTTTGTAGCGCAGCACCACGCCTTGCTCATCAACAATAATTACGGCTGAACCTTTGCGGCTAAAACCCCACGCTTGTTGTGTCGCACTGCGATCATCTAAAACAAATACCGCATGCTGATTTTCTTTTTGCTTGCGAGCGTGCTCAAAAGCCGCTTTGGCAAATCCGCCACCAAAGGGCATCACATCGTCAATATTGAGAATACTCACCACCCGTACCCTCTCATCGGGAAAAGCCTCAACACCACCCGCCGCTAATAAGGCATCCAGCAAAGGCTCATTGATTTTGTCTACTCCCATACGCGCCGCCACGATATAGAGCAAATGGGTTCGACCTTGGAGGCTCTCGGTATTCCAGCCGAGATAGCGCAACTTGCCGTCATTAAACACTAGCTGTCCCGCATTACTGGGCAGGCTAATTATCGGCAGATTTTTCCCGATCATAATGGACTCCGCTGACGGGCTCATGGCCACTGAAAGCAGCCATAGCGTGATGAGGTATTGCATCGTTATTTTTTTCATGGGCATACTCTAACCTGAGCATATCGCCAGATCGATCAGGTTTCTGCGATCAAAAAATAATAATGAAATGGATAAAAAACTGTGGAAATTCAACGACGTAAACCTAAGCAACAGCGCTCCATTGAAAAATATGAAGCGGTACTGGACGCCTGCACTCAGGTTTTAGCGGAGTTTGGCTTTGAAAAAGCCACTGTTTTGGAGCTGTCTTTAGTTAGCGGTGTGGCGGTGCCCACCATCTACCAATACTTCCCCAGTAAAGAGGCTATTTACTTTGCTTGGTATGAGCGCACGCTGGATCAAGTACTGGAGCAATTGCTGGAAGTAGGGCGCGAAGAAAAAGCTGCCGACCTAGAAGAATTTATTGTATTGATGCTGCGTGGCGCGTTACACACCATTGATTTGTATCACGAGAGTTTACGCAAACTGGTGATGGATCTACCCCAGGTGTTGCTTTCCCACATCATCAACACCGTGGATGAAAAAACCGCTGAAACCATTATGCAACTCGCCACCGAATACCTCGGCCAAGAACCCAATCCCAATCTGCAACCCAAACTGAAACTGATTATTTCGGTGCTGGTTGGTTTTATTATTCAGCGAGTATTACGCGATCAAAATCCAAATGAAGTGCTTGAAGACACTATTGCAGAGCTGGCGGAGCTGGTGTTTTCTTATCTTGGCGATCTGGCGACGGCAGAGAATGCCACACCAACTAAAAACCATTGAACTATTTGTTTAATGTAGCGAGAGCTTTCGAGCACCGCCGACGACTAAGATTGCAAACGCCGTAATTAATCAGAACTGCTAACCACCTGATTGCGGCCTTGATCCTTGGCTTTATAAAGTCGCCGATCGGCCACATTGAGAAGGCTATCCAAGTTTTCATCACTTTCATCAAGCCCTGCTACACCGGCACTAAAGCTTACCGTTACCGTTTCACCGTCGAGCAGAATTGGGGTTTCATTAAACTGCTGTCGCAGTGCATCTATCCGCTTGGCACATTCCGCTTGATTAGAATGCTGCATCACCACCACAAATTCTTCACCGCCGGTACGCGCCACAATATCCGTTTGTCGCACGCCTTCTCTGAGAAGAGTAGAGAACGCAACGAGGGCGTGATCGCCACCGCTATGGCCGTAAGTGTCGTTAATTTTTTTGAAAAATCTAAATCAATCACCGCCAAGCTAAGCGGCATTTGATAACGCTTAGAGGAATAGCGCAGGCGTTTGAACTCCTGCTCTAGTCGCATGCGGTTGGCCAGGCCTGTTAATGGATCGGTGCCGGCAAGGGCGATCAATTTAGCTTGGGCGCGCTCCCGCCCCGCCTCGTAAAAATGGGCGCAGGCCATTACCGCCAAGGTACTGACCACCACATTTAAATCAATAGTCATGGTGGACACTTCAGGCGTATTTTTCAGCCGCATAAAATACAGATACATCCCGGCACTGACATAGATGACCGAAACGGCCAAGCCCAAGCGACTGCCCAAAAACAGATAGGAGACGATAGGAATCGTGAGTATCCACATGCAAATTGTCAGCGCCGTTTGCTGTATGGAAATAGCGAACAACACAATGCTGAAAAACGGAATCACCAGCAGCAGGGCAACAGCCGTCAGGTTAGTTGCTGTGCGGGTGAAGCGAGCCATGATCAGGCTGTAAGCCGCGTAGATCAGCTCGTAAGTCACTATCACCCACATTTCGCGGGCAATATTGATAGACGCCAACGCAACCCCACCAAAAAATCCAGCAAATGCCATGACCGTTAGCAGGTTGCGGCGGTATTTAAGATCCGTTTGAAGCTGAATTTCTTGCATGTGAAATTGGTCGTTTATTAGAGCTTAAATTAGACCACGAACAGGCCGGGATTACGAGCTAAAGCCCGGCCATTAAGCAGACCACAACGCAAGGCATCTGCCCTGCGCTGTGTCATAGGGGAATTAACTTGCTTCGCTAACGAGACGCGGCTTAGTTTTGCCGACAAACAATTCCTCATAGCGATCCACCGCCTCACCCAAGGCCACGGCCATACGCTGCATTTGTGGCAGGCTGTCGCGGCAAGCCGTTAGGCCAAAGTGCAACTTATTGTCGTAGCTGAAGCAGGTCAGGTTCATGGCAGAACCGTGAGTAGGAATACTCACCGGATAGAAGTGCTCCATCTTTGCGCCAAACAGGTACAGCGGCTTTTGCGGCCCCGGCACATTAGACACAATGATATTGAAGCTGGGTTTTACCCGCCCTGCCAAACCAGAGAACACGGTGGCGAAATACGGCGCCATCACCAAGCTACCGAACACGCCGCGCAGGCTGTGAGGCAGTTTTTGGAGCTGATCTTTTGCGCTTTGAGTAGAGCGCGAAATCGCCTCAAGGCGGGTTTTATCATCGGCAATATTGGTGCCCAGTGAGGCCAGAATCTGGGCGATATTGTTTTTCAGCTCGGTATCGCCGGGCTGGTGCAAGGACACCGGAATGCTCACCGTAAGGCTCTCGCGCGGCAGAGCATCATGCGATAGCAAGTACTCACGCAGTACCGTACCCGACAAGGCCAAAACCAAATCATTAAGCGAACACCCCGCCGCTTCGGCAATGGCTTTGATACGCGGCAACTCTTCTACGTGGGTGGCAAAACGGCGCTGATTGTAAATGCGACCGTTTAATACCGTTTTGGGCGCCGAACGCGGCGTTACCAAATCTTCTCCACGACCCAGCCAAACTCGGCTGATCTCTTTGGCAAAGTTTACGGTATCGCGCACTGTAGGCAGCTGTAATTTTTTATTTTGTGGCGGTGTGATTTTTTTGTTGTCGCTGCCGGCCGCCCAGAACGGCAGTTGCATCGGATCATCTGCGCGATCTGATAATGAGCCAACTAACAGGCGCATACCCGATACACCATCAACCAGACAGTGGTGCATTTTCATGTAAACCGCAAAGCGGTTATTTTCCAGCCCTTCAATAAAATGCACTTCCCACAGCGGACGGCGAAAATCCAGAGGCTGGCTGTGCACCCGCGCCACGATCTGACCCAGCTCACGCTCACCGCCGGGACGAGGCAGCGCCAAGTGGCGAACATGGTATTCCATATCCACATCGAAGGTTTCTTTCAGCTCAGGCTGAAACTGAAAACGACTGGGGCGCTTGAGGTAGTAATTCCAAGGGTTGCGAAACACCTTACAGGCGCGAAACTTTTCTACCAGTTCACCGACAAACTCCTGCCCCTTGCCCTCAGGAATAGTGAAAATCGACAAGCCCGCAATATGCATTGGCATCGCCGCCGCCTCTAATTGCAGAAAGCTGCTGTCGAGCATAGATAGTTTACGTTTCGCCATGGGTCACTCCCGGATTTGATTACTGAGAACACTGCGATGACAACGGGTGGCGAGCAAGGCACCCCATCAGAATGCCTTGTATTTTATGCGGGAAGAGTTGAGGCGTATCGTCTCAGGAAGACAGCTTATGGCCGGGGAACAAACCAAACAGCGCGAAGTGCTAAGCGGGTTTTCAGGCCAGCCTTACTTGTTGGTACTCTTTTGGTGGGCGACATATTCATCAAGTAACTGTCGAATCATTTTCTGATACTGCATATGATGTTTCGCCGCCGCAGCTTTGAAATATTCGACACTTTCAGCACTCAGTGAAATTGTAATTTTAGTATTTTCACTTTTTAACTTGAGTTCACTCGGTGAAGGCAGAAAATCAGCGACAACCTTGATTTCGCCGATTGGCTCATCAGTGTATTGGATTTGCTTGCTCATAAATTTTCTTACCCCTTCTCCAATAGCCCGCACCGAAAATTCGGATTCGGCCATTTCTATACGTAAACCGCACGGTGAGAATTCCTGTTTTCTCCTCATTCAGCCCAAAGCAATAGTAACGCTGCTCATCTTGGCTATGAGCCACATCCTCAGCGATAACACGCTTATCATCGAAAAACGCATGCTGGGCTTCATAAAAGGAAACACCATGCTTCTCGATATTTAGGAGACTTTTGACTTCATCCCACTCAAAGGTGCTATTTGGCATTCGTATAGCGTAGCAAGCATATGGCTAAATAGCCATATTTCGACCGCTCTGCCGTTAGAGCTTATCGATATTACGGCGAATCCAGTTAATGCTGTTACCGCCTAGCTCTCGGCCCACATAGCTCGAGGCTAAATCCACCGCCGCGAGCAAACCGCGCATATCAATGCCGGTGTCAAAACCCATTTGGTGCAGCATCAACACCACGTCTTCGGTGGCGACATTGCCGGTTGCACCCGGCGCGAAAGGACAGCCGCCTAGCCCGCCGATGGAGGCGTCGAATTTGCGAATACCCATTTCCAAGGCTGCGAAAACATCGGCCACGCCCATGCCGCGAGTATCGTGAAAATGGCAGGAGAATTTGGATAAATCATATTCGGCCGCGAGCTTTTTCAGCAGTGAACTGACCTGCCCCGGACAAGCCGCACCAATGGTGTCAGCCAGAATAATTTCGCTGGCGCCGGCCTCGAATAATTCACCCGCCAGCCGAATCACTACCGATTCATCTACCAAGCCTTCATAGGGACATTCCCACGCGGTGGCAATATAGGCGAGGGTATTGGCGCCCTGCTCCCGGCCCTGCTCAAACACGGCCTTGCTCACCGTCATGGCCTGATCGGTGCTCAAGTTAATGTTGCGCTGATTCATGGTATTGCTGGCCGCCACCACCATGCTGACATCGCGCACGCCGGCAGCCATCGCCAACTCATAACCTTTCTGATTAGGAATCAAAGCGGAGAACTGAAATGGCTCGCCGCTTTTTGACTGCTTGGGCAAGTGCGCCGCCAGCTCGCCAGTGCCCGCCATGGCAGGCACCGCTTTAGGCGAGACAAAGGAGCCTATTTCAATATGGGTTAACCCTGCGTCAACCAGTGCGTTAATCAGTGCGCGGCGCTGCTCAAGATCGAGAATGACCGCCTGATTTTGCAGGCCATCACGCGGGCCAACATCATTGATAATTACGCGCTCGGCCATCAGCCTACCGCCCCTTCATTTTTCAGCTCGGCAATGCGCTGCTCGGAGTAACCCAATACCTCGGTCAACAATGCGTTAGTGTCCTGCCCAAGCAACGGCGCCGGTGTGAAACTCTCTTCATTGCTGCGCGAGAGTTTTACCGGACAACCCGGCCCTTTGGTGGTTTGCCCATTGGGATGAGTCAGCTCTACCACCATATTGCGGTGATTCACTTGCGGATCGTTCAATGCGCGACTAAAGCTATTGACCGGCGCGGCGGGAATTCGCAACTCATTAAGCTTTGCCATCCACGCTTCGGTGGTATCGGTTTTTAGAATATTGCCGATGGTTTCATCGATCATCGCCTTGCTGGCAAGTCGGCCCGGCTGATAATCAAATTCAGGCTTGTCCAGCTCCGGGCAGTTGAGCATGGTTTTAATATTGCCCCAAAAATTATCCGTTATAACGGCAATAACAATATGGCCATCACTGGTGGGATAGCTGTTATAGGGCACATGCACAAAGTGGCTATTGCCAATCGGCTCGGGATCTTCACCCGAGAGAAAGTGCATAGTCGCCATATAGTTCAGCAGGGAAATTTGCACATCCAACATGGAGATATCGACATGCTGCCCCTTACCTGAGCGCTGGCGTTCGATAATGGCGGTGAGCACGCCAATAATACCGAACATACCGCCACCCAAGTCACCAATAGGAATACCGGCGCGGGTCGGATTAGCTTTATCAGAACCGGTAATCGACATACCGCCGCCGTAGGCCTGCGCGACTTGATCAAAAGCCGGGCGAGATGAACCGGGGCCACTTTCGCCAAAGCCGGTAATTGAGCAGGTAATAATTTGCGGATTAATTTCGCTGAGGTGGGCGTAATCAATTTTGAGTTTGGCAGGCACACCAGCGGCAAAATTATTGATCACCACATCGGCGTTGCGGACCATATCGTAAAATACGGCCAGCCCGGCTTCCGACTTCAAATCCACACACATCGTGCGCTTATTGCGGTTAAGCGTTAGAAAGTAGGCGCCCATCCCCTCAATGGAATGCTTGGGATCTTTGGCCAACAGCGCCCGCGTACCCTCACCTTTGAGCGGCTCGATCTTGATCATATCCGCGCCCAAATCTGCCAGCGTCATGGTGCAGTAAGGCCCAGACAGCATATGGGTTAAATCTAGAACGCGGATACCCGCCAGCGGCTTATTCGTCGATGTAGAAACTGAAATCATGTTCTTTGCCGTTGTTTGTATTGTTCTTCACCAAAGGAGTATGACCAGGTTTTCTCGTCCAGCTCCATATAGAAATTGGGGGGCAGTTTGTACACCCAGCCATTGATCACATCTTTGCCGCGCTCCACCGCAGGGCGCGCCGCCACCCGCTCAAACCACGCAAACGTGGCCGGGTAATCTTTTTGCAGATGCACATCGATCAGCGGCAAGGCTCGCATCCACGGCCAGCAGGCGATATCGGCGATGGAATAGTCATCACCGGCAAGATAATCGTGCTGGGATAATTGGGACTCCATCACCTGACACTGGCGGCGAGTTTCATTCAGGTAGCGCTCTTGGGCGTAGTCCTGCTTCACTTTGGAGTAGCGCACATAGTGGTGGGCTTGACCTTGCAGGGGGCCCACACTGGCGACTTGAAACATCAGCCACTGCATCTGCCGAAAGCGCTGGCGCAAATCCGATGAAATCAGCTTGCCGTGTTTTTCAGCAAGATAGACCAGAATCGCGCCGGTCTCAAAGATCACCACAGGCTCGCCGCCATCAACAGGAGACTCGTCCACCATGACCGGCAGCTTGTTGTTTGGGTTTAACGCCAACAGCTCCGGCTTGAATTGGTCGCCAATGCTGATGTCGTAGGGAATCACCTCGTACTCTTCGCCCAGTTCTTCCAGCGCGATAGAGATCTTGTGACCGTTGGGGGTGGGTACGGTATGGAGTTTTATCATTTTTGGCCTCCTCAATAATGTCAACAATATTGACATAATAATTTTCTGCTTGTCCAGCCTGAGATGCATTTTGCAAAACCACGACCGGCGACAAAATCGACCAAATTTAACTTGACCAAATCCCCAAAAATTGTAAAGTAAGTTTACTAATTATAAATTTTTCCACCCATAATAATATTTTGGAGCCTTCCATGACCCGCTCGACACCCCGTTGGCATCTGCGCCCATTGGTTTTAGCCGTAGCACTGGGCAGCAATATCGCCTACTCCCAGACCGAGAAACTCAGCGAAGAACAAGTTGAACCAAAGCAGGCAACCCGCGCGCTGGAAGAAGTCATTGTTAGCGCCCAAAAAGTAGAGCAATCATCGCAAGACGTCCCCATCTCGCTAACCGCCGTAAGCGGCGACATGATGCGCGATCTTGGCGGCGCAGGCTTGCAAGACATTGCCCCCTACATTCCCAATGTGCGCTTTTCCTCAGACACTGACCCGGCACTGGCACAGATCAATATTCGGGGTTTCGGTTCCAACCCGCTGAACGCCGCCTTTGAAAGCTCGGTGGGTTTTGTGCAAGACGAAGTGTTTTTTGCTCGCCCCTCTTATTACAACGAGGCGATTTTTGACGTTGCCCGGGTGGAAGTTCTGCGCGGCCCACAGGGCACCCTGTTCGGCAAGAACACAGTAGCCGGGGTATTTAACGTTACCACCCAAAGCCCAACCGAAGAATTTTCCGGTTTTGTTCAAGCTACCCAATCTGACCCAGACGAAATTCGCCTTGAGGGTGCCGTCGGTGGCGCGATTACCGACTGGATGGCGGTGCGTTTTTCCGCCATGGATATCGACAAAGAAGGTCAGCTCTACAACCAGTTTCTGGATCGCTACGACGACAAACATGAGCAAGACGCCCAGCGCCTGAAAATTGATCTCACACCAACCGAGAATATTTCGGTGGAGCTGCTCGGTGTTGTTGGTGAAACCAGTGCTAATTACTGGGGCCTGCAACTACAGAATCTGGATGACGGCACTCGCGCCTTCCTGCAGAACTACGACCCCAATATTGAGGATGATCCGTACAATCATCGCACGTCTTACGACCAACCGGGTTTTATCACGAAAGATTCACAAACCCTGTCTGCCAAAATGGACTGGTATATCGGCAAAGTGGGCGCCGTGGATGAGTTGACCTCGACTATCGTTGTTGCCGACACCGAATTGAATCTCGACAGCTTGGTTGACCTCGACACGTCTCCAGCCGATTTAGGCCGCCTGACCGTTGCCTCGCAATACGAGCAGCAATCGTTTGAATGGCGTTTTAGCGGTAGCTCGGAAGGCTTGTTCGGCCTTGGCGAACGCCTGGACTTTGTTGCCGGTGCGTTTTTGTTCCAATCTAATTTCGCACAACAAACCCAGATTATTGCCGGCGACGACCTTGGGGCTTATCTGACCACCGACGACGTACTGCAATTGGCCAGCGGTAATTCTTCACTGAACACCGGCGGCCTGCTCGGCGCGCTGAACTTGGCTGGCCTGCCTATTGCCACCTTGACCTCTGCCGTCATTGGCGACGACCGCTATGTGCTGGACTACCTGCTAGACGTTGAAGCCGGCGCGCTGTTTGGTCAATTTAGCTGGTATCTGGATGAGCACTGGGTGATCACCCCCGGCCTGCGCTACAGCAAAGAGAAGAAAAACGGTGTCGCCTCTGGCCAAGCTAGCTGCGCCCAAGCCGCACTTAGCCTGCCCTGTATCATGGGTACTGCACTCAGCGCCGAGAACTACAACGAACCCAATCTTGAGCGCACCGAAACCGACCTGTCACCTAAACTTTCCGTGCAGTACTACATCAATAATGACACCAACCTGTTTGTTACCTATTCACGCGGTTTTAAAAGCGGTGGTTTCAACGCCTCTTCGTTTGGTGGTGAAGACCTGAATTTCGAACCCGAAAATGCCACCACGATTGAAGGCGGCTTGAAAGGCGAATTCTTCAACAACACCCTGCGTCTGAATGCGGTAGCTTATCGCACCTATTTCGACGATCTGCAGGTACTGGCCTTTAACGGCGCGTTCTTTGATGTGACCAATGCCGCCTCGGCGATCTCCGATGGTGTCGAGCTGGATTTCACTTGGTT
Source organism: Spongiibacter pelagi (assembly GCF_014705705.1). Classification (GTDB taxonomy): domain Bacteria; phylum Pseudomonadota; class Gammaproteobacteria; order Pseudomonadales; family Spongiibacteraceae; genus Spongiibacter; species Spongiibacter pelagi. The sequence goes on along the minus strand of NZ_JACXLD010000001.1, from coordinate 784,286 downwards.
GACGCCACTGCCTATTCTGCAAGTATCCGGCTCTGTCGGCCTGCTGGATGCACGCTATGAAGATTACCCCGATGCACCAGCGCCCATTGCCCAAGGTAATACCGCCAAGCAGGATTTGAGCAACCGTCGCATCTCACTGGCGCCAAAACAGACGGCGAGCCTGACACCTAATCTGCAATTCCCGCTGTTTGGTCTGGCGGCCTCAACCAGTGTCGACTTCCTGTATCAAGGTGACCAGTACACCGATGGCGATCTCGACCCCGCCACGTTCCTGCCCGGCTATACCACGATTTCTGCGCGGTTTAGCTTGGCGTCACTGGAACAAGGTTGGGTAATCAGCGTCGGCGGCAGCAACCTGACCGACGAGAAAATCTCCGGCCAGACTATTGATACCGTGTTCTTCCCCGGCAGCTATAACTCTCGCCAGAAATCACAGCGCAAAGTGTTCGCCTCGCTGATGTACAACTGGTAATCACTAACAGACTAAATAAGCCGAACATACATTTTAGATAAAGGATTAATACGATGCCCAGATTGAAAGAAGCTGGCCGCGAAGCCAAAAACCCCTACGCTGATGCTATTTTTAATATGCTGTTTGGCGACCGCGACCCCATCAAAGAACCCGGCACCGCCACCGGCACCCCCGGCAACTGGTGGACCGTGTTTAACATTGTGCCCGATGCGTTTCAGCACACCACCGACGGCTTTGTTTTTTACCGCTCACCCAATCGCAAAATTTGTCCGATTCTGCGCGAACTCGGTCAGATTCGCGCCGGCTTCACCGTCGGTTCTCAGTTTGTATTTTCACAGCACTGCAAGGCCTGTCGCGATGTCGGCATGACCGAAGAGCAGATCGAGGCGATTCCTCACTGGCAGGTTGCCGACTGCTGGACTGAAATTCAGCGCGCTGTTTTGGCCTACACCGATGAGCTGGTACTGCAACGCGGCCGCGTTTCAGACGGCGTATTTGAAACCCTGAAAAAACACCTGTCAGACGAAGAAATACTCGAGCTGACTTACATTACCTGTACCTACATGATGCACGCCGTAATGAGCCGCGCCCTGCGCCTCGAATACGACGATGTGGATGAGCGCGTGGTGGAAATTGCGGCCCCAGAAGGCGCCAGCAATGACGTTATGAGCATGGTCGACAAGCAATAAACTGGAGAGATTGAAATGGGATACCATCACTTAGCACTGGCCGCCAAGGATATGAAGGCCATCCATGAGTTTTACGAAGGCGTCATGCAGTTTGAGCTGGTCAAAGTAGAGATCGCCAAAGTCCCCGATGGCGGCTGGGCCAAACACTTCTTCTACCGCATGGAAGACGATTCAAAATTTATTGCCTTCTGGGAAATGCACGACGTTCCCGGCGGCGACACCGTGGAAACCAATATCTCTCGCGCCGCTGGCGTGCCGGATATGATTAACCACATTTCCTTCGATATTGACTCAATGGAAGGTATCGACAAGCGCCGTCAGCAGTGGCTGGATGCGGGCCTGGCCGTAATGGAAGTGGATCACGACTGGTGCTACTCCATCTACACCAAAGACCCCAACGACAACTTGGTTGAATTCTGCCTAACCACTGGCGCCTTCACTCAGGAAGATCGCGAGTTTGCGCTGAAGGCGCTGTCTAGCAACGATGTGCCAATCTCGGATTCACCGGGCAAAGTGAAGTTTCACGCGCCAAGTAATTAATCCGGATTCAAAAAAGGCTCCCTGCGGAGCCTTTTTTATTTTCAATAAATAATCTCAATCCACAAAACCTTTCCGGCCCAACCAATCCGCACATAAGGCCACCGCCTCTTTAAGCTGTTCAGGCTGGCCAAAGTAGTAGTGGGTCGCGCCTTTAATTTCGTGCAACTCCTTATCCTCATGGCGTACCGCATTGAACAGGCGATGGGTGTGGCTGGGCGTACAAGCATCATCCGCACTATTGCCAACTACCATCACCGGCACTGACACTTTAGCCGCAGCGGCGACTCCGTCGGCATTGGAATCGTCATAACTCCACTGCGACAACCAGCTGCGCAGGGTAGAAAACCGCGCCAAACCCACCGGGCCGTTATTCACCACTTGCGGGTCACCCAGAAAACACCAGTTTTCGCGGCGGTCGTTGGGATCAACGCTGGGATCAAGCCAGCGCGGATCAGCCATCGTGCCATGCACCACAAAACCAAATTCATCATTAGGGCGACCTTTGGCCTTGAGGCCTTCCAGCTTTGCTTTTGCCCAAGCGCTAATCTTGCGATTTCGAGCAATCTGCGCGGCGCGATAACGCTGCAAAAACTCCTCACTATACGGCGGCTGATTCGGGTTGTTGGGATTGTATAAATCCAATTCCGGATCTTTGTTATCCGGATTAGACTCATCGAGGATCGACGCATCCAACCACTCGGTTAAGGTATGAGCACGGCTCACATGGGCCGCCAACACCATAATGCCATCGGCGGGAATCAAGCCCTGAATGGTTAAATCCACCGAGTCTCCCGCAGGGGTTTCGGTAATAGTCGGGTTTTCCGCCTGGCTTTGATAAAACAAGGACAGTGAACCGCCCCCACTCCACGCCGCAAGAATCACATTCTCGTAGCCAAACTCAGCCTTGGCATGGCGAATACAGTTAGCCATGTCGATGGCTACCTTCTCCATAATCAAGGCGCTGTCATTACCGGCGTAGCGGCTCTGACAATAAATCACCGGGAATCCCGCCTTCGCCAAAGCCACCACCATCGGCAAATATTCACCACCGCCAATGGGGTGCATAAATAAAATGACATTATTGCTTTTGGGCTGTGCGGGCTTGAGGTGATGCGCTTTTAAGGCGCCGTAATCCAGCGGCCCGGCATAGGTTTCTTTAAAAGGACTTTTATCCTGATAAAAAATTAAATACGGAATGCGTTCGTAGGATTTGCTGCCATCGCCCATCAGTTTTCGCCTTTTTTATTTTTAGTACTAGGATTACAACGGTACAACACACTTTAAAATTGTCAATATTCTTTACAATATATTACACTTCCAAAAAGTGCCCATGTAAACGAAAATAGGCGCCGAAAAAGAAACGCCTGAAAAACCGATAAAAGAAGCAATGAAGAAAGTTAACGACGATAAAAACGCCCTGATCGGCACCTTGGCCTACGCCCTGTACTGGGTTGATGAATCACTACAAGCCAGCCTAGAAGCTGCGGGCTGGGATCGGGTCACCCGCACCCGCTCCATGCTGATGGTTCTCATCAGCGCCGGGGTTAATCGCCCAGCCGATTTGGCCCGTAGCATTGGCGTTAGCCGTCAGGCGATTCACCAGTTGATTCAAGGCATGAAAGAAGAAGGGATTGTTGAACTGGCCGCCGACCCCAACGACCGCCGCGCCAAAACGGTTCAGTTTTCCCCCAAGGCAGATCAACTGCGTACCGACGCCGCCAAAATCGTAGCCGGCATCGAAAAAGAATTGAGCAAGCGTATTGGCGCCACCGAATTCAAAATTTTGAAGAAAACCCTCGGCATGGACTGGGGTAAAATTGTGACCGTTAAGCCTTAATCGCCAACTCCTTAGCCTTTCAAAAGAAAGCGGGCTTACCCCGCCCGCTTATCTATTGCCGCCACACCAAAGACTTCTTCTTTCTTCGCCCGGCTGCTTTCCGTCCACTTGGCCAAAGCGCCGCGCGCACCAACCCCCATCTCGGCCATCACTTGGTCACTGTTTTCTGCGCGGCAGGTAATTTCAATCTGAATACCGTTGGGATCGTACATATACACTGACTTTACAAAGCCGTGATCAATCGGGCCCAAACAGGTTTTGCCCTGATCATTTATGTGTTTCTGCCACGCCAACACCGCCTCAAGATTCTCCACCTCAAAGGCGAGGTGCATATCAAAGCTGTCTTTGCGTTTGAAGTCTTCAGGCTTGGATACCCCCGGCTCGTCGAAGAAGGCAATGTAATTACCGTCGCCCATTTCAAAGAAAATATGCAGGAAATGGCGCTTAAAACCTTCGCCAAAGTCGTGATTTTCTTCGAACGCGGCAGCAAGTTTCAAACCGAGAATATCCTCGTAAAACCAGCGGGTCTGCTCCGCATCGCGGCAGCGATAGGCAGCATGGTGAATATTAGTGAGGGATTTAAGCGATGCATTCATAGGGAGTCCTTAATTGAAATTATTTATTGTTAATAAACGCTAATCCTCATCGCAAAACAAGTCAACAATCTTGACAATAATGCGCCAGCTTGGTTTGATTGGTGGGTCGGAATACACCTTAAAAAAACGGGGAGAATAACAATGGCCGATATACGCGACTGGCAGTCCGTAAGACGCGAAATGAAAGAATTTCTGGAACAGCGAATCTACCCCGCTGAGCCGATCCTGCAGGGCGACGATAAAGTCAAAGCCCGCGAAAAATTAAAATCATTAGTACGCGAAGCCAAAGATGCCGGCTTGTGGGCGGTAGGCCATCCGGTAGAAATCGGCGGTCAGGGTATGCCCTTCCTCGACTATGTTTACATCAACGAGGTGATTGGCCGCTCTGAATTCGGGCAACTGGTGTTTGGTACTTACACCCTGCAAGACTCAATCATGCTGAATCAAAATGCCTCTCCGGCCCAGCGTGAAAAATATCTGAAGCCACTGGTAGCCGGTGAAATTGCCCCCAGCTTTGCCATGACCGAACCGGATATTGCCAGCTCTGACCCCACCCAGCTGCAAACCAGTGCGGCGCTTAAAGATGGCCAGTGGCATATCAATGGCCGTAAATGGTTTACCACCGGCGCAGACGTTGCCGCCTATACCACCATTATGTGCCGCACCGAACCCGATGCACCGGATCACTCGGCGTTCAGCATGATTCTGGTACCCACCGACCACCCCGGCTATCAAATTCAGCGCGACACCCCGGTGCTCGGCCTGCACACTGGCCACTTTGAAGTGCTGTACGACAATATTACGGTTCCCGAAGAAAACCTGCTCGGCGCCCGTGGCGAAGGCTTTCTAATTGCCCAACGCCGCCTCGGCCCCGGCCGTATCTTCCACGCGATGCGCTGGCTGGGACAGGCACAACGGGCCTTCGATCTGATGTGTGAACGCCTGCATAAACGCAGCGCTTTTGGTGGCTCACTGGCCGACAAGCAATTGATGCAACAACATGTCTTCGACAGCCTGTCAGAAATTCAGGCCTGCCGTCAGCTCACCCTGCACGCGGCGCGCTGCATCGACAGTGGCGATCCGGGTCGAGTAGAAATTGGCCTGATCAAAGTGGTTGGCGCCCGTATGCTGCACAATGTTATTGATCGTGCCATTCAAGTTCACGGCGCCGCCGGCCTGACCGATGACACGCCGCTGAGCCGTATGTATCGCCACGCTCGCGAAGCCCGTATTTATGACGGCCCAGATGAGGTGCATATTCAATCCGTTGCCAAACAGGTATTGAAACGCTTTAAAGACAGCGACGGACGCGGCTGGGACTTTGGCGAACGCGACTCCGAGTGGGGCGCCTAATGGCCGAATTACACGACGCCGAAATCGCGCTTAGTGCCTTGCAGAATAAACTGAGCACCACCATTGCTGAATTTGTCGGCGAAGCGGTAGAGATCAGTCAGCTGCAACAACTGACCGCTGGCGCCGCTGCCCAAACATGGCGTTTTCAAGCCAGCTATGGTGGCCAATCGCAAACCCTGATTTTGCGCAGCGGCATCGATGCGGATCAGTTTGCTGGCGCACTAAAGAAAGCCGATGAAGCCATCGTTATTAATGCTGCCGTGGCTGTAGGTGTCATTGCCCCACGTATTCTAGGCATTCTGCAACCCGGCCACGGATTGGGCGAAGGCTTTGTGATGGAGTGCATCGACGGCGAATCGCTGCCGCCGAAAATTCTGCGCGACCCAACCCTCAGTGCTGCTAGAGAAAAACTGGCTGCACAATGCGGCGAGGCGCTAGCCCAAATACACGCCGTACCGCGTTCAGAGTTGAGCCACTTACCGGTGCAAGACGCCAAAGCGCAACTCGATTTTTACCAGCAGAGCTACCAGCGCTTTGGCATGCCGCTGCCGGTCTTTGATGCCGCTTTTCAATATTTAAGTCAGCATCAATTTGAGGCTGAACTGACCTTGGTTCACGGCGATTTTCGCAACGGCAATATCCTTGTTGATGAAAACGGCCTGAGCGGCGTACTGGATTGGGAGCTGTCTCATATCGGCGACCCAATGGAAGATCTCGGCTGGCTGTGCGTAAACTCTTGGCGCTTTGGCCAGCGTGACAAACCGGTAGGCGGCTTTGGTACTCGCGAGCAATTATTTAGCGCCTATGAGCAAGCGTCAGGCCTGAAAGTTGACCCCGCGCGAGTGAACTACTGGGAATTATTCGGCGTATTGAAATGGGGCGTATTGTGCCTCTATCAATGCGAAGTCCATCTCAGCGGTGCCCAGCGCTCTGTTGAACGCGCGGCGATTGGTCGCCGTGTTTCTGAATGCGAGTTGGATATTATCGCCCTGCTCGAACAGGCCAGCCAACATCAGGGAGAGCCGCAATGAGCCAGTTCTACCCCAGCAACACCCAATTAATTGAAGCGATTAGCGAGTTTCTCAAAGACGAAGTCAGCCCCTTAATTTCAGATAAGGCCGTAGCTTACCGCATGAAAGTCGCCATTAATGCGCTTGGCATTCTGAGCCGCGAATGCGAACAGGCCAGCGAACTCAACGCGCTGGAACAAGACCTGCTTTCCGGTTTTGTTGAGGATCATAAAGGCGATGCCAATGCCGCCGTTTCCAAAGCGATTCAGGAACAGCAAATAGATGCGCTTAATCCACAACTTATCAGCGCACTAAAACAAATCAGCTTAAAGAAAATGGCCATTGATAATCCGCGCTACTCAACGTATCGCGCACTCACTGGCTCAGACAGCTAAACCAATAACAACTGACAGACAGGACTACGCCATGCACGCAAAATTTTCCCCAGAGGAACTCGCCTTTCAGGCTGAAGTGCGCAACTTTCTCAGCACTCACTTTACCCCTGAACTTGCCGCGCGCATTCACGAGCCCAGCACATTTAAAGAAGCCACCATCGAATGGCAAAAGCTGCTCGACAATCAAGGCTGGGCGGCAAACGGCTGGCCCGTTGAACACGGCGGCTGCCCTTGGACCGCCACTCAAAAGTATATTTACAGCAGCGAATTAGCGGCAGCAGGCGCACCAGATGTTATGCCAATGGGCATCAAAATGGTGGCACCGGTGCTTTATAGCTACGGCAGCGATGAACAAAAAGCCCGCTTCCTGCCAATCACCAAACGCTCCGACATTTGGTGGTGTCAGGGTTATTCCGAACCCGGCGCAGGCTCCGATTTAGCGGCATTAAAAACCCGCGCGGTACTCGACGGCGATCACTATGTCGTGAGCGGCAGCAAAATCTGGACAACCTACGCCCAGTACGCCGACTGGATGTTCTGTCTTGTTAAAACTGCCACCGAAGGCCGCGCGCAACAGAGCATCAGCTTCCTGCTGATTGATATGAAATCAGCCGGCATTAGCGTCAGCCCGATTATCTCTATTGATGGCGACCACCACCTCAACGAAGTGCATCTCGACAATGTTCGCGTGCCTGTTGAAAACCGCATTGGCGACGAGAACAAAGGCTGGGAGTATGCCAAAGCCCTGCTCAATTACGAGCGCACAGCGCTCTCTGGCGTGGCCTACTGCAAGCGCATGGTGCGAGATATTGAACAACTGATGCAAGGCAGCCACAGCGGTTTTGGTCTGAGCAGCTCAGACGACATTAAGGCGCGACTGGCTGATATTGAAATAGACCTGATGGCGCTGGAATACCTAGAACTGTCGGTGCTCAACAAGCTGGACAAGGGCAAGGCGCCCGGCATGGAATCCTCACTGTTGAAACTGGTCGGCACCGAGTTGCAACAGGCCCTGCAAAAACTGCGCTGGGATGTGACTGGCGGCTTTGCCGGTGTAACCGAGCCGGGCACAACGGGCATTGCACCTAGTGAGTACCTAACTCAATCGCACCAGATTCGCCGCGAATACATGTTTGGCCGTGCAGCAACCATCTATGGCGGCAGCAACGAAGTACAAAAAAATATCATCGCCAAAGTCGGCTTGGGACTGTAAGGGGAAGACCATGGATTTTACATTGAACCAAGATCAGGAAATGCTAAAGACCAGTGTCGATCGCTACTTTGCCGATTGCCCTGAAGACAAAAACCCTGCCGAAATGTGGGCCGAGTTTGCCGAACTGGGCTGGCTGGCCATGCCATTCAGCGAAGACGTTGGCGGCTACGGCAGCAGTATTATTGAATCCTGCATGCTTACCGAAGCCATGGGCCGCAACAATATTAACAGCCCGTTTTTAAGCAGCACGTTATTGGCCGGCAAACTTCTTGAATCCGCCCCCGCCAGCGATATTCGCGAATCACTGCTAAGCGCCCTGCTCGCCGGCGAACAGCAATGCAGCGTGGCACTGTTTGAAAACAGCTACGCCGACACTCTTGAAAACCTGAACTGCAAAGCGGAAAAAACCAGTGAAGGCTGGACACTGAGCGGTCGCAAAGTATTGGTCGACAACCCCGCCGCCAACAGCATCATCGTAATTGCTCAAACCGGCACTAACGCGGATTCGCTCAACGCCTTTGTAGTCAGTGCGGACCACACCGATTTGCAAAAACAAATTCTGGCGCTAATGGACGAGACCCAAGTTCAGAATCTGGCGTTTAATGAAGTGAAACTGCCTGCCTCAGCTTGCCTATTTCCAGAAGGCGGCGCGGCAAACGCGCTGCAAATGGTGATGAATGAAAGCATTATTGCCCTAGCCGCAGAAGCGCAGGGCGCCATGGATGCCCTGCTGAAAACCACTGTGGAATACACCCGTGGCCGCAAGCAATTTGGCGTTGCCATTGGTTCATTCCAAGCCTTGCAACATCGCATGGTGGATATGTTTACCCACGCTGAAATGACCCGCGCCATGATTTTACGCGCCCAGTGCGCCGTACTGGATAAAGACGCCAATCTGCCAATGATCGTTGCCGCACTCAAAGCGCTGGTAGGTAAAAAATCGCGACAACTGGCCGAGGAAGCCGTACAACTTCACGGCGGCATGGGTGTTAGTGAAGAGATGCCGATCGGCCGTTATTTACGCCGTATCATGATGATCGACGCCAGCTTCGGCAATGCCGATATTCAGCGTCGTCGCTACTGCCAGTTACGCTATGATAGCGTCGCATAAATTCAAAAATAGCAATAATTACTGACCGGAGTGGACTATGAACCTGTTTAACAACCTGTGTGAATATCTGGACTACCATGCGGGAATGCGCGGCGATTTGATGCTTGCCAGCGACAGTAAAAAAACCGTGAACTATGCAGAGGCCCAAGCCTTTGTCGACAAGATTGCGGCGGGCTTACAAGCTGAAGGTATTAGCAAAGGCGACCGCGTCGGTATTCTGGCCAAAAACTCTGTCGATAATTTTTGCTTCTTCTTGGCTAGCGCCCGTATCGGCGCGGTGGCAGTGGGCCTGAACTACCGCCTTAGCCTCGACGAAATTGAATTCATTGCCTCAGACGCCCAAGTCAAACTGTTGTGCTTTGACAACGAATTTGCCGAGCTGCGCGGCCCCCATCTGCTGTCTACACCCAATGTCTGTTTAGACGGTGACGCCGCCAACGCCAAATCCTTCGAGAGCTGGTTGAGCAGCGCCGGTGAACTGAAGCCCGTCTCAGTGATGCCAGAAGATATTCTGTTCCATATGTATACCAGCGGCACCACCGGCCGCCCCAAAGGGGTTCTGATCAGCCACGGCAATGTGATGATCAATACTTACCAAGCACCACTAAGCAGCGGCGTTTGGACCCGCGCCGGTGAACGCTCACTGATCATTGCCCCCAATTTCCATGCCGTGGGTTTGGTGGGCTCATTAATGGGCGTTATCTACGGTTCATCGCTGATTATTCACCGCGACTACGACCCGGTCGGCATGATCGAAACTCTGTCAAAGGAGAAGATCAATACCGTAGCGGTGATTCCCGTTATGCTGCAGTTCTCGATGATGATGGTCCCCAATATCAAGGAATATGATTTCTCTGATCTGCACACCATTAACTACGGCGCATCACCCATTCCCGAGAGCCTGTTGCGCGATTGCATGGACGCCTTTGGCTGCGACTTCGTACAGGGCTATGGCCAAACCGAAGCGACCATGGCGCTGTGCTTCTTAACCGCCGCCGATCACCTTAAAGCGTTAAACACACAACCTGAATTGCTGCGCTCCTGCGGCCGCGCCGTTGCCGGTACTCAAATTAAAATTGTCGACGATGAAGGCAATGAAGTTCCGCGCGGCGAAATTGGCGAAATTATCGCGCACGGCCCACAAATCATGCAGGGCTATTGGAACAATCCCGAAGCCACCGCCAAAACCATTGTTGATGGCTGGCTGTATACCGGTGATGCCGGCCTGATGAATGAAGAAGGTTATGTATTCATCAAAGACCGCGTTAAAGACATGATTATCTCCGGCGGCGAGAACATCTACCCGATTGAAATTGAAAATCACCTGATGTCGCACCCGCAGATTCAAGACGTCGCGGTTATAGGCATTCCCGATGAAAAATGGGGCGAAGTGCCACTGGCGGTTCTGGTTTCTGGCGAACACGCGCAAATCACCGCTGAGGAATTGGAAGCCTTCTGCCGTACAAAACTGGCCGGCTTTAAAATTCCACGCAAACTGGAATATGTACCCGGTCTGCCACGCAACCCCAGCGGCAAGATTCTGAAAAAAGATCTGCGCGCGCTGTTTGCTGATAAATACGCGATCTGAGCATGGCCACGATGGGAATGCTAATACTGCAACTGCTGTTTATTGTGCTGTTTGGCATTGCGGCGATTTTTAAATTCATCCGCCATCCCCATATGGTGGAAGAATTTGAAAAATTCGAATACCCCTACTGGCTGGCTTATGTTGCTGCCAGCGCAGAAATCATTGCCATCAGCCTGTTGATCGCCGGATTTTTTTATCCGGCGGCCACCGCACTCGGCGCGCTGGTATTGTTCTGCACCATGCTCGGTGCAGCCGCAATTAATTTTATAAAGCGCCCCGCCAGTTATGGCATTGGGGTACTGATTATTGCTGCGCTGTGCCTGTGGCTGGCCAGCTCGCAACTGGATTCACTCAACGCCCTTATTGCTTAAACCCTGCCCGACTTGCGAGCAGATGGAGACTAAAATGACCGCCGAACAATCACTGCATTTGGGCTTACCCAAGGCACCCGTTGGCAAAGCCTCGCTAGAACATATTCCCGGCGACACCGGCCAGCTCCCTATTCTTGGGGATACGGTTCCGTTTCTAAAAGACTACCTGACGCTAGTGCAGAAAAAAGCCAAGCAACACGGCAAGCTGTTTCGCAGCAATGCGCTACTTCAAACTACACTGGCGGCTCTTGGCCCTGAATATAACGAGATCGTTCTCAAAAATTCTGACAAAGCCTTTTCCAATAAACTGGCTTGGGATCCGCTGCTGGATCACCTATTCCCCAACGGTTTGATGCTGCGAGATTTTGACGAGCATAAATTCCACCGCAAAATACTGCAGGCCGCATTTAAAAAAGAAAGCCTGATTGGCTATATCGATGTAATGCTGCCACGCCTGCAACAGGGTGTCGCTGACTTCCCTAAAGACAAGGTATTCGGCTTTAAAGACGAGATTAAATCGCTACTGCTAGATGTGGCGGCACAGGTCTTTATGGGCGTTGAAATGGGCGCCGACGCCGACAAGATCAACAAAGGCTTTTTACACTGCATGGAAGCTTCGCTTGCGGTAGTAAAACTGCCCATCCCCGGCACCATGTGGTATCGCGGCTTACAGGGTCGTAAAACACTGGTGGAATTTGCCGAAAGCCAGATCGCTGAAAAGCGCAAAGTGGAAAGCGCCGACTTCTTCTCGCAGTTCTGTCACGCCCGCGACGAAGACGGCAATTACCTCAGCGACGAAGATGTGCGCGACCACATTATTTTCTTGCTGTTTGCCGCCCACGACACCACCACCAGCACCCTGTGCTCGATGGTTTATGCGCTGGCGAAAAATCCAGAATGGCAGGATATTCTGCACGAAGAATATAAAGCGCTGAGCAAAGACGCCCCCGACTTTAACGACCTGAACACCTTCGACAAGACCTCACTGGCGTTCCAAGAAGCGCTGCGCATGTATCCACCGGTGCCGGTGATTCCGCGCCGGGTGACCAAAGACATTGAAATGGGCGGTTTTAAAATCCCGCGCAATACCGCAATTGGTATTTCACCGCTGTACACCCACTATATGGAAGAGTACTGGACCGAACCGACCAAGTTTGATCCCGATCGCTTCTCGCCCGAACGCGCCGAGCATAAAAAACACTTCTACCAGTGGCTGCCCTTTGGTGGCGGTAGTCATAAGTGTTTGGGACTAAACTTTGCCGAGATTCAGGTGAAACTGTTCCTGTTTGCCCTGCTGCGCGATTACCGTATTGAGGTCAAACCCGGCTACAACATGAAGTACAACGCCGTGCCCATCTCCTTCCCCACCGATGGCCTGCCCATCGTTCTAAAGAAAAGAGATTAACTACTGCGTTCGTAACGTTAATCCGATTTTTTTAGCAAAAAAGCGTTAACGAATCAGCGCATCTCTGAGCGACTTTGGCATCAGTGTTTCAAACATCCATAGTCGCTCTTCCAGCTCGGTTCCCGGCATTGGCAAATGCGCAAGCTGGGGCTGAGCAATACCAATAGCAATTAATAAACGCGCCCAGCGTTGGGCCTCGTCACTCGCCAAACCGATGCCAATCAATTTGGATTTCAGGAAGCCCAGCAAGAGCTGGTCTGCCTGCGCCACCGCCTGCTGGACATTCTCATCCTTACACGCAAGATTCCGCATCACCCGGTCGATGCGAGAAATATTACTGTTGCTCCACACCTCAATAACCTGCGCAATGCCCAGCTCGGGTTCGCCCCCGGTTTGCGCGTCTATATCGCTGTAGATATTTTCGTGGAGACGGCCAGACCACGCGCCCACCACCGCCTCAATCAACCCTGCCCGGCCTTTGAAATGCCAGTAAAAACTTCCCTTAGAGACATTTAAGCGGGTACACAGATTATCAATCGTCAGGCCATCGTAACTGCCTGATTCAGCAATGATTTCAAAGGCTTCGTTAATAAAGTCACGATCGGACAATCGGCCCGCCGCTTTTTCGCTTGTTTTTGGCATAGTGAATTAATGTAAACCTAGTTGACAACAAACCATACCAAACGGTATGGTTTGTTTAGCTTAATCACAACAATAATGTTTAGCAACTCAGAGAGTCGATTCACCATGTCTATCGTGAATTTTGTGGCCGAACACCTCGGCCCCTATTACGCACAGGTCAAATTTATACATTTACTCTTTGCCACTATGTGGCTGTGGAGTACCTCTGTCGCCTATATCAACTATGTCGTTCCCGTACTGCGCCAGTGGTTTTTAGACCCGAACAGCCCAGAACTTTTGCGCAAACGCAACGAAGCGCTAGAGCGCTTTGACGAAGGCGTGGTGATTGAGCACGTTGCCTTTCCCTTTGTGTTAGTCACCGGTGTGCTGCTGCTTATGATCGGCGGTTGGGGCGTGCACAACGATTGGTTGGTGATCAAACTGGCACTGGTTATTCTGGTGTTTATTCCGATCGAGATTTTCGATTACTGGCTATCTCACTTTGGCGGTAACAAGCGCAAAGCGCGCTTAAAAGAAGGGGTAGATGCACTGGATTCTCCACGCTATGAAAAGCTGACCCAGATGCATATTTGGTTTTTAACCGTGACCACCCCCGTTATTTCAATGGCGGGCATCACCGTTCTTTACCTTGCCACCGCCAAACCCGCTTAAGAGGACTTTTAGATGAACGCTTCCGCCTCGCCCTCGAAAAACGATCAGTCAAATGCGCAGATAAACCGCGAGCTAAACGTGACAGTCAAACGACTTCGGACTATATCCATTCTAATGTCGCTGTATTTTCTGTTCGTTATCACTCCAGCGATTGCCTTGGTACGCGCTAACTATGCCGGCGACCCAAACGCCTTCAGCATTGAAAGAATGCTAACTGCTGTAGGTATTGCGGTCTTTTTTGCTGTTTATGCTCAATGGCAAATGAAACGTCTCGTTAATTTCAAAAAATAATAATTCACAAGGGAAACAGGGATCATGAAAAAAATAATTCTCCCCAGTATTTTTCTAGCAAGCGCAATCGCTAGTGTTCATGCTCAAGAGGCCAATAACGAGCAAGCACCGCAGAAAAAAGCCAAACGCGCTTACATTGAAGAAGTGATTGTTACCGCGCAAAAACGTGCTGAGTCGATTCAGGATGTTCCGCTCTCAGTACAAGTATTAGGCGGTGAGCAGATGAAAAATTCCGCCATTGAAAACTTTGAAGATGTGGCAGCAACCGCACCAAATACCGACATTAATATGACCCCCGGCTACGTGCAGGTGGGTATGCGCGGATTAAACTCACCGATTAACGACGGCATGGAGCAATCAGTCGGTTTCTATGTAGATGGCATTTACTACGGCAAAACCGCCTTCCTGCAAGATGCCTTCCTCGACTTGGATCGCGTTGAATTACTTAAAGGCCCGCAAGGGACTCTGTTTGGTAAGAACACGGTTGCCGGCGCCATCAGCGTCACTACCGCCAAACCCAGTAATGAATTTGAAATTTCAGCCACGGTTTCCGGCGGTGAATACAACGCCAAAAAATACGATGCGATGGTCAACATTCCGCTGTTGAATGAACGCATGGCCCTGCGTATTGCCGCCACTCGCTCCGAACAAGATGGCTTTGTTTACAATAGCCGCCGAGATGAGGATGAAAAATCCGTTGATAAAGAGGGGATTCGGGCCAAGCTGCTAGTCGATATTACCGACAGCCTAAACGCCGTTTTTACTTACTACCAAGGCCGCTCCGCCGATAAAGGCCAAGGCTGGGAACCCTTTGTTCTCGACGATACCGCCGCTCTGGTACACGGCCGTTTTGACCCGACTCTGGAAGCGGAATTCAACTATCAGAGCCACACCAACTCCGATAACTATAATGACAACGACACCGAGGTAACGAACCTCGAAGTTAACTGGGATATCGGCGAGAGCACCATCACCCTGATTGCCAGCCAGGCCGAAAGTCAGGAATACCTGTATCTGGATGCGGATACTGCCTCGGCCCCTATCGCCGACTGGAAGCGCGATTTTGACTACGAACAACAAATGGTTGAGCTGCGCTTAACCTCTGGCCCCGGCGATTTTGAATACCTGATCGGTCTGTTTGGCTTTTGGTCTGAGAAAGGACAACAAGGCGACCTGCGAATGCTGCCTGAAGGGCCGCTATCGGGCTTAATTGGCCCCTTGCTCGGACTGGAAGGCCTGCTTTCCAACCCCCTATTGAGCCCGGTTGATGGACTGCTGTTCTCGCTCACTACAGATGCGCTACTACAGGAGTACGATCTATCTACCGCTACACTGGCTGCCTTTTCGCAGTTTACTTGGCATATCTCTGATCGCCTGAGTGTTATCGCCGGTTTGCGCATGTCTCAAGAAACCAAAGAGGTTTACCTGAATCAGGATTACTCCTCTACGGGCTTATTATTGCAAGCGGCATTTGGCGTAACCGAGTACACCTTGGATGCTAAACGCGACGAGTCTAACGTGGCGCCCAAGCTGTCGGTTAAATACTCTATTGGCGAAGACGGTATGCTCTACGCCTCTTACACCGAGGGCTTTAAAGCAGGTGGCTTCAACCCACTGGCACGCGAAGCTTCCGAAGCTGAATTTAGTCAAGAATATGCCGAAGCCTTTGAACTTGGCTATAAGCTAACCGCACTGGAAGGTGCACTGGTGGTGAATACCGCGCTGTATCGCACCCAGTTCAAAGATATGCAAATTCAGGCCTTTATCGGCAACGGTTTCTTGGTGAGCAACGCCGCCCAAACCACCACCCAAGGTTTGGAAATCGACATGAACTACCAGCCCTTTGCCGGCACCTCGCTGTTTATCGGCGCAGGTATTGCCGATGCCACGTTTGATAAATTTGAAGAAGGCCCCTGCCCCGCCAGCTCGAGTGAAGAAACTTGCGACCTCAGCGGCGAACGCCTGCCACGCTCGTCAAAATACAGCCTGAACATTGGTGGTAATGTCGCTTATCCGATCTTTGATAATCGCGCCGCACTGTTTTTAGGTGCCGATTACGCTTGGCGCAGTGATGTGTACTTTGACCTCGACCTCGACCCCATCGACACCCAGGGCGACTACGGTCTGATCAACCTGCATACCGGCATTGTTGATCCCGACCAGCGCTGGAAGTTTGTGGTTCACGTGAAGAACCTTGAGAATAAAAAGGTACGCCGCTTTGCCGCTGACCTACCCATCTTCTCAGGTTCACACATGGGCTTCCTGATGCCACCGCGTATGGTCAGTGCTGACCTGAGCGTCAGCTTCTAAGCTGAACGCTACATCGCTTACCTATGGGAGCCTTAGTCGCTCCCATTTTTTTGGCCCTTGATCGTGCGCGACAAATTGTCGCATAATGCGTCATATTGACACACCCAAAAACTAATGGAGGTATAAGCATGGCCACCAGCGTACGCCTCGACGATGAGTTCGTTGCAGAGAATAAAATTCGCGCTGCGGCAGCGCATCGCAGTCTACCCAAGCAAATTGAGTACACGGCTATGGTTGGACAAATCGCAATCGACAATCCAGAGCTAAGCTTCGCATTCATTGAAGAAGCTTTGTTAGCAAAAGCAGAAGTAGACCATGGAGCGGTGACACGGTATGAGCGGAGAACAGCCAAGCGCAAGTGAAGTCTACGAGACATCTCGCTTTACTAAGGCATTAAATAAACTGGATAAAAAGACTCAAGCAGATATTGAAGATGCTATTGAGGAGATCATTGCCAATCCACTCATAGGCGAACAAAAGAAGGGCGCACTAAAGTATTTACGCGTTCACAAAACAAAAAGCGGCCCCACCGAATATCTACTTGGCTATAACTGGGATGAAGGGAGGCTAACAATTCATCTTCTGCAAGTTGGCCCCCACGAAAATTATTACCGCGACGCCGAGAGTCGACGTAAATCCGATCTTAAATTTATCAGCGAATAGCTTATTGTTGCGCTGGCTGATACCAAATCGCCGAACTCACCGCCCGCTCTTGAATCGTAGCGGGTTCAGGCGCCTCAACCTGAAGCAGAGCGGCATCATAGGTAGACCAGCGCGGCGTTGGAATCTCAATAACGCGAGCGTAATACACCGCATTTAATGTGGAATCAAAATCCGGGTCCTGCCACAGCGCGGCAAGCTGGGTATCGCCAATCGTATTGGTATAAGTGGCTTTTTCAATATCAACGGTATTACCCACCGCCGGCACTTTACCCGTAACGGCATCGGGCTGACGTCCATCAGATAAGGCCACATTGTAAATCGCCTCGTGAGGCTCGCCGCCGGCATCCACCCACGCCTTAATGATCTGAATACGATCCAAATTACCGCTGAGGCTGTCCTTCATTGCCCAGACCGCAAACTGAGGAGCGCCCTTGCCCTGTACTGCTGGCAACACGCCGCCCATTGGCACGCCGCTTTTATCGGCAATGCTGACTCTGTCTTCACGCTCTAATAGATCAGACGGATACGCCCAGCCGCCAAAGAAGCGCAGCAAAATACGCGGCCCAGAGGTGGCATAAGTTTCCCGGCGGCGAATGGCATTAAAAATCGACTCGCGGGTATTTTCCTCTGCCCAAACCGCCGCTAACCCCGCCGAACTCCACTTTTTACCCACTAAAAATTCATCGGGTAGCAGCACGCTTTTGCCAAGCCGCAAACCGGCGGTACCATCCACGACCGGCAGCTTGCCGTTGTAATTGAATTCCTCGTGGGGCGTGGATGCAGTATGGCTATCGCTACTGCCGATCACGCCAAATTCAAAAGGGTTAAATCCTTCATTGTGCTGAAAACTCAGACCCGTTCTCAGCGCCCAGCGGCTATAGCTACCCTTGGGTTCAGACTTAATGGTTCTAGTAGCTAATAGCTGATCGTAAAGTTCAAAGCCGGCAAACTCATCATCCGGCGAAAGCTCGGGATGGGTTTCCGAAGCGCCCTTGCCTTGAAAGATCTCACTGACAGGCTCATTGCGATTGCGCAAATCAGCGTACGCGGCGTCAAGTTTGTCGCCATCAAAAGCCACGCTGTCATACATCCGACCACCACTGGCATTGCCATTATGGGGAATCGCTAGGGAGTCTATGCCTTGCTCACGCATGCCATCCAACCACTGCCACAGCTCGCGTGGGTCTTCTGAATCCAGGGCGCTAAACGGAGCTTGGGGAACCTGACTGTTGCGAAAAATAATATTGCGATGCAGGTTTTTACTGTCGGGCATCGAGGTCCATTCATAGCCGATAAAGGTCGTAAATCGGCCGGGGTCATTGTGCCGCTCGGCGGTATCAATCACCTGTTGCCAAGCCTTGCTGCTGACCTTATCAATATCACCGCCGCCCTCCACATTAACCGTGTAGCCGCGCATGGTTTTGATAAACATCAGGGTATTTTGTAAGGGCCCATCTTCCAGCATTCGCTGACGCAGGCTTTTCTTTTTAATTGGCGAGTCGGGATTTTGATGACGAAGCACACCCAAATACTCGGCGTGATCCGTCACTGCGGCAAAGTCGAGTGGCCGATGAATTTTTATGCCATAGCCCATGGCGTGTTCGATCTCTCCGCCCTTGGCAAAAATATACGCCTGTTCGGGTAAGGCGCGGGTTCCAGTCTTAAAACCATCGGTCGACAGGCTGGTGTGAATATGCAAATCACCCCACAGCAGATTGCGCTCAGAGTTTGCAGCCACAACGTCCTTTTTTATCGGCGCCTGCGCAGTTGCCGGATTAAATGGCGGCTGTACACTTGGATCATCAACCGGACTACAAGCTAGCTGCATCAAACCAAGAGACAGGGCGATAGCCATAGGCGTTTTGCGCAGCAAGCGCTTTGATATAGTCATAAACACACTCTTTTATTGTTTTATTGCGTTTCTATTCGTCAAGTATATTGACACTTATAGTAAAAACAAGCCGCGCCCTCTCCATTGAAATATTTTTATCTTATAAAATAGCGTTTTGTCTTTTTAACAGGGGAATACCTTGGAACGCTTTATCGAAAATTTGATGTACGGTGCCCGCTGGATTTTGGCGCCGATTTATTTTGGCCTCAGCTTGGCGTTATTAATGCTGGGTATAAAGTTCTTTCAGGAGATTTTTCACTACCTGCCACTGATCATTGAAATGAAAGAATCAGATCTGGTGCTGCTGGTATTGTCGCTGGTGGATATGGCGCTGGTCGGCGGCCTGTTGGTCATGGTGATGTTCAGCGGCTATGAAAACTTCATCTCACAACTGGACATTAACGAAGGCCGCGAAAAGCTGAGCTGGCTGGGCAAAGTGGATTCCGGCACGCTGAAAAACAAGGTTGCCGCCTCGATTGTGGCCATTTCATCCATTCACCTTTTGAAGGTGTTTGTGAACACCGAGAAGGTCGATACCGAATACCTAAAGTGGTATGTGATTATCCACCTCACTTTTGTGGTCTCGGCGTTTGCGATGGGGTATCTGGATAAAATCACCCGCAAATCCCACGGCGTAGATTAAGAGCGTGAGTAGCTAAGAGCGTGAGTAGCTAAGAGCGTGAGTAGCTAAGAGCATGAGTACCTAAGCGGGTGCGTTTGGATGCGCTGAACTAGGTTGCCAAAAGTTCAGCGCGATCAAAAGCCCCGCTCTTCCCCGGTGCGGGCAAATAACATCAGCATCGCTGCGGCCACTCCAATAATGAGTCCTGCGGTGGTTAACGGCACCAAACTACCATCAAAGGCTTGGCCAATCACATAGCCGACACCGGCGCCAATCAAGGTTGTGCAAAGGCCAATCACGGAAGATGCGGTACCAGCAATATGCCCCAGTGGTTCAATGGCAAGAGCATTGAGATTCGCGGTTAAAAAGCCGTACATCGCCATCGTCGCCATCTGCAAAGCAATAAACAGCCACAGGGATTCACCGCCGCGCAGTGCCACCGCAAGGTGGGTCGTGCTGACCAACACCAGCACCACCAATGCCATACCCGCCATACGTTGCATACCTAAACGCACTACCAGGCGGGAATTGGTGAAAGACGCCACCGCCATTGCCGAAGCGATGCAGGCAAACAGCAAGCCGAAGTGATCGCCCGCATTAAAAATATCGGCAAAGATGCGCTGCGCGGAGATGATAAAACCCATTTGCGCACCAAAAACCAAACCGACCGCCACCACAAACGACATGGTCTGCCGGTGGGAAACCGTGCTCCAAAACCCATCCATAACTGACTTAATGGATAGCGGACGCCGCTTCTCTACCGGCAGCGACTCAGGCAGCCGCAGTAGCAACCACAACAGAACCGAACCACCGCCAATCACCAATACGCCAAAGGTCCAGCGCCAAGAAGCAATCATTAATACCAACTGCCCCAACGAAGGCGCCAGAATTGGCACCGCCATAAAGGTCATCATGCTCAGCGACATGACCTTACCCAAAATCACGCCAGAGAAACGGTCGCGGGCCAAGGAAATACCAATCACTCTTGGCGCACCGCCGCCAAAGCCTTGGATAAACCGGCATACCAACAGCATGACAAAACTATTCGACAAGGTAGCCAATAAGCCCGCGACAGAAAAAACCAATAGGCCAAAGATCAATACCGGCCGCCGCCCGTAACTATCCGATAGCGGGCCATAAAACAGTTGGGAAACGCCCATACCTAACAGATAAACCGCCACCACCGATTGCGCCTGATTAGCATCGACTAAACCGTAAGCTTCGGTAATTCCCGGCAGGGCCGGCAACATCACATCAATCGCCAGCGCATTGATCGCCATACAGGCCGCGAGAAAACCGACAAATTCAGCCATTCCCAAAACCGGTGGTTTTACTTGCAACGGTGCATTCATAACAAATACTCAAAAATCGTAGAAAACGCCTTCAGCTCGCCGCCACGCGATTCCAATTAACCAGCAGCGCCTCTTTGCTTGCCATGCGTTTCAAATGCACTGCCATCACTTCTTCGGCCTGGGCCACCTGGGCCTTATCCGACAGTTCAATATTCATTTTTAAATGGCCTTCCTCCGCGTTCAGCAGGCAGCGGCCAAACGGAAAATCGATAATACCCTGTGTGCCATTCAGTGTTGCGGGCACTTTGTGGGCAAAGTGTTTACAGAGTTTTTTTAAGTAAATTTCACTGTTTTCAGCTTTAACAATGGCTTCTGTGTGCATGAAAAAAACCTCAAAGTTTCAAAATATAAAGCCGTTCGACTTCAGATGAGTTTCATTTTGTGCCAATCTACAATTCGAAAAAACAGTGATCAACTCATATTAGATATGAATAAAATCGATTTCTTATCTTTAGATGGCCGCAGCCTGCGAACCTTTTTAATGGTGCTGGAGGAGCGCTCCATCTCCAAAGCCGCCGCCCGTCTTGGCGTAACCCAATCTGCCGTCAGCCACCTTTTAGACAAGCTGCGCCTCACACTGGGCGATCCACTTTTTGTTCGCGCAGGACGCGGCATTGTGCCCACCGAGCGCGCCACTGCACTGCAGGAGCCGGTGCGGGCGGTATTAGATAGTTTGAAATCGCTGACGGATGAGCGGGTGTTTGACCCCAGAGTCAGCGCACTGGAATTCACCATTGCCGCCAATGATTTTCAGCGGGAATTAATTTTTCCCGAGTTGAATCGCCGCTTGCTCGATGAAGGCATCGACGTGCGCTTTCGGTTTACCGCCAGCGGCAATCAATCGCTGGAGCTATTACAAGAAGCCCGCTGCCAATTGGTGGTCACTCCCTACCCACCAGAAGGGCCGAATATTTTTCAGACCCGTCTGTTTGACGACAAAGTGGTGTGCTTTTATGACGCGACAAAACGCCAGCCACCCAAAAGTCGGGCGGAATTTCTGGAAGCAGATTACATAGAAGTGCGGTTTTCTGACGAGCACACCGCGATGAAAACCGTGCGCGACCATCTCGGCAAAGCCCTACAACAGGCACGCACTTCTGTTCCTAATTTTTCAGCCGTTGCGGCATTTTTAAAAGGCAGTGATCGCATTGCCACCCTACCCAGCCTGATGTCGCGGGTGAATATGCAGGATTTTGATTTTGCGCCGCTGCCCTTTAAAAGCCCGCCACTAACAATGTATATGACATGGCATCGCCGCGATCATCTCGACCCCGCCAACCAGTGGCTGCGCCAGCGAATGCTGGAATTAATGGCGGAGATACTTTAACCACATCCCCCTCAATATGAAGGATGCCTAACGGCGGTTTATTACCGACAATCGGCGTTTCAAACTCACAATAATAATGACCCACTATGAGCACAACCGAGCACGCTGCTTTTAGCCCTCTGCACGTCGGCCCGATCACCCTGCGCAACCGCTTTATCAAGTCCGGCGCCAATGAAAATATGTACCGCGCGGGATTCCCCACCCAAGCTCTGCTAAAGCATCATCGCGATTTAGCCGCTGGCGGCGTGGCCCTCACCACACTCGCCTACGCTGCCGTCGCCAAGGTTGGCCGCACCCTGCCAGATCAACTCTGGCTGCGTGAAGAAGTGCTGCCAGACCTGCAAGCGATTACCGAGGCGGTACATCAAGAAGGTGGCAAAGCCGCCCTGCAAATCACTCATGGCGGCTCATTCGTGACCAGTATTTTTGTGCCGCACCGAACGATTAGCGCTTCAAGCGGAATCAATGTCGCCGGCCTGTTTCACGGCAATATTTTGCAGCGCGCCATGAATGAGCGAGACATGGCTCAGGTTATTCAGGAATTTGTCGACGGCGCAAAACTGGCCCAGCGCGCCGGCTTTGATGCGGTGGAAATCCATATGGGCCACGGCTATCTGCTCAATCAATTTATTTCGCCACTGAGCAATACGCGCAATGATGAATACGGCGGCAGCGCCGAAAACCGAGCGCGATTTCCCGCACGCGTATTGAGCGCCGTTAAGCAGGCGGTTGGGCAAGAGATGGCCGTGATCGCCAAGATCAATGTTGCCGATGGGGTTCGCGGTGGCGCGACGGCGGAAGACGCCGCCATTACCGCGCAAGTCCTCGAGAAAGCCGGCGCCGATATGTTGGTGTTATCTGGCGGTCGCAATGTCGAATCCACCTGGTTTATGTTTGGCAGTCCTCTCAATCAGGAGGAGTTTGCCAAAGTGTTTAAGCACCAGCCGCTACAACGCTTATTGATGAAAGTCGCCGCACTGGGCACACCCAAGGGATTGAAATTTAAGGAGCGGTATTTCAGAGAGTATTCATTGAAGGTCAGAGAAGCGGTATCAATACCACTGGCCTATTTGGGCGGTGTAAAAAGCCTCGCCAATATTGAGCAAAGTTTGGAAGAAGGCTTTGACGCTGTCGCCATGGCCCGCGTCTTACTTCACGACCCGGCGCTGCCAAATAAATTTGCCAGCGGTCAACTCAAGCAATCCGGCTGTACCAATTGCAATGGCTGCGTCGCGCAGATTTACAACCGTGCCGGTACCTACTGCATTTTAAATGAACCCAATGATGCTGCACTGAATGAAATACGGGCCTCAGAAAAAATTGAGGCCCGTACGCAGCATTAATCGAGGGGCTGACTCAGCTCCAGTGTCTCGGTGATTTTTCCCTGCAATTCCGATTCACAAAATTGAGGCCGCACCCAGCCGCTCTGCGAATAGAGCCGCGTCTGATCGGCAAAATGCGGCGAGTCCGGATTGGTGCTCTGAGAATAGGTGAGAATCGTGCGCGCATCCGGACAGGCATCGCCATCAAAGCTCACCACTTGCACATAGCTGGCGCCATGCACCACGTCGGTGTAACCCGCCGCCGCATCCCATTTATTACTGATGGCATTAAAGACACCCAAGCTGCCGGGGCCGCCATGAATCGGAATAATCTCTGCACCGCGCGATTCAGTGGCGCTGGTGCGTAAACTTTCATCCATGGCTTTTCCCGCACCCTGCAAATCACTGATCGCACTGCCCAGTGCGTAATTTACATGAGGATTGAGCACGTTCAGCCCAGAGGGGGTGTAAACCGGATTATTGACGTCAAAAGGCGTTGTCCAAACATCGACAAAATTGAGCTGTGACGCCGAGGTTCCCGAGGGCACGGTGGTAATAAACAGATTCTGGGCAAAGCGCCGGAACAGCAGCGCGCCGGGGCTATCCAATTTGTCGGTGCGGTCCCAGCCAGAGAGCGCAGCGCAGGCCTCTGCGGATTGCACCGGCCCGCCTGTGCCGACCACTAAGGGCATCGCCACGCAGCCAGTAAGCAAATCATCCAGCCATAATTCCGCCGCGTGCTGACGATCGTTAAACAGCAAATCTTGCAGTTGCTGGCGAGTAAAGCGATTACCGGGCAAGCCATCTGAACCACTCAAGCGCTCCTCGACCATCACCAAGCCCAATCGAGTGCGCATGGTTCGCTCAGTGCCTTCATCACCGATAATTCGAGCAAAACCTTCCAAGGGCTCATTAGGGTTCGACAGCCAGTAACTATCATTGGAGTTGGTAACATAATCCCGCCGAAACAGGTGTGGCATTTTCGCCGGCCCAATGGTTCCCGCCTGGATCGCATCATCGTCATTCAGCCAAGCGCATGTGCTGCGCGAACCATCCAACACCGGCAAACCTAATACCGGCCCGGTAACCAACCCCAAAGGTGCGCCACAGCTAATCATCATATCGTCGCTGACATTGGGAGTGACCGAAATATCCGCGTAGAGCGCTTCACCCGCACTATCTGCAGCAATGGTATTGACCCAAGGAATGCCCTGATTGCGTTCAAGCACCGCTAATAATTCACGGCTTGAACTGGCGCGATTGGTTTCCCAAAAATGATTCACATAGCGGAAGTTAGTCGCATTGGCATCCGCCATGGCATAGGCTTCCGTTGGCAACCACGGAAATAAGGGCAAGCCCAACAAGCTGGTAAATACCGGCCCCCAGCGGCTGGTATATAGCGTGCGCTCCACGGTTTGCAGACCGCCATCCGGAACTTGTGCTTCTACGGTCAATGGCCAAGCCGTCATGTCTTCAGGCTGACCATCAACTAAATAGGACGTTGCCTGACCGGGCACCAATTGCAGGCGATAAGGGGTAAATCGCCACGCACTGGAAACGGTATGGCTCCACGCCAAGTCCTTGTTATAGCCGATGAGAACCAAAGGCACCCCGAATAAGCTGCCGCCGGTAACATCCAATTCTCCCGGAATGGTTAAATGCGCCTGATAAAAACGCTCAGTACCATTCCAAGGAAAGTGTGGGTTGCCAAGCAACATGCCGCGACCGTTCTGGGTCGCCTCACTTCCCAAGGCAATGGCATTACTGCCGATCTGTACGCCCTTCCAGCTGGCTCCCAATTGCGAGGCAATATCCTCGGGGCTGAGCGGCAGTGTCCCGAGTGAATCTGGCCCCGGCGGTTGCGCGCTACCAATGCCATCAATCGCGACTGCCGACGACCCCAGCAGGGCCAGCTGATAGAAACGCCGGTAAACGTCCATCTCGGAGATTTCACGCACCCACTCCGCGCCTCGACAGGTGGGATCAGGGAGATTATCCACCCCGGTGTCTTGCAGATACCGGTTATAGCCTTTGACGTAACCGCTGATTAATTCCCGAACTTCTGGCCGTGGCCCCGCCGGCGGCGCCAACGCCAACAGATTTTCAACCCGCTGTTCGGCGATCAGTAACTTGAAGAAAAAATCTGAATTGAGATTGTTGTTTACCGTGCCGTTGCCGGTAAATTCCCAGCTATTTTCCGGGCCAAAATACTTGCTGCGCTCGCCATTCACCGTGACATAACTATCGGCAATCGCGCAGAGGTTATCCTGCGCAAAGGCGTAGGCGTAACCAAACCCGAGGCTGATATTGTCTTGCGCTTCAATATGAACAATACCGTAGTCACTGCGACGAATTTTGGCAGCGAGTTGATCACCCTGCTCTACGTCCGGCGTTGATCCCGACACGCCACCGCCGCCACTACCGCCACAGGCGGTCAGTCCGAGAGAGATAGCGAACAAAGGCAGTACCGCCATGCGTAATGATGGCTTGCGAGATAATGTATTTTTCATTTTTTGCTACCACGAACGACACCCAATCAGGTGGGTGCATCACTGTTATTGTTGTACAACCCTAAGGAGCCGCATTATTTCAAAGCCAGCGTTACGACACAATGTGACAAATTCGCATCGTTAGACCGAGAGATTACGCCCGAAAACACAATCCAACTGGCCCTAACTGTGTTTTTGCTTCAAAATTGACGGCTATAACATTAGAACGGGGAGAGAACGATGTCCAATACCCAAGTGGTCATAAGCGGAACCGGCTTATGGACGCCCGAAAACACCATCAGCAATGAAGAATTGGTTGAGGCCTACAATGCTTACGCCACCCAATTCAACACCCAAAACGCCGCCGCCATCCAGCTAGGCGAGGTGGAAGAAAAACCCCTGTCTACTGCTGAATTTATCGAAAAAGCCTCGGGCATTAAGTCGCGCTACGTCTATGTGAAAGACGGTATTCTCGATATCGATCGCATGACGCCACGCATTCCGGTGCGCCCCGAAGAGCAGATCAGCGACCAAGCCGAGATGGCCGTTGCCGCCGCCCGCAAAGCACTGGCCGCCGCCAATAAATCGCCCGCAGATATCGATGCGGTGATTGTGTCGTGTGCCTACACCCAGCGCGCCTACCCCGCTATTGCGATTGAAGTACAAAATGAGCTGGGCATTGAAGGCTTTGGCTTCGATATGCTGGTGGCCTGTTCCGCAGCAACTTTCGCACTGCAACGCGCTTGGGAAATGGTCACCGCTGGCACTGCCAAAGCGGTACTGGTTATCAACCCTGAGCTGACCAGCCCACAATTGAATTTCCGCGACCGTGACAGCCACTTTATTTTTGGTGATGTCGCCACGGCGGTGATTGTTGAACGGGCGGACACCTGTAAGTCAGAGCACAGCTACGACATTCTCGGCACCAAGGCCGTAACCAGTTTTTCGAACAATATCCGTTCAAACTTTGGCTATTTAGCTACCGCCAACGATGATTCTGTCGCCCAGCCGCACAATTACTTCCACCAGCAGGGCCGCAAGGTATTTAAGGAAGTGTGCCCAATGGCCGCCGAGCATATTGCCACCCACGTGCAGTCTTGTGGGATTCAAGTTGAAGATATTACGCGCTGGTGGCTGCACCAGGCCAATATCAATATGAATGTGCTGATTGCCCGTAAATTGCTGGGCCGCGACCCCGAGCCAAGTGAAGCCCCCATCATTCTTGATCGCTTTGCGAATACCGCGTCAGCCGGTTCGATTATCGCTTTTAATCTGTACCATGAAGACCTGAAATCCGGCGATCACGGCTTAATTTGCTCCTTCGGCGCAGGTTATTCGATCGGCAGCCTGGTTATCCGCAAGCGCTAAACCTTTCGCTTAAACCCTCGAAACAGGGAAAGCGATCACCTCGTCAATGCGGCCTGCCTGGCAGGCCAGCATTGCCAAGCGATCAAACCCCATTGCCACGCCCACACAATTCGGCAAGCCCGACTGCATCGCTTTCAGCAAATAGCGATCAATCGGTGGCCGACTCTGCCCAGCAGCTTGGCGCTGGGCATGATCGCGGCTAATACGCCGAATCAGCTCACTGGCATCTTGCAGCTCATCGTAGCCATTGGCCAATTCCATACCCCGATAAAACGCCTCAAAACGCCTTGCCACCGGCTGGCCGGTATCATCGTCTTCGATCTTAGCCAAGGCCGCCTGAGTCGCCGGAAACTCATAGATCATGGAAATGTTTTGGGCAGGCAATGCCGGCTCGATAACCGAGGACATTAATAATTGCAGCCACAAGTCGGGATCATCGCTGTCAAAGCCCACATCCAGATGTTGCCGCGCAAGCCCGGCAAGCTCAGCCGCAGAAGCAGTGTGCGGATCAATATTCAGATATTGTTTAAAGACTTGGCGATAACTGAGTTTGTTCACCGCTGGGAAATCACCTAGCGCCAGCGCAATTACACCGGCCACCTCGTCCATAAGTTCATTTAACGAGAGTTCAGGCCGGTACCATTCCAGCATGGTGAATTCAGGATTGTGGCGCGCCCCACTTTCGCCACGCCTAAAGGCTTTGCAGATTTGATAAATCGCCCCGGAGCCAGCCACCAGCAAGCGCTTCATGGCAAATTCAGGGGAGGTTTGTAGCCATAGCGGATGTTCACCGCCAAGTGGGTTCTCGGTAGCGATGGCTTCAATATTGGGATCAGTCACCGGAGCGGAAGCGAGCAAAGGCGTTTCCACCTCCATCACCCCACGCTCGGCAAAATAGCCGCGAATGGCATTGAGCAAGGCAGCCCGTTGTTTAAGCGCATCAATAGATGCTGTGGGCTGCCAGTCGCTCATAGAGAAAGGCGTTAGCTCTTAACGCGGCTAACGTACTCACCACTGCGGGTATCGCAGCGAATCACTTCGCCTTCAGTAATAAACAGAGGGACTTTTACCGTGGCGCCGGTGCTCAGGCGAGCGGGCTTGGTGCCACCTTGCGCGGTATCACCTTTCAGGCCGGGATCGGTTTCCACGATTTCCAGCTCAACGAAGTTTGGCGGCGTTACCGAAAGTGGTGCGCCGTTATACAGCGTTACCGTGCACAAATCCTGTTCTTTCAGCCATTGTGATGCGTCACCAACCGCTTTCAAATCAGCCTGCACCTGCTCAAAGCTTTTAGGATCCATAAAGTGGTAGAACTCACCGTCGTTGTAGAGATACTCCATCTCGTGGTCCATTACGTCGGCGCCTTCCAATTGCTCGCCAGACTTAAAGGTCCGCTCCCAAACACGACCGGTGTTCAGATTGCGCATTTTTACGCGGTTAAATGCCTGACCTTTGCCGGGCTTAACAAATTCATTGTCCAGAATGGAGCAGGGCTCGCCGTCGAGCATTACCTTCAGCCCGGAACGAAATTCATTGGTAGAATAGACGGCCATGATTATCCTCTATGCTTTTTCACTATCAGTATTTTCAAAAGGCCGTAATGATACCCGCTAACACGACAAGATGGCAGGCCGATGGCCAATTGAATCGCCCCAACTGGCGTGCGCAAGACTGGCAAACCCAGTTAAGCGGTATGATTCGCGACCCAGCCGTGCTATTTGAGCGCCTGGGATTAAACCCTGCCGACCAAGCCGACTTCAGCCAAGCCCTTGAGCAATTTCCCTTCAGGGTAACGGAAGCATTTGTTGCCAAAATGGAAGCCGGAAACTGGCGTGACCCGCTGCTATTACAAATTCTGCCGCGCGGGGAAGAACAACTGATCACTCCGGGCTACAGCAATGACCCGCTTGGCGAAGCCGAGGCCAACCCGGTGCCCGGCCTGATCCACAAATACCACGGCCGGGTATTGTTAATTGCCACCTCCGCCTGCGCGGTACATTGCCGCTACTGTTTCCGGCGCAGCTTTCCCTACAGCGAAAACGCCCCCAGCCAAACCGAATGGCAGCAGGCGCTGGATTACATTGCCGACCGGCCCGATATTCACGAAGTAATTCTCAGCGGTGGCGATCCACTGGCGCTCAGCAATAGCTATCTTGAAAAACTGATCACGCGAATTGCCGATATTCCCCATATCCGCACCCTGCGCATCCATACCCGCTTCCCGCTGGTATTGCCCGCCAGAATTGAAAAGGAATTGATCAGCCTCTTTCAGCGCACCCGCTTGAACGTGGTCATGGTGATTCACTGCAATCACGCCAATGAAATAGACGAAGACACCACTCAAGCCCTAAGCCAACTCAAACACGCTGGGGTCGCATTACTAAACCAAAGCGTTATACTAAGGGGCGTCAATGACACGGCTGTCATTCAGTGCCAATTGAGTCACACGTTATTTCAAGCAGGTGTACTACCCTATTACCTGCACCTTCTTGATCGTGTGAACGGAGCAGGGCACTTTGAAGTTCGCGAGGAGCAAGCGATGACACTGCTAAATGAGCTGCGCAATCTGCTACCCGGCTATCTGGTACCCAAACTGGTCAGAGAAATCGCCGGCGAGCAGAGCAAAACTCCCGTTACGCCGTGATTGAATTATTGTCAATAAAACAATAAGTTATACTTTTTGATTAATTTATAAACTCCGGCAAAAGCGCATTATGTCCAAGTCGAGCTTACACATCCCACTCCCCGAACAAGATCGGCAGAAACTGAGCCTGTTCGAACTGGATGCCAAGTCAGTACGCGAGTGGAAAAACCAACTGCCGGTCACCAATCTTGGTGAAACCAGCCGTCAGCTTTATAAGGCGCTCGCTGAACTCAGCCACGTTAAGATCGATGGTAAAACCCGGATTGAAGTCTTGGAGAGTCTCTCTCCCATCATCCATCAAACCACCAAAAGCCTGTCTCGGTTTTACACCAATCAGCCCATTGCCCTACCCGAGAAGGCCGCGCAAATTGCCCAACTTTCAAGCACCTTAAATCGCTTGATGGCCACGGGTTACTGCCAAGTCTTTGTTGACCTTGAACACAGCAGCCGCTTTATCAAACCCAAAGACTTAATGGCGCGCGCGCTCTATCAAGCCATCAACGAATACTGCTGTACCCTGCTGCGCAATTACAAACTCTACCGCCCGGCCTCCGCTAGCTTCTGGCGCAATCTGCACAGCGTTTATCTCGCTGCCGCAGCAAACAAATTGGAAGGCGTTAAGATTCCCGAGCAGGGCAATGAAAACGGCACTATTGAATTAATGTACGCCCGTGCACTGCTTCTCTCTTGCAGCCGCACCCACCAAATTCCACAACGCTATATCGATCAGGTATTTTTCGGCCTGCGTTATTGGAGTGCTGATGCACTGATACGCCACCGCAGCCTTGAGCAATGCACCTTTCTGATTGACCCCAGCGCCGATACACCACCTATTTACCGAGAGCTTTCTCAACGGGCACCCGCCCCCGGCTGGCTTGGGCTAGACACCAGCCGCATGGAGCTAACACCGAAAGCACTAAGCAATAAGATCAATATCACCGGCAAGCAATACCATATGCCCGAAGCGATATTGATGCAGCTCTGCACCGCTTGGCGCTCATCTACCGAGCGGGCCTCAGACCGCATTGCCTGCAACGAAACCGTGCAATTCGCACTGGGCATCAATGCCAGCCATTATTTCATTGCCCACGGCAGTGATTTCACAAGTTTTCAGTATGAGCCCGGCGAAAAACAAGACATTGTTTGGGGCGAAGAACGCGATATTCCGGTTGATGTGTGGGGGTCAAATAACTCCGTTGATACACGCGACCCTGATGCAGACCCTTTTGCTAAAGGCAATCGCGAGCACTTAATTGAAGAGATCGATTACAGCCTGCCCGTTGCCAATGACCACAGTCCTAAGTCTGCCACAAAGTCTGATACCAGCTATCAAACCCTATCGTTAAAAGCTTTAGATTACAGCCCAACAGGATTCCGCCTAGAGTGGCCAGATGACGGCAGCCAAAATATTCGAACTGGCGAAGTGATTGCCGTTAAAAGCGAACAGTATGACAACTGGCGACTGGGCACCGTGCGCTGGCTGAGAAGCGACGCCAGCCATCAATTTGGTGTGCAGATTTTTTCCAGTGATTGCGAGCCGTGTAGCGCCTGCCTAGTTCAATCGGGCCTGTCCAACCGCGATTACCAGCGCGCCTTTTTACTGCCAGCGGCCAGCGACGGCACGCCGCAGCGTATTCTGCTCACCGGCATTGCCGGCTTTGAAGAAGGCCGCACCCTAGAAATTCAGCAAAATGGCTTTACCAGCCGCATTCGCCTGATTGAATCGCTTGAAAATCAGATTGCCTATAAGCTGTTCAGTTACCGCGACCTGCAACCTGCACAGGTGTATGCTGGCAAAGAAGCGCCCAAGGAAGGTAAGACAGAGGACGAGGATCAGTTTCACAAGCTTTGGGATATTCTCTAGCCCCTACAAGGGTGGGAGTTTCTCCACAGCCTGTGACTGGTGCCGAAGATTTTTTTACATTTCTCTGTAAAGTAAACCCTTTAGACGTTACCCAGTTTCCTTGATGACCATAAACCCCATAATAAACGCGTTATTTATCCAGCTCGGCGACGACGACATCAGCCAGCTCATTAGTCGCTTCCGCCAAGCTGGCAATATTGTCCGTGAACACAATGCTCACACTACCGAGCAATTACCCAAGCTGCTAGAAGATAAAGACTGGGATTTGATTTTTCTGGACGAACATCAAAACGAGATTTCGCCCAAGCAAATTCAGGACATATTGACCCGCCTGCACAAAAGTCATTTACCTATATTAATGATTTCAGATGGCGCGCAGGAACAGCAGCTCGATCCTGCACTGGCCGGCGTATTTAGTCGCGATGAAATGCCCAGACTTGTTCAAGCCTGCCAAAGAGAATTGCGCAGCCTTGCCCTACAAAGAGAGCTGGGAGCGCTACGCAAAGAGCTGGAAGCCTCCAGCCATCGTAATCAGTTACTTCTTAGCGAACATAACGATGCCATTTGCTATGTTATCGACGGCATGATTATTCACGCCAACCCCCGCTTTTGGTCCCTGCTGGGCACCGAAGAGTTGGACGGCTTCCCCATCATTGACCTGGTTCAAACCCAAGACCAAGAAGTTCTAAAAGGCCTGCTAAAAAAAGTCGAACAGGAAGAAGAAAGCCCACCGATTGAAGTGCGGTTTATCAAGGAAGAAGAATCTCTGCGGCTGAAGTGTCTGGGCTCTTTAGCCAGTTATGAGGGTGAGAGCTGCATTCAGCTCACGCTACAGGAGCAGGACTTGCAGACCGGCGGCGGGCTCACTGACATCAGTACTGGCTTTGCCTCACGCCAACACTTCCTGTCATTGTTACAGGCGTTTTTAGACGGCGAGCGCAATAATAATCACGCCATGATTATGATTGGCTTGGATGATTACAGTGAGATACGCAGCCAGTTTGGCGTGCTCGACATGGAGCAGCTGGTCAGCAATTTAAGCCAAACCCTGCAAAACAAATTGGACGTTCAACTCTGGGGGCGGCTGGCCGACGATATTTTTTGCGCGCTCAGTAAGCTGCCAAGCAATAACACGCTAGATATGGTTCAGAAACTTGGGCATACCATTGAAGGGCAAATGTTTGAAACCCATAACAAGTCCCAGCAATGCACCATCACCGGGGTGATCTATCCCATTAATCATCTGACACCACCCAGCTCGGAATTGGCCATAAAAAGCAGTTTCGGACTTCTGAAAAAGTTACAGATTGAAGGTGGCAACCGGTCTCAAATTTTCGCAAAAGATCGCCAGCAACTCACTCAGAAAAACTCGGTATCGGAAGTGGTTGCCGAAGCCATTGCCGACAAGCGCCTACAATTGCTTTACCAGCCCATGGTCAATTTGGGTGACGCCCACGGCGATTACTACGAGGTTCAGCTAGACATTAAGGACCGGGAAGAAGACGAAGTCAGTGGCGGCGAGCTGTTGCGTACCATTGAGCGCGAGCCCCACGACAATAAATTAGACCGCTGGATTGTGATGGAGGCAACCAAGCAACTTTCTCATAAGCGTCAAGCTGGAGAAGAAACCGTACTGGTTATCAACCTGAGCAGCAACGTCTTCCACGACACCGAGTTTTGCCCTTGGCTTACAGTGGCAATTCGCGCCTCCGGGCTGCCGACGGAGGCCGTGATTCTACAATTTAGCGAGCAGAGCATTGCCAGCAATTTAAAGCTGGCTTTGGACTTTAATCGTCAACTCAGTAGCCTGGGCATGAGATTAGCTGTGCGGAATTTCTGTCGCAATGAAGAGGGGAATAAATTCCTTAGCCACTTACAGCCCAGCATGGTCAAACCGGGCATTCGCAAAGAAGAGACAATTAGTAACGAAGACGTTCGCCGCTTTGTGCAGCTCGCCAAAGAGCTGCAGGCGAGAATTACTATACCCAATGTGACCAGCGCCGCCGCCTTAGCTAACCTCTGGCAAATTGGCCCCGATTTTATTCAGGGCAGTTATATCAACGAACCTCAGCCGAGCATGAGTTACGAGTTTTCCAGCTTTTAACCGCCTACAACACGTTCGCTTGGCCCGGCGCCAAATTATCACTGATGCCGAGCAGGTAAAGAATACTGTCCAAGCCAAGAGTCGAGATCGATTGCTTGGCACTCTGGCGCACAATTGGCTTGGCATGGAATGCAATGCCCAAACCGGCCGCGCTCAGCATTGGCAAATCGTTGGCACCATCACCCACCGCAATGACCTGCTCCATATCTATGCCTTCGCGCTGCGCAATTTCCTGCAATAGCTCAGCCTTGCGCTGACCATCAACAACACGGCCAACAACCTTGCCGGTCACCCGACCCTCTTCAACTGGCAATTCATTGGCGTACACATAGTCGATGCCGAGCTTACGCTGTAGATAATGGCCAAAATAAGTGAAGCCGCCGGAGAGTATCGCCGTTTTATAGCCCAATTTTTTCAGGGTAGAAATAAGACGCTCTGCACCCTCGGTAATCGGCAGGCGCTCAGCAATACCCTGTAAAACAGACTCTTCCAGACCTTCCAGCAAGGCCACACGCGCTTGAAAACTCTCGGTAAAATCCAGCTCTCCACGCATGGCGCGCTCGGTAATTTCCGCCACCTGATCGCCCACACCCGCAGCTTTAGCCAGCTCGTCAATCACCTCGGCTTCAATCAAGGTTGAATCCATATCAAAGGCGACCAAACGGCGGGTACGGCGGAACATGCTGTCTTCTTGATAGGCGATATCGATATCGGCCTCATTGGCCAGTTGCAGCAACTCGCGTCGAAAATCCGTTGGATCTTCCAAAAAGCCGCGCACCGACAACTCAACTGATGAGCGCGCCTTTTGCCGCTGATCTACGGTGCCATTTTCCAGCAGTGACACCCGGCCCGAAAGGCGTTCAATGCGATCAATATTCAGCCCGTAGCGAGCCACAATTTCCGTAACTTGCGCGATATGAAGCGCCGAAATCTGCCGCGCCAGCAAGGTCACAATATGGCGTTGCTTGCCTCGCCCAGAAACCCACTGCTCATAACTTTGAGCGGTCACGGGCAAAAAGCGCACTTGCAAACCCATAGCATGGCAGCGGAACAGCACGTCTTTCAGAATCGTCGCCGATTCAATCCCCGCTGGCACATCCACTAACAAGCCCAGCGACAAGGTGTTATGAATCACCGCCTGACCGATATCCAGCACCGTTGCATCGTGGTCGGCCAGTATGCCGGTAATAGAGCTGGTTACTCCGGGGCGATCATCCCCAGAGATATTGATCATGATAATTTCGTTCACGTGCAACACACCCACAATGGCTAAGCGCCGTATTCTACTCACTGTGAGGGCTGCACCCAAGTACCGCCAGCCCTAAGTTTTCAAGCGCAGTAATTAATCAAGGCTTCCTTTATACTTGGCCGCAGTAAAAAGATAGGAAATCACAATGCTTGGCCTGCTTCTTCGCCTGCCGCTTTCGGTTAAATGTGGCCTCGCCGCCGCCCTGCTCTGTGCTGTCACCGGGCTGACACTACTTATTAGCAGCGTTACCGCCAGCCGCCAAATCTTAGTTGAAACCACCGACCTCATTGGCAAGCAGTGGGTCGTACAACTGGCCTCGCAATCGCAACAAGCCTTATTGCGTAATGACCAAATAAGTCTGCAAGCCATTTTGCAAGATTACGCCAGCAGCCGTTTGGTTAAGCATATCCGGATCGATGATGCCGAAGGGGAAAGCCTGGCTGAAACCGGCAGTCCCAATGAGGAAGCGCTGCGCTATCAAGCGGATATTGCTGCCGATATTGGCACCTTGGGCCAAGTCTCTCTCGATCTGGACGGCAGCCGCATCACCCAAGAAATTTCTGATCTGGGCAGCACCTTATTACTACTCAGTGCCATTCTCTGCGCACTGGCCTATTCCCTAATTGCCGTGCCCATCAACAAGCTAGAAGATCTACTACAACTCGCCCGCGCTAGGCTCTCACAACCTTTGCGAGACGATCGCAGCCCCTACACAGGCGAAGATAGCCTCGGTGACTTATTGCAAGAAATTCACCAGCCGCAAATTCACCTGCTGCCAGAACAAAGTCAGCAGCAGCGCCGCTATGTCATTCTGCACTGCCAATGGCAACAACTGGCGAAGCTGCGCAAGCAGATGACCAACGAAATGTTGGAAGAGCAAATTAAAGCCGCTATCGCTCGCGCAGAAACCATCGCCCGACTCTACCAAGGTGAGTTGTTTTTCAACTACCACAACGGTTTGAGTCTGCGCTTTTATGAGCGCCGCGATGCCGATGCGCCCCTGTTTCGCGCGCTGTGTTGTGCGGAGTTATTTACCAAACTGGACAGTCTGCTGAAAGCACGATGCGCAATCGCGCCAGCAAATTTCCTCGCCGAGCCGTGGCGCGGAAAACTCATCGAAGCCGAAATTGTTGAAAACCTGCACCGCACCACGAATAGCGGCAACGGTATATGGCTTGAAGAAAGCCTGCTTGAGCACGAGGCCTTGAGTAATTGGGTCGACCGGGAGGGTCAGGAAGTGACTCAGATGTCGCCGCCCTATGACGAGCTACTAGCGCGACAACTAATTCAGCTACAACAGCTCCAATCACAGGACCAAGATTGAAAAAGCCCGGCATTTGCCGGGCTCATTTATTTAACTACTACAATTGGGCAGATTTAATCGGCCTTTATTTCCAGACCATCCACCTTCTGGAAACCTCTCGGCAATTTGTGACCACGCCGGCCACGCTCGCCCTTGTAGTGATCCAGCTCAGACATCTTCATCGACAGATGGCGCTTACCAGAAAGCACTTTTAGCGTATCGCCTTCGCGCATTAGCGCCATACCGACCATGGTTTCTTCGCCACTGGCCGCACGAGCGCCGGGAATGCCGATCATCTTATTGCCCTTACCCCGCGCCATTACCGGCAGGTCTTCGGCCGGAAACACCAGCATTCGTCCTTCATTCGTCACGGCCGCAACAAAACAATCTTGCAGATCACCGGCGGGCACCGGCTGCATAACCGAGGCCCCTTTCGGCAAGGTCAGCGCAGTTTTACCCGCACGGTTTTTGCTATTCAGGTCATCGAGTTTGGCAAAGAAACCATAACCTGCATTCGAAGCCAAAAGATACAGCGTGTCTCCTGCGCCCATCATCATGCCGCGGAAGCCAACCCCAGACGGCGGGTTAATCCGCCCCGTTAGCGGCTCGCCCTGCCCCCGCGCTGACGGCAGAGTATGCGCCGTAACGCTATAACTGCGACCGGTGCTGTCCAGAATAGTCACTAATTGATTACTGCGACCCTTGGCCGCCAGCATAAAACGGTCACCCGATTTATAGCTCAATGAGGTGGGGGCAATATCGTGGCCTTTAGCGGCACGAATCCAACCCATTTCAGAAAGCACAACGGTCACAGGTTCGGCTGAGACTAGCTCATCTTCGGCAAATGCGCGGGCCTCGGTGCGGGCAACCAGCGGCGAGCGGCGCTCATCACCAAATTCCTCTGCAGCAGCCAATAATTCTTTGCGCAGCAGGCTTTTCATCCGTCGTGGAGAACCCAAGGTCTGCTCAAGATTGTCGCGCTCGGCGGCTAGCTCTTCTTGCTCACCGCGAATTTTCATTTCTTCCAGTCGCGCCAAATGGCGTAACTTCAATTCCAGTACCGCTTCGGCCTGAGTATCGCTCAGCCCAAAGCGCTCCATCAGCACCGGCTTGGGCTTGTCCTCTTCGCGGATGATGGCGATAACTTCATCGATATTAAGGAAGGCAATCAGCAAGCCATCCAAAATATGCAAACGCGCCAACACCTTATCAAGGCGGTATTCCAAACGCCGACGGGTCGTACTTTCACGGAAGGTCAGCCACTCGCCCAAAATTTTATCCAGGCTTTTCACCTGAGGTCGGCCATCAATGCCGATCATATTCATGTTAACGCGGTAGCTCTTTTCCAAATCTGTTGTGGCAAACAAATGATTCATTACCGCTTCTTTATCAATGCGGTTAGAGCGCGGCACAATCACCAAGCGGGTGGGATTTTCGTGATCTGACTCGTCGCGCAGGTCGATGACCATCGGCAACTTTTTGGCCTGCATTTGCTGGGCAATTTGCTCCAACACTTTAGAACCTGAAGTCTGGTGGGGCAGCGCGCTGATCACAATATCATCGCCCTCTGAGTGCCAAATTGCGCGCATTTTCAGCGAGCCACGGCCCTGCTCATAAATTTTATGCAGTTCGTCTTGAGGGGTAATAATTTCGGCATCGGTGGGAAAATCCGGCCCCTTGATGTGCATACACAAATCAGCAACGCTGGCCTTGGGCTCATCAAGCAGGTGGATACAGGCACTCACCACCTCGCGCAGATTGTGCGGCGGAATATCTGTGGCCATACCTACCGCAATACCGGTGGTACCGTTTAAGAGAATATTCGGCACCCGCGCTGGCAACGTCGCGGGTTCATCAATCGCGCCATCAAAATTTGGCACCCAATCAACGGTGCCCTGCCCCAATTCACTCAGCAGCACTTCTGAATATTTGGTCAGACGCGATTCGGTATAACGCATCGCGGCGAAAGATTTAGGATCGTCTGGCGAACCCCAGTTGCCCTGACCATCAATCAAGGGATAGCGGTAGGAGAAGTCTTGCGACATCAGCACCATGGCTTCGTATACCGCACTATCACCGTGGGGGTGAAACTTACCAATAACATCACCTACGGTACGCGCCGACTTCTTGTATTTCGCCGTGGCCTTAAGCCCCAGCTCACTCATGGCGTAAACAATACGGCGCTGCACGGGCTTTAAGCCATCGGCAATGCTGGGTAAGGCACGGTCAAGAATGACGTACATGGAATAATCCAGATACGCCTTCTCGGTATAGGTTTTTAGGGGAATTTGCTCGACGCCATCGTCGCCGATCACAATATTTTCTGACATATCAAATAGTTATCTACTTAAAACACAATTCAGGACAGCAACTACCCAAACTAAGCCATATCGTTACATAGGCACTGTACGCATGATAGCTAGTGGTAATTACGAAGAGTCATTCTCAAAGGCGACTCCTATACTTCTCACCATATTACAGAGGAGTTGCAAGATGGCTAACTCAAACATCATCAACTTAGCGGACTTCCGCGAAGACAACGAACAGATGCAGATTGATGATATCAGCGCTCAGGCGTTCCTGTTTTTACAGGAGCAGGCGCAAGAACACAATCTCTCAATGCGCAAACTATTGCTGGAGCACCTCACCGGTATTGCCAGCGTGGTAAAAGCCGTTGAAGGTCTGGACGAAGCGCAAAACTGGCTGGCCAATATCAGTGCCGAGCTAAACAGCGCGGCCTTCTGATCGAGAATACCCCTTTTTAGAGATTCCACCCAGGTCTCGATACAGGCAGCCCCTAATCCACTTAGTGGGCTGTCGTTTTTAGCTTTCCACAGCGCTCACAACGGTACACCGTTACCAATTTCCCCTGCTTCACATCAAACTGCTT
This sequence comes from Spongiibacter pelagi, assembly GCF_014705705.1. Classification (GTDB taxonomy): domain Bacteria; phylum Pseudomonadota; class Gammaproteobacteria; order Pseudomonadales; family Spongiibacteraceae; genus Spongiibacter; species Spongiibacter pelagi. Next base: position 744,724 of record NZ_JACXLD010000001.1, on the reverse strand, counting down.
AGCTTTATCTACTTTCCATTTATGATGCCCCTCGCGACAAAGGGTACCTGCCTGCTTGTTAGCGGCCGGCTTACGCTTAGCAAAGGGCAGTACGTCGCCCATTCCAATCACCTCAAAATCAATTCAAAAAAGCGAGTAGATACTACCATCCCAGCCCTTACAGAATTACCATAGCCGGTCTTTTTTAACGCCAATATCGGCGCTCAGTGGAATTGCGAACAATGGAAATTGCCAAAAATAGTGTCACCAGTTTTTTTTACTCGCTGCAAGACGAACACGGCACCGAGCTGGAATCCAATTTTGGCGAGACCGCCACACTCTACCTGCACGGCGCCAACAATATTATTCCCGGTTTGGAAAAAGCCATGCTGGGTAAAACCGCAGGCGATGAGTTTGAAGTGACCCTGCCGCCCGCCGAGGCCTACGGCCTGCGCAAAGAGAACCAGCAGCAGCGGATTCCGGCCAAATATTTAAAGCACGAAGGCAAAATCAAGGCAGGCCAAATTGTGCGCTTTAATACCGATCAAGGCACACGCACCGCCACGGTAATAAAAGTAGGGAAATTTTCAGTGGATGTGGACAGCAACCACCCACTGGCGGGAAAAACACTGACTTTCAAAATCAAAATTGACAATGTCCGTGAGGCAACAGCCGACGAAATCAGCCACGGCCACGCCCACGGCGAAGGCGGCCATCAACACTAGGCCGCCAGGTCAGACTTGCATCAATACGCTTTAACGCGGGTATTCCACTTCGCTTCAGCGTGATGATGGCGGTCGTTTTTCCAGCCCTTGCCATTACTCGCGTGATGGCTGCCGGCACGACCCCCTTTATCACCGTGATGCTTGTGTTTATCCCCATAAGCATGTCTATCTGAGTAGCCATGCTTACCATGGTTCGAGTGCCGGTCGTTGTATGAGTGTCTGTCGTGGTAGGAGTGTCTATCTCGATAATCTCTGCCCGCGCCATAACTGTAATAAGTATAGCCGTGACTGTGCGAGTAGGCCGGCCGGTTCACTTCAATATGGAAGCTGCTGTGAGTATCGCAAAAGCGGCGACCATTTCGATGCGACCAGCGATGGTGATTATCGGTATGCACATGGGTAACACGACGATCGCGATGATCATCTTGAGCGGCAACAATAATCGCTGCGCCCAGTAATACCGCCGCAGCGGCTTCAACTTCACCGGCTTCAGCAGGCTTTGAAACGGTCATCGCCAATGGTGCCAACAGCCCCAGACTTAATAAGCCCATCCAGCGGCGGCGTGTTCTTTTAACTGTGGTTTCAGTTGCGTAGTTTTCACGATTCATTTGCATCTCCTCCGCGTTAGAATCGAGCTCAGATTACGCCCGTGAAAATGAACCGTGGCTTAAGCCATCAGCGATATTTTATGGTTTTTTTACCACCCCAAAAAATGCCCTAAACGCCCATGATCCGGGAACTTTAGGCCATTTTTCCAGCGGATATTACTTATAACTAATTCCCAAAAACTCCGGTACAGTCACTTCCAACTGGTACTAAATTAGGCAGCCTGCCCCATTTTTAGAGGCTAGCATTAACGGAGTTTTGTCGTGGATATCGCAACCCTGCTAGGTATGTTCGGCGCACTAGGCGTCATTATCGCCGCCATCTTTGTCGGTGGCAGCGCCTCCAGTTTTGTTGATACCCCCAGTCTGCTTATCGTTTTGGGTGGCGGAGCACTGGCTAACCTCGTTAAATTTCCGCTGTCACAAACCCTTGGTGCCTTTAAGGTTGCGTCCCGCGCCTTTGTTCACAAGCCCACCAGCTCACAATCCCTGATTCAAGAGTGTATTGAACTGGCCACCATCGCCCGTCGCGAAGGATTGCTGGGCTTGGAATCCGCTGAAATCAGCAATGAATTTCTCGACAAGGGCGTACAAATGGCCATCGACGGTCACGACCCCGCCTTTGTTAAACGCGTGCTCAATAAAGAGATCAACCTGACTATTGAACACAACGAAACCGGCGAGGCGATTTTTAAAGGCTTGGGCGATTCCTTTCCCGCCATGGGCATGATCGGTACGCTGGTCGGCCTAGTGCAGATGATGTCCAATATGTCGGACCCCAAAGCCATCGGCCCAGCTATGGCAGTTGCGCTGTTAACCACCCTTTACGGTGCGGTTTTAGCCAATACGGTTGCCCTGCCCATTGCCGACAAACTCGCCTTCCGCACTGCAGAAGAGCGCCGCAACCGCAGCCTTATTCTCGAAGCGGTGGATGGTATTCAAGAAGGGCTTAACCCCCGCGTATTGGAATCCCTGCTGGCGACTTATTTACCCGATGGCGCGAAAGACGCCGAAGCTGAAAACAAAACTAAAGCGGCGTAAGAAATCATGGAAGACGCTCCTCAGAAAAAGGTCGCCCCCGGCGCTCCTGCGTGGATACTGACCTTTGCCGACCTCATGTCGCTGCTGCTGGCGTTTTTCGTGTTGCTATTTTCCTTCTCCGAATTGGACAAACAAAAATTCAAGGAGCTTTCCGGCTCCCTGAAAGATGCCTTTGGCGTACAGCGCGAAGTCAAAGCCAAAGAAACGCCCTTGGGCACCAGCTTTATCCAGCGTGAATTCAGCCCCGGCCGCACCAACCCGACTATTCGCAATCAGGTTCGTCAGGAATCCATGAACGAACTGAAGCGTTATGCGCTGGCAATCGACGTTGAAAAAGTGGAAGACCACCTCAGCAAGGAAATGGAAAGCGGCCTGGTTGAAGTCGCCAACGATGGCGAGCAAGTTATTACCATCCGCATTCGAGAGATGAATTCATTCCCCATTGGCAGCGCCGAGCTGTCCAAAAGCTTTTACCCGGTCATTAAGAAAATCAGCGACGTTTTACATGAGATTGGCGGCCATGTGGTGGTGGCTGGACATACCGACCCGGTGCCGATCCACAACAGTAAATTCCGTTCAAACTGGGACTTGGCCTCAGCAAGGGCCGCCACAGTACTGCATCAAATTACCGCAGTAGGCGAATTACCCAACCAGCGCTTCCGTCTCGCCGGTTATGCCGACACACGCCCGCTGGGAGACAATAATACCGAGGAAGGGCGAGCACAAAATCGTCGGGTAGAAGTTGTACTGCTGCGAGATGACACCATTGATGCCGATGGCAATTTTATTGTTCGCGGCAAGGACATTGAAACCACGACTGACGAGGCAGCCGCCCCGCCAAGCGATACTCCAGAAACTTCTGACTAAGGAATAGATGGTATTCCCTAGTCAGGGTTTATTAGTTTGAGCGTTTAACAAACTTACTAATAATCACAATACGCTGACCGTTAACCCGGCCTTCAATATGTTCGGGATTACTGGTCAGGCTAATACCGCGCACCGCCGTACCGCGCTTGGCGGTAAAATTCGCGCCCTTAACATCCAGATCCTTGATCAGCGTTACGGTATCGCCGGCCTGTAGAACTGCGCCATTAGAATCAAGGGTTTTTTCAGCATTGGCCGACTCTAAACCCTGCTTTGCCCAAGTAGTTAACTCATCGTCCAGATACAACATATCCAGCAAGTCTTGCGCCCAAGGTTCTGCACTCAAGCGCTTAAGAATCTGGAAAGCCATCACCTGCACCGCAGGCACTTCGCTCCACATACTCTGATTCAGGCAGTGCCAGTGATTTACATCGAGCTCACCGCCTTCGGCCAACTGCTTGCGACAAACCTCACAGGCATTCACGCAATCAGTCGCATTGTCTGCAAGTCTTGGCGGCACCGCCAACGGCGATAGAGACTCAGCGCTACCACACAGTTCACACACATTGCCGCTACGTTCGTTTAGGATTTGCTCGAGACTCATAATAACCATTTTCCAAAAGTGGTTATTATACTGCCTTTGCCGCGCAACGTGTGTTGTAAGAACAAATAAATGGATAAGAATATCTCAGCGCCATCGCTGATTAAAATTTAGGCATAAAAAAAGTGACCACAAAGGGTCACTTCTTTTACGTTTTAGCGAGCGAGAATTAGACGCTTAGCGCACCCAATAGTTGGGCCAAAATGCCATCCACCGCATCGCAAACTGTCGACAGCGGGGTATCGGCCAATGGACACGCCGCCGCACCACCACCTTCAATCGCACTTGCGATTGGCGCTAGCAGAACATCCAACGGTGTGCCGGTTGGGCCAGTACCACTTTCACCGTCGCTACTAAAACCAGCGGCCGCATCGGCCAAAGGCCCTAATATCTCATCCAGCGGCGTATAGGTTGGGCCGGTGCTCTGACCATCATCGCCACCTGCCATGCTGCCGGTAATGGCATCCATTAAAGTACCAATACCGTCAAACAGCGGCACCATTACGGTAGATAGTCCGGTAAACAGTTGCGCACTTAGCGCGCTAACGCCAGCGTCAATCTGGTCGCTGACGACACCGTCTTGATCCGCCTGCTCTTCAAGGAAAGCAACCGGTAAAACATTTATCAGCACATTCTTCAGCAGATTGTCTACGGTTTGCGTTGTAGTGCCAGATACCGCCACACCATCGCTGCTGGCCGCCGCCAACGCCACATTACCTAAATCGGTTAGAGCAGTACCGATGGTGTCCAGAGCACCACTCAAAATCGGCGCGCTAGTCACTTCTGGGGGCAGGCTGCTGGTTCCTTCAGAAAACGCGGCCGCCAACTCTTGGAACAATACCGCCAATTGCGCTGGACTCATGCTGGATGGATCACCGCCATTGGCCAACGCCGCCGCCAGTGCAGTTCCAAGCGCTTCTAGCGGTGTACCCGCAAGCGGATTATCTGAACCCGATGAATCCGTAGAGCTTGTTGTGCAGTCACCCTGCCCTACCAAGGATGCCAAGGTATTGGGCAAATCCACGGTCAGCTCAGTAGCCGCCAGCTGGGCATTCGCTGTAGCGGATTCAAATGCCGCCTGCGGATCACCAGTAGCGGGATCAATCGCCGCAAAGGCATCCAGAATATCAATGACATCTTCTGCAACAACCTGCCCTAAACAAGTAAGGGCCGCTTCCAATGGAGTCCCTGCGGCTGCGCTAGACAAGCCACCAAAAACTTGCGTGGATAACGGATCTTGCAGCGCATCCAGCGGGCCTTCTACTCCGGCATATTGCACAGGAGTCTCTGAACCCGTGTCGGTATTGTCACCGGTAGTAGTCGGTGATGATTTAGATGAACCGCCACCACCACAGGCCGTAACCATAATGCTACAGCCCAAGATTAGCGCGGGTAATAATTTGCTTGCGAATTTATCTGTCATGAAAACGTTCCCTCGAACAAAGACTTTTTGCCTGAGCTAGGCGGTAATCTGGCGACTTACAAGCAGCCAGATAAGCCCACTATCTGAACAGAGTTTTGAATCGACGAAAGTACGGGGTTTCCCGAACTTTCTACGCAAATGGGCCAACATCTGTTGACCCATACCTTTAAAACATACTATTGAGCTGCCTCAGCGAAATTAGGATTGACCCAGTCCCAAGCTGCTAAGCAGGTTGTTTACCAAACCAAGCAGGGCAGAAACAGGGTCGGTACCGGGATTCAAGCTCAAGGTGCTCAGCAGGCTATCCACCACTCCACATACAGGGTTCAGCGGAGTAGATGACAGCGGACAAGAGCCCACGCCGCCAGTTTCGATAGCATCTGCAAGTGGGGCCAGCAGCAGATCCAGCGGTGTACCAGTCAGGCCACCAGTAGAACCTGAGCCTGAACCGCCAGCCGCCAGCAGATCACCTAATTGAGTCAGAGGAGTCATGATTGCACTCAGATCACCAAAATTTGGATCTGCAGTTCCTCCACCCAAATTGCCAGACAATGCACCATTAAGCGTATCAACCAGCGTACCCAGCGCTTCAAACAAAGGCGGCACAACAGTAGACAAAGCGCTGTCGAGCTGAGTCGTCAGATCGGCTACACCAGACTGAATCGGCGCACTGAACAATCCTTGCTGACCGGACTGCTCTTCAATAAAGGCCACCGGCAAAATATTGATAAAGACATTGTTCAGCAGGTTTTCAAGGGTCGTAGTTACCGCTTCCGAGGTGCCGTAACCATCTTGCAGCAGCACTTCATCCAGCGTTACCGCCAGATCAGCCAGCGCCGTTTCCAGTGTGCTCAGCGCACCGCCAAGAACAGGTGCCTCTGCGACCTCGGCAGGCACATTGTCGGCAATCGCCGCGCTTAGCATTTCCAGAAGGTCAGCCAATTGAGCCAAGTCCAGCGGGCTATCTGCGCTACCGCCGTAATTACCCAGAATGCTGTCAAAAGCCGAACCAAGGTCTGCCAGTGGCGTTCCCGCTAATGGGTTACCACTTGCTGAGCCGCTACCTGAACAATCACTCGCACCGACTAAAGACGCCAATAGGTTTGGTAGATCGCTAGTCAGCTCCGTCGCCGCCAACTGAATGCCATCGGTGCTGGCACCGAGTACCGCGTCCAGTACATCGACCACATCTTGAACCACAACTTGATCCAAGCACGAAACCGTACCCTCAAGCGGCGTACCTGAAAGGGCATCACCTAAAGGAGAAAGCACCTGAGTAGACAGGGGTTCCTGAACTGCATCTAGTGGGCCAGACACACCGCTATAAGTAGAAGGTGAACCACCTGAGCTGGAGCCACCGCCCCCACCACAGGCCGTTAGAAAAACACTGGCGCCTAATACCGATGCCGCCAATCCCTTATTTACAAATTCCTTTAACATGCTTTTATCTCCAAATTCACAGCTGCCAAGCCCACAGGAAAACCAACACCTGAACGCGTTCCCAACACTCAAAGATCACAATCCGTGCATTTAGCTCTTTCTTTAATGCTTAATTTCGACACAGATTTATCCACGTGGGAGATTGAATCAGTTGCAGCCCGAGGAAGAACTAGGGACTTTTGCGTATAGCGCAGCTAAGCAAAGTCGTTTCTTTATTTCGAAGATATTGATAAATGTCACAAAAACAGCGCCAAGTACGGCACTTAGCGCAAATGCTGTAAAACAGCAGAGCTAACAGATACGCGCTAATACTTATACCGCTAGGTACAATTCGCAGCAGCGTGTCTTATCAAGGATAATGGGCCCATCATTCAGAGCCGAAACAACAAAAACCTATTTCGAACGGACCAGATTGTGAAAGTAGATGCCCCATTTGATTACCCAAATCCTTTTCTTCGTGATATCGAAATTCAGGCTGAACATATCGACGGACTCGGGCACGTCAACAATGCGGTCTACGTTTCTTGGTGTCAGGAGGCGGGCTGGGCGCATTCGGTAGCGCTGGACTTGGATTTAGCAAGCTACAAACAATTAGATGCCGCTATGGCAATTCGGCATGCGGAATACGATTATACTCAGGCGGCCTATCTCGGCCAGCGCTGCAAACTCGCCACATGGCTTACCGGCAATGACAACCGCCTGAGTATGGAGCGGCGATTTCAATTGGTACACGAGGACGGCCACACCCTATTCCGGGCAAAATGGCAGTTGATCTGTATTCGAATGAGTAATGGCAAGCCCCGCCGCATGCCCCCAGAATTTATTGAACAGTACGGTGCGGCGGTCATCACAATAGAAAGCGAGCAATAACAAAGCTCGTGATTTGTGTAGAATAATTGGCAGATTTTTTGGAGAGAGTGAAATATGAGCACCCCCTATTCCCAACACCCGTCCATGTGGCGCAATAATTTTTTTGGCTTCTTGCTGGCTTGCCTGCTCGTGCCTGTAGGGGTCGGCATCATTATCTTGCTGTACTGGTATTTAAAATGTAAATCCACCAAGCTGGAAATCAACGGCAGCGAAGTGGTGCTAGAGCAAGGCCTGCTCAGCAAGGAGCGCACCGAACTCAGTGTCAGCAGCATTCGCACCGTAAAAATCACTCAGTCCTTCTTTAATCGTATTTTTGGGGTCGGCACGGTTTCGATCTTCACCGCTGGCGACACCCCAGAAATCCAAGCGGCTGGCCTGCCCGAGCCCGAGGTCTTTCGCGACTTGATTAAAGCCAATCAGGCGAGCGCGGCCCAATGAGCGAGCGCCAAACTTCGCCCACCCGCATCCTGCTCATTGCAGCAGTCCTTTTAGGCTTGGTGGTATTGTCTGGGTGGCTGATGCTGCCCTTAGTCAATGAGTTTATTGCCACCACGTTCAGCCCCGGATTGGGCCTAAAAAATGCCGCCGTAATTTCATTTTTCGTCACCACCATCACCCTAGTGGTTTTCGCACTCGCCGCAGGCGATGGCTTGCTTGGTGAGCTGCAATATATGCTTGGCGGCTTTCTCGGCTTTTTTATCGTTATCTGGCTCATGCTCGCTTGGATTTTCTAAGACTGAGCTCAGAGCAATCATTGCCACAACAACTATTGCCACAACAACTTATCGCACAACAATAAGAATCAAGGACAGCAACTATGCGACAGCTCACCGGCCAGGACGCCATGTTTATTCACGCCGAATTACAGGGCTTGCCCCAACATTTCGGCATTATGGCAATCTACGACCAAGCCACCGCTCAGGGTGGACTGGTTCGCTTTAAGCAAATCCTGCAACTATTACAGCAGCGGCTACACCTCTCACCGATCTTCACCCAGCGCCTGCGTAAAGTTCCAATGAATCTGGATCAGCCCTGGTGGGAAAGCGCTGGCGAGATCGACATTGAACGCCATGTACACCACCTTGCGCTGCCCAAGCCGGGCGATTGGCGACAGCTCTGTATTCTTGCCTCGCGCCTACATGCGCGCCCCATGGATATGAATCTTCCACTGTGGGAAATCTACGTTATTGAGGGATTAGACAAGGTTAAAAATCTACCCAAGGGCTGTTTTGCACTACTTATTAAGGTGCATCACGCCGCGATGGACGGCGCCACCGGCGCTCAATTTATTCCTTTATTGCATGATTTAAGCGCTGAGATAAACCAATTGCCCGCTGGCCCCACTCCAGCCAAAGAGCATATTTCCAACCGCAAGCTACTCGGTGCCGCGCTGCTCAACAACCTGCGCAAGCCTGCGCAACTATGGAATTTTGGTAAGGAGATGATCCCCTCTGCGCTGCGTCTTTACCAAGGCCGCAAAGACGGCGACTTTCAAAAATTGGAAGACAAGCAAGAAACGCTATTCCAAGGCAAAATTTCTCCGCACCGGGTCTGCGATGCGCTGCCCTTTGATTTTGCCGATATTCGCGCCATTAAAAACACCTGCGAAGGCGCCACGATTAACGATGTTATGTTGACCATTATTTCCGGGGCCATGCGGCATTATCTTGAAAGTCGCCAAGCCATGCCCAAAGAAAACTTGGTTGCCGGCTGCCCCATTGATGTACGCAACGACCAAGAAGCGGACGCCGGCGGAAATATGGTGGGCTTTATGACGGTTTCCCTGCATTCCGCTATCCAAGACCCCAAGGACCGTTTGGAAGCCATCCACCAAGCCTCAATGGAAAGTAAATCTTTCGCCAACGCCCTCGGCCCCAGAGTAACAATGAAAGTGACCGATGTTTTGCCGGGGGGAATGCTGTCACTGGCCTTGCGCGCGGCAACCTCAACCGGACTTGCGGAGTCGGCGGTTATTTTTAACACCATCGTCACCAATGTGCCAGGCCCTCAAGAACAGCTTTATTTTTGCGGGGCTAAACTGGTAGATTTCATGGCGCTTGGTCCGCTACTGCCTAATGTCGGTCTGTTTCATATTGTTTATAGTTCAGTGCTAGACAAGAAAGGAAGCATCTCGGTTTCTTTTACTGCCTGCCGACAAATGATGCCGGACCCTGCATTTTATGCGCAGTGTTTGCAGCGCAGTTTTGATGAGCTAAAAGCGGCAACGCTGAAATAATTATTGACCCTGTACTCGCTGGACTTTGCCTTCAGCACTTAACTGCTAAACGACTATGCCATTTATCTCTGACAGCTCGCTGATATGCCCACTCGATCAGACCGAGTTACACCGAGAAAATGGCAGCCTGCGTTGCGCTCTAGGCCACTGCTTTGACATTGCCAAACAGGGGCATATCAATCTATTGCCGGTACAGGATAAAAAGTCCCGCGACCCAGGCGACAGCCGTGAGATGGTAGATGCCCGACGATTCTTCCTGCAAAGCGGCTGCTATGCGCCGCTGGCACAGCGACTTGCGGAAATAACCGACAACGCGATACAGGGGCAATCGAGACTTGATGTTCTCGATGCAGGGTGCGGCGATGGCTATTATCTCAATGAAATTACCGCGCGACTTGAACAATCCAATCGAGAGCTTTGCGTTACGGGTTTAGATATTTCCAAATGGGCCGCGCGAGCCTGTGCTAGTCGCTACAAGCAATTCACCGCCATCGTCGCCAGCAATCGCAAGATTCCACTTCAGGAAAACAGCCAGGATCTTGTGCTGTGCCTGTTTGGCTTTCCCGTCTATGCTGAGTTTCAGCGCGTTCTGCGTCCCGGCGGCCTGCTTATCCAAGTTGATCCCGGCCCGGATCACTTAATTGAACTGCGCCGCGAAATTTACGCTGAGGTTAAAAAGCACGAAGCCCCTAGCAGTGAAGAAGCACAGCAAAAGCTGGGCCCTCTGGTTTTCCAACAGGCCTTGCAGTTTCAGTCTGCCCCGCTCAATGCCGATCAACGCCGCCAGCTGCTTTTAATGACTCCCCATTTTCACCGAGCCAGCCCCACCGCTCGTCAACGCTTGGAACAAAAAGACGGTTTGTCGGTCAGTGTGGATGCCACTATCCGTATTTTTAGAAAAAGCCCATAAATAAGGAACCCGCATGTCGGAATTCACCACCATGCACAGCCACCAACAAGCCATGCTCAATTTGCGCGAATGGCTTGAAAGCCAAATTATTGGACAACAAAAACTGGTGGAACGGCTGCTGATCGCGCTAATTGCCGACGGCCATTTATTAGTAGAGGGCGCTCCCGGATTGGCAAAAACCAAGGCCATCCGCAGCTTGGCCGACGCCATTGAGGGCAGCTTCCAACGCGTGCAATTTACCCCCGACCTTTTGCCGGGCGATGTCACCGGCAGTGAAATTTATCGCCCGGAAACCGGCAGTTTTGAATTCCAACGCGGCCCCATTTTCCACAACCTAGTGTTGGCGGACGAGATCAACCGCGCCCCGGCCAAGGTTCAGTCCGCCTTACTGGAAGCCATGGCCGAGCGCCAAGTCAGTATCGGCAACAACACCTTTACGCTGCCAAATCTGTTTCTGGTTATGGCGACCCAAAACCCTTTGGAACAGGAGGGAACCTACCCGCTTCCCGAGGCCCAGCTCGACCGGTTTCTAATGCACGTGAATGTCGATTACCCCAGCGCCGCCGCCGAGCTGGAAATTTTGCGCCGAGTGCGCAGCGAGGATCAGGGCAATATCAACCCACCCACGCCCCTGTCTCAAGAACTGATTATGCAAGCTCGCCGAGAACTACTTGAGCTGCATATGGCCGAGCCTGTTGAGCAATATATGGTGCAACTTATTGTCGCAACTCGAAACCCAGCCCAGTATGACGAGCAACTTGCCAACTGGCTCTATGTCGGCGCCAGTCCACGCGCCACTATTGCCCTAGATCGCTGCGCCCGCGCTCACGCTTGGCTGCAAGGCAAAGATTTTGTCAGCCCGGACGATGTCCAGGCGGTCGCCCATGATGTTCTCCGTCATCGTCTAATTCTCAGCTTTGAAGCCGAGGCCGATGGCATCAACAAAGACCAACTGATCGACACCCTGATCAGCCGGGTTCCCGTAGCCTAAACCGTAAACCACTCGGGAATATTTCTTTGCCACATTCGCAATTTACATCACGCTCGATGCTCTCGGATATTCGCGGTGCCAGTGTCGAGCAGGCGCAATTGATTCGCTGTCGCTTTCAAGCTGGACAGCTAAAGCGCCCTAACAGCAAGCAAATGGGCGCACTGCAAGGCCAACATATGTCGCCACATAAGGGGCGCGGCCTCAGTTTTCACCATGTCCGTGAATATCAAGGTGGCGATGAAATTCGCCATATCGACTGGCGCGTTACCGCCCGCACCACCAAAGCTCATACTAAAATTTTTGAAGAAGAACGCGAACGCCCGGTGATTATTTGCTTAGATCAACGGCGCACGATGGCCTTTGGCAGCCGCACCCGCTTTAAGTCTGTGTCCGCCTGTCATGCGGCAGCACTGCTCGCTTGGGCGGGACTAGAAAGCAGCGACCGGATAGGCGGCATTATTTTTCAAGATCATCAACACAGAGAGATACGCCCACGGCGCAGCCAGAAAAATGTCCTTCATTTTCTGCATCAGGCCTGCGAGGCCAATCAAGCCTTATTGACCGAGCAACAAAGCGACGAAACACTCGCCCTTGCTCAGCACTTTGAAGCATTGCGGCGCATCACGCGCCCCGGTTCAAGCGTCTTTATTATCAGTGATTTTCACGGTTTTGATCAGGCCGCAGAGCGCCAACTGACCTTACTTGCTCGCCATAATTCAGTAACCGCAATACAGGTTTTTGACGAGCTAGAAGCGGCACTCCCTCAGACCGGCAACTACCCTATAAGCAATGGCAAGCAGCGTTTGCAATTGCGCGTTACCCGAGAAATACAAACGCAATTTTCCAATCACTTTCAAGCGCGAACGCAAGACTTACAAGGCAGTCTCCAACGTTGCCGAATTTCGCTGTCTCAGCTTTCTACCGAGCAAGAACCGCTAAGGATTTTGCAACAGAGCTTCAAGCAGGGCATGCAATTGTCATGAACCCGTCGACAGCCATGCCAACCACAGCCAACTCCAGCCTCGATCCACTCGCGCAATTGGCCGACATCCACCTACCCGCTGAAGTTGCCAGCTTCCCGTGGGCACCCGGTTGGTGGTTATTATTGGTGCTAGCCATAACCCTCACGGCCACGCTTACCTACTGGTTAATCAAGCGCCATCAAAATCGCGCATGGCTACGCATAGCATTGGCCGAATTACAGCAGATTGATACCTTTAAACCGGATTGCGACGCACAGTTGGCCAAGCAACTAAATCAACTCTTGCGCCGCGTTGCCATACATCAGCACCCAAAAGAAACAGCCGGACTCAGCGGCGAAAAGTGGATCAATTTCTTAGTTTCCAACAGTAAAGACAAAGCGCAAGCTCAGCAGATTTTCTCTCATCTTGTGTTCACCAGCTATTCCGCCACACAAACAATCGAAGACAAAACCCAACTCTTTCAATTTTGCCGGAAATGGATAATCGCTCAACAGGGCAGATCAATGTCCCATAGGCCCGCCGATGTTTGATTCATTTCAAACCTTCATGAATTCAGTGATCAGCCAATTGTATGGCCTAGAATTTCACTGGCCTTGGCTATTTATTCTGCTGCCTTTGCCCCTCGCGCTCAGACTCTTGTCCAAGGCAAAAGAGAATCAAAACCAAATTAGTGATGCCTTGCGCGTCCCATTTTATGCAGAACTACAAAGCTTTAGCGGTCAGGCAGAGCAACAGATACGCTCTAGCCGAGGATTGCTCGCCTTTACTTTAATCTGGCTCTGCCTAATTGCGGCCGCTGCGCGCCCAGTGAGCATAGGTGAAGCTCAACCCATAAGTGCGAGTGGCCGCGACCTCATGCTGGCCGTAGACATCTCCGGCTCTATGGGCCAAGAAGACATGCTAATACAAGGCCAAGCCATGCCGCGTATTACGGTTGTTAAAGCGGTAGTAAATGCCTTTGTAGAACAGCGCAAAGGCGACAAGCTCGGTCTTATTTTGTTTGGTTCACAAGCTTATATTCAGTCGCCCCTGTCATTCGACACCGACACCCTCAATACCTTAATGAGAGAAGCTCAGGTTGGATTTGCCGGAAAGCAAACAGCTATCGGCGATGCCATTGGTTTTGCGATAAAACGCCTCCGGCAGCGCCCGGAAAATGACCGCGTTCTGATTCTGCTCACTGACGGAGCCGATACCGCAAGCACATTGCCACCTCTTCAAGCGGCGAATATGGCCGCGCGTGAAAAAATTAAAATTTACACCATCGGTATTGGCGCTAGCGAAATGGAGGTCTCCGGATTATTCGGTTCCCGCTTTGGCGCAAGGAAGATAAACCCCTCCGCCGATTTGGATGAAAAAACCCTACGCGAAATTGCCCACCAAACCGGTGGCGAATATTACCGCGCGCACAACCCACAAGAATTGCAGTCGGCCTATCAAGCCATCAGCGCACTGGAGCCAGTTGAGCAAGAACAGGAAATGTTTCGCCCGCAACACTCACTGACACACTGGCCACTTTTGCTGGCCTTGATCAGCTTCGCGATCTTTGTGATACAGCGCAGTGACATTATTCGCACTCGCTTTACCGCAAGCGGGGAAAATCAAGATGCTTGAGTGGAGCAATTTGCCTTGGCACTGGCTTAGGCCCGAGTTGTGGTGGACGGCGCTACCCTTATGCGCGCTACTCCTTTTACTCAGCCGCCAACAAATATCGCGCAGTCATTGGCATAAAGTCATTTCGCCTGAACTTCTGCCTTGGCTGCTTGATAAAGACAGCGGCAAGCCCTCACCCACCGCAATGCTCATACCAAGCTTGGCCTGTCTTTTAGTTTGGCTGGCCTTACTCGGCCCCGCATGGCATCAATTACCCGGCAAACTCCAGCGCAATGCCGACGCCTTGGTCATTGTGTTAGATCTCTCGCCATCAATGTTTGCCGAAGACATAAAACCCTCTCGCTTACAGCAGGCAAAATACAAAATTCGCGACCTGCTCGACTTACGCGAAGACGGACAAACCGGCCTGATTGCCAGCGCCGGCGATGCCTTTGTGGTTGCGCCTCTCACCGACGACAGCAACACCCTGAATCATCAATTACAAGGACTGAACCCTGACATGATGCCGGTTCCCGGCAGCAACTTACTCGCAGGCTTGCAACAAGCGCAGACATTATTGGAACAGGGTGGCGCAAGTCAGGGGAGAATTTTGTTTATTGGCGATGGCTTTGCCGACTCACAGTGGCCCACTCTAAAACGTTTTGCCCAAACCAGTGCTTACTCAATATCGGTGCTCGCCATCGGCACGTCCGAGGGCGCCCCTATCCCCCTTGCAAAGGGCGGATTCCTAAAAGATTCCCAAGGCAATATTATTGTGCCTCGGCTCGATAATGAGGCCTTTGCAAAACTAGCAACAAGCAGCGGCGGCCTTTATCGACAACTCAGTTTAGACAATAGCGACATCCTCCCATTAAGCCAATCCACTGCGCTAGGCGACGAACAAACCGACAGTCAGCGCCAACTCGAACAGTGGCAGGATGGCGCCCCGTGGTTAATCTTGCTGACCTTGCCACTGTGCCTACTGGGCTTTCGTCGGCAGTTCATTCCACTTGTTTTGCTCATTCCGTTTACCCTGAGCAGCCACCATGCCGAAGCGCAAACATCAGCGGGGCTAAATTGGGAAAACCTTTGGCAAACTCCCGATCAGCAAGGCGCCAAATTATTTAACAGCGATCCCGCTCAAGCCGCACAGCATTTTCAAGATCCCGCGTGGCGTGGTGCCGCCCATTATCGCGCCGGCGAATTTAATAAAGCCGCCCAAGATTTTGCCAAAGATCCCAGTGCCAACGGTCATTACAACCTCGGCAACGCCCTAGCCAAACAAGGCAAATTTGATGAGGCCAAAGCCGCCTATAAAGAAGCATTAAAACTCGACCCTGAATTGACTGACGCCCAATCCAATCTTGAGAAAATCGAACAACTTGAACAGCAGCAACAAAATTCACAAGATTCGCAAGACCCGAATAGCAAAGACGGCGATAAGGCTGACACCAAGGACCAGCAGGGACCAGAGAACCAGCAAGGCCAACAGAACCAACAAGAGCAGGGTCAGCAAAACAATTCTGAATCTGATTCGGCCCAAGATGGCGAGCAACAGGAATCGCAAGACAGCGCGTCAGAAAACGCATCAAACAACGACCAAAATCCTGAGCAGCAAGCAAATCAACAACAGGCCGATGACTACGCTCGTCAACAAGCCACAGAAAGCGAGCACAGTGCCAATCCTGCCACGCCCTCAAGGGAAGAAACTTCTGAAGATGGAACAAGCCAAGATCAAGCGCTCGGTATGAGCGAACGCGCTCAGACATTGGACGAAGAGCAGCAGGCACAGGAGCAGTTTCTGCGCCGCATACCGGAAAACGATGATGCATTTCTAAGGCGCAAATTTCATTACCAGGCTGAACAACGCTCGCGCCAAGGTGAGCTTCCGCAAGCCGAAGATATCGCGCCATATTAATCATGAGACGTATTTTAGCCATGCAAGACAAACTCCGCCGATCGGGCCACAGTGCCCTCGCTCGCCTATTTATCTCCGGATTTTTAGCGTTGATTTTTTCGCTTGGCGCTCAAGCTGAAATGGAAGTGCGGGCCAGCGTTGATCGCCAGCAGCTCAGCATGGATGAAACCTTCACACTGATTTTACAAGCCAATAGTATTCGCTTTAGCGATGTCCCAGATATCAGCCCGCTTAATCAAGACTTCCATGTACTCAATCAGCAAGAGAGCAGTAGCACGTCGATTATCAACGGCGAATTAAGCAGCAGCCGAAAATGGACCTATACCCTCGCCCCTAAACGCGAAGGTGACCTGACTATTCCCGCTCTCACCATGGGCAAATACCAAACCCGTCCGCTAACCGTGAGTGTGCGCCCCGATCTGCGCGCCACTCAACGCAGCAATGAGCAGGTATTTCTAGAATCTGACATTACGCCTCGCAGCGGCCCGGTACAGGCACAGCTTGATTACACGGTTAAAATTTTTACCTCGGTGAATTTTTTAGACGCGGCACTCGACCCACTGGAAGTGGAAAATGCCGTTGTGGAAAGCCTCGGCGAAAGCCGCTACAGCACTCAGATCTCCGGTCAGGATTATCAAGTTATCGAACGCCGCTATGCTATTTTTCCGCAGAGTAGTGGCGAGCTACAAATCCCAGCCCTGACCTTACAAGCTCGCGTAGAAGGTTATCGTCGAAGCATGTTCGACCCCGGCCGCCAAATTTATCGGCGAAGTCAGAATCACCGCGTTAGAATCGATCCTCCCGCGCCAGCGTTTTCCGGCCAAGTATGGCTACCGGCCAAACAACTAAAGCTACAGGAGCAATGGAGCCAATCGCCTGAAACGGTGTATGTCGGCGACTCCTTAACGCGCAACATAACGCTTCGCGCCACCGGTCTGCTCGGTTCGCAACTCCCAGCGCTGCCAGAAATATCACTGCCCGGCACCAAGCTTTATCCCGACCAGGCCAAAATTGACAAGGCCGTGATCAACGGTCAACTTCAGGGCACACGCACAGAGTCGCTAGCAATTATTCCTACTCAGGCTGGCGAGCTTGTCTTGCCAGAAATTCGCTTGCCATGGTGGAATACGCAAACCCAAAAGCAAGAAGTGGCGGTACTGCCAGAGAGAAAAATCCAAGTCCTCGCCTCGCCAGATGCCAATATCGGCAAGCCGACACTTGAGAATACGATTGCAAGTCCCGTGCAGCCCTTAAACAACTCAGCGCAAACAGATGCAAATAGCCCAGTAAGGCTATCAGCCGGCCAACAGCCATATGTATTAGCGGCACTGGCGATATCTGTACTGCTTAATATCCTGCTCGCTGCTCGGCTTCTCACAAAGCGTACAACAACGTCCGCCACCGCTGTAAAACTGAAGGAAACACCCTCAGAAGCGAAACAATACAAGGCTTTATCCAAGGCGCTTAAGCAAGGTGACCCGGCACAATGGCGACCCGCGCTAATAGCATGGACCCAAGCCACCTTTGGCCGGCCATTAAATCTCACTGAACTGGCGGATAAAATTCCCGGCACTAAAGCCAGTGCTAATGCGATTGAAAGTGCGCTTTATAGTAAAAACACCGCTGATGCGACGACACAAGCCTCAGCTTTGGATAGCGCAATCGCTACATGGCGAGAACAACAAAAAGGTAGCAAAAAGAAAACCACGCAAGGATTAGCCGAACTGTATCCCGGCCAGTAAACGTATAGTTACTGGTTCCGAAGAACCAATACGCCCCCACACATCACCAGCGCCACACCCAAGAGGGTGAGCCCTGTGGGGGTCACTCCCCAGATTAGCCAATCCAAAACTCCACCAAACACCACGCCGAAATAATTGATTGGCGCCAAGGTCGCAGCGGGAACGTAGCGATAGGCTTGGGTATACAGAATAAAGGTCAGATACATGACCACGCCCATATAGAGAAGCCAAAGCCAACTTGTATCTGGAACCTTATGCCCGGAGAAAATAAAAAAGGGCAGGGTCGCCATCACCGCGATCAAAAAGTAATAAAACAAAATCCGACTTTGCGGCTCTTCCAAGACCAACAGACGCGTTGTCACCATGGAAATCGCCAAGCCCAAACCCGACAGCACACCAAATACATGCCACATCGACAGGGTTTGAAATCCGGGGCGTAACACCAACAAAATTCCAATAAATCCCACCAGCAATGGCGGCCAAATTGAGGGGCTCAGGCGCTCACCTAGAAGCAGCATAATGACCAATGGCACCATTAACGGCGCAGTATTGCGCAGCAGCGAAGCCTCGACCAAGGTCGTTTCTTGTAGTGCAAGGTAATAACAATAAAAGCAGGCGACACCGCTGACACCGCGGATAAGATGCAATAGCGGTCTCGGGGTCTTAAGGCTATTCAAACCACCCCGCGCAATCGGTGGCAGCGCAAACAACAGGCTGATGCTGTACTGGGCCATAACAATAGCGGAGATATGCACCTGCTGGCCAACGTGCTTGCCCACCGCCGCGACGGTGGCCGATAGAAACACGGTCAGGATCGACAAGCCGATTCCGATACCTAAATTACGACGTCCAACCTGATCAACCACCTACGCCTACCCACGCCATTTCAAACAGCGGCACTGTAACAAGCTGGCTACTGATGCATCTACAGTAGAGGCAGAAAAATTTTTCACTCGTATGACTACCCTAACCACCGAGGCGTTACCCTTGCCCAGAGGCCCGCTAATCATGGACACTATCGACATTAGCTTTGGCTCTCCACTGCAGCCATTCCGATTTAGCCAGTACCGGAAAACAGCGAGTAAACCCTTGCGCCAGAATCAAACCGAAGCCCAATTGATCAGCCGCCTGCAAGCCGGAGACAATCAGGCCTTTGCCACACTCATCGCCCGTTATCACCAGAAGTTTCTCATTATTGCCCGCTCCATTATTGGCGATGTTTTTGCCGAAGATGTGGTACAGGAAGCGTGGGCATCGATTCACCGTGCGATTGGCAATTTTGAAGGTCGCTCTAGCCTGAGCACCTGGATGATTCAGATTGTCAGCAACGAGGCTCGATCTCGCCTGCGCCGCGAAAAACGACATATTAGCGTAGAGGAAATTGAGACGGTAAAGCTCGCCGATAACGATCCGCGCTTTGATGAGCGTGGCCACTGGCAGCAATCGCCGCCCCACTGGGATATTGCAACACCCGAACTGATGTTGCAGGAAGATCAATTACGCCGCTGCTTGGAGCACTGCCTCAGTAACCTGCCAGAACAGCAAAAAGCCGTGTTTCTGCTGAGGGAAATTGAGCAATTTGATTTGGACAATATTGCTGCGATGCTGGCACTCAGCAGCGGCAATATCCGCGTATTACTTCATCGCGCCCGACTGCGCTTGCTGGATATTGTGAATCACTACCAGGAGACCGGCGAATGTTAAATTGCCGACAAGTCACCGAATTAGCCTGCGCCAGACTCGATGGCGAACTCTCCGCCCTGCGCCGGGTACAGATTCATATGCACTTGATGATCTGTAGTCACTGCCGCCGCTTTCAACGTCAATTCAAACAAAGCCAAGAGGTCGCCAGCGCACTGGCAGCTAAACTATGGGTAGCCGAAGAGGACGCGATAGCGCAGGTAATAAACAGCCTGCAAACTCAACAAAAACCGTCTGAATCCAAGCCAGGCCCAAGCCAAGCCCCGCCGGAAGACCGTTCTTAAACCGCGACCTTTGCCTGGTCGAGTAAAAACTTACTGCCATCCATTTCCGGATGGCACGCTCTCACAGTTGAATACGTCTCAAGAATCTTGGGCAAATCCTGCTCAAAATTACCGCTTGGGATAAACGCCTCACCAAAGCCAACCGTTTTACGGCCGTAGTCCAAATACACCGGCATAATCGGCACACCGGCACCGTTAGCAATATGGTAAAAACCGCCCTTCCAAGAATCCACTTTGCGCCGCGTTCCTTCCGGCGTAATGATTAGCACCATATCATCGGTTTTTTTGAACTGCTCGGCCATGTGATCAACAAAGTTATGCGAGCTACTACGCTCAACCGCAATACCGCCAAGCCAGCGAAACAAAACCCCCACCGGCCCCCAGAAGAAGGTGTGCTTAATCATAAAGCGCACCTGCCGTTTTAATGAGGCACCAAAACCTACCAGCAAGAAAAAATCCCAATTGCTGGTATGAGGCGCCACAATCATCACGTATTTCCTCTGTTCTGGCAGCTCAGTATCAAAACGCCAACCGCGCAAACGGAATACGCCAAGCATACTCAGCTGCAGAAACTTCAAAATCAGAGGGTGATTACAAACCGTTTTGCGCTGCATATAGTCAACACGCGCCGGAGGAGTTGTTGTCATAGCCAAACCAAACTTGTTGATATTGTTATTTAAGGTCTAGCAGACCAAGCCAGCCCATCGCGAGATACTACGCCAGCACAGGCACTGTTACAATTCTGAAACATTTCTCTCCTTCAGCCCCAATTTTCAGCAACTTGCCGGACTCGCAGGTGCAAGCTAAGCTTGCTCACAATAAATGATACTAAGGATTACACAGTGCCCCGGTTTGTCCGCATATCCAGCCCCCTCTCGACTCTTTATACATTGATCACATCTACACAGCGGCACTGGTTTAGTTCTAGTTTGGCGATGGCCGCTCTGGCGCTGCCAGCAGCCGCCTTAGCCGAAAAGGTCGAACTGGCGCAATTATTTGAGAACCCCGCCGATATGGCGCTCGATGCCAAGGCCGAAAACGATCTACTTTATGCTGGCGGCGGCCTGTTTTTTGACGACAGCCAATCTTTATTGGACAAGGCGCTAGAGCTCACCCAAGAGGTGGAGCGACTCGAAGCCCGCAGCCGTGGCCTGATTTTAATTCCCGGTGACGAACAAGACTTAGTAGACGCAATGAAAGACGCCGACCGCGCGCGCACCCATTTTCGCTCCAATATTCACCTGGGTTTTCAAAGCGCCGAGAGCCCCCAGCAAAGTTGGCTGCTAAGCAGTCGTTTTGATTTGAGCGGGCGCTTTTATTACGACGAAGACGATGAAAACCGGCTGCGCTTTGCCTCTATTACCGGCCTGTTTATGCCCTTAGAGCTTGGCTCTCATGTACAGGTCTCTGCGGTTCACGCACTCAATATCGGCTATAACTACCGCTTTCAATTTGAGGCACTGCCCAATACCCAACTCGCTGCCACACCAAAATTTCAAGTTATCAACTTGATTGAGCGCTATATCAATCAGGCGGAGTATCAGGAAAAAGATGTGTTCCGCTTCAGCCGCGACCTCGATGAACACTACCAATTAAATTTGGATTTGGGATTGCGACATCAGCTAGGCCCGCTGGGCATGCACTTAGTCGTAACAGATATTTATAATCAGAAAATGGAGGGGGTGCTCGGCACTACCTACCAGCAACGCAGCCAGTTCAAGGCCGGATTCGATTACCGTCCAAGCTGGGGCGAAATCAAATTAATGTCTGATCTGACACCGGCACCCGGCTTTGGCGAGCTTGCCGCGCGGCGAGACACCCGCCTCAGCACCCGCCTTAACTTGTCCAGCAAATTTTCTCTAACCGCTGGCGCCAATAGCGTCAGCGGTCACGATGAAAAAGACAGCTTCAGCCTGGGACTGGGCTATCGACTACGCGATCTACGCCTACTGGTAGAAGGCCATACCGCAGGCGCCCGCGAGCTAGGCTTTCAGCTCGGCATGCAGCTTCCACTTTAAGCCGCCTGCTTTGGCGGAATATGGCTCATGGTGTGTTCGCTTAAAGCGGTAATGGTTAGCGAGGGGTTCACACCAAGATTGGCCCCCAGCATTGCGCCATCGCAAACATAGAGATTTTGATAGCCAAACACTCGGCCACGGCTGTCGATAACACCATCCTCGGCGGTTTTACCCATTGCCGCCCCGCCCATGCAGTGGGCGGTTACCGGAATATCAAATAACACTTCGGTAATCACACTGCCGGCCAGCCCGCCAATGCGCCGCGCCATATTAAAGGCAAACTCATTAGCCTGCGGAATAAAGGTAGGAATTTTAGGGCCAAAACTCTGCAAGGTTTTCGAGAACGGCCAGTACCAGCGGCGCTGATAACGCAGATCAATATGCCCCTCAAGCGTCTGCATACACAGAAAGATCAGGGTTTGTCTGGCCATATTAAACGGCAGTAACAGCGGTGCCGCCAGCAGCGGCTTGGTCAATAGCAGCTTTAATAAAGTGCGCAGCCAAGTAAAAATTCGGCGATAACCGGGCTGGCCACGCGCCAAGGCCGTCAACAAAAAACCGATAGCATCCGACCCCCGAGGATAGCGCGTTGCTTCAATATGGGTGTGCTCATCCAAGTAAAAACCAGAGCCTATTGCGATGCCTTTATCCATTTCTGGATCACCCGGCAGCCGCACACCAATCAGGGATTCGGCATTGGTTCGCACCCGGCGACCGAGCTGATCACTGATATTGGGCAATGAGCCTTTGTCGCGCAATTTAAACAGCAACTCCTGAGTACCCAGTGACGATGCCGACACCACCACACCGCGCACCCGCCAACGGCGCTTGCGCAACAAACCGCCAAATAGACGACTGCTTTGGGTAGTAACCTCGTAGCCCTGCTCACCTTCTCCGCCGTTTAGAGGTTTGATATTGATCACCCGGGTTTCTTCAAAAACCTGAGCTCCACGACGCTCCGCTAAATAGAGGTAATTTTTGTCCAAGGAGTTTTTGGCATTGTAACGGCAACCCACCATGCAGCCGCCGCAGCCGATACAGCTATTGCGCTCCGGCCCCTGACCATCAAAGTAAGGATCGGGATAGCGTTTGCCCTGCACCTCGCCTTCATCGCCAAAAAACACACCGACCTGTGTGCGATAAAAGCTATCGCCGCGTCCGCATTCCTCAGCCGCTTCCTTCAGCAGAATATCCGCCGGCCCCATAATCCGGTTTTCGGTCACGCCCAGCATTCGTTTGGCGGTATTAAAATGACCGGGCATCACTGACTCCCAATCTTCCAAGCCCGACCAGCTGCCGTCTCGCCAGACCGAATCCTTGGGCACCAACAAGGTATTGGCATAGGTGATTGAGCCACCGCCAACAGCATTGCCGTGCAGCACCATCACATGACGAAACAGGCGAATGTTAAAGAAACCGCGCAGACCCACCCAGGGCTTCCACATCCAGCGGCGAATATTCCAACTGGTTTTTGGCAGGGTATCAGTTTCCCAGCGGCAACCCATTTCCATTACGCCAACCGAATACCCCTTCTCTGCTAAGCGCAGTGCAGACACTGAGCCGCCAAAACCAGAGCCGACAATTAGATAGTCAAAATCGTACTTCATCACGTGCTATTCAATACTTGTTTAAATTAGACAATAACGCATGTCAAAATATATCTGACATGCGCTATTGTCAATAATTATCTCGCGCGCGCCATCGCCCCCAGAAAAACTTAAAATGCTGGGAGCAGATTTTAAAAACCAAGATTTACTATAATAATCAATCAGATATGGAAATTTATATTTGACAACGATTCTTGTCATTGTTTTTGACAATATGTTATGTCAACATTTGGATATGAGCCCAACAACGACCGCAACCCGCCCCTATCGTGGCGAAAGTATCACCAAACGCCGCAGCGACCGGCGCCGCCAGTTAATGAAGGCCGGCCTACGCCTAATTGGTGAACACGGCTATGCCAAGACGACGGTCAAAGCGGTTTGCCAAGAAGCGCAGCTAACCGAGCGCTATTTTTACGAATCATTCAAGAATCGCGAGCAATTGCTGGCGGAAGTCTACCGCGAACAAACCGACGCCCTGCAATGGCAAATGATTGCCGCTGCGGAAGAAGCCGGTGACGGACAGGAACAACTGATTCAAGCCACCTTACACGCCTTTTTTAGCACATTAAAAAGCAAGCCAGATATGGCGCGCCTGATCCTATTTGAAATCATTGGCGTGAGTGAGGCGATGAACCAACTGTACTACGAGGCAATGGACGGCTTTGCTGAGTTGAGCCGCAATCTGTCGGAAAAAGCAGGCATCACCATTCTTCCAGATGAGTGCGATGAAGCCATGGTACACGCGGGACTCATTGGCGCAGCCGTTCAAATTGGCCGGCGCTGGGCGCTGAATGGCTATCGCGAGCCACAGGAACAAATAATCGGCAGTGCGGTGCTGTTATTCACCGCGACCAGCCGCTTAAGTCATCCGCTAAACTCAGTCTCTTAAAAGCGTCACGCCCATTTCATCCAAGCGCTGCTGATGCTCCCGCCATCCCGGCAATACCGAATCCATGAGCTGATAAAACGCTTTGCTGTGATTGAACTCTTGCAGATGGCAAAGTTCGTGAACAATCACCGTGTCGATACAATCCGGATCGGCCTTAATAAGCCGGGTATTAAGACACAAGCGCCCTTCACGGCTACAACTACCCCAGCGAGAGCGCATCCGCCGCAAACGCAAAGGCGGCACACTCTCGACCCAATCTAAACGGCTACTCCAATAGCGCAGACGTTCACTAAACACCGTTTGTGCCTGGCGGGTATACCAACTTGATAACAGACTCTTCAGCGCATCAGCTTCAGTATTGGCACTGTGTACCAGCAATTCACCACCGCAGCGCTCTAATCTTGGTCGCCCCTGCCGCCGCTGAATTTTCAGCGCCAGCTCCTCACCCATAAACGGGTGGCGTTCGCCGTTGCAGTAACGCCATTCTCTTGGCCCCGGCCGCCGCGCCGCTTCACGCTGGCGCTCAAACAACCAATCGCGGTGTTTGCGCAGCATGGCGTCAATATCCATCTCGCTAGCGGCATAGGGCGCGCGCACTTCCACGGCCCCGGTCAAATTAATCTGCAAAGACAGCTTACGGTGGCGACGCGGACTGCGCACCAAGGTGTAATTTAGGCTGCGCCCTGCCAGCTCAATTGCCCGCTGTTCGCGGCGCTCTTTATTGGGCCGGCCCAAGCCCTTAGATTTAAAAAAATTACTGGCGCTTTTCCTTCGCCGCCCGGTGTTTATCACATTAGGCATTTTCTACCCCCTCCGTGGGACTGAAAGCCGGTAATTCACAGCGAAAAATCGCGCCACCCTCTGGGTGGGGTCGGTAACGAATATCACCGCCGTGCCCCTGCATAATGGATTGCGATACAGACAATCCTATGCCCATACCCCCTTCTTTTGAGCTTACAAAGGGGCTGAACAATTGCTCTTCTACTTTGGGATCGAGACCTGCGCCGCGATCCGAAACTTCGAATCCGTAAAGATTTCCTTCACCAAACAAAGTCACTGCAACCGGAATAATGGAATCGGCCTTGGCGGTGGACTCCATCGCATTGCGAATAAGATTGAGGGCCACTTGCTGAATTTGCACCTCATCAACATATACCCACAACGGCGTCTCATTCGGTTTCAATGTCACCCGAATACCATTCACACGAGAATCCACCTCGGCCAGTGAAATCACGTCTTTAAGCAGTTCTTGCAAGGTGATTTCAGTTTTCGCTCCGCTGGGCTTTTTCACATAGCTGCGCATACGCTGAATCACCGCCGATGCGCGCTGTGCCTGTATGGTAATTTTTTCCAGCACATCCTTAAGTTTGGCGGATTTCTCACTGGGCAAATCGCTAATTAAGCGCTCTGCCACTTTGGCGTAATTACTCACCGCGGTTAGCGGTTGATTCACCTCGTGGGCAATACCCGCCGCCATCTCACCGCCGGTACTCAAGCGCTCAATATGCGCCATATGCTGGCGCTGCTGATCCATCGCTTCCCGCGCTAGCTCCAACTCGCGCTGATTCGCTAACCACTCGCTGATATCGCGCAATACCAATACCGCGCCGCCACCGCTGCGCGGGGCACCACTGAGATCAACGGGAATATGCAGGCCTTCTCGATTACTCAAGGCAACATTATTTTTTCTGAGGCCAACACCCGCTTCGCAAAGCATTAATAAGGCTTCATTTAAATTCGTGTCACCGGGAAACAGTTCAAGCTGAAATAAACTTTCACCCAAGACATCGGCTTGGGGCCAGCCGGTTAACTGGGCGGCGCGCAGGTTCATTGAGGTAATTCGCCCCTCGACATCCAGGCCGAAAATGGCTTCTTCTACCGCGTTGAGAATACGCTGATTCTCATCCTCCAGCTCACTATTGCGGCGGGCCAAGGCTTTTTCCAAGCGGTGTAATTTGATGTGGGTGCGCACCCGCGCCAACACTTCATCAGACTGAAAAGGCTTGGCGATATAGTCCACACCACCAATGGCAAGACCGTGAACTTTAGACTGACTATCGGTCAGAGCTGAAAGGAAAATTACGACGATGTCGGCAGTTTCCGGATCGGCTTTGAGCTTTTCACAAACCTCAAAACCATCCATGCCGGGCATCATTACATCGAGCAGAATCAGACTGGGCTTGGCACGCTTGGCGGTATACAAAGCCGCCTCACCATCGCGAGCTGCCAACAGACGATAGCCGCTGCCCTCAAGGGTTTTGAACAAGACCTGCAAATTGGTGGGATTATCGTCAACCAGCAGAATTTGTTCGCCGCCGCTTTCCGTACTCATCACCATAGCCTATACCGATACCTTCTTTAGTAATGCGGCCAAACCGTCAAAATCAAACTGGGCCAGCATCGCTTCTGCCTGCTGGCAAAACACCGGCGCTGTTCCATCATCGCGAAGTTTACGCAAGGTATCCCGCAGGCTAGAAATATCTCCCAGCTCAACTGCCCCGGCGATCGCATTGCTTACCGCCTCTGACACTTGTTCGGCCACTGGAGCAACTTTGGGCGTGGCGGCAGGGGCAGCCCCAGGCTCGGCCACAGGCTCCATAGCAAGGCCTGAAATTTCAGCAACGGCTTTAAACAACTCATCCATGCCAATTGGCTTAGGCAGGAAACCAGAACAACCCGCCTCTCGCGCTTCGGTAATGACCTGCTCGTCGGTAGTTGCGGAGGCCATGATGACCACCACGTCATCCAGTTTCATTTCGCGTTTTATGATGCGGGTGGATTCCATGCCGTCCATATTCGGCATACGCAAATCCATAATGACCAGATCCGCAGTCCGCTCCTTGAGCAATTCGATGACTTCTAAACCATCGGCCGCCTCACGAATATCGGTGACGATATCAGACAACATACCGATGACCACTTGGCGATTCACCGCCACATCATCGGCGACAATAATCGATAGCCCGGTATTTCCGGGTATTACTGGCTGCGCCGCAATTTGCGGAGCAGAGGTACCCGCACCAAAGTCGATAAACTCTTCATCACGAACGGGAATCAGCGGAATTTCAAAATAGAAACAGCTGCCTTCACCCACAATACTTTGCAACCGCAACTGGCCACCCATGGCATCGATAATGCGACGGCAGATCGCCAGCCCAAGCCCAGTGCCCTTACCATCCTGCGGATTCACCTGACGGAAAGGCTCAAACACATCGCGCAATTTGTTTGGCGGAATGCCCATGCCGGTGTCACTAACGGCAAAATTAAGCACCATTTTTTCCACGTCGCCGCGCACATCCAAACGCACAGAGCCACGCTCGGTAAACTTCACTGCATTATCCAGCAGGTTGACCAGCACCTGCCGCAGCTTCACTTCATCAACCTGAACCTTGTCGGGTATATTCGCTCCGACATCAACAGTAAATTCCAAGCCCTTGGATTTTGCCCGGTGCGCGACGATATCACTGACACTGCTCAACACTTCTTTGAGAACATTGGGGCGGCTGAAAATCTTCACATTGCCGCTTTCAATCTTGGCCAGATCCAAGACATCATTAATCAGGTTAAGCAGATGTTTACCGCAGCTCTCAATGCCGCGCAGATATTCCTGCCCTTCCGGCTCATTGGAGTTCAGATCGCGCTGTAATAACTGAGCGTAACCCAGCACACCGTTAAGCGGCGTGCGCAGCTCGTGACTCACGCTGGATAAAAATTGAGACTTGGCGTGCAGCGCATCTTCCGCAGCAATGCGCGCATCAACCAGTTCCTGTTCCATCACCTTGCGGTCGGTAATGTCGATCATAATGCCCATGGCGCGAGTCGGCTCACCGGCCTCATCGCTTTCAACCACATCGCCCCGACTGTAAATCCAGCGGTAACGACCGTGGCTGTCGCGCACTCTAAATTCCACGCTATTGCCTGTCGCCAGACCCAGCCAACTATCCACCGCCGAAGAGATAATTTCTAAATCCGCAGGATTGGCCACTTCTTTAAACATACCGACCGGACAAGGTTTGTTAAGCGCGGGATAGCCCAAGGTACGGAAGAAGGTATCGCTAACGGTAACCAGCCCAGAGGTAAGATCTAAATCCCAGAGGTGGTTCTGGGCTGCGTCCAAGGCCAACTGAAAGCGCCGCTCGCTGAGCTTTAAGGCACGCTCCGTTTCACCGCGCTTGGCCACCATAAAATTGGCTTCTGAAGCCAACTGCTGAAACTCGGCAAAGGGCAGGCGCTCAACATCAATCACCGTGGAGCGCTGACTGGCGTCATTAAAGAACTGCTGAAAAATTCGGAAACCCGCCGCATTGCGCCGCGCCAACCAACTGGCCACCAGCGCAGATAAGCTCATCAAACCCAGTGCAAGCAAGACGATAGAACGCACATGCTCGCCAACCCGGTTCTGTAATTCTTGGCGGTCTTCTGAGAGTTGGCGGTTTAATTCATCGAGAAAAACCCCGCTGCCAACAACCCAACCCCAAGGCTCAAAACGGCGCAAATAGGCGACTACCGGCTTGCCCCGGCCCTGATCGTCGATCCAGCTCAGCTCACGGAACAGACTGCTATCTGGCCCTTCGGCCAAGCGAGCGGCTTCTTGCACACCTGGCATAACCTGACCCAGCCGATCTTGCTGCAGGGCATTGACCAACTGGCGACCCTGCTGATCTACCATAAACAAGACCGAGTTGTCGGCATCAACCGGCACCGCAGCAATGCGCTTAATCACTTCCTGCTGCACCCGCGCCACTTCATCGCGCAGATACACACCCGAGCCGATAAACACATCCAGCGGTTGGTAGTAATAAATAAAACTCAAATTGCGCTCGCCGGCCGCCTCGCTGCCGGGATCATTGATTCTGAACTCTGCAAAATCAAAGTTCTTCTCACCCTTGAGGCCTTTCAAACGCGAAGCAAAAGCCGCCAAGGCGTCGCGATCGACCAAGCGCTTTTCCAACCCCGGCCCCAGCGGCGCTAATAGCGGCTTACCATTACCATCGAATAGGTAGAAAAAACCTTTGTTATTAAGGAAGCGAAAAGATTCCAGTGTGGATTTCAAACGCGTGAGCTGGGATCTAGCGTCCTCGGCGGGATATTGCTTGCGGTTATTTTCTATAAAGGAAATAGCGCTGGCGATCTGGCGACGCAGATCGTTATAGAGTTGTGCATTGAGTTGGCTGTAACGAAACTCTAGGTATTCCGAGGCTTTATTAACCTCGCGGCGCAGCAATTCACGGCGAGACTCTATATAGCTTTCACGCCGGGCCTCAGTTTGCTCACTGTAACGATCATACTCAGTGGATATCCAGATATATCCCAATACCGCCACCGGCATAGCCGACAGCGCAATCAGGCTGAGCATGTAAATTTGGACCAGGCTACGTTTAGAACGCATGCGCGCGGAGGACTCCAGATTCTAACCCTGTGTTATTTCTACCGAGCTTATCGGCAAATGCCGCCCTAAGCCAGTATTAAACGCCGCTATACAAGCACTTAGCTTTTCGTGTTAGCCTAAGAGCAGCATAGGCCACACTGCAGGAACTATAAATAATGACAACTGAATCCACAGTTTACCTGGTTGAAGATGACGATGCTGTTCGCGACTCACTGCAAATGGTGCTGGAGTCTGTAGGTCACAAAGTCGCCAGCTATTCTCGAGCGGATGCCTTCTTGGAAGATTTCAGCACTGATATGGCAGGCTGTATGGTGTTGGACATTCGTATGCCCGGCATGAACGGCATGGAGCTGCAACGCCAGCTCAATAACCGCAACTCTATCCTTCCTATTATTTTTGTAACCGGCCACGGCGATGTTCCCATGGCGGTTGAAGCAATGCAGCGCGGTGCCGTGGACTTTGTACAAAAGCCCTACCGTGAAGAAGAGCTGCTTAGCAAAATTCAGCAAGCGATCACTGCCGACACCGAAAACCGTGCCGCG
The DNA here is from genome assembly GCF_014705705.1 of Spongiibacter pelagi. Classification (GTDB taxonomy): domain Bacteria; phylum Pseudomonadota; class Gammaproteobacteria; order Pseudomonadales; family Spongiibacteraceae; genus Spongiibacter; species Spongiibacter pelagi. Next base: position 714,373 of record NZ_JACXLD010000001.1, on the reverse strand, counting down.
CTGGATGAAAAACACAAAATTGCCGAACGCCTTTCCGAGCTAACACCCCGTGAAAAGCAGGTTATGGATCTGATGATTGAAGGCAAAGCCAACAAGGTTATCGCCTACGATCTGGACATCAGTCAGCGCACTGTAGAAATTCACCGCGCTCGGGTGATGGAAAAAATGGGTGTGCGCTCACTGGCACATTTGGTTCGCATGGTGATGGCCGTGAATGAAAACGCCGGCAGCTAAGCCTTCAATTCAAAGTATCAAACCCAGCTCTCGCCCGGTTTAGGCCGGGCCATTCAACAGCCGATCAATCTCACTTAATGCGCTTAGCAATCCGCTTACGGGTAGCTGTTTGGCGCGGTAGTATTCTTCCGCCATAGGCGTAATGCCGCAACGATCGGGCAACGCGTGCTTGCCCTCAAGCAGAAAACGCAGCCGCGGAATAAAAATAAACTGAAGCCACTGATAAAACTCCAACGCATCTACCGCAAAAGGCTGCTCGCTGCGCAGCGCTTCAGGGCTTGGTGACTCACTATCCCAATGACCAATGCGGCGCATTTCCGCCTTTAGGTCGATTAGCGCGGCCGCTAATTTGATATTCAAATCCACTTCTTTGCGCTTCTAGTTTTCAATACTTTGTTTATACGGCGGCAATGAGGCCAACATTTTGCGGCCATAATGCCGAGTGACAATGCGCCGATCCAAAATAGTGATACGCCCCGTATCCGCTTCATTGCGCAGCAAGCGGCCACTGGCCTGCACTAATTTAATGGCGGCATCGGGCACGGTAATTTCCATAAAGGGATTGCCGTTATTTTGACTTATCCACTCGGCTAGCGCTTCTTCCACCGGATCTTCCGGCACCGCAAAAGGAATTTTGGCAATCACCACATGGGAGCAGTACTTACCCGGTAAATCCACACCTTCAGCAAAGCTCGCCAATCCAAAAATCACACTGCCCACACCGCTATCAATGCGCTCACAATGGGTTTTTAAAATTTCAGCCTTGGGCAGCAGGTCTTGAGCCAGAATCAGCGACGCCCAATCAGCAGGCAGGTTTTCCAGCACATTATTGAGCTGGCGGCGCGAGGAGAACAGCACCAAGCTACCTGCGCTCCGATCTAATAATGTCGGCAATAATTCAATAATCGCGTCGGTATGCGCTTCGGCATTGCCGGCATCGCAACTCATGGCCGGAATATACAATTCCCCAGCTTCGGCGTGTTTAAAGGGGCTGGGCACCACCTCAAAGGAGGCATCTTCGTAAAGTCCGGCGCGCATACTAAAGCGGTCAAACTTACCGAGTGCGGTCAGTGTCGCCGAGGTCATTACCGCCGCATGACAGCGCGACCACAACACCGACTTTAAGGTATTTGAGGCGAGAATCGGGCTGCTATTAAGCTCAATATCAAATAAGCCCTGCCCCGATTCCGCCAAGATCAGCCAACGCGCCAGCGGTGGCCGACCGGCCTGATCGGCAATAGAGTAAGACTGCCAAAGCGACAACATAGCCTCACCCCGAAATCTTACCGCCGAGGCACTGGCCAGGCCGTTCTCCAAATCTTCCCGGCTTAGGCTGACGCGCTCTTTATCCATACGCTCTTGAAACAGCTCGACCACATTTTCAGCCTGCTCCACCATTGCCGCCGTGGCGATACGCAAATCCGCCGCCAAACGGGAAAGTTCATCGGGCACCTGCCCTTCGGAAAAACGATAGGTTTTTCGGCCCTGCTTTTCTTCGCAGTCTTCCAAATACCGCTCGAGCACTGGCCGCAATAAGGGCAGGTTTTTGCGCAGCACACCCATGCAGGTGTGCAGACTTTCCAGCTTGAGCTTTAAATCCAAATCGAGATCGGGAATGCCAATCATCGTAGCCAAACCGCGCTCACTTTGTTCTAGCCAGCGCTCGCTAGCACCCAAGCGTAAATTCGCGCTGAAATGATTAATGACCTTGTCTGGCAGATGATGGGCTTCGTCAAAAATATAAATGCAATCTTCCGGCGGCGGCAGAATAGCGCCTCCGCCCAGCGCTAAATCAGCCAAGACCAGATCGTGGTTGGCCACAACCACTTCAGCCTGCGTCAGCGATTCGCGGGCGCGAAAAAAACTGCATTGACGCACATGGCTGCAACGCCGCCCGGTGCACTGCGCATGATCGGTGGTAACCGGCAGCCATTGGTTCTCGGGAATCACCGTTTCCCAGCTATCCCGATCGCCATCCCATTCGCCAGTACCCAACGACTCAACAAACTGGCGGTACAAATTCAGGCTGTGATCATCGGGATTGCCTGCCTGCTCATCAGTAAACAAGGGAAACGCACCACTGCCACCAGACATTAGCTGGTCGAGTTTATTCAAACAGAGATAGCGCCGCCGGCCCTTGGACAGCGCCAGCGAGAAATGCAGACCGCTGTGCGCCAAAACATCGGGCAGATCGCGATAGAGAATTTGTTCTTGCAAGGCCACCGTGGCGGTGGAAATCACGAGGGTTTTATTGCGCTCGCGCGCAATGGGAATCGCGGCCAAGGCATAGGCCAAGGTTTTACCGGTGCCGGTGCCCGCCTCAACCACGCAGAGATGATCGCCACCCACGCGATGGCCGTCCTGATTGCGCTTAACGCCGCCAAGGCAGCGCGCAATATGGGCAATCATCAGGCGCTGACCGTAACGGGGGTTTAGTTTTTTTGCCCCGAGAAATTGGCGGTAAGCCTGCTGAATTTCATCCTTTACCGTGTCACTTAGCACGCAACAGCAACCCCGACCTACGCCGCTTGCGCCAGCTGAGCCAGTTTATTGGCAACCGGGCGCGCGTAAATTTCCATGGCTTTTTGGCGATAGGACGCCGGCATCGCCTCAAAGTGTTGATTAAATTGCTGCTGATCCGCCTCGCTAATCACCTTCGCCTCCGCTAGGTTTTTCCAGCCCTCATCCTGATTGAGTGCCGCATAGGCTAATAGGTTGCTAGGGTGCAGGCGGTAATTGCTGATAATCGCATTATCCAATGCCGCCGCCACCGCATTGGCATCGGCAAAGTCGCCTTGCAGCGGCGCAGCAAAATGCACATGCACGTGGCCCTTATTACCGGTAATCCCCGAGGCGATACTTTTCAGGTCTTCATGCTCGGCTTTTTGATAGGCGCCATCGCGCTCAATAGCGGTCAACTCTTGGGCCTTGGCCTCATCCAGTGGGTCCCATTCGTAGGAAATGGATACCGGAATAATATTCAGCTTATTAATGTAGTCGGCAAAGCTTTCAGTCGCTTTGTCCTGCGCCATGCCGATCATTTTGATCATTGCCGCCTCAGTGCGATCATTGCCGTTCTTGGCTCGACCTTCGCGCTGGGCAATCCAGACCGATTCATTATCTTCCAACAATGAATAGCGAATGTATTCCGAGAGCTGGCGAAACGCCGCCAGCATTTGGCGCGGCGCTTTGGCACTGCGCCGTACAATAAAGCTCTTATTTAGCCGCATTAAATCTGAAGCCCACGGCTTGGTGAGCAGATTATCGCCGATGGCGATGCGCACCGTGTCGCCGCCATTGTGATACAGGGCGTAATTCACAAAGGCTGGATCAAGGGCGATATCCCGATGGTTGCTGATAAACAGGTAGGCTTGCCGAGGCTTCAATTGATCGCAACCCGACACGGTAAATTCACGGGTACTGCTCTCAATCATTTGGTCCATATAGTGTTTAACAAACACTTGGAAACCGCGCACGCTACTCACATCTTTAAATTCTCGACGCAGCATAAAGCGCAGCGCCGGACGAATCAGTTTCGGTAGCCATTTATAGATTCGCGGAATCCGCAGCGCCGCCACCGCACCGAGCATTTCCGGCTCATCGAGCAGGCGCTGGATCACATCAGCTACCTCGTCGTCGGCATAGGGTCGAATATCGGCAAATTTATCCATGGGGTTTACTGGCCTGAAGCGCGCTTTTAAATTAAGGCGCACATTCTAATGCCAGATCAGGGAGAGATACAGCCGGATAAGATCGGCGGCAATTTTCGCCGCCCTAGGCGCCCTGCTGAAACACCGGCCATGTTTCACTGATCTGCCGGCCGTCAAACACCGCAATATCGCCAAATTGCAGAAATACAAACTCACTTTGGGATGGCCGCAGAAACACAAAATCGCCCTGCGCCAATTTCACATTGCGCGAACCATTTAGCATTTCCTGATTGGTCGAGCGGCCATACAAGCCATTATTCTGCAAACCGGCAGGGGACTCTGGTCGCGCTTTCCAATACCCACCATAGGTAAAAAAGGTGCGCTCCGTATTCACATCCCAAGCCGCAATCGCACCACTCGCCCCCTCTAGCCCCGGCACTTCGGTGCTATCCAAAGCTTTTAAAACCGGCGTAGCGATAAAAGCAGCAGGCAGGTGATCCGCCAAACTGGGCACATCAAAGTCGGTTGGCATCACCAGCGCTGAACCCGTGGCAATCTCGTTACAGGGCGCGGCGCTGCCCTGCATTTGTGGCTGATACATCTGATACGTTGAGCTACCACCCGCATTCAAAGTGAGCGTCGCCGGATTCCACTGATCCTTCAATACCGTTTTTGCGGCGGCAACACATTCGCGATAAAAGCCCATGGCCTGCGCCATGGCTTTTTCCGGGCCACCGACAACGCCCGGCATTTTCGAGACATGAGCTTCATAGCCCATAAAACCTGAAAATTGCAGCAGCGGGTGTCCTTGAACGTCGGCAATACAGCGCGCCAATTCCGAGGCTTTCTTAAAACCGCCCCGATGCAGGCCCACATCCAACTCAAAATTAAGCTGCATTGGCTGCTGACGCGCCTCGGCCAATTGCCGATATTCTTTTAGGCGCTGCGGAGAATCAATAAGCCACTGCAATTGATGCTCAGGACTGAAATCGGATTGCCCCACTTGATATTGATAAAAGCGTTGCGCCATTTGCACCGGCATCGGCTTGCCCATTAACAAGTCGGCATCGGGCATTTTCGCGGCTAATAAATTCAAAAACGGCTGGTGAAACACCATCACCCGATTACTAGCAGTAGCCGCTCGCACCCGTTCAATCAGTGGCAAACTGGGCAGAGATTTACCCACAATCCGGTAGTCAAAATTGCCGTTGAGATGCTGAATCAGACGCACGGTATTTTCATCGAGTCGCTGCCTGTCCAGTACAAGGGTTGGGCGATATAAACCCGCCTCGGCCAACGCAAACTGCAACTGTTGAAAATAGGCGCCGTGGGCACCTCCCATATCTCTTGGCCTAAGTGCGCCAGCCGCGAGTAAACCCGCTCCAAGTGCACCGCCCGCCCACAACAGCTTGCGGCGGCCGCGATTAATTTGCTCAGGCAAGGCCAAACACCTCCCGCAAATGAGGATTTAACATCACACCATTCGGATCGAGCTCCGCTCGCAGCTCGCTAAATTCCTTCCACTTGGGATAGCGCTGAGAGAGGACATCGGCATTGAGGGTATGCAATTTACCCCAGTGTGGTCGCCCCGCCATGGCCTGATAAACAGGCTCGATCTCGGCAAAGTAAGCCTCGAAGGATTCGGCGTAATAACGGTGCACCGCAAGCGAGGCAGTGGGGCGTTTATAAAAAGGACTCAACCAGGCATCGTCTTCCTGCACCACTCGCACTTCTATTGGGAAAAACACATCGGGATGACGCTGTTCGACAATCTCGCGAACTTGACGCAAGGCCGGAACAATATCCTGTTGCGGCAGGTGGTATTCCATTTCATTAAAGCGCACGGCGCGCTCAGAGGGGTAAATACTCCACCACCAATCAACGTGCTCTTCTTTCTCCGTGGCGGCAGCCACGGTGCTGATTAATTTACGCCGCAGTCCCGGCCACCACGCGGTGTAATCGCGCAGTTTTTGCAAATCGCGCACAGAATCATTGTCGGTATCTTCGCCGCGCGGCTTTATGGCTTCGTCGGTGTAATCAGTGGTAATAAGCAGTGCCGAATCGCAGTGCGGGATGTAGTACATTTCAAAATTGCGATGCTGGGCAGCAAGCTGATGGAAGTTTTCCAACACCTCATCCAAGGGCAACATTTGCGTTACCCGCTTGAGCTTGTACGGCGCCACATTCGCCAACTGATATTCCGTGATAACACCGAGACTTCCCAGTGAAACCCGTGCAGCGTCAAACAACTCAGGATTTTTAGCGCGGCTGCAATCGAGTATTTCACCGCGCGGAGTAACCAGGCGCAGGCCATCAACATAGTGGTGCATGGCGCTGTAATTCACGCCGGTGCCGTGGGTGCCAGTTGAAAATGCACCGGCCACCGTCTGCTGATTGATATCCGGCATATTCGGCAAGGCCTGCCCTAACTCATGAAGCTGCTGAGCCAGACTACCCAAGCGAACACCGGCTCCCACCCTCGCCTTTAAATCTGCCGTTGCCTGTATCTGATTAAAATGGCGCGTTGATAATACACAGCCATCCGTAGGCACCAAGGCCGTAAAAGAATGCCCGGCCCCCACTGGCCGCACAGGTAACGTAGCCTGTTTAAGATAGTCGGCTAGCTCTTGCTCTGATTTGGGCGTAACACGCTGGGCCGGGGTCGCTTTTTGATAACCCGACCAATTTTGCCAGGGAATGGCTCGACGGGGACTGGTGCTTTGCGGTTCAGTCAGCGCCAGCACATCGCTTGGACGGATAGCAAACTGACCGGCAGCCACTGCACCCAGCAGGGCCGCCCGAGTAAAATTGCGTCGTTTCATAGTCACTACTCTCCAGCAATAGTCACTACTCTCCGGCAGTGGCCGCAGATCCACCCATAAATTCGATCAGCGCGAGAAACTCTTCTTCGCCGCAATCCATGCACATACCGAGCGGCGGCATGCCTTTAAAACCCTGTATGGTGTGATCAAGCAAGGTATTAATGCCCTGCTCAAAACGCGGCTGCCAATCTTTAGCGCTACCCGTGCGCGGTGCGCCACCTGTCCCCATAGCGTGACAGCTATAGCAGCTTTGGGTGTACAGGGCTTTAAGATCAGGATCGGCGGGAAATTGCTTGGTACTGGGCAGGTTGTTGGCTTGTGCCGTGTTAACAACCGCAGATGACATCCCTTCATCCGCTGGCTTGGAACAGCCGACCACTGTGAAAGCGATCACGCTGAGAGCCATCATTTTTATCCAGTTATTCATAGAACTCTCCTTAGTGTGTTCGGTGAATACAACCGGGTTTGCCACCGAAATGCAAGCCCAACGCCATTAAGGGTATTGAGCGGGTAGTTATGCCACCGACAAAATTTGAGTGAGCGACCGATGTACCAAGCTGGCCACCTGTGCCGGATCTTCCTGCGGTGCCATATGGCCCACACCCAAAATATCTCGGTGAACTACGTTCGCGGCAAAGTCTTTCTTATAGTGATTAAACACTCGCGCAGGCAATAAATTGGAATATTCTGCGCGCAAGAGATGAACCGGGCAGCTTACCTTTTCCAACAACTGCCACAGCGATGGCGTGTGCCGAAAATTCCACGCTTCCCATTCACGCTGATAGCGCAGCCTTCCGCCCTCATCAGCCAATACCGCAGCCGCCGCATAATCGCGCATCGCCTCTGGCTTAAAGCGCCGGAACACTTTTTTGTTTTCGTGATAGCGGGCAAAAGCCTCACTGCTTTCCCATTGCGGCTGCCGCGACGCCGTGCTTTTCACCAAGCCCGAGCGCCCCATAAGCAGTGGGGTAATGCGATTCAGCTTATGCAAGTGCCGGCCGGGCAAGGTAGCGGGATCAATTAGAATAACGCCCTTAAACCACTCTGGCTTCATGGATGCCGCCAGCAAACTGACCGCAGCACCAATAGAATGACCGATGGTGGTGACTGGCAAAGTGGTCTTGCCGGTGTCCCGCCGATACTCCAAAAACCGCAGCAAGTCCTCGGCGTGGCGGCGCCAACCGCCACGTCCTTTGGGTAGGGCTTGGCCGGGCCAAGCACCCCGATTTTCCAAGGCGGTAATACGGTATTGCTCACCAAATTCAGCGAGCATGAACTGATAACTCGCCACAGGGAAACCATTGGCCGCGAGAAAAAAACATTCCTGATCGCTGTCACCAAGCTCATACCAGCAGGCGAGGCCACGACCAAAATCTTCGATGTGTTTGCTTATCTTCATAGCGCACATGTTACTGTATTACGTTCGAACAAAGGCAGAATTCTCCATGACTGACATCATCGTTTGTGCGCTGCAATCACCGCTGGACGGCGACAGCCCCGAGCAAAATCGCGCTCAATTCGCCCAGCAAATAGCCGAAGCGGGAAGCGCTGATGTCTTCGTATTGCCCGAGATGTTTGCCACCGGCTTTGCACTTTCCGGAAAATCCATCGCTGAGCCAGAATCCGGCCCCAGCTTGCAGTGGATGCAAGCGATGGCAAAGCAGCATAACGCCGCGATTACCGGCTCGCTGGCTATTCAAATTGGCGAAGATTGTTTTAACCGCATGTACTGGGTTACCCCAGACGGTATTGAATATTACGACAAGCGTCATTTATTTCGTATGGCCGGCGAACACAAGCGTTACGCCGCTGGAGATAAGCGCAAAATCATCACTTGGCGTGGTCTGCGTTTTTTGCTGCAGGTGTGTTACGACCTGCGCTTCCCGGTGTTTTCGCGCAACTTTCAAACCGACCCATGCGGCGATTACGATGTTATTTTGTATGTTGCCTGCTGGCCTGATCTGCGCCGCCGCGCTTGGCAGCAATTACTTCCCGCCCGCGCGATCGAGAATCAAGCCTACGTTATCGGTGTAAATCGCAGTGGCGAAGACAGCCGCGGCAATACCTTTACCGGCGACAGCGCCATCCACGATTTTTTAGGTGAACCCTTGGCCCTTGCCGAAACAGAGCCGCGCAAAACCCTTCGCGCGGCGCTCTCGCCTCGCGCCCTAGAAAAATTTCGGGAGCAATTTCCGGTTGGGCTGGATGCCGACCATTTCGAGATTCATTAGCCCACCAGCCGGCACACTAGGCTGAATTTTCTAGCAGAGCGCTACCAGCCCATTTTGCCAATCAAACTTCGGCTAGACGCATCCAAGTTAGCGTCTCCACTAAGTAAGTCCTTAGCAATGCCCTTACCCAATTCAACGCCCCATTGGTCAAAGGAATTAATATTCCACACCGCGCCCTGCACAAACACCTTGTGCTCATACAGCGCCACCAAAGCGCCAAAGCTCTTAGGCGTGAGCTCGTCCAGCAGCAATGTATTTGAAGGGCGATTTCCGGGGTAGTTGCGATACGGCTCTGCGGAGCTGGCCTTTTTACCGCTCATTAAGGCCGCCGATTGAGCCAACATATTGGCCTGCAATACCTTGTGATGCTCGGGCAAACTCAGCGAATCGCGAATCAAGCCAATAAAATCTACCGGCACCACATGATCACCTTGGTGCAATAACTGGAAAAAACTGTGCTGACCATTAGTGCCGGTTAATCCCCATACCACTGGCCCGGTTTGGTAATCCAGCTTAGCGCCTTCCCGGTTAACACCCTTGCCATTACTTTCCATATCCAACTGTTGCAGATAGAAAGGAAATTGCTCCAAGCGCTCGCAGTATGGAATCACCGCAAGGCTCGGCGCGCCGAGAAAATTGCGATACCAAATACCGAGCAGGGCCAAAATTACCGGCATATTTTGCTCAAGTGGCGCAGTCAGAAAATGCTGATCCATTTCCCGCGCGCCGTCGAGCATAGCCTCAAACCGCTCAAAACCAATACTAATGGCAATACTCAAGCCGATGCTCGACCACATGGAATAGCGGCCGCCGACCCAATCCCAGAACTGCAAAAGTTGCTCAGGAAGAAAGCCTAATTCAATTGCCGTATCTGGAGCAGCAGTCACACCAATAAAATGCGGAGAGCTAAACGGCTGCGCAAGACCGAGTCGCTCCGTAAACCACGCGGCAGCGGTATTGGCATTAAGCAAAGTTTCCTGAGTGGTAAAGGTTTTGCTGGCCACAATCACCACGGTGGTTTCCGGGTTCAAGTCGGTCAGTGTAGAGCGAATCAACTCGCCATCCACATTGGCCACAAAATGGCAGCGCAATCCCGGCTGGGCAAATTCCTTCAGCGCTTCGCTGGCCAATTTAGGGCCGAGATCAGAACCGCCAATTCCCATATTCACAATATCGGTGATCGGTTTACCCGTTGCACCAAGCCACTGACCGGCACGAATTTTTTCACTGAGGGTTTTTATGTGCTGTTTTTGTTCGGCGATCTGTTGCGCCTCAGCGGCCAAACCCCGTGCCCCAAGCTCAGCGTTGCTTGCCCGCAATGCGGTATGCAATACCGCACGTTGTTCGGTGTTATTGATCGCCTCGCCATCAAACATGGCGGCTCGCAATGAAGCAAACGGGGAGTCATTCAACAAGCCAAACAGGCCTGCTAGAGCCGCATCGTCGATACGGTTTTTGGAAAAGTCCAAGTAAATACCAGCACACTGCGCCTGATAGCGGCTGACCCGCTCATCGGTCATGGCGTCTGCAATACCAAAAGCGGACATCTTTGCCGCCGCATTTTTCAGCGTCTTCCAGCTTTCCGTTGCGCTGGGATTAAAACCTGACTGACTCACATTCCCTTCCATTTATTCCATTAATTGCTGCTGATATGACCCACCACGGGACGCAGCACGATGTCTTCGGTCACTACATTGGCCGACATCTGATAAATATTTAAAAATGCCCGCGCCACATCTTCTGCCGGCATCAATTGCGCTTTATCTACTCCTGAGCCATCCCAAGAAGGTGACCAGGTTGGGCCCGGCGATACACAACTCACACGGATATTGTGTTCGCGCACTTCTTCTCGCAGCGCCTTACTAAAGCCAAGCACCGCATGTTTTGCCGCGCAGTAGGCGGAAACACCGGCATAACCCTCATAGGCGGCGGTTGAGGCCATATTAAAAATATCGCCCCGCGATTGGGCAATCATGCCCGGCAAAAACTGGTGGCACATCAGATAAACGCTGCGCAAATTCGCCGCCACAATCCGGTCAAACTCGGCGACCGGCATATCCACTACCGGCATCCCCAACCAAGCGCCGGCATTATTAATCAGTACATCCACCGTGCCAAGCTCAGCCTGCACCCGCTTGCCTAAGGCCGCCACCTGCTCAGCATCACTCACATCGCAGGCATAACAATGCACCTGTTCTGGTCGGGCGCAATCCTGAGCCACCTGTAACAGCTTCTCTCGCTGCCGGGCCACCAGCACCAGCTCCACCTCGGGCCGGGCAGTAGAAAACTCTTTAGAAAGCTCCCTAGAAAACTCTTTAGAAAACTCTTTAGAAAATACTTTAGCAATTGCTGCGCCAATTCCCTGAGAGGCACCGGTAATCAGTACCCGGACTGGCTTGAGTTCCGCTTGGCTTCCTGTCATGTTCTTAGTCTTGTCGGATGGTAACGAATGATTGTGTAAGAAAAACGATGATACAGACGATTGTAAATAACCGCCCAATTAAACTCTTTATTTTGCTCGGTGGCTTTTTTATTGCCAATGCGCTTATCGCTGAATTTATTGGCGTTAAGATTTTTTCATTGGAAAAAACTCTGGGCCTGACACCGGCGAATTTCTCGTTTTTCGGCGTCGATAATCTGTCTTTCAACCTCACCGCCGGGGTGCTGTTGTGGCCAGTGGTATTTGTTATGACCGATATTATCAACGAATACTACGGAATGCGCGGGGTACGGCTACTTTCATGGCTGGCCGCTGGACTGATCGCCTACGCCTTTGTCATGTTTTACTTTGGCATTCATCTCACGCCCGCCGACTTTTGGCCGCAATCCCATATTCCAACGGAGCTGGATGAAACCGGCAAACAGGCGATTCTGAGCAAAGTCAGCGACTACGACTACGCGTACCGCTTGGTATTTGGTCAGGGACTATGGATTATTATCGGCTCGCTGATCGCCTTTCTTATCGGCCAAATTATCGACGTTAAAGTCTTCCACCGTATTAAGCGAATGACCGGCGATCGGTTTATCTGGCTGCGCGCCACCGGCTCAACTTTAATCAGTCAGTTTATCGATAGCTTTGTGGTGTTGTTTATCGCTTTTTATATTGGCGCCAACTGGTCGCTGTCGCTGGTATTGGCCATCGGCGTGGTCAATTACATTTATAAATTTGTGATGGCCATAGCGCTGACGCCCTGCCTTTATCTGGCGCGCATGGCCATTGAAGCCTATCTTGGTAAGGAGCAAGCCAGCGAACTAAAAGCCGCCGCTCTCGCAGAGAGCTAGCTCAAAATCCGATAGGCTTTTTCCGCAAATTCCGGCGACATAATACCCAGCTGCGGCTCCCCCAGCGCTTCGCGCCATGAGTTAATCATCGCCTTTAACACGGCGATTCGCGCATGGCGTTTATCATTCGCAGCAACCACCTGCCACGGCACTGTCAAGGAAGTCTTGTTGAGCATTTCATCGAAGGCCGCTTCGTACTCTTTGTGAAAACCATAGCTTTGCAAATCGGCGGGGCCAATCTTCCACGCCTTTTCGACATTTTCTAAGCGCGCTCGCAAACGCTGGCGCTGCTCTTTTTTGTCGATATACAGCAGGATTTTGATGACCACGATACCGTCATCCACCAACATTCGCTCAAACTCACTGATCTCACGGTAATACTGGTTCCAGTTTTTTAAACCCAGCTCAACCCGCTCGACCAAAACCCGCCCATACCAAGAGCGATCGAATACTGCCATCTGGCCGTTTTTAGGCAAGCGCGACCAAAACCGCTGTAGATAATGTTGCTGAAGCTCAATACTGTTTGGCGGACCAATAGAATGTACCCGCAAGCCACGGGGATCGAGATGGCGCACAGCGCGCCGAATCGCGCCGCCCTTGCCCGCCGCGTCGGGGCCTTCAAAAACCACAACCACCCGTTTTTGCTGCCGAAACAGACAAAAGTGGTAGTGCATCAACTCAAGCTGCAAACTCGCCAACTGGGCCTTATAGCTGGCCTCATCTAGCTTTGGATGCTCCAGCTTGGCCACAGACACCAACTGACTTTCCGTTTTATTTTTGGACATCACACAATCCTTCGTCATTCCTCAACAGAGAATAACAAATCGCACCCTATACCGGTCACTGATAGAATCCATTTTTCACGAAGCAGACACCTTTAAGCCAATAAGGATAAATTCATGCCCGCCATTCCCAGCTTAACTGACGCCACGCTGACCCTGAAATCCGGCTATGCCATTTTGCGTTTTGAGCGCGATGACGTTCGCAATGCCTTGACCGGCACCGGCATTCTGGACGATCTCTGTGCCACGCTGGAATGGGCCAATGCCGAAAACAGCATTTCCTGCCTGATTATTACCGGCGCAGGCAAAGCCTTCAGCTCTGGCGGCAATGTGAAAGAAATGCAGGAACGTACCGGCATGTTTGGCGGCAGCCCATCTGAAATCGCCCAGAACTATCGCCGTGGCATCCAGCGCATGTCCAAGCTGATGCACAGCTCGGAAGTGGTAACTATTGCCGCCGTCAATGGCGCGGCAGTAGGCGCCGGTTTTGATTTATGCAGCATGAGTGATTTGCGCATCGGCTGTGAACACACCCGCTTTGGCGAGACCTTTATCAATCTCGGCATAATCCCCGGCGATGGTGGCGCGTGGTTTTTACAGCGCTTAGTCGGCTATCAGCGCGCAGCAGAAATGAGCTTCAGCGGTCGTATTATTGATGCTCAAGAAGCCAAAGAGATTGGCTTGCTGCTCGATCTTGTTAGCAGCGAAACCTTGTTAGAGAAAGCCGAATCCTACGCCGCACTCTACGCCAGCAAACCACCGCAGGCTTTGCGCGCCACTAAACGCTTAATGAAACTGGCGCAGCGTCAGGAGTTAGAGGATTTTCTGGATGTCTGCGCCGATGTGCAGAGCCAGTGTCATCACACCCAAGATCACCAGCGGGCGCTGGATGCATTTCTGAATAAAACCACGCCAGAATTTAAGGGCGACTAATGCGGATAAGCCGCCGGCTTTACAAAAAAGCCGGCGGTTAGAAGTGGCTCGGTTTAATGTCGCATCTGCCGTGCAGACTGCACTACCATTTCATCGACCACGCCTTCCTTATCGTCAAACACTTCCATTTTGACTTCAAAGCCCCACAACAGGCTGAGGTGTTTCAAAACTTCGGCAGCATCTTCCGTTAAGGGCCGTTCGCGCAAACGGTTGTAGCGCAATGTAAGAGAGCGGTCGCCCATATGGTCGTATTTATAGACTTGAATATCGGGCACCAACATATCGCGGTTGTACTGACGCGAGAGGAGCCGCCGCACTTCGCGGTAGCCTTCTTCATCGTGTATCGCCGCCACCCGCAGGTGTTCATCTTTTTGGATATCGGCAATCGCAAACAGGTGAAACTCGCGGATCAGTTTAGGCGACAGAAACTGGCCGATAAAGGATTCATCCTTGTAGTTGCGCATGGCAAAGTCCAGCGTCTCGCGCCAATCACTGCCGGCAATATCTGGGAACCAGTGGCGATCTTCATCGTCAGGATTTTCACAGATACGACGAATATCGCGCATCATGCTAAAGCCCAGCGCATAGGGATTGATGCCGGAATAATAGCGAGAATCAAAACCCGGCTGCATCACCACATTGGTATGTGATTGCAGCACCTCAAACATAAAGCCATCATCAACCAAGCCACGGTCATACATGGTATTAAGCAGGGTGTAATGCCAGAACGTCGCCCAGCCCTCGTTCATGACCTTGGTCATCCCTTGAGGATAAAAATACTGTGCTAACTTTCTGACTATGCGGACAATTTCCCGCTGCCACGTTTCTAATGTCGGCGAATATTTTTCGATAAAGTAGAGCAGATTTTCCTGTGGCTCTGGCGGAAAACGCTCCTTATCAACCTTGCCCGCCTCATCTTCGCGCTTTGCTTTTTTAGGCAAGGTACGCCAGATATCATCGTATTGTTTGCGCGCATGTTCGGCGCGCTCATGCTGACGCTGCAACTCATCAAAAGCTGACAATGGAGAGGGGCGATGAAAGCGATCCACGCCGTGATCCATCAAGGCATGGCAGGCATCAATGGTTTCTTCCACCCGATCGATGCCGTACTTTTGTTCGCATTCAAAAATGTATTTCCGCGCAAATACCATATAGTCAACAATGGCATCCGCACTAGTCCATTGCTTGAAAAGATAATTCCCCTTAAAGAAAGAGTTATGTCCATAGCAAGCATGGGCAATAACCAGCGCCTGCATGGGCATGCTGTTATCTTCCATGAGATACGCGATACAGGGATCGGAGTTGATT
This sequence comes from Spongiibacter pelagi, assembly GCF_014705705.1. Classification (GTDB taxonomy): domain Bacteria; phylum Pseudomonadota; class Gammaproteobacteria; order Pseudomonadales; family Spongiibacteraceae; genus Spongiibacter; species Spongiibacter pelagi. The sequence goes on along the minus strand of NZ_JACXLD010000001.1, from coordinate 699,131 downwards.
ACCAGCTCGTAGGCTAGGCCACGCATACCGCGCCGATAGCCTTCTTCGTTACGAATAAACTCTTTACCGTAGCTCCAGTGGGTATAGCTGATTGGCAGGCCCACCGAAGCATACGCATCGAGCATTTGCTCAGAGGAAATCACTTCAATCTGATTGGGATAGGTATCCAGCCCAAACTCTCGGGCGATCTTACCGATTTCCTGATCGTATTCCTGAAGCAGTTCAAAATTCCAGTCACCACCATGTGACAGCGCTTTATCACTGCTGGGCGAAGATTTCGTCATGCAGCTTCCTTCTGGAATAAATCGCGCAATACCGGATACACATCGCTGCGGTGCATGACGGTTTTCATTGCGAAATTAGCATTGGTGATCTGGCTGTAAGCACCGCCAAGCGGCGTCATGGCATTGGGGCTGTCGGGCACTTCCACATAGGCAAAGTAACGACACAGCGGCAGAATATCCTTGCTTAAACGCGCACAGCTGCGTTGCGGATCGCTGCCGAAGGCATCGCCATCCGACACTTGAGCGCCATAGATATTCCAATCGTTTCCGCTGTAACGCTCCTCAATAATATCCACCATCATATTGAGGGCCGACATAACCACAGTGCCGCCGGTTTGCGGGTCGTGGAAAAAGGCTTCTTCATCCACCTCTTCGGCATTGGAAGTATGGCGAATAAACACCAGCTCCACTTGCTCATATTTACGGCTGAGAAACATATAGAGCAGGGTGAAAAAGCGTTTGGCCAAATCCTTTTTCTGCTCAGACATTGATGCCGACACGTCCATCAAGCAGAACATCACTGCCCGACTAATTGGCTTAGGCTCTTTTACCCGATGCCGGAAACGCAGATCGTATTCATCGAGAAAAGGAACGCGCTCAATGCGTTCTTGCAAGGCTTCGATATCATCTTCGTTACCCTCGCCTTGCTCAAGCTCACGAAGCTGTTGCTTCAGTGGCGCTTGCAAAGCAATACGCCGAGCCATGGCATTTTTCAGTGAACGGGGAATCGATAAATTGGCCGGCACACCACTGGGCGTGTAACCCGCGCGCCGGTATTTGAATTGATTGGAATCGCCGAGCACGGTGCGAGCCAAACGCGGCAGTTCGAGGTCATCAAAAAACAAGCTCATAAACTCGTCTTTCGACAGGGTGAACATAAAGCTATCTTGGCCGCCGCCACCTTCGCCGCCACCGCCTTCTCCACTGCCGCCACCACCGCCACCTTGGGGGCGCTGAATTAAATCGCCTTTGGTGAATTCCCGGTTGCCGGGGTGAACCATTTCTCGGTCACCGCCCTGCCCCACGCGAAAGCGCGGTTCAGAAATATCCTTAACCGGAATACCCACTTCACCACCGCGGGACATATCGGTGATGGAGCGCTCGGCCACCATATCGGAGACCGCGCGCTTGAGTTGCTTTTTATACCGCCTGATAAAGCGCTGGCGATTGGTCGCATTTTTATTGCGATCATTCAGACGGCGGTCAATGATCATTGACATAGGCCGTCTCCTTAACCTGCCTTACGTACCCTCAGATACCATTCGGAAAGCAGCCGCACCTGTTTAGGGGTGTAGCCCTTTTCCACCATACGCGTTACGAAATTCTCGTGTTTGCGCTTGTCTTCCACTGAGGCTTTGGCATTAAAGGAGATAACCGGTAACAACTCCTCGGTGCTCGAGAACATTTTCTTCTCGATCACTTCACGCAGCTTTTCGTAACTGGTCCACTTGGGATTGCGACCTTCGTTCTGCGCCCGTGAACGCAGTACAAAGTTGACGATCTCGTTGCGGAAGTCTTTGGGGTTGGCAATGCCCGCAGGCTTCTCGATTTTCTCCAGCTCACTATTAAGGGTCGCGCGGTCAAAAATCGCCCCGGTTTCGGGATCGCGATAATCCTCGTCTTGAATCCAGTAATCGGCAAAGGTCACATAGCGATCAAAAATATTCTGACCGTACTCGGTATACGACTCGAGATAGGCGGTTTGAATTTCCTTGCCCACATACTCGGCGTAGCGCACAGCCAGCCAACCTTTGATGAACTCCAGATAATGGCGCTGCACATCTTCCGGCAACTGCTCACGCATAATGCGCTGCTCCAGCACATACATCAGGTGTACCGGGTTGGCGGCAATTTCGGAATTGTCGTAGTTAAACACCGCCGACAACACTTTGAAGGCAAAGCGGGTCGACATACCGTTCATGCCCTCATCAATACCGGCGTAGTCGCGGTATTCTTGAAAGGACTTGGCTGCCGGATCGGTGTCTTTCAAAGATTCACCGTCATACACCCGCATCTTGGAATAGATGCTGGAGTTTTCCGGTTCTTTCAAACGACTGAGCACTGAGAACTGGGCCAGCATTTCCAGTGTACCGGGCGCGCAGGGCGCATCAGACAGCGAACTGTGGCGCAGCAACTTCTGATAAATTTTGACCTCTTCCGACACCTGTAAACAGTAGGGCACCTTGACGATATAAACCCGGTCTAGGAAGGCCTCATTGTGTTTGTTGTTGCGGAAGCTCTGCCACTCAGATTCGTTGGAGTGAGCCAGAATCACACCTTGGAAAGGAATAGCGGAAAAACCTTCAGTGCCCTTGTAGTTGCCTTCCTGCGTCGCGGTCAGCAGGGGGTGCAACATTTTGATTGGCGCTTTGAACATTTCTACAAATTCAAGCAAGCCTTGGTTGGCCTGACACAGGCCGCCCGAATAAGAGTAGGCATCCGGGTCGTCTTGGGAGAAAGCCTCCAGTTTGCGAATATCAACCTTGCCCACCAAGCTGGAAATATCCTGGTTGTTCTCATCACCGGGCTCAGTTTTAGTGATCGCAATTTGCCGCAATACCGAAGGCTGTACCCGCACCACACGGAACTGAGTCAAATCGCCTTCAAATTCTTCAAGGCGCTTCAATGCCCAAGGCGACGCTAGACCAGTCAGGTAGCGAGACGCTATACCAAACTCTTCTTCCAACTGGCGACCGTCGCGCTGGGGATCAAACAACCCCAGAGGCGATTCGTGAATCGGCGAGCCCTTTAAGGCATAGATGGGGTAGGCCTCCATCAATTTTTTCAGGCGTTCAGCGATAGAGGATTTACCACCACCTACCGGCCCCAACAGGTAGAGTACCTGTTTGCGCTCTTCCAAGCCCTGCGCCGCGTGCTTGAAGTAGGCCACGATTTGCGAGATGACATCTTCCATGCCGTAAAATTCGGCAAAAGCGGGGTAGCGTGGAATGGTTCGGTTAGAAAATATGCGCGAAAGGCGCGGGTCGTTGCGGGTGTCGATCATTTCCGGCTCGCCGATGGCGGCCAGCATACGCTCGGCGGGGGTGGCGTAAGCAAGGGGATCATTTCGGCACATTTCGAGATAGTCCATTAAAGACATCTCTTCATCACGTGCCTTGAGGTATTGCTCACGAACGTTCTCAAGTAAGCCCATTCTGCAATCTCCTGTCTGTGTGACCGCGTAGGCTATGACGCCGTCACGATTTGCGAAACAGTCGCGGTGTTTGCTACTCCAATTTACTCCCTTACGTTGATGGCACTCAACTCGTTGACTCTGCCAATCGGATTATTACGTTTGACAAAAATCTGACCTTCCGTGGAAAAATCATGCATTGCAAACCGCACATTTTAGAACTTGCAAAACACGCGCCACCATTTTGCTCACCTCGATATTATGCTCAGCAAAGCAGCAGTATCATCGAGGCATTTACCTATCTTGCCTTCTAGTTACGCCTAGTTGTTTACGTCTAGCCACCTAGACATTAAACAATCAAACAAGGCGTAATAACTTTGCGACGACAAGTCGATGGCGCGGAAAATCTTAGACAAACAAAATCGCCAAAATTCCAACACTTGGATTCAGCTTAGCAGAAACAGGATAAACAAATAGAGAATACGATAAGAAACGACGATATTTTTTAAAATAATTTATCGCTCAATCTGACCGAGATTAGCGTGAATGACCGCTCCGTTGATCACCGGATTTTGCGCGCAAAACCACAAGGTCTCCGCAATTTCACCCGGCTCAATCAAGCGCCCAAAGGACACCATTCCAGTGATCGCCGCCATCACTTCAGCGTTACCGGCAATCTGTGAATGCAGCATATCCGTTCCGGTAAAACCGGGGCATACACAGGCGCTGTGAATACCGCGCCCGACTAAATCTTGCACCGTCGCCCGCATTAAACCGATCAGGCCGTGTTTGCTAGCCACGTAAGAGGCGAAGCCCGCCACGGCTTTTTCTGCCAAGGTACTGCCAACATAGATGATCGCCGACCCTGCGCCCATCAACGGGATCAGCAGTTGATTCAGCTGTTGCGGCGCAATCAGATTGACCTGCAACACGCGCTGAAAATCGGCCGCACTTAGGCTTTCCACGGTATCCGATTGCTGGCTCGCGGCATTGTGAATCACAACGATTTTTTCAGCGCCAGTACAGAGCGTCACTAGCTCTTGCTGACACGATGACAGACCACTCGGATCTTGCAAATCGACCGGAATATTTTGCACACCGTCAAGCGCACAGGGGCGGCGCGAAAGGTTCAGCACCCGATAACCCTGCTCAAGAAAACGCTGCGCCGTGTAAAAACCAATGCCCTGACTGGCACCGGTTATGACTAATAATTTACCGCTCGTATTGGCCATGCCGGCTTAGGCCTCCCGTGTCCAACACGCGGAGCCACACTGCCCCGGCCCAGAAGACACCTTAACGACCAGCTCGGTAATGCCCTTGTCCGCCGAGAAAAAATCATCGCCCAACAAACGCTCGAGCAGATAGCGGGCAAACTCTTCCACCGTGGTATTACGCAGCGGTAAAAGCTGGGTATCTTCGACAGGGAAAAACAGTGAGCGACCATTAAAATTCACACGGTACTGATCCCCCTCCTGCGCAATCTCCAGATAGGGAGATAACTGCGGCAACAGCGTGTATTCATCCAGCGTATCGACCAAGGTTCGCAGGCGGCGCTTGATCTCTACATAGCTGAAACACATGCCGTTTTCACCCACCTCAGCGGTCAGGCACAGGCTGACTTTAAAATTATGACCATGCAGACGTTCACGCTCGGTGGCCGAGAAAATGGTGAAGTGTGCGGCGGAAAATTTAATATCTTCCTTGCTGATTTCGATACAGGTATTGGGCTTGATCGGCATTGCGCCAGCAATCCTTCTTTAATCACTATTGTTGATTACTTCTCAAACCGATGGTGTCAGCCCGAGCATCTCAAGAATAGCATTCACCGCTTCGGTTTCCGACCTTTCGGTGACATTGATTTGATAATCTGCTGTACGCAAATAGCGCGGCTGCCGATCAGCATAAATATCAGCCAAACCCGAGCCCGGCGCACTGGCAATGCCACGACTGCCAAAATTACTCAGGCGAATATTCAATTCTGTAAGCGGCACATCCAAAAACACCAACGGGCCGAATTGTCGCAAATGCGCCATGGCCGCTTCGCTGTAAACTGCGCTACCACCCGTGGCCACAATTGCTGAATGAAAGTCTTCCGCCAAGATCGCCTGCTCTTCCAAGTCGCGAAGTTTTAAATATCCCTCACGATCCAGGGTATGCTGCAAAGGCTCGCCGGTGGCGGTTTCAATCAGAGTGTCAGTATCCACAAATTTACGCCGCAACCGAGCTGCCAACATGCGCCCAAGAGTCGACTTACCCGAGGCCGGCATTCCAATCAAGATTATGGCGTCGTCGCTGTTCATTCCCGTCCTATTCAACACATCACCGTTAATCTACAAATCCAATCTGTTGAGCACTCAAGCTACAGCAGTTAAGCTGCTAGTCTATCAATCTCCAAGCTGTGTTTCAGATACAGCTTTACCATTTCCATTGACCACATTCGGAGCCAAACCCATGAAACTGAGCAGTTCCGCCTTTAGCGACGGCCAATTTATGCCCGCTGAATTCTGCGCCGGCATTCCCGATGCCGAACAACACGCCACCATGGGCCGCAATATCAGCCCACCACTGTCGTGGTCAGAGCTGCCCACAGGCACCCAATCACTGGTACTGATTTGCGTGGATAAAGATGTGCCCTCGGTCGGCGATGACGTAAATCAGGAAGGCCGAGAAGTGCCCGCCGATTTGCCCCGAGTTAATTTCTACCACTGGATTATGGTCGATCTGTCACCCGAGCTATCAAGTCTGGAACAAGCGCAGTTCGCTGACGGCTTTATTCCCGGCGGCAAGACCGGACCAGAAGGCCCACTCAATACCCGTCAGGGCATTAATAATTACCGCGAATGGTTTGGTGACGACCCGGACATGGGCGGCGAATATTTCGGTTACGACGGCCCATTCCCGCCGTGGAACGATGCCCGTATGCACAACTATCACTTTGAACTGTATGCGCTGGACGTTGCGCGCTGCGCCGTAGAGGGCAAGTTCACGGGCGAGGAGGTGATGGCCGCCATCGAAGGTCATGTTCTGGGCTCGGCCAGCATATCAGTGCAGTACAGCCTAAACCCTAAATTGAGATAACACTTCACGCTGCGGGGTAGTACAGCTGCCCCGCCATTACCGTTACCGCATTGCCGGCAATCAATACCAAACTACCCTCAATCTGCACTGCCAGCTCACCACCCCGCGCAGAACACTGCACCGCTACAAACTGAGATTTGCCTAACTTTGTAGACCAGTAATGCGCCAAGGCACAGTGCGCCGACCCCGTTACCGGATCTTCATCAATGCCAAACTGAGGCGCAAAAAAACGCGACACAAAATCAACGCCGGCCTCGCCAGCAGCGGTTACGATCAAACCTCGGGACGGTAATTGGGCGATTCGCAAAAGCTCGGCTTTAAACGATTTCACTTGATCAGCAGTGGGCAATTCAATAAGTAAGTCCTCACCTGCAACAGCCGTGCCCCGTATTTCCTCGGCCAAGCCCTGCGCCCAATCGCCCTGATCCGACACCGTTTCAATCAGCGGAAACTGAAGTTGATAGCCCACGCCCAAACGCCTTACGCAGAGCTGGCCGCTGAGGGTTTCAAAGCGTAATTGCTGCGCATCAATTTCGCATTCTGTCCATAAAATATGGGCCGCCGCCAAGGTTGCATGACCACACAATTTCACTTCTGTTGCCGGAGTAAACCAGCGCAGTGACCAGTGCTCGCCCACCTCATCCAAGGGCCTTAGAAATGCCGTTTCAGAGAGATTAAATTCCGCCGCGATACGCTGTAGCTCCGCCTCATTCAATTCTGCAGGCTGTAGACAGATCGCCGCCGGATTGCCGGCAAATGGCTTGTCGCTAAACGCATCAACAATGTAGTACGGAATCACTTCAATACCTCAACTAGGCTTTTTCCCTCAAGAAGCCCCGCAACAAAATCCGGCAAGGTCTCCCCTGCCGGGCCGTATAAACCATAACTAAACGCAGAGCCGACCACGGAGGACTCGAGATTCTGCTCTAGTGTTTCCGCCCCGGCCATTCGCGCCTGCTGCACAAACCCCGCAGCGGGATAGACATGGCCTGAAGTTCCCACCGCAATAAACAAATCGCAGTTATCCAGCGCATTGGCGATTCGATCCATTTCCAAGGGCATTTCGCCAAACCAGACAATGTGTGGGCGCAATGCACCCGGCAAACCACAGCAAGGGCAGCGATCGCGGGTTTGAATATCAGTGTGAATATCAAAAACCTGCTGACTGTAACGGCAGTGCATTTTCAGTAACTCGCCGTGCATATGAATCAGGTTTTTAGAGCCGGCCCGCTCGTGGAGATCATCCACATTCTGAGTCACCAGCAAAACTTCGCCGGTAAATTCCGCCTCCAGTTTTGCCAAGGCAATATGGGCGGGATTTGGCTGAACGTCGCCACTTAATAACTGTTGCCGACGCTGATTATAAAAGCGCTGCACCAGCTCGGGATTGGCTTCAAAGCCTTCTGGTGTCGCCACCTCTTCAATCCGGTGATCTTCCCAAAGCCCATCGCTGGCGCGAAAGGTTTTAATACCGGACTCTGCAGAGACACCCGCCCCGGTTAACACCACAATGGATTGATAACTCATGCCGAGCCTCTACGCGTTCAATGCCTTAATACACTCCAAACCAGCGCGCCAGCCCGAGACTGAACAAGGTAAAGAACGTCACCATCAGGAACAGAATAAAGAGCAGCCGCAGTGGCCGGAAAGGCTTGCGCTCTGTTTCGTTATAACCACGCTTAAGATAGGCATCGACTCGCGCCTGATCTTCAGGAAACAGTTTATTGTGTTCGTTTTCCATTGTTCACCTACAAAATGCCCGTGGGCTTGATCGCCGTATTATTGCAAGCTGAGAGGCCAATGCAATGATTATCGCGCAGGATTCATAGGCATAAAAAAACCGCAGCAAGCTGCGGTTTTTCAAATAGAGATTCAAGCCTGAATCTTAAATAAACGCCTCTTCACTGATTTCCATCAGAGTAGCACTGCCGTTTTTAATGGATTCGCTCAATGCTTGAATCTGTGGCAACAGGCGCTGCACAAAGAAGCGTGCGGTTTGCAGCTTAGCGGTATCAAAGGCTTCGCCCTGACCACTCTCTGACTTCAATACCGTCACCACCATTTTCGCCCACATATAGCTGTACAGAGTGAAGCCCATCAGGTGCAGATATTCGTTGGCAGAGGCGCCGATAACATTGGCATCACCACCAGCTTGCTCAAGCACAAAGCGCGTCACGTCTTCGAGTGTATCGACCGAACGGCTCAGCGCAGACAAAAATTCTTCAACGCCCGCAACACCCGCTTCTGCCTTGGCAAACTCGCGCATTTCTTCGATTAACAGCATCGCAGTTTTGCCGCCGTTAGCCGCAACTTTACGGCCCATCAGGTCCATGGCCTGAATACCGTTAGTGCCTTCGTAAATCTGTGCGATACGCACGTCACGCACCAGCTGCTCCATACCCCACTCGCGGATATAGCCATGACCGCCGTAACACTGCTGACCCAATACGGTACCTTCAAGTCCCTTGTCGGTCAGGAAGGCTTTCGCTACCGGCGTGAGCAACTCAACCATGGCCGCACCGCGCGCCTTGTTATCGCCCTCACCAAATTTGGCCAAATCCAGTTGCTGCCCCACATACACCGCCAGTGCACGGCCCGCTTCAACATAGGCTTTCTGGGTTAGCAGCATACGGCGAACATCGGGGTGTACGATAATCGGATCAGCCGCGCCGTCTTTGTTTTTAGGGCCAGTGGGTGAACGGCTTTGCAGGCGATCACGGGCATACTCAGATGACCACTGATAGGCGGCTTGGCCAGCACTCAAACCTTGAATACCCACCGACAGGCGCTCGTAGTTCATCATCGTGAACATGCCTTGCAGGCCTTTGTTGATCTCACCAACAAGGTAACCTTCTGCACCATCAAAGTTCATCACGCAGGTCGCAGAGGCATTTATGCCCATTTTGTGCTCAATGCTGCCGCAGTTTACGCCGTTGCGCTCGCCGAGACTGCCATCGGCATTGACCTTGACCTTGGGTACTAGGAAAAGCGAGATACCCTTAGAGCCTTCGGGCGCGTCAGGCAGTTTTGCCAACACCAGATGGATAATATTTTCGGTCAGATCTTGGTCACCACCGGTGATAAAAATCTTGGTTCCCGAGATGCTGTAGCTGCCATTGTCATTTGGCACTGCTTTAGTGCGGATAAGCCCCAAGTCGGTGCCAGAATGCGCTTCAGTCAAACACATTGCTCCCGCCCAAGTGCCGGCATACATATTTGGCAGGTAGGTGTCTTTCAATTCTTGGGAAGCGTGCTGCTCAATGGCCAGTGCCGCACCGGAGGTCAGTGTGGAATACAGGCCCATGGCAATACCGGCGGAGTACAGCATTTCTTCAAACAGCAGCACCAGCATTTTAGGCATATTCTGGCCGCCGTATTCTTCCGGCCCAGACAAACCAACCCAGCCACCTTCGGCCAATTGTTTAAACGCCGCCGGGAAACCGTCTGGAGTGGTAACCACACCGTCGTTCCAGCTCACACCTTGCTCATGGCCGGGCTGATTTAATGGCGAAATCAGGTTTTCATTAATTTTGGCGCTTTCTTCCAGAATGGCATCGGCCAGCTCGCGATTGATTTCCGATGTACCGGGCATGCTCTGCCACAGAGATTCAGCTTTAAAAACATCGTGCAGAACAAACTGCATATCGCGTAGGGGAGCTTTATATTCAGGCATGGAATTCACCTCTAAGTTGGCGGGCGCGCTGCCCGATGTCATCGTTTGGGCTTTTGGTTAAAAAGCCATCAATGTTTTAGGTGCAAACATTCTAGTCAGGAACAGATTCCTGTCAAGTTTTACCGCCTTCTACGGCCCCTTGCCAGCCCAAAATCAACACCTCAAAGCCAGAAGCTACATACTCAGAAACTACAAGCCAGAAACTACAAGCCAGAAACAACAAGCCAGAAACGACAAAGCGGACAACAGCTATGCTGGTGCCCGCTCTGGTATAGCGTAGACATGGAGACAAGGCCATGCCTTTAGTAGTTGCGTTTAGAAGGCAAACGCTTCGGCATCCATTGCCATGGTGCTGTCAGCACCGCTAAGCATTGCCAGCTTGTGCGCTTCAGTGCGTGGCAGCAGACGATCGAAGTAGAACTTCGCAGTTTGCAGCTTGGCCTTCATAAAACCATCGTCTTCACCGGCATCCAGCGCCAATACCGCCATCTTGGCCCACATAAAGGCCAGCGATACGTAACCGGAGTACATCAGGTAATCCACAGACGCGGCGCCCACTTCATCGGCATTAGCCATGGCTTTCTCACCCAGCTTGCCAGTGATTTCGCCCCACTCTTTATTCAGCTCCGCCAGCTTACCGATAAAACCCGCCATTTCAGGACGGTCTTCTTGAGACTTGCAGAACTTGTGGATCAGCTTGGTGTAGCGCGCCAGTGACGCACCGCCGGTGCCCATCACTTTACGACCCAGCAGGTCGAGCGCCTGAATACCAGTAGTGCCTTCATACAAGGTAGAGATGCGCAGGTCACGAACGATCTGCTCCATGCCCCACTCGGCGATAAAGCCGTGGCCGCCGTAAACTTGAACACCGTGGTTAGCCGATTCCAGGCCAGTTTCAGTGATAAAAGCTTTGGCAATTGGCGTCAGTAATTCAGCCAACTCGCCGGCTTCCTTGGCCGCTTCTTCATCATCAGAGAAGTAAGAGGTATCCAGCAACTGCGCCAACCAGTAGATAAAGGCACGGCTACCCTCAGCAAACGCTTTTTGGGTCAGCAGCATACGGCGCACATCGGGGTGAACGATCAGCGGATCAGCAGGGCCATCTGGATTTTTCGGGCCAGTCAGTGAACGCATTTGCAGGCGCTCACGGGCATAGGTCAAAGCACCTTGGAAGGCCAGTTCGCCAGCCGCCAGACCTTGCATTGCCGTACCCAAACGCGCGGAGTTCATCATGTGGAACATGGCGTTAAGGCCGCGATTTTCTTCACCCACCAAGAAGCCCTTGGCGCTGTCGAAATTCATTACGCAGGTCGCGTTACCGTGGATACCCATTTTGTGCTCAATGCTGCCACAGGCAACACCGTTGCGCTCACCCACTTCACCATTGGCATCGGGCAGGAATTTTGGAACCAGGAATAGCGAGATACCCTTGGTGCCCATTGGCGCGCCTTCGATACGGGCCAATACCAGATGGACAATGTTTTCCATCAGGTCGTGCTCACCACCCGAAATAAAGATTTTGGTGCCGGTTATGTTGTAGCTGCCGTCGGCATTCGCTTCTGCTTTGGTGCGGAGAATACCCAGGTCGGAACCGCAGTGCGGCTCGGTCAGACACATGGTGCCGCCCCAAGTACCGTCGCTCATTTTAGGCAAATAGGTTTCTTGCAGATCGCCCGCAGCATAGTTTTCCAACAGGCGCGCGGCAGATTGAGACAGGCCGGTGTACATACCCCATGACCAGTTTGAAGAGCTGATCATTTCGGTCATTACCAGACCTAAAGAATTGGGCAAACCCTGACCGCCGAATTTGGCATCTGCAGTCATTGAAGGCCAGCCGCCTTCATAGAATTGCTGGTAGGCTTCTTTAAAGCCAGTTGGGGTTTTAACGCCCTCGGGGCTCCAGGTACAACCCTCTTGGTCGCCAACTTGGTTCAGTGGCGAAAGGACGTTCTCAGCGAATTTGGCACCTTCGCTAATGATAGCGTCGACCAGGTCTTCGCTAACTTCTTCACGCCGGGTTTTCGACAGCGTGGTGTAGTGTTCATTGCAGTTCAGTACGTTTTTTAAAACGAAATTAATGTCGCGCAGTGGGGCTTTATATTGCGGCATGGTGTTCACCTCGTTTGTATCATTAGACACCGCCCGAAATGGGCAGCATTGCCTTTATCGGCAATGTTGACAGTGAAAACTAAACCAAAACGTTTCTCTCGGCAAGATCAGAACTGACAAACTCTTATGTCATTTCGGTCAATTGCCGCAAAGCGCCATGAGCCGGGGCTTTCAGCCACCAAGCCAATGACACAAATCGATACGAAAGAGGCGTAAATAAAGATCACTACGCCGAGCAAACGTTAGCTATCACCAGCAACATCTACTGACTATAGCAGAGCAGACAGATTGAGAAAGTGAGCCGCTTCGACCGGACTCGCCGGTTGCGGCAGATGCGGAATCACCCCCAGACACGGAGCGGGAATCATCCCTTGCAGGGTTTGTAGATTTTCATCAAAACAGCGCATTTCGCCATCGATTTGATTGGCAACCCACCCCGCCAGCGGCAAGCCATCTCGTTGAATCGCCTCCACGGTTAATAGAGCGTGATTCAAGCAGCCCAACTTCATACCCACCACAAGAACGACTGGGGTTTGCAGCTCAATGGCCAGATCGGCCAAGGTCTCGCGCTGATTGAGCGGCACCCGCCAGCCACCCGCGCCCTCAATTAAAAGCATATCGACGGGCTTCATCATCACGCCGCGACAATAGCCCGCAAGCTGAGAGACGGTAACTCGCTTCCCCGCTTGCTCAGCGGCAATATGCGGGGCGATTGGCGGCGCAAATACGACCGGGTTTAACGAGGCATAGGCCAAGGGCTCGGTCATTGACTGCTGCAAATTCAAGGCATCATCGTTGCGCAGCCCGTCACCGAAATCTTCAGCTCCCGCGGCCACCGGCTTGATCGCCAAGGTTTTTAAATTCTGCTGCTTGGCGGCTTCCAAGATGGCACAGGCCACCAGTGTTTTGCCGGCATCGGTGTCGGTTCCGGCAATAAAAAAACGCTTACGCTTCGACATCGGGCTTGTTCAACTCCAAAGACCACACTTGATAACTGGCGGGCAGCCGCCCCTGCTCATCGCGAAATTGCTCATAGGCATCTTGCAACTCACGCAACTGACGCCGCCCAGTCAAACCTGCGGGGCGGCCATCGTTGACATTGTGAGCGCCAATTCCCTTCAGTTCGCGGGTCAGTTCAGACAGTTTTTCATAGCGCAGCACATCAATATTTTCAGTCAATCCGTCGCAGTGCAGCCCACTCGCCGTCACCGCCTGCTCTAGCTCAGCTCGTTCGGCAAAGCGGTTTACGTGAACCAGCGCATCCACTTGCTGCCAAGCCGCTTTTAACTCGAACAGGGTTTGCGGCCCGAGGGTGGTGATAAACGCCTTTCCCCCCGGTTTAAGCACCCGCGCGATTTCCGAGTACAAGGCCGGCAAATTTCGACACCACTGCAGGGAAAAATTCGAGAAGACCAGGTCAATAGAATCGTCAGCTATCGGCAGGTCTTCGGCATCGCCGCCCAGCCAAAACACATTGGGCAAATCCTCGTGCTGATCCCGAGAGTAACGCAACATGCCCTCAGCGAGATCAACCGCGAACAAACGCTGACAGGCGCTGAGACGTTGCAATTTAGGCAGGGCGTGACCGGTGCCACTACCTAAATCCATCACCGAGTTATATGCACCCGCATCGGCTTTATTAACGGCATTCAGCAAGCGCGCTTCCACTTGTTGCTGCAGGTAAGCCAAACCATCATAGGACTGCGCCGCGCGACTAAACGAGCGCGCCACATCGCGCTTAAATACGCGATTTTGAGCGAGTGGCTTACCGGCGTGTGCATCCGCCATCAACACACCCGCCTCTTTCAGAAACCGGATTACGGTTTCCAAAAAAATGGGCTGTTGAGAAAGAAAAGGAATATGGGCGCAATCCGCGATTGTCGACACCTGATGCGCAGGTTTTATTTCAGCAATAGCTTCCACTGCGGCCACCGGCACCAACGCATCTTGCTCGCCAAACAGATGCAAACCGGGGCGTGAAATCTCTTTTAAAAACGCGCGATGATCCCACTCCCGCAACCATGCCAAGCCATTGGCTAGCTGGGCTTGCGACCACGGCGTTTGCCGCTTAGGCAGGTGCTGCAGTACCGACTTAATCGCTTTCGCCTGCGGGTCGCCATGTAGCTGCAATAATTCAAAACGACGCTGGGTCTTAGCGGGATTCTGCTCGAGCAGAGCTGCAAATTCTTCAAAAGTATTCGCAGGCATCGCGCTAGGCCAAGCCCCGCTGGCCACAAAGCAGGCATTGCTGGCCACAGTGATCAATGCCGAGACCCGCTCGGGGTAGCGAGCCGCTATACGCGTGGCAAGCATTCCCCCCAACGACCAACCTAAATAAATTGCGCGAGCTGGCAATAGCGGCAACAAAGCTGTTTCAGGCGCCTCAGCTTGATCCAGTGGCAGGTCGATCAGGGTGATATGAAAGTGCTGACGCAGGCTTGGCAATAGGCTGCGCCAAACATGGCTATCACTGCCCCAGCCGTGCAATAACACCAACTCCGGCGCTGTCGCCGAAAAAGCGGCCACACGCTCGCAATAGGGCCGCATCACGCGCCAGCCTCCGGCAAAATCTCGCACAAGGCCGCGAGCAATTGATCGATATCCGCCGTGCTATGCGCCGCACTCAGCGTAATACGCAAGCGGGAGCTGCCCACCGGCACCGTGGGTGGACGAATCGCCGTCACTAAAATTCCACGCCGCTCAAGCTCAGCACTGATCGCCATGGCCTCGGCTTCGCCACCGACCATCAACGGCTGAATCGCAGTATCGGAGGGCATAACATTAAAGCCGAGGCTCGCCGCCTGTGCTTTGAAATAGCCGATCAAACTTTGAAGATGCTCTCGCCGCCACGCTTCGGTTTGCAGCAAATCAAGTCCGGCGAGGGTTGCTGCGGCGACCGCCGGCGGCATCGCGGTAGTGTAAATATAGGGCCGGGCAAACTGGATCAGGCTTTCGATCAAGGTCTCACTGCCCGCCACAAAAGCGCCGTAGCTGCCCAAGCCTTTACCAAGTGTGCCCATTAAAATCGGTAATTCTCGCTGACTCAGGCCAAAAAATTCGGCACTGCCCGCGCCAGTATTGCCAAGCACACCAAAGCCATGCGCATCATCAGCCATCAAACTCGCATCGTAGCGCTGCGCCAGTTTTGCCAGCTCAGGCAGCGGCGCCATATCGCCGTCCATACTAAACACCGCATCCACCACAATAAGCCGCTCGCCCTGTTCAGGCAGCGTCATCAATCGGCGTTCTAGATCCTCAAGATTATTGTGCTGAAAGCGCTGAAAGCGGGCACCGCTTAACAGCCCGCCATCAAGCAAAGAGGCGTGATTCAAACGGTCTTCCAATACCTGATCGCCCTTGCCCAATAAACCCGCGATCACCCCGAGATTGGCCATATAGCCGGTGGAGAATAATAGCGCCCGCTCGCGCCCGGTAATGTCGGCGAGGCGGTTCTCGAGTTGGTGGTGGAGACTGGAATGGCCACAGACCAAATGCGAGGCGCCACTGCCAACGCCAAACTGTGCAGCTGCATCCTGCATGGCCTGAATCAGCTTGGGATGATTGGCAATACCGAGGTAATCATTGCTGCAAAATTGCAAAAACTCGCGGCCATTCAGTGATAAACGGCTTGTCTGCGCCGACTGAATTTCGCGGCGTTGACGATAACGGGACAGCGAACGGCGTTCTTCCAAACGCCGCTGCAGAGTGGTTTCCAACATGATGTTAAGTGCTTGCGCCCTTATTCAGGCGAAGTTTAAGCCGTGGCGTCGTAGAAGAATTTATCGTTCTGTTGCTTCTCCACCGCCGCCATGACCGCCGCCTGCTGTTGGTCATCATCTTGCTCGACACAACGCTGCTCTGGCTTGATGCCCAAACGTTCAAACAATTGCAGGTCTTTATTGGCTTTGGGATTGGGCGTAGTCAGGAGTTTTTCGCCGTAGAAAATCGAGTTAGCACCGGCGAAATACGCCAGCGAATGCATTTGCTCGTTCATTTCTTCACGACCCGCCGACAAGCGCACGTGAGATTTCGGCATCAGAATACGCGCCACTGCAATGGTGCGAATAAAATCAAAAGCATCCAGATCGGCTTCTTCTGCCAGCGGGGTGCCCTCAACGCGCACCAGCATATTAATAGGCACACTCTCTGGGTGAACCGGCAAGTTCGCTAATTGAATCAGCAGACCCGCGCGATCAGACACGGACTCGCCCATACCAACAATACCGCCACTGCATACTTTAATACCGGCATCGCGCACATTCGCCAACGTATTGAGACGGTCGCCATAAGTACGGGTGGTAATGATTTCGCCGTAGTATTCTGGCGAGGTATCCAAGTTGTGGTTGTAGTAATCCAGACCGGCCTCAGCCAATTCCGCCGCCTGCTCGGCACTGAGCATACCCAGCGTCATACAGGTCTCCAGACCCATTTCCTTCACGCCCTTAACCATGGCGGTGACGTAGGGCATGTCTTTTTTCTTGGGCGAGCGCCACGCGGCACCCATGCAGAAGCGGCTTGAACCCTGCGCTTTAGCAGCACGCGCCTCGGCCAGCACCTTTTCCACTTCCATCAGCTTTTCTTGCTCTAAGCCGGTATCGTAGCGGTTGCTCTGCGGGCAGTATTTACAATCTTCTGGGCAAGCCCCGGTTTTAATAGACAGCAGAGTACTAACTTGAACCGCATTGGGGTCAAAGTTAGCGCGGTGAACCGTTTGCGCTTGAAATAACAAATCATTGAAGGGCTGCTCGAACAGCGCTTTGACTTCCGCCGCCGACCAGTCGTGACGGATTGCGCCGAGAGACGCGGTTTGATTTGCTTGACTCATAAGACTACCCAGTTCATAAAAACCACAAGGATGCTAATGATATAGCGGCCAAATCCGCTGTCAACCAGAAAGGGATTTTATGGTTAACAGATTTCTCCCGCGCGCCAGTTCGCTGTTATTGCCCGGTTACTGCCTGCTGTGCCAGCAAGCCACAAAAACGGCCCGCGATCTTTGCCCCGCCTGCGCGGAATCCCTGCCCTGGCTTAAACGCCACTGCCAGCGTTGCGCGCTCCCACTAGCCGACACCGAAACCGCAAGCCTCTGCGGTAAATGCCTGCAACAGCCACCCCAATTTCATCGCTGCCTTGCGGCATGGGAATATCAATTTCCGCTGGATCATGTAATCGGGCGCTTTAAATATCAGGGCCACCAGCCCAGTGGTCGCGTGCTTGCCGAATGCTGGCTAGACCGCTGCGGCACCAAAGCGGTCAACTCGGCCCCAGATTTACTACTTCCGGTTCCCCTGCATTGGCGTCGGCGCTGGCAACGAGGCTTTAACCAATCCCAAATCCTCGCCGAATACTGGTCCAAGGCCCTGAACATTCCCATTTCAAACGCACTTAAACGGCATCGCCATACCCCCGCCCAACAACAACTTAATGCCGCGCAACGACAGCGCAACCTCAAACACGCCTTCAGTTTAAAAAATGGGATTGCGCTTTGTGGCAAGCATCTAGTACTGGTAGACGATGTGCTGACCACCGGCAGCACCGCCAACACATTGACCAAACTTTTGCTGGAGCAGGGGGCGAAGTGTGTCGATATCTGGTGTTTAGCGCGCACACCTTAAGCGCAAAAGCGGCGGTGTCCGCCGTCATCAAGCTCTGTCATAATCCCGCCCATGAGCACAAGCAACGACACTAACGCCCTCACCGCCACATCGGGATTTACCGAGTTAAATCCCGACCGAGTGATTGATGCCGTCGAAAGCCAAGGCCTGCTCAGCGACCTGCGAGTGTTCGCCTTAAACAGCTACGAAAACCGTGTTTATCAATTTGGCTTGGAAGAAGCCGAGCCCATTGTGGTGAAGTTTTACCGCCCCGGCCGCTGGAGCGATGCGCAGATTCTCGAAGAGCACCAATTCACCCAGGAACTGGCTGAAGCCGAAATTCCAGTCATTCCACCGTGGCAAAACCCACACGGCGAAACCCTGTTTTTTGCCAACGGCTATCGCTTTGCTATTTATCCTCGTCGGGGTGGCCACGCCCCGGCGCTGGACGATATGGAAAACCTGTTTCAGCTGGGGCGCTTATTTGGCCGCCTGCATCTGATTGGCGACCGCCAGCCTTTTGCGCACCGCCCAACACTCAACCAAGCAGATTTTGGGGTACGCAGTCGCGAGCTGATTCTCTCGGGCTTTATTCCAGACAGCCTGAAAGACGCCTACCGCACAGTTAGCTCATCACTCCTTGAGGCGGTTGATAACGCCTATGGCAGCCAAGCCGTGCACCTATTGCGTTGTCATGGCGATGCCCATGTTGGCAATATTCTGTGTCGCGATGAGCAAACCTGGTTGGTGGATTTTGACGACAGTCGCATGGCACCCGCCATGCAAGATTTATGGATGTTCATTTCCGGAAGCCGCGACCAGCAACAAAAAGCCATGCTGGAACTCATTGAAGGTTATGAGGAATTTCGCGAATTCCCCACCACCGAATTGCGCCTGATCGAAGCTTTGCGCAGCTTGCGACTCATGCATCATGCGGCATGGCTGGCCGAGCGTTGGCAAGATCCCGCGTTCCCCAAGGCCTTTCCCTGGTTTAATACCGAACGCTTTTGGGGCGAGCATATTTTGAGCCTGCGTGAACAACTCTCCGTATTACAAGAGCCGCCGCTGAAATTGCCTAGCTTCTAACGAGCTTTCAAAAAAATCGAAACACAAAAGCTCATTTCCACGCTCTTGAGCACTTACTTTCCCAAGACGCTCTTTTACAAGCAAATTGCGACATTTTCCCCCTTCCTACCGAATATTCTTTGCCGCGAAAGTGAGCCAATTTGCTAGGATTAGCGTAGAAACTCAAAAATAAGTTCAGATTTAGAGTCGATTTTATGTACACCTTGCAGGTCAATGGCATTTCCCACACCGTCGATGTACCCGGCGATAAGCCACTACTCTGGGTATTGCGGGAAAATCTCAAACTTACCGGCAGTAAATACGGCTGTGGTCAGGCTTTGTGTGGCGCTTGTACTGTGCATCTTGACGGTCATCCAGTTCGCGCCTGCGTAACGCCAATCAGCGCCGTAGGCGAGCAAGCGGTACGCACTATTGAAGATATCGCCTACGACGCCGTCGGCGCGAAGGTGCAAGAAACTTGGCAGAATCTGAATGTGCCCCAGTGCGGCTACTGCCAATCCGGTCAGATCATGGCCGCTACCGCGCTACTGACCGATAACCCGACACCAACCGATCGCGACATTGACGAAGCCATGTCTGGCAATATTTGTCGCTGCGGTACCTACCCTCGAATTCGTCGCGCAATACATAAGCTTGCCAATGGGGGCGTGTAAATGAGCGCAGAATCCTCTCTGAGCCGCCGCCACTTTCTTCGCCTTAGCATCATTGCCGGCGGTGGGCTATTAGTCGCCTGCGGTGGATCAAGCAGCAAGCCCAGTAATAATTTAAGCCCCAGCGAACCAGAAGATAACGGCCCGATTGTAGAGCAACAATTTGGCGACTTTCTCAAAATCGGCAGCGATAACAGCCTAACGGTGTTTGTTGGCGCCACCGAAATTGGCCAGGGTATTCTTACCGGTATTGCCATGGCGGTGGCCGAAGAACTGGACGCTGACTGGAGCAAAGTTAAAGCCGTGCACTCGCCGGTCGCGATTGAATTCAACAACCCCTATTTCGGCAGTGCCATGCAATCCACCGTGGCCAGTGCGTCCATGCGCGGCTACTACAAACCACAGCGCCAGATCGGCGCTCGCATTCGCCAACTCATGATCAATACCGCTGCGGCGCGTTGGCAAGTTGATGCCGCAAGGCTTCAAACCGAAGCGGGATATGTTATCGACCCCGTAACCAACCGCAGCATCAGCTACGGCGAGCTCAGCGCCGATGCGCAAGAATCTGATATTCCCGCCACTGCCGAACTGAAATCACCCGAGCAATACAAAATTATTGGCACCAGCCAGCAACGGCTCGATGCCGCCAGCAAAGTCGACGGCAGCCTGATTTACGGCATCGACGTCGATATTCCGGATATGTTGACTGCGGTGATTGCTCGGCCGCCGCGTTTTTCTGGCCAACCCTTGATCGTTGATAGCAATGCCGCATTAGCCGTTCCCGGCGTATTGGAAGTACACCAACTGGCAATTGGCGTTGCCGTAGTTGCCGAGGATTTCTGGTCGGCAGAAAAAGGCCGCAAGGCCCTTGAGGTGACATGGAATGAATTGCTGGCCAGCCGTACCGACTCGGAATTGCAGCGCAGCCAATACGAGCTGCAACTGAACCTACCCGGCGTGCCCATTAGAGTAGACGGCGCAGTTGTGCCTGCACAATTGCTCGCAGCCGAAACGGTACAGGCGGATTACTATTTTCCGTTTCAGGCCCACGCCGCCATGGAGCCACTCAACGTGGTGATCGACTACGATGGCAGCCGCGCCGAGATTTGGACCGGCACCCAGTCCCCCACCCTCGACAAATTATTTGCCAGCCTGATTCTTGGTCTGCCACCGACCCAGATCAACTTTCATATCATGCCCTGCGGCGGCGGCTTTGGCCGTCGCGGTAATTGGTTAGGTGATTTCGTTCGCGATGCCTGCCAAGTTGCCGCCGCCGTGAGAAAGCCGGTTAAAGTTATGTGGAGCCGGGAAGACGATATGAAAGGCGGCTTTTATCGCCCCGCTGCGGCAGTACGCATGAGCGCCTCACTAAATACTCAGGGCGAGATCAGCGCGTGGACCCATCGCTCCGTTACCCAAGATATGACCGCATTTCTCTACGGCGAAAAACTATTTGATGAGGTGGTCGAACTGAACGGCGGCACCCTGCCCGCACTGGATAAAGTGACCGACTTCGACAGTAATTTTGTCTATGACGTCAGCAATGTCTTGATGGACTTCCATCTGGTCGCCAACTTGCAAATGCCCGCGCTGTGGATGCGCTCGGTGAATAAATACACCGATATTTTTGCGCAGGAAACCTTTCTCGATGTCATTGCCTCACGCTCCGGAGAAGATCCCTATCAATTCCGTCGCAATCGTTTGAGCGAAGCACCTCGCCACCTTGCGGTATTAAACGCTGCCGCAACCGCCGCCAACTGGGGCCAAGCTCGCAGCGGAGCAACTATGGGCATTGCCTTGATGGGGCACTGGAATAGCTTTATCGCCCAAGTTGTGGAGATGAGCATTTCCGCCGACAAGGAAATCACCATTCACAAAATCACCAGCGCGATTGATTGCGGCACTGCGGTGAACCCCGATCTGGTAATTGCCCAAGTAGAATCCGCCATCGTGTTTGCGCTGAGCAGTATTTTTTACGGTGAAATCACCCTTGATGACGGCGTCGTTCAGCAGAGCAATTACGATGATTACCGCGTGCTGCGAATGTTTGAATCGCCAGAAATGGAAACCATATTAATCAACAGCACCGAAGATCCCGGTGGCGTAGGTGAGATCGGTGTACCCTGTGTTGGCCCAGCACTGGCCAATGCAATTTACGCTGCCACCGGCGCAACTATCCGTGAACTTCCGCTGCGTAACTTGGGCTATAGCATGGCTGAACAACATCCCGAAGCGGGAGGCCAATCATGAAGCCGATTTTCGCATCCTTACTACTGGCTTTCTTAGCGCTACCCCAATTGGCCTTGGCACAGTCAGCACTGTTTCAACCTATTTACGAAGTACTAACTCATCCGCGCTGCCTGAACTGCCACACCAAAACCGAATTTCCACGACAGGGCGATGAACGCCGCCGCCACGACCAATTAGTGATGCGCGGCGAAGATAATCACGGAGTGCCAACGCTACACTGCTCCGCCTGCCACCAAGATCATAATGTGGCCGATGGCGCGGTACCCGGCGCACCGCACT
Source organism: Spongiibacter pelagi (assembly GCF_014705705.1). GTDB lineage: Bacteria > Pseudomonadota > Gammaproteobacteria > Pseudomonadales > Spongiibacteraceae > Spongiibacter > Spongiibacter pelagi. The sequence continues at coordinate 676,995 of NZ_JACXLD010000001.1, read as the reverse complement.
GGGGCTTAGCGCCATTGTCGATGGCGTGGGAAGAATTAAGTCCGGTAGAGCTGTGCCAAAACCTGAAGAACACCAGTCTGAATGGCAATCGCAGCCTGGATGATTTGCTGCACCATATGGACGAAGACGCGCTGGTGTTGTGGGGCTGGGAGCCCGGCGGCGATCGCACTACGCCGCCACTGGATCATCCTGAATTTATTAGCGTACTTACCGCATGGGTTAACGCGGGCGGCCCCTGCCAATAGTTCTTATCATAAAGAGCCTCGCTAGTTTTTAATTCGATAACCGCTGCGTAACATCCAATTCACAACAAGCAAACACACCAGTAAAAATAAGGCGGTCATACCCAAGCTGACCGCCACATTCACATCGGCGATACCGTAAAAACTCCAGCGAAAACCACTGATCAAATACACCACCGGATTAAACAAGGTGATGGTCTGCCAAATGGGTGGCAGCATACTGATGGAGTAAAAACTGCCTCCCAGAAACGCCAGCGGGGTCACAATCAGCATCGGTACAATTTGCAGCTTCTGAAAATCATCAGCCCAAACGCCGATAATAAATCCGAACAAACTAAAGGTAATGGCCGTAAGCAGCAGGAACGCGATCATCCACAGGGGATGGGCAATGCTGTAATCCACAAACAAACGCGCCGTGGCCAAAATCAACAGACCCAGCACAATCGACTTACTCGCCGCCGCCCCAACGTACCCCAATAATATTTCCGCCACGGATACCGGTGCGGATAACAGCTCGTAGATCGTGCCATTATATTTTGGAAAGAAAATGCCAAAGGCCGCATTAGAAATACTTTCTGTTAGCAAGGCCAGCATCAATAAGCCGGGGATGATAAAAGCCCCATAGCTCACGCCATCAATCTCCACCATGCGCGAGCCAATAGCCGAACCAAATACCACAAAATAAAGAGACGTCGAAATGACCGGCGAGGCCAAACTCTGCATTAAGGTTCGCCACCAGCGGTGCATTTCAAATAAATAAATTGCTTTGACCGCATGCAGATTCATACCGCGACTCCTTCATTGGCAGCCGTGTTTTTTACAGCCCGACTATCACTGGCCAAGCTGACAAAAATTTCTTCAAGGGAACGCTGACGCGATTGCAAATCTTTGTAGTCGATACCGTGTTGATCCAGCCTGCGCAGCACTTCGGCAATGCCGGTATGCTCGCTTTGGGTGTCGAAGTGGAAAATCAATTCGCGCCCTTCATCCGCCAAGGTGAGCGGCAGGTCACCGAGATCAACCGGCAGCGCCGTTAAAGGCTGCTGTAACTGCAAGCGCAGTTGCTTCTGCCCCAGCTTATCCATCAGCGCATGTTTTTCTTCCACCAGAATAATTTCGCCCTTGCTGATAACACCGATGCGATCCGCCATCTCTTCGGCTTCTTCAATATAGTGCGTCGTCAGAATGATAGTGACACCACGCTCACGCAGTCCGCGCACCATCTCCCACATATCTCGGCGCAGCTCGACATCCACTCCGGCGGTAGGCTCATCAAGAAACAGCACATCAGGCTCGTGAGATAGCGCCTTGGCAATCATCACCCGGCGCTTCATACCGCCCGACAATTCCATAATGCGTGCATGGCGCTTATCCCATAGCGATAACTGGCGGAGAATTTGTTCGAGATAGGCCGGATTCGGCGCCTTGCCAAACAGGCCGCGACTGAATTTCACCGTCGACCACACGCTCTCAAAGCCGTCGGTAGACAACTCCTGAGGCACCAAACCAATCTGGCCTCGCACTTTGCGGAAGTCATTTACGATATCGAGATCACCAACACTGACCGTGCCAGCGCTGGCATTAACAATGCCACAGATAATACTGATTAAGGTGGTTTTGCCGGCGCCGTTAGGGCCCAGCAGGGCAAAGATTTCACCGCGCTGAATGTCCAGATCAACACTGCGCAATGCGCAATGGCCCGAGGCATAGGTCTTGCCTACGCCGCTAACATTTACCACCGTCGTCACACTTAATCCTCTGGGCTCATATAAATCACGCGCTAGTCTCCTCCGTCCCTGCAAGGCTGACAAGCACTAATGCCTTTTGACCAAAGCAAACTTTCATTAATCCCCGCGCCGGGGCCAAACTAGGCAGCGCAGCCAATTCCAAAAGCTGTTGCCCTCGAGCACCATTTTATCGACGCCATCAAAAAAGCGCGCCAAGGATTCAGGGTCAGCAAAGTAGTCATCCCGCGTTTTAAAGCCCTTTTCTGGATCGAGATTTTTCACCACCACCGCCGGATTGCCCGCCACCACCACATTGGCCGGCACATCTCGAGTCACCACCGCACAGGCGGCAACAATACTATTTTCACCAATGGTGACGCCTTTCAGCACGGTCGCCCGATCACCCAACCAGACATTATTGCCAATATGCACCGGTGTTTTATTCGCGCTGCGCTCAGTGCGATCGTAAATGCCGTGCCAATCGCTATCGGTGATATACACCCCGTGAGCCATCATCACCCCATTGCCAATAATAATCTCATCGCTGGCCGAGATCCGGGTACCGGGACTCATTAATACATTGTCACCAATCTCGATGCGCCCTTCCCAATCCTTGCGTCCCCACACGCCGATCTCCACCCGACTGGACGGCTCGGAAACGATAGTCGCGCAACGTCCAATAACAATATTGGGCCCAGAAATTGAGGTGTACCAAGGTTTCATAAAGGTGTGGTAATCGCCCAGCGAATCACAGGCCGGCGCCAAAAAATGCTCGGTGTACCAATATCGAAAACGGAGATAGGCTTTTTTATACCAGTAAGGGCGGCGATCAATGCGCATTGTTATTCTCTAGCTGGAAATACTCAGAACAAAATAAATATGGCCCCGAGTATAACGGCTGTAGCACTCGATCCTAGACAAAGGGCCGAATAAAACACATAGCACTGGTCTTATCACTGATCAAAATCTATCATCTGCCCGCATGAAGAAGACCAACTCACTCCCCAGCTCCCGGCGTATTGTCAGCAATCAGACTGAGGTTCACGCCAATCTGGAAAAAATTCTGCACAAGCATCTGGCGCATACATTTCGCAAACCCTATGCCCAACACAATCTGGATGCCTTCCAAATTGCCGCCCAGTGGCTAGCCGAACGCAAGCAGCCATTGATACTCGACTCATTCTGCGGCGTTGGCGAAAGCACCGCCAAGCTGGCGGAACAATATCCAGATTGCGCGGTTATCGGCATCGACAAATCCGCCGCTCGGCTCGACAAACACGCCGGCTACCAAAGCGAACAACAAAACTACCTGTTGATTCAAGCCGATGTGGAAGACTTTTGGCGGCTAGCGGTTGAGGCTGGCTGGCAGCCGCTAAGGCATTTTCTGCTATACCCAAATCCCTGGCCTAAAAGTGACCAGATCAAATTGCGGATTCATGGCTCGCCGGTATTTCCCGCCCTACTGAAACTCGGCGGCGAGATTGAGTTGCGCAGTAATTGGGCGCTCTACGTTGACGAATTTGCCACCGCACTGCGATTGCTTGGAGTAGAAGCCGCTTATAACGCCTTCCTCCCCGAAACCATTATCACGCCCTTTGAGCGCAAATACCTTAACAGCGGACAAACCCTGTGGCGCTGTCAGGCCCACATCACCGCTGGCACCATTAACTCCAGTTCGTGTTAAAAAACGCTAATCTGCCGCCGCTGTAGCTATTGCCAACAACTCGCTATACTGACCCCAGTACTTGGACCGCAGCTATTATGAAGACAAGCAATACCGACACCGTCTGGCAAACCATCCGCGAAGAAACCGCCCGCGAAGTACAAAGCGAGCCGGTACTCGCGAGCTTTTTGCACGCCACGATTCTGAACCACGACAGCTTGGAAACCGCACTGAGCTTCCACTTGGCACATACCCTAGCCAGCCCGGCCGCTTCTGCGTTGTTAGTGAGAGAAGTGCTTGAAGAAGCCTTTGCCGCCGACCCGGAAATTGGTTGCGCCATGCGCGCCGACATCTGCGCCGTTTACGAGCGCGACTCCGCCTGCGAACAATTGTCGGTGCCGTTTTTGTACTTCAAAGGCTTTCACGCACTCCAGTCTTACCGCGTGGCTCATTGGCTTTGGCAGCAAGGCCGAGTATCACTGGCGTTATTTTTTCAGAACCGAATTTCCTGTGAGTTCGGCGTCGACATTCACCCAGCAGCTAAAATTGGTCGCGGCATACTGATGGATCACGCCACCGGAATCGTTATTGGTGAAACCGCGGTGGTGGGAAATAATGTGTCGCTGATGCAATCGGTGACACTTGGCGGTACCGGCAAAGAACACGGCGACCGCCACCCCAAAGTTGGGGATGGCGTGCTGATCAGCGCGGGCGCAAAAATTCTGGGGAATATTCATATTGGGGAAGGCGCACAGGTTGGCTCTGGCAGCGTAGTCCTGAAAGATGTGCCTCCGCACACTATTGTCGCGGGCGTTCCGGCCAAAGTCATTGGCACCCCAGATTGCGACGCACCTGCACTCTCAATGAATCATGGCGCCTGCTGCGGTTAACTCGCTTCAGCGAGAAAAACAGGCTGCTGCGGTTAACTCGCTTTAGCGAGAAAAGCAGGTTGCTGCGATTAACTCGCTTCAGCGAACCAGCTGGCGCTGCGGAGCTGCATACACCCGATAGACAATCGCCAATACCAGGCAAATTCCCGCCGGCAATAACAGTGACCAGAATTGGAGCTTTGCGTAAGCCATTGCGCCAAGACTTCCACCGAAAACAAATCCAGCAATAATCAAAACAAATAGCTTAGCTTTACGCTTATCCAAGGCTTCACCGCGAAATCGAGCCCCCAGCATCATTCCCAAATCCGTAAAAATTCCAGTGACATGGGTGGTGCGGATTACCGCGCCGCTGTATCGACTCGCCAACGCATTTTGTAAACCACAGGCGGCAGAAGCAAAAAAGTGACCGTAAAAAGAAGCTTGCGAAAGACACCAGAGCGCCAGCAACAGCAACACGGCTTCTATAGCCAAAGCCGTATCATAGTGCCGCCCCAAGGTTAGGGTTGCTCCCGGCAGCAGATAGCCCGCCAATGACGAGCCGACTAGAAAGGCCAGCAACACCCCCAGTAAATGCACACTGCCATCGAGTGATCCGGCAAAAAGATCGGTGCCCAACAAGGTGGCGGTTCCGGACAGGTGCGATACCGATTGGTGCTCAAAACCCAACAGCCCCACCGCGTTCACAAAGCCCGCCACCAGCGCCAAAATAAATGCGCCAAACTCAACCCATTTTGGCAGTTGCGAAATCAAGAGACGTGACTCTTGTTAATCGATGCGAGCTTTCTACATCGAACAGTTTGGTTTCAAGCCTTGCGCTTGCGCCTGCTTGTACAGCGGATCGTATTTGGGAATTGCTTTATTCAGATCGTTAATCCGCGTGCTGTGTGAGGGGTGAGTCGACATAAACTCAGGCGGCTGGCCCTGACTGCCCGCACTCATATTCTCCCAAAGTTGCACACTGGCTTTTGGATTAAAACCCGCCTGCGCCATCAGCTTCAAACCAACCACATCGGCCTCAGATTCTTGCGCGCGACCATAGGGTAACAGCAGGCCATATTGCGCGCCGAGACCAAGCAGGCCCATTACCGTTTCTTTTTGCGCACCTTCGCCAAGCAGTACACCGATCAGTTGTGAGCCGGTACCGACCACGCTCTGCTGTGAAAGACGTTCAGCGCTGTGTTGAGCCAGCACGTGGCCGACTTCGTGACCAAGAACGGTAGCGAGCTGGTCTTGGTTTTTCGCCATTTTAAAAATACCGGTATGCACGCCGATTTTTTTGCCCGGCAAGGCAAAGGCGTTAGCCGAGTCTTCCTCAAACACCACCACTTCCCAACTGCCCTGCCATTCAGGCGACAGGCGTGCGGTAATCGAATCTGCCACGCAGGTCACATAGCGGTTGACCTTGCCATCGCGGTTGATGGTCATTTTCTGTTTCATTTCATCAAACGCGGTGCCGCCCATTTGCGACATTTCGCTATTGGAAAACAGCAATATCTGCCGACGTCCGGTGGGCGACTGGGCACAAGAGGCCAACAAAGCCACGACCAGAACTAGACTAAAACCTTTAATGAACTTCATGTTTCTCCCCGCTATCAATCCAATTGCAATTGCCCCATTATGGGGATTAGTTGAGGCTCAGGCAAAACCGATTCGAGGGCAATAATGGCAAAATCACAAGAACCCTGCGGCTGGTGCGGTAGCGATCCCCTGTATCTTGCCTATCACAACGACGAGTGGGGCGTGCCGTGCACCGACGACCAACGCTTATTCGAATTTCTGATTTTGGAATCTGCCCAAGCGGGTCTTAGCTGGATTACGATTTTGCGCAAGCGAGAGGCCTACCGAAAAGCCTTTGCCGGTTTTAATGCCAAAAAAGTCGCCGCTTTTGATGAGGCAAAAGTCGAAGCGCTGATGAATAATGAGGGCATTGTTCGCAATCGTAAAAAAATCGAAAGCGCGATTAGTAATGCACAATGTTTCTTGCAGCTGCAAAAAGAATTTGGCGAAGCGCACCGCTATTTCTGGCAGTTCTTTGGCGGCAAGCCAAAACAAAACCAATGGCAGAGCTTAGCGGAAGTACCGGCCACCACGGAGATATCTGACGCCATTGCCAAAGACATGAAAAAACGTGGTTTTCGCTTTTTTGGCAGTACGATTTGTTATGCGCACTTACAAGCACTGGGCTTTGTTAACGACCACCTAGTGAACTGCCCGCAGCATAAAGCGGTCAAAGCCTTGGGCAAAAACATCAACGTGAAGTAAGGCTCTATTGAGGCAATTATGAAATTTTTATTTTCCATCATGATGTCTGTCATGCTTTTGGCCGCTTGCAGCAGCACGCGGGTTGTCACCGACTACAATCCACGCGCCAATTTTACCACCTACCAAAAATTCACTTGGGCAGCAGACCCCGCCAGCAACCAAGCCAACACCGCAATATCGCCTTTCCTACAAGAGCACCTAAAAGCATCGCTCAGCCAGCGCCTCAAAACCGGGCTCTATCAAGAAGTTCAAAAAATCGAGCAGGCCGACTTTATTGTGCGGCCACTGATTCTGCCCGCACCAGACACCATTGATCGCAGCCCGCGCTTAGGCATTGGCCTTGGCAGTTTTTCTAGCAATGTCGGCATTGGCACCAGCGTGGGCATTCCACTTGGCGCCGATCGCGTGAATCAAAATATTCAGATTGTGATTGATCTGCTCAACGCCAAAGATCAAAAACTGGCATGGCGCGGTTCACTGGTGATTGAGCTAGACAGCCAAGACCCCAAAGAAAATCAGATTCGCATCGACGACGCGGTTAGCGAAATCTGGGCGGAATTCCCTCCGAAATAGCCACTCATTTCTCTATTAGATAGGGAAATAGATCGTTTAACTCTGCCGCGCTTTTCGACTGGAATAATTGAATATTACGCTCAGGGATAAGCGCGGTATCGCCGTAGGCGGCAATCGCCGCCTCAAGACTGGCTTCGCGCAATAAGTGAAATATCGCCTGCGGCGCACGATTGGTGTAGTTACTGGGGTCGTCTTCAGCAACGCCATCAAAGCAGTAATCCGGATGAAAACTGGCGATTTGAATTTCGCCTTCCCAGCTAGCCCCCTCAATTAAATCCTCAGCCAATTCCAGGCAATCTAAATAGTCATCAAAACTGGCGCTAAGTGCGGGGCAAACTAATACGCTGGTTTCTACTTTTTCGGGATCTTTGTCCCACAACAAACTCATTTCCGCGTAGATTTCGCGCAGAATATCCTGCGTTTCACCAGCCTCAATCACACGAATACGAACTTGATCTGCGCGATAAGGACGCGCCGCAAATGGACACAGGTTCAAACCGATAACGGTATTTTCCAGCCATTGCTGAACCGCCAGCACACATGCATCGGTATCGAAATCGCTTTGCCCCATTAGAAACCCCAGTTATTTAGTGATCATTTTTTAGTCAAATTTACCATAACCGCGCTATAACAAACGGCGTAGGATGGACAGGCAGGACTGAGTTACAGGCCGCATTATTCGACTTTTCATCAGTCCGCAATTCTACCGCTACTAGACACCAAACAGAGGCTAAACGATGAAAAGATATTATTTCCTAGCCGACAACCTAGATCGGCTGCAAGCCATTGAACACGACCTTGAGCACAACGGCCTTAGCAAGCCACAAATTCATATTCTCAGCCGTGATGATTGCGGTGTAATGAAACGTGCCCTCAATGACGTGGAAGCTGTACTCAGAAAAGATGTCGTTCGATCGATGACCCGCGGAGCCATGGCCGGCGTTGCCGCCGCACTGGTGGTACTGGCGACGGGGCAACTTTCCGGGGCCGCAGCGGTAGTCGGCTGGATGCCCTTCGTGTTTCTCGCCATTGTGATGCTGGGCTTTATTACCTGGGAGGCAGGACTGTTTGGCATTCAGGAGCCGCACCGGGATTTTCGCCGCTTTGATCAGGCTCTGAATAGTGGACGCCATTTATTGATTATTGATGGACGTGGCATGGATGAGAACATCATCAACCGCGTAACCACCCACTACCCCGAACTGGAGTTTTCTGGAACCGGCGAAGGTGCGCCAGACTGGTATATTAGTGCTCAGAATCAGTGGCGGCGGTTTATTGAGGTAATGCCCTGAGGCAGCTCTGATTAATTACTACGCTTGCAAAGTGCCCACAACCAAAAACGGCGGTCTATTATAGCCCGCCGTTTTTTTATAAAGAGTGCTTATTAAATTACTGATGGTAAGGCAGAGACAGCTCTCGAACCGATTCAATAAACGCGCCGGCATGTTCTGGGTTTACGCCCGGTGTAATGCCATGCCCCAGATTAAAGACATGGCCAGTACCGGTGCCGAAACTTTTTAGAATTGCGGCCACTTCTTCACGAATCCGCTTAGGTGATGCAAACAACATGGAAGGATCCATATTGCCTTGCAGGGCAACCCGATCGCCAACCTGCTTGCGCGCCTGACCAATATCCATTGTCCAATCCAGCCCCAACGCATTAGCACCGGTTGCCGCCATCAAATCCAGCCACTGACCGCCGTTTTTGGTAAACAAAATTACCGGTACGGGGCGACCTTCGTGTTCGCGGATCAGGCCATCAACAATCTGCTGCATGTATTTGAGGCTGAACTCCTGATACGCCGCATAGCTAAGTGCGCCACCCCAGGTATCAAAAATTTGTACTGCTTGTGCACCCGCTTTAATCTGGTCATTCAGATAGGCCGTGACGCTTTTCGCCAGCTTATCTAACAGGCTGTGCATCACTTCAGGCTGATCAAAAGCCAGAGCCTTTGAGCGCGCGTGGTCTTTAGAGCCACCACCTTCAACCATATAGGTCGCCAGCGTCCACGGACTGCCCGAGAAACCGATCAACGGCACCCGGCCATTCAATTCACGGCGGATAGTACGCACAGCATCGCAAACATAGGTCAGATCATTCTCGCCATCTACCACCGGCAGTGCATCGACATCGGCCTGAGAGCGTACGGTTTTTTTGAAACGCGGGCCTTCGCCGGTTTCAAAATATAGACCGAGTCCCATGGCATCGGGAATGGTAAGAATATCGGAGAATAGAATCGCCGCATCCAAGGGGTAACGATCCAGTGGCTGCAGTGTGACTTCGCAGGCCAGTTCCGGATTCATACACAGCGACATAAAGTCACCGGCCTTGGCGCGCGTTGCCCGGTACTCGGGCAGGTAGCGACCCGCCTGACGCATCATCCACACCGGGGTGTATTCCACCGGCTGACGCATGAGGGCACGGAGAAAAGTATCGTTCTTGAGTTCTGTCATGTCACCGCCTTGACTGGCCGCTTGAGTAAGACTTTTTGAGCCGTTTTATTATCGCCAGTAAAGCTGGCACACCAAGATGAGTGACCAGCTTTAAAAGTAGAGATTGTGCTTAGACTTTCAGGTAGTCGAGAATGCCTTCAGCGGCCTGACGCCCTTCCCAAACTGCGGTAACCACCAAGTCTGAACCGCGCACCATATCGCCGCCGGCAAACACTTTAGGGTTAGAGGTTTGGAATTTGTAGAGCTGTTGCTCAGGCGCTTCAACACCGCCCCAGCTATTGGTTTCAACGTTTGAATCACCCAGCCACGCAGGAGGATTCGGTTGAAAACCAAACGCCACCAGCACCACATCGGCAGGAATGATTTCCTCACTTCCAGCAATGGGCTCTGGGCGACGACGACCATTTTCATCGGGTTCACCCAACTGGGTGGTGATGACTTTAATGCCTTCCACTTTACCATTGCCAACAATTTCAATTGGCTGACGGTTGAACAGGAATTCCACACCCTCTTCGCGAGCATTAACAACCTCGCGCTTAGAACCAGGCATATTTTCTTCGTCACGGCGGTAAGCACAGGTCACTGAAGTCGCGCCTTGACGGATAGAGGTGCGGTTACAGTCCATGGCGGTATCACCACCACCGAGCACCACAACACGCTTGCCGTTCACGCTGATAAAGTCAGCGGCATCGGCTTCCCAACCCATATTGCGGTTGACGTTGGAAATAAGGAACGGCAGCGCATCGTAAACGCCGGGCAGGTCTTCACCGGGGAAGCCACCCTTCATGTATTTGTAAGTGCCCATGCCGAGGAACACCGCATCGTATTCATCCAGCAGGGCTTGCATGGTCACATCGGTGCCAACATTCACGTTCAAACGGAATTCCACACCCATATCTTCCAGCACGCGACGACGGCGCTGAACGACCGATTTTTCCAATTTGAATTCGGGAATACCAAAAGTCAGCAGTCCACCAATTTCTGGGTAACGATCAAAGACTACTGGCTTCACACCAGCGCGAACCAACACGTCGGCACAACCGATACCGGCAGGGCCAGCACCAATTACGGCGACTTTCTTGTCGGTCCACACACGCTTAGACATGTCTGGACGCCAGCCCAATTCCAAGGCGGTATCCGTAATGTATTTTTCGGTGGAGCCGATAGTAACCGCACCAAACCCATCGTTTAGGGTACAAGCGCCTTCACACAGACGATCTTGCGGACACACGCGACCACACACTTCCGGTAGGCTGTTGGTTTGGTGGCTGAGTTCAGCCGCTTCAAACAGATTGCCTTCACTGACCAGCTTCAACCAGTTGGGAATATAATTGTGTACCGGGCATTTCCACTCACAGTAAGGGTTGCCACAGGCCAAACAACGGTGCGCCTGATGCTTAACCTCTTCTTCTTGGAAAGGCTCATAAATTTCGACAAAAGCATGTTGCCGCTGATCCATAGACTTTTTAGCCGGATCTTGGCGCTCAAGGTCGAGAAACTGAAAAGAATTACTTAAACGTTCAGCCATAATACGTCTCCACTACGCTCGCCGCACTCAGGCCGGACTTTTTCTGGTGGCGTCCAGCAGGCCCGCCAAGCTGGCAGCCTTGGGCTTCACCATCCAGAACTTGCCTACGTAGTCGTCAAAATTATCGAGAATATGCTGCCCCCAGGCGGACCCGGTCTCGGCGACAAATTCAATGATGTTGCTGCGCAGGTGGCTGCGATAAGCTTCCAGCGCTTCAGAATTAATGCGGCAGATTTCCACCAGCTCTTTGTTGTATTTATCAACAAAGCGGCAGTCTTCATCCAGCACATAGGCGAAACCACCGGTCATGCCCGCACCGAAGTTCACGCCGGTATTGCCAAGCACCGTGATATTACCGCCGGTCATATATTCACAGCAGTGGTCACCGGCACCTTCAATCACCGCGCTGGCGCCTGAGTTCCGCACACCAAAACGCTCGCCGGCCGTACCCGCCGCAAACAATCTACCGCCAGTCGCACCGTACAGACAGGTGTTACCGATAATAGAGGTTTCCTGACTCTTGAAGCTGCTGCCCTTGGGCGGATAGATCACCAGCTTACCGCCGGCCATACCCTTGCCCACATAATCGTTGGCATCACCTTCCAGATACATATGCAGACCGCCGGCGTTCCACACACCAAAGCTTTGTCCTGCCGTACCGGTCAGGTTCAGTTTAATTGGCGCCGCTTCCATATCGAGGTTGCCGTGACGCTTGGCAATTTCACCAGAGAGTCGCGCACCCAATGAACGGTCGCAGTTATTGACCACAAAACTGAATTCGCCGCCGGACTTAGCATCGATAGCGGGCAGTACATCCGCCAGAATTTTCTTGGCTTTCTCGCCCTTATCAAAGGGTTCGTTCAAGGCCACCTGACAGAACTCAGGCTGATCTTTAGCTGCCGGGTCTTTGTAAAGAATCGGCGACAGATCCAGCGCTTGATGCTTGTCGGTTTTGCCCTGATTTTGTTGCAGCAAATCAGTGCGGCCAATCAGCTCTTCAATGGTGCGCACACCAATGCTGGCCATCCATTCACGGGTTTCCATCGCCAAGAAGGTGAAGAAATTCATCACCATTTCTACCGTGCCAATGAAGTGCTCATCACGCAGACGGTCATCCTGAGTTGCCACACCCGTTGCACAGTTATTCAGGTGACAAATACGCAGGTATTTACAGCCCAATGCAACCATCGGCGTGGTGCCAAAACCAAAGCTCTCGGCACCCAAAATAGCCGCTTTAACCACGTCTAGGCCGGTTTTCAAACCACCATCTGTCTGTACGCGAACCATGCCACGCAGACCATTGCCACGCAGAGTTTGCTGAGCTTCAGACAGACCCAGCTCCCACGGCGAACCCGCATAGCGGATTGAGGTCAATGGGCTAGCAGCGGTACCACCGTCATAACCAGAAATGGTAATCAGGTCGGCATAGGCCTTAGCCACACCGGCGGCAATGGTGCCAACACCGGGCTCAGAAACCAGTTTGACCGACACTAGGGCATCTGGATTAACTTCTTTCAAGTCAAAAATCAGCTGCGCCAAGTCTTCGATCGAATAGATATCGTGGTGCGGAGGCGGTGAAATCAGAGTGACACCGGGCACAGAGTAACGCAGGCGCGCAATCAGTGAGTTCACCTTGCCGCCGGGCAGCTGACCACCTTCACCGGGCTTAGCACCCTGAGCAACTTTAATCTGCAGTACTTCGGCATTCACCAGATAATGCGGGGTGACACCGAAACGACCAGAGGCAATCTGTTTGATTTTGGAAACGCGCTCAGTGCCGTAACGGGCGGGGTCTTCACCGCCTTCACCGGAGTTAGAGCGTGCGCCCAAGCGGTTCATGGCCGTTGCCAATGCTTCGTGGGCCTCGGGGCTCAAAGCACCCAAAGACATACCCGCCGAGTCAAAGCGCTTTAGAATCGCTTCAATGGGCTCCACTTCATCAACCGAAATGGGCTTGGCATCGGGATGCAAATCCAGCAGGTCACGCAGCGTCGCAACCGGACGATCGTTAACCAGCTTGGCGTATTTTTTCCACTGAGCGTAGTCGCCAGTTTTAACCGCTTGCTGCAGTTGCATAACTACATCGGGGTTAAAGGCGTGGTATTCCTTGCCGTGTACGTATTTCAGCAGGCCGCCTTGATCCAAGGCTTTACGCGGTAACCAAGCGAGAGTTGCCAGCGCTTCCTGATCGCGTTGCAGACCTTCAAAACCGACACCGGCGATACGGCTAGCAACACCTTTAAAGCACAGCTCAACCACCTCGTTATCCAAACCGATAGCTTCAAACAACTGCGCACCACGGTATGAAGAAATGGAGGAAATGCCCATTTTGGACATAATTTTCAGCAGGCCTTTGTTGATGCCTTTGGTGTAATTGCTGAAAACCTGCTGCTCTTCGCCAAGAATTTCTCCGTCGGCCAACATATCGCGCAATACCGCAAACGACATGTAGGGGTAAACGGCGGTGGCACCAAAGCCATACAAGCAAGCGAACTGGTGTGAATCTCGCGCGCTACCGCTTTCCACAACAAGGTTGGCACTGCAACGCAGCCCTTTGTGAATCAAGTGATGGTGAACCGCACCGGTTGCCAGCAGGCTGTGAATCGCCAACAGGCCGGGCTCAAGATTGCGATCGCTGAGCACCAGAATGACTTTGCCATCGCGCACGGCTTGTTCAGCTGCTGCAGTCACGGCTTCAACCGCTTGCTTCAGTGAAGTCTTCGCGGGATCGTAAACCAGATCGATTTGCTGAATAGGATAGCGCTCAGACTTCACCGCCATCAGACGGTTAAATTTATCTGGCGACAGCACTGGGCTGGTTAGAATCAATCGATCTGCGTGCTCGGCAGTTTGCTCAAACACATTCTGTTCGGCACCGAGCAGAGTTTCCAAACTCATCACGATCGCTTCGCGCAGCGGATCGATGGGCGGGTTAGTTACCTGCGCAAATTTCTGACGGAAGTAATCGTAGAGCGAACGCTGAGTCGCAGACAGTACCGCCATTGGCGTGTCATCACCCATTGAGCCCACGGCTTCATTGCCGCTTTCGCCCAGTGGAGCGAGTACTTGCTCACGCTCTTCAAAGCTCACTTGGAAGTATTTTTGGTAAGCCTTGAGCTGCTCACTTTCTGGCAGCGCGGGCAATTCACCGGGTACCAGTTGGTCCTCTAGGCGATTCGCATTTTCACGCAGCCATTTTTTGTACGGGTGCGCGGTTTTCAGGCGCTCGTCGACATCTTTGGAATGCAGCACTTCGCCGGTTTCAGTATCAACCACCAGAATTTGACCGGGGCCGATACGACCCTTGGCAATAACCTGATCTGGCTGGTAGCTATAGGTACCAATTTCCGAAGCGACGGTGATAAAACCGTCTTTGGTGGTCACCCAGCGTGAAGGACGCAGACCGTTACGGTCCAGCATACACACCGCGTAACGACCATCGGTCATTACCAAACCGGCAGGGCCATCCCAAGGCTCCATATGCATGGAGTTGTATTCGTAGAATGCCTTGAGATCGGCATCCATATGCTCAATGTTTTGCCAAGCTGGCGGCACCAGCATGCGCACCGCACGGAACAGCTCCATACCACCGGCAATCAGCAGTTCCAGCATATTGTCGAGGCTAGAAGAGTCAGAACCAACGCGGTTAACCAACGGCGCCAACTCATCAACGTTCGGCAATAGTGCGCTGGTAAAGTTAGAGGTACGCGCATCGGCCCAGTTGCGGTTGCCTTCAACGGTGTTGATTTCACCGTTGTGGGCCAGCATCCGGAATGGCTGCGCCAGCGGCCAGCGCGGCATGGTGTTGGTAGAGAAGCGTTGGTGGAATACCGCAATCGCCGTTTCCAGCGCAGGATTGCCCAAGTCTTTGTAGAACTTTGGCAGATCTACCGGCATCACCAGCCCTTTATAGGCCAGCACTTCTGAAGACAAGCTACAGATATAAAAATCAGGATCGCCAGAAACAGCCAGCTCCGCCTTGCGACGGATCACAAACATCTGCGTGGCCAGCTCTTGTCGAGTCATACCCTCAACATTGATAAACAGCTGTTCAATGCGCGGCAGCGTGCTCAGTGCGATTTCGCCACAGACCGATGGATCAACCGGCACTTCGCGCCAGCCCACCGATTGCAGGCCGTTGCTATCAACCACCTGCGCCATGGTATCGCGGGTTTGCTGAGCAATAGCCTCATCTTGACTCATAAAGACCTGAGCCACGGCGTAAGTCTCAGACAGCTCAACGCCAAGTTCCGCTTTAGCGATCTGACGCAGGAATCCATCGGGCTTTTTCAGCAATAAACCGCAACCATCGCCTGTTTTTCCATCCGCGGCGATACCCCCACGGTGAGTCATGCAGGTCAGTGATTCAATGGCAGTCTGCAGCAACTTGTGGCTCGCCTCGCCCTCTACGTGGGCAATAAGGCCGAAACCGCAGTTGTCGCGCACATCCTCAGGTCTGTACAGGCCTGTACTCATATAACGACTCTCAAAAAAACTACAAGAAAAACAAGCAGATAAACTAAATATGGTGATCGGCCACGTCGGCGTAGCCGAAAAAAGGAGTGACATTCTACACGCTAGCGGCCATGGCGACAAACTCACCGCTTTTTAGGCCCAAGCTGCCCGGCTTTAGCGCAGTTTGAACCTTAGCGAATTTAGGGCGCAACCCCAGCAGTACGCAAAACGGCAACAACATCCTGCTCTGGCGCATCACTTGTCACAACAGCCTCACCCAAGCCCCTTAGTAACACTAGGCGCAGGCGGCCATCAATTACCTTTTTGTCCCGCCCCATGAGTAGCAAGAATTGCTCCACATTCATGTTTTTGGGCGGTTCGACCGGCAAATTACAGCTCGACAAGAGGCTTGTCGCGCGCTCAACCAAAGACGCATCAATCCAACCCAGCCGACAGGACAATTGCAGAGCAAGCACCATGCCTGTAGCGACTGCCTCGCCATGTAGCCAGCTGCCGTAACCTTCTGCAGTTTCGATGGCGTGGCCAAAGGTATGTCCCAAATTCAAAATCGCCCGGCGACCGGATTCCAATTCATCCTCTGCAACTACCTCGGCCTTGTTTTGGCAGGAGCGATAAACCGCCTCGGCAAGCACCTCGCCATCGCGGGCCATCAATTTTTCTGCATTGGCCTCCAGCCAATCAAAAAACGGCGCATCGCAGATTAATCCGTATTTTATAACTTCGGCCACCCCCGCCGCATACTCACGCTCGGGCAAGGTATCCAGCAAACTCAAATCCGCCAACACGCATTGCGGCTGATGAAAGGCGCCAATCATATTTTTGCCCAGCGGATGATTCACCCCAGTTTTACCACCAACGGAGGAGTCCACCATCGACAACAGCGTGGTTGGAATTTGAATGAAATCGACACCGCGCTGATAGCTGGCCGCCGCAAAACCGCACATATCACCAACGACACCGCCACCCAGAGCAATCAAGGTGGTTTTGCGATTGTGGTTCGCCTCGAGCAAATCAGTAAATATCTGATTTAAGGTCTCTAGGGTTTTGTACTGCTCACCGTCAGGCAAGATCGTTTCGCAAACCTCTTTTTGCTCAAGTTGCTGCCGAATTTGAGCCAAATACAAGGGCGCTATGGTCTCATTAGTAACAACGGCAGCTTGTTTACCGGCAATTTCAGATACCCAAAGCTCGGCTTGAGCCAGCAGATTACGGCCAATAAAGATAGGATAGCTACGCTCCCCCAGAGCAACATCTAGGCGCTTCATATAGTTTCCAGAAGAGAGATAATTAAAAGATGGGGAGCAGTATATCAGCAGTAACCCAGCTCTCGCAGCTGGGCAACAATATTCTGAACAACCAAGCGCGGGCTGTTCTCATCAGTTTGCAGCGTTAAATCGGCCACTTGCACGTAGAGCGGTTCGCGTTCAGCCATCAGCTTACGCAGGGTTTCTTCGGGATTACCCTTTTGCAGCAAGGGTCGTTTGCGGTCTTTGGCCGTACGGCGAATCTGCTCTTCAACCGTGGTGCACAAATAAATCACCACACCTCGATTAGACATTAAGCTGCGGTTTTCGTCGCGAATGACCGCGCCACCACCGGTAGCAATCACCGCACGGGGGCCGCTACCCAATTCATCTAGCATGGCGGACTCACGATCGCGAAAGCCCTGTTCGCCTTCCATATCAAAAATCCAGGGGATATCCACCCCGCTGCGATCTTCAACTTCGCGGTCCACATCGTAAAAAGGCAGAGATAAACTCTCTGCCAACATCCGTCCTATTGTGGTCTTGCCGGCCCCCATGGGGCCGACCAGATAAAACGAGCCTATACTTTTTTGCACTCGAAAGCCTTAATCCACCAAGTTATCGGCAAGAATACGTGGCGTAATGAAAATGAGCGTTTCCTGTTTTTCGCGGGTCACACTGGTGCGTTTGAACAGACGACCAAGCAGCGGAATATCGCCAAAGAAAGGCACTTTCGCTTCGGACTCAATATCACTCTGATCGTAAATACCGCCCAGCACAACCGTCTCACCGTTATTCACTAACACGCGAGTTTGCAACTCCGTGGTATCGATGCTGGGTACTGAGCCGCCGGTACCAGTATCAATAACCAATTCACCAATAGTGTCTTGGTTGATGACCAAATCCATAATCACTCGATCATCCGGGGTAATGCTTGGCGTTACATCCAGCTTCAGTACGGCATCCTTAAACACAATCTCAACGGAACCAGAGCCATTAGCGCCAGAGCTCGATTTCGGATAAGGAATCTGAGTACCTGATTTAATGGTGGCCTGTTGCTTATCTCCGGTCACAATACGGGGCTGCGACACAACTTCACCACGACCTTTCGACTCCAGCGCTGAAAGCTCAAGATTCAGCAGTACATCAGGTCCAATAAAGCCCAGCGCAAAGCTACCCGCCGGTGCGGTTACGCCCAAATCTGAAACCAGACCCGGTGAGGCATTTTGAATTCCGCCCCCTGAGGCAATAACCTGCTGGGTGATTTGATCAGAGAAAAGCTCACCGTTGGCGGTGTAGGTTTTTCCATTTTTGTTTCGGCCGTACGCGCCCCCCCAACGCACGCCTAGAGCACGATCGAAGTCTGAGGTTGCACGCACAATACGCGCCTCGATTTGCACTTGGCGTACTGGCACATCAATTAGCGCCACTAGGCGGCGGAATTCTTCCAGTCGCTCTGCGGTTTCGGTAATCAGCAGCGAGTTAGTTCTGGCATCAACAATTACGGTACCGCGTGGCGACAAAATACTAGAGGTTGTATTTCTATCATTCGAGCCACCGCCCGACTGACCGCCATTACCCAATTGCCCACCCTGAAACAGCTTGAACAGCTCTGCCGCATCAGCATAACGAATTTTAATATACTCGGTTTGCAGCGGGGCCAACTCTTCAACTTGCTTTTGCGCCTCAATTTGTTGACGCTCACGCTCCGCAATCTCAGCCGCAGGCGCCACCATCAACACATTGCCCACTTGGCGCTTGTCTAAACCCTTGGTTTTCAGCACCAAAGCCAACGCCTGATCCCAAGGCACATTGTCCAAGCGCAAAGTGATGCTACCGGTTACCGTATCACTGGCGACCAAGTTCAGCTCGGTGAAGTCTGCAATTAACTGCAGCACTGAGCGCACTTCAATATCTTGGAAATTAAGAGACAGCTTGTCGCCGACAAACTCAAATTCTTTACGACGCTCTTTAACTTCTTGTTGGGTCAGCGGCTTCACGCTCACCACATATTCGTTATCAGCTTGATAAGCCAGATAGTCGTATTCACCCGTTGTTTCCAGGGCAATCTGGGCGCCGCGATCACCTTGAGTCGCGGTCAGCAATTTAACTGGCGTGGCAAAATCCACCACGTCAAAACGGCGCTGCAGGCTTGCAGGCAGACTG
This sequence comes from Spongiibacter pelagi, assembly GCF_014705705.1. Classification (GTDB taxonomy): domain Bacteria; phylum Pseudomonadota; class Gammaproteobacteria; order Pseudomonadales; family Spongiibacteraceae; genus Spongiibacter; species Spongiibacter pelagi. Next base: position 657,770 of record NZ_JACXLD010000001.1, on the reverse strand, counting down.
ACACCGTCAAAGCTCAGCTTGATTTTGCTGCCTTCCACTTGAACATCGATATCGGCCTTGGGGTCGGCCAATTTAACAACCAATTTACCTTCGCCGAGTTCGCCACGACGGAAGTCCAAATCGGCAATCTGGTTGCCCGATTGCAAAGCCGGACGAGATGCCATGGCCTCAACCACATCCATCTGAGTCTTTTTCAGATAGGGTTTTCCGCCTTGGCCACCAACCGTTACCACCAATTCATTGCCAACAACTTTAGTCTCGTAGGGCGCAAGGTTGATCAAGTTCAACACCACCCGGGTGCGATCTTGCCCGCCGAGAATCACCGCGCTGCTGGCATTGTCGTAGGCCAGAGGAAACTTCTTCTGGGTCAGGCGATTATCCGTCCCCACCAAGTCCAGCGCGATCCGCGCCGGGCGCTCAATGGTGTAGCCCTTCACTTCGGGCGCCGCACCTTCAAAACGAAACCGAGCCTCAAACTCGCCACCCTGTAAGGCGTTAAACTGCGCATCAACCAAGGTCGTTGCGGATGCCATTACCGAGAACAGCAAAGCAGAAACCGCCACCATCAGCCGCCCAAACCGGGCCGCGCTGAATGCAGCACCGCGTCGCGACAGACCGAGCATATTTTTCGGCTTATTCATTGAAATCTCCGCTTTCATATTCTATTTACCCGTCGCCAATTCGAGACTACGCGGTCTTTCTACCCATCCGTCTCCGCCATTGGAGACAATCTCCAATACGGAAATATAATTTTCACCAATTTCGATAATCTTGCCGTGATTACGGCCGAGATAATTACTCACCCGCACCCGGTGAATACCGCGATCCGGATCTGAAACCAGCGCCCAGCGCTCGCCTTTACGGTTAATGGTGCCAACCATTTTCAGCGAATCAATCGAGAAACTTTCGAGGAACTCTTTTTCACGCTTATCGTCCGGCTTAACCGACTGCGAAGCTTGAATGCGCTCGATTTCTTTAACATCGACTGGCCGTGAAAACGGACTGCGCAAACCCGACGCGGAATAAGTAAATGCGCGATAGGCTTGCAAAGCTGGCACCGGTGGAATTTGACCACTGGGCTTGGCGCGAGTCTCTTCAAAGAAAGTATCTAGATCACTGTATTTATTGCCACCGCCACAGGAAATCAAGGCAGCAGATGCGAGAATAATCAGCCAAGGTGAGCGTTTCATTTACCGCCCTCCGAATCTTTGTAGCGATAGGTTTTGGCCAGAATATCCATATTCAACTGCTCTGAACCCTTTTTCCCTTCGATGGTGTAGTTATGCAGCGTGACGATACGCGGCAGACTGGCTATACCGCTCACAAACGCCGCCAAATCGTGGTAACTACCGCTGACTTTAATGGCTATCGGCAGTTCGATATAAAACTCTTTTGCGGTTTCTGCCTGCAACTTTATGCTGTTGATTGCCAAGCCGTTACTCACGGCTTTTTCGGTGATATCTTCAAGCAAACCCGGCACTTCAGTATCGGCGGGAAGCTGCCCCAGCAAAATACCGAAAGATTGCTCCATCTCCTGCATCTGCTTCTTCAAGGGATCCAACTTAGCCGCTTTGAACGCTTTGCGCTCAAAATCTTGTTTGAGCTGATACTCTTTTTCATGCGCTTGGGCTAGGTTCAGCCGCAAGTCCGCAATCAAATAAAAATAGGCGCCAGCCAAGACCAAAATAAAAGCCAGCAACCAGACCGCGCCGCGAACCAGCACCGGCCAAGCACCAATATTATTTATATCGAGCTCGTTGAGGTCGTAGCGCTTTAACTCGTCAATCCAATCCTTCCAAGGCATCACAGCAGCTCCCTTTATTTATCTTCATCGGGCGCGGGCGCGCTGATGCTGTAGGAAAGTTTAAAGGAGCTGGCCTGATCACCCAGAATATCGGCCGCTTTTACGTCGGCCAGATTGGGGTTATCAAACCACGGTGAGGTATCCAGTTTTCTCATCAGACTTGAAATCCGGTTATTGGACTCCGCCACCCCTTCCGCATTAATGCGCTTATCTGAGCGATCAATTCTGGTGTAGAACAGGCCATCGGGCAGAGTCCGCACCATTTCATCAAACACCCGCACAATCAGCGGGCGCTCGCCCTGCAGACTTTGAATGATGCTCATTCGATCCAACAGCTGCTGCCGGCGTTGCTCAAGATCCTTAATTTCAGCCACTTCGCGATTGATCACTTCAATATGCTGCTGAATATAAGCATTTCTGGCTTCCTGACTGCTAATAGCCGAGTTGTAAGCGCTCATCACAATCAGCGCGATTACCGCACCCAGCACCACTACAGCACCTAAGATGACCAGAAATTCCGTTTTAATCTGCTGGCGCCGTTCCTCGCGCCAAGGTAATAAGTTAATTGTGGCCATTAACTAAAGCTCCTCATGGCCAAGCCGCAGGCCAACAACATGGACGGGGCATCATTCGCCAAGCGCGCAGCATCCACTTTCGAAGAAACCGCCATATTGGCAAAAGGATTTGCCACAACCGTAGTCACCCCAAGCCGCTCCTCGACCAATTCTGGCAAGCCCTGCATTGACGCCACGCCACCAGCCAACAAGATGAAATCAACGGCGCTGTACTGGCTAGCGGAGAAAAAGAATTGCAATGAGCGTGAAATTTGCTGAATTGCCGCTTCTTTAAAGGGCATTAGCACTTCGGTATCGTAATCATCAGAAAGACCGCCTTGCTTCTTGGCCAAACCGGCTTCTTCAAAGCTGAGGCCGTAGCGGCGTTGAATTTCATCGGTTAATTGACGGCCGCCAAAAACCTGATCGCGGGTATAAATTGTTTCACCATCAACAATTACGCTCAGCGCCGTCATACTAGAACCGATATCAACAACGGCAACCACTGCGTTTTCATCCCAGCCCTGCTGCTCGGCAATCAGGCCGAAGCTGCGCTCAATCGCATAGGCTTCAACGTCGACCACTTTTGGTTCTAGTCCGGCAATCTCCAGCGCTTCGACGCGAGAATCAACATTGTCGCGACGACAGGCAACCAGCAACACCTCATTGGTTTCCTCGCTATCACCATCTGGGCCCAGCACTTCAAAATCCAGCGCCACTTCGTCGAGGGGGTAAGGAATATACTGGTCCGCTTCCAGCGCGATCTGCGCCTCCATGCTGGTGTCATCCATATCCGCCGGCATGTGCAGAATCTTGGTAATGACCGCCGACCCCGGCACCGCAACAGCAACGCGGGGGGTCGCCGAGCGCGAGCGGGCGTGGACCGCTTTGACAATCTCGCCCACCGCCTCAACCTCGGCCAAGTTTTTCTCAACCACTGCCTGAGGAGGCAAAGACATCACCGCGTAACTTTCTACACGGTACTTGTCACCATTACGGCTCAGTTCCAGCATTTTCACTGCACTTGAGCTGATATCGACGCCAATCAGGCTATTCCTTGATTTGCGACTACCTAGCAAGCCATCGAACACTTTGAGTTTTTCCTATTAACGTCTTGGACTTAGGGCGCACTTTACATTAAAGAAATTAAATACCACGGAATCGCATTCCGCAAATAGTTCTAAAAAAATATAGCCGATAACTTCACAGATTTCGGTATCCTATGGGCCTATTTTTGCAAGTTTGCAATCAAAATAGCACAGCAAACTAAAAACAGGACGCTCATGCTCAATCGATTCGCCTTTCTCCGCCCCTTACTTCTGATCGGCGCCCTTGCTGTTGCCGGGCTTGTCATGATCACAGCGGCAGCCTTTCTCTACATTGATCCGCAACTTCCCAAGGCCGAAGCCCTGCGCGACGTCGAACTGCAAACCCCACTGCGCATTTACAGCAAAGACGGCCAGCTCATTGGTGAGTTTGGCGAAAAACGCCGTACCCCCATCAGCATTCAGGAAGTCCCTGAACTTGCCATCAAGGCCTTTCTGGCTGCGGAAGATGACCGCTTTTTCCAACACCGAGGCGTTGATCCCGCAGGCTTATTGCGCGCCGCACTACAACTTATTACCAGCGGCGACATTAAATCCGGCGGCTCCACCATCACCATGCAGGTGGCAAAAAACTACTTCCTGACCCGCGACAAAACCTTTACCCGCAAATTTACCGAGATTTTTCTGGCCATCGAAATCGAGCGCCGCCTAAGCAAAGGTGACATTCTCGAACTCTACCTGAATAAAATCTTTCTCGGTCACCACGCCTATGGTATTGAAGCTGCTGCATATGTGTATTACGGAAAACCGATAAAAGAACTAAATTTGGCTCAAATTGCCATGATTGCCGGCCTACCTAAAGCACCTTCAGCTTACAACCCCATTGCCAACCCCAGCCGCGCTCGCGTGCGCCGCAACTGGATTCTGGGCCGTATGCTGGAACTGGACTATATTGACGACCAGCAATATCAAGCCGCCCTCCACGAACCCATTACAGCCCGCGCCCACGGCGCCAAACTCGATCTCAATGCGGCTTATGTTGCCGAAATGATCCGCATTGAGATGCTGCGGCGTTACGGCCAAAGCGCCTACGAAGAAGGCTTTACGGTTATCACCAGCATCGACAGCAAGCTGCAAAAAACCGCTCAGCAGGCCGTTCTGGACGGCGTTACCGAATACGATTTGCGCCACGGTTACCGGGGCCCCGAGCAGCAATGGCCCCTCCCGGAAACCCTAGACGAAGAATCGGTTATTGATTTTCGCAGCCGCCTGAATGCCATCGGCCCCATCGGCCCGTGGCTGCCAGCACTGATCATCAGCAACACAGAAAAAACCGCCACGGCGCTGCTGGCTGGCGGGGAACACATTACCCTAGACTGGGAACACAGCTTTGAGGGGATGGATCGCTACATCAGCGAAGACCGCGTTAGCTACAAAGCTAAAAACACCGAGGAATTGGTCAAGCCCGGCGACGTTGTACGCCTGCGTCGTCACCCCAGCGCCAATGAGCAATGGCGTTTATCACAACTCCCCGAAGTACAAGGCGCGCTGATTTCACTAAATGCCGACAACGGCGCCATTCTGAGCTTGGTGGGCGGTTACGACTACGAAAAAAGCTCCTTTAACCGCGCGACGCAAGCGGCTCGCCAGCCCGGCTCCAACTTCAAACCCTTCATCTACACCGCGGGATTGGACAACGGATTTACCCCCGCCAGCATCATCAACGACGCCCCCATTGTCTTTGAGGATGAAAAACTCGGCGGCACCTGGCGTCCAGATAATGATAGCGGCACGTTTAGCGGCCCAATGCGGCTGAGAAAAGCCCTGTACCTGTCACGAAACCTTGTTTCCATCCGTTTACTGCAACAATTGGGTATTCGCACCGCCATTGATTATGTCGGACGCTTTGGTTTCGACAGCAGTCAATTACCGCTAGATTTATCCCTAGCGCTGGGCAGCCACTCCCTCTCGATGATCGACATCGTTACCGGCTATGCCACTTTTGCCAACGGCGGCTACAAGGTCAAACCCTGGGTGATGGACCGCATTATCGATCGCAATGGCAATACCCTCTATCGCGCCAATCCAGCACAAGTCTGTGATCACTGTGATGCACTGGCAAATAACGAGCAGGAATTTGTTCCCGCCCACCTTGAGATGGAAAGCCTTGATGACCTGCTAAATAGCGAGGAAGAAGAACTGCTCAGCCTGAATCAAGCTCCACGCATTCTCAGTGAACAAACCACATTTTTAATCGACAGCATGCTGCAAGACGTGGTTCGCAAGGGCACTGGCCGCAAAGCACTGGCACTGAATCGCAGCGACGCCGCCGGCAAAACAGGTACCACTAACGGCCCGACAGACGCGTGGTTTTCTGGCTACAGCAGTGGCGTAGTCACCTCCACGTGGGCCGGCTTTGATGACAATAAAAAGTTGGGGCGCCGCGAATACGGCGGCTCAGTGGCGCTGCCAATCTGGATTGACTACATGAAAGTCGCTCTCGAAGGCCGCACAGAGCGCCACCTGCCGCAACCTCAGGGAGTCGTCTCGGTCAAAATCGACCCGGACAATGGCAAGCTGGCTTCTCCAGGCCAAAGCAATGCCATCTTTGAATATTTCAAAACTGAAAATGCGCCAGAAGCTCAGTCCAGATCCGGGAACTACCCAGGTCAAGAAAGCCAAGAGAGCCCCTACGATATTTTCTAAGGGCTCTATTTCCTAGAGGATTAGAGCGCCTCTAGCGCCTCGGCCAAATTATGCACCGCGATAACACTCATTCCTGCATCAGCAGCTGAGGATCGCGGCGCATTGCCCGCCGGCACAATGGCACGTTTGAAGCCGTGCTTGCGCGCCTCTTGAATACGCTCTTGCCCGCTGGGAACGGGGCGAATCTCGCCAGACAAACCCACTTCGCCAAACACCACCAAATCTTCCGGTAGCGGCTGATTGCGAAAACTGGATACCAAGGCAAACAGCAGCGCCAAATCCGCCCCGGTTTCCAGCACTTTCACGCCACCGACCACGTTCACAAACACATCTTGATCGCCCAACTGCAAACCGCCATGACGGTGCAATACCGCCAACAACATCGCCAAACGATTCTGCTCCAAACCCACCGCCACCCGGCGCGGATTACCAAAACCCGACTCATCAACCAGCGCTTGAATCTCTACCAAAAGCGGACGCGTCCCCTCCCAAACCACCATAACCACGCTGCCGGCAGCAATTTCTTCACCCCGATTCAGGAAGATAGCGGAAGGGTTTTTAACCTCCTTCAGCCCCTGCTCAGTCATCGCAAACACGCCCAGTTCATTCACTGCGCCAAAGCGATTCTTATGGCCACGCAATGTGCGGTAACGGCTGTCACTGGAGCCCTCCAGCATGATTGAGCAGTCAATAATATGTTCCAGCACTTTAGGCCCGGCCAAGCTGCCATCCTTGGTGACATGCCCCACCATCAACAACACCGTGCCGGTCTGCTTGGCAAATCGCGTCAGCGCTGCCGCACATTCACGCACCTGCGACACACTGCCCGGCGCCGAGCTAATATGGTCGCTATGCATCACTTGGATCGAATCCAGCACCAACACTTTGGGCTTTAGCTTGTCCAACTGCACCAGCAACTGCTCAACACTGGTTTCGGCATAGAGTTTCAGCGCATCTGCCTTCAACCCCAAGCGACTGGCGCGCATAGCGATTTGCTGTAAGGACTCTTCCCCGGTGACATATAGGCAATCGTTGCGCTCCGCCAAACGACACAAAATCTGTAATAACAAGGTGCTTTTACCCGCACCGGGATGACCACCCAACAGAATTGCCGAACCCGGCACCAAGCCGCCGCCCAACACCCGATCAAACTCATCAAATCCGCTGGCGATGCGCGGCAACTCCTCAAGCACCACCTCAGATAGCGCAAGAACGCCGCCGCCATTAGCCCCGGCATAACCACTTCGATTACCACTGGCCGCCACCCGTGACGGCGCCCCCAGGCGCACCTCAGACAGCGTATTCCAAGCACCGCAATCCTGACATTGCCCCTGCCACTTATTGTGGTCAGAACCACAGTCCACACAGACATAAGCCGTTTTGGCTTTGGCCATTAATGGTTTCTCCCTTCTCCGAATTCGGGCTGACAGGCAGCGCCGCTTCCCCGTACAATGAAAGGCGTTATTAGAGCATGAATCGATGTCGACTCCACTACCCGAACGCAGCCTTACCGTCTCGCCCAGCCTCGCCGCCACCATCGGCTTGGATGCCGCGCTGCTGTATCAATTACTCAGCGAATGGCGCCAGTTTTTAAGCGCTCACGAACAGGCGGGACAACGCTGGTATCTGATCGACAAGCAGCAATTGAGCGAGCAATTACCGTTTTGGACATGGGCAGAAATTGAGCAGCCGCTGCGCAAGCTACACGATCTAGGCTTGCTGGTCCTCGGCAGTGCACTTACGCCTAACAGTCGCAATTTCCGCTTTGCGCTAAGCGCAGAAACCCCCACAGCACAGACAGAACGGGCGATATCGCAAACAAAATCATCACCTGCCAGAGTGACACAAGTCACCCAAGCCAGCCCCCGACGAGACGCGCTGACTTTAGGCCAGCAACAAATCTCCGCGCAATGGCGCCCCAGCCAAGGCACCATCGACTTTCTAAAAAACATCAATCAACTCACCGATGATTTTATAGAAGAACTGGTACCCCTCTTTATTGCCCACTACCAAGAAAGCGGCGAAGCCAAATCCTCTTGGGAAGCGGTCTTTATGAGTTTTGCCAAACGCCGCTGGGAAAAGCAGCAGCGCTGGGAGATCGAGCAAAACAGTCAGCGCGGCATTAATAAAGAATGGCAACCCAGCCGTGACGCTTGGGAAATTTTATTACGCGAAGGCATCAGCCGCTCCTTTATTGAGGATGCCATTCCCGAATTTATTTTGTACTGGGGCGAACGCGGCACCGTGGATAGCAATTGGAATTCACGCTTTCTGCAACACATACGCCTGCAGTGGTCGCGCTTCAAACAAAGTGTAGACCGCGAAGACGAATACACCACCCTGCCCCGCGACTGGCAACCCAGCCCGGAAGTGTTTGATATTCTGCGAATGGCCTGTATCGATGCCAACTTTGCCCGTGACCAAGTGCGCGAGTTTATGTTGTACTGGCGCGACAGCGGCCAAGCCCAGCGCTCGTGGAACACCAAATTTCTGCAGCATGTAAAATACCGCTGGGCCAATAACCACCACTTTGGACAAAGCGATGCGCGACAGCAAGGATCTACTGGAACAAGCCCGGCAACAACTGAATTCATCGCCAAGCACACCGACCGAAGCTGGGCAGAGGGGCTCTGAACCAGAGGCTTCTGAGCAAGCCTCTAAGAGCCCAGATCGCAACGCGGTTATCGACGCGATCAACCAGATGTTTGCCGAGTTTGAACTGGTCTACCACAACCAGTACCACAAGGCGTATTCCACGGCAGAAAAACTCGGTTACGCAAAAAAACTCTGGTTTAACAACCTCTGCGATGTCGATCCAAAACGTATTCTGGACGCCAGCCACCGCGCTATTCGTGAATCCGAATACCTGCCCACTATTCGCGGCATTTTAAAATACTGCGAGCCGGATGATACAGAGCTGGGGCTACCAGACAGCCATAGCGCGTATTTAGAAGCCTGCCGTGCACCGTCACCCAAGGCGAAATACGACTGGTCACACCCTGCCGTGTACCACGCCGGCAAAGCCTGCGACTGGTTTTTCCTCGCCAATTCCAGCGAGGCCAATGCCTACCCGCTATTTCGTCGTCATTACGACGAACTATGCCAACGCCTGCGTCGCGGCGAGCAACTACCCGCACCAACTCACATGGCACTACCCAAAGAAATTCACCAACCACTAGACCCCGAACAACAAAAAGAAAAACTCAGAGAAATGCGCCGCAAGCTAAATATTTGATGTTCCCCAAATTCAGAAACATCAGATTCAGTTAGCACGCAAAAGCAGGCACGACAGCAACCTGCCAAGCGGCGGCAAATACCTTACAATAGCCGCCACATTATTTTGACGAGTTTCAGGCGAGCAACACATGGCAGACGATAAAACCACTCATTTCGGCTTTCGTACCGTAGAAAGCAAAGACAAAGCCGGCATGGTCGCCGGTGTTTTTCACTCGGTGGCTGCCAAATACGACTTGATGAATGACCTGATGTCCGGTGGCATTCACCGCCTGTGGAAACAGTTCACCATCGAATCTTCCGCCGTACGCCCCGGCCAAAAAGTCCTCGATATCGCTGGCGGCACTGGCGATCTGGCCGCAAAATTCAGCCGCTTGGTCGGCAGTCAGGGCAAAGTCGTGCTCGCCGACATCAACGACTCCATGCTGAAAGTGGGCCGCGAAAAACTCACCAACAAGGGCATTGTCGACAATATTGAATACGTGCAAGCCAATGCGGAATGCCTGCCGTTCCCCGACAATCATTTCGACTGCATCACCATCGCCTTTGGCCTGCGCAATGTCACCGACAAAGATGCTGCCATTCGTTCCATGCTGCGCGTACTAAAGCCCGGCGGTCGCCTGCTGATTCTGGAATTTTCCAAACCATCCAGCGAATTACTCGGCAAAGTCTACGACCGCTATTCCTTCGATATCCTGCCCAAGATGGGCAAGCTGGTCACCAACGACGAAGAAAGCTACCGCTATCTGGCGGAAAGCATTCGTATGCACCCCGACCAGGAAACCCTGAAAGGCATGATGGATGAGGCCGGCTTTGTCGACACCCGCTACCACAACCTGACCGGCGGCATTGTTGCGCTGCACCGGGGCATCAAACCTTGATCAACGGTATGCTGCAAAGTGCCGCCCTAGGAGCGCTGGAAGATGCCATTAATCGCGGCATCACACTGGACAGCCGCGCCCCCGAACAACTCAGCACCCTCAATGGCAAACGCTTCGCCCTGCAGCTACAAGAACCCGAGATCTTTCTTGGCATTGCCATCCAAAGCGGTCACATCAGGCTGAACAGTGATTCACAAACAAAAGTTGATACGCGCCTAAGCGGCAGTTGGGCCGAATTCGCCCGCATTGCCAGCGCCGACGATCCCGCAACTGCCTTAATTAATGGCGACATCACAATTCAGGGTGATACCGCCCCACTGCTGGAATTACGCAATATTCTCAGCCAACTGGATCTGGACTGGGAGCGCCCCCTGGCAAATACCTTTGGTGATGTTGTCGCCCACCAGATCGGCAGCAGCCTCCGCGCAGGACAGCGTTGGGCCCTGCAAGGCGCCAAAACCCTGCGCCGCCAAGTAGAAGATTTTTTACTGGAAGAAAGCCGACTAGTGCCGCACCCCTATCAAGCCGAAGATTTCTTTAGACAGATAGAAGACCTGCGCACCCGCAGCGAACGCCTTGAAGCCCGACTTCGCAGCCTGAGTCAGCGAATCGCTCAACAGACCGAAAAGAACTAAAACAAGGACATACTATGGGGCTGCGCCGCCTGCTCGCCATCTGCTGGATATTTTGTCGCTACCGACTCGACCTGCTTATCCCCGCAGATGCCCTACCTTGGCGCGCCAAATTATTACTTAAAACCGGGCCGTGGCGTTTATTTCCAAACCCCAAAGGAGAACGCGGCCGCCACCTGCGCCTAGCACTGGAATCACTGGGCCCTATTTTTATTAAATTTGGCCAGATCCTCTCCACTCGCCGCGACCTGCTTCCCCCGGATATGGCCGACGAATTGGCCAAGCTGCAAGATCAGGTACCGCCGTTTCCCAGCGATCAGGCTATGGCGTTAATCGAAAAGGCACTGGGCCAACCCATCGCCCAATTATTTTCAGAATTTGATCAACAGCCCTTGGCCTCTGCGTCCATCGCGCAGGTGCACACCGCCACCCTGCCCAGCGGCCAAAAAGTCGTTGTCAAAGTGGTACGCCCAGGCATTGAAAAAATCATACGCCAAGACATCAAACTGCTTTTCAGCCTTGCGCGACTGGCCCATGACTACCTGCCAGACGGCCCAAGACTGCGCCCCGTCGAAGTGGTGGAGGATTACCAACACACTATTTTTGACGAGCTCGACCTCAAGCGCGAAGCGGCTAACACATCGCAGCTGCGACGCAATTTTCAAAGCTCTGAAATTCTTTATGTGCCCGAAGTGTTCTGGGATTACACCCGCCGCAATGTACTGACCATGGAGCGCATCTACGGCATTCCTGTCACTGATATTGCAGCCTTGCAAGCCCAAGGCACAGATATGAAAAAGCTGGCCGAACGCGGCGTGGAAATCTTTTTCACCCAAGTGTTCCGCGACAGTTTTTTTCACGCCGACATGCACCCCGGCAATATTTTTGTCTCTCGCGAAAACCCGCATTCGCCGCAATACATTGCCATTGACTGCGCTATTATCGGCAGCCTTAGCGATTTCGATCAGTACTATCTGGCCCGCAATCTGTTGGCGATTTTTCAGCGCAACTACCGCGAAGTCGCCGAACTCCATATCGAGTGTGGCTGGGTACCGCCAGAAACCCGCGTTCACGAATTTGAAGCGGCCATGCGCAGCGTTTGCGAACCCATTTTTGAAAAACCGCTGGCGGAAATTTCCTTCGGTCAATTGCTGGTGTATTTATTCCAAACCGCCCGCCGCTTCGATATGGAAGTGCAGCCCTCGCTGGTGTTGCTACAAAAAACGCTATTGAATATCGAAGGGCTAGGCCGCCAGCTTTATCCACAATTGGATTTATGGGCCACCGCAATGCCCTTTCTCGAAAATTGGATTCGCGACCGCTATTCACCACAAACCATGCTGCGCAAAGTCAGCCACCGCCTGCCCGGCTGGCTGGAACAGCTGCCCCACCTGCCGGAAACCCTACTTGAAAGGACGGCGACGGCACCGTTAGCGCGAACGCCACAACACCATAATGTCGCTGCTCCGCGCAAACCCGGTCATCAATACAGCCAAACACTGGCACTGGCCTGCCTTGCCGGTGCCGTTATTGTCGCCAACCCAGAATGGGCAGAAAACCTGAAGACCCTGCCGACCGAGAGCCTCGTATTACTGGGTTTAAGTCTGTTTTTTGCGCTAAGACGCCGCCGCTAAGCTCTGAAAAACAACGCGATTAGGGTAAAGTAGCCCTCGTAAAAAATTGAGAAACAAGTCATGAGCACAAGTCACTGGCTCGACCAGATAAAATGGAACGCCGACGGCCTCGTCGCCGCCATTGCCCAAGACGCCAAAAGCGGGCGCGTATTAATGATGGCATGGATGAATCGCGAGTCTCTTGAACTCAGTCTTAAAGAAGGCCGCGCCATCTACTGGTCCCGTTCGCGCCAACAACTGTGGCGCAAAGGCGAAAGCTCTGGCCACGTGCAAAACCTGCTGGATATTGCGCTGGATTGCGACGGTGATGCCCTGCTGATGCAAGTCGAACAACTCGGCGGCATCGCCTGCCACACCGGCCGTGAGAGTTGCTTTTATCGCGGCTTAAAAGATCAGCAATGGCAGAGCCGCGAAGAAGTGATTCGCGACCCCGAAAGTATTTATCAGGATAAAACCTAAGTCATGGCACAAAGTATTCTTGAACAGCTCGATCAAGTATTAGCCGAGCGCAAAGGCGCAGATGCAGACAGCTCCTACGTTGCCAGCCTTTATCATAAAGGCCTGAATAAAATTCTGGAAAAAGTCGGCGAAGAAGCTATTGAAACAGTGTTGGCGGCCAAAGATGCCGAGCAAAGCGGCGACAATAGTAAACTGATTTATGAAACCGCCGACCTGTGGTTTCACAGCCTGGTGATGCTGGCCGAGCGCGGTGAAAATCACCAAGCCGTACTCAATGAACTCGCACGCCGTTTTGGTCTCTCGGGGCTGGAAGAAAAAGCGTCGCGCACACCCTCTAATTAATTCGCACTAATATTATCTGGAGACAACCATGGGACTTGGCGGAATCAGTATCTGGCAACTGCTTATCATCCTCGCCATTGTGGTGCTGCTGTTCGGCACTAAAAAACTTAAAAATATCGGCGGCGATCTGGGCGGTGCAGTCAAAGGCTTTAAAGACGCCATGGGCGATAAAGACGGAGACGCTACCCAGCAAAAAAATATCGAGGAACAGGCTGACGAGTCAGCTGATACCACCTCAACCGAGCAGAAGAACGAGTCGAAATAATCCATGTTCGATATGGGTTTTGGTGAGCTGCTATTAATTGCGGTGGTCGGTCTATTGGTGATCGGCCCCGAGCGCCTGCCCGGCACAATTCGCACAATTAGCTTGTGGCTTGGCCGATTTCGCCGCAGCTTTAATGAAATCCGCAGCGAGATTGAGCGCGAAGTCGGCGCCGATGAAATTCGTCGCCAGCTCCATAACGAGCAGGTGATGGCCTCGCTAAAAGAGAGCGAAAAAAACCTGCAAAGTGCGCTAGAAAGCACCACCAAAACAACTAATGACGCCCTGCAGCAGATCGGCAATAGTATTATGCCGCCCGAGGCGAACGCCACCGATAAAGAAGACGAACTGGGCGGCACGGAAATAACTGAACCCGCCCCTACAGACCATTCAGAAAAGCTAAACGATGAGCAGCGCCGAGACTGACAGCGGGCAACCCCTTGTTTCCCACCTAACTGAGCTGCGCGACCGATTGTTGCGCTGCGTACTCGCTATTCTTGTGTGCGCGCTAGCGCTCATGCCTTTTTCTGGAGAGATTTACAGCTTCGTTTCCGCGCCCTTGCAATCTCTGCTGCCCGAAGGCAGCGGCATGATCGCCACTGAAATCGCCTCGACCTTCCTCACCCCGTTTAAGCTGGTACTGGTTAGCGCCTTCTGTCTGGCGATTCCGGTTATTCTTCATCAGGCTTGGGCTTTTATCGCCCCCGGCATGTATCAACACGAAAAGCGCTTGGCGGCGCCGCTGCTGGTTTCCAGTGTGATTCTGTTTTACGCCGGCCTCGCCTTTGCCTATTTTGTGGTGTTCCCGCTAGTATTCGGCTTTTTCAGCAGCATTACCCCTGAGGGTGTAGCCTACACCCCGGATATTTCCAAATTTTTGGATACCGCATTAAAGCTGTTTCTGGCTTTTGGCGCTGCTTTTGAAATTCCCATCGCCACCATTCTGCTTATCAGTGCCGGGGTAATCAAAGCCGAGGAATTGGCCGGCAAACGGCCTTATGTGATTGTTTGCTGCTTTGTGGTGGGCATGTTACTCACACCGCCAGATGTCATTTCTCAAGCGCTATTAGCCATTCCCATGTGGATGCTGTTTGAGATTGGGGTGTTCTTTGGCGGCTTGATTGAAAAATCTCGTAAGAAACAAATACCAGAAGAACAAGCACCAGAAGAATAAGCACCCGCAGAATAAATGCGGCCGACAAGTAGGATTTAGAGTGCAGTCACCAATCTGAATCAATAATCGTCGGAATCAGAATACCCTACCGCCAAATTCTCAAACCGCGTGTGCTTACCAATAAAGGCTAAACGCGCGGTACCTATCGGGCCGTTCCGCTGCTTGCCGATAATAATTTCCGCGACGCCTTTGTGCTCGGTTTCCTCGTTGTAGACCTCGTCGCGATAGATAAACATAATCACGTCGGCGTCCTGCTCGATCGCTCCCGATTCCCGCAAGTCAGAGTTTACCGGCCGCTTATTGGGCCGCTGTTCTAGCGCACGGTTTAGCTGGGATAGCGCCACCACCGGACACTCAAATTCTTTGGCAATCCCTTTGAGCGAGCGAGAGATTTCAGAAATTTCTGCAGTACGACCTTCGCTATTACCCGCTACGCGCATCAACTGCAGGTAATCGAGCATAATCATGCCGATCTGGCCGTGCTCCCGCATAACTTTACGCGCCCGGCTGCGCACTTCAGTGGGGGTCAGTGCTGGGGTGTCATCAATAAACAGCAACTTGTCTTTTAAGCGCTCTACGGCACCACTGAGCTTGCCCCAGTCTTCACTTTCCAACTGCCCGGTCCGCATGCGGGTCTGGTCGATTTTGCCAACCGAGGACAGCATCCTGATCATCAATTGGCTGGCCGGCATCTCCATACTGAACACCAGAGTCGGCAGGTTTTTCGCCAACAACGCGTTCTCAACCAAGTTCATGGCAAAGGTGGTTTTACCCATAGATGGACGCGCGGCCACAATCACCAAATCAGACTTTTGCAGGCCCGATGTCATTTCATCTAGCGCCTGAAAGCCGGTAGTCAGCCCGGTAATATCATCGGTGCTATTAAACAGCTCATCAATTTTATTAACGGCTTGCTTCAGTAGCGGCCCGACCGGCTCTAGGCCGCCGGTTTTAGGTCGCTCCTCGGCAATCTGCATAATGCAGCGCTCAGCTTCATCCAGCACCTCATCACTGCTGCGCCCTTCCGGGTTAAAGCTCTTATCGGCAATGGTATTGGCGGCGGAAATCAGCGCCCGAAAAATAGCACGCTCGCGCACCACTTCTGCGTAGGCGCGAATATTGGCAATAGAGGGGGTGTTACCGGCAATTTCGGCGAGATAGGCAGGGCCGCCAATATCTTCCAACTTGCCATTACGAGCCAGACTTTCTGCCAGCGTAACCACATCGATGGGCTGCTGCGCCTCAATCAAGCGCGCCATACAGGCGAAGATATGCCGGTGTTCAGGACGGAAAAAATCGCCCTCACCCACCGCATCGGCCACACTATCCCAAGCTTCCGGGGCGATCATTAAACCGCCCAGCACAGACTGCTCCGCCTCAAGTGAATGGGGAGGCAGCTTTAATTGCGCAAATTCCGACTCATCAAAATCGGGGGGAAAATCGGGTTCTTGGGATTCAGCCTGCACGGTCAGTCCAACATTCATTCGGCCGGAAATTGTGGCAAAAAAAAAGCGTGCCGGCTATGCCTGACACACTTTTTTAGTAACGCGAGTATCAACGCCCGCCAAATGGTGGCCTTGTTCGCGCTAGCCGCAATCCCGGTTAGAGATTACTCAGCAGCTTTTTTCAGCAACTCTTATTCTGCAACAACAGTAACGTTAACGTTCTGAGTTACGTCAGAGTGAATCTGAATAGCGACTTCGAAGCTACCGATTTCACGAATCGGACCTTCTGGCATACGCACTTCGCTCTTGTCGATGGCAACGCCAGCCGCAGTCACTGCGTCAGCAATGTCGCGAGTACCGATAGAACCGAACAGCTTGCCACCTTCGCCAGCATTGGCTTCGATGGTTACGCTAACGGCAGCCAGTTGCTCAGCGCGGGCAGTTGCTTCGCTCAGTTTCTCAGCTGCAGCCGCTTCCAGCTCAGCACGACGTGCTTCAAACGCTTTTACATTATCCGCAGTGGCAGGTACCGCCTTGCCAAAGGGAACCAGGAAATTACGGCCGTAACCGGATTTCACATTTACTTGGTCGCCGAGGTTACCCAGCTTGCCAACTTTTTCCAGCAGAATCACTTGCATGGTTCTAACCCTCTCTTTGCGTCTGCGTCGCCTACTGTTCCGGCGGAACCGGCAGACGCTTTCTAAAATCAATCCAACTGTCTAACACTGCCACTAGCATAATCACGGCCCACAATGGGCCCACCAAGGACAGCGCCACATACAAAACCACTAGCCACACACGGCCCAAGTTCAAACGACCAACTACGCCGTGAACCAGTGCCAAACCCGCCACAATAAATGGCAGTGCGCAGCAGATACCCCAAAAACGGTAAACCTCACCCATATTGCTCAGCAATAACAGCAAGGCCACCAGAATTAGCGTGACCGTTGGCGGCAGGCGCAATTGCCACATTTCCTCACGGAAACCACCCGGGCGAAACAGTACTGCTTGCCACCAGCGCGCCAGCATCACCGCCAACACACTCCACAAACAGGTACTCACCCCAATCACAGCGGCAACATCACCCGCCTGAATGTTGATCTTGGCACCCTGCTGGCGAAACTGCTCCAGCATCGGGTTGACCATTGCCAACACTTCCGCCAAATAGGCCTGACCGGCAACATTCAACGCAGTAGCACTGGCCAAACCAGCGCCAACCGCAGCCAGCAAGGCATAAGGCCAATACTGCATGGTGCGCAAGACCGCTGCCGTTACTGCTGTTCCCAGCAGCATGGTCAACGGACCAACATCCCTCGCCATTACCGCTACGGCAATGGCGGGAAGCAGCGCCCAAAATACAACGTAAGCGCCTTCAGCTAATCCCTTTCTCAGGGCAACCAGGGCGGCAGCGGCAGCGCCAACCCAGGCAAACATCAGTGTTCCCATCCCCAAACCGGCTACCGCTACGGCTTGGAGTCGCCCCTTTAAGATGAACTCAGCAAGTGGGCGCACGGAAACGTATTACTTGTGGCTGTCGGTGTACGGCAGCAGAGCCAGGTAACGAGCGCGCTTGATAGCTGTAGACAGCTGACGCTGGTACTTGGCATTGGTTCCAGTGATCCGGCTGGGAACAATTTTGCCAGTCTCGGATACATAGGCTTTCAGGGTTTCCAGATCTTTGTAATCGATCTCTTTAACGCCCTCTGCACTGAAGCGGCAGAACTTACGACGACGGAAAAAACGTGCCATGACTTATCTCCTTAGTTCCGCAATTATTCAGCGTCTTCAGCAGTAACTTCTTCTGCTGAATCTTCATCGCTGTTGTTGTCTTCATCTTGTTCCGCATCGCGGCGCTCTTGGCGCTGCTCATTGCGGCTACGACGCTCGCGGCTTTCTTTTTCAGCCTTCATGATCGGTGACTCTTCAGTCACAGCGTCGTCACGACGGATGATCATGTTACGCAGAACAGCATCGTTGTAGCGGAAGTTGGTAGACAGTTCTTCCACGGCCTCGGCAGTCGCCTCGACGTTCATCAGCACGTAGTGTGCTTTGTGGATTTTGTTGATTGGGTAAGCCAGTTGACGGCGGCCCCAGTCTTCTAGGCGGTGAACTTTACCGCCGTCTTTTTCGATAGTCTGGGTATATCTTTCGACCATACCGTTGACTTGCTCGCTCTGGTCAGGGTGCACCAGAAACACGATCTCGTAGTGACGCATTGTATGCTCCTTACGGGTTTAGCCACCTTTTCAGTGTGGCAAGGAGTACAGTTCCGCTTTCCGTTTACAACCCGGACACGGGGACTGCTGTTAATTTAGGAGCGCGGATTCTAGGCAAGCCCAGTAATAAATGCAAGCTATTAGGCCATTTTTTATACAATTTTGAGCGTGCTTACTGTGCCGCGAGGCCGCGCTGGCGCACCGCCTCAAATAGGCAGATACCAGTGGCGACAGAGACGTTAAGACTGCTAACGGTACCCGCCATTGGCAAACTGGCAAGAAAGTCACAATTTTCGCGAGTCAGACGACGCAGGCCGCTGCCTTCCGCCCCCATCACCAAACCCACCGGACCGCGCAAATCCTGCTCGTACAGGGTGCGATCCGCTTCGCCCGCCAGACCGATAAACCACAAACCAGCGTCCTGCATGGTTTTCATACTGCGCGCTAGATTGGTAACTTCTATAAAAGGAATCGTTTCAGCAGCTCCACAGGCAACTTTTTGCGCCACTGCGGTTAGCCCGGCGGAATTATCTTTAGGCACCACTACAGCCGTGACGCCTGCGGCATCGGCACTGCGCAAGCAGGCACCCAAATTATGAGGATCGGTCACACCATCTAAAATCAGCACCAACGCACCAGCGCCGGCATTTTGAATTAGCTGGGGCAAATCTTTTTCGCTACTTGCCTTAAGTGATTGGGCAAGCGCAACAACACCTTGATGACGCCCCTCAACCATTTTATCCAGCTCGGCGCGCGGCGTTTCGGTCACGCGAACTCCCGCTTTATTCGCCAGAGCAAGCAGCTCATTCAAGCGCTTGTCATGGCGGCCTTCCTGCACAAAAATTTCTTCAATCCGCCCAGCTTGGCGCGATAAAACCGCCTGCACGGCATGCAGGCCAAAAATACGTTCCGACACGATATTAAATCCGAATTCGAGAGTTCAACTCAGCGGCGTTTTTTGCCGCCTTTCTTTTTACCTGCACCTTGGCCGCCGGCACCTTGACCGTCAGTGCGTTGGCCAGCAGCACTTTTGCCCTTGGCACCTCCGCGCGGACCTTTGCTGCCGCGCGCTGGCTTACCGCTACCCTTACCCTTGCCGCCGGGCATGATGCCCATGGCTAGCGCTTCGCGCACCGAGGGCTTTTTGCGCGGCGCACTTGCGGCCCCAGCCACTAACCCTAGATCAATTTTGCGCTCATCTAAATCAACAGCAAGCACCTGCACTTTTAGTGTGTCGCCAAGCTGGAACACTTTACGAGTGCGCTCGCCTACCAAACGCTGATGCGCCTGATCAAACTGGTAATAATCTTTGGGTAGGGCGGTAATATGTATCAACCCTTCTATATAGAGATCCTGCAACTCGACAAACAAACCGAAATTGGTCGCCGCCGTTACCACGCCCTCAAACTCGCTGCCGACATGTTCCTGCAAAAACTCGCATTTAAGGAAGGCCATGACATCGCGAGAGGCATCATCCGCACGCCGCTCTGTCATCGAGGTGTGCTCACCCAAGCCCACCAGCGCCGCCATATCGTAGGGATACATCTGCTTGCGCGGAATATCCGTTGCGCCTTTCGCAGCGACAAAACAGCGTTCTTCCGAACCGCCACGAATCAGATAACGTAGCGCGCGGTGCACCAGCAAATCGGGGTATCGGCGAATGGGCGATGTGAAATGGGTGTAACCGCTGTAGTGCAGACCAAAGTGGCCTTCGTTCTCTGGCTGATACACCGCCTGACTCAGCGAGCGCAGCATCATCGTCTGAATCATTTGCGCATCGGGACGCTCACCAAGGCTCCCCAATAAAGCCTGATAATCTTTCGGCGTGGGCTCAGCACCACCTTTTAGCCCCAAGCCAATTTCACCGAGGAAGCTGCGCAGATTTTCCAACTTTTGATCACTGGGGCCTTTATGCACCCGGTACAAGGCCTCTAGCCCAGCGCGCTCAAGCGCTTTTGCCGTTGCTACGTTGGCGCACAACATACACTCTTCAATTAGTTTGTGTGCGTCGTGGCGATGCACCGGCACAATCGCCTCAATCCGCTTTTGCGAATCGAACACGATGCGTGTTTCTACGGTTTCAAAATCAATGGCCCCGCGCTCGCTACGGGCTTCCCGCAGAGCCAAAAACAAATTATGCAAATGGCGAAGCTGGGGCAACAAATGAGGGAAACGCCCGCTATTCGCCGCAGGGTCAGCGCCCTCAACGTCTAGCATGGCGCCGACTTCGTCATAGGTTAGACGCGCATGAGAACGCATCAAACCTTCATAAAACTGATAACCGCTCAATCGCCCCTGCGCACTAATGGTCATTTCGCAGACCATGCAAAGCCGCTCCACCTCTGGCTTGAGCGAACACAAGCCATTTGAAAGCGCCTCGGGCAACATCGGCACTACCCGATCAGGGAAATACACCGAGGTGCCACGCTTCTGAGCTTCAGTATCCAGCGCCGAACCGATCTTCACATAATGGGACACATCGGCAATGGCCACCCACAAGCGCCAACCGCCCGATTTTTTCGGCTCACAGTACACCGCATCATCAAAGTCGCGAGCATCCACGCCATCAATAGTGACCAACGGTAACTTGCGCAAATCCACCCGAAAGGTTTTATCAGCCTCACCGGGCTCACTGCCAAAACTGCGCGCCTCTTCCTCAACGGCCTCTGGCCACTCAAAAGGAATTTCATGGGTGCGCAGAGCCAATTCGGTAGCAACACCCACGGTACGACGATCACCCAATACTTCGGTGATTCGCCCACGCGCCTGCTGGCGCGGCCCCGGCTGCTGGGTAATCTCGACCATCACATAATCGTCTGCGGCGGCACCTGCAGTATCGTCATTGTCGAGGGCCACCCAGTTTTGAATGCGACTATTATCCGGCACCACCAAAAAGCGGCCCCGATTATCCGTCAACTTACCCACTAATTGACGGGTATTACGCTCCACCACTTCAACAATGGCACCCTCGCGACGGCCTCGCGCATCCCAGCCGGTGACGGACACCCGAACTAGATCGCCATCAAACACCTGCTGCATTTGACGATTCGACAAAAACACATCGTCAGACTCGCCCTCAATAATGACAAAGCCAAAGCCATCGCGATGCCCCTGCACCTTACCCAGCAAGGTATCCTGATGATCAATCGCTTGAATTTTGCCGCGCCGGCCCTCCTGAACTTGACCGTCGCGCAGCATTGCTTTCAAACGGCGGCGCAAACCCTCCTCTTCAGCCTCGCCCTCAATCCGCAAACGACGGCTAAGCTGGGCAACGGTCAAACCGTCTTTCAAACCCTGCAATTGCTCAAGGATAAATTCGCGGCTGGGAATGGGATTTTCGTAGCGCTCCGCCTCTCGGGAAGCGTGGGGGTCATCAACAGATCGGCGTTTTGCCATAAAAAGCTAGAGTCCGTAATCGGAGAAGAAAAATATTTTGCGGCTAGTGTACCGCAAGCGTTGACAAAAAGGGTTTCAATCAGTAAATTGCGCGCCTCTACTCGCTATGGCGAGTTTCATCTCCTCTGCCCAGGTGGTGAAATTGGTAGACACGCTAGCTTCAGGTGCTAGTGGCTTCACGGCCGTGGAGGTTCAAGTCCTCTCCTGGGCACCATTTCCCAATTCTTTCTCTTTACTTTGAAACACGCATTTAGCCGTGGATTTCTATTTTCCAACTTATCACAGAAATTCCCCTGCACTTAAATATTCCAGCGAATAGACATTACCGCCCTATACAAAATATCCCGAAAAACTTCTGCTACATTTATTACTAGCAAGGAGCTGGGCATGACAAATACGGATATACGACCAACACCCCACCATACGCCATTGACGCACATGCGCCACTGACGTACGATTCTTTATGCAATTCATTGAAACCCCCGTTTTCTCCAGATGGCTTAAAGCCAATGTGAGTGACGAAGATTTCTACCGCCTTCAACTTGAACTCGTAGCCGACCCAAGAAAAGGCGATGTCATCAAAGGTACCGGTGGCTTTCGCAAAATTCGCATTGCCTACGGAGAGCACGGAAAACGTGGCGGCGGTCGAGTGATTTACTACTGGTTTAATGAAGACCAACAAGTTTATTTAGTAATGGGCTATTGCAAGGGTGAAAAATCGGACCTAAGCGAACAGGAAAAACAGATACTTAAAGAGCTGGCTTACCAGCTAAAAGGTAAATGATATGGCAAGCGATCGTTTTTCAGAATTAAAAGAAAGCGTGGAATGGATGGTTGCCCACAAACAAGGGCGATCACCAACCGGCGGAACCACACATCATATTGATGCAATTGATGTAAAAGCACTACGAAACAAGCTAGGCCTGTCTCAAGGTAAATTCGCCCGCGTCCTGAATGTTTCTGACGACACTGTAAAAAACTGGGAGCAAGGCCGCCGAAGCGTTTCAGGGCCTGCCGCGCGCTTGATGCAAATTGTCGAACGCCACCCTGAAATTGTTGCCGAAGAGCTCCGATCTTAATATTTACTCCGTAATCGGCTCTTCCGCCGGGTCAAGATCTTTTGACGCCTCTGGCTCGATCGTCGTTTCATCTTTGGAATGAATCCCAATATGAAAAGCGGCAAAGCCGGGCATCACCACCTGATTATTCGCCATACCAATCACCTTGCCGGCAACATCGGCAATGATATCTGATTTTTCATTAGTGATCGGGTCGATAATGGTGGCCAGTTTCTGATCCACCTTCACTACATCACCGAGCCGAGTATTGCTAAAAAGAATCCCGCCGCGTGGTGCGCGAATCCATTCCGACTGATAAAACACTGGCGTGGGCTTACCCCACACACCAAAGTAGCGATACATGCCCAAGCGCTCCAGCAAGGTTTGGCTTGCCGTTACCCCTGCCTTGATTTGATCTTCCTGAATACGCAGTGATTCGCCCACCTCCAAGGTCAGACTGGGGATATTCTCGGCCACCGCCGCCACCCGCAACATACCTGAATCACCTTTGCTGTGTACGATCGCCACGTTATCAATCAGCTTGGCAAAATTCGCCACCGATTCATTCAGCATATCCGCACGCACTTGTGGCAGGTTGTCGCGCAGCATCGAGCCGGTGTGCACATCCACCAAATAATCACACTGCTTAATCACCTTATAAAACAAGGAATGCGCAATGCGTGAAGCCAAACTGCCTTTGACATCGCCGGGGAAAAATCGGTTTAAATCGCGACGATCCGGCAAATAGCGACTGCCTTCACGAAAGCCCTGCAAGTTCACAATAGGCACCGCAATAATGCGGCCCTTCAAACTTTTAGGGTCAAGGTCATAGACCACACGGCGAATAATTTCGATGCCGTTCAACTCATCGCCATGAATCGCCCCGGTTAAACACAGCGTAGGGCCCGCGTACTTACCATTCACCACCAGCACCGGCGCCGGTGCGGCCAGACCTGAAATATTATTATCCGGCGACCACGCCACTCGGCTGGAAGCGCTGGGTTCAACCTCGGCGCCCAAAATGACGAAAGGGGTATTTAGTGCGCCCTGTTCCACTGGCGCAGTGGCAGTTTCCGGAACAGTTGTTTCGGCAACTGGTGCAACGGTTTCCACCGGCTCAATAATTTTTGGCTCAGGTACTGGCGCAACCTTGCTGAGATCTACATTGGGCGCTTTTTCAATTTGCGGCTCAACCACAGCTACTTCCTCAGTTTGAGACGGCTCTTGCGCTACCGGTTTTTCTTCTTTTGCCGATTGCGACGCGCTGGCCGCAGCCGCAGCGGTAGCCCCGCCGGCAGCCAATAAAGGCGGCGACATCGCAATAACAAAGGAAAAACCCAAACACCGGGCGAGGAAGTAAGCGTCCAATCTTGGCATAGCGCGGTAAGTCTCAATATATCAATGAGTGTAAAACGCTCACGATACCATTTTGGCTAGGCGGATTGCCAAGATTGGCGATTATTCAAGCAAACAAAATACCGGCGTGATGCCGTAGATGGTCTTCGATAAAACTCTGAATAAAGTAATAGCCGTGATCGTATCCAGCATGACGCCGCAGCCGAAGTGATTGCCCACTTTTCTCCGCCGCATGTTCCAACGCCTCGGGGTGAAGCTCGCGCTCAAGAAAGGCATCCGCCTCGCCTTGATCGACCAAAACTTCACTCGGGAAGGCCTGCTTTGCCATCAACAAACTGGCATCCCACTCGGCCCACGCGCCTTCATCATTACCCAAGTAATTTGAAAAGGCTTTTTGCCCCCAAGGCACCGCCACCGGATTAGCGATGGGCGCAAAAGCCGACAGCGAATGCCAACGCTCGGGATTACGCAATGCCGTAACCAGCGCACCATGCCCACCCATCGAGTGACCAAAAATACCGCGACGCTCAGCACTGGCAGGAAAGTTCGCCTCAATCAGCGCGGGCAATTCCTCATTCACGTAATCCGCCATTCGATAATGACCCGACCACGGCGGCTGTGTGGCATTCAGATAAAACCCCGCACCCACACCAAAATCCCAGCTATCGGCATCACCCGGCAAATCCAGCCCGCGCGGACTGGTATCGCAACTCACCAAAAGCAAACCCAATTCGGCGGCAAGCCGCTGCGCGCCCGCCTTAATCATAAAGGTCTCTTCGGTACAGGTTAGCCCCGCCAAGTAATACAGCGCAGGCACTTTCTGGCTGGCGGCCTGCGGCGGTACAAACACCGAGAAATTCATCTGGGTGCCGGTGCTTTGTGAGGCATGGCTATAGAAATACTGACGACCGCCAAAGCAGCCGTGTTCAGACCTTAACTCCATTAGAACACCACCACGCTGCGAATCGACTCGCCTCGGGTCATCAGATCAAAACCCTCATTGATCTGATCCAGTGTCAGTAAGTGGGTAATCATCGGATCAATCTGAATACGGTTATCCATATACCAATCCACAATGCGCGGCACATCAGTGCGACCACGTGCACCACCAAACGCGGTACCCTGCCAGCGGCGACCGGTCACCAGCTGGAACGGACGCGTCGAAATCTCTTGGCCCGCACCCGCCACTCCAACAATTGTTGAAACACCCCAACCACGATGGCAACACTCCAAAGCCTGACGCATCACCTCAACATTGCCGATACATTCAAAACTGTAATCCGCGCCGCCATCGGTCAGTTCAACAAGGTGAGCCACCAAATCGCCTTCAACTTCAGAAGGGTTTACAAAGTGAGTCATACCAAACTGACGCGCCATGGTTTCGCGCTCAGGGTTTAAATCCACGCCGATAATTTTATTGGCACCCACCATCTTGGCGCCCTGAATCACATTCAAACCAATACCGCCCAAACCGAACACCACCACATTGGCGCCGGCCTCTACCTTGGCAGTAAACAACACCGCACCAATACCGGTAGTGACACCGCAGCCGATATAACAAACCTTATCGAAAGGCGCATCTTCACGAATTTTCGCCACCGCGATTTCCGGCATTACCGTGTAATTAGCAAAGGTCGAGCAACCCATATAGTGATAAATCGGCTGGCCATCCAAAGAGAAACGGCTCGTGCCATCGGGCATCAAACCCTGACCTTGAGTGGCGCGAATAGAGGTACACAGATTGGTTTTATGCGACGTACAGCTTTTACACTCGCGACATTCTGGCGTGTACAGCGGAATAACATGGTCGCCGGGTTTCAGCGACTTCACACCGGGGCCGACCTCAACCACCACGCCGGCGCCTTCGTGCCCAAGAATGGCGGGGAAAATACCTTCAGGATCTGCACCAGAGAGCGTGAATTTATCAGTATGACAAATCCCGGTGGCCTTCATTTCGATTAGCACCTCGCCCGCCTTGGGGCCAGCCAGCTGCACAGTTTCAATCGATAAAGGTTTGCCCGCCTCAAAGGCGACCGCTGCACGCACGTCCATAGTTCACTCCAGTATCGTTTCGACAAGATTGTGCCGTGGACTATACCGCAAACTCTGTTTCAGCTTGGCAAAAAGTATGAAATTAATCTCTCTATCTAGTCGGCTATCCGCCACTAAAACAAAAAAGGCCGCTTGCGCGGCCAAAGATTACTAGGAGGGAGTAATTACAGTGATGCTGAGGGGTTTTGATACACGGTTTTTCCGTGCGCAATAGTCTCAACAATCGGAATGTCTTTAATGGTTTTGGGATCAACGGTTAAGGGGTTTTCACCCAATACCACCAAGTCAGCTTGCTTGCCTACGGTGAGGGAGCCTTTTTTATCTTCCTCAAAGTATTGATAAGCGCCCCCCATAGTTGCTGCATAAAGAGCATCGTAGGGTGAGAGACGCTGATCTGGGCCGAGAATAAAGCCGCTGCGGGTTTCGCGATTCACGGTTGCCCAAATCAGGCGCATCATGTCAGAAGGCACCACAGGGCTGTCGTTATGAATAGTGAAGTTCACCCCCAAATCCTTAGCCGCTTTGGTTGGGCTGATATGGGCAGCGCGTTCTTCACCAAAGCTCTTGCGGTGCCAATCACCCCAGAAGAAGGTGTGTGAAGAAAAGAACGATGGCACCATTTTCAGTTTAGCGGCGCGCACAACTTGGTCGGGGCGCATGACCTGAGAGTGAATAATTACTGAGCGGTGATCGGGAATTTCCTGCCCGGCAAAGGCTTCGTCGACTGCGTCCATTACCAGATCAATAGCTGCATCGCCGTTAGCGTGAACCAGAATCGGAACGCCCTTGTGCAGCAGTTTTGCCGCCGCTGCTTTAAACACATCGGGATCGGTGGTGGGGTAAGCTACATAAGGGCCTTCAATACCTTCTGGATTTTCATTGTAGGGCTGGGTCATCCACGAGGTGCGTCCTTGAGGAGAGCCATCCAACATCAGTTTCACGCCGCCCAAGCGCACATTGTGGCTGTAACCGTCTTTCACTTTTTCGTCTAGCTCATCTGGCGTGAGCGGCGGATTGCCATCTTTGGCCGCTTGGAAAACCACCACATCCATGGTGATGGGCGCAAACCAATCCAGCACTTTCATGGCCATTGCCACGCGGTAATCTGAGCCGCCATCTTGAATGGTGGTCACGCCGTAACTGGCGTAGTAGGCCATGGTTTTCTTAACCGCTTTAATAACGTTAAAGGGGTTTTTCATGGGGCCAAGCATATGGGCACCCATCATCATATGGGTGGCTTCTTCTTCCATAACGCCATTGGGTTTTTGGCTGCCGGGATAGCGACGGAAAACACCGCCATCGGGATCAACCATATTTTCATCAATGCCCATCTCCGCTAAGGCGGCGGAGTTAGCGGTGCCCAAGTGACCGGAAACGTGCATCAAATAGATCGGCACATCTTTTGAAACTTTATCCAGATCGTCACGGGTGGGGTGACGCATTTCTGCGATCAAGGAATCATCGTAACCTGAAGCGATCAACCAGCTTTTATCATCAGCATCACGCTTTTCAAGCTCGGCACTCAAAATAGCAAGGATATCGTCTATTTTCTGAACCGGCCCTACCGGTGGCGAAGCAATATTGGCAAAGTTAATCATGGCCGCCACACCAGCGATATGGCCGTGGCTGTCGATAAAACCGGGGATCAAAGCGCGTTCACCTAGCTCGACAACGCGCGTGTCGTCACCCAACCATTTTTCTGCGCCCGCTTTATCGCCAACATAGACAATTTTCTCATCCTGAATCGCCACTGCCTCGGCGCTGGGTTTAGCCTCATCCATGGTAATGATATTGCTGCCGTAAAATACCTGATCGGCTTCATTGCTGGATTTTCCACAGGCGGAAAGACCCAGCACACATGCGATAGATAGCACTAAAGGAATTCGTCTCATTAATAACTCCACTGAGAATTTACGGGTAACACAGGGCAAAAGCGCCCGATACAGTTCTGATTAAAACGGCCTGAGCCGTTGCCGCATAGGGCCAGTTTAACGCGATTGAAGGACCAGTAATTTACTAAAATTAAGTCTGGTATTTTCAAAAATAAAAAAGGGCGCTAAGCCTTCGCTCGCGCCCAAGGATCGGCTGTGAACCGGTTTAGAAAGAGGTGTAGGTTACGGTTAGACCAAAAGTTCTTGGCGTTGCTGGAACATGGATCGCACCGAAAGGAGGAAGCTGGAAGTTGTGCAGGTAATATTCTTCATCCAGCAGGTTTTTACCCCACAGTGACACCTCCCAGTTCTCCGCCGGACTGGTGTACGCCAGTCGACCATTCACAAGGCTGTATTCAGGAATCGCGGCGAAATCGATATTGGCGGTGTCCTGATAGGCCTGATCTTTATAGACATACTCAACACGCGAATCGAGGAAGCCTTTGTCGCCTAAGGGCAAGTGGTAGCTCAAGGCAGCGGTATACGCATTGCGCGGTGCGTTGCGCAGCTTATTACCTTCGTCTTCTTTCAGCTGACCGCCCAGTTCAACATACTCGGTATCGAGGTAGGCGTAACTACCGGTGAATACCAGGTTATCGGTAAACAGGTAAGTCGCTTCCAATTCAACACCTTGAGAGATTGCACGACCGGCGTTTTTAGTGATGAGCGGCGGAATAATGCAACTAGAACACTCAAACTGTTGCAGTACTTGCAGGTCTTCGTAATCGGTTCTGAAGATCGCCGTGTTAATCCGCAGTGTTTGATCCAGCATGGTGGTTTTCATACCGATCTCAAGGTTTAAGGCTTTCTCTTCATTGAAAGGCTCGTCTTGAGTGCTGCCCTGAGGAGTCGAAGGTGCAAAGCCACCACTTTTGAAGCCGGTTGCCGCGCTGGCGTAAACCATGCTTTCTTCACCCACGAAGTAATTCGCTACCGCTCTGAAAGTTGGCGCCTTCCAGGTTTCTTCAACATCGTAAATCACTTCCAGTGGCGGCGTGAGTGGGTCGCCCACAATCGGCAAACCGGTCACTGGAGAAACCGACGTCATCGTGCCTTCATTGCGGTATTGCTTGGTTTCCTGAGTGAAGCGCGCACCAAAGGTCAGCTCCAGCTTTTCAGTGAGCGAGTAAGTGGCTTCACCAAATGCAGCGTAACTGGTGGTGGTATTGTCCTGTAGCGCCTGATCGATAGAGGGCGAATACAGCGCACCCTGCGGCCCCAGTACAAAGGTTGCTAATAACGGCGCATCAAAATATTGACCTTCTATACGCTGCGTATCTTCCTTCGCATAATACAAACCAGCTTGCCATTTCAGCTTTTCTGAATACCCAGCTAAGCGAAACTCCTGAGTAAACAAATCTGACTCTTCATCAATAAAGGCATACACCTCAAAGCGCCCTAGGGGAACTTCTACACCGGGAGCGGCTTCAAGAAAGCCGTATTGAGCCCAGATTTCCGCCGCAACGTTGAAGCCATCGGAATACATATCGGCATAGTTGCTGGTATGGCTGGTGATCGAGGTCAGCGTAACATCGCCGATATCCCAATCTAATTTCAGCGAGGCACCTTGGTTTTCCATACTGGTAAAGCCTTCGGTATCACTGTAGTTCTCGTGGAAGCCGGCTTTTCTTACAAAGCCATCATCCTGTGCGCGC
Organism: Spongiibacter pelagi; assembly: GCF_014705705.1. Taxonomy (GTDB): domain Bacteria; phylum Pseudomonadota; class Gammaproteobacteria; order Pseudomonadales; family Spongiibacteraceae; genus Spongiibacter; species Spongiibacter pelagi. The sequence goes on along the minus strand of NZ_JACXLD010000001.1, from coordinate 627,933 downwards.
TGCAACATAGTGGCCAATGAACCGGCATCTTCACCGGGAACCGCCGCCGTACCGGTGCGATCATCTTCTGAGTAATTCAGGGTCAACAAGGCGGTCAGCGTGTCGATGGGTTGAAACTCCAACTGCATGCGCGCGCCCATGCTGTCCATCTCGCCGTGCTCAACCTCGGGGTTGTAAACACTTTTCACATAGGAGTCGCGGTGTTTAGAGTTGAGGCTAAGTTTGCCTGCAATCTTGTCAGTGATACCACCAGAGACAAAACCACGCGCATTGGTGTAGCCCAAGTTACCCGCCGTTAATTCCAGCGCAGATTCAAACTCCAGCGTTGGGCGGCGAGTGGTTACGTTAATCGCACCGGCTACAGAGTTTTTACCCCAGAGCGTTCCCTGAGGGCCGCGCAGCACTTCGATAGAGCTAATATCAAACAGCTCCATACCTGTTCCGGCGCTACGGTTTACATATACACCGTCGATAAACATGGCCACGGACTGCTCGCCACTGGCGGCGCCGTCACCGTTTGAGCCGATACCGCGAATATACAATTGCGGCTGAGTGGGATTAAACTCGCCCATGCTAAAGCCGGGGGTACGCACGGCAACACCGCTGACGTTTGAAATACCCGCTTCTTTCAGCATTTGCTCATTCATTGCAGTTACCGCAATAGGAACATCCTGAAGGTCTTCCGCACGTTTTTGTGCGGTAACAATCACCTCTTCCATTTGCGCGAAGCTGTTGCCCGCAAACATCGCTGTAGTCAGCAGCATTGAGGGGGCTAGCTTACGGAATGTAGAATTACTCATAATTGAACTCCTGCGTTTCTCAGCCGCCTTATAACGACCGAGCTGTGTAAATTCGTTACACGACAGAAGCTACCGCAGATGTTTTTGCTGGCTATAGGGCCAGATTTCGCTAAGTCACAGGCCAGCTGGTACCAGAGCGACTTTTGCACTCAAGCTGCGCACAGCAAAGCACTCCGCGCACCAATAACTCACAACTTTGCTCAGCCGCACTTTTACTTTCCGCATCAAAAAAAGTCGTCGCGCACTATTTGCGAGCGCGGGCTGCGCAACTCACAAACACTGACGAACATTGCCGATTGTTCATCGAGTGGCCCTCTTTATTAATAAGCCCTGGCTCTATAGCGGAATACCGCTCTCGTTTAACGTTTCTTTAAACGCAGCGTCTCACGCGCCAAGAATTTAACTGTTTGGCCTATCTCGGTAACGAGCAAGGAAAAATCATGAAGAAAACAAATGTCGCAACTTTATTATTGAAGCCGCCCAGCTTGGTATTTATCGCCTGCTGCGCAGTTGCCACTATTTTGATGCTGACTAAAACCGAACTTGAAGCCAAACCCATTGAGAAAATATTACCGGTGGTGCGCGTGGTTGAGGTCTACCCCAAGACCACCACTTTAATGGTAAGCGCACAGGGGGTGCTTTCTCCCAAACACCAGGTGAATATCATCAGCGAGGTAGATGGCAAAGTTACTTCGGTAAACGACAACTTTGTGTCTGGCGGCACTTTTAAAAAAGGCGATGTGCTGTTTGAAATCGACCGCGCTGAATATGAGTCGGCACTGACCAAGGCGGAAGTGACGCTAAAAAAATCGAAGATGGAATTTGAATTTGCGGACAATGACATTAAGCGAATTCGCGCGCTTTATAAAAAGAAACTCGCCAGTAATACCGATTTAGATCAGGCCGAACGCGCCTTTTCTCGCGCCAGCTCAGATTATGAAGTTGCCAAAGTGCAGCTTGCAGATGCACAGCGTAAATTACAGCAAGCTACCGTTACCGCGCCGTTTGACGGTAAGGTACTTGAAGAAAATGTTGCCGTTGAAGAGTTTATTCGTCGCGGTGAAAAAACCTCGACCATTTATCAAGCTGACCTTTATGAAGTGAAGCTGCCTATTCCCAGCAAAGACATTGAGTTTTTGGCTTATCCCTCACCAGAAAACCCCGCAACTGTTCATCTCACCACAACCTTTGCCGGTACAGAACTGCACCATACCGGCCAACTGGTTCGTCTAGAAGCCGAGATGGACACCCGCTCCAATATGATTACCGGCATTGTGGATATTCGAGTCGAAAAAGGGACACCTGCAGTGCCACTCGGCTTGTTTGTGCATGCCGAAATTGAAGGGCGCGAGGTCGAGGATGTTTATCGCCTACACCGCCGTTCGGTGCGCAACGACCAGCGCGTATTACTGGTCGATCAAGAAAATCGTCTGCGCCTGCCCAAGGTCAACATCCTTAGAAACGAAGGGGATTTTGTACTGGTTAATGGCGGCATCACGCCGGGTAGTCTTATTTGCGAATCCCATATCGATATCGCCATCGACGGCATGGAGGTTTCCGTTGTGAAAGCAGCCAGTCCCAGCTCTAACTCCAGTTCCAAGTCCAGCACTCAAGCTGCCCCGCAAATTTAAACAGGACCTCGCGCTATGCTAAATCGCTCTATCGCCTGGTTTATTGATAATCCGGTTGCGACCAATCTGACCATGTGCCTGATGATTGTCACCGGCCTGCTCACCCTCAGCACGATGAAGCGCGAGGAATTCCCGGAGATGCAGGTGGATGCCGTGCAGGTTTCTGTAACCTATCCGCAAGCCTCTGCCGAAGAAACTGACGGCGCAATCTGTGTGAAATTAAATGAACAAATCACCGGCACCGAAGGCGTTAAAAAACTCAAATCCAGCGCCCGCGAAGGCAACTGTAGTGTCACCATTGAATTAAATGAATCGGCGGACAAAACCAAAGCCCTCGCCGACATTAAAAACATTGTCGACAAAATTGACAGCTTCCCCGACGACAGCGAACAACCCATTGTTACCGATGTCAGAACCAGCAATGCGCTATTGCAGGTGGTACTTTCTTCTACCGCATCCGACGAGTTAGCGCTCAAGCGCCTCGGCCAAAAAATTCGCCGCGATCTGCTTGGCCTGCCCGGCGTGAGTCAAGTCGCACTGGCCTACACCCGCCCGGAGGAGATTTCAGTCAATGTGTCTGAGTTTCAGCTCCGGCAACATGAGTTGAGTATTTCTGATGTCGCCAACGCCATTCGTCGAAATTCTTTTAATTTGCCCGCTGGGATTATCAACAGTCAGGATGGTGAGATTCTGGTTCGCACCGCTGAGCAGCGCGACTCCGAAGAAGCTTTTAAATCGATTGTGGTTTCCGCCAAAGCTGATGGCACGCTGTTGCGCCTTTCCGACATCGCCACTATCCACGATGAATTTAAAGACACGGGAGTACGCGCCTCAATAGATGAAAAGCCCAGTATTATTATTGATGTTCGACGCATCGGCGAAGAAGACGTCATCGATGTTGCCGAGAAAGTGCACCACTATTTTGAAGAGTCCGAGCGCTGGCTCCCTGAGGGCGTCGATTATTTAATCTGGCAGGACGAGTCCAACGATCTGCGCGATCGCATGGATCAAATGGCCGACAGCGGCATCTCCGGCTTGATCCTAGTGATTATCACGCTGTCTCTTTTTATGCAGCCCAAACTGGCATTTTGGGTTACGGCGGGCATCCCCATTTCCATACTGGGGGCCACCATGTTTTTCCCCTCACTGGATGTCACCATTTCCACTTTCTCCATTGTCGCTTTAATGCTGGTGCTAGGCATTGTGGTTGACGATGCGGTGGTGGTCGGCGAGCGTGTATTCAGCCTACACTCGGCCGGCTACTCTCCTTCAGAGGCGGCCAAACTTGGCACTCAAGAAGTTTCTACCGCCGTGGTGTTTGGCGTACTCACCACCATCGCCACCTTTTCGCCTCTGGTATTTGTAACTGGTGCGGTAGGCTTTCTTGCCAAACCGATTGGCATTGTCACCATTACCATCCTGATTTTTTCATTGATCGAATCTCAATTATTGCTGCCTTCACATTTGGCGCACTCATTAGATAGCCAAAAAAAGGAAAAGAAAGACAGTCGCTGGAACCGCTTTCTTACCCGCATTAATCAAGTCCTAGATAATTTTGTACAGCAGCGTTACGCGCCATTTTTACAATCGGCGCTCAAAAACAAATTCACCACCCTTTCTGCATCGTTTGGCATCTTGATTATTGCTGTTGCCCTCAGTGCCAGCGGCCGTGTGCCCGTGCAATTTTTCCCACCCGTTCCCGGAGAGCGGATGTACGCCAGCCTTACGCTACCCGAAGGTACTCCGATAGAGGAAACCGAAGCTGCGCTAAAGAAAATCACCCAAGCGGCCTATCAATTGCGAGAGGAAATACGGGCGCTAAACCCGCAAGAAAACGCCGCGGTTATGGATCACATCATAGTCTCATTGGGAAAAAAATTGATCAGAAGCACCACTTCTGGCAATGCAACCGTGGGGCGACATTTTGCCGAAGTTGGTATTAATCTAAATCTGCCAGAAGACTACCGAGGCCCCGGCGCCGATGAACTCGCCAGTCGCTGGCGCGAATATACCGGCCCGATTCCCAATGCCGTTAAACAAACCTTTGATGCCAAATCCGTTTCCATTGGCAATGCGATAGAAATCGAACTGCGTGGCGACAACCTCGAACAGCTCGATACAGTGTCATCACAAATTAAAGCTGGCCTGTACACCGTACCCGGCGTATTCGATATCTACGACACTTTCCAATACGGCAAACAAGAGCTGCAACTCAGCATGTTGCCCGAAGGCTACAACCTCGGCTTTAACACCATCGACCTCACCCAGCAGGTTGCCAAAGCCTTTCAAGGTGAAGAAGTGCAGCGCATTCAGCGCGGCGAAGAAGAAGTGAAAGTCATTGTTCGCTACCCCGACGATGAGCGCGAAAGCATCGGCAATCTCGAATCTATGCGTATTCGATCGCCCGCTGGAATTGAAGTGCCATTCTCGGCTATTGCCGATATGACCTATACCCGCAGCATGTCCAGCATTGATCGGATAGATGGAGAGAAAGTCGTAAAAATTATCGCCGATGTCGATCAAAACCGTATCACTACCGACGAAGTGCTACAGGAGCTATCTCGCCACTACATTCCCGAGATCAAAGCCCAAAACCCGCAGGTAGAAGTCTTGCTGGCAGGCGAGGCCGAAGAAAGTTTGGAGTCCATCAACCGCTTATTACAACTCTCGCTTGTCGCCATGTTTGCGGTCTATGCGCTGCTCGCCATCCCGCTTAAATCTTATCTGCAACCGCTGGTCGTTATGAGCGCAATCCCCTTTGGCTTAGTTGGCGCCATCGCCGCTCACTTTGTGGTCGGCCAGCCTTTCCTGTTCTTCTCTATTCTCGGGATCGTGGCGCTGTCCGGTGTGGTGGTCAACGCGGCACTTGTACTTGTCGATCGAGCCAACACCTTGCACAGGCAAGGGCTCGACCATCAAACCGCCATTTATAATGCGGCCATCGAGCGCTTTCGCCCGGTGTTCTTAACCTCAACCACGACCTTTATCGGCTTGGTTCCTCTCATCGCCACGCAGGATATTTCCACCCGCTTGCTGTTTGTACCCATCGCCTTATCACTCTCTGGCGGGGTTTTATTTAGCACCTTAATAACGCTGATATTGGTGCCGGCGCTCTATATGATTCTGGAAGGGGTTATTGCGAAAAAATCGCAGAAATCGCTAGAAACCCAATTAACTTAAAAAGCCGGGCCGCTAACCAATCCGCCCCTGACTGGTGCAATAACAAAGCAGGGGCGCACAACAAAGCAGCATAAAGAACGTTTTTTTGAGAACACGAACATCAAATCAGGAGAATCGCCCAGGCTTATGACACGTTTTTGCGCATAGCGGTTATAACAGAGCACCAAAACAGGCTGACAAGTTATCACTGCCAATATCGCAGGTAATAGCGCTTGTTTAAAACGGTCTAATTTGACCGAAATTTGTTTTCACCTGCCAAATTTATTTTTTTAGGCACGGGGATTGCTACACCTCTGACAAACGTTAAACCGTCTTATTTCCGGTGAATTACCATGTCAGAACAGCTTATCCATATAGAATTCGATGCCTCGCGCACCCTTAACGAACAAGTGCGCGAGCATTTAGTGGATATGATTGTGGCCGGTCGTATTCCCGTTGATATCCCCCTGCCCTCATCCAGAAACATGGCCAAAATGCTGGGCATTTCGCGCAACACCGTGATGCAGGTTTATGAAGATCTGGTGGATATGGAATATCTCACCGCCGCACCGCGGCAGGGCTATTTCGTCAATAAAGACGCCCAGACCTGCAAAATGAAAAGCGAACATATTCAAGTAGACAACGCTAATTCTGAGCGTCTGGTTGATTGGGATAAACGCTTTAATACTCGCCCCGGCAACAAAAAGAATATAGTTAAACCCAGCAACTGGGCGCGCTTTGAATACCCGTTTATTTACGGTCAGGTTGACCCTCAACTATTCCCCGAAAATAGCTGGCGCGAATGCGGTTACATGGCCCTGTCTGGCTATAAATCCAAACACTGGTCGCACGACTGGGTCGATGGCGATTACTGCCTGCTAGTAGATCAACTGCGCTCAAAAATTCTGCCACGGCGCGGAATCTTTGCGGAAACCAGCGAAATTCTGGTGACCATTGGCACCCAGAATTCACTCTATATTCTAGCCAATCTGTTAATGAACAAAGACACCAAGGTGGGCGTTGAAGATCCCGGCTTCCCCGATGCACGCAATATTTTCTCTACCTTTAATGCGGACATTCGCTTTCTGCCAGTAGATGAAGAAGGCCTGAAAGTCGACGCCGAATCGGAAAAAGCCCTGAGTGAATTGGATTATTTGTACATCACCCCAAGTCACCAAGTTCCGACTGGCGCGGTACTCTCTTCTGCCCGTCGCGCCAAATTGCTGGAGCTTGCCGAGAAACACGACTTTGTTCTAATTGAAGATGATTACGATGCGGAAATTAATCTGCAAGCCAATGTGCAACCCGCACTGCGCGCCGCAGACCGCAATAACCGTGTGATCTATATTGGCAGCATGTCTAAATCCATCGCCCCCGGTTTGCGCCTTGGTTTTATGGTGGCAGATGAAGACCTTATTTATGAAGCGCGCTCACTGCGCCGCTTGATGTACCGCCACGTTCCAGTACTAAACCAACGGCAACTGGCGCTATTTTTCTCGCGCGGTTACTACGACAACTATCTGCGTAAATTGCGTGAACACTACGAGCAAAAGCTTTCACTAATGAAAGAAGGCATCGCCGAGCATTTGCCCGACTTCTTTCAACAAAGCTCTACCTCGGGTGCAACTTCAATCTGGTTAAAAGGCCCCGAAGGTTTTGACACCGAACAACTGGCATGGAAAGCGGCCAAGAACGGCATTTTGATTGAGCCCGGTAGCATTCATTTTGCCGAGGGCCAACCCAAAAATTATCTGCGACTTGGCTTCTCTGCCATTCAGTCTGAAAAAATCAATCCCGGCCTGCAACTACTAGGAAAACTGATTGATTAACAGAAAGTTTCTGTGAGCTGAAACCCACCCAGGTACGCTTGCAACTCTGATACCGAGCCGAGCCCCGTTCGTGCTCGGTGTTTTTTTATGTGCCCTATGGGCTGGCACTATCCTTCCCCTAATGCTGGCTTTTAGTGCCCCTTTGGTGTTCAGCTACACTCTCTCCATAAACACCAAAGAACCCGCATTATGAATATCTCAGAGCTCGGCCTTTTTTCACTCGCCTTCCTACTGTTCTCAACAGTAGGCGCCTCGTTTATTACCTCTATTACGGGTATGGCGGGCGGTGCGCTGATGCTGGCAGCAATGAATGTTTATATTCCAATGGCGGCGGTCATCCCCATTCATGGCAATGTACAACTGATCAATAATGCCGTGCGCTCACTTTCACTGCGCGCGCATCTCAATTGGAAAATTATTTTTCCCTTTGCCGTGGGCACTATTATCGGCGCAGCCATTGCCACTTTTTACGCCGAAAAATATTACAACGAATTTTTACCGCTGGTCGTATTACTAGCGCTAATTGCCTACACCCTGTTTCGTCCAAAACATCTGCCACAGATAAAAATTAAGGATCACAATTTTTTCTGGGTAGGTTTAGCCACTGGCGCCATCGGCATTATTGCCGGCGCGATCGACCCCATACTCGCCGTGTTTTTTATGCGCAATGATCTCAGCAAAGAAGAGATTGTCGCTAATAAATCCATCATGCAAATGATTGCCCACGCCACCAAAATCCCGGCGTTCCTCTACCTCGGATTCTCCTATTTCGAACATTTGGGAATCATTATTTTACTCACCGTATTTGCATTAATCGGCACGTACTTTGGTATGCATGCCCTGCGCAAAGTTAATCAGCAGGTGTTTTTCAAGATCATGGAAATTGCACTTTACGTTACCGGTGCACGCCTGCTCTATCAATTGATCAGTTTAGTTTAGGAGCCTCGCATGACTGATTCATATACCGTTACCAACCCCTTCGACAACTCGGTTTTATCCAGCCACCTTTACGATAGTTGGGACGTAGTTGAAGCCAAATTGCAGCTACTAAAAAGCGGTCAGAAAACGCAAAAGAAATTCACCGCCTTTGAGCGCTCAGATATTTTAAGAAACCTCGCAGGCCTACTAAGCGACAACGCAGAAGAGCTGGCAAAGCTGATTACACTGGAAACAGGCAAAACTATTTCCGACTCGCGCGTAGAAATGAGCCGCGCCGTGAATGCCGCAAAATCCAGCAGCGAAGAAGCCCGGCAAATTTCTGGCGAGTGCCTAGACTCAGATGCCTTTCCGCCCGCGCGCGGCAAAATTGGTATTTCTCTGTGGAAGCCTCTGGGCACTATTTTGTGTATCACGCCCTTTAACTTTCCCATCAATATTGCCATGCACAAAATCGGCCCCGCCTTTGCCGCTGGCAATGCCATTCTGTTTAAAGCCAGCCCGGTAAACACACAATCCTCCATGCTGTTTACTCAGCTTTGCTATCAAGCTGGTATTCCTGAAGACGTACTGCAATTTGCCATGCCGGCAGATAAAGACCTCAATAAATTAAATAGCCACGATCTTGTAGATGGTATTAATTTCACCGGCGGCACTAACGCCGCCAATGCCATTTCAGCGGTTTCTGGCTACAAGAAATTATTACTAGAGCTGGGTGGCAATGATCCCTTGATCGTCTTACCTGACGGAGATATTGAGGCCGCAGTTAATGCGTCTATAAATCAGCGCCTAGCTACTGCAGGCCAGCGCTGTACGGCGGCTAAACGCATTTTTCTGCACGAAGATATTTACGATGCGTTTAGGGATTTACTGTTAGAGAAAACCCAGAAGCTGGTGGTGGGCGACCCGATGAAAGAAGACACTTTTATCGGCCCGGTAATCAGTAAAAAAGCCGCCGAATCGATTCAATATTTTATTGAAGATGCCATCTTTCACGGTGCCACCGTCACTGCGGGTAATAAATTTGACGGCGCGATTGTTTACCCAACCATCCTTGAAAATCTCTCCGTGGATTGCCTGTTGATGAAAGAAGAAGTCTTTGGCCCGGTGTTACCACTGACCAAATTCAACGATATCGAAGAAATTATTCCCATCATCAATAACAGCCCTTACGGACTACAGGCCGGGGTTTTCACCCAAAACCTTGCGATTGCTCGCACGCTTTTTGAAGAGCTGGATGTGGGCACCTTAGCCTGTAATGACGGCCCCGGCTTTCGCACCGAGCACTTCCCCTTTGGTGGCGTTAAACAAAGCGGTGCCGGTCGTGAAGGCATTAAATACGCCATCCGTGAGATGAGCTATTTAAAAACCCTCGTGATTTAAAAATTTTACGTTTACTGGACCAGTGAAGTCGCCACATCTGGCACTGATAAGTTTGAGCAAATTTAAGCAGGATGAAAGCCATGAAATCCATGTCAGCTACACAGGAATTTGATGATATGTCTGAAATCATCGCAAGCGATAAAAAGCATGTTTGGCATCACCTGACTCAACACTCAGTGTTTGATTCAAGCGACCCAATGATTATTGAATCCGGCGAAGGAATGCGGGTTACCGACATCAATGGTAAAACATTTCTCGATGCCACTTCGGGCGGTGTCTGGTCGGTAAACGTAGGCTATGGCCGTACAGAAATTGCCGATGCTGTTCGCGATCAGCTACTGAAAATGTGCTACTTCGCCAACTCTGCAGGCAACGTTCCCGCTGCCGAATACGCCGCTGCTTTGATTGATAAAATGCCCGGCATGAGCCGTGTGTATTTTTCAAACTCCGGTTCTGAAGCCAATGAAAAAGCCTACAAGATGGTCCGCCAGTTGGCCCACATCAATGGCAACGGCGAGAAGTACAAAATCATCTATCGCGACCGCGATTATCACGGCACCACTATTGGCGCATTGAGCTCCACAGGGCAGGCCGAACGTCGTGAACAGTACGGCCCCTTTGTTCCCGGTTTTTCTTCTTTTAGCCACTGCTGCTGCTACCGCTGCCCCTTCGGCAAAACCTACGGCGAATGCAATATTGAATGCGCCCAAGACCTTGAGCGCGCCATTTTGGAAGAAGGCCCAGAAACGGTAGGTTCTGTGGTACTTGAACCCATTACCGCCGGCGGCGGCGTGATTCCACCCGTGCCGGAATACTTCCCCATCATTCAAGAAATTTGCAAAAAATATGATGTGCTGCTGCATATCGACGAAGTGGTTTGCGGCCTTGGCCGTACCGGCACTTGGTTCGGCTACCAAAACTACGATGTCAAACCTGACTTTGTCACTATGGCCAAGGGCGTTGCCAGTGGCTACGCCGCCATCTCTTGCACCGTGACCACGGAAGCCGTGTTTGAAAAATTCAAAGCCCCGGCTTCTGAGCGTATGCCGTATTTCCGCGACATCAGCACTTTTGGCGGCTGCACTGCGGGCCCGACCGCCGGCTTAAAAACCTTGGAAATTCTTGAGCGTGAAGAATTACTTTCTAACGTTAAGAAAATGGGGACTTATTTGATGGAAGGACTTCATCACTTAAAGAACCGATTCCCGGTCATTGGCGATGTTCGCGGCAAAGGTTTGTTCGCGGGTATTGAACTGGTAACTGATCGCGAAAGCAAAACCCCCGCACCAGAATCTTATGCGGTACAGATTGCCGGCGCCTGCGCCAAAAACGGACTACTGATCGGCCGCACCAACCGCAGCTTTGATTTATTCAATAACACCCTTTGTCTAAGCCCGGCCTTGATAGCCACTAAAGGAGATATTGAAGAAATCGTCAGCATTATTGAGCGCTCTTTTGAAGCGACGCCACTCCAGAACTAAGCAATAGGAATCTGCGATATGGACCTGCTCAAACGACGCGCCCTGCGCAACAAGAAGCGACTTATTTTCCTCTCCACCCTGCTGGCCAGTAATTATTCTCTGGCCAGCTTGGACGACACCATTAACGCGTTTGTAACCCCGGCGGCGGATGCACTCTCGGCCGTGGTGTTTTACAAAATCCCAGTGATGGGCGCCGACCTGCCACTGGTTGTTCTGTGGCTAATCTGCGCGGCCATTTTCTTCACCGGATATTTCAATTTTCTTAATATTCGCGGCCTGCCGCAGGCACTGAAAATTGTGCGCGGCGACTACAGTTGCAAGGAACACAAGGGCGAGGTTTCCCACTTCCAAGCACTGGCCACCGCCGTCTCCGGCACCGTGGGTATCGGTAATATTGGCGGCGTGGCTATCGCCATTTCCATTGGCGGCCCCGGTGCGGCTTTCTGGATGATTTTGGCCGGTTTCTTTGGCATGTCGACCAAGTTTCTGGAGTGCACGCTGGGCACCATGTACCGCCGCGAAAACCCAGACGGCAGTGTTTCTGGCGGCCCGATGTACTACCTTGAGCGCGCCTTTAAAGATCGCGGTTTATCCCGTATTGGCAAATTCCTCGGAAGTTTCTACGCTTTAGGTATCGTGATTGGTTGTTTGGGTATCGGCAATATGTTCCAGTCGAATCAAGCATACACTCAGGTTGTTAACGTCACCGGTGGCGCAGAACAGAGCTGGCTGGCAGATAAGGGCTGGTTGTTCGGTATTTTTCTAGCCATTAGTGTCGCGCTGGTCATTATCGGCGGCATCAAATCCATTGCCCGCGTCACCAGCAAGATCGTGCCTTTTATGGCGGTGTTCTACTGCACCGGCGCGCTGGTGATGATTCTGATGAATTACGACGCGCTGCCTTTCGCCTTCTCCACCATTCTCAGCAACGCCTTTACCGGCTCGGGTATGGCCGGCGGCATTCTGGGCGTGATGATTATCGGCTTCCAACGCGCCGTGTTTTCCAACGAAGCAGGGATTGGCTCAGCACCCATTGCCCACTCTGCGGTGCGTACCGATAACGCGATTACCGAAGGTTATGTCGCGCTGCTTGAGCCTTTTATCGACACCATCATCATTTGCACACTGACCAGCTTGGTGATTATCACCACCCAATATTACGAGCCTAATTTCTCACAAGGTTTGGGCGGTATTGAAATCACCTCTTACGCCTTTGAGCGCAATATTTCTTGGTCACCCGCCTTTATTGCAATCGCCGGCTTCTTATTCGCCTACTCAACCATGATTGCCTGGGGCTACTACGGCCTTAAAGGGTGGACTTACCTGTTTGGCGAAGGCCAGAAGAAAGAGCTGATTTTTAAACTGGTGTTCTGCTTCTTCGTCGCCCTTGGTTGCAGCATTCAGCTTGAAGCGGTGTTGAGCTTCTCTGATGCACTGGTGTTCCTGATCTGTATTCCCAACATTATCGGCCTGTACATGCTGGCCCCTAAAGTCAAAGCCGAACTCAAACGGTTTCAACAAAACATGGCTTCTCGTGAAGCAACAGATGCCTATCCCATTGGAGATGTAAAATGAAAATTGGCGTACCTAAAGAAATCAAAACCCGTGAATACCGCGTTGGTTTAACGCCTTCTTCGGTAAAAGAATTAATCGGCTTTGGTCATACCGTGTTTGTAGAGAAAGATGCCGGACTGGCTATCGACTTTACTGATGATCAATACCTTGATGCCGGCGCGACTATTCTGCCAACTGCGGCAGAGGTCTTTGCCACCGCGGATATGATTGTCAAAGTTAAAGAACCTCAGCCTGCAGAATGCAAAATGCTGCGCCCCGGCCAGATTCTTTACACCTACCTGCACCTTGCGCCAGACCCACAGCAAACCGAACTGTTGCTGGCCTCAGGTGCAAGCTGTATTGCCTATGAAACCGTCACCGACGAACGCGGCGGCCTGCCCCTGCTAGCGCCGATGTCTGAAGTAGCCGGTCGCATGTCAATTCAAGCTGGCGCTCATCACCTTGAAAAAGCTCAGGGCGGTCGCGGCATGTTACTCGGTGGCGTACCCGGCGTGGCTCCCGCTAAAGTGCTGATTATCGGCGGCGGCGTGGTTGGCGATAATGCCGCTGCAATGGCAGTAGGCATGGGCGCAGACGTGACTATTATGGATCGTTCACTGCCGCGCCTGCGCGAGCTGGATAACAAATACCGTGGTCAGGTTCGCTGCCTCTACTCCACCAATACCGCCATTGAAGAACATGCGCTAACGGCGGATCTGGTAATTGGTGCAGTGCTAATTCCCGGCGCTGCCGCCCCCAAGCTGCTGACCCGCGAAACCATTAGCAAAATGCAGCGCGGCGCGGTTGTGGTAGATGTGGCGATCGACCAAGGTGGTTGTTTTGAAACCTCAAAAGCAACAACCCACGACGACCCAACTTTTATCATTGATGACGTGGTGCATTACTGTGTGGCGAATATGCCCGGCGCCGTAGCTCGCACCTCAACCATCGCCCTGAATAACGCAACCTTGTCTTACGCTATTCAATTGGCCAACAAAGGATTAGGTGCACTGGCAGACAATCCGCACTTGGCAAAGGGCTTGAATATTCATCAGGGCGAAGTGACTTATAAGGCGGTGGCGGATGCGCTGGGCTACCCTTATAAGCCTTACACTCCGGGCCTAAGCTCAGCCGCCTAAGGAACCCTTAAGGAGCCTGATTAATTACTGCGTTTGCACTCTTGGCCGTCGGCGGTGTTCGAATACTCAAATGGCTCAGGCTTTAAAACAGAGAGCGTAGAAAAACAAAAGCCGTCTCCCATAAGGGCGACGGCTTTTTTATTTCGCCTCAGAAAATACTGAAGCGTTTTTGAATCGAACTTAGCTCTTCGGCTTAGCGAACTTGAGCAATGCTATTCTGGCAGCTCAGCTCAGAATACATGGCCGCGTAGTGATCCTGACGGCTCTGCCATCTGGATTGCTCATTGGCAGTACCACCTTGGGCTTTCAGTTTTTCATACTGGCCCATATTGCGTTCAATTTTTTCACATTCGCTGGCGGAACCCTGTTCCAGAGCAGACGCACCAGAGATCATCAAGAAGGCAAGAATCCCAACAGCAAACTGACGGTTTTGAGTTTTCATGGCAATTTCTTCTTATCAAAATTAGGGAAAAAGGGCTCACTTAAGTGAGTGGCGCAATTTTATTTAGCTTAAAATTTAAGCGCAATAACCATATCAAAAATAGTGCACGACGCACTATTTTAATCCCTTATTTTGATTTTTACTCTTATATTTTGCGCACTATAAAGCAGCGGACTGTGTGTTTTAAGTCTTAAATTAGACTTTATTATTCGATTTAAAAATATAAGAAAATTAAGAGCTCTAAAAAGAAAAGCCCCCGGCATAATCGCCGAGGGCTTGAGAGGTTTACAGACGAGCGGTAAACGACAGGCCAATCAAACGGTCTGGGCCGGGAATGAAGGTGGGCAATCCAAAGCTGTCTCCAGTATTACCGGCATCTAGTAGATAGTCTTCATCCAGCAGGTTTTTGCCGAAAATCTCCACGGCAAATCGGCCATCGGGAATTTCATAACTCAAGGTCATATCCAGTAATCCGTAAGCGGGCTGAAATTCATCTTGCACGCTGTCCACTTCCTGCAAGTCTGGACGGTCATTATTGTCGTCAAAGAAATATTTAGATTTATAACTATACGATGGCGTTGCTGAGAAAATACCGTAGCGGGTTGGCAGGCGGAAGGTCGCACCAATCGCCGCGCTGTGATCTGGACTTAAGCGGAAATGATTGCCAGCGAATTGCTGCTCTTGCCCGGAGTCGTCTTTATCGGCAAAGCGCCCGTGGTTATAACCGTAGCTAAAGAAGGCCGATATATTCTCATTTATTTGGCCGTCTACCTGAATTTCTAAACCGTATGAACTGGCCGATCCGGCATTGAGGACTTCCACCGCCGCCTCACCGGGAACATAAATCGTTGTCTGGAAATTGGTGTACTCGTAGTAGAAGGTTGAACCACTGATATTCAGTTTGTTCTCAAAAAGGCTGAGAAAACCGCCCACTTCAATGGAATCTACCAGCTCGGCATCCAGTGTTTGCGGCTCAACAAAGCTACCTCCGGCCGGGGTATTAAACGCGATAACTTCCGGCCGACGACCACGGGCATAACTTGCCCAGGCATTAAAATCCTCGGTGAAGTGGTAGGCCAAAACCGTGCGCCACGACAAACCACTAAAGGTATCGCTGGCTTCTTGTTGTTCGCCATTTTCACTAGCCGCAATAAACAAGGTTGAGCCGGGATCTGCCAGCACCGGAATCGGCAGCGTAATCGGCAATGCGGACAAATCTGCCAACGGCTTTGAACGGCCATAGTAGCTGGTCGATTTATCGTCGCGAGTCCAGCGAATACCGGCAGTTAGCTCCAGCTTTTCGCTGAAGCGCCAAGTAGCATCGCCGAACAAATCAATCGATTGCGATTCGCTGCCGTTGGAAAATTCCTCTTCATACAAAATACCGGAAGCTGGCAACACAGGTTCGCTGGCTTCGCCGGTGGCCAGAAAATTCAGAAAGAAAGGAATGCCCACGGTGGCATCTGTCGCCACGGGCACGTACTGGCTGCCACTTTCATCCAGATAATTGGCACCGAAGAAGGCGGTTAGATCGCCACCGGCATCATAGTTGAAGCGCAGTTCCTGACTGAATTGTTCGCCTTCAGCGACCTCTGCCGCCACCAAAATATTGTGATGAGAACCGTCGGCATCGAACACTTCTTCCGACTCAAATTCCCGCACGCCGGAGATCGCGGTAAATGTCCAGGTATCATTAATCTCCCAAGCCACAATACCGGTCACGCTATCTAAGCTGCGCTCAAGGCCCAATTCAGCGTTGTTTCTAAAACCGCCAAAACTTTGCAGAGCCGCGCCAGAATAGGGGCTGGTATCGCCACCGGGAGGCGCAAAGCGATTGTTTTTAAATCCGGTGCCGGGCGGGGTATCTTCTTGGCTATTGGCAATCAGGTCGATACGCAATGACTCAAGGGGATCAAAACGCAGCGACACCCGCCACGCTTCGACATCCGCGCCATTAAAGCCTTCGCCTCCAAGCAGGTTTTCCACATAGGGGTCGCGGCTCTTTTTTATCAGAGAAACGCGAGCGGCCAAGGTTTCGTCAATAATTGGCCCACCCAATTGCGCGCCAATTTCCTTGTATTTGGTGCTGCGCACACTTTCGCCATAACCCAGTTTAAGCTGACCATCCCACTCGTAATCGGCTTTGCGCTGTATAACGTTAATGCCGCCAATCAATGCCGCACGACCAAACAGGGTACTCTGCGGCCCTTTAACAACTTCGACGCGTTCAAGATCGTGCAATTCGAAAAACGATCCGCGTGAACGCGACGACGGCACACCGTCTTGGAATATCGCAATACGCGGTTCAATAAAGGCCTCACCGGAGTCGGAGGTAATGCCGCGAATCACAAAGGCAGGGTTGTTCGCACTCTGCTCCTGCACCTCTAGGCCGGGAACAAAATTCGCCAGATCGTCAAACTGCTGAATATTCAGCTCTGCCATTTTGTCGCCGCTCATGGCGTTGATATTAATAGGCACATCGCTAAGGGATTGTTCGCGTTTCTGCGCGGTAACCAATACTTCTTCAATTTGCGCATAGCCCGGCACGGATACACTCAATGCCAATATGGGTAACGCCGCATTAAATACTCGCAACGGGTTTTGTCGTTCACGACGGTTTTGAGTCCGCACCATTTTCCTCAACCTCTTTCAGATTGCCGTCACTGCGTTTGCAGGGCCTTATTGTTATCTTTATGAACTAGGGAGCCTCTGATTAATGTAGCGAGTGCAGCAAGATTGGTTGTCGCAGCAGCGCAGAAAGCGGAATTTATATGCAAATAAATGAGCATTTCGAGCAGCTCCGACAACTGAGATTGCAAATGCAGTAATTAATCAGAGGTTCCCTAGCGTTAACCACTATAGTTTAGTGGACTGATATGACAATAGCGCAACAGGCTGTCACGCTTACCCGTTACCGATTTTTACTTGGCAAGGTGCCCATCAGCTTACAGATAATACTGAGCATGACTTCATCGGCACCGCCGCCAATACTAATCAGGCGATTATCGCGATAAGCGCGGGCAATGGGGTTGTCCCACATAAAGCCCATGCCGCCCCAATACTGCAGACAGGCATCGGTGACTTCGCGAGACAAGCGCCCGACTTTTAATTTGGCCATAGAGGCTTTCATGGTCACATCTTCGCCGTTGATATAGCCCTCAACCGCGCTATATACCAAGGCTCGCAGGGCTTCGACCTCGGTTTGTAATTCCGCCAAGCGAAAATGAACAGACTGATTATCCAGCAGCGATTGTCCAAATATCTGACGCTCGCGGGTGTAGTCGATGGTCTGCTGAATACAGCCTTCCATGCCTTTGAGGTTACCCGCCGCGGCGTAAAGCCGCTCCTCTTGAAACTGGATCATCTGATAGACAAAGCCCTGCCCCTCATCGCCGATACGGTAGCGTTGCGGCACACGAACATCGTCAAAAAACACCTGCGCGGTATCAGAGGCGCGCATACCGAGCTTGTCGAGCTTTTCTGAAAAACTCACACCGGGCGTTTTGGTCGGCACAATAATCAGTGATTTATTAGTGTGAGCATTGCCCTCGCTGGTATTGGCGAGCAGGCATAAGTAATCGGCCTGGGTGGAATTGGTAATCCACATTTTGCTGCCATTGATAATGTAGTCGTCTCCGTCTTTGCGGGCCGTGGTTTTAATCGCCGCCACATCCGAACCTGCATGCGGCTCACTCACCGCAATGGAAAATACCGCATCACCGGCAATGGCCGGCACCAGAAATTCACGGCGTAATTCATCACTGCCAAACTTGGCTAGTGCCGGCGTGGCCATATCGGTTTGCACGCCAATCCCCATCGATACGCCACCGCTCGCGACCCGGCCCAGTTCTTCGGAGAACACCACTTGATAACTGTAATCTAGCCCCATACCGCCATAGGCTTCTGGCTTGGCAATACCGAGCAGCCCCAAATCGCCCATTTTTTTGAATAGCTCATGGGCAGGGAAAATTCCCGCCCGCTCCCATTCATCGCAATAGGGGTTGATCTCTTTATCAACAAACTGCGCAACCGTTTGGCGCAGGGCTTGGTGCTGTTCGGTAAGAATCATGAGGTGACCTCTTATTATTTTTTTCAGATTAGATGGATTATCGAGCGGTTAAATCCGGCAAATCCATACCAAAGGGATAGGGCAGCGGCCTAAAGGAGGAGGCCTCAATCCCGACATTCTCAACCCGCTTATACGCTGGCCGCTCTTTTATACGCGCTAAATAATCGCGCACATGCGGTGCATAGCATTCCGCCAAGCCCAGAGATTCTCCCAGCCACAGCGCAAAACCCACCGCGATATCGGCAATAGTAAAGCGGCCATCACAGAGATATTCACGGTTTTCCAGATGCGCATTGAGGCGTTTCAGGCGCGCCAAAAACCATTTGGCATAATCTTCAACAACTTTGGGGGAGCGATTTTCTGGCGCTTCCAATTGGGAGTAACGCAATACCAAGGTCAACGGAAAAGTCAGAGTGGCATCGCTCTGAAACAGCCAGTTCAAAAAATCACCGTACTCGGGATGATCTATCGGCAACATCAACTCATGCTGCTGAAAGCGCTCTGCCAGATACAGACAAATGCCACTGGACTCGGTCATGCTGATTTCGCCGTGGGTAAAATACGGCACGGTACCCAGCGGGTTATCTTCCAGAAATTCGCGCTGAAACATTCGCGGCGGAAACGGCAGGTTGACCAGCTCGTAATCCAGCCCCATTTCCTCTAGCGCCCACAGTGGCCGCAGTGAACGGGAGCCCCAGCAGTGCCAAAGTTTGGGTTTGGCGGTTTCAGTCGTCATTATCATTTTCCCTGTTTTTTGGTGTTGCCGCAGTCTACGCCACCACAGAGGATGAATGAAGTCTGTCTAGGCTCTATACTAGGCGGCTCGAACTCAACCCACAGCAAGACACCCTTATGACTCAAGATGAATTGAAAAAAGCGGTCGCCGCTGCCGCCATCGAGATGGTGAAACCCGCAATTTTTGACGGTGAAATCATCGGCATTGGCACAGGCTCCACCGCCAATTTCTTTATCGATTTGCTCGCGGAATTTCGTGACGACATTAAAGGCACTGTTGCCAGCTCCGAGGCATCGGCCCAGCGTCTGCGCAGTCACGGCATTGAAGTAATCGAGCTAAACGATGCTGGAACCCTAGGGGTTTACGTGGATGGCGCCGATGAAAGCAATAGTCATTTGGAGCTGATTAAAGGCGGCGGCGCAGCGCTGACCCGCGAAAAAATTGTGGCAGCGGCCAGCAAGAAATTTATCTGCATTGCCGACGAGAGCAAATTGGTTGATCAGCTTGGCGCCTTCCCCTTGCCAGTGGAAGTAATCCCCATGGCGCGCAGCTATGTCGCACGTGAGTTGCTCAAAATGGGCGGCAATCCGGTTTATCGTGAAGGCGTGGTAACAGACAACGGCAATATCATTCTCGATGTGTACGATTTTATGATCGCCACACCGCAGAAAACCGAAGAAGAGATTAATGCCATTGTCGGCGTAGTGACCAACGGCCTGTTTGCGCTGCGCCCAGCCGACGTGCTGCTACTAGGCACCAGCAATGGGGTGAGAGAAATCACCCCTTAGAAACTCGGGCTTATTTTACGCTGGCGCGTTGAACAATCACCGGCTCGCCAGCAAACAGTAATTCAGCTTGTAGTTCATCACCTGACACCAGTGGGCCTACCCCCGCTGGCGTTCCAGTTAGCACCACATCACCCGGTTGCAGGGTAAAACTCTGGCTGATTTCCGCCAGCAGCTCCGGCAATGCAAAAATCATATCGTTACACTGGCCATCCTGCTGCACTGCTCCGTTGCGGGTTAGACGCAAACCACATTGCTGCCAATCTGAAATCGCCTCGACACTGATGAAGTTTGATATCGGACAGGCACCGTCAAAGGCCTTGGCGCGCTCCCAAGGATGACCCTTGGTTTTAAGCTGTGACTGCAAATCGCGCAGGGTTAAATCCAGCGCTAGGCCGTAACCCGCCACAGCCAGCATCGCATTTTCAGGCGCAGCACGGCTTAATTTGGCACCAATCAGCACCGCCATTTCCAACTCGTGATGGCAGGCACCCAGCCCGGCGGGAAGTTCCAGCCCCTCGCCCATTCTCACCATTGCGGTAGCCGGCTTCATAAACAGAATCGGTGATTCTGGCACCGGGTTATTTAGCTCTTTGGCGTGCTCCGCATAATTGCGACCGACACAAACCACCTTACCCGGCGCAGCTGAAAACGGCGTTCCATCTAAAAATTGATGCTGGTAACTCATAAAAGACTCGATAATAAAACCGGCGGTTCAGTCAAAAATTTTGCCGGGGTTCATCACCCCATTGGGATCAAACACCTGCTTGATCTGACGCATCAGCGCGACTTCTTCCGCGCTGCGCGAGTAACCCAAGTATTGTTTTTTCAGCAAGCCAACACCGTGTTCAGCAGAAACACTGCCTTGATAACGCTGCACAATTTCAAATACGCCAATGCTGACCTTGCCGCACTTTTCAAAAAAGTCAGTCTTGTCTAAATTGTCGGGCTTGAGAATATTCAGGTGCAGATTGCCGTCGCCAATATGGCCAAACCAAATAATTTCAAAGTCGGGATATTCGGCATTCACCAAGTTTTCTACGGCCTCCAAAAAATCAGGCACGCGGGAAATAATGGTGGAAATATCATTTTTATAGGGCGTCCATTGAGAGATGGTTTCAGAAATATCTTCACGCAGCCGCCACAGATTTTTTAGCTGCTCAATGCTCTGACTCATCACACCATCAAGCACCCAGCCTTCTTCTACACAGGCCTCAAACAAGGCCATGGCCTGCTCCGCCACCTCATCGTTAAGGCATTCAAACTCTAGCAACGCATAATAGGGACAGGTCGATTCAAAAGGCCGCTGCAAGCCGCTATGGGCAACCACTTTCTGCAAGGCCTGTTCGGAGAAAAACTCAAAGGCGGTCAAATCCATTTCCGACTGAAAGCGGTTAAACAACTTCATAATGCCGTCGAAGTTTTCCACACCAAGCACAAAGGCCGTGAGGTTACTCGGCTGGCGAGTGAGCTGCATGGTCGCTTCCGTAATTAAACCCAGCGTACCTTCCGCGCCAACGAACAATTGCCGCAAATCGTAACCGGCATTATTTTTCAGCAGACCGCGATTCAATTCCAAAATCTCACCGGCACCGGTTACTACCTTCAGGCCCGCCACCCAATCGCGAGTCATGCCCCAGCGCAACACCTTAATGCCGCCGGCATTAGTGGAAATATTGCCGCCAATTTGCGAGGAGCCCGCCGAGGCGAAATCCACCGGGTAATAAAGGCCGTGCTCTTCAGCAAAGGTTTGCAGGGTTTCGGTAATCACCCCCGCCTGACACACCACGGTGCGATCTACCGGATTAAAGTCAGAAATGTGATTCATATAATCGAAGGACACCACCACTTCACCGCTGGCCGCCACCGCCCCACCACTGAGGCCGGTGCGCCCACCCGAAGGCACAATGGCAAAATGCAGAGCATTGGCCAGCTTGACCACGGCCTGAACTTCTTCGGTAGTGCGTGGAAACACCACCGCCAATGGCGCTGGCTCGTGGGCTTTGGTCCAGTCACGGCCGTGACTGTGCAAGGTATCCTGATCGGTACGCAGCTTATCCTCGCCAACAATGGCGCTAAGTTCGCTCAAAATCGTTTCTGGGGCAGTAATTTGGGGGGCAGACGCCATCGATGGCCTCGAAATAACAACGTGGAAAAGTGTTTTATGATAACATAGCGCGCTTTCTGAACACCTCTCCGCGAGACCACATCCCATGGCGAAAACTTCTCTTGATAAAGCGAAGATCAAATTTCTGTTGCTGGAAGGCGTGCACCAATCCGCCGTAGATGCACTGCAGGCCGCCGGCTACACCAATATCGACTACTACCAAAAAGCACTGCCTGACGACGAGCTCAAGCAAAAAATTGCCGATGCCCATTTTGTCGGCATTCGCTCGCGCACCCAACTGACCGCCGAGGTTTTTGAGGCGGCCAAAAAACTGATCGCTGTAGGTTGTTTCTGTATTGGCACCAACCAAGTGGATCTGCGCGCCGCCACCGAACACGGTATTGCGGTATTCAACGCGCCCTTCTCTAACACTCGCTCGGTTGCCGAGCTGGTTATCGCCGAAGCAATCCTGCTACTGCGTGGCATTGCCGAGAAGAACGCCGCCGCCCACCGTGGTGAATGGCTGAAGACCGCCGTGGGTTCCTATGAAATTCGCGGCAAGCGTCTGGGCATTATCGGCTACGGCTCGATCGGTATGCAGCTTTCGGTTATCGCTGAAAGTCTGGGCATGGAAGTGTGCTTCACTGATGTGGTGAACAAACTGCCACTGGGCAACGCCGTACAAGTGAGCATGGGCGAATTGCTGGCGACCTCGGATATTGTGTCTCTACACGTACCCGAAACCCACTCCACGCAAAATATGATTGGCGCAAACGAACTGGCACAAATGAAAAATGGCGCCATTCTGATTAACGCCTCTCGCGGCACTGTGGTTGATATCGACGCACTGGCCAATTCATTGCGCGACAATAAACTCTCCGGCGCAGCGATTGACGTGTTCCCGGAAGAGCCACGCGGCAATAACGATGAATTCGTGTCGCCACTACGCGAGTTCGACAATGTATTCCTAACCCCGCATATCGGCGGCTCCACCATGGAAGCCCAGCAGAATATCGGCTTGGAAGTGGCCGACAAACTGGCTAAATACTCCGATAACGGCACCAGCACCTCCTCGGTGAACTTCCCCGAAGTGGCCCTGCCTGCCCACCCCGGCAAGCACCGCCTGCTTCACGTTCACCGCAACGTGCCCGGCATTCTCACCGCCATCAACCAAGTCTTCTCTGAGAACAATATCAATATCTCCGGCCAATACCTGCAGACCAATGATGAAGTGGGTTACGTGGTTATTGATATTGATCAGGCGTCTAGTGATCTGGCCCTGCAAAAACTTTCAGAAATTCCTGAAACCATTCGCTGCCGGATTCTGTTCTAAGCAGCATGGCGGATATTCTCGACCCACAACTGGCCGCCTTGGTAGATAAAACTGCCGTGGTCGGCCTCAGTTATTTCGAGGTCGACGGCCAACTGCTGCAGCAGCGCCTACTCGGCGGCACCGTGGTTCGTGTTACCGCCGAGCAAGGCATAACCCTGCGCGATGCGGATGACGAAGAATTTACCATCCCCTCCTCACTCGCCCCCTGGTTTGTCGCCCCCAAAGGCGACTACCCGGCGGGCAACAACAAAACCCTGAGCAACCCCGATTATCTTGTGACCTGGGATATTCACCGCTGCCAAGATACCAACAAGCCTGAAGGTGAGCACCAGTGGTGGGAGTGGGTGGCGAATACCACGCCACCAACAGTGGGAAATTAAACCGTCAAAACCACCAGCACCGATCAATTTATGACCAGTGGAAAACCCCGCAGCTCAAGCCTATAATCAGTCTATATTTAGACCTCTAGGCCAGAAAATGAACATTCAAACCGTTTCTTATCTGAAAGCAAATGCCAACAATCTGTCTTTAGACACCCCTCTACATGTGACCCAAAATGGCAAAGAGGTCTACGTTGTGCAAGATGCCGCCGCATACCAAGAACAGCAAGAAACCCTAGCATTACTGAAGCTGATTAACCTTTCTGAACGCAGCCTAAATCAGAAGGGCCCGCTCTCTCTTGACGAGGCTTTTGATGTCTAAGGGGTATACTGTTGTCGCCACCCCAACATTCAAGATAACACTCAGGAAACTGAGCCAGTTTTTAAGAAATAAATACGGGAACGAAGCCGCAATAAGCTGCCGCGATACCATTAAACTTCAGCTTGAAAAACTCTCAGACAATCCACTTGCTGCCCCCATTAGCGAGCGACTAGCAAGCCTCGGATTTAACGAATACCGCCAGTTACTGGTAGATCAGCACAACTTGGTTTTCTATCGCGTCAATGAAACCACAAAAGAAGTGATACTTATCTTAGTAATGGATAGCCGCCAAAGCATTGCGCAACTTTTATATGAAACAACCCTGCAGATGGAATAATTCTTAACAAAAAAGGCGCTCCTACGAGCGCCCAATTAACATCCCTTCAATAGAAGCCGTTTACTCCTCTTCAGCCTCAGCACGACGTAGATAGCCTGCCGCATCATCGTCCATTTTCTGCAATGCCTCTTGGGACTGAACTGGAATCGCACGAGACTGCTTGTTAATGGCATGTATCTGAGACGCGTTTTCCAAATCCCGAGCACTGGTAATAGATGCAATAGACTCGCGATCCTTAAGGAAGCTGATCACATCTGACCTAATACTGGCCAACTCCGGTTCGTTTTTATGCATTTCCATAATGTAGCGAGGGTATTCAAGATTACGCATTCCAGTACTCGCAAATGTTGTTGTTACCAGTCGGCAAACAATAACCCAAGGCGTAATACTCGAGCGAACCAAGGTGTTTTCTGATCGTGTAGAATCATGAATCGCCGCGCCGGTTGAGATCTTCGACTCTGTAAATGTTCCGTCCACTTTGAAGTAAATTAAGTCACTTTCGAACTGGATCTCAGCAAAAAACAGATGGGCCGAATTCGCTAAAATACGCGCAAATGCGCGAACCAAACCCGCCACTAAAACAAGATGAAGCACCTTTTCAATCACACCGGAAATAGCCAGCACTTCCTCACCCGTTAGCTGGTCAATGCCGTATGCGCCAATCACACCCCGGATAAAGACCAATCCATCTGCGAACGTGAAGGCCAGTGACAAGGTAATAATCGACGCGACCAAGAACAAAACATTGCCAGAAACAAGGCTAGCCAAGCGCGCCTTAATAAATCCCTCACCCAAGTTCATTTCTCTAACCCGAGGCTGAACTTCCTGCATCATTTCGCCATGAAAGCTACCTTTACCTTCAACCTGTTCACGCAGTTGTGGCTCCATACCCTTATAAACCCTATTTGGCACTTCCTTATATCTGCGGTTTGCCATCACCAAATTATCAAGGTTTATAAATATCTCATTGGGATGCACAGACTCCTGCCAATTTTCGCGCAGCTCCGACACCTCCACCGAAGGGTTAGCGAATTTCAATCGTTTATGCAGCATCAACATAATAATTGCCGTGCACGCGCTCGCACTGACAATAATCGCGACTAGGTAATAAACAGTATAAGTAGACGGGAAGTAGACAAGAAACTCACGTGCTTCAGACAAAGGCACGCCCGTAGTTGAACTGAACAAACTCGCAGCTAATCCAACCGCAACCGGCAAGATAATCGCAGCAGAAATAACCTTAACCAACTCTCCGCCACCCATTGATGGAATACTTCTAGCCACATCTCGAGCAATCGCTTTACCCGCCTGTCGCCAAACAAGAAATAGGTATATTGTTAGAGTGATTGAGTACACTGGAAAAATAAACTGTCCAGCTTCACCTGCAAATCCCGCTAGAGTAACAAATGCAACCAGCGCGTAAGCAATAAGAGCAACCACTGTTTTTACCCAAGCGCCAAATAGGCCCTGCGCCATATTTCTTATGGGATACGGCATATAGGTGAGCCGGGGGATGACACTATGTACAAAGCGGGCGAGCAAACCGACTGGCTCAATGAAAGTCGCATTCTTTCTACCCACCACCATCTCTATCAATGATTTCTGGGTATAAAACACATAGCTACTTTCCTCCTGCGCCGTAGAAGACTCGGACGGACTGGCATTGCTAGCAAGTGATGTCGGGTGATTACGACCAACAAAATAGCGAAGCATTGCAAGAACGCCACCAGATACACTTGCAACCCCACTAGCTAAAAGCCCAATACCAAAAGCCACTAGCACCCAGCCCTTATAGGGATCAGTTTGAACTGCTCCGGCCGCAGCCAGCAAAAGATACAAACCCATTAGCGCTACCAGCACGCCGCGTATGCTGGTTACGGCTCCTTCCTTCTTAAATGGATTTCTCAGGCCTAAATCTATCGATCCGTAATCAAATGCCATTGCGCATTCCTTTACTTAGTGCGTATTTAAAGTCGGTATATTGGTAAGGTTTTTCTTGATGGGCAAAAAAAGGCGCCCAAAGGCGCCTTTCATTTCTCTAAGCCTTTAATTACAGGCTTTTAGAGATAGACAGAACCATACGGTCGTCAAGAATATCCGCGTTGGAGTCTGTGTCTGTGCCCACATAAGCCAAGCCCAGAGTCACGCCACCCACGCCATAATTAACGCCAATTTTATAATCGACGTACTGGCTATCGCTATCCACGATGCCGTCTTCCGCACCATCGATATAGCCAATATGGTAATCAATGCTTACTGCTTCATTCACGGCCATGGAGTAGTCCAAGTTAGTGATTACAGCAGAACCGTTGTCACTACCAAAGTACTCAGGCGAGTAGATCACACTTAAAGACGCACCAGCGAAAGAAACACCGACCAAGAATTCATCGTAGTTAGATTCAACTTCTTTGCCTGGATAAATGTAGTGGGTATAACCCAGATCAAGACTAACGCCTTCAGAAACTGCAAAGCTGTAGCCTGCGTACAGATCAAGTTCTTGAGTATTTTCTGTACCTGCACCGCCATCAACATTCGATGACCACGCGCCCAGCGTAAAACCATTGCCAAAGTCGGCATCAAAGCCACCTTGAATCGCGCCACGCTCATTGGTTTGTGACTGTCCACGGAAGGTGTAATCAGAAGCCAAGGTTACGTTGCCAGAAACTTCTACCGCAGAGGCCATTGCCGGCGCAGTGGCCAGAATAGCTAGACCAAGGATTTTTTTAGCTGAGTTCATAATTTCTCTCTCCAAGTTTTTATATATGCCAGTTTATAGTGCAACTAAGCATGGCAGAGAAACTATCACAAAGTTATAAGCACCAGAACAGTGCAAATACCCTTAATTTTTACTTGCTGAATTTATCTAGAAGGGGGAGACTATTCGGCTCAAACAAAAAAGGCGCCCGAAGGCGCCGAAGTAATCACCAAACGGGGAGACTTACTTGTTGGTGAACTCTGGGTAGGCTTCCATACCGCATTCAGAGATATCCACACCTTCGTACTCTTCTTCCTCAGAGACGCGGATTCCCATTACTGCTTTCAGGATGCCCCAAACGATCAGGCTAGCTACGAAGGTCCAGCCGAAGATAACCAGTGCACCGTAGATTTGGCCACCGAAAGTCGCATCGCCATTAGTCAGCGGTACTGCCATTACACCCCACAGACCAACAACACCGTGAACTGAGATCGCACCAACTGGATCGTCGATTTTCACTTTGTCCAAGGCCAAGATTGAGAACACAACCAGTACACCACCTACTGCACCAATCAGAGTTGCAGAAACTGGATCTGGAGACAGTGGGTCAGCGGTAATAGCAACCAGACCAGCCAGTGCACCGTTCAGAACCATAGTCAGGTCAGCTTTGCCAAACAGGATACGGGCAACGATCAGGGCTGCAATCAAGCCACCGCTAGCCGCCGCATTGGTGTTAACGAAAACCTGCGCAGTTGCGTTAGCTTCCTCGATGTTAGACACCATCAGCTCAGAACCACCGTTGAAACCGAACCAACCCATCCACAGGATGAAGGTACCCAAGGTCGCCATTGGCAGGTTTGCACCAGGGATCGCATTAACTTGGCCGTTTTCGCCGTATTTGCCCTTACGAGAGCCCAGCAGCAGAACACCAGCCAGTGCCGCAGAAGCACCACACATGTGAACGATACCGGAACCTGCGAAGTCAGAGAAACCTGCTTCAGACAGGAAGCCACCGCCCCAGCTCCAAGAACCTTGCAGCGGGTAGATAACACCAGTCATCACCACAGCGAAGGCCAAGAAAGCCCACAGCTTCATGCGCTCGGCAACCGCACCGGACACAATCGACATAGCAGTTGCAACGAACACAACCTGGAAGAAGAAGTCTGAAGAACCAGAGTAGTAAGTGTCGCCGTTAGAGGCTAATACTTCTTCTACTGTTGCATCAGAGATTGAGTTACCAAACCAGCTATCTGGCAGGAAGCCGCTTTCGGAACCACCGTACATAATGGTGTAACCGCAAACGAGGTACATGGTACATGCCACCGCAAACAGCGCGATGTTTTTAGTAAGAATTTCAGTCGTGTTCTTAGAGCGAACCAGACCGGCCTCGAGCATGGCAAAACCTGCTGCCATCCACATTACAAAGGCGCCCATCACGAGGAAGTAGAACGTGTCTAGGGCGTACTTGACCTGAATGATGTCTTCCATCACAGCCCTCCAAGGGGAAAGATAAGTATCGTGTTATGGAGCAAGAAGCTCCGCTTATTCGTTTTGTTAAATTGCTTCTTCGCCAGTTTCGCCGGTACGGATACGCACCACTTGCTCTAGGCTGGAAACAAAGATTTTTCCGTCACCAATCTTGCCGGTATTGGCAGACTTGCTGATGGCTTCGATGGTTGGGTCTACATTGCCGTCGGCAACTGCAACCTCAATTTTTACCTTGGGCAGAAAATCAACAACGTATTCCGCACCACGATAAAGTTCCGTGTGGCCTTTCTGACGACCAAAGCCTTTCACTTCAGTCACAGTAATGCCTTGGATACCGATGTCGGAGAGCGCCTCGCGAACATCGTCAAGCTTGAAAGGCTTGATAATCGCTGTAATTAATTTCATTTTTTTCTCCTATGGGTCGCCCCAAAACACAAGTGGATTCGAGACCGGACAAGCCCGGCCTCGAGCACTCAATTACAGGCTTTTAGAGATAGACAGAACCATGCGGTCGTCCGCACTATCACTATTGGCATCAAAGTCGGTACCAACGTAAGCCAGCCCCAGAGTTACACCAGCAACGTCGTAGTTAAAACCAACCGAGTAATCGACATAACCGTCATCGGAGTCCACAACACCAACTTTGTGATCAGTTTGAGCAACGTGGAAATCAATGCTTACCGCATCGTTTACTGACAGGCTGTAGTCCAAGTTCAGAATAAAAGCATCGTCACCACCAGCACCGAAGTAATCTGGAGAGTAAACAAGGGTTACAGAGAAATCAGATACAGAAACGCCAACCACGAATTCGTCGTAATTGAACTCTTTCTCTAGGCCGGGATAAATATAGTGAATGTAGCCCAGATCAATGCTTACGCTTTCAGAAACTGCAAAGCCATAACCACCGTAGATATCCAGCTCTTGTTGCGAAGTACCATCGGGAGCTCCTGCATCTGCATCAATATTTGACGCCCAAGTACCCAGGCTGAAACCGTTGCCGAAATCGACATCGAATCCACCTTGAATCGCACCGCGCTCACTGGTCTGAGAGATACCACGGAAGGTGTAGTCAGAAGCCAGTGTTACGTTGCCGCTTACTTCAGCAGCCGAAGCTGCCATTGGTGCACCCGCCAGAATTGCCAGACCAAGCATTTTTTTCATTGATTTCATTTTCAAAAGTCTCCTAGTTTTTTGAGTGCGCAGTTGAGAAGCACATTTCATCAGAAACCGCACAGCCAACCTAAAAGCACAGGCTGTGCCAAAACTAAAAAAACCAATAAAAACAAAAGGATAAAAAACAATGCCGTTTTTGGACTTAATTTCCGCCACAAAAAGCCCCCAAGCAATGCACCAAAATTGCGCCACGCACCAAAACAGAACAACATTTCGGCAAATTGAAATCTTTTTTCCGCAAACGCCAAATTTGCACTGGCTTTTATCCCTACCGCCCTCGGTCTTCCGCCCTATTTTGAGCATTTATTCAAATTTAACCCCGCAAATCGCGCCCCTATTTGGGTCACGACATCCATCTCTTAACGTGTCAAAGCCGATAATCAACAAAATGCGCTACACTGGCCGCCAGAAAAATCCAAACTCAAAATGCTCGACCGTTACCAATAGGGATTCGAAATGAACAAACCTGACCTGTTCTCCCAATTTGCCCAGCAGGCCAGCCGCCTGATTAGCCAAGGGCCGGATATCCAACAGGACATTGAAGCAAAACTGCAAGTTCTGCTTCAGGGCGCATTAAATAAAATGAATGTGGTTTCGCGGGATGAATACGATGCCCAAGTTGCGGTACTCAACCGTACCCGCGCCAAGCTGGAGGCGCTTGAGGCCCAGCTTGCAGAATTAACCGCCAAGCTAGATCAGCCCTCATAAACTAAACTCCACTCATTAAGGTGGGCATGGATGCTCACCTAGGTCTTATGGACTCAAGGAAGAGCCGATGTCCCTCGCAACTACGCTAAGCCGCGCACGCCTCGGCATTAGCGCCCCCCAAGTCACCGTTGAAGTCCACCTTTCTGGAGGCTTGCCCTGCTTTCAGATTGTGGGCCTGCCGGAAACCAGCGTAAGAGAAAGTAAGGACCGGGTGCGCTCCGCCCTAATTAATTCCGGTTTTGATTTCCCGGTTAGCCGCATTGTGGTCAACCTTGCCCCCGCCGACCTGCCAAAAGAAGGCGGCCGCTTTGATCTACCTATTGCGATTGGCATTTTGCTAGCCTCCAATCAACTGCCCGCAAAGGCCGCTGAAGCCTATGAATTTATTGGCGAATTAGGACTCAGCGGTGAATTACGAGAGATAGATGCGACACTGCCCGCCGCCCGCTACTGCGCCGAAGCCAAACGCATTTTGGTTCTGCCAAAGGCCAATAGCGGCATGGCCACACTGGTTTCACCTGAATCGCTGCGAGAAGCGGACAGCTTGTTGTCGGTTGTTGCGCACTTAAGCGGACAAAGCGAGCTTCCACTTGGACGCACTCATCCTCACGAAATTGATGAGCACCAACAAGCAACACCAGACTTACGCGATGTACGCGGTCAATTATTAGCCCGCCGCGCTCTTGAGATTGCCGCAGCCGGGGGACATTCACTCTTATTCTGCGGGCCGCCCGGCACCGGAAAATCCATGCTCGCCAGCCGCCTTCCCAGCATTTTGCCGCCGCTGACCGAATCAGAAAAAATGGACATTGCCACGCTACAATCGGTCGTTGGCAAGCCCATAAAATTACAGCGCCCGTTTCGCAGCCCTCACCATACCGCGTCTGCCGCTGCACTGGTTGGCGGAGGCAGCCAACCCCGCCCCGGCGAAATTAGTTTGGCTCATCGGGGTGTTTTATTTTTAGATGAATTACCTGAGTTTCCCCGGCGAGTACTGGAAGTATTACGCGAACCCTTGGAAAGCGGCGAGGTGGTTATTTCACGCGCCAGCCAACAACTGACTTTTCCCGCTCGATTTCAGTTAATCACAGCAATGAATCCCTGCCCCTGCGGTTATGATGGCGACCAAGGCATTAGCTGCCGCTGCACCGCGGCGGAAATATCACGCTATCGCAACCGCTTATCTGGGCCGTTATTAGATCGCATTGATTTGCGCGTAACCGTGCCCAGACTTTTACCGGGCGAATTGCAATCCACACCACCCGGAGAATCCAGCAAAAGCGTAAAAGCGCGAGTGATTAAGGCCCGACAAATTCAAGAAAGACGGCAGAGCGATCTAAATGCTTTTATGCCCAGCAACGCAGTGTATCGATTCTGCGAACTCGACCAAGCCAGTCGAGCCTGGCTGCAACAGTTAGAACAAGACAAGCATTTAAGCTCTCGCGCTCAGCATCGGCTTATTAAAACTGCACGCACAATAGCCGACTTAACAGGTTGCGCTGATATTTTGCTAACGCATCTGCAAGAAGCCGCCCTCTATCGGGGCGACTTTTAATGAATGCCGGCGCTTATGATTTTTGCCAGTCGGTAGTATTCGAAAAGTATTAAATACTAATATTGAGATGCACCGGGCAGGCCAAGGAGTTACTGACCAAGCAGTTTTGTTCGGCTTTTTCTAAAAGCGATTTAGCTTTTTCTTTATCCACGCCATCCGCCACACTCAATTTCGCGTTAATGGTCACGCCGGTGAAACGCATTTTTCGCTCTTGCTTATCAAGCACGCCCTCCACGTCACACTCGAGCTGACTCCACTCGAATTTTGAAAATGTGGCAATGGCTCTAAATGACAAAATAAAACAGCTGGAAATCGAAGCGAGAAACAAGGTCTCCGGCGACCACTGATCGCCGGGGCCATCAAACTCAGCCGGCGCAGCTGCCGCCAATGCGGGCAACCCCTCCGCAGTTAGGGCTAGATTTTCATTCCCATTGGCGAGCGCATTAATACGGTAGTGGTGAGGTAAGGCGTGCATAGCAATTCTCCGACATATTTTGCCCAGCTTATCGCAAGCCGTCTGAAATTTACTGATTTACATCAAGCGGCGAAAAACTCGCGCACATCTTTGAGAAAACGCGCTAACTGATCGTGATGCAACCAGTGCCCTGCTCGCTCATAGGTCAGCAACTTGGCATTTTTGAAGTGCTCAATGCGGCCATTGTCGGCGGGATTTTCTAAAAAGGTGTCATCACCCCATAAGATCAAAGTGGGGCACTCAATCTGCTCGTACAACCAGCGCAGCTCCGATTCACTGAAATCTTTGCGAGAAAAACGCCGGGTGTAATTATCAAACTTCCAGCTATAGGTGCCGTCTTCATTCTGGCTAATACCGTGAAAGGCCAAATGCTTGGCCTGCTCCACGCTGAGATGCGGGTTCTTTTCCTGCATCCGCGCATAAGCCTCTTCTAAATTCGGATAGCGTTTTGGCATACGGCTGGAAAGCTCACGCCGAAACTGAATCCACTCGCGCATACTCTCGGTATAGCTGCGCTCACTTTGCTCTTTAATGGTTTCGGTATTCAGGCCGATGCCCTCAATAACCACCAACTTCTTAACATAGTCAGGATAGGTCGCGGCAAAACGCACCGCGATCTGACCACCCATGGAGTGAGCAATTATCGTCACCGGCTTTAGATTCTTCTGCACCACTAATTGCGCAATATCGCTTAAGTAGGCATCACTGCTGTAATGCCCATCTGGCGACCACGCGCTATCACCGTGTCCGCGCAAATCCGGCGCAATAATATGCCAGTCTTTTCTAAGCGAGTGCGCCACCCAATCCCAGTTTCGGCAGTGATCCTGCGCACCGTGAATCAGCAGCAAGGGCTCTGCATCTCGGTTCCCCCAATCCACATAGTGCATCCGCAAACGCTGGGAAATGTAGATATGCGAAGTTGGACCATAGAGTTCTTCTGCCATTATTTTCTCCACCTATTTTTTGAACCAGACAACGCAAACTCAGGCATTACAGAATATAACTGGCTGGGCTTTTTTGTTATCGTGACTAACAGTATTTTCAAAGCCTGATTAATGTAGCGAGTACAGCAATTAATCAGTAGCGCCTTAAGAATAACAAGATTTAGCTTTGCAGGGTTTATAAATGCAGTATCGGCATCTAACAGCGTACGCCCTGCTCAGCTTGAGTATAGGGCTCAGTGCCTGTAGCACAGCTCCGCTGAATCTGCCCGCACCTCATGCCACTGAAACACAAAGTCTGCTTCATCTTGAAGATCAGTTTCATCTGAACAACCTAGCCACTCATTTTCCTGACCCGCTGGCTATCACACCGGAAATGAAAGCCTTTGTAAAACAGCATGTGCCCGAATCGCTGCCCGAAGTCGGCCGACTCCGCTATTTAACTGAAGCGCTGCGCAACCCCAGAACCTTTGGCATTAGCTATCACTCAGGCCTCACCCTGACCGCCGCCGAAACCTTTGAGCAAAAGCACGGCAACTGTATTTCACTCACCGTGCTGTTTATTGCTCTCGCGAAAGAAGCCAAACTCAACGCCTGGGTAAACGAGGTGGTTGAAAATCAGGATCAGGAGTTACTCGCCGACAACCGCATCGCGGTTTACAAACATATTAATGCGGTCGTTCAACTTCCGAATAAACAGGTTGTTGTCGATTTTAGTGACCTTGGTGATGCGTATTTACGCCCGCAACAACGCATACCAGAAACCCGTGCTGCGGCACAGTATTACAGTAATCGCGGCGTGGATATGCTGGGCGAAAATCAACTCGGTCTCGCTTACCAATACTTTAAACGCGCGCTGCAACTCGACACGGGCACCAGCTATATCTGGGGTAATCTCGGCACCCTGCTTAACCGCATGGAGCTATATACCGAAGCGGAAATCGCCTTTCGTGAAGCGTATTCACTGGACAATAATGACCACACCGCACTCGGCAACCTAGAGCGCCTTTATCTCAACAGCGGCAAAAAATCTGAAGCCAAACAAATTCGTCAGGTTATTGTTCGACGACAACTCAATAACCCTTACTGGCATTACGGCATTGCCAAACAAGCCTTTGAAGAAGGCAAAACCGAAGACGCCCTTCGCTCAGCGCTTAGAGCCATTCGTTTGGATAACAGTGAATACCGTTTTTATTATTTCGCCGCACAGATTTATCGCGAACTAGGCGACCGAGACAATTATCACAAGTTTGGTATTAAAGCCGCGATGATGAGAAAGGCAGCGCAGGACGCGGAATAAAAAAATCGGAAATAAAAAAGGCCGGACATTGGAGTCCGGCCTTCAAGCTAATCACAGAATGTTAAATTAACTTAGTAGTTGTATTTAACCGACAAACCGTAAGAAGTACCTACCTCACGCTCATAGGTCACTATGTCACCCGTTTTCACTTCAACATTGTCTTCCAGAATGTTTTTCGCGCTGAATTTAACAGTCACTGATTCTGTCGGATAGTAAGTGTAAACTAGGTCAAGTGAAGTAAACGGCTGCTCCATGCTGTCATCTAGGCTACCGATACCACCCGCACGAACACGCTCGCCATATTCGTTAAACACCAAGGTAGCAGCGTGCTTTTCATCTTCAGAGTCAAAACCTAACTGAAAGTTAATTACATAGTCAGAGGCATTATCCAGTGAACGCACACGGTTCTTAACGTTTACATTAATGGCATCACCCACCACCAGCTCAGAATCAGCCAGAGTCAAGTTACCTGAAACGTAGAACTGTGAAGCGAAGTCACCCAAGAACGACAAATACTTCAGCCATTCGATTTCCACACCTTTGATGCTGCCACTTTCAGCATTTTCAATCGTTGCAGATTGCGTATTTTCAGCACCCGCAGACAAGAAAAATGCGATTGGATCGGTGATGTCTTTATAGAACATCGAAATCGCAAGGTTGTCGCCAGTAGAGAACATCCATTCCGCTCGTACATCGTAGTTGGTAATACCGGATGGACGAACATCAGGGTTACCACTAACAATGACGTTTTCGTCTAGCGGATCACGATAGCTTGCATCAGACACTTCCCGCAGATCTGGCTTCACATTGGTTTCACTCACACCAAAACGCAATTGAAACTCTTCTGCGAGAAAGTCCGGACGAATATAGGTTGCCGCAAGTGTTGGGTAGATATCATCTTGCTGGAACGTACAATCTGGAAACTCTCCGCTTTGATCTGTTGGATCAAATCTTACTTGGCTACCAATCACACGGTATGGCTGCCAAGGACAGCTAAACTGCTTGTAGTCTTCGAAACGAGCACCAACTTCAAGGCGCAGGGTTTCATTCCAGAAAACCTCAAAATCACCGTAGTAAGCATCACTAGCAACAGCGGCAATGTAACTACGTGACAAACCGCTTTGATAAATCAAGCGGTAGTCATAGTCAGGATTCAAGATATTCTCATCAGACAATGCTGATGAAATTGGGTCGTTCAAAGTCGCAATATATTCCGAGCTGGTATTAGTGCTACCAATCGAGAAATCCGTTTGCTTATAAGTCCGTGTTTTCCGGTCAGACATGGAGCCTGCCGTAATTTCAAACGCGAAATCACCCAGAGTGAACGGCCAAGACATCTTGATCCCGCTGCTTTCTACCTGATCTTCAAGATCAGTAAAGCGCACGTTCATCATACGAGGGCCAGAAAGTAGCGAGGTGCTGGTAATAACATTATTAGCTACATCGCGACTGATTTGAGCCTGAATAGAAGTTTCAGAAGGAATCGACGTTGTTGCGGTTGAATCAGAGTAAAACCATTCGATTTTCAAATCATCGAAAATAGATTCACTTAGACCTAGCTTCTCGCGGGTATCGTAGCCTAGCTGATGAGAACCTTCGAGCTGATAAATTTCCAGCTCACGCTCTTCGAAGCGGTAACCATAATCCCTAAAACCCTGTCCACTGCTATAGCTAGTAGATTGGGTATAGTTATTTGAGATATACACCTCGTCATCGGTGTTTCTCAAAAACAGGTTTTTCGACTCGATGCGGTGATCATCGCCGTAACGAACACCAAAATTCAGCGCTGCGGTGATACTCACATTAGTATTGGATTCGTTACGCTCTTTGAACTCTTCGTCGGGATCTAGCTCATCACGAGAATAGCTCGTGGTTGAACGGGTAGATTTGTCGTAAGACAAATCAGCAAGCACACCCACTTCCCACATATTGCCTAGATCAAAGAGATCGCCAACCGTAAGAGAGATACCCGAATCATTCAGAGATTTACTTTCTTCGCTGATGTTTAAATCTCTATAGACCTCTGAGGCCAATTGAGCATTGATTGCCTCAGCTTGAGCCAGAGTAATATCCTGGCCATTACGTGCGAAAGTCGCTTGAATCGCTTGCGGAGAAACATCACCTTCGGGAGCATCAACACTAGTACGATAAGTGCGAAGAGCTGAGTCTATTGCGGAGCTAAAGCCACGCGTACCATCATCCTTGCCCCACTTATCATCACTGCCGCCATTATAGGTAAGCAGATCGTCAGAAATGGAGTTAAAACCGCCTGATAGCTCAAGCGTGAAGGTACGGAAATTAGGAATACCATTAGTACGGATATCCACACTACCACCACCAAAGTTAGCAGGCATATCGGCAGAGAACGTTTTCTGTACCGCAATGGAGCTAACAATGGAGGAAGGTAGAATATCAAGAGGGAGAACGCTACGCGTTAAGTCAGGCGAGGGCACACTTGCGCCATTTAGCAGAGTGCTCGCATAACGCTCACCCAAACCGCGCACATAAACATATTTCCCGTCGACCAGAGTCAGACCAGGAACACGGCGTACCGCTTGTGCAACAGTAGAGTCACCCACGCGGGCAATTTGCTCTGCCCCAATAAAATCTACAACCTGCTCAGATTCCATCCGCTCAATGACGATGTCTTGTGCCGCACTCTTCATGCGGCCTACAACAACAACTTCTTCGAGTGTAGGCTTGAACGATTCCATATCCTGTGCCTGAGCTTGAACAGCCAAACTCAGCGCACTAAGGGTGAAAGCGGGAACAAGCCCGTAATTCACTAGTTTCTTTTTCATCGGAAAAGACCCATGGTTAATTTAGTCCATCTTCAATAGAAAGGGCGCCGTAAGGCGCCCTCTCAAACGGCAATGCAGTGAATGATTAAACCGTATTATTCAAACCACAATGCTTTAGCACGCTTGCCGTCGTGCAGACCATAGGTCCAGTCAGCAGTCCAGTCGCTACCTGCAGATACCGCACCGATAGTCGTCACAGTAGCGTCATCGAATGCTACAGCACCGCCATCTACAACCATGTCCGCAACATCAACAGAGTAGAAGCCGTTAAGAATCACAAAGTCGCCAGTGTCTGGAGTGGTAGAACCATCATCAGCCAAAGTCGTTGCTACAACGTTGTCTTGAGCTTCCAAGAAAGCTTGACCAGTGATCGCACCGTACTCAGAACCTGCCGTGATAGTGAAATCGCCGTTACGATCTTTGTTTGCAGAAATATCGTGACAAGCGAAGACAGAAGTATTGATATTGATCAGACCATTACCCGCATTTTGCAGATCTTCTGAATCTTCCAACTGGAAGCAGTAGTTGGTGAAATCCAAGTTAGCAGCAGGAATATCATTAGCCGCACCAGCATCTTGCTTCAGGGCGTCTGCCGCATAAGCAGTAGTCACAATTGAGCGATTCATGGTGAGGTGGTGAGCTTCTTCAGCGTTGATACCGCCGCTTGGGTCACCGTTACCAGCAACACCAGGACCTTTAGCACTCAGGATACAGGTCAGGTTGTTGATAGTTGCTTTTGAAGTGTAACCTTTAGTGATGTTTGCAGATTTAGTGCTTGAGGCTGAACCGTCAGACTCAACACAGTGTGCACCAGTGCGGTCAGCTTCAACCGTGCTGCCACCTTGGATAACAAGAGCGTTTTCGATGGTGCCGTAGTAGCCTTGGTCAATATCCAGTGAGTCGTCGCGAACATACAGCGCAACGTAGTTAGTCAGGTTAACGTTACCGCCAAAGAACTCAACGCCGTCGTCGTAGTTAGCGTAGATTTCGATGTTTTCCAGAGTAGTACCAGAACCAATCGCACCGAAGTTAATACCATTCAGTTCGTTGTCGTTGTCGATCGCAAAACCAGCATGCTTAACAACAACATAGCGCATAACGCCTGAGTTATCGTTGGCAACCGCACCACCATAGTGGTTAGAAGTTTCACCTTCCGTACCTTCCTGAAGAATCGAACACTCCGTACCTGCGGTAATTACAGGGTTATCTGAGCTAGTTTGATCCCAACCTGCGTCATAAGTACAAGCGTTGGTGAAAGCAAAACCGTTAAGGATCATACCACCCCAAGTCTGGGTCTCTTCTGCTTCAACGTTGCCCAACAAATCAGCTTCTGAAGTAAACGTAATCGGAGCAGTTGAAGTACCGTTTGCAAAGATTTGCGAACCACGCATGATGGCAACGAAGCTCTTCGCGTCCTGGAATGCTACGGTTACACCAGCTTGAATAGTCAGAGATGGGCCATCGCCACCCTCTTCAATGCCAGCCGCTGTCGCTTCTGCCAAAGTCGCGTAGTTTTCACCCACGAACAAGCTACCTTGGAAAATGTGTGCGCCATCGCCAATATCACGCAGAGTGATATTTTCAGTCAGCGGGTTGTCAAAGTTTACGAAGGTTTCGCTATAGATACAGTTAGTGCCATCAGACTGACCAGAAAAAGTAGTGCCACCCTTTACATACTCAGCACAAACAATGCTGCTATTGCCGCCTGAAGTTGTATTGTTGCTGTTGTCGCCAACACTGTTGTCAGTGGTCGAATTGTTTTGGGCGTTCAGGTTAATATCACCACCGCCACAGCCAACAAGTGCCATTGAGGCAGCAAGGGCGCTCATTGCGAAAAGCTTTTTCATTGAATGTCTCCAGAACCAAGTTTGGTTTTTAGGGTGCAAAATTTGACGGAGCCAATAGTAGAGACAAGCAATGACAGAAATATGACTTCAATATTTCAGTTTGATGACATCGATTCAGCCTGATTTTGTGCGCATGGTTATAAGTGGCTAAAAAGCGGGCATAAAAAAAGCCGCCCGGAGGCGGCTTTGAATTTGTGAAAATTACCAATTAGGCAAAGGGGTGTCTTAGCACGATGGTTTCTACCCGATCTGGGCCGGTAGAAATAATATCGATAGGCACGCCGACAATTTCTTCAATACGCTTTATATAAGCCAGTGCATTGGCGGGCAGTTCATCCAAGGATTTGGCACCCACGGTGGATTCTGTCCAACCCGGCATAGATTCGTAGATTGGGGTGATATCGCCGTAGTCATCGCAGTCAAATGGCGCAGCAATGGATTCGCCGGCAGGATTTTTGTAATCCACGCACAGTTGTACGCTTTCCAATCCGTCCAGCACGTCCAGCTTGGTCAGACACAAACCGCTGACGCTGTTTACGCGAACCGCTTGGCGCAGGGCCACGCCGTCGAACCAACCGCAGCGACGAGGACGACCAGTCGTGGCGCCAAACTCATGACCTTGCTTGGCCAGATGCGCACCGATATCGTCAAACAATTCGGTGGGGAATGGGCCACTACCCACGCGCGTGGTGTAGGCCTTGGTAATACCGAGTACGTAATCGAGATACAGCGGGCCGAAACCACTACCAGTAGCGGTGCCACCTGCTGTGGTATTAGAAGAAGTAACAAAAGGATAGGTGCCGTGATCGATATCCAGCAGCGAACCTTGTGCACCTTCGAACAGGATGTTGGCGCCCTCTTCGCGATATTTGTGCAGGGTTGAGGTCACATCTACCACCATGGGGCGAAGTTCCTCAGCCATTCTCAGGGTGTCTTCCAAGGTTTTTTGGTAGTCCACCGCATCGACTTTGTAATACTGGGTCAGTGCGAAGTTGTGATATTCCATCACTTCTTTCAATTTAGTCGCAAAGCGTTCTTCATTGAAAAGATCACCCAAGCGCAGGCCACGGCGAGACACTTTGTCTTCGTAGGCGGGGCCGATACCACGACCGGTGGTACCAATCTTGGCTTCGCCTTTGGCTGCTTCACGGGCCTGATCCAAGGCAACGTGGTAAGGCAGAATCAGCGGACAAGCGGGGCTTAAACGCAGGCGCTCGCGAACCGGCACGCCTTTGGCTTCCAGCTCGCCCATTTCTTTGAGCAATGCATCTGGAGCCAGTACTACGCCGTTGCCGATCAAGCAGGTAACGCCATCGCGGAGAATACCGGAAGGAATTAAGTGGAGGACGGTTTTCTCGCCGCCAATTACTAGGGTATGACCCGCATTGTGGCCACCTTGAAAGCGGGCAACCGCATCGGCCTGATCGGTGAGCAGGTCAACGATTTTACCCTTGCCCTCGTCACCCCACTGGGTGCCCAGTACAACAACATTCTTACTCATTGCGTTTAAACCGTTTGAAGATAAATAAACTGATGGAAATTGTTTCTAAATTCGCAGCCTAGAAAAGCTAGACGCGCGCCACAACCTGCCAGCTATCGCCAGCCAGTTCCAATACGCGATCACAACTTTCATCGGCAGCTTGGCCGGGCAGACCGCAAACCACGCGCTCACCCTGTTGCCGTAATTTTTGTACCGCTTGCCACTGACTCAGCTCGTTGCTGTAAGGCGCAAAAATACCTTCCGCTTCTAGCTCGCCTTGCAGTAAGCCCAGCATCGCTTTTAGGTCGATGCTGAATCCCGTTGCCGGACGAGCGCGACCAAAGACTTCACCGATATCATCGTAGCGGCCACCGGAGGCCAGCGCCTGACCGTGTTCGCTAACCAGCGCTGAGAACACGAGGCCAGTGTGATAATGGAAGCCGCGCAGCTCGGCCAGATCGTAGTAATAACTCAGACCGGGCACACGCTCGGAAAGGGTTTCTGTGAGCGTGACCAGATAATCAATAGCCGCAACCGCCGCTGGAATATCGGCAAATAATTCGCGACCTTTGCTCAGCACTTCTTCACCACCGTGCAGGGCTTTCAAGCCCTCAAGCTGACGAATAGCGGATTCACTGACATCCAATTCAGACAGGAATGTCGCCAATTCGGCACTGGCCTTGCGCTGCAAAATATTGAAGTACGTCTTTTCGTGCTCAGCTCTTAAACCTGCTGCGGCAACTACGGCTTCATATATCGCCACATGCCCCACGTCTAGTGTCAGTCGATCCACCCCGGCGGTTTTCAGGGTTTCCAGCATCAGGCAGATAATTTCCAGATCGCTGGCAAGGCTATTGTCGCCGTAGATTTCGGCGCCGAGCTGAATGGGCGAGCGAGACGCCAGTGGTTTTTTCGGGCGTGTATGCAGCACGCTACCGGCATAACACAAACGAACCGGGCCTTCGCGGTTGAGGCTGTGAGCATCAATGCGAGCCGCTTGCGGAGTAATATCCGCGCGTAAACCCATCATGCGACCGGTAAGTTGGTCGGTCACTCGGAAGGTGAGCAAATCAATATCGCTACCCAAGCCCACCAACAGAGACTCGGTATATTCCAACATTGGCGGGATAATCAGCTCATAGCCCCAGCACTGGAAAAGATCCAGTAGTTTACGACGCAAAGCCTCAACCTGGGCAGCTTGCGCGGGCAGCAGTTCTTCCACTCCATCGGGGAGTAGCCAGCGGTCAACCGAAGTCATCATTAAACTCTTTTGGGCCTTGTGCAGGCCGTAAAAACAATTTCTGCGCGACAGGAATTTGAAACCTGCTTTATTTAAGCAGGCTCAACAACACCAGCCCAGCAGCCATGCTGCTCAGACCAGCCAGTCGTATGGCGCGATTTTCCATATCGGCGAGGCGGTAGGCCATTAGTCGCCAAGCGGCGGGGTTTAAGAATGGCAGGATACCTTCAATTACCAGCACCAAACTCAGTGCAATAGCCAATTCCTGCCACATTTTTAACGCCCACTTAAAACACAAAATCCGCACCGACTTTTGCCGATCCGGATTTTGCGAATGATACCACAAATGTCACTGCCCGCCCCCAACCGGGATTGGCAATGCTGCCTACTTCTCCGCGCCCTTATTGAGATAGCGGAAGAAATCGCTCTCGCTGTCTAAAATCAGGATATCGCCCTGATCAGCAAAGGCGGTTTTGTAAGCGGTCAAGCTGCGAATAAAGGCGTAAAACTCACCATCCGCTTGATAGGCCGAGGCGTAAACCTTGGCCGCTTGTGCATCACCCTCACCGCGAATGACTTCCGCATCGCGATAAGCATTAGCTGCAATAACGGTGCGCTCACGATCTGCCGTTGCGCGGATTTTCTCGGCCAGCTCGCGGCCGGTTGAGCGGTGCTCGCGGGCTTCGCGCTCACGCTCTGACTTCATCCGGTCGAATACCGACTGACTTACCTGCGCAGGCAGGTCGATACGCTTCACGCGCACATCGACCAGCTCGATACCAAATTCATCAACGGTGATCTGGTTGAGGTCGCGGGTCAGGTCGGTCATCAGCGAATCGCGCTCACCGGAAACCACTTCGTGGAAAGTGCGCTCACCAAACTTGTTACGCAAGCCGGTATTGATCCGCTGAGCCAGCAGGCCTTCCGCGCGCACTTCTTCACCGTTAGTGGCGGTGTAGAACTTGGCGGTGTCGGATACGCGCCACTTGGCGTAGAAGTCTACATCCAGTGGTTTTTTCTCGATGGTCAGAAAACGCTGGGTAGGCGCATCCAAGGTGAGAATACGGCGATCAAATTTACGCACGGTATTCACAAACGGAATTTTAATGTGCAGACCGGTGGCGAGATCTGGCGCAACCACCTCACCAAACTTCAGCATTACTGCGCGCTCGGTTTCACGCACAATCACCAAAGAATTGAAGGCAAGAATCACCGAGCCGGCAATAATCAGCAATAGTGTAAAAGCACGGTTAGACATGATTAACGGCCCTCCCGGCGTGTGTTCTGGCTGTCGCGGCGCAGTTGTTCAATAACCCGATCGGTCAGCTCGCGAATATCCACTTGCTGATCAGAACCCATACGCGCCGATACGCGACCTTCCATCAATTTATCCAGCGGCAAGTACATCATATTGTTGCCACCTTCGGTACCGACCATCACTTTAGAGGTGCTTTGATACAGCTCTTCCAGTGCGTCGATATACAAGCGCTCGCGAGTCACTTTTGGTGCCTTGCGATACTCGGCCAACAGTTGATTAAAGCGTTTCGCCTCACCCTCGGCCTTGGCAATAACCTGATCTTTATACGCCAGCGCTTCTTCCATTTGGCGTTGAGCCGCACCACGAGCTTCAGGAATAATGCCGTTGGCATAGGCTTCCGCTTCGTTCTTCAAACGTTCACGGTCTTCTTTCGCACGCGTTACATCGTCAAACGCATCCTGCACCTGAGAAGGCGCCTGCGCATCTTCGATGTTAACCTTGGCCACTTGAATACCGCTTTGGTAAGCGTTGAGGTAGCTCTGCAAACGCTGCTGGGTATCTACCGCAATCTGTTCACGACCTTCGGTAATCACCTGATCCATTTTCGAGCTGCCCACCACATGGCGCAGCGCACTTTCCAGCGCGTGCTCCAAGCTCATTTCTGGGCTTTTCACTTTCAATAGGAAATCGCCCGGATTCGATACGGTGTATTGAACAGAAAGCTGGATATCAACGATGTTTTCGTCTTCGGTCAGCATTTGACCGCGACTTTGCGCCGTTCTGACCTTGGTCACGTTGATGATAGAGACT
The DNA here is from genome assembly GCF_014705705.1 of Spongiibacter pelagi. Taxonomy (GTDB): domain Bacteria; phylum Pseudomonadota; class Gammaproteobacteria; order Pseudomonadales; family Spongiibacteraceae; genus Spongiibacter; species Spongiibacter pelagi. Next base: position 583,739 of record NZ_JACXLD010000001.1, on the reverse strand, counting down.
TCATCAATCAGGGGTGGATTCCAACGCAGACCGGGCTGCACGGTTTCTTGATAAACACCCAAACGCAGCACCACGGCGCGCTCTTGCTGATCGACCTGATAGAAACCAAACAGACCCCAAACAATGGCCGCCAATACCACCAGCATCATCACCGCGCCGGTGTTTAGACGAAAACCGTCATTGCCACTGTTATTGGAATTGCCGTTACCGCCACCAAAAATTCCGTTGAGTTTGTCTTGAAGCTTTTTCAGCGCTTCATCCAAATCTGGTGGCCCCTGATTTTTGCCACCCCAGGGGTCGTTATCCCTGCCGCCACCCGGTTCATTCCAGGCCATAAAATTCTCCTGTTTCTTAGCTTTTTGCAGACAAATCAGCTGCGGAGTCTATCAGATTTCCCCCGCCAAACCAGAAATACCGGGCACGCTATGCGCGAAATTAGCGCTGTATACCCAGTCCGGCTTCGCTGAGGGATTCAGAGGAAAGAAAGCGCCGCCAATCGACTTCTGGCAAGCGCAGGTGAAGATGCATTCGACCGCCATCATCTAGCGATTCAGACTGCACCGCACCCAGACCATATAAGCGCGCGCGGAGTCGGCCTTGGCTGGCATCGAGCACCACATCGGTTTCAACAACATCGCGCCCCAATCTTTCTTGCAAGGCTTGTAGTAATAAATCCAAACCCTGCTGGCGCCGCGCCGACAACCACACCCGAATCGGCTCACCCTGTTCGTTGCGATCGATACGCGGCTCCACACCGAGCAGATCAATTTTGTTATAGATCTCCAGCACCGGGATGGTGTCAGCACCAATCTCCCGCAACACTTCCTGCACTTGAAAAATATTGTCGTCGCGCTCGTTAGAGGCGGCATCAATCACATGCAATAGCAAATCTGACTGACTGGCCTCTTCCAGCGTTGCTCGAAACGCCTCTACCAAGCGGTGCGGCAAGTGGCGAATAAAACCCACCGTATCCGCCAGTACCACTTCGCCCACATCGTCTACCGGAATGCGGCGCAGGGTTGGGTCGAGCGTGGCAAATAGCTGGTCAGCGGCGTACACCGCCGAAGTGGTCATCGCATTAAATAATGTGGACTTACCGGCGTTGGTGTAACCCACCAAGGACAGGGCGGGAATTTCAGCGCGCAAACGCGCACGGCGCACCTGATCTCGTTGTACGCGAACCTTACTGAGGCGAGTTTGAATACTTTTGATGCGCGCACGCAACAAGCGGCGGTCAGTTTCAAGCTGACTTTCACCGGGACCGCGCATACCAATACCACCCTTCTGGCGCTCAAGGTGAGTCCAGCCACGCACCAATCGGGTAGACATATGCTGAAGCTGAGCCAACTCAACTTGCAATTTACCCTCATGGGTACGGGCGCGCTGGGCAAAAATATCCAGAATCAGACCGGTGCGGTCCAATACCCGACATTTCAACTCGCGTTCGAGGTTGCGTTCTTGAGAGGGGGAAAGCGCATGATTAAACAACACTAGCTCGCCGTCATTGGCTTCTAGTGCTGCGCGAATTTCTTCCAGCTTGCCGGTACCGACAAAAAGACGGGCATCGGGCGTTTTGCGCGGCCCGGTTACAAAGGCAACCGGGTCACCTCCAGCGGAAGTGACCAGCTGCACAAACTCTTCTGCATCTTCGCGTTCGTTTTCGCCTGGAAATTCCAAGTGAACCAGTATCGCGCGCTCACCTGCATCGGGTCTTTCAAATAGCAATTACGAACCTCAAAAAGAAGAATAGAACAAACCTATTAGCTGTCGGCTTGCTCGTCGTCTTCTGGCGGATGAGCCATGGGCAGACGCACTACACGAGACGGCACAACCGTTGAGATGGCATGTTTGTAAACCATCTGGCTTACGGTGTTTTTCAACAGCACCACGAACTGGTCGAAAGACTCAATCTGACCTTGCAGCTTGATACCATTAACCAGGTAAATTGATACGGGAATACGCTCCTTGCGAAGAATATTCAGATAAGGGTCTTGTAAGCTATGCCCTTTTGACATGGTGTAGCCTCCTAATAAGCCCAAATTCGGGCATGATAAAAAATAGCAAAATTATTTATTGGGTCTTACATTGCCACGATTCCCAAATTAGAAACCAAATTCAAGCAAAAATTGACCCAAAATAGACCTTGGCGCTTAGTATAGCTCAAGAATTACCCAGAAAATATGCTCATTCGCTACTACTTGTTACCAGTAAAGCCTGTATTTGAGCTAAATTCCGCGAAATGGTTCCATCTTGCTGAGATACCGTGCCAAGCGGGGTTCCCAGCCAGTGAATTTCCGGCCAGCTACGCAGCCAGGTTAATTGGCGCTTGGCTAATTGACGGCTGGCAATCAGTGCTCGTTCGCGGGCCTCGGCAAGGTCAAATTCCCCTGCCAAATACTGCCAAACCTGGCGATAACCCACTGCGCGCATCGACGGCAGATCCAGATGCAAATCCCCCCGCGCCTTGAGCTGCTCCACCTCCGCCACAAAACCAGCGTCAAACATCATGTCCAAGCGCAGGGCGATTCGTCGATGTAGCTCATCGCGATTTTGGGGTGCAATAGCAAATTGCAGGGGGCGAAACGGCAATTTAGCCGCAGTTTGCCGCTGACGCCACTCGCTCATGGTGACGCCGCTAATGCGAAAAACCTCCAGCGCCCGACTCAGACGCTGGGAGTGATTAGGGTGAATTTGCGCGGCCATATCCGGATCAACCCGCGCCAACTCGGCATGCACCGCCGCCCAGCCCTGCTCTTGGGCCAAGCACTCAATTTCTTGCCGAATCTCGGGATCGGCGGCGGGCATTTCCGCCAAGCCTTCCAGTAGAGCTTTGAAATACATCATGGTGCCGCCGACCAAGACCGGCGTACGCCCATTTGCCAAACTGGTTTCAATTTCTGCGAGCGCGTCACGGCGAAAATCCGCAGCAGAATAAACCTCGGCGGGGTCGCAAATATCGATTAACGCATGGGGATGCTTTGCCAAGGTTTGCCCATCGGGTTTGGCGCTGCCAATATCCAGGCCGCGATACACCAAGGCGGAATCGACACTGATTAAATCGCAGGGCAGTTGTTCGCTGAGCTTAATCGCCAGATCGGTTTTACCCGAGGCGGTCGGCCCCATAATAAAAACAGCGGGGGGCAAATCAGCGGCCACGCAAAAACCACTTATCCAGTTCAGCCAAACTCACCTGCACCCAAGTTGGCCGGCCGTGATTACACTGGCCACTGCGCTCGGTGGCTTCCATATCTCTGAGCAGCGCGTTCATTTCCGGCACGGTTAAGCGGCGGTTTGCGCGAACCGAACCATGGCAGGCCATGGTAGAAAGAATTTCATTAATGTGATTAGCAATGCGGTCGCTGCTGCCGTATTCCAGTAAATCGGCCAGCACGTCTCGCACCAATTGTTCTACCGGACTATCCGCCAGTATCACCGGCAGTTCCCGCACAATAATCGACTCTTCTGCCACTCGCTGAATCACCATACCCAAACCGGCAAGTGCTGCGGCATTGGCCTCTGCGCAACTGGCTTCGCGCTCGCTGACCGCTAAACTTTGCGGCACTAATAATGGCTGGCTGCGCAAACCCTCACCTTCGCGGGCGCGCTTCATACGCTCGTAGGTAATACGCTCATGGGCGGCGTGCATATCCACCAACACCATGCCACTGGCATTTTCAGCAAGAATATAAATGCCTTTTAACTGAGCCAGTGCAAAACCCAACGGCGGAATTTCCTGCGACTCTGTATTATCGGAAACCGGCTGAACCAGATTTTGATACGCCGGCATTTGCTCGGCGATGCTAGAGGCAGAAGCTCCCGCCGGTTGATATGCCGACCCGTAACTGGCGGAGCTTGAAAACGGATTTGTACTCAGCGAAGGAGAGGATTCCGAAGGCCGCAAGGCCATACTCGATTGCTCAACCGGCATGGCCAAGCCAGAATCTGGCGCAAGCGGATTTACGCTGCCTTGCAGATTGGCGGTATTGGTTTGATCGCTGGGGCGAACATCGGCCAAGGCCTGATGCAAAGTACGAAAAATAAAGTCGTGTACTGTGCGACCGTCTCGAAAGCGAACCTCGTGCTTGGTCGGATGCACATTAACATCAACGTTAGCCGGATCAACCTCGAGATAAAGCACAAACGCAGGGTGGCGGCCATGGTAAAGCACATCCTGATACGCCTGCCGCACCGCATGAGCCACCAGTCGATCGCGGATATAGCGGCTATTGACAAAAAAGTGCTGCAGATCAGCTTGGCTGCGAGAAAAACTCGGTAGCGCGACCCAACCCCACAAACGTAAATTGGCGGCCGTGCGGTCGATAAACAAGGCGTTTTCCATAAACGCGGGACCACAAACCGAGGCCAAACGCCGCTCTTGTTCTAGCTGATTCGTCGCCGGTTTTAAGCTGTGGATTGCACGGCCATTGTGGCATAGAGAAAAGCCCACATCGAAACGGCCCAGCGCTTGGCGCTTGACCACTTCTTCCAGATGGGAGAATTCGGTTTTTTCCGTACGCAGAAATTTACGCCGCGCCGGGGTATTAAAAAACAGATCGCGGACTTCTACCGTCGTACCCTGCGGATGGGCAATAGGCTCAAGCACCGCGCTCATATCCCGGCCTTCCGAGCGAGCAGACCAACCACTTTCGGCCTCTGCCACTGCGGAATTCAAGCTCAAACGCGAAACCGAACTGATACTGGCCAACGCCTCACCCCGAAAGCCCAAACTGGCTACTGCTTCCAAATCGGGAAGAGCGCGAATTTTACTGGTGGCGTGTCGACTCAGCGCTAGCGGTAAATCTTCTTTGTCGATACCGCTGCCGTTATCGCGCACTCGAATCAGTTTGACGCCGCCGTCCTCGACTTCAAGGTCGATGCGATTTGCACCAGAGTCCAAGCTGTTCTCTACCAGCTCTTTAACAACCGAGGCGGGGCGCTCAACGACCTCACCGGCCGCAATCTGGTTGGCCAGTCGCGGATCAAGTAATTGAATTTTTGCCATTATGACGCGGGTATCTGAATTTTTTGGCCGATGCGAATTTGACTATTAGACAGCCCATTATGCTGTTGCAAATCACGCACAGAAATATTGTGGCGCTGAGCAATACCCGAAAGGGTATCGCCGCGCGCAATGACGTAGACCTGTCCTCTAGCCGTGGGCGCATCGCCACGCTTGATGGCCGCAAAATAGGTATCTGGCGGCGGACTCTCTCGGAAATAACGATCAATGCCCTCAAAAATCGCCTGCGCCATCTGCTCTTGATAGCCAGCGGTTTTGAGTTTGCTCGCTTCATGGGGATTGGAAATAAATCCGGTTTCCACCAAGAGCGAGGGAATATCCGGCGACTTCAACACCGCAAATCCTGCCTGTTCAACACGCTTACTGTGCAGCCTGGAAATTTGTCCCATCTCGCCCAATATCTGACTGCCCACATTCAGGCTGGCATCTAACGTGGCGGTCATTGCCAAATCGGTAAGCACTCCGGCCAACACTTCATCCCGATCAGACAGGCTGACTCCGCCCACCAAGTCAGCTTGGTTTTCGCTTTGGGCCAAAATCCGTGCGGTTGCGCTGGTCGCCCCACGCGCGGAAAGGGCATAGACCGAGCTACCATTGGCGCGGGAGTCAGTAAAGGCATCGGCGTGAATAGAGACAAAGAAGTCCGCCTGCGCAGTGCGCGCCAAAGAGCGGCGTTTGGCCAAGCCAACATAGTAGTCACCGTCGCGAATCATGGTGACTTTATAACCTTTTTTACTGGCGAATTTTTTCTCTAAGCGACGGGCAATCTGGTAGACCACATCTTTTTCGCGCAATTTACCGGGACCAATCGCGCCGGGGTCTTCGCCGCCGTGCCCCGCATCTATGGCAACCACCACGTCGCGCTGCGCTGACTGACTCACACTTTTAACTACGCGCGGCGCTGAACTTTGTTCTTGATCCAAAAAGTCCACCACCAAACGGTCGTGCTGCTCGCCATGAGCTTTAAGCAGGAAAGTGCGCGTTTGCACGCCGCGATTTAAATCGAAAACCAGCCGCAGTTTGCCGTCGGACTTATCGGCATAGCGCAGACGGTCGATAGGACTATTCGGAAAACTTAGTGCGCTGGTATCGGCACCCATTTTGGCATTGCCAATATCCAGCACTAAGCGATTGGGATTAGAAAGGGAAATAACTTCGTGACTAACCGGACTGCTCAGATCAAGCACCACCCGGCTGTGGTCTGGGGCTCGCCAAAAGCGAACCTCGCGCACCTCGGCGGCTGCAGCTTCAAAGCTGGTAGCAGCAAGGCTAAAAAATAGTAGCAAACCCAGGACAACAGCGTTTTTAAATTTCATCTCGTTCAGTGTTGCCGACCTGATAAATCACATACGATCTGACGTCCGCGCGCAGTATTGGCTACCAGCGTTAAACGCCGCCCAGACCCATGTTGAACAATGCTAACCTGTATATCCGCCAATGGCAAAACACCGGCGCCGCGCTCTGGCCATTCGATAAGACAAATGGCGTTTTCAGTGAAATAATCGCGAATACCCATGTATTCCAATTCTTCGGGATCACCCAAGCGATACAGGTCAAAATGATAGGCAGTAATGCCCTTCAGCTCATAGGGTTCGACAAGAGTATAGGTCGGACTTTTAACCGCACCTGAATAGCCAAAGGCTGACAACACACCTCGGCAAAAGGTGGTTTTTCCCGCGCCAAGCTGGCCGTCGAGATAAACAATAGCGCCATCCCCAACGGCCGTACCAAATTTTTGGCCCGCCGCCACCGTTGCCGCCTCATCGGTTAAATCCCAGTGAATTTCCTGTACCGACTCACTCACGCCCTTGTTTCCCACTTACTCGCCGTTTTTACTCTCAATTAATGACCCGGCGCAATTGTGCCACCACATCCATCGCCAACATACCGCGCTCACCTTCTGCCGCCGCAAAATCAGCCGCGCGGCAATGTAAACTCGCCGCCAGACAGGTCGCCTCAAACGCGGAAAGTCCCTGAGCCAGCAACGCGGCAATCATGCCGGTCAGCACATCACCCATGCCACCGCTGGCCATGCCGGGATTACCACCAAGATTGACCGCCACACAGGGCTGGCCGCTTTGATCAAATTCCGCAATCAGGGTTCCCGCCCCTTTTAATAACACCGTTGCGGAATAACGTTTGGCAATCGCTAACACCGCCGCTCGGCGATCTGCCTGTACCTCGGCGGTGGAAATTCCCAATAAGCGCGCCGCCTCAGCCGGGTGCGGCGTTAAAACCCGAGGCGCAGCGCTGCCCTCTTTACGCAATTTGAATTGCTCTCTCGCAATCAGGTTCAGCGCATCCGCATCCAAAACCACCGGCACGTCGGTCGCGAGCGTATGCTTCAATAATTCCGCACCCCAGTCTTGTTGCCCAAGGCCCGGCCCTACCGCGAGCACCGAAGCACGCTCCAATAAACTTTCTAAATCGCCAGATCCTTCCACACCGCGCCCCATCACTTCCGGGCGAACACTGAGCAAGGCGGCGAGATTTTCTTCACGCGTTGCACAAGAGACCAAGCCCGCACCACACCGCGCCGCAGCACTGGCCGACAAAATCGCCGCACCGGCCATGCCGTAGTCACCGCCGACCACCAACACATGACCAAACATGCCTTTATGAGCATGGCGAGGGCGCGCGCCAAGCCGCGCCTGTAATACGCATCTATTTATCGCGCTTGCCTGCGGCACCATCTCGCTATAAACCGACGCAGGAATTTGTAGGTCATTTAATATCAACTCACCGACAAACTCTGGCGCAATGGAAGTCACCAAACCCAGTTTTAAGGCAATAAAACTTAGCGTGATATCGGCGCGCACCACCTCGCCCAAAGCAACACCAGTATCGCTACACAGGCCCGAGGGGATATCCACACCCAAGACCGGGCAGCCCGAGTGATTAATCGCTTTTATGGCAGCGCTATAAGGCTCACGCACCTCACCACTCAAACCGGTTCCCAGCAACGCATCAACAATTACCGCCCCCGCCTGCGGCAACTCGCCCTGCCATGCCTGAATAACAACACCGGCCCGCTCTGCCGCCGCGCGCGCCAGCGCCGCATCACCATTTAACTCGTCTTTCAGCGACCACAGACGAACGGGAATGCCCGCCTCTGCCGCCAAGGCAGCCACAATATAGCCATCGCCACCGTTATTGCCGCCGCCGCAAAAGATTTCTATGGGAGAGCAATCCGACCAACGCTGCTGCAATAAAGTAAATGCCGCCGCACCGGCTCGCGACATTAATTCAAATCCGGGGATGCCCGATGCAATTGCCCGGCGATCCAACTCGCGGCATTGTTCGGCGGAGTAAAAATTGGCATCAGGCGGAATTGAGGTGGCTCGTGGCATAGACCGGCGACTCAGAGTGAAATCAACATGACAGACATTAAGAGTGTAGAATTCGCCACATCATACCCTGCAACTGAGCCCGAGTAATCCTGTGACCGCCACCTCCGCTGACCTTTCCGATTCGGCCATGGCCGCACTGGCAGCCGACATTAAGCGCTGGGGCGAGGAATTGGGCTTTGCCAATATTGGAATTGCACCGGCCACCCCCGGCATTCACGCCGAACGCTTACAGCAATGGCTAAGCAAGCAATACCACGGTGAAATGGGCTATATGCAGGAGCGCGAAAACCTTCGCCGTGAACCGGATCAATTGCAAACCGGCACGGTGCGCATTATCTCAGCGCGCATGGATTATTTACCCAGCGACGAACCTGCACAGGGCAACCCGCTTGAACTCATTAACAACAAGCCTGATCACGCCTATATCTCCCGTTACGCCTTGGGCCGGGATTACCACAAGCTCATTCGCAAACGCCTCTCCCAGTTAGCGCAAAAAATAGAGGAGCGAATTGGCGGCCAGCATCGCGCCTTTGTTGACAGCGCTCCGGTACTGGAACGCGGCTTTGCCGAACAAGCCGGCCTCGGCTGGATCGGTAAAAACAGTATGTTGATTAATCAACGGGCGGGATCATGGTTTTTTCTCGGCGAAATATACACCAGCGCACCACTGCCGCTAGACCCGCCACAAGAGAGCGGCCACTGCGGCAGTTGCTCGGCCTGTATTAAAGACTGCCCCACCGGCGCCATTGTCGCACCTTATCAAGTCGATGCCCGGCGCTGCATTTCTTATCTCACCATTGAATTGAAAGACAGTATTCCCGAAGAGCTGCGGCCCAAAATGGGCAACCGGGTATTCGGTTGCGATGACTGCCAGCTGGTTTGCCCGTGGAATAAATTTACTGAGCACAGCCCGGAACCCGACTTTCAGCCCCGCCACAATTTAGACAACAGCGAGCTGATCACACTATTTATGTGGAGTGAAGCGGAGTTTGAACAGCGCACTGCAGGCTCGCCGATTCGCCGTATTGGCTATCAACGCTGGCTGCGCAATCTAGCGGTGGGCTTGGGCAATGCGCCCTATTCAGAACGAATAGTAACAGCACTAGAAACGCAGCGGGCAGTTGCCGATGACAATGCCCGCGAGCATATTGACTGGGCGCTGACTCAGCAGCGCAGCCGAATTTAAATACGCAAGAAGTGGTCGCGGTAGTGCTTCAGCTCGTTAATAGAATCGCGGATATCATCCAGCGCCAAGTGTTTTGAAGACTTAGAAAAATCCGCCAGATCAGGACGCCAGCGCTTACACAATTCTTTCAGCGTGCTGACATCCAAGTTGCGGTAGTGGAAAAAGGCTTCCAACTTCGGCATTTCGCGGGCGAGAAAACGACGATCCTGACAAATACTATTGCCACACATGGGTGATGCACCCTGTGCCACATGCTTATCCAGAAACGCCAACGTCAGGCGCTCGGCCTCAATGGCGTTCATACCGGTTTCACGCACCCGCTTCAGCAAGCCCGATTTTCCGTGCTGATTGGTATTCCACTCATCCATACCCGCCAACACCTCATCCGACTGGTGGATGGCCAACACCGGGCCTTCCGCCACAATATTGAGGTTCTCATCGGTGACAACGGTCGCAATTTCAATAATGTGATCATTCAGGGTGTCGAGACCGGTCATCTCCAGATCGATCCAGATTAAATGCTGTTGTTTTACCGGCATAACGCACTCCGCAAAAATATCGCCCCCAGCGTTCGGCTTAAATCCAGCCGACTTTGGCGCACAAAAACCGTAATTGTAGCAGTTCATCGGTTAAGATAGCGCCATTGTTTGAAGTTTGGATGACGACAGCTCCGCAAATGAGCAAACGCAAAATTAGCCGACAACAGCGCTGGCGCATTGAAAAAATCCAGCAGGAACGCAGCGAACGCGCCGCAAAGCGCGATGCTGCCTTGGACTCCAGCCTTGGCGACGGCTCTCTCGGCCCAGAACAAGAAGGGCTGGTTGTTAGCCATTTCGGCCAGCAAGTTGAAGTAGAAGGACAAGACGGTCAGCGTCAGCGCTGCCATGTGCGCAGTAATATTGAAGCGCTGGTAACCGGCGACAGCGTGGTCTGGCAGGCCGGCAACCCTACCGGCGTAATTGTGGCCCGCCAAACCAGACGATCTCTGCTGGAGCGCCCAGATAATTTCAATCGCCTAAAACCGGTGGCCGCCAATATCGACCGCATTGTGATTGTGTTTGCCGTTGAACCCGAGGCCCACGCCAATCTGATTGACCGCTATCTGGTCGCCGCTGAGACCGTAGGGATTCCCCCCCTGCTGCTACTAAACAAAGCTGACCTCATCGATTCTGAGCGGCATCAGAAATTACTCGCCATGTGCGAGCGCTACCAAGCTATCGGCTACCCATTAATTCAAGCCTCCAAACATACCGAGCATGGCTTGGATGACCTTAGTAACACGCTGAACGACCATATCAGCGTATTTGTTGGGCAATCTGGCGTAGGTAAGTCCTCACTGATTAACTGTTTACTGCCCGGCACTGACACTCGGGTTGGCGAACTCTCCGAAGCCACTGCCAAAGGCCGGCACACCACCACTACTGCCCGGCTATTTCATTTTCCCGCCGGCGGCAGTCTGATCGACTCGCCGGGAATTCGAGAATTCGCACTGTGGAATTTAGATCGCGAGGCCATTAGCCAAGGCTTTATCGAGTTTCGCCCCTACTTGGGACTATGCCGTTTCCGCGACTGCCGCCACGAACAAGAGCCGGGCTGCGCACTTTTAGAAGCGGCCGAACAGGGCAAGATATTTCCCGAGCGCTTATTCAGCTATCGGCAGATTATTGCCAGCATTAGCGAAAACTAATCGCCCTGCGCGGCAAAACTAATCGAGCTGCGCGACGGCACTTTTTACGAGTGGGGAAAACTACCCAGCCCATCGAACTCCAGTTACACTCTCCGCAATATCGGGCCACCCCAATTTATTGAACACCCAAAAAACAGGGAATTTGGTTTTGAAAATCGTCTTTATTATTGTCCAGTATCTTCTGCCCCAGCACCTGCTCTCGCGACTGGTTGGCAAACTTGCGGAAGCTCGCCTGCCGTGGCTAAAAAATCTGCTGATCAAGCAGTTTATCAAAGCCTATGACGTGCAAATGGAAGAGGCACAAGAGTCTGACGCCGAGTCCTACGCTAACTTTAACGCTTTCTTTACCCGCGCACTGCGCGATGGTGTGCGCCCACTGGCGGAAGGCAACTTGCTAGCCTGCCCCGCCGACGGCGCCATTAGCCAGCTTGGCGACATTAAGGCCGGACGGATTTTTCAAGCCAAGGGCCAAGACTACAGCTTGCTGAAATTGCTCGGCGGCGACAAAGCTCTTGAGGCGGAGTTTCTTGGCGGCAGCTTTGCCACTATTTATCTCTCGCCCAAGGATTATCACCGCGTACATATGCCCGTTAACGGCAAGCTGCGCAGCATGCACTATATTCCCGGCCAACTGTTCTCGGTTAACACCACGACCGCAGAAAATGTAAATGATCTGTTCGCCCGCAATGAGCGCGCCGTATGTGTATTCGATACCGAGCACGGCCCCATGGCGATGATTTTGGTTGGCGCGATGATTGTGGCGGGAATTGAAACCGTGTGGGAAGGTCAGGTCGCACCACTTGAGCGCCGCGTTCGGGTGACTGATTACGACCAGCCCGCGCCAATAGTTGAGCTGAAAAAAGGCGAAGAAATGGGACGCTTTAAACTCGGCTCCACCGTGATTTTGTTATTTGGTCAGGACAAAATCGAGTGGCTGGATAAATTCGAGGCCGGTACGCCGACGCGTTTAGGTGAAGCACTGGCTCAACCCACTGCCATAGCAGAAGATTAATTCCGCGAACTTGCTATTACGGATCGCTAATTAATGTCGCGCTTAGCCGCGTTAATTAGTGATTCGCTCCGCTGCATTGTCTGACAAATACTGCGTATTCACTGCACGGCCATCGCCGCCTTGCCGCAGATATTGATCGCTATCTACCCAGCCTTTTTCAGTATAAAAACCCCAGCGCCGAATTTTCGGCCCAGTTAAAAACAGGGTCAGGCTGTCGTTGCTGCGCAAGTCCAAACGGTGTGGCGCTCGGCTCATACGGCCGGTCACTGTCCCTTCTTTTAATACCCGGTGACGCTTGGGCAAGGTCTCGTCAATCTCGCCGCGCAACACAATCGAGCAATTAAACAACCATGGGTGATCGTGCAGATGGGTGTCAGGGTCATTGCCCTGCACATGGTGTAGATACACATTGAACAGCGGGTTTTTCGGCAGCACATGCCAGCGAGTCAGGTATTCAACACCAATCACTTTGCTTGGGGTGCGAGCGCTAATATCAGCGGCGCGGCGTTTGAGAAAATTCAGAACGGGAAGGGGCAATTTCATGTGGTGCTAAACGACTCTTGCTGTTGTTATCTTTACCGGCACTGCGAGGCATTTTCACACCCCGGCAGCGCCCGGAAAAGTAACAAATCTGTCGTGTTTACACCAGTTGTATTTATTCAGCCGATCCAATTGGCTTGGCGACGCAAATCAAGGGTATGTGGATATTCACCCGGCGACTCTTCCGGCGGCGGCGCCATCGGCCGCGCTGGGCTGACGAAGACTTCACGCAGGGCATCCATATCGGGCCTTGGCGTGAACGGCCCCGGTGTATAGCTAGTGGTATCGTAGCGATTAATGCGCCGCGACTCCGCCTCAAAAGCATTTACCGGGAAGGTCTCATAACTGCGACCGCCGGGATGGGACACATGATAGGTACAGCCGCCAATTGAGCGGCCATTCCAGGTATCGATCAAATCAAATACCAAAGGGGTATGCACGCCCATTGTGGGGTGTAGCGCAGACGGCGGCGCCCATGCGCGATAACGCACACCCGCCACATACTCACCGTGCTTGCCAGTATTGCGCAGCGGCACACGGCGGCCATTACAGGCGAGAACATAACGGCTATCGGTCAGCCCACTCACTCGCACTTGCAAACGCTCCACCGAGGAATCCACATAGCGCGAGGTGCCAAAGCTACCGATTTCTTCACCTAGCACGTGCCAAGGCTCAATCGCCCAGCGCAACTCAATCTCGATGTCGTCGATTGTGGTGCGGCCATAATGTGGGAAGCGGAACTCCTCAAAGGGCAGCAGCCAGTCACTATCAAAATCCAAGCCGTGGGCGCGCAGATCCGCCACCACTTCTTTAATGTCCGCCCAAATATAGTGCGGCAGCATAAATTTATCGTGCAGTGATGTCCCCCAGCGAACAAGGGGCTTGCGGTAAGGCTCTTTCCAAAAGCGCGCTACCAGTGCACGAATCAACAACACCTGCACCAAAGACATGCGCGCATGGGGCGGCATTTCGAATCCGCGAAACTCTAGTAAACCTAAGCGACCGGTCGCGCTTCCCGGCGCATAGAGTTTGTCGATACAAAACTCAGCGCGGTGGGTATTACCGGTCACATCAATCAGCAGGTTGCGCATCAGGCGGTCAATCAACCAGGGCTGATCACTTAAACCCTCTGGCATTTGTTGGAAAGCGATTTCCATTTCGTAGAGCATTTCGTCCCGACCTTCATCACAGCGCGGCGCTTGACTGGTCGGGCCGATAAAGGCGCTGGAAAACAGGTAAGAAAGACTGGGATGGTGCTGCCAGTAACTCACCAAGCTGCGCAGTAAATCCGGACGCCGCAAAATCGGGCTGTCCGCTGGCGATGCCCCGCCCAAGGTAATATGGTTGCCGCCACCAGTGCCGGTGTGGCGGCCATCGAGCATAAATTTTTCGGTGCCGAGTCGAGATTCACGCGCCGCTTTATAAAGCTCTTCCGTATTGGCAACCAGCTCTTTCCAATTATTTGCTGGATGAATATTTACCTCGATAACACCGGGATCTGGCGTAACCAGCAATTTTTGCAGGCGAGGATCGCGCGGTGGCTCATAGCCTTCAATAATCAACGGCGCATCAAAATCAGCGGCCAGATCTTCCAGCACAGTCAGCACCGCCACATAGTGTTCTAAGGCATAAAAAGGCGGCATAAAGATATGCAGCTTGCCATCGCGCGGCTCAATACACAGCGCCGTACGAATCACATACTGCGATGAAGATTTGCGCGATGTTTGTGGCGCTGCAGTTTGAGGAGTAACCGTTTGCCCGCCTGACATTGCAGAAGAATAGCCAGACATGCCCGGCGCCACATCCATATGCGCCTGACCATCGCGATAAACTTCACGCGTTTTTAGCGGCTCTCTCGGCTCAAAGGGATCGCGCTCGGGCGGATACTCTTCCTCGACCGTTGTGGCAAGGTCGCCCAGTGGCAAACGCAAGCCCATGGGGGAATCCCCCGGCGTCAAAATCAGGCGTTCGCGCTTCACCTTCCAGCGTGAGCTTTGCCAGCTTTGAGAAAAGTAATTCCACTCCAGCGGCAATATAAATCCGGTGGGATTTTCGATGCCCTTTTCCAACAAACGAGACAGACGACGACGCCCTAAATCGCCCTTCATTTTAGCTGCGAGCAAATCGATATTTGGCGGCACCTTTTGCTCTTGCAGCAAGTAGTACAGGCCATCCTCATAAGCGGGCTGGGCATAGCGCGCCTCAACGCCGAGCTTGGCGCATAAGGCCTTGGAAAAGCGCTTAGCCATAACAATGTCGTGGCCGTAATTTTGATCTACCCGCGCCAAAAGATTTGGGCGACTCCACAAGGCTTCGCCATCAGTACGCCAGAACAAGCCCAGCGCCCAACGCGGCACTTCCTCACCGGGATACCATTTTCCTTGTCCGTAATGCAGCAAACCCTTGGGCGCAAAATGATCGCGCATTCGTAATAACAAGGTTTTCGCTAGCCGTAATTTTTCAGCCCCCAGCGCTTCGGTATTCCACTGAGCGGATTCCATATCATCTATCGAAACAAAGGTGGGCTCGCCGCCCATGGTCAGGCGAACGTCGTTGGCCTGCAAAACCTTGTCGATGGATTCGCCCAGCTTAAGAATATCGGCCCACTGCTGATCGCTGTAAGGTTTGGTCACGCGTGGATCTTCGTGAACCCGCGTTACCTCGTTGGAATAATCGAAATCGACTTCACACTCATCGGTAAAGCCTTCGATCGGCGCGGCAGAAATCGGGTCTGGCGTACAAGCCAGTGGGATATGCCCTTCGCCAGCAAACAGGCCCGAGGTGGGGTCTAAGCCGACCCAACCGGCACCAGGCAAATACACTTCGCACCACGCGTGCAGGTCGGTGAAGTCTTGCTCTGGCCCACTGGGGCCGTCCAAACTTTTTTCATCCGCAGTAAGCTGTACGAGATAGCCGGAAGCAAAGCGTGCCGCCAGCCCAAGATGACGGAATAATTGGACAATCAGCCATGCCGAATCCCGGCATGAGCCCTTGGCCAATTCCAGCGTTTCTTCGGGGTCTTGCACGCCCGGCTCAAAACGCAGGCTGTATTCAATGGCTTTTTCAACGGTTTGGTTGGCCCGCACCAGAAAATCGATGATATGTTTTTCCGGCTTTTTCAGCTCGGCCAACATTTTTTTAAACAGCGGCCCCTGGGTTTGTTTTTCCAGATAGGGCCCTAATTCCTTACGCAGTTGCTTGGGGTATTTAAAGGGGAAGGCTTCCGCATATTCCTCAACAAAAAAGTCGAAGGGATTAATGACGGTTAACTCGGCAATAACCTCAACTTCTACACTGAATTCGCGGGTCTTCTCCGGAAACACCAACCGAGCAAGATAATTGCCAAAGGCATCCTGTTGCCAGTTAAGAAAATGACCTTCAGGCTTTACCTTCATGCTGTAGCTATGGATCGGCGTGCGACTATGCGGCGCCGGGCGCAGACGAACAACATGGGGGGAAAGTGTCACATCACGATCAAAGCTGTAATAGGTGTTGTGATTTATCGCCACCCGAATACTCATACCTACTCCTAGTAACCACGCGCCCAGATTTTGTCAGACCGGCAATCTTAGCCTGCCAACGTGGGAAAATTATGACATTAATTCAATTTTGTCGGATGAAATTTGCTGCTGCGTAATTTTTGCAGACACATTCCATATGCACCCGTACTGCTCCTGTATTCTTTTTTTACACAAGCACAAATTGGGCCACTGGAATGGCTAGATGAATTAAGCTAGGAACTTATTTTACGCAGCGTCGTACATCGCGCTTACTAGGCAAGAGGTTCGCAGATAAAAACGGGGATATCACGATCGGTTCGGGCCTGATACTCATCAAAGTCTTCATAAACACCAACCAATACAGGCCAGACTTCTTTCTTTTCTTCAGGCGTTGCCAAGCGAGCTTGATAGGTTCTGCGCCCGCCCTCGGCAAGAATTTCCACCAATGGATTCGCTTTCACGTTGTAATACCAAACGGGGTGTTTGCTCATTCCCCCTTTGGAAGCCACTAAAATTTTATTGTCGCCCCAATTAATATCTATCAGGGCGATTTCCCTCTTCTTACCGGTTTTTGCGCCCGTCGTCGTCACCACACAAATTGGCGCTTTACCCAAAAAGGTCTTCATTAAGCGCCCACCACTGGCCTTGAAAACCCAGATATTCAGCTTGGTGGCCCAGCGCAGAATCGGCTGTACCATTCGCTCTTCACGCTGACTGATCGCCCGCACGTCTTCGCGTTTCTTACCAACGTAATCAAACTTAGCCACACCACACCTCTTTATTATTCTGAAAAATAGACATCGAAACGGAAGTTGAGCGCATAGGCGGACTTCCACGCATTCTCCCGGTCGTAATAAAGCTCCGGGCTCACGGCAAAAAACACCCAGTCTTCATGCACTTTTTGATAAAAATTAAGCTGACTGAAATAGCGATCAGCCTGCCCCCCGTTTTGACTAGAGTAAATCGCGCCAAGACGAAAATCCCGTGACCACTTCTCATTTATTTTTCGGTGCACTGTGAACAACTGGAGATTGCTAAAGTAGTTATTTCTATCCTGAAACTCCAGCGAATTCAGATAACTTAAATTGGTACGCTCATTCACTTGGCGAACCAGCCTGAGTTCAGAAGTTTCTTCCCAGCCGTTATCGTGAAAGTAGGCGAATTCTTGGTTAAACACTGGCAGCCAACCGGCGTGTTCATTGTATTTTCTTTGAAATCTTAACCGAGTGTAGGGAACCAATGACGAGCGCAATTTTGCCCCCACCCGCATTGAACGCTTCCATTGATGTCAAGGACTTTGCGGTGCCAACTCTAAACCCGCCACCGAACCATCCCGCCGAACACGCTCACCGGATGACAGACTACTGCTTCTTTCTGACACATCAGACTCGCTGTCTGGGTCACTGCTAAAGAACAGCTTCAGTCGTTGTTCGGTATTCGGCAAATCCACCTTGGCACGCAGCCTGACATCGCTTTGCTGCTCACCGACTTTAAGGAAGCTCTGCCGCAACTGTAATTTTAAATAACTACGATTGTCCTCTGGGCTAACTGGCTCATCGGGACTGCCAGACAAGTAGTGGTCGATATTCTCCGCGAAGCCCACCCAGCGGGTCGACCACACATCGCGCATAGTCTCAGCGGCATTCCATGTGCGCGTTAATGCGCCCTGCTCGTTGAGCTCTTCCGCAAACAGAGGCTGACCTAAATATAAGAAGCTGACTGCTGTCAGAAAAATCCATCTCTTCAAACATTCCCCCGGCTCATTAACTGGCTTTTATTTTTTAACTATAGCTGTCTCTATTGTTTTCTCAAAAACAAGCCGAAAACAAAAAAGGCGCCAAAAGGCGCCTTAGTCATAAATACATTAAACCAGAAGTTTAAGATCAGCCGTCAGCCAGTGCGGCTTGGCGAGCCAGCTCGCGATCCATAAAGGTCATCCACTGCTTGGCATAATCTTTAGTACTGTCACTTTTCAGCGCTTCTTTAAACGCTTTCTTAGCACCATCGTACTTTTTCAGATTATATCGAGCCATACCCAAGACAAGGAAAGCTTGCTCCGGACGCTTGAGGCCACCTTTTTTGAAGGCATTCTCCAGCGCATCTTCCGCTTTTTCAAACTCATCATTGTCGAGGTAGATGTTACCCAAACGAGACCACAGCTCACCCTTATCGGATTTCGCCGCCGCTTTTTCCATTTCTGGAATCGCTTTCTTCACTTCTTGCGCCTGGCGCCAAGCATTACCTAGCAGCTCAAGGTTTTTAGAAGTTGAAGGGATAGTCCCATCTTTAATGCCTTTATCCAGCACTTTGGCAGCCTTGTAAGGCACTTCCTGTGACAGGAACAGATACGCCATATTGATCTGTTCTTTGTCGCCAGTCAGCAGGCCTTGCTCGTAAGCAGCTTCCATCGCAGCGGTTGCATCTGAGTCACGCTTTTTCTCGTTGTACATCGCCGAGAGTTGCAACCAGTAGGCTTTCTTCTGGTAGTGCTTCATCGACTCTTCGAGAATCGCAATCACCTTATCGATGTTGTTTTTCTCGTAGTACAGATAACGCTGCAGACCCCACCATTGCTCTTTAGGTACTTTGCCGCGGCTTTGATAATCATCAATGGCCACTTCAATGTATTTAAGTGCTTTGGTCAAATCTTTGAGCTGGTAGTAACCCTGCGCCAGCAGTGCGTAAGCATTGGCACCCGGATCTTCACCCAAATCTTTCTTGGCTTTAAACCATTCCAGCAGGGTTTTAACACCGCCGTTGTAATCTTCTTTTACAAAGTACAACTGAGCGATGGTGAACTTGGTGTTCAGCTCCATGGCCTCAGGAATATCTGGCTGTTTTACAACATTCAGATAGGCCTTCAATGCATTGTCGTAATCTTCAATGGTGAAGTAAACGAACGCATAGAGGTTGTAGAGGTTAGCTAGCTCATAGCTGTTCAGCGCATTTTTACCGGAAGTGTCACGCAGATCATTAAGAAGCTTAATAGCATCTTTATA
Organism: Spongiibacter pelagi; assembly: GCF_014705705.1. GTDB lineage: Bacteria > Pseudomonadota > Gammaproteobacteria > Pseudomonadales > Spongiibacteraceae > Spongiibacter > Spongiibacter pelagi. Next base: position 564,445 of record NZ_JACXLD010000001.1, on the reverse strand, counting down.
GCGTTTCTCTTCTGCGGCAACCTGCGCTTCATTCAGCTTTTCAAAGACTTTTGCGCGAATCGCTGGTGTACGGCGAGTGCTTCTCTTGGGCTTGGCATCTTCGGCTGCCTGAGCAATACCGACGCTGCTACCCATTACAGGAGACAGCGCGGTGCTTACCAATGGCAGCGCGAAGGTTACCGCCGCACCCAGAGCGATGGAACAAACCATACTGGCCAGCACTGGACGCGATTTTTTCGTGTACAAGTGATCGGACATTATTTTTCCAACTCGTAGGTGAAGCGGTTCTGGATGCCTGGAACCTCAATTGGCTCACCGTCCACAACACGCGGTTTATATTTAAATTTCGCAGCGGCTTTAACAGAAGCACTTTCGAAATAGCCCGGCGGTTGACACTCACCCTCAACTGGCATGATGTCGCGCGTAGTACCTGATTTAGTTACGGTGTACTGAACAGTACAGTAACCGGTGATACCGCGGCTCTGTGCCCGACGTGGGTAAATAGGAGCAACCTTAACAATTGGCAGATATTCACCGTCAGAGGCTGACAAACCGCCTGCTGTATTGGTCATATCCAACGCTTGTGCTGGCGCCATATTCACTGCCTCCAGATCCGGGTTGATGTCTTCCATCTCCGGCTGTTCCATATCTGGTGGCGGCTCTTCCGGCTGCTTGGGTTTCTCGGGTTTAGAGTCCCGCATTGCCTCAATTTTGGTGTCCGGCATCTGAATATCGGCCAACTTGGTCCGGGGCTTGTCGTCCAGGGTTTTGTCAGCTGACTCGATCAGATATGGCATGATGATGAACAGCGCTGCTGTCACCACAAATGCCAGTGCGGCACCGATCAGAAGTCGAATATTCATATCGATTAGTTATCTTCAGTAGCCAATGAAACGTCGTATACCCCAGCCGCGCGGCTGGAATCCAAAACCGAAACCACTGTTTCAGTATTCGAGGCTTTATCAGCCTGAATAACCACAGCACCTTTCGGGTTTTCAGCGTGCATACGCTCGACAACGGAGCGAACAGCGCGCTTGTCTACACGGCGCTTGTCGATCCAGATTTCATTGGTACCAGTAACTGCAATCAGAATATTGACGTTTTCTTTCTTGCTCGAGGTGGATGCCTCGGGACGGTTAACCTCAACGCCCGCTTCTTTAATAAAAGACGCCGTGACGATAAAGAAGATCAACATGATAAATACCACGTCGAGCATCGGCGTCAGGTCGATTTCGCCGGAGGATTCCTCGGCTCCTTTGCTGTGCTTTCTCATGCTTTTTCTCTTAGTGATCGGTTGTCAGATGGTCTTCCAGAAGCTCGGTCTCGCGGCTAGCAATACTGGTGATATAAGTATTGATAAACACGCCCGACAGAGCTGCAACCATACCCGCCATTGTCGGGATTGTTGCTTTGGAAACACCGCCAGCCATGGATTTGGCGTCACCGCCACCTGTTACCGCCATGATGTTAAATACTTCAATCATACCGGTTACCGTACCGAGCAGACCCAGCAGCGGACAAAGCGCTACCATGGTCTGAATCATCGGCAGATTCGCTTGGATTTTCAGAGAAGCCTCTGAAATCAGCTTTTCGCGAATCTGGTGCGCATTCCAGGATTTACGCTCTGAGCGTGCCTCCCAAGTGTTTACTGCGCTACTTACGTCTTTACCAAGGCCGAACTTGTAATACCAAACTCTCTCAAGAGCTAGAGTCCACATGACGAAGGTGAGGCCGGCGATGGCCCAGAGCACATCGCCACCTGCATCCATGAATCGCCGAATGATCTCAACCCATTCATTGATTTGGTACATCGCTTATTACCCCGCGCGTCCTTCAGTGTGCTCGGCAATGATGCCGGTGGACTGCTCGTCCAGAACGTGCAGGATTTTCTTAGCGCGACCGCTCACGAAGGTGTGCAGCAGTACAGTTGGGATCGCTACGATCAGACCCAGTACTGTAGTTACCAGTGCACCAGAGATACCACCTGCCATTGCTTTTGGATCACCCGCACCAAAGATGGTGATTGCCTGGAAGGTGATGATCATACCGGTTACGGTACCCAGCAGACCCAGTAGCGGTGCAACCGCAGCAATGATCTTCAGCAGGTTCAAAGAACGCTCAAGACGTGGCGTTTCTTTCAGGATCGCTTCAGACAGTTTCAGCTCCAGAGTTTCGGAATCCATGCTTGGATTCTCTTCGTGTACTTTCAGTACGCGACCCAGAGAGTTGTTGTCCATCGCTTTGCTGCTCTTAAGCTGCTTGTTCACTTTCATGTCTTCGATAGACAGAACGATCAAGCGCCATACCGCGATCAGCATAGACAGCACACCAACGGCAGTGATTACGTAACCAACCACACCACCTTGGTGCCAACGCTCTTCCAGAGTTGGGCTGTCGATCAGCGCCGCCAGGTAAGAACCACCAGTAGGACCTGTTGGGTCAACACCGAAAGCCGCATTGCCTGAGCCGGTTTGAGCCAGTTCTTCCGCCCAACCCATGTATGGGCCAGATGGCTGACGAGCCAGTACTTGCAGAGAGCCGTTTTCTGGGCTGTAGCGCAGGTATTCACCGTCGGCGTTAACCAGGTTGAAGGTACCTACACGAACAACGTCCTGTTCGCTCTTCTCACCGCCAGCGCTAGTTACTGCAGTGCGGAATTTAACAACGCGACCAGACTCGGTCATTTCACGCTGCAGTTCGAACCAAATACGCTCGATCTCTTCAATGCTTGGCAGCTCTTCAGCACCAGACATTTTTTCGATCAGGCTGTCGATGAAATCACCACGGCCAGGATACTGAACGCTGATCAGCGAGTTTTGGAAGTTAGAACGCAGGTCGCCCGCAGTAGAAGTCAGGTGACCAAACAGTTCAGTCAGGGTACCCAGACGCTCTTTAAGCTGACGAGATTTTTCGTTAATAACAGATTCGTTCTCTTCAAACTGCTTTTCCAGAGTTGCAGAACGCTTCTCTTCAGCAGCCAGTGTGTTCTTGCCTTGGTTCAGCATTGCTTGCTGATCAGCACGAGCACTGATGAAACGCTGCTCACGGGCTTTAGCTTCGCGCAGGTCTTTAACGTGACCTTGCTTCACCAGCTCCAGCAGCTCATCCAGAGACTTGGCTTCTTGCGCCATCAAAGGAGCAGAGGCCATTGCGATTGTGCCACCAATTGCGAAAACGGCGGCTTTCAAAAAATTACGTTTCATTACTTAGCAGCCTCCGGAGCCGAAACTGGGAGTTTCATGATATCGATAGACGCTTGCTTACGAGCAATGCGCAGACCTTTTTGGATCGCGCCGCGGTAATCACCGGCATCCAGTTCAACCCACTGACGCTGACCTTGGTCCCAAGCACCTGAGTGCTCGCCGTCAGTTGTTTGATACAGCAGACCAATGCGGCCGATACGCAGGAAGTTCACGTTGCGCTCAGCGCCATCAACCATTGCTACACCTTCGTAGCTGTCGATTTTGCGGCCGTATTCGTTTTCGATTTTGTAAGCTTCCAAAACCTGGCGGAATTTCTCCGCGATGCTCAGGTCGGAGCGCTCCATGTTGCTCATCAGGAATTCAATGCGCTCTTCACGCTCTTCCTTGTGGAAAGGCACGTCCAGCTCAACGAACTGTTGCAGACCGTCGATCATGCGCTGCAGCAGCGGGTCGATTTGACGCTGGATAACAGTGGCTTCAGCAACTGACTTTTCCAGGCCGGCAATACGGCGAACCTGGTTAGAGATTTGCTTTTCCAAACGGGCGTTGTACACGCGCAGACCGTCAACCTGCTTCATCACAGTTTTGTAGTCTTGCAACAGGTCGCCAGTTTCAGCAGCCAGGCGGTCGATACGCACTTGAGACTTTTTAGCGTCTGCGGTGCGGCGCTCACCCACTTTGATCACGTGGCTTACGGGAACAAGTGGCTTAGCGGGTTGTGCTGCTTCGGCAGCCGGAGCAGCTTGCTGCTCAGCGGCGAAAGCAGACGATCCAGCCAATACGCCGGCAGTCGCAGTGACTGCAAGCGCGATTGTTTTCAATCGATGCATTTTCATGGGAATCGCTTTTCCTATTTGGGACGTTTTAGTGAAAGCAAAGCTTATTATCTTCTCTTAGCCGTACGGCAGGCGATGCCGTGCTTTCATACAGCGGGTGCTATTTTAAGCACGGGCATTTAGAAGAATCAACGAGAAAGCTAAATGTTTTGTAATATAATATTTAAGCTTGGCTCTGTTACCAATGTGTGAAATATGGTTACAGGATCGTGCGAAAAACCAGCCCGACCCACTGAGAACCCTTTCACAAATTTGTTTTCAGACTTGTTATGTAGGATTTCGTTCCAGTGTCACGAAACAATACTTTGGCGCTCCATCATCGCCGGAGTTGTAACACTCTCGAGAAGACTCCATCCATTGTGCTAAATCCAGCTCTGGATAATGGGCATCTCCCTCAAGGGGATAATCCACTTCGGTGAGGTAGAGCCGCTGACAGAGCGGAAGGCTTTCAGCGTAGATTTGCGCACCGCCAATCACCATCACCTCATCTAACCCAGCCTGCTCTGCAAACTCACTCGCAAGCTCAAGCGCGGCACCGAGTGAAGCGCAAACGTGAGCACCCTCAGCAACAAAATCTGACTGCCGGGTAATCACAATATTTTCGCGGCCGGGCAATGGCCGCCCCAAGGACTCCCAGGTTTTGCGCCCCATCACAATCGGCTTGCCGAGCGTGGTTTTTTTGAAATGCTGCAAATCTGCAGGCAGATGCCAAGGCAGGCGATTTTCAATACCAATCACCCGCTGGTGGTTCATGGCAACAATTTGACAGATCGTGACCGCCATAACTTAAATCGCTATCGGCGCTTTTATCGCCGGATAAGGGTCGTAGTTTTCGAACTCAAAATCGTCGAAGTCGTAATCGAACACCGAATCCGGACGCCTTTTTATTTTGAGCGTTGGCCGTGCGCGCGGCTCACGCCGCAACTGCTCTTCCACAATATCGTCGGTCAAATGGTTGAGGTAAAGATGACAGTCACCAAAGGTGTGCACAAAATCCCCCACACCAAGATCGCACTGCTGGGCAATCATATGGGTAAGCAGCGCATAGCTGGCAATATTAAATGGCACGCCCAGAAACAGATCGGCACTGCGCTGGTAGAGCTGACAACTCAGCTTGCCCTCGGCAACATAAAACTGAAAAAGCGTATGACAAGGCGGCAGCGCCGCACGGCCCGCACGCACATTGTCCTGCGGACTGATCGACTCATTCGGCAAGTCTGCGGGATTCCACGCATTTACCAGTAGGCGGCGCGAATCCGGTTTGCGACGAATCATGTCCACCACTTCGGTAATCTGGTCGATGGTGCTGCCATCAGGGCAAGCCCAGCTCCGCCACTGCTTGCCGTAAATTGGCCCTAAATCGCCATTCTCCAGCGCCCATTCATCCCAGATGGTCACGCCGCGTTCACGCAGCCAGTTATTGTCGCAACTGCCGTTCAGAAACCAGAGCAACTCATAAATAATACTGCGCAGATGAACCTTCTTGGTGGTCAGCAGCGGAAAACCTTCGTTCAGATCAAAACGCAGCTGGCGACCAAACACCGAGCGCGTACCCACGCCCGTGCGATCGCCCTTATCAACGCCATTGTCTCTGACGTCTTTCAATAAATTCAGATATTGCTGCATTTCACACTCTCGCTTGTTTCGCTTCACGGCGGTAAGCATAAATCATCAGTGCCGCCCCCGCGATAATCATTGGCAGCGACAGTTCCTGCCCGCGCGTCATCCAGCCAAAAGCATCAATGCCAATATGGGCATCTGGCTCGCGCACAAATTCAACCAGGAATCGGAAGCAGCCATAACACAGACCAAACAATCCTGATGTCGCCAGCAAAGGACGCGGCTTGCGGGTGTAAAAATAGAGAATCAAAAACAGCAGCAAGCCTTCCAGCGCCGCTTGATACAACTGCGAGGGGTGACGCGCCAACTGCATGGGATCACGCGGAAACAACATACCGTACCAAGCATCAGTCGGGCGCCCCCACAACTCCTGCCCAATAAAGTTACCAATTCGTCCCAGTCCCAAACCGATGGGCACCAGTGGCGCAATAAAATCCCACACCGCGAACATCGGCTGGCCAATTTTGCGCGCAAACAGCCACATGGCAATCATTACGCCAAGCAAACCACCGTGGAAAGCCATGCCACCTTCCCAGATGCGAAACAGCCACAGCGGGTCGTCTAAAAACTGACCGAAGTTATAAAAAATCACATAGCCGGCACGACCGCCGAGAATCACTCCCATGGCCCCGTAAAAAATCAGATCATCGATCTGCTCTTCTTTAACCGGGCTCCACGGTTTACGCGTGCGCATCTTGCCCAAATACCACGCGGCCAGAAAGCCGCCTAAATACATCAAGCCATACCAGTGAATCGCCAGCGGCCCAAGCTCTACCGCGACCGGATCAATATTGGGGTGATGCAACATTAGAACAGGGCTCCATAGAAAAGATAACAAGCGACAACGAACTGAAAGACCGCAAAGCTACGCTTAAGTTTTGCGCCAGACAAACCCTGCGCCAACTTAGCGCCAATACGCGCAAAGGGCGTACTCAATAACACAATGCCTAAAAATCCCGGCCAAAACACATAGCCCGTTGTCCACGCGGGTAAATCTGGATGACCGTAACCCGCCACCATATTGCTGATCGCACCGACAATGGCAATGGGTAAACCGCAGGCCGCCGAGGTCGCCACCGCCGCCTGCATGCGCACATTACACCAACTCAAAAACGGCACCGTAAGTGAACCACCGCCGATACCAAACAGCGCAGAAAGAAAACCTATACCGCTGCCGGTGGCAGACAACGCCGCCTTACCGGGTAAGTTTCTGCCCCCGTGCGCCGTCACGCCAAACCACATTTGCAAAGCGATCAGAAACGCAAATATCGCAAATACTAATTTCAGCCAACTACCTGACATTTGGCTGGCCACCGCCACACCAAGCATCACACCCAATGCAATGCCCGGCGCCAAAAAGCGCCACGTCTGCCAATCGACATTGCCCAGTTTGTGGTGCGTACGCACCGAACTAATTGACGTCATCACAATGGTTGCCAGCGATGTACCTACCGCCATATGCACAGCAACGGTGTCACCCACCCCTTGCAAGGCAAAACAGTAGATCAGCCCGGGCACTATGATCATGCCGCCGCCAATACCAAAGACACCGGCCGTTAAACCCGCAAAAACGCCCAATGCCAAATAAATAAGAAGGAACATGGCCAGCCCAGTTTTTCAAAGCTTGCTATTATGACGGCAGAAACGGGAAAACCAAACGCAAATAAAAAGACCATGTGCCTGATTTTTCTTTCTTGGCAGCAAGACTCAACACGCCCCCTTATTGTCGCCGCCAATCGTGACGAATTCTTTGCGCGGCCAACATTAGCCGCCCACTTTTGGCATGATCAGCCCGAGATTCTCGGCGGCCGCGATCAAGAATACGGTGGCAGTTGGCTGGCGATTCAGCGCAATGGACGCTTTGCGGCGGTGACCAATCTGCGAGAAGTTCCAGCCGAGGGCGAACGCAGCCGCGGACAGCTCGTGCAAGATTTTTTACTCAGCCAACAAGACAGCGCCGCTTTTCTCGCCGAGCTAGAGCCGGAAAAAAACGACTATCGCCCGTTTAATCTCGCGGTATGCGACGGCCACACTCTTGCCTATAGCAATAATATTGCGGCGGGCTTCAAGACTCTTGAGCGCGGCCAATACGTACTCGGCAATATCGCCCTCACTCAGCAAAACCCCAAAACCCAGCTTGCACAGCGCGATTTGGCCAAACTTTCAGGCAGCACCTATAGCCGTGAAGCACTCTTTTCCATGTTGATGGACGACACCATAACCACACAGTCGGAAGACGATTTCGACCGAGTGCTGTCTACACGCTTTGTGCGCAGCCCCGAATACGGCACCCGCTCAAGTTGCGTGGTGTTTCAGCACCGCGACGGTCGACAGGAGTTTTGGGAGAGAAATTACGGCAACGAGCAACGGCCTTTAGCCACCCATTATTTTTCATTGAGCGAGGGCGGCGAAATTATTGCCGAAGCTATTACCAAGGAAGACGGCTAATAAAAGGAATTAACCGCTGTTAAGAAACCGGCTGCAGCAGGCGTTCAACGCCGGCATCCACCATGGCCGCCTTAAGAATGGTGCGCACCTGATCTGAGGTTTCCGCCTCCATCGCCTTTTCCAATAGCGCTTGGCTATCGGCAATTTTGGCACTGCGAATCACGGCTTTAACCCGCAACAGGCTATTGTCGTTCATCGACAACATATCAAAGCCCATCGCCATCAACAGCAGCGCGGCACCGGGATCACCAGCCAGCTCGCCACAAATCCCCACCGGCTTGCCTTCCGCATGAGCCGCTTCAACTACCGTGTAAAGACTGCTCAGCACCGCCGGGTGATAAGCATGATAAAGATCGGCAACGCGGGTATTGTTGCGATCCACCGCCAACAAATATTGGGTCAGGTCATTGCTGCCCACTGAGAGAAAATCGACTCGCCGCGCTAATTGCCGCGCCTGACTTACCGCCGCCGGCACCTCAACCATAACGCCAATGGGTGGCAAACTGATATCCCAACCATCTTCGACCAACTCATCGTAAGCTCGACGCGCCAAGCGCAGGGCTTCATCCACCTCTTCCACATTGCTAATCATCGGCAACATGATGCGCAGATTATTCAGGCCCTCACTGGCCTTTAGCATGGCCCGCACCTGAACCAAAAAGATTTCGGGGTGATCGAGGGTAACGCGAATTCCACGCCAGCCCAGAAAGGGGTTTTCCTCTTCAATCGGAAAGTAAGGCAAGGCCTTATCGCCGCCAATATCCAAGGTGCGCATAGTAACGGGCAACGGCGCGAAGGCCAAAAGCTGTTCGCGATAAATTTGCCGCTGCTCCTCTTCCGAGGGGAAACGCTCACGCAGTAAGAAGGGAATTTCAGTACGATACAGCCCCACGCCTTCAGCACCGCGATCCAACGAGCGCGCCACATCGGCCATCAAACCGGTGTTGACCCACAGCGGCATACGGTGGCCGTCTAAAGTTTCGCAGGGCAAATCACGCAGACTTTCCAGCCCGCGATTAAGCTGCTGATCTTCTTCGCAGATAACCCGAAAATGCTCGAAGACATCTGGCGAGGGGTTGTAATAAACGCTGCCGCTGTAGCCATCGACAATCAAATTGGCATCGTCAATTTGGGTGTAGGGCAGGTCGCTGGCACCCATCACAGTGGGAATACCCATGGCCCGCGCCAAAATAGCAACGTGCGAGTTACTTGAGCCCTTAACCGACACCAAGCCAACCAGCTTTTCCCGAGGCACCTCACCCAACACGGAGGCGGTCAACTCATCGCCACAGAGAATGGTATTGTCCGGATATTCAGCAGATTCCACTTCGGTATCGGCCTGTAAATAGCCCAGCACACGACGACCTAGATCCTTAATATCCGTCGCCCGGTCGCGGAAGTATTCATCTTCCATGGTTTCAAAAGCATTGACGTGAGCCAGCACCACCTGACTCAAGGCGCCCTGCGCCCACTCGCCCAAGCGGATTTTATTGATGACCTCAGAAACCCAGTGGCCGTCATCCAAAATACGCAGGTATACATCGAACAGCGCTAGCTCCTCAGAGGAAAGCTGGCCCTGCAATTTGCTGCTCAGGTCTCGAACATCATCGCGCACCGAACACAGCGCCGACTTAAAGCGTTCGACCTCCGCTTCTGGATCGTCGATTTGCCGACGCGGCACCGAGGACAATTCCGCCGCCGGCACAACCACCACCGCCTGCCCAATCGCCACACCTGGGGCACCGGCAATCCCCTTAAAAACAGCGGTTTTTGCCGGAGCACCGGCATCTGCAGTAATCGACCCGGTCACGCGGGCATGAGCAATAACCCCGGCCAGCTGGGCCGACATGGTTACTAGAAACGCTTCTTCATCTTCGTTGAAACGGCGGCTATCTTTCTGCTGAACAACCAGAACGCCCAAAACACCGCGCTGATGAATTATCGGCGCGCCGAGAAAAGAGTGGTAATGCTCTTCACCAATACCGGGTAAAAATAGGAAGTTGGGATGGCTCTCGGCATTATCCAAGTTCAACGGCTCTTCACGCCGCGCCACCAGACCAACCAGACCTTCGTTTGCGCCCAGACTGATCTTGCCAATCAAATCCGGATTCAAACCGCGGTTCGCCATAAAAATAAGGCGCTTGGTTTCCGGGTCTTGCAGGTACACCGTACACACTTCGGTACCCATTACCTCGGCAACCCGGTGAACAATAATATTCAGTGCCGCCTGCAGATCTTTTGCTGCATTAACCGCTTGAACTATGGAACGCAGCTCAGAGAGAATCATCCGCCCGCTCCCGGCAGATGGTCTTTAACCAAGCGCGCCTGCCGAGGCGCCAGCTCTTTCATAGCCCGGCGATAAACTTCACGCTTAAAAGACACCACTTGGCCCAAGGGGTACCAGTAACTCACCCACTGCCAGTGATCAAACTCGGGCTTATCGCCGCGATCAAAATTGATTTTGCCTTCATCACCGCGCATCTGCAGCAGAAACCATTTCTGTTTTTGACCAATGCAAAGGGGTTTATTGCCGTGACGAACTAATCTTTGCGGCAAGCGGTAGCGCAACCAGCCACGGGTGCAGGCCAGAACATCGACATCGGCCTGCTCAAGCCCCACTTCTTCGTAAAGCTCGCGATAGAGCGCGTCTTCGGGCGACTCACCGTCGTTTATCCCTCCTTGGGGAAACTGCCAGGCATCCTGACCCACGCGTCGAGCCCAAAGAACTTGGCCATGCGCGTTGGCGATAACGATACCGACATTCGGGCGGAATCCATCCGAATCAATCACTTGCTCACCTATGAAATCATTCTTCTAATTTATTAGCTGCCGGAACACCGCCAGTTTTTCTTATTGTTCCACAATTTCTGCAAGCTGGGAATTCGAGATGCAAATGCAAAACAGCGCGGGTATAGTTGCCGGTTTTCACGCTGTGACGGAATTCACCATGGCCTTGGCTATTTTCGACTTAGACAACACCCTGCTGGCGGGCGATAGCGACCACGCATGGGGCGAGTTTTTAATCACTCAAGGCTTGGTTGACCCGGTTGAACACAAGCAGCAAAACGACGAGTTCTACCGCCAATATCAACAGGGCGGGCTAGATATCATCGCCTATCTCCGCTTTGCCTTGCGGGTACTTACCGGCAAATCCCCGGCGGAATTAGCGCCACTGCACCAGCGCTTTATGCAGGATTTTATCGAACCGATGAAACTCGCCAAAGCTCAGGCATTGATTGAAAAGCACCGTCAGGCCGGCGATATCTTAATGGTTATTACCGCCACCAATCGCTTTGTTACCGAGCCCATTGTTAAGAGTTTGGGCATTAACCTGCTGCTGGCCTGCGACGCTGAAATTAAAGACGGGAAATATACCGGCGAGCCCTGCGGCCTACCCACTTTTCAGCACGGTAAAGTCACGCGCCTGAATGAGTGGCTGGCAGAGAACAATGAAACATTGGCGGGAAGTTATTTTTACAGCGATTCTCACAATGATTTACCGCTGTTGCAGCAGGTAGAGAATCCAGTAGCCGTAGACCCAGACGACACGCTCCGCCAATTTGCGGAGCAGGCCGGGTGGCCGGTGATCAGCCTAAGATAAGCATCACCGACCTACGCGAATTTAGTCTTCGCACTGAGCGTCGTAATCTTCGGCGCTCAACAGTTCGTCCAACTCATCCAAGTTGCTTGGCTTAATACGGAAGAACCAGCCGTCGCTGTAAGGATATTCATTGACGGTTTCTGGCGACTCTTCCAGCTCTTCGTTCACCGCAATGATCTCACCAGAAACCGGCGCGTAAATATCGGAAGCCGCTTTTACTGATTCAACCACAGCGGCTTCATCGCCTGCAGAACACTCTGTGCCCACCTCGGGCAGTTCCACAAACACCACATCACCCAAGGCATTTTGCGCGTGATCGGTAATACCTACCGTCACAGTGCCATCTTCCTCGACACGTGCCCATTCGTGGCTGCTAGCGTATTTCAATTCGCTGGGGGTATTGCTCATGGAGCTGTCCTCAAAAGTAGAAATTTAACCGGCGCATTTTAACCGCCGGCCGGGCCGGCTTAAAGCCCCATCGCCTTACTGATTAGCTGTCGTTTTACCGGAGTTAGAGTATTTAAGGCCCGCATACCGACATTGCGCATGATTTTAAGGGGCATTAACGATGATTCAAACAAATTCTGAAAGCCTTCCATCGCCGCCATCATCGCCAAATTATCGCCCTTGCGGCGGCGCTGATAACGACCCAACATATCGGCATCAAAACAGGAGCCGCCTTTAGCAAGCACCCTAGCTAGCTCATCGGCCAGCGCCTGCACATCGGCAAAACCCAAATTAATTCCTTGGCCCGCCAGCGGATGAATGGTGTGAGCCGCATCGCCCACCAATACCACGCGCCCTCGGCAATAATCCACCGCATGTCGCTGCCGCAGCGGAAAACAAATGCGCTTACCCGAAGCCACTACCGACCCCAACCGAGCTTCAAAATGCCGCGCTAACGCCTGATTAAACTCGGCCTCGCTCAGCCCCATTAATTGCTCGGCAAAATCCGGCTGCGCCGACCACACAATAGAGCAGTAAACACGGCGATTCGCCGCATCTGGCAAGGGTAAAAATGCCAGCGGCCCCTCGGGTAAAAACCGCTGCCAGGCGGTGTTGTGGTGAGGTTTTGTCGTTTCTACCGTGGTAACAATTGCCCGGTGGCGATAATCCCACTCTCGGGTGGCAAAACCGGCCCACTCACGAATGCGCGAATTGGCCCCATCTGCCGCCACCACTAAATCCGCCCGCAACTGGCGACCATCTTCCAAACTCAGAACGGCGCCGTCGCCCTGCTCGGTTAACCCCACTAATGGCTGACCGAACAAACACTGCACTCGACCCTGCTCACGCAGGCGATTCATCAGCGCTGCGGTAATCAGACGATTTTCAACGATATGCCCAAGTTGCTCACGATTCACTTCCGATGCAGAAAAATGGATGCGCCCGGTGCCCTCGCCATCCCACACATCCATATCGGTATAAGCGCAACTGCGGCGCGATTGGATTTCGGACCACACGCCGAGCGTTTCCAGCAACTGCCGGGAAGCTTCTGTGATCGCACTGACGCGACCATCGTAGTCGAGCACACTTTCTTCTAGTGGCGGCCAGCCTTCACGGACAGATTGCGCTTCAAGCAAAGCAATACGAATGGGCAGTTCACTACAGGCTAGCGCCAGCGCCGCACCGGCCATGCCGCCGCCAACAATCACCATATCGAATTGCTGCTGACTCATGACGACACCCTGCCTTGCTGAGAAGGCTGCACAATTCCCGCAGCCCGCTGTGTAAATTGATTTTTGAGCGCCGGACTGCCATCGAGCATCACTAAACCCAAATTGCGCAACACGCTAAGCAAGGGCTTGCGATTACCAAACACCTTGGTCAAACGATCGGAAAACATGGTAGTTAGCCACTGATCACCTCGCTGACGCTCAGCGTAATCTTGTAAAACCGAAAGCTCACCCAGATTTTTACCGACCAACTTGGCTTGCGCCAGCACGACCGCAAGCGCGTCTGCATCGCGCAGAGCCAAATTAAACCCCTGCCCGGCGACCGGATGCAAAAAGTGCGCGGCATTGCCCATCACCACAACTTGGCGGCGCACCTGCTCTTCTGCCTCGGTTAAACGCAGCGGATACAATCCGCGCTGCCCAACATGGACCAGCTTGCCCAAGCGATAACCGAACTGCTCCTGCAAACGCGCGAGAAATTCACTATCCGACCAGCCCATCACCTCAGCCTCTTTAGCCTCGGCAAAGGTCCAAACCAAGGCCGAGCGGGAGCGACCTTGCTCGTCTGGCGTTAGCGGTAACATCGCCAACGGCCCCGCCTCGGTAAAGCGCTCAAAGGCCATACCGCCATGTGGGCGCTCGGTAGCGATATTGGCGATCACTGCAATCTGGTGATAATTATCGACCTTAGCGTGAATACCCAATTGCTGGCGCAAGCCGGATTCGGCACCATCAGCGACAACCAATAGCTGCGCACGGCGCGATTCCTTTCGTTCACCAAGGTCCAACTCAATATCTACACCATCGGCATTGATGACGGCATTTAGCACTTTTGCAGGCGCGATAAAGCTCACTGCTGCGCGCTGCCTAACCTCATTGAGCAAAACATTGCCCAGCCACGCGTTCTCAACCACATGCCCCAGCGCGGGCCAGTTGAGCAATTCTTTTTCCATCAATACGCTGCCAAAATGGCCGCGATCAGAAACATGGATTTTGTTGATATCACAAAGGTGCTGAGCGAGTGCGGGCCACACGCCCAAGGCCTGATAAATATTCCGTGAGCCGAACGACAGCGCCGTTGAACGAGCATCAAAACTGGGGCGATATTGCGGCGCTGATTGATCATTAGGCGGCAGCGGGAAACTCTCCACCACCGCAATGTTCAAACGCCCGCCACTGTGATGATCCAGACACAGCGCTAAGCTGATACCGACCATGCCGCCACCGGCGATCAGAATATCGTAATCCCAATCAGCCATGGGCCATTAACGCCTCAATTTCAGAGATCGACTTGGGCACGTCCTCGGTGAGAATTTCACAGTCACCCTTGCGCACCACCACATCATCCTCAATACGGATGCCAATGCCGCGCCAGCGCGCCTCGACATCTTTATTGTCTGGCGCCACATAAATACCCGGCTCAACGGTCATAACCATATTGGATTCCAGCACCCGCCACTGACCACCAACTTTGTAGTCGCCAACGTCGTGCACATCCATACCCAACCAGTGACCGGCGCGATGCATATAGAACGGGCGATAGGCTTCGGTTTCGATCAGGGCGTTTAACTCACCCTGCAATAAACCCAAATCCAGTAAACCCTGCGTGATCACCTTTACCGTTGCCTCATGAGGGTCGTTCCAGTGATTACCGGGACGAATCACTTCAAAAGCCGCCGACTGGGCCGCCAACACCACTTCATACAAGGCTTGCTGTTCTTTTGAGAAACGCCCATTCACCGGGAAGGTTCGAGTAATATCCGCCGCGTAACCGTGCAATTCACAGCCCGCGTCAATCAAGACTAAATCGCCATCGCGCAACTGATCACGGTTTTCAACATAGTGCAAAATACAGCCGTTGGCACCGCCGCCGACAATCGAACTATAGGCCGGAAAACGGGCGCCCGCCATCGCAAACTCGTGTTGGATTTCCGCCTCTAGCTGATATTCATACACGCCGGGCTTGCAATAACGCATCGCACGGCTGTGCGCACGGGCAGAAATTTGCCCCGCCTGTCGCATAATTTTTAATTCAGCCGCACTCTTAAATAAGCGCATATCGTGCAGCAGGTGATCGAGGTCGAGAAACTCCCCCGGCGGTTGCGCGCCACTGCGCACCTTGGAGCGAATCACATTCACCCACTGCATCACATGCTGATCAAACTCAGCGTGACGCCCCATTGCATAATAAAGACGCTGCCGCCCCTCGATCAGGCCCGGCAGAATTTCATCAATATCATCAATCGGGAAGGCATCATCAGCACCGTATTTTGAACAGGCCCCTTCTGGCCCAGCACGATAGCCATTCCACAGCTCCATTGCCGGATCGCGATCGCGACAAAACAAAATAAACTCACCCGCCGACCGGCCCGGCAATAACACAAGCACCGCATCGGGTTCGTCAAAACCGCTTAAATAATAGAAGTCACTGTCTTGCCGAAAGGCATATTCCGAATCGCGGCTGCGTACCGTCATACCTGCCGAAGGCACAATGGCAATGCTGTCGGATTCCATAAGTGCCATCAATTGCTGACGGCGGCGCTGATATTCCTGCTTGGTGATACTCATCAATAACTCGGCTGTAAGGTATTTTTAATGCAGACGCCCAGAGGCCGGCTGCTGCGCAGAGAGGTCGACACACTCCGCATAAATGGTCATGGTGACAACGCGCAAATACTCGCAGATTGCAAAAAAGTCTTGCTCGCCCTGCTCATCACCCGCTTCATCTTCAGATATCTGCGCGATGGCGGCAATATCTCCCAGCGCCTCGGTTAATTCATCGGAATATTTGCTGGAGCCCTTTTCCGCCAAACGCTGCTTACCGGCCATGGCAAAGCCAGTCAGAAATCCTTGGCACCACTGCCCCAAACTGGCCAAACGCAGGCCCAGCTCAAACTCCTCGCCGGGCAGCAACAACAAAAAGTCCATATTATTGCTGGTTAAATCCTGCTTTACCGAACTGTAAACCCGATACAACTCCACCGCCTGCTCGGGGTTGGGCTGCTCGCAATCCAGCAGCTCCATACAATGCTGCGGCCACGCTTCTTCGGCAATCGTTTTACCCCCTGCGGCCACATACCCCGAGGCGTAACCGTGCAACTCCGCCGGCGGCGACAATGCCCCCAAGGCGAGAAAAATATCTGCCAGCCCGTCGTGATCCAACTGCTGCGCCATTAAAACCTCACTTTTCCTATTGTTACCGGTGTTTCTATAACTGTATTTGCTACGCAATGGTGATCGCAAATGTTAGCTCTGCTCACTCATAAAATCGAACGCTTAAAACTAAAATTGCTCAAAAGAAAATTCTGTAGATGGGTAAAATAAGCGATTAAGAATTTTTAGCTGCTTCATCCGAGAGACGCTCAATCAAATAACCGTCTTACAAAACCCATTTGAACCCAGCTCTGCCACACAAGAATCAAACAAACAAAAACAAACTTAACCAACAAAAACAACAAGTTAGAAAAAAAAGCCTCGCAACAGCACCATCTGCGTCAAGCAACGGTCAAGCAAATCAGGCCCAGGCCGGAATGTAACGCATTGCCTTAGTACCCGCATCCGGGTCATACGGCCGAATTCGACCCGCAGCAATCGTATCCCTTATCACACGACTAACTTGCGCTTGGTTCCTTTGTTCAATTCCAAACCGCTCTCTCAGAGAGCTATTGTTAGTTGGCTCCCGGTTCACATAACGCAGGCAGCAATGCAGATAGCACGCTCGAATACGATCTTCCTTATCCATTTCAGAAAATGGTTTATGACCAAATAAAACAGAGCGAGTGTGGTTGTCTGTAACCTCAAAGATGGGCGCAGGCAACTGGTAGAACTCGGTCTGAAATACCACTTTATCAACCCCAGAGCCACGCTCTTCACAAATATTGATGCGGCGCATAAATGAGGCGAGCGCTTCATTTCGGCTTTGCGGTGGTGAGTCCAAAAACCGATCCGTCTCGACCAAGGGAATACCAGGGTTGGTTATTTCCATTCTGGTATCAAATATTTCGATCATCGGGCCAGTACCAGTCGCAGAAAAATCCTGATGAATAATCGCGTTCGCTACCAACTCACGAATAGCCAACTCTGGATACATTGGCACCTCTTTACGAAAGGCTTTGCCAATTTCCTCATTGGAGGGCAATAGCGTTTTTAAGTAATCGATCAGACCTTCGAAGCCAACGGCATAGCCTTTATTCCCTTCCATTTCTCGTACGGTTTCAATACGGCTGTTGCCCCGATATAAAATAAGACGCACTGCTTTTCGTCCAAGATGTTGGAAATTTTGCAATTTTTTCGCAAACAGAATAGCTCCCAGATTGGCGATCCCCCATTGGCCTCCAGGGACTTTCTGTATCAACTGATCTGCCCTTAATGCATTCAAAATGCCCGCACGATTCTCCGGTAAAGGCAATCCTGTTAATTCAAAATAGGCGGGGTAATCCAGTAGCTTCAGCACCTCATCAGCACTTAAATTCGAAGCAGCCATTTGTCGCTCAAAGGGCGTTTTGTCAAATACACGCCATAACTCTCGCTCCTTCTCGGGATACTCCTTCAGCTTCTTTTTATAAGAACCAATGCGAATAAACTCTACACCCTCAAATTGCACCGGATTATTTGCCGCCGCCTGAATTTCAAGAATAACTACCGGCAGCTCGTTAAGGCTGTCAAATTCAAACAAACGAAAATGAATCTTTGGTGATATTTTTTGCAACAGCCAGCTTTCCAGCTCCTGCTGCTTGTAGCGCGTTGTCGAGGGCTTGAATGTAGTACCAATTACCTTGTGGCTATCATTCTCAACGCCCCACACCAGATACGCAGACTGCTTACCCATCAAGGCTGCCGAATTCGCCAGCGCTGAAATATATTCACCAATCACCGGAACATCATCGTTGTTATGCTTGAACTCAACCCACTCGGTTTCCTGAGGCAGTGCACACAGCTCCCTTAACAAGGACTGCAAGTATTCCAAGCTTCTGTCTACCGCCATCACAACGCCTTAGTCAAAATTCTGCTGTTTAAGCGCTTCGGCTGCACGCTGCAACGGCTGCTTCAGCGCATTCTCCAACTTACTCATATATTCCAGATGCCAGGCAACCGATTCTGTCCAAGTGTCTTTATTGAAAGCGTCCACCGCACAAGAATATTGAATGCGACAGGATTTCTTCTCGTCTAGGCGCATCCATTCAAGTGCATCGCCGAAACGTTTTTCGATTTCGCCTTTAAGCCCCAGCAGCAAATCAAAGAGAAATTTGTTTTCAACGGTATTAACCCGACTAATCCAAAGCTCCACACGCAACTCAGTTTTATTGAAAATCAAATTGTAAGGACAGCCGCTCAACCCCGAGCCGGCGGAAAGCCAATGGTCTTTGCCGGGGCTGATATTGTTGTACAAGGTGCAGGGGCTTTTCTGGAAAACTTCTAGCACTTGCTCCCAGTATTCCCTGCGAACTGAGTGCCGATTTTTAAGCACCACCTCGGTGGTTTTCTCCTCCGCTTCCTTAGCACTAATTCCAATCATCAGCTCCCTAGCTTCAGGCGTGGGAATAATCTGATCGATATTGATTAATAACTGCTCCCCCAGAGAGTAGGGTGTGACTTTAAAGCATTGCACACTAATGCCCTGACCGAGCAGCCAAAGAGCGGTGCTGGTGACTTCCTTGCGGAAGTTGGCGGCAACCAGCATGATTCGCTGACTATTGCCCAGATTGAGCTTTACTTCATCCAGATCTGGCGCATCAAGGAACTCACAAATATGCGAAGCCGCATCACTGAGCTGCCCTGCCTGGGCTAGGGATTCTCCAGCCTGAATTGTTGGCTGATAGCGGTGCAAGTACTGCTGGTAAATTTCAACTATTTGCCCCTTTGTCAGGCTCGCGCAGTAGGAGGCGTATTTCAGTGCCTGCCACACCACATCGCGGCCACTGTCATCCAGCTTGTTTTCGATAATCACCAGATTGCCATCTTTATCCAGCGCCAGAAGATCAAGACGCTCACGGGTGTCGTCAAAACCATCAAACTCCTTCTGGATAATCAGCAGCTCTTCACCCAAAGCATCAGGCTGATAGGCCAGCCATTCCTGTAAGTGCTTACGCTCTGTGAACCCCAGCTCACTGAACGTTTTTATCTTTACTGGATTGATGCGATTAGTCTGGTGGTTAACGGTGAACATTCCTATACCTCTATTGCGTCCTGCATTTCTACCATTTCAGGGTAAATTTAATTTTACTGGTTACAGCGCTATTGATTGACTATACACCCCAAGAA
Organism: Spongiibacter pelagi; assembly: GCF_014705705.1. GTDB lineage: Bacteria > Pseudomonadota > Gammaproteobacteria > Pseudomonadales > Spongiibacteraceae > Spongiibacter > Spongiibacter pelagi. The sequence continues at coordinate 544,800 of NZ_JACXLD010000001.1, read as the reverse complement.
AAACGAGTTAAAACAGAACGTTAAACTCAAAGATGTATTTTTTAATCAAGTTTGGCGAATATTCTCATTTATATAACGCCCCGGATTTGGCATCTCATTTTCATAAAGCACCGCAAACCAAGCCGGCTCTGCTCACTCATAAAATCGAACGCTATTTTGGACTCACTGTGAGCCGCCGCGCTTTTCTCAATATGAGACACTGATTCCACCCCATCGGCATTGACCCCCGTCTGGCCTCAATCTACTATTTATCATCAATACAATCACTTGCCGCGCTTGTTTGAAATCTTATTTAAATAACAGCGCGCACCAGAGAGCATCGGGAATGGACGACAGGCAACTGAAGCTGATTGAAAGCCGGGTCGACGAGCTGATCCAGCTTTGCGATCAGCTAGATCGAGAAAATCGCTCCCTGAAAGCTGACGCCAGATTATGGCGCGAAGAGCGCGAGCAGCTTATCGAGAAGACCGACGCTGCCAGAGCCAAGGTCGAGTCGATGATTCAACGCTTGCGCACATTAGAAAAAGATCAGTAACTCGTTTACTCGGAGAAGCCCGTTGAGCACCCAGACCGTCAGCGTAAAAATTCTTGATAAGGAATTTCAGGTTGCCTGCCCCACCGACCAGCAGCAAGGCTTGATCCAAGCGGCCCAACACCTCGACAAGCAAATGCGCGAAATTCGCACCACCGGCAAAGTGATCGGCCTAGAGCGCATTGCGGTCATGGCGGCCCTCAATATCAGTCACGAGTTATTACAGACTCAGCAAAAAGGCGCCTCGAGCCAATCTGAAACCGCAGCGGTTAAGCGTATTAGTGAACGCATTGAAGAAACCCTGCACCGCTGCCGGCAACTGGAAATCAGTTAGTCTAGAAGACTATTCCAAGACTCACCGGCTCAATCCGTAGAAGCCACCTGTTTTTTTAAGGGCTGGCGACCGTTATAATTCACCCCATCCTGAGGTATTCGCCAGGTTACCAATCCCCTGAGCCGATGCTTTTAAACCCGGAGAGTTCCAGCTAGTATCGGTGTGCATGTCCGCGTGACGGAAAGCCTAAAGATGCTACGGAACAATCCACCTTGAACCACTGGGTTCAAGGGTCACGTAGCCAGCGGTACCTCGGGGCCTTACTGAATGTTATTGTCTAAATCCGCGCTGCGCAGCCAACTTCGGCAAGCCCGACGCGCACTCTCTGAAGGCGCACAGGCCCGCGCCAGCCGCAATATCGCCAAAGCCCTTTTTGCCCTCCCCGAGTTTGAACATTCAAAAAACATTGCCGCTTATTTAGCAAATGACGGCGAAGTTTCCTGTTCAGATTTGCTGAATCAATTTCGCCTTCTGCGGCAAGTAATCTATCTGCCTGTGATTCACCCCCAAAAGCCGCAAATGTCATTCTATGGCTATCAAATGGGACAGGGGCTGTTTCCCAACCGCTTTGGTATTGAGGAGCCGGCACACAAGCGCCGCGCAGCATTTTCTGCAGAAAATCTCGATATGGTTTTAATGCCGCTGGTCGGGTTTGACCGACAAGGAAATCGACTGGGAATGGGTGGCGGGTTTTACGATCGTTGCTTCAGCTTTAAAAAGCAACGCAATACACCGCCACTGATGATAGGCATTGCTCACAGCATTCAGGAAGTGAATAGCCTACCCACCGAGCCCTGGGATGTGCCGCTGGATATTATTCTCACTGAGCGCGAGACCATTCGTATCCAGCGGCGCTGAGAGCGCGCATTAACTCAAGAACAGATGGTAAGCCGGGTTATCACTTTCTTCATGATAGGAATAACCAAGCTTATCCAAAAACGACTCAATCTCAGCGCGCTCTTTACGACTCGCCTGCAAGCCGACAAGTACCCGGCCAAACGCCGCGCCGTGGTTGCGGTAATGGAAGAGAGAAATATTCCAGCGATTGCCAAGCCGCGTGAGGAAATTCATCAAGGCACCGGGGCGCTCAGGAAACTCAAAGCGATACAGTAATTCTGACTCCACCACCGCCGGACGATGCCCGCCAACCATATGGCGAATATGCAACTTCGCCATTTCGTTTTCAGTCATATCAGCAACCGGATATCCCAGCTTGGTCAGGCTCTCTATCAGGTCATCACGATGACCGCCCTGCGGCACCGACACGCCCACAAAAATCTGCGCATCGCGATCATCGGCGAAGCGGTAATTAAACTCAGTGATATTGCGCTTACCCAGCGCACTACAGAATTTTTTGAAGCTACCGGGGCGCTCGGGGATCGTCACGCTCAGAATCGCTTCGCGCTGCTCACCAATTTCGGTGCGCTCGGAAATATAGCGCAAGCGATCAAAATTGGTGTTGGCCCCACTGTCGATGGCTACCAGTGTTTTGCCCTCGCAGCCGGTCTGTTCAACGTATTTTTTCAAGCCCGCCAGAGCCAAGGCACCCGCCGGTTCAGAAATAGAACGGGTGTCGTCAAAAATATCTTTGATCGCCGCACAGATTTCGTCGGTGTTTGCGGTAATTACCCCATCGATGGTTTTACGCAATATCCGGAACGTTTCCTTGCCTATTTGGGCAACGGCAACACCATCGGCAAACAAGCCAACTTCCGGCAGCGTAGCACGGCGATTTTTCTCCAGCGCCAGCTTCAAGCACGCCGCATCTTCCGGCTCGACCGCAATCACTTTCACTTCGGGGCGAACATACTTGATATAGGCCGCGACACCCGCCGCCAAACCGCCACCACCCACGGGCACAAACACCACGTCCAGAGGGCCGGTGCATTGACGAAGAATCTCGACACCCACTGTTCCCTGTCCCGCAATCACATCCGGGTCATCGTAGGGATGCACATAGACCATGCCCTTTTCAGCCACCAATTTTTTGGCGTAGGTCGAGGCTTCGTCGTAGGTATCACCATGCAAAACCACTTTACCGCCACGAGAACGCACGGCGTCCACTTTAATTTGCGGCGTGGTTTTAGGCATTACGATGGTCGCTTTCACACCCAGCTTTAATGCCGACAGCGCTAAACCCTGAGCATGATTACCCGCCGAGGCTGCCACCACGCCTTTGGCGCGCGCCTCTTCGCTGAGGTGCATCATTTTGTTGTAGGCACCGCGCAGCTTGAAGGAAAACACCGGCTGCAAATCTTCACGCTTGAGCAGCACATTATTGCCAAGACGTTTGGACATAAGGCGCGCATGATCGAGCGGCGACTCAATCGCCACGTCGTAAACGCGTGCTTCAAGGATTTTTTTGATATAAGACTGCGGCATGGTGATTCTCAGAAACGTAAACCTAGGAACAACAGCGGGCAAGTCTAGCGTGTCTGAAGACGCATTACACCCGTCAGTATTGACTCAGGCGTAATTCAGAGGAAAGCAGGAAAGAAAGCGGCGTGTGTAACGCCGCTTATTGATCAAGTCGCCAAGCGAACTTGAGCTGGGTACTGGCGGGTCTGGCCACGCCGCCCACCGTTTCCGGATTAAATTGACAGCGCTGCAAGGCATTTAGCGCGGCATAATCCAAGCGCTTGGTGCCACTGCTTTCCAGAACAGACGCGTTCTCAACCTCGCCCGACGCCGTGATCGCAAATGACAAAACCACATCACCCTGCTGACGAAGACGCACAGATGCCGCTGGATAAACTGGTTTTTTACAGGTGTCCCAATCGATACTGGCCGGTACAACCTCACCGGTCAGTTTAGGTGCTGCCGCAACAGCTGGCGCCGCAGGTGCTTCTTCCTGCTGCTGAGGCTGCTCAATTTCAGCTGCGACTTGCTGTTGTTTTTGCTGCTCTTGCTGAGCGCGCTTACGCGCCAGCTCCGCCGCCTGCGCTCTGGCTTCGGCTTGCTGTGCCGCTTGCCGCGCCGCTGCAATCGCCGCCTGAGCCTCTTGCAACTCAAGCGCCTGCTTCTGCATGGCAACGCTCTGCTCTTTTTGCTGCGAGGCGCGGTCGCGCTGACTCAAGGCGGTATCAAGGCGCGCTCGCCAATCGGCGATTACCGCATCTTCAGCCAAACGCAATTCACTGGATTCTAACTGCCCCTGATACGCCGCACTCAAATTCCGATATTCAGGTTCGCTGGTGGCAAAATTAGCCAAACCCCAAGCGGCCAACGCCGTTACCGCACAAACGCTTAACAGCGCCGCAGCAATCATGGACTCTGCGGATTTGTGCTCCGCCTGCGCCATCACCACGGGATTCGGTTCAATAAAATCGCTCATATCCTGCCTTTCGCATTAATCTTATTATTTAGGAAACGAATTAAGAGGCCAGACCAAAAATGCGGCCGATGCGGCCGAGCAAGCCACGACGATCTTCGCGCTGACTCGACTTGGGTTTTTCCGCGACTAAGCGCTGCGCCTGATCTGGATTTTTCTGCAAGATATCGAAACGCCGCGCCGCCAAATTAATACTGCCGCGCAGCAGGGTCGCACTCACTGGCTTGCTGAGGAATCGATAGACCTGACCGCAGTTAATCAATTCAATACTCTTTTCTGCGTCAGCTTGTGCACTGAGCACAATTGCCACCAAGGAAGGGTGATGCTCACGCAGGGCCGACAACAAATCGGTAACCGCCTCGCCATCAACAATCAGCTCGGTAATCAACACGCCGATGCGGTGTTGCTCGAGGATACCCAAGGCCTCGTCAAGGCCGCTAGCACAGTACACATGGCGCTCAACGCCAAGAAAATTTTTCAGGGATTCACGAATATCAGCATCGTCATCGAGGATCAAAATACCCACATCATCCAGCTTCGGCGCCACCGGAGCATCCACCCGCTGCATGGCACCAAGTGACGATTCCGCTTTGGGCTCTGACTCGGCAGATTCAAATTTAGCGGCGGCTTCTTCAAAGTTATCGCCGCTATCGGCATCCAGCGACATCGCCACTAAATCGTCAACGTCAACGCCCTCAGTTCGCGCTGCGGTGGCGGCATCAGCAATGGTTTGACGCAGGTCGTTATTGGACCAAGGCTTGTTGATATAGCGGAAAATTTCACCTTCGTTGATCGCGCCGAGAATGGCATTAAGGTCAGAATAACCGGTCAGCAAAATACGAATTGCACGAGGACGCAAAGTGCGGGCAGTGCGCAAAAACTCAACGCCATTCATTTCAGGCATACGCTGGTCACTGACGATAACGTCAATGTCCTGGCTGCGTAGCACTTCAAGCGCATCTGAACCGCTATTGGCGGTAAACACCTCATAGGTATTCCGAAACAGCGCTTTCATTGCAACCAGAATGCGCGGCTCATCATCAACAAAAAGCACCTTGGCCTGATCTGCATCTACTGCGGTCATTACAACTCCTCAAACCATCTCAGATAACGTTTTTATACTTCCACTGAATCATCAATCAGCACAGCGGACGCTTTTTTATTGGTCGCCGATTGACTCGCCACCGGCAAACTAATCAGGAACTCTGTTCCCTCGCCTTTTTTCGAGGCCACGCTAATTTCGCCGCCGTGATCTTCAATAATTCTAAACACGATCGACAAGCCCAACCCGGTACCTTCGCCAATAGGCTTGGTGGTAAAGAACGGCTCAAAAATATGCGCGCGGGTTTCTTCATCCATACCGCAACCGGTATCGCGCACCCGGATTAACACGCGCTCATTTTCCAACTCGGTCTTAATCGTGATCGTACCGGCACCATCAATAGCCTGCGAGGCGTTATTAATAAGGTTGAGAAACACTTGGTTAAGCTGGGAAGGCGCACAACTGATTTTAGGCAGCTCGGCATATTCGCGCTCGATACTAACCCGATCTTTAAGCTGGTTATGGCAAATTTTAAGCGAGGTATCTAGGCCGTCGTTTACATCGAACAATTCCGTTTGCGAGCGATCCACGCGGCTGAAATCCTTCAAGCTCAATACCAATTCGCTGATTTGTTCCAAACCGTATTGGGCGTCGGCGAGCAACATATCAAACTCACCGCGAGTATCGGCATCCAACTGCTCTTCAAGCCCCTGCAAGCTATCGCGAACAATTTCAACATTGGAGTTGGCGTAACCCAGCGGGGTATTAATCTCGTGAGCAACACCCGCCACCATCTGACCCAACGATGCCATTTTTTCAGATTGGATCAACTGCGCCTGCTGGGTGCGAATATCTTTCAAGGCCTGCTGTAAATCCTGCGTGCGGCGTTCAACAATTTCTTCCAGATGAACGTTGGCATTTTTCAGTTCATCGTTGAGCACGTCCAAGGTCGAGAAGCTGCTGCGCAGACGAAACGCAATCAAACCAAACGCGATCAGCAGCGCCACCGCAAAAACCGCCAAGGTTTGCCGGTGACGGCTAGCGACTTCTTGCAGTTGGTGGAAGTGGTCCTGATACGCTCGGTCTACCGCGGTAAGCTTAGCGAGCTGATCCAACTGAACCAGCTCCGTTCGAGATTTCTGCAGTGATTCACGGGAGAAGCGCAGCGCCTCAACGGTATCTAAAAAACGCGCCAGCGTGACCCTGAGATCATCATCGTTGATTTTCGCCAAGGCGATACTGAGTTTTACAAACAGGCGATCCAACTCTTCCGCCGCGTAGCTGTCTTGCTGGCGAATACTGTAAGAGCTGGCCACATCCAGCATACTGACAATATCTCGCGAGAAATTTTTGCTCTGCGCCACAAAAGGAATACCGAGCAAATCGAGACCCTGCGAACGCACACTACCAAACAACAATGAGAGCTGGTCGAGGCTGTCTCGATAACCATCCAGCGCCAATAATCGTTGGTTAGCGGAAAGATTAAATTCTTTAAGCGCACTGTCGATTTGCGGGTCGATGCCACTGAGGCCAGCTCGACCTTGAGAGAGCGCACGTTGCGCAGTGGCAAAGCTATCGCGCGCAGCGTCCAGATCCGACACCCCGTCCTCTAGGTCTAAGCGCGACTGGTCCAAGCGGCGCTGAAGATTCGCATCCGCTTCCGTAACCCGATCAAGTTGCTCAAGACGTACTATATGAAGACCGGTTTCCACCGTGTTGCGGAGCGTTGTCCACAAAAGGAAGGCCATGACCGACAAACTGGCAATAACCGCAATAATTGCCAAGCTACGCTGTATTAATGGGAGCCAGCCCGAAGACGGGGAAGACTCATTAGCATCAGCCACTGGCGGCTGTGCATCAAGATCATCAATTATTGCCTGCATTGGATACCCCAAACACCGCCCAATCAGTTCTTTGTGTCTTTGCTGACACTTGTTATTTTTTTGGATGGCCTGCTTTTATTATCGTTTTCACGCTAGCTCTCGCACATCACATCAGCGATAAACTATCGCAACCGGTGAGAATAATTCGCAATGTCTCAAATGTCTATTCCCGTAACACCCAAAATTTGTCTCTAAAAATTGCGCAAAACACTGTAAACAAGGTGTTTCTCCACGCATTCACTAAGTAAAACCCAAATTAGACCACCCAGCTATGACACGCCCGACACAACAAAAGTGAGATGCGCATCACAAAAAATACCCATCCACGCCTGCGCTTTTAGCCAAGCGAGTCAAAAATCTGCCTAAAAAAAGCAATAAATATGTGACTGAATTCTCAATTTAAGGCAACATCAGCAAAGATACTTCCCTGCAGGAGTGAGCAATACTCCTTTTTGGGGCAACAACTTTTACGCGACTGCTATCTGGAGATTATGGCAAGGATTATTGCCGCACTTTTGTGCCACGGCGAATTTCAGCAACTGCCTGGAATACCCAGCGCCCAACAACCTTTTGCACTCAATGAGCTAGGTCGCCAGCAAGCTCTCGACGCAGCCATATTGCTGCGTGATTTTGCCTCAAAACACCAACTGCAACTCCACCCCGAATTAGACTGCTCATCAAGCCTTAACGCTTGGCAAACCGCGAAAATTATCGGGCGTGAACTGCACGACTCCGTCAATGAGCCACCTACGTTATCCGCTTATAATCGCCTGCTCGATACCAGTATGGGCAGTGCGGCGAATTTGAGTTGCGCTCAAATTGAAGACAGCTTGCAGGCCGACCCTCGTTACGATGCACCGCCGGAAAACTGGATGGACGACAGCAATTACCGACTGCCCTTTGCTGGCGCTGAGTCACATATGGAATCTGGCGATCGCTGCGCCGAGCATATTGTGCAGCGTATTACCGCAATTGATGCAACGGCCAACGCCGACAACATCAAGCTTTTTGTCGGCCACAACAAATCGCTGCTTCACGCCGCTTTTTTACTCGGCGTTATTTCATTTGATGCGCTGAGCAAACTAGAACTGCACCCCTGCAAGCCCATTTTTATTGAGCGAGACAACAACGGAAGCTGGCGGCAGTGCGGCGGTTTGTGGAAGCAGCTACAAGCCGCCAGTTAAAAAACGCGCTTAACATCTACGCCCAAAATTCGCGGATCAACAATACCCACATGGTAAGTACCCAACACATCGCCCGTCAGGCCGCCGGGCTGAGAAATGCGCTTATTGTCCGTAAGATTTTTACCCCACAGCGCAAACTCCCAATCGCCATTGGGCATCACAAAGGTCAGACGGGCATTAAGTAATTTTGTGTCGTCGCCATAACCCGGCACCACATTAAACTCATCAATGTGGTCTTCATTTTCCGGATCGGTATTTTCTTCGTAGATATAATCCACGTGCAAAAATAGGCTGCCGTAGCTAATCGTTGGCGACCAATCCAAACTCAAGGTGTATTCCTGCGGTGTTGTGGCATCTGCCACATCGTCAGCCACGTAATCGCCTTGCGCATTGTAGTAAGGCTCACGCGTCGACTGCTGTTCGCGGTAGGTGTAAACCAAACCAAAACGCAGCGCATCATTCACCAACCAATCCGTGGTAATTTCTATGCCTTGAATTTCTTCATCGGTATTAATAACCGTGGGCACGGCGGCATTGCTACCGGGCTTACGCGATTCGATGTCTTCTTGACGGGCATCTATCGTCATATAAAACAACGACGTTTGCGTGCGCAAATGCCCGCTGAGCAGATCACCTTTAAAGCCAAGTTCAATATTCTCAACCACCTCTGGCTCAAGCGGCTCGGTTTTAGTGTCGGTATTAAGCGAGTCGTAACCACCCGACTTATAGCCGGTGGAATAACTGCCAAAGACCATGGCTTCTTCAGTGACTTGGTAGTTCGCCACCAAGCGCCCCGTCGCCTTGCTCCAATCAGCACTGCCCTGTTCAAAACCGTCGGTATTGAAAAAGAAATTGGCACCCTGTAATTGCGAGAGAGGGAAATCAGTCAGCGGCGCAAGCCACGAAAAGGTTTTTTCATCCTTGCTGTAACGCACGCCGGCAATCAGGTTAAGACGATCGGTGATGGTGAAATCCATATCGCCATAGATGCCGTAGTTTTTGAAATCGCCTTCATTGGTCATGGTTTCAGTAACGAAACTGCCTTCTACGGCACTGCCAATTAAAGAATTCAAAAGCGCCGGTGGAATGCCCACCATTCCCGAAGCCAGCTCGATAACGGTGCCATAGCCAAAGGTCAGCGCGGTTTGCTGATAGGTATCTTCTTGGCTGTAATTCGCCCCCATAACCACATCCACCCAGTCGAGGGCGATATTGGCCTGAAGTTCAAAATAGGAAATATTGGAGTCTTCAAGATTATTGGTATCTACGTAGACATCGGGATCAGCGGTGCCGTCTTCATCTTGCAGATTGTAGGTTTCAAAATCCCGGTAGCTCGCCACCCCCATTAAGCTAACCGTATCGTTCAGGTCGTAAAACAGCTTGCCGGTGACGCCATACATATCCCGCGCCTCACCCGCGCCCATGGCATCGGTACTCAACTTGCGCTCGGTAGGATCAGGATGATCGGAGCGTTCTTGGCTGATACCCATCTGCGCCTGCGGGCCGTTGTCGACACGGTCAATATCGGCGGCAAGCAGGGTTCGCCATTTGGGGGAGATTTGCCAATTCATGGCTACGCGCAGGAACTGATTATCTTGCTCGCGGGGATCAGGCTTGGAAGGCCCGGTATTATCTATTACCGCATCGCGCTGGTTGTGCATGGCGTTTACGCGGATCGCAAAGTCATCGCTGACCGGATAGTTCCCCATACCCTCAATACGAAACAGGCCATACTCGCCAAACTTGGCATGCACAAAGCCTTCCTTTTCATCGAAGCTGGGTTGATTGGGAATAAAGTTAACAACCCCGGCTGCAGCGTTGCGACCAAACAGGGTGCCCTGCGGGCCTTTCAAAACTTCGACGCGCTCCATATCCGAAAAAGGCACGGTAATGGCCGCACGCGGCAGGTAAACGCCATCTAGGAAGCTCGCAACGGAAGGGTCTCCGCCGGTACTGATATTCGAGGTTTCGATACCTCGAATCACGAAGGTTGATTGGGTCATGCCGCCTGCGTTTTGCACATTGCTGCCAACGCGAAGACCGGGAATATAGGCTTGAATATCCGCCATATTCAGCGCGCCGGTATTTTCTACATCTTGATTGGTAAAAGTATCCACGGTGACCGGCACCGTCATCGCACTCTGTTCACGCTTCTGGGCGGTTACCACCACCTCCTCCAAACTCAAATCTCGAGCTTGGGTGGAGCCGGCGACCAAACCAACACTGACTGCAAAAATCCCTTTTCCAAATCGTGTTACGTTCATGGATACCCCCTGTGATGATCCAATCAAAATATTAAAAGCGACTACACCTGACTACGACCGATAGAACTACTCCCTGCTCTGCTCGGCGCGAATACAATCCATAGCCATATGGCATGGCTTTTCAAGAGATAGCATATATTCAGCCACCCGCAAACGCAGCTCTTCTGATAAATGCCCCTGTGGCGGCATTTCAGGAAAGTCGGGACGCACCTTGTGAGGCGCAGCAATATAATCGGCAATTCCCTGCGGATTGTTGTGATACAAGGCCTGTATCGCCAATGTAGGTGGCCCAATCATCCGCATATTCAGCGCATGACATCCCGCGCAAATCCCTTTGTACAAGCGAATGGTTAAATCCTGATCGGTTTCGATCGGACGCGGCGGCGCACCATCCGCCAATAAATAGGTGTCAATATCGTGGGTGTTTTCGCGCTCACAAACACCCCACTTTTTCAGACCGAAAGTAACGTAGCGGTCTTTATTCAAAATGCAGTTATCCGGCTCTTGGGCAGAACCGAAGTTAGCCAATACATCTGGGCCACGGGTTTTAAACTGGGTCATCATCGCCGCTTTCACATCGGCAACCGGCGCCTTGCCGTTATCCATAAAGAAGTTATCGAGAATCGCTATACGATCAGGGTTCGGCTCTGACTCAGGATCGCTGGCAATATCAGTAATAAAATTAAGATCGGTAATCACGACCCCAGCCGTGTCGTTGCCGGTAATGATATTGCCTTCAACAATCACATCGTCAGCGGCCATAATCACCACACCCAAACCCGGCGGCAGCTTAGACACAATCGAACCCGGCGCACCGAAGTTTGGCGTGTTGTTATTGACTGAAAAGTTGTTGCGAATAATAACGTCGTAGGTGGTTTTAATCGGCAAGCCGGGCGTGATAAACACCAGCAGTCCGGCGGTGTTGTTGTGAGCATAGTTATTCTCGACAATCGCATGGCGGGTGTTTTCAATCTCAATGCCGGCAACGTTGTTAAACACTTCGTTGTAACGCACCACTACGTTGTCGCACATGCCCACATAGATGGCGGCGTCCTCAATGCCATCCAAGACGTTGTATTCAATTAAACCGTTTTGACCAAGCTGGGGGAAAATACCGTAAACGCCGGTATCGACAACCCGGTTATAGCGGATCACATAGTTGTTCCCCGCCTGCCCCATAATGGCATTACCCTTGTAATGCTGAATCCACATCCACTCCACGGTGAAGTCATTGCCGGAGTAGAGGATCGCATCGTTGCGTTTGCCTTCGCCTTCCATTACCGGCCATTTACCTTCCTCGACCACACCGCGCAGGGTAATTTTGTCTTTGTCGACATAGACACTTTCTTTGTAAGTACCGGGCTCAACCAAAATCACATCACCGGGCACCGCGCGATTGACTGCATCCTGAATCGACTGGCCATCCTTAACCCGAATTTCCGCTGCCGAGGCTGAGGTTATCGCCGCTAAAATTAACGCGGCCACCACCAAGTAACGGCGACTTATTGCAGACAGTTTGCTTGTTTTCATGGTTTTGTCCTCTGTCTTCAAAACCTGCTTTTTAAGGCTAAATTTAATTTGCACCCGCACCGAGCGTGCCCACCACGGGTGCCAAGCCAGAAGGCAATTGTGCTGGCACCTGCGGTTTAAAACTTTCATCGGTCAGGGTTTGTAAAAAATCGACCAAACGATCCAACTCGGCATCGGTGAGATTGGGCTCCCAGATATGCCAATGCAAACTTAACTGCTCGCCCTCTGGCACGGCATGACCACGACCACCGGTATAAAACGCTACCGCGTCGCGCAATGTGGCAAAGCGACCGGAATGCATATACGGCGCAGTTAAAGCGACATTGCGCAAGCTCGGCACTTTAAAACCGCCGCGCTGCGAGGGATCACCTGTCACTCGCTGCGCTCCGGGATCTAAAGGCTTACCCTCGGGCTCCGGCGTACCTAATACTGCAATTTGTTGGTTCGTAAATAAGGGTGGCGTATGGCACTCCGCGCAGCGCGCAACAAAGGAGCGAAACACATTCATGCCTTCGATCTCAGGCTCGGTTAAAGCCTGATGGTAGCCATTGGCATATAAATCGTAGCGGCTATTAAGCGAAACCAAACTGCTTTCAAAGGCCGCAAGAGCCTCATACACCCATTCAAGATTAATCTCGCCTGCGCCAAAAGCCTGCTGAAATAAAGCGCGGTAGTCCGCACTGGCTTGCAGCTTATGCAGTAATTGATCCGGAGTTGCCGCCATTTCATTCGGCGCAAACAGCGGCCCGATGATCTGCGCTTCCAAACTCGCCGCCCGACCATCCCAAAATAAGCGCTGAAGAAATCCCGCATTCCAAAGACTGGGCGCAGAACGCTCCGTTAATTGCCCGTCTATTCCAACACTCACCGCTCGACCATCGGCAAAACCCTTATCGGGATCATGGCAGGAAGCACAGGCTACCGAACTGTCTTTGGAGAGGATTGGATCGAAAAACAACAAGCGCCCCAAATCAATCTTTTGCGGACTAAAACCCTGGCGCAATTCGGGCAGCGCAATTTTCAAACCACCCACACCGGCGTTTTGTAGCGAGTGATAGTCGTAGTACATACTCTGCAAATAGCAGCCGCCATCGCGCAGCACAAAACCTGCAGGGCAAAAATCCCTAAGCGACCAATTTACCGACGACGTGGCCGAAACACTCAATAAGCCTAAAATAACACCGCAGAAGCCGAGCCGAATTCGGCGCTGACTTCGCTTAAAAATGCCTAGCACCAACTTAGTCAGCCAAGCTCTGGATATAAACAATCACATCACGGGCAACATCCGCATCGGGTAAGACCTTGCCCATCAAGCCCATTTGATAGGCGTATTTCTCTGATTCATCAGCCCCGCGAAGCCCATTTTCAAAATGCTTGAACTGACGCAGCAAGTACCAATCATCCACCCCAGCCAAGGCGGGCGCAGACAGCAATTCATTGCCCTCGGCCTCGGGGCCATGGCAAGCGCCACATAAATTGCTGTAGTAATCGGCGCCGCGCTTTACATTGCCCTGCAAGGTGGCGGTGGCCGGTTTATTTGAAAAGCCGTCAATATAATCTGCCAAGCTAGCCATTGCGGCTTCGTCTAAGCTCGATGCCAGCGCGCGCATTTGGTCGCCAAAGGCATCCTCTGGATGAGTACCTCGAGTCCCGTTTTTGAAATACTCAAGCTGACGCTGGATATACCAAGATTGTTGGTTTGTGAGAGAGGGAGCACCTAGCGCCGCATTGCCTTGGCCTTTATCGCCATGACAAGCCACACACGCGCCGTACAGTGATTTGCCATCCGCACTGCCGCCTTGGGCGAGCATCGCCTGCGCCTGCTGGGCAGCTTGCTGACTATCTTCATTAGGCCCCACACTTTTGCTACAAGCGGAAACCAATACAGCGGCGATAACCGCCGCTAGCCGAAAATACTTGATCATCTCTCACTCCCTCAGGGGCTTCGACACAGCTCAACCGTGCACAGAAACAAATCTCCGAAACAGCTTTAAAGCACCACGCAAGCACAGTGCTCGGAATTATTTTTATAATAGTTCAATCTTGAGAATGTGATAGATGAGTACTTAAAGCAATAGTCCAAACGGGACAGCAGCCGCGCTCAGGGGAACCAGAAAAGCATTTTTTGGCGCTATTTAATGCGGACTAATTTGGCACTTTATCTGGCTCAATAGGCATTTTTTCTGCCGGCGACATTTTTTCACTTTGGGAAAGCATTTCCGCTTCACTTAAATAATGGCTCACTCGCCAACAATGGCCCGCCACACGATGCAACCAACGCGAAGACTCCAGTAAGGTATCGCCCTGTACGGTATCTTCATCGCCACGAGCAATCTTGGCCATCACCAATTCACGCCCCTGCTGCGCAAAATCTCGACAGTGTTGCGCCACACTTGATGCCCGTTCGGCAATATTCGACCAAGCGCCATTCTCTGACACACCGTTCACCAAGGCTGCAAAGCCCAGCTCCAGCTCATGCCCAAGCGCGTTCAGATCCGCTGAATTTCGCCAGCTTTGGGCGCGCTGAGTTTCCTGCAAGCGATAATTCAAACGCTGCATATGATCTACGGCGTGCATTTCTGCCAACAACCAAGACCACTCTCGCTTGCTGTCTGGACGCGTATGAATTTCATCGAGATAACGCTGGTTTTGTTCAATCGCCTGTTTAATTTCCTGCAAGCGCTCTGGATTTGCCGCTTCCTTATCCCTTAATAAATCGTGTCCAAATTGGAATTGGGCTGCCGCAATTTGATTAAGATTGACGCGTAAATTCTCCAATGCGATGACCGGCTCTTTGATCAGATGACGATCCAGCTGCAAGACCAAACCGGATTGACGCTCTGGCACTAGGCGAAACATCAGTCGCGAAAAAGCGCCGGTAAAGGGCAAAATCAGCAGTACTCCCAAGGCGTTAAAACTGGTGTGAAACGCCACCAATGCAATTTCTGACTGGGTGTAAATCACGCCCGGCGCAAGGTTTTGCCACACCCACACATAGGGAATCAGCAAAAAGAACGCCCCCAGTCCGGTAATCAGGTTATATACGACATGGGAATAACCGGTTCGGCGAGTTTCCGGCGCGCCGCCCAAGGTTGCAAACAACGCGGTAGCGGTAGTCCCCACATCCATACCAATTACCATTGCCGCCGCCTGCTCAAAACTAATAGTGCCGGTATGCACAGCTGTTAGCGCCGCTGCCACGCCAGCACTGGAAGACTGGGTGATCAGCGTAATCACCACCCCAATCAGCAATAATTGAAAACGTCCCAACAAGGTATTGGGCGGAAAGCTCTCTGGGGTTACCTGCCCTTCCAGCCCGGACATGCCCGCCTGCATGGCGCTGATGCCGACAAAGATCAGACCGAAACCCGCCAAACCAAGGCCGCCACTTTTAGCCCGGCCTCGACCAAATAGATGCAGCAACACCCCCAGCAACACCATGGGCAGCATGACGCTATCGAGCTTGAGTTTGAAACCGACCAAGGCCACCAACCAGCCGGTAATGGTAGTGCCAAGATTAGCACCGAAAATAATGCCTAACGCCTGGGAAAACGTGAGCAAACCCGCGCCCACAAACCCCACCGCCGCGACAGTGGTAGCGCTGGAAGATTGCAGAATCGCGGTACTGAATGCCCCGGTCGCCGCACCGGAATAAGGGCTGCGAGTAAAGCGGGTTAGCGTTTGGCGCAGGGCATCACCGGCCAAGCCTTTTAGGCCATCGGTCATGATGACTACGCCCAGCAGAAAAACACCTAAGCCACCGAGCACATCAAACCACTGACTCATTGCTATCTTCCCTATCTGGATGCGCTGTTTACCGGCAAATGTGGACTGAAAAGAATATCCTTGCAAGCTGCCACTTTACAAACAGTCAACCAGTAAACCCAGTCAGGGAATTCCTCAGAACTGATAACCGACCTGCACACCATAGGAGCGTGGATTGCCCTGTACCAAGGTGGCCGCACCCAGTAATGCCGACACCGCAAAACCACTGGAGAAATATTGCTCATCCGTCAGATTATTAACGTAGGCGGTGACATTAAGATTTTCATCAGGATGCCAAGCCAGCCGAAAATTCCAAGTGGTCTGCTCCTCAATGAATGAGCTTTCAAATTCATCTGAGAGGTAATCAATACCGGTGAATAGCTCGCTGCGATAATAGGCGGAAAGCCGCGAGCTAAAGGCGCCTATTTGTGTAAGCCAGTTATATGCCACGGAGAATGACCAACTTGTCTCAGGCACCAGCGCAAATGGCTCATCACTGCGGTCAGCAATAAACTCACCTTGACCAGGAATAATCACATTGGCATCAAACTCTTCATAAGAAGCATCTGTCCAAGAGTAACTTCCCTGAATAAACCAATTTCCTAATACAAATACGGTTTCCAGTTCCGCGCCATTCACCTGCGCTTTACCGGCGTTACTCAAATACAAAAACAAATCAGAAATCCGTTGTCCTTGCTCGGCCACGCGTACCTGAATTTCTTCATAGTCCATCATGTAAGCCGCCGCATTAATCCGCATCCGTGAATTCAGCGCATCAAGTTTGAAACCGAGCTCGTAATTCACCACCTCTTCGGGGTTAAATGACACCAATTCCGGTCCCTTGGGTTCAAAGCCCCCAGCCTTAAAACCTTCCGAGTAAGTGGCGTAAACCATAAAGCTTTCCAGCTTCATTTTTTCCAGCCAATCTTCTCTAGCCTGCATCGACAAGGTTGCCGAGGGCGTGAAGTTATTCCATTCGGCACTACCACTATCTGCATTTTCATTCACGATAATCGGCAGATCCGGCTGATTAGTCGCTAAGTTATTAAACTGAAACATGGTGATGGGTGAGTAGAGTCCAACAGGATCTAAATATACCGCGCCAATTCGAGTTCCAAACTCAAGCGCGTCAACCTCATAGACGGTCATGCTCCGCTTGCGCTCCTCATGGGTATAACGCGCCCCCAATGTGAGTTGCAGATAATCGGTAATCGAGTAAGTGCCCTGCGCAAAAGCAGCCCAACTTTCATTTTCCAAATCACTGCGATTAGCAAATATTGTTGCAAGAGGCAAAATCAGAGTGTCATCTAGTAGGCCACAAATTGATCCGAGAGCCTCCGCCCCAATCCCGCAGGCATAACTCAGTCGCACCCCGGCCAAGCCTTTTGGCCCAACCATTTGACTAAACGGATTGTCTGAAATTTCTTCATAAGAAAAAAAGCCACCAACGGTGTAATTCAGCTTTTCATTAAATGCCAAACCATTAAGCTGGAGTTCTTGGCTAAATTGATAACGTTCCTCTTGAGGAACCGCTTTGCCATCAGCTTTTAGCGTTCTGTTGAGCGACTCGGTACCGCTATCTAGGGCAGGAACCCGAGTACCATCCTGATCGTCGTTGCGATGTATACCATCCTGAAAACTGAAGGCAGAGATACTTTTCAGGCTGTAATTTTCAGAAATTGACCAATCCAGACTCAACGCCAGCATGGTATTTACCATGCTAATCTCACTGTGCTCTTGGTTCATCTCGTATTCACTACGAGAAAATGCCCGCTCACTGTCGCGACAAGCATTCGTAATTTCTGGCTGCCCCGGATAGCGCAGCTGCATAATGTTTGCGTCAGGATTTTGGAACAAACACGTCATGCCGACACTGCGCTCATCCTGCTTACTCCAAAAACCGAACAGATCGAGACTGAAATCATCGCGCAGCTCCCAGAACAACCTCGCAGAGAGGGAGAGGCGGTCTTCATCGGCAAAATCACTATTGCCATTAGTATTCTCGAAATACCCTTTTAGTCGGCGATTATTCAGCACCAAACGCATACCAGCCTTACCATCAAACAACGGGATATTGCCATTCAACTTTACGTCTTCACGACCGTAATTACCGATATCAATCATCAGACCACCAGAGTACTCCGTGGGGTCAGGCTGCTTAGTGGTTACCAGAATTGCACCGCCGGTATTGTTCTTACCGAATAGCGTGCCCTGAGGGCCGCGCAGCACCTGAATACTCTGAGTATCAACCGTGTCCAGCAGCTGACCGTCTTGCCGGGCAATAAAAATTCCGTTGAGATACACACCCACGCCGGGATCGAGTACTGATGTCGCCTCGCGCTGACCAATGCCACGAATAAAAATCGCCGGTGTTTTGGAGCCACTTTGACCGAACTGCAAACTTGGCACCGCCCCCTGCAGATCAGTGATACTGCCAATACCGGCTTCACGCAGCGCATCTGCCCCAATGGCACTAACTGCCACTGGGGTTTCCTGCAGGTTCTCTTCCCGCTTCCGCGCCGTCACATAAACCTCTTCAAGTATCGCCGAAGACTCCACCGGTTTACGTTTGGTTTTCACTTCAAGCAGGGGTGTTTCTGCACCGGCGAGCCCAACGAATCCAAGACCCGCCACCGCCAATGTGATGGCTCTCAGTTTATTAACAGCACGCTTGTTGCGCTCCATCCTTTCCTGTCCTCTTATTATTTTTTCAGGCTGTTTTCTGCTCGACCTGCACTACAAGCGGCCGATAATATGAGTGGTGATATCGAGCATATAAAAAGTCAGCATGCTCGCAGCCATACCGCCTGCCGCCACCTGCAACAACGTCCATTTTCTGGTTTTTATTTCGTCTATCCAGTAATAGATCGGGAAGCTGGCAACGAAATATGTCGCGTAAATCGCCGAACCGTAGGCCAGCATTCGGCTCATGTCTTTATAGTAAAAGCTGCTTTCCAGCATCGGATTGGCCATCGCCTTGGTTTCTGCCCAAGCCCAGAGATAACCCACCACAAACACCATCACGGCAAATAAGAATCCACCAGCGGGTAAATTAAGCGAACGAAATTTACGCAAGGTAATATTTGCCGTGGCGTGGTACGTCATAAAATAGGCGTGGGTATAGAAATACATAATCAGCGGCACTTTCTGCTCACCACTACCCAGCAACGCCGAATCCAGATTGGTGGTGGCATTGGGGTAGTTGTAGACCATGCCCAAAGTATCGAAGAAATATTCCGAGCCGAAGTAATTGCCGAAAAAGCCGAATATAAACAGGTAGAGATTCACTTTGAGCCAGTAGCTATCGCACCACGAACCACTGCCAAATCGCTTATTCAATAGTGCCGGAACTACAATAATCGGCAACGCAACTAACAAGCCATGAAACAGCAGCGCACCATTACCCGCGGATTCTGCCCAGCCAGTGGGCATCATGATCGCCATTAACACCATCCACACTGGCGTGTAGATCAAAAAGAATTTTTCAACCCAAGCTTTATCCGGGTTTTCAGAAAACCAGCCGCTCATCATTTTTCACCTATTATTATTTTACTAACGCAATCAATAATGGGGGCTTAGCGCCCCGTAACTGCGATCTTCACCATGGCGAGTGTATTGCGAACTTTCTGAATTTTACTGGGCTCCTCCCGTAGCCTGCGGTGACCGGGAAGTAAATCGCCTTTGGCCTGAAGGTGTATTTTCTCTTTCACCACCTTGTCTAGCGCACCAGCGCCTGCCAGCTGGAAGAAACAATCTTTGGCATTGCCAAGATCAAAGAAATCCCGCTGCCAAGCCCACTGAAAATTTCCGGCATACTCAAACCAGGAACCGCCTATACCGGCAATCTCATAATGACTGCCATCCTCACGTTTATAGGGCGCCACTTGCTTCCAGAAGCCGATTACCGTTCCACGCTTCTCATCAATAATGATGTCGTGATAGGGATACTCCCACTCCTCAAAGCCGTGCATCTGATACCCCAGCGCCAAGTCACAAATTTCCTTGCGACCATTGGCGACAAATTCTTCATTGGGGCCAATATTCCAGCCGTATACTGCATCTTCGGTGTACATAGGTCCCAGGTGGCTAGTCCAATCACCAGCCTTCTCTGCATCAATATTGGCCTGCAACCAACGCTGCACCATTTCTTCCAATTCCTCGCGAGGATAGGCTTTGTTCGGGGGGGTAATTGAGGCAACACGCTTATCTGCCATTTTTCAGCTCCACAGTATTGTTATTAATTTCAGGACTGCATTTCTTTGATAGCTGAGCACTTTCTGCCAGCCAGCTCACGGTATCCGCTAGCGTTTCCGACAAAGGCCGAAAACCCTCACCATAGCGATGTAAAAGTCGGCTCGAGTCTGCAGGCACAAACTGCGTTGCCATGCGCGCTGACTCACGACTCAGGGGAAACTCCACTGGAATGAAAACCCGCAGGGCATCCATAACGCCCCCCAATATTCGCAATAGCCACCCCGGCACAGGCAGGGCCAAGGGTCGGGTACCAAGCTGTTTAAGTTGTGCGTTCAGTTCCCGCCAAGCGACAAAGTGCCCACCAACGATATAGCGCTCCGCATTGCCACCAACAGTAGACTGATCCAATCGAGCTTCTAACATTCGGCGATGAAACTCACCCAGATCCCGCGCATCAACTATTTGCAGACCACTGCTGGTTAGGGGTAAAAACTGTTCTATAAAAAGACGTAGCGCGGCATTGCTCTCCGAGAGTTTCGGATCATCCGGGCCAACCACGGCGGCGGGGTAGCTGATGACAATCGGCGCGCCGGACTCCTGCAAATCTCTCACCCGCTGCTCACAAGCTAGCTTGGCTCGACTGTAGGCATCGTGCGCGACAGCCATTGGTCCGTTTTCTCGCAAACAAAAAACACCGGGGCGCATCAACACTGCCAAACTGGAAACATAGAGAATTTTGGGAATACGCAGCCCCACTGCTTGCGTAACCACCGCCTCAAGACCCGCCAGATTCGCCTGCAAGGTTTGTTCAGCACGAGACGCATTCAAATCCACTACCGCCGCCGCATGTAAAACGGCATCACAATCCTGCATGGCTTTTTCAAGCAAAATATGGTCGCGCATATCGCCCTGTATATAGTGAATATCGGCGACGCCCTGTTGAGCGAACCAGCTGCGAGCACGGTGTTTATCTCTCACTAATAGCCGCACCTTGTGCCCGGCCCTCATTAAGGCCAGTGCCGAATGGGCGCCCACCAAGCCGGTTGCTCCGGTGACCAGTATCGTCATCTCTGATACCGCCGAGGACTTCATTTTGAAGCAGCTGCCTTGCTCGAGCCGCCCAGCGTTGAGGCTTCTAATCTCAATGCCTGATTCGGGCAAAAACGCACGGCTTTTTCCAAGCGCTCGCGATCCGCCGCAATCACATCGGTTTTGATCAGATGCATCTGCCCCTCTTCATCGAGACTAAAATACTCCGGCGCCTCGCCAATACACATGGCATGTCCCTGACAAAGATGGGAATCAAGCACCACCTTCAAACTCGCCGACTCCGTCTGCTGGTGAAAAGGACAACCCTCGGCAGCCGCTGGGGCGCTCTTGCCAAACTCGCTAGCAAAACTACTCTCGGCCCGGCGGCGATAGCGGACTCGGCAAGGTGACAGTGGCTGTACAATCATTTCCTTGTAGTCATCCACATAACTCTGTGGCGATTCGACCAGATCAAAGTCATAGCGGCGCAGCAGCACAGCAAAAATTGCCTTGATCTGAAACATGGCAAAGGCATTACCCGAACATTTATGTTTGCCTCCACCAAAGGGTTGGTAGGCCATCAAACGCTTATCTTCCGGGTTCTCTCCAGCAAAACGATCTGGATCAAACACTTCGGGATTATCAAAAAGAGAAGACATGCGATGGGTCACCGGCGGCACCGCCCACAGCATATCGCCCTCTTCAATCTGGTAATCTTTGAAGCGCATGGACTGGGCGACCTTGCGCATCAGAATAATCAGCGGCGGATGCAGGCGCAGCACTTCCTTCAACACATTTTCCAATTGCGGAACTTCACGCATGCTCTGGAAGCTGACTTCGCCGCGACTGCCCAACAATTCATCCAGCTCGCCACGCACATTGCGCAAAATGCCGGGATGCTTCAAAAGTTCCAGTAATACCCAAGCCGCCGTACCGGAACTGGTGTGGTGACCAGCGAAGATCGCACCCACCAACATGCCAGTAATTTCATTGTCGTCCAGCGGTGTGCCATCCTCATAGCGCATATCAATCAGCGACTGAAACATATCGGTCGGCTTTTCACTCTGCGATTCACGGCGCTTAACGATTTTTCCGACCAGATCCTGAAGGCGTTGCCGTGCCCTGTCGCGCTGGCGAAAACGCGGAATAGGTAAATTGGGGAAGTGGTAGGCCAGAGGGCTTACGCCCTTTTCCAGATCGTGATAAATCTCGGCAAATTCCTCGCTCAGCTCATAGCGAAATTCCCGCCCCAACAAGCAGTGGCTAGCAGTATTGATGGTCAGGCGCTTCATAAAATCGACCAGATCAATCTCACCGCTATCGCCCCAGTCGGCAATCGCGTCTTCCACTTCCTGCACAATCTTGCCGGAATGATTGCGCATCGCATCCATGCGCAAAGACGGCATTAGCATTTTCAGTTGCTGGTTTTTCTTGTCGTTAGGCGCATCAAAAATCAGGCCTTCACCGAAAATTGGCGTCATCAGTTTATAAGCGGCTGACTGATCAAGCTGCTCGTCAGTACCGCGATAAAACAGCGTGCTAGCCTCTTCACCCGTTAGCAAAAAGATCCGCTGTCCCATCAATTTAAAACTGACAAACTCGCCGTGGTCATCAGCCAGCTTTTTGGCAAACTGGTAAGGATTACGTGCAAAATTCAGCATCTGCCCTAGCAGTGGCAAACCGCCTTTAGCCTCGGGGGGCTGATTATTTTTCGCCGCCGGTGAAACTGCGCTAGCGCCCATAGCAACCTCACTACTATTATCATTATTTTAATTTTCAGCCCGAACAGCAGCGATCATGATCGCCACCCCACCACGTGTTCTTGCTTACAAAGGCTGACAAAGCGGATTTACAGTATTACACTTTATGAAAAAGTGTAAAGCCACTGTGACTCCCCCATTTGAATGATGAATAAGATTAATCAGCCCTTAGCCTTTAGCGATAACTTCAACGACACCCAACTGCGGATTCTTGATGCCGCGATCACCTGCGTGAAAGACTGGGGACTGGAGAAAACCAGCCTCAACGATATTGCCAAGCGCGCCGGAGTGACCCGCCCAACGGTTTATAATTATTTTTCGAATAAGAACGAGGTCATCCGTACCGCCTTACTGCAATCTGGCTACGCACTGGCGGAGCGAATGGTGGCGCATATTTCCGCGTTTCCCAGCCCGGCCGAAAAACTGATTGAAGCGATGGTTTACGCCGTGAATACCCTGCCGACCGAACCCCATCTGGATATTGTTACCCACACGGAAATCCCCAGTGATATCTATGAAGATGCCCTGCAAGACACTGAGGGCCAACAAATACTACTGATGATTTTTGGCGAAATTCTGAAAGATGAGCCCGACATCGACGCCAATGATTTGATGGAAATTATTGAAATCAGCGTTCGACTCGCGCTTTCACTGACGACCTTAAAAGGAACACTGACTCGCAGTGATGAAGAGCTGCGAGCATTTTTAAGCAGAAGATTACTGCCCGCCGTTGGTTTATAGAATTTTTGAAAACGGAGTGCCGATACTACTCGGCACTCAACTCCTTCTTCCACTTCCCAATCATGCCCAGCAGTGTCAGCCGCAGCTTCGATGCACGCGGATAGCCTACATACTGCGTGAGAAACAGCACCGCTTCTTCCAGTTCGGCAATACTCATTTCCCCACGTCGGTAAGCGGACTCGGCCTGTATAGCAAAAGTCATTTCCTCGCCCTGGGCAGTGATCGCACCCAGCAACAACAAACGGCGATCACGAATGCTCAGCGTTTCATTGGACCACAGATCACCAAACAGGCTGCCCAACATATAATCAAAAAAGCGGTCCTCACCCTCTGCCGGTGGATCGGGCAATTGATTGTTATAGACCTCGTGGTAACGGGCAATGCCGCGTTCACGTTTATCATTATTCATATTCGCCCCCTTACACGCGCATAAACTGGCCGCCGTCTACATTGAGAATATGGCCGGTGATCCAAGAGGCTTTATCCGATAGCAGGAATAGAGCCGCATCAGCCATATCATCCGGCGTACCCACCCGACTCAGCGGCATTTGCTTGACCAATTCATCCGCATAATCACCTGCAGTATTTCTCAGCGCTTGCGTCTCGGTAGGGCCGGGAGCAATCGCATTGATGCGAATTTTTCGCCACCCGAGCTCCCGCGCAAGCGACCCGGTCAGGCCATTCACGGCCAGCTTGGCAACTCCATAAAAGCCCATATTCATCCATGCCGCGGTAGAGGACTGATTCACAATCGCACTGCCCTTGGGCATATGTGGCACGCAGGCGCGAGCCATCAACAGGGCACCATGCACATTCACCCGCATAAAGGTTTCGAGATAATCCATATCGACATTCAGGTAGCCTTCGATTTTCATATTGCCGAAAATCGCGGCATTGTTGATGAGGTAGTCAATTTTCCCGAAGGCCTCAACAACTTTCGCAGCACAATCCAGACAGGATTGCTCATTACCGACATCGACCTTATAGAACATGGCCTCGCCGCCCGCCTCACAGATTTCCGCCACTACGCGCTCGCCCTGTTCAGCATTTAATTCCGCCACCACCACTTTCATTCCTTCATTGGCACAACGCTTGGCGTAGGCTTCGCCAATCCCCTGCCCAGCACCGGTCACAATCACGACTTTGTCTTGAAAACTCATATTCTTTCTCCGTATTTTTATTTTTCTGAAAAATCAGCTCTGCGATTCCGGCATCGCCACACGCAAGCCATTCATGGCGCTAGTCACCGGCACCTGACAACCGAGACGACTCTCCGGGCGTCGATCTTCTACACCGCACAACATATCTTCCTCGCCCTCCGAAATAGCAGGTAAACCTTGCTGATCGCTCAACTCGATATAGCAGTGACAGGTCGCACAGGAACAGATGCCACCACACATGCCCTCTATACCGGGCACCATATTCAAGGTGGCGCCCTCCATGAGGCTCATGCCCTCATCGACGTCTACCGTATGTTCGGTTCCGTTGTGTTCTACGTAGGTAATTTCTGTCATCACTCGCTCCGTCATAGAGTCTTATTAAAATTTGAATTTTTCGGCTAGGCGGTTGGGACGCACTTCCAGCACATCCACTGACACCCCCGGGGGCACCCCCAAGCAATACACCAGCGCATCGGCCACATGACCCGGCTCCATACCGGTATCCATAAACCCACCCTGACGCTTATTCCAGGCGGTCACCGCTTGCTCCAGTCGCGCCATATCCCAACCGGCGGCAAACTCGGTCATGGCCGCACCGGGACGCAGAATAGTCAGGCCGATTCCGTATTCCTGCAGCTCACGGCGGGTATCCCGACTCAAGCGCTCCAGCGCCGCCTTGCTGGCCGCATAGAGTGACAGGCCTTGCATTTCGTCATGGTGCTCGGCACTGGCGGAACTGATATTGACGATGCGCGGGTTGTCGCCGCCTTGAAGCAGTGGAATGGCCGCCCTCGTGCAATACATGGCGGCAGCGATATTCAAATTGAGTTGCTGTTGAATTTCGGCATCGCTGTAGTTTTCGGCAAAACCGGGGCGCGCCATACCTGCATTGTTAACCACACCATCAAGTCGGCAATAATGGGTTTTAATCGCCTTCAGTGCCTCTTCTGCCTCGGCGCTATTCGTCACATCTGCGGCAACGGCAAAACATTGTTGTTCGCCCAACTCGGCCACAACGTTTTTTAATCGCTCCTTACCTCGAGCGATTAACCCCACCTTGCCACCCGCTGCCACAATGGCTTTGGCCATAGCCAAACCATAGCCACTACTGGCACCGGTCACGGCATAAACGCGATCTTGAATACCCGGATGAAAAACGGACATCAGCTACACCCCAGCGCCACGGTTTTGGTTTCCAGATATTCTTCAAAGCCTTCCGGCCCCATTTCACGACCAACACCACTCTGTTTATAACCGCCAAATGGCGCATCCGGGCCAAGGAAGTTACCGCCGTTGATATTGACCGTGCCGGTACGGAGTCGACTGGCAAAATTCAGCGCACGTTCCTCGCTGGCGGAAAACACCCCACCGGAAAGACCGTAAATGGAATCATTGGCAATGCGCAGCGCGTCGGCCTCATCCTTATAGGGAATGATCGCTAGCACCGGGCCGAAGATTTCCTCCTGCGCAATGCTCATACTGTTATCCACCTCACTGAATACCGTGGGCTCCACAAAATAGCCCCTGTCGATATGCTGAGGCACGCCGCCGCCGAGAATTAACTTTGCGCCCTCGGCCTTGCCTTTTTCGATGCAGGCCAAGACCCGATCGCGCTGGCGCTGACTAATCAGCGGCCCCTGCATTTCACCGCGGGTATCAGTGCTGCCATAGGGCATGCCTCCCAGATACGCCACCGCCAGCTGTTCTGCCTCGGCCAGTTTTTCTCGTGGCACCAGCAAGCGAGTGGTGATCGCACAACCTTGGCCGCTATGGGCGCAAACGCCAAATACACCGAACATGGCAGATCCCAAATCCGCATCGTCCAGCACCACCATCGCCGACTTACCACCCAGCTCGAGAAATACGCGTTTCACTGTATCGGCAGCATTGCGCATGACCGCTCGACCCACTGCCGTAGAGCCGGTGAACGAGACTACATCCACACGCGGGTCGGTGCTGAGTAATTCGCCAATAGCGGCGGGATCAGCTGCCGTCAGCACATTGAACACCCCTGCAGGCATACCCGCCTCCTCGGCAATTTTCCCAAGCACCGAGGCCGACCAAGGTGTTTCCGGCGCCGCTTTTAAGATCACCGTACAACCCGCCGCCAGCGCGGGAATACACTTAGCCAAATTAATTTGCAGCGGAAAATTCCACGGACTAATCGCCGCCACCACCCCGGCAGCCTCTTTCCAAACCCGGCGCTGACTTTTAATTCCCATGACTTCGTATTCGCCAATTTCTCGCTGCCAGTTAAAGCGCTCCAGAAAATCCAACGGCCAGCTCGCCATCGACAGCGGCCCATCCACCTGCGGGCCATTCACGAACATTTGTGTGGCGCCAGTTTCGCTTCCAACCGCCTGTCGAATCAGCGCCGCCTGTTCCTGCATCCCTTCAACAAAACGGCGCAAACACTGTAGGCGATAGCGGTGATCACGCGACCACTCGCTATTATCAAAAGCCTGTCTAGCTGCGGCGATGGCACGCTCAGCATCCGCCAGACTGGCATCCGCCGCTTCGCCAATTATTTCTTCTGTTAGTGGGCTGCTATTGCTATAGGTCTTTTCACCCTGCGCCGCGCAAAGTTGGCCGTTGATATATAAACGGGCTAAATCAGTTTTCAGGTCGGTCATTATTGTTATCAGCCTTTAGTCTTTTTTATTTGGGAGTCACTGATATTAAGGAAGCATGGACTTATTGATTGGCGGGCACGATGGGATGCAAAAAAGTCTGGCGAATCCCATCCCGCGCGGTTTTGCCACAAGGCAGGTTCAGCTTGAGCTGCCCAGCCAGCGCCAAAGCATGGTCCAGATCTTTTTCCGCCAGATTGGCAAAGGGGCCAAATATTGCCTCCATATCCTCGACTGAGCAGGCGGCATGCATGCCATCGCGTCCGGTAACAAACTGCCGGGCCAGCGGCCCCATCACGCCGTTCGCCTCAACCACCTCCAGCAATTTCTCAGGATTCACGCCGGCGTTTTTCACCAGCCCCATACCCTCGCTGGCCGCGACAAAGGCGATGTAATTCATCAGATTGTTAGCCAGCTTCAGTACCGTGCCATCCCCCACTGCTCCGGCGGCCACCACGCTAGTACTCATACATGCCAGCATCGGCTGCAGGCGTTCACTTAGCACCTCATCGGCGCCAAGCATGATGCACAAATCACCAGCCTCGGCCTTGGCTTCGCCACCGGTAATCGGCGCATCCACCACATGCAGGCCACGCTCGGCAGCCTCGCGCCCCCAGCGGCGCATATTGTCGCGATTCACCGTACTGTGAATGGCATAAACCGCACCTTTGGGTGCAAGTTCAAAAATTCCAGCACTCGCTCCGCTGCCATAGAGCAAGTCTTCCACATCCTGATCGTGACGCACGCAGATACCCACCAGCTCACAGTGCCGAGCGATCTCCTCCGGGCTATCTACTGGCTTCGCCCCAAGCGCTTCCAGCTCGGCCATCGGCGCGGGCATTACATCGTAAACTCGCAAGCTGAGCTTACTTTGCACTGCCTTTCGGGCGAGGTTTTTTGCCATGGGCTTGCCGATATTACCGAGCCCGATAAAGCCACATTCGATCATCATCGACTCCTTTTAAACCGGGTTAAAACTCATGGGTAGAGAACTGAAGCCGCGCACATTCGGGTTATGGGCGCGCGTTGAACGAGACAGATCGAGCTCGTAGTGGGGAATGCGCTTTAGCAGCTCCTCAAAACAGACCCGTACCTCGAGCCTTGCCAAGGCCGCTCCCAAGCAGGAATGCACCCCCATACCAAAGGCCATATGGTCGCGGGCGCCTCGGAAGACATCGTAAACATCGGCATTGTCGTAGCGCTCTTCGTCTCGACTTGCTGAAATAATGCACAAGCCAACCCGGTCACCCTCTCTGAGTTTGCGACCGCGCACTTCAACATCACGCATCAGGGTGCGACCAATCATCTGACTGGAACCATCGAAGCGCAGGGTTTCCTCCACGCCATCGGCGATTCGGTCTGGGTGATCCAACAAGCGTTGACGCTGCACGGGATTTTCCCAGAGGCGGTAGGCCATATTACCGATCAGCTTAGTCGTGGTTTCGTTACCGGCAATGGCGAGCAAAATGCCAAAACCAATGACATCCTCATGAGTCATCTTCCCTTCTTTCTTGGCCTGCAGAACGCAGCTATACATATCATCGGGATCAAAGGGACGCTCAGACATGCGCTTGGCATGGGCATCAAAATAACTAGCCAGACTAAGATACGCGTTGATATTGCGCTCGCTCAGTTCGAACTGGCCGTCTTCACGGTAGATCAGATCATCCGCCCAGTGGCGAACCGTGTCCTGATCTTCCAGCGGCACATGAATCAACGTTGAGATCACATCCATCGGTAAAATGGCACTGAAATCTTTAATCACATCCATCTCGCCTTTGGCTAACAATGGATCTAACAGGCTGGCCGCTTTCTCGCGAGTGTAATCCTCCAGGCGCTTGATACGTTGCGGCACCATCAACCCAGAAAGCAGCTTGCGAATGCGAGTGTGATCCGGCGGATCCATAAAAATAAACATGGGATAGCCGTCATTCGCCGACTGATCCGCTTCCAGCGCAACCCCCTTGGAGCTGCTGTAAGTTTTAAAATCGCGGAAGGCATTCTGGCAATCCTCCCATTTACTAAACAACCAAAAGCCGTGCTCCTCGTTGTAGTGCACTGGGTCTTGCTCACGCAGACTTTTGTACCAAGGGTAGGGGTCGTGGTGCACTTCGTGAGAGTACGGGCTGTAGCTATTCGGCTGTACCTTGGCCGGTTGATTCATCTTTCACCTCAGGACTGCTTTTATTTTTATCTTTGCCCAGCGCACCATAGAGGGCGCCTGCGGTAGATTAAAACTAACATAATATTTTCAATATGGTAAATATATGTATATTATTTAATAAATATATATTTACCATATTTGGACGATACTCTTGCCCATCAAACCCGCCCCCAGTAACACCAACACCCTGAATCAGCTAGATCAGTCGTGGCAGCGATACCGCAACAATCCCCTTCGCCATTTGGGCGAAATGACCGCCTATGTTGAAAAGCTAAGCATGAACACACTGGTACGGCAGGGTTACGAGAATCTCGCCATGAGTTACAGCGCACCGCTGACTCTGCTGTCGCAGGGAGCGCTGCGGTTGACCGATCTTGCGGCACAGCTCGGCATCAGCAAACAACTCTGTCTGCAGGCACTCAAGCCCATTAAAAAGGCGGCTTATATTGAGGAGCGTCCCGACCCGCACGATGGCCGCGCTAAGCAGATACATCTCAGCGCCAAGGGCCAGACGATGATTGCCGCCGCAGGCGAGGAGTTAATGACGATTAACCGGATGCTTTCCGACATTCTGGGTGACAAGCCCATGGCAGACTTCACCATGTCGCTGCGCAAACTGGCGGTGCACTATCACCTGCCTTCTGCCAATAACGAGAACCATCCGGCGCTGAATATCCCCAGCATGATGTTTGGCATGCTCAACCGTCATTTTCACCGCAGGCTGACCGAAATTCTGGCCCAGCAAGGCTATCTGAATTTGCAGCTTTCCTATGCACAGGTACTGGTATTGATCGACAACGACGGCACACCCATGCAGCAGATGGCTGAATACAACGGCGTTTCGCTTCAGGCTATTTCTCGCATAGCCGGTGAGCTGAAACAGCGGGGATATATTGAGAGACGCACTTCGACGGATGACCGGCGCAGCAAACGATTGTTTTTTACTAAAGAAGGGCAAGCGCTCATTGTGGCTTCGGTCTCGGCGATGAACACCTTGGAGGATGAACTTCGCCGCATTATTGGCAAGGCCGCATTCACACGATGGGAAAAGCAACTACTCAAATTAAGCCAGCAACTTGTTGCGCCTTCAAAGATAGAACACGGCGGCGGCCCCGCATCTGAAAATCAGACCGTATCGCAACAGCGACTACTAACGTATTTTGCTGCGCAGCTATCTGCCCAAGCCGTCGAGGGGAAATACGCGGAAGCGCGAAACATGATTGAACAGCGGCTAGGGAAATCCGATGCCCAAAAACTCTACAGCCTACTGTGCAAACTGCGAACTTAAGTGCTCCGCCGTCCTTTTGCAGCCACGGCCTGCGCTAGGTAACGATCCAGCTGATTGGCAAACTCCTGCTTCTCACGCTGACCATAGGCACTCTGCCCCCCACTTTGCACACCGGAAGCGCGCATAGTTTCCATAAAATCCCGAATATTGAGCCGGCCTTTGATATTGTCAGCGGTGTAGCGCTCACCACGAAAGCTCACCACTGCCGCTCCCTTGGCAATCAATTCAGCCGCGAGGGGAATATCGCTGCTGATGACCAGATCATTCGCTTCGCTGTTTTCGACAATAAAGTTATCCGCCACATCAAAACCTTGCGAAACCTGTAGCGAGCGAATATTGGCATCCGGCGGCACCGGCACCGCTCGGTTGGCCACCATAATCAGCTCCAGACCCGTTCGCCGCGCAGCGCGATACAAAATATCTCGCGCCGCAACCGGACAGGCGTCCGCATCTACCCAGATTTTCATGCTAGCAATGCCTTTTTAATACCTTGGTTTACGCGGATAATACACAGCTTACTCCCTCCACGCGCAGGTAAATTGATGGACTTAGCCACTCTCCGACTCGCTAAAAATGAAGAACGCCGCCTGCGCGGTGGGCACTTGTGGATTTACAGCAACGAAGTCGATAAAAACATTTCACCGCTGGCAAATTTTGAGCCGGGCCAACAGGTTCGGGTGGAGAGCGCTCAAGGCAAATCGCTTGGCGTGGCTTATGTAAATCCCCACTCGCTGATCTGCGCGCGTATGCTGGACTCCGCCGACAAGGTATTTGGCAAGGCCCGCCTTAAACAGCGTATTCAATCTGCGCTGGCGTTGCGCGAACAATTATTTTCCGAGCCGTGTTACCGCATGGTGTATGGCGATAGCGATTTTCTGCCCGGCCTGATTGTGGATCGTTTTGGCCCTCATCTTTCCGTCCAGCTAAATACCGCCGGCATGGATGCCATGCGCAATATCATTATCGAAACACTGGTAGAACTGCTGCAACCCGAATCCATTTTGCTGCGTAATGATGCCTCGGTACGCAAATTGGAAGGCCTGCCAGAAGAAGTGGTCGAAGCCTTTGGCAACTGCCCAGAAGATGTCGAGCTAATCGAAAATGGCGTGCGTTTTATCGCCCCCTTAAAAAGCGGCCAAAAAACCGGCTGGTTCTATGACCAGCGCCCCAATCGCGCTTGGCTGCGTGAATTGGCACCAGGCAAGAAAGTTTTGGATGTATTCAGCTATGTCGGCAGTTTTGGCGTTCAAGCCGCCGCCTTTGGCGCCTCAGAAGTATGGTGCTGCGACGCCTCTGGGCTAGCGCTAGACAAGGCCCATGAAAACGCCGCACTGAATGGCAAGGCCGATATTTTTAATACGCTGGAAGGGGACGCCTTCGCTGCGCTCAAGCAATTAAAAGAAGAGGGCCAGCAATTCGATGTGATTATTGTCGATCCACCGGCGTTTATTAAGCGTAAAAAAGATCAGAAGGAAGGCATACTCGCTTATCGCCGCATCAATGAATTGGCGATGCGCTTGCTTGGCGATCACGGCTACCTGATTTCCGCCTCTTGTTCGATGCATATGCCACGGGAAGAATTACTGGATATTATCCGCGCCAGCTCCCGTCATATTGACCGCCGCGCCCAGATTTTGGCCGAGGGTATGCAGGGGCCGGATCACCCGGTACACCCCGCCATTCCTGAAACGCGCTACTTGAAAGCGGTGTTGAGCCGGGTGTATCGCTAAGCCATTAACGATCATTGCTCAAGAAACATGCAAAGCTGGATTTTTTCTATATAATGGCCGGTTTTCACGCGACGAGAGCGCAGGAATGACAGCAAAAGTCGCCCTGATTATGGGCTCAAAAAGCGACTGGGACACCATGCGTCCGGCCACTGAAATCATGGCCGATCTGGGCGTAGACTGCCACGTAGAAGTGGTTTCCGCCCACCGCACTCCAGACAAACTGATGAGCTTCGCCGAGTCCGCTGTAGATGCGGGCTACGAAGTAATCATTGCCGGTGCCGGTGGCGCTGCGCACTTGCCCGGCATGGTGGCCGCCAAAACCCGCCTGCCCGTATTGGGCGTGCCAGTACAAAGCCGCGCCCTAAACGGCATGGACAGCCTGCTTTCTATTGTGCAAATGCCTAAAGGCATTGCGGTAGGCACATTAGCGATTGGCACCGCCGGCGCGTTTAATGCAGGCCTGCTCGCCTGCCAGATTCTGGCCAATAGCGATGCCGCACTGGCCGAGCGACTGGAAACGTTCCGCAAAAACCAAACCGACACCGTTCTTGAAAATCCTGACCCTCGAGAGAGCTAATGCAAACTGTCTGGGTACTCGGCGCCGGCCAACTCGGCGCCATGCTGCAACAAGCCGCCTACCCTCTCGCCCTGAGAGTGGTTCCCCTCGAACCTGAAGCCACCGAACTGCCTGAAATTAAAGACGGCGATGTGGTCACGGTTGAGCGCGAACAGTGGCCGGTCACGCCGATGACCGAATTTCTCAGCCAGCAGCCCAGCTTTATGAACGCGGGTATTTTTGGCCGCATTGCCGACCGGCTTTATCAAAAGCAAATGCTGGATGAGCTGGAGATTGCGACCGCGCCTTGGCGAGAAGTACAGGAAAGCAGTAGCGCAGAACAGCTACATACCGAGCTCGGCGAAGACGTTTTACTGAAACGCCGCACTGGTGGCTACGACGGCAAAGGCCAGTTCTGGTTGTATCAAGATCAAGGCGACGAAGTGCCCAGCGATTGGCTAGGCCATGCGATTGCTGAGCAAAAAATCCCCTTTGAAGAAGAACTCTCGCTGGTCGGCGCACGAGACAGCAGCGGTAAAACCGTGTTTTACCCCCTCACGCTAAACCTGCACAGTGACGGCATTTTGATGGCCTCCGTCGCGCCGGTAAATCGGGTAAGCCACTTGCAAGCACAAGCCGAAGCCATGCTGAGCAAAATCATGGACGCCAGCAATTATGTCGGCGTAATGGCCATGGAATGCTTCCGCGTTGGCGACCAGCTCATGGTAAACGAACTGGCCCCGCGCGTTCACAATAGCGGCCACTGGACCCAAGCCGGCGCCTGCGTAAACCAGTTTGAAATGCACCTGCGCGCTGTGAGCGGCTTACCCATTAAAGCCCCGGAAGTTCGCGGCCAAAGCGTGATGATTAATATTATTGGCATTGAGCGCGATCGCCACTGGCTGGAAATTCCCTGCGCCCGCACCTACTGGTATGGCAAGGAAGTTCGCAAGGGCCGCAAGGTCGGCCATATCAATGTGAACCACCCACAAAAAGCAGCGGTACAAGCCGCACTGACTGAGCTGGCAGCTTACCTGCCCGAACATTATCAAACGGCACTGGATTGGGTGCAGAAAGAACTGCGCAAAGCGGATTGAGCTGAAGCTCTAGAGAAGGACTAAGGCGGTATAAAACCGCTCTAGTCCTGAATTGCTCGGGTATACCAAGGCGAACGGGCATCGGTCATCCCATACAATGAATATTTCCGACCAAGTTTCTGCCCCCCATCCCGAGTCAGAGGCTGCCATCCGATGGTAGCTCGTCCAGTACTGGGCTTAACTGTCATCACATCAAATGGAATAGAGATATAAAAGCCCTTGGTAAAACTACCCTCGCCAAACTCTTCCGCTGACAAATCGGTTTTACTAGCAAAAGCCCCCACAATCACCCCACTGTCAAATTGCCTCGAGAAGTCCACTAAGACACCTTTGTCCTCTGTCAAGAACTGCCCAGCACTGATTTCTAGCAAGGTACCATCGAGCATCGGCAGAATCTCAGGCCGCCAATACAGTGTCGCATGTCCGGTAAAGCCCCCGGTTTGCACCCTGCCGTCAGGCTGAACTTCCTCACTAAACAGACCAAGAACACTATCGGGATTGCGTTGCTTCACATAGTTCGCATCCACCCCAAAAGCCCAAGTTTTAGCCAATGGCCGGTAAAGCAATTCAAATCCAGCCCCAGCGAACATAGTTTCCAGATAACCCGCATACACTTGCGAGTAGAAACTATCACCAAAATGATCCAAGTAAGTTAACTGCAAATTATTCAGCCTTGCCACCGGCTCCGTATACTGCCGAATCAAAGTGCGAACCCGTTTCAGATCTGTACCATCCGGGGAATTGGTATATTTGAACTTGTCGTAGTTATCCAGAATATTGGCATCAAGACCCGCTGAAGCAAGAAAATGCTTACTGAATCGATAGCTGGTCGCAGCACGCACACCAATCGCATAGAAATAAAAGGTTTCAGAGCCACCTACAGATTGCTCTAGTTTGGGTGAAAGACCAAAGTAAAACGGGTCGTTCATTTTCGCCTTGAGCTTCCCGGCAACAGGCTGTGGATTCATCACCACACGGGCATCGTCCAAGTCAGCGCCGTAGTAATCCCGATCAGCAAACCGCCCAAATGCAACTGGATCAACTACAGTTTCGGTTAATGGCTGTCCGTTACTTGTTTCAATAATCCTGTAGCTATCTACATCAATACCGCTATTTTGCAGTAACAAGGCCGCACGCTCTTCCGCCTCTTTACGATCTCTGTATTTTCGCTGACGAGCTTCAATAATAATCGACTGCTCTTCACGATAAATACTGGCATCCGCATAGCCGGCGTTTTTATCCAGATTCATCGCCAGAGCCTGCCATTCCTCCGGCGTCAATTCAGCCCGCGGTTCTGCAGGCTTGTAGTCAGGCTTTTTTTCATCCCGCCAATTGGGCCGCAACTGGGCCAGATTGGTGGCCATAGTAAATCCCAGTGAAACGGTATTCCCGCGCTCATACCCAACCCGCAATCGGGTCGAATTACTCAGATTGTACACCGCACCAAAATTCCAATTGGAGTCGACCTCCATCGGGCTGGCACCACTTCGCACCGGAAAATCACTGCGATAGTCATTACCGTCATATTCCAGCTTGAAAACCAGCGCTCTAAAAGGAGTTTGATATTCCAGCCCGCCAAAAATAGCCTTACAACCACTAAACATGCGACCAGAGTCAATCTGCCCACCCTGACCACCGTAAGTCGAATCACGACCACAATCCGGTGTCGCTCTAGTATCACCTAAGTTATTTCGATTACCGAGATAACCCCACCCCAAACCCAGACTTAAATCGAGAGGGCCAAACTGCTTGCTACCAACTAAATACTCTCCATCAAACAGCCCGGTACCACCAATATCCCTGAAACCAAGTGAGACTTGGGGCAACCAACGGGTTTCATTAAGCAGCCTAAATTTTCCGTCGATGGATTTATCTGTGTAAGAATTATTGCCACTGAAGCTTGGATCACTGCTGTATTTCAAATCGTGGACTTGGGTATAGCGGATGGTAGTTTCAAACCAAGGAAACAGCTGCAAGGAAACGGTGTAGTTTAAATAGTCTTCATTATTGGTAATACCAACACTGAACTCCCCATCATCCATCATTCGGGCACTTGGCATTTGCAATAAGCCAACCCCACCAAAATCCGATTGAGAATATTTCAGCGCCGGGTAGCTAAATTCATCTGCGGCAGTGTTTAAGGAAAAACTCAACAAACCACATAGAAGTAAGCCGCCACAGTAAAATACGGTTCTCATGGCAAGCGACTTCCCAACAAATTCATAATCATCTGGTCTAGATCAGCCCTATCACTTAATGCCGTGAAGGTATCGCAAAAGTCAAAGGGCACATAAATCAGGGCCCCCGGTGCAATATCTTGGAAATCGCCCTGAAACCGCCCCAAAGAATGAGCTTGCTGCACACCATCGGGCTGAATCACCACCACTCGCTGACCGGCGATAGCCAAATTTCCGGAGTTTTTTAAATAATCGCGCGCGCTAACGCGGCTGCGCCAAGGATAGCGCCCGGGGTGTTCAACATTGCCAAAAATTTCAATCGGGCTAGGCGACTGATTGGACGCAAACGTCACCAATACGCGCCCATGTATTTTCGAATTCTTCTCAATATCTAAGCGGGTAATATCCGGGTCGAGTGGCGCATAGAGACGTTGCGCAAATGAGGTACGCCGGAGGGTGCTGTTTAAGGCAATTCCATTTCGCTGCGTATTACCGCAGGCATGCTCAGCTCGCTTGGCCAAGCCAGCCACCACTTGCTCTTTCAGAGTGAATTCTGCATCGCGGTTATACATGCGACTACTCAACCAATCCACTTGATCCTGAGTAAGGTTTAATGCAGCCAAGCCCTGTAAAACTAACTGATCCAAGCGAGGCGATTCGACAAAACTCAAACTCGCCTTATTTTTAGCCGAGGCCGAAAGACCGGCCCCAATAAAGCGATACTCAACTTGAGTCGTCTGCGCAAAAGCAGAAGGAAGGATAATCAAGCTCGCAATAAAAACAAATAGCGCCCGAAATCGCATGATTACACTCCGCCAAAAGGTCTAGCGACTTCAAGACGAATCCTTGGCGCGCCGGGGTAAGGGTATTGCTCACTAAGTTTGACTTTTCCCGTGGCCGGATCCAACCAATAGCGATTCTGATAACTCACATTCAGTTGAGGGATCTCTACTTGCTCGACGATCACCAGCAACGTTTCTGCTCCCCACAATAAATTAACCTGCTCCAAACCGAGGGACGAAAAACGGGAATGGGCCTGATAATGGCGATGGTAGCCAGGCTCCCAGCTAAGGTAATAACGCCACTCTTTGGGCGTACTATCCAATTGCAAGCCCAGACTAAGCGGGTCTGGTTTTTCTGAGGAAAGCGATAACAAATTACCGAAGTAAATTCCCACAGTTTTTACGACCCGCCCCGACAGAGTGTTTATCATTTCTTTACCAGCAGAAACCCACTTCAATGTAGGGCTTTTCGAATAATGACTCCTCTCTGCCAGCCCAAGCACAAGTAACGCCTCACCTCCCTCTCCGTATTGAGATTTGATACTTGAGAAAGGAATAGCAATAACCTGATCTTTTGTTATTAGCGTGTCTTGTGAGTCAATAAAAGCCTCTTCAAAAGTTGCAAGCAGGTCATTACTGTTTTGCGCACAACCTTCAAGTGTGAGCAATAAAATTACAAATAACCAACGCAAAAATGTTCGCCCCCGTTCAAGTTAAAAGCATCCACAACTCACAAAGAAACCACGGCACAAATAATTCAGTTGAAACCGTAATCTTCTAACATGTGTTCAAAGAGATTGCCTAAGTTACAACATAACTTTTTAAAGACAATAATTGTTTTTTTAAAGTAATATTCGCTAAGAATGCTGGAAACCAATAGTACAACTTTAATTAATCTCAATAATGATTAACTAAGGCTTCAATTGTCCGTACCATAAAAAAAGCCGCACGAGGCGGCTTATAACCAAGAAACTTAGAGACTACCTTGTTCCAGTAGTTGTTCCAGCCCCAGCCTTATCATTTTTATTCAACCCTACAGCAACCCCTGCGGCTACGGCTGAGCTACCCGCGATTTTTTTCTTTAATGAAGCCCCAGTAGATTTTTTGCTCGCATTATCAACTCCAGCAGCCCCGCCTTCTTCCACGGAATCCATATTAAAGTTAAACCTGCCATTCAATTCGCGATACTTTTTCCTCGCCTTTTTAGCTTTAGCCATATACTTGTCAGCCAAGCTTAAATTGCCAGCTCGCTTAGCCATTTTAGCAGCTTTTCTGTAATAGGAATCCGCGCTCCTATAATGTTGAGCGGCTTCATTCGGTGAATTTTTTTCTAATTCTTTAGCTCTTTTCTCGTATTTTTTAGCTTTTTTCTCGTATTTTTTAGCTTTTTTCTCGTATTTTTTAGCTTTTTTCTCTACTCTTGGTTGCTCTTTTTCGGCTATTTTTTGATTTAAAAGAGAAGCTGAAGCTCTAGACTCGTATGGACTAACACTTGCAGAACCTTGCGCCTGAGCCTGAGTATTACCAAACAGAGGGACGCATAATCCCATTACCATCAAAACCAGTTGCAAATTCTTTTTCATTTTATTTCTCATGCAAATTGATAAGGCTAAGGTTGAAACGAATCTCTCGAATACCTCGAGAAAAAATGACAAACATGCTTTGGAGGATATCAGTTCAGATATCGCATCCCCAAAGCACTTAGATTTACAATTAAAGTACTAGGGAACCTAGTTGCAAAATCACAAAAATCAACGTGTTCCTGTCGTGGTCCCAGTGCCACTTTGCTTGTCACCATTAGAGGCAGATGCAACACCAATCCCCACTGCAATCGCAAACGCAGAATATTGAGCCTCGGTCAATGCGCCTTTAGCAAGCGTATCCACCCGCTCCATACCAGCAGCATTACCAGCAGCTTTATAATCTTTTACATACTTCTCAGTTTTATCATCAGCAAAAGCGTGCGTGACCATACCCATCGCCAGCAGTGTGGCAATTACCATTTTTTTCATGTCGTAATCCTTTTCGTTTGATATCAAATTAAACATCCAGAGGGTTGGCCTAACCCTCACCGTTCATAGTAGTTAAAATAGATTGCAAATGTAAGTCTTTGGTGAAATTAGTTTTCCGTGCTCCAAAAAGCTCACAAAGACTCGACTCTCTCAAACAATAAGTCCCAGACCCCATGCCCAAGCCGCTCACCCCGTTTTTCAAACTTGGTAAACGGGCGGTAGTCCGGACGTGGGGCAAAAGCGCCTTCACCGAACTGGTTCACAAATCCGGGCGCCGCCGTCATAACATCCATCATATGCTCGGCGTAGTTTTCCCAATCTGTCGCTAGGTGGGTCACGCCGCCCGGCCGCAGCTTGCGGCGAAGCAGTTCGACAAATGCCGGCTGCACAAGGCGGCGCTTGTGATGCTTCTTTTTATGCCAAGGGTCGGGAAAGTAGATTTGCACCCGCTGCAATGCCCCATCAGCAATACATTGCTCCAGCACTTCCACCGCATCGCAGCAGTAGGCGCGCAGATTTTCCAGCCCAGCCTCATCAATGAGGTGCATCAAGCGACCAACGCCGGGGCTGTGCACTTCAATGCCGATAAAGTCCATTTCCGGCGCGGCAGCCGCCATCGT
Organism: Spongiibacter pelagi; assembly: GCF_014705705.1. Lineage (GTDB taxonomy): Bacteria > Pseudomonadota > Gammaproteobacteria > Pseudomonadales > Spongiibacteraceae > Spongiibacter > Spongiibacter pelagi. The sequence continues at coordinate 504,995 of NZ_JACXLD010000001.1, read as the reverse complement.
CGCCAGAGAATCGCCCATGCCGAAACCAATTTCCAACACCACCGGGGCATCGCGACCAAAAACCTCGGTCATGGAGATCGGGCCATTTTTCAGTTCTAGGCCTTTGCTGGGCCAGTGCAGGTCGTAAGCGCGCTTCTGCCCCTCGGTCATTCGGCCAGTGCGCAATACAAAACTGCGAATACGGCGCATGGGCCGTGAATCCATTACATCACTCATGAAAATCTCTTTTTCTTAAGCCGCTTTCCAGCTGCCGTAAGCCAGACAAAGCCAGCCCGCCAGGAACAGTAATCCGCCAATGGGGGTAATCGCACCCAGAATTTTGATTTCAGTAATGGCCAAGGCATAGAGGCTGCCGCTGAAAATCACGATACCGATACTAAACAGCCACGCTGCTGCGGTGAGGCCGGAATGATTCATGCCTTGGCGCAGTAATACACCAAGCAGCAACAGCGCTAGAGCGTGGAAAAAATGATATTGCACACCGGTTTGATAGACCTCAAGCATGGCGGGAGTCAGCTGGGATTTGAGGCCGTGGGCGCCAAACGCCCCTAAGGCAACGGCTAGAAAACCAAAGATAGCAGCCAGCGGAATCGCGAATTGCGGCATGATCATTTTCTCAAAATAATGTGGCCGCTATTTTAATGGCCAGCGCATTTATTTCCAGCTCGCCTAATGCCAACACAAACAAAAAAGCCCCGCAGTGCGGGGCTTTGTATCTGTAACGATCGCCTTAAGCTTCCATTGAGGCTCGCAGCTTTTTCATTGCCGCCTGCTCAAGTTGGCGAATCCGCTCTGCCGACACACTGTAGCGGGCGGCCAAGTCGTGCAGTGTCGCCTTATCATCCGCCAGCCAGCGGCTTTGCAGAATATCGCGACTGCGCTCATCCAATTCGTCTAGCGCATAACTTAGACGGCTGTGGCTATCGGCTTCCCAATCATCGGCTTCGAGCAGACGCGCAGGGTCGGCGCTGTGATCTTCAAGGTAGTGAACGGGAGCCAATGGCGCGCCGCTATCGTCATCGCTATCTGCATCAAAGGCCAAATCGACGGAACTTAAGCGGCCTTCCATGCGGCGCACTTCGGCAACATCCACGCCCAGATCATTGGCAACCGCGTGAGCCTCGTCATTGCTAAGCCACGCCAACTGCTTTTTGGCACCGCGCAGATTAAAGAACAATTTGCGCTGAGCCTTGGTGGTGGCCACTTTAACAATGCGCCAGTTGCGCAGCACATATTCGTGAATTTCGGCCTTGATCCAGTGCACCGCAAAAGAAACCAGACGCACACCTTTGGCCGGATCGAAGCGTTTAACCGCCTTCATCAAGCCCACATTACCTTCTTGAACCAGATCGGCCTCAGCCAAACCGTAGCCTTTGTAGCTTTTGGCAATGTGCACAACAAAACGCAGGTGAGACATTACCAGCTCGCGGGCCGCTTCCAGGTTATCCCGGTAGAACAGGTCTTCGGCCAGCTCACGTTCCCGCTCTGCACTGAGCATGGGAATACTGCTGACCGCTTGAATATATGCAGAGAGATCACCACCTGGAACAAGCTGTTGCACAGGCTGGAGATGAGTACTCATGCACATCCTCCTAGATAATGGCTAATAAAAATGACTGCTTATTAGATGCCTTATACGGCGAAAGTTCAAGGCCAGAGCCTTACCGAAATTTAAGATTTCCCACCCGGCGACGGCAACACGAGAATCTAAAAGGCCTAACGGGGCTCAATCGCAGCCAGCTCACGCCCCACAACCAATAACGCACCAAGCAAGCCCAATCCGGCACCCGCCAAAATCAATAAAATGCTATTGCCAAAGCCCAAACCCAGCAGCTCAAATTGACTGCCATAGAGTGCAGAAAGCCCGGCAACCGGGCCACTCAGCCAGATTAGGCAGGCCTGCAGCAGGCTCCACGCCAATACCGCGCCAATCAAGCCAAACCAGAAGCCGCTATACAAAAAGGGCCGCCGCACAAAGGCATTGGTGCCACCAACCAGCTTCACCACCAGAATTTCATCCCGGCGGCTTTCAATGGCCAGCTTGATGGTATTGCCGACAATAAGCAGCACACCCATGGCCAACATCGCTGCCAATACCCCAGCCAAACGGCGGCTAACCTCGGTTATTTGATTCAATTTCTGCAACCAGGCCATATCGAGGCGAAGTTGATCCACCTGCGGCAGTTTTTCCAGCTCCAACCGCAACGCATCAACCTTTTGCTGACTTGAGTAGGCCGGTTTGGGAGTAATCACTATCAAGGCAGGCAAGGGGTTTCGGTCAAGCTGATCAAGCACATCACCCAAGCCCGACTGCTCACGGAATTCCAATAAAGCCTGCTCAGACGAAATATAACGCGCCTCTAGCACCTCGGCTCGACGCTTTAATTCCGACTGTAATTGCTGGGCGGCGCGATCATTGATATCGCTTTTTAAATAAAGCGATAGCCTGGCGGCACCATCCCATCCCTGACTCACCGCTTCTATATTATTAAGCATGACATAAAGCCCCATTGGCAGGGCCATGGCTATAGCCAGCACCAAACTGGTCATCAGGGTTGCAAGCGGCTGCTTAAATAGGCGCTTGAGCGCATCCGCAGCGACTTGACCGTGGTGACTGCGATAACTTTCCCAGCGGTCGCGCAAATCAGTGCGATGCTGCTTGGCCCCCGCCGGGCGGCGGCGCTCCGTTGTTCCCGCCTGTAATTTACTAAATCGACGCTCCGCACCTTGGCGGTTTTTTTTACGCGCTGACATGGTTTTGCACTCCCATCAACGCGCCCCCAAATTATCGCCTGCGGCTGAGATCAAACGCCCTTCGCGCAAACTAATCAGGCGATAAGGCATACGGGCAATCAGGGAAATATCGTGGGTAGCGATCAGCACCGTTACCCCAACCTGATTGAATTGCTCAAACAGGTGCATAATTTCTGCCGAGAGCTCAGGGTCGAGGTTACCGGTAGGCTCATCTGCCAATAATAGTGGCGGCTTATTCACCACGGCTCGAGCAATCCCCACCCGCTGCTGCTCTCCACCAGAGAGCGCCATCGGGTTTTTGCGCTCTTTATCGAGCAGGCCGACTTTGTCCAAAGCCGCACGAACCCGCCGCCCCACATCCCGATGCCCGTAACCGGCAATAATCAGTGGCAGAGCAACATTGTCGAACACACTGCGATCGAAAAGTAATTGGTGGTTTTGAAAAACCACCCCGATATCACGCCGCACTTCCGGCACCCGACGCGCCGGTAATTTACCGAGATTGCGGTCATTCACAATCACTTGGCCGCTGGTCGGGCGCTCCATCATCATAATCAGCTTGAGCAGGGTACTTTTTCCAGCCCCGGAATGCCCTGTCAAAAAGCGCATTTCACCCTTGGGCAAATGAAAGCTCAACTCCCGCAGTGCCTGGTGGCCGCCTTCGTAAGATTTGCTGACCTGATCGAAAATAATCATGGCTTAATCGGCTTTTGGCCCCGTTCTGCGCCAGCCAAACAATGCACCGACAAACTCATCTGCACGGAATGGTCGCAGGTCGAGAATGCCCTCTCCCACACCGATAAAACGAATAGGAATACCCAATTGCTTGCTAATGGCAAACACAATGCCACCCTTGGCAGTGCCATCCAATTTAGTCAGAGTAAGACCGGTAACACCCACCGCGTCTTGAAAATGCTTGGCTTGAGTCAGCGCGTTTTGCCCTGTGCCCGCATCCAGCACCAGCATCACTTCATGGGGCGCCTCGGGATCGAGTTTTTTCAATACCCGAACCACCTTCTTAAGCTCTTCCATCAAGTTGTCTTTATTGTGCAGACGCCCTGCGGTATCGGCGATCAGCACATCAACCTTGCGCGACTGAGCCGCCTGCAGCGCATCGTAAAGCACCGAGGCACTGTCGGCGCCAGTATGCTGAGCGACCACCGGCACATCGTTACGCTCGCCCCAAACCTGCAACTGCTCCACCGCAGCCGCGCGGAAAGTATCACCCGCCGCCAACATAACGGAACGGCCACCCGCCTGAAATTGCTTGGCCAGCTTACCAATGGTGGTGGTTTTACCCACACCATTCACACCGACCATAAGAATGACATAGGGCTTGTCGCTCTCCGGCAGAACCAATTCCTGCTCAGCAGGCTCAAGCAAATTGCGCAGGGATTCCTGCAGAGCAATATACAAGGCTTCCGTATCCGCCAATTCATTGCGAGACAGGCGCTGTGTTAATTCGGAAATAATCTGACTGGTCGCCTCAACGCCTACATCCGCCATCAATAGATGCGTTTCGATCTCTTCAAGTAGCTCATCGTCTATCTCCTTGCGACCCAGAAATAGATTGGCCAGCCCTTCGCCGATCTGAGCACCGGTTTTACTCAGACCGTCACGAAACCGAACCAGTAGCGAGGCCTGCTCTTCCGGACTAAGGTCAAGGTGTTGCCAGGGCGCGATTTCCGCATCGGCGATAAAACCTTCCGCCGCCGCCAAGTCCTCTTCCGAGCCTACAAAGGCCTCTTTGAAGCGAGAAAAAAAGCTTTTCTTTTCGGTTAATAAAGCGTCGGAGTCTAGGTCAGTCATGCGGGATCAGAAAGAAGTCGGTTTACAGGAGAAATCAAAACCGTATGCTACCACTTCTGCCACCCCCTGACAGCCATCAGCGAGCGCTACTGCAATGCCCAAAGCCCCTCAACGATCTCGCCCCAAAAACATCAAGCAAGCGGGCAATAACAAAAGTGATAAAAACACTGGGGGCACAAGCCAACTTCGCATCATTGGCGGGCAGTGGCGCAGCCGTAAATTGCAATTCACCAGCGCGGAAGGTTTGCGCCCCACCGGCGACCGCATTAGAGAAACACTTTTTAACTGGCTGGCGGCAGAAATTCCCGGCGCTCACTGCTTAGATCTATTTGCTGGCTCAGGCGCACTCGGCATAGAAGCCCTATCTCGCGGTGCCGCTAGCTGTGATTTTGTAGAATTAAATCACGAGGCCGCCGCACAAATCAGGCAACACCTATCAACACTAAACGCCGAACATGGCCAAGTGTTTTGCCAAACGGCTAAAACCTATTTGGAAAACAGCCAGAAACACTACGATATTATTTTTCTCGACCCGCCGTTCAATAAAGAACATATCGACGAAATTAAAAGCGTGCTTAATACGCTAATAAATAAAGACGGGCTTATTTATCTTGAGCACGCCAAAAATGAAGAAATATCGTTGCCAGAAAATTGGACGGCAGAAAAACAGAAAACGACCGGGGAAGTGGTGTACAGCACGTGGCGAATCACGTGTTAGTACATCCTTGTACCAGATTTTTTTAAAGCCGTTTATTAAAGACTTCTTAAAACTCGCTAAAAGAAAACCCTCGCTTAAACTTCGAGGGTTCTCCAATCTACTTTCAGCTCTTTTGCCCAAGCCTTGATGGTTTTATCAACCTGAGGGGCGCGTGACTCAGCAATCTCACCGGTTTTGGTGTTTTTGAATTTACGCAAAGGACGAGGAGCCTGTTTTTTACGGCCTTTCGCTGCTGCGGCTTTTTTCGCTTTGGCAGGTGCTTTTGCGGCAACCTTGCTGCCTGGCTTGCGACCACGCTTGGCAGGAGCTGCGGCGCTGGTTTCGCTCAAAATAGCGAGCAAAGCTTCTTCGCTTTGACCATATTTATTCATTAGAGCCTGAAGCTCAGTAATAAATTTGGATTTTTGTTCCAGAGCTTTATGCTCCGCTTCAAGCTGCTTTTGCAGTTTTGCTATATTCATTCAAGATATCCTTGGTGTTGTTTTCTATCATTTTTTAAAAATGATAATTCATTCTAGCACAGGCAAAAATAAACGAACAAAAAACAACCATTAACAGCAAAAATGCCTAATTTTTTGCGTTTAAAGAATCGAAGAACTTCTGATTAATGTAGCGAGTGCAGCGCAAGGCTGAAAACGCAGTAATTAATCAGGAACTCTTTAAACCTGCGGTAATTTAACACTACGCCCGCGACCAATCCCGTAATAAGCCAAACCATAAGATTCAACCAATTCCGGCTCATACTGATTGCGACCATCAATGACCACTGGGCACTGCAAAGACTCTTTAATTAATTCAAAGTCTGGCGCTTTAAAGATATTCCACTCAGTGCAAACCACCAGTGCATCTGCGCCACGCAGGGCGGCTTCTTTGGTGCCCATCAACATCAAATCGTCACGGCTACCATAAATGCGCTGAGTTTCATTCATCGCTTCTGGATCAAAGGCCTGCACACTGGCGCCCGCTTGCCACAAAGACTCCATTAATACCCGGCTCGAAGCATCACGCATATCATCGGTATTGGGTTTAAATGAAAGCCCCCACAACGCAATTTTTTTACCGGCTAATTGGCCTTCAAAATAATCATTTAAAAAGGCAAACAATTTGGTTTTTTGACGGTGATTCACCGCCTCAACTGAACGCAGAATTTCTGGCACATAGCCATTATTTTCTGCGGTACGCACTAGCGCCTGAACATCTTTAGGGAAACAAGAGCCGCCATAGCCACAGCCTGGATAAATAAAGGAATAACCAATACGCGGATCAGAACCAATGCCTTGGCGTACTTTTTCAATATCCGCACCCAAGCGCTCGGCCAAGTTAGCCATTTCATTCATAAAGCTAATTTTGGTCGCCAACATACAGTTAGCGGCATATTTGGTGAGTTCCGCAGAGCGCACATCCATCACAATGATCCGCTCGTGATTGCGGTTAAACGGCGCGTACAATTCGCGCATCCGCGCTTCTACTTTTTCGCTATCGGTGCCGATAATAATGCGATCTGGACGCTGACAATCTGCCACCGCCGCCCCTTCCTTCAAAAACTCCGGATTGGAGACAACATCAAATTCAATGGCCTCGCCACGCTCGGCCAACACCTCAGCCACCGCAGCCTTAACCTTATCGGCGGTTCCTACCGGTACGGTCGATTTATTAATAATGATTTTTGGCGCCGCCATATTACGGGCAACGGTTCGCGCTACTTCTAATACATATTTAAGATCGGCAGAGCCGTCTTCATCCGGTGGGGTACCCACGGCGATAAATTGAATCTGCCCATGATTAACACCCAAAGCGGCATCGGTAGTGAACTGCAAGCGGCCAGCTTCAACATTGGCTTTAACCAAATTTTCCAAGCCCGGCTCATAAATAGGGATAATGCCCTGCTTTAATTTTTCAACCCGGTCAGCATTAACATCAACACATACCACATTGTGACCCACGCCCGACAAAACGGCCGCTTGAACCAGTCCCACATAGCCGATGCCAAAAACCGTAACTTTCATAACTACTTAATCCGTTAAATTAAAAATGGCGCCGAGAATATAACACACGTATTACAGTATTATTTTTTTGGCTGCGGTAGATCCGGCAAGCCCTGCCCCTGTAGAGCCAAGGCCTGCAAAACATATTGACGAGACAAATCATCTTCACCCAAGGCACTGAGTAAACGCGACAATTCGAGCGCAGATTCTCCAGTAGGCGCAACTTGAAATGCCGCTTCAAAATAATCCCGCGCCTTGCCCCAAAGTTGATTTTTCAAACAGAGTCGCCCCAGCCCCAATAATAGCTCTCCATCATTTGGATGCTTCGACAACCAAGACTCGGCCAATTTCAGCGGTTGCTTAGCATCGACTTCCGCCAGCCGTACAAAAAGCCGCAACAACTCCACATTCCATTGTTTCTTCAAACCCGCTTCGGCACAGCGGCGAGCCTCGTCTTTTCTATCGAGAGCCAACAAACCCGCAATATAATCAACCAGTAATTCCGGCAGTTGCTGCCAGCGCGTTGGCAAACTGGCCCACCAACTCAGCAATGCAGCGCCATCGCCCGCTAAAATCAATTTATGAAGATCACCCTGAATAGCATCTTGCTCAATTCGATCCAATGCTGCCGGGCTCATGAGTTTTGCCTTGCGCAATTCCACCAGCAATTCACGCAGCGCCGACCAGTCTTGTAATTCGCGCAAAACCTCAACCATTAAGGTTTGCACTGCCGGCGTTGTTAACGCCCCGGTATTGGCCAAAACCGCGCGAGCTTCTTTGGCATTTCCCGATTTCAATAACAGTTCAGCCTCGACAATGGCCGCCGCTAATTTGGCGCCGCTCCCAGCTTTAGCAGCCTGGAGTAAATGCTGGCGACAGGTTTTGGGTTCAGCTAATTGCTGGCTGGCTCGCGCCGCTAAAACATGATGCAAAAAGGGCTGTTCAGCCTGCTCCGCCGAGGCAGAAAGTAAGCTGCGCGCTTTAGACCAGCGGCCTTCGGTATAAGCCAGCAAGCCTTTGAAAGTCTGCTGTTGAATTTTGCGCTGACGACGATCACTGCGGAAACTGCCCAATTTATCTTTGAGATGTCCGGTACGCCGCAAAGCAATAAAGATCAGCACCAGCACACCAATAAATAGCAGCAATACCGCAGCGCCAATCCACAGGCTCATTTCCACCGTGGTTTGCCCAAATGCAATCAGAATATAACCCGCATCGCGCTGCATACCGGCGCTAATTAATAACGCAACGACCAGCCCAATAAGAGCGATAAAAAAGACTCTCATTGGCCCGCCTCACGCTGCCAGCGCCGACTACTTTGATAGGCTTTAAACGTCGTTAATGCACCACCTACATCGGGCAACCGGCGCTCGACATTCAGGGCCGAAAGTTCAGTTAATTCTGCCAGCACTGCATTGCGGCGCTCATCTAGCAAATAAAAACGTTCAACCGTCTCACTGGCTTTAGTGAGCGATTGCGCAAACACGGCTTGGCGCTCTGATAACAAAGCTAACTGTGCCTGCTCGAGCATCATTCGCAGACTGGCGCGCAATGCCCACTCCTGCTCTGGCGCAAGATTGGGTTTAAAGTCTTCATCGTGATGACGAATACGAATATAGCTATTCAGCTTCTGCCAAGCCTTACTTACCCCAGCTTGAAGATTGGCCTTCCAATCAGCATCCGTATCGTTGACGGCAGATTCCTCAGCAATAAATTCAGGCGCGCGATAAAGTCGCAAGGCTTCAGCGGAATCCGACAGGCTTTGCAATTTAAGATACACGCCCTCAACGTCAAACTGCGCCACGGCTTGCAGGGCCGCAATTTCATCGGCAAGGGCGGCCCGTACCGAATGTAACGCCGGATCATCGAGCTCCAGCAAAATTTGATCTGCACTACTGAGCAATTTTGCCGCCGCACGGGCATCGCGATTTAATTGCGCACGCTGAGTTGCCAAGCGCAGCAAAAACTCAACTTCCGCCAACATCCAGTCGTTGCGATCAACACTGCTCAGTTGCGCCAGCGAGGCTTCCATATCCTGTTGCTGCCGAATCAATGCCGCGAGCGATTCATCCATGTTTTGACGCAGCTGCGCTACCGACTCACGTTGAGAGCTGATGATTTGTTGAACGCCATCGAGCTTTACGCCCTGATTCAACAAGCCCTCACTGAGCTGTTGATATTGCTGTTCACGCGCCGCATCTTGATTCTGTTCGACAATGGCGACCTGTGCCGGCAAAAAAACCAATTCGCGGTACAGCCACGCGGATAAACCCGCCGCCGCAAGTGCAATTAATAAGCAGATAAACAATAGAAATTTTACAAAGCCGCCGCTAGATGACTTCTCTTTGTGCTTCGCCTTTGGCTTTGCCTGCACAACCGGTTCGCTTACCACCCTCGGTTCCGCCTTAATGTTTGCTGGCGTGGTCTTTTCCCCATCACTATTTGCCCCATTATTAGGCACAGAAGAATCCGGTTTCTCATCGCTCATTGTTTTTATATCCAGTCATTTCTTGGAGAGATTGGCTTGTAAGCGCTACGTTTGTAGAGCACTTACCGTGGCGGCCGTACCCGCATTGGCTGAAACCACAATATGTTTAAAATCTTCCTTTCTTGCCAGCTCAGCCACCCGCTCGCTGGGCACCACTATTTGCAGGCCGTTTTTTAGCGAGGAATTTCCCAAGCGCTGAGAAAAGGCTAGTAGCGTTTCACCACTATTCAGGCACACCGTATTGATTCGATTTTCGGCAAGGGCAGCGTGCAACTCACTTGCAGTTACCGCACTTTCCCGCCGGCGATAACACTGGGCATAGTCCACCCGCGCACCGCGAGCCCGCAATTCATCCGCCAGCTTTTCACGACCGCCTAGCCCACGAAAAATCAGCATCTTTTGATGCTCGACCTGATGAAACTCCGTGCGAGCAAGCAAGGCTTCAGAATCCATTGCCGCACCGGCTTCAGGCTCAGCAAGGGACAAACCGACAGCCACTGGAAAATCTGATTTACACAGCGCCGCTTGAGTCGCCGCACCAATCGCAAAAGCCGTCACCCCTTTGGGCCACTGCGGCCACAAGCGATCTATTTCACGCAGCCCATGCTCAACCGCATTAACACTAATAAAGATCAGAGATTGATAGTGGTCAAGGTCGGCGATGCGCTGTCGACATTCCAACAACGCCTCTTCGCCCTCTTCTAGCGGCTCAATATCCAATAAAGGAAGATGCCGACAAAAAGCACCCTCAGCAGTTAAGGCAGCCATCAATTCGTCAGCTCGCCCCTCTGGCCGAGTGACCAAAACTCGCCGATTAACCAGGCTGTTGGCCGCCATACACCGCCTCTAATATTGCGCCCGCGCCCTGAGCCAATAGATCTTCCGCTACGCGCACACCTAAAGCCTCGGCATCAGCAACATCAGCAACATGCTCTGCACGAAGCATTTGCGCGCCATCTGGGCTACCGACCAAAGCCCGCAGCCACAGTTTTCCATCTTGCTCGGAAGGAATCGCATAACCGGCAATGGGCACCTGACAACCGCCGTTAAGATGCTTATTCATAGCTCGCTCGGCACTTACCTCGGCCGCCGTTTTGGCGTGATGAATCGGTGCCAACAACTCGGCCACCCACTGATCATCGCTGCGAATTTCAACACCCACCGCGCCCTGACCGCAGGCCGGCAGACTGTCTTCTACTGAGATAAAGGAGGCAATACGCTCTTCCAGTTTTAAACGTATCAAACCCGCCGAAGCCAGGATAATAGCGTCAAACTGCCCCTCATCTAATTTGCGCAAGCGGGTTTGAACATTGCCGCGCAGGCTGGAAATCTGGAGATCGGGACGCAGGGCCCGCAACTGGCATTCGCGGCGCAGGCTCGATGTACCTACGCGCGCGCCTTCCGGCAGCGCCTGCCAACTTGGAAATTGATTACTGACAAAAGCATCGCGGGGGTCTTCGCGCTCGCAGATAATCGCCAAGCCCAAACCTTCTGGAAACTCCATCGGCACATCTTTCATCGAATGCACCGCAATATCCGCACTACCGTCCAGCAAAGCCACTTCCAGCTCTTTAACAAACAGCGCTTTACCGCCAATTTTTGATAGTGGTGAGTCCAGCAACTGATCGCCACGGGTAGTCATTCCCAGCAGCTCAACGTTTAATCCGGGGTGATGGCGTTGTAACTCCGCCTTGATATATTCGGCCTGCCACAGCGCCAACAGGCTTTCCCGAGTGGCGATACGCACGGTATTCCGGGGTGAAGACACAGACATAAACAATCCAGTTTCGCGCAAAACGCTAATCATACGTCAGCGCGGAACCGGACAAAACCATTATGCTTTTAGTAAATATAAGAGGCGTGACGTCGGCACACTTCAATTCAGCGGAAAGGCAGTCCAATCCTGTAACCAAGCCGCGCCGGCACCGGGCCGAATTGCACCGATAAAATCAGCGCCCTCATCCCAGAACTCCTCCTGAGGAACGGCATCGCCTCGGCGGCTAGCTGCCGACGAAGGCGATACCGAAAAGTCTGGCGTTGCAAGCTGATCTGCACGAAAGGCTAACTGGAGATTACTGCCCAGCTCGACACCGCCAGCAAAACTCGCCGCCTCGTCAAAGCCGCCATCATCGTTGGCATCGCCAAATTCCTGCGGGAAATAATCAGCACCAGAAGGGCCAATATTGCTTATCAAGACATGGCTAAAATTCAGCTTGCCATCCACGACCCGCTCCACCGTCGCCGCGTCCTTCACATCAATCGCCTCCCGAGAGAAGCCACTGATAATCATATTGTGGAAATGCCCACCGGTGCCTCTGCGCAAGGTCATCGCACGCTGGTATTTATTGTTACTACTGGAGCTAAGCAAAGTGGCATTGTAAATTTTGGGTTCAGAAATTGGCGAGGCATTGTGGTTGGCTTCCAAATTATCTGCCTCAATTGCGTTATCACCTAAGCCGGGATACTGCACTAGCAACATATATTGCGCTCTGCCGCGCCAGCCCATATCCCAATCCAGCGCATCGTCACCGGCGCCGGTAACTAACACATTCCGCAAATCAACATTGCCGCCAAAAACCTCAATGCCATCATCTAGCGAACGATGCACCTGCACATTGCGCACGATGGTGCCCTGCCCACAACCACCCAAGGTCAGGCCATTGAGTTCGTTATTGGCATAGACTTCGTAGCCGGCAAACTCGATGCGGGTATACATCAGCACGCCACAGCTACTTTTTTCATCCGTGCCACCAAAGCTGCCACGGCGATCCGACATCGGCACACCTTCAATTTGCGCCTGCCGCTGATTTACCGGCGCATTGCCAAGCAAGACTAAGCCGCCCCAATCACCCGCCTCGCGCTGACCTTGCGGTTGCGCACTGGTGAACACAATCGGCTTTGTTGCACTGCCCCGAGCCATTAAGTTGGCATCACGCGTTACCACTAGGGCCGAACCCTCAGCCCCTTTTATTACCGTGCCTGGTTCAATAGTGAGATTCGCCCCAGACTCCACATAAACCACACCGCTTAACAGCCAGGTTTTATCGGCCGTCCAAACATGCTCTCCCTGTAGTGCGCCTGCAATCGTGATTTCATTCGTGCTGCGGCTCAACAGCATCAACGCAGCCAAAGCGAGCACCACCACAAGCCCACCGCCCAGTATTAACGGAAGCTGGCTTTGCTTTTTCTCTTTAGAGCCACTTTGGGCGCTGATTTTTGGCTTGGTATTGCGCAAAGTTTCTGCAATATCTGGATTCAATTCTTCAGCATGAGACGAGGAATGACGAGAAGGCGTCAATTCGCCTTCAACATTAAGCATTTTCAAGCTGAGACCAAGCTGTCTAAGCTTGGCATTACTACTGCTCGCCGCCTCTTCAATAATGTCTCGGCGATACGCTGAATCTCTCAGCAGGGTATTGAAATGAATAGAACGTCCGTTGTCTTGATTGCTGTAACCCAGCTTTAGCTGCCAAAGCAATTCAACCAGTTTCCCTCTGGGTGCGCCAACCTCGCTCATTCTGCACCTCGTTATTCAGCATGCGATGTTAATTAAACGGAAATTCCGAGGGCGGAGAGTATCTACTGCATCTATGACAAGCAGGTTACCTGCCAGAACCATTTCAATATTGATATAATTCGTCCCCATCTTATGGCGGCAAGCTAGGCCGCCTCGCCCAAATTCAACAACAGGAATTCACACATGACTGATAAAAACCCAAGCATCAAGCCCTGGGGTGGCCGCTTTACTGAAGCCACAGATCAGTTTGTTGAGCGCTTTACTGCCTCGGTTAGCTTCGATCAGCGTTTGTATCATCACGATATCAATGGCTCGCTGGCCCATGCCGCTATGCTGGAAAAAGTCGGCGTATTAAGTGCGGAAGAGCTGGCGCAAATCCAGCAGGGCTTGGAAGAAATTCGCGGCGAAATTGAACGCGGTGAATTCGAATGGTCGGTGAGCTTGGAAGATGTACATATGAACATCGAAGCCAAGCTGACCGAGAAAATCGGCATTACCGGCAAAAAACTGCACACCGGGCGCTCACGCAATGACCAAGTTGCCACCGATATTCGCCTGTATCTGCGCGACGAAATCGGCAGCATCACTAAAGAACTGAGCCGCCTGCAACAGGGCTTGGTTGATTTGGCCAAGCGCGAAGCCGATACCATTATGCCCGGTTTTACCCATTTGCAAACGGCTCAGCCGGTGAGCTTCGGCCATCATATGCTGGCCTGGAATGAAATGCTGGAGCGCGATTTTGGTCGCCTGCAAGACTGCTTGCAGCGCCTGAATCAGTGTCCGCTGGGGGCCGCCGCACTAGCCGGCACAACTTACCCCATCGACCGCCACTACAGCGCCAGCCTACTCGGTTTTGACCGCCCCACTGAAAACTCATTGGATTCAGTGAGCGACCGCGACTTTGCTATTGAGTTTTCCGCTGCGGGCGCCTTGCTGATGACCCACCTGTCACGCTTTAGCGAAGAATTAGTATTGTGGACCTCGGCCCAATTCAACTTCATCAATCTGCCCGACCGCTTCTGCACCGGCTCGTCCATCATGCCGCAGAAGAAAAACCCCGATGTTCCCGAGCTGATTCGCGGAAAAGTTGGCCGGGTTAATGGCCACCTATTCAGCTTGCTCACCTTGATGAAGTCTCAACCGCTGGCCTACAACAAAGACAATCAGGAAGACAAAGAACCGCTGTTCGATGTGATAGACACTCTGAAAGATTGTCTGAAAGCCTATGCCGATATGATGCCCGCCATCACCGTCAACGTTGAAGTCACTCGAGAGGCAGCAATGCGCGGTTTCTCCACCGCAACCGATCTGGCTGACTATCTGGTTCGCAAAGGCCTGCCCTTCCGCGACGCTCACGAAGTGGTCGGCAAATCGGTCGGCTTTGGCGTTGCCGAAGGTCGCGATCTCTCCGAAATGACCTTGGAAGAATTGCGCGGTTTTAGCGACATTATTGAAGCCGATGTGTTTGAAGTCCTCACCCTTGAAGGTTCGGTAAATGCCCGCAACCATATTGGCGGCACCGCGCCTGTGCAGGTTCGCGCAGCGGCTGAACGCGCGCAGGTCAGACTGAGCAATCGCTAAATCTGGCTCTCCGGCGCGGAACCCTCCGCGCCGTATTCACTCCTCGCGTATACCAAGCTATTCCCTTAGCATCGTTGTTAAGGCGCACTTTTTGTCATCTCAGTTGTCTGCCTAAACGTAACAATACAACAAAGCGCCGCCAGCCTGATTGGAAGGACGAACTAAGCCATTTATCGACCACTCTTAAGACTAAAAGCCAGTACCAGAACTCGTCATCTTATGAGAAGATGATATTCATTTTCATTTACAGACTGATGCTCAGATGCTGAATTTATCGCCAAGCCAACGCCTGCTCGCCACCGCACTACTGACTATTGGCCTCTCCGCCTGTGAGCAAAAACTCAATGCCTCGGCCGCAACCATTCCCTCAACGCCAGTAAAAATCATCACCGCGGAAGAAGCCCCAATCGTTTCCAGCATGGAAGCACTGGGCACGCTCAAGGCATTGAACGCTACCACCATCACCTCTAGCGTATCGGAGAAAATTACCGCGCTGCATTTTCAAGATGGCCAGCAAGTAAAGAAAGGCGACTTAATCGCCACCCTGGAGCAGGAAGAAGAACAAGCCCAATTGCTGGCCGCAAAAGCGGAACTAGCCGAACATCAGCGTGAAATCGATCGACTCGGCAAACTTCTGCAAACACAGGCCGCCGCCCGCACTGAGTACGACAGCCGGCTCAGCCAACGCGACCAAGCCAAAGCTCGCATTGCCGAAGTGCAGGCCAAAATAGATGAACGCACTTTGCGCGCGCCCTTCTCCGGCCATATTGGTCTGCGGCTGGTATCCCCCGGCGCCTTACTCAGCCCCGGCACCACCATTACCACCCTCGACCAACTCGATATTCTGCAGCTCGACTTTCAACTTCCCAGCCGAGCTATTCCCGCTGTTCAACTTGAGCAAAGTATCACCGCCACCAGTACCTCCCGCGATGAAACCATCGCTGGAAAAATCAGCGCCATTGATTCGCGGGTCGATCCGGTTAGCCGCAGCCTGACCGTGCGCGCCTTGGTCAATAACGCAGATTTGCAACTCAAGCCCGGCATGTTGATGAAGGTCGAGATTTTAGAATCCGAACATCCCGGCTTTAGCCTGCCAGAGCAAACCTTGCTTAACGACCAAGACCGCAGCTATGTCTGGCTTGTTGATGAACAAGGAAAAGCCCAGCAACGCACGGTTAGCCTCGGTCGTCGTCATGACGGCTTGGTTGAAATTCGCAAGGGGATTAGCGCAGGTGATCGCGTGATTGTGGAAGGCTTTTTAATGCTGCGTCCCGGCGCGCCCGTTAGCGTTTTAAGCCAAGCAAGCGGAAGCTAAGCCATGTTGCTGTCTGATATTTCCGTTAAACGCCCGGTTTTTGCCGCCGTAATCAGCATGCTTCTGCTGGCCTTTGGTTTGCTCTCATTTGAACGCCTACCACTGCGCGAATACCCGGACATCGATCCGCCAATCGTCTCTATTACCACCACCTACACCGGCGCCTCGGCGGAAGTTGTGGAATCGAGAATCACCCAGCTCATCGAAGATCGTATTGCCGGAATCGAAGGCATAAAAACCGTTACCTCTACCAGCCGTGATGGCGTGTCTGCCATTAGCATTGAGTTTGAGCTGTCGCGGGATATTGATGCCGCCGCCAATGATGTTCGCGACCGCGTCGCGCGTATCAGCGCCAATCTGCCAGAAGAAGCTGACCCGCCAGAGGTGCAAAAAACCGACTCCGACGAGCGGGTGATTATGTGGCTCAACCTCACCTCTACCGAACTGAATCCGTTGGAGCTGGCCGACTACGCCAACCGTTATGTCGTTGATCGCTTTTCTGTTATCGACGGCGTGGCTCGAGTTTTGGTCAGTGGCGCCTCGGATTACGCCATGCGTATTTGGCTTGACCGACAGGCAATGGCCGCACACAAAATCACAACCACCGATGTACAAAATGCCCTTACCCGTGAAAACCTTGAGCTCCCCGCGGGGAATCTAAAATCTCGCAACCGAGACTTTATCGTTAAACTGCCACGCCAATATCACAGCGTCGATGATTTTGAACAACTGGTGATCCGCCGCGAAAATAACGGCTATCTGCTGCGCCTTGGCGATATTGCCCGCATCGAATTTGGTGCCAGCGAATCCCGCGCGCTATTTCGCGGTAACGGCGTCCCTCAGGTAGGCATCGGCATTATCAAGCAAAGTGTCGCCAACACCTTAAGCGTGGGCGAAGGTGTGCGCCGCGAAGCAGAGCTGTTGCGGCCCAGCCTGCCAAGCGGCACCGAGCTTCACCCGAGCTACGACACCACCGTTTTTATCGACAGCGCAATAAAGGAAGTTTATTCCACGCTGTTTATTTCTGCGGCGCTGGTCGTGCTGGTGATCTTTTTATTCCTCGGTGATTTCCGCGCCATGTTGGTTCCCGCACTCACCGTGCCGGTCTCGCTGATTGCCACGTTCACCGTGTTATACGCCCTCGGCTACACACTCAACCTGCTCACCTTACTCGCTTTGGTGCTCGCCATTGGTCTAGTGGTGGATGACAGCATTGTGGTGCTGGAAAATATTCACCGCCGTCTGCAACAAGGCGAATCACCATTAGTCGCCGCCTATCGGGGCAGCCGGCAGGTAGGCTTTGCGGTTATCGCCACCACCTTGGTATTGGTGGCGGTGTTTGTGCCCATCACCTTTATCGAAGGTGACCTCGGTCGCTTATTCGGCGAATTTGCGGTGGCCATGTCAGTCGCCGTGCTGTTTTCCAGCCTTGTGGCGCTGACCCTTTCGCCAATGATTTGCTCAAAACTTTTAAGCCAGCAAAGCCTGCACAGTGGACTGGCAGATTTTGTCGAACGCCTACTGAATAAATTAGAAAACCGTTATCGCACATTGCTGGACGGCAGTATGAAAAAACCGCTGCTGTCCGGCAGCGCGCTACTGCTGGCGATTATTGCCAGCGTGATGTTGTTCCAACAAATTCCCGGTGAATTTGCGCCAAAGGAAGACCGGGGCGTCATTATTGTGATGCTGCGCGGCCCGGAGGGTGCGTCCTTCGACTACACCGTTGATCACTTGATGGAGTTTGAACAACGCCTGATGCCACTGGCTGAGCAGGGCGAATTCAAACGCTTTTTGATTCGCAGCCCCAATAGCTGGGCCGGCGGCGACGCTTACAATATGGGCACTTCGATTCTGGTTTTAGAAGACTGGAATCAACGGCGCAGCAGCGATGCAATTATTGCCGACATCCGCAACCGCCTGAAAGACTTTACCGGCATGACCGTAATTCCCATTCAACCGCAATCCTTGGGCGGTGGTTTTAGTCAGCCAATAGAGTTTGTCATTGGCGGCGGCAGTTACATTCAGCTCGCCAAGTGGCGCGACCAAATTATGAGCGAGGCCCGTAACAATCCCGGCCTGCTCCGCGTAAACGACGACTACAAAGAAACCCAGCCCCAGTTTATCGTCAATGTAGACCGCAACCGCGCCGCCGACCTCGGCGTTTCCAATCAGGAAATTAATCGCAGCCTGCAAACCTTACTCGGCTCTCGCCGGGTCACCACGTTTATGTTCGATGGCGAGGAATACGACGTCATTCTCGAAGGCGAGCGGGAAGCGCACAGCGCGCCCACAGATTTGGCCAATATCTATGTGCGCTCAGACACCACACAGGCGCTGATTCCGCTGAGCAACTTGGTCAGATTTAGCGAGCGCGGAGATGCCTCGGTACTCAGTCGCTACAATAAGGTGCGCGCCATCACCATTAGCGCCAACCTAGCCGAGGGCTATTCCCAAGGTGAGGCCTTGGACTATCTTGAGAATATCACCCGTGAGATTGCGCCGCAGGCAACCATTGATTACAAGGGTCAATCCCTTAAATACAAAGAAACCGGCAGCTCGATTTACTTCACTTTTGCCATGGCACTGCTGATTGTATTTTTGGTATTGGCCGCCCAATTTGAAAGTTTTATTCACCCGCTGGTCATTCTGCTAACCGTGCCGCTGGCCATCGCCGGCGCGCTATTCGGTTTATATATTTGCGGACAAAGCCTGAATATTTTCAGCCAAATCGCCTTAATTATGCTGGTCGGGCTAGCCGCTAAGAACGGTATTCTGATGGTGGAATTTACCAACCAATTACGCGATCAAGGCGTCGACTTTGAAGAGGCCATTACCCGCGCCGCCCAACTGCGCTTACGCCCCATTCTTATGACCGCCATCACCACCATTATGGGCGCAGTGCCATTATTACTTTCCTTCGGAGCCGGCAGTGAATCGCGCTACGTTATCGGCGTAGTGATTTTCTTTGGGGTTAGCGCCGCCACACTCTTTACGCTGTTTGTCATTCCAATGGCCTATCGCCTACTGGCAAAACATACCGGCTCACCGCTGGATGTTACCCACCGATTGGATAAAGAACTGGCCAGTCAGCCTGACCAAGAGGCTTAGAAAAAGATCCCCTAAAACAAGTGCGCCACCGGCAGGTGGCGCAAAAATCAGCTCAAACTGTGCTGGCAGTGACTGTCCATAAACTGCTTCATCAACCGGAGATATTCCTCCTGCCCCAGATGCACAATATGGTTGCCGGGGAACCAGTGCAGATGACTGCCCGGCCAGTGATCGTGTAGCAAGCGAACAAAACGCGGCGGCGTAAAGCGATCGCCCGCGCCGCCGATAATCATGACTTTTTCAGGATCGAGCTTTGGTTGATAGCTCAAGGGGCTGTGTATAGCTAGACCTTTGCGCAGCTCCAAGGCATCCATCTCAGTGTGTTTGGCCATCCAGTTAATCAGCTCGCCAGAAGGCCACCAACTGCGCATGGTATCCACCGGCGCAACCAAGGGCGAATTCGGAATACAGAACGCCAAGCGCGATTCCACCACCGCCATCAATGAACTCAAATAACCGCCCAGACTCAGGCCAGAAATCCCCACGCAGGGCGAGCCGCGCTTGAGCAGATAATCCACCAGCACCCGCAACTCCATAATCGCCTGCAACATGGCTTCATTCATTTGCGCAAAACCACTGCCAAATAAACCGTAGCCGTTAAAGGGATGCGTTTTTTCCTTGCGCGGCCCGTGAAAAGGCTGGATATACAACAAAATGTCGTAACCCTGATTATAGAACTCACGCAAATTAAAAAACGGCGCATTAAAGGCATACCAACTTCCCACTACCCCGTGTACAAAAATCAACGTAGGGCGCGGGCCATCGGGATGGGTCCAGTACTGGGCATGGGCGGTAAGATTGCGGCGATTGCTTAAAAAATCATCCGCAATGGGCGTATAGAGCGGCTCGTAAGGCGATTTAAAACTGAGATTAAACGCCGGAATTCCACGGGGTTTATACGACATTGCCGGCGGCTGCACGGCTTTAACCTCGACTTCCGGCGGCTTAACAAATACCTTGTCGACATCACGGTCATTCGCCAGCTTGGAATAAAACTCCATGGCCAGACGATCTCGATCAATATTGGCGCTGTTGCGAAACCGAGGCAGTGCCGCTGCAGCGAACATGGTTGCCAGTGCCGTGCGAACTACTTTGTCTACCACCGCCGTGCCATACACCTGCAAGGGGTATTCACTGTCTAGCTCGGTGCCATCAGACTGACAATAAAAATCCTCGGGCAGGGATACCCACCAAGGTGGCTGTTGTTTAACTTGCGGCTGGGGCTTCATCAGCACAGCTCCATTATTGTTTTTGATCATGAGCGTGAATTATGAATCACTTCTTATCACATCACTTTCTATCACATCGCTGGGCGCGACTCATAAAACTATCCAATTAAATTTTTTAAAGGTTCACGCCCCTTGTCGCCGATTGCCTCAAGCCCTAACCTAGTCAAATGAATGCAAGCACACAACTCGATGCCTTTCTCGACTACCTTGGCTCTGCCAAGCGTTTGTCTGGCCACACCCTCTCGAATTACCGGCGTGACCTCAGCCGTTTTTTAAATTTTTGCGAGCAACAAGGCATCAGCGAAATCAACAAAGCCGCCAGCGGCGATATCCGCAACTATGTCGGCTACTTACGCCGCCAAGGTTTAGCGGCCAGTTCAATTCAGCGTCAGCTTTCCGCTCTGCGCAGTTTTTATAACTACCAAATTCGCTTCTATGGCGTAAAAGCCAATCCTGCTGCCGGCATTTCTGCGCCCAAGCGCGGCCGCAAATTACCCAGCAGCTTAGATGTCGACCGCGTACAACAGCTAATGGAATTTAAAGGCGATGCCCCCATCGACAAACGTGACCGGGCGATTATGGAATTGTTTTATTCCTCTGGCCTGCGCCTAGCTGAACTGGCCTCACTAAACCTTGATGATATCGACCTAAAGGAAGGGCTAGTAACGGTCACCGGTAAAGGCCGTAAAACCCGCAATGTTCCCGTGGGCGGCATGGCCCTAAACGCACTTAAGCAATGGCTGGCTGAACGGTTAAACCAATCGCCCTGCGACGAGGCCGTATTTCTGAATAATCGCGGTGAGCGCTTGAGTCATCGCTCCATTGAATTGCGGATTAAGCAACGCGCCACACAAGCAGGCGTACCCGACAATCTCTACCCACACAAACTGCGTCACTCCTTTGCCAGTCATATGCTGGAATCCAGTGGTGATTTGCGCGCCGTGCAAGAACTGCTTGGCCACGCCAATCTTTCCACTACACAAATTTATACCCATCTCGATTATCAGCACCTTGCCAAGGTTTACGATAACGCTCATCCACGCGCGCAGCGAAAGCCAAAATAAGGCAAGTAACATGCCCTCTCCAATTAAACTGATTACTGTCGATCTTGATGACACCCTATGGCCAGCCCAAGCCGTGTTACTACGAGCAGACCGAATTTTTTATGCCGAATTGGAAAAACATGCACCGAAGCTAACCAGCAAACTTGGGCAACATGAAATCAGGGCGCAGCGGCTGGAATATTTAAAAGCCCACCCGGAGCTAGAGCACTATATAAGCGATTGGCGTAAGCAAAGTTTGCTGGCACTACTAGCAGAACACGGCTACGCCACCGAAGCAGAACAGATTGCCGAGCAGGTGTTTCACACTTTTTGGCAGGCCCGCCAGCGGGTAACGCTGTTTCCCTATGTTAGCCAAGTGCTTACCGAGCTAAGTCAGAAATATCTGATAATTAGTATTACCAACGGCAATGCGCATTTAGACAAAATGCCATTAAGCCAGTATGTTAGGCACAGTTTGCGAGCGGAGCAATTTGGCCTAAGCAAGCCTTCGCCGCGCCTATTTGAAGAAGCCCTGAAGCTAGCGAACTGTAATAGCGAGGATGTCTTGCATATTGGCGATCACCCGCTGGATGACATAGAGGGAGCAAGGCAACTGGGCATTCGAACAATTCAAGCCCAGTTGCTAGAAAACAATCGCGACATTCACCCCGATGCAGATGCCATTATGACTGACTGGCGAGATGCACCTGAATTAATCGCGCGACTCTAAATACCAAAAATTAGAACGCGCTTAAAATCAATAATCCAGATCGTTGTCGGTCATCGAGCCCCGCATATGCGGTTCCAGATGTTGAATCTGTCCGCCCTTAGACAAAAACGCCTCCACATCACTAGCCAACTGATCGCGCATACGATCGTGCTGGGTTTGACCCGCAGCGGGTGTGGTTGGTGTTAGCATTTTGCCTTTTCTATTCTGATCGCCGTGTCGTGTACGTGAACCCATTTCAACCTCCTACCGGAAACAAAAACAGCTTTCACGGGCTTTATATGCCTAGACAATGCGCCTTGCAAGATGGGTTTTTAGGCTAATTTGTTATTACCAAAATCGCCTAATTTCCAAAACAAAATATCAACACTGATTAGCACCTAGCTCACTGGTGATTTTTGCGTGGAAGCACAGAGACAAGTACTTAAGTAGAAACCCACAGGCAAAAAAATAGGGCCAGAGGCCCTAATTTAGAATGCGCTTTCTAATCAAACGCCGTCATTCATTGAGGAGCTTAAATTGCCTCTTCGCCGGTCTCACCAGTACGAATACGAATAACCTGCTCAAGCGGCGTCACAAAAATTTTGCCATCGCCAATTTTGCCGGTGGCAGCGGCACGCGTTACCGCATCGATCACTGAATCTAGCTGATCATCACTGACCGCAATTTCCAGTTTCACCTTAGGCAGAAAATCGACAACGTATTCAGCGCCGCGATACAACTCGGTATGGCCCTTTTGACGACCAAACCCTTTAACTTCTGATACGGTCACCCCTTGCACACCCACTTCCGAGAGAGCGGCACGCACATCATCCAATTTGAATGGTTTGATTACAGCACTTACCAGTTTCATGACTCGTAGTGACTCCTTTTATTCGATATTTTTAAAACGATCCAACGGGCTAAGTTAGCCCAGCCAATCAAGCTTGGCAAGCCGCTGTCCGCGACATTGCCCGCGCTTTTAGTGCAATTTAAATAGAAAATCGTCGCAGGCCTGCCACAGCTTGGCCCGCTGAGCTAGGCTTTCTTTAACAAGGTGGTGGTGTCCACCGGGCAACATCACCAATTTGGCCTTGGGATACTTGCCCTGTAGCAAGGGTACGTTATAGCGCCAATCCACGGTGTCGTCGGCATCGCCCTGCACAATTAGCACCCGCGCATTGGAGCTGGGCAGGGCGCGAAACCACGGCAGCCATTTTTTTAGGGCGCCAACCCACGCCAGCGGCAAGCCACGAAATTGCAAAGGATCTCGCTCACGCAAAAATTCCAAAAAGTCATTATCGGAAGAATTCGGCGCAAATTTTCTCGGCAAGGCTTTAATAAAATGTTTCAACACCCGGTGCGCGGGGCTACCCCACCACCAGCTTGTTGGCCGCACCAGCGGGCCCATTAATACCAGCTTTTCAAAGTCCTGCTCGCCGCCATCCAAAACATGGGAATTCAAAACGGCGCAGCCGGTACTTTGCGCCAAGGCAATTTTTTGCGCAGGCAATTCAAATACGTCCACTGCCTTAAAAGCATCCCGCAATACTTGGCGATATTTCAAAAAATCGTCGATGGATGCGCGCGGCCCTGATGATAAACCGTGACCCGGCAAGTCATACGCCACTACCGACAAGCCATGCCGCAGGCAGTATTCAATTACATTATTAAACAGGCCGACATGGTCGTAATAACCGTGGTAAACAAAAGCCGTGCAGTGGGCATCGGGCAATTTAAAAACCTGACAGGCAATTCTTTCACCGACACTGTCAAAATATCCCAGATAGTGCCGCAGGCCGGCAAAGTCTTTTTCAAAATCGAGGCCGTAATAACGCAAATATTCGCCCACCCATGGCGATATGGTCACCGAGCTTTCTAAACTTAGGGCCGGCAAATCCGGCGGTGGCTGAAGTTCACGCCAAGGCATATTGATCTTCTTATTGAATTTATAGGAATAAAAAAAGAGGCTCTATTGAGCCTCTTCAAAACGCTTATTTTACTTTAGCGTTCAATTTGCCCGCTTCGTAATCCACAAACATGGCTTCGAGGCTCAGCGGCTTGATTTTTTGCGCCTGTCCCGCACAGCCAAACGCTTCATAACGCGCCACACAAATCTCTTTCATGGCGGTAATGGTTTCTTTCAGGTATTTGCGCGGGTCAAACTCGCTGGGGTTTTTAGCCATAAAGCGGCGCACAGCACCGGTAGAGGCCAAACGCAGGTCAGTGTCGATATTCACCTTGCGCACACCGTGTTTGATGCCTTCCACAATTTGCTCAACCGGTACACCGTAAGTCTCGGGGATTTCGCCGCCGAACTCATTGATGATTGCCAACCATTCCTGCGGCACGCTGGAGCTGCCGTGCATAACGAGGTGGGTGTTAGGAATACGGCTGTGGATGTCTTTAATGCGATCAATCGCCAGAATATCGCCTGTAGGTGGGCGAGTGAATTTGTAGGCACCGTGGCTAGTTCCACAGGCAATTGCCAGCGCATCAACACCGGTCTTGGCGACAAAGTCTGCCGCTTCTTCGGGATCGGTCAGCAGTTGATCGTGAGACAGTGTGCCCTCGGCGCCAACGCCGTCTTCTTCACCGGCTTGTCCGGTTTCCAGTGAGCCCAAACAACCCAGCTCACCTTCTACCGATACGCCACAGGCATGGGCCATATCCACAACTTGGCGAGTAACATTCACGTTGTAGTCGTAATCAGATGGGGTTTTGCCGTCTTCACGCAGTGAGCCGTCCATCATTACGGAGCTGAAACCCAGTTGAATAGAACGCTGACATACCGCCGGGCTAGTGCCGTGATCCTGGTGCATTACCACAGGGATCTCGGGGAATTCTTCAATCGCCGCCAAAATCAGGTGACGCAGGAACGGCGCACCGGCGTACTTACGCGCACCGGCCGAGGCCTGCATGATCACCGGGCTTTGGGTTTCGCGAGCCGCTTCCATAATGGCGCGGGTCTGCTCCAGATTGTTCACATTGAAGGCTGGCACGCCGTAACCAAATTCTGCCGCGTGATCCAGCATTTGACGCATGCTGATAAGTGCCATAGTCGTTTTCCCTTAATTCAAATTTATAAAATTTGCGTAAAACAGGTTCAGCCTTGTGCTGCCCGCTCTTCCAATACCGCAACTGCGGGCAGAACCTTGCCTTCTACATATTCCAAGAAAGCGCCGCCGCCGGTAGAGATGTACGACACCTGCTCGGCGATGCCGTATTTATCTACGGCGGCCAAGGTGTCGCCGCCACCCGCAATTGAAAATGCCGGTGATTCCGCAATCGCCTTGGCAATTTCTTCGGTGCCATCACCAAACTGATCAAACTCAAAAACGCCAACTGGGCCGTTCCAAATAATAGTGCCGGCCTGACGCAGAATCTCTGCCAAACACGCTGCGCTAACTGGGCCGATATCGAAGATCATATCGTCATCGCCCACGTTTTCCACTGGGCGCAAAGTCGCTGGCTCATTTTCATCAAACTTTTTGCCGGTAACGACATCAGTAGGCAGTGGAATATCGCATTTTTCCATCAGTGCCTTGGCCTGCGGAATCAAATCGTCTTCGCACAGAGATTTACCGACATTATGGCCCGCCGCCGCAAGGAAGGTATTGGCGATACCGCCGCCGACAATCAGTTGGTCTACTTTATCTGACAGGGTTTCCAGCACGGTCAACTTGGTCGAGACTTTGGAGCCACCCACAATCGCCACCATCGGGCGAGCGGGATTAGCCAGTGCTTTTTCCAGATTCTCCAGCTCGGCAGCCAGCAGTGGGCCGGCACAGGCAACCGGCGCAAATTTGGCAACACCGTGGGTAGAAGCCTGAGCGCGGTGAGCCGTGCCGAAGGCGTCCATTACAAACACCTCACACAAACCGGCGTAAGCGCGTGCCAGAGATTCTTCGTCTTTTTTCTCGCCGGGATTGAAGCGCACGTTTTCCAGCAGGGCAACTTCGCCGTCATTCAGCTCAACGCCCAAACGCCACTCTTCAATCACAGGTACACGACAACCCAACAATTCGCCAAGGTGATCGGCAACCGGCTGCATTGAGAACGCTTTATCGTACTCACCTTCAGTGGGGCGACCGAGGTGGGACATCAGGATAACCTTGGCGCCCTGCTCCATGGCTAATTTAATGGTTGGCAGTGCCGCGCGGATGCGCGCATCCGAAGTAACTTTGCCGTCTTTGACCGGCACGTTGAGGTCTTCACGGATCAAAACCCGCTTGCCCGCCAGCGCCAGATCACTCATTTTCAACACGTTCATGTGTAGTTCCTATCGTCAGTTTTCTTTAATTTTCAATTTCGTAATCAGGCATGAAGCAACCAATGCGCCACCACATCCAACATGCGGTTAGCGTAGCCCCATTCATTATCAAACCAGGTCAATATGCTGACCAACTCACCTACCGCGCGAGTTTGCGCCATATCGACAATGGCCGAACGCGGGTCGTGGTTATAGTCACAAGAGGCTAGCGGCTCATCGCTCACGGCCAGCACTTCTTTTAAGCGGCTATTGGCCGCCATGCGCAGCGCGTTGTTAACGTCTTCGCGGCTGACGATCGCATCCAGCACCACCGACAATTCCAGCGCGGAGACATTATTAGTGGGAATGCGCACCGCACGGGCGGCAAAGCGGCCATCCAGATCCGGCAAAATACGGCCAATTCCCGCCGCCAAACCGGTATCCACCGGAATCATCGACATGCCCGCCGCGCGAGTTTTGCGCAGGTCGGTGTGATGGTAGGCGTCCAGTACCGGCTGGTCGTTCATTGCGGAATGGAGTGTGGTAATCATGCCGTGCCGCACGCCAAAGGCGCGGTGCAACACATCTATCACCGGCGCAATACCATTGGTGGTACAAGAGGCGTTGGAGTAAATCCGCGTCTCGCTATCCAGACTGTCGTGATTGAGGCCATAAACAATGGTGGGAATACGCGCCTCGCCGGGCTGGGAAAGCAGTACTCGTCGAGCGCCCTGCTCGAGATGCACTTCAAGTTCGGGATAGCCGTCTTGGGTGCCGCTGCATTCCAGCAACACATCAATATTATGTCGGCCCCAATCCAGATCGCGCACATTTTCGCAGTGCGATACCGCGATCTCATCCTCATTCACAATCAGGCTGGCACCGCCCTTACTCACCTTGCCAACAAAGCGGCCGTGCGTTGAGTCGTAGCGAGTGAGGTGAACAATAGTATCGAGGTCTGCGGGCTCGTTAATCGCCACAATCTGCATTTGCTGACGATAGCCGGACTCGTAGAGCGCGCGTAACACGCAGCGCCCAATTCGTCCGTACCCGTTTATTGCCAGTCGCAGCATAGAAAAAACCGTCAGTAATTAGCTGACACAATCCTCAACCGCTTCAACTACTGCATCGACAGTAATACCAAAGTGTTCGAACAGCGCCGCTGCCGGTGCAGATTCGCCGAAGCTATCCATACCCACAATGCGACCATCCAAACCAACATACTTGTACCAGTAGTCTTTGTGCGCCGCTTCAACGGCTACGCGAGCCAGCACGGTGCTGGGCAATACCGATTCGCGGTAATCGCCATCCTGCGATTCGAAGACATCCGTGCTGGGCATAGAAACCACACGCACTTTGCGACCCGCGCCAGCCAGTTTCTGCTGCGCTTCCATCGCCAATTGCACCTCAGAACCGGTAGCGATAATGATGGCTTCAGGCTCGCCGTCGCAATCACTCAGCACATAACCGCCCTTGGCAACTGCGGCGAGTTGCTGCGCATCGCGCTGTTGGTGAGGCAGGTTTTGGCGAGTAAAGATCAAGGCCGATGGGCCATCGGCACGTTCGATTGCCGCGCGCCATGCCACCGCCGATTCCACCATATCGCAGGGGCGCCACAAGGACATATTGGGCGTACCGCGCAGTGACGCGATTTGCTCGATAGGCTGGTGAGTCGGGCCGTCTTCGCCCAGGCCAATGGAGTCGTGGGTGTAAACAAAAATGCTGCGCTGACCCATCAGCGCTGCCATACGCACTGCATTACGCGCGTATTCCATAAATACCAGGAAGGTCGCACCGTAATTGATGAAACCGCCGTGCAGGGCAATACCGTTCATCATTGCCGACATGCCGAATTCGCGCACACCGTAATAAATGTAGTTGCCCTTGGCTTCACCGGCGCTCACACCTTTAGAGCCTTTGTGAATAGTCAGGTTAGAACCGGCCAAGTCGGCGGAACCACCCAGCAATTCTGGCAGCATTTCACCGAAGGCATCCAGACACAGCTGCGAGGCTTTACGGCTGGCAACAACTTTGCCCTCAGCTTGGCATTGCTCAATAAAGGCCTGCGCGCGCTGGGCAAAATCCGCTGGCAGCTCGCCAGTTACACGGCGCTTAAATTCCGCCGCCAGTTCGGGATAGGCTTCCGCATAGGCCGCAAATTTTTCATTCCAAGTCTCCTCCAGCACCGCTCCAGACTCGCGCGCGCTCCACGCTTCATAGATATCTTCTGGAATTTCAAAGGGGCCGTAGTTCCAACCCAGCGCTTCGCGGGTCAGGGCAATTTCATCATCACCCAGCGGGGCGCCGTGGCACTCTTCTTTACCTTGCTTATTTGGTGAGCCTTTACCAATCACGGTTTTGCAGCAGATTAAAGTCGGCTTATTGCGCTCGGCGCGACCCGCTTCAATCGCTTTGGCAATTGCCGCACTGTCGTGGCCATCTACCGCCGGAATTACCTGCCAGCCGTAGGCTTCAAAGCGCTTGGGGGTATCGTCGTTAAACCAGCCTTCCACTTCACCGTCAATCGAGATGCCGTTGTCATCGTAGAAGGCAATCAACTTACCCAGACCCAGCGTGCCCGCCAGCGAACACACTTCGTGGGAGATGCCTTCCATCATGCAACCGTCACCAAGGAACACATAAGTGTAGTGGTCAACAATCTCGTGGCCATCACAGTTGAACTGGGCCGCCAGAATTTTTTCTGCGGTCGCCATACCTACCGCATTGGCAATGCCCTGCCCCAGCGGGCCGGTGGTGGTTTCAATACCGGGGGTATAACCGTATTCGGGGTGGCCTGGCGTTTTGCTGTGCAACTGGCGGAAGTTCTGCAGATCTTCAATACTCAGATCGTAGCCACTCAGGTGCAGCAGAGAGTAAATCAGCATAGAGCCGTGACCATTCGACAGTACAAAGCGGTCGCGGTTGGCCCAAGAAGGGTTCTCGGGATTGTGTTGCAGATAATCCCGCCACAGCACTTCGGCAATATCCGCCATGCCCATGGGCGCACCGGGGTGACCCGATTTGGCTTTTTGAACAGCATCCATACTCAGGGCACGAATCGCATTGGCAAAATCACTGCGTGAGGGCATCAGAAGGCTCCAGGCTAATGTCGACAAATAAATGAAAAGAAAGGGCGCGTATTTTCCCCTACCCGGCCTCAAGGGGCAAACCCTAGAGGGTAATTAGCGGTGTGAAAAAGGCCATTTCTCAACCATCGCGCCATTTTCGATGATCTATATCAAAATATTTTGATATAGATTGCGCATACTGCTACACTCCCGCCTCATGATTGCAGAACTGGCTCTGAACGACGCACCCCTGGACAATCGCCTTCTGCAACTTTGCAAGGCGGCGGCCGACCCTTTGCGCCTGCAAATTCTGCGGGTACTCAGTCGAGATGCGTTCAGCGTGCAGGAGCTTTGCCAGATTCTGGATTGCCGCCAATCGGGCATGAGTCATCACCTGAAAATTTTGAGTCAGGGCGGTTTGATAACCAAGCGCCGGGAAGGCAATAGCCTGTTTTACCGCCGCCGCTACCAACCCGAAGCGCCAGAGCTGGCCGAGCTGCAACACAATTTGCTGGCCGCCGCTGAACAACTACAGCTCGACGAGCAGCAACAGCAGCGCTGGCAACAGGTGGTAGACGAGCGCCACGAACGCTCTCGTTTGTTTTTTGCCGACCACGCCAGTCAATTTGGCGAGCAACAAGAGCTGATGGTTGGCTTTGCTGTTTACGGCCACAGCGGCGCGGAGTTGTTAGCCAATAGCCAACCCAAGGGCGGCGAACTTGCCATTGAGATTGGCCCCGGCGACGGGACTTTTTTGGGGGAACTCTCCCGCCGCTACCAACGGGTTATCGCGCTGGATAACAGTGCCGAAATGCTTAACAAGGCACAGCAACACGGAGCTGAGGAAGGCTTGAGCAATATCGAATTTTTGCTGGGCGACAGCCGCAGCGAAGCATTGCATCAAGCCAAGGCGGACTGCGTGGTAGCCAATATGGTGCTACACCACCTGCCCTCGCCCGCCGATATTTTTGTGGATGTCAGCAAAATGCTGCGTCCCGGAGGCCTGTTCTGTATCACCGAGCTGTGCCCCCACGACCAGAACTGGGCCAGAGAGGCTTGTGGCGATCAGTGGCTGGGCATTGATCCCGATGAATTAACCGAGTGGGCCGCGGCCTGCTCGCTGGAAAACGGGCCGTCAGTTTATTTGGCCCAATTGAACGGATTTCGCGTACAAGTTCGGCAGTTTAAAAAGCCCGAATAATTTTTGGACTAACGTGTGGCCCATAGCGCCACTGTTTGAGGAAAGAAGAAATGTCTGATTACAGCCTGTTTACCTCCGAGTCAGTATCGGAAGGCCACCCCGACAAAATGGCGGACCAAATTTCCGATGCGGTACTGGATGCCATTCTGGCCCGCGACAAATATGCCCGCGTAGCGGTAGAAACCATGGTTAAAACCGGTATGGCCATTGTCGCCGGTGAAGTCACCACTTCCTGCTATGTCGATCTGGAAGACATTATCCGCGACGTAATTACCGGCATCGGCTACAACAGCTCTGACGTTGGCTTTGACGGCGCGAGCTGTGCCGTACTGAACGCCATCGGCAAACAGTCGATCGATATCAACCAAGGTGTTGATCGCGCCAAGCCCGAAGATCAAGGCGCCGGCGACCAAGGCCTGATGTTTGGTTACGCCACCAACGAAACGCCACAACTGATGCCCGCCCCGCTGTTTTTCTCCCACCGTCTGGTAGAGCGTCAGGCACAGTTGCGCAAAAACGGCACCCTGCCTTGGTTGCGTCCCGATGCAAAAAGCCAGGTTACCCTGCGCTACGAAAACGGCGTTCCCGTTGCCGTCGATGCGGTCGTACTGTCTACCCAGCACAGCCCAGATATTGCACTGGCTGAGCTGCAAGAAGCGGTGCGCGAAGAAATTATCAAGCAAGTACTACCCGCTGAATTACTGCACGCCGGCACCAAATACCACATCAACCCCACCGGCAATTTCGTCATTGGCGGCCCCGTGGGCGACTGCGGCTTAACTGGCCGTAAGATCATCGTAGACACTTACGGCGGCATGGCGCGTCACGGCGGCGGCGCCTTCTCCGGTAAAGACCCATCTAAAGTAGACCGCAGTGCGGCATACGCTGGCCGTTATGTTGCGAAAAACATTGTTGCTGCCGGCCTAGCTGACCGCTGCGAGATTCAAGTGAGCTACGCCATTGGCGTGGCTGAGCCCACCTCGATTTCGATCAACACATTTGGCACCGGCAAAGTGAGCGACGACAAACTGATTGCCGCTGTGCGCGAAGTTTTCGACCTGCGCCCCTACGGCATTACCAAAATGCTGGATCTGGCTCACCCGGTTTACCAACCTACCGCAGCCTACGGTCACTTTGGTCGCGATCCTTTCGAACACACTTACACCTTCAAAGAAGGTGGCCAAGAGCGCAGCGAAACTGCAACCGCATTTAGCTGGGAAAAAACTGACAAAGCCGAAGCACTGAAAGCCGCACTGTAAATCACGGCAAAACGACGGAGATAAGATTATGAGCACCGCGACAGCAAACAACATCGCCAACGACTTTAAAGTAGCGGACATCAACCTCGCCGCTTGGGGCCGTAAAGAACTGAGCATTGCCGAAGGTGAAATGCCTGCCCTGATGGCTTTGCGTGAAAAATACAGCGCCGAAAAGCCCTTGGCCGGCGCCAAGATTCTGGGCTGCATTCACATGACCATTCAAACTGGCGTTCTTATTGAAACGCTGGTGGCATTGGGCGCAGAAGTACGCTGGTCATCCTGCAATATTTTCTCAACTCAGGATCACGCTGCTGCCGCCGTTGCCGCTGCCGGTGTTCCCGTGTTTGCGTGGAAGGGTGAAACCGAAGAAGAGTACGAGTGGTGTATCGAGCAGACCATTCTGAAAGACGGTCAACCTTGGGATGCCAATATGGTGCTGGACGATGGCGGCGATCTGACTGCCATCCTGCACGACAAATACCCACAGGTTTTGGAAAACGTGCACGGCATTACTGAAGAAACCACCACGGGCGTTCATCGCCTGCAAGAAATGCTGGCCAATGGCGAGCTGAAGGTACCCGCCATCAACGTAAACGACTCGGTGACCAAGTCTAAAAACGACAACAAATACGGCTGCCGCCACAGCCTGAACGATGCGATTAAACGCGGCACCGACCACCTGCTGTCTGGCAAAAAAGCACTGGTGATTGGCTACGGCGATGTGGGCAAAGGCTCCGCTCAGTCGCTGCGTCAGGAAGGTATGATTGTTAAGGTCACCGAAATTGATCCCATCTGTGCCATGCAAGCCTGCATGGACGGTTTTGAAGTAGTTTCACCGTACAACGATGGCATTAACACCGGCAGCGAAGACGGTATTAACACCACTCTGCTGGGCAACACCGACCTGTTGGTTACTACCACCGGCAACGTTAACGTGTGCGACGCCAATATGTTGAAAGCCCTGAAAAACGGCTGTGTGGTCTGCAATATCGGTCACTTCGACAATGAAATCGACACCGCCTTTATGCGCAAAAACTGGCAGTGGGAAGAAGTAAAACCCCAAGTGCATTTGGTCTACCGCAACAAGGCCGAAAACGACCACTTGATCCTGCTGTCAGAAGGCCGACTGGTCAACCTCGGCAATGCTACCGGCCATCCCAGCCGCATTATGGATGGCTCGTTTGCCAACCAAGTACTGGCTCAGATGTATCTTTACGAGCGCCGCTTTGCTGATCTCGATGACGATTTCAAAGCCAATGCGATTACCGTAGAAGTTCTGCCCAAGAAATTGGACGAAGAAGTTGCGGCGCACATGGTTGCCGGCTTTGGTGGCGTAATCACTAAGCTGTCTGCGGATCAGGCCAAATACATTGGCGTGAAAGTCGAAGGCCCTTACAAGCCAGAAAGCTACAAATATTAAGGCGCGATTTTAAAAGGCATTAGTATGAGCAAGCGTTACAGCTTTGAGTTTTTCCCGCCCAAGACCGATGCCGGCCGGGAAAAGCTCTCTCAAACCCGAGCCGAACTGGCCGAATTGTCACCGGAATTTTTCTCGGTGACTTACGGCGCTGGCGGCTCAACCCGCAATAACACCCGTGGCATTGTGCTGGAAACCAAACAGGCTGGCCTGTCTGTCGCCCCTCACCTGTCCTTTGGTGGCGATGATGAAGCCACGGTGCTGGAATTAATTGAGGACTACAAAGCCAACGGCGTAGATCGCATTGTTGCCCTGCGCGGCGACCTGCCTTCCGGCATGGGTGCCACTCGTTTGGTTTATGCCCGCGAGTTGGTAGAGTTTATTCGCAAGCACACCGGCGATCATTTCGAAATCGAAGTCGCGGCTTATCCGGAGATTCACCCAGATGCGCCCAGCTACGATGCCGATGTGCGCTTTCTAAAGGAAAAATTGGATGCCGGCGCCAATAGCGCCATCACCCAGTATTTCTTTAATCCAGATAGCTATTTTTACTTTCTGGATGCCTGCGAAAAAATCGGCATCGACAAACCGATTTATCCCGGCATTATGCCCATCACTAACTATACAAATTTGGCGCGCTTCTCACGCAATTGCGGAGCCGACATTCCGCGCTGGCTGGCACAGAAACTTGAAGCCTATGGCGACGACACCGACAGCATTGCCAAATTTGGTTTAGAGGTGGTGAACGAACTTTGCCACGTATTGATGGAAGGCGGCGCGCCCGGCATTCATTTTTATACGATGAACCAGGTCGAGCCCGTTAAAACCTTGCTACAAAGACTGCAATCGAGTTTTTCCGCTTGATCTAGCAAACCAAAATCGCTGCCATCCCCGGCCCAGTGCCGGGGATTTTGTTCTAAGAAATCAAACCCACTTCTTATAGCGAAACCACGCCAACATCGCCCCGGCAATCACCGCCATGCCCAGCACAAAGATAGCGAAAGCATCGGCATTATCGGCACCGGGAATTCCGCCAACATTCACGCCCAATACGCCAGTGGCAAAACCCAAGGGCAAAAATATCGCTGACACAATCGACAATAAATACATGCGATTATTGGACTCTTCCGAAATCTGGTTAACCAATTCTTCTTGCGCCACGCCCGCACGATCACGAATGCTGTCCAGCGTTTCAATCTTCTGCGCTAACTGATCGCCCGTCTCCCTCACCTGCGCCCGCTCTATATCGCCAAACCAAGCTAGGCGCTCAGACACAAACCAACTCAAGGCCTCGCGCTGGGGCGCCAAATAACGGCGCAGGGAAATACATTGGCGACGCACATCGCTCAATTCACTGCGCAACTTGTTGCGTGGCAGATTCATCAACGACTCTTCCAAGGTGTCGAGATGCTCCTCCAAATCCATAACCAAGCCCGACATGCGCCGCACCAGTCGATCGCAAAGCAGCGAAATAAATTCCGCCGAGCTGGCCGGCCCTGCATTTTGTTGCAAGCCATTGACCAGATCATCAACCGAAAGCAGGCGGCGTTTACGGGTGCTAATAATACGCTGAGGCGTTGCGAACAAACGGATCGACACCATATCTTCCGGGTCGGCATTCGGATTCATATTCACGCCACGCAGCGCCATCAACACACCGCCCGCATGAGCAGTTGCGCGAGGACGAGTTTCGCCAGCGGTCAGTGCCGCCACAGTAATTTCATCCAAACCACATTCCTGCTCGAGGAATTCCGCAACGTCGGGTTTGTCGTAATTAAGGTGCAGCCAAAGCACACCTTGTTCGGGAGTCCAGCTTTTCAAACCCGCCTCATCCAAGGTCGCCGCCCCGCCATTGCCATCTAATAAATAGCTGTAAACCACAAAATCTTTCATACCCATATTCGCCCTATAAATTGCCCTCACCCAATCTGGTGAGGCTATTTCCTTTGTTTCCCGGTATAAATCAGCGACCCACTCAAATCAAACAAAACCGTACAATAAAATGAAAATCGGAATCTGCTTGCCCTATATGAAAGCGGGGCTCAACCGCAAAACCTTTCAAGATTGGTGTCGCGCCATCGACCAAGGCCCTTTTCACAGCCTGTCCTGCGGTGAACGCGTAACCGGCAACACGCTGGAAATGCGCAATATTCTGGCCTTTGCTGCCGCCTGTACCGAACGCGTTCGTATTATTCCTTCGCTCTATGTACTGCCCATGCACAGTGCCATGCAAGCCGCCAAGGAAGTCGCCACACTGGATATTCTCTCAGACGGCCGGGTTACTCTCTGTGTAGGCGTTGGCGGTAGAGAACAAGACTACCGAGCCTTGGGCGCAAGCATGAAGGGCCGCTTTCAAAAAATGGATGATCAAATCGCGATTATGAAACGGGTCTGGCAGGGCGAAGATTTTGACGGCATTGGCGTACTCGGCCCCATGCCAGTACAAGCTGGCGGGCCACCTATTCTCGCTGGATCAATGGGCCCCAAAAGTATTGCCCGCGTCGCCAAATGGGCCGACGGCCTGTATAGCTTTGCGATGGATGGCAACGCCGATTTAACACGCTATTTCAAAGATAACGCCAATCAGGCATGGCTAGACGCCGGGCGCAGTAGCACGCCCTATTTTATGGGCGGATTTTGGTACTCCCTTGCGAATAACGCACAGGAACATCTCTACCAGTATGTTTTTGATTACCTAAAAGTGTTTGGCGATGGCGAGGCTAGCAAAATCGCCAAGGGCATGAGCATGCACGATGCCGATGCCATTCGCGACGGCATTGCCGCCATGACCGAGGTCGGCTGCGATGAAATTCAATTAGTGCCCGCCACCGCCGAGATTGCCGAGGTTGAGCGCTTGGCAGCCTTGCTTGGATAATAACAACTCCAAAAATAGATCAGTTTTTCTGATCAATTAAGTGTGCAAATTGCGCTTTTTAATCAACGCATCCTATCTATACTAGGCTTAACTTTTAGATGGATGCCGCCATGCAACTGCAAAATTCAACTCGCCGTTACGGTGCAATCAGCATCGCCATTCACTGGCTTATGGCGCTGGGCATTATTGGCCTATTCGGCCTCGGCCTGTGGATGAGCGGCCTCAGCTACTACGACCCGTGGTACAAGCAAGGCCCATTTATTCATAAAAGCATCGGCCTGATTTTGCTGGCGCTGCTGGTGTTTCGCTTCTTTTGGCGACTGGCTAATGCGCGCCCCGCCGATGCTCCCAGCCTGAAACCTTGGGAAAAAAGCAGCTCCCATCTCGTTCATTGGCTACTTTACGGCCTGATGCTCACAACGATGATTGCCGGCTACCTGATCTCCACCGCCGATGGCCGCAGTATTTCTGTATTTAATTGGTTCGAGGTGCCCGCGCTTATTTCTGGGTTGCCTGAGCAAGAAGATATCGCCGGCGAAATTCATGAAATTTTGGCTTGGGCAATTGTGGCTGTAGCAGGGCTGCACGCACTGGCCGCACTAAAACACCACTTTCTCGACCGCGATAATACGCTGAAGAAAATGCTGGGCGGCGAATAAAGCCCAGCAAATCAGTACCCTGTTTTAACACCCTGTTTTAACACTCTGTTTTACAACTCTGTTAACTCACTAGGAGCGATACCCATGAAACGCGTTCTTCCCACTCTGTTGTTGGCAATGCTGGGCCTAAATAGCCCGCTGCACGCCGCCGATTACACCATCGACACAAAAGATGCCCACGCCTTTATCCAATTCAAAATTAAGCACTTGGGTTATAGCTGGCTATACGGTCGCTTTAACACCTTTGATGGCAGCTTTTCTTACGACCCCAGCAAGCCTGAAGCCTCAAAGGTTCAGGTTAATATCGACACCCGCAGCGTAGACAGCAACCACGCCGAGCGCGATAAGCACCTGCGCCGGGAAGATTTCCTGTTTGTTGAGAAATTCCCAACGGCGACATTTACCAGCAAGAAAGTCACCGTCGCCGCCGATGGCAGCATGACCCTGACCGGTGATCTGACTCTGCGCGGCGTTACCAAAGAGCTGGTCATTGATGTCGATAAAGTCGGCGAAGGCAAAGATTACTGGGGTGGTTATCGCGCAGGGTTTACCGGCACCACTGAATTCAAGCTGAAGGATTTCGGCATTCCAATGAACCTCGGCCCCGCCTCAGAAGTGGTTGAGATGACCTTGGATATTGAAGGGATTCGCAACTAATCCAACTGACACACCGCCTTGAGCACCGGCTCGCCGTCAAACTGGGCGTCGAGCTGGGCGATCAAGGCATACACACCCAGAAGTTTTCGCATGACATAGAGAAAGTCCTTGGGCGGCAGCGCAAAGTACAAACTGAGCGACGCCGCCATTGCCTGTTTGGCAATGCGCTTGGGTAAATTACTTTGGCGCCAATGATAGACCCCATCTGAATTTGTGGCGCTGCTCGGCACCGAGTCATCCACACCGCGCAACGGCTCCGCGATATCCATTCCAATATCGGCAAAATTTTGCAGCACACTATCGGGAAAGTGCGATTTCATAAATTCCAAGCTGATCGCGCGCTCAAGAAACACTATGCGATCTTTGCGATAAGCTGCCAGTAACATCTCGCCGAATTCTGTGGCGAAAGGCTCAGACAGCATTCGCATGGCGCCAAAATCCAGCAATAGCAATTGATCCTGCTCACCTTGGGGGTCAACTCTTACCCGAAAGTTGCCAAAGTTGGGGTCGGTTTGCAGGCGCTTCCAGCAAAACACCTCATTTAAAAACACCCCAAGTATGCTGCGACCTAGCGCATTGCGCCGCGATTGCGAAAGCGCTTGTACCGCATCACTGGCTACCGCCTCGCTCGCCTCATAACTCATAGTGAGAATTCGGCGAGTGCAATATTCAGGATAACTTTGAGGAACAATATAGCGGGAATCCGCCGCCAATTTTTGCGCGACAAAATCCATATCGCGCCGCTCTTGCTCGTAATCCACTTCTTTGTGGAGCAGCTCACGCACATCCTCAAACCACGCATCTATATTGCGGGTTGATTCCAATAAGCGAGAGAGTTTAAGCAGGGTCAGCACCGCGCCAAAATCAGCATCAATGGTGGTATCCACTCCCGGATACTGCACTTTAATGCACAGTTCTGCGCCGGTTTTTTTCAAGGTGGCGCGATGCACCTGCCCCAATGAGGCCGCCGCCAGCGGAGTCGGATCAATATCCAATTCTGCTAAACGCTCAGCGCCTAACTCGCAGTGCAATTGTTTTTGAATCACCGACCACGCCATAGGCGGCGTATCGTCTTCAAGCCGATGAAGCGCATCAGCCACCTCTGGCGGCAACACAAAGTCACCATAGGTGGCCATCACCTGGCCGATCTTCACCACGCTGCCTTTTAGCTTGCCAAGCTCGGCAATCAGCCAGTCGATGTTTTGCTGACGGCGCTGCTGATGAGCCTCGTCATTATCACTGAATTGTTCGCGCAGCTTTTGGCCTATGGCGCGGCTGCCGAATTTCAATCCGAGTTTTGATAACTCCAAACGCCGCGAGAACCCGCCGGTTTTCAGCCTCGACAGGCCCTCGTCTTTTTTACTCATGCCGCTTATTTTTTACTCATACCGCTTAATTGGCCTGCTCACGCCCCAACATATCTAGCAGTGCTTGCCAGCTCGCCTTATCCGCCGCCGCATCATAAGCCAGTGGCATATTGTATTTCTGGCCTTTGGCGGTCGCGCCCGGATTGCTAAAGCCGTGGGTTACATTGGCAAAATTCATTAACTGTAAATCCACCTCGGCCGCTGCCATCTCCTGCACCAGACCTGTCACTTGCTCGGCGGGCACAAAGGGATCAGCCGCGCCATTGGCGACCAGCACCTTGGCTTTGATCACGCCTTTCTGAGCGGGAGTCTCGGTACCGAGGCTGCCGTGAAAACTGGCCACGCCCGCCAAATTCACACCGCGACGCGCCTGCTGCAGTACTACTGCGCCACCAAAACAGTACCCAATAGCATAAATCGCATTATTGTTTACGCCACGTTGCTGACGCAGAACCAGCATCGCGGTATCAACTCGCGCATTCATTTGCTTAGGGTTTGCCAGTGCTTTTTGCATAAACAGTTTGGCGTTTTCAGGGTGATCAGACACTTCGCCCTCGTCATACATATTCAGCGCCAGTGCGGTATAACCCGCTTCAGCCAGCATTCGCGCACGGGATTTGGCGTAATCATTCAGCCCCCACCACTCATGCACCACAATCACGGCGGGCTTGAGTTCATCGCTTGCCGCTGCCCGGTAGAGAACCGCCGTACCTAAATTGTCCGGCAGGCTTAGTGTTTGCTCTAAAACCTCTGCTTGCACTGATGCCCCCATAATTAAACCTACACACAAAGCCAATAAGCGTTTCACGATAATCCCCGTCTAGTGTTTTTTGATCGGCCTAAGCTAACCCAGCCTTCGCCGCGCTTCAATCACTCAAAGCGCTCAGCAACGGGATTGCCCCTGTCGAATCCCGGCTGGCAATGGCATAATTACCGACTGAATTTGACCAATGGAATTCCACAATGAGCCAAGCTGTCGGCACCACCCTTTCCCTCAAAGACTATCTGCAGCAACAGCAAGCCAGCGAACAACTGCAATCTGTCCTATTTAGTCTCACCGAGGCCTGCCACAGTATTCATCACGCCCTCACCAAAGGCGCGCTTGCCGGTGTATTGGGTGCCGCGGGAGCGGAAAATGTTCAGGGTGAAGACCAGAAAAAACTCGATGTGATTGCCAACGATCTAATCAAAGACAGTCTGGGCAAAAATCCAAGCGTTCGCGGCTTGGCCTCCGAAGAGGAGCCAGAAATTGTCGCCTGCCAAACCGATGGCCAATATCTAGTCACCTTTGACCCCCTCGACGGCTCCTCAAATATCGACATTAACAGCATGGTTGGCACCATCTTTTCGATCCTTGAAAGCCGTGGTGAACACGCCGCTACCGAACAGGATTTTTTACAGCCCGGCCGCCAGCAAGTTGCCGCCGGTTATGTGCTTTACGGCCCGTCGACCATGCTGGCCCTAAGTGTTGGTAATGGCGTAGTGATGTTTACCCTAGACCCCAGCAATGGCGATTACCTGCTGACCAATAACGCCGTAACTATTCCTGAAGACGCCAAAGAATTCGCCATTAATATGTCCAACCAGCGCTTCTGGCATCCGGCCATGCAACGCTATATTGCCGAGCTGCTCGAAGGCGCCGAAGGCCCAAGAGGCAAAGACTTTAATATGCGCTGGGTGGCCGCCATGGTTGCCGATGTACACCGCATTTTGTGTCGCGGCGGCTTGTTCACCTATCCGTGGGATTCACGCAAACCCGATCAAGCGGGTAAACTGCGTTTGATGTATGAAGCCAACCCCATGGGCTTCTTGGTGGAACAAGCGGGCGGTGAAGTATGGACCGCCGCCGGCAAGATTCTCGACATTCAACCCGAGCATATTCACCAGCGGGTGCCGGTGATTCTCGGCGCGAAAAATGAAGTGCTACGCTGTGTGGAATATCACGGCAACGCCTAAAAGGTGTGACTAAATGCTGAGTTATCGTCATGGTTTTCACGCGGGCAATCACGCCGACGTGCTCAAACATCTGGTGCAAGTGCTCAGCCTTGATCACTTGCTAAGACATGAAGAGCCCTTTCTTTATGTCGACACCCATGCCGGTGCCGGCCTGTATGATCTGGACAATGATTTTGCCCAGAAAAATGCTGAATTTATCGGCGGCATAGACAGCCTGCGCCACGCCAGCAAAAACCTCTGCGCGGAGTTGCGGCTGTATCTGAATACGGTTGATGACTGCTGCGTTCGCTTCGGTAAAAGCCTGACCCACTGCTACCCCGGCTCGCCTCTGATTGCGCTACAAATGAAGCGCAAAACTGATCGCGCGGCGTTTTTTGAACTACATTCTGCCGACGCCGATGCGCTTTACAAATTAAGTTATCGAGATGCCAAGCTGGCCCATGCCGATGGCTTTGCCGGCCTGCGCGCCATTCAGCCGCCCAAATCCCAGCGCGGACTGATTTTGATCGACCCGCCCTACGAAGACAAAAGCGATTACCAAACCGTGGTAGATGCCGTTAGCGATGCGCTTGATCGCTTCCCCCACGGCATATTCGCGGTCTGGTATCCCTTGCTGCCAAAAGCAGATCACAAGGCACTGGTAAAAGGGCTGATGGCACTATCGCCGGAATATTATTTGCGCGCCGAGCTGGAAGTTATGTCGCCCGAGGGACAGCACGGCATGTATGGCAGCGGTATGTTTGTGATTAATCCGCCGTGGAAACTGAGCAAGCAATTGCCGCCAGCATTAAAACAATTAGAAAGCCTGCTTGGAAAACCGGTTGGCAAATCACTATTGGAATATCGCCAGCCTTGAGTTGAACTGGCGACACCGCTATTTATACACCACTTGCCCGCGGTACATCTGCTTGGTCTTTTTGGGGGCCGCCCCCTCCTCCGCGGGATCAAGGGTGAGTGATTCTGATTGGGCCACCGGCTCGCGAGTAGCATTGGCATCGCGATAAACCTTCTGGCCGCGATAAGTCATTTCGGTAATCGCCGCATGATCCTTTTCTTTCTTTTTCTGCGGCTCCGCCTTGCTCTCCAGTGAGAAATCACTGCCCGCCATCGATAACAATTCTGCAACCGTTTTGCGGGTGTATTGATCGCGACTTTTCTTGCCCATTTCACCCAAGGTCGAGAGCAATTCGGGATCAACGAGGCGGATTTTTACGCCGAACTCAGCGCGAATTCGCGAACGCAACTGCTGGATCAGCATGACCATTTCCGGAGAGTACGTCATTAAAGCCCTCGGACGTCGACAACACAGATAGGAAAAATTTCGTTGCGCAAGAACGTCCTGTGGCAAGCGCCAAAGAAACAGAGCAATAACTGCGCCAGCTATCTATAGCCAGAGAGGGGAAAGAGAGAGGCCAGCTCGACAAAACCGGCCCCGTTCTGGTGCGAGCGATTATTGCCGCACCAGAATTGAGCAAAGACTTATAGCAGCGCTTCGGCAACCACTTCGAGGGTTTCTACCGAAAGATCAAAATTATCTCGATGCCCAATCATCAGCGTGGTGACCTCGGATTTCTTCCAATCCTGCAGGCGCTCACGGATGCGATCGCGTGAGCCAAGCAGAGAAATTTCATCCACCAAGGCATCTGGCACCGCCTTAATGGCTTCCTCATGCTTATTGGCGTACCAAAGATCCTGCACTTTCTGAGCCTCGTCGCCAAAGCCCATGCGATCCATCAGGTTCTTATGGAAGTTATCGTCTTTGGCGCCCATGCCACCGAGATACAGCGCCATGGTCATCTTGCCGGGAAACATCGCCTCCTCCAGATTATCGGAGACAACAGTGTTAACCATGGCATTAATTTCAAAGCCCTCCGGCTTATTCGCCAAGCTGTCTTTGAAAATATCCATGCGGTAAGGCGAGACAAAAATCGGCATCCAGCCATCAAACCGCTCCGCCGCCAAGGCGATATTTTTAGGGCCTTCCGCACCGAGAAATACCGGAATTTTTTTGCGAAGCGGATGGGTAATGCTCTTTAACGGCTTACCTAAATGCAAACTATTGGGGCCATCATAAGGCAGGCGATATTGGTTGCCTTGGTATTCCACGCCCTGTTCACGCGCCAAGGTCATTTGAAAAATATCCAGCCATTCTCGGGTACGCTCCAGCGGGCGTTTGAACTGCTGACCATACCAGCCTTCAACTACCTGCGGGCCTGATACGCCCACTCCCAAACAGAGACGGCCATTGGAAAGATGGTCCAAGGTTAACGCCGACATTGCCGCGCAAACCGGTGTGCGAGCAGAAATTTGCATCACCCCTGTACACAAGCGAATCTTGCTGGTGTGGGTAGCAATAGCTGCAAGAGGCGTAAAACAATCCGAGCCGTAAGCCTCGGCGGTGAACACCGAATCGTAGCCCAGCGCTTCTGCGGTTTTTGCCAGCTCGATAAAACGGTCAGTAGGCTGTTTTTGCCAATAGCCCAGATGTAATCCCAGCTTCATTGCGTTTCTCTCAAATAAATTGGGTAAGAATGATTCGAGTATAGAAAGCCCGCGCAAAACAACCTATGGCATAACTGCTCAGCACACTGGCATTTATAAACCACTTATTACTCGCACAAAAAAGCCGGGATAAACCCGGCTTCGTGAGATTGGGCGCCTGCTTTAATCAGGCAATTTTTCGCAGCACAATTGGCAAATCGTCAGAAGGCTTGGGCAGCGGCACGGTCTGCATATCTGGCTTGGCGTGATCGGCCAGCTTCACCTCATAGCGGCGCAGGAATTGATGCAGGAAATTTTTCACCTGCATCAACGCGAAGTGCATACCGATGCATTTGTGGGCACCGCCACCAAAACCAACAAAGCTAAAGCTATGGCGCTTATGCTCCATGCGCGGCTCCAGCCAGCGATCAATGTCGAACTTTTCAGGATTATCCCAGTATT
Organism: Spongiibacter pelagi; assembly: GCF_014705705.1. Classification (GTDB taxonomy): domain Bacteria; phylum Pseudomonadota; class Gammaproteobacteria; order Pseudomonadales; family Spongiibacteraceae; genus Spongiibacter; species Spongiibacter pelagi. The sequence continues at coordinate 461,085 of NZ_JACXLD010000001.1, read as the reverse complement.
CCGCCATACGCTGGGTATGCATCGGCGTCATAAACAGAATCGTATCTGCGGGAATGCGGTAACCGCCCAACTCGCACTCATTAATGGTGCGGCGCTGCATCATCATAACCGAGGGGTGCAGTCGCAGCGCTTCTTTCACTGCGATTTCCGCCAGCGGCATTTTGTCGAGGTCTTCGTATTCCAAAAATTCCTTGTCGATCGCCATCACTTCATCGCGCAGGCGCTGCTGGGTTTCCAGATCCTGACCGAGGTAATACATCAGATGGCTAAGCGCACTGGTAGTGGTGTCGTGCGCAGCGAACAGCAAAAAGCTCATTGCTGATTCGATATCTTCATCCGAGAAGTATTCGCCGTCTTCGGTTTTTTCTTTTACAAAATAGGTGAAGGTATCTTTGCCATCACCTTTGCGGCGCTCTTCGATCAGGCTGCGATAAAAGCCTTTCAGATAGCGTTCTTGTTTCTTAGCCTTGTAGTGTTTGGTGCCGGGAATTTCGGCGGTGATAATGCCCATCATGCCGTTGGCAACATCGGTAAAGGCCTGATTCATTTTATCGGCTTCGGCATTATCGGGGTCGAGGCCGACAAAAATCTTACCTGCCACATCCAGCAAGTTTTGCTTGATAGCCGGGAAAAATTTCATATTTGGCGTATCGCCCCAAGACTCCACCGCCTCGCCAATCATCGGCCCCATGGTGTCGATATAGCCCTTCATGGCATCGTTTTTAAACGCCGACTGCATCATCCGGCGCTGGAATTTGTGCTCTTCGTGATCGCGCAACAACAACGCGCCACGGTAGTAACGACCCAGTGAGCCGCGATAGCCCATTTCCGCAGAAAAGTTTTTGTCTTTATCGAGATAAACCTGCTGGAACAGGTCGGGGCCAATCAGCAGCACGCCCTTGAAGCCCGCCAATCCAAAGCGGGAAACCGGGCCAAAAGTGCGGTACTGCTTTTCAATGGTGCCGTACAGATCGCGCACCAGTGGAAAAGTATGACCAATAATCGGCGGCCCAAAGGTGCCGGGGATATGTTTCAGGTCGTGATTATCTTTATGTTCGCGATAGTCGTGTGTGAGTGCGGTAGCCATTCCAGGCCTCCAGGGCATTTAATAATTATTGGACGCCCATCATAGAAGCGAGCCCAAAACATATCAAGCGTTCGAAATGAAATATTCGTCATCTCATCCGAATGGGTATATCCTTGCTTTCGCCGCACCCTAATTGGACACGATTGTTGAGAAAAGTAGACCACGACCACCGCCGCATTGAGGTCGCTGAAGCCGCCGCTAAACTGATTTCGCGGGAAGGTATGGAAGGACTCACTACCCGCGCACTGGCCAAGGAGCTTGGCTGTTCGATCGGCGTGCTATCTCACTACTTCCACAATAAAGAAGAAATTGTGATCGCCGCCTTTCGCTGGGCCGATCAGCGGATCGATGCCCGCATGCAGGCCGCCCTCGCCGAAGATTTCACCCTCGACACCTTTCTTCCGGTCATCCGCGCTGGCCTGCCGCTGGACGCCGAATCCGATTTGGAGTGGCGGGTACGGACTAATTTGCACACCTTTGCCATGACCCATAAAGCCTCGCTCAAGGCCGAGCGTGACAAGTTTGTCGATTTCAGAACCATCATCGGCGATATGATTGAGCGCTTACAGCGCGAGGGTCATATCCGCAACGACATCAGCGCCGCCGATCTGACCTTGGTCATGTTTGATTTAGTCGTGGGGCTAGCACGCAATTTATTGATGCTGCCACTGACCGAGCGCGAAGATCACGCCAGTTATTTATTTAGATTAATCGAGCAATTACGCCCCATCTAAAAAAGCCGCTTGTCTATTAGCGACTTTTGGCAATCACCTCATCGGAATACCAGCGCATCATGCCCATTTTTTCAGGCAGCGGCTTATCGGGCTCTGAGGCGTAAACATCTCGGAAGGCAACCAACACTTCGGTAACACCCAAATCTTCCAGTCGCTTAATCCCATCTGGGCTGTAGGCCTCGGCAGTCATAGCCTGAAACTCAAAGGGCAGATGGTCACGCCCATACTCACGGCGATAGCCATTAATTTCCTCAATCATCGCCTTGATGGAATCGTAATCGCCACCGGCACCAATCCAGCCGTCTCCCAAGCGCGCCGCGCGGCGCAGTGCCGGTTTGGAATGACCGCCGACTAATAGCAAGGGACGCTCAGAGGGAGCGGGACAAATTTTGAATGGCGGAATCTGAAAGATCTCGCCGTCATAGCCAAAGTACTCGCCGCTCATGGCGCCGTTGATGATTTCCATCATCTCGTCCAAACGCTTACCGCGCTTTTCCCAAGGTGTATTGGTAATTTCAAAATCTTCGGCCCAGGGGCTAATGCCCACGCCATACATAAAGCGATTGCCGGTCATCACCGCCAAGCTGGCAATGCTCTTGGCAATCAGCGCCGGCTCGTGCACGGCGGTTTTATGCACCGAAGTGGAAAACTTAATCTTCTCGGTTTTGGCCGCCAAATAAGCCGTGAGAATAAACGGCTCAATAAAAGGCACGCCATCTAAAAACTCACGGCTGCCATCGTCGTTATAGGGATATTTCGAGCTGGCCTCTTTGGGGTAGCAGATCGAATCCGGCATGGTGATGGTGTCAAATCCTAGCGATTCGGCTTCCTGTGCAAGGGCGACATATTCTTCCGGCGGACACATACTATGGTGATAGGCAAATTTCATTGGAACCCCACGGTTTATTTATTATTGTCTTAAAACGCTGATTGATACGTTCAGCAGCACCTGCTCGATGATGCCGTATGAATAGCGAGGAATAATAGAAGCTCAGCCCACTCAACCCCGCCCCTCAAACGGATGAGAACCGCAGCCGAAATTGACAGCGCTGCCGCAATTGTCGAAGCTGATCCAGTGAGGTTTTTAAGGATTAACGGTTATGCGCCTAACTTTTCTCGGCACCAGCGCCGGAGCGCCGACACCCTACCGCAACGTCACCGGCCTGTGCCTAGCCATTGAAGACAGTCGCGATTGGTATCTGTTTGACTGCGGCGAAGGCAGCCAACAACAACTGCTCAACACCCGCTATTCCGCAGCGCGCTTGCAGGCTATTTTTATCAGCCATGTTCACGGCGACCATTGCTACGGCTTACCCGGCCTGATCGCCAGCGCCAATATGCACGGCCGCACCGCGCCACTGACCATTTGTGCACCCGATGGAATTGAGCAGTTTGTACGCACCACCTTTATGCACACTGACGTCAACAACCTGCGCTTTGAACTTAACTTTGTGCGCAGTGATCAGCCGGGCTTTTTCTACCGCGATAAATATCTGGATGTCAGCGCCATCGCCCTTTCTCACCGCGTACCCAGTTACGCCTATCACTGCCGCGAACACCCACCCTATCACCTTGAAGAAAGCCAACTTGATAAGCTAGGTGTGCCGCGCGGCCCCATGTGGAATCGCCTGCAAAAAGGGCAAGATCAACGATTAGAAGATGGCAGCCTGATACGTGCAGACGATGTTCGTCACCCCGCATGGGCACCTCGGCAACTGATTATTGGCGGCGATAACGACCAACCCGAATTGCTGGCGTCAGCTCTACCTCAATGCCAACTACTGGTTCACGAAGCCACCTTTACTGAAGACGTATTAGCCCGTGTTGGCTCGCAGTATATGCACAGCACCGCTGCCATGGTGGCCAAAGCTGCCGCTCAGGCCGAACTACCTAATCTGATTCTTACCCATATTAGTCAACGCTACCGACTCGGCAGCGGCGAACATATCGAACACAGCGTGGAAGATTTAAGAGCGGAGGCCCGGCAAAGCTATACCGGGCAATTATTTATGGCGGAGGACTTAGAAAGCTATGAGCTCGATCGCGAGGGCGCGCTCACAATTCGGAAAGAACAAAATTAACGCCACTCAACTTAAATCAATTCCCGCAGGTTTGCCAAGCCGCCACGGGCAACTTGTTGATTTGCGTCTCCGGGCACAACAGCCAAACGCCCTTCTCCATCCATTTCGGCCAAGCTTTGCGCCACCACCGCCTCAACGCTGGACCACGCCTCTTCAGGAATAACTCCGGCATCAAAATTAGCGAGCTGATCGCGATCGTGGAATCCGGTGCGGGTATAACCGGGACATAAGCATTGCACTTTTATGCCGTAGCGCTTTTCTTCGATCGCAATACTTTGGGAGAGCGACAATAAAAACGCCTTGGTCGCCGCATACACAGCGACTTCTGGCATCGGCAAAAACGCGGCGAGTGAGGCGACATTAATAATTTGTCCGCGTCCCGCTTCACGCATAAAAGGCAGTGCAGCGCGACAGGCGATAAGACTGGCATCGCAGTGCAGGCTAATCATATTTAGCTGACCATCAAGATCGCATTCCGCCACTTTTTCTTGCAGTGCAAATCCGGCGTTATTGATCAAAATTGAAACCGGGCCTTTTTGCCGAATAACTTCCATCAACCGGGTTTGCCCAATCGTGCCAGCCAAATCTAGCGCAAAGCAGTGCACAGACAATTCATCACCCGCCATTGCCTGCAATTCGGCTTCCACCGCCGCCAGCTTGGTTTCACTGCGACCAAGCAATATCAAGGTTTTACAACGCGCCTGAAGCTGACGAGCATACTCCCGACCAATACCGTCTGAGGCACCCGTGATTAACGCAGTTTCTGTTCTCATTATTTTTCCTTGCTTGTGCGAGCAGTGCTTAACAGCGCATCAAATTCTGACTGGCCGATAGTCGCCTGCAATTCCACCCGGTTTTCCTGCAGAAGTTCAACCCGCGCCTGCTGCTTTAGACGCTCAACATTTTCCTGCTCAACACCGGCCAGCACAAACAGAGAGCGACGCGGGCTTTTACTCTTTTCTAAAATACGAATACCTTCAAAGCGCGCCAAGCGCTCAATGTCATCCGCATCGGGAAGGCGCAACTCAGTGCCTTCTGGCAACTCAGCCATCAAAGACGTTCGCGCATCTTCCATCAATAATGCTGTTACGGCAGCCATCGCCTCACGACCCGCCAAACGGCTCTGCAAGGAAATGGAAGGCAGTCTTGAGCGCTCGACCATGGCGGTGAAATACACATCATCCCGCTCAATATGGCCGCACACCCATGCCGGCGCCGTGCCTTGATCGGTGTCGGGGTAATGGCAATCTTCGGCCAGCGCCGGCGCCACCATCAAAGCCAAAGCCAATGCGCTAAATTGTTTTCTCATTGAGAAGCCTATTCTGTCTTGCTGTAAAAACCCTGCGCAGCATACCCCAGCCACTGCGCCTGACCAAACCGCCGCCCCGAATTACGCCGAGAATGTTGAATTCAGGTAAACTAGACACAAAAAAACGGGGGGACTTTTTATGGCCAAGACTAAAGCCATCGACTTTGAAGCTACGCTGGCTGAACTTGAGCAGCTTGTGCAGCGCATGGAATCAGGGGAGCTCAATCTGGAAGATTCACTGAAAGCGTTTGAACAGGGCATGGAGCTGAGTAAAAACTGCCAACAGGCGCTATCTGAAGCAGAGCAAAAAGTACAAATCTTGCTGGCGAACGAGAATCAGGACGCCACCAATCCACTATGAATGCCATGTTTCCCCAATCGGATCTGAGTGCCTTTCTCGACGCCTGCCGTCAGCAATTAAGCCAAACCCTTGTTGAATTATTAGGCCAGCCTAATAGCGAATTCTGCGACAGTGATGCCAGCGTCGCATTGGGAAAATTATTCAGCGCCGCCGAGTACAGTCTAACCAATGGCGGCAAACGCATTCGCGCGGGGCTGGTTTACGCCGCCGCTCAAGCAATTGGGCACGACGACGCCCTCTATGCGGACCTCGATAAAATCGCCGCCGCACTGGAAATGATTCACGCCTATTCCCTTGTGCACGATGATTTACCCGCCATGGACGACGACGATTTGCGGCGCGGCAAACCCACCTGCCATATCGCCTTTGATGAACCGACCGCCATTCTGGTTGGCGATGGATTGCAAACCCGCGCCTTTGAATTGCTAACCCAGCTTGAGCATTGCTCTGCTGACAACGCCCTTAAAATGATTGGTACTCTTGCCGCCGCCGCAGGCAACCGAGGCATGGTCGGCGGCCAAGCCATTGATCTGGGCGCGGTAAACACTGAGTTAGATTTGACTCAATTACAAACCATGCACCAACTGAAAACCGGGGCGCTGATTCGTGCTTCAGTGGCATTAGGCGCACTGGCCGCAGGCGCAAACACGGAGCAACTCGCCAAACTGGATACCTATGCACAAGCCATCGGCCTGTCCTTTCAAGTGCAGGACGATATTATTGATATAGAAAGCAGCACCGAGGAACTGGGCAAGCAACAAGGGGCCGATCAGGCCTTGAACAAACCGACCTTTCCTCGCTTGCTTGGCTTGGACGGTGCCAAAGACCTTGCCCAGCAATTGCACCAACAGGCCTTGGGCGCGCTCGAAGAGCTAGCAGATTCCGCGTGGACACTGCGGGAATTATCCGCTTTTATTATTTCGAGGCGCAGCTAGATTTAAGCCTCTCTACAGAAACAACAGCAGAAACAGCAGACGAAAAAAATGCCGCGATTGCGGCATTTAGTTTTTAGCTGGTGGACTTTCCCCAGCGTTATCGACTCAGACCGTTTCCATCTGGGATTGCAGATAGTTTGGCAGACCAATTTTGTCGATCAGTCCCAACTGTTTCTCCAGCCACCACGCGTGATCGACTTCAGTGTCGTCCAGCAGCTTTTCAAGAATTTCCCGAGTCACGTAGTCTTTCACGCTCTCGCACAGAGCAATCGCATCCTTCAGCGCATTAGCCACCGCAATCTCCACATCCAGATCGCTCTGCAACATTGCCGGTACGGTTTTACCAATGTTAATCGGCTCGCGGGTCACCATATCTGGTGTACCTTCCAAAAACAGAATGCGCTCAATCAGGGCCGCCGCATGGCCCTTCTCATCATCAAATTCGTGATCGATACGCTCAAATAATTTTTTCAAACCCCAATCGTCGTACATGCGGGCGTGAATAAAATATTGGTCCATTGCCGCCAGCTCGTAGCTCAACAGACCATTCAGCGCTGCAATAACGTTTTTATCGCCATTCATGATTCGGTCTCCCTTTTTACATTTGTGACTGCAGGTAATTTTCGATACCAGAATGTTTAATCAGGTATTCCTGCGTCTCAATCCAATCGATATGCGCTTCTTCATCTTCCAGAATTTCTTCCAGTAAATCGCGGCTCACGTAGTCTTGCTTGGTTTCGCAAAGAGCAATGGCTTCTTTAAGCTTGTCGACTTGTTCCAGCTCAAATTTCATATCGCACTTCAGCATTTCAGCGGTGTGCTCGCCGATACGGATTTTGTCGAGCTTTTGCAGATTGGGCAGACCTTCCAAAAACAGAATCCGCTCGATCAACTCGTCGGCCTGTTTCATGTCTTTGATGGACTTTTTGTAGCTTTTCTCATTCAGGGCTTCCAAGCCCCAATTGCGGAACATTCGCGCATGCAGAAAGTACTGATTAATCGAAGTCAGTTCGAGGGTGAGAATGCTATTCAGCACCTCGATGACCTTGGCGTCGCCTTTCATTTCAAGCTCCTTGTTTCCAATTTTTACACTTTCAAAAATTCGCCAGCACGGCGCGAATCAAGATGCCGAGATTTTAATGCAGCTCCACTTCAATTTCAAATTTTTCCTTTAATATCAACAATATACAAAACTTAACACAACGCGTTATCATTTGTATTCTGTTAATAAATTAGAATTTTCTTATCCAGAAACAAAACTCCCCGCTAATGCGGGGAGTCGGGTAAAGCTAGGCCTATTTTTGCAGGAAGCCGTTATTTGCAAGAAGGTCAGTTTTACAAACCCGCTTTAGCCAGCGTTGCGTAAGCCTCAATCACTTCTTTGGGAGCCTGTACCAACTCAACTAATACACCTTCGCTGCAAATCGGGAATTCTTCATTGCCCTTGGGGTGAATAAAAGTGATGTCGTGGCCAGCCGCACCGGGACGAATACCGCCGGGGGTGAAACGCACGCCTTGGGCCGTCAGCCACTCTACCGCCGCAGGCAGATCATCAATCCACAGGCCAACGTGGTTTAGCGCAGGGTCGTTTACGCGCGGCTTTTTCTCGGGATCAATCGGCTGCATCAAATCCACTTCAACTTTCAGTGGGCCTTCACCGGCTTCGCAAATATCCTCATCGACGTTTTCTTTCTCGCTGGTGTAAGAGTGAGAAAAGCTCAGACCGAGGGTATCTACCCAGAATGTACGCAGTTTTTGTTTATCGAGACCGCCCACGGCGATTTGCTGAACGCCGAGAACTTTAAAGGGACGTGAGGCAGAAGACACGGGATTGCTCCTCTAGATATATTGTCGTTGTAAGAAAGAGGCGCATTTTACATCATCTTTTAGTGGCAAGCGCCTGCCCCGCACGACAGGCATAGTTTTTAGGTGGCCGCTCACAAAAGCGATCAATCCAAGCCAGCAATAACCACGGCATCCATAGCGGCGCTAAGGCCAAGAACAAGATAAGGTAAGCCACCTGGGTAGCCTTAATGTAAAACTGACAGGAAAGAGCGCATTTTGATCAGTTCTCGCTTATTGAAAGGTTGAACTTGATACTACTCTCGCTCAATCATTAATGCAAATGATTATCATTTGTAAAATATATTGGACTTATCCTTCCGCGTCGCCGGCGCCCCAAGGCTTTGCTTTGGGTTAAATCCCCCCTTTGGTTAACTTGATTGGGTCTAGTAATTGCTCCAATTCTGCACGGGAAATATCCGTTTGCTCCTCGGCCACATCGATAATTGGTCGCCCTTCTTTATAAGCCAGCTTGGCTATCTCCGCCGCCTTGGCGTAACCAATAATCGGATTCAACGCCGTTACCAAAATCGGGTTTGCCGCCAAACTTTCTTTCAAGCGCGCGTCATTCACGGTGAAATCCGCAATTGCCTTATCTGCCAGCGCCGTTGCCGCATTACTAAGCAGAGAAATGCTGTCGAGCAAATTTGCCGCGATTACCGGCAACATCACATTCAATTCAAAATTGCCGGATTGCCCCGCAACAGCGATCGTTGCGTCATTACCCATAACCTGTGCAGCGACCATCGCCACTGCCTCAGGAATCACTGGATTGACCTTACCCGGCATGATCGACGAGCCGGGCTGCAACGCTTGCAAACTGATTTCACCCAAACCAGACAACGGCCCGGAATTCATCCAGCGCAAATCATTGGCAATTTTCATTAGGCTGACGGCGGTGGTTTTCAGCTGGCCGGACAGGGCCACGGCATTGTCTTGACCGCCAATTAAGGCAAAGAAATTATCGCCGCGCCGAAACGCGACGCCGGCTGTTTGGCTTAATTGCGCACAAAAGCGGTCGGCGAATTCCGGCTCGGTGTTTATTCCTGTGCCCACGGCGGTGCCACCCTGAGGCAAACCCGCCATTTGCATTTGAGCATTACGCAGGCGAGCCACGTTTTGTTTGATCTGTACCGACCAGCCTTCCAGCACTTGCTCCAAAGTAACCGGCATCGCATCCATTAAATGGGTGCGCCCGGTTTTGCAGTAAGCACTGAGACTGCGCGCCTTCACCTCTATTACTGACGCTAGGTGCTCAAGCGCGGGTATTAAGTGATTCTTCAACTCCAGCACCGCACTGACATGAATCGCGGTGGGAATGACATCGTTGCTGCTCTGGCCAAAATTCACATGGTCATTAGCGCCCACCACGCTCCCTAAGCGCTTGCTGGCCAGATTGGCGATCACCTCATTGGCGTTCATATTACTGCTGGTGCCCGAGCCGGTTTGAAACACATCCACCGGAAAGTGGTTCAGCAAATGGGCATCATTCAGCAACTCATCGCAGCTAGCGGCAATGGCGTCCGCCATATCGGCGGACAGGCAATTTAACTCGGCATTGGCCTGCGCCGCCGCTTTTTTAATTTTCAATAAAGCGCGAATAAAGCTCAGCGGCATGGCGCGACCGCTAATGGCAAAATTATCTACCGCTCGTTGCGTCTGAGCGCCGTACAGCGCATTCACTGGCACCGCCAATTCGCCCATGCTGTCGCGTTCAATTCGAGTTTCCGCCATTTTCCCCGCTCTCCTACAAAAATTTCTCTAGATGTACCACATCAACCGCCCTAACAGGCAAAGATTACCGAAAATGCTTTGTTAGCCCGCGACCTAACAATTCGTATACAATTCACCGCTCGCTTGAAAAGCTCAGGTTTGTTCACGGATGTTCCAGACAATTCCCAATCAACGCCCGGCCACCCCGCTGCTAGACCGCATCGACACGCCGGACCAGTTACGCCAGCTCGAACCCGAGCAATTGCCCTTTTTGGCGCGCGAACTGCGGGAGTTTTTGCTGTATACCGTGGGCCAGACCGGCGGCCATTTTGGCGCGGGTCTTGGCGTTGTCGAACTGACTATCGCCCTGCACTACATCTATAACACCCCGGATGACCGCTTGGTTTGGGATGTTGGCCACCAATGCTATCCCCATAAAATTCTTACCGGCCGCCGCGAGCGCATGGACAGCATGCGTCAGGAACATGGTTTGGCTGGCTTCCCCAAGCGGGAAGAAAGTGAATACGATACCTTTGGCGTAGGCCACTCCAGCACCAGTATCAGTGCCGCCCTCGGCATGGCCATTGCCGCCCGCCAACAGAAATTGAAACGCCGCACCGTTGCCGTGATTGGCGATGGCGCCATGACTGCGGGCATGGCCTTTGAAGCCATCACCCATGCCGTGCACACCCGCGCCAATATGCTGGTGGTATTGAACGACAATCAAATGTCGATCTCGAAAAACACCGGCGGCCTGAACACCTATTTTTCAAAAATCTGGGCATCCAAGGCCTATAACCAATTCCGCAGCAGCGGTAAAAATGTGTTGAGCCACCTGCCCCGCCCGGCCACCGAAATCGTGGCGCGGATTGAAGAATATATGAAGGGCATGGTGTCGCCAGCCACCCTGTTTGAAGAACTCGGCTTTAACTATATCGGCCCCATCGACGGCCACGATCTCGATGTTTTGATCCCGACCTTGCAGAACATGCGCGAGCTGGAAGGCCCGCAAATGCTGCATATTATGACCACCAAGGGCAAAGGCTTTACACCCGCTGAAGAAGACCCGGTCGGTTTCCACGCCATTTCCAAAATCGAGCCCAAAACCGAAAAAGCCAAACCTGCTGCAAAACCCAAATTACCCAAGTACCAAGATGTCTTTGGTCAGTGGTTGTGCGATGAAGCGCGTGACGATAAACGCCTGGTCGGCATTACCCCCGCCATGTGCGAAGGTTCTGGCATGGTGGAATTTGCCAAGCGCTTTGAGAGCCGCTTTTACGATGTCGCCATTGCCGAACAACATGCGGTTACGCTGGCCGCAGGTATGGCCTGTGACGGCCTGAAACCGGTGGTTGCGATTTACTCCACCTTTTTACAGCGCGGCTACGATCAGCTAATCCACGATGTCGCCCTGCAAAATTTGGATGTCACCTTTGGCATCGACCGCGCCGGTCTGGTCGGCGAAGATGGCCCCACCCACGCCGGGGCCTTTGATCTTAGCTTCCTGCGCTGCATTCCCAATATGCTGGTGATGGCACCGTCGGATGAAAATGAATGCCGGCAAATGCTACATACCGGCTATCAATATGCCGGCCCAGCGGCCATTCGCTATCCGCGCGGCACCGGCACTGGCGCTACCATAGAATGCACCATGACCGAACTGCCTATCGGCAAAGGTTTGGTTAAACGTCAGGGCGCGAATGTAGCCATTCTCAGCTTTGGCACCCTGCTGAGCTCGGCACTAAATGCGGCCGAATCGCTCAATGCCACCGTTGCCGATATGCGGTTTGTGAAACCGCTGGATACGGATTTAATTGATGAGCTTGCAGCAAATCACAGCCTGCTAGTCACACTGGAAGAAAACTGCATTGCCGGTGGCGCGGGCAGCGCCGTGGTGGAATACCTGAATCAACAGGGTGTGGTAATGCCGGTATTGCAACTGGGTTTACCAGATCGCTTTATCGATCACGGCAAGCACGGTGATTTATTGGCCGCAGTGGGATTAGATAGCGCAGGCATTGAACAGCAAATCAGCCAGCGCCTACTAAAGCTTGATCCGAATAATCGAATTAGCTCAGTAAACTGAGATTCCCTAAGACTTAACCGCGCAGGGTTTCTCTCAGCGCGGTCACTTCATCTTCCGCTTCTTTCAAGAACGTCAGCCCCAAGGTCGGATCAGCCTCTTTTAGGCCCAAACGTTCAAACGCCGACATGGCAAACAGCTTTGGCAAACCCTTGATCTGCCCCTCACCCAGATAGGTGTGATAGCGCGCCACCAGAATCAAATCGGTCAAATCCGCTGGCTTATCGGTTTTACGCAGCCAGTTTTCCCGGTTCAGCGCGGTAAGCGTCAGCTCGTGATCAAACTCCCACTTGTGCAAAATCAGGCCATTAATCTTGCCGGTAAATTCGCGTAGTAAACGCGCAATCGCGGCGCCATCTTCGCGCAATTCTGGGTAATCTTTAAGGTTGCTCAAAATCGGCAGAGCGCCAATATCTTGCAAAAGCCCCGCCAGCATCGCCCGCTCAGGATCAAATCCGCAATGGCGCGCAATAACATGCGCCAGTGCGGCGGTATGTACACTGCGCTGCCAGCAATCTCTCAATAGGCGCTTGGTATAGGGGTCATTAATTCGGAACAAGGCATTCAGCGCATAGCCCATGGTGAGTTCACGGGTGGCCTCTAGCCCTAGGCGACTAATCGCTTTCTGTAAATTAGGCACCGGATTGCCACGACTATAAATGACGCTGTGACTGATTTTCATCAGATACGCGGTCAGCCCCGGATCTTGCTGAACCAAATTGGCCAGCTTGCGAATATCCAAATCGGGCTTGCCGATTGCCATACGCACTTCAATGGCAATATCCGGCAGGCTGGGCAGCTCTAAACTGCCATCGCGAATACTTTCCGCGATGCGTTTCAGCAGCTGGGCCTGAGAATCAGAATGTGATTGAAGGTGAACGGCAGACATGGCAATGAAGCGCTGGCTATTGGCTAACCAGCATCGCCGCCTAGCGGCTATTGCTCAATAGGCAATTACCGCAGCAATTCTTTTGTGACGACTGATTTCTTGATGACGGTCACGAAATCAAAACGACCATGAACTCAAAACGAGCATGAACTCAAAAAAGGTGGCCTAGCTTACCTGACTTGGTGGCGAGATATTTCGCATTATGGGGATTTTGGCCGGTCTGCAAGGGCAGGCGCTCTACCACTTCAACACCCTGCGACTCCATGGCGGCAATCTTGCGAGGATTATTGGTCATTAACTTAACCTGGGTGATATTCAAATGCTCACACATCACCTTGAGCAGGCTGTAGTCGCGCATATCGGCACCAAAACCTAAGCGCTCATTGGCCTCAACGGTGTCGGCACCTTCATCCTGCAATTTATAGGCGCGGATTTTATTGATCAGACCAATGCCACGGCCTTCCTGACGCAGATAAAACAGGGCACCCCGACCTTCTTCTGAAATTCGCTGCAGGGCCGCCTGCAACTGAGAGCCACAATCGCAGCGCATGCTGAACAGCGCATCACCGGTCAAACACTCGGAATGAATACGCGCCAGTACCGGCAGACCATCAGTCACATCGCCAAGGGTTAACACAATGTGTTCCTTGCCGGTTTCAGCGTCCTCAAAGCCATGGATATCAAACACCCCCCAAGGGGTGGGCAGCTTTGAAGTTTCGATAAATTGCAGCGCCACTGACGTCTCCAGAAAAAATCGGTCGCGCATTTTACCAGCACACTGCCGAGCTGGCGAATTTTGAACAAATTCAATCTACAAACGTCATAAATACAGTTCAAAATTTAGAGTCATGTTAAGTTTTATCGGATGACTCTCGTCAGTCATGCCCAACTCAAAACATAGGTACAACCAATAAATAAAATAATATCAATCGATTTTAACTAATTATATTTTCGGCTTAAGTTAGAACCTGCAACACGAGTTATGCGGCGGCCCGCCGCCTCATTCAAACGACAACGCGACAGGGGTAAGACATGGATAAGCAATCTTCAGGAAAATGCCCGGTAATGCACGGTGGCAACACCGCCACCGGCAATGCCAATATGGATTGGTGGCCTAACTCACTGAATCTGGACATTCTGCACCAGCACGACCGCAAAACTGACCCGCTGGGCGAAGACTTCAATTACCGCGACGAAGTCAAAAAACTCGACTACGCCGAACTCAAAAAAGACTTAACCGCGCTGATGACCGACAGCCAAGACTGGTGGCCAGCCGACTGGGGCCACTACGGCGGCCTGATGATTCGTATGGCATGGCACGCCGCAGGTTCCTACCGCGTGGCGGATGGTCGCGGCGGTGCCGGCACTGGCAACCAGCGTTTTGCCCCGCTGAACTCATGGCCCGACAACGCCAACCTGGATAAGGCTCGTCGCCTGTTGTGGCCAATCAAAAAGAAATACGGCAATAAACTGAGCTGGGCCGACCTGATTATTTTGGCGGGCAATGTCGCCTACGAATCTATGGGTCTGAAAACCTTTGGTTTCGGTTTTGGCCGCGAGGATATCTGGCACCCCGAACAAGACGTTTACTGGGGTTCTGAAAAAGAATGGCTGGCACCGACCAACAATGAAAACAGCCGCTATTCTGGCGAGCGCGATCTCGACAACCCGCTGGCAGCGGTAATGATGGGCTTGATCTATGTAAACCCAGAGGGGGTAGACGGCAACCCCGATCCGCTGAAAACCGCCCAAGACGTGCGCGTGACCTTTGCTCGCATGGCGATGAACGATGAAGAAACCGTAGCGCTCACCGCCGGCGGCCACACCGTGGGCAAAGCGCACGGCAATGGCGATGCCGCACTGCTCGGCCCAGAACCCGAAGCAGCGGGCATTGAAGAGCAAGGCATGGGCTGGATGAATCACAGCAAACGCGGTATTGGTCGTGACACGGTGACCAGTGGCATTGAAGGCGCGTGGACCACCAACCCAATCCAGTGGGATAACGGCTACTTTGATCTGCTGTTGAAATACGATTGGGAGCTGAAGAAATCTCCAGCCGGCGCATGGCAGTGGGAGCCGATAAACATTGCCGAAGAAGACAAACCGGTCGACGTGGAAGACCCCAGTATCCGCTACAACCCAATCATGACCGATGCCGATATGGCCATGAAGATGGATCCGGAATACCGCAAAATTTCCGAGCGTTTCGCGGCCGACCCCGCTTACTTCTCTGAAACCTTTGCCCGCGCCTGGTTCAAACTGACCCACCGCGATATGGGCCCCAAAGCCCGCTACATTGGCCCCGAAGTACCCGCGGAAGAACTGATTTGGCAAGACCCGGTTCCGGCTGGCAATGCCAACTTTGATGTCGCCGCTGCCAAAGCCAAAATCGCCGCAAGCGGTTTAAGCGTGGCGGAAATGGTGAGCACCGCCTGGGATAGCGCCCGCACCTTCCGTGGTTCAGACAATCGCGGCGGCGCCAACGGAGCGCGCATTCGTCTGGCACCGCAAAAGGACTGGGAAGGCAATGAACCCGCCCGCTTGAACAAGGTATTAGCGGTACTCGAAGGTATTGCTACCGATGTGGGTGCCAGCGTAGCCGACATCATTGTTCTGGCCGGCAATGTTGGCGTGGAGCAAGCCGCCAAAGCCGCTGGCGTTGCGGTAGATGTGCCCTTCGCGCCCGGTCGTGGAGACGCCACCGAAGCCCAAACTGACACCGAATCTTTCGACGTGTTGGAACCGGTCGCCGATGGCTTCCGCAACTGGCTGAAACGCGATTATGTCGTTAGCGCTGAAGAGTTGATGCTGGATCGCGCCCAACTGCTCGGTCTTACCGCGCCGGAAATGACCGTGCTGGTCGGCGGCATGCGAGTCATGGGCACCAACCACGGCGGCACAGCGCACGGGGTGTTCACTGACAATGTCGGCGCACTGAGCAACGACTTCTTTGTCACACTGACCGATATGGCCTACAGCTGGAAACCCGCCGGCCGCAATCTCTACGAGATTTGTGATCGCAACAGCGGCGCCGTGAAATACACCGCCACCCGCGCCGATCTGGTGTTTGGCTCCAACTCGATTTTGCGGGCTTACGCGGAGGTTTACGCCCAAGACGATAACAAAGCCAAGTTTGTTCGCGACTTTGTTAAAGCCTGGACCAAGGTAATGAACGCCGACCGCTTTGATCTTGTTGCCTAAACCGCAGCAGGGAAAAAACCAAGGGGTGATAGCTCAGCTATCGCCCCTTTTTTATCAATATGACCTCTTCAATTTTAAAAACAGACTTCCCATGTAGTATCAATAACGATACTATCCAGCTATGGCTTCTACTGAAGATATTCTCGCAAGGATGCGAGCCAACCCCAAAGGCATTCGCTTTAACGAGCTATGTCGAGTCTGCGATGCCTTTTTTGGCCAAGCTCGGCAATCAGGCTCTAGCCATCGCGTTTACAAAACACCATGGCCCGGTGATCCAAGGGTAAATATTCAAAACAGTCGCGGCAAAGCAAAAGCTTATCAAGTTAAGCAGGTGATAGAAGCCATCACACGATTAGAGGCTGAACATGGCAAAAACAATTGATCGTTACACGTACCGCGTAACTTGGTCTGAAGACGATCAGGAATACGTTGGTCTATGCGCAGAATTTAGCAGTTTGAGTTGGCTTGAAAACAGCCCAGAAAAAGCCTTAGCGGGCATTCGCAAGCTGGTAAAAGAAACGCTTCTGGATTTAAACGCTCAAGGTGAATCCATTCCAGAACCCATTTCGAGCAAGCAATACAGCGGCAAGTTTATGGTGCGAGTTCCACCTGAAACCCATCGTAATTTGGCGATTCAAGCGGCGGAAGCCGGGGTGAGCCTTAACCGGCTAATTGCCAGCCGCTTACATTAGGCGACCGCTTTCACAGCCGCCCGCAATCACCATGCATGGCCATCAACTCGGCCACCACCGCTTCCGGATCATCAGCCTGAGTAATCGCGCTAATCATTGCGCAACTGCCCACGCCGGTCGCAAGTACATCCTTGGCGCGTTTAACATCAATGCCGCCAATCGCGGTCAGTGTGTATTTTTCACCGAGCAGATTCACCCAGCGTTGCAGGTGACGAATGCCCTGCGGCTCCCAAGGCATATCTTTACTGGTAGTGGGGAAGACTGGCCCAATCGCAATATAGCTGGGGCTAATGCCGTGGGCGCGAGCCACTTCATAATAACTGTGGGTACTCACTCCCAAACGCAACCCGGCCTCAGCAATCGCCGCAAGATCCGCGCTATCCAAATCTTCCTGACCGAGGTGCACGCCGTAAGCGCCTTCGGCAATCGCCTGCTGCCAGAAGTCATTGATAAACACGCGGGCCTTATATTGCTTACCCAAGGCTACCGCTCGACGAATCTCCGTCGTTAACGCCTCGCCCTCAAGATTTTTTGCACGCAACTGAATGGTTTTTACACCGCACTTCAACAACCGCTCAATCCAATCGGCGCTGTCCACCACCGGGTATAAACCCAGCTCGCCATCGCAAGACGGAAAACTAAATTTCTGTCCCGCCTCTGGCATACGCCAAAACAGACTGGGCAAATCGTAAAGCTGATCCGGCCAACCGTAATGTGCCACAGGCCCCGGCCCGCCTCCAATCTGCACCGCCAAGCGCAAACCTTTGCTGACATAAGACTTGGCCAACACCATCGCATCCGACAGGGAGTAGCCCTTGGCAATCGCCGCCGCAATCGCCGCCGACAAAGTGCAACCGGTGCCGTGGGTATTTACTGTTTTAATATCCGGGCCGCTAAGCCAAAAGCCCTGCTCACCATCGGTCCAATAATCCAAGCGCTGCTTATCCAGCGTGGGAAAGTGACCGCCCGTCAGCAGTACTGAGCGCGCACCGAGGGCAACAATATCCGCCGCCGCTCGCTCCATCGCGTGTAAGCCGCCGATATTTCGGTTTAATAGCTTTTCCGCCTCGTGCAGATTCGGGGTCAGCAAATCCGCGCGGGGGAGAATTTTTTCGACCAAAATTTCAAGCGCCGAATCGTCTAATAACTCGCCGCCACTGGTCGCCACCATGACCGGATCACAGACCACAAAACCGCTGTAATCCTCCAGATACTTGGCCACCATCTCCACAATATCCGCTGCGCCCAACATACCCAGCTTGATCGCATCAGCGGGCATATCACTGTCTAGCGCATTGATCTGCGCCGCCAGCGTGCGCCGGGGCGTACCGGAAATATGACCCACCGCAAAACTGTTCTGCGCGGTTATCGCGGTGATTACCGTACAACCGTGGATATGAAAATCGTGAAATGTCGCCAGATCGGCTTGAATACCTGCACCACCGCCGGAATCTGAGCCAGCAATAGTCCACGCAATAGGTTTGGAATGTGTCGCCATAAAAGTCGTTAGCCTTGTTTTGCTTGCAGTATAGCTTTGCAACAAGGAACTGACGAACCGAAATTACCCCTACCGGTAAAGCGGAACCGCTTCACAAAATCCTTGTGATTTTTTTGGGCCAGGTATAGTCTCGAAAATCGCCTCAAATATAGAGCCGAAAAAAACAATTAAAAAAGCCTTCTGACATTCGTCATTATTGAGAAATTAGCATCTTCAAGGAGAAGAGTGATGACCAGTAACTCAAACCA
The DNA here is from genome assembly GCF_014705705.1 of Spongiibacter pelagi. Taxonomy (GTDB): domain Bacteria; phylum Pseudomonadota; class Gammaproteobacteria; order Pseudomonadales; family Spongiibacteraceae; genus Spongiibacter; species Spongiibacter pelagi. The sequence goes on along the minus strand of NZ_JACXLD010000001.1, from coordinate 442,412 downwards.
TTTCAAAAAACTATTATTACCTTTAGCTGTAAGCGCAACCTTGGCTGCCTGTGGTGGCGGCGGTGGCGGTGGCGGCTCTTCTGCTAGCACTACCGTTGGCGGTGGTACTAATAAAGGGATTATCAAGGGCGGTATTGTTAACGCCTATGCTTTCGCAGTGAAAGATGACGGCACCATTGATAAAGGCACCATGGTAGCAACAGAAACCACTACCGACTCTAAAGGCAAGTACACCCTAACGCTGAATAGCAACTACCAAGAAGGCGACGCGATTTATATTGAAATCACCGCTGCAGATGGCACAGTCATGGTCTGCGACTTGGTGAACTGCGACATAGGCACTACCACCTATGCCTTTGGCCAGGATTACCCCCTTGATAAAGACACCTTCTCTATGTCTGCAGTGCTGCCAAAAGCAACAAAGGGCGAAGGTGTTTCCGTTAACGTAACACCATTAACAAATGCGGCCGCTGCCCTAGCAGCTAAAAGCGTTCACGAAGAAGATATAGACCCCTCTTCGGCAGCAAGTATATCCAATGGCAAAGTCGCCAACGCCCTCGGTATTCCTGGCGGCAGCATTATTAGCCAAGGCATAGTCGACTTGACTGACCCAGAATCAGTAAATGCAGCAGACGCAGACACTTTGAGCTACAACTTAAAAGCGGCTGCCGTTGTTCAAGCCGGTAAAGGCACCGGCACCGTTGAAGACGCATTAAGCAATTTCACAGAGCAATTTTCTGACATTGGTCTAGCAAAAAATGACGGTGGCTCTCCTGATGCCAACCTAACGCTTGCTGAAATTTTTGCCGCAGCTGACCAAATTCTCGACAAGGTAGATGACAACGAGGAAGTCAATGCCGGAGAGGGTTCTGCACTAAAACAATCGGGATCAGATATCGGTGCTGAAAAGACCGTAGCAGAAAACTCTGAAGACACCACTCCAAGTCAAGGTGAAGCACCTACTGATATTGAGCTAACAGGCCTCCCCGCCACCAAGGCATTTGTTCGTCAAATCCGTAATCTGGCCAATGCCAATATTTCCACTACGAAAGGTCAGGACAACTTCGCAGACGAAGCTCAGCTCGTTAGCGATACGATTGATGGTGAAGCCGAGGCCACTACATTTGTATTGGCGCTAGGTATGGAAGCATTGGGCGAAGCCGTTGCCTTCTTGGAAGAAAACAAAGGTGACGAACCCCAGTCACTCGAAGATTATGAGTACCTAGACCAAAACACCGGGCTAACCGTTGTGGTCAACTTCAACAAAGATACTGAAGAACTTAAGCTTGAAATCGCTGATGCCAAGGTTTCGTTCACTTCAGTAGATGAGTATGAGGTTATAACTAGCTCTGACCCTGAAGTTTCAGATAGTGAACCAGTAGGTCAGAAGGCTGTTGCCGCTGAACCCACTACCGAGCCGGTAGAGGTCACGCTCTCACTAACCGCGCACAATCAAAGTGTGCTTGATATTGATGATCAAGGAGATAATCTACCTGACGACCAAGAGGACGGCACGTCTTACACCGCACAATCCACTGCAAATATTGATTTTGCTCTATTCGGCTCATCAACTGCGGGCGATACCTCATTCGAAATCACTGAAAACTCTGTACTGAGTGGTTCACTCGTCTACAACGAGGACTATGAGTACTATGAAAACGATGACGAACACGGCCGTATTCAAAAAGGCGATGTCACTGCCACTGATCTCAAAGCGAAGCTTGAAGCATCTCTTACAAACGGCGACGCCAAATTTGTTGGCTCATTCGAAATTAGCCTAGGCGACGCTAAATTTGTTTACGACGAGTCAACAAATGACCAGCACGTTGCCAGCGAGGTAGAAGACGATGGTTGGCAAACCACGGGCATTGATGACGTTATTAAGCATAACCTCACCGCAAATGATTTGAGCATTGTGCTTTCGGGTGAATTCTCAAATGCTAGCGATTCCCTGCTTGCCACTCTGTCTTTGAGTGCATCTAATTTTTACGAAGAGTGCACTTACACAGAAACGGACAATTGGGACGGCAAGGATGACGCTGAAACCTCCGAGTGTTCTGAAGAGACCGAGTCCAAATTTGTGTCAGCTTCTGTCAGTCTGATCTTCACCTTGAATCTTGATGGTGTTGACGATGACGCCGAAGTAAAACTTTCGGGCATGCGTACCGGCCTTGAAGATGGCACTTTGGATATCGACCTTTCCTATAACGGCAACTCACTAAGCTTGGATTTCGATAGTGAAAAAGATACCACCACGGAAACCACGACTGAAGACGAGAATGAAACCACCCGCATTATTAGCCGCTCCTTTACGGTTACAAACCACAACGGTGTGAAGCTGGTATTGACCGAAACCTATGACGAAGAAGATAACGGCACGGTTACCGGAAAAATCAGTCACGGCGGCGAACAATACGCCACCGTTGATGAAGAAGGAATTGTTCGTTATACCGACGAAACCTTCGAATCCGCTCTGTAATCTCAGTTAAACCATAAACCCAAGGGAGGCACACGCCTCCCTTTTTTATGCTCATATTGAAACGATGATGAAACCGACACCCTATGTTTTTGGACTGCTTTTAGCGGGCACATTTTCAACCGCCAATGCAGGTGAAATTTACAGCGAACTGGAAAGCCAGTCTTTCAGTGAGATCGCACCGATTGCGCAATTGCTGGATGACTTAGAAGGCCCCGCCGTTAAAGAAGGCGATATTGCCTTTACCCACAATCAAGTTGAAATTGGCTACCGCGACAATCAGTGGGAATACAGTGTTTTTCTGCGCTACGACTATTTATTAAATTTTAATAGCGATACCGCCGAGCTGGCCTATCTCGATAAAAATGATTTACCGGTGCCGCAAGGCCGCACCTTTAATGTCGATTTGCGACCCAACCATATGCGCGCTCGCGGCTTGGGCCTCGGCTATACCTTTGATCTTGCAAAGCAACATCGCCTTAAAATTCGCGGCAATTATTTGCAGCCATCGGAAACCACGCAAGGTGCTCTGCGCGGTCAGTTAACTACCTTGAGCAATGGTTATGAAGCCGACCTGAAAGTGGATTATTCCTATAGTCGGGATTCACTGCTTGATCGCCCGGAAGAATCCGTTGACGGGCACGGGCTGTCCTTAGACCTCGACTATCAATGGCAGGCCGGTGATGTACTTCTGCAAGTAGAAGCCCGAGATATTCTCTCTTGGATTCACTATAAGGATCTCACCTACACCCGCGCCGTGGCCACCACCAATACTATTTCCTATGATGCTAATGGCCGCTTGAATTCCATTCCTACCGTGCAGGGCATTGAGAGCAACCGAAGCGAAATACAGCACCTGCCAAGACGCTTTCAATTTAGCGCTTCGCAGCCTTGCAGCAGCACGACAAAAATTTCATGTCGCGCAGAATTATTTACCTACGACGGCAAAGGTTTTCCCCGTTTGGGTATTGATGGCAAGGCCGGCAAACTGAACTGGCAAGCCGATTATGATTTTGTGGCGAAGGCGGTAGGACTGGGTGTGAAAAGCCAATATTTCACCGTAAAACTGCGCACGGATGATATTCGCTGGGAAGATATGTATGCCTTGGAGCTGCTTATTTCTGCAAGCGTTCCGCTGTAAGCCGCCCCAACAACAAACAATACTTACTGCATTTTCTTGCATAAAAAAGGGGTTCCTTTTTAAGGAACCCCTAGCTTAGATTGCGAGCCCACGCATTAATCAGGACTTAGAAGTTGTAGGAAACCTCTAAACCATAAGTGCGTGGCTGCCCGGCAATATACTCATCAAAGCCAAAGTTCGCCTGCAGGTTCAAGGCATACACATGGTATTCCTCATCCAGCAGGTTTTTACCCCAGATGGAAACGCTATAGCTGCCATCATTGGCGTACCAACCTAGGCGGCCGTTATACAGCCAGTAAGCGTCTTGGCGAATACCGCCGTAGCCGTATTGGTCGTTGTAGGCGCTGTACCACTGGTCGTCTTGGAAGTTGGCATTGACGTTAGCCGTTAAGGTGCCAGAGTTGGTGACCAACACGTCGTAGTCAATCGAGGTATTAAAGTTCAGCTTGGGCGCTGAAATCAGTTCATTACCAGAAAGATCAACTTGATCGTTTGGATCATCCAGTGTTTCCGTGTTCGCCAGTGTCAGTTCTTCAAACTCGGTTTCAAGAACACCCACCGCCATCTGAATAGTCAGGCGTTCGGTCAGGCGCGCCCACAGTTCAGCTTCCACACCAACAATGCTCGATGCACCGGCATTTTCCAGGAAGTTAGAAATACCCACTACGTTGATGAACTGTTGGTCGGTGTAGTCGTACATAAACGCTGCGGCGTTCAGACGCATACTGTCGCCCAGCAAGTCGGCTTTGAAGCCCACTTCAAACGCGTCGATATATTCTGGAGCCGCATAAGCGCCGCCATCCAGTGTCCGCTCAACGTAGTAAATACCACCGTTGAAGCTGCCAGCACGGTAACCACGACTGGCGCTGGCGTACACCATCCACTCGTCGTTAATACGGTAGTCCACACCCACTTTACCGGTGAATTCACGCTCGGTGGAATCCAATTGCGGAGCAGAATCAGTGGTGAATGGCCCGTGGGTATAACCGGCATTGGCAACTGCCGCCAACTGCGCCGGATTGGCGAGCAGATCCAGCAGGGATTGTGGAGTTAGCGACAGGCGTACCCAACCATTATCGACACCGGTTGGGTTGCCCGGCACCCAAGTGCCCACTGGCTGACCGTCGTCGGTGTAGCGCGACAGGTTCAGGTAGGTCAGGCGGTTGGTGTCTTCGGTGTAACGCAGGCCGATATCCATGCCGAAGTCGGCACTGAAATCAAAACGCATTTGGGTATACACCGCCGCGCTTTCTTTTTCGGTATTCAGGCGATGGATGATTTCACCCACGTCGAGCAGGTAAGGTGCATCACCAATGGTCGCTGGCTTTGCCAGTACCACGCGGGGATCTGGCAGGTCGCCAAAAATGCGGTAGGCATTCTGCATGTACAGGTCTTCGAAGCCGTAGTACACGCCGGCGATAATATTGAACATGCCGTCGAAGTTAGAGGTGAAGCGCAAATCTTGGCTATAGCTTTGCGAATCGGATGCCCAGGTAATTTCTAACAGGCTTTTTGAGCCGCCATCAACGTCTTGCTCTTGGTAGTAATCCGCATCCAAATAGGACGTCACCGAGGTAATGGTGAAGCTATCGGCATTGTAGTTGAAGGTCAGTACGCCCATATCGGTGCCGGTGGTTAAGGCGCCCGAAGCATTGGATTCCACTTCGTGGAAACCGAGAGTAGACGGACGCGAGTAACCGGTGTAGTCGATATTTTCGCCATCGAGTGTAGTGGTGCGACCCTCGCCTTTTGGCGGTGTGCTGGTGCCGTCGTTTTCCGCCGAGGTTAAGCGCAATACGGCATCCATACGATCGTTAATCAACCAGTTCAACACCAAGCGGCCACCGCGAAAATCGGTTGCGGCACCATCATTACTCTGGCCGCGAATTTCCATCCAGCCGTCGTCTTTCTTTAATTTACCGGAAACACGCGCCGCCAAAACGCCTTCGATCAGCTCGCTTTCTGCACCCGCTTCCAAGCTGGTTTCATTAAAGCTGCCCGCACCCGCGCGAATATAATTTGTGGCGTCGTCTTCAAAACCGGGAGTGCGAGTAATAATGTTGATTGCACCGCCGGTGGTGTTTTTACCGTACAGCGTACCCTGTGGGCCGCGCAGTACTTCCAAACGCTCTACGTCAAAGAAGCTGGCACCGTGTGAATAGGTGGGGCCGAGATAGGCTTCATCAACATACACACCAATAGGGCTGGCTTGGTTGGAGCTGTAATCCGACATGCTCACGCCGCGAATCGAGAAGATCGGCTGCACTTCACCGTAAGCACCACTGACCTGCATATTGGGCACTTGCGCACCAATATCATTGGCATTATCAAAGCCCATTTTTTCCAGCGAGTCGCCAGAAAGGCCGGTAACGGCTACCGGAATATCCTGTGTGCTTTCCGTGCGCTTTTGCGCCGTGACCACTACTTCTTCCAACGCCGGAGCGGCGTAAGCAGAGAAGCTTGCGGTACCAATGGCAATCGCCATGGCAGTTTTTAAAAAGTGAAATGGGTGAATAGCACCCGACTTAACGGTGTTTTTATCTGACAAAACCACTTCTCCTAGCGTTATTTTGAACCCGGCCCCAGCCAAGCTTAGATACCGGCCGGGGTAAATGGGCGCAATGTTATCACAGATAACATCAATAGCTAGAAACGCGCTTGAGACCTTAGTCGAATGGCAAAGGTATGGTGACTTAAGAAGAAACGTAATCAGATTTGATATTGTTGTTTTAACTGACCAATCTGCGCGGCAAGGCGCTGACTGGCCTTGGTTTGCTGACGAGCCTCTAATAAGTGCTCGGCAATTTGAAGGTGATATTTGGCCTGCTCGGAATTTTTATTCAGCAGCAGCACTTCCGCCATGTCTACATTCCAGTAGGGCGAACTTTTATAGTGGACGCTTAAAGACTCAAGGCGGGCCATCGCCTCCGGGTAGCGCTTGGCCTGTTTCGTCATTGTTATTGCCAGATTCTGCAGCTGAGGAATGACCCCAACCGTTTTCATTCTGGCGTCTAGAAAATCCAGCGCGGGATCAATGCCTTTTAATTCAAGCAATAATTCAGCGGTGCGACGATAAGCTCCGTATTCCGCATTGGGAAACAAGCGCAGCACGCGCTGGTAATCCGCCAAGGCGGGCTTGGCACGACCTACGGCATCATGCGCTTTGGCACGCTGCAATAGCGCCGGAATATTGCGCGAGTCGCGCTTTATTACCCTATCAAATTCGCGAATTGCACTATGCCATTGCCCTTGCCGGGCGTGAAATTCGCCGCGCAAATAGGTCGCTCGCTGCTCTTCACCCAAGTCGCTCAAGCGCTGAAGATCGGCAAAGGCTTCTGGCCAATTTTTTTTATCCGCGAACAACCCTGCACGCCGCGCGTACAAAGCCGCATCGGCAGGCGAGGTTAATATGCGTAAATTCAGGTATTCAACGGCTTCCGAGGTATCCGCGCCCGCAATCGCTTGATTAAAGGGCGCCAAGACCAGTAACAAACCCGCCAGAAAACTGGGGCGGTAAAACATTCTTAGACGCCCTTAACGAGTGATCGTAAAGTAGTCGAGCGCAGCGCCGTTATCATCGATAAAGCGCACTATCAACTCATCTTTCTTCACATCGACCACGACCGAACCCAGCAGATCTTCGGTGAAGAAATGCGCTTCATGGGGAGCGTCATCAGCCAAGCCACCCGTTTGGCCAGAGCTGCCAGCAGTGGAGTAGACCACTTTGTCATCCATACCGCTTTGAGTAATTTGGCCGTAAGCCTGATCGTCGCGACCGGTCTTGGGGGTGCCATCGCTATTCAGCTCAGCCATCTCGGCGGCATCAAAAGTGTCAGACAAGCCGTAGTGGCCGCGAATATAGTAGGAGCGTTCGTAGGAATGGCTGTGACCGGAGTACACCAAATCCACCCGGTAATCTTCAAAAATCGGATTAAAGTTTTCCCGCATTTCAAAGATAGGCTGGTCAACGCCAAGCTGATTTGAGTCCGAGTCGTGGCTGGCTTTGGAGTACGGCGGATGGTGGAAAATAACAATCGTCCAATCCTTGGTATTGCTCTCCAAATCTGAAATCAGCCAGTCCTTCATCGCCGCCTGGTTGTCGGCATTACGCGCCGTTACCTGCGAATCCAGACTAATAATATGCACATTGCCGTAATCAAAGGCGTAGTACTGCTCGGTGCCACTAGGCACGCCACCCACTTCACCATTGGTCGGGAAGGAGAAAATATTCAGGTAGGGCATGGGCGAATCGGGTGGCAAATCTGGCAAACCGGTGATGGGGGTATAGAGATTCACCGTGGGCGACAATGAGGTGCCAAAGCTGCCCATCTCATGGTTACCAATGGTGCTCCAAATTGCCGCTTTCGCTAAGGTCTTGGGATATATATCAAATAGAGCAACCTGATTTTGCTGGTCGGTACCGTCAAAATACGCGTTGTCGCCAAGGGTCAGCAGAATATCGGTTTCTTCGCCGCCGTTATCACTAATCCACTGGTAGTAACCTTCGCGCACTGCGACCTGCGCAGTGTCATCGGCAAGCGGAGAACCCGCCGAACCCGGATCACCCAAAATCCAGATGCGGGTATTGCCGTCACTTGGTAATTCATTGGCCAGCGGCGCTGTGCGGAAATAGTGTTCGGCATTCGCAGTCGGCGCGCCGCCAACAGAATAGTAATAAGTTGTATCCGGTTTCAGCCCTGTCACCAGCGCTTCGCTGTGTCCCGTTTCAGTAACAACCGCTGCGGTCAGGCTGCCCAAGGGCAGCGCGTCTGAGTAGGTGCCCACACAAACCGCCGTGGCTTCATCGCCGCCATCAATATTGCCACGCCATTTAATAATGACCCGGTCAGAAGCGAGCTGCTGCAGGAACAGGCGCTCGGGAACCACTTCGCTACCTTCGCAAAGCACCGTTGGTTTAGGCTCAGGAATATCACCACCGTCACCACCATCGCCGCCATCGCCGCCATCGCCGCCATCGCCGCCATCGCCGCCATCGCCGCCATCGCCGCCATCGCCGCCATCGCCGCCATCGCCGCCATCGCCATTATCAACAATGGTGCTACTTTTAGAGCTGCTGCCACCACAGCCGGTCACAATAACCGTGCTAAATAATAGACACAGCAACAGTGCGAGATTGGTTTTCTTCATGGTATTACCTAAATAGCGAGCTTGCTCAACGGCAAGGTGATGCGAGGATTGGCCTAAATTGACCTAAGACTGCGCCCAGATTGATCTAAGACCGCGCATATTAGCGACCAAAAGTTACACCTATGTTAAAGCGTGCCGTTAACGCTATTGAGAACCACAAAAGTCAAAGCATAGAACCAGTAAAAGATAGAACCAGAAAAACAGGCCCATAAAAAAGGGAGCCAAGCTCCCCTAATTAGATTCGTTTTGTTTTATGGATTATCGGTGTAGAGCAAATACTCGCCACTGCCGCTGTAAGATTTCACCCGCCAGCGATATTGCCCCGCCGAACCGGTATAACTAATTTCCTCACTGGCTGAATCGGTTGCCGAGCTGGCGACTGAACTCCACGACTGAAAAATGAAACCACCGAGTTTTTCCAGATACAGATCAAAGTCAGTACCAGAAGCGCCCTCTAAATATGCGCGGAATTGGCCGCCATTGCTGGCAAAACCCGCAGAACCCGGCACATAAACTTGCCCGCCATTATTCAAGGTTCCGCTGGACTGCTCACACTCAGGACAAGGCCCCGCACTCGGCGCCGTTAAAATCACCACTTGTTGCTCGCCGTCCTGCGCACCGTCGAAATCAGTGATGGTAAGCGTGACGTTATAGCTGCCGTAATCGGCATAGTTATGACTCACCACAGCACCCGAAGCGGACTGCCCGTCGCCAAAGTTCCACGCATAACTGGCAATGCCCGCACCCGCGCTCGCAGCCGAGGCATCAAAACTACAGCTTAAGTCCGCGCAATCTTGGGTAAAGCTGGCCAGTGGCGCTCCGGGCTCACCCTCTGCCACTTGCAATAAAAGATTTGGCGAGCCACTCAATGCGCTCAATTTACCACTGGTACCGGCGGCCAACACGCCGTCGAAAACATCGGCAGGAGACACTTGCTGGCCACCCAAAAATACCGCCGCAACACCCGCTACGGCTGGCGCCGCCATAGAAGTACCGCTGGCGTTCGCGGTCGCATTATTTCCGGTATACCACGCTGAAACAATGGATGAACCCGGCGCCATAATATCTACGCAAGAACCATGATTAGAGTAAGAGGCACGGCTGTCGGTATTCGTGGTTGCACCCACGGTAATCGCCTCAGCTACCCGGTTAGGTGAGCCGGTACAGGCATCGGCATTATCATTACCGGCAGCAACCACCACGGTAATACCGGCATTGACGGCGTTGCGAACCGCCTGATCCAGCGCCGTGCTATTGCCCCCACCGATACTCATATTGGCCACGGCAGGCGTTTGATGATTCGCCACCAACCAGTCCAAACCGGCAATAATGGTTGAGGTTGAGCCGCTGCCATTACAGCCCATCACCCGCAAACCATGCACCGTGGCGCCTTTGGCGACACCGTAAGTAGACCCCGCCGCAATACCGGCCACATGGCTGCCGTGACCATTACAGTCTTCATAATCCGCTGCATCGACCGAACCAAACAACAACCCAGAAGAAACAAAGTTACGGCTGGTGCCCACCCGCCCAGCAAATTCACTGTGCGTACTATTAATGCCGGTATCCAACACATATATATGCGATCCCGCACCGGTTCCGTTATAGCGGTAACTGCCATCCAGCGGCAGATTCGTCTGATCGATTCGATCCAAACCCCAAGGCGCATTATTTTGGGTAGCACGCAAGCCGGCCACGCGGTCTTGCTCTACCAAATCAACCAAAGGATTCGCGGCCAGCAGCGCCGCAGCTTCCGGGCTCAACTGTGCAACCACCCCGGTAATAGCGTGTTCAAACACACCTAAAACATTGCCGCCAACGCCTTCCAGAATGGCCTGCACCTGCTCGGTCAACCCTAGCCCGAGTAGGTCTGGCGTGGATAATTTATTGAAAAGCACAATGTACTGGCCATCAATGGGCTCACCCACGCCCTGCGAACTGAAGCTGGCCGGCTCATCGCTGGATGCGGCCAAACTTGACTCGCCACCACCCCCGCCACCACAGGCACTCAAACCTAGCGACACAATTCCTGCCAAAACGCCATTCACAAGAAAACGCATTTGATTCCACCTTTTGAAACTTAATGATTATGTTATAGCGAGAGTGTAGCGGATGCTCACGATGAAAACCGTGAGCAGTTCAAAGTTTACAAAAGCCAAAATGTGTGACAGGTCACGTCATACAGTTGTCATAGGAAGCGCCTACACTGCCTGCGTTTTTTGACCCGCCGGTTTTTCACCCAAGTTGTATCATGCTAAAGCTTCCAATCCTCAGCCCGAATCTCTGGATCTATGCACTGGTGATTGCCACGCTAAGCAGCCTGCCAATTGCCGGATCACTGCTATTGTCTCGCCAGCAGTTCGCCCCCATCACACTGAGCAATTATCAGAGTTACCGCTGCCAGACCGGCGGCGAGGCCGATGCAACATTCAATGTTTTGACCCTAACGGCGCTAAAGGCGAAAGAGTTCGCCGACCGCTTATGCGCAAATCCGGTACTTGGCCAATACTACGGCGAGGTGGCGATTAGCTGGCATCCCCGCGCCTTTCTCCAAATTGAACATCTACTCAATGGCCAATATCAGTTGTTTTGGAATCGCCGCCATATCGTTGCCGGTTTAACGCCAGAAGCCCAAACCTACTATCTGCCCATTGTCGATTCACCGCGCTACACCATGTATTGGGCAAGCTATAAGCAGGCCCCGGAAATCACCCCAGAATATTTGGCTGACAAACGTATTGGGTTTTCGGAAGACCACCAAAGCATGAGCTTCTATCTGCGGCCAATGGCGGCACTCGCCGCAGCGGGCATAGAACTGAACAGCGAGCAAAAGCGTTTTTACCCCGGTCCCAAAGCATTGATGGACGCCTTTTATAGAGGCGATATCGACCTTGTTACCAGCGGCGGTGACAGTATGCAGGCCGCCACGGATCGCAAACTGTATTTCACATTGATGGACAAAAATGTGCCCTCCGGCACGTGGTATTTACAGCGCAACCAGTTTCACCCCGGCCTTGCCTGCGAGCTGAGTAAAACCCTTCGCCTATTCGATAGCTTGTTTGAACAAGGTCATTCAACGCCGACCTTTGAGGGCAGTTGCCCGTGAAAACCCACCGTTTTAAACGCCCTCTACTTACCGGGCTCGCGCTGCTGCCAGCGGTTTTATTATTAGTGGTGCTCAGTATTTGGCAGAGCTTAAATATGCTGGCCACCGATCTTAAGCAACAACTTTCACCGCGCCTGCCGGAAGCAATTGTTGAAGCCAGCGTAAATCTGTATGAGCTGGACGACCTCAACAATTTTTTAGTTCAGCACATTAATAGGGACTTAAACCATTTACCGGCCAGTGGAATCTTGTCGCCAATAACAAGCTGTCGCGCACAAGTTCAACAACTGCGCGGCCGACCTTACTTTCAAATAAGCACTCAACACCAAACCACTAAACGCAATATTCAGTTGGATTGGCCCTCTGGTGATCAGCAGGAATCATTGGGCCTGCAACTAGACTGCAACATTAATTGGGCCACCGCCGCCGGCGTGCCCACGCTGTTAAGTGTGCTGGCACTGATTTTGGTAACTCTGGTTTTACCACCCATGCGGGCTGAGCAACGGCATATTTTTAATCGGCTTGCCGCGCATAGCGGCCACCGACAAGCGCTGGCCTTGCTCAAGCAGCAACAACTTTACGACCCGTCCCAACAGGCGGCCCTGTCGCTATTACTGGAAGACAGCAAAACCGATCCGGTGGATGCCCTGCGCAGCGTGTCTGGCCGTCAGCTCAGTGCTCCAGATGCTCTCGACTGGCTGCAATGTGGTTTACGACTCTACCCCGAACAATTATCACAAGCCCTGGCCATTGCCGAATCGGAAGCAACGCTGCGCTTCGCCCCCGACGAGCAGCGCCTGTGGATTCACGGCACCGAAATAAAACTGCCCGCCACCCCCTACTTTTATTACTTGTGGTACGCCGGCAAACGGCTGGCGCGTGATGAAGCCGATGGCTGGTTTGTAAACCCGCCTTCAAACAAGCCCGACTTTCCCGCCGCTGGCGATTTGATGGCGCTAATGGCGAATCACAATGGCCACCAGAAGGCGATTAACGATTTACAGGAAAAAGGCCTGCGCGCCAAAACCCTCGACCAAAACCGCAGCAAGATAAAAGAGGTACTGGTTGCCACCTTGGGAGAAAAACTGGCCGCGCCCTATCTGTTCGATATGGAGCGAGATGCGCGCACCGCCCGCTCCAAGTACCGTCTGGCGACCCCCGCAGAAAAAATTCATATTTCCAGCTAATGCCCAGAAAACACGGGCTTTTAGACATCCCCAAGCGGTTTAGAGACATCTTTTTCACTGCGTAGTCACATAAAAATCCAAGAATGGGCCCCGCGAAACAGCGCCATAAGCCGGGAGACAACGGCAGCCATTCAAGCGCAAAAAATCAGGCCATAGGGCCAAACCAAAACCAAACCGGAGACCCAACATGAACCCCTTTCGCTTTCGTCCCACATTATTGTGCGCGGCAATTGCTCTAGTCAGTGGTGCCAGCCACGCTGAAGAAAACGCGGCACCACTAGCAACTCAAGAAACCAAGTTAGAAATCGTGACGGTAGTTGGCAAGCCAATCAAAGACAGCCAACAGGCCGCATTTGAAGCCAAGCAATTTGCCGACAACTATGTCGATATTATTTCTGCCGACACCATCGGTCGCTTCCCCGACCAAAACCTGGCCGACTCACTGGGCCGCCTGCCCGGTTTGGCAATTGAGCGCGATCAAGGCCAAGCCCGCTACATCAACCTGCGCGGTGCGCCATTCCGTTACACCAGCATCGCCTTTGACGGCATTGATGTACCCGGCGCCGAGAACGGCCGCGTGCCCCGCTTCGACAGCTTCCCTTCAGTAATCACCAGCCGCATTGAAGCCAATAAAGCCATTCTGCCGAGCATGCCCGGCGAGTCCGTTGCCGGCTTCATCAACATTCACACCTTCAGCCCATTCGCACAGGAAGGCTTCTCTTTCTCTGGCGACATCGGCTTGGGTGAGCAGCAAATGGGCGATGGCGACATCGACAAATTCGGCCTGCGCGGCTCATGGTCAAATGACAATTTCGGCGTGGTTTTGTTTGCCTCTGAAAACAGCCGCGAACAAATCACCGACAACCGTGAATACGATTTAGAACACGATGCCAATGGCGATCTGGTCGTGAACGAACTGGACTTCCGCAGCTACAAAATTACCCGTGAAGACAGCGCCCACGGCGGTACCTTTGAATACCGTGGCGAAGGTCCTCTGCAGCGCGCCTTCTTCAGCACTCTGTACAGCGAGTTTGTTGATAAAGAAGAGCGCAACCAGTTTGTGTTCGCTTTTGATACACCCGTTTCCGGCACTACCGCCTCAAACCAAGCGGCCAGCGTTAACCGCATGCTGGAATACGGCAAGTACGAAAACTCCACCTTCAGCAATACCCTGGGTGCCGATTTCCAAGTGGCTGAGTGGGCACTGCAAGCCCGCTATAACACCACCGAAACAGAAAACAACTCGCTGCTACCTATCCCTTATAGCGTCGGCGGCAGTGTTGTTGCCAGCTATGATATGAGCGATATCGAAGACCCCAAGCTGACGCTGGATCGCGACCTGTCTACCATAAGCTACGCGCAAACTCTGGGCCTGGTTTACGCCCAGAAGCTGGATATTGACGCCGACAAATTCAAGCTCGATGCCGACCGCAATATCGAATTATTCGGCCAAGACGCCGTATTCAAAACCGGTATTCAATTAGATCAGCGCAAGGCCGATGGCTTTGTTGCCACACCAGCTATGGGCCTCTTCCCCGGTTCCATTAATATCGACAGCTACAACACTGGCGAGCAGTGGGAATCCAATACCACCAACACCATTGGCGGTACTTACTACGACAACAAAGGCCTGCGCGCCGCTTGGGATCAAGCCGGCCTGACTACGCCACAACCCAGTGCAGCAAACATTGTTAAGCTGGAAGAAGAGATTTTGGCGGCTTACGCCATGACCACGACTCAATTCTCTTGGGGTAATTTGGTTACCGGTGTTCGCGTTGAGCAAACCGACTACAGCAGCGAAGGCCGCGATGTAAACGGCAATCCTGTTAGCGTAGACGACAGCTTCACCAATGTTCTGCCTAGCGCTCACCTCAATATTGATTTGCGCGATGATGTAAAACTGCGTGTCTCGGCCTCCAGCGGCCTGAACCGCCCCACCTACGACGAGTGGCGCGCAGCGGCCTCTGCCGACATCACTACCAAAGAAGTTCGCGGCGGTAATCCTACGCTGGAAGCTGAAGAAGCCGTGGGCATTGATACCGCACTGGAATGGTATTTCGCTCCAGCCAGCATCGCCTCGGTAGGCGCCTTCTACCGCCAGATCGACAACGTAATCTATGCCGACACTTCAACCATTGATGGCGGCCTTTACGACCCCAGCGCCAAGGGTGAGCAGTGGACTTACATCGGTAAGGTCAACGGCAAAGACGGCGAAATGAGTGGTGTCGAACTGAACTTTGTCGGCCACGCCGCCGATCTGGTTCCGGTTCTGGATGGCTTTGGTATCAGCGCCAATATGACCTTGCTCAATAGCGAATTTAAAGGTCTGGACGGCACCAAATACGACCTGCCCGGCACCTCAGACATGATCTACAACGTGTCGGTCTTCTATGAAAACTTTGGCCTGTCCACGCGCCTGAACTACCAGTACCGCGACGAGTGGATTTCTCCCATCGAAAGTCCAGACGAAGTGTGGGGCGAGCAGAAGCGTGTTGACCTGACCGTGAGCTACGAGCTGCCATTCGACTTGAACGGCGCTACGATGTCGATCTACTTCAACGCCAATAACCTGACCGACGAAACCGATTTGCGCTACGCCGCCAACGGTACCGTAAACCAATCAGAGAGCTATGGCCGTCGCTACTTGATGGGCGCCCGGATCAGCTTCTAAAAGAACAGACAAAATAGGATTAGAACCATGATGAATACATTTACAAAATCAGGTGCCGGCTTTGCCGGTACCCTTCGCAGCCTGACACTGGCTGTCGGTCTGGGCCTAACTTTGAGCGGCGGCTTAAGCGCTTGCAGCAACACACCTAGCCAAGCAGAGGTTAAGGAATACAACGCCGCACTGGTTGCCAGCGACGAGCGTGTAATGAAGCTGGAAGGCAGCTCCAACTTCCGCGATATGGGCGGCTATAAAACCGAAGACGGCCAAACCGTGCGTCGCGGCATGTTGTTTCGCTCTGGCGCCATGACCAGCCTGAGCGATCAAGATATTGCCGCGCTTAACCAACTGAACTTCAGTGCCGTGGTCGATCTGCGCTCAGACGACGAGCTGGAGCTGTACCCCAACCGCTGGGTGAAAACCAATAGCGATATCGACTATGTTCAACATAGCTACAGCATGATGAGCATGATGGGCAATGCGGCTAAAGCGGCAACCGGCCCCGTCGACTCTCGGGAAATGATGGGCAAACTTTACCGCCACTTCCCCGAGCAACTCCAACCACAACTGAAGCTCTACTTTGCAGAACTACTGAAAACCGAAGGGCCAGTAGTGGTGAACTGTTCAGCCGGCCAAGACCGCACCGGTTTTTCTTCCGCGATGATTCTGAGCGTATTGGGTGTACCGCGCCAAACCATTTTGGAAGACTACCTGCTCTCCACCCAGTACCGCCGCCCCGTGAATGAAATGGGCGATGTGGAGCTGGAAGAAGCCGCTAAAACCAATAGTTTTGCCAAAATGATGCTGCACTACAAAAAAGCCGGTGCCAGCCAGCAGCCCAACCCGCTGTACACCGAAGACGGCACGCCGTATCTGGCTTTCGCGCTGGAAGAAATCGACAGCCGCTGGGGTTCGGTGGAAGCCTATCTGGAACAGGCCATTGGCGTGAGTGCCGACGACCTTGCCCAATTGCGAAAGAAGTATGTGATGTAAAACCTGCGCTAAACGCGAGTAAACGAGAGGCCGGATTTTTATCCGGCCTTTTTTATTGCTGATGCCAGAACGGCATACCCAGGGTTGGTGTGGAAGGCGCGGCGGTTTGGCGCTCGGGCATTGCCCCGGCAAGATAGGCTTTGCGACCGGCAGACAAAGCATCGCGAAATGCTTCCGCCATCATCACCGGCTCATTGGCTTGGGCCACGGCGGTGTTAAGCAATATGCCGTCATAACCCAACTCCATCGCCTGCACCGCATGGGAAGGTTTACCAATGCCCGCATCCACAATCAGCGGCAGCTCGGGAATACGCTCACGAATCGCCTGTAAATTATAGGGATTCATTAAGCCGCGCCCGGTGCCAATAGGTGAACCCCAAGGCATTAACACTTCACAGCCGACATCGCGCAGCCGTTGGCAAATCACCAGGTCATCGGTGCAATAGGGGAACACTTTAAAACCCAGCTTAATCAGTTTTTCTGCCGCTTCCACAGTGGCAATTGGGTCGGGCTGTAAATTGTAATCATCGCCGACCACTTCCAGCTTTAACCAGTCGGTTTCGAATATTTCGCGGCTCATTTGCGCCAGTGTCACCGCTTCTTTTACCGAGTGACAGCCCGCGGTATTCGGCAATAAGGCTTTATTCAAGCTGCGTAATTGTTCCCAAAACGCATTGCCGCCACCTTGCTCCGGCGCTTGGCGGCGCAAACTTACGGTAATAATTTCAGAACCCGAGGCGGTAATGGCCGACTTCATCACTTCTGGCGAAGGATACAGCGCGCTGCCAATAAGAAAGCGGCTATTGAAGGTTTGACCGTAAAGCGTCCACGTATCTGAAGATAAGGTCGCACTCATCTATCAGCCCCCCTGAACCGGCGCGAGTACATCAACGCGATCACCGTCACTCAAGGTAAATGCGCTGTACTGCGAACGCGGCACAAATTCTTCATTCACGGCGACTGCCACTTTTTCGTCGTCAAAGCCCCATGTTCCCAACAAGCCTTTTAAGGGCTGGTCATTGGCGCACTGTTTCGCTTCGTTATTTACGCTGACTGAAATCATTCTTTTTCCTACACGCCACCCGCTCTTAGTACCGGCGTAGCGCTATTCAAACCATGCTCAACAAGGCAGGCCAATGCCGACTCCACCACAAAGGGACTGAGCAAATAGCCGTGGCGATAAAGGCCATTCACGCGCAGCAGTTTTTCTTCCATCTTCACGACAGGTAAATTATCCGGCATGGTGGGGCGGCAATGGGTATAAGCATGTTCGATATGCGCTTCTGCAAAACCGCTGTGCAAGCTGTATAACGCCGATTGCAGTTCCAAACTTGAGCGCACCGAGATCGGCGCCATCGACTCGCTTTCAATTTCGGTTGCACCAATCACGTAGCGATTATTCGCGCGCGGCGAAACATAAAGCTTGTAACGCGGATGCATCAAGCGAACCGGGCGCGATAAATTCACCTCCGGCGCATGCACCCACAACACCTCACCACGCACGCCGCGCAAACCGGCAAGCTCGGACTTAGCGCCAATACCTCGGGTATCGATCACCCAATCAAATTCCCAGCTTTGCTCACCGGCAATGACTTTTCCAGAGTCGCTGCCAGATACCAGCTCGGTAATATCTGTAAATTCAGACCATTGCCCATCCAGCTGGGTAATCGCAAGTTCGAGAACCTTAAGTAACTGGGTATTGTCCAGATAGCCCTCATCGGGCAAGTACAGCGCCGATTTAAAACGAGCGCACAGTTCCGACTCCAGCTCTTCTAACCTTGCCGAATCGCATTGTTCGACCCGATTAAAATAGTCCGGCACCTTGGCACGCAATTGCTGCTGAAAATGGGTGAGGCTACTTTGATCCTGCGCATGGGCGACAACCACACTGCCTGCCAAACCAAAATCGACGGTCATGCCGGACTGTTCTTGCAAGGCGGCAATTTGTTCAGGCCACCACTCCAGCGCCATGAGGCCGTATTCAAAAACCTTGCGCTCGGCGGTTGCCACCTCCGTGTACGGAGCCAACATCGCCGCAGCCACCTTGGCGGCGCTTAACTCCGCGTGGCGACTGCCCTTGTCGAACAGGGTCACAGAGTGGCCCTGTTGCAACAATTTCCAGGCGAGCAAGCGACCGAGCAGGCCGGCACCAACAATGGCAAGGTTTGACATGCGAGCTTATACCTTTGAGTAAATCTCGCTGCCCTGCTCTTTAAACTCCGCCGATTTTTTCTGCATTTCCTGCTCGTTTTGTTCGAGCTGGTTAGCGTAATCACGCACGTCCTGCGTAATTTTCATAGAGCAGAACTTGGGGCCACACATACTGCAGAAATGCGCCACCTTGGCAGACTCTTTTGGCAGGGTTTCATCGTGGAAAGCGCGGGCGGTATCGGGGTCGAGACCCAGATTAAATTGATCCTCCCAGCGGAATTCAAAACGCGCTTTACTCAAGGCGTTATCGCGCAGTTGCGCACCGGGGTGGCCCTTGGCCAAGTCCGCCGCGTGGGCCGCAATTTTGTAAGTGATAATGCCGGTTTTAACATCGTCTTTATTCGGCAAACCAAGGTGTTCTTTCGGCGTTACGTAGCACAGCATGGCACAGCCATACCAACCTATTTGCGCCGCACCAATGCCGGAAGTGATGTGGTCATAACCCGGTGCGATATCCGTGGTCAGTGGTCCAAGCGTGTAGAAAGGCGCTTCATCGCAGTGCTTGAGCTGCTCTTCCATATTCTCTTTGATCATTTGCATAGGCACATGACCGGGGCCTTCAATCATGACTTGCACATCGTGGGCCCAAGCTTTTTTGGTCAACTCACCCAGAGTGCGCAGCTCACCAAATTGCGCCTCATCGTTGGCGTCAGCTACTGAGCCGGGGCGCAGACCATCGCCCAGCGAGAAGGACACATCGTAGGCCTTCATAATTTCGCAGATATCGTCGAAATGGGTGTAGAGGAAGTTTTCTTTATGGTGGGCCAGACACCACTTGGCCATAATTGAACCACCACGCGAAACAATACCGGTCATACGCTTGGCGGTCAGCGGCACATAGCGCAGCAATACCCCGGCGTGAATGGTGAAGTAATCCACGCCCTGCTCGGCTTGTTCAATCAGGGTGTCGCGGAAAATTTCCCAAGTCAGGTCTTCGGCAATACCGTCCACTTTTTCCAGCGCCTGATAAATCGGCACCGTGCCCACTGGCACTGGTGAATTGCGCACAATCCACTCGCGGGTTTCATGAATGTTTTTACCGGTAGACAAATCCATCATGGTATCCGCACCCCAGCGAATACCCCACGTCAGTTTGGCCACTTCTTCTTCAATAGAAGAACCCAGCGCCGAGTTACCGATATTGCCGTTGATCTTCACCAAAAAGTTGCGGCCGATAATCATGGGCTCCAACTCGGTGTGGTTGATATTGGCAGGGATGATTGCGCGACCACGGGCAATTTCATCGCGCACAAATTCCGGGGTAATTTCTTTAGGAATATTGGCACCAAAATCCTGTCCGGGATGCTGCATGGAAAGCTCGGCAGCGGCCTCAGCCAATTGCGCTCGGGCCATATTTTCACGAATGGCAATGTATTCCATTTCCGGGGTGATAATGCCCTGACGCGCATAGTGCAGTTGGGTCACATTTTTGCCGGGCAGCGCTTTGCGCGGTTTGCGCTTGAGATCAAAACGCAGCGCTTCAAGGCTCAAATCGGCGGCGCGCTTGCGGGTGTATTCTGAGCTATCGCCAGCCAGCACTTCAGTGTCGGCACGGTCGATAATCCACTGCTCGCGAATAGGCTCTAGCCCTTTGCGAATATCAATATTGGCTTTGGGGTCGGTGTAGGCACCGGAGGTATCGTAAACCCGAACCGGCGGGTTTGGCTCAAGACGGGTGCTGCCGTCTTTGTCCTGTACCGGCGTGGCGGTGAGCTTAATCTCACGCATCGGCACCTGAATATCGGGGCGACTGCCCGTGATATAAATTTTGCTGGATGCCGGCAGTGGCTCAACAGCCGCGGCATCAACCTGTGCGGTTTCTCTTAATAATGGATATTCAGACATTTCCCCTCGCCTCTTATTCAGAGCCGGCGCGGGAAAAAGGGATTGCGGGTAGTGTGTGCGGAATACGCCCGTAAGACCTTGTTCCCTACGCTGGCATTATCCAGATCAGGTACAACGGGACTCACACATGCGATCTCAGCCCAGAGAAAGGAGTTCTCTGTAAACGGCGCCCCGACAAGACTTGGGCAGTGTAGGCCCAGCGCCGCTCAAAAACAAGTCAACAGGGCTGTAGACCTAATGATAGGAAAGCGAATCAGCTCGCCGCTTTGCGCTGCTGGCGCAACCACTGGCGAACCATCGGCCAGCGATTCACCAGCAGGGCGCTAAAGATCAGCCCGCAGCCGGTAAATTGCAAACCGCTCATGCGCTCACCAAACCACATTGCCGCCAGCAAGGCGGTCCATACTGGCTCAAGATTCATAATGATGGCGCTATGGCTGGGCGAACTCATACCCATGGCGTAGGTTTGCAGTACAAACCGCATACAGGTAGCGACCAACAAACTGCCCAGCAACCAGCCCCACATGGCGGGCGGCTGTGACAAAGACAGCGGTTCAAAAATCAGCGCAGCCAGCATCATCAACACACCGGTAATCGAAAGCTGTACCGCAGTAAGAGGCAGAGCCGGGGTTTTGGCTGCGGCGTGACTATTCAGCACATACATCAGTGCGAATATGGCCGCCGAAATCAAAAAGCAGATTTCTGGCAGGCCTAAATGAAATTCACTATCCAGTGATAAACAAGCCAAACCCGCCAAGGCCACCGGCAGGGATAGATATGCCGCCAAGCCCTGCCGTTCGCCAAAAAACAGGCCAACTACCGGCACCATTACCAAGCCGAGACTACACAGAAACGAGCCCACGCCAAGGTGAGTGGTTAAACGCAGGCCGGTAATCCAGAACACCATCGCTACGCTGAACAATAGACCGACCCGCACGGCGGCGACCCACTGTTCATAAGTCAGCTTTTTTAGGCTATTCCAGCTCAGCAGAATCAAAATAAGACCCGCGCCGGTAAAGCGCAGCCCCATAAAGGTCAGCGGCAAAAAACCGGCAACCGCTTCGCGGGAAAATATCCAGCCGCAGGCGGCCAGCATGGTGACAGACACCAGCAGGCCATCCGCTTGGACAGGTGAGAGACGACGGGTTAGCAATTCAGTCGCTTACCGAAATCTTATTCCACGCCCAATTCATCGTGGTATTTTTCGATGGTCTTTTTCAGCTCAGCCAGACCGGATTTGGCCAGAGCGATATTGCCGGTTGCCAAGCTGGCTTTGGCATCATCCATAATCGCCTGCACTTTTTCCAAACCTTCGTCGAACATGGCCTGATCTTCCGGCGCGACTTGTTGCTCACGGGCAATTTTCAGCGATGCCAGAATCTGATCCAGTGATGTTTCCATTTCAGCGGCGGACTCACTTTTGGCATAGACTTTCAGAGAGTCGCCCATGTTTTCCATGGCATTGTGCAAATCACTTTCCGCACAAGCAGCCAAACCTGCAATAGCCAACACACAAAGTAATTTTTTCATAACAGCACCCTTATCCAATTTTCAAAATCCACAATAAAGCACAACTAGATTAAGCCATGATGACCCTCTTGGATCATCAATTCACCTCAAAGTTTAACGGTGACCGCACTGGAAACGGCAATCGCTTTGGCCTTGGCTTCATCAATATCTGCGCCTCTTGCCAAGCCCACACCCATGCGGCGCTTACCCACCACTTCCGGCTTGCCGAATAAGCGCAGTTGGGTATCCGGCTGGGCCAACGCTTCTTCCAGATTGCCAAACTCAGCCTGACTAGACTGGCCCTCGACCAAAATCACCGAGGACGCCGACGGCCCATGTTGATGAATATTGGGAATCGGCAAGCCTAAAATCGCACGGGCGTGCAGCGCAAATTCAGACAAGTCTTGCGAGATTAGGGTGACCAAACCGGTGTCGTGTGGGCGCGGCGATACTTCGCTGAACCAGACTTCCTCACCCTTGATAAACAACTCCACGCCAAACAGACCCCAGCCACCCAAGGCACTGGTCACTTGCTCGGCAATTTCACGGGAGCGCGCCAGCGCCATTGCCGCCATCGGCTGCGGCTGCCATGACTCCTGATAATCGCCGTCTTCTTGACGATGGCCAATAGGCTCGCAAAAACTGGTTCCGTCGCGGTGGCGAACCGTAAGCAGCGTAATTTCGTAATCAAAATCAACAAAGCCTTCAACAATCACTCGGCCAGCACCAGCGCGACCGCCTTCCTGCGCGTACTGCCAAGAGCGCTCAATATCCGCCTCGCTGCGCACTACGCTTTGGCCTTTGCCCGAGGAAGACATGATCGGCTTAACCACACAGGGCATACCAATCTCGGTTACCGCAGCGGCAAAATCTTCAAAAGTATCGACAAATTGATACGGCGAAGTTGGTATACCCAAAGTCTCTGCCGCAAGGCGACGAATTCCTTCGCGGTTCATGGTCAGCTGGGCGGCCTTAGCGGTAGGCACTACGGTTACGCCCTCGGATTCCAGTTCAACCAGTGTATCCGTGGCGATCGCTTCAATTTCTGGCACAACCAGATCGGGCTGTTCCAACTCGATGATCCGGCGCAATTCAGCGCCATCTAACATGGAAAAGGTGTAGCTGCGGTCAGCGACCTGCATCGCCGGCGCATTGGCGTAACGGTCGCAGGCAATCACTTCGCAGCCAAGACGCTGCAGCTCAATGACCACCTCTTTACCGAGTTCGCCCGAGCCACACAACAATACTTTTTTAGCGACAGAACTAAAGGGCGTTCCAATCGAGACCATGCTTAATTCTCCTAGCTTTTAAGCCGCTTAAAAACTTTTATACCAGCAAATACCAGCGCAACCATTGCAACAGCGCCAAGGCGTATACGCCAGCCACTACATCATCAATCATAATGCCCAGGCCGCCATGCACTTTGGCATCCAACACCCGAATGGGCCACGGTTTCCAAATATCAAACAGGCGGAACAAGACAAAGCCCAACACAATCCACGGCCATTCAAAGGGCAGTGCAAACAGGGCAATCCACAGGCCGACAAATTCATCCCAAACAATGCCTCCGTGGTCGTGCACATCCAGCGCATCGGCGGTTTTGCCACACAGATATACGCCTAAAACAAAGGCGACAATCACCACGAGTAAATACGGCAACGGCGACAGCAGTTGCAGCGCGCACCAAAACGGCAACGCAGCTAAGGTGCCAAAGGTTCCCGGCGCTTTGGGCGACAGACCACTACCGAAACCGACCGACAAAAGATGAATTGGATTGGCCAGCAATGCCGGCGGAATTTTTTTCATTTACCTTTGGCTCTTATTTTAAAAAAGTCGAGTTAAGCGGTTCAAAAGTGCTCATAGCCAGCGCTTTCTAATAACTCAAGCTGTTGTTTATCTAATCCATGTAAACCCAGCTCAACGTCAATTTCGCCAATACAAGTTACTGTAACACCGCTTTGTTGCGCACTCTGTTGAAGTTGTATTTCTTTTTGCGGAGCAACCGTAAAACACAACTCGTAGTCATCGCCACCCGTTAACGCATAGCGTTCGGCATCACCGCGGGAATACGTTTCAAGCAATGCCGAAGACATTGGCAATGCCGCCAAGTCGAGCTTCGCCCCAACCCCACTGGCCGCAAGAATATGGCCTAAGTCCGCAAGTAAGCCATCTGAAATATCAATGGCGGAAGAAGCGATACCAAGGAGTGATTTACCCAAACTCAAGCGCGGAATCGGCGACCAATAGCGCTCGAGAAAATGATTGTCGGCGGTATTTTCTTGCAGGTAATCAAGGGCAGCGCGAGCATCACCCAAGCTGCCCGAGACATAAATTTTGTCGCCGGGTTTAGCGCCAACTCTGCGCAATGCCTGCCCAGCTGCGACGCTGCCCAGAACTTGAAAACTCAGGCTTAGCTGCTGACCCCTAGTGGTATCGCCACCGATCAAGGGAATCGAAAATGCCTCAGCGGCGCTGAACAAACCTTCCGAAAAATCCTGCAACCAGCTTTCTGAAAGCTGCGGCGCACTTAAGCACAGGGTGAAGCCGAGCGGACTGGCACCCATGGCAGCCAGATCGCTGATCGCCGTAGCCAAAGCCCGGCGCGCCAATTTGGCGGGATGCGCATTTACAGGAAAATGAACGGATTCGTTAAGGCTATCAACCGAGGTCACCAGTTGATGATCTGTGGGAAGATTTAACACCGCGCAGTCGTCGCCAATGCCCAAGTCGACCGAGTTTGAGTTTGCCGCAAACTCGGCAAAGCGCGCTTTAAAAAAGCGCTGGATCAGATCAAATTCACCCGGCGACGCGTCACTCATCGGCTGCGATCAGGACTTACCGCTGCCCTTTTCCGCACTGACTTCTAGCTCGCGGGTGCTGGCGGCAACCTTATCCAGAATACCGTTGATATAGCGGAAGCTCTCGGTGGCACCAAAGCGCTTGGCCAGATTGACGGTTTCGTTGATGACCACTTTATAGGGCACATCGAGGCGTGACATCAGTTCAAAGGTGCCCATGCGTAGCAGGGTCAATTCGATGGGATCGAGATCATCCAGTTTGCGGTCGAGATGCGCTTCAAACACCTCTTGCACCTCAGTGAGCTGGGCGGGAATTTCGTGCAACAACTCGCTGAAAAACGCCAGATCAACATGGGCCATATCGTAATCGACCCGGAACTGGGCTTCGATTTCCGACAGAGCCTGACCGGCCATTTGCCACTGATACAGCGCCTGCATTGCATAGTGCCGCGCTTTGCGACGACTCGCCGTAAGCTGATTGCGGGCCTGTTGTTCTGAATTACTGGGTTTTGCCACGGTAGACTCTCAAAAAAAGAACCGCCGCGAGCTCATAGTCGCGGCGTTAATTTATCCAATATCCTCGCCGATTCGAGGATTCGGTTATTGCTAGATTTAATACCTTAAAGGGTTAAATCTGTTTCAGTAGATTAACCATTTCAATGGCAGACATCGCGGCTTCTTCGCCTTTATTGCCCGCCTTGGTGCCGGCACGTTCAACAGCCTGCTCGATGCTATCTACGGTCAACACACCAAACGACACCGGAATATCGTGCTGCATAGAGACCTGCGCCAAGCCCTTGGTGCACTCGCCAGCCACATATTCAAAGTGTGGAGTACCGCCGCGAATTACCGCGCCCAGCGCGATAATGGCATCGAATTTTTTGGTGGCAGCCACTTTCTGGCAAACCAGCGGAATCTCAAACGCGCCGGGGGCACGCACGATGGTGATATCGTCTTCGCTAACACCGTGGCGACGCAGCGCATCCAAGGCACCGTCCAGCAGGCTTTCTACGACGAAGGCATTCCAACGTCCAACAACAATGGCAAACTTGCCTTCAACATTTGTAAACAAGCCTTCAATCGTTTTCATATTCTTTCCTTTTCACAATGCAGATAAAAAATCTGCTTACTTACAAATCGTCGGCGTTAACAAAATCGACCACTTCAAGGTCAAAGCCGGAGATCGCATTATACTTCACAGGCGCACCCATCAAACGCAGTTTTCCG
Source organism: Spongiibacter pelagi (assembly GCF_014705705.1). GTDB lineage: Bacteria > Pseudomonadota > Gammaproteobacteria > Pseudomonadales > Spongiibacteraceae > Spongiibacter > Spongiibacter pelagi. The sequence goes on along the minus strand of NZ_JACXLD010000001.1, from coordinate 416,103 downwards.
CAGCCGACATCGCGCAGAATCTGTGAGCCCAAACCAATATTAAAGAAGGTGGTTTGATACTGGCTGCTATCCCCTTGCAGAGGTTCTTTATCGCCCTTGGCGATATCCAGATCAAACAAAATATCCTGTGGCTTTTCTTTATTAGCCAACAACACCATCACGCCGCCTTTTTCAGCAATGGCTTTCAGGCAGTTGTGTACATTCCAACCGCTGGTGCTGCCGGGCGGCTGCGTGTGCAGCAGATCGCGCATGGTGGAACCGAGATGCACCCGCGCCAGCGTGGGCTGCTCGGCATTGATCTCGCCTTTTTGCATGGCGAAATGCAGCTCGCCCGCAACTGCGTCGCGGTAAACATGCAGAATAAACTCGCCAAAATCGGTCGCAATTGGGCCGCTGCTAATGCGCTCAACGGTGCGCTCGTTCAACACTTGGTAGTGAATCAGATCGGCAATGGTGCCCATCTTGATATCGTGCTGAGCGGCAAATTTTTCCAGATCACCACGGCGCGCCATGGTGCCGTCTTCGTTCATGATTTCGCAGATCACGCCGGTGGGTTCAAAGCCAGCCAAACGCGCCAAATCACAAGCCGCCTCAGTGTGGCCTGCGCGGTTCAATACACCGCCCGGCTCAGACATCAGCGGGAAGATATGGCCGGGCTGCACAATATCGGCCGCCACTGCATTACGCGCTGCCGCCGTGCGCACGGTATGCGCGCGGTCCGCCGCTGAAATACCGGTAGAAACGCCCTTGGCCGCCTCAATGGAAATGGTGAACTTGGTGCCAAAACCGCTGGCATTGCGGTCTACCATCAAGGGCAGATTCAGCTGGGTACAGCGCTCACGGGTCATGGGCATACAGATCAGACCACGGCCATAAGTCGCCATAAAATTAATATCTTGGGGGCGCACACATTCCGCCGCCATAACCAGATCGCCTTCATTTTCGCGATCTTCGTCATCCATCAGGATCACCATTTTACCGAGGCGAATATCCTGAATCAGATCTTCAATTTTGCTTAAACCAACACTTTCGGACATGACTATCTGCCTTTAAAACTGTTTTTTACAAAGCCGTTTTCTGCGAGCTTGGCGAGGCTCAAGCCACCGCTCGAGCCAAGTGCACCCGCCTGTAACAGGCGCTCAAGATACCGCGCAACGACATCGACTTCCAGATTCACCCGAGTGCCCGCAGCATACTCAGGAATAATGGTTTGCTCAGCGGTGTGCGGCACAATATTCAGCTCAAACACACTGCCTTCAACCCGGTTTACCGTGAGGCTAACGCCATCTACACAGATGGAGCCTTTAGCGGCGATATAACGCGCCAAGTCTTGGCCCGCATCAATACGCAAGCGCAGTGAGCGCGCATCTTTTTGCGCATCCAGCACCACGCCCACGCCATCGACATGACCGCTAACAATATGGCCATCGAAACGACCATTGGCCGCCATGGCGCGCTCCAGATTCACTTTTTGCCCCACTCGCGCCTGAGCAAAACCACTGTGGTTGAGTGTTTCTCGAGAAACGTCTGCCCAGAAACCATCACCCGGCAATGCCACTGCCGTTAAACACACGCCATTGGTAGCAATACTGTCGCCCAGCTTCACGCCATCCAGCGGCAAGTCGCCACTGCGAATATACAAACGCAAATCACCACCGCAGGGTTCCAGCGCGGCAATTTCGCCAAGGGCTTCGATAATGCCAGTAAACACAGGCTAGTCTTTCTCCACATTTGCCGATTTCGGTTTAACCGTAAAGCGCCAGTCCGAACCGACTGCGCGCACATCGACAATATTCAATTCGCGTTTTTCGGCCATGGCTTGCAAGGGCAAATTTGCCAGTGGCCGGGCTGCGCTGCCCAACACACAGGGCGCCATATACACGACCCACTCGTCCACCAAATTTGCGGCCAGAGCAGAACCCACTAATGCCGCCCCGGCCTCAATCAACACTTCATTGCAGCCTCGGGCAGCGAGTTCATCCATGAGCGCCGACATATCCAGGCCGGAATCGATCTGCGGCAACTCAATAAAATCCACGGGTACGGCGGCGGCATTTTGTAATGCCTGACGCTTGCTCTGATCTTGGCTCACCGTGGAAATCAATACCGCACCACCGCCTTGCAATAACGTTGCAGTTAGCGGGGTTCGCAACTGCGTATCCAGCACCACCCGCAATGGCTGACGCCAAAAACCGGAAGTGTCTTCTGCAAAACTGTGTGGACGCACGGTCAACGCCGCATCGTCCTGTAATACGGTTTCTACCCCAGTGACAATTGCGCAACTTCTGGCGCGCAAGCGCTGCACATCGGCCCGCGCTTCCGGGCCGGTAATCCACTGACTCTCACCGGAAGCCATCGCCGTTCGGCCATCTAAGCTCATGGCAGACTTTACCGTTAGCCAAGGCCGACCGCCTTCCATACGGCGAATAAATCCGGGATTTAATTCCCGCGCTGCCGCTTCCTGAACACCGCAAACCACATCGATGCCCGCGCCTTTTAATCGCGCCAGACCTTTACCCGCCACCAGCGGATTGGGGTCTTGCATCCCCACCACCACTCTTGCAACCTGCGCTTTTACCAAGGCCTCGGCACAGGGCGGGGTTTTACCTTGATGGCTACAGGGCTCCAAGGTGACATAGGCGGTTGCACCCAGCGCGGTCTCGCCAGATGCGGCAAGCGCCGCCAGCGCATTCACCTCGGCGTGACCCTCACCGGCACGCACATGCCAACCTTCGGCCAGCAATTTACCGTCTCGCACCAATACACAACCCACTCGGGGATTAGGACTGGTGCTATAAAGCCCACCTTTCGCAAGTTGGATGGCATGAATCATCCACTGCTGATCGGCTTGAGAAATCATTTTTCTGGCAGCGTGCCCACACTGTTTGCCAGCGCGGCATCCACCATTTTTTTCTGTTCCGGCTCTGCCGCCAAGCGGTCAATTTCGGCGCGGAATTCATCCAGATCCTGAAAGCTGCGATAGACACTGGCAAAGCGCACATAGGCGACATGATCCAGCGCTTGCAGAGCTTCCATCACCAGCTCACCCACCACTCGGCTGGGTACTTCGCGCTCACCGGTAGCTTGTAAACGGCGGGTTAATGCACTGATCTCAGCCTCGATGGCCTCAACACTGACCGGGCGCTTTTCCAGCGCTTTCATAATACCGGAGCGCAATTTATCTTCATCAAATGGCTCACGGGTGCCCGTGGTTTTGATGATTTTTGGCATGAGCAGCTCAGCGGTTTCATAGGTGGTGAAACGCTCACTGCACGACAGGCACTCACGGCGACGACGCACCTGACCGCCCTCAGCAACCAGCCGAGAATCAATCACTTTGGTGTCGTCAAAACTGCAGAAAGGACAGCGCATGGGCTCATTTACACGAGTAAAAACCCGCGGATTGTATCACAAGAAGCCCGCACGCTGGCATTGCGAGCAATTTGAAAGAACCAAAAACAAAAAAGCGCGATCAACCTTAAGGTCAATCGCGCTTACTATTCAAAATCTAAGTACTTAGAGATAACCAATGCCGGGTGGGTTTTTTGCACCCAATGACGTCATAGCCGAAATAAGCCGATTTAACGCGTCCCAATCATTCGCTGCCAAAACACAGCCAATATTAGTTTCAAGCGTGTACTTATACCCGCCAAATTTTGTCATTACATTGGATGTTCTATCGTAGACCCTGAATTTCACTTTTTCATAAGGCATATCATTCAGGGATGTGCCAGTGAAACGGCAAGCATGCAACTGAGCACTAGCGGCATCTTTACTATCTGAATAATTATCCAAATAGTTTCGAGCCACCGGCTCAGGCAATAACTTGACCACTGAATCATCCATCTCAATTACCGAAGGGAGTATTCCACACCCGGTCATTACAGAAACCGACAAAACAGCCAGCCAATTAGTTATCTTCATGTCTTTACCAATAAGACGTCTATGATAAAACCAACTAAACCTTAGCGAGCTTTAGTGTACTCAACAGCCTTACCAGATACTGTTACGCGCTTCTTAGTAAACAGCAGTGGGAAAGAAGTCTGCTCGATGGAGTAACGTGGCGCCAGCATAGCGTCCGCAGTTGGAATCGAGTCAATAGCACGAGTCATTGCTTTTTGCTCTACTGGAGTTACTTGATTAGCACCACCAGTCAGCATAGACATAATGCCACCGCCACAAGGTGATTCACCTACTTCGAAGAACAGAATCTTTTGACATTCTGCAGAACCTTCAGTACGTGCCAAAATTCTAAAATCAGCTTCGCCCGCACCAACAGCTGGAGCACTCAATGTATCCATACGGCTATACTGGCTAGCACAACCAGAAACTAATAATGCTGCTGCAGCCACCGCAAGTGAAAATTTCGCTTTCATTTATAGATCTCCTTTGATCCTTTTTTTAGAAGAGAGAAGCGCAAAAAAGGAGCAAAAGTCCATCAGCCCCCGAGCTAGCGCAATCTGAGTATCTCAGCTTTTTTTGCTAAATAACAGTGCAAATAAAGCGTGAAATATTAGTTACCGTATAACTTTCCACCCACCTCTAAACCCGACAGCTCACCGGTAACGGAATACATGCCACCATATCCACGTTGAACGGTATATCTGTTTCTCGATGAACCACCTTCAACAAATAAAACGTCTCCGGCAGACAGCTCAGCGCCATCGATGGGCTTAACAACTAAATAGCCAAAATTCGTATCAATTTCAGTAATCACGGCAAATCGGGTGGCTTTTGAAGCGTCAGTTGCAACATAAGCAGCATGCATTACGCCGCTCGGCTCCACGCCCTGCTCTCCCCCGAGGTATAACTCCCCAAATAGAGACTCACTCACCCAAGGGATCTGCTTATTCTGGGTAAGACGCGCAACTTCTGCACGAACACGCCCCATCGCTAAACGAATCTCCACGCCAGACTGGGGAAGAACCTTTAACAACGCCTGTGTGAATGGGCTGTTTCTGCCACTCCCATCCAGCGCAACATTGTCGGGATCAGTAGCAAAAGCAATCAACGAACCGCTGACATTACTCCGCACACGGGCCAAACCTCGCCCAACGCTTCTTGTCGCCGAATAGCGCTTCATCTGATTTGCAAATGGATTATCCCTACAGGCATCCATAAAAACCAAACGCGTTTTGGCAGAACCCATCGCATCCAGCAAGTCATCCAGCTTATAGGCCTCTTCACCTACCGCGAGATCATCCTGCAATCTCGCATCAACGGGAACCAAATAATTGACCCCGTTAATCTGGATACCATGCCCCGCATAGAAAACCAGAGCTACATCCGCACCATCGGCTTTTCGGGCGAATTCAAGTACTTTGCGACCCAACTCCCTGCGACTGGAGTTAGTAAGCGATGTAACAGCAAAACCAAGATCCGTCAGCGCTCCAGAAATAGACTGGGCATCCCCGACCGGATTAGGCAAACGCGGCACATATTGATAGTCGCTATTGCCAATCACTAAAGCTATCCGGCTTGCAGCGTGACCCACACTCGAGCCAAGCAAAACGGACAGCAATAAAAATCGAAGGATTAACCCAATCATATCTATCTAACGCTCATAACTTTCGCCGCTATTTTAGCGGTTTCTTTCTGCTTCCAAACGCGCCTGACCTTGCTCACCACGGAACTGCTGCTGCAGTACCGCTTTGGTGTCTGGATCAACCTGACGGGCTGAGGCATCCAGAATATTTTCAAACAGGCCCAAGGTTTTTTCGCGGCCCATAGTCACCATTGAGCAAAGGTTATTGGTGCCGTTGATTTCAACAAAATCGACTTTCTCTGGGCGAGTGCCATACAGCGCTTGCTCCGTGAATTGCTTAGACGTCGATGAGAAAGTTGCGCCAGTAGCCACACCGCCGGTTACATCGGTACGCTCGCGGAAGGTTTCATCCATTGCCGCAACTTTAACTTCCAACTGCTGTGCCAAATCGGTACGGGCATTGGCCAGCGTCAACTGACGGTCAATCGACATATTGCCAGAGAAGGGCACGCACTGGGTACTGGCAAAGCCGTCTTCCACATAGGGGTTTAATACCCAAGAAGGCAGACCAGACAGGCTGGCCGGCTCTTGCTGAGCAGGTTGTTCGGGAGTGCTGCCACAGGCCGCGAGAACAGAAGCGGCTGCTAAAATCATCAGTTTGTTTTTCATATTCTCACCTCTTTAATTAAACTCACATTGACCATCATCTAGATCAACCTCCAATGGAGTGTCTATTCCGTTTAGAACTTCAACTGTGGTTTGGCACTTGGTTTCAGCGTCGTCAACAATAAAGACATCATAAAAGAATCCTCCTTCCACCTCGAATTCCTCTTCTTCATTTTTATCCAAGAAGACAAACCTTGAGAAGCCGTTTTCTTCACCCTCTTTAAAAATATAAACATCAAACCAACCGCTTGCAAAATCATTAGCAATATTTTTGACACTGATTGTGCCTTTATCACTAATAACTACTTTGCGATAAGTTGTGTCCGTATCACCTTCATCATCGGTAACAGTTAATGAAATTGTATACTCACCATTTTCATAATAGGTATAAGTTCCCAAAGGCGCAGTATCTCCGATGAGTCCCTTAACGTCATCGAAGTCCCAACTGTATTTCATAATTGGCCCGCCATCAGGGTCAGCAGATGCCAAAGCATTAACAACATCTAATTTAAAATGCTTAACCTCAGTATTTGTTTCAGGATCATGAGCAAGGACTAGGGTACCGTTAATTACTTCACCATAATTATCATAAAGCCTTGCAACAGGTTTTTGACCTCCGGCCGCTTTTTTCTCTACTGGCAAGTAAAAGGTGAGTGAAGTGACATAATCCTTTTCATCATCATCCAAGTCATTGCCCACCAATATAAAATCGATTGGCTCTCCCTCGTAGTCTTCAGGGACTATGAATTCAATAATAAAATCATTAGCATCACATTTATTTTGCTCAATAAGCTTGCTGCAATAGATCGTTACAGAATCGTAAAAACTTTGCGGCAATGAAACCGATGTATAATATTCTTCTTTGTACGGCTGACTTCTAACTAAATAATTCGCATAAACACGGTACTTCTGACCTGCTCGAGCAGCCGGCAAACAAAATGGCTTTCCTGATGCGGGATTAGGATCAAACCCTTCTGGACAATTTTCTGCAGTCAATCCGAAAGGGAGTAGCTCATCGGTCAAACCATCTTTATTCGCATTGAAATACTGACCATCAAAGCGTCCGGTAAACTTAATTTGATCAGGAGCCTCTCCGCCGACATCACCAAGCTTTTTAAGGACACCTTGACCCATAAAAGTTACTGCTTTAGGGCCAATGGGCTCATCATTCAACTTGTATAAAACGAAGCCATCTTTTGTATCAGGATCACCATCGTCAGTTGAATAATCGGCATAATAGGTTTGCCCATACAGATTAATACTCACATACGGACGATAGTAGTGCCCACCTAAGGCATCCCATTTGGCATCTGAGAAATCAATTCGCTCTTCATTCCTTTCTAGCGGCAGGCGCAAATCTAACAAGCGAGGCAAACCATCTACCCCATCTACGGTTTCAGCCATGCGGTAAAAGCCGTAGTCTGTATCATTGATTGGGCTTGTATCGCCTTTATTAACATTGACTTCTTCCCCAGGAAATGACTTTTCCGGATCGGGATCCACTCTTTTCCCAGCAGCAATCAAGCCATATAAATAGAATTGACCACCAACGCTATCTTCCTCTGCGGAATTCCAGCCATACCCTTTATACGGCAACTCCGTTGTGCCGGGCCCGCCCTGACCAATGCTAAAGCCATCAATGGGCGTTAAAGTGCCATCATCTGCTTCTTCCCAACTATTTACCCACTCAACAATGCCCTCTCCACTTTTCAGGTACATATAGTAGGCGGGGCCGCGCTTGTAATACTTAATGACAATACAGTTTTCTACACCACTTATCGGCGCAGTGGCATTATCGGAAACCAGTTCCGCTGTCCAACCAGAACCTGTGGAAAAATCATAGTAGAAAGGCACCAAACTACCGCCCGTGACCCAGCGATCACCTACTTCGACTTGTTTTGGGAAAAGTAATTGTGGTGAAGCAAAGCGGTCAGGAAACACGCCCAAATCTGACTTCAACTGTTCAACAAATTCAGTCAGATAAATATTACCTTTTACATCCTTGGCCAATGAATGGAACTGTGGTGGATTCAAGTCATTTGCATTCGGATTATATTGGTAATAACCCATGCGCAGAGTCTTAATGCCTCGGCTATCTTCTACAACCGACGTTTTCCAAACCACGTCGTATTCCAAACCGCCAAAACCACGCAATTGCATCTCTGAGCGAGATGGCAAAGTAAACTCCACACTACCCAATTGCACAGTAATATCGGCACTGTTATCTGCAAAAGATAAATAATTATTTATCGCATACTCATCATCATAATTAAGAGTTACTACCGGAGAAGTATTACTATCCGGCTGCACATACTCTGTTCCCGCCTCGTCAAACACACAGGCTTGCAGGAAGCTGGCGGCAATAACACTGGAAAGAATTTTTACTGCAGATTTCATGTCATGCCCCCTTAAAGTGAAAAGCTGCCGATAACAGAAAGACCAAAGATCTTGTCATCATTGATTGTTCCACCGCCGGTGAAATTACTAAATTCGCGCTGGATATAATTCATGCCCACAACCACTGGCAACTTGAAGCGGGTATTCATTAAGTCGTAGCTGGCGTTCAAGGTGTAAGCGTTGTACTCGATGGATTCGTCATAACCAAACGACGAGCGGGTTAACGACGTGCCATTATCAACTTCGGCGGTAGCGTCAAAGGTGAAGTCATAGCGCAAATCCATGCTGACGCCGCCAATTTCACCGCCCACCAAAAAAAACAGGCCATCAGCTTCAAAGTTAGCCTTGTAGATCGTTTCAATCGGGGTATTTACGTCAGAAGAAATGGGCTTTTCATAATCCACGCTGAAATAACCCATGCCGACATGGCCTTTTTCATCGCCCATTTCATAGCCGATTGCCCAATCGGTAAAGGTGGTATTAACGTCGAGCTTATCGCCTGCGGTCAGCAGCTTGGCGCTATTATCATCGCGGTAATAGTAGTCTTGGGTTGCCTGCACGGTGACCAAGAAGCTTTGCACTTCGTAATCGAAGGTCATATAACCGCCGGAGGGCTCATCGGTGCCCTTGAATAGGCGCACAACGTCTACATCGAGGTCGGCCACAAAGCGGGTCCAGCCTTCTTTTTCAGAGTCAGATGCTTTGGCAATTTCGTCTTGATCGGCAGAGTCACCGGGTGTGAATTCATAGGCTAGCTTGGGGCGTACCGCCGCCATCCAGCTAATGTTTTGCATCCAGCTCGCCTGCTCGGGGAACCACTCCAGAGAAATAATATTCAGACCCACTGTTTTTACATAGGCGTTGCGAATAGTGCTGGCTTCCATCTCTTGGTATTTGTAGCCCACAGCGAAGCCACCCAAGTAGTTGTAGTTGCCATCTTCAAAACTGGCGCGTTGATCTTCTTCGGCAAAGCTTGCACCCGATGCCGCGGATAATACTCCGGCAGCGAGTGTTGCTATTAAGCCTGACTTAGCTTTCATTAACCCTACCCCTTAAAAAGTTAAAAAAGTGAATCCAATTTTTCCCAAAACATGCTGGTTGCCTGATTCAAAGACTGGTGCATCGCTTTTTTCTGCGCTTTGATACAGGCTAATTCTTCATTGCCGGAAACGGCCTTGGCATCGCCATCGCCCGAGGCCACCGCTTTGCCATTTGCCTCAAAACGCAGACCGAAGCTGGAGCGGCAATACCAGGCCTTGCCATTTTCTTGCGATAAATCCTCTACGGAAGACACGAGAGTAAAGTCCGCATCCGAGGCTGAATCATTTGTGGCAAAACCCGCTTTTTTAAGCATGGCGATTAAAGTGTTACGCGCGCTACCGCTCATGGCTTCTTGCTTTGGGATATAAACCGAGAGCGACTCAACAAATGAAACCGCAGCAACATAGCGCTGCTTTAATTGCGTATTAACAGGGCTGCTAGCACCTTGAAGCTGTAGCTGTTGATCTTGCAAAGCCTGATAGGCGAGATAGTTTTCAATAAAGGTGCGCGACAAACGCAGCTTGGAAACCACATCAGCCGTGTTCGCTTCTGGCAAACCCAAAAGCTTTTCACGCTGGGTAGCCAGTTCTTGATTCAGTCGCACCGAAGCCGCTTCTTTATCCAGTACCGCAAGCGCATAAATAGTTGCGTTAGCGTCGTCGAATTTGATTTCTCGAATCTCAACATCACTGAGCGCGGTTTCTGGTACGCGCACATCGATGTGATTTAATAATTCACTACTGCTTTTTCCGTTTGCAGATTCAGTGCGCACGGTGAGTTTTGAATTCAGTGAAAACTTTAGACTCTTGGCGATTTCTGAACGCGCAGAGGCGCGCACGTTGTCAATGGATTCCGCTCTATTTTCAGTAAGCTGCGACACACCCACGCCATACACAAGGCCTGTTTCTTTTGGCGGATTCATTGCCCAAGACGGCATATCGGCATAGCTGGCCAGTGGTGCGCTCAACGTCAATCCGCCGAGCAGAAGTAATGGCAAAACGCGGCGTCTTACAAAAGAAAATCTCATAAGCTAAATGCCGACTTACTGGAGACTTTGCGAATTTGTTTTTGCCCGTTCCAGACTTCGCGATTGCTTTCTAAATCGATCAATTTCAAATCGACTTGATAGGTCACCGCACGTTTGCCCTGAAGCTGATCGACAAAGGACGTGATCATGCCGGACAGGGCAAAGTTGGCGGCGGTTTCTTCACCCAAATCCACCGCCGTTTCCATACTGGCATTCATTTCCTGGTCGAGCTTTTCGTCGCGCACGCGCTCACGCTCATCACCAGAAACTACGAAATCAACTTTGCCGCTGCGCAGTAATTCACGCTTGATGGAGTTAACAAATGAATCTACGGGAATCTGCTCATGAGAACGGTTACGCACATACTGCACGGTTACCGCCGGTTTGCGATCGGCTTGCTCGATCCACGGAAAACTCAGCATGTCGGTGATCATGGCTTCTGCCACAATTTGAGAATCCTGCGGGCTCCACTTATCCGTTAGCTCGGTGGCTTTGCCGTCTTCTACGCGTTTAACCTGCGCGCCGCCACAACCCACCAAGGTCAACAGCACGAGGGCGAGGCTAAATTTCTTCCATAATGTTGCCGGCATATTACTGTCCTACTCGCACGGTATGAATGTGATTTTCGCCACTGAGCGTGAGTGTTTGACCCTGATAGCTAATTGTCTTTCCAGCCTGCCAATCCGAGATATTAAAAAGCTGAATTCGTCCGGGGATCAGAGAGCACTGACGTAAATCCGCCGCCGCAGTAAAGGTTGCCAAAGCGCCGCCGACCGAGAACGGCAGTTTGATGCCTGCGGTAAGCGATTTATAAGTGGCGTTCTTGCTCATTTCACGCAGCACCGCCTCTTCGAATTCCCGCCGCAGATTCTCGCTGTAATAACTACGCAGAAAGCTTGTGAAATCTGCCAGCGCAATTCCCTCTACCGGCTGTCCATCAATAGTGAGATCTGCAGCAGATGTGGTTTCCGCTGTATAGAAAGGTACGAATATGCGCACACCACCGCCAACCACATCGGTCAATCCTAAGGACTCGGCGGTTTTCCAATTCTCATCAAGATTGAGAATAATCGCGTCTTTATATTCGCTGCTGTAGAGCTTAGACAGGGCGGCAAATTCAGCGGCCTGATTAAGTTTCGCTGCCTCGGAGCCCTTCAATATCGGGCGCAAAATAATACGGCGCTGTACGGAATCTGTGGTTAGCAAAATCTCTAGGCTTTGCAATTCACCTACCGCACCTTGCTCTAGCAATAGCCAGCTTGACTCGCTTACTTCTTGCTCTGCCCAATCAATATCCGCCAGCTCCAACCACTGACTCACGCCATAGCTTTCGGCTGTAGCGAGATCCGAAGTCACTTTTTTAAGTACTCGAGTCGCCTCCGCCTGCAACAAAGCGCGCAACTCATCGGACAGGCCTTCACTTTGCTCAAGTGCGCGCTCAAAGGCACGAAGCGCATCTTCGTTTTCACCCGCACGGTCATAAACCAGCGCACTTATGGCGTAAACCCAGGGGCTATCGACATCAAATGCCGGCATGTCACCGGCGCGCTTGCCGAGACTATCGAGAATAAAATTGGCTAGATCAGGCTTACCGCGACCGGGGATACCCATGTTATCCAAGAAGCGCTTTTCGTATTGCAGGGTTTCCAAATAGCGAAGCTCAACCAGTGCTGCATCTTGATTTTGTTGCGCCCATTCACCGGCTTCTTCGTTGAGATAATTAGTCGCTTTTTTATAGCTGAGGAAACTTTGCTCCAGCGGCGTGGGCCGGTATTGCAAGGCGGTTTCGCTGGATAAACTCGCTTTGGCCGCCTCGCTAACAGTGCGGGTATAAAGCTCGTCAGAACGTCGCTTGGCGCGCTCTAATTTCTCATTACTGGATTTAAAGTTGCCCTGCTGGGCATCAACAACGGCACTCTGCACCAGCAATAAAAAGGCGTCTTCATCGCGAACGCTGTTTTCCAGCAGCGCGTGCGCTTCAAGGTAATTGCCCTGAGCAAATTGATTTACAAGGCCGCTTTCTTTTTTATGGGGCTGTCCACCACAGGCAGCCAACGCAGCCATTGCCACAACAAGAGAGGAGCGACACAAAAACTTTGGCTTAATCAAAATACTGTTGCTCCGCCTGCGTGAGCAAACCCTGCTGAATCACCTCGATAGGTAACTCACCAAAGCCAAACACATTGGGATAAACCGTGCCGCGAATCATTTCCAGCGCACCGGTATCCGCCTCGCCCATGACCTGTTGATCGTAGAGGCTTTTCAATTTGGCGACCGCATCCACCTGCTGGCTATGGCCCATCATGGCGGCATGACTCAACCAACCAAAATACGACTTTAAGAAATAGCCACCACCAAAATTAATCTCGCTACTTTCCAGATAGAAACTCAAATTGCGCGACACCTCTACGGCCACAAAGTCTGCCGCAGGCACGATTGAAGAAAACACTTCTTCGCCTAAACGAGTATCCGATAAGCCAGTTAACTTAGGTTCAAAACCGCTTTCACGCGTGCTTATCAGGTAAGCAGAAACCCGGTTATTTTTGGTGTACAGGGTGATGGTGTATTTTTCGTCGATGTAATGTTTAACCTGAATATCATCGCCCAGCTCACGCAGCACTTGCGGCTCACCAATATATTCCTGCAGGTAATCAAGGTTCAGGCCGGTGCGGACTTTTTCCACCCGCTCGTATTCAACGCTATTACTAACACGGCTGGAAATGGACTCGACCACCTCCTGAATCAGCGCGACCGAATCGGTGAAATTACCCAGACCCACAAATAGCAAAACAATCGACAGCAGCCACGTGGGCATGCGATTGGCCAGCGCATTTATTTTTAAATTGTGTTGTTCAAATTTATCCACGATTTACAGCCCAATAAACTGCTTTTCGATTTTGGTTACCTTACCCATGTAACGCTGGGTTTCTTCATAAGGCAGTTTGGCAACCAGCGTGTCGTAAACCTGCTGGGGCGTCATGGCGTTAATGACCTGCGCCGCTGCGGAGATATTCATCTTGCCGGTAAAGGCCTTGGCCACATTACCCGCGCCTGTGTTATAAGCGGCGATGGTGCAGTATTTGCGACTGGTAGGATCGGTGATTTTGCGCAGATAGCGCTTGTCGAGAATATTCAGATAACCGGTGCCCACCTCGATATTTTTATCTGGCGTGAATAAATACTCTGGGCTCAAGACTTCTTCTTTACCAAAGTGCACTTTGGTCACATCGCGGCCGGCACTGGTTGGCACCACTTGCATCAAGCCATAGGCGGGAATACCGGAAACGGCCACCGGGTTGAAGCTACTCTCGGTGTAGATAATCGCGTAGGCCAAGCTGCGCTCGATGCCCATTTTTTCGCTAAAGCGCTCAACATCGGCACGGTATTTTTTAGCGCGCTCAAGCGGCCATTTTTTGGAAAGGTCGATAATCGCAACCGTAGCGCGGCGCTCAGGTTTTGCCTGTTGAGCTGGCTCAGATTTCTTAGCAACAACCGTGGTTTTTGCGGCAATTGGCTCAGGCGCTTTCTCAACGGGCTTTTTAACTTCAGGCTTTTTAGCTTCCGTCGTTTTAACTTCTGGCGCTTTGTCTTCAGCTCGGGGCGCAGTAACGACCGTTTTAGCTGGCTTTTCTGCATCAAGGTCTTTGGACTCAAACTTGGCGGTCTTGGCCAATAAGGCCGCCAACTTGGTATTGGACTGCTCGTTATTTATTGCCTTGAGTTCGGCGAGTACCGGCTGCTGATCTTTGATGAAAACCTGTCTGTCCGCCAGATTTTGCATATCGGTAACAACGGGGTATTCCTGATTTGCCTCGCTGCTGCGCGTTTCGAGCATGTCTGCAAGTTGCTCTGCAACCAGCGCCTTCATTTCCGTTTGATCTAAGTCGCCAATAACACTGATGCGAATCTGATTGTTCTCAAAATCTACGGTTTTCTTAACGCGGCGATCCTTGGTGTATTCCACCCAGGTCTTGCGGTCACTAACCTCGGTTTCAGAACCCCACTGTTTTGCCAGCTCAGCCTCAAAAGCTTCTTGCTTGGCACGCATTTCATCCACGGACTCCTGCCAGCTTTTACGCTTTTCGCTGGCAAAGGACTCAAACGCACCGCGCATGGAATCGACGCTACCGCCGAAGGAATTTTGATCCGCTTGTAATAACGGGCTGAACAACACAGGCAAAATCGCCCAGTGCAATTTCGAGGACATATTCTTCCCTATAATTTGGCAACCAAAATGGGCCAATCTCTTGATCATTCAAGTATTTTTTAATTTGATCCAGCGGCAGGCTAGCATGCCATTCTGGTCACCTATGTTACAGCTAAGCTCTTGGTGGAAAGTAAATAAGAACGTTTACCACTTAGAGCCAAATAGGCCTATCGTATACAGGGGGGGAGTGTCGTGCAACTCGAATCGGAAAAACTTATTTATGACCCGATTTTGCGCAGGGAGTTGCGAAATTAAGAATTATTTTTAGCACCAAAAATAATCCGATCGGATGAATTATGCACTCTATTGGGCAAGGAGTATGAACATTTTTTTGGAGGGAGGAGGGAGGGGATGATCACAACCGGCTAAGCGGCTGTGATCGATCAGGCTGTTACACAGAAGAATTTCTGCGCAACAGAAAAGACGTGCTTAGGCGTAAACGGGGAAGCGTTTACAGATCTCCAGCACCTTGGCTTTCACTTCTTCAATCTTGGCAGAAGCATCACCCGCTTCCAGCGCTTCCAGCACGTCGCACATCCAGCCAGCCAGCTCGACACACTCGGCTTCTTTAAAACCACGGGTGGTTACCGCCGGGGTACCCACGCGCAAACCACTGGTAATAAAGGGTGAGCGAGGATCGTTTGGCACCGCGTTTTTATTTACGGTGATGTTGGCTGCGCCGAGAGCCGCGTCTGCATCTTTACCGGTGTAAGGCTTGTTGATCAGATCAACCAGCATCAGGTGATTGTGAGTACCACCAGAAACAATGTTAATGCCGCGCTCGATAAAGGTTTTTGCCATGGCCTGCGCATTGGCAACAACTTGCTTCTGATAGGTCACGAATTCTGGGCTTTGCGCTTCTTTAAAGCTTACTGCCTTGGCCGCAATCACGTGCATCAACGGGCCACCCTGACCGCCGGGGAATACCGCGGAGTTCAGTTTCTTTTCGATCTCTTCATTGGCTTTAGCCAAAATCAAACCGCCGCGAGGGCCACGCAGGGTTTTGTGGGTAGTGGTGGTAACCACGTCTGCTACCGGTACCGGGTTAGGGTATACGCCCGCGGCAATCAGACCCGCAACGTGGGCCATGTCTACCATTAAGTAAGCGCCCACTTTGTCTGCGATATCGCGGAAACGCTGCCAATCAACAATACCGGAGTAGGCAGAAAAACCCGCCACAATCATTTTAGGCTTGTGCTCAAGGGCCAGCGCTTCAACTTGCTCGTAATCAATTTCGCCAGTTGCGGTGTTCAAACCATACTGAACGGCATTGTAGGTTTTGCCTGAAAAGTTGGGCTTGGCACCGTGGGTCAAGTGACCACCAGCATCCAAACTCATACCCAGTACAGTTTCACCGGGCAGAACCAGCGCTTGGTAAACCGCTGCGTTAGCTTGCGAACCTGAGTGTGGCTGCACGTTAGCGTAATCAGCGCCGAACAGGGCTTTTGCGCGCTCAATGGCCAGCTCTTCCGCTTTATCTACGTATTCGCAGCCGCCGTAGTAACGCTTGCCGGGATAACCTTCGGCATACTTGTTGGTCAGTACCGTGCCCTGAGCTTGCATAACGCGTGGGCTGGTGTAGTTTTCAGAGGCGATCAGTTCGATATGCTCTTCCTGACGCGTTTCCTCTTCTTGAATGGCAGACCAGATTTCGTCGTCGAAACCGGCAATAGTCATTTCTTTGTTAAACATGGGCTGCTCCCGCAAGGCTCTACAGGCTAGAAAAGGCGCGCATTGTACAATAAATGCCCGCCGGGCGGGATGATTTTTGCCTTGAAGGCGGATTACCGGAAGGGAGGGAGCAAAACTGGCGAGAGCGACGCGATTGCCCCCTCGCCACAGGCTTATGCCAGAGCGCGATCAGCTTCTTTTTTTAGCGGCAGCCAGTGACCCACGCCAAACACCACGGTCAGCAGAATACTTTGCGCCATGCCACCGGGGTGACGATCAAGGTATTTGTAGGCCACGGGGATTTCCAAAATATGGAAAGCGGGAAAGGCCAGCGCCGTGTAATAAATATACGGCGAAGCATCACCAAATAATGACGTTTGCCAAGCCACCACAGCCACGACATAAAACAGCAGAGTCAGCAATTTTGCGATTTGCATCTTGTTATCCTTTTATTTCAATTCATCAATCATGCTGGCGCCAAGCTCAATCAAAGGCTCAATCACCTCGGGGCGATCCCAATTATCTACACCCACACCAATGATAGTTCGGCCGACGCCAGCGTCGCGGTATCTTAGCAGCAAGTCGCGATTAATTTCGCTCATTGCCACCACCGTAATATCAACTTGTTCCGGATCGCGGCCAAAACTCGCTACCTGCGCTTTAAACCGCGCAATATCTTCTTCGATATTTAACAGCGCAATATCCGCCGGCATCCAGCCATCTGCCCAACGGGCCGCATGTTCTATTCCCTTTGGTCCCATCGCCCCCATCAACACCGGCGGCCCACCGGCCTGTATTGGCTTTGGCTCAAACCAGATCGGGTCGAAATCGATAAACTCACCGTGGAATTCCGGTGCCTCATCTGAAAACATACGGCGCGTGGCCGACACCACTTCTTCCAACCCTCGATAACGCTTATTCCAGGGAATGGCGGTGTTGCTGTTCTCGAATTCTTCCTTATTCCAACCCACACCCACGCCAAGCAAAAGACGGCCACCGCATAACTGGTCCAGCGTGGAAATGGTTTTTGCCTGAGAAATAATTTCCCGCTCCATCAGCAGGGAAATACCGGTTCCCAACTTGAGCGTAGTAGTTGCCGTTGCCGCCGCCATTAGCGCGATATAGGGATCGCGCATTTTCTTGTACGGCTCCGGTAATTCGCCACCACCGGGATAGGCCGTTGTGCGGCAGCGCGGGATATGGCTGTGCTCACCCATCCACAGCGATTCAAAACCCGCCTGCTCAACCATTCTAGCCAGGTCGCGGGGATCGGGGTCGGCCATGGTATTCATTGTGCTAAAACCAAGCTGCATTTTTTATTGTCTCCGTCGCAGATTTGTTTTGGCTTACCACCCTATCGCGCCAAGTACAGCTCAGCCCATCCTGCAATTGCAGGAGCAACAGCCCGCCTAAGCTTGAACGGCACGACTCGCCCTTAACTCAGGCGCTGCCCGTTTGGTTTTCAGCTTCAGTGCCCGCTTTTCAATAAAGCGCCAAGACAAAACCGCAAGTATCAATGTGAACACGAAGGAAATCAGCGTCATTCCCAAAATTGAAATACTGGGGAAAGCGGCCGCAACAGATTGCTGGACAGGAAAGGCATAAATATACACGCCGTAAGAATAGTCACCCAATTCATTAAAGCGGCGAACTATTCCACCCGGCACATACGCCAGAAATAAAACGATATAGGGCAATAGCAAAGTATAAAAAACCATGAACAGGCTCTGGCTATTCCCACTCAACACCACCGCCAAAACAGCCACGATAAAAATTGGGAATGACAGCACTACTCGATCACGCCAAACATAAAGTGCGGATCCAAAGAAAAACAAGGTGAATAAGCGGTTGCCATCAATGTCGGCAAATTCAAAGTGGGCTAACACATCAATGGCAAATGAGATAGCAACAATAATGGGCAACGCGACTTTTAAAATGCCTAGTGAGAACCGGCGCTCTAAAAAAAATACAGCAGAAAAGATTAGCGCCAAGAAGATATACATTTTCACTTCAACCGGCAGCGTCCAAAGCGAGCCGTTTACCGCCACAGGATAAGGATTGTTGAGAAACACCCCCGGTAGATCATATTCAATCCCTCCGACCAACAAGCTATTTTCGATAAGGAATTTATAGATCTGCTTATTCGCCAAATATTCACCGGCACTCAAATCGGTAAACACCAAACCGACGGCAAAAACACAAAAAAGCATGGCAATAAAAAGTGCTGGATAGATGCGCAAAACACGGGCCCATGCAAAAGACTTAACGCTCTGCTGAGACAAGAAACTGCCCGCGACTAAAAAACCGCTGCTGACAAAGAAAATATCTACCGATAAACCACCCAGTGTCATACCCACCAAACTGGCCAAAGGCTCAGCCGTGCCCTCGCCACCCGCCAAGGGAAAGCTGTGGCTAACCAAGACCAAGGTGGCGGCAATAAACCGCAACAAATTGAAATTATTGTCGCGGCCACTGGAATAGTGGGAGATAGGAAAACTCATCATTCACTCCTTGAAAGCAAACGTCCGGGTAATTAGCTGGCTGAATATATGCCGCGCGAGTCTAGCACAGCTAACTCGAGGTACCAGCGCAGCTATCTCAAGGCACTAGCATCGCGATGCTCTAAGTCAAAGCAACGCAGACTTACTATCTTTACGGCCATTGACTAACGATCGTTAGTTAGCTATTTTGCTCTGCAATAACGAATAAAAAATCCACGGAGATTCCCCTGTGTCTCAACCGATCCAACGGCGCCTTGCCGCGACCGATGTCAATCTGCCCCCCGATACCGAGCAAAGCCCTGCCAAACTCGCGGTATTAAGCGAAGCGCTCCGGCTATTTGCCGAGCGGGGATTTGCCGGTGCTTCAATGCGCGATATCGCCAGCAATCTCGGCATGAAGCCCGCCTCCATTTACTCCCATTACGCGTCTAAAGAAGAGATGCTGTTCGATCTGCTGCGCATCGGCCATGAAAATCACTTGGCGACATTGCAGGCCGCCATCAACGGTGCCGACAAAGATCCCATCTCACAAATCAGCGCGTTTATGCGTGGCCATGTGGAAATGCACTCCAGCTATCCGATGCTGGCCACGGTGGTAAATACCGAGCTGCATTCGCTTTCTGCCCAGCTCACGCCGCAAATTATGGCAATTCGCAAACAATCGGAAGCACTGCTGAGCGGCATCATTAGCAACGGTGTTACGCAGGGCGTGTTCTCTGTTCCGCACGAGTGGCTAGCCTCTGCGGTATTGGGCGGGATGGGTATTCGGGTGGCGAATTGGTACAGCCCTGAGTTGGGGCTGTCACCAGAAACCATTGCCGACAGTTATGTGGAATACGCCCTGCGAATTTTGGGCGCAAAATAATAAGAGTGACTCACCATGAAAAAAATAATAAATCTGACCTCTAAAACCTTATTGATCGGCGGCTTGGCATTGAGCTTTGACGCCGAAGCCCAAACGCCAGCTGCATCGGGTAAACGGGTATTGGAAGAGGTGATTGTGACCGCGCAAAAGCGGGAGCAGTCGGTGCACGATGTACCTATTTCGATGACCGCCCTCACCGGCGACTTTCTAAAAGAACAGGGCGTTACCGATATAACCGAAGCGTTGCAATTGGTACCTAACGCCTCGATTGATGCGGCTGGTTTTTTTGCCGCACCTCGGGTGCGCGGCTTCACTTTTAATAACAACAATAAAAGTTTTGAGCCGCCGGTAGGCATGGCCATTGATGGCATTCCGCACACCCGCATTCCCTACTTTCTTGCCGCGCTGTTTGATATTCAGCGCATGGAAGTTTTGCGCGGCCCACAGGGCACCAGCTTTGGCAAAAACACCACCGCTGGCTTGATTCACGTTATTTCCAACAAGCCCACCACCGAATACGAAGGTAGCTTAACTCTGGAAAACGGCGAGCTGGATCGACATCGCTTAGAAGCCGCGTTTGGCGGCCCGATTGTTTCCGGTTTCAATTTTCGAATTGCCGGCTTGTATGACGAGCGCGACGGCTTTATTAAAAACACCACCGCCGAGGTGAATCCAGAAGCAGACCCTCGGCTCAAATCTCGAGAGCGTTCCGGCCTGAGAGCGACCTTTGAATTTGAAGATATTATCGGCACCCGATTGGAGCTGGGCATTGAGCACTTTGAGCTGTATGACGGCGGCGCCGCACTGGAGACCGTTTCTGCAGGCCCAAATTTTACCGCCGCTCTGCGCCGCTATGACCCTAAAGCAGATGTGACTCCCGGCAACTGGGTGACCTCAATTGATTTGCCCGATTACCGCGACATCACCATCGACCGCTATCGCCTGCTCTGGGAAATCCCGCTTGCGGATTGGTCTGCCACCTTTATCGCCGCTCACGCCATTATGGATCAGGAGCTATCACTGGATACCGACTTTACGCCCGCAGAGGCATTAAACGGTTCTGGCGGTGATCACTCGCCAATGAGCTACGGCGAGCTGCGCTTTACCGCTCCCACTTACGAGGGCTTTTTTGGCTTAGGTAAGCAGGGCAGCTCCGATGTATTGTTTGGCGCAACATGGAGCAAGCGCCAAATTCTAGACAGCGAATTTAATTTCCGACTGAACAGCGGCCCGTTCATCGACTTGCTGCAAGCCGCCGCATTGGATGCCAATGGCGTGCCCTCCAATCCACTCATCGATGCACTGCTCGGCGCTCTACCACTCAACGGCATTGGTGAGGGCAGCGAGCAAATGAACCAGTTTTTTGAGCAGACCGCTACCGCGCAATCGCTTTACGGTCACGCCAAATGGCAGTTCACCGAAACCTGGGGCATTGAGTTGGGCGCGCGTTACACCCAAGAGAAAAAAGAAGGCGATTGGAATGTACACTTCACTACGCCACCGCCAAATGCCGTACTGAGCTTAGTCGGCGCACAGGAATTTACCGCCCACCGCGAACGCGAGGAAAGCAATCTCCAACCTAAAATCTCGCTGAACTGGCAGCCCAATGATGCACTGTCGATCTTCCTCCATGCCGAACGCGGTTTTAAAGGCGGTGGCTTTAACGCCTTTGCCTTCCGCGAGGGCACTAACGATATCGGCTTTGAATCCGACGACTTGGTATTCGATGAAGAGATTGCCAAAAACATCGGCCTCGACTTTAAAATCTGGTTATTCGACAACACCGCAAACCTGAATATTTCGCTGTTTCGCCAATCCGCCGAAGACTTTCAAGTGCTGATCCGCGAAAACCCACCGGGCACGATTGGCCTCGGAACCTCCCGCGTTGTGAATGCCGAAGAGGCCTACTCCCAAGGCTTGGAAGCTGACTTTTTATGGCTGGCCAATAGCTGGCTGACCGTAAACGCCAGCCTGGGATTACTCGACACCGAATTTGTGAAATTTTTAGATGGCGAGTGCCCGGTCGGCCAAACCGACCCCGATGATGGCGACCCAGATAATCCGCGCTGTAACCAGTCCGGCAAGTCATTTCCTTTTGCGCCCAAATACTCTGGCTCGCTTGCGCTGCGGGTGAATAAGCCGCTGGAATTTCTTGGCGGGCTCGCACTCACCGCCGGGGTATTAATGGAGTTTGAAGACGATCAATTGCTCGACGTGGATTTGGATGAAGCCAAACGCCAAGCTGCTTTTGAACGCTATAAAGCCGATATTGGCCTGCGTGATATTGAACGCGAATGGTCGCTGAGATTGGTGGTAGAAAACTTAGACAACACCCCCACCCACATCCGCTACGGCGATGTATTTGAAGGCGTCATCGTCGGCAGTCAACGTCAGCCACGACTGGCCTATCTGCAATTCAAAAAGGATTTCTGATATGTCCACTAGCCAAAATAATCTCTGGACACCCGGCGCAGCGCTGGCTGAATTTGCCAGACAAGAACCCAACAGCATTGCGCTTTATCTGATCAAGCAAGATAAAACGATTGAGCAATACAGTCGAAAAACACTGGATGACTGGTCCAATAAACTCGCCCATTTGCTCAAAGAACAAGGCGTTAATAAAGCGGATAAAGTCGCAATTAACCTGCCCAATTGCGCCGAGCATATTGTCGCCACCCTCGCCGCATTTAAGCTCGGCGCTTGCCCTACGCCAGTCAATGATCGGCTGCCACAAAATGAACGTGACGCGCTGATAGAACTCGCCGCTCCGGCGGTGATTATCAGCGATGCCGAAGAACTCGACGGCATCAGCTGCAAGCAAATGGCCGATTTAGAAAATTACCCGAGTACGGCACTTGAAGACGCCGTTCCACAACCCACCAAGGCCATTGCCTCTGGCGGCTCAACCGGCAAACCCAAACTTATTGTTTCACCCGGCGCGTTTCAGTTTCCCTGGCAGGGCCACCCTCTTGCCAGTGTGCTGGATTACCGGCCCGGCGATCTGGTGTATTCCCCCGGCCCGCTGTATCACAATCAGGCCTTTTTCTTTTCACAAATTTCGCTGTTTCAAGGGGCGGCCATCGCCCTGAATGAACGTTTTAATGCGGAACAAGCGCTCGATTTTATTGAGCAATACCAACCCACCATTTTGAATATGGTGCCGACCATGATGCAGCGCATGTTGCGAAGCGAAGGTTTTGAACAGCGCAACTTGAGTAGCATTCGCTGCCTTTGGCATCTCGCCGCTCCCTGCCCGGATTGGGCAAAGCTCGGCTGGATGGATGCCATTGGTAATGAGCGCGTGTGGGAGTTGTTGGCAGCGACCGAAATTACCGGCATCACCACAATTTCCGGCACCGACTGGCTGACGCATCGCGGCAGTGTTGGCCGAGGCTTTATGACCGACATTGTTATTATTGGCGAAGATGGCCAGCCCTGCCCTACCGGCGAAGTTGGCGAAATTTATACCCGCTTTGGCGATGGCAGCCCCCAGTATCAATATCTCGGTGCTAAGCCGCTGAGCGAATACGGCGACGGTTTTCGAAGTGTCGGCGATCTCGGTCGAGTCGATGATGAAGGCTATTTGTATCTTGCCGACCGCCGTACCGACCTCATCATTAGCGGCGGCGCGAATATCTACCCGGCTGAAGTGGAATCGGTGATTTCCTCTCACCCAGCGGTAAAAGATGTCGCGGTGATTGGACTCCCAGACGAAGATTTGGGCCGACGTGTTCATGCCGTTATTGAAACCGACGATGAACAGCTAAGTGCAGAGATTATTGGCCAACTCTGTGAACAACAGTTGGTGCGTTACAAAGTGCCGCGCAGCTTTGAATTCGTCGCTGCCTTACCTAGAAATGAAGCCGGCAAAATTCGCCGCAGCGCCTTGATTGATGTGCGCACAAAATAATCACTTGGATTAACTCAATGAAGCAACCGAATAACGAGTATCAATTAACGTCTATCAAGGTTCCCGGCGGCGAACTTGCCGTGGCGAAATGGGGCAGAGCTGGGCCGGTTATTTTAGCCATCCACGGTATTACCGCCTCCCACCGTGAGTTTCTTGCGCTGGCCGATGCGCTTGGCACCGAATACCAATTAATTGCGCCAGACCTTCGCGGCCGAGGAAATAGTCGCAATATCAGCGGCCCTTGGGGAATGTTGCGCCATGCGCAGGATATGATCGCGGCGCTGGATCACTTCGGCGTAGCACAAGCGGATATTGTGCTTGGCCATTCTATGGGCGGCTTTGTGGCCGCCGTGATGGGCGCGGAGTTTCCCGAGCGTTGCCGCAGTATTTTAATGGTAGATGGCGGCCTGCCTATTATGCCCAGCCTGCCGATTCATCGAATTCCCTTAATTGGTGAATGGCTGATAGAAAAAATCGTGCGCAAGGTCCTTGGCCCGGCACTCGATCGGCTCGACATGCACTTTGCCAGCAAAGAAATTTATCGTGATTTTTGGCGCGACCAAGCCGCACTGAAAGATCATTGGTCACACTATGTAGAAGCCTACCTCGACTACGACCTCTACCCAACCGATCAAGGTTTCCGCCCTTCAACCAATAAAGCCGCGTTACTAGAAGATGTGAAAACCCAGCTTTTTGAAAACGTAATTCCGCAGTCGCTAAAAAAACTTAAAGGGCCGGTACGATTTTTACGGGCCGAACGCGGGCTGCAAAATGATAAACCGCTTTACCCATTAAAAAGCCTTATTAAAGCGGGAAAGCAGATTCAGGGATTTTCAATGACCGATATTGAAGACAGCAACCACTACACCATCTTGCTATCTGATGCTGGAGCCAATCAAAGCGTGGCTGAAATAAAACAATTACTCGCAAGCCTGTAAATCTATTTACGACTGGCTGGCAATATCGGAAAAACTGGCTGCCGTTAATGCGGCCAAGTCTTGCGGACTTAATTCTATCTCCAAGCCGCGCCGACCGGCGCTTACAAAAATCGTCTCAAAGTTTTTTGCGGAAGCATCTATCACCGTTGGTAAACGTTTTTTTTGGCCAAGTGGACTAACCCCACCAAGAACATAGCCGGTGGATTTTTCAACCTCAGCGGCCTCTGCCATGGCGGCTTTTTTCACACCAGCTGCCTTGGCAATCGCCTTCATATTCAACATGGACGACACTGGCACCACACCCACGGCCATACCCTTGCCATCCAAATTCACCACCAGAGTTTTAAATACCCGCTCGGGTGCCACATTCATTTTCTCAGCGGCTTCCAAACCGTAAGAACTGTGTGCCGCATCATGCTCATATTGGTGAACGTTGTAGGATATTTTTGCTTTTTTAGCGGCGTTAATACCGGGGGTCATTGTTCAAATTTTCTCGTATAAAATTCAGAATCAACTTACATGAACGATCCAGACTGTCGCCCAATAATCACAAATATTCTGCAATAAAGACTCAATTTCCGCATTGATGGGCCGAGAAAATTGCAGCTGAAAAATACCGGCACACTCGCTTACTCTCATGCAATCAGGCAAATCTGCCAGTCTCTGTAAAAATATTTCTTTATCCATTTCACAGCGAAAGAAAGGGCTAGTGATGTCGACTCGACAGTGCTCCGGCAAAACCGTCATATCACCAGCCCTTTTGCTCAGTACGTTGTTTCGCTTAAGCGGCTTTCTCGCTGCCAATAACGCGATAGACCACGGCGCCCAGTATACCGCCGACAATTGGCGCTACCCAAAACAGCCAAAGCTGCGCAACAGCCCAATCGCCAACAAACAATGCCACAGCCGTGCTGCGAGCGGGATTCACCGAGGTATTGGTGACCGGAATCGAAATCAAATGAATCAGGGTCAAACATAGGCCAATCGCAATAGGAGCCAAACCCTGCGGTGCGCGCTTATCAGTGGCCCCCAGAATGACGAACAAAAACATCATCGTCATCACAATTTCTGTTATCAACGCCGCCTGTAAACTATAAGCACCGGGCGAATGCTCACCATAACCATTTGAAGCAAAACCGGCGGAAAGCTCAAAGCCCGCCTTGCCACTGGCAATCAGATACAAAACACCTGCTGCGGCAATACCGCCCAGAACCTGGGCAATAATATACGGCAGCAATTCCTTTGCCGGAAAACGCCCGCCAACACAAAGCCCAATAGACACGGAGGGATTCAGGTGGCAACCAGAAATATGGCCAATAGCAAAGGCCATGGTCAGCACCGTTAAACCAAATGCCAGCGACACACCCAGCAGCCCAATGCCAAGCTCCGGAAATGCCGCCGCCAGCACGGCGCTACCACAACCGCCGAGAACCAACCAAAATGTGCCAATAAATTCTGCACTATAATTTTTCATATACATTCCTTGTAGATTAAGTGTATTTCAGCTCGCCAATCCTTGGCGTTTTAAAAAGGCAATAGAACACTGCGGCGAGTGAAGATCATTTTTTGCCGAGCGGCGGGGAGAAAGAAAACAAGAACAGTGCGCCTCTCAAAATTCCCTTTCATCGCGAACAGCACAGCAAAGAATAGACGCTATTCCTAAGCGTCTTTGGTTTACTTTTTCCAGCAAACCATAGGCGCAAGACTACGCTATTTACCGATTTTTTTCATCTTCACATTGCGAGTCTAAGCTGCGTTTTATATAGCGATAATCTCCGCGATCTTCCGGCAGCAAAACATGCTCAAGCATATCCCGCGAGCAAGCGCCAAACGCTAAAAAATTCTCCCGCCCTTCTCGCAAGCTCATGTGATTAGGCCCGGAATATTCATCCGGCGCGTGCAAATCTTGGCCCTCATCCTCCCAGAAACAAATGGGACAAATCAGATAGCGATTTCTCTCCGCTAGCGAAATATAGTCACAGCAAGGGCACTGCTCTCTTGGCGTAGGATCTTCCGGCTGATACCAGCCGAATTCTTTTCTTATTCCCAGCCACTGCAAAATTCTACGAATCATATCTCTTGCTCACTGTATCGGCTTTCACACCCACGACGATGATTTTATATCGCGTTACCCCGGTATAATCACCAGCGGGAAGCCCTGCATACCTTCTTGAGCACCAGCTTCAATTTCGTCTACAAAAACAAACCAATTGGCTTAGGCAAACTTGCTTCTAAACATAAAAAAGACGGCACCCACTAGGCAAAGACCCGCCCACAAATAATCCAGCTTCAGCGGTTCTTTGAGATACATGACCGAAAATGGCACAAACACGGATAAGGCAATCACCTCTTGCATAATTTTAAGCTGGCCAATAGTGAGTGCCGTGTATCCTATGCGGTTGGCAGGCACTTGAAACAGGTACTCCAGTAGCGCAATTCCCCAACTGACCAATGCGGCAATAATCCAGGGCTTATTATTCAGCTCCTTTAGATGCGCGTACCAAGCAAACGTCATAAACACATTGCTACAAACAAGCAGAGATATTGATATTAATATTGGAGGCATGATTTCACTTACTATGAATGATGCTGAAGCCGGCAACCCGTTCGATACCGGCATACCCGACGCCTACCGCAGCAGAAGACAAAATGGCGCGGTGCTTTGGCTGTCCGACTGCCAGTTTTTGTTATGCGCCCAGTGCGATAAGAGGCTGAACATGATACTCAGGGCGGTGTGCGGAAAGGTCATGCGCGGACTGTAGGTTGAGCCAAAATTCAGGGGTAGTATTTAACAATTCTGAAAGTAGCCAAGCAGTGTCAGGTGTAATTCCGCGTTTACCTCGCACAATTTCATTAATGCGCTGTACTGAAACACCCAAGTGACCAGCCAAAGCCTTTTGGGTAACTTCTAAGGGCTCCAGGAATTCTTTGCGGCAATAGACACAAACTTTGTCTCTTTCTCGGACTTCCTTTTCGAGTTCTGCCGGAATATTCCAATTATTCGCCATAGTTCAGTTCTATCTCTTTACGTATAACGCCGCAAGCAGACACGCAGTTTTACCGCCTCGACCTGCCTTGCCTTGTTATGGGTGCTTTGGCAAAATATACCAATATTTGGTACAGGAGACACCCCATGGCCAGAAATACCAGTATTACCCTTGGCCCCCACTTTGACGAGTTCATTGCTGCCCAGCTTCAAAATGGCCGCTATGGATCCGCGAGCGAAGTGGTACGAGCAGGCTTGCGCTTGCTTGAAGAGACGGAGAGCAAACTTGAAAGATTGCGACGCCTCTTGGATGAAGGCGAGCAAAGCGGGATAGCAGAGTATTCGCTTGAAAGTGTTATTGCAGAACTGGATAACGAAGCCCACTAATGCCTCCATTCTTGCTCACCTCTGCCGCCCGAAAAGACATAATTGAAATTGGCCGCTTTTCCACGGAAAAGTGGGGAATACGTCAGCGCGACAAATACCTCAAGCAACTTGACGATGCTTTCAGACTCCTTGCCCGACAGCCGGATATTGGCCGCGATGCAGAAGACATAAAGCCTGGGTACAAAAAGTTTAGCCAAGGTAGTCATATCATTTTTTACCGGGCTGGCACTGAATCCAAGATTGTTGTGATCCGCATTCTCCACAACAGCATGGATGTGGAGCAACACCTCTAAAACCCATAACGCCCCACACAAGGGCGGCCAAATAAGCGTAGCGTTTTGGCTGTCCCAGCGACCAACGGGAGCGATTGCTGCGGATTGTTATGTTTTTTCCCCCATGCTAGAGTGTGTATAAAAAGGTTACATATACACACGACTAGGTGATTTATGAGAACCAATATAGTTATAGACGACAACTTGATGGAAGCAGCCCTCAAGGCATCCGGGTACAGCACTAAAAAAGAAGTAGTAGAACAAGGACTTAAGCTACTTGTTTTACGAAGCCAGCAACAGGAAATTCGCAAGCTGCGCGGCCGAGTAAAATGGGAAGGTGACCTAGATGAGATGCGAGGCGGTAAGTGATCCTGGTCGATACCAGCGTCTGGATTGACTACCTTAATGGAGTGCAAAGCCGGCATACGGATAGTTTGGATGCCGGAATTGTCGCCGGCACTGTTGCTATGGGCGATTTGATTTTTCTGGAAATCCTTCAAGGCATCCGGAATGACAGCGAATATCGACTGACCAAGCAGACGTTGATGACCCTGGGCAGGCTTGAGTTGTTCGGCGAAGGGATGCCTGAAAAATGTGCTGAAAATTATCGTGCGCTCCGTAAAAAAGGAATCACCATCCGCAAGACTGCAGATGTAATTATCGCGACATTTTGCATAGAGCAGAAACTCCCTCTTCTTTTTTCAGATAAAGACTTTAAACCTTTCGTAAAACATCTCGGCCTAGTCGAGGCCTGAGATACACCTAACGCCGCCAAAACGCGCAGCTTTGTAGTAGAGCCGAAGGCGCAACGAAAAAGCTGTCGCTGTACTTGGCCTTGTTAGGGCTTTTGGCATATAGTTGTACGGCATTTCCGTACACAAAGGTGGCCTTATGGACACAATCAGCGTAAACAAATTTAGAGATAACCTTAAAAGCGTTGTGGAACAAGTAGTTAGCCGGCATGAACCGCTCAAAGTGACTCGGCGAGCTGGTGAGGCTTTTGTTGTAATGAGCGCCGACGACTGGGAGCGAGAGCAGGAAACCCTGCACGTACTCCAGAGTAAGAACCTCATGCAACAAATTGCCGATTCCCTTGCGACCCACACCCGCGGGCAAGGCTACAAACCGACTGAAGAGCAGATGAATGAGATCGCTGGTATTTGAGGGCAATACCTGGGAAGCGTATGAAAGCATGCGAGAAAAGGACAAGCGGCTGCACAAGGCACTCTGTAAATTACTCAAGGAAATGCTGCTGTCTGATGATCCTTCATCCGGTCTAGGCAAGCCTGAACCACTAAAGCACAATCTCTCCGGCCTTTGGTCAAAACGAATCTCGCAGAAAGACCGTTTTATATATCGTTTCGATGAGAAATCCATTTATATCTTCGCTATTGGTGGACACTACGATCAGCCCTAACGCCGCAAGCAGCCGCGCAGCTTTACCGTGTCGGCCTGCCTTGCCTTGTTATGCGAGGATCTTGCCGCTCGCTACTACTTACGGATGGGCTTTGCGATATATTCCGGCATTTGTCATGAATTTCATTGCGGATAGTCCTCTTTACCGACTCAACATCATTAAAGAGCTTAGAATTTCTGCTAAATGAAGAATCTCTCATGCTGCCCTCCAGTTGTATTCAAAATCTTTCAGACTTGCAAAAAACTCTTTCTTTAAAAATTGATATTCCAGCAACAGTTTAAATGGATATATATGTTCTTCCATGAAATCTTGCATTTCTGACTCATCAGAAAACAGAGAGTTATTGTGGAACTCTATGTTGAGAAAACCATAAATTCTATTTCCCGATGAAAGTTTGCAGCCTAAATAGTGCTGTATAGATTTATGGCGTTTAGAGCCGCCTTTTGCATAATTCGCTTTTCCATTAAGAACATATGCTGTTTCGTTCGTTGATTTCATGCACTTTACACTTTCATATTTTTCGAACTTATCTGAGCCAAGATCGATAACCTTGCTCTCGATCAAGTCTCTTTTCGGGTCATAGTGCAGGACATAATCTAAGTTTCCGTTAGCTGGATCGTGGGAATATATCGATATAAACAAATCTTTGTTTTTAATTTTTATACTAGTTATTGATTTTCTTATGTGCTCCGCTAAAGAACCTATAATTAGCGCCAAGTTTAATTTGTATCCATGCTGCTCGTGAAGCACTTTAATATCTGCAATTTCTCCGCTAGAACATTTATCTAAGTGACTGCAAATCTCCGTATTCATACGATAAAGACAGTCAGATATTTCGTCAGGTTCCACTGAATAGTGGTTATTTGCAGGAAAATAGTCTAAGTAAAAAATTGCCACCTTCGATAAAATAGCTGCAATTAAGAGTCCCGCAGAGAAGTACACATAAGCTGTAACCAACGGCTGGTGAAATGCATTTGATAGAAGCCATCCAGATATTGAAAACCCCAATGCTTTCTTAAGCATTAAGTATCCAGATGCCGCAAGGATTACTAAATCAGTAGTTAACCTGACAACCTTATTTCCAAACAGTCTAGATAATGGCTTTTTTATTCTCATGAACTTCTATTCATACCTTATGGTTAGTCGTTTGGCCGCATAACGCCGACATAAAGGGCCGACTGGAGCGCAGTGTAAGGAGGTCCAGCGTAACGAAGTGGAGCGCTTTTTGATGGCCTTGTTAAGTTTATTGAACACTGAGTTTTTGAAGCCGCTCTGACTCTGCTTTTATCATTGCCTGCAATTCACCAATATTTTCTTGTACTCGATCAGCTCCAATTTGACCGCCTTGTGCAGACAATGAAGGCATTAATTGGATGGTCTTTCTTCCTGTTTCAGTTGCATAAAATTCATTAATTTCACGAAGCTCTTTTGCAGAGAATGCCTCAGAGTAAATTTTTACAAATTCTGACTTTAGGCTAGCCCAACTCATATGCTTGGCAAAAAATTTTATAATTACTGACTTAAACGGCGCTAACGTGGGGTTTTGCTGTAATTGGAAATCAACCATTTGAGACATTGTTTGAGTCATGGCTTCTTCCATCCCCATGGACGTTAATAGTATCTCCGCCTCTCTTTCTGAATCTGCATCCGAAACTGCAAATTGCGAAATGCTTAGTGAGAAGAGAAAAAATCCTAATTTTAATACTTTCATTGTTGCTCCTTAGTTTGTTTTTAAACTTAACGCCCACGCCAGGGGCAGACAAAAAAGGGCAGCGTTTTGGCTGTCCGGCCGCGCTTTTCAGCGGCTAACTGCGCGTGTTTGTTAAATGAACTTACCAAGTAATAAATCATAAAACTGGTTGATGCATCATCATGCCGCCTATGGCTAGGCCCAAGGTATTCCCGCATATTATAGTCAGACGATTCTTGTCTGACCCTTCAGTTGCCACCACTCCGCGAAAAAATGTGTGATAGCCTAAAACTGCTTCGGCAAAGCCCCTCACTCCTAGCGAATAAAAATATATGCCTAGCGCGATTTCCCAATATCGAGTGTTTGTTGAACTTACTAACAAGAGAATACCAATGCACCCCAATATCCCCTTTATCGCCCATTCAAACTTTTTTTCGATTGAGAGCGCCATAGAATTTACTCAGCTATCCGCCGGACCATTTAACGCCAAAAGCAGGCGCGCCGCTTTTTGGCGTCGCCTTGCCTTTTCTTGTTAAGTTTATTCTTTGCCGAAAAGGCGCCGAATAAACGTGTTAATAGGATGGCTGTTCGTGTCCAGATCATATTCACTATAACCAAACCCTGTGCTCCAGGAATACTCGGCTGTGAGTAGCGATATGTGTACTGCAGCTATCAGTATAAGTGGAAGCTCCAAGTCAATGCTCGAACCAGAAGCAAGAAAGAAAAACGTGGCAGCACCATAGCTGAGCACGCTTAGGATGATCTGCAATATGCGAGTAGCCAATCTTCCATTGTACGCGCGAGAAATAGCCGGGATGAAAAGTAGTACGTTTGCCCCGAAATACAATAGAAGGCCCCAAGCTGGCCCATTCAGCCGAGCAATTGTAAGCGGCATTAACGCAACCAGGAATATAAGAAAGCCCACTTGTCGTCCGGTTTGCTTATTCTCTCTATTGTGCCTGCGATTCAAGGTAATCATGGTTTCTCAGCGCGCAAACTTAACGCCGGCGCCAGGGGCAGACAAAATGGAGCGCGTTTTTGTGCAACAATGGGCGGAGCGATTGCACAAAAAAGTGCGGAGTTTTGGCTGTCCCGCCGCGCTTTTCAGCGGCTAACTGCGCGCCCTTGTTAGTGATTGAACAACGCATACACAACAACCCCAATGGCAACTATTACAACGAAAGCACCAGTTGCTGCGGCAAACGAACGCTGAAACGATTCAGGCTCTCCCTCTGGCACACACGCGACGTGGTAGCTAAATGCCTTACCAGAAAGAAACCCAAACACGATTGATGCCCCAAAGAATAAAAGCATCACTCCAATCTCTAACAGTTGATTTGACCACTGTGACCAATTTGCAACACCTGCTGAACGCAGCAGGAACAAACAGATCATCAAAGTCAATATTGCCCTGAACGCCTGATACAGCCTGTAATACATTTGCGACATCTTAATCACTAACGTCGCCAGCAACCGGCCAATTGGAACGGAGCAAAGCGCAGTGAAATTGGGTCGGCTTGCCTGGCCTTGTTATCTGCGTGGATTGAGAAATATAGATAAGATTGTTTCACGCGCATCTTTGCTCCAATGATTTGCAAGTGCTGTTCCAGACCAGTCCATTACCAAATCAATTCGTGCTCCTGTGATATGGCGATTCTTAATCGTAGCCCCTCGAAAACCAGAGATAGATTCATAGCTAGCAACTATATCCGGCCCCAACTCTGGATTTGCCTCGCCTACGGAGAAATCAATATTTCCAACGCTACATTGGAAACGGTTGTGCTCGGAAATTTCAACTCGTGATATTGGTGGCGAATTCAGGGATTCTACCTTCACGATTATCCCAAACTCCTTTGCCCCTTCGATGTCTGTTTCGAACACGCCTTGGCAGTGCACACAATCTACCAGCTCGGCATGTGATACCACTGAAATTACCATCAAAGCGAAAGAAACCAGATACCTACTCATAGTAGATAACGCCGCCAGCATGCGGCCATTTGTAGTGGAGCGAAGCGCAACGAAAAATGGGTCGCACTGCCTGGCCTTGTTATGTGAAGTACATTAGACATGCAAAAACTCCTGCCAAAGCAACAAACAACACAAAAAACACTTTCCCTAGTTTCGCCGATTCAGCCGACACTGATGATTGATATCTTTCCCCAAACTCTTTGGCCTCTAAATCACTCAGCTCAGAACAATGAGGACATTCTTCGTTGTCTGTGTGAAATTTCAGCCCGCATCGGGGGCATCGAACTTCACTAGACTTCCTAAATGCCTCTCCAACTAGAAATCCGATATTAGGCATGGCTCTCAAAACTCACATAACGCCCGGCTCACCGAGCAAATTTTTGATGGCGGCTTTTTTGCTGCGAAGCGCAAAAAAGGTGACAGCGGAAATTTGTCCGGTGCAGCCGTTTGTTATGCCCCCAACTTCTTGATGGCATGCTCGATTGCACCAACAACGGTTTCGGCCTTAAACACAATACCTAAATCTATCATTTCCTTATCTATGACATAGTTTTTCATAGTAGTCGGTATTGGCAAGCTCACGATATCGTGTGCATCTGTCTTGAAATAAACTGCTGCTACGACGCCAACAAAGTAAAATTTAGTTCCAACTCTGGCAGGACCTCCCTTCGTGGCATACGTTCCAGATTGATAAATAAATACCGGACTGCCACTCGACCCACCAAAAACAGAGGCATCAATCAAGAATTTCTTTTCATTTTCGTAATCAATATAGATTGGTGTGGCCGTAGTTCCTTTCCGCATAATCGGAAGGAAATTTTTACTATCCCATATGCCATTTGGATAACCAATAAACACAATTTCTTCGAACGCATCCAATTCCTTTTGCTGTTCTTCATTGGGAATATTTTCTGTGGCGACTGTGCGATAGAAAACTTCCGTTCCTTGCTTGTTTATGAATTCAACAATTGGCACTAGTGGAATAACGGCGATATCAATATGCTGGTCAGGATGCCCAATCCAATGAGATTCGAAATTATCGAAGTCAACTCTGAAAGCATCCCCAAGCTTTGGCCGCTCCCCATTTCCTTTTACGAAAGTGATTCCTCCTTTATCAGCACCTTGAACCACATGTTTATTAGTGACGATAAATGGATAGTCATTCTCATTGAACTTGTGAGAAAAGAGAAACCCTGTACCAGATCCCTTTGCGCCAGCCGAGGAAACCGTATCTATTCGCACCGTCGTAAAAAGTAGGTTTTCAGATAATGACGTAACTTCCATTTCCTCTCCTAGGCATAACGCCGCGGTTTGGGGCTGGCATGGAGCGACAGCGGAATGGCAGTCCCAGCCGAAGGCGACAACACCGCCTTGTTAGATTGCGATCTACGGCCCCAAGACTGCACTAAATTTAAACTCCTGCTTGTATTCTTTTTGAGATTTCTTGTACTTCCAGAGGTGAACAGTGCCAGTTACCGCCTGAACCCACCTCGGATCTCCGGTTGACTCTAATACTTCGATGTCGCTGACGGAACCACTTGGAAGAACTGTGTACTTGATTTGCACCGTACCCTCTTTGAGCTCAGTTACACGAGGCGCCTCAATATCCGGACAATAAATGCCTTGATCATGAGGGCATTTACTTTCGGCCACGGCATGGTTTACGAGCAAAGATAATGTAAGTGTTCTCAGTATTCGCATAGCAATCTAACGCCCACAACAGGGGCGCACAAATAAGCGCAGCGTTTTGGGCGTCCCAGCGACCGCAGAGAGCGACTGCTTGTGCTTGTTATGAGCCATTGCGCTGAAGCTCCATTGAATATGACGGGGTTGCATACTTATCTACTACTTGGCAATTAAAATCTATCCGGCTGTTCGAGATTGAAGCATCTCGAACATCAAACTGAACCGGAGCGACACTAGGAAACTGAAGGCTTAAGATTACTGACCCACGGTCATCAAAAGTACTGACCGATATACTCTCAACGCTGCACGGAAACGACTCGCCAACAACCAAGTTGAACCGATTGAAGCCAACAGACCGTTGTTGCGTTAAAGAGATACCGAATTCACTCGCAGATTCCATTGGTATTCGTACTACCTCGGAGTAATTCATATCCAGTGACTGTGCCGCCGTTGAAAACGCTACCAGACATAAAACCAGTAAATTTCTCATGGCGCTCTCAGCTCATAACGCCAAAAGCAGGCGCGCCGCTTTTTGGCGTCGCCTTGCCTTTTCTTGTTAAGTTTATTCTTTGCCGAAAAGGCGCCGAATAAACGTGTTAATAGGATGGCTGTTCGTGTCCAGATCATATTCACTATAACCAAACCCTGTGCTCCAGGAATACTCGGCTGTGAGTAGCGATATGTGTACTGCAGCTATCAGTATAAGTGGAAGCTCCAAGTCAATGCTCGAACCAGAAGCAAGAAAGAAAAACGTGGCAGCACCATAGCTGAGCACGCTTAGGATGATCTGCAATATGCGAGTAGCCAATCTTCCATTGTACGCGCGAGAAATAGCCGGGATGAAAAGTAGTACGTTTGCCCCGAAATACAATAGAAGGCCCCAAGCTGGCCCATTCAGCCGAGCAATTGTAAGCGGCATTAACGCAACCAGGAATATAAGAAAGCCCACTTGTCGTCCGGTTTGCTTATTCTCTCTATTGTGCCTGCGATTCAAGGTAATCATGGTTTCTCAGCGCGCAAACTTAACGCCGCCAGCAGCCGACCACTTGCAACGGAGCGAAGCGCAGTGAAAAGTGGGTCGGCTTGCCTGGCTTTGTTAGGTGGCTATTTATGCAGCTTCTGAAGAGCATAGGCTATAACTCCTAATACAAATACGCGAGACAACCAATGTAAAAGTAAAAATGCAGATATGTACTTTTTTCGAGTGAAAATACAGAAGCCACACATCACCCGAGTAAAACGATTTTCGTTCTGAAGATTATCTTCATTGAACATATATTCTGACACTTCATGAGACCATGCTGGCATTTCGATCTTTTCTGCGATGTAGTAGCGAAATATGTCGATTGCCAATCGTTCAAGCATAAGGTGGCCAGCGAATAACATCCCAAACCATATTAAATACTGCTCCATTACGGCCACCTAACAGCACGTTAATGAGGCCTTCGGCCTCATAATATTATTTCGCGGGTGGCTTGTTTTTGTGGGGTGGGTTATTCCTGTAACCATATAACTTCCTGTTTTTTAATTGTTAATTTATTAGCGCGAATGTTTCGTTTTACTTAACGGGTAAAATACCTTTTTAATTCTGGCAGCTAATCTACACTGATGTGTACGACTTCATGGATGAGGAAGTAGGCATGACGAGATCTCCGTTTCTCTCAGATATGGAACGCTTTATGTTGGTGCGTAATTACAGCAAGCGAACCATCAGTTCTTATCTTTATTGGGTCAAATATTTCATACTCTTTTGTCACAAGCAACATCCGAAGAATTTAGGCTCCAATGACATTGAGCGCTTTTTAACTTTTCTTGCGGTTGAGCGGCAGGTATCGCCCAGCACGCAGGCGATTGCGTTGAATGCACTGGT
The DNA here is from genome assembly GCF_014705705.1 of Spongiibacter pelagi. Classification (GTDB taxonomy): domain Bacteria; phylum Pseudomonadota; class Gammaproteobacteria; order Pseudomonadales; family Spongiibacteraceae; genus Spongiibacter; species Spongiibacter pelagi. The sequence goes on along the minus strand of NZ_JACXLD010000001.1, from coordinate 379,119 downwards.
TTTTATGAAAACCAAGTATCTTGCGCAAGAGCTGGCCCCACTTGCTCATTTTAAAAAGTCGCTGCGCCAAGCCAAGCTTCCGGTGGTATTAACACGCGAGGAGGTCGCTGCGCTGCTCGCACATTTACATGGTATGCATTATTTAATGGCTGCGATGCTTTATGGCTCTGGCCTGCGCCGCATTGAGTTAGTGCGTTTACGGGTTAAGGATGTCGATTTTGATTTTCAGCAGTTGAGGGTGTTTCAGGGCAAGGGCATGAAGCACCGTATTGTGACGCTGGCACCCGAGTTAACGGTTAGGCTTAAGCCTCAGATTGAGCAGGTGAATGTGTTGCTGCAGGAGGATTTGCTCGCGCCGGGTTACAGCGGTGTGTGGATGCCCGATGCTCTGGCCAGAAAATTCCCCGGCGAAGCGAAGTCGCTAAATTGGCAGTATCTGTTCCCCGCCTCTCGATTGAGTATTGAGCCGGCCACGGGGTTGTTGCGGCGGCATCATTATGACGAGAGTAATGTGAACAAACTGGTTAAAACGGCAGCTCGTCAGGCCGATATTCGAAAACAGGTCAGCTGTCATACGCTGCGGCATTCCTTTGCCACTCACTTGCTGCAAGCCGGTGCGGATATACGCACGGTGCAGCAGCAGCTCGGCCATACGGATGTGAAAACCACGGAAATTTATACGCATGTTTTGAAACAGGGCGCGCAGGGGGTAACAAGCCCGCTGAGTACCTTGCTGGGAATCCGCAAATAACCGGGGTTGCCGCTCGCGCCGCCATTTAGTACCGGGCGCTTCCCCGGTATAATCGCTGCCGATTTGTTCTTTTCAGGAGTTCCCATGGCCCAGTTTGTTTACACCATGAATCGCGTTGGCAAAGTTGTGCCGCCCAAGCGCGAAATTCTCCACGATATCTCGTTGTCGTTCTTCCCCGGCGCCAAGATTGGTGTGCTGGGTTTGAACGGTGCGGGTAAATCAACCTTGCTGCGGATTATGGCGGGCGTGGACACCGAGTTTTCCGGCGAGGCGCGCCCCCAGCCCGGCATCAAGATTGGCTATTTATCGCAGGAGCCGGAACTTGATCCCAGCAAAGATGTGCGCGGCAATGTGGAAGATGGCGTGGCCGAAGCGAAAAGCGCCCTGATCGAGCTAGATCAGATTTATGCCGCCTACGCGGAACCGGATGCCGATTTTGATGCGCTGGCCAAACGCCAGGGTGAGTTGGAAAACATTATTCAGGCCACCGATGCCCACAATCTGGATCACAAGCTGGAAGTGGCCGCCGACGCGCTGCGCCTGCCGCCCTGGGATGCGGATGTGACCAAGCTGTCTGGCGGTGAGCGCCGCCGGGTCGCGCTGTGTCGTTTGCTGATGTCGGCCCCGGATATGTTGTTGCTGGACGAACCCACCAACCACTTGGATGCAGAATCGGTGGCGTGGCTGGAACGCTTCTTGTGTGACTTCCCCGGCACGGTAGTGGCGATTACCCACGACCGCTATTTCCTCGACAATGCCGCAGGCTGGATTCTGGAACTGGACCGGGGTCGCGGGATTCCCTATGAGGGCAATTATTCTGACTGGCTGGAAGCCAAGGAGAAGCGCCTGGAGCAGGAAGCCAAAACCGAAGCCTCGCGCAAGAAAGCCATTGCCTCGGAACTGGAGTGGGTGCGCAGCAATGCCAAGGGCCGCCAGAGCAAAAGCAAGGCGCGTCTGGCTCGCTTTGAAGAAATGCAGTCGCAGGAATTCCAGACCCGCAGCGAAACTAATGAAATTTATATTCCACCGGGACCTCGTCTGGGCGACAAGGTGATTGAGGTGAATAATGTCAGCAAGGGTTATGGCGACCGCGCGCTGATCAGCAATCTCAGCTTCTCGATTCCCAAGGGCGCGATTGTTGGAATTATCGGCGGTAACGGTGCCGGTAAATCGACCCTGTTCCGGATGCTCAGCGGCAAGGAGCAACCCGATTCAGGCAGCATTGAGCTTGGTGAAACGGTTAAGCTGGTGTCGGTTGAGCAGATGCGTGATGCGCTGGACGACAGCCAAACTGTGTGGGAAGCCGTTTCCGATGGCCGCGATATTCTGCAGATCGGCGGCTATGAAATTCCCTCCCGCGCGTATATTGGCCGCTTCAACTTTAAAGGCAGCGACCAGCAGAAGCGGGTTGGCGAACTGTCCGGGGGGGAGCGGGGCCGTCTGCAATTGGCCTGCACCCTGAAAGAAGGCGGCAACGTTTTGCTGCTGGACGAACCGTCAAACGATCTGGACGTTGAAACCCTGCGCGCTCTGGAAGAAGCCCTGCTTAATTTCCCCGGCTGCGCCATGGTGATTTCGCACGATCGCTGGTTCCTGGACCGGATTGCCACGCATATTCTGGCCTACGAAGGCGACAGTGATGTGGTGTTCTTTGAAGGCAATTACACCGAGTACCACGAGGACTTTGTCAGCCGCAAAGGCAAGAATGCCGAACCGCAACGCGTGAAATACAAGAAGCTGAAATAAGCGCGCTGTAGAAATGACAAAGGGGCCAAATGGCCCCTTTTTTCTGCTCGCTCTCTAGATTGGTTTAACCCAGATCTTTAGAGCCGCTGAATTTGTGCGACATCATGCCGACCTTCACTTTACCCGCAATATCATTACCGGTGATCTCACCAATAAACGTGACATTCAGCTTCATTGGCTTGGTCACTTGCTGAGTCCAAGAAACGGTATTGCCTTCCACTTTACCGTTTTCAATTGGGGTTGATACGCCGCGACCCGTTTGGGTGCCGGTTAGAGTATCGCCATCGCGCTGTAATTCCAGCACGGTCACTTCTTTGCCAGTAGGGCCTTTTACGGTGATGTTCCAAGTGCCTTCCGGCGCTGCATTCTCAGACATGTTCTCACTCCACTATTGTTATTCATGAGTTGAAGACTTCTGGCGCGCCAGAAGCGGACCCAAATAATGATACACGGTGTTTCACATATCGGCAATCCAAATTCCCGTCACATCCATTGGAAAAAGTCTGCCGTATACCTTGCCGCGCTTCGCCAAACCCAGATAATAGGCCCATGCTTTCATTAATTATTTATATCAGTCTCGCCCTCGGCTTTTCCTTTTTATGCTCGGTATTGGAGGCGGTGCTACTCAGTATTACGCCCTCATATATTGCCGCTGAGAACCAGCAAGGCAACCGAGGCGGGGCGTTGTGGTCGCGCTATAAAACCGATATCGACAAACCCTTGGCTGCCATTCTCAGCCTCAATACCATTGCCCATACCGTGGGTGCAGCAGGCGCAGGCGCGCAGGCCACCAAGGTATTTGGCGAAGCCTATTTCGGGGTGATTTCAGCGGTATTAACCCTGCTGATTCTGGTGATTTCAGAAATCATTCCCAAAACCTTGGGCGCCCGCTATTGGCGACAACTGGCCCCGGCCTGCGCGCAAATTTTACGGGTAGTGCTCATTAGCATGTTTCCGCTGGCAAAGCTGGCGGAACTGCTAACCCGGATGATGGCCAGTAAAGCCCACCATCACTCGGTCAGCCGTGAGGAATTCAGCGCGCTGGCCGAATTGGCCGCCCGCGAAGGGGTGTTCAGCTTAGAAGAAGCGGCGCAAGTGAGCAGCATGATGGCGTTTCGCAGTCTGGTTGCCCGCGATGTGATGACCCCGCGCCCGGTGGTGTTTGCCATCAATGGCGAGCTAACCGCCAGCGAAGCCCTTGGCAAATATCCCAATTTGCGCTTTTCTCGTATCCCCTTATTCAGCTCGCACAGCGATAACTTTCACCTGTTTGTGCGCAAAGACGAGCTGCTAAAAGCCGCGCTAAATACCCCGAATCGCCCGCTCAGTGAACTGGGCCGCGAATTACCCGCCATTGCCGAAACCCATACCGCAGACGGACTACTGCGCTGGATGGTGGATTCCCGTGAGCAAATGGTGATGGTGGTCAATGAATACGGTGCGGTGCTGGGGATTATCACCATTGAAGATTTGATTGAAACACTGCTGGGTTTAGAAATTGTCGACGAAACCGATGCCAGCGTGGATATGCAGCAGCTCGCCCGCAAGTTGTGGAATAAGCGAGCGGCTCGCCTTGGCTTAAATGAGAGCCCCAACGAGCCGGCAAGCGGGCAGTAAATCTAGCCCGACATTTTCGACAGTACTTTCAGCGGCACGATTTTCATCACCATATTTACCACCACCCAAGGCCAGCCCGGAATACAGGCTTCCTTGGGCTCGCGCTCAATCGCTTTTACCAGTGAATTACAGCCCTTTTCTAAACTTACCCGCAGCGGCGCCCGCTTCATATCCGCGTTGATCGGCGTGAGGATAAAGCCCGGCAAAATACAGCTCACCTTGATGGGCGTGCCGTATAAATCCGCCGCTATGCCCTCGCTCAAATTTCGCAATGCCGCCTTAGATGAGGCGTAAACCGAGAACGAACCGGGCATACCACGCACCGCGCTCATAGACGAAATGGTTACCAAGTGACCGTGATTTTGCGCCCGAAAAATTTCCAAGGCCGCCTCGCACTGGGCGATCGCTGCCACATAATTGGTTTCAGCGGTTTTGCGATTGGCATGAAAATACCCGGTGCCCAGAGAGGCACCCTTGCCCATTCCGGCATTCACAATAACCCGATCAAGACCGCCCAGCTGCTCTTTCAGATCGTGAAACGCGGGAGAGATTTGATCGTAGTCGCAGACATCCAGCGATTTGATCGCCACCTTAACTTGCGGATGGGCGCGCTCAATATCGACTTTTAGTTTTTCCAACGCATCCAGCCGCCGCGCACACAAGGCCAGATTGCAGCCCTTGGCGGCAAATCGCCACGCCATGCCCTCACCCAAGCCAGAGCTGGCACCGGTAATCAAAATATTTTTACGCGTCATGGCTCGTGCCCTTTTATTAATTTGCTTGCATTGGGGTGCAAAAACCCAGATAACAGAACTCCAAAATAACGAAACCCTAGGGGAAAAACTATGACTCACGCCCATGAAATTTTATTACCGGTGTTGGTGCTGGTGGTGTGGAGCCACCTGATTCTAATGTGGATGGCCGGCACCCGCCTGCCCGCGATGTCTAAGCTGAAAATGGATCCCAATGAAGGGCAGCGCACCTCAGAGCTGGGTGCCAAAATGGAAAAGAAAATTCAGTGGAAGGCAGATAACTACAATCACCTGATGGAACACCCCACCGTGTTTTACGCCACCGCCCTGAGCCTCGCCCTGCTTGGCATGGGCAGCGGTTTGAACCTGACACTGGCTTGGGCCTATGTCGGTCTGCGTATTGCACACAGCTTGGTTCAGTGCACCAGCAATGTGGTAATGCTGCGCTTTACCCTGTTCTTGCTCAGCGTTATCTGCGTGTTGTGGATGGCCATAAACGGCGTTATGGCACTGATCTAAATAAGCTCGCTACTCGTCGTCGCCGGTCCAAACGATTTTGTACAAATCCCGGCGACGATCCAGATAATTTCTCACCGACCCTTCATTCTGCAATTCCTGCAATTTCGCCAAATCAACATCCACAATCAGCGTCATTTCGGTATTCGGCGTCGTTTCCGCCATAATCGCATCGTGGGGAAACGCAAAGTCTGAGGGCGAAAATACCGCCGTCTGGCCGTACTGAATATCTACGCTATCGACCTGCGGCAGGTTGCCGATATTGCCGGCGATGGCGACATAGCATTCGTTTTCAATCGCACGGGCTTGGGCGCAGCGCCGCACTCGCAAATAGCCATTCTTGGTGTCAGTCCAGAACGGTACTAGCAAAATCTGCATTTCCTTTTCGCTGAGCAAGCGCGCCAGCTCGGGGAATTCCACGTCGTAGCAAATCAGTACACCGACTTTGCCGAAATCGGTATCAAACAATTACAGCTTCTGACCACCCTCCATAATCCAGTCGCGCTTCTCATGGGGTGTGGGGTGCAATTTGTATTGTTCTTCAATGGTACCATCGCGGCGGCAGAGGTAGGCCACGTTGTAGAGCTTGTCGTTTTCAATTAGCGGCATCGACCCGGCCACCACATTGATATTGTAGGCCACCGCAAGGCGGGAAATTTCATCGCGAATATGGTCGGTATAACTGGCCAGATAACGCACCGAATCCACCGTGGTGATATGGGTTTCCAGCCCCATTAACGGCGCGTTAAAAAACTCAGGAAACAAGGCGACATCGCAGCGGTAATCGGCCAAGGCATCAATAAAATATTCCACCTGCGAAAGCACTTCATCCACGCTGTGAAAAGCGCGCATTTGCCACTGCACACAGCCAATGCGCGCGGTGGTTTTTTTCGCACCAAATAATTTAGGCGCTTTGGGCTCGTAATAAAGATTAGTCCATTCCAACAGGGTCGCGTAACCGTGGGACTCTTCATCTTCGGGTAAATAGGCTTTTAATACCCGTTTTACTTCAAAGTCATTTGCCAGCTGAAAGCTGAGAATGGGGTCAAAAATTTCCTTGCGCTTTACCGAGGCGATATATTTTTGCGGCGTGAGCTCGCTGGCGTGTTCGGCGTAATTAGGAATGCGACCGCCCGCAATAATCGCGCGTAAATTCAGATTCTGGCACAGCTCCTTACGGGCTTCGTACAAGCGCCGCCCCAGCCGCAAATTGCGGTGACTGGGATCGACAAAAATATCAACACCGTAAAGCACATCGCCATTGGGATCGTGGGTGGTGAGGTAAGCATTACCAGTAATTTGGTCGTAGGTGTGGTCATCACCAAACTGCTCGTAATCCACCACTACCGAGAACGCAGCCGCCACCGCCTCGCCGCTGTCATCAATACAAATTTGCCCTTCAGGAAAGACTTTCAGCATGGCCAGATAATTTTTCTTGGGCCAACTGCCACCTAACTTCCCCGGATAAACTTCATCCATGATTCGTTTAATAGCGGGGTAGTCGTCTGGCTTGAGGTTTCGAAGTGAAAGCATAAAGTTTTGGCCGTCGTTATTTGTATTGAATGTTATTGAAGAAGTTTTGAAATAGTTTTGTCCAATTGAGCCATAAAATCCTCGACACTTTTAGTGTAAGCCTCATTTTTCCCAAGGTCGGCATTGATTTCTCTGTGAGACATGGCAAGTGGTAAAACCGTATTCATCACACTGCGATTTTGCAATTCGCTGGCAAAAACTTCGGCACCATCACAGGGCTTATCTTCGCGTTCGGTAGAGCAGACAATCATCATAGGACGCAATTGATTGATCTGAGAATTATCTTTCAGTTGATGAAGTGGCGAAGCGCTTCGCCAATAGCTGGGATCACTCCCGAAGGCCCGATCATAAAAACGGGGGTGAGGATTTTCCATGACCTTCACAATATCAAAGGCCGCCGTATCAAGAGAGATTGTTGCCAGCCAATTATGGCCACCGCGCTGCATTACTCGATCTGGAGACACTGCCAGTAGTGACACTAGGTGCGCCCCTGCCGAATGTCCCATTAAGACCAGCTTACTTGGGTCGCCACCCCATTGCGCCGCATGGCTCTGAATATAAGCCAAGGCCATCGCCACATCCCCAGCCTGCATTAAGGGGTCGGCATCTGGTAATAGACGGTAGTTCACCGAGATAAAAACAAAGTCCCGACTACCCCAGCGAGCAAGTTTATTGTTCACCACCGTGCGATTGTCTTTATCGCCGATTCGCCAAGCGCCGCCGTGCACCATCACAATAATGGGGGCATTACTCGCATTTTTAGGCCGATAGACATCAATCGCCTGGCGCTTATCTGTGCCGTAGGAAATATCCGCCAGCTTTATGATTCCATCCGGCAAGCGCTCCGCCATAGCACAGGAAGCGGCGGTAAAAATTAGGCACAAGCCAAGCCCCAATGACTTCAGGGTTTGCAGCAGATTTGTTCTGATCAAAAGCCGCATAAGTCTCTCCATCAAAAAGATAAAGGTTTAGATAGGGCGTAAACGCACTACTGAGCTTATCAGATACGGATGTAGAGATAGTGAAGAACTGAAGAAAGAAATGTCTCCCCCGACAAGAGCCGAGGGAGGGAGAGATTATTTCAGCGGGTAATGCTCTGGGTAGGGCAATTGCGCCACACCTGTGTCTACTGCAGCTTTGGCCACTGCGGCAGAAACCACGCCCAGCAAGCGGCGATCGACCGGTTTGGGAATAATATAAGTTGGGCCAAAGCTCAACTCACCCTCGCCGCAAGCTTCAACAACTTCTGCCGGCACCGGCTCCTTGGCCAGTTCGCACAAAGCGTAAACAGCGGCAATCTTCATTTCCTCGTTAATTACTTTGGCGCGCACGTCCAAAGCACCTCGGAAAATAAAGGGGAAACCCAAAACATTATTTACCTGATTAGGGTAGTCAGAACGACCGGTAGCCATAATCAAATCGCTGCGCACTGAATGGGCCAGCTCAGGTTCAATTTCTGGATCAGGGTTGGAGCAGGCAAACACAATCGGACGATCTGCCATAGAAGCCAGCGCCGTTTCGCTCAGCAAATTCGCGCCTGACAGACCAACAAAGACATCGGCGTCTTGCATGGCTTCTGCTAGGGTTTTCGGGCCGGTGTTATTGGCAAACTCTGCCTTGTAGCTGTTTACACCTTCGCGGCCATCGTAAATGACGCCACGGCGGTCGATCATAAACAGGTTCTCGTGCTTCGCACCCAAGCTGATCAACAAGCGCATACAGGCAATCGCCGCCGAGCCGGCACCGAGACAAACAATGCGCGCTTCTTCCAGTTTTTTGTTTTGGATTTCCAACGCGTTGATCATGCCCGCAGCAGTCACAATGGCTGTGCCATGCTGGTCGTCGTGAAACACGGGAATATCACACTGCTCAATCAGCGCCTTTTCAATTTCAAAACAATCTGGCGCGGCAATATCTTCCAGATTGATACCGCCAAATGTGCCAGAAATAAGACGGACGGTGTCGATAAATTGCTGCTGATCTTTGGTGTTAACTTCGATATCGACCGAATCTACATTGGCAAAACGCTTAAATAGCAGTGCCTTGCCTTCCATTACCGGCTTGCTTGCTGCTGCGCCCAGATCACCCAATCCCAGAATAGCTGTACCGTTAGAGATTACCGCAACCAGATTACCTTTGCTGGTGTACTTGTAAGCGTCTTGCGGGTTTTTGGCGATCTCGCGCACTGGCTCAGCCACACCGGGGCTATAGGCCAATGACAAGTCGTACTGTGTTTCTGCCGGCTTAGTCAGGCTAATGGCAATTTTTCCCGCCGTGGGCTTGGCATGGTAATCCAGCGCCGCCTGTTTAATATCCTTAGCCATTGTTACGCTCTCTATTTTTAGCCGCATTCGGCGGCATCAATTCCTATTACTACAACAACAATTCTTACCCGGCCCATGCCGAGTTGTCTTGTCCTGACTTACCAATCATTGTTGCCGTTACTTATCTAACTGCTTACCTAACAACTCAATCATTGCCGGGTGTCGTAAATCCATTCGCAAACTGGCCAGTCCCGAACGCGGTGGCTTACGGCTTCTGAGCCAGCCCCGCACTTCTACGGTCTGACCTCGCCATTGGCTCACATCCTGCGCTGAAAACCAGTGCAAATCCCGGTGGCTGATGTGCAATACCACATCACCTTCCAGATCAATCCACGTTGAATGTTGGCTTGTTGCCACCTGTTCAACGCGTCCGCGCATCAGTGTAAATCCCTGATTGGCGCTGGTGGCTACCTTACTGTTTAAGATAGTGTGCGACCACAGCCCACGCTTTTGGCGCCGGGCCTGCTCCTCCGCCTGATAGAGACAGAGTTTATCGCTGCTCCCACGGCTGTGGGGGAGAGGAGGTACTAGAATGCGCCACCCCAAGCCAGCTTGCAACAGATGCTCAGAAAGCATCTGCCCATCTTCTCGGTATACCTCAGCAAGATGACGGTTGTAGCGGTCTTTGCCGTATATATCGAGAATCAGCCGATTTTCTTTGCCCAGAAAGTCTGCAACCGCCTGTTTAGCGGCCTGCGCCCAGCGCTCATCAGAACGACCATCGCGACCCAACTCTGGGGTATTGATATCCAGCAGACGAATTTTGCGCCGATCCCTTAACAGCAGGGTATCGCCATCAATTACCGACAGTAGCTGCGCCGATGGCAAACCGGCGGTGGGCGGCGGGCATTGGGCAAATACCGGCACCCCAACACTGATTAGCCAAACTGCAGGAAATAAAAACCTGAAAACAAAAATGCCCGATCGAAACTGACCGGGCACTTTTAAAGATCGCCAAAGGCTGCACATTGTGCTGCCTGCGATTAAGCCTTAACGCTGCCCCGGCTACCGAAACGCTTGCGGAAGCGGTCAACGCGGCCACCAGTGTCCAGCATTTTTTGCTTACCGGTGTAGAAAGGGTGGCAAGCAGAACATACGTCAACGTGCAGGTCTTCAGCCAGGGTCGAACGAGTTTGGAAGCTCTCGCCGCAGCTGCAGGTCACATTGATCTGCTCATATTTTGGATGGATATCAGCTTTCATTTCAAAAAATTCCTCATTGGGCCTCTGGATGCACCGCCACTCGATCCCTTGCCGAGCACCGTGCTGGGCTGAGCTCCGGCTCACTTTTGAATTGATCAAAAAACCGCCGGAAAAACAGGCCGCGAATCTTAGCAGAATTGGCCGCAGAAGCAAGCACCATCAGGCATTTGCTGCAATTACCCGGTTTGAGGGTTCGGGCTTGTCCTTCTTTGGTCGATTTCCGCTACACTGCCGCTTTTGTATTTTCTGCGCCACCAGCATGTTCCAAGCCGTTTCCAAGCCAGCCATTATCGAAGTTGCCGTGCCCTGCCCACTGCGGCGCAGCTTTGATTATTTACTGACCGGCAAAGAAACCCACGCCCCGCAACCGGGCCAGCGGGTGCTCGTTCCTTTTGGCAATCGCCGGCTGGTTGCGGTGATCATCGCGCTAAAAACTCAATCCGAGCACCAGAAACTCAAACCCATTATTGAATTATTGGATGCCGAGACGCCCAGCCTCAGCGCCCAGCAACTAGCGCTGGGACAATGGGCCGCTCAGTACTACCACCATCCGATAGGCGATTGCCTTCAGCAAATGTTGCCGGTGAATTTGCGCAAGCCCGGCCCCGCCGAGGCCCGGCCCAGCCCTGATGATTGCTGGCAACTCTGCGCTGACTGGCAGAGTAAAGAAGCGCCCGCCAACCGAGCCAAGCAGCAATTGGCCTTGCTAGACGCTTTTGTGCAGGCTCCCCAGCACCGCCTCAACCGAGAGCAGTTGACGGAATTGGGTTTTAAGCGCCCGCTATTAAATGAATTGATTAAACGCGATCTGGTCGAGGCCGTTGCGAGTGTGGGTATAACCAATACCGCTGAAACACCGCCGACGTTGAACGCTGAACAGTCTCATGTTGTTGATGCTGTCACCGCCAAGCTCGGCCAATTCTCCCGCTTTTTATTGGAAGGGATTACCGGCAGCGGCAAAACCGAGGTCTATTTACGTTTAATTCACGCCGCCCTTCAGCAAGGCAAACAAGCGCTGGTCTTGGTGCCAGAAATCGGCCTAACCCCGCAAACACTGGAGCGCTTTGAGCGCCGTTTTCCCGCTCAAGTTGCCAGCCTGCATTCCGGCATGAGCGATAATGAGCGACTCAAAAATTGGCTGGCGGTGCGCCAAGGCGACACCCCGATTCTGCTCGGCACCCGATCCGCGATTTTGGCCGATCTACCCAAGCTCGGGCTTATTATTGTCGATGAAGAGCACGACCCCTCTTACAAGCAGCAAGATGGCTGGCGTTATTCGGCGAGAGATATTGCGGTAAAACGCGCCGCCGATAATCACTGCCCGGTCGTACTGGGTAGCGCAACCCCAAGTCTAGACAGCCTGTTTAATGTCGAACGCGGTCGCTATGCCTTGCTGCAATTACGCCAACGGGCTGGCGATGCCAAGCCACCGGCAATTCAGCTATTGGATATCCGCCGTCAAAATCTGCACGAAGGTCTCTCAACCCCACTGCTGGAAAATATTGGCCAAACCGTAGCGAAGGGACAGCAAGCACTGATCTTTCTTAACCGCCGAGGCTTTGCCCCCACCCTGCAATGCCACGGCTGCGGCTGGATCGCCCAATGCGGCAATTGCGATGCGCGGCTAACCGTGCACTATCGCCGCCAGACCTTAAAATGCCACCACTGCGACGCCACCGCCGCCATGCCTTACCAGTGCCCCGATTGCGGCGATGATCACTGGCTGTTTGAAGGCCCCGGCACCGAAAGACTAGAAATGTTGCTGCAACAGCAATTCCCCAACACCCCGGTTTATCGCATCGACCGCGACACCATGAACCGCCAAGGCGACGTGGAAAATCGGGTGGAAGAAATTCGTCGCGGCGGCGCCGGCATTATTATCGGCACCCAAATGCTGGCCAAGGGCCACCACTTCCCCAATGTCACCTTAGTCGGCATTGTCGATATGGATGCGGGCTTGTTCAGCGCAGACTTTCGCGTGGTTGAACGCTCCGCGCAATTACTGGTGCAAGTGGCCGGACGCGCAGGTCGCGCGGAATTGGCAGGGCGGGTATTGATTCAAACCCACTGCCCGGAGCACCCGGCTCTGCAAACCCTGCTAAAACAGGATTACCGGCGCTTTGCCCAGCAACAACTGGCCGAGCGCCAACGCTTACAGCAACCGCCTGCCAGCTATTGCGCCGTATTAAGAAGTGATGCCGTGCGGCTGCAGCGGGCGGAGGAATTTCTGCAACAACTGGCCTCGGCGCTGCGCCCCCACGCCAAAGGCATTCAAATGATGGGGCCGCTGCCCGCACCGATGACCCGGCGCGCCGGGCGCTTTCGCTGCAGCCTGATTTTACAAACCCCGAATCGCGCCAAACTGCATCAACTGCTTTCGCTGGCAACACAAGCTGGCGACCGGATCAAAAAATCCAGCGATTTGCGCTGGTCAATTGACGTTGATCCGATCGAGCTGTTTTAGGATTTTTCCTCAGCCTCGCTGGCCTTATCCTGACTCTCCGCCGCCTTTACGGCTTCGCGGGCGATCTCCAGCTCGGCGGTTACCGCCGATAATTCTTCCTTCACCGCCTCGCGATCTTTTTCGCCGTACTCTTCATTGGCCAGATCATCTTTCAGGGATTTAATTTTGCCCTGTAACTTTTCAATAACACTGCCCAACTCCGCTTTGCTGAACAGAATTTCCTCGGCCTGACCGGCCTTGTCTTTTTCTGGACGATGGCGACGGCGTACCGGAATAATTTTATTCTCGCTGTTTAATACCCGTTGATTCATGAAATTGGGCGACACAATTTCGATACCAGCATTATGCAGCGCATCCAACATACGGCCGCGCAGCTTAGAGCGGGTACTGAGCAATAAGCCCGCCTCTTTTAACAAACCACTGGCGCGATAGGTGACCGAGAAATCACCCAGCTCACGAATTTGGACAAAGCCATTTTCCAACTCGGTATCTTCAATGGCCTTTAATAGCGCGGCTTCAATATCACGCCGGTCAACGTCATAACCCAGCGAAACATCGGCCGACACCACCGTGCCCGAGGAGCGCACTACGTTGTAGGGCTCCTGCACCAACAGCAAATTTGGCACGGTAACCAATTCACTGGTTTCATTTTGAATTTCCACATGTAATAAGCCGCGCTGGGAAACCCGACCCAACTCGCCCCGAAACTCAATGTAATCCCCCGCCTTAAAGCTATTGACCGTGCGCAACATAAAGCCAGCCATTAAATTCCCCATCAGCGAAGTAGAGGAGAGCGCAATGGCCGCCGATGCCAGCAAACCGATAAGGGAAAATAATTGCCCGCGCAGTTCATTGCTGATCGGCAGCGTAGCCACCAACAGCACCAAACCGGCAAGCCGAAACAGCAGGCGTGTACCCTGCTCACGGTAGCGAGTATCGGCGCCGTGCTCTTTTTGAACATCAAAGACCTTGCGGGTAAAAACCCAAGCCAGCCACAGCAGTACCAACACAAATAAACTGGGAATCCAGCTAATCAGCCAGGGAATAATCATTGCCTGCAGGTCGTTCATTATGCTCCTTCGTACACGTTACTTATGGCTTTCGCGGCCAGAGTAAATCCACTTGCCGCCGCTATCCTATCTTTACCTGTCTCCCCAGAAGCGTCAAACCTGCTAAAATGCCCAGCTTTTCAAAATAACTTCGCAGGAAGAGGCCACCATGCCCCAATACCGCTCTAAAACGTCCACCGCTGGCCGCAATATGGCTGGCGCCCGCGCACTGTGGCGCGCCACAGGCATGAAAGACGGCGACTTTGAAAAACCGATTATTGCGGTGGTGAACTCCTTTACTCAATTCGTACCCGGCCACGTTCACCTAAAAGATTTAGGCCAATTAGTTGCACGGGAAATTGAAGCCGCTGGCGGTGTAGCCAAAGAATTCAACACCATTGCCGTAGATGACGGTATCGCCATGGGCCACGACGGTATGCTCTACAGCCTGCCAAGCCGCGACATTATCGCCGACTCGGTGGAATACATGGTAAACGCCCACTGCGCCGATGCCATGGTCTGTATTTCCAACTGCGACAAAATCACGCCGGGAATGTTAATGGCCGCAATGCGCCTGAATATTCCGGTGATTTTTGTTTCCGGTGGCCCTATGGAAGCCGGCAAAACCAAATTGTCTGAGCACAAGCTGGACTTGGTTGACGCCATGGTTATTGCGGTAGACAGCAGCGCCAGCGACGAAAAAGTTGCCGAATACGAGCGCTCTGCCTGCCCAACCTGCGGCTCATGTTCCGGCATGTTTACCGCCAACTCCATGAACTGCTTGACCGAAGCACTGGGCTTATCCCTGCCCGGCAACGGCTCATTGCTGGCCACCCACGCCGACCGCAAAAAACTGTTTCTTGAAGCGGGTCGCCGCATTGTTGAACTGACTCGCCAGTATTACGAACAAGACGACGCCACCGTTCTGCCACGCAATATTGCCAGCTATCAGGCCTTTGAAAATGCCATGGCGCTGGATATCGCCATGGGCGGCTCAACCAACACGATTCTTCACCTGCTGGCCGCCGCTCAAGAAGCGGAGCTGGACTTCGGCATGAAAGACATTGATGCCCTGTCGCGCAAAGTACCGCAACTTTGCAAAGTGGCGCCGAACACGCCGCTGTATCACATGGAAGATGTACACCGCGCTGGCGGTATTATGAGTATTCTCGGCGAGCTGGATCGCGCCGGCTTGTTGAACACCGACGTACCTACCGTACACGCCAGCACCATGGCGGCTGCAATTGAGCAGTGGGATATCACCCTGACCGAATACGATGCGGTAAAAACCTTTTACAGCGCAGGCCCGGCGGGTATTCCAACCCAAGAAGCCTTTAGCCAAGACACCCGCTGGCCATCACTGGATGACGACCGCGAAGGCGGCTGTATTCGCAGCCTTGAGCACGCCTTCTCCAAAGAAGGCGGTTTAGCGGTACTGTTTGGCAATATCGCCGAAGATGGCTGTGTAGTGAAAACTTCCGGCGTGGATGACAGCATTTTGGTGTTTGAAGGCCCAGCGCATATTTGTGAAAGCCAGGAAGACGCGGTAGACGATATTCTTAACGACCGCGTTAAAGCCGGTGATGTGGTGATTGTTCGCTACGAAGGTCCGCGCGGCGGCCCCGGTATGCAGGAAATGCTGTACCCCACCAGTTACATTAAGTCTAAAGGTCTGGGTAAAGCCTGCGCCTTGCTGACCGACGGCCGTTTCTCTGGCGGTACCTCGGGCCTTTCCATTGGTCACGTTTCGCCAGAAGCGGCCTCTGGTGGCGCGATTGCATTGATCGAACAGGGCGATATTATTCGCATCGACATTCCCTGCCGTACCATTAATGTGTTGCTGGAAGACAGCGAGCTGAATCGTCGCCGCAAGGCGATGGATGCCAAAGGCGCTGCAGGCTGGCAACCCGCTAAATCACGGCCCCGTAAGGTTTCTACCGCTCTGAAGGCCTACGCCAAAATGGCGACCAGCGCCGACAAAGGCGCGGTGCGAGACATTAGCCAGTTTTAATAGGGATTAAAATCCCGGCATAAAAAAAGGGCTCCCATGGAGCCCTTTCAATGGTGCCGCGCTGATTAATAGCGCGTACAGCCGTCCCAAATTGTATTGCGGTGCTAGGCAGTTAATAAAAACTCGAAACTACTTGCTGGCTTCCGCTTTGCGGCTAAGACAAACCGGGTTCAAGTTCACTTGGTTTTGCACTGAAAACAGCACAATTCCGGTAGCGGCCAAAATCATACCTGCACTTACTGCTACTACACCCAGAATCAGTTGCGCATCGCCTACCATTTTTCGTCCCCTAATCGCTGCTCGGCTAGTTGCCGCTTACGGGAGTTAAAGTAGTTTTTTTTGCCGCTGCAAACTATACGCAAAAGCCGTATCCGGCCAAGGAATAACCCGCATCTCTGCAATAAGGTTTGGCTAAGCGCCCGACCAGCGGGCGCATAATCGCAGAGCCTTACCAGCGATAGCTAGCTTGCAGAGCAAAGGTACGCGGAGCGTTGATAAAGGCGTGGTGAGCCGTTGCCCCGGTAATGGTTTTGCCAGTAGGCGCATCGGCAGAGTAGATGATAATGAGTTCATCGGTCAGGTTTTTACCCAACAGTGCCAGCTCCCAGTCGCCATCTAGCGAGGACACCGCCAAACGGCCGTTGTACTGAATATAGGCATCTTGCTTCACCCGATCATCCAAGTTCTGCGAGGTGTAGTACTCATCGGTAAATACCGCGTCCAGATTGGCGCGCAGCATCAACGATTTGGTAATTGGACGCTCGTAAGCCAGCAACAGGTTACCGGAGTAATCCGCAACATACTGGTTGGTTTTACCGGAGTAATCACAGTTCACGCCATTGGGATTGGTTGGCGCTTCATCCTGCTTACAAGTACCAAACAGGTGCTCGCCAAACTCAAAATCCAAAAAGGCCAAGCCGCCTGAGAGCACCAAGTTTTCGGTTAGCGCCATCCGGCCGTCCAACTCCAAACCCTGAGAAAGTGCGCTGGCCGCATTGCCGACATTAAATCCCAAGGTGCCGTCGAAGATACTCACCTGCAGGTCTTCAAATTCGGTGCGGAACAACGCCACGTTTAATTCTGCAGCGCCTTCAAGCAGCGTCATTTTGGTACCTATTTCATAGGTGGTGGCCTGCTCTTCTTCGTATTCAAAGCTACCGATCAACACCCGCTGATTGGTGCCGGTAGGTGCGTTGGGATTAATCGGTGTGGGGTCAGCGCTGGGCGAGGCATTTGAGCGCGCATCAAAACCGCCCGACTTAAAACCGCGGCTGGCAGAGAAATACGCCATCATATCGCCGCTAACATCCCACTGAATATTCAGCAACGGAGCGAACTGCGATTCCTGACGCTCACCTTTAAGGCTGTGACGCTCGGCAGCAAAGCTAACCGCAGCGGCGGTGTCCACTTCGCCAAGCGGCTGGATGGTGCCATCTTCAAAGGCAAAGTCCATTTTCCGGCTGCCTTCTTTGTTCTCCCAGGTGTAACGGCCACCCAAGGTCAAACGCCAGTACTCATCCAAGTTCCAAGTAGCCTGCATAAAACCCGAGGCAATCAGTGAATCACTGGTGAAGTAACGAGGAGTGCGAATACCGCGCAGCGCATTACCCGCATCGCCGATACCCAGCACTTCGAATGCCGAACTGGAGCCTGCCGCTGGGTCATTATCACCGCGCGCACCACCCTCGGTCAGGTCAGCCGCGTTAACCAACTGGGGAATAATGTCTGAAGGCAGATAGATGGTATCGTAGAAATCCAGCGCGCTTTTGTGGAAATACGCACCGGCAATGTATTCCACTTTTTCACCTGCGGGCGAAATCCAGCGGAATTCTTGGCTGAATTGTTTGTACTCTTCATCAAACAACACTTGGAAAAGCGGCGCGCCAGTGAAGTCGCAGTCGCAGTCCTCTTCATACTGATAGGCCATGATACCGGTGATCGAGGTGAACAGGTGATCGCCGTAATACCAGTCCACTTTAGCGGTGAAATTCTGGGTGTCGTTATAGCTGTAGTCACCGTTGGAGTGGCGCTTACGGTCAGCGACATTGTTCAGCACACCCGGATCACCCTGAATATTGATGATGTCGCCAGTGCCCTGCACTTGCAGCACATCCAGCACTTGCTGTGGCAGCAAGCCCGCCAGTGCACCTAGACCGGCGCCACCCGCACCCGGAAATTGAGTGTCGTACATGATCTCGCCATAGGTGCGACCTGCAAAAAACGGCACCGTCGAGGTTGAGGGGTAGTTGGTAATAATTTCTGAAGCGCGGCCGTCTACGTCAAAGCTGCCCAGCTCCACTTTAAAGCTGGCGCTCAGATCATCGCGGATATCCCACTTGAGCTTTCCGCGCAGGGTCAACTCTTCACGTTCTGCCTCATCGCGGTCTAGTACGAGGTTGTAAATATGGCCATCTTGCTGACGCGCCCGCACTGCAAAGCGGTAGCCCATGCTATCGGTCATTGGACCGCTGAGCACCAAGTCGACAATGCGCTCACCCACATCGGGTTCATAGGTCACTTGGGTAGAACCTTCAAACTGGTCGGTGGGGTCTGCGGTTGAAATACTGATCGCCCCGGCCACGCTGTTTTTACCCAGCAGAATATTTTGTGGGCCGCGCAGAACTTCAACCCGCGCTAAATCGAGGAACGGCGCCCGCGCTAGCTGGGCACGGCTGTAAGAAATGCCATCGACATACATACCCACCGATTGTTCAAAACCCTGATTCTCACCCGAGCCGATACCGCGAATAAAAATATCGGTGCCGATGCCGGATTCCGACATGGTGAAGTTGGGTACATAGGCACTCAGGTCTTCAATTTTTGAAAGCCCGGATTCCATCATTTTTTCACCGCCAATGGCGCTGACCGAAACCGGAACATCTTGCAGACTTTGCTCCCGCAATTGGGCGGTCACAACAACCTCTTCCAATACCGGGGCGGCTAATGCGTTAGGGGTAAATGCGCTACTACTTGCAGCTAGAGCTGCGGCTGCAATTCCCTGTAATGCATAATTATTTTTTTGCATTGCTCTTCCTACTCCATCTTATTTTTACAGCAAGAAATTTTCATGGGCCATTGTGCCCTAAGTGAAGACACGACTCATTGACCACAAAATAGTCGAGATTGTCATTTTCAGCAAAGTGGCGCGCCCAAAACAAAAAAACCGCAGCAGACTGCGGTTTTCTAACTAGATTTTTGAGGAGCAATCTAAGCTTTTGAGGAACAATCTTGGTTTTTGAGGAGCAATTACTGGGGCCGCCAGGAAAAACTCAAGCCGTAAGTTACCGGCATACCGGTATAGCGCCCAATAGTGTCTAGCTGATTAGTGACATTATTGTAGTAATACTCATCGGTCAGGTTGCGACTCCACAGGCTGACACTCCAAGGGCCTTCTGCAGGAGCAAAACCGATGCGGGCATTCACCAGCCCATAATCAGCAATGTAGAAACGCTGATCCTGCTCTAATGAGGAGTTGGTTTCAGCGCGATAGCTGTAGTCCGCGCCAAATGACAATTCGTAGTCATCGAATACCGGCATGACGTAGTCAACGATGAAAACGTATTCCAGCTCTGGACTGTAGTTAAAGGGCTTGCCCGCAAAATCGAACTCGTTGCCGTCGCTGTCGCCGCTGACAAACTCAATCACTTCGGTATCGAGATAAGAGGCCGAGAACGCGAGGAACAAACCGTTTAGCGGATTCCATTTCAAATCCAACTCGGCACCCACTACTTTGGATTTTGGTGCATTGCGAAGAATCGGCAGCGCGCCAAAAATCGGATCGGCAAAATTGGTGCGCAACTGCTTGTCTTTATAGTCGTAATCAAACACCGCCGCATTTAGCTGCATGGTGTCCATCAGCTTCAGCTTGGCGCCGATCTCAATAGCATCGAGACGCTCCTGAGTGGCTGGCTCGAACTGTGAAGAGTCGGAAATATTAATCAGCGGGAAGCTACCCGACTTATAGCCGCGACTCAGCGACAAATACACCATGGCATCTTCATCAAACTGCCAATCCAAAGCCACGCGGCCAGAAATATTGTCTTCCTTCAACTGGCCGTAGTAACGACCGGGCTGACGGGTTTCAGAATTCAGTGTAAAGCAGCCGCCACGCTCTGCCGTTCCCGGCGCATAACCTGCCAGCGGAGATTGCAGGGCACTGATCGCGCTAAACGCATTGTTCAGACCGATACCTTCATTGGTCGCGCCAGGACGCTCCTGATCTGCACCGGGCTCGTCCTCTACGTTCACGTCTTGAGAACAGCCGTTAAAGTCACGCACCTCGTCGGTGTAGCGTGCACCAACCGTCAGTTTGAGTTCGTCAACAATATTCCATTCCACGTGACCAAAGACCGCCGCCGTTTCAGAAAGCTGGTCGCCGCCAAAACCGGAGCGGTTATCCAAGCCGGCCATGCCATCGGGGGGAATGATGTCGATCGGCAACACCGAGAGAATGGGGAAGCCAGAGGGCAGACCCACCGGGAAAATAATACTGACGTTTTCGTGGTGCAGACGCTGGAACTCGTGAACGTCATCTTCGCTATAACTCAGACCAAACTGCCAGAACAGGTCCGAGCTGGCCGAGCCGGCAAAGCGCAGCTCGATGTTATAGAAGTCGGTAGTCGCAAAGGTATTGCGCTCGGTATTTTCGGTATCTACGCCCGACTGGGGAATAAAACTCCCATCCGCCTCAAACTCACCCATCGAGGCCAGCAGGAACATATCCACATCTTCGGTCAGCCCCCACTCCAAGCGTACGCCGGTGGAGTAAAAGCTGTCGTTCAGACGAAAATTCAAGCCATTATTAGGCCAATCTGCGAGGGTATTATCGTCGGTGTTTTTATCCACGGTGGGATAATTGGCAACGTTTGGATGTAGAGCAGCGGCACCCAAAATAACGTTTTGCGATTCAATATCGGTGACTTGCAGGGCCTGCGGTTCAGATTTGTCGCTCCAGCCATCTACATGCCAAGTCAGCAGGATATTTTTGCTGGCTTCCCACTCCAGGGTTCCGCGAAACGCGTCTTTCTCAATCTGACCTAACTCGTCGTAACCATAGCGGCCATAGGGCGCACCCAAATCACGGCCAGTTTTGCCATTGTAATTAGGGCTGTCTGGATGGCGAGTATTGCTTTTCTGCCAGCCCTCACCGGATTCGATTCGGGTATACGCCAAGCGACCGCTCAAAGTATCTGTCAAACCGCCGCTGACAAAGCCCTCAAACTCCAGGGTATCGTAGCTGCTGTAGGAAAGATCTAAGCCATAGCTGAACTCAGCCGTGGGCCGCTTAGTAATGTAGTTGATAGCGCCGCCGGTGGTATTGCGGCCATACAGGGTGCCTTGCGGGCCTTTCAACACTTCAACGCGTTCAATGTCGAGATTCGAGCCCTTGCTCATAATAGGAAAGGGCAGGTTGAACTCATTGACATAAACACCCACGGTGGAGCTGGCGGTTTGGCTGTTTTCGTTAAAGCCCACCCCCCGCAGGGTATAAATAGGTGTATTAAAGCCGCCGTCGGCGTAGGAAAAACCGGGCACTAATTTGCCCAGATCACGGGTGTCTGTCACCCCGAGCGCCTGCAAGTCCTCACCTTGATACGTGGAGATCGCCAGCGGTATGTGATCTGCACCCTCTTCCCGTTTTTGGGCGGTAACCATGACCTCTTCTATTGTCAGACCGCGTTTGCGGGTGGCTTTTTCTTCTTGCGCTTCAAGCACAGGCGCAACAGAGACAAGAGGCAGGATCAGTGCCAAGGGTAGGGCTTTATCGGGGCGCATTGCCGATGACTCCTTATAGATGTCGCAACTAAACCGAGCAGGGACTGCAAGGGGGCGAATCCTAAAGGATTCACACTAAATAGCCGCAACTACATAAAATTATTTTTATATATGTATATTCCATTAGGTTATTTGATACACAAAACTTGTCAACCCGTCCCGTCACAAAAATTTGATCGCCACACTATGACACACATCAGATTTCTGCCCTGAACATAAAATGGGCCTGAAATTGACCAAACATAGGTACAATCCCTTACCCATTTCCGCGATATTTCACATTCCAGCAAGGTTACAGCGTGATAGCATAGTGACAAAGAAATGCTTAGAGATGGTGAGAATGATGAAAACCAATAAGCGCTGGGGCAGTGGCGCCCGTGTTGACGACCTAGATACCGGCAAAAAAATGCTGCTGCAAGCGGCTGTGCACTGCTTTACCACCAAGGGTATTAAGGCAACCACAATTGAAGATATTGCCAACGTTGCCAATGTAACCCGTCGTACCGTTTACCGCTACTTTGCTGGCAAACCCGATATTATTGCCACGCTGATGAAAATTGAGCGTACCCGCATGTTCCGTCGATTGGCGGAAGAAGTGCAGCAATACCAAGACGACTTCCCGCGTCTGCTCGAGGAGTGTATTTGGTTCACCGCAACCTATCACACCCCGCAACAGGGCAATGATCTGGTCACCGGCGGCAACCAGCAAGAAGCCAATCCGTATATGGACACCGAAGAGTCTGATAACGAATGGCGCAAGGTGCTGCACAAGCCCCTGACCCAATACAATCAGCGCTACGGCAAAAACATTGATTTGGACAACCTGATTTCCACCGTCGGTCGCTTGGCACTGGCCTATCGCCAGATTCCTACCGACAAGGCCAACTTCCTCGCGGGTGTACGCGCCTTCCGCATGGCCTAAACCTAACACAGCTCTTCAGCCCGGTTTTATACCGGGCTTTTTTATATCTGCGCTATATTAGCCAACTCTTCCCCCAACTCCTCGCAAGCCCCCAGCCACTCTGGCATTTAGTGGTTTTCCCCGATAAGCAGATTTCCGTATACTTTCACCTGAGCGCCATCGCTATAGTGAGCTCCAGATTCGAAATTATTGCCCCTTCTGCTTTTAGCTTTAAAAGCACCAAGGGCCGAACTAGAGAGACTAGAGCAATGGCACAGACAGAAACTCAAAACAGCTCCATCTTCAACCAAGCGCACCGTGCGGGTCAGCAAATTACCTCTACCGGTCTGCGTCGTTCTGAGTGGTGGCTGAATGTGAACTATGCTGAAGTCATTGAAATTAAAGACGCCGTGGGCCTTGGATCTCTTCGCACACGCCTCGCCAGTTAAGACCGCCGTATCCGGCAGGGTACGGTGTCATGCTTAACTGGCATGACATCGACACCGTCTTGCTGGATATGGACGGCACCATTCTCGATCTCCACTACGACAATTATTTCTGGACCCAGCACCTCCCCAAGCGCTATTCCGAAATACACGGTGGCGAACTGGAAGCCGTAACCCGCCACCTGCTCGACAAAATCATGGCCCAAAAGGGCTCCCTAAACTGGTACTGCCTAGACTATTGGTCTAGAGAGTTGCAGCTTGATATTCCTGTGCTCAAGCGGGAAGTCGCCCACCTGATTAATCCACTACCAAGCAGCCTTCGGTTTCTAGAAGCCCTGCGCGGTAGTCACTGTGAAAGCTGGCTGGTCACCAATGCCCATCAAGCCGGACTCGACATCAAGCTGGAAAAATTTGACCTGAACAATTGGCTGGAACGTATTGTGACCTCCCACGAGCTCGCCATGCCCAAGGAAGACCCCAATTTCTGGCAAGCCCTGCAATCACGCTGGCACTTCGATCCGGAGCGCACGCTATTAGTGGACGACAATATTCAGGTATTAGATGCCGCGCGGGCATTTGGCATCCGTCATTTGATTACCATCCGCCAACCGGACAGCCGCCAGCAGGCGCGCGAACAATTACCCTATCCCGCTATTCTGCATTTTGATGAATTACTGCCGATCCCGGCGAAAAGCCAATAACCATGTCTGACACACACAAAGTACGCCTCGATAAGTGGCTATGGGCCGCCCGTTTTTACAAAACCCGCAGCATTGCCAAGCAGGCAATAGAGGGTGGCAAGGTGCAGTACAACGGCCAGCGCTGCAAAGTCAGCAAAGAAGTCGAGGTCGGCGCCATGTTAAATGTGCGAACGGAGCGGGAAACACGCGAAGTCGAAGTGCTCGCTCTTTCAGACCAACGGCGGGGCGCACCAGAGGCGCAATTATTGTATCGGGAAACCGAAGACAGCATTAAAGAGCGTGAACGCCTAAAAGCAGAGCGCAAAGCACTGGGGCCCGCCTCAAATATTTTGTATGGCGAGCGTCCTAATAAAAAGCAACGCCGACAAATTCACCGCTTCCGCGAACAGCAGCAGTAGCCATCCTCTTGCTATAATGCCCCGCTCCAAATTCAGAGCCCGGCATTTCAATGAGCGACACCCTGCACCGTTTTATTTTTGACCACTGCGAAATTCGCGGCGAACACCTGCAGCTCGAACAAAGCTACCAGCAAATTCTCGCCAATCACCACTACCCACCGGGTGTGGCCAAATTACTGGGCGAATTTCTGGTTGCCGCTGGCCTGCTTAGCGCCACCCTAAAATTTGAAGGCAGCCTAATACTTCAAGTTCGTGGCGACGGTGAAATCCCATTGATTATGGCCGAGGCCAATTCCAAGCGCGAAATCCGCGCCATTGCCCGCGATGCCAATCAGGCGATGAGTGAAGACTTTCATCAACTCTTGGGCAATGCCCAGCTCGCCATCACCATCGACCCGGTTAAAGGCGTTCGCTATCAGGGTATTGTCAGCCTTGAGGGCAATAGTCTCGCGGCCTGCCTGGAAAAATATTTTGAACAAAGCGAGCAGCTCGCCACCCGTATTTGGCTGCACGCCGATAACGGCAAAGCCGCCGGCCTGTTTTTACAGCAACTCCCCGGCGCACAACAACAAGCCGATGACTGGGAGCATTTGGTCACCTTGGCCAACACCGCCAGCCCGCAAGAAATGCTAGAACTCGATGCTGGAGATATGCTGTATCGGCTCTATCACGAGGAACCACTACGCTTATTCCCCGGCGAATCTGTGCGTTTTCAATGTAGCTGCAGCCAAGAGCGCATAGAAAAAGCGCTGGTTTCTCTGGGCAAAGCGGAGTTGGCTAGCATCCTTGAAGAGCAAGGTGAAATAGAAAGCCACTGCGAAATCTGCCATCGCCGCTATTATTTTTCAGGAATTGACGTGCAAGCACTGATCGCCGGATGCGGCCCAGAAAATCACACTAGACATTAGTAACCACTTACCTTTCAACGCCTGTGAAAACTAAAGCGAATGAAAGGTTAGCGCAAACCCGTATTTTTTGTAATAATGGCGCCCCATTTTCAGCAGCCGCCTGAAGGAATCCCTCCTTCCATCCGGCTAAATCGGGCTTTCCAGGGACATTTTTTCGAACTTCGGACAGGACATATCAATGAGTGCTGAGACCACCACATACACCAACCTAAACCCCGCTCAGTTCATCGAGCAATCACTGGCTCGCGGCGAAGGCCAACTGGCAGACACCGGCGCCCTGGTTGTAACCACCGGCAAGCGCACTGGCCGCTCACCGGCTGACCGCTATGTAGTGCAAGAGCCTTCAACTGCCGATGCCATCGATTGGGGCGGCGTTAACCGTCCGTTCGACGCGGACAAATTCGATGCCCTGTGGGCCCGTGTTGAAGACTATCTGGCCGAGCACGACCGCTTTGTATCGCAGCTGCACGTTGGCGCACACGAAGATCACTACATCCCCGTTGTTGTGAACACTCAAACCGCATGGCAAGGTCTGTTTGGCCGCAATATGTTTGTACGCCCAAGCAAGTACAACCCTAAAGCGAAAGAAGAGTGGACCATTCTGAACGTAGCAGGCTTCGTCTGTGATCCAGAGCGCGACGGCACCAACTCTGACGGCTGCGTCATCATCAACTTTGCTCAGCGCAAAGTGCTGCTGGCGGGTATGCGCTATGCCGGCGAAATGAAAAAAGCCATGTTCTCTGTGCAGAACTTCCTGTTGCCAGAGAAAGACGTGATGCCAATGCACTGCTCGGCCAACGTTGACGAAAACGGTCAAACCACTCTGTTCTTCGGTCTGTCTGGCACCGGTAAAACTACCCTGTCTGCCGACCCTGCTTGCTACCTGATTGGTGACGACGAGCACGGCTGGGCAAAAGGCTCTGTATTCAATATCGAAGGTGGCTGCTACGCCAAGACCATCAACCTGAGCCAGAAAAACGAACCCATCATTTGGGACGCGATTCGCTTTGGCGCCATCGT
Source organism: Spongiibacter pelagi (assembly GCF_014705705.1). Classification (GTDB taxonomy): domain Bacteria; phylum Pseudomonadota; class Gammaproteobacteria; order Pseudomonadales; family Spongiibacteraceae; genus Spongiibacter; species Spongiibacter pelagi. The sequence continues at coordinate 353,005 of NZ_JACXLD010000001.1, read as the reverse complement.
TGAAAACGTGGTAATCGATCAACAAAGCCGCACTGCTGATTACGACGACACCAGCCTGACTGAAAACGGTCGCTGCTGCTACCCACTGGAAAACGTTGAGAAACGCGTGATTGAAAACGCCGCTGGCGAACCCAAGACCGTTATCTTCTTAACCTGTGACGTATCTGGTGTTATTCCACCAATCTCCATCCTGAGCAAAGAAGCGGCCGCGTTCCACTTCCTGAGTGGTTACACTGCCCGCGTAGGCTCAACCGAGCTGGGTGCAGAAGCGGGTATTCACCCCACCTTCTCAACCTGTTTCGGCGCGCCATTCATGCCACGTCCTGCTGGCGAATACGCCGAGCTGCTGATGAAGCGCATTGAAGATTTCGACTCTCAGGTATACCTGATCAACACCGGCTGGACTGGCGGCTCAGGCGCCGCTGGTGGTACTGGTTCACGCTTCCCGATCCCAGTAACCCGTGCGGTTGTTGCGGCAGCGCAAAGCGGCGCTTTGATCGGCACTGAAACTGAAGAGCTGGATATTCTGAACCTGACTATCCCCAAAGCCATTCCCGGCGTTGACGAAAAATACATCAACCCACGTAAAGCTTGGGGCAACGATGAAGCCTACGACCAGGAAGCCGCTAAACTGGCGCGCCTGTTCCAAGACAACATCAAAAAATTTGAAGTTTCTGAGAACATTACTGCAGCGGGCCCACGCTCGTAAGCAGTTTTCCAATTTCCAAGGCGGCTTCGGCCGCCTTTTTTATTTCTGCCCCAAAATCTCTCACCTCGAACACCGGCCTTCCGCACCAGTAATGCACAATTTTTCAGTTTTAGTATGTGATTTCTAATTTTTGTCCGTATCTTCGCTTTCAGATTGGTAACCAACACCGGACACCAAAAATCTCAACATGAGGATGATGTGATGAGCGAGATCAAAGCGACTTTTGAAAAAGCGGGCAACATGGCCAAAGATTTCTACCTGGCACAACTGGGTCTGGCCGGTAACGCTTTCGAGCAAGCCGAAGAATTGGTTAAAACTGCTGAAGCTAAATACAAAGAAGCTGAAGGCAAAGTAAAAGACACTTACACCAAGCGCGAAGAAATCTTCAAAGGCTTGGTAACTCGTGGCGAGAAAGTAGAAAGCGATGCCAAAGCCAAGCTGGAAGAAGGCAAAGCCAAAATCGAAAGCAGCAAAGCTGACATCGTTGCCAAACTGAAAGAGTCTCGCGACGAAGTGAAAAGCAAGCTGGAAAGCATCAAAAGCGAAGGCATCGAAGGTAGCCTGAAGCAACTGCGCGAAGAGCTGGAAGCCGGTCTGGAAAAAGTTAAAGCCAAGATCGCTCGCAAAGAAACTGAAGCTGCTGCGTAATCGTTTACCACCCAGGTCTTTAAATACCGGAAGGTGTTTTTGCCCCGGCTGATTTAAACACCTATGCTTTGCACGGTGTACCAAAAGTCACCGTGCTTTTTTTAAATTCGCTGCTCTATCCTGTTTGCATAAATCGGCACTGGATAGGCGGATTTGCCCTGTGGAGAACACCATGAGCAAAGATAAAAAAAGCATTAAAGACGTCACCAGCCAAGCTGGCGATCTGGCCAAAAACATTTGGCTGGCCGGCCTCGGTGCCTACGGCCGCGCTTATGACGAAGCTCAAGAGCGCTACGAAAAAGCCAGCAAAGAAACTCCCCGCCTGTTCCAAGAACTGGTAAGCAAAGGCAGCAACCTCGAGTCACAAGCCCGCGAAAAACTGGGTGAAGTGAGCAACCTCGGCACCAGCACTTCTATCGAAGAGCGCATTTCTAAAATGCGTGCCAGCCTCGGTTTTGGCCACACTGCCAGCGCTGAAGATCTGGGTCGTTTAGAAAAGAAACTGGACGCACTGAGCAAGAAAGTTGATGCGCTGAGCAAAGCCGGCAAGCCTGCCGCTGCTCCAGCTGCTAAAAAAGCACCGGTAAAGAAAACTGCTGTAAAGAAAACCGCAGCAAAAAAAGCGCCAGCAAAAAAAGCGGCTGAATAAGCTTCTTTAGCAAAGCATTAATTAAACGGGCTGTTTTTACAGCCCGTTTTTGTTTTTTAGGGATGCAAAATCCCGCGCTTACGAAAGAATGCGCTACACTCCAAGTCCCACTACAAAAAAAGCCGTGATAATTGGGAACCGACAGGGATGAAAACCCGCGATAAAATTTTGCTGACCAGCCTCAACCTGTTTAACAGTGAAGGCGAGCCCAATGTCACCACGGTGGATATTGCCAATGAGCTGGACATCAGCCCCGGCAATCTTTACTACCACTTCCACGGCAAAGAACAAATTATTACCGAGCTGTACAAAGGCTTCGAGCTTGAGTTCACCGAGATTCTTGAAGCACCGCTTGATAAGGTACTGAATCCTCAAGACAGCTGGTTTTATCTTTATATTGTGTTTGAACAGGTGTTTAACCACCGCTACTTTTATCACAACCTCAATGACATTCTGCAGCGCTATCCAGACATCAAAAAACGCTTCCTGAAATTGTTGGAGCTGAAGCGCGATGCCGCTCGTGCCATTGCCGACCAATTAATTGAAGCTGAAATTCTTGAAATTTCGGAAGGTGGAGTTGAGCACCTCTGTGACAACGTCGCTCTGAATTTAACCTTCTGGCTAAACTACAATCAGCTTCGCCAGCAGGAAGCCAGTAACGAAGTTTTGATTCACCAGGGCGTGTTCCAGTTAATGTCGCTGGTCGCCCCCTATCTCGCTGAAGATTTCCGCTATTTCTACGAAGAAAGCCGGGCATTGTTTGAAGCACTCACAAAGTCTGAATAAACCTGTCTGTCAAGGCTCCCGCACGGCCTGATCTTTTTGCATAATGCTTCGCTCGAATAAAGAAGCATTAGGAATACCCAAGCGCAATGAGTTCAATTTCCAGTCGTATTGCCCAGGAACTGGGCGTCAAAGATAACCAAGTTAACGCTGCCATCTCCCTGCTCGACGAAGGTGCCACCGTCCCCTTTATCTCCCGCTACCGGAAAGAAGTTACTGGTGGCCTGGACGATACCCAAATGCGCGAACTCGAATCCCGGTTAACCTATCTCCGAGAAATGGAAGAGCGCCGCGAAACCATTCTGAACAGCATCCGTGAGCAGGACAAACTGACCCCAGAACTGGAAAGAGACATCCTCGCTGCCGACACTAAAAATCGACTGGAAGACCTCTATCTTCCCTATAAACCCAAGCGCCGCACCAAGGGCATGATCGCAATCGAAGCTGGACTGGAACCACTGGCCGACGCCTTGTTAGCAAACCCAGACCTCGACCCAAACAGCGAAGCCGAAAAATATCTGAATGCCGAGCATTCAATCACTGACGCTAAAGCTGCACTGGATGGCGCAAAGTACATTTTGATGGAACGCTTCAGTGAGGATGCTGACCTGCTGGCGCGGTTGCGTACCTACCTGTGGGACAACGGCACCCTCAGCAGCATGGTAATGAGTGGCAAGGAAAACGAAGGCGCAAAATTTCGCGATTATTTCGAGCACTGTGAGCCCTTAAAAACCACACCCTCTCACCGTGCGTTGGCCATGTTCCGTGGCCGTAACGAGGGTATTCTCGGTCTTAGCATCAAGAGCGGCGAAGAAGACGGCGCCACCTCTCCCTGTGAAATTATGGTCGGCAAGCATTGGGAAATCGAAGATCATGGCCGTCCGGCTGACAGCTGGCTAAAAGAAGTCGTGCGTTGGACCTGGCGCATCAAACTTTATACCCACTTGGAAACCGACCTGCTTGGACAGTTACGCGAACTGGCGGATAAAGCCGCTATAGATGTATTTGCCCGCAACCTGAAAGATCTGCTTCTCGCGGCCCCAGCAGGCCAAAAAGCCACCATCGGCCTCGACCCCGGTTTACGTACCGGTGTAAAAGTTGCTGTTTTGGATGCAACTGGCAAGGTGGTAGATCACTGCGCGATCTTCCCAAATCCACCTCAGAATCAAATCGCTGAGTCCGCCAAGATTCTGCTCAATTTAATTCAGCAACACGACGTTAAGCTGATCGCCATCGGCAATGGCACCGCCAGCCGTGAAACAGAACGTTTTGTTAAAGCACTGCTGAAAAGCAAACCAGAGCTCGGCTGTACCAGCGTCATCGTCAATGAATCCGGCGCGTCGATTTATTCCGCCTCGGAATATGCTGCCCGCGAATTCCCCGATCTTGATGTGACCATTCGCGGAGCCATCTCAATTGGCCGCCGCCTGCAAGACCCACTGGCTGAGCTGGTGAAGATTGACCCCAAATCCATCGGCGTCGGCCAGTACCAACACGACGTTTCACAAACCATGCTGTCCAAGAGTTTGGAAGCCGTGGTCGAGGACTGTGTAAACGCGGTTGGCGTCGATGTGAATACCGCGTCGCCAGCGCTGCTGTCCCGGGTTTCAGGACTTAACCAAACCCTGTCTGGAAATATTGTGGAATTCCGCAACCAGAACGGCGCCTTCAAAAGCCGCGAACAATTATTGGAAATCAGCCGTTTTGGCGCCAAAACCTTTGAACAGGCCGCAGGCTTCCTCCGCATTATGGGCGGAGAGAATCCACTTGATAGCTCCGCCGTTCACCCAGAATCTTATTCTGTGGTTGAAAAAATTGTGGCAAATAGCGGCCGTCAGGTGACCCAGTTGCTCGGCGACAGCCAATATTTGAAAGCCCTCAAACCCGGCGACTTTGCCGATGAGCGCTTTGGTGTACCCACTGTCACCGACATTATTCGCGAGCTCGACAAACCCGGCCGCGACCCGCGCCCAGACTTTAAAACCGCTGAGTTCAAAGAAGGTATCGAGAAAGTATCCGACCTTGAAGCCGACATGGTGCTGGAAGGCACAGTTACTAATGTCACCAATTTTGGCGCCTTTGTGGATATCGGTGTTCACCAGGACGGGCTGGTGCATATCTCCGCGCTGTCAGACACCTTCGTCAAAGACCCTCACACCGTCGTAAAAGCCGGAGATATTGTGAAGGTGAAAGTGATGGATGTGGATATTCAACGACAGCGCATTGCCCTGTCTATGCGTATGGGCGATCAGGCCAGCGACTATCAAGCGGAGAAAACCGCCCAAAGCGACCGCCCTCGCCGCAGCGCTGGAGCCAATCGCGGGAATTCCTCACGAAACAATCATGGCTCACAGAAAGGAAACAGCGGCTCCGCTGGTGGAACCATGGCGGCACTTTTTGCTCAGGCACAAAAGAAAAACGGCGGGCGTTTATAGCCCACCGTTTTATGGCGAAAGTTCGAAAACTTTTGATTTAAAAAGCTCTCGATTAATTTAACGACCGTAGAAATTAATCAGGGCTTTTCTTAAGCTTGGGGCGGCTGAGTTTCGGTAACGACTTTGCCATTTACAACCGGCAGCGTTTCACCCGGCTTTTCTTTCATCACCACTTCACCGGTTTCCTCACCAATTTTATAACTCACTTGATAACCGGTAATACGCTCTTTTTGTTCATTAGCCGTTTTGCAACGCTGCTCAACCTTGCTCTCAGGCATGGCGTTGGCATCTGGCTGCTGCATACCTTCCTGCACTTTGCGGCCCGCATAACCACCCGCCACTGCACCAGCAATAGTTGCAAGCTTCTTGCCTGAACCACCACCGACTTGATTACCAATAATACCGCCCAGAATCGCGCCAATCGCAGTGCCAGTCACTTTATTTTCATCCTGATAACCTGGGTTTTGTGGCTGCTCGACAGGCACCTCAACCACTTCATCCCAACATTCCTGATGCGAAACCGTATAGCTTTCTTTAATCGGTGTGGCAGAAATAACCTCAGCAATAAGTGGTTGCTGGCTCACTTCAAACTCACCACCACTTTTATATGCAGCGATCCCCGCCGCACTGCCCAGCGTGGCACCACCAATCAACAACCCCACTAAAAAACTCTTATCCATTGTTCTTCTCCCTGCTATCCAGGTTTTAAGTAGTGCTTATATAAACATGCTTAAGCTGAACGCTTGCTGAAGCAATTTAGCTAATTCAAAAACCGAAATTCATACCAGAAAACTGAGATAAACCAGCAGTTCTGATATTTGCTGCGCGGCACCCAATGTATCTCCAGTGTACCCTCCTATACGACGGCGCAGGTACCAAATCCAAAAGCCTCTAAACCCAATAAGGGACAGAATCAGAAAAATGACCCCGAAGCCACTAAGTAGCGCGGAGAACATGCCTATAACGACCAGAGGAGCCATTGGAAGCAAGGAGTAATAAAAAGCCTTTATCGACAGACCTTGCGCAAGTGGCTTTGCCTTACCATCCTCTCGAACATAGCCAAGTTCAAGTTGAACAGAGATGGCAACACCCCGGCTTAGCACGTGGCCCCAGCAAAGGGCCAACACAATGCCCCATGGGCTGCCAAGGCTTGCCAGACTTGCTGCTTTTATCGCCAACACCGATACCAGAGCGGCAGCGCCAAAGGTTCCCAACCGGGAGTCCTTCATAATATGCAACACGCTTTCAGGCTCATAGCCGCCGCCAAAGCCATCTGCGCAATCTGCCAGACCGTCCTCATGAAAGGCCCCCGTCAATAACAGAGAAGTGAGCATCGACAACAATACCGATACCAACAGACTCCCGAATAACACCTGACTGAGGAGCAAAATCAGGCCGGACAATAAAGCGATCAACAATCCAACCGCAGGAAAATACACCGCTGAATCGTTCAGCTTTTGCTGCGAAAAATGTGTATCAAAAGGAACGGGAATTCTGCTGAGGAAGCCCAGAGCACAAAGAAACAATACCCATTCTGCTTTGAGCCTGTTTGTATCTATCTTCAAAGCTCACGCTCCGTGAAATCGGGCTGCATAATTAATCCGGGTAGTTAGACCAGGTTTGTCCGTCTAGAGAAATATAAAACTGTTTGTTTTCCTGCATAACGGTTATCGCTTCATTTTGCGAAACCCATTTCAACTCCGGCATCTTTCGAATTAAATCCGCCGCAGAATACTCGGCTTTAGCAAACGTATTTTGTTCAAAGATATTTTCCAGCAAACGTGTAATCGACATGTGACTGGTCGGGATATCAACATGTGCCACATCCCCCTGTCGTTTCAGACCGGGGCCGATCAATTTCGCCATAACCGGGACATGGGTGATCGAGCGGGAGGGAATTTCTCGCATACCGGAAATCTGCATTTTGTCGCCGCGCAAACCTGCACCGTGTTCGGGAATCAACACCACCAATACATTTCGACCCGATTTTTCCAGATCGTCGAGAAAGCGATTGAAATCTTTAAGCAAGGCATCAATGCGCAACTTGTAGCTTGGCAAGCCGATACGAGGCCCCTGGAGAAGACGGTTTCCGTCATGCAGTGTCGTAGTGTTATAGAGGGCAACAAAATTTGAGTTCGGCTTTTCAAGCCTGTACGACCACCATTTCGACAAGACATCATAATCCTTGTATATCGAATCCCCGCTAAAATCTTTTTGGGTGACGGTTAAATTATCTTGTGGCATTAACGTCGCATTAATCCCGCCATAACTGCGTAGCCGTTCAAGAAAATTTCCGAACTTGCCACTATGATTCAGCAAGAGACTCTGCTCGAAATCAGGCGTTTCCAGGCTGGCAAATAGATTGCACTCTGGTGGAAGCGCTTCATAAAGCCCCTTGTGTGGCAACTGACCACAACGGGATTTTGAAAGACGCAATAAGGCCGGACCACTGTAGGAAGTGACCGAGTTAAATTGGTCAAAAACAATATCAAATCGAGAAAATAACGCAGGGTTTGAATAACCGCTCACCTCAAGATCATCCCACCCCAACGAGCAGACACTGAGAAAAAGAATATCAAAATCGGCGTTGGCACTTTGCTTTACAGATATCGGCACTTCCTCTTTTGCCTGCTCCTCAAAGAAAGCCCCCAACTCTGTATTTAGCAGCTCATCGGTAATTGCTCTAATCCCAACCTGGCTTACCCCACTCGAAGCTTGTTTATTAACGGAATCAGTGTGAAGTTGCTGTTGTACTTGTTGAACACTGAATACCGCCACAGCAAGAACCACAACCGCTGTAAGTTTGAAGACCTTAGAAAAAAAGTAGTACACCACCAATAAAAGAAAACCCACCAATAGGACTCTTGGGGGGAAAAACCGGAAAAACAACTCAACGAGGTAATCGAGCTCAAACGTTGAAAGCTCTTCCAACTGTGCAGTTAAACGAGATAGGGGCGGTAGGAAGGAGTCGTAATGCAAAAGCCACAGTCCAACAGGAATTGCGGCAATCTGTCTGGAAATTTTCAAAAGCAGCGACTGAACGGGAAACAGTAAGAACGCCAAAAACGCCAGGTTTTCCAACAGATGGAATTCTATAAATCCCTGATAGTGGAGTATCAACTTCGCAATAAAATACAGATTCCACAGCGACAGTCCTGGCAAAATTTGCCCCAGCGACTCCCCTTTAATCTTGGCCACTTCGGCACGATCGTGATCAGGCATTACTTTGTTCCGAAGTCCTTGTGCCTTTAACTATTAATTTTCCATCTGAGGACCGGGTATTTTTAGGCACTTCATAAGGCGTTAAATAACGTGGTACCAAGATAAAGCGTTGCAAAGGACGCAGCAGAAAGTTTATGACCCTCTTCTTGCCCGCAACCCCGGCTGCCAGCCCCAAAAAAGCGCCGAGCAGAAAAACAATCATCAAACTTTGCAAGTCCATCATTTCTCGCTACTTTCCAGGATCAAAGGTTTAGCCAAGATAGCATCCATCGACAATAGATTGTCGGATTGTCCTGCCAGAGATCCCTTCAGATTGCCTTGATGATCAGAGGCCAGCGAACTGAATTCCTCAAGATCGGCATAGCTTCGAATTTCTCTGAAAATCGATGAGAGGCCGTCCTGGATCACAATGACGTCTCTGTGACTAAACAATTGATCGGCTGGCAATGAAAAACTATGTCGCAATGCAATATCTACATCACCACCTCGGCAGGCATAGAAAAACAAGTAAACCCCTTTACTCGAAGCCGTCACCTGATCACCCTCACGAAAGAGCCCACACAATGACAGACAGTCTTTGACACGTATGCCTTCAGCCGGCCGTAGGACGACCAGTGCGTGCTCAACGTCCGTATAGGTTGCTCGCTCAAACTCGTTGCGAACATGGTCAATAAACTGCTCTGGATCGGTATAACCCGATTGCAAAGGTGGACGCCATGTCTCTCGCAGCAAAGTAAAGTCAGAGACGGTATCTCGCGTAGAATAAAGTTTGCTCAGCGCAGAAAGCTGCCCCAAAAAGGTGGAAAAACTTAATGCTGCCGGAACGACCAAATCAGCACCCGCTCGTAGTAGAAACTGCTCATCTGTGTGTCGTAGATAAGGCCGCATTTCTCTGACCATAATTCTCAGCCCAGGCTCTGCCACTTTACGCAGACTGTGAATTTGTTCAGCCAAGTTCAGGAAATCCGTGTTGCTGTCACAACCAAAAGCCGCAATATCGACGCCCTTGCTTGCAATTTCTACAAGCTCGGCATTTGACTCGGCCACACGCGCAAAAATATTCGCCGCAGACGCTCCTGCATCGCCCAGTACCATTCGGGAGGCAAAGATACGCGTTTTATTTACTCGCTTTCTCTGCTCAACTGCTTCACCCTTGTGCGCGCGCACTTCTTCTACTTGCCAAGTTTGATCCTCGCTTAGAGCCAGAAGCCACTCACGAGCGAAAATAGACTCCGCGGCAAGCCAAAAATCGACGGTCAATTCATAGCTTGCCGCCGAGATCGCTGAAAATTTTGCCAAACCAGAAAGTTTACTTGCCGCAAGCGCAGCACCACCAAGATAAATAGCGCTACCGAGAAAAACCAAGTGAAGCTGTATCCCCTGAGAAGCCGCCCATTCACTAAATGCAGCTAATACCTTCCGCTGTTTTGTTGGAGGTAAAGCAGTAAACTCTTCTGAGGCACTCCAAGAAACGCAGACGAATAAGCGGCTGCCTTCCCGAGGATATAAGCGCCGCAATTCCGACAGTAGCGTCGCAAGATTTCTTCGTTTTCGGCCCGACCCCAGCCGATTCCAAAAAAAGTTATTTTTCCCGCCTTGAAGAAACTGTTCAAAAACCGCGCCGATTCGTGAACCGAGCTGATCACTGAATTCCGTTTGTTCATATTGATAAACGCAAATATCTTTCTTTGTGCGATCGTGGAACAGATACATCGACAAGGCTGCCGCGTCTGCAAGCTGCGTGCATGAGAACGCATAGCAAGTCCCCTTCACGGACTCACCAGAAGCTATGCATATAGACGACAATGCCATAAAGACTCTCTATAGGTACTTTTCTGAGCAAGCTCGACAAGCTATGCTCACCCTGAGGGAATATTGACGTTTATTTCAATCATAAAATCAAGGAGATAAGGGTGGTAGAACCAAGCCATGACATCGCATTTACCTACCGCTCGCTGCAACAAGATGCGCTGCCCTACCACGAAATAGCCCGCCGCAAAGATTACCAACACGCGCTGGCCCGCTGGCCGCTACTGCAATTACTAAGCAAGGGCACAGACTTACCGTCAGGCGCAGAGGAAGCTGAAAAATGAAAACCCTGCTGTTTTCAGGATGCCGCGGCGGAGTCGGTAACAGCAGCGTGACCGCAAACCTGGCCGCGACCTTACAGAAAAATGGCCACCAAACCCTGACCCTGGACTTAAACGACAGCAATACCACCAGCCTCTACTTTGGTATTGACCCCCGTTCTTCGCGTGGCTGGGGCCAAGCCCTTCTCGATGGACACGATTTCAGCAACGCCGCCTTTCAAAGTAATGATGGACGCTGGATGCTGCCCTATGGCAGCCTGAAACTGGAAGAGAGGTATCGGCTAAATGCCATCTTGTCGTCCAAACCGGAACTACTCAGTAAGACACTGGCCAAGCTGAAAGGCGTGGACTTTTTGATTATCGACTGCCCGACGATTTCAACACAGAAATGGGCATGGGCGGAGTATCAATATCTCAAGGAACTGTTCACACTTAACGCTCGCCTCATAACCACTCTCACGCCCTCTGCCCCGGATTACAGTTTGTTAAAAAATCATCCGGACTGGCGCGATTATTCCGCACTCCTGCTACTCAATATGCAGCGACCTGAATCTCAACTTCATCACGATTTACGACTGGTTATTCAAACCGAATTCCACGAGCAGATACTGCCAATAGCCCTGTCGCAGGACATCACCGTGGCCGAAGCCTGCGCACACCTCCAAACTGTGGTCAGCTATGCACCGGCAAGTCAGGCCAGCAAAGAATTTCTTGCACTGGCCCATTGCTGTGAAAACCTGTGGCGAGTGGCAAAATGACCCGTGAGTACCCAAATATTCGCGGCCTGTCTCGTTACCTGGATGTAAGGCAAGCAGACCGCTTGGAAAACATGTTTGAGGTTTTCCGTCACGAAACAAGCCATTTCAACAACATCGGGCGATTTACTGTCTTGCTTTGGCTTGGGTTCTCATGGCTTTTCCTGCAATCGCAGATTGCCGGTCGCACTACCTGGTCAGCACCGGCAACACTATTTCCCAAAGTGAACTTCAGCCGCCCCCGCTGGGGTGACCCCCTGCGTCTACTAATTCAAGGAGCCTGGTTAATTTGTATCCGGCAAACGCCCTCTGATACTCAGCCTGCGTTTAAACCGCCTTTACCCAAGGCGTATACCCCCGGAGACCTCCGATCTGTCCATTGGCTGTTTAAGAGCACGGCGCTAATTAGGTGGGGAATTATGCGGGCTGAAAAGAAACTCAGCCTTCACCAAAGTTATAATCCAGCAAGCGACAAAGCCCTATCCCGCACCCAACAGCAGATGCTCGGCATTATTGTTGGCTGTGCTATGTTGCTCTGCATTAGCGTCCCCATGGATTATCAGGCACAAACCATCTATGTCTGCGTACTGCTACTGGTTGCCGCTCTACTGCGGCAGGTTTCAGGGCGTTTTTCAACCATGCTACTCATGGTGCTATCGGTTATCGTTTCCAGCCGTTACCTCTGGTGGCGTTTAAACAACAGCCTCAACTGGGATGACGCCCTTGGCCTCTTTTTCGGGCTATTAATTGTAGCGGCAGAGATTTACGCATGGATCGTGCTACTTCTAGGATATTTTCAAAATATCTGGCCACTGCGCCGCAATCCTGTCCCACTCCCAGGAAACGAACAGGACTGGCCAAAGCTGGATATTTTTATACCGACCTACAATGAACCTCTCGATGTAGTGAAAGCCACGATCTATGCTTGCTTAGGCTTGGACTGGCCCAGAGACAAGTTTGAAATTCACCTGCTTGACGATGGCAAGCGCGACACTTTCAAAGACTTTGCCAAAGACGTCGGCATAAACTATATCCGCCGCCCTACCAATGAGCACGCCAAGGCCGGCAATATCAATTACGCACTCAAGCAAACTACCGGGGAATACGTTGCCATCTTCGACTGTGATCATATCCCCACCCGGGGTTTCTTCCAGTTATCTATGGGCTGGTTTCTCAAAGACCCAAAACTGGCACTAATTCAAACCCCCCACCACTTTTATTCTCCCGATCCCTTTGAACGCAACCTCAGTCACTTCCATCAAGTTCCCAGTGAAGGCACCTTGTTTTATGGCCTAACCCAAGATGGCAATGACCTTTGGAATGGCAGTTTTTTTTGCGGTTCCTGCGCGATTATTCGCAGAATACCACTGGAAGAAATTGGCGGTATTGCCGTTGAAACAGTGACCGAAGATGCCCATACCTCACTGCGGCTGCACCGCAAAGGCTATAACTCTGCTTATCTTCGAGTGCCAATTTCAGCCGGGCTTGCGACCGAAACCCTCTCTGCCCATATCGGCCAGCGCATTCGCTGGGCCAGAGGCATGACCCAGATTTTGCGGTTGGATAACCCCCTGCGCGGCCCCGGCCTAAAGTGGCATCAACGCCTATGCTATTTCAACGCAATGATGCATTTCCTTTCGGGCATACCGCGGCTGATCTTTCTGACGGCACCGTTAGTTTTCCTTTTATTGCATACCTACGTCATCTATGCCCCCGCAGGTTTGTTGCTGCTGTATGTCATCCCTCACATGTTTCACTCGTCCCTTGTGAATTCGAAAGTACATGGAAAATACCGCTACTCGTTCTGGGGCGAGGTCTATGAAACCGTATTAGCCTGGTATGTAGCCCGGCCAACCATCGTCGCCTTGTTCGCTCCCCACAAAGGCACGTTTAATGTCACTGCCAAAGGTGGGAGAATCGACGAAGAGTATTTTGACTGGGTGATTTCCAAGCCTTATCTGCTCTTGATCGCACTCAATGTACTCGGCTGTATCTGGGGTGGCTTTCGTCTTGCTTTTGGCCCCGAAACCGAAATCGCGGCGGTACTGGTAAACATGGCCTGGACTCTCTACAACCTTCTGCTGTTAGGGGCCGCCGCTGCCGTAGCAAGGGAGTTAAAACAAATTCGGAGTACACCCCGAGTCGTGGCTGATATCCCTGTTTCCCTCGCTCTGCCAAGTGGACATCGCCTAAGCGCCCGGTTGCGCGATTTTTCATTTAATGGCATGCGCATAGAACACGAAGCCACAAGCGCCCTTGAAGAAGGGCAAATATTGGATGTCATTATGGAGCGAGCTGGCGAGTATTTTGCCTTCTCGGCCAAAGTTATGTTTTCTAATAACACCGTAGCCGGGCTGCAATTACAGTATCTTGATCACCAGGAAATGACGCGCTATGTGCAGTGCACATTTGCTCGCTCTGACAACTGGATTAAATCCCGCGGGGGCTTTCACTATGACCGCCCCGGCTTTAGTTTTAAGCAAATTGCTGCCGCAAGTCTGCGTGGCTACCAGCAGTTCCTGGAGATAGGGCCAAAGCCGCTTCCACAGATTTATTATTTTTACCAAGCCGTCCGCGATAAAATTTACAGTTATCTGCCGACCCGCATTCAATCAGCTCGCCATTTCTCGAACTGAGGACAACATGTTTACTAAGCCCAAATTTATTCATCCAAGACCCGTTGAGCCAAGGTCTACAGAACACGCTTCCACCGGAATGGCATCAAGGCGAGGAGTATTGTTCAAAATCACAAGCGTCAGCCGTACTTGTCTGGGCCTGATTTTTCTCTCGCAGCTCGTACTTAATCCCATGCTTGGCCATGCCGCAGTATCGTCAAAAATGACAACCGAGCACTCAAAAACCGACACCGCTCCCCGCCAGAATTACACCCTAGACCTCAACAAACTTGGGCATAGCCGCTCGCAAAATCTCAAAGGCAGTGGCAGCCAGGTAGTTCTGGGCTTTGGTTCACGGCTGGATGAGATTATCGAATCTGCGGAGCTGGACTTAAAAATTTCGACTTCGCCCGCCTTGCTAGAGACCCTCTCTCATTTAAAGGTCTACCTCAATGACGAATTCATGCAAGCCATTCCCTATCGCAAAAGCGAAATCGGGCAGTCACAAAATTACTCAATCAAGTTGGATCCGCGCTATTTCAGCAGCTACAACCAAATTCGGATCGAGTTTATTGGTCACCTGAACAAAGAATGCTGGAACCCGGACGATCCAAGCATCTGGACCGAAATCAGCCAAGCCAGCACACTGCACCTCAATAGCCGCAAACTGAAACTGAGCAATGAATTAGCTCTGTTACCCGCACCGTTTTTTGATAAAAATGATTTTTCTGCTGTAACCTTGCCTGTCGTCTTTGGCGAGCAGTACGACATCAAAGCAATACAGGCCGCGGCGGTGGCCAGCTCTTACTTCGGATCGCTTGCCACGTGGCGCGGCAGCCAATTTCCTGTGTTAATCGACACGCTGCCCCAACAACATGCGCTAGTCTTTGCCAGCAATGACAATCGCCCGAAATTCCTTGCTGACCTGCCCAAAGTCGATCAACCGACCTTGCAATTAATCAGCCACCCAGAGAATCCCTATATCAAACTACTACTGATTCAGGGGCGAGACAGCGAAGACTTGCTTACCGCTGTATCGGCGCTCGCACTGGGTAATCCACTCTTAAGCGGCTCAATCGCAACCATCAAACAGATTACCGAACTGGCACCCCGAAAACCCTATGACGCCCCCAACTGGATTCGAACAGATCGCCCGGTAAAACTGGCTGAACTGATTAGTTCTCCCAGTGAATTGGAAACCATCGGACGCCTACCTGCACCCATTAAAGTTTCGCTGCGCCTACCACCTGACCTATTCACCTGGCAAAGCCGGGGCATTCCTCTTGATCTCAATTTCCGCTACTCGCCTACAGCAAGCAACCTGGGTGACTCCAAACTTAATTTCTATCTAAACGATCAGTTTGTGCAAAGCTTCAAACTGACCTCTAGCGGCCAAGAAAAGGAAGACAAGCTCTTTCGCATTCCCATGCTGGATAACCGTCTTTTCAAACAAGAAGGCGATATCCGAATCCCCGCTTTCCGAGTCGGAACCCAAAATCAACTGGCCTTTGAATTTGCATTTACATCTAACTCCGAAGGCAACTGTATGACGCTCCCCGCAGGCCAGACTAAAGCCTCGATCAGTGGCGACAGCAGCCTGGATTTCCGGGGGTTCCCTCACTACATGGAAATGCCTAATTTGCATGCCTTTGTCTCAGCTGCTTATCCGTTTAGCCGTATGGCCGACCTTTCCGAAACGGCGATAGTAATTCGCCCAGAGGCAAGCCGTTCCGAGGTAGAAACCCTGCTAAATATTGCCGGGCATATGGGGGCCAGTACCGGTTACCCCGGAGTTGGGCTCACGGTGACAGACCAGTGGAACGAGAAGCAGCTACAGAACAAAGATATCTTAGCTATCCAGCTCGCCACCGATCTGCCTAATACCTTGTACGGCAATCGCGATGCCGCCTTGCTGCTGGACAACTCTTTGCGGGAATTAAAGCGGCCCAGGTATGAAAAGCGTGAACTGTTTGGGCACTGGTCCAGCTCTGACAAAAGAACACCGGTTGTCGATATCAGTCTCTATGCCGATGGCGATATTGCAACCCTCAGCGGTTCGCAATCACCCCTAAACAGAAAGCGCAGTACCGTTATTCTGCAAACCAATGCGATAGAAAATTTTTCTCTAATCAGCAAGGCTTTATTGGACCCAAGCAGCCACGGTAAATTTTTTGGCTCGGTCGCCAGCATCCGTAACACTGATATACAAAGTTTTCAGGTAGGAGACACCTACTTTGTTGGCAAACTACCCGTGTTCAAATTGATCTGGTATCACTTCTCCAACCACCCACTTCTTCTTGTCGCACTTTCGCTACTGTTAATAATTATTCTTGCCATTACCCTGTGGCGACTACTATCCAGCATGTCGGCACGCCGCCTGAATCTGGACGACGAGGATTAATGAGCCGCCTTATCGCTTTTATCGGCCTAATGCTGACCATCACCACAATTCAGGCGGCGGATTGCGACTGGCCGCAGTGGCAACAATTTGCTGAAGATTACATAGCGCAGGGCCGGGTTATAGATGGCTCAGATTCACGGCAAATTACCACTTCGGAAGGACAGGCTTACGCCTTGTTTTTCGCGCTGGTAGCCAATGACCAAGCTCGCTTTAAAACGCTGCTCAAATGGACAGAACAGCATTTGTTTGATGGCGATATGACCGCCACCCTCCCCGCCTGGCTGTGGGGAAAATCAGAACAAAACTGGCAAGTGCTGGATACCAATCCCGCCTCGGATGCCGATGTATGGATGGCCTACACCCTGCTTGAAGCGGGGAAATTATGGGATAACGCCAGATATAAAACCCTTGGCTATCTTCTGGCCAATCGAGTCAGCAAGGAAGAAAGCACAGAAATACCCGGCTTTGGTAAACAACTTTTGCCGTCCTCTCACGGCTTTGTCAGCAAGCAACAGGTTTATCGCATCAACCCAAGTTATTTACCCCTTCAAGTGCTGGATCGGCTTGCCAACTTACTGCCTCACTCGGCCTGGCCAGAAATAAGAGACAATAGCGCCAAACTGCTTCCACAGCTTATGCCGATGGGATTGATGCCCGACTGGGCTGAACTGGCTGAGGGAAAAATCAAACTCTCCGGCACCGTGGGCAGTTATGACGCCATCCGAACTTATCTCTGGGCGGGGATGCTGCACTCGGAACATCCAGAGCGCTCAACACTGCTCGCAAAAATGCAGCCGATGTTGGCGCTGACTAAAAAACACACTGCCCCGCCGGAAAAAACCCAGGTGATTTCCGGCCAAGCAAGCGGTATCGGCCCCTATGGTTTTTCAGCCGCACTATTACCCATGCTCACGGCCAGCAACAAAAGCGAATTAGCAAAACACCAGAAAGCACGTGTGATAGAAGGGCTTGCCAACAGCCCTGTTCATACGGACTACTACAATCGTGTTCTGAGCTTATTCGCTCTGGCTTGGCCTGAACGCTACCAGTTTTCTCAAACCGGAGAATTACAGACTGATTGGAGTAAAGCATGCAAGTAGCCGGGGTGCGCCTTGGGCGAATTGCGCTACTTGGCTTATCCATTGCCGCCGCCAGTGTAGCAATACAACATATTTCGAATAACAAAGATCAGCAGCCAGCGTCTAGTGACCAAGATAAAATGGGTAAGCCACTTCAAGTTCAAGCCGAGCCTGGCCTGATTGATGCCCACGAGACACAAAATCAGCAAGATTCTCCACTGCTGAAACAAATTAAAATTGCCGACCTGTTGAATCGTCATGATCTACTCCGCTCACACCTTCGTCAGCAATCTGCCATCGCACCTAACGCCCCCTATACCCTGTTTTATCAGGCTTACCTGGCGTTGCTGGAAGACGAGGTTCCCAAGGCCGAAACACTACTGAATCAGATGCGACTCAGTAGTTCTAACACTGAACTTGAGCAGCAACTTGCCCGGCTCATTAGCTTGTATCGAGACAAACAAAACCAACTGCAAAACATCCGCTTACTAACTGCCGCCGGAAGACTGGACGAAGCAGTGAACAAGTTCGACGAGGTATTCCCCACCAGCATTCCCGTTTTGTCGTTGGAACTGGAATACCTGGAGTTAAAAGGACGCATTCCCCGTTACTGGCGCAGCGTTCGCTCACGCCTGGAAGCGCTGAATCAGCTATACCCCAATATCGCTCAACTAGAGTTAGCCAAAGCAAATCACCTCGCCCGCAACGCAAAATACCTGCGCGAGGCAGAAAGCACCTTTCGTCGACTGGCTTACGGTGAAAGCACCGGGCGACGTGCCGCAAGCGCATGGCTGAATATATTGGAAAGCCGCCCCCTCAATACGCAAACCTTGTCTGCTTATCAGGAATTGGCTCAGCGCTACCCCAACGACCGTCAAATACAGCAAAGCCTCAAACGTGCTGAAGTGGAATTTGCTGAAGAGCAGTTGCGCCTTCGGAACCCGTATTATCGCGCAATGAAAAATGGCCTCGCTGCACTTGATGCTGAAAATTATCGCAAAGCCGAATCACTGCTTGATTTTGCCCACCAAGGACGAGGCAACGATCCGGAAATTCTCGGCGGCTTAGGTCATATTGAACTTAACCGGGGCAACCAGAAGCTGGCTCAATATTATTTCGAGCAAGCGCTTTTTTATAATCGTGACCCGGACCGGCAAGGTAAATGGCAAAGTTTGGTAAAAACCGCATCGTACTGGGCATCAATAAAAGAAGGGCAGCGCTTTTTCAGTGCCGGCCGAACCGAATCAGCACGATCAGCATTCCACAAAGCCAATCGAATCCAACCCGACAATTACACCGGATATTTACGGCTCGCTGAGTTAGCTGCATCGCAGTACCAGGACGAACAAGCGCTGCATTTTTATAACCAGGCGTTGCGGCGCAACCCCACAGCAAAAGATTTACTGAACTCACGCGTTGAATATGAATACCAACACCGGGGTCTGGAATCTGCCCAGCGATTCATCGCACAGCTTGCGCCCTCCCAACAAAAACAGCTTTCAGAACTAGAGCAATCTTTACAGAAAGATCAGCAATTTTCTGATTTGGAGCAGCAGCTTGCCGGCAACAATACCAACGCCGCCTTAACGTCGCTTTCGACATTATTACAGCTTTCTCCCCTTTCACCTTGGGATAAAAAACAAATCGCCGAGGCCTTTATCCAGCTAGGCAAAACTGAGCAAGCTGATCAACTGATGCAGACGTGGGCGGCAGAAATGCCACAGCCCGACATGAAATTTGCTTACGGACTTTACCTTTCCCAGCAAGGTAAAATTGCAGATGCCGTCGCCCAACTGGAATCCATACCCGATGCCGAGCGCAGCCCGGCAATATCCCGCAATTTACAACGCATCCGCGTCGATCTCGCACTACAAAAAATTCAAAAGAACAATAGCGACTCTCCATCCGAACAAGAACTGCAAAGACTTGCTGAACAATTCCGAGATATTCCTGAAGCACAAATCCGTATTGCGGAATTGTGGTTAAGCAAAGGCGAAAACCAGCAGGCAAGAGCCGTACTCGACACTATCTTTATTCGCCGCGATTGGCTTCTGGATACCAAGTTAAGCTATGGCGAAATTCTGTTAAAAACAGCGAGCTTTGCAAAGTTTGAACGCTGGTTTGCCAGCATCAGCATGCTTAACTATTCCTATGAAGATGCACAGCAACTTATGCAGCTTCAAGCCCGGTTTAAATTCATGCAGGGGGAATATCAAGAGCGCGAAGGCGATCATTTGCTGGCACTGTCAAACTTTTCCCAAGCGTCAAACTTGCCGGGCAAATACCAAACCAAAGCAAAAATTGCTGCCCTTCGTAACGCGTCAAAACTAAAAGAGAAGCAGGCTTTTTTCCAGCAGCAATCCGACCTGCTCATGGCTCAACAGCAATCTTTACCCCCGGAAGACTTAGTCGAGTTAGCCAGTACTTTTCAACAGCTCAAGCTCAAAGATAAAAGCGCCAAATTGCTCGCTGAATTATCGCAACGACCCAATATTGACGCCATTCTGCTTCGGGATGGCATGCTGGTTGCGGAACAAAATCAAGATTGGCAAAGCATGGAAAGCCTCGGTTTTTCAGGACTGAAGTTACACGCTGATTCAACAGACGATGACTACCGCCAACTGTACGACACCGCCAGCGACGACTGGTTAAGCCGCAGTTTAAAAGCGGGAATTGATCGCGCCCAGGAGAAAAACGATGGCCATATTCTGTTTGGCCTGGATTACAACACCAAGCAGGGGCGCGATAACTACAGCCAGATTCCCGTGGAAATGCTACTACCGTTTCCTGAACAGAGTGGTCACCTGTTAGCCCGAGTTGATTATGTGTCAGTCACTTCCGGCAAGCGCGATTACATTGATCCCGACCCTAGCGGTACTGGCAGACTCGACATTCCCTTTTCAAAATCAGACACCGGGATTGCCTTAGGGATTGGCTGGATTGCTGAACACTGGCGGGCCGACATCGGCAGTACGCCACTGGGTTTTGACTCTTCAAGCTGGGTGGGTGGCCTCGAATTTGACAGCAAGTTCAAATCCCTCGGCTGGAGCTTCACTGTATCCCAACGCCCCGAAACGGGCTCTGTGCTTTCCTACGCCGGCATGGACGTTCCTGATACAGCGCTTACCAGAGCCGGCAAAAACTGGGGCGGTGTACTGAGAACCGGCGTGAAATTGGGTACCAGTTTCGACCAGGGTAAACGGCTTGGTATATGGACGAGCTTTCAATATCACCAGCTCACCGGCGACGATGTTGAAGACAATACCCGCCTGGGACTGATGGGCGGTCTTTATTGGCGGGTCCTAAACGAAGAAGATCGCCAGTTGCGGATCGGCTTGAACGGCACCCACCTGGCCTATGATAAAAACCTCGAGGAATTCACTCTGAACCACGGTGGCTATTACAGCCCCCAGCGTTACGATTCCATCTCCCTCCCGGTTCGCTTCTATGGCCGCAGAGGCAAGGATTTATCATATTTATTGCAGCTTTCTGTTTCTCACTCGACTTCCTCCCTAGACGCACCCTACCTGCTCGGGGGTAGTAATCGCAGCGGCAGCGGTTTTGGTTACAGCGTGGAAATGGCGCTTGAAAAACGGATTTCTGATCACTGGTATCTGGGACTCAGCGCGGATATACAACGGGCAGACTTTTACGAACCGAACCATATCTCCCTCTATGCCCGCTATACCCTCCAGGATCGTTTGAAGGATATTCACACACCGCCAGAACCACCGAGCCTCTACAGCAGCTACTACTGACAAGCGCCGAACACTAAGGGCATAAAGGCACTGCGTCCAAGCGAACACAGCGCCCCGCGGAGATTGTTTCAGCGGATTTACTGCACCGTAATACGATGCGGCTCAGCTTTTTAGCTGCTTGGGTAAAGCCAAACTCAACACACCGTTTTCAACGCGCGCTTCTATATTTTGTGCATCCACGGTTTCCGGTAAACGGAACTGTCGGCTCACCTGACCGGCACGGCGCTCTCTAACAGCTTGACGCTGCTCACCATAATCAATGCTGCGCTCGGTTTTTACAGTGAGAATACGTTCTTCCACCGTAATTTCGATTGCCTCTTTGGCCACACCCGGCACGTCCATACTGAGCAGCCAGGCCGATTCACTTTCCACAACATCTACGGCGGGGCGCCACTCTGGCTGGCCCGCTTTACTCAGCCATGCCTGACGATGATTCATGTCGCGTTGTAACTCATCCAGCACACTGAAAGGGAAAATACCGTTCATATAACACCTCCAACTTACGAATGATGGTTTACTGCAAATCTTTCGCGCTTTATTGCGCTTACATTATCTAGATAGGGTCGCGCGAGCAGATTTCAAGAATGAAAAGCTCTGTTACACTTGCGACTTCTACTTACTTTCTGCCAATTGACCATCACAACAAATAAAAGGACAGGCTAATGAGCATTCAAGCAGGCGATAAAATCCCAAGCGCGACGCTGCAAACCATGGGCGAAAAAGGCCCACAACCAATTACCACCGATGAAATTTTTAACGGTAAAAAAGTTGTGCTGTTTGCCGTACCCGGCGCCTTTACTCCCGGCTGCTCCATGACCCACCTGCCCGGCTTTGTCGTTAATGCCGACACCATTAAAGCCAAGGGTGTAGACACCATCGCCTGCATTTCCGTAAACGATGCCTTTGTCATGGGTGCCTGGGGAAAATCCCAAAACGCCGAAGAAATTCTGATGCTGGGTGATGGCAATGGCGATTTCGCCAAAGCACTGGGACTCAGCATGGATGCCTCCGGCTGGGGCATGGGCACCCGCAGTCAGCGCTATGCCATGATCGTCGATAACGGCGTGGTTACCCACCTCGGTGTTGATGCGTCCGGCGGCATTGAGCTGAGTTCGGCGGAGACTGTTCTCCAACAACTGTGAGCACCACGCCCCGCATTCTCGTCTTTGATTCCGGCGTCGGCTCACTGAGTATCGGCGCCGAAATTCACGCCCTGCTGCCCCATGTCGATTTGCTCTACGCCATGGATCGCGGTGGTTTTCCCTACGGCCAATGGCAGCAACAAGCTCTGGTCGAACATATCTGTTTGCGCATTGAACAACTGCTCGCCGAGCACTCGGTAGATATGCTGGTGGTGGCCTGCAATTCCGCCAGCACCGCCGTATTGCCCGCCCTGCGCGAACAGCTCAGTATTCCCGTGGTTGGCGTAGTGCCGGCGATAAAACCCGCCGCGCTACTCAGCCAAACAAAAGTAATTGGACTACTCGCCACCCCCGGCACCGTGGCCCGCCCTTACACCGCCGAGTTGATTCGGGAATTCGCCGCGGATTGCTGTGTCATTTCTGTGGGCGCTGCCGAATTAGCACCGGCAATAGAAGATTTTTTCTGGACGGGAAATGAGAACGCCGAGCAGTGGCAAGCGTCAATTGATGCGCTGTGCAAGCACCCCCGTGCAAACGAGATGGATACGGTAATTCTAGCCTGCACCCACTTTCCGCTGATTCAATCCCAGCTAAGCGAACGGCTGCCCGGCAAACAGTGGATCGATTCCGGCAAGGCGATTGCCCGCCGAGTGGCGCATTTACTGACAGATAAAAACCTGCCTCACCAAAACGAGCCCGGCCAACAAACGGCGGTCATTCTCGGTGAGCAGGCCAGTGATTCGCTCCGCCAAAATTTAGCGGAGCGCGGCATCAGCTTATTGAGCTGATTTTATAGCGCCTTGTTTTACAAGGCTTTTGGATCAAATCCACCGGCGTAAAACTGACCATACCATTTGCGGAATTTGGCGATTGGGCCATCGCCGTCACACAAAATCGGCAAGGGGCGGTAAATTTTGTTTTCCCAAATCGGGCGATCTTCTTCCAGCTGACCGACGATATTGGCAATGATCGCCGCGTTCACACCGCCTTTTTTCACCTCGCCATTTACCTTGGGCTGAATAAAAGCAAAACGAACGTGTACCGTTTCCGCATCAATAGGCGTTGTCAGGCCCATCAAAAACGTATCGGCAATGCCTTCAAACTTTGTAAAGCCCTGACCGGGGCCAGCGCTGCCGGTATGAATTGCGCCTTTTACTTCACCGCGCGGGGTCGGCATATTGGCTTTTTGCAGGCCGCGCACAAAGGGGCCGTCGTAAGTGGTTTCCCATTCAGGGAAAGAAGCGGTGCCATGCACATATTTAAAGTGAGCCGGGTCAGCGGCATTTTCGGCCATTTCCTGCGAGTGAGTATTCAGCGTCCACTCGTAGCGATCCATCGGCGACCAGTCATCACTCATCGCTTCTTCGTGTTCGATCACTTCCCATTTGGGTGACTCACCTTCGGGGTGATACCAAGCCCAAATGCATTGATTCACTTCGCGGATGGGGAAGGATTTCAAACACTTCTTGCCCTGTACCTTGGGCGGCATATTCTTGGCGTAGGGCACTTCCACGCATTCGCCGTCGGAATTAAATTTCCACGAGTGGAAGGGGCAAACAATATTGTCGCCTTCAATTCGACCACCACCCTTGCCGGATTTTTCATGAATACCGTGGCCGAGGTGCGCACCGAGGTGAGGGCAATAGGCCTCCATCAACACCGGCTTGCCCTTCTCGCCGCGATACAACACCAATTCCTGACCAAAGTAATGCACCGCGCGGGATTCTCCCACCGCCAACTCGTCGGAATAGGACACTACAAACCAGCCGTAAGGCATGGGCATGGGGTAACGTTTGATGGCTGTGGCGGCGCTTGTCATTGCTGAACCTCTTATCCGGTTTTAACCGAGGGGATAAAACCTTGTGTTATGTGTGGGGATTTACTTTACCTCCACCCACGATTCAGACAATGACAAAAACAGGCAGCACAGTTGTAAAAAACCGCCAACCTCGGTCGGCGGCTTGAGCTTGAGGTATTAGTCGAACCAGCCTTTCATTTTGTTCCAGAACACGTCAACGCCGGTATTGACCATGGCTTCTTCGGTGGAGCCTTCCTGAGCACCGGTGTAAACCGCCGCCTGCTGTTTAGCAACTTCCTTGGCCATATCTTCCATGGTTTGCTGATTCACTTCCTCGCCATCAGCAGTCTGGGCACGACCTTGAGCAGCGGCGCGCAATTGCTCTTCACGCTCAGAACCGGGCTCGATACCGCTGCGGCGCATGGCCTCTTCCACCGCTAAACGCTCAGCCACATTTTTATCTTTTAGCGAGCGTCCTGCGGCATCAAAGCAACAACCATTTTCCTTATAGGCGTTTTCCTGAGACACGCCCATACCCATGCGAATCAGCGCCGCCTCACCAGAAGTCGGTGGCACTTCCGCTTTACTTACCGCCGCTTCAATGGCTTTGATCTGGCCAATTTCCTTGGCGGAATAAACCCGCACATTCAATTTTGAATACACACCCCAGTCCTGCTCTTGGCTGGATTGCGCCGACTCCGTCGAGCTCGAGCTGTATTTCTTTGGATCAGCAAGAGAGTGAGCGCTTACACCTAAGCAGGCTAAAGCAATAAGTGCGCGAGACATTGTGATTTTCATACTTCCCCCGTTTGGAATTGGACTGGCTGTACGCCAGATTCTTATTCGCTGTCAGTATAACGGCTTATGATAAGATTCCCCCATGAAAACCGCTCAGCAAATATTGGCAGACCGCTTTGGCCGACAGGTTAATTACCTGCGCCTGTCGGTGACTGACCGCTGCGATTTTCGCTGTGTGTATTGCATGGCGGAAGATATGCAGTTTTTGCCACGCAAGCAGATTTTAACGCTGGAACAGCTCTATGACGTTGCCGCCGCGTTTGTCGGCCTCGGCGTAAAAAAAATCCGCCTGACCGGCGGCGAGCCCTTGGTTAGAAATAATGTGATGAGCTTGGTCGAGCGACTGGGACAATTGCCCGGTCTTGAGCAGCTACACCTAACCACCAATGGCGCCCAGCTTGATAAATACGCGGCGCCACTAAAAGCCGCCGGTCTGTCTGGCATCAATATCAGTATCGACAGCCTGCACCAACAGCGCTTTAAAGACCTGACCCGCACCGGCGATCTACATAAGGTTTTGCGCGGTATCGATGCCGCTATCGAAGCCGGTTTTAGCCGCATCAAGCTGAATGCGGTGATTATGAAAAACCGCAATGACGATGAAATTCTTGACTTGGTCGACTTTGCC
Organism: Spongiibacter pelagi; assembly: GCF_014705705.1. GTDB lineage: Bacteria > Pseudomonadota > Gammaproteobacteria > Pseudomonadales > Spongiibacteraceae > Spongiibacter > Spongiibacter pelagi. The sequence continues at coordinate 327,495 of NZ_JACXLD010000001.1, read as the reverse complement.
CGCAATCGTGGCGTCGACATCAGCTTTATCGAAGAAATGCCCCTCGGCCAAATCACCGAACACGACCGCGCACTGAGCTTTTGCAGCAGCGACGATATTCGCGGGGTTATCGAACAACACTACCCCCTGACCCCAACCACCGAAACCAGCGGCGGCCCTTCGCGCTACTACCGCATGGCCGACAGCAATAGCCGCATCGGTTTTATCTCGCCCCACAGCCATAATTTTTGCCATCTGTGCAACCGGGTACGACTCACCGTGGAAGGGCGTTTGCTTCTGTGTTTGGGCAATGAGCATTCGGTCGATTTAAAAGCGGTACTTGATCAACACCCCGGCGACAGCGAGCGGCTACAACAAGCCATTATCGACGCCATGCATATCAAACCGGAGCGACATCATTTTGATTTGAGTGATGAGCCGCAGATCGTACGCTTTATGAATACTACCGGCGGTTAAGCCTTGGACGCACGCGCCATAATTGCCGCGCTTCAGTTAGAGGCGCATCCGGAAGGCGGATTTTTTCGTCGTACCTATACCTCTGATCACAAAGCCGAAACCGCCGATCGCCCCTGCGTATCCTCTATTTTTTATTTATTGAGTAGCGACAGCCCCACCGGTCATCTGCACTGCAACCGCTCAGATATTTTGCATTTCTGGCAGGGCGGCGCAGCGCTGCATTACACCCTAATTAACGCCGAAGGCAAGATTGAAACCTGCGTTTTAGGCCCAGAATTAAACAAGGGCCAACAACTGCAAATGCTGGTGCCCGGCGGCGTATGGAAAGCCTCGCAACTTTTGGATACCCACCGAGCAGACTACGGCCTGATTTCCGAGGCCGTTTGCCCCGGCTTTGATTTTGCCGACCACCAAATGGCAGACTGGGCCACGCTGATCAATCAATATCCTCAACTTGATCACCCCGATACTTTAGACCGACTTAAAAACCTGATTGCACACCATGACTAATGCCCGCCAACAGATCGACACCCTGATTAGCCAACTCGCCGAGCAGGGTTATATCGCCAGCGACAATATCGCCACCACACTTTATTTAGCCAAAATGCTGGAGCGCCCCATTCTGATTGAAGGACCGCCGGGGGTGGGCAAAACCGAGTTGGCCAATGCCACTGCGGCGGTTCTCAACCAGCCCTTGGTAAGACTGCAATGTTATGAAGGCCTGGATGAAAGCAAGGCGCTTTACGATTGGAAATACAGCAAGCAACTGCTGTACGTGCAGGTATTAAAAGAAAAACTGCAGGATGTCTTGGCCGGCACCGAGGGCCTGAGCGGCGCGGTGGAAAAGCTGCATCAACTCGATGATATTTTTTATTCCGAGCATTTTTTAGAGCCGCGCCCACTGCTGCAAGCGCTGAAAAGTGATACTGGCGCCGTACTGTTGATCGACGAGATCGACAAAGCCGACTACGAATTTGAATCACTGCTGCTGGAAATTCTGGCCGACTTTAAAGTCTCAGTGCCCGAAATTGGCCGCATTGCCGCCACCCACAAACCGCTGGTGATTCTCACCAGCAACAATACCCGTGATCTCAGCGACGCCCTTAAGCGCCGCTGTCTGCATCTTTATATTCCGTTCCCCGAAGCAGATTTAGAAGGTCGCATTGTCGACAGCCGGGTGCCGGAAATTTCCGAACAACTGCGCCGACAACTGGTGGAGTTTGTTCACAGCGTTCGTCAATTTGATCTCAAGAAACAACCCGCCATCAGCGAAACCATCGACTGGGCGCGCAGCTTATTGCTACTCCACGCCGACAAGCTCGACCGGCAACTGGTGGAAGACAGCCTCAATGTCTTGCTTAAATACGAAGAAGATATTGATCTTGTGCGCCCGGAACTCAGCAGTCTGCTGCGTAACTCGCACTGATTAGTAACGGGCTTTTACGCTGTGCAAGAAACGCTCCTGCAATTTATTCGGCATTTACGCCACGCTGGCGTTACTATTTCTACCGCCGAAACCCTCGATGCCATGAGCGTTGCGGCCCAGCTCGGTTATCGTGACAAAACCCTGCTTTACCACGGCCTCGCCGCTTGTCTGGCAAAAACCGATGAGCAGCGCCAGCAATACCACTCCTGCTTTAAACAGTTTTTTGAATTCGACCTCAAACCCGACGTCGCCAACGAGAGTGAAGAGACAGCCGAAAACGAAAGCAGCGAAAGCGAAGCCAACGACGCCATGTCCGGTCAAGGCAGCATGGGGGGTGGCGGCGGTTCCGGCCAAGGCAATCAGGGGCAAAGTGGTCAAAACCAGAGCGGTCAAGATCAAGAACAATCTCGCTCGCCAAAATCAGAAGCACAAAATTTCGATCAACTGCGCGCCGATGTGATTCGCGCTGCCGCACAGGCTCAACTTGAGCAACTGCGCTTTCCCACCCAGCGCGGTATTTTTCGTCGCCGTATTTTAGAAGCCCTAAACGATCCCCAGCGCCAATCGGAAATCCAAGCGCTGGGCAATGGCGATGCCCAACAGCAAGAGCGCTCGCGCTGGCTGCAACAGCAGCGGGATATTCAGTTGGAAATGGTGCGGGAAATGATCGACCGTCAATTACTGCTGACCAATAATGCCGAGGCCCGAGCCACCCAAGAAGCACTGATGCGCGACAGCTCACTGTCGGCTATGGATCAGTACTACCGCAAAAAACTGCCGCCGCTGATTCGCAAGCTGGCCAAAAAACTCGCCTCCCGGCACAAGCAACGCCTCCACCGCGCCAAGCGCGGCAAACCCGATTTGGGCAAAACCCTGCGCCGCAATATCGCCTACGGCGGGGTGCCCTTTAATCGCTATTGGCGGCAGAAAAAGCGGGAAAAAAGCGAAATTTACGTGCTCTGTGATCTCAGCGGTTCAGTCAGCGCCTGGTCAGAAGTGCTGATGTTGTTTGTGCAAGCATTGGCCGAGGTGCTACCCAATACGCGCAGCTTTGTCTTCTGCGGCCGCAGCCACGAAGTCAGTGAGGAATTTAAAAGCTTTCCCGCCGAACAAGCACTGGCTTTGATTCGCCATAAACACGGTATGGGCAGCAGCGATTACGGCCTTGCCCTAAACAGCTTTCGCGACCAAATTATCGACAAAGTGAATCGGCGTAGCTGCATCATTATTCTCGGCGATGGGCGCGGTAATGGTGGCGATACCGGTATCGATGCCCTGCGCGAGCTGTATCAGCGGGCGCGCCTGCTACTCTGGTTTAATCCGGAACCGCAAAGCAATTGGAATACCGGCGATTCCGAAATTCGTCGCTATCAAAGTGCCAGCCACTACGTTGCCGAATGTGGCAGTCTGCGCAAGTTGGAATACCTGCTCGACGATTTGTTAACGTTAATGCGCTAATTTTTACGCGATTTGGCAATACAAACACTGCGAGCTGAAACCTAAACTCGCTATCATTAGCGCAATGACCGTCTTTTGAGCCCACTCATGATGAATCGCTTCAAACATTTCTTTGGCCAATCCTTTATCGGTGGCGTATTGGTAATCGCACCAATTACCGTGCTGCTACTGGCACTGCGCTGGGCGGTCAATGTGGTTCAAGGCTTGATCGCCCCCCTCACCGGCCCATTGACCAAAGCCACCCACGCGCCTCCGCTTATTATTGATGTACTGGTGGTTATTCTGATTCTGCTGACCTGCTTTGTGGTCGGCACGCTAGTCGCCACCAAAACCGGTAGCTTTCTGGAGGGTTATTTCGATAAGCACTTAACCCGCTTCGCCCCAGGCTACCGCCTGATTCGCGATATTTTTCGTCAGTTTCTCGGCAATAATGAAAACTCACCTTTTAGCCGTGGCGAAGTCGGACTTGTTCAGCTCTATGGGCCGTCATCACCAGCCCATGCCACCGCCATTATCACCAGTCGGCACAGCAATGGCTGGTATACGGTATTTGTGCCCACCGGCCCCAACCCCACCTCGGGTTTTGTCTATCACCTGCCTCCCGAATGCGTGACACCACGCCCGGATATCAAATTGGATAATGCTTTTAAAACCATTATCGCCTGCGGTGCGGGCTCAGCCGATTTGAATCTCGCCGACACCTTTAACACCAAGCAGGTATAGAGCGTTGAATCGCCCCTCACTTTGGCTTCCGGTAGCAAAAATCGCCAGCGTAATTCTGGCGGTGTTTGGCTTTTTTATGTGTATACCGCTGGTGATGGCGGCGCTAAACCACTCGGGCAATGAAAAAAGTTTTGCCGTCGGCGTGATCATCACCGAAGCCTCGGCGATCTTGGCGGCGGCCATCAGTTTTCGCCACCGAATTTCGATGCTCACACCCCGACAGATGTTTCTGATTACCAGCAGTGTGTGGATTCTGATTTCGTTTGCCGGGGCGATTCCCCTATTTTTGATTTCCCACATCAGCTTTACCGATGCGGTGTTTGAATCGGTTTCCGGGCTGACCACCACCGGCTCCACGGTATTGACCGGGTTGGATGCCATGCCCCACGACTTGCTGGTATGGCGCTCCATGCTGCAATGGATCGGCGGACTGGGAGTAATCGGCATGGCGGTGGCGATTCTGCCATTTTTAAAAGTCGGCGGTATGCGCCTGTTCCAGACAGAATCCTCTGACTGGTCTGACAAAGCCCTGCCCCGCGCCCGCAGTACGGTTAGCCTGATTATTTATTTTTATCTAGCGCTCACCATTCTGTGCAGCCTAGCTTATATGTTCGACGGCATGGATGCCTTCCACGCCATTAATCACGCCATGACCACCATCTCTACCGGCGGTTTTTCCACCTCAGACAATTCCTTCGCCCAGTTTGCCGACCTACCCAGCCACTGGATCGCCATTGTATTTATGATGCTGGGATCGCTGCCTTTTGTGCTGTATATCCAGTCATTTATGCACCGGCGTATGGTCTTTCTACACGACCAGCAAGTGCGCGGTTTTCTGTACTGCGTATTGGTATTCAGCGTAGGCATGAGCATTTATCTTTGGCGCGAAGGTGTCGACCTGCCCCATGCCATCACCCTGTCTACCTTTAATCTGGTCTCGGTCATTACCACCACCGGCTACGCCAGTGGCGATTACAGTCTGTGGGGGCCATTGGCGGTAGTGATTTTCTTCTTTGCCACCTTTGTCGGCGGCTGCTCCGGCTCCACCGCCGGTGGCGTCAAAATTTTCCGCTTTCAGATTCTTGCCATGCTAATGCGCGAAAACACCCGCCGCGCCTTACACCCCCGCGCGGTGATTCAGCGGCGCTACAATAATCAGGTGGTCGATGACGCCGTGGTGCTATCTACCGCCTCGTTTATTTTCATTATGATTCTGACCCTTGCCGTTATCACCTTGTTGCTAGCAAGCAGCGGACTGGATCTCGTAACCGCCTTTACCGCCGCCAGCACCTCGCTGATGAATGTTGGCCCCGGACTGGGCGACATCATTGGCCCCGCCGGCAATTTCGCCAGTCTCACTGACAGCAGTAAATGGATTCTTTGCTTGGGAATGTTATTGGGCCGACTTGAGTTTGTGACTCTGCTGATTTTGTTCAGCCCAGATTACTGGCGCGCCTAGCGGCTTGTCCCACAAAATCAACTGCCCAAAAACTAACCAATCAAAACTAAGAGACACAAAAAAGGCGCCAAGGAGGGCGCCAATAGGGGGTGCTTAACACCTGCCAGCAGGTGTCGAGACTTCCTGGTGGGAGACTTCGAGATATTAGTCTTTCCCGATTTCAGAAAGTTCCAGCAAAGAGGGAGAAAACCAGTAACTACCCGTTACTGGTGTAGAAAAATCGGTAAGGCGGTCGTGAATTCCATCCTCGGTCATTCCGAACATACTCGCCAAGATCGCATCATATCGACTAATTTCTGCCGAAAATGACAGAAAATACAACCCACTTTCGACAACTCCACCATAGGGCACACTGCGGCGATAGAGCTTTTGCCCCACGCCATTTATTTTCACATCACTGCGGCTAACATGGGAATTATTCGGCATGCGCTCACCGCTCAGCTCAACACTATCCGGTTTGGTGCGACCAATAACATTCTCTTGCTCGGTTTGATTAAGCGCGCCAAAGTCCCGCAGCTTGTGCACCCATTGCTGAGTCAGCATAAAACTACCGCCGGCACCGACCTGCCCTTCGGGAATCAGCGCTACCTGCCGGCGCTCATCTGCCTCGGGATTTTCCGTGCCATCAATAAAGCCGGTGAGATCGCGAGCATCGTGGTAGAGAAACCCGGTTTTATCCAGCTCGACCACAGCCACCTCAGACAGAAAACGGTGAGCCAATTGAGCCCCATCAAAATTATGGCCAGCATCGGTGCCGTGCAACCACAACAAAATATCGCGCTGGGTAGCCGGCGCAATATTGGGCGCCTTGCCAACCGGGGTGAACGCTTTCAAACCCAAGGGCACAGCGCCACTCAAACGCGCCCAACACGCCGCAGCAAAACCCCAAACCACATTATATTTATTGCTATCACCCGTCGCCAAAGCCGCAACCGCCGCACTTACAGCCGTGCGTAACTGGGTATCACTTACGCCATCCTTAACACGGTATTCCAGCAACACATGGGTATTGCTACCTTCGGCAAAAATTCCGGGCTGGGGCAAAGACATTCGAGTTTCCTTATTACTGTTTATCGCGTTGCTGAGAAATCAATTAATCAGACTTATAAAATCTATCTGCATAGCATAACCTTTTGGCTTAACCTACTGAATCCTGAAACCTTGTCCATCCCCCCGCATCGCCATTACACTGTGCGCCCTGTTGATGGCTGCCGAGGAACCCCATGGCCACACAATTCGAGCAGCGACTCGCACTTCTGGGCAGTAAAGAGATTAAACCTCTGCTGAATCAAATTCAGCGCGGCATTGAAAAAGAATCTCTGCGTATGGACCCAGAGGGCCGGCTAGCGCAAACCCCGCACCCCGCCGCCTTCGGCTCGGCACTGACCCATCCCAGCATCACTACCGATTTTTCTGAAGCGCTACTGGAATTTATTACCCCGGTCTCCAACAGTATTGAGGGCAGCTTGGCCACGCTGGCGGGCATCCACCGCTTTGCCGCACAAAAACTGGACAGCGAACAACTGTGGAATGCGAGCATGCCCTGCCGCCTTGGTGAAGAGCAGGATATTCCCATTGGCCTGTACGGCAGCTCCCATTCCGCCACCATGAAAACCCGCTACCGACTAGGCCTAAGTCACCGCTATGGCCGCAAAATGCAGACCATTGCCGGGATTCATTACAACTTCTCGCTACCGGAAACATTGTGGCAAGCCCTAAAGCTGAATGACGCAGACCCCAACTGCGAGCAGGATTTCATCACCTGTGGCTATTTCAATCTGATTCGCAATTTCCGCCGCTATGCCTGGCTGCTAATTTACTTGTTTGGCGCCGCACCGGCGGTTTCACGCTGCTTCCTCAATGGCCGGCCCCACGGTTTGGAAGATTGGGACGAGCATACCCTTTACGGCCCTTACGCCACCTCGCTGCGGATGGGCGATTTAGGCTATTCCAGTGTTGCCCAGAAAAACCTGAAAATCTGTTACAACAAACTGGAAAACTATATCGATACTTTGTGTGGCGCGATCACCACGCCCCACGCCGGCTATGAAAATATTCCCGCCGATGAGCAGTTATCTACCGGCTTGCTGCAAATCGAAAATGAGTTTTACAGCCCAATTCGCCCTAAACGCGTAACCAAAAGCGGTGAAATTCCACTTGGCGCACTAAAACGCGCTGGCGTGGAATATGTTGAAGTGCGCTGTGTTGATATCAACCCGCTGCTGCCGATGGGGATCGACAGTACCCAAATCCGCTTCCTCGACAGCTTCCTACTATTCTGCCTGTGTCAGCCAAGCCCGGCCTGTGACGCCGACGATATTGCCGAAATCACCGCCAATTTTGCCGAGGTTGTCAGCCGGGGCCGCCAACCGGGCCTGCAATTGCAACGCGCCGGTGAGTCAATTGCAATGCAAGCCTGGGGCACAGAGCTACTTGAGCAAATTAACCAAGTGGCCGCCATTCTCGATGACAGCCACGACGGTAGCGCTTACCGCGATAGCTGCAGCCTGCAAAAACTGAAACTGGAAGATCCAGAGCAGACACCGTCGGCGCAAGTGTTGTCGATCATGCGCCACAATAAGGAATCCTTTTTCCACTTTGCCTATCGCCAATCCTCGGAAATGACCGACTACTTCCGCGAGCAGCCCCTAAGCCCGCAGGAGCTGGAAAAGTTTGCCGCTGAGCGTGAACAGTCACTGGTTGATCAAGCCGCGATAGAAGCAGATTCGACTGGCAACTTTGAGGATTATCTGGCGGCCTTCTTCCAGCAATATCAGGAACTGTGAATTATCTCGCCCATTTCCATCTGGCCGATCAGCTCGCCGGGAGCGGATCGGTCGAGCAGCAACAAGGCTTGATGATTGGCGCCTTATTGGGCGATTACGTTAAAGGCCCACTGCGAGGCGACTACCCCGCCAATTGGGAAACCGGTATCTGGCTGCACCGACGCATCGACGCCCTCACCGACCGCCATCCGCTAGTTCAGGAATGCCTGCAATTACTGCCAGAGGCTTACCGCCGTTTTGGCGGCATTATGCTCGATGTGTGTTTTGACCACTGTTTGGCCAATCGCTGGCAAGACTTCGATCAGCGCGAGCTAACGGATTTCAGTCAACACTGTTATAAGCAAGTTCTGCCGCACAGCGACCGTTATCCCCAGCTCGCCAGCCGCCAAATCGGAATTCTCTCGCGCCACAATGTACTCAGCATGATGACCGACTGGCAGCGCGTGGAGCAGATGCTGGCCGGAATCGGCAGCCGCCTTCGGGTTAGCAATCCGCTGGCCGAATGCGGGCCAAGCCTGTACCAAAACCTCGCGGATATCGACACTCGCTTTCAGGAACTCTATCCTGCGCTTGTGGCCCAATTAACGACCGAGCTGGCAGCGCGCTAAAGCGAACTTGTGCCAGCCTCAACAATCCCCTACTGTAAGCGCCTTCTGCGCCCAAACGATTAGATTGCTATGACGACACCACTTCCTTTTTTTAGCTCGCGTCGCCTCTACGCCTTTATTCTGCTGTGCTGTGTGGGCCTGCTCAGTTACGCCCTCTACACCCAATATTACGACGGCCTACACCCCTGCCCGTTGTGTATCACCCAGCGCGCCTTTTTTGCAATGATGGCCGCCTGTGCCTTGGTCGCCTTTATTCTGCACCCCCATCAACGCGGTCGGTATATCGCCGGCGGGCTAATGCTGGCTTGCAGTATTGGCGGCGGTGCCGTGGCCTATCGCCAAGTCTGGCTGCAAAGCCTGCCGCCCGAACTGGTTCCCGCCTGCGGCCCCAGTCTGGAATATATGTTCAGTAATCTGCCTTTTGGCGAAGCCTTTCAAACTCTGATGATGGGCGACGGCAACTGCGCCGAAATCGTCTGGACCTTATGGGGTTTGAGTATGCCTAACTGGTCTATGATCGGCTTTATCGGTTTGGGTTTAGCCGCCATTGCCAGCGCCCTGCCTATGGTTAAACGCTAGGTTATTTTTTTGATGCTAGCGGGCTTTCTCACTCTTCTCGGCTTTCAACTAATCGGCGAATTTTTACAGCGCGCCTTTGACCTGCCCTTGCCGGGACAAGTTATTGGCATGTTGCTATTGTTTATCGCGCTGATGATTCGTGGCAGTGTGCCCGCTCAACTGGAAAAGGGCAGCCAGCATCTGATTGATATTTTGCCCATGTTGTTGATGGCACCAGCAGCGGGTGTGTTCTTTCTCGGTGCGGGCTTTGCCGATCAATGGCCCGGCTTTATCGCCGCGATCAGCGCGGGCACAATCCTCACGCTGATTTTCTGCGGCTTGCTGCTGAAGTTTTTGACCCGCCGTAAACGAGTGAATCGATAATGGCTGGCCTCGAACTTATTCACAGCCCGCTGTTTGCCTTGGTAGTCACCCTTGCCGCCTTTCAAATTGCCTTTTGGGCCTATCAACGCAGCCAGCGTTTTGCCTTGCTGCACCCCACCATTAGCGGTGCGGTATTGATTGCCGGCACACTCACCGCGCTGGGTATTGAATATCCTGAGTTTTACCAGAACATCCACTGGCTGAATTTTCTGCTGGGCCCGGTCACCGTGGCCTTGGCCGTGCCGCTCTATCGTCAGCTACATTTACTGCGCGACATTGCCACGCCTTTATTAATTACCACCTTTGCTGGGGCCGCGTTTGCCTGTGGTTCAGCACTCATCTTGGCCTGGTCATTGGGCGCAACCAAAACCACGCTACTGTCTCTCACCACCAAATCCATCACCACGCCAATTGCCATTGTAGTGACCGACGATATAGGCGGCATTGCAACCGTTGCCGTGGCCTCAGTAATTTTGACCGGTATTGTCGGCATCGTTTCAATTGAGTGGCTATTCAAAAAACTGAATATCCAAGACGATCGCTTGTGGGGCTTTTGTTTAGGGCTCGCCGCCCACGCCATTGGCACCTCACGGGCCTTTGAGCGCAGTACGGTGGCCGGCGCCTTTTCGAGTTTGGCACTGTGCCTAACCGGCACCGTTACCGCGATTTTTGTGCCGTTGGCGGCAAACTGGTTTGCCGCACTCTAAACCCAAGCACATTAAGAATCAGCGAATTTCCAACAGCGTCTGATGTGCGGGAAAGTACAGCGCCGGAATAATTGGCACCTCAATCCCTGCGGCGGCCAAGGCCTCAGCATAGCGCTGCATCTTCTCTGAATAACGCTCTAACTGTGCCGCAAAAAATTGCTCGCGCTTGCCGCTGGCCTGTGCGGTTTTATAATCGATAATCCAACAGCGCGCCGCTGCCGTTCCGGGATTTTCGATAAACACCCGATCCAGAATCAGCGTTTGCCACTGACCACCCACAAACTGCCGCAAGGTTTGTTCACTGCCCTGCCAAGAATAACTATCCAGCATCCAGCGGCCAGTTTCACAACTCAGGGTTTGCTCCAACAGGTGCACGACTCGTTTCACACTGTCTGCCAATTCAGGCTCGGGATGGCAGTGGTGCCGCAAACGTTGGGCAATCGCCCCATCCCACCGCCGGCTTGCCAAACCCTGCTGCCAACGCTGTATGTCATTACCGCGGCCGATGCGCTCCATCAATTCATGAAAAACTATTCCGCTGGCCCGCTGCTCAATATTGTCTTCCAGCACCGCGTTGTCGCTGAAGCGGCGTGCCTGTTCGAGTAGTGATTCGGCTTGTGAGCTGGGCTGATAATACCCATCCAGTTCAATCTCAACCGGGCCAAGACGCGGCGCGATGGGCACCGCCATCGAATCCTCCGGGTCTTCCTCGGTAAATTGAACCGGGGCGGGTAAGCTCGCCGCGCCCTCAAAATAGGGGGCCAACACCGGCCATAAATGTCCCAGATACGATGAGCTGGACACACTCAACTCGCCCTTGCTGCTAGTCTCCGCCATACCAAAAAGATGTAACTCCCGCCGCGCTCGGGTCAGTGCCACATAGATTTGTCGATCCAGCTCGGTTTCTATTTCCTGTGCATGGGCGCTGGCCAGATATTTGTAAAGCAGCTCACCATCCGCATCCGCCTGTTTACTAACCGGCTTGGGCGCCAACACCATATGGCCTTGCAGACGCTGCCAAACCAGCAGCAAATTATCTTGCCTTGGCGCCTTGCGCCCCAGCCCCGGCAATAACACCACATCAAATTCCAAGCCCTTGGATTTATGCACGGTCATCACTTCAACTTGCGCGGCCGCCGGCGTGGCAAACAATTTAGCTATGGCGCGCTCCAAGGCGGCAATATCCTGCAAAATTCCCGCCGGGGCATGTTCATCTAATAGGGCGAATACTCGACGAATATCTTGGTGCGCCGCTTCATCGACGGTGGCCGGCCCGCCCAATTGATACCAAGCAGTTCTCAAGGCCCAGCGTAAATCGCGGCTTTCTGGACGCTGCTCAATAGCGGTCAGCACCCCAACCAAACGACCTAGACGCTGTTCGCCCTCCGGACTAAGTTTAGTACGGGCTTCGGCACGCGACTCAGGCGCGGCAAAGACCACTTCACGCAATACACCACCGTTAATGCGCAAGCGCCGAATATCTTCCCAAGCCAGCCCGACAAAACTGGCGCGCAGCAAGCGCGTCCACGCCAGATTATCGGCCTCGTGCCATAGGGCGCGAATCAGTGCGGTAAATTCCAGAATTGCCGGGGTTTCAGCCAAGTTGTCGATATCTTGTCCACAGAAGGGAATCCCCGCTTGCTTTAATGCTGGAATAATCGCCGCGAGATGGGGACGGCTGCGCACCAAAATACCAATGCTAGACTGGCGCTGCTGTGCCTGATCTTCGCTCAACACACGCTGAACAATCTCGATAATTTGTTGAGCTTCATAACTTGCCGCCTGCGCCTTGGCGCTGACTCCGGCATCTTGAATCATGGCGTGAATTTCAACGCCGCCGGGATTACTGCGCTGGGCAATGGCTGGCTCATAGTCAAAACCGCGATCGGTAAACAGGGTTTTAAAACTGCTGTTTACCCAATTCACCAAGTCTGGCGAGGAACGGAAATTTGCTTGTAATTGCAGTAATTCAAGTTTTTTCCCCGCAAATTCGCCCTCTCGAATCAAGCCATCAAACAGGCTGACCAAGCTGCCGCGAAAGGCGTAAATCGACTGCTGCAAATCACCACAGAAAAATACACTGCGGCCATCGTCAGGCTGCCAGTCCTGACACAGGTTTTTGAGCAGCTCGATCTGTCCGACCGAGGTATCCTGCATTTCATCAACCAAGATATGCTGAATACGTTGCTCATCGAGCAGTGCCTGACCCGCCAAGGGGTCTTCGGCCTCCAGTGCATAGATGGCGCGCTGAGCAATCTCGGCAAAATCAACACCGCCACGCGCTTCAAATATCAGCCGCAAATGGGCCAGCAGGTGGCGCAGGGCCAATTGAAAATCCGCCACTAGCTGCCGACTTCCTTCCGGCAAACCCGCAGGGGGCAGCTCGCGCAATATATTCAATGCGTTCGCAACCTGCTCAGCTTCGCCACTGTCGTCTTTTTGTGCCAACCAATTTTTTGCTTGCTCGTAGCCCGGCGTGGACTTAACAAAGCCCGCATAATTTACCGAACGGGGAACATAGAGACTGCCATCACCTTTCAACACCGCATTAGCAATCTGGCGAATTAGCGGTAACTCATCCAACCCCATTTGATCAGCTTGGCGTAAATCCGCCGCCCAACTGTGTTTTTCATTGTGGCCGGAAGATTCGATAAACGCGCCAATCAAGTCGTCAATATTTGCGTCGCACACGATCTGCCATGTGCGATCAAAATGCCCTGCAACTTCCTGTTTCAACGCCTGATCCATCAAGGCCAAGTCGCCGTTCAGCACATCCTTAAGCCACTGATCGCGCTTGGCTAAAAGTGCCGCCAGTAATGGCACCAGTGTTTCAATACGGTTGCTGCCATAGGCTAATAATCGCAACAGCGCTTGGGCTAATTCCGGATTCGACTCGGGCTGTTCAATGCGCTGAAACAGATCCAGTATCGCCTCGCGGTATAGCGCCTCGGTATCGGTCAGCGGCTTTGCCGCACCCAAACCTGACAATAACGGCAGCCGCCGAGTGAGGCTGGCACAAAAGCTGTCAAAGGTTTGAATACGCAAACGGGCGCTGTTATCTAATAAATTCCAAGCGAGTTGGGCATCCCGCTGTTTTACCTGAGCAACAATGTTCTGTAGTTGGGCATCAAAGCCATTATCGGCAGGCGCATCGCTGTCGCCTTTGCGCAGGGCGGACAATACCCGCTCGCGGATTTCGCCCGCCGCCTTATTGGTAAAGGTAATGGCAACAATCTGTTCGGGAGCCTGAACTGTCATCAAACAGTTGAGATAGCGCAGCAGCAAAACCCCGGTTTTACCGGAACCCGCCGGGGCACGAACCAAGACCGATTTACTCGGGTCAATGGCCGTATCGCGCTGGGCTTGATCGGGAGGGAAGGCAAAGTGCGTCATTCTGCGTCCTCCTCATCTAGCATATTCCCTGCTGTCAGCGGCAGGAGGTAGGCACTGAAACCCCGGCGATGATCGCGTTGGCTATCGTGTCGAATATCACCACCGAGTATCCCGGCCGCCATCGTTTCCAAAGCGCCAGACCACGCACTTAATTCATTTTGCCAAGTCTCTGGACTGGCCACATCGTGCTTTGAAGCGTTTTTCTTGATAACGCTATTGGCCCAGTTGCTGCGCATATGCAAAGACAGCGCATCACTCTTAATTTGCGCCAACATAATGCCGTCTACGGTTTTTTCTCTGGACTCGGTGAGCGCGTAAATCGGCAGCTGGGGTTCGCTTAGCTCATTGCTATTAAGAGATTTACCCTCGACAGTACCGGTTTTATAGTCAATCACTAATCGCTTTTTGCCATCAGAGGTTTCGATTTCATCAACCCGGTCTAGACGTAATCTGAGGTTAATCCCGAAAATTTCTATTCGTCGTTCACTTTCCATTTCGATAACGCGAAAATCCGAAAGGCGCTGCGTTTCTTTTTGCAATATCCAGCTCGACACCAAGGTTGCCACTCGCTGTTTTTCAATCTCAATCAACGCAGCGGGAAATCGCCACGCGCCGACTTCGGCATCTTCCAACGCAATATCTACACAGGCGAGCACGCGCTCTTGTAACGCCGCTTCGCCCAAGGCTTCCAGCGCCGCTTTAGTGATCGTTTGTCGCCAAAATTGTTCCAGCGTGTTGTGTACCAACAAGCCCTGCAAGCGATGATCCAAGCCCTCGGTCGGCTGTGGAAACTCTTTTAAACCAAGCCGGTATTTGGCAAAGGCAAAGAAAGGGCTAGTGGCATATTCCTTAAACAGGCCCGATCCCCCGCGCAGCTTTTTACGCTCACTATCAGAAACCGCCGCAACCATGTCCTGTTCCGGCAACTGCGTTTGGCCGATCACTCTATAACGCTTTTCTATAGCCGTGTTGCTTCGCTCGTCTTGCGTGTTATTTCTCGCTTCTTCGTCTAGCCCTTTATTCAGCCATTCAGAAATCAAGCTACTGACGCCCAGTGCCACGCCTTCGTCACTCTCTCTGAAATAGCTAAAACGAATTTGACTCGACGTTGCCAAGACATTGTTCAGCACCGCAAAATCAGAGAATCGCTTTTGCACGGGACTGCTATCTGGCATGTTCGCGCGCTGTTGTAACAATAGCGGTAAAAACGCAGAAGGTTCTGCATGACGCGGCAAGGCCGCTTCGTCACACCCCATTATCCAAAGCGCATCAAAATGCCGACCCTGCGCCTCTTCCAAGCCGATCACAACAATGGGCGACCGCCAATTACGACTGATAGAAAAGCGTTTACTGCTCAGAATTTGTTGTAACCAGCTAATGGCTTCCGCATGACTGACCAAACCTAACTGTCTATCCATGGCGCGAAAAACATCCATGCCCTGACTAAAGCCTTTGCGACACTGCATCACCACCGGGTCGTCAATCTCGGCATTGGGCCAACCCATGCCCAATAATAATTGGTCGAAATCCCGCACCCAGGCCGACGGCAATTGTTTTGGACGCAGTTTTTCCAAATACGCCTGTAGAGCGATGAGCGGATCAAGCCAAGTCATTGCACCTGATTCATCCCCCCAATATTTTTCCTGCAAACGCGAGGAATTTAATGCCAAAGCCTGCTTTAAGCTGGTTTGCGCACTGAGTTTTTCCCGCCATAACAAATCAAGTTCAGCGCGAGCGTAACGCCACTCACTCCAGCCACCGATAAAGCGGGAGCGCAATATCCGGCTTATTTGTTCTAGATCCGCCTGATGGGGTCGCAGCGAAATACAGTCCCAGGCGGCACTGATTAGAGGAAATCCCAAGAGTTTTTCCGTGCCCTCAAACAACCAAGGTTCACAAACAGGGGCGCCCTCACCAAAGGGTTCTTTGGTGCCCAAGGGAAATAATGTGGCAGGGTAAAGTTGTTCGCACAACGCCCCTTCCAGCAGTGCGCGGTAACTGGAAATTTCGGGGCAAACAATCGCTATTTTTTCCGCTTCTGGTGAGGTGCTTGCCGCTAGGTAGTCGGCAATTTCACTGGCGACCTGACGACATTCTTCAGCGCGATTTTCAGCCACATGCAAACTGATTGCTTGCGGAGCCGATTCGCTTTCCAGCCGTAAAACCTGCGCATGATCCAAGCACTCAGCAAGAAAAGACTCAATAGCTGGAGCAAGGCTAAGACCGGCGCTGAGAATAATATTGTCGGGCAGTATTAACTCGCCTGCTTTTAAAGCCCCACTCAACGCACTTGGCAGCTGGGCACTAGACAGTGCGCCCTGCTCATCCAAAATATGCTGGAGTTCTTTTCGCCACTGATAAAACGCCTGATATTCGCTGGAAAACAAATAGTGCTCACGACTATCGCTGAGACGGTAATGATGAAAATCCTGAAAGGCATCAACAAAGCGACGACAGATGGCTTGTGAGTTTAAACACTGCGGAGGAAAGGATTCACTGCCCTCAAGTAATTGCTGGGCCAAGGCCAATAATTGAATAGGACGGAGCACAATTTTTTCGTTAAAGCCGCTGTCCCATAGTTCAGCCAACCACTGCTCGACGGGCATTGCCGAAATCTGCTCGATAAATGCCGATTCGCGCTGCTGTTGATATTGCGCTAACTGATCCCGGCACTGTCTGGCGGCAACATCATTGTGGGTCAATAATACCGTGGTGCCTTGCAGCGCCCACAAATCATCGAAGCTCGCGATTGTTGCCAACTTGCTTAGTTCGTCCCTGTTGTTATTCGTCATCGTCTGATTTTTATTCCTTATCGACAGGGCCAACCCACATCATCGGGTTGTAGGCGATCTCCCATAGATGCCCTTCCGGGTCTTTAAAATAACCGCTGTAACCACCCCAAAAGACTTTTTGTGGCGCCTTGGTTTGTTCGGCACCGGCAGCAATCGCTTCGGCCATAAGCGCATCGACCTCTGCCTCAGAGGCCAAGTTATGGGCTAGCGCCACACCACGAAACCCATCGCCGCGCGGGTCTACTTGCGCGTCTTCCGCCAACTCATCCCAGCCAAATAACCCCAACCACGTGCCATTCAAATCAAAGAACGCCACACTCGGTGGCGACTCTAAACGCGTCCAACCCAGTGCTTCATAGAAGGCAATCGCCCGAGGTAAATCTCTCACTCCTAGGGTAATCATGCTGATGCGTGGTTTCATTTTTGGCTCCTCGTAGTTTACGTGGGAATACCTATTATGGGCCGTAGTTGCCGCAGATAACTCAAGTTTTTTTCAGCCTATCCGATATTTTCCGGTAGAGATAAACCGGAACTGCCCGAGTATTATGAGCCTGTCAATTAACACTAATATCGCTGCAATGAACAGCGCGCGCAATCTGACGAAGTCATCGTCGGATTTGTCTCGCGCCTATCAGCGATTATCCTCAGGCTTGCGTATTAACAGTGCCAAAGATGATGCCGCTGGCATGGCAATTTCGCAGCGCTTTACTACCCAGATACGCGGCTTGAATCAGGCGGTACGCAACGCCAATGACGGCATTTCTATGTTGCAGGTCGCCGATGGCGCACTGGGATCAATGACCGACTCGCTGCAACGAATTCGTGAGCTGGCGGTGCAAGCCAGCAATTCTACAAATAGCGAAGCTGACCGTCAGGCCCTGCAGCTGGAAGTAGAGCAGTTACGCAGCGAAGTGGATCGCGTTGGCCGGCAAACCCAATTCAATGGCGAAAAAATATTTGGCTCAGCAAGCAGCAGCGTATTGGGTGACTCCAATCAATTAGCGGTGATGGATGGCCTGAAAAGCGGCTGGCTGTCTCGCGCTGAAAGTTTAATTAAAGATATGTATGGCCTGCAGGCAGATGGGGCCGGCATAAGCATTGAACTCACCAGTTTCACCGACGGTGTCGGCGGCACCGCCGCCCGCGTTGCTGGCGGCATCCCGCTCAGTTATGACGGCAAGGCCAGCAATGTCACGCTGCAAATTGATATGGCCGATTTTAATCCGCCCAACTTGCCCGATGGCGGCACCGGCCCCTTCTTTAATGACCGTATTATTGCTCATGAAATGGTACACGCGGTGATGTACCGCAGTACCAATATCGGCATGATGGCCGATCCATCGGTAGATCAAACCTGGTTTTTAGAGGGTGCTGCTGAATTTATTCACGGTGCCGATGAACGACTATCGTCCGCTATAAATAGTATTGGTGCCGCCGGTTTGGCCACCATTGCGGCGGAATTTGGTAATGGCGCCGGAAGCTGGGGCGGCGAATCCGACGATTACTCCGCTGCTTATACAGCCGTGCGTTTCCTGCACGATGAAATCAAGGCCCAAGGCGGCACGGGCATTAAAGATGTAATGACCTATCTCACCAATCATCAAGACGAGGGCTTGGATCAAGCCATTAATGCCGCCACCAAAGGGACTTACGCCACCGCAGATGCCTTCACCACCGCCTTTGCCGCCGGTGCAGAAAACTACATCAATACCATGGTCAGCACTGGCGCATTGAGTGATGCCGATACCGGTGCCATTGGCGGGGCCAATGCCGATGGCGGACCTGTGAAAACCGCGACCAGTATCATTGACAATATTGCGACGCGCAGCGGCGAGGATCAGCTAGCCGGATTTACTGAAACTTGGGAAGAAATTGTCGCGACGCCCGGCGAAGAAAATCGCAAGCAGTTCCAGCTTGGCGCCAATGTCGGTGAAACCGTGTCTATCAATATTGGCTCGATTAATGCCGCCGCGCTCGATATGGAAAGCCTGGATGTGGTGGAAAACGCCAATCAGGTTATTTTTAAAATGGATCGAGCGCTGGAATATCTCTCTTCACAGCGGGCCACATTGGGTGCCCAACTTAATCGTATGGAATCCACAATTCAGAACTTACAAACCGGTGCCGAATCGCTAACCGCCAGTCGCGGACGAATTCTCGACGCCGATTTTGCCGCTGAATCCGCCAATTTAGTCAAAGCACAGATTCTGCAACAAGCCGCCGTTGCAGTAACCTCCCAAGCCAATAGCAGCTCAAGCGCGATATTGGCGCTGCTGCAGTAAAGCCTTAATTTGCCGTACGGCAACCGCGCTCTTTAAAGCAGAAATACAGCGTCGACATTGGGTCGTATTCCAACTCAAAATCCACCGTCATATCCCGCGCTAAATCGTAAACCCGGTTTTCCGTTCCCAATTCCCCGTTAATAAAAATCTGGTTATTGGCGTCGATAAACACGCGGTAATGCAGCTTATTGGGTGAGGAATCCAAGAACAGCGCCGCCGCAAAAACCAAGGCGAATAAACACAAGGCGGCCAGAATTAAAGCAATGAGAAAACGCTTCATTTTTCGGTGCGCAGAGCTTGTAAGCCCTGCTCAATGGTATCGAGATGGGCGCGCAAATCGGCCTTGCGCGAAGCAATACCAATGGCCAGCACATCGAGTACCGTCATATGCGCTAAGCGTGACGGCAGCGGAGTGTACTCACCCTCATCCAGCTCCACATCAATATGGATGGGCACCTCGGCCAAATCTGCTACCGGGCTGCCCAAGGGCGCCAGAGCGATCACTGGCGCACCGCTGTTTTTAACCAGCTTGATGGCATCGATCAGGGCACGGGTGCGACCCGATTGCGAGATCGCCACCACCACGTCATCGGCATGTAAGGACATGGCCGACATCGCCTGCATATGCGGGTCGGAATACACATTCGCACTAATTTGTAGGCGGAAGAAATTATGCTGGGCATCGGTTGCTGCAGCTGCGGAAGCGCCAAAACCATAAAACTCGACGCGCCGGGCATTGCTGAGTAATTCCACCGCACGCTCAACAGCGCTGACTTCAATACTGTCGCGCACTCGCTTCAAGGTTTCCATGGTGGAATCAAACACCTTGTAAGTGTACTGGCGGGCGGAGTCCTGGTCTGAAAAACTGAAGGTATCGTAAGCCGGGTTATGGGCAATATCCTGAGCCAGTGCAACCTTGAAACTTTGAAAACCATCGCAGCCAATGGCGCGACAAAAACGAATCACGGTTGGCTCGCTAACATGGGCTTCCTGCGCTAAATCGACAATGCGCATATGAATCACATCTTTGGGCTGGGCCAGAATATAGTCCGCCACCAAGCGCTCACTGCGGCGCAGGCTCTCTCGTGTGCTTTCGATAATCCGAATAATATTGCGTGACCGCATTGGCCATTCCCTTATTTTGCGACGGGGATATGGAGCGATTGTAGCGCAGCCTTAGGATTTATGTACCAAGCTATATAGCAAGCAAGGCGCTGATTAACTTAAGGCTCAACTATTGCCCTTGCTGTCGAGCCACTGTTGGCGATCGAAACGCGCCGAGGCCGGAAGATTGCCGGTTTCGTGCTGAGGTGCGGCCAACATTGCCTCACTGCGACGGGCAGCGGAGCGAATCAGCGGCGCAATCAAATTGGCCTCGGGCAAATTGTGCCAGTATTTTTTCGGCATCTCCGATTGCATCGCTTTCACTTTTAATCTGGCCGGATTGAAAATACTGGCGTAATACAGCCGCCAGGCATCTTCCATATCATCTTGTTGTGGCGCATCCGCGCGCACTCCGCCGCGACCAAAACTCAGTTCTCGACCCAGCCAGTGCATGCTCTGGTAGGGGGTAATAATTGACCAATCCATATTGGCAAAGCGATGGCAAAAAAAGCGCGAAGCCAAGCGCAGGGTGTAATGCTCGGGCTCAAACCAAGCGATATATCGTGGTGTTAAATCCTCGCCGGACTCCACATCCTTGAGCTGCAATTTTCGAAAGCGCACAAAGGCCGTCATTTTGTGGCGCTCCCGGCCCACCTGCTTAGCCAATTGATTGGCCCGACTAACCATTAGGTCACGGGCATCGCCCATTAACCCTCGCTCGCCATGGGTCAAACGCCACAGCAAGCGATACAGCAAATCAAAGCGCTGGGGATCATTGTGGCTAGCGGCATAACGCGCGGTTTGCATAAACGCCCGGCTAACCTTGGGCGCGCCGGCACTTAGCGCGGGCTCATTTTCAAGTGTAAAAACGGCAGCGGGCTCTGCCTGTGAAAACAAGCCACCCACATCCTGCTCCAGCCAGTGAATGTGGTCAGGTTCGATATTGGCACGCAGATACTGACGGGCCAGAGGCTGCCAGTCTTCAAAATCGGCGTGGGCTTCAAGCTCAGCAAAAACCATTAAAACAACGCCATTTGATTGCCCGCTCCCGCCTCAGAAAAGCGCGCGTACAGTTGCTTTGAAGTGAGTGCGTCGTGGGCGGGAATGTAGTCCGCCGCCACAATAAAAGGTTTGAGTTTTTCCATGGGTAAACGCATTTGCTGCAGATCGCTAAAGCGTAAGCGACGGTGACGGCGGGTAGAAAGAATTCGCTGCACATTACGGGTACCCAAGCCCGGCACACGCAACAACTGGCTTTTGCTGGCGCGATTAATATCCAGCGGAAAATATTCCCTGTGCCTCAAAGCCCAAGCCATTTTCGGATCTACGTTTAAATCCAACATGCCATCTTGGCTTACATCGAGCAGCTCAGACACGTCGAATTGATAAAAACGAAGCAACCAGTCCGCCTGATACAGCCGGTGTTCGCGTACCAATGGCGGCGATTGCAGGGGCAGAAAACTGCTGGCATCGGGAATCGGTGAGAACGCCGAGTAATACACCCGCCGCATCCCCAAACCGCGATAGAGCTGATCGGTATTTTGTAAAATCGTTAAATCACTGGCATCGTCCGCGCCAATAATCATTTGTGTGCTTTGTCCCGCCGGTGCGTAAGGCCGAAGCCGCCCCTGCCGCCGCTGACTGATGGCCGGGCTGCGCTTGGCAGAGTTGCCCAATTGCAAAACCTGCTTGCGATTCTCCTTACCTTCATCAATATGATTTTTCAGCACCGACATCGACTGATGTATGGCTTGCCGATTTTTTTCCGGCGCCAGCCGCGCCAAGCCCTCGCCGGTTGGCAGCTCAATATTGATACTGAGCCGGTCGGCATACAGGCCCGCCTGTGCCAGCAAGCGCTCATCGGCATCCGGAATCGTTTTGAGATGGATATAGCCTTTAAACTGATGCTCCTGTCGCAAGGTTCGCGCAACAGCCACCATCTGCTCCATGGTGTAATCGGGGTTGCGGATAATGCCGGAGCTGAGGAACAGGCCTTCGATATAATTTCGTTTATAAAACTCCAGAGTTAGCTCGACCAACTCGGCCACCGTGAAGCGCGCTCGCGGCACATTGCTGGAGTGACGGTTGACGCAATACAGGCAATCGTAAATGCACATATTGGTCATTAGAATTTTTAACAGGGATACGCAGCGGCCATCTGGGGTATAGCTATGACAAATCCCCATGCCTTCCGAGGTAGAGCCCACACCCTTACTATTGCGTGAGTCTTTTTTCACCGAACCGCTTGATGCACAAGAGGCATCGTATTTAGCGGCATCAGCCAGAATCGCGACCTTTTCTAGAAGCTCCACAAGTAAACCCAATGCAAACAAAATACTGGCTATTTATACAGTAATAATTTTTGTGCGTAAACTCTCTCACCCGGAGCCTATTTTTATTTTTTAGCCGTGATCTAATATGCTTTTTCTTGCGTAAAGTTCAGTTAATTCTTTTTTGGCGATTCCCTATGAGCTCACCTTCTTTGATTTTGCATCACTATCCCATGTCGCCCTATGCGGAAAAAATTCGCACAATGCTTGGCTATGCGAATGTGCCTTGGCAGTCAGTGGTTTGTAAGGAAGCGCCACCGCGCCCCCACTTAGAAGCCCTTGCCGGGGGTTACCGCCGGATTCCAGTTGCGCAAATTGGCGCTGATGTTTTTTGTGACTCCCACGCCATTAGCGATGAAATTGTGCGCATTTCCCAATGCGAATCGCTAACAGATGAGGCCTTAAGCGATGCCGACAAAGCGCTGATTGCCTCAGCCGAGGGGCAATTATTTTTCGCCGCCATTCGCAGTTGCACCAGCTTGGCGCTCGCCCTGAAGATGATTTATTTATTTTCTTTCAAGGGTTTTTTGGCGTTTATGAAAGACCGCCAATCCCTCACCCAAGGCAGCAGCATTCGCATTCCCGGTGTTAAAGAATCTAAACAACTTATTGACGCTCACCTGGCCGAACTTGAGAAAATGGTTGGCGATGAATTTCTGACCGGCACGGCTCCCACGCAAGTGGACTTTGCTGCCTATCACAGCCTGTGGCTAATGCAGTCGATGGGAAATAAAAAGGCGTGGAAAAAGGCGCCAAAGACACTGAGCTGGCTAAAGCGCATGGAACAACTCAGCCGCCCGCCAAGTCATGAATTAGCGCCCGAAGAAGCGCTGGCCATTGCCAAAGCGGCAAGCCCTAGAGCCATTGATCCCAGCGACACCCAGCACGAAGCTATCGGCAAAGCGGTAAGCATTGTACCCAGCGATTATGGCCGCATTGCCTCTGCCGGCACGTTGGTGGCCAGCACCGCCAAGACTTGGGTTATCGCCCGCGAGCATGAAGATACCGGTTTAGTACATGTGCATTTTCCAAAACAGGGTTTTGAGCTGATCCCCGCTTAATTCGCCCAAAGCCGGGGAAAGCTAAGGACTAAGCGACCCGGCATCAGCTTTTCCTCACCGAGGCAGACAACCCAAGGCAAAAACAAGCTAGAATGTCGCGCCATGGATGTCTCATATATTCTCAACGATCTTAACGATGCCCAGCGCGACGCGGTTACCGCTGACAGCCCGGGCACTCTCGTCTTAGCTGGTGCCGGTTCGGGTAAAACCCGTGTTCTGGTGCACCGCATTGCCTGGAAAATCAAAGTTGAAGGTCTGTCGCCTTACAGCATTATGGCGGTCACCTTTACCAATAAAGCCGCCCGCGAAATGCGCAGCCGGATCGAGGAATTACTCGGCGGCCAACTGAACGGCGGCATGTGGGTGGGCACCTTCCACGGCTTGGCTCATCGCCTGTTAAAAGCCCACGCCCAAGAAGCGCGCTTGCCGGAGAATTTTCAAATTCTCGACAGCGACGATCAACTACGCCTGCTTAAGCGCATTCACAAAGAATTAAATCTCGATGATTCTCGCTGGCCACCGCGCCAGTCCGCATCATTTATTAATGGCCACAAAGACGAAGGTCGGCGTTCGGCCCATATCGACGAATACCGTGGCGACCTCTATTTGCAAACCATGCTGCGGGTTTACCGCCGCTATGAAGAAGCCTGTCAGCAACAGGGCGTTATTGATTTCGCCGAGCTGCTACTGCGCGCCCTAGAGCTGTGGCGTGATAATCCCGCTGTACTCAGCCACTATCAACAGCGCTTTGCCCATGTACTGGTGGACGAGTTTCAAGACACCAACGCCGTGCAATACGCCTGGCTACGGATTCTTGCTGGCAATGGCATGTCGATTACCGCCGTGGGCGACGACGACCAGTCGATTTACGGCTGGCGCGGCGCACGCATTGAAAATATTCAGCAATTCTCCAAAGACTTTACCGATACCCGCATTATTCGCCTAGAACAAAACTACCGCTCCACCGCCACGATTTTGAAAGCTGCCAATGCGGTGATTGCCAATAATAGTCAGCGGCTTGGCAAAGAGTTGTGGACCAGCGGCGAAGACGGCGATCGCATCTCTTTATTCGCTGCTTTTAACGAGCAGGATGAGGCGCGCTTTATTACCGACCGCATGGAAGATCTATTGCGGCAAGACTATGCCCGCAGTGATATAGGCCTGCTGTACCGCAGCAATGCGCAATCGCGGATTTTGGAAGAAGCCTTGATTCGCGCCGGTATTCCCTACCGGATTTACGGTGGCCAGCGCTTTTATGACCGACTGGAGATTAAAAACGCACTCGCCTATTTGCGGCTAACTTCGCTGCGCGACGACGACACCGCGATTGAGCGGGTCATCAACACCCCAACCCGTGGCATTGGTAATCGCACCATTGAGATTTTGCGTGAGTTTGCTCGCGACCATCAGTTATCGCTTTGGAAGTCGGCGGTTACTGTTATCCAGCAGGGAATCTTACCCGCCCGCGCAGGCAATGCCCTGCGTGCTTTCCTCTCACTGATTGAAGACCTCGCCGAAAAAACCGCTGACAAACCCCTGGATGAACAGGTCGATATCGTTATTCAGGCCAGTGGCTTAATTGAATTTCACGGCAATGAAAAAGGCGAAAAAGGCCAAGCTCGGGTAGAAAACTTACAGGAATTAGTCAGTGCCGCTCGCGGCTTTGAATCCGATGATCCCGATGCCGACCTACTCCGTGAGTTTCTAGATCAAGCTGCCCTAGATGCTGGCGATCAACAAGCTGATGAACACGAAGACAGTGTGCAGTTAATGACCTTGCACTCGGCCAAAGGTTTGGAATTTCCGGTGGTATTTATCGCCGGCGTGGAAGAAAACCTCTTCCCCCACAAGATGTCGGTGGAAGATCCCGCGCGGCTAGAAGAAGAGCGCCGTCTAGCTTATGTTGGCATCACCCGTGCCGAACAAAAGCTCTACCTCAGCTATGCAGAATCCCGCCGTCTGCACGGGCAGGAAAACTTCAACAGCCTTTCGCGCTTTATTCGCGAGATTCCCAGCGAGCTGATCGATGAAGTGCGCATCAATAATACCGTGACTCGACCCAGCAGTTATAACCGTAATCTGGGTATGAGCAGTCGCGCCGAACAATCCGCCGCCGCCCACGGCATGATGCTTGGCCAACGGGTATTGCACAGTATTTTCGGTGCCGGAATCGTACTCGGCTTTGAGGGCCAAGGTGCCAGTGCCCGAGTACAAGTCAACTTTGAAGACGAAGGCAATAAGTGGCTGGTATTGCAGTACGCCAACCTGCAAGTTCTATAAGCCGCGAGCACTATAAAAAGAGGCCCCAAATGAAAAAGGCACAAGCTGGTCGCACCCTTTACCCGGCGTTTATCTTACTTTTGCTAGCGGCACTGGTAAGCATGTCTTGGCTGTATGTTGGCGAACGCAGTCGTAGCTATACCCCCAACAATAACGAAGCAACAAGTGCAAACAGCGATGGCCAAACCGTTTACCACTGGAAATTAGTCACTACCTGGCCAAAGAATTTTCCCGGCCTTGGCACCGCGCCCGAAAAATTCGCCGAGGTGGTTAACACCATGAGTCAGGGGCGGCTGCAAATAAAAGTTTACGGCGCCGGTGAACTGGTTCCGGCACTGGGCGTGTTTGATGCAGTCTCTGCCGGCAGCGCACAAATGGGCCACGGTGCGGCCTATTACTGGAAGGGCAAACTGCCTTCTTCTATTTTCTTTACCACCGTGCCATTCGGCATGACCGCTCAGGAAATGAATGGCTGGCTATATCACGGTGGCGGCATGGCGCTGTATCGCGAAGCCTATAAGCCGTTCAACTTAGTGCCGATGGCCGCCGGTAATACCGGGGTGCAAATGGCGGGCTGGTTTAACAAAGAAATTAACAGTATTGCGGATATCAAAGGCCTGAAAATGCGCCTGCCCGGCTCCGCCGGCGAAGTGTGGAATCGGCTTGGCGGCACCGCCGTCACCCTGCCCGGCGGCGAGCTATATACCTCACTGCAAACCGGCGTTATCGACGCCACCGAATGGGTTGCACCATATAACGACCTGTCTTTCGGGTTTTATGAAGTCGCCAAATACTATTACTACCCCGGCTGGCACGAACCCGGCTCTACCCTTGAGCTGGTTATTAATGGCGATGCCTGGGCCTCACTGCCTAAAGATTTGAAAACAATTGTGGAAGTCGCCGCCCGCTACGCCAACCAAGATATGTTAGACGAGTACACCGCGCGCAATAATAACGCCCTAAAAGAGCTTATTAATAAGCACCATGTGCAACTGAAAAAACTCCCGGATGATGTGATCCGCGCGCTGCACAAAACCTCAGACGCCTACCTTGAAGAACTCGCGCAAACCGATGAGCTCACCCAACGGGTGTATCAAAGCTGGAAGACGTTTATGGAAGGGGCAAAGGCCTATCATCATATTTCCGAACAGGCCTATATCAACGCGCGGGATTTATAAGTCCTTTTTATATTCTTGAATTAAAGACGAGCTGCTAAATCAAACCTGAACCGTCAGCTTTACACCCAGCCCGTTTAGGACTTTCACAATAGTCTCATAGCGCGGTTTGGCTCCGGGGCTAAGGGCTTTATACAAGCTTTCGCGACCTAGGCCGGTACTATTAGCTATAGCGGTCATGCCCCTTGCTTTTGCAACATCAGAGACCGCGGCAAGAAATACATCTGGATTTTCGTCCTCCAGCGCCGCAGAAAGATATTCCGCGATCATTTCTTCGCTATCTAAATAATCGGCGACATCAAATCGTTTAAGACCACTCATTTAGAATATCCTCGTACTTCTTCACTAAAGACTTTGCCCTTTCTATATCCTTTCGCTGGCTGCTCTTTGTTCCACCACACAAGACTAGAAGCAGAACGTTACCCTTTTGTTTGAGATAAACCCGATAACCGGGGCCGAAATGAATTCGGAGCTCGCTTAGGCCTTCACCAATTGGCGCTACATCACCAAGATTGCCCAATTCCGCCGAGCGAATTCGCGCAAGAATTTTGGCCTTCGCTCTTAAATCCTTGAGCTTAGAGAGCCAACGATCAAATTCATCAGTCCGTTGAATGTAATACATGCACAAATCGTATCCAAGTGGATACAAATTTACAAGTAAGGTATTTAGCGGATGAAAGAGATGGGATTGGATAAACGACCCACTCGAATAAGCGGGTCATTAGTATTTAAATAGAAGGGACTTATCTGTTAATCAACGGAGCGCGTGCGACCGTGATCATCAATAGCGACATAAACAAATTCGCCTTCGGTGACTTTGACTGGCTCGTCGTCTTCAAAATCCAGCGTCCACACTTCTACTGATATACGAATCGAGCTGCGACCCACTTCTTGGATATCGGTATAGAAGCTCACAACCGCCCCCACATTCACTGGGGTTAAAAACGCCATGCCTTGAACGGCAACGGTTGCCACGCGGCCGCCGGCGCGGCGAGTTGCGGTGGTGCTACCCGCCAGATCCATTTGCGACATCAGCCAGCCGCCGTAAATATCGCCATCGGCATTGGTGTCTGCCGGCATAGCCACCACTTGCATGGCCAGATTCCCGGAGGGCTGGGGAGTATCGTCGATGTCACGCATAATAAGTTCTCGCGGATATAGGGCTAAAATCGCCAGTTGGCACGATCTTCCCTATTCCTGTCTAGAATAGTCAATCTAATATTTATTGTAGTGCGACACTTACGGCTTCCGAATCATCTCGGGCAACCAAGTCGCTAGCGATGGCCACATGGCCAAGGCGATTAGCATCAATAACTGCAAACCAATAAACGGCACTACACCACGGTAAATATCCACAGTGCGGATCTGAGCCGGCGCCACACCGCGCAGATAAAATAGCGCAAAACCAAAGGGCGGCGTGAGGAACGAGGTCTGCAGATTGAGTGCAATCATAATGCCCAACCACACCGGATCAAAGCCCATTTTCAGCAAAATCGGCGCAATTATCGGCACAACCACGAAAGTTATCTCGATAAAATCGAGAATAAAGCCCAACAGAAAGATCACCACCATCACCAGCAACATCGCGGTAAAAGCGCCGCCGGGCATGATATTGAAAAAATGTTGAATCAGCTCGTCGCCACCAAAACCACGAAATACCAGCGAAAACACCGCCGCGCCAATCAAAATCATAAACACCATGCAGGTGACGAGCAGGGTTTCGCGGGCAACTTCCGCTAGGCGCGAAGCATTCAAGCGCCCCTTAACCGCCGCCAGTAAGGTCGCACCCAAAGCCCCAACACCGGCTGCCTCAGTCGGAGTCGCCGCCCCACTGAGAATCGAGCCCAATACGGCAACAATCAGTAAAATTGGCGGCAGCAAACCCTTAATCCACGCCCCGGGCTCCGGCGCAGTCAGCTCTTTTGCTGCAGGTGCCCGCTGGGGCTGAATCAGGGTAATGGTCAGCAGATAAATCAGGTACAGGCCAACCAGCAGCAGACCCGGCACCAAGGCGCCAATAAACAAGTCGCCGACCGAAACTGTTTTGGGACTAAACACCCCCATATCCAACTGCGCCTGTTGGTAAGCACTAGATAAGGTGTCACCAAGTAAAACCAAGGCGATAGATGGTGGAATAATTTGGCCGAGGGTGCCGGTGGCGCAGATTGTGCCGGTCGCCAGCTTGGGATCGTAGCCGCGCTGCAACATACTCGGCAGCGACAATAAACCCATCGTCACCACCGTGGCACCAACAATACCGGTACTGGCTGCCAGTAACATTCCCACCAGTACCACCGAGAAGCCCAAGCCCCCCGGACGCCTGCCAAACAGCGCCGCCATATTGCCGAGTAATTCTTCCGCGAGACGGCTGCGCTCAAGCATCACGCCCATAAATACGAACAGCGGCACGGCAATTAAGGTGGTGTTATTGATAGTGCCAAATAGGCGATTGGGTAAAGCGGCTAAAAATGAGGGATCAAAATGACCGAGGCTAATGCCCAGCCCGGCAAACAACATGGCGGTACCAGCCAAGCTGAACGCGACCGGATAGCCCAGCATCAAGACCAAGCAAATCACGGCGAACATTAACAATGGCATCCATTCGATCACAGACCACCCCCGTTGTGCTCATGGGTGACTGCTTCGCTATCTCCCATCAATACCTGCAGATTTCTCACTACTTCTGCCACCGCCTGCAAGGCGAGATTCACGGCCATTACCGGCACCAAGGTTTTAAGCAGAAATACCGCCGGAATTCCGCCGGGCTCCACTGAGCTTTCGCGAATGGCCCAAGCATTGAGCGTAAACTGCCAACTGCTTAGTAAAATCAAACCGCAAAGAGGCAGCAGAAAAACGATTGCGCCCACCGCATCAATCCATGCTTGCTTACGCGGGGAGAAATTCTGATAGAAAATATCCACCCGCACATGGCGATCGTGCTTCAGAGTAAATGCCGTGCCCAGCATAAATAACGTGGCATGCAGATAGGTGATGCTTTCCTGCAAGGCGGTAAAGCCCAGATCAAAGCCATAACGTAGCACCACCACCGAAGCGGTAATCAAAACCATGAGTGGAATTAACCACGCCAATACGCGGCCAAAGGCTTCGGTAAAGCGATCAATTGAATTGAGAACGGCGTTCACGCTCGAAGTCGTTTCCTGTTATTTTGATCCGGCATTATACCGGTCCATGCAGCGCGGATCATCACGCAGCGCCATTTGCCAATAGCTATCACCACGATAGCCAAGGCCTTATGCCAAGCCGGAACAAAACCGGTATCATGGCGTAACTATTTTCTGTAATGCATTGTTATGACTGAAGCACAAACCCTCGCCAACGAAACCCGACTCGAACTCTATGCCGGTATTCATCCCGCTAACGGGCAGCCTATTTTTGAGCAAGTGCTCGCAACGCCGCTAGCTGAGAAATCCGAACACCACTACAAGCTGCTTAAATCCCCGTTATTTATCAGCGGCGTGGCGGCGCTAGACAGTATTGTGCTGAACCCGGATGCCCGTGGTCGTTTTTCTCTAAACGAACACAGCGGCAATCTCGCTATTCGCGTTTTTATGCGCGAAGCCAATGAAGCACTGGTGCAATCACTGAACGCGGAAATGGAAAAGCTCGGCGGCAATCTCGATATCAATAGTGAACGCGCCTTGGTTTTTAGCATTCATTTCGGTGTCGGTTTTTCCGTGATTGAACAACTACTCGACAAACACAGTAAGAGTGGCGAAGCGCGCTGGACCTACGGCAATGTCTACGACCCCGAAACCGGCGAACCCCTAAACTGGTGGCAAGAACTGCTGGTTGTCTAACTCTCTTTATTAAAATTAAGACGTACAAAGAATCCCAATGCTGATTGTTATCTCCCCCGCAAAAACACTGGATTTCGACACCGCCGCCCATGTTTCAAGTCACAGCGATGCCGACTTTCTGGATCAATCTGCCCTGCTGATTGACGAGCTGCGCCAACTCGCGCCGCAAGATATTTCCTCACTGATGAAAATCTCTGACAAACTCGGCACACTGAATTACCAGCGCTTTGCCGACTGGTCAGCGCCCTTTTCAACAGATAATGCCAAGCAAGCCGTGCTGGCGTTTAAGGGCGACGTCTACACCGGACTCGACGCCGAAAGCCTCGACGAAAATGCACTCGCCTTTGCCCAGCAACACCTGCGGATTCTCTCCGGCCTTTACGGCCTGCTGCGCCCCCTCGACCTCATGCAAGCCTACCGGCTGGAAATGGGCACCAAGTTTGCCAACCAGCGCGGCAAAAACCTGTATGAATTCTGGGGCAAACAAATCACCGACGCCCTGAACATCCAGCTTGAACAAACCGGCCCAGTATTGGTGAACCTCGCCTCTAATGAATATTTTTCGGCGGTAAAACCCAAGCAAATCAACGGCACCGTGATTACCCCGATCTTCAAAGACCGCAAAGGGGATAACTACAAAATCATCAGCTTCTACGCCAAAAAAGCGCGCGGCCTGATGACCCGCTATGCGATTGATCATCGTGTTGAGGACGTTGAGCAACTCAAAGCGTTTGATAGCGAGGGGTATTATTTTTGTCCTGCGGAATCGACCGAGACAGAGTGGGTGTTTTTGCGGGAAACGCCAGTTTCTTAGTAAGGGTTTCGCCCTTATTGGGCGACTTACTTCTTTTTTCGTGAAAAAGAAGTAAGCAAGAAAACACGCCCCGCATTGCCGCCGATGGCAAACAGCGCCATCGGTACTCTGCGCGCTTTGAACCTGAAGGGGGTGTTCGGTGCCACCCCAAACCCCGTCCGAACTCGCCGAACATCGTAGAAATTCAATGAAAGGATTTCGCGAGGACTGTTTGAGACCGGAACGAAGTGAAGGTCGAGTTCCGCAGCGTTTCATTGAATTTTAAGAAGTGAGGGTAGCCGTAGGCCGAGTGAGCGGGGAAAGTTTCTTTTGCTTCGTTTTCTTTTAAAAGAAAATGAAGTCGCCCAAGAAGGGCGAGTCGCTTTTCAGACAGCGTCCCTTTGGGACGATAAAACCATTCTAAGATCGTCCCGCCAGGACAAAAACATTTATTGAATCGTCCCACCGGGACAAAAATCTTCCTAAGCTCGTCCGCTCAGGACACCCCCCCCTACTCCATTTCCAAAATGGCCTGCCATTCACTTTCACTCACCGGCATGATCGAAAGTCGACTGCCTTTTTTCACCAATATCATTTCGCTTAAGGCAGGATTTTCTTTGAGCTGTTTCAACGGAATCAAGCGCTTGAGTTTACGCTTGTATTTCACGTCCACCATAAACCAACGCGGGTTATCTACACTGGCCTTGGGGTCAAAGTATTTCGACTCTGGATCTTGCGCGGTATGGTCGGGATAGGATTCTTTAACAACGGTAGCAATACCTGCAATACCCGGCTCGGCGCAGGCGGAGTGGTAAAAAAATACTTGATCGCCCTTTTTCATTTGGTCGCGCATCATATTTCGCGCTTGGTAGTTACGAACGCCATCCCAGTGCTCTCGGCTGCCGGGGCGCGCTTTTAGGTCGTCGATGCTGAAGGTGTCGGGCTCAGATTTCATCAGCCAGTAAGCCATTTTCAGCTCCTTTGATTGATTCGCTGTATGGAATAGGTTTTGATGTCCCTACTTTAATACAAGCTCAAGTTTTATTGGAATTTGCTCGTCATGACGATGTTTGAAAAACCGTTTTCCCAAGCCTGTGAGAATAATAAGCAGCCGATACTGGATGTGATTCGGCCCTTATTTCAAGGCAGCAAAAGCATCTTGGAAATTGGCAGTGGCACCGGACAGCACGCGGTATTTTTTGCCGAGGCAATGCCGCATCTGCAGTGGCAGTGTGCAGACCAGGCTGAATATTTAGCGGGGATTCAGCAGTGGTTAGATGATGCATCTCTAGCCAATATCAGCGCACCGCAAACTTTTGAGGTGAACTCATCCGCTTGGCCTAGCGGAAATTTTGATGGCGTGTTTTCTGCCAACACCTTACATATTATGAGCTGGGCTTCGGTACAGGTTTTGTTTCAACGCTTGGGTGAAAATATGCCCGAGGATAGTTTGCTGGCGATTTACGGCCCGTTTAATTATCAGGGCAAATTCACTTCTGACAGCAACGCGCAATTTGATCAGTGGTTAAAATCCCGCGACCCACAAAGCGGGATTCGGGATTTCGAAGCCGTATGCGAGCAAGCCGAAACTGCCGGTTACTCTTTGCTGAACGACCACGCTATGCCTGCCAATAATCGCCTTTTGTGCTGGCATAAAAAAACCCGGCGCTAAGGCCGGGTTTTTCGTCAAAACGCTGACTTAGAAATCGTAGTCGATTTCATCAGAGCTTGAGTTGTAGTCGTAGTCATACTCTTCTTCTACTTCTTCAACCTCTTCTTCAGCCGCTTCCATTTCTTCTTCAGCTTCGTCCAAGTAAGAATCGTCAGCAGCAGGCGCCGTGATTTCAGCTTCATCCATCATCACGTCTTCAGCAGCTGCGTCTTCAACCATAGTCTCTTCAGCTGAATAGTCTTCAACCATCACTGGCTCTTCAGTCTGACCCAGAACTTTCAGCTCAACGCGGCGGTTCAATGCACGGCCTTCAGAAGAATCGTTGCTAGCAACAGGCTGTTCTTCACCGTAACCACGAGCAACCAGACGGTTACCTTCTACGCCTTGGCCAATCAGGTAGTTCTTAACAGAGTTAGCACGCTTTTTAGACAGGCTCATGTTGTAGCTGTCGTTGCCTACGCTGTCAGTGTGACCTTGCAGCTCAACATCAAAACCAGTGGACTCATTCAGAGTGCCGGCAACACCGTTGAGGATGCTTTCAGCATTGATAGTCAGTTTTGAACTATTGGTTTCGAAGTTCACACCACGCAGTACCACTGATTGATCAGCGCCACAGCCGTTTGACATGACTTCGGTGCCAGCAGGAGTATCTGGGCACATATCGTTGGCATCAACAACGCCATCGTTGTCGCTGTCTAGCTCACAACCTTGGTCGTCAACTTCGGCACCGGCAGGCGTGTTCAAACACTGGTCGAGGTAATCCGCAACGCCGTCTTTATCACCATCCAGCGGACAGCCAACAGCGTCAACTTGTACACCAGCTGGAGTACCTGGACACTGATCAGCGTCATCGGCAACACCGTCGCCATCTTCGTCTTGTACACCGTATTTGGCATCGAAGAAGTTGTAGCGCAGACCCAGACCCACATTGTGAGAGCTGTACTCAGTTTCAACTTCTACGCCGCCAACATTGTAAGTTGGGTTTTCCAGCGCTTCGGTGTAGCGGTAGCTGGCATCCAGTACCAGACGAGGGGTCAGGTGGAAGTATAGACCCGCACCCAGTTGTGCGCTCATCACGTCGTCATCGTAATCACCGACTTCGACATTGCTCATACCCAGACCACCACCGATGTAAGGACGCAGGCGCTCGGTCAGGCTGAAGTCGTACCACAGATTACCCAGAATGCTTTCAACATCTAGGTCAGTGTTAGTGTCTTCAATCGCGTTGGAATCCATACGGTATTCCAGTTCAGCGCGCAGTGGGCCAGAAAATTTGTAACCCAGAATGGCGCTGTAACCCCAGTCATCTTCAAAGCTTGCTTCGGTAGCAAAAGAAGTACCCGCCGTGGTGCCACCTGCAGCCAAAGCACCCAGACCCAGAGAGGTCAGCAGAGGGTCAAGCAGACCGCCAGAGCCTGCGGTGTTTGCAGTGCCCACAGATTTTTGATCGTCGATCATGGTGTAGTGGGCATTGCCACCAACATACAGTCCTTTTTCTTCTTCAGCTGCAAAGCTGGCCGCAGACGCAACTGCAACGCTGGCAGCCAACGCGGCATTTACTAGCTTGCTCATTCGCAATACTCCAATTATTGGTTGTTTGAGTTTGGAAGTCGTTTACCCATAGCCCGTTGATACTAACTGATAAATTAAAAAGGTTTTAGTACATAATTAGCTTAAACGTGCATTTTTTACCCTGAAACCCTCTAAATGAGCGGCTTTTCACGGACAGATACCCCCAGTTGTACCCAACAGGTACAATATGCCGATTGAATTTTGATCGCATAAAAGCCATGGCCATTTCCAAACCCGAACTCCTTTCCCCCGCCGGTAGTCTGCGCAATATGCGTTACGCCTTCGCCTATGGTGCCGATGCGGTCTACGCCGGCCAACCCCGCTACAGTCTGCGTGTTCGCAATAATGAATTTAAGGACTTGGAAACCCTCGCCACCGGCATTGAGGAAGCTCATGCCCAAGGCAAACAGTTTTACCTTGCTTCAAATATTCAGGCGCATAACGACAAAATTCGCAGTTATCTACGCGATCTTGAGCCGGTCATTGAGCTGGGCCCCGATGCCTTAATCATGTCTGATCCGGGCTTGATTATGTTGGTGCGCGAACGCTGGCCCGACCAAGCCATTCACTTATCGGTGCAGGCCAATGCGGTGAACTGGGCAGCGGTGAAATTCTGGCATCAAGCGGGTTTACAGCGAGTGATTTTGTCGCGCGAGCTGTCTATTGAAGAAATTGAAGAAATTCGCCAACAAGTTCCAGAAATGGAGCTAGAGGTGTTTGTTCACGGCGCGCTGTGTATCGCCTATTCCGGCCGCTGTTTGCTGTCTGGTTATATGAATCACCGGGATTCCAACCAAGGCGCCTGCACCAATGCCTGTCGCTGGGAATATCAGGCCCACGAAGCTAAAGAGGATGCCAGCGGCGATTTAATTCCCGTTCAAGAGTTTGTTCCCGAGCCGGCCAAAGCGCCACAGGCTGAACCCGTTTTGCTCCAACAGGCCCAACGGCCCGGCGAATATATGCCCGCTTATGAAGATGAGCACGGCACCTATATTATGAACTCCAAAGATTTGCGCGCGGTTCAGCATGTAGAGCGCCTAACCCAGATGGGGATTCACTCACTGAAAATTGAAGGGCGTACCAAATCCCACTACTACGTAGCCCGCACTGCGCAGGTCTACCGGCGCGCCATTGATGACGCGGTTGCAGGCCGCCCCTTTGATATGGGCTTGATGGACGAGCTGGAAACCTTGGCCAATCGCGGTTATACCGAAGGCTTCTACCGTCGCCATCCGCCCAAGGAATATCAGAATTACGAGCAGGGCTTAAACACCGCGCAACGGCAGCAATTTGTGGCCGAAGTGATTGATGCCAAACAAGATGAAATTACCGTAGAGGTAAAAAATCGCTTTGCGCTGGGTGACACCCTGCAACTGATGACCCCGCAGGGCAATCTCAGTTTTCCGGTGAGCGCCATGATGGATCGCAAGGGCAAACATGCCAATGAGGCACCCGGCTCAGGTCATCAGCGCCGCATCCCACTGCCTGAAAATATTGATGTTGATACTTTAAAATACGGCCTGCTGGTTAAAAACCTTTAATCGCTCTCTGCCTTAAAAGGCAAAAGCTGGGCCGCATCATTAAGATATTCCTTAATATGCGGCCACTCCTGAGCGAGAAAGCGCGCCACCGCATCACTAAACCCTTCATGGGCCAGCCAGTGATTTGAGTAGGTTAGAATCGGCTCAAACCCGCGCTGAATTTTGTGCTCGCCCTGAGCTCCCGGATCAAAGCGCTGCAAGCCTTGCTCAATGCAGTATTCAATGCCTTGGTAATAGCAGGCTTCAAAGTGCAGATATTCATATTCCCGCACGCAACCCCAGTAACGCCCGTATAAGGTTTTGCTGTCTTTTAAATTTAAAGCGGCGGCGACCGGCGTATCGCCGTGGAAACACAAGACTAGGAGTAAAGACTCCGGCATCGACTTGGCCAAGGCTTGAAAAAAAGCCTCATTGAGATAACCGCCGTGGCCGCTGCGTTTAGCATAGGTCATCTGATAGCAATGAAAGAAAAACTGCCACTGCTCTGGCGTCACCGCACCACCTTCAATGCGCTCAAGTCGCAAGCCTTGCTCGGCAACTCGCAGGCGCTCCTTGCGCAAATTCTTGCGCTTACGCGAACTAAAGCGCGCAAGAAAATCATCAAAGCTCTGATAATCCCGATTAAACCAATGGTATTGCGCCGCAATTCGCTGCAGGGTGCCCAACTCACGCCAGCGCTCTGAAACGTCTTTTTCAGGAAAAAGTAGATGTAGGGACGAAGCATTGAGCGCCGCACAACGCGCCCGTAATTGCTCGACCACCACCGCCTCAATCGCTGCTTTATTGGATGAATTGGCAAGCAATAGGCGCGGCCCGGTGGCTGGGGTAAACGGAATGGCAGCCAACAGCTTGGGATAATAATCCAGACCGTGACGCTGATAGGCATCGGCCCAAGCCCAGTCGAAAACATATTCGCCGTAGCTATGCGATTTTAAATACAGGGGCATCAACGCCACACACCTGCCAGTCTGACGCACTTCTAAATGATAGGGCTGCCAACCGGTTTGGGCACTCACCGCAGACGCACTTTCCAGCGCTGATAAAAAATCGTATTTCAGAAAGGGATAATCGGCGTGATCGCTCTCACTTAACAAGCCGTCCCAATCAGATCGCTCAATCTCACTGAGTGTCGAATGGAAATGCAGCTCCAGCGCATCATCTACCGCCGGCATTATTAATCCTCACGCAAACCCCATTTCGACAAAGGCATAGTGCAGAAAAATACCCACAAATATGGCGGCACCCACATAGTGGTTATTTAGAAAGGCGGTGAAGCAGGCATCGCGATCCCGATGCTGAATTAATTTCTGCTGATAGATAAACAAGGCCGAGGCTGCCATCAAACTGGCGTAGTAAATAAAGCTCAATTCAAAGCGAACACCGACCAGCACCATAATGCCGATTACGGAAATTTGTAACAGACCGGTTATCGCCTTGTCGTCATCACCAAACAGAATCGCCGTGGACTTAACACCAATCTTTAAATCATCTTCACGATCAACCATGGCATAGAAGGTATCGTAGGCCACCGTCCACAACACCACCGCCGTATAAATCAGCCATAAACTGGCCGGTAGCTCACCGCGTTGAGCGGCAAACGCCATGGGAATACTCCAGGCAAAAGCGGCGCCTAAAGCAATTTGGGGCAGATGGGTATAACGCTTTAAAAAGGGATAGGTCGAAGCTAACAGCACCGCGACGACCGATAAAGCAACAGTGAGCCAATTGGTGAGCAACACCAGCAAAAACGATACGCCGCCCAGCACGGCAAACAGCGTTAGCGCTTCTTTTTCTGTCACGGCGCCAGTGGCGAAAGGCCGGCTCTGGGTGCGCTGAACAGAGCCATCGATATGGCGATCCGCATAATCATTAATCACACAGCCCGCCGAGCGCATTAAAAACGCGCCCAAGCTGAAAATCACCACCAACTTAAAATTGGGAAAACCCTCTGCTGCCAGCCACAATGCCCACAAGGTCGGCCACAACACCAAATAAGTGCCTATAGGACGGTCGACCCGCATCAGGGCTTTGTAATGGGGTAGCTGTTTTTTTAACTCAAGAAGACGGGGGTTCATTGCTCTACAAACGTGGGCCAGTTTGCCGGAAGTATATCAGCCCAATATTGAATGTCGCGCTATGACCAAGGCTCAAATGCCGGAAGAAAAATTTCGCTGACCATAATCGGCTTATCGGCCAATAAAAAACAGGAACGCCGCCCCCAAAGCTCTGCCGGCGTTTCTTTTTCGTTGATATTGATCCGCGCCTGTTCCGGCAACTCTGCCATCGGGTAGCGGCACAGCTCATAAGGCACCCGGCGCAAACTCGGATCAGTAAAAAGAATGTGGCCGAGCGGCCTTGAATCCAAGCCCCGCAGCCTGCGCAAATGCCCGGTTAATGAACGCGCCGGCAAAATACTGCGCGCATAAACCCACGGCTGACCACGGCAAATCAGCAAAACTTCACGGATAATTCCCCAGTCGCGATCCCCCAAGCCCAAGCGCTTGCGCTCAGAAAGCGTTGGCAAGCCCCAGTATTGCGCTAATACCTGCACCCGGAAATCACCTTCACTGGCGCGCACCAGATGCGCCGTTAAAGAACCGGTGTCCAACAGGCATTTTTGCAAACCGCTTTCAAACCTTGCTCCTACAAACTGGGTATAAGGCCGCCATCGGAGTGTATTCGGCTGGCGATGTGATGAACGACCTAGGTACAATGTGCGGCTTCCACGAATGATGAAACAAGCCCGGCGGGCGAGGGCGTCAGAATGCGCAAAAGCGCAGACGCTTTCAAGCCTTACAGGCAACATGTTGTTTGCACACGCGCACGAGAATTAGATAAAGGAAAGCACCATGAGCAAGTATGAATGTATTGTCTGCGGCTGGGTTTACGATGAAGAAAAAGGCGACCCGGATTCCGGCATTGCCCCCGGCACCCGCTGGGAAGACATACCCGAAGACTGGCTGTGCCCAGATTGTGGCGTTGGCAAAGAAGACTTTGAGCTGATTGAAAGCTCTCCACTAGCGGAGACTCCCCACCACGAAGAGCCCAGCAGTGCCGAGAATACCCCCGCCATTGTAGTGATTGGCACCGGTCTGGCCGGCTATGGCCTAGTGAAAGAGCTGCGCAAACTGGATAAAGAAACGCCGGTAATCATGATTACCAGCGATGATGGCGCGGCTTACTCCAAACCGATGTTGTCTACCGGCTTTACCCGCAACATGGATGCCGCCGCACTGGTACAAAAAGATGCTGGCACCATGGGCCAAGAATTGGATGCCAGTATTTGGACCTCTACCAAAGTCACCAGCATCGACACCGACAAACAAATTGTGACCGTGGGCGATCAACAAACCCAGATTCACTACAGCAAATTGGTACTGGCCTTGGGCGCCGACGTTATTCGCCCGCCCATTGGCGGCAATGCCACGGAGTTTGTTTACTCCGTCAATGATCTGCTGGACTACGACGATTTCCGCAAAGCGGTTGAACGCAATAATGTGAAGAAAATCTGCATTATCGGCGGCGGCCTGATCGGCTGTGAATTTACTAACGACCTGCTGAATGGCGGTTTTGAAATCGACACCGTTGACCCTCTGGGCTACTGCCTGCCAACGCTGCTGCCAGAACAAGCGGGCAAGGCGGTACAGGCGGCGCTGGAAGAACAGGGCGCAACCTTCCATTTTGGCAAGCTAGTGACCGAAGTAAACAAGGGTGCCAATGGCCTGGAAGTCACCCTAAACAGCGGCGATAAACTTGCCTGCGATCTGGTGGTATCTGCGGTGGGCGTTCGCCCTCGTATTGAGCTGGCCAAGGAAACCGGCCTTGCGGTGAATCGCGGTATTGTCACCAATCGCCTGTGCGAAACCAGCGCGACCAATGTTTACGCGATTGGCGACTGCGCCGAAGTGAATGGCCACGTATTAGTGTACGTTGCACCACTGATGGCCCAAGGTCGGGCTCTGGCTAAAACACTGGCCGGTGAAGCAACCGAAGTCAGCTACCCCGCTATGCCGGTAGCCATTAAGACCCCGACTTGCCCAGTGAACGTGTCGCCGGTACCGCGCGATGCCGAAGGTGAATGGAGCATCGAGCAAGATGGCAATAATGTGGTCGCCACCTTCCGCGACCCCAGTGGCCAACTGCTGGGCTTTGCCCTGACTGGCGAAGGCATTAAACAGAAAATGGCACTGCAAAAAGAGCTGCCGCCGATTATGGCTTAAGGCTCAGCGATCAAAAATGGGGAGCATTTGCTCCCCATTTTTTTTATTTAAGGTTCCTTATCTAAGGAGAGTATCTTCACCCTCACTACGAGCAATCACCACCGCACAACAGGAGTCACTAAATACGTTTACTGCAGTGCGCAACATATCCAAGATACGATCGGTCACCAGCAATAGGCCGATGCCCTCCAACGGCAAACCGATAGTGCCGAGAATAACCGAGATTGCCACCAGACTCGCCGCTGGAATCCCCGCCACGCCAATCGAGGTTAACAAAGCCACCAATACCACGGTAAATTGCTGCATCAGGCTGAGATCTAAACCGTAAACCTGCGCAATAAACATGGCCGCCACACATTCATAGAGCGCCGTGCCATCCATATTCACCGTGGCGCCAAGAGGCAAAACAAAGCCACTGGTGCGGTGCGAAACCCCTGAGCGTTCGCGCACACATTCCATGGTCAGCGGCAAGGTTGCTGAACTAGAAGCCGTTGAAAACGCGGTAAGCATGGCCGGCGCCATCGCCTGATAGTGTTTAACGGGATTCACCTTGGCAATAAAGCGCAGCGCCAAGGGCAGCGCCACAAAGGTATGTAGGGCCAGCGCCAAGACCACCGCAATAAAGAATTTAAGCAGCGGAATAAACGCATCAAACCCGGTAGTCGCCACAGTTTTTGCAATCAGCCCGAACACGCCAATAGGCGCAAACTTCATCACCCACAGGGTAATCTCAGTCATGATATCCATTAGCCCCTGCCAAAAGTGGGTCAAGGTTCCCGCATAGGGCGAGTGACTTCTGGCGAGAAAAAAACCGAACAGCAAGCTGAAAAATATCAGGCCAAGCATTTGCCCATCGGCCGCCGCCGCGACGATATTGGTGGGAATCATGCGCTCAAAGACCTGCACAATATCGCTGGCACTGCGCCCTTCTACCTTGGCCAAGGTCGCCGCCAACTCTGGATCATCACCACTCAGGCTGTGCACCAGCTCTTGAGTGTCGCCACTGCCGGGCGCAATCACATTGACCACCGCAAGACCAATCAGAATCGCAATCAGACTACTGCCGGTATAAAACAGCAGGGTTTTGCCGCCAAGACGTTCGAGTTTGTCGCCGCCAATACCCGCCATGCCGCTAATGATGGATGACACCACCAAGGGCACAATCAGCATTTTTAAGGCATTGAGAAACAGCGTGCCGACAAACTCATAGCTGTCGGTAAGACGAATACCAAATAAGTGGGCATCGGCGCCACCGAGCACGCCAGCGAGGGCGGCCAAAACCATGGCGATGGCAATTTGCCAGTGCAGGGCAAGTTTCATATTGTGTTTACATACGTAGCTCAGGGGGATGGCAAACACTCTAGCCCGCGCTCCTCCCCCTGTGCAAGTCGAGGGCTAATTAAGACCCGTGACGGGCGCAGCCGTAATACATATAGCCAACAAACTTTGGTGCGCCGTGGGCATATTCATTATCCAGCGGGCTGAGCACAAAGCCCACCGACTCCAGCAGGGTGGCGATGGGCCGATTCAAGTGACAGCCGCCAGCAAATTTTTTCCACACCGGGGTAATGCGGTTCTGCCATTTGCCCACCTTTTCATCGGGGGATAATCCGTGCTCACAAAACAGCAGGCGCCCTTCGGGCTTGAGTACCCGCTGCATTTGTTTGAGCGCCGTTTCCCAGTCTGGAATCGTGCAGAGGGTGTAAGTCAGCACAATGGTATCCACGCTATTGTCTTCCAGCGGAATTTCCTCGCCCTTTAAACCCAACCACCGCACGTCTACCGGTGAAGCCTCCAGTGCTGGCTGGGCTTTGCGGCGCATTCCCTCGGAGGGTTCCAAGCCCCAGACAAACTCGACTTTGTCAGTATTGTAGAGCGGCAAGTTAATACCGCTGCCCATGCCGACTTCGAGCACTACGCCCTCGGCCAGCGGCACAATTTTTTCCCGAAACTCCATAGCCATCGGCATG
The DNA here is from genome assembly GCF_014705705.1 of Spongiibacter pelagi. Lineage (GTDB taxonomy): Bacteria > Pseudomonadota > Gammaproteobacteria > Pseudomonadales > Spongiibacteraceae > Spongiibacter > Spongiibacter pelagi. Next base: position 284,927 of record NZ_JACXLD010000001.1, on the reverse strand, counting down.
GAGCAGGCCTTGTCGATCACATACGGCAGAATGCGGTTTTCGTAAAAGCTCATAACAACCCCTTTTATTGTTCAAGTTTTCTGTAAAGTGAGCGCACACTTATGCCCGCAATCTGCGCGGCTTTATCCTTGTCGCCCCGGCAGTGATCGAGCAGCTTATGCAAATACTCCCGCTCTTGGCTGGGCAGATCTAACCATTTTTGCTCGGCGCTATCCTCAAGCGCCGGGACAGAATCCAGCAGACAACGCTCGATCACGCTGGTGTCGATCACATTGGAATGGGCAAAGATAATCGCCCGCTCCAGAATATTTCTCAGCTCACGGATATTGCCGCTGAATGGGTGCCGACGCAGGCGGCGTACTACCGAGTCTGTCAGGCGGTAATTCCCTTCCGGATCGAGTTTTTTCAGCAGCGATTTTGCGATTAGCGCCAGATCATCACCGCGATCTCGCAAGGCTGGCAGCACAATGGGAAATACGTTTATCCGGTAATACAGGTCTTGGCGAAACTCGCCCTTGGCCACCAGTTCCGGCAAGTTTTTATGAGTCGCGCAGACCAGACGGAATTGCGCGCGCTTTACCTGAGTGCTGCCCACCGCCCGGTAAGTTCCGGTTTCCAATAAGCGCAACAGTTTAACCTGCATTCCCAGCGGCACATCGCCAATTTCATCGAGAAACAAGGTGCCACCATCGGCGCTTTCCAGCAGGCCCGGCTTATTTTGGCTCGCGCCGGTAAATGCGCCTTTCACATGACCAAACAATTCGCTTTCGAACAAGGTCTCGGTTAAACCTGCGCACTCTACCGTGACCAGCACCTTGTCGCGCCGGTCACTGGCGTCGTGAATCGCCTTGGCCGCCAATTCCTTACCCGTACCCGACTCGCCCAGCAGCAGCACCGAGGAGTCGCGGCTCGCCACAAGGTTTATCAAGTTGATCATCTCATTAAATCGCGGACTGCTGCCCACCATCTGCTGGGTGCTGAACTCGGCACTGGCAATGCTGACCGGCTTTAATAGCTCGACAAAATATTTAAGCTCACCGTTGCGGCCTTTAATCGGCAGCATTTCCACATCCACATGCTCGCGCCCTCTGGGCGTATTGTGAATGTGCAGCACCCGCTCTTTGCGACCGGAGCTTTTACAGGCGGAAAGTGGGCAGCTCTCTCCCGCCTGATCGCAGGGCACGCTATAGCCGTGAGAAACGCCGTAACAGCGCGCCGGATTGCCCGGTTGGTGCTCAATTTCACCAAAGGCATCGATATAGTGGCTATTGGTCGCCAGAATTTGGTAATCCGCCGAGACCAAAATGGCGGGATGCTCAAAGCCCTCCAGCATCGGCACCAATTCTTCAAACTGCTGTAGGCCCACATCGGATGCGATTGTGTCCATGAATTTCTCTCTAAATGGCCAGCCAAGCTCTGCCAAATTTGGCAAATCTGCCGCCAATTCTGGCAGAAAATCTGTCGCCATGTGAATCTCGATTTTCCAAAGCCCTTAAAATTTGAATTTATTCTTTTATTTATCAGCAGGTTAGCAAGGAAATTCACAAAACCCCGAAGCTGGCACAGGCGTTGCTCTTTATATATTAGATAGATTTGGAAATAAGTTTATTCTATTTTGAACTATAGGGAGTTTTCTCCTTTAATAAGGACCATCATGGACCCTTTTGTGCTCGCGCGAATTCAGTTCGCCACTAACATCAGCTTTCATATTTTGTTTCCAGCGATCTCCATTGGGCTGGCCTGGATTCTATTGTTTTTCCGCCTGCGATTTACCCAAACCGGTGATCGCGCTTGGGAATACGCGTATTTTTTCTGGGTAAAAATATTTGCCCTGACCTTTGCCATGGGTGTGGTCTCCGGCATTACCATGAGCTTTCAGTTCGGCACTAACTGGCCGGGGTTTATGGAAAAAGCGGGCAATATCGCCGGCCCATTATTGGGTTATGAGGTGTTAAGCGCGTTCTTCCTCGAAGCCTCCTTTCTCGGCATTATGCTGTTCGGCAAAGATCGGGTTTCCAACCGCACTCACTTAATCAGCACCTTCTTGGTCGCCTTTGGCACCACACTGTCGGCGTTCTGGATTTTGAGTCTGAACTCTTGGATGCAAACCCCAACCGGCTACCGAATTGAAAACGGCGTGATGTTTGTGGAGAGCTGGTGGGAAGTCATCTTTAATCCTTCTTTCCCCTACCGCTTTGCGCATATGTTGCTTGCGTCACTATTAACCAGCGCCTTCCTTATTTCTGGTGTCAGCGCTTGGCGCGCACTTAAAAATGTCGATGGCCCGGCAACGTGGAAAGTACTGCGCACCGGCGTTGCCATTGCGGCGATTGCGGCACCCATCCAAATTTTTGTGGGCGATTTACACGGCCTAAACACCTTCCATCATCAGCCGGCCAAAGTCGCCGCCATGGAAGCGGTTTGGGAAACCGAACAGGGCGCACCATTCACCGCTTTTGCTTGGCCCGATGCCGAAAGCCGCAGCAATAAATACGCTATTGAAATTCCCTACGCTGCCAGCCTGATTTTGACCCATGAACTTAACGGCGAAATCAAAGGCTTGAATGAATTTGAAGGCCAGCACCCACCAGTGCCCATTGTGTTCTGGTCATTCCGGGTAATGTTGGCCGTGGGCGGCTTAATGTTACTGGTTTCTTGGTGGGCCATGTACAGCCTGCGCGGCAACCGGGAAGCCGGACGCAATGTGCTGCGCGCCCTGTCACTGATGACCTTCTCCGGTTGGATTGCAGTTTTGGCCGGCTGGTATGTCACCGAAATTGGCCGCCAACCCTGGATAGTTCAAGGCATCATTTCGGTTAAAGACGTGGTTGCCGATCACAGCAGTGCCACCGTTACTGGCACCTTACTTGGCTATATCGCGCTCTACGGATTCTTACTGGTTTCTTATATTGGTGCGCTGCGCTATCTGTCGCAAAAACCCGCCGCATCACTGGCAATGGCACCTGCGGGATTCCGCCTGCCCGAACAAGCTAGCAATAAAGGGGAGGTGTAAATCATGGAATACTGGCTGCCAATTATTTATATGGGTGCAATGGGCTTGGCCCTGTTGGTGTATGTGATTCTAGATGGTTACGACCTTGGCGTGGGCATGTTGCTGCCGCTGGCCAATGATGCCGAAAAGGACACCATGATTGCCTCGATCGGCCCTTTCTGGGACGCCAATGAAACGTGGATTGTGCTCGGTGTGGGCATTTTGCTGATCGCCTTCCCCACCGCCCATGGCATTGTACTGACGCATCTCTATTTGCCCGTCACCATTATGTTAATGGGCTTGATGTTGCGCGGTGTGGCCTTTGACCTGCGCGTCAAAGCCGGTGATGCCCGCAAGGCAATGTGGAACAAGGCGTTCTTTTTAGGCTCTTTAATTGCGTCTATGGCGCAGGGCTGGATGCTGGGCTCGTTTATTACCGGGCTTGAAAGCACCACAACCAACTTAGCCTTTTCACTATTGATCGCCCTGACTCTGCCTGCGCTGTATTTACTCTTGGGCTGTGGTTGGCTACTGATTAAAACCGAAGGCAGCTTGCTCACCAAAGCGATTCACTGGGCGCGCAACAGTATGCTGCCCATGGGGCTTGGCCTGTTTCTGGTTTCGATTGCAACGCCACTGGTAAACCCAGCCATTGCCGAGAAATGGTTTAGCTTTCCTCAGTTTTTCAGCCTCGCACCGATCCCGCTGTTAACCGTGGCCTGCTATGGCGCTATTGCGTATCTGCTGCGTCAAGATAACTGGATTTACCGCGGTCACGGCTGGCTGTTATACGCCTTCACCGTGGGGATTTGTTTGATGGCAAGTATCGGCTTGGCTTACAGCCTGTTTCCAGACATTATCATCGGCAAACTGACCATCTGGGAGTCGGCGGCAGCAACGGAATCTCTTTTATTTACTTTGGTCGGGGTGGTGATAACGGTTCCAGCCATTCTTGGCTACACGGTTTTCGTTTATCGGATTTTCCGAGGCAAAGCGAAAGAATTGTCTTACGAATAAGGGGCGCGCTGTATCCGCCTATGCTAAAGCAGCAAATAATCATGACAGGAGACGCACAATGAGCGATGTCAGCAAACTGCAACTGGACTTATCCCACAAGCCTGAAGTGGTGGCTTTTTTTGACGAAGGCACCAATACCTTCTCTTATGTGGTCAAAGACCCGAGCTCCAACGCCTGCGCGGTGGTGGACTCAGTAATGGAACTGGATTACGCCTCGGGCCGCACCACGCTAAAAGGCGCCGATAAAATTATCGACTACATTCAGTCCAACAAGCTAAAACTGGATTGGCTGATTGAAACCCACGTTCACGCCGATCACCTTTCCGCCGCGCCCTATATCCAAGAGAAGCTGGGCGGCAAAATCGGCATCGGCAACCAGATTACCGTGGTGCAAGAAACCTTTGGCAAGATTTTTAACGAAGGCACCGAATTTGCTCGCGATGGCTCCCAGTTTGACCAATTATTTGAAGATGGCGATAGCTATCAAGTTGGCAATATGAATTGCTTTGCCATACACACCCCCGGCCACACACCGGCCTGTATGGTTCACGTTATGGGCGATGCCGGTTTTGTCGGCGACACCTTGTTTATGCCAGATGGTGGCACCGCCCGCGCCGACTTCCCCGGTGGCGACGCGCGCGTGTTGTATCAATCGATTCAACGGGTACTCACCCTGCCTGAAGAAGTTCGCCTGTTTATGTGTCACGACTATATGCCAGGCGGGCGCGAGGTCGAATACGAAACCACGGTTGGCGAAGAAAAAGCGAAAAACATTCATGTTCACACCGGCATTAACGAAGACCAGTTTGTGGAAATGCGCGAGACCCGCGATGCCACATTGGGAATGCCGCGTTTGATTCTGCCTTCATTGCAAATCAATATGCGCGCCGGTCACACGCCGGCACCAGATAGCAACGGTACGGTCTACCTGAAACTGCCGCTAAACTTGTTGTAACAAGAACCATTAATTCCACTATTGTTGGCAGCCTAGAACAAAAGCTGGCCAACGATGCAGACACATTGAGGGAAAGAACATGGAATTCAAAAAACTCGACGGCAAACTCACCGTCTCCGGTCAGATCAGCGCAAGCGATCTTGATGAACTCGCCGCCAAAGGAGTGAAGCATCTGATTTGTAACCGTCCCGACGGCGAAGGTTCAGATCAACCTAACTTCAGCGAGATTGCCCGCCGCGCCGAAGAACTGGGCATGACCACCCACTACCTGCCCGTGGTGTCTGGCAGTGTGACTGATGAAAATGCCGAGGATTTCGCCAAGGTGCTCAACAGTGCAGAAGGCCCCATTCATGCTTTCTGCCGCAGTGGAATGCGCTGCACCACCTTGTGGTCATTGGCCAATGGCAAAACCATGCCACTGACCGAGATTGTGAAAACCGCCAAAGAAGCCGGCTACGATATGACCGGCATTGCCGCCCGCATCGGCGGCAGTGAAAATCTTGGTGAAGGCAGTAGTTTGGCCAAATACGATGTGGTGATTGTTGGTGGCGGCGCCGGTGGTATTGCAACCGCATCCAGTTTGCTGGCGCGTCAGCACAATCTGAATATCGCGATTATTGATCCCGCTGACATTCATTATTATCAGCCCGGCTGGACTTTTGTTGGCGGCGGTATTTTCCGCCCCGAAGTGACCGCGCGCACCATGGCCTCTCTGATTCCCAACGGCGTTGACTGGATTAAAGCCGCCGTGGCCGCATTTGATCCTTCGCGCAATGCCGTCATTTTGGAAGGTTGCCGCCTAGTTCGCTACGACCGCTTAGTGGTTGCTCCCGGCATTAAACTGAATTGGGATGCCATTGAGGGCCTCAGCGAAACCCTGGGCCGCAACGGTGTTACCTCAAATTACCGCTACGATTTAGCTCCTTATACTTGGGAGCTGGTACAAAATCTAAAAGGCGGCAAAGCCTTATTTACCCAACCGCCAATGCCAATCAAATGTGCAGGCGCGCCCCAAAAAGCCATGTATCTGTCCTGTGACTATTGGTACAAGCAGGGCGTGCTGAACAATATCGATGTTGAGTTCTACAACACCGGCGCGGTGCTATTTGGCGTAGAAGCCTATGTGCCTGCGTTGATGGAATACGTTAAAAAATACAATGCCCAACTGAATTTCGGTCACCAGCTCACGAAAATTGATGGCGCCGCTAAACGCGCTTGGTTTGCTACCAAAGATGCCGATGGCAACGACACCACGATTGAGCGTGAATTCGACATGATTCACGTAGTGCCCCATCAAACTGCGCCAGACTTTATTCGCAGCAGCCCGCTAGCCGACGCTGCCGGCTGGGTCGACGTGGATCAAAATACCCTGCGCCACAAGTCTTTCGACAATATCTGGTCGCTGGGTGATGTAATGAATGCGCCTAACGCCAAAACCATGGCCGCCGCCCGTAAACAAGCACCTGTTGTCGCTAATAATTTACTCGCGGATATGGGCAAGGCCAAAGGTATTGCCCACTACGATGGTTACGGCTCCTGCCCGCTAACCGTTGAGCGCGGCAAGATTGTACTGGCGGAATTTGGTTATGGTGGCAAGCTGTTACCCAGCTTCCCTTCGTGGATTATCAACGGCCAAAAACCCACCCGCCTTGCATGGCTGCTAAAAGAGCGCTTCCTGCCGCCACTCTATTGGAAGGGGATGCTACGCGGGCATGAGTGGATGGCCAAACCAGTCATCGGCGAAGACTAAAAATGACGCAATTGAAACAGTACTTCCCCATTCTCGAATGGGGCCGGGTCTATAACAAGCAAACATTGATGAGCGATCTGGTGGCGGCGGTGATTGTCACCATCATGCTGATCCCCCAGTCGCTCGCCTATGCTTTGTTGGCCGGTCTACCGCCAGAGGTTGGCTTATACGCCAGTATTACTCCCTTGGTGGCCTACGGTATTTTCGGTAGCAGCCGAACCTTAGCGGTGGGCCCGGTTGCCGTCGCCTCATTAATGACCGCCTCTGCCGCCGGCGCGATTGCTGATGCCGGTTCCGCTTCTTATTTAGCAGCGGCGGTTTTAATGGCCGCAATGTCAGGTTTATTCCTGTTGATTATGGGCTTGTTGAAAATGGGCTTTTTGGCCAATTTTCTTTCGCACCCTGTTATCGCCGGATTTATTACCGCATCGGGGATTTTGATCGCCACCAGCCAGTTAAAACATATGCTAGGCATTAAGGCCCACGGTGAAAACCTACTGCAAATCGTGCAAAGCATCATTGCGCACATCGGCGATACCAATCTCTATACGGTCATGGTCGGGGTGCCGGTATTGGCCTTTTTGTTTTGGGTAAGAAGCGGCTTAAAACCCTTGTTAGTAAAAGCAGGGCTTTCCGACTTCAGCGCCAGTATGCTGTCTAAAACCGGGCCGGTTTTTGGCGTGGTCGGCACCAGTATCGCCGCTTATGTTTGGAATCTAGGCGAGCACGGCGTCTCACTCGTTGGTGAAGTTCCCACCGGCTTGCCCGGCTTTGTGATGCCTGATTTTTTCCATCCGGCATGGCGTGAACTTCTGGTTTCAGCGGTGTTTATTTCCATTATCGGCTTTGTGGAATCCGTTTCCGTGGGCCATACCTTGGCCGCAAAACGCCGTCAGAAAATTTCTCCGAATCAAGAATTAATCGGACTCGGCGCATCGAATATCGCCTCGGCCTGCTCCGGCGGTTATCCGGTTACCGGTGGTTTTGCCCGCAGCGTGGTGAACTTTGATGCCGGCGCCGAAACTCCAGCCGCCGGAATGTTTACCGCTATCGGCATTGGTTTAGCAGCGATTTTCTTCACCCCTTATTTGGCTTATCTGCCCAAAGCGACCTTGGCGGCAACAATTATCGTAGCGGTATTGTCACTGGTGGATTTTTCCATCATCAAAAAGACGTGGCAGTTTGCCCGTTCGGATTTTGTCGCGGTCATCACCACCATCGGTCTGACCTTGAGCCTAGGCGTTGAAATGGGCGTGGCCTGCGGCGTGTTCGCCTCTCTGGCGCTGCATTTATACAAAACCTCAAAACCGCATATGGCGGTGGTGGGAGAAGTACCGGGGACTGAACACTTTCGCAATATTGATCGCCACGAGGTATTAACCCACGAGGAAGTTCTGTCGCTGCGGGTTGATGAAAGCCTGTACTTTGCCAATGCCGGTTTTATTGAAGACCGCATTTACGCGCTCTTAGAGAAATACCCCAAAACCCGCCATGTGATTTTGATGTGTACGGCGGTGAACGAGATAGACCTCAGTGCGCTGGAGTCGCTGGAGTCGATCAATCACCGCTTAAAAGACAGCGGGATAAAACTGCACCTTTCCGAGGTCAAAGGCCCGGTGATGGATATGCTGCAGAAAACCCATTTTCTGTCCGAGCTAAATGGGCAGGTTTTTTTAACTCATCACTTGGCGGTAAACGCCGCCTTGAACGAATCTCGCTCTGGCAGCGACTGGACGATTTAATCGGTTTCCCTTCCCCCCGCCCGCAATCTTACTCTCCTAAGCGGCGGGGGCTTTTTTCCTCATAACCAAAACCCTGTCACCACTGCGTAGCTGATTGCGGTGACAACAAGCACGCCAACCAGATTTAACACCAAGCCTTGGCGCATCATCTCGGCAATTTGGATTTTGCCACTGCCAAAAATAACGGCGTTTGGCGGCGTGGCTACCGGCATCATAAATGCGCAAGAAGCGGCAATCGCCGCCGGAACGGTAAAGAGTAACGGGGAGCTATCTTGCGCAAGCGCAAAGGCACCGAGCAACGGCAGAAAGCTGGCGGTAGTGGCAGTATTGCTGGTCAGCTCCGTTAGGAAAATAATCATGGTGACCACCAAGGCCATCAATAACCACACCGGCCAGCCATCAAAACCCTGCAAACCCGAGCTTATCCAATCGGCTAGCCCCGAGGCTTGAATTGCCGATGCCAACGCCAGACCGCCGCCAAATAATAAAAGAATGCCCCAAGGTAAGCCCTCGGCTTCTTTCCAGTTTAATAATGCGCCACCACTGCCGGAAGGCATCAGGAATAGGCTTAGGCCCGCCAAGATAGCAATGCTGCTGTCGTTAATTCCCGGAATCAGCCCAGACAATAGCGGCCGGCAAATCCACAACAGAGCGGTAGCGGCAAATATTGCTAAAACCCGTTTTTCTGCTGGGCTCATGGCGCCCAAAGCCAATAATTGTTCACGCAATAATTGCTGGCTAGATGAGTTTTGCGATTCACTACATACCAGCAAAGGGCGACTCAACCACCACCAAGTAAAAACCAACATACTTGCAGCTACCGGCAGACCGACCAACATCCAGCTCGCGAAGCTGATGTCCATATTCAAACTGCGCTCTAAATACGCCGCCAACAGGGCATTGGGCGGCGTACCAATCAAGGTAGCGATACCACCTAAGCTCGCGCTATATGCCACTGCCAATAACAAGGCCGTGGCAAATTCGGACTTCTCCTGCCCCTCTAAACTGATCACTGATAGCGCAATAGGCAGCATCATAATGCTGGTGGCGGTATTGCTCACCCACATGCTTAAAAAGGCGGTTGCCAACATAAAGCCGGCGAGCTGTCGTCGCGGATTGCTGCCGGTTTTCAGCAAGATAAGTAAGGCCAAACGCCGATGAAGATTCCAGCGCTGTAAGGCAATTCCCAGAATAAAGCCGCCCATAAATAGATAGATTACTGGGTGGGAATACGCCTTGGCCGTGCTTTCTAAGGCACTGATTTCCAGTAGCGGAAAAGCCACCAGCGGTAATAAAGCCGTAGCTGGAATAGGGATAATTTCCAGCGCCCACCAACTAGCCATCCACAAAGCCAAGGCCAGGGTGTGCCAACCCTGATCCGACAAACTTTCCGGGCTGGGGAAAATAAAGCTCAGCAGTAAAAGTAGCGGCCCCAGTACTATTCCCGCAATGGGTTTGCGGGTACTTACTCCCGTAACCGAGCCTTCAGAATCGGTATTTTCCGTCATCCCCTGCCTCATAAATCTGCTTGACGAAAACGATCGCCAGCCCAAGAATAGCGCACCTTAATTTCCGGTCACTGTGAATGTCGTGGATCTCTTTTGATATTTTCCGCACCTTGGGTTTTGACAATACCCTGCTGTTAAAACCCAGCCAGATTTTCTCCCACAAAGAACAACTGCGCGAGGCCAAATGGGTGCTCTTTCCCGAGTACTGGCAGCTTAACACCTTGGTCTACGGATTAAAGGCGCGAGTGTTTCCCAGCGAGGCCAGCTATCGGCTTGGCCACAATAAAATCGAAATGACCCGCGCCTTTGAAGTGGTGGCCCCCGCTAATATTCCTTGGACAGAAATACGCGCGAATACCCAAGAAAATGCCGAAGAACTCTGGGGGCTGATGCAAACACCTTTTGTTGCAAAGCTGCCCAAAGCCGCATTGGGTAACGGTGTTTGGCTGATTGAAGATCGGCAAGCGTGGAGAGACTATGTCGCCAAAACCGATGTACTTTATGTTCAGGAGTACCTGCCCATCGACCGAGACATTCGCGTGGTGATTATTGGCGACCAGTGCATTGCTGCTTATTGGCGTCATCAAGCCAGTCGCGGTTTTTACAATAATGTCGCCAAAGGCGGCAGCATCGATCACAGCCCAGTACCACAAGTCGCGGTTGACCTAGCACTGAATCTCGCCCAACAGCTGGGCATTGATCACGCGGGGTTTGATATCGCCATGGTCGGCGGTCACCCCTATGTTTTTGAGTTTAACCGTCTATTCGGCAATCAAGGGATTGAAGGTGGCGACGTTAAAATCCGGGACGCGATCGTGGATTACCTAAACCGACAGTCGGTACCAACCGGGCCAAACTTCCCTACCCGACCGGTCACGCCAAGAAAACTACGAAGAGTGGCTTAACAGATTTTCTACAGAATCAAAGAACGAAAAGATAATGTCGTGTGCCCAAGCACACTCGAAGAAGCGTTTCGAGGCAGCGGCAGCGAGGCAAAAGCCGGCGAGAAAGCGGAATTTATAAATAATAAATGAGCAATTCGAGCTGGCTTTTAACGACGCTGCCGCAACGCAGATCGTTTCTTAGGCTCTTTCGAAGATGACAGCGATACCCTGCCCCCCACCAATACACATGGTAACTAACGCATACTTACCCTGAATCCGCTGCAGCTCATAAATCGCCTTAGTCGCGATAAACGCACCGGAACAACCTACCGGGTGACCTAGAGCAATCGCACCACCATTGGGGTTGGTTTTACTCATGTCTAAATCCAGAGCTTTGGCAACCGCTATCGCTTGCGCCGCAAATGCCTCGTTAGACTCAATCACATCCATATCAGAAATCTTCAGGCCGGCCTTGCTCAGCGCTTTCTGCGTAGCAGGAATCGGACCTTCTCCCATAATGTGATTGGGAACACCGGCAACAGCGTAAGACACTAAACGTGCAATCGGTTTTTGGCCCGCTTTGCTAGCCGCTTCTGCTGAAGCCAGCACCATAAATGCCGCACCATCGTTAATACCAGAAGCATTACCTGCGGTGACTGAACCCTCTTTTTGGAAAGCGGGACGCAGTTTGCCCAAGGTTTCCATGGAGGTGCCGGGCTTAACGTGCTCGTCGGTATCAAAAATAATATCGCCCTTGCGGGTCTTTAGCGTCACTGGCGCGATCTGCTCTTTGAAGTAACCAGCTTCAATTGCAGCGGCTGCACGGCGGTGAGATTCCACTGCCAAGGCATCTTGATCTTCGCGTGTGATATTCCATTTCTCCGCCAGGTTTTCAGCGGTAATTCCCATATGACCCACACCAAAGGGATCGGTGAGGATGGCGGTCATGGCATCAACCATGGTTACATCGCCCATGCGCGCTCCGTTACGCATATTATTGGACAGGTAGGCACCGCGAGACATTACTTCCACACCGCCACCAATACCGTAGTCGCAATCACCCAACATGATGTTTTGCGCGGTGGTGACAATGGCTTGCAGACCAGAGCTACACAGGCGGTTTACCGCCATTGCCACAGAGTCCATAGGCAGGCCGGCTTGAATGGCCGCAACCCGAGCCACATAACCATAGCGCGATTCTGTTGGAATACAGTTACCCACGGTGACGTAGTTGATTTGCTGGGCATCAACACCGGAGCGCTCGATTGCCGCCTTCATAATCTGGCCACCCAGCTCGTGGGGCTCGATACCGCTCAGGCCACCGCCATAGCTACCAATGCCAGAGCGCGTCGCGCTCAATACAACAACGTCTTGAGTCATATTTCTTTCTCCAGATTATTCAACAGTGACGGATTTCGCGAGATTTCGCGGCTGATCGACATCAGTGCCTTTCAAAATCGCCACATGGTAGGACAGTAATTGCAGCGGGATAGTATAAACGATTGGCGCGATCACATCTTCGGTATGGGGCAATTCCAAAATCTCTACCGCGTTGGCCGAGCTAAAACCGGAGTTCTTGTCGGCAAAAACAAACAGCTGCCCACCGCGCGCGCGCACTTCTTCCAAGTTGGATTTCAGTTTTTCCAGAAGCTCATCATTGGGCGCTACCGCAATCACCGGCATATCGGCATCGATCAGCGCCAGCGGGCCGTGCTTAAGCTCTCCAGCGGGATAGCTTTCGGCGTGAATATAAGAAATTTCTTTGAGCTTTAGTGCGCCTTCCATTGCCACTGGCCATTGGGCACCTCGCCCCAAAAATAGTGCGTGGTGTTTTTCGGCGAAGGCATTGGACATTTGTTGAATAGCCGAATCCAACCCAAGGGTTTCAGTAATCAATTGCGGCAGTTTATGCAGTGCCGCAACGATTTCTTGCTCTTGCTCCGCTTTGAGGTCGTGGTGACGACCCAAGGCGACCGTAAGTAACAGCAAGGCAACCAATTGCGTAGTAAAGGCCTTAGTCGAAGCCACACCAATTTCCGGCCCCGCCTCGGTCATCAGGAATAAATCCGATTCCCTAACCAAAGAGCTAAGCGCCACATTACAAATAGTCATGGTCGCTGAATAACCCAAGGTTTTGGCGAGACGCAAAGCCGCTAGGGTATCGGCGGTTTCACCAGACTGGGAAATGGTTACCAACAGGGTGTTGTTGTGGACTTTAAATTTGCGGTAGCGGAATTCGCTGGCTACTTCCACGCGACAGGGGACACCGGCAATGCCTTCAATCCAGTATTTGGCCACCATGCCAGCATGGTAGCTAGTGCCACAGGCAACTATCTGAACGTTTTCTACCTGCGATAAAATTTCGTTGGCACGCGCGCCCAATGCTTCCGCCAAAACGGTTTTACTGCCTAGGCGACCGGCCAAGGAGCGGCGAATAACGCTTGGCTGTTCGTAAATTTCTTTCAGCATAAAGTGGCGGTATTCGCCCTTGTCTGCTGACTCGGCCTTGGCATCAATGATTGCCAGCTCACGGCTTACCGGCTCGTTATTTTCATCCCAAATGCGGTAATGGCCTGCGGTTACTTCCGCGACATCGCCTTCTTCAAGATAAACAAAGCGGTCGGTCACTTGGCGCAGTGCCAATTGATCGGAGGCGATAAAGTTTTCACCAATACCCACCCCAATTACCAAGGGGCTGCCCTTCCGTGCACAAACCAAACGATCGGGCTGGCTGGCGTGGATCACTGCTAAACCATAAGCACCTTCCAAGTCGCTGATGGCCAGTTTGACGCAGTTCAGCAGGTCGCGGTGCTGCTCATAATAAGAATGAATCAGGTGGACAATGGTTTCTGTGTCGGTATCTGAAAGGAATTCATAACCCTTGGCGGTGAGGCGCTCACGCAGTTCAGCGTGGTTTTCGATAATTCCGTTGTGAACTAGGGCAATATCTTCAGAAAGATGTGGGTGGGCGTTTTTTTCTGCGGGAACCCCGTGTGTTGCCCAGCGGGTGTGGGCAATACCAGTTCGACCTGTAAGTGGGTGATGATCAAGCGCTTCGCCTAAAGCAGCGACCTTGCCAACACGCCGTAAACAGTTTAATTCTGTCGATTCAGAAATCACCGCCATACCGGCTGAGTCATAGCCACGGTATTCTAGTCTACGCAGTCCTTCCAAAAGGATTGCTGATACTTCACGCTGGGCAACCGCGCCCACAATTCCACACATATACACTTCCCTCGCCGACAAATTTAAGCTTTTTATCGGCTAATTATCTTATCTAGTTTTTTTCTCTGGACGTTGCCAACCACTTATATTGCGCTGACGACCCCGCGCAACTGCCAGCTCGCCATCTTCAACATTGCCAGTAAGTGCTGACCCCGCACCGACAGTGGCATCTTTGCCGATAACCACTGGAGCAACCAGTGAGCTGTTTGATCCGATAAAGGCCCGATCGCCAATTTCGGTCTTGAATTTATTCACCCCATCGTAGTTACAGGTGATGGTGCCCGCACCAATATTTGCCTGCTCACCAATCACCGCATCGCCGATATAACTCAGGTGATTGACCTTGCTGCCAAGTCCAATTTGCGCGTTTTTAGTTTCAACGAAGTTACCGATTCTGGCATCTGCCGCCAAAACCGTACCAGGCCGCAAACGAGCAAAGGGGCCGATATTGCAGTTTTCGCCAACAACCGCATTTTCCAACACTGAATTGGTTTTAATAACCGCACCGGCCGCTATGCGGCTATCACTAATCACACAGTTAGGCCCAATGTGAACGCCATCGCCCAGCACCACATCGCCTTCAAACACACAGTTGACATCGATAAAGACATCGCGACCAGTTTTTAATTCACCGCGAATATCCAGTCTTGCCGCATCGGCCAGACCGACACCAGCCTCGAGCAATTTTTCCGCTTGTACGCGCTGTAACTCGCGCTCTAGTTTTTGCAACTGGAGCTTATTGTTGACGCCCTCAACCTCGTACAGGTTTTCTGGTTGCAGAGTTTTGACCGCGACACCTTGTTCAACAGCCATGGCGATAATATCGGTAAGGTAATACTCGCCCTGGGCATTATCACTGGAAAGTTTTGGTAGGCAATTTTTTAGCAAGCTGGCAGACACCGCCATAATGCCGGTGTTCACTTCCTTGATTTCACGCTGAGCGTCACTGGCATCTTTTTGCTCAACAATGGCGATAACTGCATTTTCTGCATCGCGAACAATTCGACCATAACCCTGTGGGTTTGGCAGGTTTACGGTGAGCAGTGACATCGTCTGATTATCCACTTGCTCGACCATCGCCTGTAGCGTTTCGGCTTTAACCAGCGGCACATCACCGTAAGTAATCAAGACAACAGCATCATCCGCAATATGAGGCAATGCTTGCGCCACAGCATGACCTGTTCCTCGCTGATGCTCCTGCAAAACCCAAGAAAGCTTGCTGCCTTCAAAAAGAGACTTTACTTGCTCGGCGCCGTGACCAATCACCACATGAGTATTTTCTGGAGCCAGAGATTCTGCAGCATTAACTACCCAGCCCAGCATGGGTTTATTTGCTAGTCGGTGTAGCACTTTTGGCAAATCCGAATTCATGCGAGTGCCTTTTCCGGCCGCAAGAATAACAACGTCGAGTTTCACTCCTACCTCTTATTTTCTCTTAAATACGATGACATATTGAATGACTTTTAACTTGTACTGCAATGGTAAACAATGGCATTGCTAACAACCACATAGAGACCCGTATGAATCTCCACAATAAAAAAATTGCCATCACTGGCGCCGCTCGCGGTTTAGGTTTTGCAATGGCAAAACATCTCGGCGAGGCCGGTGCTATTCCCCTGCTCATTGATTTAAATCCAGAGCAATTAAATGACGCGGTTGATCGCCTTAAATCTTTAGGGATTGCCGCTCAGGCCTATACCTGCAATGTCGCCAATGAAGAACAAGTGGACCATTGCTTTAGCACCATAGTAGAAAATCATGGCCAGTTGGACGGCTTAATTAACAATGCCGGTATTTTACGCGACGGGATGTTGATTAAGGTAAAAAACAAGGAAATTGTCGACCGAATGAGCTTATCCCAGTGGCAATCTGTCATTGACGTCAATCTGACCGGGGTTTTTCTGTGTGGTCGCGCGGCGGCGGAACAAATGATTAAGGCCGGTAATCCCGGTGTGATCATTAATATTTCAAGCATTGCCAAGGCGGGCAATACCGGCCAAACAAACTACTCTGCGGCTAAAGCCGGTGTCGCGGCAATGGCAGTAACGTGGGCGAATGAATTAGCGCGTTATGGCATTCGCTGCGCCGCTATTGCCCCCGGTTTTATCATGACCGATATGGTCGCGCAGATGAAACCGGAAGCCCTTGAGCGTATGACTCAGCGTATTCCCTTGCGCCGCATGGGTCAGGTAGAAGAGATTGCCCATTCCGCCCGCTATATTTTCGAAAACGACTATTACTCGGGACGGATCATTGAATTAGATGGCGGCCTGCGGCTCTGAGTAAATCCCAGACATAAAAAAGGCAGCTTAATGCTGCCTTCGTCAAACCGAACAGAAATATTCTAATCCGATTATTTGCCCATCGTCTTGCGAATCTGCTGCAGGGTGCGCAGCTGTGCGGTGGCAGCAGCCAATTGTGCGGCCGCGCGGCCGTAATCGACTTCACCACTTTGATTCAACATGGCCTGTTGGGCTTCTTTCTGTGCTTCCAGAGCAGCGGCTTCATCCAGATCATCTGCACGTAGAGCCGTGTCTGCCAGAATGCTCACCACATTGGGCTGAACTTCCAGAAAACCGCCAGATACGTAATAGATCTGCTCTTCGCCACCGTCCATCACAACACGTACCGGGCCGGGCTCAAGTGAAGTCAGCAATGGCGCGTGACCGTAGGTCACACCCAGGTCACCCTGAATGCCATTGGCAACAACCAGCTTGGCGCGACCAGAGAAGATCTCTGCTTCGGCACTTACGATGTCACAGTGAATTGTCATAGACATATAGTTAGCCTCTAAGGCTGATAAGCTCGGAGACCGAGCTTACAGTTTGCCTGCTTTTTCGACCGCTTCTTCAATGGTACCAACCATGTAGAAGGCCTGCTCTGGCAGGTGGTCGTAATCGCCGTTCAAAATGCCTTGGAAACCGCTGATAGTGTCTTTCAGAGACACGTATTTACCTGGGCTACCAGTGAACACTTCCGCAACGTGGAATGGCTGAGACAGGAAGCGCTCGATTTTACGTGCGCGCTCAACAGTCTTCTTGTCGTCTTCAGACAATTCGTCCATACCCAGAATTGCGATGATGTCTTTCAGCTCTTTGTAGCGCTGCAGAACAGTCTGAACACCGCGAGCCACTTCATAGTGCTCCGCGCCAACCAGCAGTGGGTCCAACTGACGAGAAGTTGAATCCAGTGGGTCTACCGCAGGGTAGATACCTTTTGCAGCAATATCACGGCTCAGTACAACAGTTGAGTCGAGGTGAGCAAAGGTGGTTGCTGGTGATGGGTCGGTCAAGTCATCCGCAGGTACGTATACCGCTTGGATAGAAGTGATAGAGCCAGTCTTGGTTGAGGTGATGCGCTCCTGAAGAACACCCATCTCTTCCGCCAGAGTTGGCTGGTAACCTACCGCAGAAGGCATACGACCCAGCAGTGCAGATACCTCGGTACCGGCCAGGGTGTAACGGTAGATGTTGTCAACGAACAACAGTACGTCACGACCTTCGTCACGGAATTTTTCAGCCATGGTCAGACCAGTCAGAGCAACACGCAGACGGTTGCCTGGTGGTTCATTCATCTGACCGTAAACCATTGCTACTTTAGATTTGCTGAATTCCTGAACGTTTACAACGCCAGCTTCCTGCATCTCGTGGTAGAAGTCGTTACCTTCACGAGTACGCTCACCAACACCCGCGAATACAGACAGACCGCTGTGCTCGGTTGCGATGTTGTTGATCAGTTCCATCATGTTTACGGTTTTACCAACACCCGCACCACCGAACAGACCAACTTTACCGCCCTTGGCAAACGGGCAAACCAGGTCGATTACCTTGATGCCAGTTTCCAGCAGGTCAGCAGAGGCTGCCAGCTCTTCGTATTTAGGTGCAGCGCGGTGGATTTCCATGCGCTCTTTTTCACCGATGGGGCCACATTCGTCGATGGGGTTACCCAGTACGTCCATGATACGACCCAGGGTTTCGATACCCACGGGCACTTTGATTTTTTCTTTGGTGTTGCTTACATCCAGTCCACGACGCAGACCTTCAGAAGAACCCAGCGCGATAGCGCGAACTACGCCGTCGCCCAACTGCTGTTGTACTTCCAGGGTCAAACCGCTGTCGGTAACTGTCAGTGCATCATATACCTGCGGTACCGCATCGCGTGGAAACTCCACGTCGATAACGGCGCCGATAACTTGTACGATACGTCCGCTACTCATTGTCCGGTCCTCTTAAACCTTAAAATTCAAAATCCGTCACGCTGTCTTAAGATACAGCCGCTGCACCGCCCACGATTTCTGACAGCTCTTGGGTAATTGCTGCCTGGCGGGCCTTGTTGTAAATCAGCTGTAGTCCATCAATCAGATCACCAGCGTTATCGGTGGCGTTCTTCATCGCGATCATTCGTGCCGCTTGTTCACAAGCACCATTTTCAACAACCGTCTGATACACCTGAGACTCTACATAACGCGTTAACAAACCTTCCAACAACTCTTCTGGATTGGGTTCGTAAATGTAGTCCCAGTGATGCTTCAGGCTTTCGTCTTCCTCTGCTTCCAGTGGCAGCAGCTGACGAACGAAAGGTGTTTGCGTCATGGTGTTAACAAACTCGTTACCGACCAAGAACAAACGATCGATACGACCTTCGCTGTAAGCGTCCAGCACAGTCTTAACACTACCGATCAGGTCGCCAACGGTTGGGGCTTCGCCCATGTCGCGTACTGCAGCAACAACATTACCGCCAAAGTTGCGGAAGAAGCTGCCGGCCTTAGCACCGACCAGACAAAGATCAACGTCAACACCTTGATCGCTCCAAGACTTCATAGAGCGAATGGCCGCCTTGAACAGGTTGGTGTTCAAGCCACCACACAGTCCGCGGTCAGTAGAAACAATCACGAATGCCACGCGCTTAACGTCGCGTTGCTCCATGTACTGGTGACGGTATTCTGGATTGGCGTTTGCGATGTGCCCTACCACAGCGCGCATGCGCTGAGCATAGGGTTTACCCACTTCCATGCGATCTTGAGCTTTACGCATTTTACTGGCGGCCACCATTTCCATGGCGCTAGTAATTTTCTGCGTGCTCTTGATGCTGGAAATTTGGGTGCGTATTTCTTTTGCACCTGCCATTTAAATCATCCTCAAGCAGTAAAGCGGCATTAATTAAAAACTAATGCCGCTTCATCCGTCTTACCAAGTCTGGGTTGACTTGAACTTCTCGACCAGTTCTTTGAACTTGCCTTCCAGTTCATCGTTCCAGTTACCTGAATCTGCGATCTCTTTCATTACCGCGCTGTATTCAGCGTGGGCAAATGATTGCAGGGCTGATTCAAAATCCAGAACTTTAGCAACGTCGATATCTTTCAGATAACCTTCGTTAGCACAGTACAGAGACAAGGCCATATCGGCGATATTCAATGGGCTGTACTGTTTCTGTTTCATCAGCTCGGTAACGCGCTCACCCTGAGCCAGCTGAGCCTTAGTGGCTTCATCCAGGTCAGAAGCAAACTGCGAGAACGCCGCCAGTTCGCGGTACTGCGCCAGCGCAGTACGGATACCGCCAGACAGCTTCTTGATAACTTTAGTCTGCGCAGAACCACCTACACGAGATACCGAAATACCGGCGTTCATTGCTGGGCGAATACCCGCGTTGAACATGTCAGTCTCAAGGAAGATCTGACCGTCAGTAATCGAAATTACGTTGGTTGGTACGAATGCAGATACGTCACCCGCTTGGGTTTCAATGATTGGCAGTGCGGTCAAAGAACCGGTTTTGCCTTTCACTTCACCATTGGTGAATTTTTCTACGTACTCTTCAGATACGCGAGCAGCACGCTCAAGCAGACGAGAGTGGAGGTAGAAAACGTCCCCTGGGTAAGCTTCACGGCCTGGTGGGCGGCGCAGCAACAGGGAGATTTGACGGTAAGCCCAAGCTTGCTTGGTCAGGTCGTCATAGATGATCAGGGCATCTTCACCACGGTCGCGGTAGTATTCACCGATAGTACAGCCAGTGAATGGCGCGATGAATTGCATTGACGCTGGGTCAGATGCGGTCGCGGCTACGATGATGGTGTGATCCATTGCACCGTGCTCTTCCAGTTTGCGCACAACGGCAGCAATAGAAGAGGCTTTTTGACCAACGGCAACGTATACACACTTAATGCCGGAGTCTTTTTGGTTGATGATGGCGTCAACTGCGACTGCAGTCTTACCGATCTGACGGTCACCGATAATCAGTTCGCGTTGACCGCGACCTATTGGCACCATCGCGTCAACCGCTTTCAAACCAATTTGTACTGGTTGGTCAACCGACTTACGCCAGATTACACCGGGTGCAACTTTTTCAATTGCATCGGTCAGTTTGGCGTCGATTGGGCCTTTACCATCAATGGGGTTACCCAGTGCGTCGATTACACGACCTTGCAGTTCTGGACCAACCGGAACTTCAAGGATACGGCCGGTACATTTACAGGTTTGACCTTCGGCGATGCCGAAGTAGTCGCCCAGTACAACCGCACCGACGGAGTCGCGCTCCAAGTTCAATGCCATGCCGAAACGGCCGCCTTCGAACTCGATCATTTCACCGTACATAACATCGGTCAGGCCGTGGATACGTACGATACCATCAGATACCGAGACGATAGTGCCCTCGTTTTGGGCTTGGGCAGATACATCGAGAGAGTCGATGCGCTGCTTGATAATATCGCTAATCTCGGAGGGATTCAGTTGCTGCATGCTCTGTTCCTCAATCCTATTTTTTAAACGCTCAGGTTTATAAGTTTAAGAAGCTACCGCTTCGGCAAGTTTCGCCAAGCGAGCCCGTACTGAACCATCAATTACTAGGTCGCCG
This sequence comes from Spongiibacter pelagi, assembly GCF_014705705.1. Taxonomy (GTDB): domain Bacteria; phylum Pseudomonadota; class Gammaproteobacteria; order Pseudomonadales; family Spongiibacteraceae; genus Spongiibacter; species Spongiibacter pelagi. The sequence continues at coordinate 264,008 of NZ_JACXLD010000001.1, read as the reverse complement.
GCACGAACCAGCACTCCACCTAGCAGACTCTTGTCCACGCTACTGCTTACCTTGACCTGACGTTCCAGTTTTTTGCTCAAAACCTCTGCCAAATTCGCTTCCGCACTGGCATCCAGAGCAAAGGCCGTGGTCAGTTCTACATCAACTGTTTTTTCCTGCTGTGATTTGTGGGCATCGAACAGCTCACTAATCATTGGCAGCAGTGCCAGGCGCTTATTGTCTGAGAGAATTTTGATAAAGTTTTTGCCACCGGCATTTAACTCGTCGCCACAAACCGCAACAAAGGACTCAGCCTGTTGTTCCGATGTTAGCGCCGGGTTGCTCAGCATTTTGGCAACGCGTACATCGCTGGCAACCGCCGAGGCGGTTTTCAGCATGGTTGACCATTCTGCCAAGGCCGACGACGCCAGGGCGTGCTCGAAAGCCGCCTTGGCGTAGGGTCTAGCCATTGTGCTCAATTCAGCCATGATTTCCTCGCTTACAGGCTTGCAGCCAGCTTGTCGAGCATGTCTTTGTGAGCAGACTCATCGATTGACGCTTCGAGAACTTTCTCTGCACCTGCCAGAGCCAGTGTGGCAACTTTAGAACGCAGTGCTTCTTTAGCACGGTTCATTTCTTGCTCCACTTCGGCCTGGGCGGCGGCTTTCAGCCGGTCACCCTCTTGGCGGGCGGCGTCTTTGGCTTCTTCTACAATTTGATTGGCGCGCTTGTTTGCGGCGTCGATAATCGATGCGGCCTCAGCCTTGGCCTCGCGCAATTGCTTGCCGGCTTTTTCCTGTGCCAGTTCCAGATCGCGACCTGCGCGATCAGCGGCATCCAGACCGTCTGCAATTTGCTTTTCACGCTCTTCCATGGCGCCGCGAATCGCTTTCCATACGAAAGCGTGGCAGAACCATACGAAGAACAGAAAGGTAATCGATTGTCCAATCAGTGTGAGATTAATATTCACGCCGATACCTCTGCTATGTGTTTACTGTAAGTGTTGTTACCAAAACCGGTTGGAGTTAAGCCAGACCAGGAACAACAACGAACAGAACGTACATAGCGATACCAACGCCGATCATTGGAACCGCGTCAAGCAGACCAGCGATCAGGAACATTTTACCTTGCAGCATTGGGGCCAGTTCAGGCTGACGCGCAGAACCTTCCAGCAGTTTACCGCCCAGCAGCGCGAAGCCGATAGCAGTACCCAGTGCGCCCAGACCGATCAACAGTGCAACAGCAATCAGTGCCAATCCCATGATAGTTCTCCTAGTTTTTTAAAGTTAAAAAGTAATGTTGTTTAAAACTCGTTTTCAAACAGTTAGATCAGTGAAACTGATCTTCTTCTTCAATCTGGTGTGCCTGCGCCATATAGACAATAGTCAGCACCATGAATACGAACGCCTGCAGGGCAATAACCAGAATGTGGAACACCGCCCACGCCCACTGCAACACACCAGCAAACAGACCCAGAACCAGACCCGCACCAAACATGGTGGCGATCAGGATAAAGATCATTTCACCGGCATACATGTTTCCGAACAAACGCAGACCGAGAGAGATCGGTTTTGAGATCCAAGCAATGGACTCCAGCGCAAAGTTGATCGGAATCAGGAAAATATTGACGTACCACTTTTCGTGGTGGAAAGGGTGCAGGGTTAGCTCTTTTACAAAACCCAAGAAACCTTTTTTGGCGATGGTGAAGAAAATCATCAGGCCAAATACAGTGAAACCCATGCCCAAAGTCACGTTCGGGTCAGTGGTGGGTACCACTTTAAAGAAGAAGTGCGGGTCGCCGGTGAGTTTGGCCATCGCCGCAGGAATCCAGTCTACCGGCACCAAGTCCATGGTGTTCATCAGCACAATCCACACGAAGATGGTCAGTGCCATTGGTGCAATCATGGCATTTTTGTGGTGGAAGCCATCTTTAACGGTGCTGTCGATAAAGTCGATCACCATTTCCACGGCGTTTTGAACACCGGTTGGCACGCCGCTATGGGCACGCTTGGCAACGCGGGCGAAAAACACCAGGAACAGGAAGCCCAGTGCAATTGACCAGAACATGGAATCGACGTGGATGGCGTTAAAACCCATCGCAGAGGCTTCTTCACCGCTGTGCGCCATAGTCCAAGTGTCGTGCTCAAGAACGTGCACATGCCCTTCGGCATCGTGACGCTCGTAACCTGCAGGTAGTTTGCCGTATGTCAGGTTGGTCAGGTGGTGTTGGATATACCCCACCGTGCTCTGTGATTCAGCAGCCATAAGTTACTCTCTAAAAAATACTTTGAATTCTGTTAGCTCTTGCGTTTAGTACCGGCAAGCAGCCCTGTATTCAGTAGTGTTGTGAGCAAATACGCTGCAAACAACACCATCACATTAATCGGTTTTACCAGTGCAAAGGTGACGGCAAAAAAACACATCACCGCAACAAATTTTCCCGCTTCACCCTTGTAAAAGCCGCGCTCTACTTCGCGCGCGCGAAGCGCGCCGGCGTATTTGAATACCTGGCGCGCAAAATAGGCATTGGACACAACGGAAATCATTCCTCCAATCAATAGCGAATACGCAGAGACGCTATCAAAGGGGACCACTATGGCACTGGCCAATAACAAGATCAGACTTTGTAATAAATAAACTTTTGTCAGCGGTGGACGGATATTATCGAGGGCTGTTCTAGGCCTTCGCATTGGGCTTGTCATCCAAATGGCCCGTCCCGACCGGTTCTGTACTTGTCAAAAAAACGGGGCGAATTATAGGATGCCAATAACGGAGTATCAACTAATATCGTTTGGACTTAAGTCGAACAATCGTGTGAATTTTCCGTCAGTTAGCAACAAATTCAGACCGTTTCTGGTCATTGTATTTCGCCTGAACCACTACATTATGTGTCTATTTTTTGTTCAGGCCCAATATCATCTACTTAATATGGTTTAGGATGCCATCCAGCTCATCGAGACTGCTGTAGTTGATCGTCAATTTTCCCTTACCTTTGGCACTGTGCTGAATTTGTACCGCTGCACCCAAGGTATCTGACAAGCGATCTTGTAGTTGCTTAATATCCGGATCGAGTTTGGCGGGCACCGCATTGGCAGTGGATTTATCTTCCTCCAGCATGCGCCGCACCATGGCTTCGGTTTGACGCACCGATAGGCCTCGGCTGACCACACTAGCGGCGGCAGCGGATTGTTGCTCCAACGGCAAACCCAATAAACAGCGGGCGTGGCCCATTTCAATATCGCCATTTTCAAGCAGCTTCTGCACGTCTTCGCGCAGCGCGGTAAGGCGCATTAAATTGGTAATGGTGCTGCGCGATTTGCCGACTAGGCTGGCAATTTCGGCATGGGTTAATTCAAATTCTTTCTGTAAACGCACCATGGCCAGTGATTCTTCCATGGGATTGAGGTCTTCGCGCTGTAAGTTCTCAATCAGGGCCATTGCCGCAGCGGTTTCGTCCGGCACTTCACGAATCAGCGTGGGTACAGTATCCAAACCGGCCAGTTGCGAGGCGCGCCAGCGGCGTTCACCGGCAATAATTTCATAGCGATCGGCACTGACTTGCCTAACCACAATCGGCTGCATAATGCCCTGGGATCGGATTGACTCAGCCAGTTCTTCCAAACCCTGCTGCTGCATATCACGCCGAGGCTGGTATTTGCCGCGCTGCAAAAATTCTATGGGAAGATTGCGCAAGCTGCCATCTGTTGGCCCTTTATCATCGCCTTCGCTATGAGTTGGCGCAGCAGCCAATGAGCTTGGCGTCGATGTAAGCTCGGTCTGCGGAGCCACTGCAACTGGTGCCGCACTGGCGCCCAGTAGCGCATCTAATCCCCGGCCCAATCCCCGTTTTTTTACCATGAACTCGTCGCCTTACTTTTAATCGCTGATTTCTTCGCTTGCCTGCGCAGTTTCTAATTCATCGCCAGAAACGGGTGTGTCTATTCCCGTTCTAGCTCGTTCGCGCCGCAGTAATTCTCCTGCTAACGCCAGATAAGCCAGCGCCCCTTTGGATTGTTTATCGTAATGCAATACTGGCAAACCGTGGCTTGGTGCCTCTGCCAAACGAACATTTCTGGGGATAACTGTACTGTAAAGGTCATTACCAAAATGCGTACGCAACTCATCGGTTACGTGATTGGTTAAGCTGTTGCGACCATCAAACATGGTGCGCAAAATGCCTTCAATCCGCAGTTTTGGATTAATCAACTGAGTCACGCGGTTAATGGTGTTAAGCAGGGCGCTTAAACCTTCCAGCGCATAGTATTCACACTGCATTGGAATAATAACGCCATCGGCCGCCGCCAACGCATTCACCGTAAGCATGTTCAGAGACGGCGGGCAATCAATCAGCACGTAGTCATAGCTGTCTGCCACTGCGGCAACCGCTTCGCGCAGACGAAACTCGCGGCCAATTTCGTTGATTAGCTCCACTTCGGCCGCGGTTAAATCTTGATTGGCCGGCAATACATCAAAACCCGAATCCGGCGCGGGCAAAGCCGTATCTGCTATCGCACGGCCATCGACCAAGACATCGTAGATTGAAAACTCAACACTGTTTTTATCTATGCCACAGCCCATGGTGGCATTGCCTTGGGGATCGAGATCAATTAACAGGATACGGCGTTTAGTGGCAGCCAGTGAGGCGGCCAAATTTACCGTCGTCGTGGTTTTGCCGACCCCGCCTTTCTGGTTGGTGATTGCGAATATGGTTGCCACTGTGAATCCCTAGAGTTGGCTGATTGAACTCAGCCGGGGCTGATCACCAACAAGTGGCGGGCTTCATAAACACCGGGCACCTGCAGTGAATAACAGTGCTCGACAATAAAGTGTTTTGGCAATTCGCTCAACTCCTGTTCGGGGTAAAGCCCTTTCATAGCCAGCAGTTTGCCTGTTTGATTGAGCAGTGGCGCACAGGCCTGAGCCATATCGTCAAGGGATGAAAAAGCCCGCGATAACACGCCATCAAAACCCTGTGTATCGCTAAATTTCTCTATGCGCTCACAGAATACGCTGACATTGCTCAGTTGAAGCTCGCGTACAGCTTCCAAAAGAAAGCGGGTTTTTTTGCCATTGCTGTCTAACAGATTGAATTCACGCTCTGGAAAACAAATTGCCAGTGGAATGCCGGGGAGCCCCGGCCCGGTGCCCACATCGAGAAAGCGTTGCCCCTGAATATGCGGTGCGATACTCAAGCTATCGAGCAAGTGTTTATGCAGCATACCTTCTGCATCGCGAATGGCAGTGAGGTTGTAGGCTTTATTCCATTTTTGCAGTAATTCAAGATACTGCCAAAGTAGCGCCAGCTGGGGCTCGGAAAGTTCGAGCCCCAGTGTCTGAGCACCGTGTTTTAGTTGTTCGCGAAGCTGTTCCACCTCAGGCTGTTTTCCTGTCTAGCAGTCCGCGTTTTTTCAGGTAGATCAGCAACAGCGAAACCGCCGCCGGCGTCACCCCGGGAATTCGTCCCGCTTGGGCCAAGGTCTCTGGTCGGGTGTCGATCAGTTTTTGTTTAACCTCGTTGGATAGGCCTTCAATACCGCGATAATCAAAATCGAGCGGCAGTGGTGTTTCTTCATGACGGCGAAGGCGCTCAATTTCTTCTTTCTGTCGAGCAATATAACCGGCGTATTTCACGTCGATCTCTACCTGCTCAGCCACAGCCTCATTCAGGTCTGAATCCGCTGTGTTTTCGCTATTTAAATTAGCAACATCGGCATACCCCAGTTCCGGACGCTTAATCAGATCCAGCAGGTTGTATTCATGACTAAGAGGTTTATCCAATTTTTCTGCCAATTGCTGTGCCGCTGCACTGCCTGGCTGTACCCATGTGCTAGCTAAGCGCTGACGTTCACGCACGATGGCTTCGCGTTTTTCACAGAAGGCCGCCCAGCGAATATCGTCGACCAAGCCCAACTCGCGGCCTTTTTCCGTTAAGCGCAGATCGGCATTATCTTCACGTAAGAGCAGGCGATATTCCGCGCGGGAAGTAAACATACGGTAGGGTTCGCGGGTACCCATGGTAATGAGGTCATCGACCAATACACCGATATAGGCCTCATCTCGACGCGGGCACCACGCCTCTTTGCCCTGTGCTTGTAAGCCAGCATTGGCGCCGGCCAGCAAGCCTTGAGCAGCGGCTTCTTCGTAACCGGTGGTACCGTTGATTTGCCCAGCAAAGAACAGACCGCCGATAAACTTGGTTTCCAGCGAATATTTCAGATCACGCGGCTCAAAGAAGTCATACTCAATGGCATAGCCCGGGCGCGTAATATGCGCATTTTCAAATCCCTTGATCGAGCGCACCAAATTGAGCTGAACATCAAAGGGTAGACTGGTTGAAATTCCATTGGGGTAAAGCTCATGGGTATTTAAACCCTCGGGCTCAATAAACACCTGATGGGAATTTTTATCCGCAAAACGGTGCACTTTATCTTCGATAGAGGGGCAGTAACGCGGGCCAATGCCTTCAATAACACCGGTGTACATCGGCGAACGATCTAAACCGCTGCGGATAATCTCGTGGCTGCGCTCGTTGGTATGGGTAATCCAGCAGCAAACCTGCTGGGGATGATCTTCACGGCGCCCCAAATACGACATCACAGGAATAGGCTGATCACCCCACTGCTGTTCTAAGCCATCAAAATTAACGGATTTCGCATCGATGCGCGGTGGTGTACCGGTTTTAAGGCGATCCACTCGAAATGGCAGTTCACGTAAACGTTGAGCTAAGGCAATGGAAGGAGGATCACCGGCGCGACCGCCGCTATGATTATCAAGGCCAATATGAATCTTACCGCCAAGGAAAGTCCCGGCCGTTAGCACCACCGTTTTACTGCGAAAGCGGATACCGGTATTGGTTACCACACCCGCAACACGCTCACCTTCAATAATTAGATCGTCAGCAGCTTGCTGAAAAATACTCAGATTAGCTTGGTTTTCCAGAATGTGGCGGATGGCGGCTTTGTATAGCACGCGATCGGCTTGAGCGCGTGTTGCTCTTACCGCAGGTCCTTTGCGGGCATTCAATACCCGAAACTGAATACCACCACGATCTGTGGCTAAGGCCATTGCGCCACCTAGAGCGTCGACTTCCTTAACTAGATGGCTTTTTCCAATTCCGCCAATCGCCGGGTTACAAGACATTTGTCCCAGCGTTTCAATATTGTGAGTTAACAATAGTGTTGCGCACCCCATTCTGGCTGCGGCTAAGGCAGCTTCAGTTCCAGCGTGACCGCCGCCAATCACAATAACGTCATAGCTATTTGGATAGTCCACGTTTACACCTGCGGAAATGGGGTTTGAAAAAGGTGGGTGATTATACGGTTATACAGGATGTCTTCAATAAATTGATGAAAAAATGAACAGTTAATTTTATATATAAGTAAGAATATATTTTCTTATGAAAGTATTCTTTTTATTTTTTTATGTTGTTATTGGGGTAGCCATATTCTGTGAATAACTAACTTAACTGCATGAAATACATTGATTTTTATATGTGGATAGTCCCTTGGAAAGACCCCGTTGAAGTCTGTGATTAAGACGTCAAAAACCGGTGTAGTGTATTGGGGATAAGTGCAGCTCGGTTTTTAACTGTGGAGAAGTGGGGATAACTCTTGGTCTTCTCAGCAGACTATAGAGAGGATGTCGACGTGTTATCCCCAGCTTGCTACTGCTGGCATTAGCGTTGCGAAGGCAGCAAATTGGCAATGGTATTACGTAATTTCAATAAGCTTACTGGCTTGGAAAGAAACTGGTTCATCCCGCTTTCAAGACAGTGTTGGCGCTCTTCAGCTAAGGTGTTGGCGGTGAGGGCAATAATAGGAGTATTTAAGCCCTTGGAGCGGATAATGCGAGTGGCTTCCAATCCATCCATAACCGGCATACGCAGATCCATCAGAATAATATCTACGGAATGCTCGGTGAGTTGCTCAATGGCTTGCTGGCCGTGATTTGCTGTGATTACGCTCATTCCCCAGCGCTGTAAGGCATTGGAGACAAGCAACTGATTTACCGGATTATCTTCGACAACCAAGGCTTTGCAGCCCCTAAGGTCGTTCAGCTCCTCGGCACTACCCTCTTCAATGCTCTCTAGCCGATGGGGTACGGTTAATGCTTTGGTTTCCCAATAAAGGCTGAATTGTGTGCCTTTTCCAAGCTGGCTGCTCATGGCCAAATCAATTTGTAGGGCTTCGCAGAGTTTTTTGACTATGGCTAAGCCCAGTCCGGAACCGGCGGTGGCATTTTGCGAAGCATTATCGGCCTGCTGAAATAATTCAAAGACGCTATTCTGCTCATTTTCCGGAATACCTATTCCGGTATCACTGATCTGCAGTTCAATCTGAATCCTGTTTTCGCCAACCTCTGTGCCCTTTAGGTTTAGCTTAACAATCCCCTCTTGAGTGAACTTAATCGCATTGCTGATTAAGTTGATCAAAATCTGGCGAAGTCGAGTCTGGTCGCTGTATATCAGCCAGTGATCAAAAAGTTCGCTTGCTTCCCAACGCAAGCCAATGCCTTTTGCGCTGGCCTGCACGAATAGAGGTGGCATTAAGCCTTCAATACAGGTTTTGACATTAAAGTAGTCGTATTGAACTTTGAGCTTGGCCTTTTCTATCTGCGAGAAATCAAGAATTTCATTCACAATCGCTAACAGGTGTTGGCTGGAATGTTTCGCGTGGGTGAGAAATTCACGCTGTTCTTCATTTAATGGGGTATCTTCGAGCAGCTGCATCATCCCGAGCGCGCCATTCATTGGGGTGCGAAGCTCATGGGTCATATTTGCTAAGAATTGGCTTTTGGCTTGGTTAGCTTGTTCGGCTTCTAGTCTGGCTTGTTCAACTTCTTCAATGTACAGCTTTAATTCATGGCGTTGCTTTTCAATGTTCTCTGCCATGTCGTTTATGTGATCGCTTAGTTCTAACAACTCACCCGAAACCTTGGTGTGTAAGCGTGAGCCTTCTTTTCCCTGGGAGATCTCAGAAGTAACCTGCTTCATTTCTTTTAGCGGTCGACTGAGTTTTCGGCTGGCTAACCAGGCCAGCCAAATACCAAACAAGGCGCCGATTACCCCAATGGTAAAGGAGGTGCGAATAATTTCTTGGCGCTGTTGCAGATAGCTTTTTAGTGAACGGCTAACAGTGACATTACCCAAGCTCAGGGGAACATCATCATCGACAATGATCTGGCCAGTAATGGGATCTTCCAGTGGAGTGGATTGTTGTATAACTACACTGCTGGCATTCAAGCTTGGCTCGCCCAGTCGAGCTGGGTTTTTCAAATCAAGAACGAAATTACCATCGCGGTCTTTGAGAGTGATTGAAATAATATCGTTATGCAGTGATGACGCTAAGATTGCATTAAGTTGAGTGGTGTCTTCACTGATAAAGGCGAGTTCACTAATAGCGGCAATATTATCGGCGATGCCTTGAGTGATTTCCTGTTGATGTTTTTTACCATCACTGAGCCTGCCAGAAACGGTATAGATGTAGAGACTAAAAAATAAGAACAAAATAGGCAGCAAGCTCACCAGCAAAATTTGCGTAAGCAGAGTTTGTTTACCAAAAATAGGGGTGCTTTTCATTTTTCACTCCCCATTTCTTCTAGGATTTCTTGTTCGTCTAACTCTCCCACACCGAGAGAGAACGCCACATTTTTGTTAATTTTTATACTGTATTCACTGGGGTAGGTGGCTTCGGGTAAGACCTTATCTTGAAGATACTTTTCCAATATTTGCACAACGGTCGCGGCGTATTGTTGGCTGTTGGAGCTTACGGTTGCTAATGCACCGGCTTTAACAAAACTGATATTGGGGCCAATAACTTTGGTGCGGTGTCGGTAGCTACTAAGTAGCAAGGATCGGATTGTTTTTTGATTATAAATTTCAACTTCAGCACTGCTTAGCAGGTAATCCACTTCTTGAATAAGGGCATTTATTTTCCGGTTTTGATCTTCATCAGTGACCGCTTCATAGCGAATATCCAGAGTGGGAAATTTAGCTTCGATTTTTTTTACGCGATCGCGATATTCGGAATTAAAAAACGGAAAGCCAACAATAGTGGGCTTGTTGTTTGACAGTATTTGAATGAGCTTGAGTTGTCTTATAAAAGCCTGTTGGCTGTAAACGGCAGTAAAATTTGGTTTTTGATTATTCCGATATAAGCTTTTATCGATGTACACGCCAAAAATTGCCGGATATTCAAGCTGGGATAATTGAATCAAATTATCTGAAATGAAAACCAGAATATCACCGCGATTGGTTTCCGGTGCTTGCTTGATGTAAGTGGTAACGGTGTATAAATCGCTTTGTTTGATTTGATCAGCGAGTTTCAGAAGTTCGGTATTTTCTGCGGGCAATACCAAATCGACTTGCACAGCAAATACGACTGCCGGCTTGGCAGCCAGCAGAAACGCACAAACTAATAATATCCGTCTAAGCGTATTCAAGAATCCATCCTGGCTCTTGGTTTCTGTCTCTCTCAGCGCAAGCCTTTGATCAGTAGTAATAACTGAGGGTGATCAAATGCCGAGATTGATCATTGTAACGGTTGTCGTTTAATAACTCGCTGTTTTCCTCATGCCTGAGTCGCATTATGTAAGCGAGTTCAGCATGGTGTCTATTCCACGTAAAGGTTTGACTCAGTTTGATATCACTACGTGAAAAAGTGGTGTTTCTATTGGGATGTGGAATTTTTTCCGTGTAATACCTAGCGTAAGAGAGGCTGGTGCTATCTGTCAAAGCATAAGAAGCCAATAGGCTGGCGATATTTCTGGGGGTAAATGTTTTCTCGGTATGGTGATTCGTTTCTGAATCCACATAGGCGTAATTTGCACGAAACATCCACTGCGGATTGGGCCGGTAATCCACTTCAATTTCAGCGCCTTGCAGATCTAAATAGTTGGAATTAAAGGGTGAACCGCGGTCACAGGTTAATGTGTCTGAGATCAATTTTTTCAATCGATCTTTATAGATTTTTACATCAACTTGTAAGCCGTATTGTTGGAAATTACCGTAGTAGCCCAGCTCTTGGGAGCGAATTTCTTCGGCTTTTAGACCTTTGTTGGATTGTATGGGGCAATCGAAACGTCCGCTGGTCATGCCTGGAATAGTTGTGCCATCGGTTTGCCTCACATTGTAGGCGTAGTACTGCCAATCGACAGAGGTTTCCAATAAGTCTGGAGTGCGATAACCGGCGGAATACACTGCTCTCAGGCTGTGGTTTTTATCAATGTGATAATTGATGGCGGTTCTGGGTGATAAGTAGCTGCCGGAAATTTCTTGGTTTTCCCAAAAAAAGCCGGTTGTAGAAGTCAGCTTATCGGTCCATTTATATTCTGCGCTGGCAAAAATCTGAGAACCTAAATTATCGACTTTACCGTCGTAGTAGGTATCAGATTCCACTTCATCTTGTTGAAAATGAATACCGGATACCGTTTTTAATTTTGAGTTCCAGATTTTGGTATCTTGAAACTCAATATCATAGCGCCGAGTGAGTTGGTCCTCATTGGTATCAGCAAGTACCACTGCAGCTGGATAAAGTGGCAGGTCAATAAACGCCGCCGGAATAAGTGCGGTAAGTTCACGCAGGGATTCCTGCTCGGCAAAATCCACTCGGAAGTGCTGCTGGTGTGTATCGCTTAAATCCCAAGACAGTTTTGCAGATGCGGAGATATCCGTGGTTTCAGTGTCCATGGGTGTGATCCACGGATCATTAATATCGTCGGTAATGTCGCCGTTTTTGTAGCCTGCAGATAATTGCAGCGCGCTGTTTTTTAAATTTTTATCGTAGCGAACATTTATTAGCTTGGTTTTGTCGCTGTCGCGGCGATCTTCACCACTGGCTTTTCTGTCAAAACCATCATCTCTTCGGCTGGCAACAGTAACGCGATAATTTCCTTCGTTGAGTGAACCTGAATGGGCAAGTCGATAATCTTCTGTATTACCACTGCCTTTTTTTGCTAGCACATGAATGGTTTCGGTATCGGCGGGATGCCGAGTAATAATATTGATCACACCCAAAAAAGCGTTGGCACCGTAGCTGGCCGAAGATGGGCCGCGAACGATCTCAATGCGTTCAATATCTTCAATGGTGATTGGCAGATCATTCCAATCGATTGTAGACAGGCCCGGTTGATAGACTGAGCGACCATCGATCAATACCTGCATACGGCGCGAGTCGCGGTAGTTAGTGCCATGATAGCTAACCACATAATTCCAACCGTCGCGGGCACCGACCATGGTGCCGGGAATCAATCGAAATAATTCCGGTATTTTGCGAATACCTGAAGCATCAATCATTCGTCTATCAATAATACTGACGCTGGCAGGAACTTCGCTGCGATCCTGTTTTAGTCGAACCGCAGTTAAAACGATGGGTAGAGTTTCTTCTTCCCACAATTGGGCATAGCTGGTGTTACTGAGCGACAGACTACAAGAAAAGACCAAGCAGCTTGATAGCAAGCTGGCGCGAAGGTTTTTCATAAAGATTATCCGTTATTTCTAAACGAATTATTTTCCGATACAAAAACTGGAAAATATTCTTCCTAATAGTTCGTCTGAACTGAACGCTCCTGTTATTTCAGACAAGTTCTCTTGAACCAGCCGCAATTCCTCTGCTAATAGTTCACCCGCTTGAAACTCAAGTAACTGCTGCTCACCGGTATAGAGGTGGTGCATCGCTTTTTCTAGGGCATCGATATGCCGACGTCTGGCGATAAAACAGGAGTCGCTTTCTTTAAATCCAACCGCTTCTTTTAAATGTTGCCGTAACAGCTCGATACCTTCCTGGGTTTTGGCGGAAAGATATAGGCTTGGATATTCGCCCTGTTCTTCTCGGCAGATTTCCCCAGATAAATCGATTTTATTAAAGATAACCGTAAGTCGGTTAGTAGATAGAAACGGTTTAAAGTCTTCAGGAACCGTGATGTCCTGTTTTTCGGTATTGCTGTCGACTAAAAGAACCACGCGATCAGCATTATTGATTTCCTGCCAGGCGCGGCGGATACCCTCTTGTTCTACGGGGTCATCACTGTCTCTAAGTCCAGCGGTATCAATAATATGCAGTGGCATACCATCGATTAGGATATTTTCGCGCAAGACATCTCGCGTGGTTCCGGCGATATCGGTAACAATGGCGGACTCTCGTCCGGCAAGCGCATTTAGCAGGCTGGATTTACCGGCATTGGGTTTACCGGCAATAACCACGGTCATACCTTCGCGCAGCAAACTGCCTTGTTTTGAAGATTGAAATACCCGCTGTAATTTTTCTTTTATCGAGGCGAGATCGTTTTGAATACGGCCGTCGCTGATAAAATCAATTTCTTCTTCAGGGAAATCAATAGCCGCTTCAACATAGATGCGAAGTACAGTAACAGCTTCAACAAGCTCATTAATTTTGTCGCTAAACTCGCCTTGCAGTGAGCGCATGGCTTGTCTGGCGGCCTGTTCGGAAGCGCTATCAATTAGGTCAGCAATGGCCTCAGCCTGAGCCAAATCAATTTTATTATTTAAAAAAGCACGCTCTGAAAATTCGCCGGGGCGGGCCATTCTTGCACCCGTGGCAATAACTTCGCGCAGCAAACAATCTAGCAGTACCGGGCCGCCGTGACCCTGTAATTCCAAAACATCTTCGCCGGTAAAGGAATGGGGGCCGGGAAAATAAATAGCGATGCCTTGATCGAGAACCGCTTTTTGCCCTGCGACATGTTCATAGAAATTGCCGTAGTGAGCATATCGAGGCGTTAGGGTTTTGCTAAGAACTTGTTCAGCAATCAAGCCGCAAGCTGGGCCGGAAACCCGGACAATGCCGACACCACCTTTACCCGGTGGTGTCGCAATGGCGGCGATGGTGTCCGTTGAGTCCATTCAGGATCAGCGAGTAGGTAAGCCGCTTTTTTCGATTCGCTTGGAAATAATGTATTGCTGCAGAATCGACAAGCTGTTGTTCACAACCCAGTACAGTACCAAACCTGCTGGGAAGAACAGGAAGAAGAAGGTAAAGATAACCGGCATCCATTGCATTACTTTGGCTTGCATTGGATCTGGTGGCGGCGGATTCAGTTTTTGCTGGAAGAACATTGTAGTACCCATAATTAAGGGCAACACAAAATACGGATCCATGGATGACAAATCGTGAATCCACAGCATAAAGGGCGAGTGGCGCAATTCGACGCTTTCCATTAATACCCAATACAAAGAAATAAATACCGGCATTTGTACCACCATGGGCAAGCACCCACCCACCGGGTTGATTTTCTCTTTTTTGTACAGCTCCATCATGGCCTGGGACTGTTTTTGTTTGTCGTTGGCGTAGCGCTCGCGCAATTCAACCAGCTTGGGTTGAACACGGCGCATGTTTGCCATAGAGGTAAAGGCCTTGGCATTGAGCTGGAAAAATAGTGCTTTAACCAGAACGGTAACGGCGATGATCGATAGACCCCAGTTACCCAAGAAACCGTGCAATTTAACCAGCAACCAGAAAATAGGTTGAGCGATCCACCACAACCAACCGTAATCCACACTCAGGTCTAGGCCGGGTGCAATCTCTTCTAAGCGGTATTGGTCTTTGGGGCCGCTGTACAAAATAGCGGATGCGCCGCCTTGACTTCCTGCAGCAACGCTAAAGCCGGGCTGGGTAATACGGGCGATGTTCATGCTTTGTTGAGTGACAACCGTCGATAGCTGATTTTGGCTGTCTTGTTGTGGCACCCAAGCATTTAAAAAGTAGTGTTGTACCATGGCGATCCAGCCACCGTTAACCGTTTGGTTTAAGGGCTTCTCTCGCATTTTTTCAAATCTCAACTTATTGTAGAGATCATCATTTGAGGCATAGGCCACGCCAAGGAAGGGGTGCATGGCAAACATGCCGCCATTATTACTGGCACCTGGGTCTGTGCTGTTATCTCGGCGCAACTGAGTAAATAGGGTTGCATTAAAGGGCTGATCGCTGAGGTTGTTTACCAGATAGTCCATTCTTACCTGGTATTCACCGCGTTTCAGAGTAAAGCGCTTAATAATAGAAATGCTGTCGGAATAGGCATAGTGCAGATCCAGCACCACTTCATCACTTCCCTCTTCCAGCGTTTTGCTGTTTGAGTTGGCGCTAAACAGCGGGCGACCTTCGGCAGTGTCGGTGGCATTGTCACCAATCAATCCGCTCTGGGCGATAAAGCTGCGCTGGCCATTGTTTTCAAGTAGTACAAAGCGCTCTTTCGAATGTAGTTCAGCGGCAAATTTTTCCAGCTCGGAATAAACAATATCGCCGCCGCGAGGATCAATCTTCAGTTTAAGCACATCGTTGCTAAGGCTGATTAATTGCTCGCTTGCCTTTTTCATTACGGGATCAGGTAATGCTGCAGATGCACTCTGCAAGCTTGGCATCTCTTCATTATTGCTAGTGAGCGCAGCGGGTTCGGCTGGGTTTTGTGCGCTGGTGTCTACGGTAGCGGATGCCGATAACGGCGTTGAGTTTTCTAACTCAAAATTTCGCCATTCCACTAACAGCATTAAAGAAAGTGCGGCAATGGCGGCAATAAGAAGGTAACGCTGGAAATCAATCATTGCTGAGAAGCCTGGTGAGTATGGGTTTCTAATTTTGTGGGTTTAGCGTCTGGAACAGGGTCGTAGCCACCGGGATGAAATGGGTGGCATTTGCACAGCCGTTTTGCTGACAACAGCGATCCCCGCGCGGCGCCATGTTGTTGAATTGCTTCAACCGCATATTGTGAGCAAGTGGGATAAAAACGACAGTGCGGAGCCATTAGCGGACTAATGCAATGGCGATAGAAACGTATGCAGGCGATAAGCAGGCGCTGCATGTGATTATTCCTCCGAAAGCCCCAGACGTTTTTTTGCACGCTTATCGAGTTGACGCCAAAGTTGTTGAAATTGGCGGTGTAGCTCGGGGTTTTCCAAGGAGTCTGCCCCGCGTCTGGCGAGCACAATAACATCAATTGCGGGCAAGCGGGATTGTTCTTGTCGAAAAGTTTCTCGAATAATTCGCTTGAGACGATTGCGCTGAACAGCGAGGCGAACATTTTTCTTGGCGATAACCAAGCCTAGTCGCGGGTGATCTAGCTGGTTTTGCTGGGCAAGAAAAAGGAATTCCGCACAGGACACCTTGACCGTCGAGTTGTCGAAAACTGACTGGTAGTCCTGCGCGTTAAGAAGCCGCAGCGATTTATCGAAACGACAAGTCACCGCCCTTCCAAAAAGGTGCTATCAGTCTGAATTAAGCAGACAGAACAGCGCGGCCTTTGGCGCGGCGACGGTTGATAACTTTGCGGCCGTTTTTAGTTGCCATGCGAGCACGGAAACCGTGGGTACGAGCGCGCTTCAGATTGCTTGGTTGAAAAGTTCTTTTCATGATCGTGTCCGGTCAACTTTTAAATTGAAACTATAGCGATCTTCTTGGGCGTGGTTTATTGCTTACCTATATAAAAGGAAGCAAGACTTCTCGATTCACGCTTTAGAAGAACAGCTGAAAATTGGATCGCGGATTTTAAAGTACCGGGCGTCGATTGGCAATGCTAAAACGCGAGAACACGTAGAATTTTGGCGGTTTTTTATCCAATGCTTATTTTGAGAATTGTTTGTTTCTATCCCCTTGGCTAAAACCATAAGCCGGTGACTATCTGAACAGTTAACAAACAGGATATCCACAGCAATTCATGGGGGTTTATCCACAGCTTATAATAATGTCATCTTGTCAAACAGAAAGTCCTAGAATAAGATTTATCTTATTGAATAAAAAAGAAAATTCCATTTTAAATGGAATATAAAAATTGTGGATAACTCTCGACTCGAAGAGTAAAATACTCCACCTTGCACCAATGTTATCCTCTAAATAATCACGCTATAAAACGGAGTTGAGCTTGTCTGAGTCAACCTGGGCACAGTGCCTTTCCTACTTACAGGATGAGCTGCCCTCGCAACAATATAATACGTGGATCAGACCGCTGCGACTTCAAGCTGCTGAGGGTGTGATTTGCCTTGAAGCGCCAAACCGTTTTGTTCGTGACTGGGTAAGTGATCGTTTTCTGGCGCGTATCCAAGAGCTCGTTTCTGAGATTTCTGTAGATCCGGTATCGCGACCCGAAGTGCGTCTGGAAATTGCCAGCACGCCCAAAAGCCACTTTGAAGCGACGCTGAATCAACCCGCAGCAAATACCGCTGTTGCAACGGCGGATAATATTGCTCCCGCCGCTCCCATTATTGAATCACCAAGTTTTCCACCCATCATTGAGCGCTCTACGGATCGGCCAGTTGCAGAAAATATGGCCAAGCCGGTGAACGAGCGTGCGGTTGAGGTTGAAGGGGCTATTCGCCATCAGCAAAGTGCGCTGCTACCCAATTATACCTTTGACTCTTTTGTTGAGGGTAAATCAAACCAACTCGCTCGCGCGGCGGCGAGTCAGGTTGCTGAAAATCCCGGTAGAGCCTATAACCCACTATTTCTTTATGGTGGTGTCGGTCTGGGTAAAACCCACCTTATGCACGCTGTGGGTAATTCCCTGTTGCAACAAAACCCTAATGCCAAGGTGGTTTATCTGCATTCTGAGCGTTTTGTGGCTGATATGGTTAAGGCGCTACAACTTAATGCGATAAATGAGTTCAAGCGCTACTACCGCAGTGTTGATGCGCTATTGATTGATGATATTCAATTTTTCTCTAATAAAGAACGTTCACAGGAAGAGTTTTTCCACACCTTTAATGCCCTGCTTGAAGGTGGTCAGCAAATGATTCTGACCTGTGATCGCTACCCGAAGGAAATTAAAGGTCTGGAGGAGCGCCTCAAATCCCGGTTTGGTTGGGGCTTGACGGTTGCGGTTGAGCCGCCGGAGTTGGAAACTCGGGTGGCGATTCTGCTTAAAAAGGCCGAGCTGGAAAAGGTAAAACTCTCAGAAGACGCCGCCTTCTTTATTGGTCAGCGTGTGCGTTCTAATGTTCGCGAGCTTGAGGGGGTGCTGAAGCGGGTTATCGCAAGCTCGCGATTTATGAACCGCCCCATCGATATTCCTCTAATCAAGGAATCCCTCAAAGACTTGCTCGCTCTGCAAGATAAGCTGGTTAACCTCGATAATATTCAGCGTACCGTAGCGGAATATTACAAAATTAAGGTCTCGGATCTGATGTCAAAGCGCCGCAGTCGTTCGGTGGCTCGGCCTCGACAGCTCGCGATGGCCTTGTCGAAAGAACTGACTAATCACAGCCTGCCTGAGATTGGTGAGGGCTTTGGCGGCAGAGATCACACCACGGTGTTGCATGCCACGCGAAAAATTAAAGAATTGCGTGAGAGCGACGCAGATATTCGTGAGGATTATCAGAATTTGATTCGACTGTTGACCACCTAATGGTATGGTTACAGTTTAAGTTATTCCCTCTTTTTATAAGTTATAACGTGCTACTAATAAGGATCATGTCAGAATGAAATTTGCGATTTCTAGGGATGTGTTAATCAAACCCTTGAACCTAGTTGCGGGTGTGGTCGAGCGTCGACAAACCTTGCCAATTCTTGCAAATGTTCAGCTGGTGCTTGAAGGAAAGACCCTGTCATTAACGGGGACCGATCTCGAAGTTGAGCTTGTCGGTCGTGTGCCGGTCAGTGAGTCTGCCGATTCGGTAGAAGGTGAAATCACGGTCCCAGCCAAAAAGCTGGTTGATATCTGTAAGGCGCTGCCAGATGGCGCTGAGCTTAACTTTCAACTCGATGAGCAAAAGCTGGTGATCAAATCTGGACGCAGCCGCTTCCAGCTTTCAACGCTATCTGCCAGTGATTTTCCTGCGGTTGAGCAAGGTGCGGGTGGTCAGCGTTTTACCCTCAAACAGGGTGATCTAAAGCGTTTAATTGAACGCACCAGCTTTGCTATGGCTCAGCAAGATGTTCGTTACTACCTCAACGGTATGTTGATTGAGTTGAGCAATGGCCGTTTACGCCTAGTGGCTACTGACGGTCACCGTTTGGCGATGGCCACTTTTAGCAGTGATGTGATTGCAGTAGACAATCAATCTCAGGTGATTTTGCCGCGTAAAGGCGTTATTGAATTGTCTCGCCTGCTGATGAATGAGGACGAGACGGCGGAAGTGGTGGTAGGTAATAACCATATCCAAGTGATTACCCCTGACTTCACGTTCACCTCGAAATTGATTGATGGCAAATTCCCCGACTATGAGCGGGTACTACCTCGCTCAAGCACCAAAACCGTTTTGGGTTCTCGTGCGGGACTTAAAGAGGCTTTTGCGCGTACAGCGATTTTGTCCAATGAAAAATACCGGGGTATCCGCCTGACTCTGAGTAGCGGCAATATTCAAATTATTGCCAACAACCCGGAGCAGGAAGAAGCTGAAGAAACGGTAGCGGTTGATTACCAAGGAGACGGCTTGGAGATTGGTTTTAACGTAAGCTATCTGCTGGATGTTCTCTCTGCACTTAATGGCGAGACGGTTAAATTTTCTCTGTCCGACGCTAACAGTTCTGCCCTTATTGAAGAGTCAGAACAAAGTGATTGCCAGTACGTTGTGATGCCAATGCGTCTTTAATTGATTTTGTGGGGGCTTTTCTGCCCCCTTTTCATTTCGATAAGCCCTCTTCTCTCTCCCGCGAATGCAGCTTAATAGTCTGGATATCCACAACTTTCGCAATATCAGCAAGGCTCGCCTTTCGGATTTGGGCCCTGTTAATTTGATTCATGGCCTTAATGGCAGTGGTAAAACCTCGGTGCTTGAGGCTGTCTACAGTCTTTCGATGACGCGCTCCTTTCGCACACGCAAGACCAAGTTGGTGATTCGTGAGGGTGAGCGGGATTTTATTGTTCGGGGGCTAATCAGTGCTCTTGGCGAGACTGATTATAGCTTGGGTGTCAGGCGCAGCCTGGATGATAAGTCTCTAGTAAAAGTGTCTGGCGAAGCTGTGCGAAGCTTTGGTCAGTTAGCGGGTCTGCTTCCGGTTCAGCTAATAAATCCAGATAGTTTTGATTTGCTGGAGGGTGGCCCCGGTAATCGGCGTCAGTTTTTAGACTGGCCAATGTTTCACGTGAAACATTCTGGTTTTTTTGAGGCTTGGAGCAGGTATAGAAAAGCCTTATCCCAGAGAAATGCCTTGCTAAGACGTGGTAAAATGGGTGCCGAAATAGAGCCGTGGTCGATGGAGCTGGTGAGGCATGGCAAGACATTGGATGAGATTCGTCGCTCTTCCTTTAATGCTGTAGCTCCGGTTTTTGATTTGGTATGCCAGCGCCTCGGTGAATCCACGGTGTTGGGTGCTGATGATGGTGAGAGGCCTGCGGCGGAGAATCCTTTTTCTGAGTTAAAGCTGGATTATCAACCCGGCTGGGATCAGGGGATTTCGGATTTTGAGCTGGCCCTATCTCAGGCTTTAGAGGGCGATGTTCGACAGGGTTTTACTCGAGTTGGCCCACACCGAGCGGATGTTAAGCTTAAGATCGGTAGGGTTGATGCTGCTGAGCGACTCTCTAGAGGCCAGATAAAAACCGTGGTTTGTGCGCTTAAAATTGCACAAGCTAAATGGCTAAAAGAGGAACACAATATCGATAGCGTGTTCCTGATAGACGACATTGCTGCTGAGTTGGATCAATACCGGCGAGCGGCCTTGATCGAGCAAATTTTAGATGTGGCTTCACAGGTCTTTGCCACGTCTATTGAGCCATCAGAATTGGACTCTTCCTGGTTTCAGGGGCGGCAAATAAAAAGGTTTCACGTGGAACATGGGGTAGTAAATCCTGTAGCAACCACAGAATAGTAAGTTGGATCTGCACTAGATATAGGTGTGTAATGAGCGAAGAAAAAAAAGAATACGATTCCAGTAGTATCAAAGTACTGAAGGGACTCGACGCGGTACGTAAGCGTCCGGGCATGTACATTGGTGATACGGATGACGGAACCGGTCTGCATCACATGGTGTTTGAGGTTGTTGATAACTCCATCGATGAAGCTCTGGCAGGTCACTGCTCAAAGATCCAAGTTATTATCCATCCCGATGAGTCGATATCGGTATCTGACGATGGTCGGGGTATCCCGACTGAGATGCACGAAGAAGGTGTGTCTGCGGCAGAAGTTATTATGACGGTGCTCCATGCTGGCGGTAAGTTCGACGACAACACCTACAAGGTTTCGGGCGGTCTGCACGGTGTAGGGGTCTCGGTAGTTAATGCCCTTTCAGAAGAATTACGGCTGACAATCCGCCGTGGCGGCAAGGTTCACGAGCAGATTTATCGCCATGGTGTGCCAGATGCCCCGCTGTCCGTGGTTGGCGAGACTGATCGCAGCGGCACCGAGATTCGTTTTAAGCCTAGCGCTGCAACCTTTACCAATATCGAGTTTCACTTTGATTACTTGGCCAAGCGTTTGCGGGAACTGGCCTTCCTGAACTCTGGCGTCAATATTGACCTGATTGATGAGCGCAGCGGCGAAAAGGAAAATTTTTGCTACGAAGGCGGCTTGTCTGCATTTGTTGAATACCTAAACCACAACAAAAACCCAGTAAACAAGGTGTTCCACTTTGTTACTGAGGCAGACGGTGTTGGGGTGGAAGTCGCCCTGCAGTGGAATGATGGCTTCCAAGAAAACCTCTACTGCTACACCAACAACATCCCTCAGCGTGACGGTGGCACCCACCTTGCTGGTTTCCGTGCCGGTTTAACCAGAAACCTGAACAACTATATTGAAAGTGAAGGCATGGCTAAAAAAGCCAAAATTGCCACAACAGGTGATGATGCACGTGAAGGTTTAACGGCGGTTATTTCTGTAAAAGTCCCTGATCCTAAGTTCTCTTCTCAGACCAAAGACAAGCTGGTTTCCAGTGAAGTGAAGACGATTGTTGAGCAGGCGATGGGCGCCAAATTTGGCGATTTCCTGCTGGAGAGCCCTAACGAAGCGCGGCAAATTGTTCAAAAGATGCTGGATGCGGCGCGCGCCCGTGAGGCAGCACGCAAAGCACGCGAAATGACTCGCCGTAAAGGTGCGTTGGATATTGCTGGCCTGCCCGGAAAGTTGGCGGACTGTCAGGAAAAAGACCCTGCCCTTTCTGAACTCTACCTGGTGGAGGGTGACTCTGCGGGCGGTTCTGCAAAGCAAGGTCGCGACCGCCGCACCCAAGCCATCCTGCCGCTGAAGGGTAAAATTCTTAACGTTGAGAAGGCGCGCTTTGACAAAATGCTCTCCTCTGCCGAGGTTGGCACTATTGTTACCGCGCTGGGTTGCGGTATTGGTAAGGACGAGTTCAATCCAGAAAAACTGCGCTACCACCAAATTATTATTATGACCGATGCGGACGTTGACGGTTCGCACATCCGCACCCTATTGCTGACCTTCTTCTTCCGGCAAATGCCAGAGCTTATTGAAAACGGTTATGTATATATCGCTCAGCCACCGCTGTACAAAATTGGTCGCGGCAAACAGCATCAGTATCTGAAAGATGAGGCGGCCTTAGCGTCTTACCTTACCCAGAGTGCTTTGGATAATGCGGCGCTTTTTGTGAATCCAGATGCGGCTCCAATTACCGGTGCAGGGCTTGAGTCTTTGGTAGAAAAATACCGCAAGGTAGAGTCGGTTATTAATCGCCTCTCCCGCATTTATCCGCCAAAAGTGCTGAAAGAAATGGTTTATTTGCCCACTCTTAGTGTGGATGAGTTAGCGGATAAAGCGGTAACTGAAAAATGGACTGCAGCACTGGCAGAGGCGACAGTAGAGCTTGAGGCTCGCGATCCTCAGCAGCGTTATGATGTGCGTTTGAAGGAAGATCAGGAGCTGCATATCTTTATTCCGGAAGTAGAAATTATCGCTCACGGTGTAAGTACACACTATCAGTTTGGTCGTGATTTCTTTAAGTCCTCTGATTATGCGGCGATTGTTGAACTGGGTGAGCAGCTCAACGGCTTGCTAGAAGAAGGCGCCTTTATTCAGCGCGGTGAACGCCGCAACGATGTGCAGGATTTTGACGAGGTCATGGTCTGGTTAATGGCACAAGCCGAGCGCGGTTTTAATATCCAGCGCTATAAAGGTTTGGGTGAAATGAATCCGGATCAGCTTTGGGAAACCACCATGGACCCTGAAGCCCGCCGGATGCTGCGAGTCACCATCGAAGATGCCATTGCCGCGGATCAGATTTTCACCACCTTGATGGGTGATCAGGTTGAACCGCGCCGTGAGTTTATTGAAACCAATGCGATGAAGGTGGCGAATCTGGACGTTTAAAAACGACCAGAGCAAGTCTCAAAAGCCGAGTGTGAGTTGCCTTGCACTCGGCTTTTTTATTAGCCGATTCGTTGGCACTGCTCCGCGATCCAGTCTTGAATTTCTTGGGTTATCGCTCTCGGGTCACGATCAGCCGTAGCAACCGGCTGCCCCACCACCAAGGTAACTGTGCCGGGATAAATAATCCGGCTTTTTGATGGCCAGCATTTTCCCGCGTTGTGGGCGATAGGGATGATGGCTTTCTCGGCACGAATCGCAATATTCGCTCCGCCGCGGGCAAAATTGCCAAGCTGTCCATGTGGTGAGCGTGTGCCTTCAGGGAAAATCAGCAGGTTGTAGCCCTTATCAAGGCGGTCAATGCCCTGCTCCAAGGTTTGCTTAATCGCTTCGCGGGGTTTGCTGCGATCAATGCCAATCGCTTGCATGGTTTTAAGTGCGTGGCCAAAAAATGGAATTGAAAGCAGCTCCTTCTTTAACACGGTGGCGACGGGATACAGAAACCACTGTAGAAAAAAAGTTTCCCACTGGCTTTGGTGATTTACGATGACGACGTAGGGATGGTTTGGCGTTGGTAGTTGTCCTTCAACAACAAGCTTTACACCACAGCAGAGGCGCAGCCATTTCATAATCAGAAAGTTTCCAATCACAAAATAGCGACCGGTATTGTACTGCCCAAGCAGCGGCGATAATAAAATACCGGTCACACTGAAGAAAAAAGTGATAAGCACTTGGCCAAACAAAAATAGATGTGACCTACATGCATACCACGATTTTTTCATCTTTAACGCTCGCCGTTGTTTTGCGGAATTAATCTTTAGCCGGAACCAGTTGAGAAATATCCGCCACTTCCAAGAACAAGGTGCGCAATGCGGTTAGCAGGCGCAAACGGTTTTGGCGCAGCGCAGGATCTTCCGCGTTTACCATCACCTGATCAAAAAATTGATCAACAGGCTCTTTTAATACCGAAAGCTGAGTTAGCACTTGCTGGTAATCACCGGCCTCAAGCAGCGGTGCAATATCTTGGGTGCTGGCAGAAATAGCATCGGCTAATTGCTGTTCGGCACCAGCCTCAAGCAACTTGCTGTCGATTTCGCCGCTGATATCAGCCGCATCAGATTTTTCAAGAATATTGCCAACCCGCTTATTGGCGGCAGCGAGCGGTTGAGCTTCGGCGAGTTGGCTAAAGCTCTGTACAGCGAGAATACGGCGGTGAAAATCGCTGGGTGCGGTAATGCCGCGCGCAGAAACCGCACGGAACATTTCTACACTGATCCCCTGATCCTCATACCAAGCCTGTAGGCGATCGAGAATGTAGTTAGTGGTGGTGTCGAGTAATTCCACGCTCGAAGAAATTCCTGGATGTTGTTGCAGAGCAGTCTCGATAAGCTCTTTCAAATCCAGTGGCAGATCTTTTTCGATAATAATCCGAAGCACACCTAAAGAGGCGCGACGCAAAGCAAAGGGGTCTTTTGATCCAGTAGGAATCTGACCAATACCGAAAATGCCGCTGATGGTATCGAGGCGATCGGCAAGCGCAACAATGGTGCCGCTCATGGTTTCAGGTAGTTTATCCCCAGCAAATGCCGGTAGATATTGCTCGTGCATGGCCTGAGCAACGTCTTCGGTTTCGCCATCATTGCGGGCGTAATACTGCCCGGCAATACCTTGCATATCGTCGAACTCGAACACCATTTCACTAACGAGATCGCTCTTGCACAGCGCGGCGGCGCGAACTGGCTGCTCCGCTTCTACGCCCAGCTTGTCAGCGAGATAGGCGGCTAGTTTTTCGAGGCGTTCGGTTTTGTTGTAAATAGTGCCCAGCTTGTCTTGGAAGACCACGGTTTTAAGTTTTTCGCGGCGGGCTTCCAGAGTGGTTTTACAATCCACTTCAAAGAAGAAGGCGGCATCGCTCAAACGCGGGCGAATAACGCGCTCATTGCCATCAACAATCCGTTGCGGGTCGCTGCTCTCAATATTCGACACGGTAATAAAGTGCGGCATGAGCGATCCGTTAGCGTCGACTACATGAAAGTACTTTTGGTGTTCCTTCATGGAGGAAACGAGGGCTTCCGCCGGGACTTTCAAGAAGCGCTCTTCAAAACGGCCAGACAAAGCAACAGGCCACTCAACCAGAGCCGTAACCTCGTTTAACAGGTCTTCATCGATAACGGCAGTGCCGCCCAGTTTGCTACCTTGTTCGATCACTTGTTGGCGAATCATCTCGCGGCGCGTGTTAAAACAAGCAATAACACGGCCCTGCTCTTTTAGCAGGGATTCATAATCGGCGGCATTTGATAGCGCAATTTCGCCACTGCTATGGAAGCGGTGGCCGCGGGTTGTGTTGCCAAGAGCAAGGCCCATTATTTCACCTTGCAGAGCTTCTTCGCCAAAGATAATACTTGCCCAGTGAACAGGGCGTACAAACTGCTCGCGGCTGGCACCCCAGCGCATACGCTTGGCAATTGGCAGTGCGGCAAGTGCGCCACTAACAATTGAAACAAGCTGCGATTTGGTTTCTGCGCCCGCTTCGGTTTTGCTGATAAATAATTTGTCTTGTTTGCCATCGTTGCGGCTAAAGTTTTTCAGTTCGGTCGGGTTGATGCCGTTTTTCTCTGCAAAAGCTAAACCCGCTTTGCTGGGATTGCCCTCAGCATCTAATGCGACCTTGAGTGGTGGCCCCCATTGCTCAACGGTTTTTTCGGGCGCTTGTTCTTGCAGTTGTTTAAACAGAACCGCCAGGCGACGTGGACTGGCAAAACTTTGCACGCCTTCATTTTCCAATTGCTGCTCGGTCAAAGCATTAGCAATAAAGTCAGTGAATGCTTGACTTAGGGTAGCCAGTGATTTTGGTGGCAGTTCTTCGGTGCCAATTTCAATTAATAGATCGCGACGGCTCATTTGGCGCCCTCCTCAATGCTGGCCAAAACCTCGTCGCGAAGGCGTTGCTCCGCTAGGGGGAAGCCCAGTTTTGCGCGGGCATCAAAATAAGCTTGGGCGACAGCGCGGGCTAAGGTTCGTACTCGCAAAATAAAACGCTGACGCTCGGTCACAGAAATTGCGTGACGTGCATCCAGCAAGTTAAAAGAGTGAGAGGCTTTCATCACCATTTCGTAAGCGGGTAATGGCAGGCCTTTTTCAATCAAGCGCTGGCTTTCCGACTCACAGTGATCAAAGTAGCCAAACAGTTGATCAACATTGGCTTCTTCAAAATTAAAATGGGACATTTCCACTTCGTTCTGATGGAACACATCGCCATAGGTCACCGTGCCCTGTGGGCCTTCGGTCCAAACCAAATCGTAAATGCTGTCCACACCCTGCAGGTACATGGCGATACGCTCAAGACCGTAGGTGATCTCGCCGGTTACCGGATAACACTCCAGTCCGCCCACTTGCTGGAAGTAAGTAAACTGGGTGACCTCCATACCGTTGAGCCATACTTCCCAGCCCAAACCCCAAGCGCCCAGCGTTGGTGATTCCCAGTTGTCTTCCACAAAGCGAATATCGTGAACCGTGGGGTCAATGCCCAACATGCGCAGGGAATCTAAATACAGCTCTTGGATATTCAAGGGCGACGGTTTCATTACTACCTGAAATTGATAGTAGTGCTGCAAGCGGTTGGGGTTTTCGCCGTAGCGGCCATCGGTGGGGCGGCGGCAGGGCTGAACATAGGCGGCATTCCAGTTTTCCGGGCCAATGGCGCGCAAAAAGGTTGCGGGATGAAAGGTGCCCGCGCCCACTTCCATATCAAGGGGCTGAAGAATGACGCAGCCCTGTTGGGCCCAGTACTGTTGCAGTGCCAGAATCAGCCCTTGAAAAGTGCTGACATCGGCGGTTGGTGTGGCGGTAGCCATGCGCTGTGTTCCCGTCAAATCTGATTTGGCAAAAAATAGCGAATTATACAGGCTTGTGCCGCCGGTAGGTATGCCCACCTCGCCTGTGTGGGTGGTTGCTGTCATGTTCCACTGTTATGATCTGGCCCGCTACGTGTTTAACCGGGAGAAGTCATGGGCAAGCTAATTGGTGCGGTGTTGGGTTTTTTAGTGGGCGGCCCCCTCTTCGCACTACTGGGATTAGCGGCGGGACATTTTTTTGATCGCGGCTTGGGGCAAGCGATGGGTTTCGATTACGCTGGCGCCAGAGCCGAGCTGCAGACCCAGTTTTTTGAAACTTGTTTCCGGGTTATGGGGCATATTGCCAAGGCCGATGGTCGAGTTTGTGAAGATGAAGTCGCCCAAGCGGAAGCGATCATTGCCAAGTTGGGGCTGCAAAACGAGCGCCGCCAGCAAGCGATAAACCTATTTAAAGAAGGCAGCGCCGCCGATTTTACGTTAGAGCCAGAGATGTCGCGTTTTTTACAGCGCTGTGGCCGTCAGGTGCTGATGCGGCAAATGCTGTTGGAAGCCCTGCTCAGTATCTCCCTTGCGGATGGCAAGCTAGACCCTGCAGAAACAGACATTCTTGGTAAAGTTGCGCATTATTTAGGTGTGCCGGAGCGCGACTTTCAACGCTTATTGCAGATGGCGACGGCCCAGCAGCACTTTCATGGTCAGGGTAGTGGCGGCCAGCGCGCACCATGCCGAAATGCTCTCCAAGAGGCTTATCAAGCATTGGGTGTTAGCGAGTCAATTAGCGCCCCCGAGCTGAAAAAAGCCTATCGCAAATTAATGAGTCAGCATCACCCAGATAAGCTGATCGCCAAGGGTGTGCCCGAGGATATGATTAAAATCGCCACCGAGAAGGCACAGGAAATTCAGGCGGCTTACGACCTGATACAAAAACACCGAAAAGCTAAATAGCCGCGCGTATTGAAGCTTATAAAATAGTATAAAAAACCAACAGAAGCTAAGGCTTAAGAAACATTGGCTTAAGAAACACGGGCTTATCATACCCCTTAATAAGCCTGTCATCTTTGCTCTCTAGAATACACGGTCTTTCCGAATTTGCCGCTTCCGGAGTTGTCCGTGTCCTCCCGTATCTTGCACTCAGTTTTTCTGTGTCTTCCTTTATTGCTTTCCGCCTGTGGTGGTTCTGGTGATAGCAGCGTTTCTGAAACCGAGCTGCCCGATGATCGAGAAACGGGTATTCGAATGCTGGGTGAGTTTGAGGTGGCCAGTGGTTCGCGCCAGAGTTTGCGCGGCTACCCGGCGCCAACGGATGGCTCGGTAATTTGGACTTGGGAAATTTCGCCGGATTATTTGCAACTGCTGGACATTGAGATCAGTGGCAATCGCCTGAGTTATACCGCTCCACCTGTTAGTCAGGCGGAAACGGCAATTGTGAATCTTTCTGCAGACGCTACCAGTGGCGAAAATTTAGGTGATGCACGCCGGCGAATTAGCGTTTTACCCGCAGATTTTCCAACATCAATTCCTCTTGTTGATGCTGGGGAAGATCGCAGTTGGCCTGAGAACAGCCAGCAGCAACTTTATGCCACTACCAGCGCCAAAGCGGGTCGTACCATTCGCAAACTTAAATGGGAGCAAGTTTCTGGTATTCCGGCGATTGATGGGGCGGCGGACCAAAATGGCTTAAGTTTGAAATTGCCTCAAGTCGAGGCGCCGACAGAGTTGGTGTTTACGGTTAGCGCTGAGGACAGCGGCGGCTTTGTGGCAAGTGACACGGTTAGCGTGACCATCCTTAATACCCTAGCGAACCAATTGCCCGCCGTGACAGCGGGTAGCGATAAACAAGTTTTGAGCCGCCGGGTGGTTGAGCTAAGTGCACTGGCCAGCGATGCTGATGGCAGCATTGTGTCTTATCAGTGGCGAGTATTACCGCCATTTTCTGATGTATTGATTAATAACGCAGACACAGCCACCGCCAATTTCAAAGCGCCGAATGTGGCACAGGTGCAAAACCTGATCGTAGAAATTAAGGTTGTAGATGATCAAGGTGCCGAGGCGCGAGATCAGTTGACGGTAACGGTTCAGCCCTCGGTGAACAGCGAACCGGAAATTCTCAGCGTGAGCGCTGATCCCGGTGTGGTTTATGATGCCGAGTCAGTCGCATTTTCCGCGCAGGGCACGGATGCCGACGGCGACACGCTGACATATTTATGGCAACAGCGCGACAATGGTGCCCCTGCCGCAGGGATACAAAACGCCAATACGGCGGATGCTGGCGTGGTGATTCCGCAAGTGACGGAGGCAACCGATTTCGAGTTTGAATTGGTTTTGGATGATGGTGCCGCACAGGATAATCGGAGCGTTATTGTTCGCGCCGTACCAAGAGAAGTTTTAAACCCCAGCCCAGAAGTGTGCGTTACCGAGCCGCTGCAAAAAGGCTGCCCCTTGTATCCGCTCTCCAGTTTATTTGATACCAGTTATTACGAAAGTTGCGCGACCTCGCCGCTCAGTAGCGACTGTCTACTGGGCGATCTGCTCGGTGACAGTATTGTGGATTGCTTGACCTCGCCTGGGGAGAATTGTGTTTCGGTACTGTCTGCGCTGGCAGATCCAAGCTATTTGTTGGAGCAAATCGGCCCGGAAGAGCCGGCGGATCACTGCACGCCAGCCTTTGATAGCAGTACTTTTGAGCACTATCGCGGCTCGCTCCATGAGCATACTGCCTACTCCGATGGCACCCTGTTAACGCGGCCAGAAGATGTGTATGAACAGGTTAAAGAGCGGGAATTTGATTTTGTCGGCGTGACCGACCATTCAGACACATTGAATATTCCGTTAACTGTTGGCGATGGAGAATGCCCGCCTGAGCAATTGCTTTACTGTTATCTGCTTATTGGCGAGGGCTACGAAACGGAAGCCTTTACCAAGTGGGTTTCCACTTTAGAGCAGGCTGAGGGTGCCACTGTGCCCAACAGTTTTACGGGCATTCGCGGGTTTGAATGGACCTCGGATCGCTTTGGTCACGCCAATATCTTTTTCTCCCGCAATTTTGTGAATGCCAAAACCGGCCCCGGTTATGCGGTAAGCATGGCCTTGTTCTGGGAGTGGTTTACCCAGCCCGCCATGCTGGGTGGCGGTTCGGATGGTTTGTTGTCGTTCAATCACCCCGGACGGGAAGATGCTGTTGAAGGCGTTTTGCAAAATCTTGGCCTCGGCGACCCAGCCTATACCTTTAACGACTTCAGATATATTGATAGCGCGGATTATCGCGTTGTCGGTCTCGAAGTATTTGGCAAGGGCAGCGAATACGATAGCGGTGGCCCGAATGGCAGTTGGTTTGCCTATGCGCTAGACAAGGGTTGGCACTTATCACCGATTGGCAGCGAGGACCATCACGGCACCGATTGGGGTGGTGGCTCCCTGCCCAAAACGGTTTTTGTCGCTCGATCTGTCGCGCTCGATGATTTACGCGAAGCCATGTTGGCGCGGCGTACCTATGCGGTCGCACAAGAATATAATCACGTGAAGTTGGAATACGTTGTTGATGGCGAGCCAATGGGTGCACGCTTGCGTCGTCCACAAGGCGATTCCTTGCCCGTTCGTGTTAGCGTGAATCCAAATCGGGCGCTGGAAGGCGCCATGCGTATTCAGTTGGTGGGCGCGGGTAATGAAGTTTTGTTGGAATCGACGGGTAATACCTTGCTTGGAAATTTGCCGGTGAAAGCCGTAAAGTATTACGCCTTTGTTCGGGTTTACGATGGCGCCCGCCCCATCGCATTTGCTGCGCCGGTGTGGATTATGCCGGGTGAAACCCCACTACCCTATTGCCAACCTCCGGAAATTTGGGATGGCAATAGCCCTTTGTACCCAAGCTTGGGTTTTTAAAGCGGATCAGTTAGCTGGGTTTGCGAAACACGCCGGCGCTGATCGCCGGCTTGTCCATTTGTTGAAATAAGTCCTCGCTGTAGAAAAGCGTCTCGAGTTCCTTAAATTGTGCCGCCAACTCGGAAACTTCAAGCAGGAAATCCGGACTTCGCGGTCCGCCCTTATCACGGCGAAGACGATTAAAGGTTTGGTAATAGATCAGTCCGCCGGGCTTCAGTGTGCTAATTAAAGCGGGAAACAGCGGCCGAAACAGAAAGTAACTCACCGCAATAACATCGTAGGTATTGGCCGGTAGCAAAGCGCCGCGCTCCACATCACGATGTATAAGGTTTATTTTTAGCTGCTTTTCTGTGGCAAATTCGCCAATGATTTGTAAGGCGACTGCTGAGCTATCCATCGCATCGACAGTGAATCCATGCTCGGCTAAATACACCGCGTTGCCACCGAGACCGCAGGCCAAATCCAAGGCGTTTCCGCTGTCGGGTAGGAAAGCAGCCTGTTGTTTCAGAATAAAACAGGGCTCGGTTTGTGCCGATTCACCCTGATATTTCAGATCCCACTTATTCATGTAAGGCAGAGATCAGTGTCGCCAAAAGCCGGGTGACATTACCACCAGGAGGGTGAAAATTTCCAAGCGGCCCAGCAGCATGGCATAGCACAATACCCATTTTCCGGCGGCGCTTACGCTGTGATAATTGGCGGCTACTTCACCGAGGCCGGGGCCGAGGTTGTTGATCGCTGCGGCGGTTGCCGAAAAAGCAGAAAGAGAATCCAGCCCAAGCGCCATCATTATTAAGGTGATGAATACAAAAGAAATCAGGTACATGGCGACAAAGCTCCACACCGCGCTTACCACTTTGGCCTCTACTCGATGTTGACCGACCTTCAGTGGAATTACCGCATTGGGGTGCAGTAATTGCTTCATTTCTCGCAGGCCTTGTTTCCCAATCAACATTACTCGCACAGCTTTCATGCCGCCGCCGGTAGAGCCGGCACAGCCGCCAATAAACGACAACATAATCAGCGCAACCGGAAGAAAGGTGGGCCAACTGGAAAAGTCATCGGCGCCAAAGCCGGCGGTGGTGGTAATCGACACGGTGTGGAATATGCCGTGGTATAGCGCTTCCCAAGGCTGGTGGTGTTCGGCAATCATGAGGTAGGCGCAGATGATAATTGCCGAAATTAAAATCACGCCTAGATAAAATTTACTTTCCGAATCACGAAAATACTGGCCCGGCGTACGGTTGCGCCAAACCTGAAAATGTATCGAGAAGCTCAAGCCGGCAAACAACATAAACGCCGAACATAACAACAAAATTAAGGGGCTGTCGAAATAGCCCATGCTGGCATCGTGAGTTGAGAAGCCGCCAATCGCGATGGTAGAAAAGGCGTGGCAAATGGCATCGAAAAAGCTCATGCCCGCCAGCCAGTATGCCAAGGTGCATACGGCGGTGAGCGATACATACATTAAGAATAAGACTTTGGCGGTGCCGGTAATGCGCGGTGTGAGTTTATTGTCTTTCACCGGGCCGGGAGTTTCGGCGCGGTATAACTGCATGCCCCCGATGCCCAGAATTGGCAAAATCGCCACCGCGATAACGATGATACCGATGCCCCCCAGCCACTGTAGAAACTGGCGATAAAACAGGATTGAGATAGGCAGGTCATCGAGGCCGGTAATCACCGTGGCGCCGGTAGTGGTGAGGCCAGAGATGGACTCAAACACAGCCTCGCTAACCGACAGGCCCGGATGTTCGGCTAAATAAAAGGGCAAGGCACCGAATAGCCCCAGCACCGTCCAGAATAGGGAAACCACCAGAAAGCCATCGCGAATACCCAGATCCGCTTGTTTGCCTCGGCTGACCAGCCATAGCAGCACGCCGCAACCCAGAGTAACCGCAAACGCGGTGAGAAACGCGTTGAGCACGCCGTCTACAAAAATAAAAGACAGCGTAGCGGGCAGCGCCATGGTCAGGCTGAAAATCATCAGCAAAATGCCGATTATGCGGGCGACAACAATAAGGTGCATGATGGCTCTTAAAAAAAGGTAAACCCGACCTGAAACAGTTTTTCCACCGCCTTGATTTTGCTCTTATCCACCAAGAACAAAATTAAGTGGTCTTCAGACTCCACGACCAAGTGTTTGTGGGCGATCAACACTTCCTCGTTGCGCACCAGCGCACCGATGCTCACGCCATCGGGTAATTCGATTTCATCCAGCCGGCGGCCAACCACCCGCGAAGAGCGATTGTCGCCGTGAGCGATAATTTCCAGCGCTTCTGCCGCGCCCCGGCGCAGTGAGTGCACATTGTAAATATCGCCCCGACGCACGTGGGTGAGCAGGCTGCCAATGGTGATTTGCTGTGGCGACACGGCAATATCAATTTCGCCGCCCTGCACTAGATCAACATAGGCGGGATTGGTAATCAGGGTGACCACTTTCTTTGCGCCCATGCGTTTGGCCAGCAGAGAAGACATGATATTGGCTTCGTCGTCGTTGGTCAGGGCGAGGAAAACATCGATCTCGTCGATGCCTTCCTGAGTGAGCAATTCGTGATCAGAGGCGCTGCCGTTGAGCACAATGGCGCTGCTCATTTGTTCTGATAGATAGCGACAGCGGTCGTAATTGCGCTCAATAATTTTGACGTTGTAACGGGTTTCCAAGGCCTTGGATAAGCGCTCGCCGATATTACCGCCACCGGCGATCATCAGCCGCTTGTACTTGGTGTCGATGCGGCGCAGCTCGCTCATTACCGGCATGACGTTGTTTTTGGCGGCGATAAAAAACACTTCATCGCCCGCTTCAATAATGGTTTCGGCAGTGGGCTCAACGGCATTGCCGCGCCGGAAAATGGCCGCCACGCGAGTGTCGATATTGGGCATATGTTCGCGAATCGCTGCGATTTCATTCCCCACCAGCGGGCCGCCGTAATAGGCTTTTACGGCGACTAATTGCACCAGGCCATCGGCAAAATCCAGCACTTGCAGAGCGCCGGGGTATTGCAGCAAACGCTTGATATAGCGGGTGACCAATTCTTCCGGGCTGATAAAAACGTCGATGGGAATGGCATCGCTGCCGAACAGTTTTTCTTCGCGAGTATAGGAGCTGGAGCGAATGCGGGAGATTTTTGTGGGAGTGCGGAACAGGGTGTAGGCAATTTGGCAGGCAACCATATTGACTTCATCTGAGCTGGTCACCGCAATCAACATGTCGGCATCGTCGGCGCCGGCGCGGGCCAGAATATCCGGGTGGGAGGCCAGTCCGCATACGGTGCCGATATCCAAGCGGTCTTGTAGATCCTGCAGACGGTCTGCATCGGTATCGACAACAGTAATATCGTTGTGCTCACTGGCGAGGTTGGCCGCGAGTGTGCCGCCCACTTGTCCCGCGCCCAGAATAATAATTTTCATAAGGTGTTCCGCTGAACAGATATCGCGAAGAAAGCTCCGAGCGGTAATGAGAACAATGAAACACGCAGAGCTTCAATAATTTGGGAGTATTGTGCGTTGATTGCTGTAGCCACTCAAGAGCGAAGCGAATCTAGGCGGACTTTTTCAGCACCGCGTAGAAGAAGCCATCGTGTCCTTCAATCTGGGGAAACAATTGCCGGGTTCCGGTGCGGTCTGTGCCAAACTCCGCCTGAATCGTCTGCACTGAGGCATCCTCGGTTTGTTCGGTAAAGGCTTGAACCACCGCTTCATTTTCTTGGGGCAGAATTGAGCAGGTGGCATATACCAGCAAGCCGCCGGGCTTTAATGTTGGCCATAGCGAGTTGAGCAGGCGCAATTGTAGCTTGCTGAGTTCGGCAATATCGTCGGCCTTGCGATGTAGGCGAATATCTGGGTTGCGACGAATCACACCGGTGGCGCTGCAAGGGGCGTCGAGCAAGATGCGATCAAAAGCGCCGCCATCCCACCAGCTTTCGGTATCTGCAGCATCGGCACAGATGACGCTGGCGTGAAGTTGCAAGCGCTCTAGGTTTTCTTCAATTCGCTCAAGGCGGCGAGGCTCCAGCTCAATCGCGATCAACTCGCTCAGATCTGATTGGGATTCTAAAATTGCGCCGGTTTTTCCGCCGGGGGCGGCGCAGGCGTCTAACACTCGTTGCCCGGCTTGTAAGTCCAATAGTTCACAGCACAATTGAGCCGCTTCATCCTGCACACTTACCCACCCGGATTCAAAACCGGGAAGCTGAAATGCGGGAATCGCATGTTCCAAGCGAATGCCCTGCTTGGCAAAATCGCAGGCATTTGCTTCGATTTGCTGCTCAGCGAGTAAATCCAGATAGTGATCGCGGCTGTGATGAAGGCGGTTTACCCTCAAACAAAAAGGTGGATGGCTATTGCTGGCGTCAAAGATGGCATTGGCCTCGGTGGGCCAGGCTTGCGATATTGCATCGAATAGCCATTCGGGAAAGCCGCTTTGGGCGGCCGGGGCGAGACCTTCAAAAAATGCATCACCCTGCCGCTGGGCGTTGCGCAAAATCGCATTGACCATGCCGGTGGCCCAGTTTTTTTTCAGGGCTTTACAGGCGTCGACCACACTATTGATCGATGCGTGCGGAGGAATACGAGTATAAAAAAGCTGGTAGGCACCGATCATGACCAGCATTTTGATGTCGAGATCTTTGTTCTTCAGCGGCTTTTTAAAGCTGGGTGTCAGGGCCGCATCGAGCCGCCAAAATTGGCGCAGCGTCCCGTAGCAAAGCTCGCGGTACAGAGAGCGCTGCTCGGCGGGCAGATCTTTTTCAAACAGGCCCACTACCCGGCTTAATGAATTGCCCTCGGCAACCACGCTGACCAAACAATGGGCGGCGGCTAAACGGGGGCAGCGTCCTTTTTTATTCACTGTAAGTAAGTCCTTACATTCATTTTGTTCATCCTAAAATCGTGCCGGGTTTGAAAGATTCTGCACGGGAGTTCAGTACTTCTGCGGCGCTTAATTGTTTGCCACCGGGCAATTGTAGGCGCTGAATAGCGAGGCTGCCCTGCCCGCAGGCCACCACTATTCCAGCTTTGTCGGCGCGTAAAATGGTGCCGGCTTGGCCTGATTCGGCTAATACCTGCACGTGCCAAATGCGTACCCGGTCATCACCCAAAGTGGTGTAACAGATTGGGAATGGGATAAACGCGCGTATGCGGCGGTCGAGGGTGGCGGCATCTAAGCTCCAGTCGATCTCGGCTTCCTGCTTCTCAATCTTGCTGGCGTAATTACTCAGGCTGTCATCTTGTACTTCTGGCTTGGCGGTGCCGGCCTGCAGTTCTCGTAATGTTTCTAAGAGCGCCGGGCCGCCCAGCTCGGCAAGTTTGTCGTGCAGGGAAGCGGCGGTGTCATCGGCGGTAATATCGCAATACTGTTTGTTCAGCATCGGGCCGGTATCCAGTCCGGCCTCCATTTGCATAATAGTGACCCCGGATTCGGCATCTCCGGCTTCAATAGCCCGCTGAATCGGTGCGGCACCACGCCAGCGCGGCAATATGGAGCCGTGCACATTAAGGCAACCCAGGCGCGGAATATCCAGTACCGCTTGCGGCAGAATCAGGCCGTAGGCGACCACGACCATGACGTCGGGCTGGAGTGCGGCTAACTCATTGTGGTCGGCTTCATTCTTGAGGTTCAAAGGCTGAAATACCGGCAAACCGGCAGCTTCGGCGCAGGCTTTTACCGCGCTTGGCAGAGTTTTTTTGCCGCGTCCGGCGGGCCGGTCTGGTTGGGTGTAAACCCCAATAATCTCGTGCTCGCCGCTGTCGATGAGCGCTTGCAGATGATGGGCGGCAAAATCCGGCGTGCCGGCAAAGACCAGCCGCAGTGGTTTATTGGCAGTAGAATTCATGAGGTGTTCTTTTGAATTGGGGGCTCAGGCCTGACGCTTGTGCTGTTTTTCCAGCTTGTCGCGGATGCGGTTGCGTTTCAGCGGCGAGATGTAATCGACAAATAATTTGCCCAACAAGTGGTCGCGCTCATGCTGAATACACACGGCCAGCAGCCCTTCTGGCTCGATTTCAAAGCTGTCGCCATTGCGATCCAAGGCTTTTACGCGAATGTGGCGAGGGCGCTGAACCGACTCATAAAAACCGGGTACGGATAGGCAGCCTTCGTCGTATTTGAAGATTTCTTCGTCTAGTACGGTAATTTCCGGGTTGATAAACACCAGTGGTTCGCTGTTA
This sequence comes from Spongiibacter pelagi, assembly GCF_014705705.1. Taxonomy (GTDB): domain Bacteria; phylum Pseudomonadota; class Gammaproteobacteria; order Pseudomonadales; family Spongiibacteraceae; genus Spongiibacter; species Spongiibacter pelagi. Next base: position 226,928 of record NZ_JACXLD010000001.1, on the reverse strand, counting down.
TCCTCGCTGACGTCAATCACTACAATCTGTTCGTGTACATTGACTTGGGTGGCGGCTAGGCCGACACCGGGGGCGTCGTACATGGTTTCGAACATATCGTCGATCAGGGTGCGAACCCGGTCATCAACCTCGACCACGGGCTTGGCCACTGTGCGTAGCCGGGGGTCGGGGAATTCGAGAATTTCTAGGATTGCCATAACGATTGTGACCGAGTTGTCGTGAAAGTTTTAAAACACTTGCTAAGATATTACGGTAATAAGGATTTTCCAGACTAGATTGCATCGCTGTTCGCGTCAAAAATGATGGGATCAGCCATCTTTCATGGAAAACTTTTATATTATACCTTGTGCTGGGGCGGAGTTCTGCCAAAACGGTATTGTCAGGCGGCCACTGGGCGCGGATAAGGACTAGAAAATGAAAAAAGCAGTTCTGGGATTGTGTTTGGGCTTGATCATGGCGGCCAACGCCGATGTACTGTCTCTCAAGGCCGGGCATCCGCAAACCTATGTGGTGAAAAAGGGCGATACCCTTTGGGATATCTCCGCCATGTATCTTGAAGACCCGTGGTTGTGGCCGGAGTTGTGGCATTACAACCCGCAGGTGAATAACCCTCATCTTATTTATCCCGGCGATGTGCTTAATCTGGTGTGGATCGACGGCAAGCCGCGTTTAGTCAAAGGCAGCGGTGTCGTTAAGCTCGACCCGCAGATGCGTATTTCCGATGTTGGCAGTGCCATTCCTTCTATCCCGCTGGATGCGGTGGCGCCCTTCCTGAGTCGTAGCCGTATTCTGACTGAGGATGAGCTCAAGGCGGCACCCTATGTGTTGGCTGGCGAGCGCGGCAATATTGTTGCTGGTGCGGGCGACCAGATTTTGGGTCGCGGCAATTTTGGTCAAGAAACCAACTATGGCATTTACCGTATTGGTCAACTCTATCGTGACCCCAAAACTGGAGAAAAGCTCGGCGTTGAGGCGATTGATATTGGCGGCGGGCAGCTGCAATCTCTTGAAGGTGATGTTGCCACTATTGATCTGCACCGCAGCACCCAAGAAATTCGTCGCGCCGACCGTTTACTCCCACCCGAAGAGCGCAAACTAAACGCCCACTTTGAACCGAATGCGGCACCGGAAGGGGTGGATGGCTACATTATCGCGGTTGAAGGTGGTTTGACTCAGATTGGCAGCATGGATGTGGTGACTCTGAATTTGGGCGAGCGCAACCAAGTTACAACCGGCGATGTGATGGCGATTTATTCCCACGGTATTTTGGTGCGCGACCCTATTACCAATGAGCGCATTAAGGCACCGGATATTCAGGCGGGCATTTTGATGGTGTTCCAAAGCTATGAAAAATTGAGTTATGCCTTGGTACTCAAAGCCGAGCAGTCACTCAAAGTGGGCGACCGGGTTTCGTCGCCGCGCTAATCGGACATTTCTGCACTAAACTGATCAACTGCGGCGAGGCCTAAGTGCCTTGCTAACAATAAGTAAAATGCCACAGGCAAGGATGCAATGTGGATATGACGCCTTATCGCTGGCTGCACTGCCAGCAGTCCCTCGGTTTAACTGACACTCAGCTACGGGTCATTATGATGGCCGGCGACGCTGATCGTCAGTTACTGCTACACAAGCAATGGGCACAATTTCAGCAAAATCTTGAAGATGACTCCGCCGCGAAAAATCTTCGCGCACAGCTTGAGCGCCAAGATATTTCGCTATTAAGCCTTAATCAGCCGGCTTACCCTGCCCTACTGCTCGAAATATCCGACCCACCGCCACTCTTATTTTGCCGTGGCAGAAAGGCCTTGTTCGACAAGCCCTGTATTGCATTGGTTGGCAGTCGTCGTCCGAGTCGAACCGGCGAGCGCGATGCGGAGGCTTTTGGTGCCGCCCTTGCTGAAGCGGGATTTTGCGTGGTCAGTGGTATGGCGTTAGGTGTGGATGCAGCCGCACATCGGGGCGCACTTAAAGCTGGCGGCAGTAGTTTGGCGGTGCTGGGTTGCGGGGTTGATGTGCCCTACCCGCGCTCTAATATGGAGCTGTATAAGCAACTGGCAATTTCTGGCCAGATACTGAGCGAATATCCTACTGGCGCACCGCCATTGCGCCACCAATTTCCCCGGCGCAATCGTTTAATTAGCGGTTTATCTTTGGGCGTGTTGGTGGTGGAGGCGGCGGAAAGAAGTGGCTCGCTCATTACCGCCAGGCTGGCGCTAGAACAAAACCGCGAGGTCTTCGCCCTTCCCGGATCTATTCACAATCCCTCAAGCCGAGGCTGCAATGCCTTGATCCGGCAGGGCGCGCAGTTAGTGGAAACGGTAGCGGAAATTATTGAGGCGTTTTCCGGCTGGGTCATGATTGAGCCGCCTCAACAAAAACAAGAGCAGCTTCATCTAAATGACATAGACGCGGTAGACAATGACACTCCCGAAAACGAGGTTTATCAGCATCTGGATTTTGAACCACAAACGCTGGAATCGTTGGCACAAAAATCCGAGCTGCCTATAGCTGAATTGCTGGTGCAGCTCAGCCAGTTGGAAATGGCTGGCTGGGCGGAAGTTCGCGGTACTTATTGGTTGCGAACGCGCTAAATTCGCAGGCTGTTCTGGCTCTTGCAATTCGGGGTGGGCTTAAGTACTTTGGCGGCGCCTCCTGCATCCGGGAAATTCCAGCCGATGAGCGCTTTATTCAGCCATTACCGATTACACACTGCGGCCACCGTGCTTAAAAACGGCGGCGTGGTTTCCCACCCCACGGAAGCGGTTTGGGGCTTGGCCTGTTTGCCCGATAATCGCAAAGCGGTGGAAAAAATTTGGGAACTCAAAAGCCGCGACCCAGCCAAAGGCGTATTGCTGATTTGTGATGATGTGCGCCGCTTGGCACCACTCCTAGATGGCTTGCCCGAAGATGTCCGTAACACACTAGCGGCCAGTTGGCCGGGGCCGAATACGTGGGTAATCCCTGATCAGCAATGGGCGCCGGTTTGGGTGCGCGGTATTCATCAAAGTGTCGCGGTTCGGGTTACCGATCACCCATTGGCAGCGGCCTTGTGCAAAGCTGCCAACAGTTGTCTTGTCTCCACCTCGGCTAATCCCGCTGGCCGCGAACCGGCGCGCACGCAACATGAAGCGCAGGCCTATTTTGCTAAGGGTGTGGATTACTATTTGAGTGGCGCCTGCGGCGATTTGGGACAACCCACCACAATACGCGATGCGCTTAGTGGTAAAATACTGCGCGGAAGTTAAGCCGGTGCGGAAACACCCGCAATTGGCTCGCAGGGAATAGGATAATGAGCACGATTGATATCGACGCAGTAAAAAACTATCTGTTGGACTTGCAGGATCGCATTTGCGCGGAACTGGAGCAGGCTGATGGCGTTGCCAAATTTGTAGAAGATGACTGGGGCCGTGGTCGCAGTCGGGTGATCACCAACGGTGCGGTGATTGAAAAAGGCGGCGTGAATTTCTCTCATGTTAGTGGCGATGCCATGCCGGCCAGTGCCTCGGCACATAGACCAGAACTTGCCGGTCGTCGTTTTCAGGCGATGGGCGTCTCCTTGGTCATCCATCCCGAGAATCCTTATATCCCCACCAGCCATGCCAATGTCCGCTTTTTTGTTGCCGAAAAAGACGGCGAAGATCCGGTTTGGTGGTTTGGTGGCGGCTTTGATCTCACACCCTATTACGGTTTTGAAGAAGACTGCCAACACTGGCATCAAACCGCAGCGGATGCCTGTGCGCCCTTTGGCGACGAGGTTTATCCCAAATACAAAAAATGGTGTGACGAGTATTTCTTTCTCAAGCATCGCAACGAATCGCGCGGCATCGGCGGTCTATTCTTCGATGATTTGAATGAGGGCGGTTTTGAGCGCTGTTTTGCGTTTATGCAGGCGGTGGGTAATGCCTACACCCAAGCCTATGTGCCGATTATCCAACGCCGTAAAGCTATGGCATGGGGTGAGCGCGAGCGCGATTTTCAACTGCATCGCCGTGGCCGTTATGTGGAATTCAATTTGGTATTTGATCGCGGCACCTTGTTTGGCTTGCAAAGTGGTGGGCGCACCGAGTCGATCCTGATGTCGATGCCGCCGCTGGTGGCTTGGGATTATTGCTGGGAGCCGGAGGCTGGTTCGCCCGAGGCAGCACTGACGCGAGACTTTTTACCGCATCGGGATTGGTTGAACGGATGATGGAAAAACTCGATCAATATGCGGTGTTTGGCAATCCGATCAAACACAGCAAGTCGCCCTGGATTCACGCGGCCTTTGCCGAGCAGACCGCTCAGCAAATGCATTATCGCAGTCATAAAGTGGAGCTGGGTCGTTTTGCCGAGGCCGCTCGCCAGTTTTTTGATAATGGCGGCGCCGGGCTGAATATTACCGTGCCGTTCAAGCTGGATGCCTTTGAATTTGCAGATGTGCTGAGCGATCGTGCTCGCCTTGCTGGAGCGGTAAACACGCTGGCTCGCGCGGAAGATGGCAGCATTTACGGCGACAACACCGACGGTGTCGGCATGGTGCGCGATATTCACGATAATCTCGGTTGGACTTTTCCGGGCAAGCGTATTTTGGTGTTGGGTGCCGGCGGTGCGGTGCGCGGTATTCTTGGGCCTTTGCTCAAGCAACAGCCGGCCAGCATCGTGGTGGCGAATCGCACCGTAGAAAAAGCACAGGCACTGGTGGAGATTTTCAGTGCCCGTGGCGAGATCTCGGCCTGCGCCTTTGAGCATCTTGCCGGTCAACAATTTGACCTGATTATTAATGGCACCAGCGCGAGTTTGAGCGGTGATTTGCCGCCACTGCCGCGACAGATTATGTCGGCAGAAGCCTGTTGCTACGACATGATGTACGGCGCTGACCCCACTCCGTTTATGCGTTGGGCGGCATCGGAAATGGCGTGGGCGGTTTCTGATGGCTTAGGTATGTTAGTTGAACAAGCTGCGGAGTCGTTCTGCATCTGGCGCGGAATTCGTCCAGAGACCAAACCGGTTATCGAACAATTGCGTCACTCTCTCTAATTTTTGGAATCAATAACCCATGATTTTTACCTTGGCAGCCATTCTTCTCGGGCTTGTATTACTGGTGTGGAGCGCCGATCGCTTTGTTTTGGGCGCCTCGGCCACCGCATCGATTTTGGGTGTTTCCACCTTGGTAATCGGTATTCTGGTGGTGGGTATCGGCACCTCTGCGCCAGAAATGTTGGTGTCTGGTATTGCCGCCTATCAAGGGCAAAGCGGCCTGTCGGTAGGTAATGCGCTGGGCTCTAATATCACCAATATCGGCCTGATTCTGGGCCTTACGGTGCTGTTTATTCCGCTGCGGGTAAAATCAAAATTGATTACTCGTGAAATTCCTCTGCTGCTGATTGTCATGGTGCTGGGTTTTTTCCTGGTTCGCGATGGCAACCTCTCCCGTTTCGATGGTTGGATTTTAATTGCCGGTTTTGTTGCCGTGGTATTCCGTCAGATTTGGGAAGCCAGACATGCCGACAACGATGAACTGGAAAAAGAGCTGGAAGAAGAAATTCCCCACGACATGAGCTTGGGCGTGGCGCTGGGTTGGTTATTGCTCGGCTTAGTTTTGCTTATGGTATCGGCGCGGATGCTGGTTTGGGGCGCGGTCGATCTCGCCGAGTATTTTGGCATCAGTGATTTGATTATTGGTTTGACCGTGGTTGCCATTGGCACCAGCTTGCCAGAACTTGCCGCTTCTGTTGTTGCCGCGCGTAAAAACGAACACGATATTGCCATTGGCAATGTGGTTGGCTCCAACCTCTTTAATCTGCTGGGCGTAATGGCCCTGCCCGGTATCATCGCCCCCAGCGATATTGATCTCGCGGTGGTGAGTCGTGACTACCCGGTGATGTTGTTAATGACCGTAATCTTCTATCTCTCCGCGCTTGCCAGCCGCAAAGGTCGTAAAATCAGCCGTATAGAAGGCGGTGGTTTCTTGGCCTTGTATATTGGCTACACCGCCTATCTGGTGTATTCCTCGATTTAATTTCCCTGCCCTAGATTTTGAATGTGGTGAAATTTCGATTTCGCCACAAATTTCCCTGAATGTGACAAACCTCTCCCTTGGGAGCTGGCTTTAAATCTAGAGTTGCGGCATCGTTAGAATCTAACGAATTGGCTAGGTGGTTTTGTGTTGCGCTCTTACTCATTGCTAAATATGCGCTGGCTTATCCTTATTGCTGTGCTGAGTATGCTCGGCGCTTGCGGAGGGGGTTCTGGCGATAGCTCAGAAACCGCAGAAAACAGTTTTGGTTCGATTCAATCAGGTTCGGGCGGGGCGGCTAGCCCGAGTTACGAACAAGCCTATCGTTTTTTACGTCAAGCGACCTTTGGGCCAACACCTGCGGATATTGAACTGGTTATTGCCCGCGGAATTCCCGCTTGGCTGAATGCGCAAATGGCGATGAGTTCAGCCTACACCTCGCCGAATGATGCCCGCAAAACCCATCTTGAGCGCATGATTGAAATTGCCACAACATTGGAACCGCGAGCCGGTTGGTTTATTGAAAAGCCGGCGGGGGCTGATGGTCAGAAAATCTTCTTTGGCGGTGCCTCGGGTTTTGCCGACAGTTATCAGATGAGCGCGTGGTTTGAAAATGCGCTGCAAGGCCAAGATCAACTGCGCCAGCGTGTGGCCTATGCACTGAGTCAGATTTTGGTTACCTCTGCCAGTGATCCGCAATTGGAGCGAAATGCTGAAGCGCTGGCACATTTCAACGATATTTTGGCCCGTCATGCCTTTGGGAATTTTCGAGAGCTCATTGGTGATGTAGCAAAAAGCCCTGCGATGGGCGTATTTCTCTCGCATCAGGGCAATGAAAAAGCCAGTGCAGATGGAGTAACCCTGCCCGATGAAAACTTTGCTCGTGAATTGATGCAGTTATTCACCGTGGGTTTATACCAACTCAACTTAGATGGCTCGCCAAAGCAAACGGCAGGTGGCGACTATATTCCCACCTATACCCAGACCGACATCGAAGAAATGGCCAAGGTGATGACCGGCTGGGATCTTCGTCATAACAATCGCTACGGTAATTTGTTAGGCGATTACACGCAGGCCATGGAGTTTAATCCTGACCATCACCAGCTTGAGGATAAGCAGGTAATGGGCGTCAGCATTGCGGATGATGGTGCGGGCAGCGATCTGGAAAATGCCCTGGATATGTTATTCGAACATCCAAATGCGGCGCCGTTTATCAGCAAGCAATTGATTCAGCGCTTGGTTAGTTCAAATCCCTCGCCGAACTACATTGCGCGTGTTGCGGGGGTATTTAATGACAATGGCCGGGGTGTGCGTGGCGATTTGGCGGCGGTGGTGCGCGCCATTTTATTGGATGATGAAGCGCGCAGTGATGGCGCGGCCGCGCAAGCAGAATTTGGTAAGGCGGATGAGCATTTGCTGGCGTTTACCCGTTTGTTGAGGGCTTTTAAAGTAAGGCCTGTGGATGGTTGGCAGATCAACTCTGAAAATGGTCGGGTGCCGGCTAGCGGTATTTATTTCTTTAATGGCATAGAGTCTTTACTGGGTCAGGGGCCACTGCGCTCGCCCAGCGTTTTTAATTTTTACGACCCGGATCATGTGCCTCAAGACAGCTTCTATCGCGGCACTAATCCTCAGCGGGTGTTGCCGGAAATGCAGCTCCGCTCCGCTAATAATATCGCCTATCTGTTTGAGCTAAGCCGCTTAAACCGACATATGCTTGAGCTAAACGAACTGAATCGCAGTAGTGGTTCGGTGCAGGCTTACGTTGCCGACCGCAACCAAAAAGGCAATGAGCAGTCTGGCAATTGGAATGGCAGTCGCGCTTTGGCGCTGATCGATTTTGCGTGGGCGCTGAAAACATTAGAGCTGGCGCTAGAAGGTGACAGCAATGGAGACTTCCTCTCCATTCATGACACAAATGCCGATGAAAACGGACTCACACCAAAGCAGCGTGGCTTGGCCGCAATGTTAGATGAACTGGAGCTGGGCTTACTCGGCAAAAAAGCGCTAACGGAAAGCAGTCGAGCCCAGTTGCTGGATTATCTGGATACTGCCCCCTACTTCAATGTGAATAAAGACCCCGCGCAGGAAGCCATTCGGGTGGTTTCGGGGGCGGTGCAATACCTGTTTATGTCGCCAGAAAATATGGCTCAACACTGAGGACGAGGCATGACTAATTTAAAACGACGCCAATTCCTCAATATGTTGGCCAGTGCTGGTGCGGCGGCGAGTCTCGGCGGCACAACATCGTTATTCCCCTCCATTGCGCGTGCGCAACAGGTGGATGACTACAAGGCGATGGTGGTGCTGTTTCTGCTTGGCGGCAATGATTCTTTCAATATGATGGTGCCGCTGGGTGATGGCAATAATGGTTACGAAACCTATGCGCTTAGTCGCGGGGCGATGGCGATTAATAATTTGTCATTGAATCCGGCTTTAGGTCAGCGCACCGATACCGGCAGCAACCCCTATTTATCTGCGACGGATGCTACGTCTTACACCAAGGGTGTGTATAAGTTTGGTGACGTAGGACTAAATGGCATGATGCCGGAAGTGGCTCAGCTGATTACCGATCGCCGCGCCTCTATTGTGGCGAATATGGGCACCTTGGTTGAGCCGGTGAGTAAAGATACGCTCAAAACCTCACGCTTGCCGCCCTTTCTCTATGCCCACAATCACCAGCAGCGCGCCATGGAAACCGGTTGGGCAGATAATCTGAATGCCGGTGGTTGGGCCGGGCGTTTGGCAGATATGTGGGGCGTGCACAATAACGCCATCAATAATGGTTCGCCCCTGGGTATCAATATTTCCTATGCCGGGGCGCGGCGCATGTTAACCGGAGACAATAATAGTCCGGTGATATTGCAGCCCGGCAGTACTCAACTATTCCCCTCGGAAAATGGCAGTGGCTTTAGCTTTGATTTGTTTGCTGAAATGAATCGCGCCACCGCTGGCGAGCAGCCCTTGAGTCGAGTGTTAAAAGCGGCCAATCGCAGCACTATCAGCTTGGCAGATACGCTGGCTCTGATTGATCCAGCGGCCTTTGATCACCTTACTGATCCTTACGGTAATGTGTTGTTTACAAGCCCCACGGCACAACAGCTAAACCTGTCGCGTAGCATTAATGGCAGTGCCTTGCGCGGCGCCAAGGCGGCGGCGGAAATGATTAAGTTGGGCAATGAGCTGAATTTGGGTCGGCAAATAATCTTTATTGGTATGGGTGGGTTTGATAACCACAGTGGCCTGCTGAATCAACATCCCTTATTGCTGCGTGAAATCAGCCTAGCCATGTGGAGCTTTCAGCAGGCGATGGATTCACTGGGGCTTGCTGAGCAGGTCACCATGTTCACACTGTCGGATTTTGGTCGCACACTGGGCAATAACGGTGATGGCACAGACCACGCTTGGGCAGGCCATAATCTATTGGTTGGCGGCGATGTTAATGGTGGCGCCATGATTGGTGAAATGCCAGATATGCGGCTCGGTGGAGAAAGCGACACCGGCAGTAAAGGCCGCATGATACCTACCATTGCGATCGACCAGTATTTGGCAACCCTGTGCAATTGGTTTGGCGTTACGGATGAAGAAATGCCGGGCTTATTTCCCAATCTGGCAAATTTCAAAAGTACGCCCACCGCGCCAATTAGCAGCGCCTATGTGCCGGGGATGTTAAATTCGCAGGGCACCGTTGGCGGCTCGGGTATTCCAATTATCGATTTATTGTTGAGCTTGCCGATTTAATTTCCAGACAGCGAAGCAATATGCCGATCTTTCAGCTTGGCGTAATTCGCTGAGCTGTAGCAGAAGTAGCTCATTTCTTTTTCGCTGAGTGCGCGCACCGCTTTAGCGGGGCTGCCGACATATAAAAAACCGCTTTCCAGTTTTTTGCCGGGCGGCACCAGTGAGTTGGCGCCCAGCACGACATCGTCTTCAATCACCGCGCCGTCCATCACAATACAGCCCATACCAATCAACACGCGGTTGCCAATGGTGCAGCCGTGCAGTGTCACGCTGTGGGCCACGGTGACATCATCGCCAATCGTGAGTGGGTAGCCGTCTGGATTGTAGGGCCCGGCGTGGGTGATATGCAGAATGCTATTGTCTTGAATGCTGGTGCGAGCGCCGATACGGATGCGGTGCATATCGCCTCGAATTGTGGTGTTGGGCCACACGGAGCTGTCTGCACCGAGCTGCACATCACCGATCACCACTGCGCTGGGGTCAATAAATGCGCCCTCTCCCAGTTGCGGGGTGTGGCCTTCAAATGGGCGAATATAATTACTGGCGAGATAGCTCATGGTGGATTTCCAATCTTGAAAGAGTGCGTAACAAGGCCCGCGATCCTGCTAGCTCGGGCATCAGTTCTGGTATGCTAACGTCATATTTGAACGATTTTAAGAGTTCGTCACCATGTCTTTGCAAGCAAGCCTGCCAAAATTCTCCACCCTCGACCCTAAAACCTTTCCCGCCGATTGCGAAACGCTATTAAGCAGCGCACGAAAAGAAGTGGCGGAATTGGTTTCAAATAGTGTTGCGCCCAGTTGGCAGAATTTAATGGCGCCGCTGGAGAATATTAACGACCGTATTGAACAGTTTTGGTCGCCGCTTAGCCATTTGCATTCGGTTATCAGTGGCGATGCCTGGCGTGAATCGTACAACCAGTGCTTGCCTTTGCTGACGGCCTATAACAGCGAAATGGGACAGAACAAGCCCTTGTATGAGCGGGTTAAGGCCTTGGCAGAAAGCGCGGATTTTGCGGCCTTGGATCAGCCACGACAGCAGGCAGTGAAAAATCTGCTGCGCGATTTCACCCTGTCAGGTGTTGGATTAGAAGGTGAGGCGGCAAAACGCTTTGCCGATATTCAGCAGCGCTTGAGTAAGCTCTCCACCGATTTTTCCAACCATGTGTTAGATGCCACCGATGGCTGGGAAAAATTTGTTGAAGATGAAGGCCAATTGGCGGGTGTGCCGGAGTCGGCAATGGCTATGTTGCGTGAAGCGGCCGCTAAAAAAGAGCGCAGCGGCTATCGCCTGAGTCTGGATATTCCCTCTTATCTGCCAATTATGCAGTACGCGGAAAACCGCGAACTACGCCGCGAGCTGTACGAGGCCTATGTTACCCGTGCGTCTAAACTGGGCCCTCAGGCTGGACAGTGGGATAACGGCCCGCTGATGGTTGAGATTATGCAGCTCCGCCAAGAATTGGCCGCGTTATTGGGCTTTGCCAATTACGCCGAAGATTCTCTGGCCAGCAAAATGGCAGAAAGTCCCGAGCAGGTGGTGAGCTTTCTGGAAGAATTAGCGGTGGCCAGCCGCCCGATGGCACAACAGGAGTATGAAGAGCTTAAAGCCTATGCTGCCAAGCAGGGCTTGGGTGATTTAAAGGCCTGGGATGTGCCTTTCTACAGTGAGAAATTAAAAGAGGCGAGTTACGCCATTTCTCAGGAACAACTGCGGCCTTACTTCCCGGTAAATAAAGTGATCGAGGGGCTGTTTAAGGTTTGTTCCAGCTTGTTTGACATTGAGATTCGCGAGTTGGTGGGCGTTGATATGTGGCATGACGATGCCCGCTGTTTTGAAATCAGTCGCCATGGCGAATCGATTGCCGCTTTCTATCTCGATTTATTTGCCCGTCAAAATAAGCGCGGCGGAGCGTGGATGGCCGACTGCCGTGGCCGTCGTCGCCTTGACGATGGCAGTCTGCAAAAACCGGTCGCGTTTCTGGTGTGTAATTTTACCCCGCCGACCAGCGAGCGCCCTTCTCTGCTAACGCATAATGAAGTGACCACCCTGTTCCACGAGTTTGGTCACGGCCTACACCATATGCTGACGCAAATAGATTGTTTGGCAGTGTCGGGTATTAATGGTGTGGCTTGGGATGCGGTGGAATTGCCCAGCCAGTTTCTTGAAAACTGGTGCTGGGAGAAGTCAGTCATCCCCGATATTTCAGCGCATTATCAAAGTGCTGAACCGCTGCCAGAAGATATGCTGGATAAACTATTGGCCGCCAAAAATTTCCAGTCCGGCATGATGATGTTACGCCAACTGGAATTTGCCCTGTTTGATTTCCGCCTGCATATGCAGACTAAGATCACCTCGGAAGAGGCTATTGATGCGGTGATGGACGGTGTTCGTCAGCAGGTTTCTGTGTGGATGCCGCCAGCATTTAACCGCTTCCAGCACAGCTTCAGCCATATTTTTGCGGGGGGTTATTGCGCGGGTTACTACAGCTATAAATGGGCGGAAGTGCTCTCTGCCGATGCCTTCTCCTTGTTTGAAGAGCGCGGCGTAATGAATCCGGAGGTGGGGGCTCAATTCCGCCGGGAAATTCTAGAGCGCGGCGGTTCTGAAGCGCCGGCAGAATTGTTCAAACGGTTCCGGGGTCGCGAGCCTGCCAATGATGCCTTGTTGCGTCACAGCGGCATTACCCCTGCGCAAGCGGTGGGAGGCAAGTAATGGCAACGGAATTTCGTCCCCGCCGTTTTATTGCTGGCGCGGTCTGCCCAAAGTGCGCAGAGATGGATAAATTAGTGATGTACCGGGTATCTGATTCTGAGCAAATCCGCGAGTGTGTGCGCTGCGACTTTAAAGAATCCATTTACGATGACCCGCAAGCACCAGAGGAAATCAGCACCCGGGTGAATCAACCTAGAGTGGGCGAAAAACCCCTCGCTCACGAAGATGAAATTACCGTGGTGTCTATTATCGATCCTTCTTCGACAAAGACGCCGCGAAAGCACTAAGCGACCATCGTTAACCGCATCGGTTCAATGGTAATTTTAGGATAGCCAAGTACAAATTACGCTCTATACTTAGAGTCAATTATCGCTTGGAGGAACGGCAATGCTGGAAGTCCTGCCAATAGCATCTCCCGATTTAGTGGGAGTGCGCGTAAAAGGCCCAGTGGATCATCAGGATATGCTCAATATGCTGGATGAATTTCACAGTAAAGTGGGCAAGGACGAAAAGCTGGCCATGTACATCGAAATAGAAAGTTTCGATGGGTTTTCCCTGCGCAATTTCTTGCGCGAACTGCGCCTGATGTCGGAAGAATATACCCGCCTCACCCGCATCGCATTGGTATCAGAATTAGCCTGGTACCGTCGATCGGCAATGATTCTCGGGCGCCGCCTGCCCAATACCAATCTTGAGCATTTCACTCCAATTCAGCGCGATGAGGCTTTGATTTGGGCTTGTGAGGATGAATTGGAAGAATACGAAGAAATTTAAGAAACCACTGATTCATTACCTGCGTTGCAACGGCGGCGTTAAAAAATGACCTTAAAATGCTCATTTACACTGCGTAAACTGCGCTTTTTCGGCCATTTTTCCTTGCCGTGGCGGCCTCGCCAACATGAATCATGTGATTTCTGTTGATTAATTGCTGCGCTCCGGCGATGACTAACCTTGTATCGCTCGCGACATTAATCTGGAATTGTAAATAAAAATGTCGTGGCGGCCTCGCCAACATGAATCATGGGATTTCTGTTGATTAATTGCTGCGGGCGTTACATGACGGCACCGTCACCTTGACCTTCCTCTCCGTGTAACTACAATGTAGTTATGTCTAATATGGTATTCGAGTGGGATCTTGCCAAGGATTCCTCTAACCAAAAGAAGCATAAGGTTTCCTTCGAAGAGGCCTAATCCGCTTTTACAGATCCATTTGCTCGAATCATTAGTGATCCCGACCATTCTGATGAAGAAGATCGTTTCATTCTTTTGGGTAGTAGCATCCATTCTAGGCTTTTAGTTGTTTGCCATTGTATTCGTGATAACGAAAGCATCCGCATTATCTCTGCGAGAAAGGCAGATAAACGAGAACATTTGATATACGAGAGTTTCCGTCATGCGTAAACATTATGATTTCTCTGATTCAAAGCCCAACCCCTATGCTTCTAAGCTCAAGAAGCAGATCACCATTCGGATTGATGAAGATACAATCGAATATTTTAAGGCGATGGCAGAGGAAAAAGGTCTTCCCTATCAAGGCTTGATAAACCTTTACCTAAGAGATTGTGCTCAAACTCATAGGCAGCTGAATCTCGAGTGGCAATGAAGGCTAGCCTTGTTTCTTTAGCCAGCGCATTACGTCGCGCCAAGTAATTATCCCTAGTGGGCGCTGCTTTTCATCCACGATAGGAACACAGGAAATCGGCTGGTCGGCCATCAGGGCGATGGCGTCGGTTATAGGTGCGCCGCTTGTTAGGGTAATGGGCTGCCGCGCCATGATTTGGTGAACATGTTTGTTAAGGGTGGCGATGTCTTTGGCAGTTTCGGCGGGGGTGCCAAGGTTGGGGCTAATGGCTCTAAACAAGTCTCGATCTGAAAGCACGCCAACTAGCAGGCCCTCTTCCACCACTAATAAATGGTGAAAGCCGGTGCGGGAAAATATCTGCCGCACAATATCCAGGTGGTCATCCAGACTCACGCTGACTAGCCGGGTACTCATCAGTTCGTCTACGGTCATTAACGCGCCTCCCTTGCGCTGATTTTCTACCGCTTGATTGTCTAACTCAACTTTTCGCTATTTGAGCACTTCAAAGCTTAGGCCGGCGTGATTTTCCAGCCGGGTCACTAATGATTCACCCAAGCCGCTGGCGGTAGTCCAAAAACCGCCGGCTAGCTGATCCTTGTCTTTAACGAGGCAAATTGCCGATTGCGCCAGCATTTTTGCGGTAGAGCCGTAACCGGGGTCGCGGTCGCCGGTCACTTTACAGCTCAGGGTTTTACCGCTGGCGGTGGTGCCGGTAAAGCGAATATCAAAGAAGCCTTCCAGTTGTTCTTTGGGGCTGGGGCCTTCGCCGGGTTCGGGCAGGATTTTGCCAAGCAGCCAGCGGCCGGGGGCTAATGAGGCGGTCAGCATAAAGCTGGCTAATCCCGCTCCGCCCGCCATTGCCTTGAGGCGGCCGCCAAAACCGGCGCCAGTCGATTGCGCTTCGTCGTAGCTAAAGCCAGTGCCGTAAAGTGGTGAAAGTAAGTGCTCGCTACGCATAACGACTCGGGTATTAATGGCGCCCATAAAGAAGGGAATTTCCCAGCGGCCGGAGTCGGAATCTTTGGTAAACATGGGGTTGTTGCGCTGGCGAGTCTTGCTGATGCCCTCTGGGCACAGCATGTAAGGATCGGCCATTTGCTTGCGCAGCGCCGGGTTTTTCGAGGCTTCTTCTATCACATTCATCAGGCTGGCAATGGTGCCCCCAGAGAGACCGCCTTTGGCCGCTTTTACCTGCATATGAATGTTTTGGCAGGGTTCGCCAAACTGCTTAATGCTTTGTTGTTGGGTGAACCACACGCCCATATCCGAGGGAATGGAGTCAAAGCCGCAGCAGTGAATAATGCGCGCTCCGCTTTGCTGAGCGGTGGCTTCATAGCGGTCGATCATGCTGCGAATAAATTGCACTTCGCCGGTAAGGTCACAGTAATCGGTGCCGGTTTCAGCGCAGGCTTTCACCAGCGGTTCGCCGTACAAGGCGTAGGGGCCAACGGTGGTAATGATCAATTTGGTTTGCTGGCACAGCGCGTTCAGTGCGCTGGCGTCGCTAGCATCGGCCACTAAAATATCTTGGGTCAGCCCCAGCTCGGCTTTGACTTGCTCCAGCTTGGTTTTGGAGCGGCCGGCAATGGCCCAGTTTAGAGCGGGCTGTTCTTGGTGTTCTTTAAGGTAGTTGCATAGAATTTGGCCGACAAAACTGGTGGCGCCAAACACCACCACATCGTAGTTGTTATTCATGGAGTTCCTTAATGGGTGTAGTGGGGAGTATCCGCTTTACACTTTTCTCGATCGTTCGAATCAAGCAGCTTTTCGCATTGTCTTAGCCGCCATTCGCGGTCACTGTCGTAATCACTGTTAACGCAAGCAGTAAGCAGTAAAGCGGAGCTCAAAATGAGACAAACAAGGCGCAAAATAGGCTTCCGATCAGGCAATTTTACTCGGGGCGTCGCAGTGAGCGCGGTTTTCCCACAGGGCTTTGAGGATGGCTTTACGTGTGACCAGGCCAACCAGTTCACCGTCTTCAACTACCGGATATTGCTTGGGGCGGTTGTGGTTCATGCTTTCGGCAAGGTCGACAATCGAGGTTTCTGGAGAGACCGTCACCACTTCGGTGCGCATCACTTCTTTCACGCTCGGTGAGCCCTCGCAGTGATAGCTGCTGACCAGCATGGAGTGGATGCAGTCTTGCTCGGAGATGAAGCCGACAATATTGCCAAACTCATTAACCACGGGCAGGCCCATCACGTTGTGGCGGCTTAGGGCATCGATGACGTCGGCAATGGAGACTTGATCGGAAACCGAAGGAGCCGGCTTTTTCATAATCTCACGAACTAGAATACTGCTTGCCATACAACAACCTCACGTATTTATGGGGACAAGAGTTCTTCACTATACCCAAAATCAGCCGATTTCCAACCGAAATCAAATACCCCTTGGGGTTTAATGGATGTGTTTTAGCTTGACTCAGTAAGGCGGCCATCGCGGTAATCTCGCAGCGCTTGATCAATTTCATCCACGGTATTCATTACAAAGGGGCCGTACTGGGCAATGGGTTCGAGAAAGGGTTTGCCGGCGAGTAGTAATACCCGTGTTTCAGTTTGGCTTTTGATTAAACAAGTTTCACCCTCGCTGAGATTGGCGGCGTGCCGTTTGGGGATACTGTGTTCGCCTATCTCGGCCTTCCCTTGGTATACATAACAGAAGGCTTGGTGTTCAGAAGCGAAACGAATCTCGCATTGGCTGCCGGGGCTGAGTGAAATATCAAGGAATAAAGGATCGCTGCTGCGCGGGCGCTGATCCAAGCCATTAAAAAAACCAGTACTTTCCTCGCCTGAGGGAAGGTAATGGGCTGTGCCGGCGATATGTCGAATAGATACGCCTTGGCAAACCTCATGCTTCGGAATTTCACTGGCAGCGGCATCGCGGTAAAACGCGGGCGTCATTTTTTCTTTGCCGGGCAGATTGATCCACAATTGAAAGCCGTGCATCAGCCCTTCCTGTTGCTGTGGCATTTCTGAGTGAATAATGCCCCGCCCCGCCGTCATCCACTGTACGTCGCCGGCGCGTAAATGCCCGCTATTGCCCATATGGTCTTCGTGCAACATATGGCCGTGAAGCATATAGGTTACGGTTTCAAAACCTCGGTGAGGATGGGAGGGAAAACCGGCAATGTAGTCATTCGGGTTGTCGGAAACAAACTCATCGAGCATCAAAAACGGATCGAGCCGGGTGCCGGCCGACTGCCCCAAACTGCGGAACAGTCGCACGCCGGCACCTTCACTCACCGCTCTGGCGGGTATTAATTGACGAACTTGGCGATACGTCGGTTTCATAGCATCACTCAGGCTGCGTGTTGGCGAATAGTGTCTAGCGCGTTTTGTCGGGATTTTTCAGCTATATCGCCGCCCAAAGCAAGATTTTCGGCATAGATAAATTCAAGTTGGGTCAACCCGATCAGGCCGAAGATATGTCGTAGATAATCACTTTGGGTGTCCAGTGCGGTACCCTGATAGCTGCCGCCTCGCGCTGCAATAATGGTGATCTTTTTGTCTTCGAGTAAGCCCTGTGGGCCATTTTCGGTGTACTTAAACGTTTGGCCGGCGCGGGCAATGTAGTCGATCCAGGCCTTGAAGGTTGAGGGTACACCCAGGTTGTACAGGGGCATTCCAATAAGGATTTCATCGGCACTGCGCAGCTCGTTAATCAATTGGTCTGATAAATTAGCGGCAGCGGTTTGGGTGGCATTGCGCTGGCTTGGTTCAAGTTGAAAGCCTTGGAATGTTTCCGCATTTAAGTGGGGAATGGGCTCTAAGCCAACATTTCGCTCGATAATACGCAGACCGGCTTCAACTTCTTGTTTGGTGGATAGAAATTGGCGCGCCAATTGGCTGGATTGGCCTTCTTCGCCATGTAGGCTGCTGCTGATGTATAAGATGGTTTTCATGGTATTTCTCCTCGGTGTGTTTGTATTTAACTATTGATAAATCGAATTAAAAAGCGCATTTTTTACGCCAAACCAATCAGGAAAATAGATATTTATGCGCAGCCCAAGAACCTCATTGGAGCAGTGGTTTTGTTTTTTGGCGGTGGTGGATGAAGGCAGTTATGCCAAAGCTGCTGAAGCTGTAAATAAAAGCCAGTCGGCGGTGACTTATGCGGTGCAAAAGCTGGAGGAGCAGCTTGGGGTGCCGGTGTTTCGTATTGAGGGGCGGAAGGCGGTACTGACGGACGCGGGACAGGTTCTGCACCGGCGCGGGCGAGCGCTGTTAGAAGAGGCCCAACGCTTGGAATCCTCGGCGCGCATTATGGCTTCGGGCGCGGAGCCATCGCTGAGAATCGTGGCGGATACATTGTTTCCGCGCAGTGTGTTGTTGGACTGCGTAAATGAGGTGATGAATCAGTTCCCGGAAACCCGCGTGGAGTGTTTGGAATCGGTATTAAGCGGTGGTGAAGAGGCGCTGCTGGAGCGTCGGGCGGATTTGGTCATTACCGGAATTGTGCCGCCGGGCTTTCTCGGCGACCAACTTTTGCGGGTGCGGTTTGTGGCGGTGGCCCATGCGGAACATTCGCTGCACAAAATGGAGCGCGCGTTGGATTACCGGGACTTGCGGCCCTTTTGTCAGGTGGTTGTTCGGGATACGGGGCAGCGCCGTCAACGCGATTCCGGTTGGCTGGATGCGGCAAGGCGCCTCACGGTGAGCCGCATGGAGGCCTCGGTAGAGGCGGTGTCTAAAGGAATGGGCTTTGCTTGGCTGCCGGAGGTGGCCATTCGGCAGGAGCTGGCCAGCGGTTTGTTGAAGCCGCTGCCCTTGCTTGAGGGTGGCGAGCGTTTTGCGGAGTTATTTATCGTATTGCCCGAGCGAGATTTGGCAGGTCCTGCGGCACTGGCCGCGGAGCGCTTGATTAAGGGGGCGATAACGGCGCTGTCTTGTTAGTGGGTGTGCTGTCGAAAGGCGGAGATCGACGCGTGAGATTTGCCAACATGGTTGTTTAATTCGGCCAAGGCCACAAATATATAAGAAAGAAGAATGAAATTTTTTACCGGCTCAATTCGCGTAAAACTTGAAAAATAGACCATATATTGTGCTTGGATAAAAAATAAACACACAAGATTGTGTTTTGTGTAGAAAAGCGAACCTTATGAAATAGCGACTGACTAAGTCCGTTTGCTTCTATCAGAGTAGCCTTACCAGAATTTTGCGGTTTATAATTGCGGCGTTTTGTCGCACCCAAAGCCAAAATCGGGGTTTGACGACGCGAAAATATGATCGAGAGAGATGACCAGATTCGCCCGCAGGGGTGGATTTGGTGGTCCCTTTTGACCTGATTATAAAAAACCGCATTGGTACTCACATAACAGGCTATATATTTCTGCGTTGCTGCCGGGACGGGCTGAGGGTTTCCTTTTAATGTTTATGGAGACACGGGAGATGCAACAACAAGCGAAGCGGCTGTTAAAGCTGGCGCTTAATCCTGTGCTGGTGCTGCTCAGCCTGATGAGTTCAGGTGTATGGGCCGCAACTGCTGAGAAAGCAGAGCACTGGCGCGGAAATATGACACCGGGGGTGACCGAAGTCGGCCACAAGATCTACGACCTGCATATGCTGGTTTTCTGGATCTGTGTGGTAGTCGGTATCATCGTTTTCGGTCTGATGTTTTATTCGGTATTTGCATACCGCAAAGAGCGTCACTCTGAGCCCGCTACTTTCCACGAAAATACCAAGCTCGAAATCGCTTGGACCGTGGTGCCTTTCCTGTTGTTGATCATCATGGCGGTTCCCGCCACTAAAGTACTGATCGAAGTTTACGACACTGACGACGCGGCTCAGGACATCCTGATCACCGGTTATCAGTGGAAGTGGAAGTACGAATACATCAACCCGAATGGCGATAACGTTACTTTCTTCTCTAATCTGCGCACGCCTGAGTCCGAGATTGGCAACGAAGAAGAGAAAGGCTCGAACTACCTGTTGGAAGTTGATGAGCCCGTTGTTCTACCTGTGAACTCCAAAACTCGCTTCCTGGTTACTGCCAACGACGTACTGCACGCGTGGTGGGTTCCTGAGTTGGCGGTTAAGCGCGATGCGATCCCCGGATTTGTCAACGAAGCGTGGACCAAGCCCACTGAAACTGGCGTTTATCGCGGTCAGTGTGCGGAGCTGTGTGGCCGCAATCACGGCTTTATGCCGATTGTGGTAAACGTGGTTGAGCAAGAAGAATACGACCAGTGGTTGGCCGGTAAACTGGCTGAAGCGGCTGAGTTGAAAGAGCTGATGGCTAAAGAATTCACCATGGATGAGCTGGTGGCGCGCGGTAAGAAAGTTTACGAGCGCAACTGTTTGGCCTGTCACGGTGCCAACGGTGAAGGCGGCGTGGGTAAAGCGATTGCTGGCAGCCCGCTGGCGACTGGCTCAACCAAAGGACATCTGGACGTGATTGTGAATGGTGTGCCCGGCACTGCGATGCAGGCGTTTGGTGGCCAGCTCAATGAGGTCGACCTGGCGGCCGTCACTACTTACCAGCGCAACGCATTTGGCAATAACATGGGTGACATGTTGCAGCCAGTTGATGTCTACAAATTCAAGAAAGGTCAGTAGGGGGATTCGTCATGGCTCACGGACCTGCTAAGGGTTTCAGCCGTTGGTTGTTTACAACCAACCATAAAGACATTGGTACCATGTACCTTTGGTTCAGCTTTGCGATGTTCCTGTTAGGTGGTTCTTTCGCAATGATTATTCGTGCCGAGCTGTTCCAGCCCGGCCTGCAGATTGTTGATCCCGCGTTCTTCAATCAGATGACCACAATGCACGGTCTGGTGATGGTATTTGGTGCCATCATGCCGGCGTTCGTTGGTTTGGCTAACTGGATGATTCCGTTGATGATCGGTGCGCCAGATATGGCCCTGCCACGGATGAACAACTGGTCATTCTGGATTCTGCCACCCACTTTCCTGATTCTGGCTTCTAGCCTGTTCATGGAAGGCGGTGCGCCAAACTTCGGTTGGACGTTCTACGCGCCACTGTCGACCACCTATGCCCCACCAAGCGTAACCCTGTTTATCTTCAGTGTTCACGCCATGGGTATTTCGTCGATCATGGGTTCGATCAACATCATCGCAACCATTGTTAATATGCGCGCTCCCGGCATGACCTACATGAAGATGCCGCTGTTCGTATGGACTTGGTTGATCACGGCCTTCCTGCTGGTTGCGGTAATGCCCGTACTGGCCGGTGCAGTAACCATGATGCTGATGGATATTCACTTCGGTACCAGCTTCTTCTCTGCTGCTGGTGGCGGTGACCCGGTTCTGTTCCAGCACGTGTTCTGGTTCTTCGGTCACCCCGAGGTATACATCATCATTCTGCCCGCCTTCGGTGTGGTGTCTGAGATTATCCCAGTGTTCTCGCGCAAGCCTTTGTTCGGTTACGACTCAATGGTTTACGCAACAGCGTCTATCGCCTTCCTGTCGTTCATCGTGTGGGCTCACCACATGTACACTGTTGGTCTGCCACTGGCGGGCGAGCTGTTCTACATGTACGCCACCATGCTGATCGCGGTGCCAACAGCGGCCAAGGTGTTCAACTGGATCACCACCATGTTCAAGGGTTCTATCACTCTTGAAACGCCAATGCTGTTTGCGATTGCCAAGGTGTTCCTGTTCACCGTGGGTGGTTTCTCTGGTCTGATGCTGGCGATTGCGCCTGCTGACTTCCAGTACCACGACAGCTACTTTGTTGTTGCTCACTTCCACTACACCATGGTTGCGGGTGCGATCTTCGCCTTGTCTGCAGCGGTGTACTACTGGCTGCCAAAGTGGACCGGCAAAATGTACAACGAAGCCATGGGTAAAACCCATTTCTGGATTTCGTTCATTGGCTTCAACCTGACCTTCTTCCCGCAGCATTTCGCCGGGTTGGCAGGTATGCCACGCCGTATCCCTGACTACAACATGATGTTTGCTGACTTCAACATGATGTCGTCAATCGGTGCCTTCATTTACGGTTCGAGCCAGTTGCTGTTCTTGTTCAACATTGTGCGTACCATTACCCATGGCAAGCCTGTGAACAGTGACAAAGTTTGGGAAGGTGCAACTACCCTTGAGTGGACAGTGCCTTCACCAGCGCCTTACCACACCTTCACTACTCCACCAGAAGTGAAGTAAGAGGATAAACACGTGTCGAAAGCGAACGAAAATATTGCAAAAACCGCCGGCAAGCTCAGCGTGCTGGTGGTGGCAATGTTTGCTTTCGCCATGTGGGTGATGCCGCCACTCTATAATGCAATGTGTGATTTGCTCGGCATCAACGGTAAGACTCGCGGCCAATACACGGTTGTAGAGTCCAGCGTTGATACTGAGCGTGTTGTTAAAGTGCAGTTTGTGGCGCAAAACAATGAAATGATGCCCTGGGAATTCGGGCCAAATACCAGTCAGGTTGAAGTTCACCCCGGTGAGCCGGCCACAGTGACATTCTTTGCCAAAAACAATGAAAGTCGCTACATGGTGTCGCAGTCTATTCCCAGCATTGTGCCTTCGCGGGCGGTGGAATATTTCCACAAAACAGAGTGTTTTTGCTTTAACCAGCAGCCACTGGCGGCCGGTGCCTCTGCAGATATGCCGCTGCGATTCATTGTTGACCGTGATCTCCCCAAGGATATTCACGTGATCACCCTGTCCTACACAATTTTTGATGTTACAGAGAGAGCCGCTGCACAAGATTCAGTGGCTGCTCAATAATTAAGGTTTCTCTGCTAGAAGAACGGAGAGTTTATAAATGGCAGGTCAAAGTAATACAGGGCACGAAACCTATTACGTGCCAGAAAGCAGCAGCCTCGCAATCAGAGCGACCATTGGTCTGGTGATGATTGTGTGGGGCGCTTCCCACTATATTGATCACCTGAGCAAGCCAGAAGAGCCCAGCAATGCCGGCTTTATTCTGGTTGCCGGTCTGGTCTGGTTCGCGATTACCCTGTTCTCATGGTTCGCGACCACCATCCGCGAAAACATTCAGGGCATGAACAGCGCTCAACTCAAGCACTCTTATGTGATTGGTATGCAGTGGTTCATCTTCTCTGAAGTAATGTTCTTTGCCGCCTTCTTTGGCGCACTGTGGTACATCCGTAACTTGGCGGGCCCTTGGCTGGCGGGTGCGGGTGCCGGTGATATGAACACTCTGCTATGGCCCGGCTTTGAATACAGCTGGCCGCTGATGGAAACGCCACAGCAAGCCGTTGGTGGTGTTAGCGGACAAATGGCCGCAGGTCACCTGGCAAACAACGGTGCATTCTCAGGCCCGGAACATCACCTGTCATTCCCAGGTTGGAGCAATATGCTGCACTGGTTGCCGCTGTGGAACACCATCGTGCTGCTGACTTCCAGCTTCACTTGCCACGTTGCGCATGTGGGTCTGAAAGAAAATAACCGCAAGAAATTCAATCTGTGGCTGGGTATTACCGTTGGCCTGGGCCTGATCTTCGTTGTGCTGCAATACATGGAATACCATGAAGCACTGGTTGAATACGGCCTGAGTCTGTCTAGCGGTGTTTACGGTACCACCTTCTTTATGTTGACCGGTTTCCACGGTTTCCACGTAATCATGGGTACCGTTATGTTGTTGGTGCAGTTTCTGCGCTCAACCACCAAAGGTCATTTCAATAGTGAAGACCAGTTCGGTTTTGAAGCCTCGTCTTGGTACTGGCACTTTGTTGACGTAGTGTGGGTATTCCTGTTCTTGTTTGTTTATATCCTCTAAACAAAACAGGACGTAAAATAAAAGGCCGGAGCCATATAGCTCCGGCCTTTTTGCATCGGGCTTGTGAAAGTAAAAAATTAAGGCTGATTGAGAACGGCAGAACCTTTTTCGAGATAGCGCTGATCCCAAGGTGCGTTTGAGCCGAGCTGACCGGTGTAGATTCCGTAAATTAGAAAGCCCATTAATAAACTCGCAAGCACTAGGCGAATACTGAGGGTATGCCAGGTTCGCATGGTTGAGCCTTTGTCTTTCATCAGGAAGGCAAGGCTACTGAACAAGCTGATAACCAGCGCGATAAACAACACAACAATGACGACTTTAAGCCACATAGCAAGCTCCTTGGTTTGCCGCAGTATACACAAGAGCGAGTGCAGATGAGCGACAGCGAAAACAGATTGCAATGGCAGCTCGACTGGAAATCGGCGCTGGCGATATTGCTGATTTTGCCTGTGCTTTTGAGCTTGGGTAGTTGGCAGCTGCGCCGGGCAGATGAAAAAGCACTGATACTTGCTCAGGCTGAAAGCTTGCAACAGCAGCCGCCAGTTGCCATCGGCAAGCTTGAGAAGTTTGAAAACTATCGGCCGGTTACCGCTACCGGAGTGTTCGATAGTCAGCGCTATTGGCTGATGGATAACCGTATTTTTCAGGGACGCTTTGGTTATGAGATAATCGCGCTCCTCAAATTGGCGGACGGCCGAGAATTGCTGGTAGATCGGGGTTGGGTTGCCGGCAGTCAGGACCGCAATATTTTGCCAGAGGTCGGTTTTCCCGAAGGTGAGGTGACCCTGCGAGGCGAGCTGTATAAAGGCCTAGGCAAGAATTACTCCACAGGTTTTGAAGCAGAAAAAAAGTGGCCGCGTCGCCAACAGTGGTTGGAAATTGAGACTTTACAGCAAGAGTTTCCTACGCTTCTGCCGACCATGCTACGGCTGGATGCGGCAGATGCGAACGCCTTTGCTGTACAGCGCTTGGTCGTCAATGTCAGTCCGCAAAAGCATACCGGTTATGCCGTTCAGTGGTTTGCCATGGCCTTTGTCTTGAGCGTGATTTTTATTTTGCGCAACACCAATGTGTTGCAAGTTTGGCGCAGTCGAAAAGCGCCCAATATGGACGAATAAATGAATACTGAAGTTAATGCCAGCAATAAGCGGCAACTCACGTTGATTCTGGCAATCCCGGTGCTAGTCGTCGCCTTTTCTAGCGTGATGTTTTTTCTGGCACAGAAAAATATCATCAGCCTCGGCAATATCAATCGCGGTGTTTTGGTACAACCGCCAGCGGAGCTGCCCCTTTTAAAATTAAAGCGCGAAGATGGCAGCGAGTTTCTGTTCAATTTGGCGGAATCGAAGTGGGTCTATATGGTCGCTGGTGGCCAGACTTGTGTTGCTGAGTGTGAGCGCATGTTGTATCTCACGCGCCAGACACATATCGCCTTGGGCAAAAAAACCAACCGTGTTGAGCGGGTTTACCTCGCCTTGGATGGTCAAATTTCCGATGAGTTGAAGGAAGAACTAAAAGTCGCGCACAGCGATATTTCCGTGCTCTATGCTGAGCGCGCCGCGTTTTTAAATAGCCTTCCGCAATTGGACATAAACCCAGAAGCAGCCAATGTATTTTATGTGGTCGATCCACGCGGTTGGTTGATGATGTATTACCAGGCTGAAGATACTGAGCTAATGACTCTGACCAGCTTGGGCAAAGATATTTTGAAAGATATGAAACGTCTGCTCCGTTAACGCAGATATTGTGTGGATTTGTTATGAATTTTATAAATTCTCCTGAAAAGAGAAAGCCCAGCTTCCGATTGGCCTTCGTCGCTTGTTTGGTTGCGGTCATTGTCTTGGGCATGGGTGTGTTTACCCGTTTGGCCGATGCCGGTTTGGGCTGCCCGGATTGGCCGGGTTGTTACGGCCATGTTTTGTGGCCCAATGAGGATCATGAGGTTGAGGCAGCCAATGCGGCCTATCCTGATATGCCGGTTGAGCACGATAAAACTTGGCCAGAAATGATCCACCGTTATCTTGCGAGCAGTCTTGGCCTGTTTACTATCGCGATTCTTGGTATGGCCATTCTCGCGCGTAAAAAAGCGGCTAAACCAGAACAGCAGCCGTTGAAACTGCCGGCGTTTCTCCTTGGTTTTATCATTCTGCAGGGCCTGTTTGGCATGTGGACGGTAACGCTGAAACTCTGGCCACAAGTGGTGACTTCGCACCTCTTAGGTGGATTTACTACGATCAGCTTGCTGTGGTTGTTGACCCTGCGTTTAAACAATAAACACTGGCCGGTTCAGCGCAGCATGGCACCTCGTCTGCAAGCAATTAAGCCAATTGCGATGATTGCGTTAATCGCGGTAGTGATTCAAATCGCCCTAGGCGGTTGGACGACGTCTAACTATGCCGATATCGCCTGCCCGGAATTTCCAGCCTGCCAAATGGGACAGTGGTTTCCGCCCATGGATTTCGCCAGCGGTTTTAATATCACTCAGCACATTGGCCCCAATTATTTGGGTGGGCAATTGGACAATGCTGCTCGCGTGGCAATTCATGTGAGCCATCGCACCGGCGCATTGTTTGTCACGTTGATTTTGTTGCTGCTGTTCTTCCGGCTGCGCTTTTTAGGCAGCAAGCGTTTTACCAAGTTGTCGTGGGTAATCCTTGCGGTTTTGGGTGTGCAGCTGTTGTTGGGTGTAAGCAATATTGTGTTTGGCTTCCCCATTTTTGTCGCGGTTGCCCATAACCTAGTTGGGGCACTGTTATTGCTGACCATGGTGACGGTGAATTATTACCTGCGCACTGCGTATTTGAAAAAGCCGGGGTCGAAACGATGACAGCCGAATCTATGAGCTGGCGCGATTATTACGAGCTCTGCAAACCCAATGTAGTTTTGCTGATGCTGCTGACCTCGGTGATCGGCATGTTTATGGCGGTGCCGGGTATGGTGCCACTGGATGTGTTGATACTCGGCAACTTGGGTATCGCCCTCTGTGCGGGTTCCGCGGCGGCCGTGAATCATCTGGTTGATCAGCGTATTGATATTCAGATGGCGCGTACCCACAATCGCCCCATCGCACAGGGGCGAGTAAAAACCAAGAATGCTGCCGTATTTGCCGCAATTCTCGGTGGCTTGGGCATGGCAATTTTGCTGCTGTGGATTAATGCCCTAACTGCTTGGCTAACACTGGCATCGCTGTTGGGTTACGCCGTGGTTTACACCCTGTTTTTGAAGCGCGCGACGCCACAGAATATTGTTATTGGTGGTATCGCTGGCGCGGCGCCGCCGCTGTTGGGCTGGACGGCAGTCACTGGCGAAATCAATGGTCATGCCCTGCTGCTGGTGCTGATTATTTTTGTGTGGACGCCGCCGCATTTCTGGGCACTGGCGATTCATCGCCGGGATGAATACGCCAAGGTTGATATTCCTATGCTGCCGGTCACACACGGCATCAGTTATACCAAGTTCCATACCTTGCTCTATACCATTTTATTGTTTGTGGTGACCTTGCTGCCTTTCGCTACGGGTATGAGCGGCGTGTTGTACCTGCTTGGCGCGGTGTGTTTGGGTGCGGGTTTTATCTACTGGGCGATTGTGTTGATGAGGGGTAATAACCCTAAAGCGCCAATGGCGACCTTTGCTTATTCCATCATTTATCTAATGGCGCTGTTTATTGTGATGTTGCTGGATCACTATTTGATCCCGGCGGCCTATGTTTACGGGGGCGGTGTATGAGCCAGGAAAATAATTCGGAGCAGCAAAATCCGGCAACGATTGGTGCTATTGGTGGTGGCCTAGAACGTCAGCGCCGAGGTGTTCGTCGCACGGTTAGCATTGTTGTTGTGGCCATGGTTTGTTTGGTGGGTGGATTTTTCTATTCCATGACCCAGTCGCGCGAGCTTGACCGCGATGCGCTGAAATCCATGGGTGCGTATTTGTATGAAAATCCGCGCATGCTGCCTGGTTTTAATTTGGTAGATAACAAAGGTGCGGCTTTTACCCCAAGCGGGTTTATGGGTAAGTGGAATCTGGTGTTTTTTGGCTTCACCTATTGCCCGGATATTTGCCCGACCACGCTCGCGCAATTAAAAACCTTTTATACGGAATTACCTGCGGAAGTGCGTGCGGATACTCAAGTCTGGTTGGCGAGTGTTGATCCAGCGCGAGATACGCCGCAATCGCTAGATGCTTATTTGGCGTTTTTCCATCCGGCATTTCGCGGTATTACCGGTGAGTTTCTCGATATTCACCGCTTGGCGACCTCGCTGAATATTCCTTTTGCGAAGGTGCCGGGCGGTGGTGAAGATTATTTGGTGGAGCACAGTGGCAATGTCGCCCTGATCAACCCCGAAGGGCATTCACTGGGTTTCTTTAAGGCGCCCTTGGAAATTGGCAAATTAACCCAGAGCTATATGCTGATTCACCAACACTTTACGCCCTAAAATTCAGGTCTTCAAAGCCGGGGCGGTTTAGTCCCCGGCTTTCCTACCCCCCTATTCCCAGCTTCTTGTTTTTCAAATTAAACCGCGCGCCGGCTGGCAGTAAACACAAAGCTTAAGGCGTAGAAGCCCGCCGCGCTCAGCACTACGCTGGGCCCTGCCGGGGTATCGGCATACCAAGCGACGGTCAGTCCGCCAAGTACGGCCGCCCAGCCAAGGGCAATCGCAATGAACGCGGACTGTTCCGGGTTGCGAGCTAATCTTCCTGCTGTCGATGCGGGAATAATCAACATGGCGGTGATTAACAGCACGCCAACAATTTTCATGGCTACTGCCACGGTGCCGGCAATCATCAACATCATTAGCAGGCGCAGGCGCTTTACTGGCAAGCCTTCCACTGCGGCGAGTTCGGCGTGAGCGGTCATGCTAACTAAGTCGCCCCAAAAGCGGATTAATAACGTGATCATCACCACAACAATACCGAGCAAAAGGTAGAGGTCTTGTTGGTTTACGGAAAGCAGATCGCCAAACAGAAATGCGCTGAGATCAAATTGGGCGTTGCTTAGCAGCGACAAAACCACCAAACCCAGGGCAAGGCTGCTGTGCGAGAGGATGCCGAGCAGGCTATCTAGGCTTTGTCGGGGATTACGCCATTGCAGTAAAAACAATAATGCCGCTATCAGTAGGCTGGTGAATAGCACGGCAATATTGAGGTCGGTATCGAGAAAGAGGCCGAGCGCGAGACCCAATAGCGCCGAATGTGCGAGGGTATCGCCAAAATAGGCCATGCCCTGCCAAGTCACCAGCGAGCCCAGTGGGCCACAGATCAATGCCAGTAGCAGTCCGGCAAGAGCGGCGTAAATCAGTAAATCAGTCATGGTGATGGTCGCACTCTATATCGCCATGAACCGTGTGGCGGTGATCGTGGTCGTGGTGGTACAGGGCGATCGCCTCGGCATGGCGGCGACCGAACAATTGCAGGTAGGCGGGATCGTTACTGACTTTTTCAGGGTGGCCGTGACAGCAAACATGCTGATTAAGGCAGATCACGGTATCGGTTTTTGCCATTACCCAATGCAAATCGTGAGACACCATTAATACGGCGCAACTGAGTTCGTCGCGCAACTGGGTAATCAATTCATACAATTCCGTTTGACCGGTGATATCAACGCCTTGCGCGGGCTCATCCAGCGCCAGTAATTTTGGCTTGGCTAATAAGGCGCGGCTAAGCAGAACGCGTTGGGTCTCGCCGCCGGAAAGATTTTGCATGGAGTGTTTTTGCAGGTGGGCAACGCCGGTGCGAGCGAGTGCGGATTCAATGTCGTGCGACTCGCCGCGCTTTTTGCCGGTGACGGCCATGCCTAAAAACCGTTCTACCGTTAAAGGCAGCAGTGGATTTAGCGTCATTCGTTGGGGCATATAACCAATGCGCAGCCCTTTTTTGCGTACAATGCGACCGCTGTCAGCGTTCATTAATCCCAGCGCGACTCGCAGCAAAGTACTTTTGCCCGCGCCATTAGGGCCAATGATGGTGACAATCTCTTTTGGCATAATATGCAGGTCGATATTGTTAAGCAGAACACGTTTTTCGTGTTTAACGCCTACGCTTTGCAGTGACAGTAATGCATTCTCATTCGTCATGTGCTATTTCCCTACTGCAAGTTTCGCAAAGTCCAGTGAGTTCCACGCAGGTTTGTTCCAATACGAAGTTTTCCTGTTTCGCGGCTTTATTAGCCTGTGAGTTGAGTGCTTCTGAAACCAACTCGGTGGTATTGCTGCAGCGTCGACAAATCAATAGCTGACTATTGTGCTGATGCCCGGGAGCATTGCAGCCGATAAATGCATTGAGTGAATTGACTCGATGTATGAGGCCGTTATCGAGTAAAAAGTCGAGAGCTCGATAAACTGTGGGTGGCGCCGGGGGCTTCGAGGATTGTTTCGCCAGGGCGTCGATAATACTATAGGCGCCAATCGCTTTGTGTGATGACCATACAGAGCGAAGCACTTGCTCACGTATTGGCGTCAATCGCTGTGCGCGAGCCTTGCAGAGCGCTTCCGCTTGGCACAATGCGGTGCGAATGCATTTCTGGTGATTGTGGTTGGACGTGGTCATAACTCAGGGATGAATGAGAAGATATGTTATAATATTGCATTATTTGGGGAATTGAAAATGAGGGCGCGGTATTGCGAGCCTTGCTAATCGTTGTTTTGCTAGGCATGAGCTCTCTAGTGAGTGCGCAATCTCGCCTGCAAGTAATGTCGAGTATTCTTCCCCTGAATCTAATGGTTACGGAAATTGGCGGCGACGCCGTCGACGCCTCCCTGCTGTTGCCACCCAGTGTTTCTCCCCACGATTACCAGTTTCGTCCCTCTGATATCCGTCGCATGATGGGCGCAGATGTGTTCTTTTGGGTTAGCCCCGAACTTGAAAACAGCCTCAAAAAACTTGCCGGCAAACACGCGGCGGCGGTTAGTCTCGCGCCAAACTTAGCGCGTGGTGAAGATCCACATGTGTGGTTGGACTTGCAGCTTGTGCAAGATATGGCGAGAAAAATCGCCAATACCCTTTCTCGCCAGATCCCTACACGGGGTGCGTATTTTCACGCCAATGCCGCCCGATTTATTTCTGATCTGCGCCAGTACGATAAATCGTTACAGGCACAGCTCCAGCACGTGCCGAAATTTAAGTACCTTCTGGTGCATGACGGTTTCAGTCGTTTTGAAAGTCACTACGGTATTGGGCCGGGTAAAGTGGTAATGAAGTCCGAGCATCAGTTGCCCGGCGCTCGTCATATGGCCAGTTTGCGTGAAGGCCTACTGGCTGGAGAATTTACCTGCGTCTTTAAAGAGCCGCAGTTTCCAATGAGTCGCTTGGCGTCACTGTTAGAAGGGGTGGAAAGTCAGGTGATTGAGCTGGATTTGCTGGGCTTGAAGCAGCCTGCAGGGGCGTATTTCGTCGATTTCTATCAAGCCGTTGGCAGCAGTTATCTTAAATGCGCTGCTGCCGCAGGCTGGTCATCAAGCAATTGGCCCGCCGGGCCAACTCGCCGTAACTTACTGGGCGGCGAAGAGGATCTCAAACGGACGGTCAAGCTCCGTAGTTAGCTCTGCAGACACCGCATTCAAGGTTTTTCGCAAAACCTGAGCTGAGCGGGCATTCGAAACAAACTCTTCACTTACCATTCCGCTGTTAATCTCGGCGTTGATGGTGTTTTCAGCCAATACCAGCGACTGGGTGCCCGCAGAGGGCTCAACCGCCATCGCCATGGTGCTGGCAAGCAATATCGCAATTGCGCTGGTTACTTTTTTCATCGTTTTTACTCCTAGTAATGTGATTCACAGTTTCGTGAATCAACAAGGTTTTGTTACCTTGTGTTACGTATTGTAACGACGATGGATGTACTAAACCCGTTAAATTTGGTTAATTAATAGGCAATATAGCGGTAATGCAATCTGCAATTGTGTTGATTGGTAACGCCTATCGCGGGCTGGGGAAAGCGTATTCACGAGGGGGTGGTCAGCCGGGCTGGCGTGCTACACTTGCGGCACGTTTACCTTGCTAATTCGGTTTTATGTCTGCAAATACCCCCCTGATCCTGGTTGATGGATCTTCCTACCTTTACCGCGCATTTCACGCCATGTTTAAGGCGGATTTACGCAACTCTGCTGGCCAGCCAACTGGCGCTGTTCGAGGCGTTATCGCCATGTTGCGGCGCTTGCAAAAAGATTATCCCGACAGCCCAATTGCGGTGGTGTTTGACGCCAAAGGCAAAACCTTTCGCGACGAAATGTTTGATCAGTACAAGGCGCAGCGGCCACCGATGCCCGATGATTTGCGGGTACAGGTACAGCCCATTAACGATATTATTGACGCCATGGGCCTGCCCCGCTTGGTGGTTGAGGGGGTGGAGGCCGATGATGTTATCGGCACCTTGGCGGCGCAGGCGGGTTCCGAGCGCCCGGTTATTGTCTCTACCGGCGATAAGGATATGGCGCAGTTAGTGAATGCCCACGTCACGCTGGTAAATACTATGACCGAAACGGTGATGGATGAGGCTGGGGTGGAGGAAAAGTTCGGCCTACCGCCCAGCTTGATTATCGATTTTCTCGCCTTGATGGGCGACAAAGTCGACAATATTCCCGGTGTTCCCGGCGTGGGAGAAAAAACCGCCCTCGCCCTTTTACAGGGTTTGGGTGGCTTGAAAGATATCTACGCGAATCTGGATAAAGTCGCTGAGCTGGATGTACGCGGTGCCAAAAGCCTAGGTAAAAAGCTGGAAGAAAACCGCGATATGGCGGAGCTTTCTTACAAGCTGGCCACCATTAAATGCGATGTGGATCTCGAGCTGGATCTGGCGGCATTAACCCCCACCCCACCGGATAATGACAAGTTGCTGAGCTTGTTCCAAGAAATGGAATTTAAGTCTTGGATAGACGAGTTGCAAAGTGGTGGTGTTACCGACAAGGCGGGTCACGAAGCGGCTGCGCCAGCAGCGGTCAGCGAAACAGATTATCAGGTGGTGCTCGCAGAAGCGGAATTTAATGCTTGGCTGGAGCAACTGCGTAAGGCCGAATTATTTGCCTTTGATACCGAAACCACGAGCCTGAATTATATGCAGGCGCGGATAGTGGGCGTGTCTTTTGCCATTGAGCCGGGTAAAGCAGCTTATGTGCCCTTTGCGCACGATTATTTGGATGCGCCAGAGCAACTTACCGAACAGCAAGTATTGGGTGCACTCAAACCCCTGCTTGAAGATGCCAATGTCGCCAAGCTGGGGCAGAACCTGAAATATGACAGCCATGTGCTGGCCAATCACGGCATTAGCCTGCGCGGCATTGCCGAAGACAGCATGTTGGAGTCCTATGTGCTCGACTCCACCGGCTCCAGACACGATATGGACAGCTTGGCGCTGAAATACCTTGGCCATAGCACCATTCACTATGAAGACATTGCTGGTAAAGGCAGCAAGCAGCTCACCTTTAATCAAATTGCGCTCGAACAGGCCGGGCCTTACGCCGCCGAAGATGCCGATATCACGTTAAGGTTGCACCAAACCTTGGCGCCGCAATTGGCGGCACATTCCGAGCTGGAAAAAGTGTATCGGGACATCGAGCTGCCCTTGGTGCCCATTTTGGCGCGAATAGAGCGTAACGGTGCCTTGGTCAGCCGCGATATGTTGGCCAAGCAAAGCATGGAAATTGCGGAAAAACTGGTGCAACTCGAGCGACAGGCGTTTGAGATTGCCGGTGGCGAATTTAATTTGGCCTCGCCCAAGCAATTGGGTGAAATCCTGTTTGAGCGGCTTAATATTCCAGTTATTAAAAAAACGCCCAAGGGTGCGCCAAGTACTGCTGAAGAAGTGTTGGTTGAGCTGGCACACGATTATGAGCTGCCTAAGGTGCTGCTGGAATATCGCGGTTTAGCCAAGCTTAAATCGACCTATACCGACAAATTACCGCTGTTGATTGAGCCGACGACCGGCCGGGTGCACACCTCCTATCATCAAGCGGTTGCCGCCACTGGGCGACTTTCGTCCTCTGATCCGAATTTGCAAAATATCCCGATCCGCAGCGCAGAAGGTCGGCGTATTCGTCAGGCGTTTATCGCGCCGCAAGGCTATAAAATTTTGGCGGCGGATTATTCTCAAATCGAGCTGCGCATTATGGCGCATCTGTCGGGCGATGAAGGTCTGATTCAGGCGTTTGCGCGCGGTGAGGATATTCACCGGGCAACTGCTGCCGAAGTATTCGGTATGGAAAAAGACGCGGTGACCGATGAGCAGCGCCGCAGTGCCAAGGCGATCAACTTTGGCTTAATTTACGGCATGTCCGCCTTCGGCTTGGCGCGTCAGCTTCATATAGGCCGCAATGAGGCTCAGCAATATATTGATCTCTATTTCCAGCGCTACCCCGGTGTGCAGCGCTATATGGATGAAACGCGGGCCATAGCTGCAGAGAAAGGCTATGTGGAGACCTTATTTGGTCGACGCCTGCACCTGCCTGAAATTAATGCCAGCAATGGCCAGCGTCGTCAGGCGGCGGAGCGCACCGCGATTAACGCGCCGATGCAAGGCACGGCAGCGGATATTATCAAGCGAGCGATGATTGCCGTAGATGCGTGGTTGCAGAGCGGTGAAGTCGACGCCCGTATGATTATGCAGGTACACGATGAATTGGTGCTGGAAGTCGCCGAACACCAAATCGAGCAGGTCAGCGCCAAGCTAGAGGCACTGATGGCGGGTGCAGCGGAATTGGCGATTCCGCTAGAAGTAGGAATTGGTGTGGGTGATAACTGGGATGAAGCCCACTAAGTTATTGCTCTTGGGTGTCATTGCTCTGAAGGCGCCTCATCGGCGTCTTCCGATTCTTCTAACCACAAATCCAGTTGGCCGCGCAGGTCGTCTAAGCCCTCGCCTTTCACGGCGGAGAATAGCTGGGCGTTGATCAGGCCGCCGTGAACTTCCAATTGCTTGCGAACCTGCAACAGGGTGTTCATGGCCGGGCCGCGCTTTAACTTATCGGCCTTGGTTAGCAGAATGCGCACCGGCATTTGTGCCTGCTCTGCCCAATTCATCATCATTAAGTCGAAATCCGTCATCGGATGGCGGATATCCATTAGCAATACCAAGCCGCGCAGAGATTGGCGATGCTGTAGGTAGTGGTCGAGATTGCGCTCCCACTCTTGCTTTACCTTCAGTGGCACCTTGGCAAAGCCATAACCGGGCAGATCGACCAGTCGCTGCTCCGGATTGCCGCCCACTGAGAAAAAGTTAATCAGCTGGGTGCGGCCCGGGGTTTTACTGGTCTTGGTCATTTTGCTATTGCCGGTGAGGGCGTTAATCGCACTGGATTTACCGGCGTTGGAGCGGCCAGCAAAGGCGACCTCAGAGCCGGAATCGTCTGGGCATTGCGCCAGTTTTGGGGCGCTGGTGATAAATTGGCAGTTGCGATAATTTAGCGTGGGGCTATCAGGCATTATATTGGGCTTCAGAAAATGTTGCGGGTCTTTGCAATAATTCGCAATAGAAAGTGATACAGGGCAAAAATGTCCTCTATCTTTTGAGTTGTGTATAATGCCGCAGATTTCACAATCGGTCACCTTGAGCTGAGCAATGTTCAACGGAAATACCTAGAACAGAATTCGGTTTGGGAAAATGCCAATAGAAAATAATCTTTAATAAGTTTGTCGCTTGCGCATAGTTCAATGACAGAGTTCAGCGAAGGCGCGGCGGCGAAATTGAATTTGCAAATTCAAAGAGTGTGTGACAATGAAAAAAACCGTTTTGATGATGATGCTGTCCATGCTGTGTGCCACTTCGGCGCTTGCGCTGGAAGGTGATGCGGGCAAAGGCAAAGCCAAGACTGCAGCCTGCGCGGCCTGTCATGGCGCAGATGGCAATAGCGCTGCCCCAAGCTTCCCAAAATTGGCGGGCCAGGGTGAGAAATACCTGATCAAGCAAATTAAAGACATCAAATCCGGCGCGCGTCCTGTGCCGATGATGGCCGGCCAGACGGATATGCTGAGCGAGCAAGATATTGCGGATATCGCCGCATACTACGCCAGCAAAACCGCGTCTACAGGTCAGGCTAAAGAAGCACTGCTGGCCAAGGGTGAAGCAATCTACCGCGGCGGCATTGCCGATCGCAATGTTCCCGCTTGCTCTGCCTGTCACTCACCCAGCGGCCAAGGTATGGCCGGTGCGGGCTTCCCTGCCTTGGCAGGTCAACATGCCGAGTACACGGCGGCTCAGTTGAAAGCTTTCCGTGCGGCGATGGATGGTCGTGAAGGCCGCAGCAACGACGGTGATATTAAAGTGATGCGCACCATCGCGTTCAAAATGAGCGACTCTGAAATTGAAGCGGTATCTAGCTTTATTCAAGGTTTGCACAACTAAGCTTTACCGCGTTAGCGCCACCTAATTGGGTGGTGTCACGGAAGAAGGCGGCGATAAGCCGCCTTTTTTGTGCGCGATCGTTTTGCCCCTTGGGGACGAAATGGAACTGGAGTGCTATGCTTCGGTCACATAATTTTTAAATCCCTATTATCCAAGAGGATGGAATGTTGAATCGTATTTTTTTCCTAGTTGCGGCATTGGTCATTGGTATGTCGTTAAGTGCTTGCAGCGATGCGGGAACACCTACCCCTGCGCCCGCCAAGGTTGAGGCTAAAGTACAGGAGTCCGCGCCGGCAGTCGCGCCAGCCGGTCAGGGTTATATTGAAATTGCGCAGCCAGTGCGCACTGCGCATCCCGACAAAATCGAAGTAACCGAAGTGTTTTGGTACGGCTGTAGCCACTGTTTCCACTTCGAGCCCATGGTTAAGGCGTGGGCCAAGAAGCTGCCTGCGGATGTGGATTTCCGCCCTTCTCCTGCCATGTGGAATCCGTTGATGGTGGTGCATGCGCAATTGTTTTATACCGCCGAGACGCTGGGCGTGCTGGATCAGGTACATCAGTTAATTTTTGATGAAATCAATCTGCGCAATAACCGCTTGTCCGATGAAGATTCGATGGCCAAACTGCTTCAGGAAGCGGCTGGCGTTGATCCAGAGAAGTTCAAGAAAACCTTTAACTCTTTCGGTGTGAAAAGCCAGGTTAAACAAGCCGACTCACGTGCGCGTAGCTACGGTATTGCCGGTACGCCGGAGCTGATTGTTAATGGTAAATACCGTATTACCGGCCGTTCGGCAGGTGGTCATACGGAAATGCTGAAAGTGGCAGAGCAGTTGATTGCCAAAGAGCGGGCGGCAATGGCGAAATAAGCCCATTGCACACCTGCAAAATATCTCAGGACGCGCTTTCGGCGGTGTTCTGAGAAAAAGACTCTGTCAGCGTGGCAAATTCGCGCTGACAGAAAGCCAGCCGCTGTTCTGGCGACGCTGTTGTTACTCCCGCCTTGTTTAAACGCTCTATTTCTTTTTCGACGACTTTACAGCGAGCCGCTAGGCCAACATCGTTGGCGATCTGAATATTCAGGCCGGGCCGGGCATTCAGTTCCAGCATCAACGGCCCCATATCTTTATCCAACACCATATCCACGCCGAGATAACCGAGGCCGGTCAGCTCGTAACAGCGGG
The DNA here is from genome assembly GCF_014705705.1 of Spongiibacter pelagi. GTDB lineage: Bacteria > Pseudomonadota > Gammaproteobacteria > Pseudomonadales > Spongiibacteraceae > Spongiibacter > Spongiibacter pelagi. The sequence goes on along the minus strand of NZ_JACXLD010000001.1, from coordinate 189,682 downwards.
TCGCCAAGCTGATAAAGCCGTCCCAGTAAGGTAGTTGAACGCCGCGCACGGGATTCACCGTGTCTGGGTGTTTCTGAATTTTTTTGTTGTGCCAGGTGCCGTCCAAGGTAATGCCGGTGGCGAGATCGACCCCGACGCCAATCGCGCCTTGATGCAGATTGGCCTTGCCGTTGGACTGCCTAGTGGGCAGCCGCAGCATGGCCAAAACGGGATAACCCTGCAGCACAATAATGCGAATATCGGGCACGCCCTCATAGCTGATGGCGCTAAACACCGGATCGGGTTTAACCCGGTATTCAATCAGTGCTCGGTCGCGGTGACCGCCCAGCGAGTAGATGCCAGATAAAATGCCGGAGAGCTGAAATTCAATTTCCTCGCTGCTCATCAGGCGGCCAGAGGTGGTTCGGTAATAGCCCTCAAAGCGATCGGCAATCACGGTAATGCCGTCGCCACCAGCGCCTTGCGCAGGTTTGATGACAAAGTCGCGGTGATTGGCGACCAGCTGATCGAACTGGCCAATCTGCTTTTCCGAATCGATAATGCCGATTAGCGGCGGCACATGAATGCCCGCCTCTATGGCGCGCATTTTGGTTGTGATCTTATCGTCCACCAAGGGAAATAAATGGCGCGGGTTATAGCGCAACACATAATCGCTGTTGCGCCGGTTAATCCCCATTACGCCGCGCTTGCGCAAGCTGCGCCAAGTACTAAATAGCGACATAGTGCCCCCTAGTTGGCCATGGCTTTAAAGCGGAACAGCTCGGTAAGCCGATAACCGCGATAGTGACCAAGTGCCAGCATAATGGCCATTAACACCAGCAGGGTGCCGGGGAAGGTAAAAATGAAATACACCCACGGGGAGTAGCTCATCATCAGGTGTGCCAACGTGGCGGCGACCAAGGTTCCCAAGCCGAGTTTCATGCTGTGTAGCCCGCCCCGCTCTTCCCAGGCAATGGAAAGGCGTTCAATCGACATGGTGAGAATAACCATGGGGAACAAGCCGATGGACAGGCTGTGCTTCATGCCCAATTGATGCCCCAGCACGCTGATCAGGGCCATCATAATCACTACAAATGTGAGTACCGTGGACAGGCGCGACAGCAATTGCAGGTGCAGATGTTCCAGATATGAACGCAGGGCCAGGCCGAGGCAGGAAATCACCGTAAAGAACAATACGCCCCAAATCACACCGGTTTCATGAAAGGCAAGGCCGATCAGTACCGGGGTAAATGTGCCGAGGGTTTGCAGGCCGACAATATTACGCAGCAGCAGAATAAGCAGCACGCCAACCGGAATCATCAATACAAAGTTAAAAGTCTGCTGGGTTTGCAGCGGCAGCGAGTACATGGCCATAGACCAGCCACTCATGCCACGGCTTTCTGATAGCGATTGGGTGAGCTCGATGGAATTCACAATGCGCTGGCGGCTGCTGATCTGAACTTTCAGATTGCGTACCCCGTCGACCTGAATCATGGGATCGTTGCCGGTCCACCAAACAATGCGATCTTCAGGCAAGCCCTGTGCGCCGGTTTGTGGGTTGAAGTACAGCCAGCGCTGGCCATTGTAGCTGCGCATCCACAGCTCAGGCGTTTGTTGGGCGGTATCGCTCAAGCGCAGGGTATGTACTTGTTCAACCGGAATATGGGCTGAGGACAGCAGGCGTTCCAGAACCGCGGCGCGGCTTTGCTCGGAATAATTATTACCAAGCAATAACCGGGCGTTGTCGTTGCTGTTGTCGTTAATCAGTTTAATCGCTTCGCGGATAAAGGTTTCAATATCCGCCGAGTGCTCGCGAATCGGTTTTAGCAAAGCGTCTACGGCCACCGCTTCAACACCACTTAACTGCGGGCTGTCACGAAAAACCGGGCCGGGCTCTTCGCTTGAAAGGCGGGTATTGCTGCGCTGGGTCAGCATTAAGCGGTAAAACAGTTCTTGGTTGCCGCTGGTGCGCCGGGCAGACCACAAGGCAACGCGGTTATTGCCTTGGGTGTCTACGTTCACGCCGTAATTGCGGGCAATAAAACTCTCGTCGAGGGTGATGAAGCGGCTCCAGCTAGGGGGCAGGTATTGTTTGATTTTTACCGGCATGTTTTCCCGTGGCGAGAAGCTAATGCGGGTATCAATCACCCAAACGGGCTCGGTAATTTCGGCAGAGACGGGAATGTTCTGGGCAAATATTTGCCAAGCGACACTGGCAGCGCCGAATACTGCCAGCAGTAAGGCGATTACTTTAACGTGCAGTTTTACCCCTTTCATGACGCATTCTCATCGGTGTTAGTGGTATCGGCTTGTTCGTTTTGTTGGTCGTGTTCAGGCTCGGAGGGTTCGCTCTTAGCGCAGTTGCCCTGTACTTTTTCGTCGGCCACATCGACCAGCGCATGAAAGGCTTTCAGTGGCCCGTGACCTATCAACATGGCCTTGGAAAAGCTGCGGCGGTCAGCCAGATTCACCGAGGTAAGGTGGGTGGTGCCGCCGATATTTAGGTGCAGGTCTACCGAGGGACGGCGATTATACGCGCGACCATCTTTGCCAATATCCGCCGCACGGCGTTTGACCAAGACATATTTGCTGACCGGAAGACTATAGGGTTTGAGGCTGCCATCGGGCAGAACGAGATCGAAGCTGACCATATCATCGTCGGCTTTGGGGCCTTCATCCAGCTTGATATTAATGGCATTGATCGATGCACTGCCGGCGCCGGTATCAATTTTAGCCAGAAAACACTGGTCAAATTCTTCGATATAGACATATTCACTGGTGCCAAAAATGGGGCGCGTGGCAATGTCCTTATTGCTTGCGCAGGCGGCCAGTGAGGTGAGCAATAGGGTCATCCCCAGTGCGATGATTTTCATAGTTTCACTCAAATCCTTTTTTGGGAAAGCATAGATCACTACCGGTGATTTCATCCACCATAGAAGGCTTAAAACGTGAATAAAGCCTGAGAGTTAAAGGCTTCCGGTGCTTAGCTGGCTTTTAGCTCGGCAAACATGCTCAAGCTAATTTCTCTGGCCTGGGCGTGGTCGATCCTAGGTGCCGGGTAGTTTGCCTGCGGCATCGGAGCGTGGATGTCTTTGTCGGAGCAATGAGCAAGCTCAGGCAAGAAGCGGCGGATAAAGTTCCCGTTGGGATCAAAACGCTGGCTCTGACTGGTGGGATTGAATATGCGGAAATACGGAGCAGCGTCAGTGCCCGTTGAAGCGGCCCACTGCCAGCCGCCATTATTAGAGGCGAAATCGGCGTCGATTAAGGTAGACAAAAAATACGCCTCGCCGCGTCGCCAATCCAAATGCAAATCTTTGCAGAGAAAGGATGCCACAATCATGCGCAGGCGATTGTGCATCCAGCCGGTTTGTTTGAGCTGTCGCATGGCGGCGTCAACAATAGGAAAGCCGGTGCGCCCCTCACACCATGCGGCAAAATCGGTATCGCTACCCTGCCAGCGCAGTTGGTCGGTATGGGTCTGAAAGGCGTGCCCACGCACAATGCGGGGAAAATGAAAGGCGATATGGCGATAGAACTCACGCCACAATAATTCATTAAACCAGCAGCCGGCGCCGGTTTTTGCATCCCAGATTTCCTCGCCGGCTTCCATTTGCAGTCGCGCTAAACATTGCCTAGCACTTACTAAACCCAATGCCAATGCCGGCGACAGTTTTGAGGTGCCGGCCAAGTCGGGAAAATCGCGTTCCTCTTTATAACGGTGCGCTCGCTCGCGGCAGAATTGGCGCATGGCATCTAACACAGCGCTTTCTTTCACTGGCCAGTCGCCGGCGTCTCGCTCTTCGCCAAATACTGGGCAGACGCTGGGTTTGAGTATGAGCTTGTCGGCTTTTACATAGGGCTTGGGCAAGCACTGTGGAAAATGCTGAGCCAGCCACTGCCGACAGCGCTTCGAGAACGGCGTAAACACTTGATAGGGTTTGCCATCAGGCTTGAGCGCCTGCTCGGGCAAAATCAGCGCGTCGCTAAGTAACGTTAAGGGAATATTTTGTTCGCTGCAGCGCAGGTCTCGCTGCATCTCATCGACCAGAAATTCTCTATGGGCATAGACCTGGGCAATATCGTGCTGTTGGCAGTAAGTTGCTAATGTGGTGGGTACCTTTGAAAAGTGGCCGGCATCGACAATGTCTAATGGAATGCCCAGCGCGGCTAAATTGCGAGACAGCTCGTCTAGCGCAAGGCGCAAATACTGGCGGCGAATAGGCGCAATAATGTGCTCATCAAGCTGTTGCGGGCAGAGCAGATAAATCGCCCTTACCGAGGAATGATTCTGGGTTGCGGCGGTAAGGGCTGGGTGGTCGAGTACACGGAGATCGTGGCGAAACCAAACCAAGCCGGTATCGGTCGATGCACTCATAAAGCCACTCGCAGGCGCAGGTCTTTGGGATAGGGATTGAGGTAATACTGATCCAGCAAATAATCTACCCGATATTTCTGCAACATCACGTGCAGCATTTCCAGTGGCGCAAGCAGTGGTAGTTGCCCGGCGGCGTAGTCATCAATCATGCGACGCAACTGTTGGCGATCTTCGCTGCTGATATGTTCCCGTAAAAAACCCTGTATATGCTGCATGGCATTGCAGTGATCGCCGGGCCGGGCGGGTTTGGCGAGGGCGGTCATAAATTGCGTTATATATTGTTGGGCGGCCTGCTCAATATCTTGGTGTGCGTCTGCCACCAAGGGGCCGAGTTGGCGATAAATCGTTTGATTGTGGGCCAATAGTAAAAATTTATGACGGCGATGAAAGTCCTGCAGACCCTTTGTACTAATCCCTTCTATTTGTAATTGCTGCCAGCGCGAATAGGCCATTACCCGCAGCACAAAATTCTCTCTCAGCAGCACATCGTTTAGGCGGCCATTTTCTTCAACCGGCAGTAACGGGTTGTGCTCCATGATCTGCCTGGCAAAGGCGCCTACTCCTACTTTGCCCAAGCTGTGGCCGTTGTCGGCGTAAACCGGCACGCGCTCCATGCCGCAACTCGGTGACTTGGCGCAGAAAATATAGCCACTGATATAAGAAAGCTGAGCTGCCGTTTTGCGACCAAACTCGGCGAGCGCATCGGTAACATCAATGTTTTTGTCTTTACTGCCTTGTACGCGAGGTTGGTCTGGATCGCCGACTAGCTGAATGGTTGGGCGCGGCACCCCCAAGCCAATTGCCTGCTCTGGGCATACGCGAATAAATTCAAAGTGGCGAGATAGTTCGTCAGTGGCAAAAGGGAAGCGCTTATGGCCGCCATCGTAGCGAACTAAATCGCCTAGCAGACAGGCGCTAATGCCAATTTGAATAGCGGCGGGTGGAGTTTCGTGTTGGCTCACTGCAGTACCAATAATCTTTCTGTTTATCGGCAGTGTACGTGAGATTGCGCGGGTCGGATTAGTCGGACTTCGCAGATTCCGCGTTAAAACCAAACTGGGGATTATCGCCGTCGGCCTGTCGGTCAATGGCGCCAACATCGAGCAGCGGTGCGGCGTCGATATGTTGCGCGTCCATCATTTGTGCAACCCGCTGCAGCGAGCTAATGAGTTGCATCTGTTCCCACTCCTGCAAGTCGCGAAATTGGCGCACAAAATAATCTTGCAGTGGCGTTGGGGCGTTGCGAATCAGCTCGGCGCCCGACTCGGTTAAGCAGGCAAACACTTTGCGCTTGTCTTCTTTGGAGCGCTCGCGCACGACTAAGCCACGTTTTTCCAGGCGATCAATAATGCTGGTGACGGTGGCTTGGCTGAGGTTTACCCGATTGGCGATATTGCTGATGATCTCGTCGCCGTGGTCGCGCAGGCTTTGCAGAATCAGCATTTGTGGCGCGGTCAGGCCGGCCGTTTTCATTAAATGCTTTGAGTGCAAATCAATGGCCCGGGTGACCCTGCGCAGGGCGATCAAAACTTCTTCTATGCGATCCATCTCTAATTCGCCCTATTTCTATAACGCAATGGAAAAACCGCGAGCGGTGTTGGAGGGCCCATTGTATGGGCTTTGCCGCTGTTTTCCATCAGTAAATTGTAGCGTTGTCAATGCCGTTTCTTGAAATTTACAGCGAAATTTCGATATAATGCTTCGTGTTCAAAGTATCTAGTTATTTTAATTAAGCATAAATCCAAGGAGGATTTGGGTTCAAAAGCCGATATTGAGTCAAAAACTGATCAATATTTAGCCCATAAAGGGTGTTGCGCTGCGATTTATTGGCTGCGTTTAACGATGGCTTTGCAATGAACACAAATTAATTGTGTTGAATCAAAAAAAAGCACTTTACGAAGCGCTTCCCCCTCTACGTTTTCGGGCGCCGAGCGCTGAAGACGGACATGCCCTTAATCAATTAGTCGCCGCCAGTCCGCCGTTGGATCCCAACTCGGTGTACTGCAATTTGTTGCAATGCAGCCATTTTGCCGACACCGCTGTGGCGGTAGAGGAAGACGGTCAACTGGTGGGGTTTATTTCCGGCTATATCCCGCCGCAAAAGCCGGACACGGTGTTTGTTTGGCAAGTGGTTGTGGATAGCAGCCAGCGTGGCCGTGGATTGGCAAAAAGAATGCTGCACTTTTTGGTGGAGCGTCCGGCCTGTGTGGCGGTGCGCTATATGGAAACCACCATTACGCCCGATAACGAGGCCTCGTGGGCCTTGTTTAGGAGTTTTGCTCGGGATCGAGAAACTGAGCTGAATCACGAGGTGTGGTTTGAAAAAGACACCCACTTCGCGGGGCAGCACGACAGCGAAGAATTATTACGGATCGGCCCTTTTTAGGGCCGATTGATTAATCAAAATCTGAAAATAAAGACATCACCAACCCGACAAGGGAGGAAACAGTATGACTATTTTTGACCAGCTTGAATCCGAAGTGCAGTGTTACGCACGCTCATTCCCCACGACCTTTGACAAAGCGCAAGGTGAATACCTGTATGACCGCGAAGGTCGTCAGTACATCGATTTTCTGGCCGGTGCCGGCACCCTTAACTATGGCCACAACCATCCGGTTTTGAAAGAAGCGCTGGTGGATTACATCATGCGTGATGGCATTACTCACGGCTTGGACATGCATACCGCGGCCAAGGCGGAGTTTTTGGAAGCGTTCAATCAGCACATTCTCAAGCCGCGCAATATGGAATACACCTTCCAATTCACCGGCCCGACTGGCACCAATGCGGTAGAAGCGGCGCTGAAGCTGGCCCGTAAAGTGACCGGTCGCAATAATATTATTTCCTTCACCAATGGCTTCCACGGGGTAACCCTAGGCGCGGTGTCAGCAACCGGTAACTCGCACCATCGCGGTGGTGCCGGTGTGGCGCTGGGTGATGTTACTCGAATGCCGTTCTGTGGTTACCACGGTCGTGATATCGACAGCTTGAAGATGATTGAAAAGCTGATTACTGATCCGTCGTCGGGTGTTGATCTCCCCGCTGCCATGATTGTGGAAACCGTACAGGGCGAAGGTGGCTTGAATGTCGCCAACGCCGACTGGCTGCGCGGTCTGGAAAAAATCTGTCGCCAGCATGAGATTCTGCTGATTATTGACGATATTCAAGCGGGCTGTGGTCGCACTGGTAGCTTCTTTAGTTTTGAGCAGGCGGGCATCAAGCCCGACATTATCACCATGTCGAAATCCTTGAGCGGTTTTGGACTGCCCTTCGCCATTGTGTTGCTGAAACCGGAGTTGGATGTATGGAGCCCCGGTGAACACAACGGGACTTTCCGTGGCAATAACCATGCCTTTGTTACCGCGACCGCAGCTATTCGTCATTTCTGGAAGGACGATGCTTTCGCCAAGGAAATTGCCGAGAAATCTGCCCTGGTCAGCGCTCATTTTAAAAAGGTCTCTGACCGCTATGGCGTTACCAAAATCAATACTCGCGGTCGCGGCATGATGCAGGGCCTTGTAATGCAGAGCGGCGAGATTGCCGATGCGGTGGTAGCAGCCTGTTTTGAGCGTGGATTGGTTATTGAAACCTGTGGTAATCGCGGCCAAGTCGTTAAATGTTTTTGTCCGCTAACCATTTCCATAGAGGCGCTTGAGCGCGGACTGAATATTGTCTCTGAAGCAGTAAAAGAAGTGATGGCTGAAAAGCTGAGCAATGCTTCATAAGCCGCTCCGTAAATAAAAAGCGTATTTAGCAAGGCGTCTTGTACTTTAAATGAAATTAAAAACCGCGTTCCAAAATGATAAGGGGTTGCGGTAGGGATTCTTATGATTGTTAGAACACTAAAAGATTGTGAAAACTCCGAGCGTTCCGTTACCGCTGAAAATGGTAACTGGAAGAGCGTCCGCATGTTGTTGAAAGACGACAATATGGGATTTTCATTTCACATCACCACTATTTACGCCGGGACCGAGACCCTGATTCATTACCAAAATCATCTGGAATCGGTGTATTGCATGGAAGGCGATGGCGAAATTGAAACCCTCGCCGATGGCAAGGTATACCCCATCGAAGCGGGCACGCTCTACATCTTGGATAAACACGACAAGCATCTGCTGCGCGGTGGCAGCAAGGACATGAAAATGGCCTGCGTGTTTAATCCGCCGCTGTCTGGCAAAGAAGTTCACGATGAAAATGGCGTTTATCCCGTCGATACCGAATAACTCAATCCAAACAAAATCAGAAAATCGAATTGGATTGGAGGAAATATGAATACCCAGAAGGAAAATGAATTTTCTGCACTGACCCAGCACAGTGTGGAAAAAATCGGTGGCACTTCGATGAGCGATTACACCGCCGTGCGCGACAATATTATTCTGGCGGGTGCCCAAGGTGGCAGTCCCTATGGCCGCATTTTTGTGGTCTCCGCTTACGGCGGCGTTACCGACTTACTGTTGGAGAATAAACGCAATGGCCAGCCCGGTGTGTATGGGCATTTTGCCGATGACACCAATGAAGAAAATTGGCGCGCAGCGCTAAGCGCTGTGGGCAATACCCTGCGCCAGATTAACGAAGAGCTGTTTGCCCAGGGCGCTGAACTTGATGAAGCAAACGCCTATATTGAGGGGCGACTGTTCGAGGCTGAGCGCTGCATGGAAAACTTGCACAAACTTTGCCAGCACGGTCACTTCGGATTGGAAGATCATCTGCTCACCGTTAGAGAAATGCTGGCCAGTATCGGTGAGGCGCACAGCGCTTGGAATACCGCCAAGCTGTTGCGACGCGATGGTATTCAAGCCCAGTTCGTTGATTTGTCCGGTTGGAAATCGGAATTAACCTTGCCGCTTGATGAACATATCGCCCAAGAGCTGGCGGGTATCAATCTCGACAAAGTGCTGCCGATCGTGACTGGCTATGCCCACTGTCAGGAAGGCTTAATGGCGACCTTTGATCGCGGTTATAGCGAGATGACCTTTAGCCGTATTGCGGTGATTAGCAAGGCATCTGAAGCGGTCATCCACAAGGAATATCACCTGAGCAGTGCCGACCCGCGCCTTGTTGGCGAAAACAAAGTCGTGCCTATTGGGCGCACCAATTACGATGTGGCTGACCAGCTTGCCAACTTGGGAATGGAGGCGATCCACCCCCGTGCGGCTAAAGGCTTGCGCCAGCAAGAGATTCCTCTGCGCGTAAAAAATACCTTTGAGCCAGAACACGGCGGCACCTTGATTGATGGTGATTACCGCAGCGAACAGCCCTGCGTGGAAATTATTGCCGGTCGCAAGCAGGTCTATGCGCTGGAAGTTTTCGATCAAGATATGGTCGGCTCACTGTGGCAGTACGAGCAGAAAATTCTGGCGGCGATCCAGCGTTTTAAAAGCAACGTGATCACTAAAGATATCAACGCCAACACCATCACCCATTATCTGGGCGCCAATCTTAAAACCGTAAAGCGGATTGTTAGCGCGGTAAAACAAGAGTTTCCGGGCGCGGAAGTCAGCACTCGCAAAGTCGCAGTGGTATCGGCTATCGGCAGTGATATGCAAGTGCCGGGCATTTTGGCGAAAACCGTCTCGGCGCTGGCTAGCGCCAATATCAGTGTATTGGCCATGCACCAGTCTATGCGCCAGGTGGATATGCAGTTTGTTATCGATGAAAAAGACTATGAGCAAGCCGTAGCCAGCCTGCATTCCTGTTTGGTGGAAGTGCACGACCACGGTGAAGCGATATGCGTAGCTTAAGAGTTTCGCTGCTGGCAGCGTTATTGTCGCTGTTTTTTTCGCAAATCAGCCTTGCGCAAAGTGATGCCGCCTCGGTTACTGAGCAGCAAGATAAAGCACTAGAACAGCATATCGAGCAGCTCGATGCCCCGCTGTACTCCCCTTTTATCGAGCGTTATTTACTCGATGAGGTGAAAACGCTGCGCATGGACTTAGAGCGCAAGCATCGTGAGCTCGCCGAGGAAGTGGTTGATCGAGAGCTGGCGGCGGCGGATAAAGCCGTTAGTTATGCCACCGATACGGTGACGTATTTCTTTTATCTGATCGCCGGAGCCAGTTCGGTTTTGGTGTTAATTGGCTGGAACTCGCTGCGTGAAATTAAGGAAAAAGTGCATAGCGTTGCCAATGCTCAAGTGGCAGACCTAGTCGATGAATATGAAAAACGGCTGCGGGTTATTGAAAGCCAGCTAAAGAAAGAAACCGCGCATATTCAAAATAACCGGGAAGAAATTAGCCTAACGCAAGAGCTGCATTCACTGTGGTTGCGGGCCAGTCAGGAAGTGACACCCGCCGCCAAAATTCTGATTTATGACCACATTCTTGAGTTGCGCCCAGAGGATATTGAAGCGCTGACCTACAAGGCCGATGCCGCTTTGGATCAAGGTGAGCCTCAGTGGGCGATCAATCTGTGTCAGCAGGCTTTGGGCCGCGATCCCGAAAATGGTCACGCTCTTTATCAAATGGCTTGCGCTTTGACGGCTGTGAACAAGTTCGATGAGGCGGCGCGCTATTTTCTATTAGCGGTCGAGCAGTCCGATGCTTACCGTGAAGAACTTCAGCACGACGAGGCACTCGCCGGTCTCAAGGATCATCCCCAACTCGCCGATATTTAAGGAAGCCCCATGCTCACCATCGTCAGCTTTCTGGGCTTTCTACTGCTCTTTGTACTGATCGGCCTTGCCTCGGTGATCTACAACACCCATCACAGCCGCGACTACTATCTGGCAAGCAATAGCGTCAGCGCTTGGCTGGTGGGTTTGTCTGCGGTCGCCACAAATAATAGCGGCTATATGTTTATTGGTGTAATTGGTTACACCTACACCGTGGGGCTTTCTGCCTTTTGGGTGATGGCCGGTTGGATTAGCGGCGATTTTATTGCGTCTTATATTGTTCACCGTCGCCTGCGGGAAATGACCACGGAAACTGGTGAAGTCAGTTACATCGGGGTGCTTTCAAACTGGGCCGGCAAAAATATGCGCCTTTATCAAAACTTGGCCGCCTTGGTGTGTCTTGTTTTATTGCTGGCCTACGCAGCGGCGCAATTATTGGCGGGCAGCAAAGCCTTGCACGTTTTGTTCGACTGGCCGCTGTGGAGTGGCGTGGTTGCCGGAGCGCTGCTGGTTGTGGCGTATTGTCTCGCGGGAGGTATCCGCGCCTCTATATGGACCGATGCCGCGCAGTCGATCGTGATGATTGTTGCCATGGCTATTTTACTCTGGGTGGCGGTAGCCAATCTGGGCGGTGTGTCTGGCGCATATCAACAATTGTCAGCGGTGCCTGATTATCTCAATTGGTTCCCGGAAGATATGGCCTTGCCCGGCGCTGCCGGCGCAGTGCTGTTTGCCTTGGGCTGGCTGTTTGCCGGATTTTCCGTAGCGGGTCAACCGCATATTATGGTGCGCTTTATGACCCTGCGTGATTCCGGTGAAATGAAGCGTGCGCGAATTTGGTATTACCTGTGGTTTACCGTGTTCTACTGCATGGCGACGCTGGTGGGATTGTTGTCGCGGGTTTATTTGCCCGATACCGGTAGCTTCGATGCTGAACTTGCACTGCCAACGATGGCGCTGGAATTATTGCCGCCGGTTTTGGTGGGGCTGATTCTGGCGGGAATTTTTGCCGCCACCTTGTCCACCGCTGATTCCTTGGTGCTCAGCTCCTCCGCTGCGCTAAGCCACGATTTATTACCGGGAAAAATTGAGCGGCCTCTTTATATTAAAGGCGCAACACTGCTGGTCACAGCATTCGCTATGGGCTGGGCATTGCTCAGTGCGCAGAGTGTATTTGGCATGGTGGTCATGGCTTGGTCGGGGTTGGCCAGCAGCTTTGTGCCGCTCTTGCTGGTGCTTATCTTGGGTGCAAGACCCACGGTAGCTACGGCTATTTTGATGAGCGCCGCAGGTCTGCTCACTTCTTTGCTGTGGCGTTTGTTTGATCTACACAACTTGGTCTACGAGGGTTTGTCGGGCATCTTGGCGGGCTTGCTGGTGTACGCGCTGATTCGCGGCTTGCGGGGCGGCGAATCTCGAGCATAAAAAAGCCCGCACAAGGCGGGCAAATTGCATCATTGGGAGAGTATTACCGATGCACATTTTCAACCCGGTGAATCACCGGGTTGGAAGGGGAGCACCCTCAGTGGCTGTTGGCCAACTTAGTGGGCGATATTGAGTGTGTACGCTTTTCTGAGTCGATTAGATTTACCGCCGCTTGCAGTGCTTCAAGGCGGGTCTCGAATTCCGCGTCACAGGGCAATCCGGCGCTCATATTTTCTAGCAGGGTTCTCACTTCCGGACGCATCCCCACAAAGTACAACTGCTTGCCACTGTTCTTGGCGTCGGTAGCAATGGTCTCTACGGCGCGCAGTGCAGACAGGTCAACAAAGGGTGAGTCTTCAAAATTCAGAATTAGAATCCGCGAATCCTTACCACTTTGCTCACGAACATGGTGACCGAGGTCAGCAGCGGCACCGAAGCTCAGGGGGCCGGCAAACTCAAACAATGAGATACGGTCCTGATGGGCGCTCAGCAGTGCCTTTTCTTCGGGGGAATCCAAATGCTGTGGCAGGTTTTTCAGATTCTCGATTTGCAGAGCGGCAAGCTGCTTGATAAAGGCCAGTGCAGCCAGTACTACGCCCAGTGCCACGGCGGTGATCAGATCGACAAACACCGTTAGTACCAGAACCAATACCATCAACAACAGATCCCAGCGCGGCCCTTGGTGGGCGCGTTTCAGGTAGCTCCAGTCAATAATATCGACACCGACTTTCACCAGAATACCTGCCAGTACCGCCAGCGGAATATTAGAGGCCAGCGAACCCAAGCCCAAAACAACGGCTAATAGCACCAGCGCGTGAATCATGCCCGAAATACGGGTACTGCCGCCGGAGCGGATATTGACTACGGTGCGCATGGTGGCGCCAGCACCGGCGATACCGCCGATCAAACCGGCAACGGTATTACCCACACCCTGACCGATCAGCTCACGATTTGAATCGTGACGGGTACGGGTCATATTGTCGGCTACCAGCGAGGTCAGCAGACTGTCGATAGCACCGAGAATAGCCAGAATGACGGCGGCTTCTGCCACAATCCACAGATTGCCGTGGTCAAACTCCGGCAGGTGCAAGCTGGGCAGGCCAGTGGGGATTGCGCCCAGTACTGGCACGCTCAAAAACAGCGTGGAAATAAGGGTGCCGACAATCAATGCAGCCAGTGGCGCGGGCATATAACGGCCCCATGCTGCCGGCCAGCTATACACCATGGCCAATGTGCCAAGGCCCAATATCAAAGAAACAAAATTGATATCGGTGAGTGCGGTGGGCAGATAGCCCAAAGCGCCAAGCGTACCAGCCGGGCTGGTGTGGCCCATCAGCGGGCTGAGCTGCAGAATAATAATGATGGCGCCGATGCCGCTCATAAAGCCGGAAATTACCGGATAAGGAACGAGGCGAATATATTGGCCTACGCCGAGCAAGCCAAAGGCGATTTGCAATAAGCCGGCCAGCATAACGGCGGTAAAAATCAGGCCGACATCGCCGGAAAGGCTGGCAAAAAGACCCGCCAGCACAACGACCATGGGGCCGGTGGGTCCAGAAATTTGTGAGGGTGTGCCGCCGAACAGCGCAGCAAAAAAGCCGACAGCAATAGCGCCGTACATACCGGCCATTGGCCCCAGCCCTGAGGCAACGCCCAGTGCCAAAGCCAGTGGCAATGCGACGACACCGGCGGTAATACCGCCGGTCAGATCACCACGAAAGGAACCTAAATTCATTGTCTTACTCCTCCTGAGTGTGACGGTTTATCCGCCCACCAGAGCGGCTTGTTGCTCTTCGTCGAGCGGAGAAAAATCACCAGTTTGGGCATTAAATGCATCAATGCCGCCGGTTTCGATGTTGTATACCCAGCCGTGCAGGGTCACTTTGCCGGTCGCGATTTTGGCGGCCACCGCAGGGTGGGTGCGCAGGTGTTGAAGTTGCAGCAGCACGTTTTCTTTAGTGACTTCATCAAGATGGTCTTTGCAGACATGGCCATGACGCTCTTTAACCACTTCGCGGGCGGCGCGGCTGTGGCTGAGCCACTCTTTAACATGGGGCAGATCATCCAGATTTTCTGGGGCGATTGCGCCTTTCATGGCGCCGCAATCACTGTGACCGCACACCACAATATGGGATACGCCCAGTGCCGCTACCGCAAACTCGATAGAGGCGGTGGTGCCGCCGGTGTAGTTGCTGTGAGGGGGCACAATATTGCCCGCATTGCGGCAGATAAACAGTTCACCGGGTTCAGTTTGGGTCACCATGCTGGGGTCAATGCGCGAGTCAGCACAGGTAATGAACAGCACTTCGGGGTTTTGGCCCTTGGCCAGCTTTTGGAAGCGATCTTTCTTTTCGGGATAGACTTCGCGCTGAAATTTGCTAACACCTGAAATAACGTGATCCATGACTACTCTCCTTTGATGGGTCGGTGATTTATCTACGGCAACGGGGCCAAAGTTGATGTCAGTATCTTCTGCTGATAGTCATATAGAAAAATATAGTAATATCTGATAGTTTTTTGTTATCAGGATTCCATGCAAGTCACCCGAGCCAAGGCCGTGTTCTTTAAATATGTTCCTTAAATCTGAAGCGATCAGTCTCAAGCAATTACAGTATTTTGAGGCGGTCGCCAGCCTTGAAAATTTTCGCCGCGCCGCAGACCAGCTCGGTATTAGCCAGCCGGCGTTGACCACCCAAATTGCCGCGTTGGAAGAAAAACTGGGGCTGCAATTATTTGAGCGCTCCCGTTCAGGCACCCTGCTCTCCCCGGCCGGCCGCGAGTTATTGCCCCACGCCCGTCAGGTTTTATTGAAGCTGAACACCTTCATTGAGGCGGCGGATATGTTGGGGGAAACTCACCAAATCACCTATCGGCTGGGCGTGCCGCCGACGGTGGGCCCCTATCTTTTGCCCAATGTGTTGCCCGGTCTTCACCAGCGTTATCAGAAGTTAAAACTCTATGTTCGCGAGGATGGGCCAACCGCCATCCAGCGGGATTTGCTGATGGGGAGCTACGATTTTGCAATTTTGCCGCTGCCGGTCAGCTCGGATGATTTGGTGGTAGAGCCGCTGTTTACCGAACCGCTAAAGTTAGTGGTGTCATCGGAAAATCCCTTGGCGGGATTGCCCTTGGTGCCGCCGGGTAAATTACGCGCAGAACGTATTTTGACCCTGCAGGAACATCACCACTTTCACCATCAGGTAAAGGATATTTGCAGCCGAGTTGGAGCTGAACTACTCAGTGACTATGAGGGCACTAGCCTCGATACGCTGCGACAAATGGTGGTAATGGGCATGGGCTCGGCTTTTTTGCCGGGTCTATATGTCCACTCGGAGATGCATAAGCCCGAGGCGCTATGGGTAACCGAGGTAGAGGGCTTACCTATTCGTCGTCAACATGCCTTGGTATGGCGTGCCGGGGCACCAAACCGGATTTTCTTCCGGGAGCTGGCGGCGAGTTTGAAAGAAATGATTGAGGCGCGTTTAGGGAAAGTGGTGATGGTATAAAACCACCACCAGCTGAGGGCTAATAAGTAAGCGAGTATTTACTGAGGGTCGCGCTGTAGGCGGTTGGCGTCGGTGTGGTTGTATTCGCGTCCATAGATATCCAGCAGCGTGGCTTCGTTGTAGATCATGCTGTCACCGTCAAGAATGATCTTCTTTTGAAAAGAGCGTGACGAGGCGTTGTCGCGCATAAATGGCGCTTCTACAATGCCCCATTCGTCATCGCCTTTTTTGGCGCTAACTTCAATCACGGTGCGGCCTTTATCATCGATATGAGCCTTGCCGCCCGCGACCACCGATACTCCGCGTGGAATGCTGAACGACTGCATGATCAGGTCGCTGTCTTTGTCCCAGCTCCAGTAGCCGCTTTCATTGTGAAACACTTTGTCGTTACTTTTGCGGTGTACGACCTGGTGGTAACGCACCACGGCCAGCACCTGGGTTTCGGCATTGTCGACATCGCCGCAGGCTTCAAAGAAAACGGTTTCGTAAAACGGGCTCACATCTTCGCCATCGGGCTCGGGGGCTTTATCAATACCACGATCGCCGCGCCACATGCCAAGCAGGCCAAATAAAGGGCCGTAATCCACGCCATCAATAATTGTCGAAGACACCGCTTTCTCCTTAGTTTTTCGTTAGTTATATGCTTTGTATTGCTATTGTGGTGGCGCTGATAGGCAAATGCAACCGCCCTTCTTGGCCTTAGAACTGGGTCTATATTCTGACTCTTTTCAGCTGGGTGGGTACTAATACGCATGCCCTGCTGCGCCATCCTGCGGCATAGTCTGAGTGTTATTCACAAATTGATCGGTTTTTGACCAGATTGGTTTACTTTGGTCGTAACGCGTATTTGGAATTCTAGTATGAAAAGAGTGGTCTGCTTGGGAACCATGCTGCTGCCTCCGGGAAGCGGCTCGGCGGTACCCTCAAATTTTATAATCAGCCTCTATACCGAAATTCGGAACTTTGCTGACAAAAAATCGGTATCCGGCACATTTGCTGTCGCCGATAAAATTTTTATGCTTCAGCTAGAAGGCGATAACAAAAAAATTGCCGGGCTTATTCGCCATTTGAATATGGATAGCCGGATGATTGATGTCAGCGTGGTGGCAAACTATAGCGTTGATGATCGCACGCTGCCCGAGTGGAAAATTCGGGTGGTGAAAACTGGTTCGGCAGATCGCAATAATTTACTGGGCAAGCTGCGCGATATGTTGCAGGGCCATATTCAGTTGCATAAGCCTGCAGATGGCCATCGCCTACAGCGCTTTTTTCAGGCCGCGGGCTACCCAGTTCCCGGCGCTGAGCCGGTCTCAACAATTAGCCCAGCCTGACTTACTGGGCTAGATTGCTCCAAATCCCCATCGCGCTAACAATCAGCAACACACTCCCTACCACCCGTAAAAACACCGGCGTTTCTGCTGCCAGCATTTTCTGATGCGCGCGCAGGCCAATAACGTGGCCAATGGCGGCGCATGGCAGTAACCAGAGATGGTGAATCAGTTGTAAATCAACGCCGACCCACATAAACGCAACCATCTTGATGCTGACCAGAATAAACCACAGGGCGAACATGGTATCGCGCAGGCGGTGCGGGGCAATGTGCTGGCTGGCAACGGCAATAATCAAGGGGGCGCCGATCAGTGAGGTGCCGCTGATATAGCCGCCCATCACCAAAAACAGGGTGTCGATGACCTTGCTATTACTGCGGAATGGACGGTTAAAGATATAGCCGAGGGCGTACACCGAAACGATGGTGAAAATAATCGGGCTGAGTATGGTGGGGGGTAAAGTGATAAGGCCAAACACCCCGATCATTTTGGGCACAATCATAATTGCCAGAATTTTGCGCAGATAGGGCCAATCTACGGTGCTTTCAGCGGGCACCTCATGCCCGCCCTTTCTGCGGCTATTCAGGCTTAAGCGCTTGCGGTTATTCAGGTAAATCGTCAGGGCGGAAAAGAACAGCAGGTGGACGGAAATCAGCGGCAGAAATACCAGCGGTTCATTGTAGATCAGCAGCAAAAACGGCAGGCTGAGCACCGCGCCGCCAAAGCCAAGGCCGGAACGTACAAAGCCGCTCCAAATAAAAATCAGGCCAATACCCAAGTATTGCCACAGCGCTAAATCGGTCATGTATTACACAGATGCGTAGAGAGTTTTGTTGGCCAGCCAGCGGTCGATCAGGGCTTGGGCCGCAATGGGGTGTTCATGCAGAAAGTTGATCGCCGTGTCGCGTACTGGCTCCAGCAAGGCGTCGTGTTCCTGTAAGTCGGCTATTTTAAAGCTCATTAGGCCGGTCTGGCGAGTGCCAAGGACTTCGCCGGGGCCGCGAATGCGTAAATCTTCCTCGGCAATGACAAAACCATCGTTGCTGCTGCGCAGTACACTGAGGCGTTCGCGACCGTTTCTCGACAGCGGCGTTTGATACATTAAAACGCAATGGCTTTGCAGGCTGCCCCGCCCTACTCGACCCCGCAACTGATGCAACTGTGCCAGACCGAGTCGCTCGGCATTTTCTATAATCATCAAGCTGGCATTGGGTACGTCTACGCCAACTTCGATTACGATGGTTGCAACTAAGAGCTGAATTTCGCCGGCTTTAAAGCGGGCCATAATCTCGGCTTTTTCTTGGGGCTTAAGCCGGCCGTGAACCAAGCCAACCGTTAATTCCGGCAGTTGCTCGCGCAGCAGCTCCCAGCTCGCTTCCGCAGCCTGGGCCTGTAATTTGTCTGACTCTTCAATCAAGGTGCAGACCCAATAGGCTTGCTGACCCTGGGTACAAACGGCGCGCAGGCGTTCGATCACCTGAGTGCGGCGGGTGTTTTCCAGTACTACGGTATTGACCGGGCTGCGCCCCGGCGGCAATTCGTCGATGATAGACGTATCCAGATCTGCATAGGCGGTCATTGCCAGTGTGCGTGGAATCGGCGTGGCCGTCATAATTAACTGGTGCGGCTGCCCTACGCCCTGCTCCGCTTTTTGCTTAAGCGCCAATCGCTGGTGAACACCAAAGCGATGTTGTTCATCGATAATAACCAGACCTAGTTTGGCGAATTCGACGTCATCCTGAAACAGCGCATGGGTGCCAACGCCAATATGGGCATGGTGCTCTGCCAAGCTTTGTTGCTGCTTTTCTCGCGCCTTGCCCTTTTGTTTGCCGCTGAGCCAAGCGATTTGAATACCCAGCGGTTCAAGCCACTGAGAAAAATTCTGGTAGTGCTGCTCTGCCAGAATTTCGGTGGGCGCCATTATCGCTACTTGATAGCCACTGGCCACGGCGCGCAGTGCCGCTAGTGCGGCTACGGCGGTTTTGCCGCTACCAACATCGCCCTGTACCAGTCTCAACATTGGGCTATAACGTTTTAAATCAGTGGAGATTTCGCTGGCGACGCGTTGCTGTGCGCCGGTCAGGGTAAAGCCCAGTTGTGCGAGAAATTGCGTTTCCAGTTTTATCGGGCCATCGAGGCAGGGCGCTGAAAGTGCACGGGCCTGTTCGCGAAGTTGTTGGAGCGCGAGGTTGTGGGCGAGTAATTCTTCAAAAGCTAAGCGCTGCTGGCAGGGGTGGCGTTGCTGCTGGATTAATTGCAGAGAGGCATCCACGGGTGGATTGTGAAGATAGCGAAGGGCATCTCCCAGCGCATTAATGCGGCGTAGTTCCGGGGGCAGTTGTTCCGGTTTCAGCCATTCGCGAACGGGGTGTCGATCTAGCTGGAGTAGCGCTTGGTCTAAAAGTTTGCGCCAACTGGCTTGCTGTAAACCTTCCGTGGATGGGTAAATCGGCGTTAATGCCTCTTCCATCGCGGCAGTTTCATGGTCTTGCAGGACGCGATATTCGGGATGATAAAACTCCAAGCCGCCGCTGCCTCGGCGGGCTTCGCCAAAACAGCGCAGACGTGTGCCGGGAGCCAGTTGTTGTTTCTGCGCTGCATTAAAATGAAAAAAGCGCAGAGTAGTGGTGCCGGTGCCATCCTGAATCCGGCATACCAAGCTGCGCCGCCGGCCAAACACAATATCGGCGGCGACAACCTTGCCTTCAATAACCACATCGCTACCAAGTTGCACGCTGCCGATGGGACATAGGCGGGTTCGGTCTTGATAGCGCAGGGGCAAGTGAAACAGCAGATCTTGCACATTATTGATGCCGAGCTGGGCGAGTTTTTCCTGCAGGCGCGGGCCAACCCCCTTGAGGCTGGCTACGCTGATTTGATCGATATAATCGCCCATGATGTCGCGCTTACTCGGGCAGATTGGTATGGATTGTAATTTGCTGTCCGGTGATCACAGGTGACTCAGGCTCAATACGATTTTGCCAATATGCTGGCTGCTTTCCATGCGTTCGTGCGCCTTGCTAATGTGTTCAAAGGGATAAACGGAGTCGATGATTGGACTGATTTTCCCGGCCCTAATTAAGGGCCAAACCTGTTCTTCCAATTCCCGCGCAATACCCGCTTTTTGAGCTGGACTTTGGGCGCGCAGGGTCGAGGCGGTAAGGGTCAGTCGCTTCATCAACACTTTGACAAAGTTGACCTCGGCCTTAAAGCCTTGCTGAAAGGCGATAAACACAATGCGGCCATCGGCGGCGGCGCAGTCGATATCTCGCTGTATATAGTCACCGCCGACCATATCGAGAATGACATCAACGCCACGGCCGTGGGTGTGCTCTTTGATTTGCTCAACAAAATCCTGTTCGCGGTAATTAATCGCTAAATCGGCGCCGATGTTGAGACACTCTTGGCACTTCTCCTTTGATCCGGCGGTAATGAAAACGGTAGCGCCCATGGCTTTGGCAAGGGTAATTGCTGCGGTGCCTATGCCGCTGCTGCCGCCGTGAACCAGTATGGTTTCGCCGGTCTTTAAGCCGCCGCGCTGAAACACATTGTGCCAAACGGTAAACATGACCTCGGGGAGTGCGGCAGCTTGTTCCATGCTGAGGTTGTCTGGTGCCGGCAGGCATTGGTCTGCGGGCGCGAGACTGTAATCGCAATAGCCGTTGCCATTGGTAAGCGCACATACCCGGTCACCCACTTGCCAGCGGCTAACCTGTTTGCCAATGGCGACAATTTCACCGGCAACTTCAAGACCCAAAATCGGGCTGGCATCGGCGGGAGGGGGATAGAGGCCATAGCGCTGCATTAAATCGGGCCGGTTAATTCCGGCGGCGAGGACGTTGATAAGCACGTCATGGTCGCCGGGTTTTGGCATGGGCTCTGAATCAATGCTGAGATTGTGGTCAGCATCTACCGAAACAATGCGGCGTTGTTGGGGAGGCGACAGTGGCGTGGTCATCGAATGGAGCTTACCTGATTGAAAAGTTGGCTTGAGATTAGTGTCCGGTTCAGGGCAGAGTATGCCCCAGCTAATACAGGGGTAAAAGGCCGCATATGAAAGCAGAACAAAACCGCATATTGATTATTGCCTGTGGCGATATCGGGGGAGGTGTGGCGGAGCATTTCTTGGCGCAGGGTTGGGCAGTGAGCGCCATGCGCCGAAATATTAGCCAATTGCCTGACGGAGTGGAGGGGATCGCCGCCGATTTAACCGATGCGCAAAGTATGGCGCAGTGCCCACCGTTGGCAGCGGATTATGTGCTGTTTACGCTGACTCCCGCGCGTGGCGATGGCGGTTATGAGGCGGTATTTCAGCAGGGGCTTGAGCGGGTCTTGGCGAAATTATCTCGGGCACCCAAGCGCATTTTCTTTGTTTCCAGTACCGGGGTTTATGATCAGGTTGATCATGAATGGATTGATGAGAGCAGTGCGACCGAACCTAGCCGGGCTTCAGGCCAGTCGATTCTTAAAGCCGAACAGCGCATTGCCGAGGCGGCGCAAGAGCAGGGCTGCAATTACAGCTTGATTCGTTTTGGCGGCATTTATGGGCCGGGACGAGAGCATATGCTCAATAAAATTCGGACCGGAGAATGTGCGCCGCAGGAGCCTCTGCATTACACCAACCGCATTCATCGGGATGATTGCGTGGGCTTTCTCAGTTATCTGATTGAGCAGGATGCGCAGGGTGCGGTGCTTGAAAACTGTTATATCGGCGTAGATACAGAGCCGGCCAGTATTCAGGAAGTGCAGTCTTGGGTCGCTGAGTTTATCGGTGTTCCGTACCGCTGTAATGGTGAGGCGGTGCAGCGTACCGGCAGCAAACGCTGTCGAAATCAGCGCTTGCTGGCCAGTGGCTATCGCTTGCTATACCCAAATTATCGAGCGGGTTTCACTCAAATATTGGCTGCGCCAGCGCAGGAAAAGCCTGAAATTACAGGCTGAGAATCACTTCAACTTCAATCAGCGCATTGCGTGGCAGGGCGGCGACTTGCACGCAGGCACGGGCGGGATAGGGCTCGGCAAAAAACTGCGCCATCACTTCATTCACCTGGGCGAACACGCTCAGGTCCACCAGTGAGATATTTACCTTTGCCGCATCGTTCAAGGTTCCGCCCGCCGCTTCGGCAACGGCAGACAGGTTTTTAAACACTTGAGTCGCCTGTTCAGTGATGCCGCCTTCAATCATTTCCATGGTTTCCGGAATCAGCGGAATTTGGCCTGAAAGATAAACGGTGTTGCCGACTTTAACGGCTTGTGAGTAAGTGCCAATTGCCTGTGGGGCGTTATTGGTAGAAATAATTTGCTTGTCGCTCATAGAGGTTTCCTAATGGGAGGTGGAAATAGCAACGCGGTTTAGTGCTTTTCGCGTTCCACTTTAATAACGGCGGGGATATTACGAATTCGGCGCAATACATTGGCAAGATGAATACGTGAGCGTACCCCGATAACCAGGTGGATAACGCTGATTTTCGGGTTTTCATCTTCCACGCTGATTTTTTCGATGCTGGCATCGGCGCCGTTAACGCGGGTGGCCAGTACCGCGATAATGCCGCGTTGTTTGGTCAGTTCCACACGCAATTCAACGGAGAAATCGCGATCGATTTCATCGGCCCAGCTCAGTGGGATCATGCGCTCGGGTTTATTGCTGAGCTCAATGCTGTTGTGGCATTTCTCGTTGTGCACCACCACGCCTTTTTCGGCGCTGACAATACCGACAATATGGTCGCCGGGAATGGGGAAGCAGCAGCGGGCAAAGTTCACCAGGAAGCCCTCGGTGCCGCGAATAACCATTGGCTGTCGCGTGGCTTGCTGGGGTTTGCCGCTGCTATCGCGGGGTTCATCGCGCAGCCCCAGCAGTTGGTGGGCAGTGAGATAGGCAACCCGGTTGCCAATGCCAATTTGCTCGTACAGTTTTTCCAGCGATTTGCTCTGGGTGATTTCAACGAGCTGATCGAGCAGGGTTTGCGGAATATCTTCAAGCTGCTCGCCCATGCCGGCCAGCGCTCTTTCCAGCATACGCTCGCCGAGCCCGACCGCCTCGGTGCGGCGCTGGTGTTTAAGATGATGGCGAATACCGCTGCGGGCTTTAGCGGTCACCACAAACTGTAGCCACGCAGGATTCGGCTGAGCGCCGGGCGTGGTGATAATTTCCACGGTCTGACCACTTTGCAGCGCTTCAGATAGCGGTGCCAGGCGGCGGTTGATACGGCAGGCCACGCAAGCATTGCCAATATCGCTGTGTACCGCGTAGGCAAAATCCACGGCGGTGGCGCCGGCGGGTAATTCCATAATGTCGCCGCGTGGCGTGAAAACGTAGACTTCGTCTGGGAACAGATCGATTTTAACGTTTTCGATAAATTCCAGTGAGTCGCCGGCGCGTTCCTGCATTTCAAGCAGACCCTGCACCCACTGACGGGCGCGGGCGTGGCTGGAATTGCCTTTGGGTTCGTTGTCGCTGGTTTTATACAGCCAGTGTGCGGCGATCCCGTTATTGGCCATCTCTTCCATTTCCTCGGTGCGGATCTGGATTTCGATTGGCAGGCCTTCCATGCCGAATAATACGGTGTGTAACGACTGGTAGCCGTTGGCTTTGGGAATGGCGATATAGTCTTTAAATTGACCGGGCACCGGTTTGTAGAGCCCGTGAACACATCCCAAGACGCGGTAACAGGTGTCGACCGAATCGACGATAATTCTGAAGGCGCAGAGGTCGAGAATTTCTTTCAGCGATTTGCGCTTGTTGCGCATCTTGTTATAGATGCTGTACAGGTGTTTCTCACGGCCGATAACTTGTGCGCGATGGCCTTCTTCAAGCAGGCAGCTTTCCAGGCTTTCGCGAATGGCTTCAATGGTTTTTTTGCGGTCGCCAAAGCGGGTTTTAATCGCCTTGCGAATCCGGCGCGCGCGCATCGGATACATGGCCTGCAGGCCCAAATCCTCAAATTCGATGCGAATATTGTGCATCCCCAAACGCTGGGCAATGGGGGCATAAATTTCGAGGGTTTCTTTGGCAATGCGGTGGCGTTTGGGCGGCGGTAGTACACCGAGGGTGCGCATATTGTGGAGCCGGTCGGCCAGCTTAACCAGAATAACGCGGATATCTTTGGCCATCGCCAAGGCCATTTTCTGGAAGTTTTCCGCCTGCTGTTCGGCCTTCGACTGGAATTCGATCCGAGTCAGTTTGGAAACCCCGTCTACCAATTCGGCTACCGCCTCGCCAAATTGTTCTTCCAATTGGGGTTTGGTGATCGCGGTATCTTCGATGACGTCGTGCAGCAGCGCCGCCATCAGGCTTTGTGCATCCAGACGCATGGTCGCCAAGATGCCGGCTACGGCGAGCGGATGGGTGACATAGGGTTCGCCGCTGCGACGGTTTTGACCTTCGTGAGCTTGCTCGGCGTAAAAATAGGCGCGTTTTACATTGTTAACCTGGCTGGCAGGTAGGTATTGCGAGAGCTGATCCGCAAGAGCATCAATAGATTGCGCGGGTTGCGGGCTGCCGTGACTGGAGGAAAAAAAGCTGTATTGCAGCATGGGTTTTAGCCGGCCCCCAAAATGTGAGCGCGGCTAAAACAGCATCGGGACAAACTTGTTAAATCTCGCCCGAGCATACGAGCCAGATTAAATGATGGAGGCTTCGCCGAGTTCGGCGCTCAGATCCAACTCTGGCTCTTCTTGGGCAGCGTCAGCAGCCATGATTTCATCGCGGCTGATTTTGCCGTCGGCGATTTCACGCAGAGCCAGTACAGTAGGTTTGTCGCTGTCTTCTTGAACCAAGGGTTCTTTGCCGCCAGTGGCAAGAGCGCGGGCGCGTTTGCTGGCAACCATTACCAGTTCGAAACGGTTTTCAACGGCAGACAGACAGTCTTCAACGGTGATACGGGCCATGGGTATTCCTGAATACTTAAGTAAAACGGTGAAACCTCCAAAACCTAGCTAACAAATCTAGGCAAAAATTGGAGGGAGACTTAACCGCATTCTATCAAAGCCGTCGCCCTTGTAACAGAGGCGCGGTGCGGGCTGGGGGGGAATTATTGCAGTAATTCGGCCAGTAATGACTGATGGCGGATTTGCTGACGGCTGAGTTGCAGGCGCTGGCAGGCAATAATTTGTTTTAGTTCATTGAGTGCGGTGTTGAAATCGTCGTTGATAACGAGATAGTCGCCTTCAACAAAATGCGTCATTTCGGCCACGGCATCAGCCATGCGCCGGGCAATAATCGTTTCATCATCCTGCCCGCGCTGGGTTAAGCGTTCACGCAGGGCTTGGCGTGAGGGCGGCAGAATAAAAATCGACACGGTGTCGGGCATAAGCTTGCGCACCTGCTCGGCGCCTTGCCAGTCGATTTCTAAAATGACATCAATACCTTTGCTTAGGGTGCTTTCTACCCACTGCTGTGAGGTGCCGTAAAAATTGTCGAACACCTGAGCGTGTTCCAGAAACGCACTTTGCGCCAGCATCTGTTGAAATTGTTCGGTGCTGACAAAGTGGTAGTTCACGCCATCAACCTCGCCGGGGCGACTGGCGCGGGTGGTATGCGATACCGATACCTGTATGCCGTTCATCTCTTTAAGCAGTGCCGCAACAAGGCTGGTTTTTCCGGCGCCGGAAGGGGCGGAAATGGTATAAAGCGTGCCCATGGGGATGCTGGTGTTGGGAGTTGGCATAGCGGGGGTGGCGCCCTTTGCAAATTGGTAAAATGGTTTTCGATTATAGGGCTTGAAAGCCTAGCTGACTAATAGCGGAATCAAAAGTGAATACAGATCGAAATTTTGATGACCTTGCGCAGAGGTTCAGCAAAAACATTTACGGCAACCCTAAGGGCGAGCTGCGTTTAGCGCTGAGTTGGCGCGAGCTAACGGAGAAATTGCCGTCGATAAGTGATGGCTCAACACTCAATATTTGGGATGCCGGCGGCGGCTTGGGTCAATTGAGTGAGCGTTTTCTCGAGCAGGGGCACCGGGTACACCTCACCGATATTTCCAGCAATATGTTGGCGGTGGCTGGCGAGCGCTTGCAAGACTACTGCGAGCAAGGGCAGTTAAAAATTGAGTGTGCGCCACTCCAAAATATGGCGGTGCAGTTGGCAGAGGTCGATCGCTTTGATGTGATTAGCTGCCATGCGGTGCTGGAGTGGGTGGCCGATGCTGAACAGGTATTGGCAAGTTTGGTGTCTTGTTTGCGTCCCGGCGGTTATTTATCGCTGATGTTCTACAACCTCAACGCCTTAGTTTTGGCCAATATGGTTAAGGGGAATCTGTACAAACTGCGAGATGAGGAGTTTGCCGGTCATCCCGGCGGGCTCACACCGCCAAACCCACGAAATCCTGAGCAGGTAATTGCTGAACTTGAAAAGTTGGGCCTGCAAGTCGAGGCTAAAAGAGCCGTGCGCCTGTGTTACGACTTAATGCCGCGCGCAGTTCGAGCTGAGCGCAGTATTGAGGATATGCTGGAGATAGATTGGCAGTATGGTGCCCAAGAGCCCTTTTGGGCCTTGGGGCGTTATGTTCACTTGCTGTGCCGAAAACCAGAAAGTCTGTGACGTAATCAGAGGTGCTAAACGAAGCTTTCAAACGCAGTAATTAATCAGAGGTTCCGAAAATTTATGCCTAACTTGTCGTAGCCATAACCAAGTATCCACAGCGGCCCGATCAGCAAAAACAAAATATCAGTAAAAAACGAAGGTTTTTGCGCCTCGGCTTTATGGCCAACAAACTGAAAATACCACGCCACAATCCAGATAATGCTGGCGGGAATCCACATCGCCAATTCAATATGCTTTTCATACAGCATGATGCCGGCCACTAGGGCGAGCACGAAAGGCAGCATGCCGAGTGCCAATTTGGCGGACAGATAGCCGTAAAAAAACATGGCGAAAATCAGCAGCAACTGACCAAGATTGGCTTGCACAAAGGGCAGTGGCACTAGCCACAACAGGGCGACAGTGGTTACGGCAATGAGTGGAACGCAGTAAAAGTGAATGGTTTTATTGCGTGGGTTCTGATGGGCGGCGTTGTATTCATCCAGCCACTGGTTGAGATCTCGCATGGACGGCTCCTCAAAATTATTGTCGATACTCTACGCCGTTTGGTGGCAGTGGCAATGACTCAAATGACGGGACGTGTGTTTAAGATCAGTCAGTCTTGAGGTCTACCCGGATGTATTGCCGGGTCTTCATCCGCCCGCCAAGACGGGAGCCGATATCCAGCAGGCGCATTTGCCAGCCGTATTTTGAAACCAGGGCGCGGTGGGCTTGCTCGGCTTCTTTGCCATCGATCAGATAAGCGTTAGCGTCTACATCTTCACCTAAGCGCTTGCCATTAACGGTGCAGCGCGCCAATTTGCAGTCGCTAAAGTTACGCAGCCGCTTCACTTTTCCCGCATTACCTGCCGAAAATACATAGAGGGTATTCACATTTCCCGCCGCCCATACCGGTGTGGGTACAAAGCTGCCGTCGCGCTTACGGGTACTGAATAGTACATAGGGGGCAAGGATGAGGTCGGACATGAGTAGACTCAACGGGTAATAGAGCCGCTAGTGTTGCCAGAAAAATCGAGTACGGCAAGTGTTTGTCACTTGCACGCTGCCCTGAAGCTCAATAATGGCTTCAGGGTTTAGCGCCAGATACGGCTTAGGCTAAGCTGCTAAGGCTGTAACCCATGGTGGCAAAGACACTGAAAATCAGGCTGTACTTCGCGCCAAAGAACGCGAGTTGTCCAACTAGATCACGGCGTTGTTCGGTGTTTTTAGTGTGCATATCCTGTTCTCCTTTAAAGGTGTTTGCCAGTTTGCGATTTTTACAGCGCAATCAAGCAGGCCAGAATGCCGGCGGTAATGATACTCACAAGGCTAGCGCGGGCAGTCAGATCGGCAATTTCTTCAACGTGGTTTTCGATAATTGCAGCTTTAAGTTGTGACATGGTGTTTCTCCTAAGTCTGGGTTTGTCTTCGGGCGTTTTGTCAGAAGACAGGCTCAGTATAGGGAGAGAAAGCCATAACGTGGGTTACAGCTAACTGCTTGTTTTGTATGGGGTTTGCTGAGAATTGTTGCGGAAGTTAATCTTTTTATTAAATTATTTCTTCAATAAAAACAGTGGGTTACGGGTAAGTTAAGGGATTTGTAATGTGGTGGTTAACCGCCGGCAATCATGGCGCAGCGGTTAAATCCCTGTAATAAAAGAAAAAATCAGTCGTTTAGCGGCAGAGAGCGGGTGTCGGCAACGGGTGTTCGGCTAGGTAAGCCGGCGCGAATATAGTCGATCACTCGAGCGGATGTGTGGCGATAGCTCGTTAGTTTGCCGCCATATACCGCGACCATACTGGGCTTGGCTTCATTATCCACTAAGAAGAAAGTGTCACGATCGCGCTTATTGGCGTTTTCATCAGAGCGGGGTAAAACCCGCAGCCCTGCCCAAGCATCCAATAGTTTTGGGGCTTCGCCGGGAAAGTAATGAGAGAAGGTGTGCAGCAAGTATTGCACTTCGGCATCGCTAGCTTTGACATCATCGGGCGCTTCGGTATGGCTCACTTCCGTGGTGCCAATCAATGCCTTATCACCCCAGGGCATGGCGAAAACGGCGCGACCATCGGTGGGCGCTTCCATATAAAACACGCCCTGATCCAGTTTTTTGTCGATCAGGATATGGCTGCCGCGTACCAGCTCCATGGGCTTGGCGGTGACTTGGGTTTCAATGCGTTCGGCCACGGCGTTTACCCACGGTCCTCCTGCATTGACTAGCACCTTACACTGGCAGTCGATAGCGCCGTTTGGCCCCTCGAGTTTGAGTAAGTAGCCGCGTTCATTTTTCTTGGCGGATAACAGCTCAGTTTGCTCAAAACCCTGCGCGCCGAGCGATTGGGCCGAGCGCAAAACGGCCTCGGTTAACAGTTTGTCGTCGGTTTGTCCGTCCCAATACTGAAATACGGCTTGTAGACCTTGGGTATTAATGCCGTCGAGTTGATCCCACTCGCTGCGTTTCAATTTGCGAAAGCGACCCAGCTTGCGGCCACCGCTGAGGAAGAAATACAAAATAAGGCCGGCGCGAATTTGCCACGGGCGGCGACCGGTTTCTTTGTAAATGGGAATAAAGAATTTAACCGGCTTGACCAACTTTGGCGCGTTTTTAAGTAATAGATAACGCTCGTATAAGCTGTGATATACCAGCGGTAACTGGCCGGTTTCTAAATAGCGCAGACCGCCGTGTATCAGTTTGCTTGAGCGTCGAGAGGTACCCGAGGCCCAATGGTTTTTTTCGAAGATGGCAACATTGTACCCGGCGGCCGCTGCCGCTTGGGCAATACCGGTTCCGTGAACGCCGCCGCCGATGACGGCAATATCTGTTTCAATCAGGGCTGGAGACAAGCTGAAAATCCTTTAGCAGTTCGCCAATTAAAAAGGTCTCGACTGCGACTGCACCTCGATTGAACCAATCCGTGGCTTCTATAGCAGTGCCGACTTCATATACTAAAATCGGCCAGGGCAGGCTGCGCAAGTCAATATCGGCAGGCACAATATTGCGATCCACAAAAATCACTTCCGGGTTGATTTCTGCAAGCGCGGCGAGTTGCCAATCGGGCCAGTAGTCAAACACG
This sequence comes from Spongiibacter pelagi, assembly GCF_014705705.1. GTDB lineage: Bacteria > Pseudomonadota > Gammaproteobacteria > Pseudomonadales > Spongiibacteraceae > Spongiibacter > Spongiibacter pelagi. The sequence goes on along the minus strand of NZ_JACXLD010000001.1, from coordinate 159,867 downwards.
GCACCGCAACGCTGCCAGCCATATTGTCTAGCTAGGCAAAGTGAGTCGAGCTCGAAGCTAATAAGAATACATTGGTGATGTACAGGTGCAATGACCGTGCTGACAGCCTGCCACATTTTTTCGGCGCCAAACTGGGTCAGGCTTTCTTCTTTTAATTCGACAAAGGCATTAACGTCGGGAAATTCACGCAACAGATCAACAATGTGGGTGAGCGGGCAGAGCGGGTTGCCCAAAAATTGTTGGTCAAAGCGGCCCGGCTCATGGGCGGAAAATTCCGCCAATTCTGCGCTGTGATAATTCCAAATAGCACCGGGCCGATTGCAGAGGCGATCTAGTGTGGCATCGTGAAAAGCCCACGGTATACCGTCTTTATCTAATTGAACATCCAGCTCAATATTTTTGGCGCCGGCGAGTATCGCCGCCCGAAACGCAATTAAGGTATTTTCGGGATAGTGTTGTCGATAGCCCCGGTGGGCGACAAAATTTTCAGCGCGCATATCCGCCTTTCCTTGAGTAAACACTGAATATGTAGCACGAGCGGCATAAGTACGAAAGTAGGGAAAACAAAATAGCTGATGCAAAAAGCGGTACGGCCCTCTGTGAGCTAGGCGGCGAGGCAGGTACACTTTTGCCATTGCTAGGAGAACAAGATGAATACAGAACAGCGCGCCATGTCAGTCAAAAGCCTGCTGGTTGGGGAAGTTGAAATAGGCGCTCAAACAGAAGTGCGGGGGTGGTTGCGCAGCCGCCGGGATTCCAAGGGTGGTTTTTCCTTTTTGGCGATTCACGACGGTAGTTGTCATGCGGCGATTCAAGCGGTGGTGCCCGGTGAGATTGCCAATTACGAGAGTGAAGTGCTGCGACTAACCACCGGCTGTTCGGTCATTGTTCGCGGTGAAGTGGTGGCTTCGCAGGGTAAGGGCCAAAGTGTAGAAATTCAGGCCAGCGAGGTGCAGGTTTGCGGCTGGGTAGATGATCCCGACGCTTACCCCATCGCCAAAAAGCGCCACAGTTTTGAATACCTGCGCACCGTGGCCCATTTGCGGCCGCGCACCAACACCTTTGGCGCAATCACCCGTGTGCGTACCGTGTTGGCCAATGCCGTGCATCGCTACTTTTATGAGCGGGGTTTTCAATGGATTAATACACCACTCATTACCGCAAGTGACTGCGAAGGCGCTGGGGAAATGTTTCGAGTCAGTACCCTAGATATGATGAACCTGCCGAAGACTGAGCAGGGCGCGATTGATTACGCGCAGGATTTCTTTGGCAAAGAAAGCTTTCTCACCGTGTCAGGGCAGCTCAATGCGGAGGCGTACTGCCTGGCGATGTCTAAGGTGTATACCTTTGGCCCGACATTTCGGGCAGAAAACTCAAACACCAGTCGCCATCTGGCCGAATTCTGGATGGTCGAGCCGGAAATCGCCTTTGCCGATCTCAACGATGATGCCGCCCTAGCGGAAGATTTTCTGCGCTATTTGCTCAAAACTGTTTTGGATGAGTGTTCAGAAGATCTGGCCTTCTTTAATCAGTTTGTTGATCAAACGGTATTGCAACGGCTAGAGGCCGTGGTGGCGAGGGATTTTGTGCGCATGGATTACAGCGAGGCGATCCAAATTTTGGAGAAAGCGCCGAAGAAATTTGAGTTCCCGGTGAGTTGGGGACTGGATTTACAGTCCGAGCACGAGCGTTATCTCTGTGAGGAATACGTGGGCGGCCCGCTGGTGGTAATGAACTATCCCAAAGATATAAAAGCCTTTTACATGCGCCTGAATGACGATGGTAAAACCGTCGCCGCAATGGATGTATTAGCGCCGGGCATTGGTGAAATCATCGGCGGTAGCCAGCGCGAGGAGCGCTTAGATGTGCTTGACCGGCGTATGGCCGAGCAAGGGCTAGAGGGCTTAGATTGGTATCGGGATTTGCGCCGTTACGGCACCGTGCCACACGCGGGCTTTGGTTTGGGGTTTGAACGGCTGCTGAATTACATTACGGGGATGGAGAATATTCGGGATGCTATTCCGTTTCCCAGAACGCCTCGTCACGCCGACTTCTAAAAAGCGGTATTTTACTGCTGCGCTCTACATAAGGGCTGCCGGCGGTACGCGGACTACTCATTTATTAGCATATAAACTCCGTGTCCTGTGTTCCGGCGGCAGCCCATCTGTATTCGCTCGCGACGTAAAATCTACGCTTTTTGACTCGCTTACGTTTTTAGGCTTCTTCCACAAGCGTAAACAATAGCTTGCCGGCAAAGGGGTCGAGTTCGGCCACTTTGACGTTTACGGTTTGTTCAAGCTGGAAGTTTTTGTTGTCGTTGCTCAGGCGCAGGCTGTCGGCATCGAAGCTGAGTTTTTCAGGAATACCGCGCGCTTCCACAAAGCCGTTAATGCCGGTGTCGTTCAGTTCTACCGTAAAGCCGCCGCCGTTGAGGTGGGCGATGCGTCCTTGGTATACCTGCTCGGCATCTTGTTTAGCCAGATATTGATATTGCAGCCACTGTTCCATTTGGCGACTGGCCTGACGGGTGTGGCGAATATGTTCTTGCAGTTTTTCAATTTGCTCGGCATTGGGCAGCTTGGCGGCTTCGCTCATCAACTTAGCGCGAATCGCGCGCTGTACCAGCAGGTCGCTGTAGCGGCGAATCGGTGAAGTAAAGGTGGTGTAAGCCTCAAGGCCCAAACCAAAATGGGGCAGGGGCTCCAGACTCAGGGTGCCGGGTTGCAGCATGCGGGCAAAAATACTCTGCAGGGGCAGGGCGGATTCACTGGCCTCCGTCGCGCGAATCAGTTTTACATAATCGGCGAGTTGCTCGGGCTTGATTTCACCCAGTTCTGGAAGTTGTTCGGCAATCAGTTTGTTTACGCTGCCAAGACGGTCTTCGCGCAGCCCTGCATGGCTGTTGTATACCGCCGGGGCATTCTGGTCTTTCAGCCACTTGGCGGCACTGCGGTTGGCGGCCAACATGCATTCTTCAACCAGGCGGTGGGCGTCGTTGCGTTCAACTCGCTGGATGCTGGCAATGCGTTTGCTGTCGTCCAGCTCATAACGGAAGTCTGGCTGCTCCGGCATAATCAGGCTGTTGTTTTGACGCTGAGCGCGCAGTGCCTGCCAAACGGCTTTAAGCGGTTCAAGGCTATCCCATGCCAGTTGGGCCTCGCCCTGTAGGTGGGTGTTGACTTCGGTATAGGTCAGTTTGGCGTGCGAGCGAATCAGTGCCTGTTCAAACTCAATCGTGTCAATGGCGCCATCAGTGCTGATTTGCATGGTGCAAACCATTGCGGGGCGATCAGCCTCGGGGAGCAGTGAGCATTTTTCCTGGCTGAGTTGGTCTGGCAACATGGCCTGTACAAAGCCGGGCAGATAAACGGTATTGGCGCGCTCTCGAGCGGCCTTGTCCAAGGGGCTGCCGGGCTGAATATAGGCGCCGGGATCGGCGACCGCGACTTTTAACGTCCAGCCATTCTCCGTGGCCTGCGCCCATAGGGCGTCATCAATATCGCGCGTTTCTGCAGAATCAATGGTGACAAACGGCAGTTCGCGTAGATCAGTGCGTTGCTCGGCATAATTGTCTTTGTCGGCGTTCCAATCTTTTGGCCACTGCCAAGGCAGTTCAAATTTGCGCTGAATGTAACGGCCTTCAACGCCGGTATCGTCTTGCGCGCCGAGGCCGCTGATAACTTTGACCTGTGATTTGCCGTCTTGCCAAGGGTGGCGGGTGACTTGGCAGTGCAGCAAATCGCCGGCTTTGATGTTTTTGCGCTGCGAAGGTGGAATAAACAGCAGCTTGTTAAAGCGCGGTAGATCGGGCTCTACAAAGTGACCTTGGCCGCGTACGAGATAGCGGCCAGTGAAGCGGCTCAACGGGCTGTCGATTAGCTTTTCCAGTTCGCCTTTGAATTTACCATTGTCGTCGGTCACGACATTAACGCGGACTTTATCGCCGGGGAACACGCGATCCATTTGGTCGGGAGCAATAAAGATTTCGCGCCCATCCTCCAAGTGCACAAAGCCGAAGCGGCGCTGACTACCGCGCACTTCGCCAATTCCAACGTCTTTGCTTTCAATAATTTCGGTCTTCAGCTGGCGGAGCTGCTGCAGTGCATTGGGGTCGAGCATGATGGGTAAACCTTGGGATTCCGGGGGCGTGCCGGCCAGCGAGTGTATTGCGGCGCGACGCATAAAAAATTAAAGGCGCATAGATTAGCGGAAAAAAGCAGTGACGTCTTGCCCGTCTATATTACATTTGCATATAGGCGGATTTCTGGTTGACAGTCTTGGCAGAGTCTTCCAATAATCAAGGCACGATGTACTTTTCGGAGCGGTCAGTTGGCGTTATCGCTCAAAGCGGTCTTGCTGCAACTTCTAACAAGCCCTCACCTTGACGGGCTACGGATGACCTCACGTGTCTCCCTTTCCATTATCCATGGCGGCTCCGCTAGCTCGAATGCCAAACGCTTAATACGCGCCAAGATTTCCCCACGCTTTAGATCCACCTCCATGCGCCAATCGGGTTTTTGCTCGTTGGCGGCTTACCCATATCCACCTTGAAAATGAGAAGCCTTGTCTATGGAAAAAACCTTTGTGCTGGATACCAACGTTTTGCTTCACGACCCAATGGCGATCAACGCCTTTCACGAGCACCGGGTAGTAATCCCGATGACCGTGTTGGAAGAGTTAGACCATATAAAGGACCGAAGGGATAAAGACGTTAGCCGAGAAGCACGTATTGCTATTAATGCCATCGACAAATTGCTGGCCAATGCGACGCCGAAACAAATCCAAGACGGGGTAGAAATTCCGACGACCCGCGAAGATGCCAAGCCGGGCTTGCTGGCAATCTTCCCCGACCAAATCATCACCCATGACAATGCCGCTCCGTATTTAGATGGCAGCACTCAGCAAGCTAATGACAATCGCATCATTAATGTTGCCCTGCATCTGCAATCACATCGTCCCGAAAACTATGTTTGCCTGGTGACTAAAGACATCAATATGCGGCTCAAGGCCAAGGGCTCTGGTCTGGAAAATGTCGAAGACTACCGACGCGACCGGGTGCTGGATGATATTCAATATATGGCCAAAGGTTACGACCACATCAGCGGTAGCTTTTGGGACAAGGTTGATACTGTGGAAACCCTTCGTGAGGGCAGCCAGACCATTCATGTGATCAACAGAAGCTGTTTACCTAAAGCGCATATTAATCAGTTTATTCAAGACGATAGCGGCTTTGTTGGCATGGTGCGCAGCTTAGATGAAGAAAAAATCGAATTGCTCGATTTACCGCCTGAACTATTAATGCATCAAAGTATGTGGGGATTGCAGCCGCGCAATATGGAACAGGCGATGGCTTTCTTTCTGATTTCCCGGCCGGAAATTGATCTAAGTGTACTGACCGGCCCGGCGGGTTCCGGTAAGACATTGATTGCACTGGCTTATGGTCTGCATGCCATATTGGAGCAGCGCCGCTTCGATAAGCTGATTGTGGCGCGTTCAACGCCACCGATTGCCGAGGATATCGGTTTCTTGCCGGGCACCGAGGAAGAAAAAATGGCGCCTTGGCTGGCGGCGTTTGACGACAACCTTGAAGTGTTACACGGCACCGATGAGTCGCCCTTCGGCAGTATTGAGTACGTGAAAGACAAGGCCAATATTCAGTTTAAATCGCTGAACTTTATGCGTGGCCGTTCGTTTAACAATGCGTATATCGTGATTGATGAGGCGCAGGGGCTTACCCAGTTCCAATTGAAATCGATCATTACGCGAGTGGGTTCTAACTCTAAAATTGTGGTGCTAGGCAATTTGGCGCAGATTGATAATAAATACATCAATCCGCTGACCTCTGGTCTGACATATCTTGTTGAAAAATCAAAATATTTTCCACATGCAGGGATTATGCACGTCAACGGTATCGAGCGTTCACGTCTAGCTGCCTTTGCTGAAGAAAATCTCTAACGGGATAAAAATGTGATGCCGTAGGTGTATTCCGAAGTTTTCGATTGCAGGGCAAATGGGTAGATTAAGACAATCGCCCATCCCTGCCCCCGGAGTTACGGCATGACAACACCACGGCTGGAAAAACGAATGGGGCATCCACCCATTCCTGAAAGACCCACCGAATTCCTGACCGATCTTCAGCGAATTGCACTTACCCGGATTGAGAACTTTGGCTGGAAGCTGAAGTTTATTCGTCGGCCCTTATTTCAGACGCCGCTCGTCGTGGTTGAAAATGCCGTAGGTAAGAAAATTGGCGTGCTGGAAGAAGACGGTGAGCTAAATCTGAAAACCGAAATCTTTACGCTGCGAGAGTCGGCGTAGAGAATAGGGAAATAAATAGAGGGCGCAATCCTGTGCGCCCTTAAATGAAGCAATAAGGCTTAAAGCCCCATTTGCTTCATCATGCCTTCCATCATATTTCCTGCCATACGTTTTTGAGCTTCATAGGCGTTTTGGCATTCTTCGGTGTTTGTATCTTTGCCCTGCGCCATTTTCATGCTGCAGTCTTCTAAAATTTTTCCGAGTTTTTCAGGGTCTTCCATCAGGTCTTCAACTGAAGCGGGGCCGCAGGCGGTGAGCAGGGCAGCGAAGGGTAGGGTAAGTAGTAGTTTTTTCATGATCCATCCTTGGTCGTGGTTTGGGGGTGATGATGCCAGTCCTTAGCATGTGTTCCGTTTTGTGAATTAAACCATAAGTGGCTTTGGGTGGTGTTGCAAGTCTTTGTTCGGCTGGCTAATAAACATCACGCTGATTATTTATTCGAAGAATTTCACCACGCTTTCATTTGGGTCGCGGCTTGCGCCGGCTTGGTCGAGTTCGGCGAGATAAGACTGCCAGAGGCGTTCTTGATTCTCGCCAAGTTCTTTAAGATAGCTCCAGCTGTAAATGCCGCTGTTGTGGCCATCGCTAAAGACAAGCTGTAGCGCGTAATTACCGGTGGGGATGATGTCGGTGATTTCGACATTGATCTTGCCGGTTTGCAGAACTTCTTGGCCTTTGCCGTGGCCGCGAACTTCCGCTGAGGGCGAGTGCACCCGTAAAAATTCACAGCTCAGGCGATAAGCTTCGCCGGAGCTGTAAATGAGTTCAAGCTCACGGGATTTTTTGTGGAGCTTGATTTGGCTGGGTGCGGCTTGTTGCATGGGTTTATCCAATTTCAAATTATCCAAACACAAGGAATCTTTGATTATAAAATGAAGCGACTCAAATCCTCATCCTTGGCCAGCTCACCCAGTTGTTGCTCAACATAGCCGGCATCAATCATCAGCTTGTCGTGACGATCACCCGCCTCGAAGGAAATACTTTCCAGCAAGCGTTCCATTACCGTGTGCAGGCGGCGGGCGCCAATATTTTCTGTTCGTTCGTTCACTTCCCATGCGGTTTCCGCAATGCGGGCTATGCCGTCGTCGGTGAATTCAATTTCCATGCCTTCCGTGCCGAGCAGGGCGTGGTATTGCTCGGTAAGTGAGGCTTTTGGTTCGGTGAGTATACGCTGGAAGTCCTCGGGACTCAGTGCGTTTAGTTCTACTCGAATCGGCAGGCGGCCCTGTAATTCAGGAATCAGGTCTGAGGGTTTGCTCAGATGAAAGGCGCCGGAGGCAATAAACAAAATATGGTCAGTTTTGATCATGCCGTGTTTGGTGCTTACCGTGCAGCCTTCGATCAATGGGAGCAGATCGCGTTGAACACCTTCGCGGGAAACATCGGCGCCGCCAGTGTCTTGCCGTTTGGCAACTTTGTCGATTTCGTCGATAAAGACAATGCCGTTTTGCTCGGCAGCTTGCAGCGCTTTGGCTTTCAATTCTTCTTCATTAACCAGTTTGGCTGCTTCTTCGTCTTGAATCTGCTTGAAAGCCGCTTTTACGGTTAAGCGTTTGGTCTTGCTGCGATCACCGCCCATTTTGGAAAACATGCCTTGTAGCTGGCTGGCCATTTCTTCCATGCCGGGTGGGGTCATGATCTCTACGCCAACAGGAGTGGCGCTGACTTCAATCTCGATTTCTTTATCGTCCAGCTCACCTTCGCGTAGCTTTTTGCGAAAGATTTGGCGGGTGCTGCTATGGCGATCTTCTTCACCGGCTTCGCCGCGAGCGGGTGGCAATAGGGCGTCTAGAACCCGGTCTTCGGCGGCATCTTGAGCGCGGTGGGCCACTTGCTCCATGGCTTGTTCACGGTAGAGTTTCATCGCTACATCGGCGAGATCGCGCACAATGGATTCCACATCGCGGCCAACATAACCGACCTCGGTGAATTTGGTGGCTTCTACTTTGATAAATGGCGCGTTGGCCAGTTTGGCGAGGCGGCGGGCAATTTCAGTTTTACCCACGCCGGTGGGGCCAATCATCAAGATATTCTTGGGCGTAATTTCGTTGCGCAGGCTTTCGTCGAGCTGCATGCGGCGCCAGCGATTGCGCAGGGCAATGGCGACGGCGCGCTTGGCGTCTTGCTGGCCAATAATGTGCTTGTCGAGTTCGTGAACAATTTCACGCGGTGTCATTTGTGACATGGGCTATCCGTTAAAATTCCAGTTCTTGCATTACGCGATTGTGGTTGGTGTAAATACAAATATCGCCGGCGATATCCAGCGCCTTTTCCACAATGTCGTAGGCGCTGAGTTCGGTGTTATCCATCAGAGCGCGGGCGGCGGCGGTGGCGAAGGAGCCGCCGGAGCCGATAGCGATCATATTGTCTTCGGGTTCAATCACATCGCCATTGCCGCTAATGACTAGGGTAGTTTCTTTGTCGGCAACGATTAGCAGTGCCTCTAGTTGTCGTAGTGAGCGTTCACTACGCCAGGCTTTTGCCAGCTCGACAGCAGCGCGCACTAATTTGCCTTGATGTTTTTCTAGCTGGGCTTCAAACAATTCAAACAAGGTAAAGGCATCGGCGGTGCCGCCGGCAAATCCGGCCAGTACCTGATCTTTATAGAGGCGTCGAACTTTGCGGGCATTGCCCTTCATGACGGTATTACCGAGGGTGACTTGACCGTCACCGCCGACCACAACTTTATTTTGGCGACGCACAGAGAGAATAGTGGTGCCGCGAAACTGTTCCACAGGAAGCTCCTTGTTAAAGGGATTGCCAACGATATGGGGGTGATGGGCGCAGATTTCTAGGGCTAGTTAGAATATTTTCCTTAAGAAAGGTTTGGGCTAAGCCCTTTATGTTATGAATTGCAGGCACAAAAAAACCGCCGAGTGGCGGTCTTTGCGTTCGCCTAAGATTTCTAGGCGGCCCGAGCTTGGCGTTCTGGTCGGGACTCTTCTTGACTGAATATGCTCAGTTCATTGATGGAGTTGCCAAGTGCTAGCAGGGCGTTAAACATGGCGTTTTCCATGTTTTTCTTTGCTTTTTCAATATGTTGGATGCTGATTGTGGTTTTCATAGCGGTGTCCATTTTTATGCTGGCCAGTTCCGAAGTGCACTGAACGGCGTACTTATCATCCATTTTTGAAGGCAAGTTAGGAAATCAGTAATTGCCGTCATTGTCAATGTATGGGGCGGGTGGACAGTTCCATCCATGCGCCGTAGCTTTCCAAGCTAATTTCCAGTCCTTGTCCTATGTCTTCCTCGGTTTCTGGGGCATTATCGAGGTGCTCTACAAATTTCATAAACAGCGCGCGGTCGGCCTGCTTATTGCCAAAAATCTTCAGCTTGGAACATTGATATGTGGTGATGGATTCCCGGTAAAGCTCAAAAAAGCCGGTCACTAAAACCTGTGCGATTTTTCGCAGTCGGTCGGTAATGGGTATCGGTGAGTTTGTCCAACGGCTATCGAGGGCGGGGGAGGTGCGTGATTCCAGAATTTTCATCCACGCATGCTGGGTGCCGGCCAGCGGAATGGTAACGAGAAAAATCGCGGTGGCGAAAGTCTCGTCTCGGCGATGAACGGCAAATAACAGTGTGTCTCGGTGGGCCTGAGGGTTTGCCAAGGTGCTTTCGCACAAGGAAAGTAGGCCTTCATAGCCCGTAGGTGAAAAGGGTAAGTCGTCGTCTTGTAGATAAGACTCCCAAACTTTTTTGGTTGATGTTAAAAGTGGGGTGTCTAATGCGGTAAGCAAATACATAGGCGATCCTTCGCATGTTATGTAATTGTAAAACCTTACACCCAAGACATTCGCAGTGGAAGTCTTGGGCGAGGGGGTTACTGCTTCTGGCGAATAACCAGTGTGTCGATGCCTTCGCCATTGAGAGTGTCGCGGGCGCTGGCCAATTTGCTTCGGCTCTGGAAAGGGCCAACGTAAACCCGGTGCCAGCGATCGCCATTGGCGTCTACCGATTCCACGCGGGCGTCTAGGCCGAGCAGAATCATCTGGGCGCGGCGGCGGTCGGCGTCATTAAAGTTGCGGAATGAGCCCGCTTGCAGCAGGTATTTTTCGCCGCTGATGATATTGTCGGCGGCGGGGCTGCTGGTTGTGCTGGTACGGGGTTTAATTTCAGGGCTTTCGTCGGGAACGATCACTTCTTGTTCTGGCAGTACCGTAAAGAAGTCGAAGCGGGTTGTGGTTTTGTCCGCCGGCTTGGCCGGTTTGGTGGCGGGTTTGCTTGCCGCGCTTGGCGTTTGTGTTGCCGCTACTTGATCGCCATTTTTATCCAGTGCAGAAATGACCAGTACCGCAACTACAATGCCGCAGAAAAAACCGGCACCAAACATCAGTCCGGCGGGCATGGTTTTATGGCTAGGCCCGGTACGGGTCGCTCCGCGTGAGCTGCGTTTTTGGGCGGCGGGACGGCGGCGCTGGGTCACGCTTACATCTCCTCTGGGGCAGAGACGCCCAGTAGTTTCAGGCCATTGCGCAGTACTTGTTGCACGGCGATCGATAAGGCGAGGCGGGCATCGCGTAGCTCATCGGCTTCGCCCAGAATTTTATGGGCGTTGTAGTAGCTGTGGTAGTCGCCAGCCAGTTCGCGCAGATAGTGGGCAAGGCTGTGTGGCTCAAATTGCTCGGCGGCACTGTTCAACGCTTCTGGATAGCGAGTCAGTTTTACCATCAGGTCTTTTTCTGCTTCCAGCTCCAGTTTTTCCAACTGGCTTAGGCCGGCATCAATAGACCAGTCGCTGCCAGACTCGGCGTTCAGCTTGCGCAAAATACTGGAGACGCGAGCATGGGCGTACTGAATGTAATACACCGGGTTGTCTTTGCTTTCGGATTTGGCCAGCTCAAGATCAAAGTCGGTGGCTTGATCGGCTTTGCGCATAATATAAAAGAAGCGGGCGGCGTCGTTGCCAACATCGTCGCGCAGTTCGCGCAGGGTTACGAAGGAGCCGGAGCGGGTCGACATTTGCACTTGTTGATCGCCACGGAACAGAGAAACGAATTGCACTAGGCGCACAACAAGGCGTTCGGGGTCGATGCCCAGTGCTTGCAGTGCCGCTTTCACCCGAGCGATATAGCCGTGGTGGTCGGCGCCCCAGATATTGATAACCCGATCAAAACCGCGCTCAAATTTATTCAGGTGGTAGGCGATGTCGGAGGCGAAGTAGGTGGTCTGGCCATTTTCGCGCTTCACGACCCGGTCTTTGTCGTCGCCGAATTGGGTAGAAAGGAACCACAGGGCGCCGTCGCGCTCTTCAATAAAACCGTTTTCTTGCAGCTTGCTAATTGCCCGGCTGACTTGATCTGGGTTTTGAGTGAGGCTGCGCTCGGAGAACCACTCCTGATAGGTCACACCGAACTCGCCCAGATCATCGCGAATATCGCCAAGAATAGCGTCTAATCCCTTATTAAAAGGAATCTGATAATCGTCGCCGAGAAGCTGTTTGGCGCTGTTGATCAGATCGTCGATATGCTTTTCTTTATCGCCGCCATCGGGCGCATCGGCACAGACATTGGCAAACACCTCGGCGGCAGTTTTGCGCAGGCTTTCGCCGTGAGCGTCCAACAACTCGCGGCCATAGTCGGCAATATAATCGCCCTGATAGCCATTGCTAGGGAAGGTCAGGGTTTCACCGCAAGCTTGCAGGTAGCGCAGCCAAACGCTGGTGCCGAGAATATCCATTTGGCGGCCGGCATCATTCACATAGTATTCGCGCCATACGTCGTAACCGACCGCTTCCAGCAAATTGGCCACGGTTGCGCCATAGGCGGCGCCGCGACCATGACCCACATGCAACGGGCCGGTGGGGTTGGCAGATACAAATTCAACTTGGATGCGCTGTTCTTTATTTGATCCAAGGCCGAATTGCTCGCCCTCTGCGATTACCTTTTTGACAATTTCGTAATTGCTGGCTTCGCTGAGAAAGAAGTTGATAAAGCCGGGGCCGGCGAGCTCGACCTTAATCACATTGGGGCTGGCGGGCAGAGCTTCCAGAATTTGCTGGGCAATGGCGCGGGGATTGGATTTCAGCGGTTTTGCCAAGGTAAGGGCAATATTACAGGCCAAGTCGCCGTGGCTTTTGTCGCGGGTTCGCTCAATCTGAATGCCCGGGCTCAGGTCTGCGGGCCATTCTTGGCTGCTGCGCAGGGCATTAAGGGCTTGCTGAATGAGTTCGGCAACATGTTCTTTCATAGCGGCTTGGGTCTGTTACTTGTGTCGATTGGCAAATTTTTGCGGGCCGACATTATCCCTGTTTCCGGCCTTGGCTGCCAGTGGCGGTGGGGTTTTGTGCGTATTGCAGCACTACACAGATAGAACTAGTATGGCGAGTAGAGGTCTGTGCACGCATGAATCCCCATATTCTCACAAATGGTAAAGCGAGAAACCTGCTGACAAAGCTGGTGGGTTTGCTTGCGGTGTTGGCTTTAGCTACACAATTTGTGATGGCCTCCGAGTTTGGACGTTCGGGCGTTTACCTGAGTATCGACGCTAATATTTGCAACGTCGGTGATACCTCCGATGCCGATTCTGCTGTCGATGATCTTCCAGACCTGTATTTTCAAGAGCTGGCGCCCACTCGGCTTTCTCTCTTTCAAAGTGACTCATACGATGTACATGTGGTCTGGGTAGAGGCCAGTCACCGTCCGTCCACTATTCGCGCTCCCCCTTTCTTCCTGATCTGATTCTCGCCGGCTCAGCGCTGCTTTGGCGGGCAAGGCCTGTCCATTTACTACGTTGTCCGGTTTGTTCTGCCGCTCAGGCGGTTGCTATCGCTGAACACTATTGATCCCGACAGAAAGACTTTCTTGGGATATTGAACGATTAGGAATGAAATCATGAACGCACTATCACGCAAGATTACCCTACAAACCATCTCTGAAAACTGCGCTTTGGCCACCCCGCAAGTACAAGCGGGTGTGTATGACTTGGACAGCCCAGCAAGCTCATTGATGGTGGATTTTCGCAAAGCGCAGGCGGTGACGGCCAGTACCTCAATGACCACTAATGCAGCCCTAGAATTAATGAAAGCCAATAAAATCCGGGCGCTAATGGTAGTGGATAACCAGTCTCGCTTTGCTGGCGTTGTCTCCGCTATGGACTTGATGAGCCGTAAACCGATGGCCTATGCCAATGAGGCGGGCATTCCGCTTACAGAGGTACAGGTAAAAAATATTATGGAGCCCAAAAGCCACCTTAAAGCCATTTCTCGGGCAGATGTTGAGCGCGCCTCATTGGGCGATATTGTGCCGGTGTTGCAAGCGGTGCGTGGTCAACACCTGCTGGTGGTTGAGGGAGCTGGTGATCTGGCCCAGATTTGTGGCTTGTTTTCAGCGTCTGACTTTTTGCGGGCGCTGGGTATCAAGATCGACTTTTCCAAGGTTGCCGACACGTTTATGGATCTAGAGCGCATCATCAATAAACGCAAGGATGTTATTTAATTCTTTAACGCCAGTGCGGGCCGAATAAATTCGGCCCATACACCATAGGGTTCCCAAATTCGGTGGAGGTCTTGCAGGCAGATTTCTAGCGGCTCGCCCAATTGCTCGCGTCGGTAGCGAAATACAAATGCCGAGGCGCGCATATTGGCTGCGCAGTGCAGCCACACTTTACCGGGCTTAGTCTGCATGGCTTGGGTGAACTGGGCGAAGTCAGTCTCAGTGGGATGCTTAAAATCCACGGGGATATGGTGATAGTTCAGCCCCAGCTTTGCCAATAGGCCGGCTTCATCCGCCAAGGCATTCTCGGCGTGATGGGGGGCTAGGTTGATAACCGTGGTAAAGCCCTGTGCTTTAATCAGGTGAAATTGTGATTCTGTTGGCTGGCCTGAACTGGCGAAATCCGGATGGATTGGCAGGTAGTTAAAGATATTTTGTAGATCGCGGGCCCGGCGATGAAACGGCGACCAGCGCCCCAGCTTGCTGAGCAGGTAAAACAGCTTGGTCCGCTGGGTGCGTAGCGTCGCCATGCGGATTACAGCCCCAGTGACTGCATCCAGTCTTTGAGTGCCAGGCCGGTGCCCATTGGCCAAGGCTGAATTTCAGCGGGCGGCACAATCTTGTAATCGTCCAGCTCTTCATTGAGTTTTATTTCGCCAACCGCTTTCACGTGGTAGGCAATAATTACCTGATTTTGTTGAGGAAAAGCGTAAACGCCGACCAGCTTGGTATCTACGGCGGTCAGGTTCAGTTCTTCCTTGGTTTCGCGTACCGCACATTCCAGCGGGTCTTCCCCGGCTTCGAGGAAACCGGTAATGATTGAGTAAAACTTTTTTGGCCAGCTGACGTTGTGGGCCATCACTACACCGCCGTCAACTTCAACAATCATCGCCACCACGGGAGTAGGGTTATTGAAGTGAACAAAATTACAGGCAACATCTGAACAGGCTTTACGCAGTTCGCCGTCGATCATGGCGTCAGAAATGGGGCTGGCACATTGAGGGCAAAATTTCATAGCAGACTTCTTTATTTTTAAGTAAGGAATTTGGTCAGTGAAGTGCTGAGTGTGCCATAAAACTGGCACAAGTTTTATTTCTGAGCTTTTCTTAATTTTTAGCTAATAATTGCGTGTCACACTCGACCTGAAAATAGGCAAAGGTTGGTCGTTGTGGCGCGCTTAATTAGAAATCCTCTCAATTTGATTCTTTTGGTTTCGGTATACCTTCTTGGCAGTGCCAACCACAGTTTTTTTTCGGCGTTGCTGAATATCTATCCTTGGTCTGAAAATCAGCTATTTGTGTTATCAGTGGGTGTGATGGTTTTGGCCCTGCAATGCTTTATTGTGGCTTTGTTGGCGCTGGTGTTGCCGCTGCGATTTGTTCTTGCCCTGCTGTTATTGATTGCGGCACCCGTTAGCTTCTTTGCGGACCAGTACGGCGTTATCGTCAATGATGAAATGCTGCGCAATGTGATCGAAACCAATCCGGCAGAAAGTGCGGATTTGATGAACGTTGGATTGATCGTTCGCCTGTTGGTTTTTGGTTTATTGCCCGCTGCTTTGGTTTTACTTGTGCCCCTTGAGCCCAAGCGTTGGTGGGTACAGCGTCTGCAAATGGCGGGTGTTGGTCTTGGTGCACTATTGGTAATGGCAATTTGTATTGGTTCGGCTAGTAGTCAGTACGCCAGTTTTTTTCGTGAGCACAAGCCGGTGCGCTACCTGCTGAACCCAGGTTACCCACTGTATTCCGCTATTTTGTTTTCAAGTGAACGATGGTTTGTCGCCGAGGCTAAACCATTTGAGGAATTGCCAACAGATGCTCGCGTGATAGCTGGTTTTGGCCATCATGAATTGGTGATTATGGTGGTGGGTGAAACCCTGCGCTCAGATCATTTGGGGCTTAATGGGTATGAGCGCGATACTACCCCGCTAATGGCCCAACAAGAGCGCCTGTTGAATTTCAGTAATGTCAGCTCCTGCGGTACTTCAACCGCGATCTCTGTGCCCTGTATGTTTTCCTATTTGGGACACGACAATATCGATGTAAAAGAGGCGCGTAATTCTGAGAACGTACTGGATTTGCTGGCTGAATCTGGCGTTAAAGTGCTCTGGCGAGACAATAATTCCGACTCAAAAGGCGTAGCTGACCGCGTCACCTTTGAAGACTTTAGGCGGCCAGAAACCAATCCGGTTTGCGACGAAGAGTGCCGCGATGTGGGGATGCTAGCGGGCTTACAGGAATACATTGATACCACGCCGGGCGATAAATTAATTGTACTGCACCAAATGGGTAATCACGGTCCGGCGTATTACAAGCGCTATCCAGCGTCCTTTGAGCGCTTCACACCAGTGTGCCGCACTAATGAGCTTGCTGAGTGTAGTCAGCAGGAAGTGATCAATGCCTACGACAATGCGGTGGCGTACACCGACTATTTTTTGAATGAAGTTATTACTCTGCTGAAAAATAATTCGGCAGAGTATGAAACCAATATGCTGTTTGTCAGTGATCACGGTGAGTCGCTGGGAGAAAATGGCGTGTACTTGCATGGTTTGCCTTATAGTTTTGCGCCAGAAGCGCAAACCCATGTGCCGATTATGGCGTGGGTGGGGCCGCATGATGATATCGATTTTGAGGCTAGCAAAGCTAATCAAGCCCAGCCCTATTCCCATGATGTGGTATTCGACACATTGCTGGGGATGTTTGAGGAGCAGATTGAATTACCATCCAAGGCCAAAAATCCTCTTCTTCATTTTAGGATGGATTGATGGCGATCCCGTATCGGCAGATGATTTTCGCTTCACTATTAATGGTGGGCGGGGTTTGGGTCTGTGAAGTCGTTGGTTTTGATTTGTGGTTGCAGGATCGCTTATTCGACATTCATTCACAGCAGTGGTTGTTGGATAGACATAATGCCTTATTACGCACCGTGTTTTACGACGGCCCAAAGCGGCTGCTAGCGTTTGCAGCCTTGGCTTTGTTGCTGGTACTGATTGTTACTCGTCGAGCTCAGCGCTGGCCGCGTTTTCGTCCTGCAATGTGGTTATTGTTTTGGAGCATGGTCTTGGTTCCCGCGGTGACCACCAGCCTTAAAAATGTGACCAATGTGGCCTGCCCTGCTGATCTGGTTCGCTATGAGGGTGACCTGCCCTATGTGCGGGTTTATGAGTCTTACCCCAAGGGGCAGTATCCTAGCTCCCGTCAACGCTGCTTTCCCGCCGGTCATGCCAGCGGAGGCTTTGCATTGCTCGCCCTGTTTTATCTGCCCCTCAGTAAGCGTCGTCGTTATGTGCTTTTAGCGGTGGGATTTGCCGCCGGAAGTATTATGGGCGGCTACAAAATGTTAATCGGTCATCACTTTCTGAGTCACACAATAGCTACCGCCTGCTTAAGTTGGTTCTTGATTCATTTGATGCTGGCCATGGGGTCTGCGAAATGGCGTAACGTCATATTGGGCATTGAGCGACCATTGGAGCGAAGAAGGGAGCTTCATCCATTAGTGCAATCCTGAAACTTTCAGTAGGATGACGGCTTTCAATAAATATTGAGAGCGTGTTATGAACTTAGGGCTTGCTGGAAAAACGGCACTCATCACTGGCAGTCATCGGGGCACCGGAGAGATCATAAGCCGTACCCTAGCTGCTGAGGGCGCAAGGGTTATCGTTCATGGATTTACCGAAGAACAACAGCCGGACTGGCTCGCCGAGTACAGCGCTCATTATGTCTGGGGCGATATTGCCACGGAACAAGGTTGCCAGCAGGTATTACAGCAGTTGGCAGAAATAGGGCCGGTAGATATTCTGGTGAATAACTATGGCACCGCCGAGCGCGGCAAATGGTCGGAACCCGATTGGGCCGGGTGGATACAAAGCTACGAAAAAAATGTGCTCTCCGCCGCTCGGCTCAGTCAAGGTCTTATTCCCGATATGAAAACACGGGCTTGGGGCCGAATTATTATGCTAGGCACCATCGGCAGTCATCAGCCCAATAATATTATGCCGCAGTACTACGCAGCCAAAGGTGCAATGGCAACGATGGCGGTAAGCCTTACCAAAGAATTATCCAATACCGGTATTACCGTAAATACGGTTTCCCCCGGCTATATCAGAACCCCAGAACTAGAAGCCGGCTTTCGGCTTAAAGCTCAGCGCAAGGGTTGGGGTGAGAGCTGGGCGGAGATAGAACAGAAAGTAGTAGAAACCGAATTTCCCAATGCCTGTGGGCGGATCGCCGAGCGGGAAGAGGTGGCGGATTTGGTGGCGTTTTTGTGCAGTGAGCGGGCGGGATTTATTAATGGGCAGAATATCCGGATTGACGGCGGTGCCGTGCGTTATGTGTGATTTCCTATCTGCGTAGCCACGGCGTCGTTAAAATTTCACTCAGGCTGGTCATTTATTAGCTATAAACTCCCAGCCTTTGCTTAATTTTGCCTCGCCGTGGCGGCCTCGATAACGGAAATCGGCATGAGCTCGCAATACTCATTTATTCGCATATAAACTCCGTTTGCTATGCTCCGGCGGAGGCTTGCCTGCCTTTGCTCGCAACATTACGCTGAGCCTCTAATTTCCTATCTGCGCCTCGATATCGGAAATTAGAATGTGGGGTAGATACGCTGAGCCTCTAATTCCCTATCTGCATCTTGATAACGGAAATCGGTATGTGCTCGTGACGTTGCCCTGAGCCTCTAATTTCCTATCTGCACCTCGATAACGGAAATCGGTTCTGAAAAATCTAAGGCAGAAACTCGCCGAGAATGGAGTCGAGTAGTAGGAAGCCTTTTTCCGTGGCTTGGATTTTATCCGTTGTATCTGCCAGTAGTTTTTGTTGTTTGAGTGCGTTGAGTGTAGCTTGAATATTCGTTAGTGGCTGCCCGGTGTGTTTTGCAAAAACTTCTACGCTAACGCCATTTTTCAGCCGCAATGCGTTCATCATAAATTCCAGCGGTAAATCTTCTTGGGCAATGTCTTCCCGTTTGCTGGTGCGTGAACCGATGCGGTTTAGATAGTCTTCCGGTTTACGGGTTTTCTGATAGCGAATAATTTTCTCAAAACCGGGCGTACCATTTTTAGCAGCGAAGCTGATTTTGCCGTGGGCGCCGGCGCCAAGGGCGAGGTAGTCGCCAAATTTCCAATAATTCAGGTTATGTCTTGCTTGATGGTTAGGTTTGGCAAAGGCAGAAACTTCGTAGCGTTCAAAACCGTGCTGTGCGAGCAGGTCAAAACCGGCTGCCTGTATGCGGCTAATATCGTTTTCCAGCGGTAGTCGTGGCGGTTGTTTATAGAATTCGGTATTCGGTTCTATGGTCAGTTGATACCAGGAAATATGTGGAGCGCCTTCGCCAAGTGCCCTGCGCAGGTCTTCTAAAGCCTGCTCGATGCTCTGCTCGTTAAGGCCGTGCATCAAGTCGATATTAAAATTATCGTAGCCCGCGCTGCGGGCGCTGTGAATGGCTTTGATGGCGTCATTACTGGAATGGATGCGCCCCAGTTTTTGCAGTTGGGTGGGGTCAAAACTTTGCACGCCAATGGATAGGCGGTTAATGCCAAGGGCGCGGTAATCGGCAAAACGACCTTGCTCCAGTGTACCGGGATTGGCTTCCAGTGTGATTTCTATGTCGTCGGCAAATACCAGTTTTTGTTTCAGGCCGGTAAAAAGCTGTTGATAGGCTTCTGCGCTCAACAGACTAGGTGTGCCGCCGCCAAAAAAAATGCTCTGAATTGCTCGGCCCTGAACGAAGCTCAGATCTTGTTCGAGATCCTCGAGCAAGGCGGCAATATACTGCTGCTCAGGTAAGACATCCTGTTTGGCGTGGGAGTTAAAGTCGCAGTAGGGGCATTTGCGCACGCACCAAGGAACGTGAATATAAAGGGAAAGTGGCGGCAGCACAGTGGTGTTAGCGCTTGGGCTAGTTACAGCCCAAGCTGATCCCAGAGGGCGTCGATACGCTCAACCACATCCGGGTCGCGCTCAATGGGAATACCCCATTCACGGTCGGTTTCTCCCGGCCATTTATTGGTGGCATCCATACCCATCTTGGAGCCGAGGCCGGAAACGGGAGAGGCAAAGTCGAGGTAGTCGATGGGGGTATGTTCTACCAGTACCGTGTCGCGCTGTGGGTCCATACGGGTGGTGATGGCCCAGATGACGTCTTTCCAGTCGCGGGCATTCACGTCGTCGTCACAGACGATCACAAACTTGGTGTACATAAATTGGCGCAGGAATGACCACACGCCAAACATCACTCGCTTGGCATGGCCGGGATATTCTTTTTTGATGGTGACCACCGCCATGCGATACGAGCAGCCTTCCGGCGGGAGATAGAAATCAATAATCTCGGGAAATTGCCGGCGCAACATCGGCACCAATACTTCATTTAAGGCGACACCCAATACCGCCGGCTCATCCGGTGGGCGGCCGGTATAGGTGCTGTGATAAATCGGGTCTTTGCGGTGGGTGATATGGGTAACGGTAAATACCGGAAAGCGATCAACCTCATTGTAATAACCGGTGTGGTCGCCATAGGGGCCTTCATCCGCCATTTCTTCCGGATCGATATAGCCTTCCAGAATCATTTCCGCATTGGCGGGCACCTGCAAATCATTGCTTAGGCTTTTGGCTAACTCGGTTTTTTCGCCACGCAGTAAACCGGCAAATGCGTATTCGCTGAGGCTATCTGGAATAGGTGTAACCGCGCCCAAGGTGGTGGCAGGGTCGGCGCCCAAGGCCACGGAAACCGGAAATTTTTCGCCGGGGTGTGCCTTTTTAAATTCGGCAAAATCCAGCGCGCCGCCCCGGTGAGATAGCCAGCGCATAATCAGCTTGTTGCGGGCAATTTTCTGCATCCGGTAGATGCCGAGGTTTTGGCGCTCTTTGTGCGGACCGCGGGTAATGACCAGTGGCCACGTTACCAAGGGGGCAACATCGCCGGGCCAGCAGGTTTGAATGGGCAGCAGATGAAGATTAACGGCATCGTCTTTAATCACCACATCCTGACAGGCGGGTTTGCTGACCATTTTCGGGCCCATATTCAAAACTTGTTTGAAAATGGGCAGTTTGCTCCACGCGTCGCGCAGGCCTTTTGGTGGATCGGGTTGACGAAGGAATGCCAATAATTCGCCGACTTCATGCAGGGCTTCAATGTCCTTTTGCCCCATGCCCATGGCGACGCGCTTTTCGGTGCCGAATAAATTGGCCAGCACCGGCACGTTGTAACCCTTGGGATTTTCAAACAGCAGGGCGGGGCCACCGGCGCGTAACACCCGGTCGCAGATTTCGGTCATTTCTAGGTTTGGGTCGACCGGCTGGGTGATGCGTTTAAGCTCACCTTCAGCTTCGAGGTGCTTGATAAATTCTCTCAGGTCGCGATAGATCATTAATCAGACATTCCGTAAAACGAGGGAGTGGTGAAACAAAAAGTCCTACGCTAGGTAGGACTTTTTAGACTTACACCTTATTTCCGTTTCATCGAATCAAAGAATTCGTTATTGGTTTTGGTGTCTTTCAGTTTGTCGATTAAGAACTCAATCGCCGGGGTGTCTTCCATGCCGTGCAGCAGCTTGCGCAGAATCCACATGCGTTGCAGTTCTTCTTCGCCGGTCAGTAATTCTTCACGGCGGGTGCCGGAGCGGCGAATATTGATGGCCGGGTAAACGCGCTTCTCGGCGATCTTGCGATCCAGATGCAGTTCGTTGTTACCGGTACCTTTAAATTCTTCGTAGATGACTTCGTCCATCTTCGAGCCAGTGTCGATCAGCGCAGTGGCGATAATAGTGAGGCTGCCGCCTTCTTCGATATTACGCGCGGCACCAAAGAAACGCTTGGGGCGCTCCAGTGCGTGGGCGTCGACACCGCCGGTCAGTACCTTGCCGGAGCTGGGCACGATGGTGTTGTAGGCGCGGGCCAAACGGGTGATGGAGTCGAGCAGAATAACCACGTCTTTTTTGTGTTCAACCAGACGTTTGGCTTTTTCGATAACCATTTCCGCAACTTGTACGTGACGGGCTGGTGGCTCGTCAAAGGTCGAGGCAACCACTTCGGCGCCGCGTGCACCCACTGAGCGCTGCATTTCGGTCACTTCTTCTGGACGCTCGTCGATCAGCAGAACAATAACGTAACACTCGGGGTTGTTGCGGATGATGCTTTGCGCAATGTTTTGCAGCATCAGCGTTTTACCGGCTTTGGGCGGTGCCACGATCAGGCCGCGCTGGCCTTTACCGATGGGGGCGCTAAGGTCGATGATGCGGCCGGTCAAATCTTCGGTAGAGCCGTTGCCCAGTTCCAGTGTCAGACGATCATTGGGGAACAGGGGGGTTAAGTTTTCAAACAACACCTTGTTCTTGGACTGCTCTGGCGGCGCGAAGTTAACTTCATCGACCTTGAGCAGGGCAAAGTAGCGCTCGCCTTCTTTTGGGGGGCGAATTTTGCCGGAAATACTGTCACCGGTACGCAGGTTGAAGCGGCGAATCTGGCTGGGCGAGACGTAGATATCGTCGGGGCCGGCTAGGTATGAGCAGTCTTCGGAACGCAGAAATCCGAAACCGTCCTGCAGAATTTCCAGAACACCATCGCCGTGAATATCCTCACCACTTTTGGCGTGGCGCTTGAGGATGGAGAAGATAATGTCTTGTTTGCGTGAGCGGGCGATGTTGTCTAGGCCGCTTTCTTTGGCGATGTCCAAAAGTTCTTGGGCAGATTTGGTTTTAAGGTCGGTTAGGTTCATGGGTTCCAGATACGGGTGATATACAGAAGGGATTATCGAGACACAGATTGGGTCTCAATGCCGAAATGGCTCGATATTGGTTAGTTTAAAAAGGGTTTTTGGAATTATTGGAATTCGAGGATTGCCAGAACTGTAGCACTGAAAACGGATACCGTCTAGCTTTTGTCCTATGTGGATTCGGCCCAGCTGTTATTACACCGCCGGGCCGAGTCAATCACAGTGCGCCGTCAATGAAATCGCTTAATTGCGTTCTAGACAGTGCGCCAACTTTAGTGGCTTCGGCATTGCCGCCTTTGAAAATCATCAGCGTTGGAATACCGCGCACGCTGAACTTGGCAGGCGTGTCGCTGTTAGCATCAACGTCGATTTTGCAGATTTTCAGTTTGCCGTCATAAGTCTCGGCGATTTCGTCGAGGACTGGGGCAATCATTTTACAAGGACCACACCATTCGGCCCAGAAATCGACCAGTACGGGCAGTTCAGACTTCAGGACTTCGTCCTCAAAGCTGCTGTCAGTGACGTGAACGATTTTGTCGCTCATGTTGTTTCTCCGAAATAGTAAGGGGGAAGTAATGCAGAAGTGAATTCAACAGCCGCGAATCATAGCACAGGATTTCGGCTTGCCAAAATTTGACCAGTGGGCCAGCGTCTGGCTATTCCGGAGCCGCGCCGTTATTCTTGCCCTTACTGTTGTTTTAGCCTTGATAACCTAATGCCGCGCTTTATTTACAGCCTGCTGTTCTACTGTTTATTACCCTTGGTTTTGTTGCGCCTGTGCTATCGCGCTTGGCGGGCACCGGACTATCGCCGCCGGATTTTGGAGCGCTTCGGTTTTTTTAAAGCGCCAGCTCAGAATGGTGGGCTGTGGGTTCATGCGGTGTCGGTCGGCGAGGTGATTGCGGCTGCGCCGATTATTGAGCATTTCCTTGCCGCGCAGCCGGAGTTGCCGGTGGTGGTTACCACCATGACCCCAACCGGTTCTGACCGGGTCGTGGATCGCTTTGGTGATCGCGTGTTTCATGTGTACGCCCCTTACGATTTACCCGATGCGGTGGCGCGCTTCCTATTTAGAGTGAAGCCTCGGGTGGCAGTAATTATGGAAACCGAGGTTTGGCCCAATCTGGTTAGCCAAACCGCGTCGCGCGGTGTGCCGGTGATTTTGGCCAATGCCCGTTTGTCTGAAAAATCCGCAAGGGGATATCAGCGGCTTTCAAATTTGAGTCGCACGGTGCTGAATCGCTTTCAATATATTCTGGTACAGGCCGCTGCTGACGGTGAGCGCTTTAAAGCGCTGGGTGTGGCCCCTGAAAAAGTGCAGGTGACGGGCAGCGTAAAATTCGATGTCACCATTCCCAATGCCTTGCTTGAACAGGCTGAAGCCGCCAAAAGCGATTTTGCTGGGCGCCCAGTCTGGATCGCGGCCAGCACCCATGCTGGTGAAGATGAACAACTGCTCGCGGCCCATAAATCTTTGCTGAAAACCTTCCCTGAGTTATTGCTGATTTTGGTGCCGCGCCATCCCGAGCGCTTTAATCAGGTTGCTGACTTGATTGAACAGCAAGGTTTGCAATGCCTGCGTCGCAGCTCCGCTGGGCCGGTCGCGGCGCATCATCAGGTATTACTTGGCGATACCATGGGTGAATTGCTGCTGATGTACGGTTTGGCCGATATTGCCTTTGTTGGCGGTAGCTTGGTGCCGCGTGGTGGCCATAACTGTTTGGAACCAGCGGCCTGGGGTTTGCCCGTAGTTGTGGGTGAGAGCGATTTTAATTTTGCTGAAGCGGCCAGCCTGTTGGATCAAGCGCGGGCGCGCCGGGTGGTAAACGATGCGTCTGCACTGGTTACGACAGTGACAGAGTTATTGAACTCGCCCGAGCAGCGCCGGGAAATGGGGGAAGCGGCTAAGGCTGTTTTGGATGAAAATCGTGGCGCCTTGCGGCGCCAACTGGATGTGATTGAAGCGGAGCTGAAACGCTAGTGTGATTCAGCTCGGGGTATTTTTTAACCCTGTTTGATCTTTTCCGCTTCCAGCCACTTGTTTAACTCAATGATGTCATTGGGGCTCAAGGTGCCCGCATTGAGTTTCAGTTTCAGTACATCAATCACATAGTCATAGCGTGAATTACTGTAGTCGCGCAGGGCGGCAAACAGGCGGCGCTGGGCATCTAGAACTTCCACAATATTACGCGTTCCCACTTCGTAACCGGCTTCGGTGGCATCCAGCGCGCTGCGGGCTGACACGGTATTAAGCTGACGCGCTTTAACAGTCTGCACATCGGTGCTCACCGCAATATGCTGTGCGCGAGTGCCGGTAACGACTTGGCGCTGGGTCAGTTGCAACTGGCTTTGCGCGGCGTGGTAATTTCCTAGCGCTTGGCGGCGGCTGGCAGACACTGCGCCACCGGCAAACAGCGGCATACTCAGGGTGAACTTCAGCACTTCAGATTCTGAATCGCTCTCAGGTGGAACCGAGGCAAAACCTTGCGGAGCGAAGGTGCGAGTACCATCGGTTTCATCATTGCTATAGCTAAAGCTGCCGCTGATCTTGGGCAGGTGCTCCATCTTTTTGGACTTGGCAGATTGGTAAGCGGCATCGCTGCCAGCCAGTGCCACTTTTAATTGGTTGTTGTTTTGCAGAGCAAAATCGACCCACTCAGCGCGATTTTCCGGCGCGGGCAGGGTCACCGGGAAGCTGGCCTTTAGATTCCACAATTGATTGTGGTTTTGTCCGGTAAGAATACTCAGATTTTCCTGAGCGATGGCCAACTGGCCCTCAAAGCCGAGACGTTGGGCAACAATGCCATCGTAAACTGCGCGAGCTTCGTGAACATCGGTAATGGCGATTAGGCCCACATCAAAGCGCTGCTGGGTTTGTTCCAGTTGGCGCTTGCCGGCGCGCTCTTCCGAGAGGGAGGCGTTCAAATTTTCTTGGGCGCGCAACACATTAAAGTAGGCTTCCGCTACCCGCACAATCAGTGACTGCTGGTCGTAAGCCAGTTGCGCCTCGGCCTGCTCATTCAGTTTTTTACCGGCTTTAAAGTTAAACCAGGCGGGCAGATCAAACAGGGCTTGATTCAGTGAAATGGCGTAGCCGGTGGTATCAGTATCGCTTTTGGTTTCTTGGTCGATAATCGAAGTCGAGGTGCTGCCAAATGCGCCACTGGTAACGGTGACAGTTTTGGAGTTTGCGGTTGAATCCAACTGCTGAATATATGCTTGGCCACTAATCTGCGGCAGCAGTGCCGCACGGCTGAGGTTTTCGGCCTCGCTATTGGCGCGGTAAGTCGCCTCGGCGGCTTTCAATTGGGGATCGTTTTTTACAGCGAGTTCGTAAACGTCGAGTAGGGTGTCGGCGTGGCTTGCTCCGGCGAATAGCGTGGTGCCAAGTATGGCGGTCGCAAGCAGATGACGTTTGATCAGCATAAGGGTAACCTGTATAGAGTGTCGGATTCCAATGATGTCAATTCGTGGCAATTGAATTGGATGACGCATAGTGGGCTGCAATCGTCTTGCAGTCTGATCCTGTTATATTGCCGCAGGGCGTCACAATAACCAGTTCGGCAGTGTAACAGAAGGGCCAGCGGCCACTTCGAATATTAACGAATGTTTATGGAAAACTATTGTGTCGGCAGGACGATATAAAGTAGACCTCAGTGCGCATCTCGCTGATTGCGAGATGAACTACCTGCGTCTGCAGAAAATTCTGCCGTCAGAATTGCGGGTGGGGCAGCATTTGCGCTTTCAAATGGCGGGTGGCTGTATCGATATTGAGGTGCTGGAATGTGCGCCTTATACCACTATGCTGGATTTGCGTTTGAGCCGTAACCCTCATGCGGAGTGGGCGATCACTCGCCTGCAGGTGCGGATGTACCATGATGCCGAAGTGGCGGAAGTGCTGGCTGGCGGCAAGCCGACGCCGTTTCGTGCCCGCTACCACTACCCCAATAGTCGTATGCATCACCGCGACGAAAAGGCCCAGCTCAACCGCTATTTGGGCGAATGGCTGAGCCGTTGTTTGAGTCACGGTCATCAACTTACCGAGTTGGCAATGCCAGTCTGAGATCGGTGTCGGGTTTTGTGAATTTTCTATTCGCCTAACTGGCTTTCTTGAAAACCATCCCGTATAAACAAAAATAACTCGATAACTTAGTTAGGTCTGTGTGTGTCTTCACGCCCTCTAAAAGTGGTTCAAATCAGTGATTGTCATCTCGGCGCCAGCGCCGAGGATGCGCTGCTGGGTATGAATACGGAACAGAGCCTTGATGCGGTACTGGACGCCCTTCGCCAACATGAAACCGCAATTGATTTAATCGTGGTCAGTGGTGATCTGGCGGCCGACGGCGAGCCGGAAGCCTATCGGCGAGCCTTGGCTAAGTTGCAGGGCTTGGCCCCGCAGATCCTGTGGTTGCCCGGTAATCACGATACGCCCGAGGTGATGCGGGAGATTGCACCTGAGCAGATGCCGCTGCTGGCAGATTGTGGCGGATGGCAAATTGCCCTTTTGGATAGCCATGTTCCCGGCAAGGTGGGCGGCTCTTTAAAACCCGCCGAGCTGTCGCAGTTGGCTGAGCAATTATCGGCAGATAAACCGGCGCTAATTTTCATGCACCATCATTTATTACCGGTGGGTTGCGAATGGTTGGATGCCCAGCGCATCGACAATGCGGATTTATTATTGGCGCTGGCGGAGCAAACCCCGGCAGTTAAAGCCATGGTCAGTGGTCATGTGCATCAGCAGTGGCAGCAAGAATTTGCCCATTTGCAGTTGCTGACGTCGCCGTCGACCTGCATCCAATTTGCCCCCAAAAGTAAAAAATTTGCCCTTGAGGCTATTAATCCGGGCTACCGCTGGTTTAGTCTGCAAGCTGATGGCGGCTTCGACACCGGAGTCGTGCGCGTGGAAGGTCAGACATTTCATGTCGATCAGCAAGCAAACGGCTACTAGTGTAAAAGGCCCTGATGACAGCAGCACTTCTTTATATTCACGGATTTCTCTCTTCACCCGATTCGCAAAAGGCCCAGCAACTGAAACAGTTTCTGGCTAATGACTTCCCCGGCGTTCAGCTAGATATTCCGGCGCTGCCCAATACCCCCGGCGATAGCCTGAAATTATTGGATGAGCGAGTGCAGGCATTATTAAATGAGCCGGGTTGTCGATTGGGTTTGGTGGGCAGTTCGCTGGGCGGATTTTTTGCCACCGTATTGGCCGAGCGCTATCGCCTGCCGGCGGTGCTGATTAATCCCGCGGTGCGCCCCACGGATTTAGCCGCCCATTTTTTGGGGACACACACCAACCCCTATTCCCAGCAAACCTTCACCATTGATGAGGATGACATTGCAACGATTCGCGCAATGGAGCCTTCGGATAATCTGCACAGCCGTTATTGGGTATTGATGCAGACCGGTGATGAAGTGCTGGATTATCGTCGGGCTGAAGCCTTTTATCAGGGGCAAACCCTGACTATTGAGGAAGGCGGCGACCATCATTTCCAGAATTTTGAGCGCCATATGGGTGCAGTAGTGGAATTTCTGGGCCTCTCCGGTTAACAATAACGCGATTTGGAATTAAGTAAGCGACCGCCTGCGGCGGCGCCAATGGATCACAATGTCAGAATACAGCGCACAGTCTATTGAAGTGTTGACCGGCCTTGAGCCGGTTCGCAAACGCCCCGGTATGTACACCGATACCCAGCGGCCAAACCACCTTGCTCAGGAAGTGATCGACAACAGCGTGGACGAGGCACTGGCCGGTCACGCCAGTCAGATTCATGTCACCTTGTTTGATGATGGCTCGCTGAGCTGTGCGGATGATGGCCGGGGTATGCCGGTAGATATCCACCCGGAAATGGGACTGCCGGGGGTGGAGGTTATTCTCAGCACCCTCCATGCTGGCGGTAAGTTCTCCAACGACAACTATCAGTTCTCCGGCGGTTTGCACGGCGTGGGTGTGTCGGTGGTGAATGCGCTGTCGACCCGTTTGGAAGTGACCATCAAGCGCGATGGCCAAGTGCATCGCATCGGTTTTGCCAATGGCGACAAAGCCAGCGACCTGGAAGTGATTGATACCTGCGGCAAGCGCAACACGGGTACTACAGTCCACTTTTGGCCCGATGCAAAATATTTCGACTCCGCCAAATTTTCCGTTCGACGACTGAAACACGTACTGCGGGCCAAGGCGGTGTTATGCCCCGGCTTGCGTGTGATTTTTGAAGACCGCACCGGCGAAGAAAGCGAAGAGTGGTATTACGAAGACGGCCTGCCCGACTATCTGGCCAGCAATACCCGCGAATATGAAGTGTTGCCAGCACAGCCTTTTGTCGGCCATTTCTCCGGCAATACCGAGGCCGTGGATTGGGCGGTGCAATGGCTGCCGGAAGGCGGTGAACTGGTTACCGAATCTTACGTTAACCTGATTCCGACCGCGCAGGGCGGCACCCATGTAAACGGCCTGCGCAGCGGCCTGCTGGATGCCATGCGCGAGTTCTGTGAATTCCGTAATCTGATTCCGCGCGGCGTTAAATTGGCGCCGGACGATATCTGGGACAAATGCTGTTTTGTGTTGTCGTCTAAATTGGCCGATCCGCAATTTTCTGGTCAAACCAAGGAACGCCTCAGCTCGCGCGAAGCGGCCGCTTTTGTTGCCGGTGTAAGTAAAGACGCCTTCAGCCTGTGGCTAAACCAGCATACCGAAGAAGCCGAAAAACTGGCCGACCTCTGTATCAGCAATGCGCAAAGCCGTTTGCGCAAAGCCAAGAAGGTGGTGCGCAAAAAAGTGTCTGCGGGGCCGGCCTTGCCCGGTAAACTGGCGGATTGCTCCGGTGCCGATGCCGACCGCTCTGAACTGTTTTTGGTCGAGGGTGATTCGGCGGGTGGCTCTGCCAAACAAGCTCGCGATCGACAGTTTCAGGCGATCCTGCCACTGCGCGGAAAAATCTTGAACACCTGGGAAGTGGATTCCCAGCAAATTTTGGCCTCACAGGAAGTTCACGATATTTCCGTGGCGCTGGGGGTTGATCCTGATTCGACAGACCTGAGCGGTTTGCGCTACGACAAAATCTGTATTCTCGCCGATGCGGACTCCGACGGTGCCCACATTGCTACGCTGATCTGCGCACTATTCCTGCGGCATTTCCGCGCGCTGGTCGAGCAGGGCCATGTCTATGTCGCCATGCCGCCGCTGTATCGGGTCGACCTTGGCAAAGAAGTGTTTTACGCGCTGGATAATGCGGAGAAGCAGGGCATTATCGACCGGCTCGAAGCGGAAAATAAACGCGGCAAAGTCAGTGTGACCCGCTTTAAAGGTCTGGGTGAAATGAACCCCCTGCAATTGCGGGAAACGGTTATGGATCCAAACACCCGCCGTTTAGTGCGCTTGGCAATTGAGCCCGATGATGAAACCGATAGCCTGATGGATATGCTGCTGGCGAAAAAGCGAGCAGCCGATCGCAAGGTTTGGTTGGAAAGTTCAGGTGATCAGGCCGAAGCTATCGGCTGATCACCACGCAAAAAATACTGGGTCCATGAA
This sequence comes from Spongiibacter pelagi, assembly GCF_014705705.1. Lineage (GTDB taxonomy): Bacteria > Pseudomonadota > Gammaproteobacteria > Pseudomonadales > Spongiibacteraceae > Spongiibacter > Spongiibacter pelagi. Next base: position 129,876 of record NZ_JACXLD010000001.1, on the reverse strand, counting down.
AACAAAAATCACCTTGGCGCGGCCTTTCCGGGTCGTCGCTATATTGCTCAGCAGCGCATTGTTGCTGAGCGCCTGTAGTCTTTTTCCTCGCTCGAAAGATGTGCAGCCCGACAAGCCGTTGCGGTCACTTTCAACCGCCTATGATTACCAATTATTGGGCGCGGATTTAAAACCGCTGCGTCTGCGCTCATTGGTAAAACAATTGGCGAGTCGTGATGTTATTTTTATTGGTGAATGGCACGACAATCACGCCTCACATCTTTTGCAAATGCGCTTGTTAGAGCGACTTTATACCGAGGCGCAAAAGTCAGGTCGGGAGCTGGTGTTGAGCATGGAAATGTTCAACCGGGATAGGCAGGCGGTGCTTAATCGCTATTTGAAAAACGAAGTGGGTGAGCGGCGTTTGATCAATGATGCTGAGGCGTGGTCAAACTATATTGGCAGTTACCGCCCCTTGGTGGAGTTCGCTAGAGAAAATCAGATTCCGGTGCTGGCTGCCAACGCGCCTTCCGCGATGGTGCACTGTATTGGTCGCTTGGGAAAAAACTATATTGACCAGTTAGATGCGGCGGAAAAACCACTGCTCGCCAAGCAGCCATTTGCGGATGTGCTTGGGTATAAATCAAAATTTGTGCGCGAGATGGGTGGCAGTGCCCATGTGCCGGAAAACCAGCTAGATAATAGTTATTTGGCGCAGTTGGCTAGGGATAACACAATGGCGGAAACCATTGTTGCGGCCAAAGATGCCAAGCCGAATTTACTGGTAGTGCATATCAACGGCAGCTTTCACAGCGAAGACTTTTTAGGCACGGCGGGTGCCGTGCGCGAGCGCCGTCCTGAATTCAGTATTGCGGTAGTGACGCCCTTGGCCCGTGATCGGTTGGATAGTTTGAGTCAGACACAGCGGCATGACGGTGAATTTTATTATTTGGCCAATCCCGCGCCGGCGGAATTTGTGGATGAAAGCTATCGTAAGCAAGTGATCGGCAAAATGTTTACTGATGCACGTTTGGGAGCAGATAGCTGCCAAAAGCCGAGCCATACCCTGACTTTTTAATCGGATTTGTCACAATTTTGTTGTACAGTTTAAAAATATTTATCAGCGACCGGGCCAGTGCCTGATTGCCGTGTTGATCATGGAAATCAAAAATCTGAGCTAAATTAATAAATCAAATAACGCTGAATTTGCTCGCCGTACTCCGGCTGGGCATCATTTCTTCCCGCTCCTATCGAGCAATGTGCGGCCTTAAATTTAATTTTTATCATGCCTCTCCAGCCATCACCCGTGGTGCTGGAGACTGAATAATTCTAATAGAGGTTTCCGCATGCAGTTTACCCAGGGTTTGCACCGGGCGGTGCAACAACAGCCGGACAATATTGCCACGATATGTGATGGCAGAACTCACACCTTTCGTCAGCTTGAAAACCGCGTGTCGCGTTTGGCTGCCGGGCTCTTAAGTCAGGGCTTTAAGCGTGGCGACAGAATTGCCATTTTGTCTTTAAACAGTGATCGCTATCTTGAGGCTTATCTCGCCATTGCCTGGATTGGTGCGGTGGTAAATCCGGTTAACTTTCGCTGGTCGCCTGCGGAAATCGCATTCTCGCTGCGTGATTCGGCGTCTACCGGCATTATCGTTGACGATCATTTTGCAGAAGCGGTGGTGCAAGTTAAGGCTGAAACCCCCAGCCTTGAAACCATTTTTTATGCGGGAGACAAACCCGAGATAAATCATTTTGTGTCAACGGAATCTCTGATTGCGAACAATGCGCCGGTTGAGGATGTTGCGGCCTGCGGTGACGAATTGCTCGGCATTTTTTATACCGGGGGCACAACTGGGGTTTCTAAAGGTGTGATGCTCACCCACGACAGTATTTGTGCATCGGCTTCGGCATTGATGGCGGAAGGACTGTTCCAAAAAGGCAGCAAGGGCCTGCATGCTGCGCCGATGTTTCACTTGGCGGACATGATGATGAGCACCGGTATGGTGATTCGCGGTGGCCAGCATATTTTCCTCAGCGCGTTTAATCCTGAAACGGTGTTGGCGTTAGTTGAAGAGCTGGCTATCTCTGATCTGCTATTAGTGCCCGCAATGATGCAGGCGGTGGTGGATCATCCTAAATGTCAGACCACTAATACCAGCAGTGTTAAAAATCTGATGTACGGTGCATCGCCCATTTCCGAGGCCTTGCTGGGGCGCGCAATGGAAGCCCTGCCGACAGCCGCATTTACGCAGGTTTATGGTATGACCGAAACCTCAGCGGTGATGACTATTCTCGGCCATGAAGATCATCTTCCAGAGAATCGTCATCTCGGCCGCTTGCGCAGCGCCGGTCAGGCGGGAACGCATATCCAACTTAAAATTGCCGATGAGCAAGATAATGAGTTGCCTCGTAATACGGTAGGGCAAATTCTTTCCCGTGGCCCCAGCTTGATGAAGGGTTATATCAACCGTGAGGAAGCCAGCCGCGAAGCCTTGGAAGGCGGTTGGATGCACACCGGCGATATGGGCTATATGGACGACAGCGGTTATGTTTTTGTGGTGGATCGCTGCAAAGACATGATTATTTCTGGCGGGGAAAATATTTACTCCGTGGAAGTGGAAAATGCCGTTATGCAGCATAACGCGGTAGCCATGTGTGCGGTCATCGGTATTCCCTGTGACGATATGGGGGAGCGGGTTCATGCGGCGGTGGTGTTAAAGCCGGGTGCTGAGTTGGAGTTTGAGGTGTTGAGAGAGCACTGCAAGCAGCTTATTGCTGGCTATAAATGCCCGAAAAGCATGACCGTGCTGGACGCCTTACCGATGTCGGGGGCGGGAAAAATTCTTAAGACGGAATTGCGTAAACCCTTTTGGGAGCAGAAGGATCGGGGGATTTCTTGATCTGAGTTTAAAGAGCGCGGCCATTTGAGCCGCGCTTAATTCACTTTAAGCTGTTTTTTTCGGTTTGCGCCGCTTTCTTCTTCCCATGAAATTCGAATATCTACCCGGCGGCGGGCATCTTCTTCACTGGCGGTGAGTTTGAGATTCAACAAGCCCTTGGGCTTCATCACGATACTGCCGTCTTCATCGCTAAAGCTCAGGCTGCCATCGCCAAGTCCTTTGCAAATCGCCTCAAAAATATCCTTGATGGATTGGGTGTCCTGAATGGATTCGTGGCGGAAGCTTTTTTTAGTTTCTTTCATAAGGGCTCTATTGGCTCCCCAAGTAGTGGGCAGGTTCAAACACCTTAGCACAGGGATAATCATTACTCAGCCCAATCACCTGCCCTTTGGGGTGAATCACGGTGACGCCGTGGCCAATACCACTTAGGCCTTCTTTTTTACGCGAGTGGCGATCGAGGGTGATATCACCTTCAAAGTGAATCATGCCTTGGCGCAGCATAATGCGCTGGCCTTCGTGGCGGTTGCGATGACCGTGCACAATGGCGTGAATGCCGGAATTGTAAGCGGTTTCAACCCCGTGCTGACTGAGCGGCATATCCACGTCGCGGTATTTGGTGCGCATGGTATTGGCCAGCGCGCCGTAATAAAACTCAAACAGGTCGTGTTGGATCTGGTAGCGATAGAGCTTATTGAGATGGGCGACACTCTCTTCGCTGATCAAGGTGGCAATGCGGTCGTCGAGGCCGGCGTGAATAAACAAAAACGAACCGGCTTTATAGGCGAGTTGCATATCTTTAAAAAACCAACTGAATTCACCGCTGGGTTTCAAAAAGAGCGCTTTACATTTAATGGCGGCGGCGTAGATATCGCGCAACGTCATTCCTGATTTTTCGCAGGCGTGTTCAAAGTCATCTACTTTTTTGCGTATGCGGATAAGTTCGCGCTCGATCGCTTCGTCTGGCATTAGCCATGCGGCTTCTTTGGCGAAGTGAACAAACCAGCTTTCGCGGGGGTAGAGTTTTCGGCGGCATTCGCTCAAGCTCGGGGTGTTTTTGGGCAGTTTGCCGTCGGCAAAATATTCCTCAAACACTTCTTTAAACAGCGGAATGACCTTGGGGCCCATGCGCACAAAAAAATGTTCGGTGCGTGGGTCGGGTACCAAATCCATGCTGCGTAAGCCAACCAATAACCGTACATCGTGATTGCCGGCGAGTAGTTTGATGTTGGCGCCTATGTCTTTTAAGGCGCGAATACTGCGGAGTAAGTCGAGATTGCTGGGGCCTTTATCGAGGCAGTCGCCGCCAATAATAAAGGTGGCATCTTTGCCGGCTTTGCTCAGTTTGAAATCCAGCAAGTTTAGGCCGGTTTTTTTAATTCCACCGGAGGCGTGTAAGGAGCCAACAAAGGCATCGGCGTCGGCGTGGGGATCAGAGATAAACAGGATGGGTTTCTTAGGCCAGCTCCACGGTTGGTGGCCGATGGCCTTGCTTAATACTTCGGCTAGCGCGTGGTGGTTGCTTCGATCTTTGCCCATTGAGCCGTGTTTGCCGAGTTGCCAGTATTCTCCCTCGGCAGGGAAGCCTTTTGCATTCCAGCGTATTGGACAAAATTCAGAAGCCATATCGGTCTCAGTCCTTGTAAGCGCTGTGTTTGTCGCGGATTTTCCATTTGCCGCCAATGTGTTGCCAATCGCCATTTCGGGAGTATTCCAGCAATACCGGTTCGGCGTGGTACATGCTCAATTTGGCAATATCCTCAAACGCCAGTGCGCCCAAAATATGCGCGGCGTGACGGAAGGCGGCGCCGTGACCAATAAACAGTTTGACGGTATCGGTGCTGATCTGGGTTTCTAGTTCAGCCATGCGTGTTTGTAAATGTGTCGCCACGCGCTGTCCGGATTCCATCAATGATTCTGCGCCGATAAACGGCAGGCGGAAGTGGCTATTCGATTTCCAGTCTTTTGGCAGGCTGGGGTAGCGCGGATCTTGGTCGATAATGGCGGCGATGGCATGGGTGCTTAAATTCGCGGCGCTGCCAACACTGCGCTCGGCTAATTCGGCGAAGCCGCAAAGTTGAGTGTCTTGTTGGCCGGGATCGAGTACCTGTTGAATTTGTTCGGCGGTTTGCCAGGCGCGTTGTAGCAGCGATGTGTCGATTTCTGGGTGGAGAGTTAGCCCTAGTTCGTCGACTAGGTTTTTAATTCTTTGGCCGCCGCTTTGTGCTTGCGCCAAGCCTTTTTCATTAAGTGGAAAAGGTTGGTGAGCGCTGGGTGTATCAGCTAATTGGTGGTAGTCACCGTGGCGGATTAGAGCGGCGATCAGGCGTGGCATTAGTGGTTACCTGAGCCAGTAAGCTGGTCAAAGGCGGCGCCTAAGGTTTCAAAGTCGACTTTGCCGCTGGCCTCATAAACGGGGATGTCGGCCAAGGCATTTAAATAGGCGTGGTCGGCGAGTGGTTCGCGATCTTCCAGAAAACGCCCGGAGGCATTTTGGTAGAACGGCCCCGGTGATTTGATAATGGCTTTGAGCAGTTCGGGGCGCTCGCTCAGATTTACCTGATTAAGCTGAAACGGGTTTGCGCTATCCCATTTCCAGTTGAGAATAAGCAGTGCTGAAAGATTGGCCCGATGGCGAATCCGCTCCTTGCCGTAGAGCTGATCGATCATGGCATCGTACTTTTCTTCCAGCTCCCAGAGTGTTTCTGTCGGCATGGCCAGTAATTCGCGGCGCCGTGCTTCAGGAATGAGTTCTTGCAAGCGCGGGTTGTTCACAATAGTGCCAGGGTTAATACGTGGCATTTTTGGTATGCCAGCAAATTGAACCTCGCCTTCTTCATCGCGCTTGATAAACAGCCGGTCATTGCTGGAAAACTGCAGGCCCTGATCTTCCATCATTTTCAGCATTAGGGTGGATTTTCCGCCGCCGGAAAATCCGGCAATGGCTAAGCCGCGATCACCTCGGCAAAGGCCAGCGGCATGGCAGATTATCCAATCGCGCTGTTGCAGCCAGTTCATATATTGGGCATTGATAAAGTTGATGACTTGGTTGTCATTGAGCAGGCAGGGGCCGATGGCAATAACGCGTCGGGTTTGCTGCAAAAACACCATGCCGGTTCTGACTTTGCGCAGTAGGCGGCCCTGACGCAATTCAACAAAGCTATCTTTGCGGCCTTTTTTGCCCGGCTCGCGGCTCCAGTCGGTAAAGTCGATATCGAGTTGCGGTGCATCGCATTCAATGGCGATAACTTCGGTATGAATTTGTTCTGGCTGGCCGACAATATGCTGAAAATAGTTTGCCAACTTTTCCAATAATGCGGAGCTATTGCTGCGAACGCGCAAGCCGTAGCCATCTATTGATAACAGCAGGTCTTGTTCTAGCAGAGTGTGACCTTGTAGTAGCTGCTCTGCGACCGCTGCGGTGCTTGGTGCCGTATTCATGATTGCAGTTCTCTTAAGGCGTAATCCGCATAGGCGCTGGCGGCGTCGAAATTGGCACCTTCTTTTGCGCCCCGGAAGCCGCCGAAAGCGGAAACTTCAAAAACAATTGGGCCGTTGTCGGTATCGGCAACATCAACCGTGGTGAAGTCCAAACCAAACGCCGCTTGCGCACGATGAGCCATGTCGATAGTGGATTGCGGGGGTGAGCAGGCGGCGTAGTGGCCGCCGCTGTGAATGGTGGTATTCCAGCTATCGCCTTTGGGAACGCGAGCATAGCTACCCATATATTCGCCGCCGAGAAACACCAGCCCCATATCTTGTCCGGGTAGCGCCAGTTTGCGCTGGATATACATCATTGGGTTGTCTTGTTGAAACTCGGCAATGGCGTTGCGTAACTCGCCGCTTTTTAAGCTGGCGTCGAGAATACACATGCCCCGCGCCTTGGTGGAAAACAGCGGTTTGAAAACGGCGCTGCCGTATTGTTGCACCGCATCAAGCGCAGCTTCCGGGCTCTCGGTAACAATGGTATCTGGCATGGGGATGCCGGCATTAGCTAATGTGACAGTACAACTCAGACGGTCTATGAGACGCAGCACATTTTCGGCGCGGCTAAAAATACGCACGCCAGCTTTTTCGGCAATGCGCAGTAGTTCGAGTCTATCAAGACAGCCGGGGCTGTATTTGCTGCTGATTTTTTTGATGATCAGGCCATCCAGCGCACATAGGTCGTGCTGCCCAAACAATAATTTGCCAGAGGCAATATCCAGTTTGACCTTGGCCATATCAATAATCAGGCGAAAGCCTGTGCGTTGTTCAATCGCGTCGGCAAGGGTTTCAGTGGACCATTTTCCGGGCAGGCCGATAATGCCAATTTTGGGCTTAGCCAACGAAAATCTCCTTAATCGGTAGCTGGAAGTCGCTGGGCTTTTTAAGGTCGGCGGTCCGTGCCAGTTCCATTAAATAGCGCGCCCGGTGAAACATGCTGCGGGCGAGAGACTTGTCGAGAATAAAGCGGGTAGAGGTTGCAAATGAGCGCGCCAGACCCAGCGCCAATCGCAGGTCAAAACTGTCGTCTCCATTTTTGACGGCATAACGTTTTGACTGCTTATAAAAATCCATCGCCAGTTTCAAAATGCGTCGCCGCAGCGGGGCATCGAGAATTTGCAGGCGGTAGTTAGAAACCATAAACACCGAGACATCCTGCACATAATCCATATAGCGGGAGCGATGTAGGTCGATAAAATTGACCCGCTTTTCGAGGGGGTCGTAAATAATATTGTCGACATTAAAATCGCCGTGAATATAAACCGAGAACGGCGCGGGCAGCGCTGTTTCAAGCTGGGCGATTTCTTCAATCAGTGTGTCAAAGGCGGTAATCGCGTGGCCGCAAATTGCGCTTTTGCCGTGCTGAAATTCCGGGTGAATGGCGTAAATTTCGTTGCGCCGCTTTTGCAGTTGTCGCATAAATCCTGCATTAGATGTTTTTTCTTGACGGGTTTGTTGCCACACCGATTTTAAGGTTCTGCTCAGTTGTTTTAGTGCTTCGTCAAGTAAGTCAGGAGACTCGTGTAGCAGGATTTGTTCAAAGGTAAGGCCGGGTAAATGCTCGATCAGCAGCGCGGCGGATTTGCCGCGTTTTTGGTAAGACAAAATTTTGGGAGCTAAGCCGGGGTAAATATCGTGCCAGCTTTCAACGCCAAGTCGCTCTTCTTTAACTTTGCTTTTTTGGCCCTCTTTGAAAATGGCCATATAGCCCTTGCCTTCTCCTTGGCTGACTCCGGCAATAGCACTGCCAGAGCGGGTTTCGGCAATGGGTTCCAGCTGGATGGAATCACGAGCTTTGCCGCTGCCTAAACGCCGCGCCGAGTCTCTGAGGTTAGGGTATTGCGAGAAGCTAAGATTCTGCCCCAATTTGCTGGATAAAATAGACTCGCTGATATCCTCCAAGACTTCGGCCATTTGTAGAATGTTGCGGGCAATAAACAGGGCGTTGGTTAAGTCTTCTATATGGTCGCTTTGTTTGAGGCTTTCAATGTAATTGTGGTGTAGCTTGTCGTAGTCTTTTTTTAGCTCGTCACACAATCGACTGATATCCAATGCAGAGTCGCTATTCTTTTCTTCGAGCGCGGGTTCGATAAGATCGATGCAGTGACGCACATCATCAAGCATATTAAGAAAACGGTTTTCTCTTAAATTACCGGATAGTTCGAGTTTGCCCCACTGTCTCGCGCACTCACGGGCCAGTTCACTAATACGCTCCAATTGTGAAGCAATAATCTGGACGCAGCGCAAAACTTCCAGTTTGGGCCCTTCCGCTTTACTGCTCGACAGCGCGCTAAGGGCGCTGTTGTGAATGCGACTTTGCAGATTAAAAACGTAACCACTGCGGTTAATCAGCGAAGGCGCAAGATCCTTGTCTGCACTTTTGAATAGCTGCTGCAAGCTGCCAAGCTGACTGTCTACCTCAACGCAAAGAAAGCGGAGGTTTTCAGAAACGGCATTGGGCAGTAAGCCTTTAATGTGCTGCATGATCGAAAACGGTTAAGTGTAAAGAGGCCAATTAAGCAGTATAACCTCCGAATATGAAACTTTTATGCTTGTGGGGAGCCTCTGATTAATTACTGCGTTTGCAAGCTTGGCTGCCGGCGGTACTCGAAATGCTCATTTATTAGCATATAAACTCCGCTTTCTGCGTTCCGGCGACAACCGATCTTGCTGCACTCGTTACATTAATCAGAGGCTCCCAGAAAAGAATTGTGCTTGCGTTTGCAAGCTTGGCCGCCGGCGGTATTTGTCAGTGCGTTCAGTTTGTCACAGAAAGCGGCAAAAATGCGCTTTGAACTTGATGTGGCTGGGACTTGTCCCAAGAATGCTGCGCATCGCAAGAAATATGAATAACGGATAGCTAGATGAAATTAAATCCCGATCCCGGTTTTCCAAAAACAGTAGAAGATCAGCCCTATCTCGCGGAGTTGTCGGCACAGCCGGTTCGGCCGGTATTTATTATGGGTTTGCATCGCTCGGGTACGACGTTTCTTTACGACTGTGTGGCGCGCTGTTTTCCGCTGGCTCAGTTGAGTTTGTACCATTTATTTTATTTCGATCGCTTGTTGAAAAACTTCCGCAACGACGTAGAAGCGCGTGATAAAGCGCGACTGAATGCCTGCTTTCAGTCCCTTGGTATTGTTGATCGCAAGCTGGATACGGTGCCGGTGAATGCCGATGAGGTTGAGGAATACGGCTTTCTATTGCGGCAGCACAGCGGCAAGTTTCGACTCAATGAGCACAATGCGGACTTATTCAAACAGCTTTGCCAAAAACTGATGACGGTGCAGCCCGGCAGTGAGGCGGTGTTGCTAAAAAACCCTTGGGATACCGGCAATGCCGCATTTATTTTGCAGCATTTTCCCAATGCGCGTTTTGTTTACATCACCCGCGAGCCAATTGATGTGCTTAATAGCATGATGAATGCCCTGCTCACTTACCTTGATGGGCCGCAGCACTATTTAGAATTGCTGTTAAGCCGGGGCGGTTCACGCAAAGGTTACCGCTTAGGTTATGGCTTCTGGTGGCTGATGCGTAAAGTGCGGCAGTTGCTGGGAGAAAAAATGATTGGCCGTATGTTTCGGCCAATGATGACCAAGCAGGTTGTTTCACAGGTGGTAAATTACCGCCGTGAGTTGGCAAGTCTTGCTGAGGATTGTGCGATGGAGGTTGATTATCTCTCGCTCAGCTCCGATCCAGAACAGGTGATGCGGCAGTTGGCGGCGTTTCTCGATTTACCATTGGCACTTCCCGCTGAAGGTATTGCGGTGCGACAGCGCAAGCAGAAAAATGCCGCGCTCGACGGTTACCAAGCCCACCTTGAAAAATTGATCGCCGAGGCGATCTAAGTCTCTATTACACATTGCTGATATTTGTGATTCACCCTGATGCATTCTGCGCGGGGTGAATTGCTATTTGTTGGTTTGTGTTTGTAAACGATTTTTATTTGCTGTCGCTATGACACACATTGATCTTGGTGCTAATGCACAGTGGTGTTCTATAGTGAATAAAGTGTATAAAAATCGGTCATTTATCTCATTTTAGTAAATTTAATTTCCACTATTTCACATGTTTATCATTATCTGCGGCATAGTATGTGCCATAGGGATTGAGTGTTTAGCCAAAAACATGGAACCGGTTTGTAGGGGAAATTACGTAGTCCTTTCTCGGCTATTACACATTTAAACTTTTGCTACGACACTTTTAAGGCAGCCTGTCTGATGCTGTGGGTGCGTTGCATAGGGGGAAGCTTGTCGCGGTGAAATCACGTGTGTGATTCTGGCGGCGCTCCTGCAAAAGAAATCCGTAAGAGATTGTGATCATGGACGCGAAACAAACCGGGCCGGCGGCAATGCGTCGGGCAATGGCTAAAGTCAGCCTTTTCCTCAACCCCGAGCGCAATGCAGGGCATTTCTCTATGCCCGGCTTCTCCGGGGCTGAGTCTGAGTCTGGGCAGAGCACTTTACCGATTGAGCTTGTTAAAAAGATCCCCCTAGCCCAATCTCAGCGCGGGATGTGGATGGGAGAAAAACTCGCCCCTGTGGGAACCCTATTTAATCTGGCGGAATACTGCGAGATTTTGGGCGAGGTCGATGTCGCGGTTTTCATGCGGTCTCTGCACACTCTCACGCAAGAAGCAGAAACCTGCCGGGTTCAGGTTGTCGATGAAGGCGAAAATGCGTGCCAGCATATTTTAAGCCGCTACCCAGGCGAGTTGCCCTTTGTCGATTTCAGTGGAGAGTCCAATCCTCACAAGGCCGCTGCGGATTGGATGCGCGCCGATTACACCCGCACCTTGAATATTGCCACCGAGGCATTGTGGCTCGGTGCGCTGATTAAGCTTTCTGAGCGGCACTATTATTTTTATCAGCGCTGCCACCACATTAATCTGGATGGCTTTAGTGGCGGGGTGCTCACCCGTCGTTTAGGCGAAATTTACAATGCCTATCTCCATCAAGAGCCTCTTTCCGAAGCCTATTTCCACGACCTTGAACACCAGCAACGTGAAGAGCAGAGCTATCGAGAGTCGAAACGTTTTGAACGTGATCGAGACTATTGGGTGCAGACCTTGGCGAAGCTGCCCGAGCCCTTGTCGCTATCAAAAGGCGGTGAGCGCTGTGGTGGATTAATGCGCAGTTCATTGGCGCTGTCGTTGGAAAGCTCCAATGCACTTCGCGGATTGGCGGAAACCACGGGCAGCACTTTGCCGCAAGTGATGATTGCACTTTTGGCCAGTTATATTTATCGCATTAGCGGTGCAGAAGACTTGGTGTTTGGTATGCCGGTTACCGCAAGGGTGAATCGGCAGCAGCGCAACACACCTTGCATGATGGCCAATGCCGTGGCGATTCGTTTGGCAATGTCGGGCGAGTTAGCGCTGGCGGATTTGCTGAAGCAGGTTGGCGAAACCGTGCGCAAGAGTTTGCGCCATCAGCAGTACCGTTACGAAGCACTGCGCAAGGATTTAAATCTGCTCGGCAAAGGCCAGCAAATTTCCTGGGTTGGGGTGAATATTGAGCCCTTCGATTACGATTTACGTTTTGGTGAGGCCGGCACGCGCAGCCACAATCTCAGCAATGGTTCGGTAGAAGACCTCACCGTTTTTGTCTACGACCGAGGTGCTCAACAACCCTTGCGAGTGGATTTGGATGCCAACCCCGGTTTGTATACCCAAGCTCAGCTCGATACCCATTTGCAGCGACTCGAGCGGCTGATCAACAGCTTTATTGCGCGTCCGCAAACAACATTGGCAGAGCTGGATATCCTCAATAATGGTGAGCGCCAGCGCCTGCTTAAGGATTGGAATAACACCGAGCAGGCACTGCCAGAAACTTCAGTTATTGAGCTTTTTGAACAACAGGCACTGAGTGCCCCAGAGGCCTTGGCAGTCAGCGATGGTCAATGCTATCTCAGCTATGGCGAGTTGCATCAGCGAGCTTGTCGCTTGGCCTCGGTGCTTTATCAGCAGGGTGTCCGGTCTGGGGATGTGGTGGCGGTAGCCATGCCTCGAAATGTAGATATGTTGGTGAGTTTGTTAGCCGTGCAGCGCAGTGGCGCGGCGTATTTGCCGCTTGATCCCGATGCGCCGGTGCAGAGATTGGCGGCGATATGTGAAGAGGCCCGACCCGCGCTGATGATTTGCGGCGAGGCTGGTTTAGCTATTCCTGTCGACGACAATACTCGCGTATATCAGTTTGCTGCCCTAGCTGAAATGGCCAGCGATGCCCCGCTGAGTGACATCATTTTTGCGCCGATTCGGGCGGAGAGTCCGGTGTATGTTATTTACACTTCCGGCTCAACCGGGCGGCCAAAAGGCGTGGTAATTAGTCAGCGCAATTTGCTCAATTTTATGCTGGCGATGCAACAGACGCTTCAGCCTTCGGCTGATAATCGCTTTTTAGCGCTGACCACGGTGGCATTTGATATCGCCACGCTTGAACTTTATTTGCCGCTGATTTGTGGCGCGGCAACAGTGATTGCCGATCGTGCCACGGTGAAAGATCCTCGCAGTTTGAACGCGTTTATTGCCGAGCATCAGGTGGATATTGTGCAGGCTACGCCGAGCCACTGGCAGTTGATGTTGGCCGAAGGTGATGAAGGCTTGCAGGGTGTTCAGGCCTTGGTGGGCGGTGAGGCTTTGCCGCCAGCACTGGCGAAAAAATTATGTGACTTGGGCCCCGCGCCGATCAATTTATATGGCCCCACTGAAACCACGGTGTGGTCTACCGCGATGTGCATTGATGAAAGGGAGATGGCAGCACCGCCAATTGGCCGCCCCATTTGGAATACCCAGTTATATGTACTGGACGCGCATTTGTCTCCGGTGCCCTGTGGCGAAATAGGCGAGCTGTATATCGGCGGCGAGGGCGTGGCGCAGGGTTATCTGCATCGTCCGGAATTAACCGCCGAGCGCTTTATGCCAAACCCTTTTGCGGAGGGACGCATTTATCGCACTGGCGATTTGGTGCGTTGGCGCGAAGATGGCGCGCTGGAATACCTTGGCCGCAATGATTTTCAAATCAAGATTCGCGGCTTCCGGGTTGAAGTCGGCGAAATCGAGGCCTTGATTGATCAACTAGACGGCGTGAGTTCCAGTGCGGTGATTGCCTGCACTGATCCTGCTGGCGCCACGCAATTGGTTGCTTACGTAAAGCCGGATTCATTCACTCAGGACAATATTTTTTCTGAAGCGGATGCGCAGCGCATTATCCGCGAGCTGAAGTTGGTACTGCCGGAATATATGGTGCCGGTGAAGGTATTGGCGCTGGCGGAATTTCCCACCAATGTAAATGGCAAGCTCGACCGTAAAGCCTTGCCGCTGCCGCAGTGGTGTAGTCAGCAAGCGTATGTTGCGCCAACAACGGAGCTGGAAACGCTGTTAGTTTCACTCTGGCAAGACGTGCTGGAGCGGGATCGTATCGGGATACACGAAAGCTTTTTTGATCTGGGTGGCGATTCAATTAAAGCGGCGTTATTGGTTAGCAAATTACGCAATGCCCTTGAGCAAGAAGTGCCGCTACTGGCCCTGTTTGAAGCAAATACCATTGCCGAATTGGCTGCCAATCTTGAGAAAAGTCTGGGCGCTGAGCCCTTCGACAATATGCTGGCATTGCGTCGCGGCGATGCCGGCCAGTCGCCCTTGTTCTGTATTCATCCGGTATTGGGTCTGTCGTGGGGCTTTGCGGGTTTGGCCGGGCATCTTGCCGATGGTCGCCCACTCTACGCTTTGCAGGCGGCGGGTTTAAAAGGCGATGCCGAATTACCGGGCAGTATTGAGGAAATGGCGGCGGATTATCTTGCCCAGATTCGCGAGCAGCAACCCCAAGGGCCCTATCAATTATTGGGCTGGTCTATGGGCGGTGTTGTCGCCCATGAGTTGGCGCGTCAGTTGGAGGAGTTGGGAGAGAAAGTCGCTTTCCTCGGCATGATGGATGCCTACCCGCATCAACTGGCTTGGCAAAATGAGGCGGCGTTGTCGCCGCAGACCGTGCGCTCAACCTTGGCCTTTTTAGGGCTGAATGTCAGTGAGGCTCAGGCCTTGCCGGAAGATATGTCGGGTCTGTCTGATTATCTCTGTCGCGAATATCGCATTCACGATCTGCCCATTGTTGATGAGATGCAAAGTGCATTGCCCGCCGGTGTATCGATCATCGATACCGTAAGCCGCGTGATTGAAAATAACCTGCGTCTGCTGGGTGGATTTGTGCCGGGCGTGGTAGACGCTGATCTTTTGTTTTTCAGAGCGGCAGCTAGCAGCGAGGTGGATATGGCGGATGTGCTGCATCACAGTCCAGCGGTCTGGTGTCGTCATGCCCGCGCGGTAGAGTTGGTGGATGTGGACTGCGCGCACCAGCAAATGTTGGAGCCGGACGCGCTGGCGCAAATTGGCCCGGTGGTGAACGCGGCCTTGCAGCGTGCTGACCGAATGCTGTGGTTTGAGAAAGTCGAAAAAGTGCTTACATGCGCATAGTTATTTTCTCGATAGGCACGCAGGGGGATGTTCGTCCCTTTGTGGCCTTGGGCGTGGCGTTACAGCAACTTGGCCATCGGGTCGTTATTGCCAGTGGTGCAAGCTGCGCCGCGCTGATTCAGGAAAATGACTTGGAATATGCCCCGCTAAGTGCTGATTTTTTAGAGGTGATGGCCAGTGATCCTCGGGCCATTCAAAAGGGCTTAAATCCAATCGCGCTGGTGCCCACGGTGCGTAAACACCTGCGCAATATGGCATCTGACTGGTCTACTCAAGCGCAAAGTGCGGTCGCGGGTGCTGAGCTGATTATCGGCAACGGCATGGTCGCATTACTGGCCTCGACAATGGCGGAGCTGGTGGGAGCAAAGTGCGTAGAAACCCAGTTGCAGCCGGTGACTCCTTGCCCGGATATTCCGCCAATGGTGTTAAAACCGGGGCGCAAGAAATTACCGGGGGCCGTTAATCTTGGTCTTTATCAGTTTGCCCGCGTGCTGACGTGGCAAATGTTGGGGGCCGCCTATGCCCAGCTGCGTCGTGATTTAAAATTAAAACCCTACCCCTGGTATGGGCCGTATTACCGGCAAGAAAGTCGGGATCGCTATCGCTTATTGGCGTACAGCCCGAGTTTATTAGCACCTTCGCCGCACTGGCCACAGAATATTAAAGTGGTAGGTAATTTCTATTTAGAGCAAGCCGCAAGTTGGACGCCGCCGGAATCGTTAGAGGCGTTTTTAGCTGCCGGTGAAAAACCGATCTATATCGGTTTTGGCAGTATGGTGGCGGAAGATAAAAGCACCTTTAGTGAGCGAATTCTGGCGGGGATTTTAGCCAGTGGTCGCCGTGCAATTATCGCCTCGGGCTGGGGCGGCCTCGAGATTTCTGCCAATAAAAATTGCTATGTGCTGGATGCTGCTCCTCACGATTGGCTGTTTCCGAAAGTGGCCTTGGCGGTACACCACGGCGGGGCGGGCACCACGGCGGCGGCTGCGCGAGCGGGTATTCCCTCGGTAATTATTCCTTTCTTTGGTGATCAGCCATTTTGGGCGTGGACGCTATTACAGGCGGGGGCGGCACCTACGGCGTTGGATCGCAAAACCTTTACCGCCGAGCAGTTTGCGGCAGCGGTCAATCTTGCCCATAGCGAAATCATGCAAGGTAAGGCCGCCGAGTTAGGTGAAAAAATGCGCCGGGAAAACGGCGTTGCTGAAGCGATTCGATGTATGACCGAGGCGGGTTTACTCGACGCTGTTGCGGCAGAAGAAAGCCTTCGAGTAATAGATGGCGAACTGCAGCGCTGTGTTGGCTGATGTCCTCGGTTCTTGAATTCCCCCGTGAGGATCACTTCCTTATTGCATCCCACGCGCTGAAACTTCAGGGTTTTGATGGGGCGGCATGGCTGTGTCGTTTTTCTGTAGCGGATTTTCGCCCTCATCATTTTTGTCTGTATCAATGTGACTTTCCAGAAGCGCTGCGAACGGCGGTTCCGTCGCGTTGGGCGGAATTTTTAGCGGGCAGATTTGCCGCGCGACGAGCTTTGAGCGATTTAGGAGCGGGCAGCATGTGTCCGCCGATGGCGGCGGATGGCTTGCCCCAGTGGCCGGAATTAGCGAGTGGTTTGGTGGTGGGCTCGATCAGTCATAGCCGGGATTGGGCGGTGGCGGCGGCCATGACATCCAGTGCATTATTCGGGATTGATATCGAACATAAGGCCGATGAAAACACCGTCGCCGCACTTTGGAATATGGTGTTGTCGCCAGCCGAGCAGAAGTTGATATCAAGGTTGATTGTCGATTCCGGTGTTGCGGATAAAAGCACAGCATTCACATTGGCTTTTTCGGCTAAGGAAAGTCTTTATAAAGCGCTGTACCCCAAGTTACGGCTTGGGCTGGAGTTCTCTGATTTGACGCTGCAGTCAATTGATATTACGCGGCAGCAATTGCGTTTAAAACTGATTAAACCGGGCTTGGATGTTGGTGCAGAGGAGATGGTGGTGCACTGGCAGGATCGGGGGAGCGCCGTAATTTGCTGGTGCTCCCCGACAGCGTAGTTCGCTGTTTTATTCTTCGTCGTCAGGTAATTCGGCGTTGTGGAATACGTTCTGAACGTCGTCTAGGTCGTTCAGCATATCCATAAATTTGTCGAACATGGCCATATCATCGGGGCCAATTTCTACCGTGGTTTGCGGCACAAACTGAATTTCTTCGGTATCAAATTCGATTGCACCGAATTGATCCAGCAGCGCTTGCTTGGCTTTAAAGAAATCGGTGTGCGGGGCAAATACGGTGATTTTGCCGTCTTCGCATTCGATGTCAGACACATCGACGTCAGCCATCATCAGTGCTTCCAGTGCCGCTTCTTCGTCTTCGCCGGGGAAAGACAAAATGGCAACGTGGTCAAACATATGGCCGACTACGCCGGGGGTGCCGATTTTACATTTGGTTTTGGTGAAGCACAGGCGCACATCGCCAAACGTCCGGTTGGGGTTATCGGTTAGGCAGTCGACAATGACCATCACATTGCCGGGGCCAAAGCCTTCATAACGTGCTGGAGAAAAGTCCTCACCAGCGCCGCCTTGGGCTTTTTCCAGCGCTTTGTCGATAACGTGGCTGGGCACCTGATCTTTCTTGGCGCGATCAAGCAGGCTGCGCAGGGTCAGGTTGCCATCGGGGTCGGCGCCGCCGGCTTTGGCAGCAACATAGATTTCACGGCCGTATTTACTGTAGACCTTGGTTTTTGCCGCCGCAGTTTTTGCCATGGCGACTTTTCGGTTTTGGTAGGCGCGGCCCATTTGAGACTCCGGACAAAATTCAAAGTGCGAATTCTATCCACATGAAGCCGCTGAGGGAATCCTCAAGGCGTTTTACGCGGCTTTGCTTGGCGCTTTAGGTCTTATTTGGCGCTTTCCAACTTTGGGGTAATGGCCTCTCGAATGCAGCCGACCATGGCACGAACACTTTCCAGCCGAGAATAGTTGGGGCGCACCAGTAGACAAATTTCACGGGTGGGCTCGGGCTTGGCAAAGCGGCGATAGCTCAGCCCGCTTTGGGCATCGCTTTCGCGCATGGCCAACTCTGGCATCAGGGTGATGCCGCGTTGGTTACCCACCATATAGCGCAGGGTTTCCAAGCTGGTGGCGCGGAAATGTTGGTCTTCTTCAGCACCGGCGGTAAAGCAATAATCCATGGTTTCATCGCGCAGGCAATGGCCGTCTTCAAGGGTCAATATAAGCTGCTTATCCAGATCCTTGAGGGTTGGTGATTGCTTTTTACTCAGTGGGTGAGAGTTGGGTAGGGCAAGTAGCAATGGTTCATTGAACAGGGAATAGCGCTCGACATTATTAAAGGTATCCATCCACGACAGAATCACCGCATCGAGTTTGCCTTCATCCAACATTTGCATCAGTTGATGGGTCTGGCCTTCATGCAGATAGAAATTAATATTGGGCAGTTTTTCCGTGAGAGGGCCCATGATGTGCGGCAGTAAATAAGGGCCAACCGTGGGAATTAAACCGAGATGAAAATCACCGCTGAGTGGGTCGAGCAGGGCGCGAGCGGTTTCTTCAAATTCCTGTGCTGCGCGCAATACTTTACGGGCCTGATCAATCAGAGCAGTGCCGGCGGGTGTCAGCATGACTTTCTTGCGATGGCGTTCGAATAAGGTCAGCCCAAGCTGCTCTTCGAGCTTCATAATTTGCCCGCTCAGGGTGGGCTGGCTGACAAAGCAGGCTTCTGCTGCTCGGCCAAAATGTTGGTGCTCGACCACGGCGTCGAGATATTGCAGGTCGCGGAGTTTGATCATCATGATTCGTTGTAATCGTGGTGGATTAATAGCTAATGGCTATTAATGTAATTGAGTCAATCGATTTTATAAAGGGAAGGCCAAGGATTAAAGTAAGAACTGTGAAAGACATACGACCACCCAGGTCTCTGCCCTTTTCAACTATACGGCTCTCTCCGTATACCCCTCTTGCCCTTTACCCCTAAAGGGCTTTTTTCTTTTCAGCCCGCTATTGGTGGGTCGTAGCTATGGCTCTTGTCGGGGTCGGGTTCAAATTCCTGCCGGAATTCGTCGATATTGCTTTGGGCGTCATCAGTGTCGCCACGGTATTTGGCGATATGGAATAAGGCGTCACCTTCGTAGACCAGCGGCAGAAAGCTACGGCCGATAACAATGCCGGAGTCCGAGGCGATGACTGGCGTATCGGTGTTTTTGTCATCCATGGGGTCGGAGATAATACCGATGACATCGTCTTTATTCACCAGACTGCCCAGCGGAATAAGGGCGCGCAATACGCCGCTGACGCCGGCTCGCACCCAGAAGGATTGGTTGGTGAGCATGGGTTTGCGGTTGGGTTTTTTACGGCGCGAGGCGGGTAGCATACCAATATGGCGCATGACATTAATAATGCCGGATACGCCAGCGCGGATGGCCACTTCGTCAAAGCGCAACGCTTCCCCTGCCTCGTATAACAGCACCGGAATATTTTCATCGGTGGCGACTTCGCGCAGGGAGCCGTCTCGGGTGCGGGAGTGCAGCAGCACCGGTGCGCCAAAAGATTCGGCCATAGCCAAGGTGGTTGGGTCTTTCAAGTCGGCGCGTATTTGCGGCAGATTGCTGCGGTGGCGCGCGCCGGTATGCAGGTCAATGCCGTAGTCGCAGTGTCGCACCACATCGTTGAGAAAACTGTGGGCAATGCGACCGGCCAGCGAGCCTTTGGGTGAGCCGGGGAATGAGCGATTTAAGTCGCGGCCATCGGGCAGATATCGCTCGGTATTCAAAAAGCCGTGAACGTTGACGACGGGAATGGCGACCAGTGTGCCGCGCAGCGAGCGCAAAGAGCGGTGCTCAAGCAGGCGGCGCACAATTTCTACGCCGTTAATTTCATCGCCGTGGATGGCGGCGCTAACAAACAGGGTGGGGCCGTCCTGTTTGCCGCGAACGGCTTTAATGGTGATCGACAGCTCGGTATGGGTGTAGAGCTTGGCGACCGGCAGTTCTATTTGCGTCCGGCTGGCGGGGAGAATATTTTGTCCGGCGATGCTGACCGGTTTGTGTTTGGGTTTGCGTCGCCGGCTTGGAGTGGGTGTTTCAGTCACGCTGTTTTCCGAGTCTCTTAGCCCTTGCCGCGGGTACGATTGCGATTGGGGGCGGCGTTTTCTTCAATAAATTTCACGATTTCACCGGCAATATCTTTTTTGCTGGCGGTTTCGATGCCTTCTAGGCCCGGCGAGGAATTCACTTCCATAATCAGCGGCCCGCGAGAGGAGCGGAGAATATCCACCCCGGCTACGTTTAAGCCCATAATTTGTGCGGCTTTTACGGCGGTGGCGCGCTCGGCGGGAGTGAGGCGAGTGAGTTCGGCAGTGCCGCCCCGGTGAAGATTAGAGCGGAATTCGCCGCTAGCGGCATTGCGCTGCATGGCGGCAACGACACGCTTGCCAATGACCAGGCAGCGAACATCTGAGCCGCCGGCTTCTTTGATAAATTCTTGCACCAAAAAATCGGCTTTAAGTTCACGAAAGGCGTCGATAACCGATTCTGCCGCCTTGGCGGTTTCGGCCAGTACTACGCCGCGACCTTGTGTGCCTTCCAGCAGTTTTACCACCAGCGGCGCACCGCCAACCAGTTTGATCAGCTCTTTGGTGTTGTGTACATCGTGGGCGAAGCTGGTAATAGGCATGCCGAGCTTTTTGCGCGACAGTAATTGCAGGGCGCGGAGTTTGTCGCGTGAGCGACCCAGTGCCACCGATTCGGTCAGGCTGTAGGTGCCCATCATTTCAAACTGACGGATTACGGCGAGGCCGTACATGGTAATGCTGGCGCCAATGCGGGGAATCACGGCGTCAAACCCTTCCAGTTTTTCGCCTTTGTACCAAACAGCGGGCTCAGAAGTATTGAGCTCCATATAGCATTTAAGGGTGTCCAGTACGCGCACTTCGTGGCCGCGTTTTTGGCAGGCTTCCACCAGTCGCTTGGTGGAGTAAAGGCGGCTGTTGCGCGACAGAATGGCGATTTTCATGCTTGTCTCCAAAGCACTTATTGTTAGGTAGAGCTTGTTGTCATTGTTGCCGTGGGCTTGCCTAGACAATAGGAGCTGGCGGGATTGACCAGATAGCGGCCGTTCATGGCGGTGCGCCCCAATAGCATTCGAAACAGCATATCGGAGCGGTCTGCCAGCGTAATCTCAGCCGTTAACAATTCGCCACCCAGCGAAATCGTGGTTTCAATCACGTAGCGCATACTGCGATGACCACCGGAGTCGGTGACTTGGCGGTAATCTTTGACCGGTGCGCGGCAGTTTACCGGATCGCCGTCATTGTGCTGATGTGGATGAACTTTAAAGTTCACCCACTTCTGGCCGTCCACGGTTTCGCATTGGATGTCGTAGGCGTGCAGCGAAGAGCTGCGGGCGCCAGTATCAATCTTGGCTTTGATTTGCTTGATGCCCAGTTCTGGAAGCTCAAGCCACTCGCGCCATCCCAGCACCGCACTGCTCTGCGGGGTGGCTGTTGCTTGCTTTGTCAAAACACATGCCCAAGGTTTTTTTACATGGGCTAAGAATAAGCGATAACGTCAGCGCGGAATATACTTCGCTCTAAAAATGAAGCCGTGTTTTATTTTTTAATCATGGTGTTCAGGGTCTTATCGCACTTTTCACCATAGGGTGGCAGCATGCCGCCAAGTTTTTGCAGATTGATTTTACTCTGCTTGTAAATCGCTTTGGCGTGGCTAAAGGTGCGGAAACCGTCAACGCCGTGGTAGTTGCCCATGCCGCTGGGGCCGATGCCGCCAAAGGGCAGGTCTTCACAGCTAACGTGGAAAATAACATCGTTAATGGTCACTGCGCCGGAGACGGTGTGATCCAGCACATGACGTTGTTCGGCTTGATCGTTGCCAAAGTAGTACAGCGCTAGCGGGCGTGGACGGGCATTGATGTATTCAATGCAGTCGGTGATGCGCTTGTAACTGCGAATGCACAGCAGCGGGCCAAACAGTTCGTCTTGAGAGACTTTAAGTTCATCGGCAGGGTTAATGATCAGCGTTAGGGGCAGTTTGTGGGTGCCCTGCTGCTTGGTGAAGTCTTCGTTGTTTGGATTGAATTCACGCACGTCGGCGTTGTTATTTCGGGCATCTTCCAAATAGGACAGCAGGCGCTGGTAGTGGCGCTCGTTGACCACAGACGAATAGTCGGGATTATCAACCAGATCGCTGAACAGGGTGTTGAGGTGGGCCATAATCGCCTCCACCAGTGCTTCCAGTTTGCCTTCGGGTACAAAGATGTAATCCGGCGA
The DNA here is from genome assembly GCF_014705705.1 of Spongiibacter pelagi. Lineage (GTDB taxonomy): Bacteria > Pseudomonadota > Gammaproteobacteria > Pseudomonadales > Spongiibacteraceae > Spongiibacter > Spongiibacter pelagi. Next base: position 107,749 of record NZ_JACXLD010000001.1, on the reverse strand, counting down.
TAGGCACACTTGGCCCACATTCAAAATTTTGCCGTTAATAATGCGTTCGGCGGCGCTGTTCAAATCGTAATTGTCGCTAATTACAACGGGAGATTTACCGCCCAGCTCCAGTGTAACGGGAACCAGATTTTCTGAGGCAGCGCGTAAAATATGACGGCCAATGCTGGTGGCGCCGGTAAAAATAATGTGGTCGAAGGGCAGTGCAGAGAATTCGGCGCCCACTTCGGGGCCGCCCAGAATCACGGTCAGCTCTTCTTCGGCAAATTTATTGGCAATCAGGCGAGCGAGCAATTCGGCAGTTTTGGGCGTGATTTCAGAGCATTTGATCATTGCCCGGTTGCCCGCCGCAAAGACCCCAGCCAGTGGCCCAAGTACGGTGTTAATAGGGAAGTTCCAGGTGCCGATAATGCCCACCACGCCTTTGGGTTGATATTCAATCCACGCCTTGGCGCCCATCACATTCAGCGGTACGGGGGCTTTGCGTTTTTCCGCTTTCATCCAGCTGCGCAGGTGTTTTTTGCTGTGTTTGAGGCATTCGATGGTGGCGTAAATATCAGACATCAGCGATTGATGGCTGCTGCGGTGGCCGAAGTCTTCTGACAAAGTGGCAACCAGCGCATCGCGGTTATCGAATACCAGATCGATCAGGCGTTGCAGACGATCTTGGCGCATATCTGCGCTTACGGCGCCGCCAACAGTTTGGGCGCGGCGTTGGCGCTCCAGAATTTTTGCCATTGTGGTTTTGCTGGCGTCAGTGTGGCTGTTCATTAGGTCTCTCCAATAAAACCATAAGGGGCGGTTGCCGGAAATGAGCTTTGGGCGCCACTTCAGGAAAAGCGGGGCATTGTGCGTTGAAAGGCGCGCCGGGTCTTGTTATCAGATGCCAATTCCTGAGTAATAGGCATGGTACAAAAGCGCTAGGCATAAAAAAAGCACCCAGGGGTGGGTGCCAAGCGGGGGTGCTACTATGGAGGGGGTTGGCGGACATCTCGTCCTTTGACCATGGTTCCACTGTACGTAATCCCCAGCTTGGGCGTAATGCGTAATTGTGCCTACCGGCGTAGTGTGACGCCGCAGTGCGGTTTTGTTGTGCTATAGCGCTGTACATCTCAGTTAGAGAACCGTAAAAGTTGCTCTGGCGTGTCGGTGAAATCTCGGATCGAGTCGGTAATCCGTACCGCTTTTTCAATCTGCGGTGAGGTATAGGTATAGCACACGCCGTACATATACTCGCGGTGGGAGTCGGCGGTTTCGCCAATCAGTGATCTCAGATTGTACTGACGGGCATTGCCGACAAAATAGCCTTTTTGCAAAGCAAAGGCGGCTTCGGCCTCATCACCGCTAAAGGTTTGTGAAGCCCAATCCTTAAAGCCTTTAAACAGCACTTTTCCGGCCAGCGCCGAAGGTGATTGAATCACCCAGTCGCGGGTTTGCCAGTGGTGAATCCGTTGGCCATCCCGGAAAATTTCGCAGTTGGCCGAGCCTTCAGCTTGCTGATCTTCAAGGCGGATATCGTATTGGCGCTGGCTTTCGCCGGTATTCAGAAAACGGGCGGTCTGGCAGATGGCCAGTATGCTTAGGTCGAATAAGTGGGTGCAGTTGGCTTGGGGCTGAGTTTGTAGAATAAGCTCCGCGCTATTGTCGGTCAGCTTTAAACCCACCAGCTTTTGTAAGGGATCGCCGGCTCCTGAGCAGGTCGTAAATGGTGTGCGACGCGTTTCTGCTTCTATAGCCGTAATGTATTGGCCATCGTGACGGACTGTGACGCAAAAGCCGTGGTTATCGTCTTCCAAGTCGCCGCGGGTTTGGCCCTCGCTCGCGCTTAGAAGAATTCGCCGGCGATAGCAGCCTTTCCCGTAATCGGGGTTGCGTGGGTAACTATCATCGTCTGACATGCCATTCTCCCGCTGGATACGTTACATTAGCTGCTTATATAAGATGCACAGATTACTGTTATCAGTGATAAAAGTAGTGACTGAAGCTGTCGAAATACATGACGCATTGGGTCACCGAGGGAGAGACCATCGTGGAAGAATATCAAACACTTATTAGCACTTTGTCTTTGACGATGGGCGTGGCTTGGGCCAGTGGCCTGAATTTGTACGCGGCCATTCTTATGTTGGGCTTGGGCGGGGCCACGGGCAGTGTGGTGCTGCCGGAAGATTTGCAGATTGTGCAGGAGCCGATGGTGATTTTGGCGGCGGGCCTGATGTATGCGGTGGAGTTCTTTGCCGACAAAATACCCGGCGTGGATACCGGCTGGGATGCCATTCACACCTTTGTGCGAATTCCCGCAGGGGCTTTGCTGGCGGCCAGCACGGTGGGTGATGTCGGCCCCGGAATGGAACTGGCAGCGGCCTTGGTCGGCGGCTCGGTTACCGGGGTAACTCACGCGGCCAAGGCCAGCACTCGGGTGATGATCAATACCTCGCCGGAACCGGTGACCAATTGGACGGCGTCGATAACGGAAGATTTGGCGGTATTTGGCGGTTTGTGGGCGGCACTGAATCACCCGGTGCTGTTCTTGATTGCCTTTATTATTTTTATCATTCTGTTGATCTGGCTGTTGCCGAAATTGTGGCGCGGAATTATTCGCGTATTCCGCAAAATTGGGCAGTGGTTGGGCTTGGTGAAGCCCGCTGAACCCGCGGAAAATGTGGCGCAGGCTAATACCTCGCAGCCCAGTACGTCACAAGTTGTGGCCGAGCAAGCGGCGCCAGAGAATGCGGCGGATGCCATTTTAGAGAAGTTGCAAAAGCTCGAGGCCATGCACCGGTCAGGTAGTTTGAGCGATGAGGAATTTGCGCTGGCCAAGGCTGGCGTGTTGAAGCAGGGTGTTTAAGCAAAGTGCAGCAAGCCATTGATAGGAAATTGACGGGCATGTTTTTGAAAAAGCGTTTATGGCATCGGATTGCCAGCGTAGTTTTTGTCGGTTTGACGCTGAGTCCGGCAGTTCAGGCCGAGGGTGGCTTGTTGGAGCAATTAGGTCAGCGCCTGGGTTTGTGGGCCTTGCTCGATCCCTTGGCGCAGTCGACCAATCTTGATGTTCGCGCCTTAGTCGTGGCCTTGGATAGCGGTTTGCAAACCCAGCCCTTGGCCGATCTGTTATTGCCACAAGACAGCGCCTTGGGTATGAGCGATACCCAACTCGGTGATTTACTGAGCATGGATGAGCCTGCCGCCACGGCACTTTTTACGCCAAGCGCAGCGGCAAATCCGGTAAATGGCAGTGGCGATCAGCCTGCGCTTTCGGCACCCAGCCTGCCCGAGGCCGAGTACAAAGGGGGAAGCCCACAGGTAAAACTGGCTTGTCGGGATGAAGATCGTGATGGTGTTTGTGACGGAGAAGATCAATGTGCTTACACCCCGGCGCAATCGCAGGTTATGGCGAATGGCTGCGTGTTGGCGGGGGCGGATGCCTTGTTTGAAACGGCCATCTTTTTTCAGTTAGATCGCAGCGATATTCAGCCCGCCGATCATCCGCAATTGGATCGCCTTGCCGGAATGATGTTGGCCAGAGCAAGCCGCAAGCTTGAGATTCATGGCTATGCCGATGCCACCGGTAATGCCCGCCACAATATTGCGCTCTCGGAAGCGCGGGCCGATGCGGTGATTGATTATCTGGTCAGTCGCGGTGTGCCTCCCCAACGGCTTTCAGCGAAGGGCTATGGCGATACTTTGGTTGCCGCAGCGGGCGAGCAGGCTTCCGAGCGCCGGGTAACTTTGCGGATGCTTACCGACTAAGTTCACTACGCTTGTTTTAAGCACATTCCTTCCTCTCTGAATTTAAAGCTCTTAAGGAAACGAAATGGCCATCGATTTACCTCCGGTGCTGCCCCCTCAATTGGCTACGCAAAGCCAAATCGAGGCCAGCGCTTTTCTCGATCAAAGCCGGGTTCAGCAGGCGACCATCGCTGGTGTGACCTTGCGCGTAATTGGCAATACCGCACTTTCGGCCGCGCAAGTACAAGCATTGTTGGATGCGGCGACTAGCCCCTCTGCGGCCATTACCGAACTGACGCGCCAATACTATAACGCCGGTCATTTGCTGGTTGGCGTGCGCTATTTCCGGGTGGGCGACACCGTGACCGTGTTGGTAAAGCAAAACACCTTGTCTGGGGTGCGCGGAGAAAAAGGGATTGCAGCGCATTTTCAAGGTTTGGTTGGCGATGCCGATTTGCAGATGGCGGAATTCGACCGGGCGCGGGTTTTAGCTGATTGGCGCGCTGATCGTGCTGGTTTGGATTATGCCGTTAGCTTTGAGCAGCACGACGATGACAAAGTCATTATGGAGCTGGTTTCGCGGCCGGCAGCGGATTACCAGGCTACCGAGTTTCAAATGTCGCTGGATAATCGCGGCAGCCGATTTCTGGGCCGGTATTTTGCCGAAGCGAATGTGGTGCAGCGGCTTCCGGATGGCAGCGAATTTTCCGGTAGCTACCAAACCGCGTTGACGGATTTGGGTGAGTCGAATCAGGGTGATGATTACCACCAAGCGGACTTGCGCTATCAGCGGGCAACTCGTTTTGGCTTGTATGGTATATCGGGCTCTTACCTGAGCTATAGCCGGGAATTGGGCGTCACCCAAGCGGCTGAGTCAAACCTCCTGTGTGAATTGCTGGGAATTGCCTGTACTTCAGCGACGACGAATATTTTTGATCTGGATGCAGAAGTTGGGCGTGTTGCTTTGCAGGGCGAGCAGGTGCTGCGCAGTAATCCGGCGCGGCGCATTACCGTATTTCAGCAACTGGAATATGTGGATTCAAGCATTGAAACCGAGGCCGGAGAGCGATTGCTGGAAGAGCGTTACGCCACATTGGGTCTAGGTACTCGCTATGCGTGGCGCGGGCAGCATTTTGGCCAACGGGCTTCGCTGCGAGCGGAGTTGGGGGTGAATGTCGGCTTGAGTGATAACGAGGGCAGCTTGGGCACGGACACAAGTGACGGGGTGGGTATTGGCCGGCGTCAGGCGGATTTCGTCACCCTTGCACCCCAGCTCGCTTATAAATTGGAATGGCCACAGCAGTGGCGCAGTACCGCGCTTTTCACCGGGCAATTTGCCAACGATGTGCAGCTTCCCCAACAGCAGCAATGGGTGTTGGGTGGCATGAATGGTTTGAGTGCCTGGTTGCCGGGAGCCTTATTGGGCGATTCGGGTTATCTGCTGAATATTGCGATGCAACGCGATTGGTATTGGGGGACGTTGCAGTTTACAACGGCGGCCTTTGCCGAGTGGGGCGCGGCTTGGTTTGAAGATGCCCGTCCGGATTTGAGTGACAGTCAAAACGCTAGCGATGCCGGTCTTCGTTTAGGCGTGGTAAGTGATTGGGGTTTAAGTAGTGAGTTGATCGCCGCAGCGCCTCTTGCCGACGATGTGAGTGACGCCGAGCGTTTGGAAAATCTGCGGGCCGATTTTTACTGGCGCTTAAAATTGCGGTTTTAAGATCGTAAATGCGGTAATTAATCAGAGGTTTCCGTCTGCTGGGCAAAGCTTTCGCATAGCTCCAGCCAGCGGGCGATGCCCTCGCTGCGGTATTTTTGCCGGTGCAAAATAGAATAAAAATAGCGGGTGAAATCCCGCTCCGGGGCTTTCAGTTCAACAATTCGCCCGGTTTCCAACTCCGCTTCAAGGGCGATGCGAGATAGGCAGCCAATACCGAGGCTTTTTTCTACGGCGCGCTTAATTGCCTCGGTGTGCTGCAATTCTAAACGAATATCCAATTTGGGCAGTAGATCGTGCATGGCGCGGTCAAAAGCCTGGCGGGTGCCAGAGCCGCTTTCGCGCAGAATCCATTGGGCTTCAAGCAAGTGCTCGGTGCTCAGGGTTTCCAGTGCGACAAAGGGGTGGTCGGGGCGACAAAAAAGTAATAATTCATCTTCGCACCAGCGATTAATTTCCAAATCAGGGTGGTGCAGCTCGCCCTCAATCAGACCAACGTCCAGATCAAAGTTAAGAACTCGCTGGCCGATGGCGGCGGTATTGGCCACGGTAAGATCAACGCGAGAATCGGGATAGCGCTGCATGAATTCGGTCATGATATCGACTGCCAGATAATTGCCGACGGTGAGGGTGGCACCGACTTTAAGATCGCCCACGCGATTATTCTGACGAAAGCCCTGCTCCAGTTGCGCAGCCTGATCTAATAGCGCTTGGGCGCGGGGACGCAGCGCACGCCCGAGTTCATTAAGCTGTAGCCGTTTACCGATACGATCAAATAATTGAATGGAGAATTGTTGCTCCAGATCTTTGAGGGCGCTGGAGGCGGCGGACTGAGACATGGCGAGGGTGTCTGCCGCACGGGTGATGTTTTCCGTGTGGGCAGCGGCGAGAAAGACTTCCAGTTGCCGAAGGGTGTATCTCATATTTATTCCGCCGATAATGCTCTCTAAAATAATCTGATTTTAGAATATATGGCTGAGACGCATTTTATGCAATGCGATCAGACGCTTAGCAAGGTATATTGATTCGCTCGCGGAACTGTTGCCAAGGACATGGCAGAAATACGCAGAAGGACTTTTCCACGAAAACACAATATCAGCGTCGCGAAAAAGATTCTGTGCGCTGCTCGAAAACTAATAAAAGAGTGGGGAAATTATGACTATTGCGTTTTGGTGTTTGTTGATTGCCTGTCTGCTGCCGATCGTGACGGCGTGGGCCTGTGGTTATTTCCGTATGAAGCAGCTGGGCAAGGTGGATAATAAACACCCCCGCGCTCAATACCTGCAACTGGAAGGAGCCGGTGCTCGCGCCGTTGCTGCCCAGCAAAACGCTTGGGAAGCGCTGCCTATTTTTGCCAGTGGTGTGTTGGTTGCTCATGCGGCTGGTGTGGCTCAGGGCAATGCCGATATGGCGGCAATGATTTTTGTGGCAGCGCGGATTCTCTACCCCGTGTTCTATATCGCCAATATCGACATGCTGCGTTCGCTGAGCTTTATTGTTGGTTTGGGTGCCAGTATTTCTCTGTTTGTGATGGCCGCCTAACGGAGCTTTCATGAAATCATTTCTGCGCGGCAAAGGATTGTTGTTACCCCGGCGGGTAATGATTCACAGCGCAATTATTCTGTGTTTGTCGGGTTCTTCTGGCTTGCTTGCGCAAGAAGATGAGGCGTCGCAGCCGGCGATTGGCCTGCCGCCGATGTTGGATTTGCCGCCTGGTGAGTTGCCCGGATTAGGCGCTTTTGCCAACGAACAACCGATGTCACAAGCGCCAAAAGCGCGCAGCCTGACGGCGCTGCAGATCACCGAGGAAAATATCGGTGATTTGGCGCGGGGCGGGCCGGATGGCGTGGCTGGTATCGGTGATTGGTGGTTATCTAATGGCGAGTTATGTGTTGCCATTAGCGATGTCGAGCACGATACCGGCATTGTGCGCGGTGGTGGAAATCTGGTTGATTACAGTCATTGTGATCTGCGCAATGATCAATGGACTTACTCCAATATTCTGACCGGATTGGCCAAGGAAACGGCGATTCCGGTGCGCACTATTTCTGCGAAGCTTGAGGGCGATACCGCAGAGATTATTGCGGTGGGTGAGGCAAATGGTTTGCGCCAAACCGTTACTTATCGTCTTGAGCGCGATGCCAGTAATCTCGAAATGGAGGTGCTGATTGAGCGAGTAAAAGAGGGTGATCCAGTTAGGATTAGCGGTTTCTTTACTCTGCACACCAATACCTCAATGACGCCCTATACCCTGTCTAGCTATATGCCGGACGCCTCGTTGGGGTTTCAGCAACTTAAAATTGATCGCAGCAATACCTCATCGCTGCTGGCGGGGTTGATGCCCGCCGACTGGAATATTCTGGTCGGCACCACGCTATTTGATACTGAGGCCAGCTACGGGGTGCAGTTGGAGTCGGTGGAGTTGCTGGGCAAAAATGGTTCGCGCCAAAGTCTGCCCACGTTTTTGGCAGTGTTTCCCGATTACAGTATGCACGGCTGGCTAACCCGCCCGCTGTGGTTTCAGAGCGTTAAGCTCGATACCTTCTCCATGCTGCAGAACAAATTTATGGATCTGAAGCGTGGCGAGCGAATGCTGGCCAAGTTCCGGCTGCGGATTGGCAAGCGCAGCGATGTCGCCGCGATTACCGATCAGGTTTATCGCGGGCCAATACTGCGCGGCTATAGCAACTATACCAATGTGTCTTTTTCGGTTTGGGACCCTTATGGTCGTCCCGTTACTCAGGCTCGCCCCGATGCCGATGGCAGTTTTTATATTCGCCTGCCGAGAAATATGAATCGGGTGCGGGTTGACGCGGTTGCCCCTTGGGGGCAGCGCATCAGTCGAGATATCTCGGTTTCCGACGAGCGCAACGATACCGGGCGCTGGATTTTCCGCCGCAACGGCCGCCTAGAATTGCCTCGCGGTATCCCCATGAGTTTGTATTTCTTTGGCATGAACGACACCCCTGATCCCGCGTTTGGCGATGATTTATTGGGTTTCAGTATCGCGGGGGAATTACAAAAAGGGCAGCAGCGCACTAACCGGATCGATCTTGCCGGTATCGAGAGCGATGCCAAGCAAGTGTCCTTGCCACCGGGGCAGTACCGGGTATTGGTGGCGCGTGGCATCGAGTACAAGGTTAAAGAATATCTGCTCAGCGTGGTGGGTGGCAAAACCAGTCGCTTACCCATTGTTGCTCCCGTGCGTCACTGGTATAGCGAAAACTGGCGCAGCACCGATTTGCATGTTCACTCCGGAGCAAGCTTTGATTCAGCCTTGCCTATAAAGGAGCGGGTGCGCAGCTTTGTTGCGCAGGGTGCCGAGGTGTTAGTGGCCAGTGAGCACAATCGCTATATTGATCAGCGGCAGACGGTTACCGACATGGGGCTTGAGGAGCAGGTTCAGCTTATTACCGGTAGTGAGTTGACCGGGATGTCGCGTGGGCCTAAAGCACCATTCACTATCGGCCACAGCAATGTCTTTCCAGTAGAGCCTGATGAAAAAGCCTTTGCTGGCGGGATTGTGCCGATTGAAAACCGGCGCTTGGGTGAGGTGATTGCGGCGGCGAAGGAGCGCGACCCTGAAAGTGTTTTCCAGCTTAATCATCCGCGCAGTGTTGATGGTTTAGATGCGGATTCTGCTTTTTTTGAGCATCTTTCCTTGGGGCGTGCCTACGATCCGCGTCAGCCCTTAGACAGCGAGGCAAATCGCAGTCTGCTGGAAATTGATCCGACCACCGGCGCACGCGATCTGGATTTCGACCTGCTGGAAGTGTTGAACGGCTCAGAATTTGATCGCTATCCCTTTGTGCGCAATGACTGGTTCTCGCTGTTAAACCAAGGCGTGAAGCGAGTGGCGACCGGTAATAGCGATTCTCACGGCTTGCAATTGATTGTCGGATTGCCGCGAAACTATGTTTATCTTCCCGGTTCAATAAAGCCGCCAGTGGATGAAAAAGCTTTTGTACGCAGCTTGAAGCAGGGCCACAGCTATTTAACTACGGGCCCGCTGCTGAAGCTCACGCTGAGAGATGACAAGGGAAATCAGTTCGGCATGGGCGATACCCTTGCGAGCGATCGCGGCACTTTGGATATTCAGGTGGAAGCGGCCCCTTGGGTGAATGTTGAACGCCTGAATATTTGGGTAAACGGCCAGCTTTATCGCCAATTACCGGTTAGCCCCGGCGACCACAAAGTTGTTGAGGTTGTGGTTGGCGGAGATGCGTGGTTGGTGGTTGAGGTGGACGGCCCAGCCAGCGAAATTTATCAAATGCTGGTGCCCGATATGACGCCGCTGGCGCTAAGTAATCCGATTTATTTTGATGCGGATGCCAACGGCGAGTGGCGACCTTAATAGAACCTCTAGGAAAGGCGCATTAAAGCTGCAATATTTCTGTGCGAATCTGGAAAACTTAATCAGTAAATACTACCGAAGGTTTCTGCCGTCGATGGGGAACCTCTTAATGATAAAGCGCGTCTTATCGCTCAGGTGCGGCGGTTCGCAATTTTGTCACGCGCACCGCTGGGGTTTTTGTCAGGGTGTTGTATAGTTAATACCGTGATTCTCAACCTCGGCACATAATTAACAACAGGAGAACAACATGTCCACGTTCACAAAAGGCCGTTTAGCAACACTGACCATGGCGGCAGTTTTTGCCACAGCCTGTAGCGTTGATCCTTACACTGGTGAAGAGAAAGCCAGCAACACCGCCAAGGGGGCGGGCTGGGGTGCATTGGGTGGTGCCATCCTCGGTGCGGCGGTTTCTGATAAAGATCACCGCGAACAAGGTGCTTGGATCGGTGCAGCAGCGGGTGCGGCAGCCGGTGGTGGCTACGGTTATTACATGGATCGTCAAGAAGCCAAACTGCGTGCCCGTCTTGAAGGCACCGGTGTTGGTGTGCAGCGTGTTGGCGATACCATCAAATTGATTATGCCCGGCAATATCACCTTTGATACTGGCAGCTCAGTGATTCAATCTGGTTTTACCAGTGTGCTGGATAGCGTAGCGCTAGTAACTAAAGAATTCGATAAAACCCTGATGCAAATCAACGGCTTTACCGACTCTACCGGCAGCTTTGAAACTAACCAGCGTCTGTCTGAAGAGCGTGCTGGCAGCGTGGCACGGTTCTTTATGAACTCTGGCATTCCTTCAAGCCGGATTCGCACCCAAGGCATGGGTCCACGTAACCCCATTGCGGATAACAGCACGTCCAGTGGCCGTGCCCAAAACCGTCGGGTAGAAATTGAACTGCTGCCTACGGCGACTAAGTAAGTCCCTTCATTTTGGCGGGTAGCGTGCTGCCCGCCTCTCCTTAAGGAATATTCTGTGAAAATTTTTGTGGCTGTGCTGTCGGCGCTGCTACTGAGTGCTTGCGCCTCTGTGAATCCCATTGCCAAGCCAGAAGTAGCTGTAACCAATATACAAGTTGGTGCGAATAATGGTTTTCAACAAACCCTGAAAGTGGGCTTACAGTTGGATAACCCAAATGGTTTTGATATCAATTTGGGGCGCTTTCGTTATGACATTGCACTGGCGGGCAATTCGTTGGCGGGCGGGAGTTTTAATGAGGCGGTGATGCTGCCGGCCAATGATCGGGTCAACCTAGTCGTGCCAGTTCAGGTGAATTTGCTCAGCGGGTTGGGTTTGATTCGCAGCTTATTGAACGCGCCGCAGGATCAATTGGAATATGAGTTGAGTCTGACCGCCAATGTGCTGAACTTTGGTTTTGGCGACGTTACCGTGAGCAAAAAAGGCTTGGTGGGCATTGGTCTTGGCAGCACCCCGCAGGGTACTGCCAAATAGGCGATGTCTTAGGCGGAGCGAGCGCTCTGCCGAGCCGCAGCGGCAGTGTCTAAACTGTCGTGCAGGCTGACCAATTGCTGGGTCAGCTTGTGGGTTGGTGCCATGTAAATCAGAGGGATCTGGCGGCTGCGAGATTCCTTCATTTTTACCGAGCTGTTCAGGTATTGCTCAAACACAGGCAGATTGTCGGCGTGCAGGCTTTCAATCAATTGCTGGGGCAGGCTGGCCTGAGACTGGAATTGGTTAACCACAATGCCTTCCAGTACTAGGTCGGGGTTGTGGTCGTCGCGCAGCTCGTCAACGGTATCGAGCAGGCCCAGTAGCGCGCCTTGCGAGAAGCTGTCGCAGTCAAAAGGAATGACCAGACTGTCGGCGGCAATCAGTGCTGAGCGGCTGTAAAAGTTCAGTGCGGGCGGCGTGTCGATATAAATATGGTCGTATTCTTTTTGCAGCTCTTGCAGGCCGTCGCGCAGGCGATAGATTTTGTGCCGGGTTTCCAGCTCGCGTTCGATCAGGGCCAGCTCCGGGTTTGACGGCATCAGGAATAAATTGTCGAATTCGGTGCGATACACCACATCGCCCGCGTCGCGCTTTTTGCCGAACAAGGACATTTTGTGCTTGAAGAACGAAGCGGCGTTGTCTTCCAGATCGCGGAATTGTTCGCCAATCAGGTATTCACTGCTATTACCTTGGATGTCGAGATCGATTAGCAGGGTTTTGTAGCCCTTCCACGCGCTGATAGCGGCGAGGTTACAACTGATGCTGGTTTTGCCAACACCCCCTTTTTGGTTGAAGATGACGCGCTTCATTACTAAAGTCCTGTTCCTAGCGTGGTGGGCACAAACAAAGCCACAATGCTAGCAGGTCTCAATAGGCACTGCCACGCTTGGCGGGCCTCTAAAACGAAAACCCTTGTTGAGGAATGAGTGTGTATACCGGCATTGTTCAAGGTGCATTTCCACTGGTTAAGCTAAAAAAGCTGCCCGGCCTCTCGCAATTGCGCATGGCCTTGCCTGAGGCATTGCTGGATGGCCTGGAAATTGGCGCCAGCGTGGGCTTAGACGGGGTGTGTATGACGGTGACGGCTATCGAGGCAGAGGGCGTGAGCTTTGATGCCATGCAGGAAACGCTAAACCTCACCACGCTGGGAAATCTTGCAGAGGGTCGGCTCTTGAATGTTGAGCGCTCGGCAAAGCAGGGTGCAGAAATTGGCGGGCATCTTATTTCCGGTCATGTGGATGGCACCGCGCCCTTGGTGCGCCGAGAAGAGTCAGAAAATAATCTGAGTTTGTTTTTTCAATTGCCAGAGCGCTTGCGGAAATATGTTTTTCATAAAGGGTTTATCGGCTTACATGGCTGCAGTTTGACGGTAGCCTCGGTGGATGAGAGCGGGGTATTTAGTGTTTGCTTGATTCCAGAGACCCGGCGCATGACTAATCTGGAAAATTTAAAACTGGGTGATCCGGTGAATATTGAGGTGGATCGTCAGACCCAGGTTATTGTGGATACGGTTGAGCGGGTTTTGGCTCAGCGCGGACTGGCAGAATAAGTTTTACTCAACATCTAGGCATAAAAAAGGGCGGTAATTCCGCCCTTTGGCTTTAAAGGCTACAGCTTAAGCTTCGGGCATTAAGCTGTTTACATGTTCCAGCGCATCTACATATTCGGTGATCAGGCGAGTGATGACCGCGCGTGAAGATTCCACGTGGTTGATTTGGCCGACGACCTGGCCAACGGGGTTGAACGCCACTTTTTGGCATTCGCCAACGGCGGCGTATTTTGCTGTACGACGAATACCGTCACCAGAGACCAGCCCTTGCAGTGGCATGCCCAGCGGTTTTGGGTTGTCTGCGTTTTCCCACGCTTCGGTCCAGTCATTTTTCAGCATACGGCAGGGTTTGCCGGTCCATGAGCGGGAGCGAACGGTATCTTCGCTTGAGGCTTTCAGTAGAGATTCTTTTTGCGCTGGCTCAGCGTGGGCTTCTTCCACAGTTAGCCATAGTGAACCAGTCCAAATACCGGCGCAGCCCATGGCCATTGCTGCCAGCATTTGTTTGCCGTTGCCGACACCGCCGGCGGCAAGCACGGGAATACCTTCGGCGGCTTCCACCGCTTGTGGCCAAAATACGATAGAGCCAACATCGCCGGTATGGCCGCCACCTTCGCCGCCTTGGGCGATGATAAAGTCGAGGCCAGCGGCTTTATGGGCTTTAACTTGTTTTACACGACCACACAGGGCGCCAACTAAGCGACCGCTGTCTTGAATCATTTTGACTTTGTCTGCTGGTGGTGTGCCCAACGCGTTAGCAATCAGCTTACATTTGGGGCGACGGAGTGCCTCTTCTAGCAGGGGAGTGGCGGTTGCTTCAGTCCAACCCAGCAGGCCCATGCTGTGAGTGCCGTCTGGCCACTCGGGAACGCCGTGGTCGGCCAATAATTTTTGGGCGAAAGCAATGTGCTCTTCGGGAACCATTTTCCACAGTTCTTTCTCGAGCTGGGCGGGGTCCATATCGCCCATGCCTTCATATTTTTGTGGAATAACGATATCAACACCGTAAGGCAGATCGCCGATGTGCTCGTCAATCCAATCCAATTCTTCTTTAAGTTGTTCTGGGGTAAAGCCCACGGCGCCAAGCACACCGATGCCTCCCGCTTTGCTAACTGCAACGACAACATCGCGGCAATGGGTGAAGGCAAAAATAGGGTACTCAATGCCGAGCTTGTCACATAGAACGCTGTGCATGTTTGGGGCCTCGTGAATAGCAATCCATTATTGTGGGGCTGACTCGCCTCACGCTTATTATTGTGACCGGGATTTAGCCACAGTGTGAAAAGAGTATTGCGGTGACGGGGCTAGGCAACAATGTCGGAATTGTCAAAAGCCGCTGACTAAAAAGATCACTAAAAATTGTGCTTATACAAGTTAATTGGGCTTGCTCAGGGGCGTGGCAGAGGGTAAAAATATCAACCCGCGTTCTCTCCATGCGAGCCGTATTTAGTAAATGGAAAATAGCCTCTCGCCAAGTACCCGAATCCTGCAATTACAGCGGGAGCATCGTGCTCTGGATGAAAAGATTAAAGCGATGGCCGAGAACCCTTGGCAAAACCAGCTCTTGGTGCAAAAGCTAAAGAAAGAGAAATTGCGCCTGAAAGACACAATTGAACGGCTGAAAGACGATTTAATTCCTGACTTAGACGCTTAATCATTGCCGCTGTGAGATATATCTCACAAATCTTAGTGGCAATGTCCGATATTTTTCCCGTCGTGAATTTGGATAATAGGTCTTGTCAGGATGACTTAGAGCGTTCGACGGATTGAATGCGACAATGGATGTCGAAATTCCCAAAGCCGGAGCAACTTGCTCCGGCTTTTTTTATGCCTGCGGATTTTATGACTGCGAAGTAAGGATTTTCGCCTTCCTCCGCCTTCGCATCTTTAACGATTCAAAATATCGTCTTTTACACTGTCGGCAATCTTGGCGACTTCACCGATATCTTCGGGGGTGGCGCCCAGCTCGGCTAGGGTATTCGCAAGATTTTCAACAACCGCGTTGTAGTGCTCCTCTTCCAGTGCAAGGTGAGCGTGGGCGTTGCGCATGTCTTTGCCGGTGTAATCATTGGGGCCACCAAACACCATGGTCAGAAATTTTTTCTGCTTATTGGCTTGGGCAACCATATCGAGATTTTCGAAGAATCCAGAAATGCGATCATCGGCCAGTACTTTGTCGTAAAAAATATCAACGGCTTTATCTACAGCAGCTTCACCGCCCAGTCGTTCGTAGAGTGTTGTCATCGGAATATCCCTCGGTCTTTGTATTTACCCAAAGATGCATTTTATTTGCATCTTTAAAGATGTATGCTATCTGCATATTTGAGCTGGGTAAAGCCCCCCAGTGTCTGGAGATGTACCTACACCATGCAGTTGACCAAGCAAACGGATTTCGCCTTTCGTACTCTTTTGTATTTAGCAGAACTGCCGGCGGGTAAATTGGCGAATATCAAAGAGATTTGTGATTTCTACGGAATATCAAAAAACCATATCGCCAAAGTAGTGATGAAACTCACCAAGCTGGGTATGGTGCGCGCTGTGCGCGGTAACGGTGGCGGGATTGCTCTAGCGGTGCCGGCGGAGACAATCAGCCTCGCCTATGTTGTTGAGAACTTTGAAACCACCCTACAGCCGGTAAATTGTACGGTACCGCGCTGTAAAATCCTGTCGAGCTGCCAGCTTAAGGGCGTGCTGTTTGATGCCAGTCGCGCCTTTATGGATACCTTAAAAGGCAAGACGCTGGCAGATGTTTGCACTGCAGGTAATAAAACACTAGATGGAGAAAGTGCCGCTCAGGTGCTGGAAATAAAGTCGTGAAGCGCTGGGCATTTTGGGGCGTTCAATCGCGCTCCTCTCTCGATGAGAAAGTCGTTTCTGGTTTAGGTGCGCTGACCGGCATCAGCTTGGTTTTCTTCGTCACCGACTGGCTTACGAATTTTGAATTGGCGGTGGCGATCCTGCCATCAATGGGGGCTTCTGCTGTATTAGTGCTGGCCGTGCCACACGGTACGCTCTCCCAACCCTGGGCATTACTCGCCGGAAATTTATTATCTGCTTTGGTTGGTGTGTGCTGCGCAACATTCATCACCAATATGTATCTGGCGGCGGGCTCGGCAGTGGGGCTGTCAATTTTGCTGATGCACGTATTTCGCTGTATTCATCCGCCGGGCGGAGCAACGGCATTAATTGCTGTAGTGGGCGGCGATGCGGTTCGTGAGCTGGGTTTTAGTTATCTATTATTTCCAACATTGATTAACTGTCTGATCATTTTTGCGTGGGCCATGCTCTTTAATAACTTATTTCACTGGCGCCGCTACCCCTCCAGTTTAATGAAATACGACAACACCATGTACAGCCCGGAAACTTCGGGTATTCAAGTGCGCCATTTGCAAAAGGCGATGGCGACCTTGGACGAGGTGCTCGATATTGCGCCGGAACAGATTAAATACATTATCGACAAAGCCGATGAATTAATGAGGGAAGAAAACCGGCCGCTGTTTAATATCGAAGTGGGTGGCATCTATACCAATGCGGCAGCGGGTTACGGTTGGGCTGCGCGGCAAGTCAGGGATATTTCTAACCACCCGCGGTATGACAAGCGGCTGGTTATGTACCGCACCCTTGGCGGTGCCGGCAAAGGTAAAAACGGCACACTTTTGCTGGTGGAATTTGAGCAATGGGCTAAGGAACGAGTGCGGCCGTTGAAGTCGAATTAGTGAATTGAAACAGCAAAAGCAGGGGCTTAAATACGACAAAGGCCCCTCTCGGAGCCTGAATTCATAGCTATAGCAAGCTTGTCATTACTCATTCTATAGCTAGCTACCACTGATGATAGTCTTAAAAGCCTGATGCCGGAGCAGCGCAGGAACGGCTAAATTTTAAGCAATTACAGGGGTAAGTCAATATTGAATAACCCGTATATCTCATAAATATTGGGGTAAATGACCTAGATTGAGGGCGTGAAGCACACAGCTATAAATTTGTTTCATTTGGTGTTGGTCAAGGGTTTGTTTGAAGTACAGTCGCTTTCCTGAATTGGGTTCTTTCCCAAGTTTGATGAGATTTAGTCTGCTGAAACTAACACGATAAATCATATCGCCCTTTACCCATGAGTCATTAATTTGAAAGCGCTGAGCACTAGGCATGCAAGTTTTTGGGATTTGATAGTGCCAGTTTTCGACTGCGCTTGGTGATACAGTACTTATGGCAACAACGGTACAAAGCCCTGAGCAGCGCTTTCTCTTCGGCGAAATAACTACCACGGGTCTAATTTTCACCATTTCTGGTGCGGTAAAACCAACACTAAAATCACACATCAAAACCGTTCCGGGTTTTGGGTGAAACGTTAAACTCATAGGCACACTTCCTTGTCTTCCCATTACCATCTTAGTAGAAAGACAAAGAGTTGCTTAGATATGGATTTCTAAGCGGAGATTGCCGTGATCACTCAATATTCTGGATCTGCTCATTGAGCATTGGCCTAGACCTTAATAAACTCAATGAGTTATCGAAAATAATCCGTTCAAAAATGCCTATTTGCCCACCAAACTGCCCACCACTTGCCTATGGCTTTTACTAAATCTTAGTGGTGCTTCTTGGCTAAAACTACGGAAAAACAGTGCCGTTTTTATGCTGCTGTTAGAGCTAAAACATAGCAGTTTTGAAGGGCTTTATCGAGTGATTTTTTCAATACTTCATCCAGAAATAGATACAATAGTATCCACTTTTTGTTTTATTTCACTATAATGGATATAACTGTATCCACTTGGTCTGTGCGGATGAAATTTACCTTACTTGATGATACCGATGTAAGCCAAGCCTATGCGGCTTATTTACGTGAGTTACGAAAGCAGGCAAAGCTGTCACGAGCGGCGCTTGCTGAGCGAAGCTGTGTACCTGCGGCCACCATTAAGAAATTTGAGCTGACCGGGCAAATTTCATTTCGCCAATTGCTGTTGCTATGGCAGACCCTTGATTCGCTAGAGAGGCTCTATCAACTCACACAACCTAGCAAAGAACGCGCTGCTATACCCACGAGTATTGATGAGGTGCTAAAAGATGAGTTTTAAACCCATTCAAAAACTCGCCGTGACTCGCACCTTAAGCTCAGGTGAGCAGGTTGCTGTAGGGGTCTTGGCGCAGAATCGGCAAGGCGCTTTTTTTCAGTATGCAGACAGCTATTTGCAGCAGTTTGGCAACTTATCACCTTTTACCTTGCAGTCGAACGCGCAAGTTCAAGTCGCTCCTAAAGCACCGCACCAAGGTGTACATGGCGTATTTGGAGATTGTTTACCCGATGGCTGGGGCATGCTGTTACAAGATCGTATTTTCCGGCAAAAGGGCATACTGCCTAATCAATTAACGGCGATGGATAGGTTAGCCTTTGTCGGCGATAAAGGCATGGGAGCATTGTCTTTTTCTCCTGTGTCTGAGTTTTCAGCCACCACGCACGCGGATATTGATTTAGCGACGTTAGGCTTAGAAGCACAAACGCTGTTCGATTCTTCGATGTCAGATTATATGGATGATAATCACGGTGAGTTAGATGGGCATACGCAACAGGTGTTGGCCGCATTAGTCGCCGGAGGTAGTTCGGGCGGGGCCAGACCTAAGGCACAAATTTATATGCCTGCTGGGGAAACTCAGCATTGTCGAACCTTCGCTCAGCTTGGAGATGAGGCTTGGCTGGTGAAGTTTACCTCTAAAAATCTCGCACTTGGCCATGAAGAAGGTTTGTGTGAGGCGGTTTATTTACAAATGGCAGAACTTGCTAAGTGTCAACCGCCGCAATGGCAACTCATTGAAGCACCACCTACAAGCGGTGCGTCTGCTTGGTTGGCGCTTAAGCGTTTTGATTATGTCACTGAACAGGCCGACTTAGGCAGCAAGCGCAGTGCAGGTCGATTGCATATGCACAGCGCTTGCGGGCTTCTGGATGCAGACTTTCGAACGCCAAGTTTAGATTACATTGATTTGATTAAAGCCAGCCGTCAGTTGTGTAAATCACCAGCCGCCGGACAGCTGCAATTTCGCCGCGCCATTTTTAACCTGCTGTCGTCCAATCAAGACGACCACAGTAAAAACTGGGCGTTCTTGCAAGCGGATGACGGTCAATGGGATCCTGCCCCTTTTTACGATGTTACCTACAGCCCACATCCATTCAACGAACACGCCACTGCTTTCGGAGGTTATGGCAAAGCGCCACCGCTTAAGGTGATGCAAAAACTTGCTACCAGTGCTGGTTTTGCGAATTGGCATGATGCAAGGCAAGTCATTGAAGAAGTCGCAGAAGCCATCAGCCAATTTACGTATCTGGCACAGCAGCAAGGGATCAGTAAAACAACAGTGTCTGCAATTGCTAAGACATTGGATCAGCGCAAACAGGAAAATGCAGCTCTTTTTCAATGAAAGTAAAACAAACTTTTCAATTCACAATAAATACAAGGTCTACAGATTGTTACCCATAAAGTCAATTTGTGTAGACCTCCAACCTCTGCATCCCCCCGTTTGGTAAAACGCATAGACGAGTACTCAACTTGTATTGCACACTTTTACGCGCATAAAAGTGTAATTTGGTTCTTATTGAGTATAAAACAGCCCTTTAATAGCTATCTTTCTTCTCTGAAGCTGACCTTGCTGGCCAAGTTTTAGTCATGTGGATATGGGCTACTGCTGCACTTATTTTTTATTCAGCAATTGGATGTCTTGCAGCTTTCTTCCCAGCTCGTCATCACGGGCAACCTTGGTTAGGTCGTCTAACAAGCCGAGGACTGCTAAAACCTTAACGTAGTGACCAAGCGAAACGGAAGGATCACCTTTTGATATTTTACGCAGTGTTGGCTTAGAAATCCCTGTCCTACTATGCATCATTTCTTGAGTAATGCCGCGTCTCTTCATCGCCAATGTTAAGTTTTCTCCTAAGATGCTTAACATCTTCCTTTGTCTAGGGAATATGACCGCAGTGCGTTTTGATTTTGGCTCGACAGTATTCATAGTGAAACTATATTTTCTTAAATCTTAATTTAGTGAAATTATAGTTTCACTTTTATCGTCAAGTTGTAAAGCAATAAACTGCCAATCTCTCGAAGTAAAGTGAGCCAAGATCTGAACAGGTCATGTCGATTTTTTACTGTTTTTTCGACATGAGTTTTTTATATGTCGATACACTCGACATATCAACTTTTAATCCAAACGACTCACCGATACAGGGGTATGAGTAGGGAACTTCAAAGCAGTACGCTGTTCTTTGGGCTTTTGCGGCAATCTGGGCAAAGCCTTAGTTCACGCCACTTAGGCGCACACCAATACTGCCCATACGGTATTTGTTACTTGGGGCATTATGTCAATTCTGGGGCAGTTAGCTACCTGTACCCTCAGAAAGCTGCACGATCTGAGCATTTATCTGCCTACTGCGTCCGATTAGTACTGGCAAACTCCTAACTGAACTTAACAGATCAGTGAGGAAGCAAACGATGAACCCAACCACACAATCACCCACAAACTCAGTACACCCAGCGCGTCAGCAGCGGATTTTGCGCTTGCCCGAGGTAAAGGCCAAAACAGGCTTTGGCCGCAGTACCATTTATGCCCTGATGGCCAGCGGTGAATTTCCACGTTCCATTCGTATTGGTGCGCGTGCCGTGGGCTGGTTAGAAAGCGATATCGACCAGTGGATTGAAACCCGCCGTATCGGTGCTGCTTATGGCCGTGGATAAACCATCAGCATCAAACCAACTACCTTCCAGTGATATGCATAGCAACGAGCCAAAATTACCAGCTGGTTTTGCCTATAACGCGCAAAACTGGCTGGTGATGCAACCGGCTGGGCAAGATAGCCCAGTTAAAATCTGCTCTTGGTTGCAAGTAGCTGCTCGTACTCGCGATCCGCAAGGGGACAACTACGGCTATTTATTGCACTGGTTAGACGATGACAATCGCCATCGCTACTGGGCGATGCCCGCAGAACTATTGGCCGGAGACGGCAGCGAGTACCGCCGAATCCTACTCAGCCGAGGCATGCGGCTGAGTAACAGTGTCAAATCGCGGCAGTTGCTCTCCCTGTTTATTCAACAAATGGGCGAGCTGGCCACGCAAAAGGCCATCAGCGTGAACTGTATTGGCTGGCATCACCACGCTTATGTGCATCCGCGCCTCACCTTTTACCCAAGCGAACACAGCAACAACCCGCGCATGGTGCTGCAAACCATGCACCCGATAGAAGGCTTTATTCAACAAGGTAGTAGCGACAGTTGGCGGCAGCACGTTGGCCGTTATTGTCTGGATAACCCGCTATTAATCGTTGGTGTCTGCGCTGCGCTGGCCGCGCCTTTGTTGCACTTGTGCGGAGTGGATGGTTTTGGTTTACACCTCTACGGTGCCAGCAGTACTGGTAAAACTGCGGCGCTGTATCCGGCGTTATCGGTGTGGGGCGAGCCTAATCAATTGCGCCATAGTTGGCGTGCCACGGCCAACGGTTTAGAAGGCACAGCATTAGCGCATAACGATGCCTTGCTGGCGCTCGATGAAATGGGCGAAGTTGACCCAAAAGAGGCGGGCGATGTCGCTTATATGCTTGCCAATGGTCAGGGTAAAACACGAGCAGGCAAATACGGTGAAATGCGCTTACCCGCCCGTTGGCGTTTGGTGTTTTTATCTACTGGCGAAGTGACGCTCGAAAGCCATCTTGCCAGTATCGGCAAGCGCGTAAAAGCCGGCCAGCAAGTGCGCGTGATTGATCTCAGTGCCGATGCTGGAGCGCAAATGGGCGTGTTTAACCAGAGCCATGGTATGAACGCCGCCGATTTAGCCGATCATCTTAAACAGCAAAGTCGCCAACATTACGGCAGCTTGTCCTTGGACTGGTTACGGTATTTAACGCAGCACGGCGCACAGGTGCGACCCGTTTTCCAAAACGTACGCCAACGTTTTTTAGCTAGCTTACCAACCGAGGCTGACGGCCAAGTGCGCCGAGTAGCCGAAAAGTTTGCCTTACTGGCTAGCGCAGGCCTGTTAGCCATTCAAGCCAAGGTGCTCGATTGGCCAACCCAAAGTGTCGAAGCCGCCTGTTTAAGCCAGCTTAACCAATGGATACTTGCTCGCGGTGGTGTAGCCGCCAATGAAGATCAACAAGCCATTCGCCAAGTGCGCAGCTTTATTGAGCAGCATGGCGAAAGCCGCTTTACGCCTAAACAAATTGGTTACAGCAGCCAAGTACGCCAACGAGCAGGGTGGATAGATGTCACCGGCCCACAAACCCTCTACCTGTTTTACCCAACTGGCTGGCGTGAAGCCACCGAAGGCCTAAGCCCAGATCGCGCCGCCAAAGCGCTGATAGCCGCAGGTTACCTAATCCCCGATGGCAACCGACCACAGCGAAAAGTCAGCCTGCCCGACAACACCCGCCCACGAATGTACTGTGTTAAAGGCAGTATTTTGGATGACTAACGAGGCGATTAATCTTGTGTGGGCTTGTCGACTTGCAGTGAACCGCCAGTCAACATAAATAGCTAGCGATGTTTGAAGTCCAACGCAGACAATACCGCTAGAGGCATTCCCGTGAACCGCTAGCGTACCAACAACCAGCACCGAACGAATAACAAATACGCTCAATTATTTGGTTTTAACTCAAATAAGTTGAGAATAATCATAATCGTGGTAGGGTAAGCAACAGTGAAAAATCCCCAAGTTTATGGTTAAGAAAACACCGTGGAGAGAGCATGATTCGCTGCCATCTAGCCCGTTTAATGGGCGAGAGAAAAATGCGCATTAGCGACGTGATGCGAGAAACCGGCCTAAGCCGTACCACCGTCACGCTACTTTACAAAGAAACCGCGCTCAAGGTGGACTTAGAAGCGCTCGATAAGCTATGCGATTTATTTAACTGCCCATTGAGCGACATATTGGAAAAAATGCCAAGCGATAGACAGGGCTAAAAATTATCAAGGAGTGACGACATGTCGTCAGAAGCAGATACCAGAGCAAACTACATCGATCCAGCGTTAAAAGCCGCACATTGGCAACCGGGCAATATCATTCGGGAGCACTACTTTACCGATGGCCGTAAGCTTGCTGGCGGTGTCCGTGGTCGTCGATGTTTCGTCGATTATCTGCTGCACAAAGACAATCGTTACCTTGCGGTTGTTGAAGCCAAAAAAGAGTCTGAGCACCCAACCAAAGGCCTTCAACAAGCCATAGACTATGCTAAGAAGCTACTCGTTCGTTTTGTCTATTCAAGCAACGGCAAACAAACCTATGAGTTCGATTTAGAAACGGGTAAAGGCGACTACATCGAGTTTTATCCAACACCACAAGAGCTTGAAAACCGCTACGCGGGTGTTAATTCGGATCTAGGCCAGCAGCTTCGTAATGTGCCTTTTCATTTAGAAGGCGCAATGCAGCCACGTTATTACCAAGAATTAGCGGTCCATGCCGCCACAGATGCCATTGGCAAAGGTAAGCCACGAGTGCTATTAACGCTGGCGACTGGTACAGGTAAAACCTTTATTGCCTTTCAAATCGTCCATAAACTGTTTCAGTCCCGTTGGAACAAAGAATCTCCGGGTACGCGTAGGCCTAGAATTTTGTTTTTAGCTGACCGTAATATTTTGGCCGATCAAGCCATTAACACTTTCAATCCCTATGAAAAAGACCTCATCAAAATAAACGGTGAAGAGGTACGCAAGCGTGGCGGTGTAGTGCCAACCAATGCACATATCTTTTTTGCTATCTACCAAGCCATTGCTGAGCGAGAAAACATTGAAGGCTATTACAAAGCGTATCCAAGAGATTTTTTTGACCTTGTAATGATTGACGAGTGTCACCGAGGCAGTGCTAATGAAGCAGGCTCATGGCGAGACATACTGGTCCATTTTGGCAGTGCGGTACATGTCGGCCTAACAGCTACACCGAAACGTGAAGCCAACGTGGATACCTATGATTACTTTGGTACACCTGCATTTGAATACTCATTAAAAGACGGCATCAACGATGGTTTCTTAACGCCATATCGTGTTAAGCGGGTACGTACCAACTTAGACGAGCTAGTGCTGACCAAAGATGACCAAGTGATCGAAGGTGAATCAGGGCAAGACGTCTATCAGGTAGAAGATTACGACAAAAAAATCGTCGTAGATGAACGTACCGAGCTGGTCGCAAAAGCCATTTTGGACAATATCAATCCACTAGAAAAAACCATCGTCTTTTGCGAAAACCAAAATCATGCACTGACCATGCGTGACATGATCAACAAACACAAAAAACTGAAAGATCCGCACTACTGCGTGCGCGTGACCAGTGATGAGGGCAAAGTCGGCCGCGAGCTACTAGAAAAATTCCAAGATAACGACAAAGACATCCCCACCATTATTACCTCCTCACAAATGTTAACCACAGGGGTGGATGCCCGTAACGTGCGTAACGTAGTGCTGGATAGAACCGTTGGCTCAATGGTGGAGTTTAAACAAATTGTCGGTCGCGGCACCCGTGTTTTTGATGGCAAAGACTATTTCACCATTGTCGATTTTCGCGGTGCAACCAATAAGTTTTACGACAAAGATTGGGATGGTGAACCCGAAGCACCAGAGCCAGGAGGTATTGGTGAGCCAACACCACCTTACACACCAGAACCACCCGGAGGAACAGATGGCCCAGAGCCTGAACCGGGTGAGCCAAAACCTCGGTTGAAAGTAAAGTTAGGCAAACACCGTGAACTGAAAGTCATTGACGTTGAAACTCGTTATATCGATGAAAACGGCAAACCTCTCACGGTGCAAGAATTTGTTGAGCGCTTGATCACCCAATTACCAGGGTTGTTTAAATCGGTTGAGGAATTGCGGCAGATATGGTCAGACCCAGACGAACGCGAAACCTTGCTCGGAAAACTCGTACAAGCAGGCTTTGATAAAGAGCAACTCGCCACACTTCGACGGATGTTTGAAGCAGAAGAGTGCGATATCTTCGATCTGCTGGCTTTTTTAGCCTTTGAACAGCCTATGGCAACCCGCAAAGCTCGTGCCGATCAAGTACGTACTAACAGCGCCTTCTTTAATCAGTACCAACAAGAAAAGGCACAGCAGTTTTTGCACTTTGTGCTTAACCGGTATGAGCAAACCGGCAGCACCGAGCTATCACGCGAGCGCTTGCCAGCACTTATCGAGCTATCAGGGTTGGGTACTGTCAAAGACGCCTCAACAGCATTCGGTGGAAAACCAGCCTATTTGCTGGCGGCTTTTAAACAATTACAACAACAGCTTTATCACGTGAATTGAAATGGAATTAATACTCGCACCTAACCTCTTGCACGACCAGCCACAAACCTTAAACATCAATAAGGTTGCTACTTTAATTGGTGAAAATGGCAGTGGTAAATCCAGTATCTTGCAGTCAGTATTTGAAGAGCGGTTAAACAAACGCGCACATCACCACCTAAATGTGGTGTGCTTTTCTTCAGGGCAGAATGAAAATTACTCTGAAAAGTTTGGTATTTACTTAAAACGCGAGCGTCAAGCTGGCAGAGGGTTGGGGTTAGAGTGCCTTTACTTTGACAAGCCCTGGTCAAAATTACTCATTTTCCTCGCAACAGCGACTAAACGTAGTGGCAAAGTTCGCTCTTTTTTGCGCGAAAGAGGTTATGTTACTGAGTCGGCATTTGCAGGCGATGACCAAACTACGTGCTTAAAATGCGCATTCAAAATTGATAAAAACTATGTCAATCGAGTTCAGGACGCTCTGAAGCGTGAAGAAAGTGGTGAGGTTGATACGCTACGAAATACGCCCTATTTCCGTTCGTTAGATAGCTTCATCAACACATTTGTCTCAAATGATTATGAGTTTGAGCAACCGCTACGTAAGCGAACCATTGAAATACCAGCAAGCCGATTGATCGATGTTTCGTTCGATTACCCAAGACAGCCACAAGCAGGTGAAGAAGGTATTGAGGCCGGTGAAGCAAATGCTCAGGCTCAAAATACAGCTTTTGATCCTGAAGTGAGTTTTTTTACCCAAGCGGCGGATAACGATTACTTCATAGACAAACAAGGCTACAAACTCGTTTTTAAAGATGGAATAGAGCTTGACCAGTTAAGCGACGGTGAATACCAGCTGCTCTTTCTATACGCGTTGATAGACCTTTTTGATGCACCGAATACGCTATTCCTGTTTGATGAAGCAGATTCGCACCTGCACTACAAAAACGTAGAGAAACTATGGTCTCTATTACACAGCATACAAGGCCATGCGATTACTACGACACACCTGTTGGATTCTATTTCTGCAAAAGAAAACCGCATAGAACATCTGAAAGTTGTAGAACACGGCCGAATCAATGAAGACGACAAAATCAAACAGCTAATCTCCCGACTCAGTGTACTTTCTCGTGCCAAATCCGTTGAATTTGAGGTGTGTGGCAAACTACCTAACATCGCCTTATTAGATGACTACAACGACTGGGTTATCTTTATCAAACTTGCCTCACGTGCAGGGTTGGACGTAAATCGATTAGCCACTGTGCATGCCATGAAAAAGTCGTCCAGTTACGCTTCTGCTAACGAAACCTTTGGCAAGGGCAAAATAGATTGGTTACATGGCTTAAGCAAGATTGAATCACCACTTGTAACAACACAGATTTTCCTAATTTGTGATCGAGACGAGGCGGCATTGGACTGGAATGCTGCCAATGGCGTTCAAGTGAACGGGCAAGTGTACCGTGAGTTGCTAAATGCCATTCAATGGCCGCGTGGTACCAGAGTTTCGCCATATCTATTGGCTTGGAAACGCCGTGAAATCAAAAACTATCTGCTTTCACATACAGCACTGTCGCATCACAACGTACTTGCTGCAATCAACAACCCTGATATTGCGCAGCGAAATCATTTACAACCAAACAATCCAGGTGATAACGACGATATTCGGCGATTAAATGCCAAAAGTGTCATTGACCCTCTGATCAATACCGAGGGTATAGGCCTTGATATTGAGAAGCTACAAGCCTATATCGACCTGATTCCGCCCGCAGAAATCAGCGAAGATATCACCAATATGTACAATTTTATTATCGGAAAACTATAAGCCATGTCATTACAACAAAAGATTGACCGAATTACCGACATACTGCGCCGCGACGATGGCATTAGTGGTGCTATGCACTATACCGAGCAAACCTCGTGGGTACTGTTCTTAAAGTTTTTGGATGATTATGAATCTGAAAAAGAAGATGAAGCGGTACTGTCAGGTAAAGATTATCAACCGGTGTTAGATGAAGAACATCGTTGGTCGAATTGGGCCTGCCCGAAAAATGCCGATGGCAAGCTAGATATCAACAAAGTTCGCACAGGTGATGACTTAACCGATTATGTGAATAATGAGCTATTCCCTTACTTAAAAAGCTTTGCTAATGCTGCCGTTACAGGTTCAGACCCTAAATCCTTCGCCTATAAAATTGGTGCCATCTTCCAGTATTTAGACAACAAGGTAGCGTCTGGTCATACTTTGCGTGAAGTGCTGGATATTATCGACACACTGAATTTCCAGTCCAGTGATGAAATGTTTGAACTCTCGCTGGTCTATGAAGGCTTACTGCAAAACATGGGGGATGCGGGAGGCTATGCGGGTGAGTTTTACACCCCGCGTCCGGTGGTACGTGCCATGATCAAAGCTATTGACCCACAAGCCGGGCAAACCATTTATGATGCAGCGGCAGGCTCGTGCGGATTCCTAGTCGAAGCCTTTGACCACCTAAAAGCAAAAAAGAGTGCGCTTTCTACTGAGCAATGGGACTTTATCCAGCGCGATACCTTCTTTGGCTTTGAAAAAACCTCGCTGGCTTATGTGATGGGCATGATGAACATGATTTTGCATGGCATCGAGTCACCCAACCTATTCCGTGGTAATACCTTAACTCAGAATATCCGCGACATTCAGGAAAAAGACCGTTACGACATTATTCTGGCTAATCCACCGTTTGGCGGGAAAGAAAAAGATCAGATCCAACAGAACTTTCCTATTAAAGCGAATGCCACCGAATTGCTGTTTTTACAACACTTCATGAAAACCCTGAAAAGTGGCGGCAAAGCAGCCATCGTCGTACCAGAAGGTGTGCTGTTCCAAACCAACAGTGCGTTTAAACAGGTTAAACAAGAACTGCTGGAAAACTTTAACCTGCACACAATTTTAAGCCTGCCCGCTGGGGTATTTTTGCCATATTCGGGCGTAAAAACCAACGTGCTGTTTTTCGAGCGTAGCGGCGGCACCAGCGATGTCTGGTACTACG
The DNA here is from genome assembly GCF_014705705.1 of Spongiibacter pelagi. Lineage (GTDB taxonomy): Bacteria > Pseudomonadota > Gammaproteobacteria > Pseudomonadales > Spongiibacteraceae > Spongiibacter > Spongiibacter pelagi. Next base: position 79,691 of record NZ_JACXLD010000001.1, on the reverse strand, counting down.
AATGTGAGCCTGAGCAAAAGCTCACCAAAAACAAACCTATTACCGATGACCACTTAAAAGAGTTTGTTGAGCTGTATACCAGCCGTGAGACGACCGAACGTTCCTGGATAGTTTCAGCCAGCAAACTGGCTGAAGACTATGACCTATCCGCTAAAAACCCTGCCAAGCAGAAAGATGCCGAGCATTTAGCGCCAAGCGATATTCTTAAGCAGATCCGTACCAAAGAAAAGCTGGTATCAGGGCTGTTGGATGAAATTGAAAACCTGTTGGCGGAGAAATAAGCATGGAACAGGTTTTATATTCATTGCCGGATGGGTGGGAGTGGCAAGAGTTAGCAGATGTTGTTGTTAAAACGGAAAACTTGAACCCGTTAAAACACGCAGATCAGCTGTGGACGTACATTGATATATCATCAGTAGATCGTGATCGATTTGCAGTTACAGATCCAAAGGAAATTCTAGGAAAAGATGCTCCATCACGAGCGAAAAAGCATGTACAGCTAAACGACGTAATATTTGCGACGACGCGACCAAACCTAAAAAACATAGCGTTGGTTCGGGATGAATATAGCTCACCAGTGGCATCTACAGGTTTCTGTATTCTCAGAGCTAACAAAAAGGTTTTGCCTGCCTATTTGTTTTATTTTGTCACAACAGATTTTGTTCAAGCACAAATTGAGCCCTATGTAGGTGGCGCTTCATACCCCGCGATTACTGATGGAAATCTTAAGAAGGCTCCAATACCGATACCAAGCATCGAAGAACAAAAACGTATAGTCGAAAAACTCGATGCACTGCTCAACCGCATCGACACCGCCATCGAGCATTTACAGAGCAAGCTCGATCTATCTAAACAACTGTTCGACAGTGTATTAGATGAATTTTTTAAACTGTCGGATTGTGATTCTGTGCCACTAACGGAGGTGGTTGATTTTATCGGTGGTTCACAGCCTCCAAAATCACAATTTTCTGATGTTCAGAAAGAAGGCTATGTTCGATTAATTCAGATTCGTGATTATAAGACTGATAACCATATTGTTTATGTCGATAGCGCATCAACGAAGAAATTCTGTACGAAAGATGATGTGATGATTGGACGCTATGGACCGCCAGTATTTCAGATATTGAGAGGGCTTGATGGCGCTTATAACGTTGCTTTGATGAAAGCTGTACCTAATGAAGATGTTTTAACAAAGGACTACCTATTTTGGTTCCTTCAGTCACCGTCAATACAGAACTATGTTATTGGCATTTCTCAAAGGGCAGCTGGTCAGTCAGGGGTAAATAAAAAGGCGTTAGAGAAATACCTTATCCCAGTTCCGAGTAAAGCTATTCAGAATGATATTGTTGATAAAGTTGGGCAATTAGTAAATAAAAGCCGGAATTTGGAAGCTGAAGTGACAGCAGAAATTACGTCATTGAACCAACTAAAAGCATCAATTCTCGATTCAGCATTTAAAGGCGAGCTCTAAGGAGGGAGTATGAGTGGTGGTCAGACTAAAAATGCCGCGTTAACAACCGCCCTGGCCTTTCATTACCAAGTGCTGATTGGCTTGGAAAAGTGCTTTGCATTGGACGAAGGCCAATCTGTTTGGTTTGAAAAAGACGGTGATGTGAGCCTTATTTCCCCTAATACTTTAACTTCATCTCAAACGGAAGTGAAAGACTATTCGGCAGCACTTACTGACCACCATGAAAACCTCTGGAAAACGCTTAAGAACTGGTTAGCTCCCGATTTCGATCATACTCAATATGGTGTTTTGGTACTGCATACCACACAGGCTTTTGGTGCAACAACCAAGCTGAAGAATTGGAACATCCAAACTGCTGAGCAACGTTTACAAGTATTGAAAGATATTTTCTTTAGCCGTCCAGAAGATAAGGGGAATGCTGAAAATCCATCAGAAATTATCAAACTACAAAAAGCCGTGATGGCTTGTAATGAAGCTCTGCTAAAAAGTGTACTTGATAAAGTAACCTTGTTTACCGAGGCCGATAACGCACAGGATTTAGAACAGTGTATTTTGGCTAAACCTGTAGGCATTCCTAAGAATAATTTAAGTAGTTACCTCCAGGGGTTAGTTGGTTTTGTGTATGCACAGGCAACGCAGCATTCATGGAGTATTAGCCAGCAGGCTTTTAGGGCTAAGTGTGAAGAGTTGACAGCTCTTTTATGTAAAAGGGAATTTACTTTCCCAGTATTCTCAGGCTATGAAGCATCAGATCTTGAGGTGGAACTACATCAAGATAAACTTTTTGTTCAAAAAATAGCTGAGATAGAGCATCACGCAATGATCCCCGATGCCATAGGTAATTGGCTAGAGTTGCAAAACTCATTTTTAGAACAGCTTGATGAATACCCCTTGTATAAAGATAAAACGGTAACTTATCAAAATAAATTGGTAAAAAAATACAAGCTTTCGTATTCAAGTGCTCAACTTGAGTCGGTTGATGCAATTAAAAGCTCAAAGTTACTTTACAACAAGACCATGCAAGAGCAGCCACTCAACATGGGTAATGATATTCCGCCAATTGAATATAAAAATGGCCTTATCCATGACGCAATGGACGATGACGAGCGTGATTTGAAATGGAAGGTTGAACCATGAGTAGCATTATCGACGCTCTATATGAATTAAAGTACAACCCATTTGAGTATGGGCCATACTTGGCTTCTTTTTATACGGCCCTAGAGGAATCCGAGAACAATTTGTTGCTTGCCCAGTTGGTCATACCGCTTTGTAGCCATCCGATATACAGCCATAAGTTGTTAAACTCGAACAAGCGAAGCTCTATCTGGTCTGTATTTGACGACAGAACAAAACTCTATGACCTACAAGAGCGAATTGAAGGGTTTCAAACCCTTACAGAGCAGTGTATTCAATATTGTTTAGTCAACGACTGGTTATTCGTTAATGAGCAGCGGCTATGCCTAACGAAATGTGATGAGGCTGTCTCCGGCTTTATCACTAAAAAGAGTGCAGAAAGGTTAGGCCGGTTATTTAGTGGTCACTCAGTGGTCGAGATTTATGCGTTTTTAGGAGTGAAACCGCGATGAAAACACTTATTCATGAAATAGGCGTGATTGACCAGCAAGGTCTCAAACACCCTGTTAATTTTCAAGCAGGGCTCAATGTGGTTACCGGTAAATCATCAACCGGTAAAAGTGCCTTAATTGAAATTTTTGATTATTGCTTTGGCAGCGATGAGAACACCATTCCAAAAGGTGTGATTACAAACAGTGCTGCAATTTACTATGTTGCGCTTGCTGTTAATGAACAAGATATGGTGATTGCCAGAGACCCCAATCTTGCAACAAAAGCATTTTTCCGTCGTGTTGACGCATTCGATTCGGGAGAGATTGATCGCGAATATTTTAGTTCTAGCTATTTTCGTCCGTTAAACGAGTTTAAGAAGCATTTAAGAGACTTTTTCCTAGATATTGATGATGTTGATGAATCTTTAGCCGCGAGAGCTAACAGGAGATTTAATCAAAAAGCACCTACACCATCGGTGCGTAGTTTTACATCTTTTATGCTTCAGCATCAAAACTTGGTTGCCAATAAGCATGCGTTGTTTTATCGATTCGATGAAAAGGAAAAGCGCGATCAGGCAATTGAACATACAAAGATATTTTTAGGACTTGTCGATCAAAAGTTCTTTCACTTATCACAAGAAAAAGAGCGGTTAAGCACAGACGTAAAACGTTTAGAACGGCAAAAAGAAACCAATAAACGCACATCAGAAAGCTACAAACAAAAAGTCGCCCCTGTATTAAGTCAGCTTTACGCTTTAATGGGTTTTAAAGATGAGCCTATATCTCTGACAAAGGTGCTCCAGCATCCTCAAGATGCAAAGGATCAGCTAGATAGCATCATAGTTGCCGAGAAAATCGTTCACAGTTCCGATGCGATGACACAACGGTATGAGCAGTTGAAACTGGCGCGCAATCAAAAAACTTCTGAGTTACGAAAGTTGCAGCGTCAAGCTGCATCTATTAATAAACACATCCAGGAAGAAGAGCTATTTGTTGAGAATGTAAAACGCTTTAACTCACCTCAGCATGTTCATATTTCCGCCACGGTTTGCCCATTCTGCCATACCGAAAAAGACAACTTGCGACAAAGTGCAGAGAAGCTTCAACAGGCCATTACGAAAGTATCGGGGAATCTTGCTCAAGCTCGTCCTATGAAAGCAAAGTTTCAATCATCTTTAATTGAAGTACAGCGTGATACAGAGATTGTTAGTAAGTTGCTAACCGATCTCAATCAACAAATAGCTGAAATTGAAAAAGTAAATCAGCAGTTAGCCGAACAGAAGAGCTTGTATGAAAGCATTATAATGCAAAAAGCCAAGCTGTTTGCACTTCTTGATACCTTGAATATGGCTGATGATGCTGAACTTGATGGAGAAATCAAAGAGTTAAAGAGGAAGCTCAAGAAGATTACTGATGCACTAAAAGAATACGATGTGCAAAAAGGTTTGGCAGCTGCATCGCTTAAGGTAAACGAATATATGGCCAGCATAGGTAGCCATTTTGAATTTGAGGCAAGCTATAAACCAATTAACCTCCATTTCTCATTTGAGACATTCGACCTTTATCATTTAACGCCCGAAAACGAAAAAATCTACCTTCGTTCAATGGGTAGCGGTGCAAACTGGCTTTATTGTCATATAACGTTATTTTTGGCTTTGCATAAGTATTTCGTTGAATTAGGTGAAAAGTGTGCCATACCTTCAGTGCTTTTCTTAGACCAACCAACACAGGTATATTTCCCTAATTTTAACCGTGATAACTCTGCAACCTTCGAAGAACAAAAGAAACAAGAAGCAGAACAGCGCAAGATCCACAGTGTGGATCAAAATATTGATGAGGATATAAAAGCCGTTGAAAACTTATTCAGCCAGCTATCGATTTATTGCAATGACCTCCAATTAAGCAATGGCTTTAGTCCGCAAATTATAGTGACTGACCATGCGGACAATCTGACTCTCTCTAATGGATTTGATTTTGAAGCACTTGTGAATGGTAATCGGTGGCGTACTCGCGGTCTTATTGTGCCGGCACCAGAGTTGCAAGGTGATAGTTAAAATTATGCTTCCAAGATATGATTTTTTAGACCTGTTGAATATTAAATTTTTCAGAGGCAAATGTGACCATTTATAACGTCTATTGCGACGAAAGTCGCCATACATCAGACCCGTCTCAACACTATATTGTTATCGGTGCACTGCAATGCCCTCGTGAAGAAAAACACCGTATTGTTGGGCGCTTACATGGCCTGATGACTAAATATGGTATTAAGACCGAATTTGGCTGGAAAAAGCTATCGCCTAACAAGGCTGATTTTTATCGAAGCCTTATACAATTGTTTTCTGAAGAAAACTCACTTTCATTTCGATGTATTGTGGTCGACCGCAGGCAACTGAATCACGAACAGTGGAACGATGGGGATAAAGAGCTTGGTTTTTACAAGCTGTACTATCAATTGCTAGTCCACTGGCTTCAACCTGGCGACAGCTATCATGTATATCTTGATTGGCAGCAGAATGCTTCAAGTACACGCTTTGAAGAGTTACGTCAGATCTTGGTTCATAAGTTGTCTGGCCGCGCTAAGCTTGCTTGTTTAGAGCCAGTTGAATCACATAACCAACCACTGATACAACTCTCTGATTTATTGATGGGAGCGGTAGGATATAGCTGGAACGAAATGCAGAACCGACCTAATGCAAGTGCATTTAAAGCTGCGTTTGTTGATGAACTTGCGAGATCGTTAGGTAAGGGTAGCCTGCGTTACACCACAACCAAAGGCGAGCGAAACTTTAATATCTTCAATTGGCAGGGACGATAGCAGTGACAGAAAGTCTGTGGCCGCAATTGCGGTTAAAAGCCGATAGCGAAGACGAGCTGATTGAGAAATACCGTCAGGTATATCTGGAAAATTATGTTCATGATGAAAATGGCAATGCCAGAGTGTTTACCGATTGGTGTGGTGTAACCTACCAGTTTGGTGCGGGTGCTTTTGATCATGCCTTTACGGAGTCTACCAATTACCGAACCAGTGCAGGTATTCACGATGGCGGTTTCTCCAAAAAGCGTGCTAGACGAATAATGTGGATTAAAGAAGTGTTGGCTCTATCAGCCGGGACGGTGCAGCGTTACAGTCAATCTCGTCAAACCGATCGCGGTAAAACCGCAAAGCGTAGGACATTGGTCGTCGTTGAAGAAAAGTATGTAGTTGTATTTGATGATCCAAGGAAGGTCGGAGATCCACATTGGTTTGTCACAGCATTTCCAGCAGACCAAGCCTATTTTGATCGGATAAAGAGGACTAGCTTTTTAGTGGAAACTAAACAAGGAGGGAGATAAGCCCCAGTCTTAACGGCGACTGAGGCGCAGCCACGAACCAAAACACTAGGTAAAGGTTCAACCAGTTCCGAAGAACTTGGGTGAATTATGGTGCTCTTGATGAAAAATATCAAGCTATTTAGCCTTGTTGTTGAGTTTCGTTCTCGTTAACAAAGCATTTGTTCGTAATCCACACATCATTCTCTGGCCCACAAAGGTGGTGCAGCAGCGCTAGGTTGATTTGGTGGCTGACCACTTTGCCGTTTCGTTTTTGGCTTTCTTTTCTCAAACCTCTTAGTAATAACCCCGTGCATGATTTGCCCATTTGCTCCGGCGAACTGGGCAGGCAAAATGCTCGGTTTTGCTGCTTGGGATGCAAGGTAGCGCGTTTTCCTGTTTTAGATAAAGGCGAAATGCACCAAAAGATGCAGGCGTTAGCGGGCGTGTTTGCTTGCAATATTCTAGTTTGAATCTTGCCATCCCTATTTGTCGGTAACAAATGTGCTGGTAACAAAACCAACCCGCCTTGCGCGTGGCCTTCAACCTCAGGTAAAGGTAGCCAATACAGATTTGGCCATTGCTCAGAGCTTTGCCATTTTTCTACGATCACTTGTGCGCCAATGCTATTTAGCCATTGGTGAATCGGGCAGCCTGGATGCGCTTGTTTAATGCGCGGTAACTGATAGGTCAGCCAGCGGGTTAAACGTTCGGCGGCATTATCGCACTGGCTTAATTCTGGGTAGAGGGTAAACGCGCCATGCCCAACCAGTAAAGTGACCACCTGCTGTATCCATTCTCTATCCCAATCGTTAGCACTTGCCCATAACACGTCACTTATCACCTTGTTGGTTTTTCATGCCATCTATTTTCAGTCGTCGGGTGCAGACGCGGTGGTGAATTAGATGAAAGAAATGGCCATCAAACTCACCAGTCAAATCGGTTTTTTATGATGACCTGTGCGCGGCTAACTGATTGAAATATATCGTCCAATGCGGCTCTGTTTGGCGGCATTCAACTAGTGCAAAAAAATCGAGACGCCAAACGATCGTTTGCATTCTGGGTTTAAAAAATCAAACGGTTTGTACTTTGATGCCGAGGTTGGTTTAGGGCGAAAAAAGTGCCAAACCTTGCTTTGAGCCAGTAATGGCAAGGCCTACCAGCGTTGGATTTCAATCGAGAAGCCAAACAGTAAATGGGCTAATTTCCCTGTTTGGCGTTTCGATCCAAAAGCCAAACGGATAGTGGTTTTGGCGTATGGGGGTAAAGGCATGGGGAAGTGTGTGGCGGCTGTTGAAACTCATGGATTAGCAAATGACGCCTAGGGGGGATTGCATCAGCTGATCAAAGTAAGTAATTGGGTTGGTTGATTTAGCTTAAAGCTGGGTGTGGTATTTTGTAAGCGAGCTATCGGTAGGAAAAGCAATGGCTGAATAGTGACAAGGCGAAATGAGAACCGACGCGTACAGAAATGCAGAGGCGTCGGCCATATTGGCTTGAAGATTATGTTTAGTGACCTATTTTGTCAATCAAAGCCCCAATTGCCCCATTCCTTGGGGCAGTTTGCTTTCCTCTTATTCTCCCTCTAAAGCTTGGTGTATCAAGTGTTGCCCCATTGCCCCAACTGCCCACGGTAAGTGAGCAAATGGGGGCTTGTTAGTTTCGCCTGATGGGCCTTTTCGGCATGCGGCTGCGTTTGCCATCGAAAAAGGCCAATACTCTGAACCAATAGAGTGATTCTTCATACCCCAAACTGTGCGTTGGACGTGCAGGCGGGATGAGCCCCAGTTTGCGTCCTAAACTGACAATCACGTAGAACATGAGCTTTAGCATCAACCAAGGAGCGAGTACCACGAATACCATCAGGCAATGCCGAGTAAGTGCGTAGCCTATACCATGAGGTTGTTCGAGTAAGGCAATGCCAATACACCAACCAAGCCCTGCCAGCATGGTGATTGGAAAGGTAATGGGGGCAAGTCGCATCATAAATTGCATGTTAGCGCCCTCCTGTGTGGTGTTGTGAAGCGGGCTCAAAGTTCACCAATGGTTCAACCACATCAGCCACGGTTTGATGGGCAATTCGGCGCTCTTCAAAGTAATCGTGGCGGTCGTAGATACCCTCAACGCCTTTTAGCTTATGGTTAAGACAGCGTTCGGCTACGTTGCCTGCAATACCCAAAGAGGCGGCAAGGCTGCGAAAGGTGCGGCGCAAATCGTGTACGGTGAAGTGTTCAAGTTTGCCCATTTTATTGGGAGGCTGTTTTTTGCGCCCAGGCTCGCGACCAAAGAGCTTAGAAATGGCACGGTTTAGCGTATCTGGCCCCATATGTGGACGATGGCTTGCTCGTCTGGCTGGGAAAACATAAGGTGAGCCACAAGCGCGGATTTGCAACTCGTTAAACCAAGCAATGGCTTGGCGTGGTAAGGGAATGCTGATTGGCACGCCGGTTTTGCTGCGTTCTTTGGGCAGATCCCACACGCCTGTGGTTAAATCCATTTCACGCCACATGGCTTCGCACAGTTCGCTTTTGCGTACACCCAATACCAAAAACAGGCAGCAAGCGAGGTAGTTGTCGCGGCCAAAGCTATTGATATGGGTATGAAACACGCTAAAGGCGTAGTGAATTTCCTCTTTGCTAAGCATCCTGTCTTTACTGGACTCCACGCCACCGGCATCGTCTACGGTAAATGCTGCGGCTGGGTTGTTCAGCGTTAAGTCGAGCTTTATCGCATGCCGAAATAGCTGCTTCATGTACATCAAGGTATCGTTGGCAATGGTAGGGCGGTTACTTTCTCGAATGCGCTCTAGCACCTCCCGCACGTCACGTGCGGTCACCTCAGCAATACACTTAATGCCAATGACTGGGCTTATGTCTTTGGTGTAAACCCGATACGGAATCTTGGGATGCTTAAGTCGTCGACTAAGATCGGTTCGATACCAGTCATGGAACAGTTGATCCACGGTTTCAATGTCAGGTAACTCGATTTTCTGTTTTTCTAGAAGAGGATCTATGCCGTCACGTACTTCCTTTCGAAAGTATGCGGCGGCAATTCGAGCGTCTGCCAACGACATTAAAGGAAATTGCCCCAAGGTTGCTTCTCGTCGTCCTTTGGCTGTGGTGTAGCGGATCATCCAGTAAGGCGAGCCTTGTTTGCGGACGCAAAAGTATAGCCCTTCACCATCTGAATATTTTTTTGGGTCGGCTTTGCTGTATGCAATAACCTGTTTTGCTGTGAGTTTTCCCATGTTTACTCCATAGTTGCTGAAATAATGGAGGGGGCAATAATGGCTGCCCACCACCGATTTGCTTATTGAATCAGCAGCTAACCTGTTGTGGTGGCGAGTTAAATGCGAAAATTGGTCAACTTACTGCCCACCAATTTGCTCACCGCAAAACGCTTATTGAGCCAAAATGAGGGGGCTGCCCACCATTCTGCCCACCACTAAACAGGCAGTTGGTAACGGACATCTGCAAACCGATTTGGACGGCGAAAATAAAAAAGCCCTGTATTTACAAGCAAATAACAGGGCTTCTAAGACATTCTTGGACGGGTGAAAAAACTATTCGATGTTTTGAATCTGCTCGCGCATTTGTTCAATTAGCACTTTCAACTCCACTGCCGCCTGAGTGTTGTCTGCGACCACAGATTTAGAGGACAGGGTGTTGGCTTCTCTGTTCAGTTCTTGCATCAGGAAGTCGAGGCGGCGGCCGCAGGCGCCCCCTTTTTTTAGTACGCGGCGCACTTCTTCAACATGGGTGTTGAGGCGGTCTAGTTCTTCATCAATATCCGCTTTTTGCGCAATCAGGGCGATTTCTTGTTCAAGGCGATTGCTGTCCAGTTCGACTTTAAGTTCTGCAATGCGTTGCAAAAGTTTATCTCGCTGTTGCTGAACAATGTCGGGCATACGCTGGCGTACCGTGGCGACGATTTCTGAAATTTGATCGAGTCGTTGGTTAATCAGTTCGCTCAGAGATTCGCCTTCGCGGTGACGGCCGCGAATATGTTCGGCGAGGGCTTCGGCAAAGCTGTCCATCAAATTTGCGCTTAGGGTTTCGCTGTCTAGCTCGGTGGCTTGAATAACGCCGGGCCAGCGCAGCAAGTCCAGAACATTGATGGGGTTGTGTTCGCTAAGTTGTGTTTCCAGCGAGCGGCTGGCATTAATTAATTGCGAGACCAGCGCGTGATTCACCGCAAGCTCTTGGTCGTTCTCTCGCAGTTTAATTCGCAGCGCGCACTCCACCTTGCCGCGCTGGAGTTGTTGACGAAGGGCGTCTCTTAATTTGGGTTCTAGCAGTCGCCAGCTATCCGGCAGTTTGAAACTGAGTTCGAGGTAGCGGTGATTGACCGAGCGTAACTCCCAGGTTGCAGAGCCCCATGAGAATTCGGTGTGTTGGTGTGCAAATGCGGTCATGCTGGAGATAGACACTATAAACCTCGATAGTGGTGAATGCCGGTGCATTTTAAACCCTTTCGCGTTGCGGTTCAGCAAGCACGGGTTGGGGCGGGTATAATCGGGTTTTGTTATTGACCTAGGAAATCACGATGTCTCGCCCCAGCCAACGCCAAGCTAATGAAAAACGCCTTGTAACCATCACGCGTAATTACACCTGTCATGCTGAGGGTTCAGTGTTGATTGAAATGGGTAATACCAAGGTGATTTGCACGGCCTCGGTAGAAGATTCAGTGCCGCGCTTTTTGAAAGGTAAAGGACAGGGCTGGATTACCGCTGAATACGGGATGTTGCCGCGCTCCACGGGTAGCCGTATGGATAGGGAAGCGGCGCGGGGAAAACAGTCGGGCCGCACTCAGGAGATTCAGCGTTTGATTGGTCGCTCTTTGCGGGCGGCAGTTGATCTAAAAGCGCTTGGCGAAAATACCATTACCCTCGATTGCGATGTGATTCAGGCCGATGGCGGCACGCGTACGGCATCCATTACCGGCGCCTGTATCGCTATGGTCGATGCGATTCGCAGCCTGCAACAGCGCGGGGTGATTAGCGGTGATCCACTGCTTAATATGGTGGCGGCGATTTCTGTGGGCGTCTATCAGGGTATGCCGGTATTGGATCTGGATTATGCGGAAGACTCTACCGCAGAAACCGATATGAATGTGGTGATGGATGCCAGCGGTGGCATGATTGAGGTGCAGGGTACCGCTGAAGGCGTCACGTTTAGCCGCACTGAAATGAATGCGATGCTGGATTTGGCGGAGAAAGGCATTGCCGAATTGATTGAAGCGCAGCAGCAGGCTTTGAATTCTTAAAGTGTGATGGCCGCGGTAACTGGCGGACAATAAAAAGGGCGCTTAGGGCGCCCTTTGTCGTTTAAAAACCGCTGTCTGGCAGTTCGAAGTCGTAGTCCATTATCAGTGGGGCGTGGCTGCCAAATTGCTGCACGGTGTACAGGGCGCCGTATTCCACTTTCTGCTTAATGCGTTCTGATACGATCTGGTAATCCACGCGCCAGCCGTTTTTTTCCTGGCCGCCATCGGGCCACCAGCTAAACTCGTCGGCATCGTTATTCACCATGCGGAAGGCATCGGCATACTGTTCTTCGCGGAACAGGCGGTCTAGCCATTGCTGTTCTTCAGGCAGACCACCGGATACGCCGTGGTTGGCTTTTTTGTCCTGAATGTCCACGCTTTTATGGGCGATATTCCAGTTGCCGCAGATCACGAAATCACGGCGCTTGTTGCGCACTTTGTGCAGGTGATTCAGGTATTGATCGAAGAACTGATTTTTACGCATCTGCTCGGCATCGTTGCTGGCGCTGGGCGCGAGCAGGGAGCCGATACTGATATTGTCGAAGTCCGCCTGAATATAGCGACCTTCCATATCGAAATCGAGAAAACCCAAGCCGGTCATAATCGCCTTGGGCAATTGGCGGCAGTAAATCGCAACACCGTTGCTTTTACCGTCGGCAGAATCGAAGAAATAGGGATTGTAGTCGCGCGGAAAGTACACATCGTCGCGCAATTTATATTCGGCAATGCCCAGATTCTGAATGCAGATGATGTCAGCGTCCTGGTTTGTGACCCAGTCGAAAAAACCTTTCTCTGCAGCATCCACAATGCTGTCAGCGCAGAAGCTGATAATTCTCATGTATTTTCCATTTCAAGATTTCACTCTAGAACCGCTAACTCAGACAATAGCGGGTGGAATTAGAAATCGCATTCTAGAGGGTTGTTCTTTTTAGTTGGGCGCCATTATCGCACAACTTAGACCCTTGTCATGGGCGCTACAGCGCTATTTTGCAGAAAAGCGCCACTGTTGGCTGATGATTGCGGCATTGCCAGCTACAATATGCCAATTTTCCCGCTAGCGCAGTTGAGAGCCCGCATTGTGATTAAACCTTACCAACAGAAATTTATTGAACAGGCGATTCAGGTCGAGGCCCTGTGTTTTGGCGAATTCACCCTTAAGTCTGGTCGAGTTAGCCCGTATTTTTTCAATGCCGGTAAATTTGCCAGCGGTGGATCGTTGTCGGCGCTGAGCCGGTGTTACGCCGATGCTATTGTTGATTCGGGTTTGGAATTTGATGTGTTGTTTGGGCCTGCCTATAAAGGTATTCCGCTAGCGGCGGCCACTGCCTGCGCGCTGGCGGAGCATCACGGACGAGATCTGCCCTTTGTCTACAATCGTAAAGAAGCTAAAGACCACGGCGAGGGCGGCGTATTGGTTGGCGGGCCGCTAAAAGGGCGGGTGCTGATTATTGATGATGTGATTACCGCCGGCACCGCTATACGCGAAGCCATTGCCATGATCGAAGGGGCAGGGGCAGAAGTGGCCGGTGTAGCAATTGGCTTGGATCGCCAAGAGCGCGGACAAGGTGCGCGGTCTGCGATTCAAGAATTAGAAGCAGAGCAAGGTTTGCAGGTAGTGAGCATTGTCGGCTTGGAAAATATTGTGCAATATTTGCACAATAACCGGGAGGACAAGGAACTCCTGAACAAAATTACTGCCTATCGGGAACAGTACGCTGTTTGATTAGGCTAGTGCTGCCAAAGCACCATAAATGAACGGAGTCACCTTTGCTGTTACGGGCTGTAAAACCATTATTCACAATAGTCATTCTCTGTGCCGCGCAGGCGCTATGGGCTGAGGCGCTGTATTACCGCTACCCCGACAGCCGGGGTAATGTTGTTATTGACAGCAAAGTGCCACCAGAGGCGATTCCCCGTGGCTATGATGTCATTCGAGTAGATGGCAGTGTGGTAAAAACCATTGCGCCTATGCTTAGCGAGGAAGAAAAGAGCGAACTGGCGCGAGAGCGCGAGATTGCCGCAGCGCGCGCAGAGGCGGAAGAAAAGCTGCGCAAATGGGATGAGTCGCTGCTGCTGCGCTACAGTGATGTGGCGGATATTGAGGTGGCCAAGGCCCGCGCCCTGAAAAACCTGAAAGTCCGCATATCTATGCTCGATAGCAATTTAACGGTGCTGCGCCGGCAGGTTATTCAAAATCAACAAGAAGCCGCTGAGTTAGAGCGTGAGGGTCGCAGCGTGCCGGAAGGTTTAACCAATACCATCCGCGATTTGCGCCGCGAAATCAGCACCATGGAAATGCAAATAAATCAGCGCTCTGAGGAAACGGTCTCGGTTGCGGAAAACTACGAGCAAGACAAGCTGCGTTTCCTAGAGCTGCAGTCGCGGCTGCGCCGCGTGCGCAGTAATTAATTGGCGAGAAAGCGCATCAACGAAAGATTTGCTCTGCCAAAAATTCCCACTGCTCGTCCCAGTTCTCAGTAGGGCGACGTTTAAATTCACTGCGCACAAATTGCCCAATTCGTCCTTCCGTCGCCGCGATTAACAGATTGGCAGTGCTGTTTACGGTAATGCGGGTGCGCAATCCTTCACGCAATTCCGCTTCGCGCAGAATTTGCTTTAGCTGGGTTTCCAGGCGGTCGTAAAACTGTACGACTCGGGCGCGCAGTCGCTCGTGTTCACCGGCGAGGGCGTCGCCGTTAAAAATGCGCGTAATGCCGGGGTTGCGTTCAGTAAATGCCAGTACCAAATGCAAAATTTTGGCAACTTGCTGAATAGCCTGACCTTCTTCGCTGAGGATGATTTTCACTCGGCTAAAAATCGCTTCTTCAACAAACTCGATCAAGCCCTCAAACATTTTCGCCTTGCTGGGAAAATGGCGATAGAGAGCGGCTTCCGAGACGCCAACTTCCGCCGCCAGCTTGGCGGTAGTAATGCGGCCACCGGGCTGGGATTCCAGCATAGTGGCTAGGGATTGCAGGATTTCATCGCGTCGCGAAGGGCGCTTGTTCATTCAACAGCCTTAGTATTACAGGTACAAGAAATTAGAGGGTTTTATTGGTAATCAGGGTGCCGACACCGGTGTCGGTAAAGATTTCCAGCAGCACCGCATGGGGCACACGACCGTCGATAATATGTGCGCTGGTCACGCCGGCTTTAACGGCATCCAGTGCGCAGCCAATCTTGGGCAGCATGCCGCCGTAAATGGTGCCGTCTTCAATCAATCCATCAACTTGCTTGGTGCTTAGTCCGGTCAACACCTTGCCGGATTTGTCTAGCAGGCCTTCAATATTAGTCAGCAGCATCAGTTTTTCGGCTTTTAGCACTTCGGCTACTTTGCCCGCCACCAAGTCGGCGTTGATGTTGTAAGACGCACCGTCTGGGCCAACGCCAATGGGGGCAATCACCGGAATAAAGTCGCTGTTGACCAGCATATCCAGCACATCGGTGCTGATGTGTTCAACTTCGCCAACGTGGCCAATATCGATAATTTCGGTCTTGGCCATATCCGGTGATTTTTGCGTCACTTTAAGTTTTTTGGCGCGAATCAGACCACCGTCTTTACCGGTCAGGCCCACCGCCTTACCGCCATTAGTATTCAGCAGCGATACAATTTCTTTGTTCACGGTGCCGCCGAGTACCATCTCTACCACATCCATAGTGGCCGTGTCGGTTACGCGCATACCGTCAACAAAACGGGATTCAATTTGTAAGCGTTTTAAGAGATCGCCAATCTGCGGGCCGCCGCCATGCACCACGATCGGGTTCATGCCGACCAGTTTCATCAGCACTATGTCGCGGGCAAACTGGGTTTTTAAATCTTGGTCAATCATGGCGTTGCCGCCAAATTTCACCACGATGGTTTTATTGGTGAAGCGCTGGATATAAGGCAGGGCTTCGGTAAGTACCTTGGCAATATTGGATGCCGCATTGCGGTCGAGTGACATGATGTTGGCTCTTTTGAATGCTGATGAAAGGTCGCTATTAAAGACTATCTGCGGCAGCGGGATCAATCCTTGCCAGCACTTCTTTCACACTGCTGCGCAGTGCATCGAGGGCGGCATCGCTGTCGGCTTCAAAGCGCAAGCTCAGTGCGGGGCCAGTATTAGACGCGCGCAACAGAGCCCAGCCGGAGCGGGTTTCAAGGCGTACGCCGTCAATATCAATGACTTCGGCTTCGCTAAAATGCTGCTGCTTGGCAAAGGCGTCGACAATGGCAAATTTGCGGGACTCCTCCACCGGAATAATAATTTCGGGGGTGCTGGGGCGAGCCGGGTGCGCCGCCAGTGCATCATCCAAGGTGCGTCCGGCTAGGCTTAATGACTCAAGCAGGCGCGCGGCGGTGTACATGCCGTCGTCAAAACCGTACCAGCGCTCGTTGAAAAAGATATGGCCAGAATATTCGCCGCCCAACAGCGCGCCGGTTTCAGCCAGTTTGCGCTTCATAAACGAGTGGCCGCATTTCCACATGGTGGGTTTGCCGCCCAGTGCCAAAATCATTTCGGGCAGGCTGCGGGTACTTTTTATATCGAACAGAATTTCGCAACCGGGATTACGGCTAACCACATCTTCGGCAAGAATCATCAGCAGTCGATCGGCGCGGGGGCATTCGCCCTTGCCGCTGACTACCGCAAGGCGATCGCCGTCACCGTCAAAGGCGATACCAATATCCGCGCCTTCTCGCAAAACGGCTTCGCGCAATTGTTGAAGATTGGCTTCAATGGTTGGGTCTGGTGGATGGTTGGGAAAGCGGCCATCAATTTCGCAATTAATGGGGATGACATCGCAGCCCAGTTCTTCAAACAGCGGTGCTGCAATATTGCTAGTGGCGCCGTTACTGGCGTCGATCACCACTTTTAAAGTTTGTGCGATTACCACGTCGCCACAAATACGGTCGATATAGCGCTGTTCAATGGTTTCCAATTCCAGCTTGCCCTGACCTTCGGCAAAATCCCGGTCGATAATACGCTGGTACAAGCCTTGGATATCGCCATCGCTCAAGGCCTGAAAATCCAAACCGATTTTGAGACCGTTATCTTTGGCGGGATTGTGGCTGCCGGTGATCATCACCACGTTGCCGATATTCAGCTCTTTGCTGGCAAAGTGCAGCATGGGAGTTGCGACTAGGCCAATGTCGATAACGTCTAACCCGCTTTCAAGAAATCCATTTAGCACTACATCGCGAATGCGCGGGCTGCTCAGGCGACCATCGCGCCCCAGCAAGATTTTGCGCTGCCCCATGGCAATGGCTTCGCTGGCGATAGCGCGGGCGATCAAATAGCAGTTTTCATCGGTGAGCTGGGTATCTGCGTCGCCGCGAATATCGTAGGCGCGAAAACATTCCGCTGGTGGCAGTGCTTTGGCCGCTAAATGTTTTGCGCCGGCATTGGCATAACCAATTTCAACTTCAGGATGCGGTGGTGGTGCGTAGTCGGGGTGGCTGCTTGTGGCTGCCGGTGTGCTGGTCGCGTTTTCAGTGTTGGGCACATTTTCAGTGCTGGTCACGGTCTGAATAGGCGCTGTTTCTTCTGGAGCTGTCGGTTTTTTGGTTGGCTTTGGCTGATCTAGGCTGCGCAAAAAGAAAATACTGTGGCTGCAGGCGAGTAGTGCGATGCACACCAATGAGAACAACCAAAGCAGCGTGTCATCGGCCTTGTATTTCTCAACTTCCAATTCAGTGGGATAAACCACAATACTCCAGCCGGGAATGCTTAAGGGGCGGGTTTGTGAGTAGTTTGAATACCGGGTTGAGCCGGTGCTTAAAATGGTTTCGGTTCTGGATTTATAGGTCTGAATCAGCTCGTTGTGTGCCGATGAGCCCGCCAGAATGGTAATCATGTCGGAAAAATAGCTTGCGGGAAAACTAATAAAAAGCGCGGCCTTGTCGTTGACTGGTTGAGTGAAGGACAGCAGCCATTGTTGGTTTTGCTGATAACCCTCAATCACCAGCGCCTGACTTTCCAGTGCCTTGCGCAGCATATCCACTTCAATATTATTGCGCAGGCGCTGGGTGTCGGTGTCTTCATCGGCAATACCGAGTTTACCTAAGCGCAGAATTTGGGCGTCTACGGCTTCTGGAAAGCTGAGCTTGAGTAATTTTTCCAGCGATTCGCCATTGCCTGCATTGGCAGCTTGATCGAACAGCGGGCTGCTGGCCAAGCTGGTGCTGCGAGCGCTGAGGGTACTAATTGCGGTGCTGATGACGCGGCTTTGGTGCTCGGCAATATTGCTGGTGATGGCGATAATCTGATTATCAAAGGCGCGAGGCTGCTCGATTTCCTTCACCCAATACAGCCCGGCCAGTACCAAGCCGATGCTGACAATGGCCGATAGCAGAATGTCTCTCTGGGCAGTGCCGATATGAATTTTCTTGGTGGGTTTTATTTTCACCATGACGCGTAACGGTTCCTTTTGCGCGAATTGCTTCCATGTTCAATAAATCCGGGGCGGCTGTCCAGCGAGCCCTGGTATTAATTATAAGTGCATCAACTTTAGGAGCCTTTGATTAATTACTGCGACTGCACTCGCTAGATTAATCAGAGGCCCCTTTATTTATATATTGTTCGGCTATCAGCGCAATAAGCTGGCGGGCCAACTGGGTTTTGCTGGCTTGGGGTAGGCTGGTTTCTCCCTTTGGCCAAATGGCGGTAACCGCATTCTGGTCGGCATTAAAGCCGATCTCAGAATTTGAAACATCGTTGGCAATAATCATGTCCAGATTTTTGCGCTGCAACTTATCTTTAGCGTAGTGCAAAACGTCTTGAGTTTCCGCCGCAAAGCCTACGGTGAAGGGGCGCTGGGCATGGCTGGCTACTGTGCTGACAATATCGGGATTGCGCACCAACTCAATGCTCATGCTTGCTTGGCTTTTCTTAATTTTCTGATCGGCGGCGGCAACCGGGCGGTAATCGGCCACAGCCGCGCAGGCAATAAATATTTCGCCAAGATGATTCAAACTGGCGGTCAGCATGTCTTCGGCGCTGACCACATTGACGCAATTCACCCTTTCCGGGGCCGAGAGATTGCAGGGGCCGCTAATTAAGGTGACTTGTGCGCCGGCATCGGCGGCGGCTTCGGCCAGTGCGTAGCCCATTTTGCCGGAGCTGTGATTGCTGATGTAGCGCACCGGGTCAATCGCTTCGCGGGTGGGGCCGGCGGTAATGGTTAGTTTGATACCGTCTAGGCAGCGGGTTTGAAAAAGCGCGGCGGCATGTTCGGCCAATTGTTCGGCTTCCAGCATCCGGCCGGGGCCAATATCGCCGCAAGCCTGTTCACCGGCGGCGGGGCCAAATAAATGAATTTGGCGCTGTTGCAATATCGCAGCATTGGCCTGGGTGGCGGGGTCGCGCCACATGCCTTGGTTCATGGCGGGGGCCAAGGCTATGGGGGCCGGGGTGGCAAGACATAGTGTGGTGAGTAAATCGTCGCCACGGCCATTGGCCAGTCTAGCCATAAAATCGGCGCTGGCTGGAGCCACCAAAATCAAGTCGGCCCAGCGCGCCAATTCAATATGGCCCATGCCGGCCTCGGCTTCGGGGTCGAGCAAGGTGGTGTGAACAGGGTTGCCGGAGAGGGCTTGCAAGGTGAGCGGGGTAATAAATTCCTGGGCGGCGGCGGTCATCACTACTCGCACATCCGCGCCGTGGTCTTTCAGGCGGCGAACGAGTTCGGCGCTTTTGTAAGCGGCGATCCCACCGGTAATGCCGAGAAGAATTTGTCGGTTGCTCAACTGCTTCATGCTGCACTGGCCATAGAAAAATTTGCGACTATTATGCCAGTTTAAGGCAGGAATAATATCTCCAAGGAGGGAGAGCATGGCGATAAGCGATTGGCCAGCGGCGGAGCGGCCCCGTGAAAAATTAATGGCACGGGGTGCGGGGGCGCTGAGTGATGCCGAGCTGCTGGCAATATTTTTACGCACCGGGGTTAAGGGGCAGTCGGCGGTAGAGCTGGCCAGAAACCTATTACAGGATTTTGGTAGCTTGTCGGCATTGTTAACGGCGGGGCGGGCGCAATTCTGCGCTTCCCACGGTTTGGGTGATGCCAAGTACGTGCAGTTGCAGGCGGTGATTGAAATGTCCCGCCGTCATTTGGCTGAGGCCTTGTCTTCCGGCGAGGTATTTAGCAGTGCAGATCGCACCCGTCGCTACTTACAGGCGCAGTTGCGGGGCGAGCCGCGCGAAGTGTTTGCGGTGTTATTCCTCGATAACCAACACCGTTTGATTAAATACGAGCCGCTGTTTTTTGGCACCATTAATGGTGCGGCGGTGTATCCGCGAGAGGTGGCACGGCGCTCGCTGGAGGAGCATGCGGCGGCGGTCATTCTGGCGCACAACCATCCGTCAGGGGTGGCGGAGCCCAGTGATGCCGATGTGCGTATCACACGGCGTATTCGCGAAGCCTTGGATTTGCTGGATGTACGCTTGCTGGATCACTGCATTGTTGCCGGGCCAGAGGTGGTGTCTCTGGCCGAGCAAGGCTTGCTTTGAAAAAAGACAGACTCAGAAAACTGTTAGCATCGAAGCGGCATTAAAGCTGCTCATTTCGTCGCTGCGGCTTTCTTTTAGTTTGGTGGCCCACGCCGGGTCTTGTAACAGCGCGCGGCCCACGGCGACCAGATCGAACTCGCCTTTTTCAAGACGAGTCGCCAGCTGGTCTAAATTGGCGGCCTGATCGGCGCCACCGCCACTGAAGCTGCTGAGGAAATCGCCATTTAAGCCGACGGAACCGACAGTAATAGTCGGCTTGCCGGTCAGTTTTTTCGCCCAGCCGGCGAGGTTTAGTTCTGAACCTGCAAATTCTGCTTCCCAGAAACGGCGCTGAGACAGGTGGAAAATATCCACGCCCGCATCACTCAATAAATTAAGCCATGCGTCCAGCTCCTGTGGTGTTTCGGCCAGCCGAGCTTCATAGTCCTGCTGCTTCCACTGTGACACCCGCAAAATTACGGCAAAGTCTTCGCCTACGGAGGCGCGGACGGCTTTTAGAATTTCTACGGCGAAGCGTGAGCGCTCCAGCAGGGTATTGCCGCCCCATTGGTCTTCGCGGCGATTACTGAGCGGCCAGAAGAATTGATCGATCAGGTAGCCGTGGGCACCGTGAATCTCCACGCCATCGCAGCCCATTTTTTTGGCATTGGCGGCGGCATCGGCGTAGGCGGCAATGGTGTCGGCAATATCGCTGTCGGTCATCGGTTTGTTGCGCAACTGGCCTTTGGCGTCGAGGCCGGAGGGGCTTTCCAACAGTGCGTCATCTACGCGGCGGGCATGGGCGGCGGCGCGCATGGCGCCAACGTGCCAAAGTTGTGGCACAAATTGTCCGCCGGAGGCATGTACTGCGTCCACGGCGGTTTTCCATGCCGCCAGTTCGGCCTCGCCATAAAATCGTGGTACATCTAAATCGTTCAATGAGCCGGGGCGGGCGATGCCGGTGGCTTCAGAAATAATCAGGCCAACATTGGCTGCGGCGCGGCGGGCGTAATAGGGCGCCATATCTGGGCCGAGAATGCCGTTGGGAGAATGAGAGCGTGTCATCGGCGCCATGACGAGGCGATTTGGCAGGTTTAGAGACTTGCACTGAAAGGGCTTAAACAGGGCGTCAAACACAGGATTCTCCAGCAAGGGAATAAGGAATGGGCGGCAATTTTAGACCAGCAGACGGAATGGGCTCAAACTCAGAGAGAAATCGCCAAAAATTGTGGTTTTCGTTGCTTCTACTTGGTGCTTCTGGTATAAAGTCGCGCTCTGATTCGGGTCGCCCCCGGAATAGCAACAAATTCCGAGGTCTTTTGGCGCAGGTAATGCCGCCCTCTGGCCCTAAACTGAACGATTATTGAGCAGATTTATTGGCATCGGCCCTTATGCTGAACGCGGGTTTTGCGCAGCGTAGTGAGTCGAAGCAAACAAAGCTTAGAGGCGAAGATCATGTCTAGAGTATGTCAGGTTACCGGCAAGCGTCCTGTAACAGGTAACAATGTATCACACGCGAAAAACCGCACTCGTCGCCGTTTTTTGCCTAACTTGCACAGCCACCGCTTCTGGGTGGAAAGCGAGAACCGTTTTGTACGTCTGCGTGTTTCTGCAAAGGGCATGCGTATCATCGACAAAAAGGGCATTGATTCGGTTCTGGCCGATCTGCGTGCCCGCGGTGAAAAATTCTAAGGAGCGTTAGTCATGGCGAAGAAAGGTGTAACTGAAAAAATCCGTCTGGTTTCCTCCGCAGGTACCGGTCACTTTTACACAACTGTAAAAAACAAGCGCAATACCCCCGATAAGTTCGAATTCAAGAAATACGATCCGGTGGTACGCCAGCACGTGATCTACAAAGAAGCCAAAATCAAATAAGCTTCTTTTAAGAACACAGAGAACCGCGCTTTACCGCGCGGTTTTTTTTCGCCTCAATATTTTGCGGCGCTTAACAGCAGTAATGGCGAATGAGGTTTTGTAGCAGAGCAACGGTCGGTGCGATTTGGTCGGTGCCTAAATATTCATTGGGCTGGTGGGCCTGATCAATATGGCCGGGGCCGAGTACCACGGTCTGTAATCCTAATTGCTGTAAAAAGGGCGCTTCGGTGGCAAAGCCGACGGTTTCGGCGGGGTAGCTGCTCAGTGATTCCACGGTTTTGATCAGCTCGCTGTCGCGGGCTTGCTCAAAGGCGGGTAGGCCGGGCATTAATGAGTGCAATGAAATATCAATCTGGCGGCGCTCAGCGATAGGGCTCAAGCTGTCGGACAGTTGATGTTTGATAAATTCCAGCTCCATGCCGGGAATCATGCGGAAATCAAAGTGCAGTTCGCACTGTCCGCAAATACGGTTGGGATTGTCGCCGCCGTGAATACAGCCCAGATTCATCGTCGGTGTGGGCACTTTAAAGCCGGAGTGACGGTATTTGTCTTGCAGTTTGGCGCGCAACCCTAATAGCTCGCCGATCACCTCATGCATGGCTTCCAAGGCGTTATTGCCAAGGGCGGGATTCGAGCTGTGGCCGGAGCGGCCGACAATCTTCACCGACTCCATCATGATGCCCTTGTGGGCGTGAATGGGTTTAAGCCCGGTCGGTTCGCCAATAATGGCATGGCGGGCGCCGGCTAAATCGCCAGCGACCAGCTCGCGAGCGCCATCCATACTGCTTTCTTCGTCGGCGGTGGCCAAAATAATCAGCGGGGCTTTTTGCGAAGTGCCTAAAATGCCCTGCTGCAGCATGGGCCGAATCGCTTCTATTGCCAGTGCGAAAAAGCCCTTCATATCTGCCGTGCCTAAACCGTAAAAACGACCATCGCGCTCGCTTAGGGTAAAGGGGTCGCTGTCCCAGCGGCGATCGTCATAGGGTACGGTGTCGGTATGGCCGGAAAGCACTAGGCCGCCGCTTTGCGAGGGCTCGCCCAAAACGGCAATGAGGTTGGCTTTTTGAGGTTGATGTTTGAGAGGCAGTATCCGCGTTTTAAACCCCAACTCTTCAAACCAGTCCGCCAGCTCATCAATAACCGGGCGATTGCTCATATCCCATTTGACACTGGTTGAACTCACGGTGGGGTGGGCAATCAGGCGGGTCAGCATATCGGTGAGGCTGAGATTGAGCATGAGGGTTCTCGTGTGAATAAAGTCTTTAGCGACTTCATTGTAGAGAAGCTGTAGGAAAGGGAAATAGGGCGATAGTTAAAAATGGGGATCTGAAAGGTCGAGGAAAAAATTAGGCACAAAAAAGGGCGCTTGCGCGCCCTAAAAATATTCTAGCGTTAGCTTTAACCGAATACGCTGGTAAAGGTGAAGAAGAAGATAATTGCCAGAATGGCACCGGCAGGCAGAGTGATCAGCCAAGACATAAAGATATTACCGATTACCCGTAAGTTGAGTGCGCCAATGCCCCGTGCCAAGCCTACGCCCAAGACGGCGCCGACCAAGGTGTGGGTAGTCGAGATAGGCAGGCCAGTGGCAGAGGCCAGCACCACGGTAGAGGCGGCGCCTAGCTCAGCGGCAAAACCGCGACTTGGCGTTAGCTCGGTGATATGAGTGCCGATGGTGGCAATAACTTTGAAGCCGTAAGTGGCCAGACCAAAGACGATACCGCCGGCGCCGAGGAATAATACCCAGCCGGGCAGTGCGGATTTGGCGGCAATTTGGCCGCCGGATTCTATTACGCTGACAATAGCGGCTACCGGGCCGATGGCGTTGGCTACGTCGTTGGAGCCGTGAGCAAAGGCCATAGAGCAGGCGGTGAAGACCATCAGTACCGCAAACACGCGCTCTACATCAGCAAAGCGCTCGGTGTTATGTGGGCTTGAGTCGGTGGCTCTGGGTTTGACTCGAGCCATAAACAGCTTGCCAATAATCATGATAACTGTGGCGATTGCGGCAGAGACACCAAGGCTTTCGTTAAAGCTCAGCCCCAGTCCAATATGTTTCAGCCCTTTGGTCAGCGTCACCATGGAAATCATAAAGCCGACAAGGAACAGGTAAATGGGGATATAGCGCTTGGCGGCGGCAAAGGGATCGTCGCGATCCATAATTAGCTTTTGGGCGCTGAGAAACAGAATGCATGACATGGCGCCGGCGAGTACTGGTGATACCACCCAGCTCGCTACGATCTGTCCCACTTTGCCCCAGGCAACTGCGTCGGCGCTGACACCTACGGCGGTAAAGCCGACAATAGCGCCCACAATCGAGTGAGTTGTAGAGACCGGCCAGCCCATCAAGCTGGCCACAAACAGCCAGGTGCCGGCGGCAAGCAGTGCGGAAGCCATACCGTACACCAAGAGATGTGGAGTGTCGGTGAAATAGGCGGCGTCGATAATGCCTTTGCGAATGGTCGAGGTGACTTCGCCACCCGCCAGGTAAGCGCCGCAAAATTCGAAGACAATCGCGATAAGGATAGCTTGCTTAATGGTAAGAGCTTTGGAGCCGACCGAGGTGCCCATTGCATTGGCTACATCGTTGGCGCCCACACCCCAGGCCATAAAGAAGCCGAAAAGGCAGCCCAGCACAAGCAATAGCTGGCCGTGTTCAGCGATAATAGACATGGAAGTACCTTTTAATATTGTCAGTAATTTAGAATTATTGAGCGATGATGACCTGAAGGCGTGAACCCACCGCTTGAGCTTGGTCGCAAAGGTCGCCTAACCACCGAATCAGTTCATAGAGGAACACGACGTCTACCGGGTCCAGTGATTTCTCAATGGCGAATAGAGATTGGTTTAGCTCGGAAGAGAGTTTGTCGTTTTCGTTTTCGAAGTCTTCTAATTGCAGGATCAGTTTTTCAACATAGATGACTTCATGGCCGCGAAACCCGGTTTCCAGTAGTTCATCAAGTTGCTCAATGGCTTCTAGGGCGAGAGTGCTGGATTTTACGCAGTGGGCAAGATACTCGTTAAGCTTGCCGGCCAGCTCGCTGGGGAACTTCATGCGGCGACCAGATACTAGGCCTGCGATATCGCGTGATACGTTGGCAATTTTGTCTTGAGTGCGCAGCAGGTCGAGGATGTCGCTGCGTGAGACTGGCATAAAGAGGCTTTTAGGGAGACTCAGGCGGAGTTCTTTTTTCAGGGCGTCTGCCTCGTTTTCGCGATCAATGATTGCTTGCTTGAGCTCCGCGGCTTTATCCCAGTTGGCGTTTTGCACCGCCTCGAAAAAATCGGGAAGAATGGCGCTACAGGCCTGTACGCTCTTCATGTGCTTTTGCAGGGGGCCGAATGGGGACTTGCCGAATAAATTCTGTAACGGACTGATCACAAGGACTTCCTCTTTTAGGGTTCTCCACTGCCCGGTATTATAGTTTGCTAAATAAGATGCAACCAACCCGGATTGTATGGAAAAACTGGACTTTATTTTCCTGTTTGTCATCACCTTGTCATAGGCTCTTGTTACGGCAAACTTCGGGTCTAACAATAATGGACGGTCAATTTTGAACGCTTTTCCGCAGGCAAGTCTCGATATTATCCCGCTGGTAAAACAGCTCCAGCAGGACGGCGTGTTCAGTGTGGAAGCGCGGCGCGGTGTGGGGCTAAATCCACCGATGGTGGCCGGTAAGCGTCAACACCCTATTAATTATCTGGCAAGTCAGAACTTGCCGGATGCCCGCCAGACGGGCGGTGTGCTGGATGTCGACGCGCTATTGGCATGGCTGGGCGGCCATGCCGGTATGGCGGTGAAACGTATTGATCCACTCAAAATTGATGTGGCGAGTGTTTCTGGGGCAATGTCTTTTGCCTTTGCTAAAAGTCATCAGATTTTGGCCTTGGAAGTGAATTCTAACGAAGTGGTAGTGGCGTGCGCTGAGCCCTTTGTCGATGGTTGGGTTTCGGTGCTTGAGCAGGCGCTGAAGAAACCCATCCGCCGGGTATTGGCCGATCCAGAGGATATTGATCGCTATACCTTGGAGTTTTACAGCCTTGCGAAATCGGTGCGCGGGGCTGAGGGTGGCACGGTGAATCGCAGCACCAAGCCGGCAGCCAATCTGGAGCAACTGCTAGAGATCAGTAAGCGCGGCGAGTTGGACGCCAATGACGGCCATGTGGTCGGCATTGTCGATTGGCTGCTGCAATACGCCTATGACCAGCGCGCCAGTGATATTCATATTGAGCCGCGTCGCGATCAGGGCAATATTCGTTTTCGGATTGATGGCCTGCTGTACACCGTGTACCAAATGCCGGCCTCGGTACTGGCGGCGGTGGTCAGCCGTTTAAAAATTTTGGGGCGGATGGATGTGGCTGAAAAGCGCCGTCCGCAAGATGGTCGCCTGAAAACCAAAAATCCCGTTGGCGACGAAATAGAGCTGCGTCTTTCCACCTTGCCTACCGCCTTTGGCGAAAAAATGGTGATGCGGATTTTTGACCCCGAGGTTCTACTGCGCAGCTTTGATCAGCTCGGTCTGCGCGGCGATGATCTCGCTCGCTGGCAGCAGATGATTCGTGCGCCTCACGGCATTGTGCTGGTCACCGGCCCCACCGGCTCGGGTAAAACCACCACCCTGTATTCCAGCCTCAAGCAAATCGCCAGCACAGAGGTGAATGTTTGCACCATTGAAGACCCCATCGAAATGGTGGAAGGCGCCTTCAATCAGATGCAGGTGCAGAACAATATCAAATTGGATTTTGCCTCCGGGGTACGCGCCCTGCTGCGCCAAGACCCAGACATTATTATGATCGGTGAGATACGCGACCGGGAAACCGCTGAAATGGCGATTCAGGCGGCGCTGACCGGCCATTTAGTCATTTCCACGCTGCATACTAACGATGCGCCCTCGGCAATAAGCCGCCTGCTGGAATTGGGTGTGCCTGCGTATTTAGTGCGGGCTACCGTACTTGGGGTGATGGCGCAGCGCTTGGTGCGCAATTTGTGCCCGCACTGTAAAACCGTTCAGCCAATGAGTGAGGCTGAGCAGGCCGAGTTTGCCGATACCTGGCAGGCCTTGGTAAAACCGTGGAAATTAAGCCCGCCCAAACAAGTGCATCAGGCGCAGGGGTGTTTGGAATGCCGTAACACCGGCTATCAAGGGCGGCAGGGTATTTATGAAATTCTCACCGTTGAGGGTGAATTACAGGCGGCGATTCACGAGGATGTCCCGCTGGATCAACTGCGGCTATTGGCCATGAAAAACGGTATGCGCACCCTGCGTTTGGCGGGAGCCTATAAAGTGGCGGCGGGTGAAACAAATTTGGCTGAAGTTATGCGAGTTGCGCCTGCGTTTAGTGTGAATGCGCCTAAAACGGCTAACGACACAGTATCGGAATAATAATATGACCGCTTTGGAATTTATGGCGGGGGAGATTCCCCTCGCCTTGCAAGCTGATTTACAGGTGCGTTGGGCTCATTTAATGGAGCGAGCTGAGCCTTTTGATGCTCAGTGGTACGGCGACATGCTCGCCTCACCCCGGCGCGGTGAACTTCTCAAAGCCTTTTCCTGTAGTGCCATCGTGCTGGATTATGCCCAGCGCTTTCCGGATTTTTTGCCGACATTGGATCGCAATGGCTGGTTACTTGGCGATGTGCCACAAGAGCAGCTTGCTGATGAGTTGCGTGCGGGCTTATCCGTTTGTCAAAACGCCGATGAGGCGGCGGCGGAATTGCGCCGTTTCCGCATTAAATACTGGATGCGCATTGTCTGGCGTGACCTGACTCGGCTTGCGGTAATGGAGCAAACCACCGAAGACCTCTCGGTGCTGGCCGATATTTGCGTTCAGCAGGCCTTGGATTTTCATCACGCGCAAATGTGTATTGAGTGGGGCGAGCCCCATTCGAAAGCCGGTGTGCCGCAGCGCATGGTGGTGATTGGTATGGGCAAGCTGGGCGCGGGCGAATTAAACCTGTCCTCGGATATCGATCTGATTTTTGCTTATCCCGAGTCGGGCAGCACTCAGGGCGGGCCGCGCAGTGTTGATAACCAACAATTTTTTATCCGTTTGGGGCAGCGCCTGATTAAAAGTCTGGATGCGCGCACGGCAGACGGCTTTGTATTTCGCGTGGATATGCGCTTGCGCCCCTACGGTCAGAGTGGCCCGCTTGTGGTTAGCTTTGATGCCTTGATGGAGTACTACCAGGATCAGGGGCGGGATTGGGAGCGTTACGCTTTGATCAAGGCTCGCTGTATGGCCGGCGATGATATTGCTGGGGCGGAGTTAATGCGCGATCTGCGGCCCTTTGTGTACCGGCGTTATCTGGACTTTTCGGCTATTGAATCCCTGCGTGATATGAAAGCCATGATTCAGCGTGAAGTGGCCCGGCGCAATCTTCATGACAACGTTAAATTGGGCGCGGGCGGAATTCGGGAAATCGAATTTATCGCCCAGTGTTTCCAATTAATTCGCGGTGGGCAGGAACCTGATCTGCAAGCCCGGGAATTGAAATCGATTTTAGGTACATTGCGAGATGGGCAGTATCTGCCCGCGCAGGCCGTGGATGAATTGCATCAGGCCTACCGTTTTTTGCGCGATGTGGAGCACGGCATTCAGGCTTGGCGAGAAGAGCAAACCCAGCAGTTGCCTCAATCCAATGAGGCTAGAGTGGCGCTGGCCTTTGCCATGGGCTTTGTGTTTGCCGATGGCGAAGCGAATATCGAAGGTTTTGAGCAGTGTTTGGCTGAGCATCGCCAGCGGGTCACCCATCATTTTGAGAACTTTATTGCGCCGCCAGAAGATGAAGACGGTGCGCCTTCCTCGCAGCGCTGTGAGCATTGGCAATTGCTGCTCGATGAGCTTAATCCGGAAACACTGACCGCTGCGCTGGCGGAATCGGGTTTTGAAAATGCGGAAGAAGCGGCAAGGCGTCTGATTCTGTTAATGGACGGCGGTGCAGTAAAACGCATGCAGAGTAGCGGTCGCGAGCGGCTGGACGATTTTATGCCGCTTTTTTTAGAGGCGCTTTCCAGTGCCGAGCAGCCCACAGAAACCTTGATTCGCCTGATTCCACTGATTGAAGCCGTGTTGCGGCGTACGGCGTATTTAGTGTTATTGCTGGAAAATCCCCACGCATTGGAGCACTTGGTGTCGCTGTGTGATACCAGCCCGTGGATGGCGCGGCAGCTCAGCGCCCATCCGGTACTGCTGGATGAATTACTGAATACGGAACAGCTTTATCATGCGGTGGAAAAAGACGGCCTGCGCAGTGAATTGCGCCAGCGTCTATTGCGTATCGACCAAGATGATTTAGAGGCGCAAATGGAAGCGCTGCGCTATTTCCGCTTGGCGCATGTGTTGCGGGTGGCGGCGGCAGAGCTTAGCGGCACCTTGCCGCTGATGAAAGTGAGCGATTACCTCACCAATATTGCTGAAGTGGTGCTGGAGTCGGTACTGGAAATTGCCTGGCAGAATTTAGTGAGCAAGCACGGCAATTTCGCGGATATCCACGATGCCCGTCGCCATTTCATTATTCTCGGCTACGGTAAAATGGGCGGTATCGAGCTGAGTTACGGCTCCGATCTGGACATGGTGTTTGTGCATGATCTGCCGCCCAACTGCCAAACCGATGGTGAGCGCCCGCTCGATGGCGCGGTATTTATGACTCGTTTGGGTCAGCGCATTATTCATATCCTCACCGCGCAAACCCGCATGGGCAGCTTGTACGAAGTTGATATGCGGCTGCGTCCCTCGGGTAACTCCGGCCTGTTGGTCAGCTCTTTCCGCGCATTTGATGAATATCAGCACAAAGAGGCGTGGACTTGGGAGCATCAGGCATTGGTGCGGGCGCGCGTGGTCGCCGGTGACGAGGTACTGGCCGAGAAGTTTACCGAGTTGCGCCGCAGTATCTTAGGCTTATCCCGCGATGAAGCTCTGCTGCGGGCCGATGTCGTACAAATGCGCGACAAAATGCGCACGCAATTGCTGCCAAAGACCAAGCGGGATGAAAATAATCGGCAATTTGATTTGAAACAGGGTGAGGGTGGTATCGTTGACATCGAATTTATGGTGCAATATGCCGTTTTGGCTTGGTCGCATCAGCACCCGCCGCTGTCAGTCTATACCGACAATATCCGCATCCTTGAATCGCTGCAACAGCAAGGCCTGTTCAGTGCCGAGGACGTTGACACCTTAACTGAGGCCTACAAGGCCTTCCGCAGTCAGGCACATCGATTGAGTCTGCAGGAGCAAAGTGGTCAGGTGGCCGATTCACAGTTGGCCGATGAGCGAGGTGCCGTTGAGCGGTGTTGGCAACAGCTGATGCTTGAGGAACCGGCCTAAACCTCGAATCCGTAGGGATTCGACCTGACTACGCTTTGAGGAGTATTGCATGATGTCCATGGCTGATCGCGATGGCCTAATTTGGTTTGACGGTGAAATGGTGCCTTGGCGCGAAGCCCAAGTGCACGTGCTGACCCACACCCTGCACTATGGCATGGGTGTTTTTGAAGGCGTTCGCGCCTACAAAACTGCTGATCGCGGAACCTGTATTTTCCGCTTGCAGGAGCATACCGACCGCCTGTTCCGTTCCGCGCATATCATGAATATGAAAATGCCCTTCGACAAAGACGCCATCAATGCGGCGCAATGTGCGGTGGTGCGGGAAAATAATTTGGAAGAAGCCTACCTGCGGCCGATGGTATTCCTCGGTTCCGAAGGCATGGGCCTGCGAGCAGACAATCTGCGTACCCACATTATTGTCGCGGCTTGGGATTGGCCGAGCTATATGAGCCCTGAAGCCCGCGACAAGGGTATTAAGGTACGCTGCTCTTCTTACACGCGTCACCACGTTAATATCTCCATGACTAAGGCCAAGGCCAACGGCCAGTACATCAACTCGATGCTGGCCCTGCGTGAAGCATTGGATAGTGGCTGTGAAGAAGCGCTGATGCTAGACCCAGAAGGCTATGTGGCCGAGGGCAGTGGCGAGAACGTCTTTATTGTGCGCAATGGCAAAATCTACACGCCAGAACTGACTAGCTGCTTGGATGGCATTACTCGTAACACCATTTTTGAATTGGCTGCAGAGCTGGGTGTTGAGGTGATTGAAAAGCGCATTACCCGCGATGAAGTCTATGTGGCTGACGAAGCATTCTTCACCGGTACCGCCGCTGAAGTATTGCCAATTCGTGAGCTGGATGGTCGCACCATTGGCAGCGGCGTGCGTGGCCCCATCACCACGGAATTGCAAACCCGCTACTTTGATCAAGTTAAAGGTCGCCGCGAGCAATTCCCTGAGTGGTTGTCGCCAGTCGCCTAAGATTTTTTCTTACGCAAACCTATCTAAAGGCGGGCCGATTGGCTCGCCTTTTTTTTTGCGTATGTGTCCAAGGAGCCTCTGATTAATGTAGCGAGTGCAGCAAGATTGGTTGTCGCCGCAGCGCAGAAAGCGGAGTTTATATGCAAATAAATGAGCATTTCGAGCAGCGCCGACGACTGAGATTGCAAACGCAGTAATTAATCAGAGGTTCCTGAGCTTTTGGCGGCTAGGTCTTCAGTATATTGGCACTCTCCCCGGATGACGATCTCATCCAGCACCGCGTATTTCTCGATTTCCGTATACCCGTTAGGACAAAAGCTTTTTAAGCGCTCATCCCGATTCAGGCGAATTTGAGCTGCCTGTAGCTGGGTGGCGGGCAAATATTTCGCTCTTCTCGCCGCCTCGGCTTGGGGATCAGCCACCTGATGAATGGGGCCGACCTTGGGCATAATCATTTTCTCGGTATAGGAAAACAACTTAATGCCGCCACTGCGTACCTGAGGGACAAATTCGCCGGCGCTGGTGGTGGTTTTGGGCTGAGAGCTGCATGCGCTCACGGCCAGAAAGAGCGCGAGCAATGCCGAGAATCGGCTAGAGGTGGATAAACGGTATTTCATGGGGCCTTGGGCATTAAAAAAATTCATTTCAGCAGTGTAACATGACCAAGTCGTAATGCTCCTGTGACCCCAAAAGCCCCGCAATCAGTGGACTTGGCCTAATTCAACTGGTTAGAATCGGGCTAGCCTGCGCAGAACCCGCCAGAGGTTTACGCATACCATGCCGCGCCCGGCCCGGATCACATCATCCGCCGCCAATTACGCGAATATATTTACTACGTCACCCACAGACGCGGCAGCTAAAACATAACAACGATATTTGGTGGATAATTTTTTGGACAATACGGCCGCAACATTGCCAGACTCGGTTCTGGCCCCTTCTGGTTTGCCTGTTTCTCAGGCGGGAACAAAGCTGAAAATCTGTTTACTCGGATACCGCAGCGCCCCTTTTGGTGGCGGGCAGGGCATCTATTTAAAGTATCTGAGTAAGGCGCTGGTCGATGCTGGCCATGAGGTCGATGTGATTTCCGGCCAACCTTACCCACATCTCGATGAGCGGGTTCGCCTGATCAAGATGCCGGGCATGAACCTGTACGAAAATGGCCTCGGCTCACTCCGTCCGCACCACCTTAGCTCGCTGACCAATATTATTGAGTGGACTGGAAAATTGACCGGCTCCTTCTCTGAGCCCTATTGCTTTGGTCGCCGGGTCGTTAAGTATTTGAAAAAGCACGGCCGTGACTACGACGTGATTCACGACAACCAGTGCTTGAGCTATGGCATGTTGCAGTTACAAAAGCTGGGATTCCCCTTTGTAACGACCATTCACCACCCCATTACCAGTGACCTGAAAATCGCGCTGAAAGACGCCAAGAATTGGTACGAGCGTTTGCTGATTCGCCGCTGGCACGGGTTTATTAATATGCAGCGCGAGGTGGCGCGACAATTACACCATGTAGTTACGGTGTCGGAATGTTCGCGCCAAGATATTGCCAAAGCCTTTGGCATTCAGCCCTCGGCAATTTCCTTGGTCTACTGCGGTATTGAAACAAACGAATTTGTCCCGCTGGCAGACGTTAAAAAAATTCCCCAGCGTCTTATGGCAACGGTGTCGGCGGATCAGCCGTTAAAGGGCATGTCTTATTTACTGGATGCCATGGCTTCACTGCGTCCGGATTATCCGAATCTGGAATTATTAGTGGTGGGCAAAACCCAGCCGGGTGGCGTGACCGAGCAGCAACTGCAACGTTTGGGTTTGGTGGATGCGGTGCGCTTTGTTTCGGGCATTAGCACCGAAGAGATGGTGCGCTATTACAACGAGGCGGAAGTGGCCGTTGTGCCCTCGGTGTATGAAGGTTTTGGCCTGCCGGCAGGCGAGGCCATGGCCTGTGGTACTGCGCTGGTGTCTACCAATGGCGGTGCACTTCCCGAGGTGTTTGGCGATGCGGCCTTGCAAGTGCCGGTGCGTGACAGTGCAGCGCTGGCGGCGCAGATTCGTCGCCTGCTGGATGATGCCGAGCTGCGCAAAACTCTGGAGCAAGCGGGACGCGAGCGCATGGAAACTGAATTTTGCTGGGCCAAGGCAGCCGGGGAAATGGAGCAGTTTTATCGCCGGGTATTAAAGCTGGGCGAGCGCAATGAGGCGGCTACGGAATTGGTTGCGGATGCTGCGGTATCTCCACGGGAGGTGCTGGTATGAAGACGGTTGATTTCAAACACTTTCAGCTGGAAGCCGGTGATCGTGTCTTGGATTTGGGCTGCGGGGAAGGCCGCCATGTGATTTCGGCCTATGTGGAAGGCGAAGTCGATGTGGTGGGTGTAGATCTCTGCTTGAAGGATTTGCAAACCGCTCAGCAGCGCGCCAGTGACTTTATTGATAACGACGATACCCGCCGCAGTTTTGGCTTGGCCAATGCCGATGCCCTGAACCTGCCCTTTGCCGATAATAGCTTCGACAAAGTGATTTGCTCTGAGGTGTTGGAGCATATTCCGGATTACCGCGCGGTACTGGTTGAGATCGAGCGAATTCTGAAGCCCGGCGGCCTGTTTTGCGCCAGTGTGCCGCGCGCATGGCCAGAGCAAATTTGCTGGGCATTAAGCCGCGAATATCACGAGGTTGAAGGCGGCCATTTACGCATTTTCAAAGCCGCCAAACTGCGTAAGCAGATTCAAGGTTTGGGCTTTAAGTTTTACCGCCGCCATTGGGCGCACGCCTTGCATTCACCGTACTGGTGGCTGAAATGTTTGTTCTGGGAAAAGCAGGACGACAATCCGCTGGTGAAGGCCTACCACCGCTTTTTAGTGTGGGATCTGTTGGATCGGCCCTTGCTAACCCGCGGTATGGAAGCGGCACTGAATCCGGTTATGGGTAAATCCGTGGTGATGTACTTTCGCAAAGGGGAGCAGCTATGAGTGGTCTGTTCCTCAGTAAGGGCCTCTACCCGGAAGAATTTTTTCGCCCAACGGTGGAGTTCTTGCTTCGGGCACAGCAGAGCGATGGCAGTATTCCCTGGTTTGACGGTGGTTATGCCGACCCTTGGGATCATGTGGAATCGGCCATGGGGCTCAGCATTGGCGGAGAATTTGCGGCTGCAGAAAACGCCTACCGCTGGTTGAAAAATACGCAACTGGAAGATGGTAGCTGGTGGGCGGCCTACCGCGATGGTGAGGTGGACAATCGGGAGCGCCGGGAAACGAATTTCGTTGCCTATATTGCCACCGGAGTTTGGCACCATTACCTGATCAGCAAGCGCCGTGAATTCCTTGTGGAAATCTGGCCAACCGTGCGCCGCGCCATTGAGTTTGTGCTCTATCAACAAAGCGAACACGGCGAGATCAACTGGGCGGTGGATGCGCAGGGCGTGCCGATGGTCGATGCGCTGATTACCGGCTGTTCTTCAATTTATAAAAGCCTGGAATGCGCTTGGAATATCTCGGTGGTGCTGGGCCAGCGACAATTGCATTGGCGTCATGCGCGGGAAAAACTTGGCGAGGCGCTACGCAATAAGCCCGAGCGCTTTGACCGCACCTGGGAAAGCAAAAAGCGCTTTTCTATGGATTGGTTCTACCCGGTTTTAAGTGGGGCGATTTCAGGCAAAAAAGCCCATGATCGTTTGCAGGCACGCTGGGGTGAATTTGTAGAACAGGGTATGGGGTGTCGCTGCGTATCTGACGAGCCTTGGGTAACCGTGGCGGAATCCTGCGAGTTGACCATGGCTTTGTTGGCGGCGGGGGATCATGCCCGTGCGGTGATGGTGTATAGCTGGTTGCATCAGTGGCGGGGTGAGCGCGGCGAATACTGGACCGGTTATCAGTTTGTTGAAGATTTGCTGTGGCCCGATGAGCGCCCAACATGGACGGCAGCGGCCATTTTGCTCGCGGCGGATGCGCTGACTGAGCACACCGCGGCTTATCAGTTATTCAATAAAGTTGCGCTGTTGGATTTGCCGGAAGATGGCTATGCGCGGATTGCAGCACCGGCGCCGCGCGAGCGGGCGCGTTCAAACTGATTCATTGCTGCGTTTGCGATTTTGGCCGGCGGGCGGCGCTGAAATTATCAGCCAATGACCCGCAGGGTTTTTGGCAGGCAGCGATTAATCACTTCGACAATATATTCCAAAAACATGGTGCCCATGCTGGATTTAAAGTGAGCGGGATTTTTGCTCGCCACTGCGAGTACGCCGTCGATATTACCTGCGCGTACCGGCATCAATGCGGCGGAGCCAACATGCCCAGCGTGTTCGCCAAATAAAAAGCTCAGTTCATCGGCCCGCAATACGCCGCAAACGCCTTTGCCAGAGCGCAGTAAATTACCCAGTTTTTCACGCGCGCGCTCAGGGCTAACCACTTTGAGTTGGCTGCTGCCAATTTGTTTGGGATCGGCAAAAACAATCAAGCTGGCGTAGTCGATATTGTCAAAGTCGTTAACTAGTTTGCGACACAGCACTTGGCTGAGTTCTTCGGCACGCTTGGCTTCGATAATCGACAGAATCAGGGATTTGCTGCGCTCAAACAAAATATCGTTGTGCTGGGCATTGTCGAGCAGGCTGCTCAGTCGGTTGCGCATATCCTTGTTGCGATCGCGCAGAACTTCCACTTGGCGTTCAAGCAGGCTGACGGCTTTGCCGGATTGGTGGGCCAATTTCAGGTCAGCGAGAATATCTTCGTTCTGCAGAAAAAAGCCGGGATGGTTGCGCAAATAGCGCTGAACTTCGGCCTCGCTCGGCAGGTTGTCTTTATTCGCGTCTACGGTTTCCATAGTGGCGTCCTATTTATATTTGTATTTGGCCTTCAAACACCGTGGCCGCCGGCCCGGTCATAATCACGGCATTGCCGGGTCCAGCCCAGTGAATTTCCAGCTCGCCGCCGGGTAATTTAACACTCACGGTTTCATCGAGCTTGCCTTGGGTAATTCCGGCAACCACGGCCGCGCAAGCGCCAGTGCCACAGGCGAGGGTTTCACCCACACCGCGTTCAAATACCCGCAGGCGGATATGCTGGCGATCGAGCACCTGCATAAAACCCACATTTACCCGCTGGGGAAAGCGCGGATGGCTCTCCAGAATAGCGCCGAGATGGTCTACCGGTGCGCTAGTGGTGTCTTCTACATTGAGCACCACATGGGGATTGCCCATGGAAACCGCGCCGACTTGCAGTTGCTGGCCATCCGCTTCCAGCGCATAGGTTTGCGCTTGTTGGTCAGCGGTAAACGGAATGCGCTTGGGGTCGAGGATCGGCTCGCCCATATCCACCCGCACATGGCGATTGGGCGTCAGCTCCAGTTCGATAATGCCAGCAAGGGTTTCCACTTTGATTTTCTGTTTGCCGGTCAGGCGTTTGTCGCGCACAAAACGGGCAAAGCAACGCGCGCCATTGCCGCATTGCTCAACTTCACTGCCTTCAGCATTGTAAATTCGGTAGCGGAAATCGACATCGGGCTGGGTGGGAATTTCCACCGTCAGCACTTGGTCGCAACCTATGCCGAAATGGCGGTCGGCAAGGCGACGAATATGGTGGGGCTTAAGCCTGAAACGCTGGGTGATCAAATCGACCACCACAAAGTCGTTGCCCAGGCCATGCATCTTGGTAAAACGTAGCTGCATCACAAATCCTGTTGTGCACCTCGCCGGTGGTGCATGTTGTGATGCGGGCGTTATGGTTGTGCTGTGATCTGTTAATCAGGTAACAGAGCTTCACCACGCATCAAGTCGGCGACAGTTTCGCGGGCACGAATCAGGTGTGGCGTTTCGCCGTCGACCATGACTTCTGCTGCGCGTCCTCGGCTATTGTAATTGGAACTCATGGTAAATCCATAGGCGCCAGCGGAACAAAGGGCGAGATAGTCGCCTTCTTCAATACAAAGTTCGCGATCTTTGGCCAGAAAGTCGCCGGTTTCGCAAACCGGGCCTACCACATCGTAGCGGCGGCTCTCAGTATTTTGGTGGGGGCGCAGCGGAATTAGATTCATCCACGAGCTATACAGGGCGGGGCGAATCATATCGTTCATGGCGGCATCAATAAGCGCAAAATTCTTGTGCTCATTCAGTTTCAGAA
Organism: Spongiibacter pelagi; assembly: GCF_014705705.1. Lineage (GTDB taxonomy): Bacteria > Pseudomonadota > Gammaproteobacteria > Pseudomonadales > Spongiibacteraceae > Spongiibacter > Spongiibacter pelagi. The sequence continues at coordinate 42,327 of NZ_JACXLD010000001.1, read as the reverse complement.
ATTCCACCTTGGTCAGTAGTACACCGGCGTTGGCGGCAATAGAGCGACCCGGCTCAAACATGAGTTTGAGCTTGCGGTCACCTAAGCGGGCGCGAACTTGAGCAATATAATCGGCGGTGGATGGCGGTGTTTCATCTTTGTAGCGAACCCCAAGGCCGCCACCGAGATCGAGATGGTGAATGTTGATGCCGCGACCGGCCAGCTCATCCACCAAGGTCAAAACTCGATCCAGCGCATCGAGGAACGGTGTGGTGTCGGTCAGTTGTGAACCGATATGGCAATCCACACCCTGCACAGAAATATTCGGCAGGCCATTGGCGCGGGCATACACTTCCGGGGCGCGGGCAATATCAATACCGAATTTATTGTCTTTCAAACCGGTGGAAATATAGGGATGGGTTTGTGCGTCTACATCGGGATTTACGCGCACGGAAATCGGCGCGACCTTGCCCAGCTTGCCGGCCACATTATTGATGCGCTCTAGCTCGGCTTCTGATTCCACATTAAAACAGTAAATGCCCACTTCCAGTGCGCGAGCAATTTCTTCTGGGGTTTTGCCTACGCCAGAAAATACCACTCGATTCGCTTGGCCGCCGGCGGCCAGAACGCGCTCTAGTTCACCTACAGACACAATATCAAAACCGGCGCCGAGCTTGGCTAGTACATTCAATACCGCAATATTCGAATTGGCTTTTACCGCATAGCACACTAAATGCTCGCAGCCAGACAGGGCGTTGGTGTACTCAGAAAAGCGCGCTTCAAAATGGGCGCGAGAATACACATAACAGGGCGTGCCGTAGGTTTCGGCAATGGATTGCAGGGAGACGTTTTCGGCAAACAGCTCGCCGTTGCGGTATTGAAAATTTTCCATGGTTTACTTCGTTGTGCTCGATTGGGCGTTCGGGTTTTCGTCTGGTAATACAAGTGGGCCGGTTTGTCCGCAGCCACACAATAGGCTGACCAGCAGTATCAGCAAGGCAGTTTGAAATTGTGGCATAGTGACCCTCTTGATCCCTTTGAAAAAGTGACCGCGCATTATAGCCTGAGATGAGCTGATGCGCTCGGACTAGGGCCGCGACAGAACGTAGAAAGTAAAGAATGGTGATCCCGATATGACTCGCTCGCTCCGCTTGGTTTTAATTCCCATTTTATTGTTGCTCGGAAATTCGATGACATTCGCCAGCGATGCTCGAATTGTGGCCGAGGTGGAGAGTGAGATTGGCGGCGTTAAGTCGGCGACCGCCGCCCATGCTATGGCGGTAACCGCAAATCCTCACGCCACGGCGGCAGCCTTGAAAATACTCAAAAAAGGCGGCAGTGCGGTGGATGCTGCAATTGCGGCGCAGTTGGTGTTGGGGCTGGTTGAGCCGCAATCATCGGGTATTGGTGGCGGTGCGTTCATGTTGCTTTGGGATGCACAGCAGCGCCGGGTTAGCAGCTGGGATGGCCGCGAAGAAGCGCCGGCGGCGGTGGCAGAAAATCATTTTCTGGATGCCAGCGGCAAGCCCATGGATTTTTACGATGCGGTCATTGGTGGTCATGCTGTGGGTGTGCCCGGTGTGGTGGCCATGTTGTGGGCCGCTCACCAAGCTCACGGTGTTCTGCCTTGGGCGGAGCTGTTCACGCCGGCGATTACGCTGGCGAAACACGGTTTTCAGATTTCTCCGCGACTTTACACCCTGCTTGAAAAATCGCCCAAGCTGGCGGTAAACCCTGAAATTCAAGCGTATTTTTTTAATAAAGATGGCGACGGCTTTGCACCTAAGCCGGTGGGAGCCCTGCTGAAAAACCCTGCGTATGCACAAAGCTTGAAGGCGATCGCCGAGGGTGGCGTCGCGGAATTTTATCGCGGGGCGTTGGCCGCAAAAATTGTTCAAGCCGTACAGCGTGATCCCAATCGAGCGGGCTTATTAAGCGAGTCAGATATGGCGAGCTACGCGCCGCGTATTCAGGCGCCGATCTGTGCGCCCTATCGCCAGTATCAAGTCTGCGGTGCGCCACCGCCGTCATCGGGTGGCACCACGGTATTGGGGATATTAGGTATTCTTGATGCCCGGCAGAGCCAGAAAAAATCCTTCTGGCAGCATGATTTTATCGAATCTTCTCGGCTCGCCTTTGCCGATCGCAATCGCTACGTGGCTGACCCTGTATTTACCCCGGTACCAACGGACGGTCTGGTGAATACAGATTACCTAAACTCACGAGCGGCCTTGCTGAGTGATCAGCGCTTGGCCTCCGTTACTGCCGGGCAGCCGCCGGGAGCGGTGCCGGTTAAAGATGGTATTAGCAAGGCCATGCCCTCAACCAGCCATCTGAGTATTGTCGACGCCAAGGGCAATATACTGAGCATGACCACCAGCATTGAAACCGCCTTTGGCTCGCGAATTATGGTGGGTGGTTTTCTGCTGAATAATCAGCTCACGGATTTCTCCTTCGCACCCAAGGGCGAAGCGGGCGAGCTTATTGCCAACCGGATTGAGGCGGGCAAGCGGCCTCGTTCATCCATGTCACCCACCTTGGTCTTTGAGCGGGGTGAGCCGCTCATGGCAATAGGTAGCCCCGGTGGTGCGCGGATTATTGATTATGTAGCGGGAAGCCTGTTCAAGGTGTTGGGCCTTGGTTGGGATCTCGCTCCGGCGATCGCCAGCGGCCATATTGTGGCCATGGGGGATTTTCTTGAGCTGGAACAAGGCCAGTTTAGTGAGGCGCAGGTTCAGGCAATTTCCGCGCTTGGCCATAAACCAAAATTGGCCGCAGAAACCTCGGGCCTACACGGCATAATGAGGGTTAAGGGTGGCTGGTATGGCGTTGCTGATCCGCGCAGAGAAGGCGTGGCACAGGGGTTTTAATCATTTTTGACAGCGCGGGCAATAAACCGTGCTGCGCTGAGCGAGGCGGATTTCCTTGAGTGTGGTTTTGCAGTTGACACAGGCTTCCCCGCCACGCCCATAGACCATCAATTCTTGCTTAAAGTAGCCGGGCTTGCCATCGCCATTCACAAAATCTTTTAGCGTGGTGCCGCCCTGAGCAATGGCTTTGGCGAGCACGATTTTTATATTTTCTACCAGCCGTTCACAACGTGGCTTGCTGAGTTTTCCGGCCTCAAGTGTGGGGCGAATGCCACTTAAAAACAGCGCTTCATTCGCATAAATATTACCCACGCCCACGACTATGTGGCCGTCCATAATAAAGCTTTTGAGTGGTTGTTTGCGGTTGCGGGTTTTGCTGTACAAGTACTCCGCAGAAAAGGCATCGGAAAGTGGTTCCGGGCCAAGGGCGCTGAAAAGTTTATGGCTGGTTTCTTCGCCGGGATTGAGCCATAGCACGGCACCGAAACGGCGGGGGTCGGTGTAGCGCATTAATTTGCCGTTATCGAGCAGCCAGTCTAAGTGATCGTGTTTGCCTAATGGGGTGTCGGGGCTGACAAAATACAGCCGACCGGACATGCCAAGATGGATGACCAGCGTTCCTGTTTCCAGTTTGATAAGTAGATATTTGGCACGCCGTTCGACATTCAGTACGCGTTGATTCCGTAATAATTTTTCAAGATTAGCCGGTACTGGCCAGCGCAGATTGGGATTGCGCACGATAGTTTTAGAAAAGCGCTGCTCGGTGAGGTGCGGCGCAATACCAGCGCGGACGGTTTCAACTTCGGGTAATTCGGGCACGGGCAATCACGGCTAGAAAATGGAAAAGGGAGCTTAGCACAAGGGGCAGAAACCGTGCTTGTGGTAAAGTCTGGGCTGGTTTAGGGCAATGGGTTTGCAGCGGGAGTAATTTGCGGTGACTTCGGGGCAGCACAGCGTATTTTTTGTGAAGGGCGATTTGTGAATTCTGCTCTGACAGCTATGCCTAGCCGCGAGTCGGTGCTTGAGATCCGCCAGCGCGTTTTGCAGGTAAACCGCGATCGTCTGCTGAGCACGCGTTCGATGCTGAAACCTCAACAGCAATTGTTTCTCGAACTGCTGCCGCTGTTTTTCCATTTAAATCACCCCATGCTGCCCGGCTATGTTGGGCAGTTTGTGGCCGCTGGGGTTATTGATTACGAGCCGAGTGAGGAAACGCTACAGCGAGCGCAGGATTTCTATGTAAAAAGTTTGGACTACCAGCGGCTTTTGCCTGCAGAGCGACAAATTCAGGGGGTCTTTATTATGGGCTCCTGTGGCAGCGTCGCGCAGGAGGCGAGTTCGGATTTAGATATCTGGCTCTGCCATAAGCCGGGTTTAGACGCCGCTGCGCTGGGAAAATTACAGCAAAAAGCGGAGGCCTTAATGGCCCATGCGGCGAGTATCGAGCTCGATCTGCATATCTTTCTTGTTGATGCCGCTCAGATGAAGGCCGAGGTTAGTGAACAGCTTTCGGCAGAAGGGGTGGGCAGTAGTCAGCACTATCTTTTGTTAGACGAATTTTATCGCAGCCATATTTTGCTGGCCGGCCAATTGCCGCAATGGTGGTTTGTGCCCACTGAGCAGGAAGGCAATTACAGCGAGTATTTAACAGCGCTGACGGAATCGGGCTTATTGGCCGATATTTCCACGCTGGATTTTGGTGGTGTGCCGGATATTCCTACCGGGGAGTTTATCGGTGCGGGTATCTGGCAACTCTATAAGGCGATTCGTTCTCCCTACAAAGCGATTCTCAAACTGATGTTGGCGGAGGCCTACGCCGATGCTCATATTCAGCAAAATCTCACGCCGCTGTGCCTGCAGTATAAGCAGCAGTTTTATGCGGATGGCCAGTGTGCGGAGTCCCTTGATAATTACATCCAAGTCTACCGCTATCTCGAAGATTATCTTCTGGGCAAAGGCCAGTTAGAGCGGCTAGAACTGATACGGCGGGCGATGTATTTCAAAACCGATTTGAGTTTGAGTCAGGATACTGAGCGCTCCGGTTGGCGTCAGCAGCGCATGCTGTCACTGCTAGTAGATTGGGGCTGGAAGGATGAGCAGTTGCGCAACTTGGATACTCACCGACACTGGCGGCTGCGGCGAGTGCGGGAAGAACATCGTATTTTGGTGGCGGAGCTAACCCGAAGCTATCGGCTTTTGCAGGAGTTTGCCGAGCGCTACGGCGGGCAGGCCAAAATCGCCAAGGAAGAAATGGCGGTATTGGGGCGCAAGTTGTTTGCCGCCTTTGAGCGCAAGTCTCACAAGGTGGAGTGGCTCAATCCGGGGATTGTTGCCTCGCTGGTAGAGGCTCAGCTCTATGTTTCCCGGCCGGAAAAAATGGGCAGCAAGTGGCAGGTCAATTCAACGCCGCCGCCCTCAAGCGAAGCGCCTTTGTACGAGCATGAAAGTTTAACCGGGCTATTGAGTTGGTGTTTGTGTAACGGTCTGGTCAATGAGCGTTCGCGTTTGAACTGGCGTGGTAGCGGGCTAACTGAAAAGGGCCTGCTGAAATTGGCTCAGCACCTTAATGCTCATTTGCCGAAAAGTTTGATGGCGGCGGATGCCAGCCAACATTCGGCATTTACGAAGCCAAAAGTACCAACCCGCTTGCTGATTTATTTGAATCTCGATGAGCAGGGGTTGCATGGCTTGGGAGCAAGTCATCTTAGCGTTGGTGGGCATTATTCAATTCACAGCGCCGATGTAGTTGAGGTGAGTAGTTGGGGCGAGGTGAATAGCTGGTCATACAGCGGTGGCGAGGCGTTATTTCAGGTTTTACAGCGCTGGCAATTAGCCCTTTCAGAAAGACGTCATTTTAATGCCACGGAATCGGTACAGGTCATTGTCGAAGATTTTAAGCAGACGGATCAATCCACCGCGCAGTGGTTGAGCGCACTATTTTCCGCTCTGCAAAAAGCCTGTTTAGAACAGGAGCACGGTCGCTTTGTTATGTCCTTGGGCCAGGAGTTTATGCTCTTACAGGTTCAAGCGGGTGAGTTACAGGCCACGCGAACCAAAGATTTTGCGGAACTGATTCAGTGCTTGGGGCGGGGGCAATCCGGCTATAGTCGAATTAGCTTGGCGCCAGATTGTTTAGCTGGAACGGCGCTGAGCATGATTTTGGAAACGGCGCCGTCGCAGCAGATTTCGGTGTTTTATTTCTTCCACGATGGCGTGCTGGATGTCTTCAGTTCCGATGAGCGAGGCAGCCTGTTTTATAGTAGCTACCCCTGCTCAGAGCCGGAGATTACCGTGGGGCGTTATCTTGGCTTTCTTCAGCAGTCTTGCAAAAGCAATATAGAGCGCTCCGGGATAAACGTGTTTGCCTTGGAAAATCAGGCGGGGCATTGGTCTTGTGAGGCGGTCGATATTTCGGTTTTTGAAACCGATGAATTGAATGAGTCAGAGCGCTTGATTGCCGATGTGTTTTTGCCCTCGTCGCCGCCGCATGTCGATCTTTATTGGGCGGGTCAACAGTGGTTGGGAGAGGGAAGTTTGCAGCGGGCAGCCAGTGATCTGAATCCGTCTGCAAAGGAAATCCAACTGGACTCCTTGTATTTTAAGGCTTCTGCAAACGCTCAAAACAATGCGTTGCTGCCGTCACCACAGACCGCCGTTTTTCTGCGCTATAAGCATTATATCGAACAGCGCTTGCTCGATAGGGTGATGGAAAACCCAGCGTCTTAGAGCTTGTTCCAGTCCAGTGCGAAGGTTTCGCCAATTTGTTCTTGGCAGGCCTGATTAAACAGGGTTTGCAGCGATTGATTTTCCTTTTGCGAAAACCATTGCTCGCCATTCCAGCTAAAGTGGAATCCGCCACTGCGGGCAGCAAGCCACAATTCACGGCTGGCACCCTGCCGGCTGAAAATAATGGCACTGCCGTCGGGGCAGTTCAGGGTCAGTACCGAGCCGCTAATTTCGCAGTCGATATCGGCTTCAAGTTCGTCAGCCGCATCTTCAATGGCGTCGTAGAGGTCGTCTAATTGATCGTGGAAATCGGCTTCGTTCACCGTTGGCTCCGTTGAATTCAAACTGCGGCTGAAGTCAGGCGCTGGTATTTTTCCAATAGCTCATCCTCGGTTTCCATATTATTGGGGTCGAGGGGAATACAATCCACCGGGCATACCTGCTGGCATTGGGGTTCGTCAAAGTGGCCCACACATTCGGTGCAGCGATTGGGGTCGATCTCATAGATCAACTCGCCCATGTAAATCGCGTCGTTGGGGCACTCGGGCTCGCATACATCGCAGTTGATGCATTCGTCAGTAATGATTAGAGACATGGCTTATTTATTGGCGAAGCGCTGGTGCAGGGCGGCCATAACGTTGTCGGGTACAAAGCGTGACACGTCACCGCCCATGCTGGCGATTTCTCTCAGCAGCGAGGAGGAAACATACGACAGGGATTCGCCGGGTGTGAGAAAAATTGTTTCGATATCTGGGGCCAGTGCCCGGTTCATATTGGCGAGCTGCAATTCGTATTCATAATCGGAAACGGTACGTACGCCGCGCAAAATCACCTTGCACTGTTGCTCGCGAGCCAGTTCTACGGTCAGGCCGGTGAAGCTGCAAACTTCAATATTGGGCAGGTGAGATAGGGCTTCAGCGGCCAAGTCCATGCGCTTCTGTAACTCGAACATGGGCTTTTTCTTTTCGCTATTGGCAACGGCAAGCACCACCGTGTCGAATAATTTACTGGCGCGCTGCACCAAATCGATATGGCCGCGGGTAATGGGGTCAAAAGTACCGGGGTAGACAATACGTTTCATAACAGAGCCGGGAGGTAATTTTCTGGGCAGATATGTCGGAAAGCGCTAGGCTAACACAAAATGCCGCTCTGGTTACCGCTCAGGTGGATTTTGAGGGCACTGGTCAGTAAGGCAAAACAAAAATAAAAAGTGAGAAAGACGATGTCTGAGCGAAAAACACATTGGGAAAACGTTTATCAGCAAAAATCTCCTGTGGAAGTTAGCTGGTATCAGGCTATCCCGGAGGTTTCTTTAGCGCTGATTGAGCGCTGCCAGTTACCGAAAGACGCCAGTGTCATCGATGTTGGCGGCGGTGCTTCACTGTTGGTGGACAGTTTGCTCGAGCAAGGTTTTACGTCGCTTACGGTGTTGGATATTTCTGCGGCGGCGCTCGCTCACAGTCAGCAGCGGCTTGGTGATTTGGCCGAGAAGGTCAGTTGGCGCACCGCCGATATAACTGCGGTGGACTTCGGCGTTAAATTCGATCTCTGGCACGACCGAGCCGTATTCCATTTTTTAACGGCGGCGGCGGATCGGCAGGCGTATATTGAAAATTTAAAGCAGGCGCTCAAGCCCGGCGGATTTTTAATTCTTTCGGCTTTTGATATCGGCGGGCCGGAGAAATGCAGTGGTTTGGAGATTGTGCAATACGATGCCGAAAAGCTGCAGGCCGTGTTAGGGGCCGATTTTAATTTGCTGGAGGAGCGGCGCGAGCAGCACCACACTCCCGCCGGGCGGGAGCAGGCCTTTCACTACTTTCGCTTTCAATATCAGCCGAAATGAACTGAATTACGATTAGAGTGGGCTGAGGGCATCGCCGGAAAAAGTAACGCCGCCCCAGCCGGTTTTCATAAAATTGCGGATATTGGCGTGGTCTTCCGCGTCTGGATTTTGCAATACATCTACGGTGTAGAAATCGCCAAAGGCATTCAGAGTGGCTTGTTCAGAGAGTTCATTTAACTTGCCGAAAGCAAAGATTTTACAAGAGCCGTTATTGCTGCCCGCTTCGTTTACGGCGGTGCCATTGCTGAAGGTGGTGGGGCTGAATTGGTAAAACTGGTCGATAACGCTCATGGTCTGTTTAAAATCTACCGGGCCATTTGCCAGTGCTTGAATGAGTTCGTTCGGGGTCATATTTTCTCCATAAATAAAAAAAACGCCACCGGCAGTTCGGCTGCCGATGGCGCAGTGTTGATAAGTTTTAATTAAAGACGAGTAATCAGCTCGTTCATCAATGCCTGCATGGCAGCTTCGCGATCATTCAGCAATTTGCTGTAATCGTTGAGAATATTTTTACCACTTTCAAGCTGGGCAATTTCCTTGGAGTATTTGCTCTGCAGATCGGCCTTAAGCTTGGTTTCGGCGTCTTTAAGTTGGCCTTTAAATTCCTCGCCGAGTACATCGCCAAGAATGCGGTCGAGGTTAGATTTTAAGCCGATGATCGGGTCGTCAACTGAGCCGCCAACGTTCAAATCCATTACCAGCTTGTTGACGCCTTTCAGGGCTTCCGCCAAACGCTTCAGGGTGGTGTTGGTTGAATCTGCGGCAAGATTGGTTACCAACAGGCTGGCTTGTTGAATCAAACCGGAAACTTTGCCACTCAGAGCGTCGCCATCCAGTTTGAAATTGGCGGCAATGTCCGCCACCCCTTTTTCCAATTGCAGGGGCAGACTTGGGTTCTGTGATAGTGGAACCCCGGCAAGGGCCAATTGCTTAAGTCCCATGTTAAACGCGCTTTTCATGACTTCGCTACGCTGATCAAAAATGCCGTCAATCAACAGTTGTTTCTGGTTTTGGATACCCCCTTGTAGCGCCATAGTAATGGGTTTATCCCAATACGCTTGCTGGTCAGTTACATCGTTAACTTTGCCGGAATAGGCAAGTTTCTCGCCGCCAATTACTTGGTAGCCATCGATCAGGATTTCGCGAATCAGCAATTTTACCGGCAATTCGCTGCTGGCTTCCGGCTCCGCCGGGGCGGGTTCCGACTCTTGTGCCGCCAACATGCCCATGGTTTCTTTGTACATGGTCAGGCCGCGTTGCACTAAGGCATTGGCTTCATCACCGACCAAGAATTTAATAAAGCCTTCGGTGCCTTGGTCAAAACCGTATTTTGAAATGATGCGTTGAGATTGGTCGCCGGGTAATTTTGCCGCGCGAACGCTGAGGGCTTTGGCTTCGGCGATATCAGTGGAAAGCTGGCTTTTCCAATTGTCGAATTTTTTAAGCTCGGCCTTAATATCGTCGCGTAATTGCTTGGTGCCGGCAATGCGTTCAAAAGTGCTTTTTTTCTTCAGCTCTTCCCAGCGGAGTTTGAATTCATCCAGCTTGGCCTGTTTGGGCAGCTCCTGTTCTTTGCCCTTCCAGCGACCTTCAATGGTTTTAAAGCCGGTTTGAATTTCATCAATTTCGGCCTGAATTGCGGCTTGCTCTTCATCCATCATGGCCTTGGGATTGGGCAAGTTAATGCTGGGTAGGCCGGGTTTTTCCTGTACGGGTTTAGGTGGCGGCATACTGCCGTCCAGTGTGCCGGGGGTGCTGCGAGCAGTGTTGACCTGCAGGCCGGAAAGTAGCACTTGATCGACCACAAATTGGCGTTTGATCAGGGTGGCAATATCCACATCTGCTGAGACTTTTTCGCTCTCAACCAGATTGTTCATGGGTTCTTTGGGGTTGGCTACGGTCAAATTATTTAGTGCAACATGCGTTGGATAAAACTGAATATCCACGCTATCTACATTGACCTTGGCGCCAACGGCTTTACTGCCCTCGCTTTCAATGGCCCATTTGGCGATGGGTTCAATGGCCAGTATTACAGAGGCGATGACAACGACAACGAGCGCCAGAATAATTTTTAGAATCTTGCTCATGATTTCCTCGGAGATGGTTCGAGATTTCGATAATCAGCATAGCGTTTTGATACTGAGATTGACACCGTGGAAGCCGGTCCTGTTCCCAAAAAATGTCTGTGTTCGCGCGGATTAGCTGGATTACACTGCGAGAGCAAAAATGAAAAATAATAAATGGAGAGCACTATGTGGCATTCAATTTTTCTGGGTTTGTCGGCGCTGGCTTGGGCGGGGTACGGGATTTACTGTTTTATTTCCCCGGAAGTTCTTAATGATATGGGCGTTATCACGGCCGTGAGTGCAACGGGTACGGTAGAGCTACGCGCTATGTACGGTGGTGTGCAAACGGCGTTGGGGGTGTTGGCGGCGGCGGGTCTTGTAAACGCGGCCATGCAGCGCCCGGCCTTAATTGCCTTGGCTTTTGCGACCGGTGGCTTGTTTAGCGCTCGCTTATTGGGCGCCTTGCTGGCCAGCGATTTCAGTGGTTATACCGCCGGGGCGTTGGTGTTTGAATTTTTGGCTACGGCGGTAGCGGTAATTTTATTGCGCAAGCCGGCGTAAGCGGGATTATTTACTCAGCCGTTGAATGAATTGCTGTAGCGCCAGTCCTCGGTGACTGATGGCATTTTTTTGCGCTTTGTTGAGCGCAGCGGAGCTGCAATTCAGTGATGGCACGTAAAACAGCGGGTCGTAGCCAAAGCCGTTTTCTCCTTCGGGAGCGTGCAGGATTTCGCCGTGCCACAGGCCTTCGCAAATGATCGGGGCGGGATCATCGGCGTGATTCACCATCACTAGCGCGCAATGGAAATGGGCGTGACGCTTGGATTCTGCGGCCAGCTTTTCGAGGAGTAGAGCGTTGTTGTCGGCATCCGACGCGTTAGCACCTGCAAAGCGAGCAGAGTAGATTCCGGGCGCGCCGTTGAGGGCATCTACGCACAGGCCAGAGTCGTCTGCCAGTGCAGGCAAACCGGTTTGACGGGCGGCGTTGCGGGCTTTAATAAGCGCATTTTCAACAAAGCTGAGTCCGTTTTCCTCGGCTTCAATAACATCAAATTCAGACTGGCTGCGAACGGTAAAGCCTTGTTCGGCAAGCAGGCTATTGAGCTCGGCGAGCTTGCCTTTATTGCCACTGGCCAAAACCAGTGTTTGGGGCTGCTGAGTAGTTAGCGATTGGCTCATCGGGCTTACATTCCATCCTTGGCGGGATAGAGCATTTTGTTGAATTGCAAATCGTAAGGCATGGGACGGGTCGCGGTTTGAACTTGCAGGCGGAAGCTCAGGCGCTCTTCGCTGCGCACTTCAAATTCAGCTAAATAATAAATGGCATCCTGTTCGACCACTTCGCGAAATTTCAGTGGTGTTTGGTAAATCAAATCTGAACTGGTGCCACTGATTTTGGCTTTGATGGCGTGCTCGCTGGCTTCCCCTTGATGACGCACGGCAATATTGAGCAGAAACTTATTGTCGCCACGGGTGATGCCATAGGCTTGGGCAACTTGCGCCGAGAGAAAGCGCGTATTGAGAACGCTGTAATGGATGGTGTCGGGGCCAAACTGGCGGCTGCTTTCACCGTCACTGGTTTGGGGCTGCACAATATCCTGCGCGAAAGCGCTTTGGCTGAGGCCGCCAAGCAAACTTAAGGCAAGAAAAAAGGGAATAAGTCGACGGGGCATGGTCTTACCTGCTGATATGGTAAATAGCGGTGACACCAAACAAATTTGGCATGGTGCGAGCAATCGGATTGAGCGGATGATCGCCGCTAACAACCAGTCGATTACAAATTTTTATCTGTTTTTCTTCGCAGAGTTTTTCGAAATCCCGCACCGTACAAAAGTGAATATTGGGTGTGTCATACCAGTTGTAGGGCAGGAATTTCGACACTGGCATACGGCCCTTGCTGCTCAGGTGCCAGCGGTTACGCCAGTGACCAAAGTTGGGGAAGGTGACAATACATTCGCGGCCTACCCGCAACATTTCATCGATCACTAAATGGGGATAGCGCAGTGTTTGCAAGGCAAGTGTCATGACCACCATATCAAAGCTGCGATCCTGAAAATTACTCAGGCCGGTGTTGAGGTCGTGTTCAATCACATTAACGCCGTTGCGCAGCGCCTTGCTGATATTGTCCGCGTCGATTTCCAGACCTACGCCAAATACCTGCTTTTCCTGCTTGAGGGTTTTTAGCAGGGTGCCATCACCGCAGCCCAGATCGAGAACGCGGCTGCTGGGATTAATCCAAGGTTGAATCAGAGTGAGATCAAAGCGCATGACGATCTCCGGGTATTGCTGAAGGCTGGCTAAGATTTTTCAACTCATCACTCACACGCTGCATATAGCCTTGAAATACATCCATATAGCGGGGAATAGGAATTAGAAACGCATCGTGGCCGTGGCTGGCTTCAATTTCGGCATAGCTCACTTCTTTGCCTGCCGCGACCAATGCATCGACAATTTCCCGCGAGCGCGAGGGCGCAAAACGCCAGTCGGAGGTAAACGACATCACCATAAACTGACATTTGGCATTGCTGAATGCGGCGATCGGATCGTCTTGATACTCGCGGGCCAGATCAAAATAATCCAGCGCCTTGGTCATCAATAAATAGGTGTTGGCATCAAAGCCAGAGGAGAAATTCTCGCCTTGGTAGTGCAGATAGCTTTCTACCTGAAACTCCACGCCATCGTGACGGCCTCGGACGAAGTTACCGGCTTTGAGTTCGCGGCCAAATTTTTCCATCATGCCGTCTTCAGACAGATAGGTGACATGACCGATCATGCGCGCCAGCCCCAGACCTTGTCGGGGCAGGGTATTGTGTTCCAGATAGCGCCCGCCGTGAAAATCGGGGTCGCGGGTGATGGCGGTGCGCGCAATTTCATTAAAGGCAATATTCTGGGCAGAGAGCTTCATTGCCGAGGCGATGACCACGCAGTGGCGCAGGCTGTCTGGGTATTCCAGTGCCCAGCGCATGGCCTGCATACCGCCAAGACTGCCGCCAATAATGGCCGCCCATTGGCTAATGCCAAAATGCTCCATCATCAACTTCTGGCTTTCTACCCAATCGCGGCAGCGTAAGGGCGGGAAGTCCGGCCCCCAGATTTTGCCGGTTTCTGGATTAATAGAGGTTGGGCCGGTGGAGCCATTACAGCCGCCAATATTATTGATGCTGAGAATGAAGAAGGCCGAGGTGTCGATCGGTTTGCCGGGGCCAATGCAGCTATCCCACCAGCCGGGTTTTTTGTCTTCGGAGGAGTGGTAGCCGGCGGCGTGATGGTGGCCGCTCAGGGCGTGGCAGATCAGAATGGCATTGCTTTTATCGGCGTTAAGTTCGCCGTAGGTTTCGAACACAATATCGTGAGCGGCTAACACCTGCCCGCAGGCCAATTGCAGCGGTTGCGAAAAATGCAGGGTCTGCGGGCTGACAATGCCGACGTTATCTTTGTTGGTGTGTGGCGTTTGATTCATTTTTTCCAAACTGCACTAAATTATGTAACGACCCTAATTTTTAAAATAAATCAGGGCGCTGTGATTTCCAGTTCTTCTGGCAGCCGATTGGGCTGCTTAATCTTTAATGTTTTCTGGCGGCTCTGCGCCCCGCTGCTCAGCTCTATCTCTGCTTTACCGACTTTAAATTGCTTGGCCAAAAAACTAATTAGCGCTTTATTGGCCTGCCCTTCGGTGGCGGCGGCGCGCAGGCGGATTTTAAGACGGTCGCCGTGTTGCCCGGCAAATTCCTCTTTGCTGGCGCCGGGCTGGCAGTGCACAAAGAGCTGGAGTTCTTCGCCTTGCCAGCGATAGTAGGGGCTCATTGCCAGAAATTAAAGCCCAAATACCAAAGCCGGATACAGGCCGACGCTGGCGGCTGCATGACGCAGCAAAACTTCGATGACGTTAATCGACAGAAACACCAGTATCGGTGAAAGATCCAAACCGCCCAGCGGTGGAATCAATTTGCGAAACGGCGCCATCACCGGTTCGGTCAATTGATGCAAAATGGCGGCGGCGGGGTGATAGGAGCCTTGGGCGATCCAGCTCATGATAATGGTGCCGATAATGGCCAGGAAGTAGAACTGAATGACCAAGCTGCACAGGCCCAGTATTGACCAAATAATGAGTTGGGCGGGGTTGGGGAAAGTGCTGGTGTAGAGCTTGAATAACAGGGTGATGGTCAGCGCCTGAATCAGTAATGCGGCAATCAACGAGGCGGAGTCGATGCGTCCAATGGGTGGAATGGCGCGCCGCAAAGGTAATACAACCGGGTTGGTAAACTTCACGATGGTTTGGCTGATGGGATTGTAAAAATCTGCACGCACCAGTTGTAGTAGCAGACGCAGCACAAAGGCCATTAAAACCAGGCTGAACAAAGTGTTGATCAGCATGATGGAGATTTCGTTTGCAGCACTCATTGGGTAGGGGCTTCCTTAGCTATCCAGTTCTTGGGCTAATTCTTCTGAGCGGATTTTGGCGCCGGTTAGCGCGCGGTCGACCAGCTCGCGAAGGCCGCCCTGCTCAAAAATACCGATGGCGCGCTCGGTGGTGCCATTGGGTGAGGTGACCCGGCGGCGCAATTCGGCGGCATCAACATCGCTTTCAACTGCCATGCGCGCGGCGCCCAAGGCGGTTTGTAAGGTCAGTTTTTGCGACTGCTCTGGCGACAAGCCCATGGCTTCGCCACTGGCCTGCATCGCTTCCATGAGCAGGAAAAAATAAGCTGGGCCGCTGCCAGACAAGGCGGTAACGGCGTCCAGTTGGGCTTCGCTTTCTACCCACAAATTGATGCCCACCGCAGACAGAATATGCTCCGCTTGCTGGCGCTGAATCGAGCTTACCGAGGTATTGGCATACAGCGCGGTGGCGCCGCATTGCAAAAGTGCGGGGGTGTTTGGCATACAGCGCACAATGGCGATTTTTCCACCTAGCCAGTTGTTTAGGCTGTCGCTGGTAATGCCGGCGGCAATGGAAATGACCAGGGGTTTCGCTTTCTGAGCGGCGGCCGCAATATCGTTGGCAACGGTTTTCATTACCTGTGGTTTGACCGCCATAACCACCACATCGACGGTGTTGATAACGGCATTATTGTCTTTGCCTGCGTGAATGGCGCCCAGCTTGGTGAGTTTGCTCAGGCTTTCTGTGCTGGGGTCGCTGGCCCAGATATTTTCAGCGGGCACGCCGCTGGCGATAAGGCCGCCGATAATGCTGGCCGCCATATTGCCGCCACCGATAAAGCCAATTTTTAGATCTAACACCGATTGCTCCTAAACTGATGTTGAGGCCGTACTGAGCACCTTGCAAAAACGCTGGGCAGTATAGCAGTTTGGGGTGTTGGTTTGTGCTTGGTGAAAGCGCTTGTGCGCGCTATTTTCAGCCGCGAGCACCAAAGATATCGCTGCCAATCCTGACCATAGTGGCGCCCTCGGCAATTGCCGCATCCATATCGCCCGACATTCCCATAGAGAGCGTATCCAATGTCAATTGTGGAAATTGCTGTTGCAGTTGGTCGCGCAGCAGGCGCACCTTGGCAAAGTTAAGGTGCTGGGTTTGTGGCGCGTCGCTGGCTTCGGGGATCGCCATTAGTCCGCGGATTTGTATTTGGGGCAGCTTGGCGATTTCAGTGAGTAGCGCGGCGACCTCATTAGGGGCAACACCGGATTTACTCGCCTCAAGATTGATGTTGACCTGTATGCAGATATTTAACGGCGGTAAATCAGTAGGGCGTTGTTCGCTGAGGCGGCGAGCTATTTTGGCGCGATCTACACTGTGTACCCAATCAAATTGATTGGCGATATCGCGGGTTTTATTGGATTGGATAGGGCCAATAAAATGCCAGCAAGGTTTGAGACCAAGAGCATCGACCTCGGTTTTTTTTCTCAGCGCTTCTTGCAGGTAGTTTTCGCCAATATCGGTAATGCCGGCGGCAATCGCCTCGGCAATATCGGCGGCGGAGCGGGTTTTGCTAACCGCCATTAAGCGAACGTCCTTTAATGGGCGCTGGCTGGATTCGCAAGCGAGGCGAATCCGTTCGCGAATGGCTGCTATATTGTTGCTAATAGTGGAGTTCATGTGCGAATTATGCCTCACTAACTTCGGCTGGGCATTGCGCTGAATCGGTCAGGTGTGGAATATAAGCTATCTGTGTCAAAGCGTGCTCATTAATGTGTGCAATCTTTTTGCGCTGATATTGTGATTGCATCCGATTTGAATTGCTGGATTTGGATTAGAGAATACTATGGATATTACTGAACTTCTGGCTTTTAGCGTTAAGCAAAAGGCATCGGATTTGCACCTTTCTGCCGGCTTGCCGCCGATGATTCGGGTTGATGGCGATGTGCGCCGGATCAATTTGCCGCCGCTGGAGCACCGCGAAGTTCACTCATTGATCTATGAGATTATGAACGACCGGCAGCGCCGGGATTACGAAGAATTTCTAGAAACTGACTTCTCGTTTGAAGTGCCGGGTGTGGCGCGTTTCCGGGTAAACGCCTTTAACCACAACCGCGGTGCCGGCGGGGTGTTTCGTACCATTCCCTCCAAGGTATTAACCTGCGAAGAGCTGGGCATGGGTCAGGTATTCAAAGATGTTGCCATGCTGCCGCGTGGCTTGGTGTTGGTGACGGGTCCCACCGGCTCGGGTAAATCGACTACGCTGGCGGCGATGATCGACTTTATTAACGACAATAAATTCGACCATATTCTGACCATTGAAGATCCCATCGAATTTGTTCACGAATCCAAAAAATGTCTGGTAAACCAGCGTGAAGTTCACCGCGATACCCACGGCTTTAACGAAGCGCTGCGCTCTGCGCTGCGGGAAGACCCGGATATTATTCTGGTGGGCGAGCTGCGTGACCTTGAAACCATTCGCCTAGCACTGACCGCAGCGGAAACCGGCCACTTGGTTTTCGGCACCCTGCACACGACTTCGGCGGCGAAAACCATCGACCGGGTGGTGGACGTTTTTCCCGGTGAAGAAAAAGCCATGGTGCGTTCGATGCTGTCTGAATCTTTGCAGGCGGTTATTTCCCAGACCCTGCTCAAGCGCCCCGAGGGTGGCCGGGTGGCGGCTCACGAGATCATGATTGGCACGCCGGCGATTCGAAACCTGATTCGTGAAGATAAGGTTGCGCAGATGTATTCCGCGATTCAATCCGGTGCGCAAATGGGGATGCAGACCATGGATCAATGCCTGAAAGACCTGCTCGCGAAACGCGTGATTACCCGTGATGGCGCGCGCCAGAAAGCCCGCTTCCCGGAAAATTTCTGATTTAACAGGCTAAACGCAGAATGTTGAAAATCGACAAATTATTGGAGTTGATGAACGAGAAAGGGGCGTCTGACCTGTTCATCTCGGCGGGGGTGTCGCCGTCTATAAAATTGCATGGGCAGGTCATGCCGGTCAGCAGTCAGGTGCTTAGCCCCGAGCAAACCCGCGAGCTGGTGATGGGGGTAATGAACGACCAGCAACGTGAAGAATTTACTCGCAATAAAGAATGTAATTTTGCGATCAGTGCACGGGGCGTAGGCCGCTTCCGGGTCAGTGCTTTTTACCAGCGCAACTTGATCGGCATGGTTTTGCGCCGCATAGAAACTCGAATTCCCAAGATTGATGATTTGGGTCTGCCGGAAACCATTCAAGAGCTGGCGATGACCAAGCGCGGCTTGGTGATTTTTGTCGGTGCGACGGGCACCGGTAAATCCACCTCGCTGGCGGCGATGATTGGTCACCGCAATGAAAATTCACGCGGGCATATTATTTCGGTGGAAGATCCCATCGAATACGTTCACCAGCACAAGGGCTGCATCATCACCCAGCGCGAAGTGGGCATTGATACCGAATCCTTTGATGTGGCGCTGAAAAACATTCTGCGTCAGGCGCCAGATGTCATCATGATTGGCGAGGTGCGTACCCGTGAGGCGATGGAGCACGCCATCACCTATGCGGAAACCGGACACTTGTGTTTGTGTACCTTGCACGCCAACAACGCGAACCAGGCGCTGGATCGGATTCTGCATTTCTTCCCGCCAGAGCGGCACAATCAATTGTGGATGGACTTGTCCCTTAACCTCAAAGCGATTGTGGCTCAGCAATTATTGCCAACCCGCGACGGGCAAGGGCGACGGGCCTGTGTGGAAGTGCTGCTGAATACACCGCTGGCGGCAGACTTGATTCGCAAGGGGGATGTTGCCGGGCTGAAAGAGGTGATGAAGCAGTCCAATGAGCAGGGTATGCAGACCTTTGATCAGGCCTTGTATGAATTGTACGCCACCGGCGAAATCACCTATGAAGATGCGATCGCCCATGCCGACTCGGCCAACGATCTGCGCCTGCTGATTAAACTGGGTGCGGATAATAGCGTGGATACCATGCGCCGGGGTGCCGATAAATTGCGCATGGAAGAAGGCGAAAAGGAAAAGCCGGGTTACAAGCGCTAGGCGCTGTGCTCGCGAAACCAACTTTCTAAAATGACACAGGCGCTGAGGCTGTCTACGCCCTGCGCCTTAAAGTCTTGGCTGGCTTCTTGTTCAAGAATCTGGCCGCGTGCTTCAAAGCTGCTCAGCCGCTCATCGCTAAACTCCACTCGAACACCAAAACGACCGTGCAGGCGGTTGCCAAATTTTCGTGCCCGCTGGCACATTTCCGATTCGCTGCCATCCATATTCAGCGGCAGGCCAACCACGACAACATCGGGCCGCCATTCTTTAAGCAGGGCTTCGATTTCTTCCCAGCGTGGAATGCCGTCTTTGGCGCGCAATGCCGGCAAGGCGGAGGCGCTGCCGGTAATGGTTTGGCCAATGGCGCAGCCAATCCAGCGCAGGCCGTAGTCGAAGGCCATAGCCGATTTAATATTAGGCATGGCCGCTGTCTGAGCCCAGTTGGGAAAAGGTAATGCCCAATTGGGCCAAGGCGGCATCGACTCGCTGTTCCGGGTCGATATCAAACAAAATGCGCTGGTCTGCCGGTAAGGTCAGCCAGGCATTGTCGAGAATTTCATCTTCCAATTGTCCCGGCCCCCAGCCGGCATAGCCGAGTGCGACCAGACTTTGGCTGGGGCCGCGTCGATGGGAAATGGCATCGAGAATATCCAGCGAGGTAGTCAGCGAGATATCGCTATTTACCTCAACACTGGATTCCCAGTTTTGACTATTGCGCCGATGCAGCACAAAGCCGCGATCGGGGTGTACTGGGCCGCCGGCAAAGACCGATTCCGGGTGATCGCCCGGCTGCACCTGAAAGTCTAGCTGCTCAAGAATTTCGTCTACCTGCACATCGAGTGGGCGATTGATAATTATGCCCATCGCGCCCTCTTCGTTATGCTCGCAGAGATACACAATGCTGTGCGCAAAGATGCCTTCGCCGAGGGTTGGCAGGGCGATCAGAAAGTGATCTTTGAGTGAGGGGCTGGGATCTGGCATCGGAAGTTGACGGCGAGGTTCGATGGCGAATACTGCAAGTATGGTCGAAAAGGGGCCAAACTCAAGTGCTTGGCCGGCGAAAAAACTACTGTGCGGTCAGGCGGGTATTCTCAAAACGCCAGGTTCGCACAATTCCCAGACGGTTTTTGTCGCCAAGAACCTCAGGCGGAATCGGCTCAAACGGGGCCGCCAAACGCAAAATGCGGCGGGTGGCGCGATCGAGAATTGGCTGGCCGGAACTTTGTAAAATGCGAACTTCGTCAATGCGGCCATCTGGAAATAGCAGAATCAGAACCCGCAATTCACCCTCAATACCTTGTTTGCGCGCCTCTTCCGGGTAGTGCTTGTTGCCAATGGCTTCGATGTGGTCTTCCCAGCGGTTGAGGTAGATGGCATCTGGCGAGCCGCGCGTTGCCACCGAGGTAATAAATTTGGGGCGGGGTAGGCTGGCGTAGGCTTGATTCAGCTCGGCTAATTGGGCTTCCAGTGCGCTGATATTTTGGCTGAGTTCGGTTTGTTCGTCTTGGCCCTGTTGATTTGACGGGGGCGAGAATTCGCGGGGTTTACTCGGGCTGGAGCTGGCGCTATTGCTGCTTGTTTCAAGCACGGCGCGCTGCTGGCTGCTTGGCGATGACTTGGCGATCTTCAGGGTTTTTTCGGTCTCGCTCTGATTGTCATGAAATGCACTTTGAGTCGTTGTGGTGGGCTCTGCTTTGTGCTCCAGTTGGCCGCTGCCCTGCTGGTCGAATTGGGCGAGATAGTCGGCTTTATCGGGTGTTTGTTCGCTCTGGTAACGCGCAAGCGTGACTTCAATGCTGGGCAGTTGTATCTCGCTTTTTAGTGCGCTGAAACCCAGCCCGAGAATCAGGCAGAGATGAATCGCTGTGGCAAAACAGACAATAAAGCCCATGCGCTCCGGATTCGCTTGTTCCGGAGCATAAGGCCATAAGGCTTCAGCGGGCGGGTTGGTGACGGACAATTCGGCTGCCTTGGTCTAACTAGGGGGTCTAATTAGGGCTGCGATTAGCTGCGCTGAGCCAGTTTGTCGGCAATGCAGTCCATAAGCTGGCCGGCAATATCGGTACCGTACTGATCGTCAATTTCGCGGATACAGGTCGGGCTGGTCACATTGATTTCGGTCAGGTAGTCGCCAATAACATCCAGGCCGACAAACAGCAGCCCTTTTTCGCGCAGCGTTTCACCAATTTGTTCGGCAATCCAGCGGTCGCGGTCTGTTAATGGCTGTGCGCGACCGGTGCCGCCAGCGGCCAAATTGCCACGGGTTTCACCTTCGGCAGGAATACGGGCCAAACAATAAGGCACGGGCTCGCCGTCAATCATCAGAATACGTTTGTCGCCGTTCTTAATTTCCGGCAAAAAAGTTTGCGCCATCACTGTGGTTTGGCCGTGCTCGGTCAGGGTTTCAATAATCACGCCGAGGTTGGGGTCTTTGGCCTGTACCCGAAATACCGAAGAGCCGCCCATGCCGTCCAGCGGTTTAATAACGATATCTTGATGCTCTTGGTGAAAGGCTTTCAGGCGCTTGGGGTCGCGGGTGACCACCTGCGTGGGGCCGCATTGTGGAAATTGTTGGGCGAACAATTTTTCATTGCAGTCGCGCAGGCTTTGGGGGCGGTTTACCACCCAGGCACCTTGCCGGTTGGCCATTTCCAGAATGTGTGTGGTGTAGAGAAATTCATTATCAAAGGGCGGATCTTTGCGCATCAGAATCACATCGAGATCGCCCAGCGCGATATCTTCGCTTTCGCCCAGCTCAAAATAGTGTGCGGGGTCGCGGAACACTTGCAGAGTTTGGCTGTGAGCGCGGGCCTGACCGTTTTGAATGTAGAGGTCAGTTTGGGTCATGTAGTGGAGCGACCAGCCGCGTTCGCTGGCAGCCCAGAGCATGGCCAGAGTAGAGTCTTTTTTATAGGTGATGCGTTCAATCGGGTCCATGACCACGCCGAGTTGAATACTCATGCTTGTTTCCGTCGGTTTTGCCCGCAGGCGAAAATGAATGGCCGGTGTATGGTGAGCAAGACTTGGCAGGCTGGTTCCGGCGATTATATGAATCAGGTGTGGCTAAAGTATCTTAAAACCCGTCGCCTGTTAACCGTTTGAAGGCCGCGAGGGTTTGGTTTTTGCAGATGGATGCCCTATAAGTGAGTGCTAGGCCGCGTTATTGGCGAACACTTATGGCGGCACGATCTATTCCGTGATAAATCTGAGTGATATAGCTTAGTGTTTGCAGGCGTGGCGCCGGCGCTGATTTGTGAGAAGAGTGTATTCCCATGGAACCAACATTTCCCGACCTGAAAGTGATGGTCATTGATGACAGTAAAACTATTCGTCGCACAACAGAGACCCTGTTGGCCAAGGCGGGTTGCGAGGTGATTACCGCTATAGACGGTTTTGATGCGCTGTCGAAAATTGCCGATCACCGCCCGGATATTATTTTTGTGGATATCATGATGCCGCGGCTCGACGGTTATCAAACCTGTGCGTTAATCAAAAACAATAGCGAGTTTAAAAAGACCCCGGTCATTATGCTGTCTAGTAAAGATGGTTTATTCGACAAGGCCAAGGGCCGTATTGTCGGGGCCGACCAGTATCTGACTAAGCCGTTTAGCAAGGGTGAGTTACTTGAGGCGATTGCCGCTCATGCTGAAAAACAATCGGCGTAAACGTGGGGTGGGGCTGTGTTTTTGATGTCAAAAGTGATACTAATTCACAATAAAAAATAGTGGGGTGGGTATGCCGAGAATACTGATTGTTGATGATTCGCCCACTGAGGTGCTTAAGCTGACTCAGTTGTTGACCAAAAATGGTTACGATGTGATGTCGGCAGAAGATGGTGAGCAGGGAATTGCCATGGCGCGTGCCGAAGGGCCAGACGTGGTGTTGATGGATATTGTGATGCCGGGGCTGAATGGCTTTCAGGCGACTCGCCAATTGAGCCGCGATCCAGATACACAGAATATCCCCATTATTATTGTCACCACCAAAAATCAAGAAACCGATCGGCTTTGGGGCGAACGCCAAGGCGCCAAGGGTTACTTAACCAAGCCAGTAGATGGCAAATTATTACTGAATACAATCCGCGAATTGCTGCCAAGTTTTTAATATAGATGGATGTTTCTCTTTCCCCTTTTGAATACCTACGGTCTCTCTCCCAGCTAGCGGGAGAGGGGCAGCAGCGCAGCCCCAGCTTAAATCAGCCCGTTGAAAATTTATGGAGCGGGGTTGGCTTTGCATTGGCTGGGCACAGCTTTGTGGTGCCCATGGGCGAGGTTAGTGAAGTATTGGTCGAACCCAATGTAACGCGAATTCCCGGAGTGAAAACCTGGGTTAAAGGCGTGGCAAATATTCGCGGTCGGCTGTTGCCGATGATCGATTTGGGCGCGTTTTTGGGGTTGGAGTCGCGCAGCCACCGCAATCGCCGGGTACTGGTTTGCGAAAACGACGATTTTCTTGTGGGCCTCCTCGTTGACGAGGTGCTGGGGATGCAATATTTTCAGCGTCGAACCTATTTTGACAGCAATGAAGATTTGCCCGCCGAGTTGGGGCGCTTTATCCAAGGTGGGTATCGTGTTGGCGAAAATGCCCAGACCTGGCTGCTGTTTAAAATTGCGCGCTTATTTGACGATTACGAATTTCTGAATGTCGCTGCCTGATTCGGCGGCGTAGCAACTATTAAAAAGTTTTTTGGGGGAGTTGCAGTATATGGCTTTAGGAAATGCCTATGAGGCGAGGTTCCGGGGCAACCGCACCGCGGTGTTTTTGATGGTGCTCATCGTGGTGAGCTTTGTCGCAGCCGCCATCAACTCCTACATTGTTTTACGCAATGCCAACTTCGATCAGCGCTATCTTGAGTTAAGCAGTGAAATGCGCCTGTACTCGCAGCAGTTAGCCACCGCTTCTGGTCGGGCGGCGGCGGGCGATGCTCCCGCGTTTGAAGTCCTTTCCCGCGCTCAGCGCAATTTTGAAACGGTGCGCCGCGAGTTGGTAAGCGGTGGCGATGAGATGCTCAGCCCGGCCAAATTATTGGGTGATCGAGTTCAGCAATTAAATAAATTGTGGGATGAGCTGTACCGCGCGACCAACACCATTATTGATTCCCGAGAGGAAATTCTGTCTGTTTACGAAGTAACGGCAGAGATGAAACGTACCCTGCCGCAGTTGCAGGAGTACAGCAATCAGGTTGTGGCTTTGATGGTGCGCAACAATGCCAAGGCGGATCAAGTTGCTATTGCCCAGCGGCAGGCGTGGCTGCTGGAACGTATGAGCAATAGCACGGTACAAATGCACTTTGGCGATAAGGCGGCTAACACCGCGGGTGCGCAGTTCGGCGTAGACGCCAACGAGTTTGGTGCGGTACTCGCCGGGCTGATGAAAGGCAATAAGGCGATCAATATTGATCGGGTAGATAACCGTGAAGCACAAAATCTGTTGTCTCGTATTAGTACTGACTTTCAAAGTTTAAGCGCGTCGGTAAGCCGTATTTTCGAGGTTGCCCCCCAGTTGTTGGCGGCCAATGAGGCGGCAATGGCCATTGTGAACAATGTGCCGGA
Organism: Spongiibacter pelagi; assembly: GCF_014705705.1. Lineage (GTDB taxonomy): Bacteria > Pseudomonadota > Gammaproteobacteria > Pseudomonadales > Spongiibacteraceae > Spongiibacter > Spongiibacter pelagi. The sequence goes on along the minus strand of NZ_JACXLD010000001.1, from coordinate 17,866 downwards.
AGTCACTTCGGTAACCAGCTCGCTCAGCGGTGAAATTGCCAAGCTCGATAGCAAGCGGGTTTTTACCGTAAAAACCGCCATTTTATTTGGTGCGCTAACCTTTATTGGTTTGGCGCTATTGGCTTTGCAGTCGGTGCGCAATAGTCGTCGTCGGCTGGCGACCTCGTCGGAAGCGAATGAAAAAAATCAGGCCGCTATTTTGCGCTTGCTGGATGAATTGGCGGACTTGGCGGATGGTGATTTGACCGCCTCAGCTACGGTAACCGAAGACTTTACCGGCGCCATTGCTGACTCGATTAACTTTACTATCGACCAATTGCGGGTACTGGTTTCGCAAATCAACGAGACCGCGCAGGAAGTTTCAAAAGCGGCGCAAAGCACCCAGTCGACCGCCTTGGAATTGGCAGAAGCTTCAGAGAGTCAGGCGCGGGAAATTACCGGCGCGACCTCGGCGATTGGCGATATGCGTCAGATCATCAATAAGGTTTCCAATAACGCACGCGACTCGGCGGCGGTGGCAGAGCGCTCGGTTGGCATCGCCAACAATGGCTCGCTGGTGGTGCAGAACACTATTAAGGGCATGGATAATATTCGCGAGCAGATTCAAGACACCTCAAAGCGTATTAAGCGTCTCGGTGAATCTTCGCAAGAAATCGGCGATATCGTTTCTTTGATTAACGACATTGCCGACCAAACCAATATTCTGGCCCTTAACGCGGCCATTCAGGCTTCGATGGCTGGCGACGCGGGTCGGGGTTTTGCGGTTGTTGCCGACGAAGTACAGCGCTTGGCAGAGCGCTCTTCTGCGGCGACCCGGCAGATTGAGGCGCTGGTAAAAACCATTCAATCAGATACCAATGAAGCGGTTATCTCAATGGAGCAGACCACCTCTGAGGTGGTGCGCGGGGCAAATCTGGCCCAGGATGCGGGGCAGGCCCTAACCGAGATTGAAAGCGTATCTCAGGAATTGGCGGGACTGATTGAAGCCATCTCTGGCGCGGCAAACGACCAGACTCGCTCGGCGGAACAGATTGCCGGCATTATGGAAATTATCCAGCGCATTACTGACAAAACCTCCTCGGGAACCAAAGAGACGGCGCAGTCGATTGGGGCCTTGGCTGAAATCACCAACGACCTGCGTAGCTCGGTGGCGGGTTTCACTCTGCCAAACCCGAATCGTTGATGGCTCGAGCGGATTTGATTTCCTGATATGTTGGCTCATCGCAATGTTGTCGCCTTGGAATGGCTCGCCGCTGAAGTGCGGGAGTCGCTGCAGCGCAGTGCTCAAACACTGGCGACGTTCTGTGATCACGCGGCGGACAGTGAGCGGATTCAAAAACTGGCGCGTCAGCTGCACTTGATTCAGGGTAGTTTGCGCCTTGCCGAATTCAGCGGCCCTGCGCAATTACTGGAAGAAATGGAAGCGGTGCTAAGTGACTTGGCGGCGCTACCAGATACCGACTCTACGCAACATGCAGCCGAATTGCGGGTGCTGGAAAACCTGTGCCGCCTACTGCCGGATTATTTGCAGGAAGTTAGGCAACATCAGTCCCTGCAGCCATTTCGTTTGATTCCGCTGTTTGACCACTTGCGGGCTGCGGTCGATAAACCGCTGCTTTCTGCCCCGCCACTGTTCTCTGTTTCACTGGATGTAGCGCCTCCCAGCTCGCAGGCACTGGCGCTGGAAGCCGACAAACTGGCCGAGATGGCCGCGAAACTCGACAAAATGGGCGAGTTGGCGCTGACCGCTTTTCGGCAGGGATCGCAGCGAGCACAGAGTTGTGACTATCTATTCAAAGTCTTTGCGCGTGCCGCCAAGCTGTCGGCCGCAAGTCCGTGGGAAAACTTCTGGCTGCTTGCGCAAGGGCTGATCGTACTCTGTGCAAAGGATCAAATAGCCAAAGGCATTGCCGAACAATTATTGCAGGCGCTACATCAACAGCTTGCGCAGCTTGCCAGTGAGTTAACTGAACACGGTTTGGCGGCATTTGAACAAGCGCCACCGGCAGCGTTGCAGCGGCGTATTTTGTTTCATATTGCCTGCAGCGAAAGTGATGACCAGACTTTGCAGTCATTGCGTGAACGCTACTTCACCTCAGTTGAGAGTGACGTTGTTGCGCTTGAAGAACAGGCCCGTGTCGATCTGGCGAGGATGCTGAATGAGCAGGCGCAATTAGGTCGCGCAGGTGCAGAGTTGGATGGCGAGGCTTGTTTGTCTCTGGCAACGGGCTTGGCAGTATTGGGTGAGTCGCGGGCCTTTTTTGCCCTGCGCGGCGAGCTGGAAGATTTGGCAATTCGCCTCGACCAAGACAATCAGCTTGGTCTTTTAACCCTGCTGGAAGAAGGCGCCAATGCGCTTCAGCAATATGCTCACGGACAAAATCGCGGGCAGCTTGCTGAGCTTGAACCTACCCCGCGCAAACTGCTTGCCGAGCGCAGTGCCCAACTGATTGAGGAAGCGCAAGATGCGGTGATGAGCTATGTCGATAGCGGCTGGCTTGTTGCGGAGTTGGAGCCGGTTTCTGGTTGGCTGTGGGAATTGAGCAGTAGCTTGCGCGAAGCGCAACTGCTATTGCCGGCAGCCTTGCTGGATAGCTGCGCGCTTTATATCGATGAACAACTTATTGCCGTTAATCGCCAGCCTGAGTGGGCCGAGTTGGACGCGCTGGCCGATGCGATGTCGTCGGTGGATTATTATCTTGCCCGCAGTGTTCACGGCAATAGTGAAGACGATCAGAGCCTATTGGCCTTGGCTGAGCGCTGCGTCACGGGGCTGGGTTATCCGCCAAGGGTAACCGAGGCGGTGCCAGAGACGGTTCAAGAGCTTATCGAGCCTGTTGTCGAGAGCGGTTTAGATCCAGAAATCCTAGAGGTATTTCTGGAAGAAGCCGCCGAAGTTTTAGATGGCTTGCTGGAACAATTGCCCAAGTGGGAGCGGCAGCCGGAGTCTACGGAATTATTGGCTGAGGTGCGTCGTGCCTTTCACACCTTAAAAGGCAGTGGCCGTATGGCGGGCGCCATGCAGTTTGGCGAGCTGGCTTGGCTGGTTGAGGACATGCTTAACCGGGTGGTGGATGGTCAGTTCAGGGCAGATGCAGCCCGTTTTGATCTGCTCAAACAAGTGGTTGCGCTGTTGCCGGAAATGCTGGCGCAGTTGAAGCAGGGCAGAGAGCTTCCGCACTCGCGAATTGAGTTGTTAGAACAACAGGCCTCGGCCTTGGCGCGCAGCCAATCATCGGGCGCAGCCTTGAATGCTTCTCCTTCTGCCGCTCACGAACCGGAAGTGATTCGGGTATTCGTGGTTGAGGCTGGGCAGCATTTGCAAACCATCGAAAATTATCTCGATAGCATCGTTAATTATCCGGTGCGCCTTAGCGACGAATTGCAGCGCTCTCTTCACACCCTGAAGGGCTCGTCCAAAATGGCGGAGGTATGGCCGCTGGCCAATATCATTTCGCCGCTTGAAGAGTTAGTGAAAGAGTTGCGCGCGATGCGGGTAACCGCTGACAAGTCGCTGGTGGAATTAATTGCAACTGTGGCGGAGAGCGCCAGAAACATGTTGCGTACTTTGCGCTCCGAGCCGGTTTCTGCATTGCAGGATGCCAGTGAGCTTATTGCCCGTATAGAGCAGGTTAGCGCCCAGCAGCTAAGCCGTGCTCACAGCGGTGTTGATGACGTCACCTTGGGGCAGCAGGAGTTACTGGATTTTCTTCTGCATTATGGCGATCACCTGCAGAAGTTGATGGATTTGATTGATCAGGGCGGTGATGGCATCAGTGCGGCGCTGTTCAGAAACTATGCCGGTGTGATGGGACAATTTGCCAATCGTTCAGAAGAAATTGGCAGCCAGGCTACGGCGGAAATGGCGCAAGCGCTGCAGGTGATGTTTTCGCGTACCCGCGATCCTCTGCCGGCAGCCTATCCTGAACTGGTGCGGCGCGCACTGGAACAGTTGATGGTAGACCTGAATCAGCTGGCCTCGCAGCAGTCGGTTGATGGTGACAATGAGCTGCTGGATAGCCTGCGAGATTACGAAGAAGTTAGCGAAGACCAGACCTTTGAGCCTGTTGTTAGCGAGACAGGTGTTGAGATAGGTAACGAGACAAGTGATGAGATCGCTGGTGAGTTAGTTGTTGATGGGCTAGCTGTTGATGAGTCAGGCGATGACACCGACGCTGCGCCTATAGATTCGGTACCGGCCGACGAGCAGGTAGTGGAGTTATCCACCCCAGACGCAACTCATCTCGAATCTGAAACAAGCCAGATTGAGCCCGAAGCGAACGAGCTTGCCAAAAGCGGCTTGATTGACGCTGATGCCGACCCGGAAATTCTCGAGATATTTCTTGAGGAAGGGCGCGATCTTATCGACAGCCTTGATGAGTCCATTCACCTTTGGTCCGAGGATATTGCCAACACCTCGCCTCTCGATGGGGTGTTGCGCTCCCTGCACACCTTGAAGGGTGGTGCGCGTCTTTCGGGATTGTCGCAACTGGGCGATCTCAGCCACCAATTTGAAGGCGTAATCAATGCCGAACTTGCGCGAACAAATCCGGATCTGACGTCTTTATTGCACGAAATTCAGCGCCAACAAGATGTGTTGGTCGCCCATTTCAACACGGTAGAAGCACAAGTTCATGGCGTAGCCGTGCCGGTGGAATTAGATCCGCCCGCAGAGGCGGCCTTGCCATCGGTTACCGAGCCGGGTGCTGGGGAATTGGTCGCCACGGCAGCACCATCCGCTGAGTTGATGGATGGCGAAAATCCCGCCCTGAACATGATGGCGCGCGGCCCACAAGAAATGATCAAAGTACCGGCGGAATTGCTGGAGCAGTTGATCAATCTTTCTGGTGAAACCTCTATTGCGCGCGGCCGGGTTGAAGAGCAAGTTAGTGATATTAACTTCTCCCTCGATGAGATGGAGATGACGGTTGCCCGCTTGCAAGATCAGGTGCGGGTACTCGACCGCGAGACCGAGGCGCAGATTTTGTTCCGCCGTGAACAAATGGCCAGCGAAGGGGCGGAGGGCTTTGATCCGCTAGAGTTTGACCGCTACAGCCACTTGCAGGAATTGTCGCGGGCGCTAATGGAATCGGCCTCAGACTTGATCGACTTGCGCAGTACCGTGGTCAATAAAAAGCGCGATGTTGAAACCCTGTTGACTCAGCAGGCGCGCGTTAATAGCGAGCTGCAAGAAGGCTTGATGCGTTCGCAGATGGTGCATTTCTCGCGCATGGTTCCTCGCCTACGTCGTGGTGTTAGGCAGGTTGCTGGTGAGCTTGGCAAGCAGGTTGAGTTCCGGGTATTTAACGCCGATGGCGAGATGGACCGCCGGGTACTTGAACGCATTATCCCGGTGCTGGAGCATTTACTACGCAACTCAATTGACCACGGTATTGAAGTGGCAAGCCGTCGCCAACTGGAAGGCAAGCCGCCGGTTGGCTACATCGATATGCACTTTGAGCGTCAGGGTGGTGACGTTGTAATTCGCATTGCCGATGACGGTGCCGGTATCAATTTACAGAACGTGCGCCGCAAAGCTGAGTCGTTGGGCTTGATGGATGCGCAGGCGGAACTGACCGATGCGCAATTGCTGGAATATATTTTCCACGCCGGTTTCTCCACCGCTGAAAACGTGACCCAGATATCCGGTCGCGGTGTCGGCATGGATGTAGTGCGCAGTGAACTGAAGCAATTGGGCGGCGGCATTTCTGTTAGCTCAGAATCCGGTAAAGGTACGGAATTTACCATTCGCCTACCTTTCACTATATCGGTGAACCGCGCCTTGTTAGTGAGTGCTGGCGGTGAAATTTATGCGGTGCCACTCAACAGTATTGAAGGCATTGTGCGCATCAGCCCCTACGAGCTTGAGGTGTACTACGAACCCGGTGGGCCGGATTACAACTACGCTGGCCAGTCTTACAAAGTGCATTACCTCGGCCAGCTATTGGGCAGTGGTAAACCAGTGTTGCAAAGCGAATTTGAGCCGCGTCCGGTGTTGCTGATCCGCAATGCTGATCCGGCTTCGGCGGTGCAGGTAGATTCTATTCTCGGCGCTCGCGAAGTGGTGGTTAAAACGTTGGGGCCGCAGTTTGCGGCGGTGCCGGGACTCTCTGGTGCAACGATTCTGGGCGATGGTGGTGTGGTCATCATCCTCGATATTCTCGCCAGCATCCGCGCGAATGAAGCGCGCCTGTTGTTGCATGATGGTCGTCAGGGTGTGCTTGCTGAGCCATCGCGTCTGCGCCGTAAAGTTATGGTGGTGGACGACTCGGTGACGGTTCGCAAGGTAACCTCGCGCTTGTTGGAGCGGCAGAGCATGGATGTGGTGCTGGCTCGCGACGGTTTGGAAGCCATGCAGTTACTACAAAGCATGGATCGTTTGCCCGATGTGATGCTGCTCGATATTGAAATGCCGCGTATGGACGGCTTTGAAGTCGCCAGTCAGGTGAAGGGCAATCCGCATTTGGCGGCCATGCCCATTATTGTGATCAGCTCTCGTACCGGGGATAAACACCGGCAGCGTGCTCGCACCCTTGGCGTCAGTCGCTTCTTGGGCAAGCCCTATCAGGAAATTCAGTTATTGAAGACTATTGACGAAGTCTTGGCGAGCGAGGAAGTGGCATGAAGACGATCGCCGATAGCTCGCAACTTCCCTGCTTGATGTTACCCATCGACCGCAATCTTTTACTGGTGCCCAACAACTGTGTGGCGGAGGTGGTGAACTCGGGGCTTGCCTCTGCGATCGCTTCGTCCGTGACCCTGGGAACGCTGCAGTGGCGAGATAATGAGGTGCCGATTGTCAGTGTGGAAGGCATGTTGGGACGCACCTTGCCTCGGGATTATCAGTTCAAGCAAGCGGCAATTGTAATTGGCTTGAGTGCGCCGGAGCGTTTGCCCTATTTTGCTATCGCCCTTGCCGGTATGCCGAGGCTGCGGAATTTATCTCCGGCAGAAGTTGGCCTATTGGATATTTCCAAGTCGGGCTCGGCGGGTGAAAAAGAGGATGTGATTCAGAGCAGGGTACAGGTTGATGGCATTGAAATGCTGGTGCCGGACTGGGAATATCTGGAGCGACAAATTCTGCAAACCTTGTATGGCGATGGTAGCTGGAGCGAAGACGGCGATAGCGTTGAGGATCAGAGCCCGGAAGGTCAGAGCATAGAAAACCTTAGCGATAGCGCAGAAAACAAAGATCACTAGGTCTGTCTAATTCATATCGCCAAAACGGTATTGCAAAATACTGATCGCGGCCAGCGGTGCGGTTTCGGTGCGCAGCACCCGTGGGCCGAGCTGTAAGGTATGAAAACCCTGAGTTAGCGCCTGTTCAATTTCCGCATCACTCAAGCCGCCTTCGGGGCCGATCAATAGTCGAATGTTTTGATCTTGCTGATGGCTTAATCCAGTCTCGTTTAGCCGTGCTGGGCACAGCACCAGATTCAACGCATTCTTATCTTCTGTAATCCAGTTATCCAGCTCGGTGATTGGGTTTAAATCTGGCAGTCGTGCGCGGCCAGACTGCTCGCAGGCGCTGATCATAATCTGCTGCCAGTGCTGCCATTTTTTCTCGCGGCGCTCCTCCGGTAGTTTTACATCTACCCGCTCGCTGAATAGGGGCGTAATACTGGCCACGCCCAGCTCAGTGGCTTTTTGCACGACTAAGTCCATGCGGTCGCCCTTGGAGATGGCGATGCCGAGTTCGATATGCAGGGGGGATTCACTACGGATTTTTTCTGCGGTGTCTGACAATGTGCAGATTAACTGGCGGCGACCGACCTCGGTGATCTCGGCGGGATAATCAAAACCGTCACCGTTAAACAGAATAAGTTGCCGCCCGGCCTTCATTCGCAATACCTGAATCAGGTAGTGGGCGGCGCGCTCTTCCAGCTCCAGAGACGTGCCAGTCGCCAAGCTTTGGCTGGTATAAATTCTTGGAATGCGCATGACTTAAAGCGTCTTTTGAAAGACTTTGGAATTGCGCTGCAAGTTGTACAGTTTCTTCTTGGCCGGCGGCAGAGAGTCAATGCTGCACTGCACATAGCCCTGCTCCTGAAACCAGTGGGCGGTTTGCGTGGTCAGTACAAAAACCTGCTTCAGCCCCATTTTGCGGGCATCTTTTTCCAGTTGTTGCAGTAGGCGTTCAGCCCGATCGGCTCCCCGGTAGTCAGCGTGGGTCGCCACGCAGGCAATTTCACCCGTAGACTGTTCTGGGTAGGGATACAGTGCCGCGCAGGCGATGACCATGCCGTCGCGCTCAATCACTTTAAATTGATTGATTTCGGTTTCCAGCACTTCCCGTGAGCGTTTTAGCAAAATCCCCTTTTCTTCAAGGGGTTCGATAATGCCGAGAATACCGCCGACATCATCAATATCAGCGGTATGTAACTGTTCATAGTGCTCTTGCGTAATCAACGTGCCTGCACCGTCGCGGGTAAACAGCTCTTGTAGCAATGCGCCGTCTTGTTGATAGCTAATCATATGGCAGCGCTTAATGCCGGCGCTGCCAGAGTTCACCACGGCCTGCACGGAGTTGTTATAGGCGAGGTTATTATTGGCGGCGACCAAGGCGTTAACGTCCCGGTATTCGCACTGTCGAATTAGCTGCCCTTCGGCATCCATCAAGCCCTCGTCTCCGGTGAAGATAATCAGCTTGTCGGCCTGCAGTGCTTGAGCAGCATGCACGGCGACATCTTCCCCGGTGAGGTTAAAAATTTCACCGGTGGGTGAATAGCCGAGCGGAGATAGCAACACAATATTGCGCTGTTGTAAGTCATCGCGAATAGCGCCGGCGTCGATTTTTCTTACCAGACCGGTATAGCGGAAATCCACGCCGTCCAATACGCCAATGGGTTTGGCGGTGACAAAGTTGCCGGAGCAGATGCGAATGGCGGCACCGTGCATGGGCGAATTGGCTATGCCCATCGACAGCAAGGATTCAATTTCTGCGCGCAGATTGCCGGCGGCCGAGGTCACGCATTTTAATTCCGGCAAATCGGTGATCCGCATGCCATTGTGAAAGCGACTTTCCATGCCGGAATTGGTGACCAGTTCTTCAATCTGGGGCCGGGCACCGTGGGTCAATACCATTTGCACGCCCAAGCTGTTGAGCAGGGCGATATCGTGCACGATATTGGCAAAGTTCGGGTCGGCGACTGCCTCGCCGGGAATCATCAGTACAAAGGTTTTGCCTCGGTGCGCATTAATATACGGGGCCGAGTTGCGAAACCATTTTACGTAATCTGTCTGCTGATCCATGTTGCTGTCGCTGCGTGTGCAAAATAAGAAGTTACCGGCAGTGTAGATAAATAGGTGACAGAGTCAATTAGTTGATGACCGGCGGAAGAATTAAGCGTATATAGGCGTTTTTTAGAGCGAGTTTGCCGTGAGCGCCGAACTTTTAGCCTTTGATCCGCAGCGTGAATCGTCTTTTGATGCCTTGGCCGAGGCGCTGGAGACGCGTGGCTATATGGAATTGCCGGGAGCGGTGCCGCCCGAGCTTGCTGAGCGCTTGTTGCTGCGCGTGATCGATATGGAAGATGCGGAATTTCGCTCGGCCGGTATTGGTCGTTCTGGGGATTTTCAAAAGAACCGTTTTGTTCGCAGCGATGAAATCCACTGGTTTACCGGTGCCGATGAGTTAGAGCGCGATTATCTCGACTGGATGGAAAGCCTGCGCGAGGCCATGAATCGGCGCTTGTTTCTCGGCTTGTTTGATTATGAATGCCATTTTGCCCGTTATGCGCCGGGGGCGTTTTATAAGAAGCATCTTGATGCTTTTCAGGGGCGCACCAATCGGGTTCTGTCTACGGTGACCTATTTGAATCCGGGTTGGACCGTGGCCGATGGTGGTCAGCTTTTGATCTACGATAAGCGCGACGGTGAAGAGCAGGTGGTGGACAGCATTCTGCCGCTGATGGGGACGTTGGTGGTTTTTCTCAGCGACCGTGTTCCCCATGAGGTAGTCGTTGCCCATCGGCAACGCTACAGCATTGCCGGCTGGTTCCGGGTGAATGATTCCATCAATGGCCAGCTCAACCCGCCTCAGTAACGTTTTATAAGCGGCGCAGAATGCCCAGTGAATTTACGCGGGCGACGCTTTCAAATAAACCTGATTGCAAGGCCAGCCGATAAATGCCGATGGGTGCTTGGCCACCTTTTTCCGGTGCGGGGAATAAATCGTGAATGGCTAGCAGGCCGCCGCGCATTACATGGCCACTCCAGCAGCGAAAATCATTTAGTGCAGCATCAAGGCTGTGGCCGCCATCGATAAAAACCATTGATAGAGGCGTCGTCCAGAATTTGGCGCAGACCTCGGAAGGGGCGACTAAAGGTACGACCACGTCCTGCAAGTTGCAGCGGCGGATATTGCGCCGAAATTCCGCGAAGGTGTCGAATATGCCATCGGTGGCATTGTATAAATCGGGGTCGTGAAACATCTCGCCAAGCTGATGTTCTTCTGAGCCGATATGATGGTCGACAGCAAAGACTTGGCTGTTTTTCTGCTGGCAGGCCATGCCGAGATAGATGGTGGATTTGCCGCAGTAGCTGCCCACCTCAAGTAGCGGGCCACGCTCGGCAACGGAAAGGGCGTAGTCATATAGTGCCTGAGCTTCATCCTCGGCCAGAAAGCCTTTAACCTCTTCAATATTGATTGGCAGTGACAGCGCCATAATTCTTCCTTTCTGATTGCTGGGCCTTGGTATTGGCCGAGCATTTTAGTGGCCGAGCTTTTTATTGACCAAGTACTCTAGCTAATGCTTTGCTTCGACACAATTCCATTGGCTACTCCATAGCCGGTACTTGGATTTTTTCTAAATATGCGATGGATTGTGCTTGTGGCCGTAAAGGTTTCCTTTCTATAGTGCTTGCTAGAACAACAATCAGCCAATGGGGGTTTTCATGCTTAAGCTTTATGGATTTGCCGTTAGCAATTATTTCAATATGGTCAAGCATGTGCTGCTGTATAAGGGTGTGGAGTTTGAAGAGGTCACGGTGTTTCCGGGGCAGGATCCCAAATACCTGAGCAAAAGCCCGGTGGGTAAAGTGCCCTGCATCGAAACTGAGCGCGGAGCGCTTTGCGAAACCAGTGTGATACTCGACTACCTTGAGGCGCGCTACCCTGACAAACCTTTGATGCCCGAAGACGCGTGGCAGCAAGCCAAAGTGCGCGAGGTGATGAAAATTGCTGAGCTGTATTTGGAATTGTCGGGCCGTAAATTGTTTCCGCAGGCATTAATGGGCAAAGCCCTGCCAGAGCCGATGAAAGTGGAAACCCGCGAGGTAATGCAAAAAGCCTGTGCCGCCCTTGCAGAGTTATGCAGCTTTACGCCCTACGCAATGGGTACTGAAATGACCTTGGCGGATATTGCGCTGCGCTATAGTTTGGTGGCGGCGGAGATTTCGGCGCAGACGGTTTATGCTTGGGACTTGGCGGCAGATGTGCCGGGCATGAAAACTTGGCAGGCGATGATGGCTGATTCTGAAATTAGTCAGCAGTTGGATCATGCTTCTCAAGAAATGATGCCGGCCTTTATGGAATATCTTCAACAGCGTGCGTGATGATTAAGGGGTGACACTGATGGATCAAGATTCAAAAAATATGGCCTTGCTTTGCTGGATCGGAACGCTGTTTTTTGGCATTTTCTCCGGCTTGATTTTTTATCTTCTGAAAAAAGACGATCGCTACGTATTGGAGCAGTCGAAGGAAGCGATGAACTGGTCGATCACCGTGCTGGCGGGATATATCGTGGCTTATCTGCTGAGCTTTATTGGCATCGGTTTGATACTGCTGCCCATTATTGGTATTTGCCATTTGGTGTTCTGTATTTTGGGCATTATTGGCAGTTATAAGGGCGACTCTTTTCAGGTGCCCTTTGCATTTCGCCTTATTAAATAAGGGATTTTAGTCTGCGCTGAGAGCTTCGAGTTCTTCTTGAAGCTCCAGCCACTGCCCTTCTATTTCGTCATTTTCTCGGTTGAGATAGGCCTGATCTGCCAACAGGGATTTTAGCTTGTCCTTCTGGGCCTCTTCATACATCGCGCTATCACCAAGTGCGGCCTCAATCTCTGCCAATTGTTTGCCCAGTTTTTCCATTTTACTTTCAAGCTGCTTAATCGCCTTGGTGAGTGGCGCCAGCTTGGCGCGCTGGGCGGCGGCATCTTGCCGGGCCTGCTTTTTATCCACCGGAGTGCTCTTGGGAGCTTCTATAGTTGGTGCGGGGGCTTTTTCTGTTTCCGCTCCGTCTTTGTTCTTGTTGCGGCTTAACAGCCAGTCGCGATAATCATCTAGGCTGCCTTTATAGAGCTCGGCTTGGCCGTTATCGACTAATAGCAGCTCATCTACCGTGTTGCGCAGCAGATGGCGGTCATGCGAGATCACCACCACCGCACCTTCAAATTCTTGTAGTGCTTGGGTCAGGGCGTGGCACATTTCCAAATCAAGGTGGTTGGTGGGCTCGTCCAGCAGCAGAATATTGGGCCGTTGCCACACAATAATGGCGAGCGCCAAACGGGCTTTTTCACCGCCGGAAAAATTGGTGCAGCTTTCGTCGGCCACCTTTCCTTTGAAATTAAATCCGCCGAGAAAGTTGCGAATATCCTGTTCTCGGGCATCTGGTCGCAGGCGCTGCAGTTGCAACAGCGGGCTGGCATTTAAGTCCAGTGATTCGAGCTGGTGCTGATGAAAATAACCCAGGTAAAAATGTTCGCCCTGTTGCCGCTGACCTTTTAGCAGCGGAATTTCACCGGCGAGTGATTTCATTAAGGTGGATTTACCCGCGCCATTGGCGCCGAGCAATCCCAAGCGCGTACCGGGATGAATGCTTAAATTAATCTTGCTGAGCAGTGGCGAGCTGTAACCCAGATCCGCTTCGCTAAGATTTAGTACCGGATCCGAGAATCGAGTCGGTGGATAAAAGCGAAACTTAAACGGCGAATCCACATGGGCCGGGGCAATTTCCTGCATCCGTTCAAGCGCTTTTACCCGGCTTTGAGCCTGCTTGGCCTTGCTGGCTTTGGCCTTGAAGCGGCGCACAAAGTCTTCCATGTGGGCGCGTTCAATTTGCTGGCGCTCAAAGGCTTGTTGTTGTTGCGCGAGCCGCTCGGCACGCTGGCGTTCAAAACCACTGTAGTTGCCGCTGTAGCGGGTCAGCTCGCAGCGCTCAAGATGCACGACAAAATCACAGCAGGCATCGATGAAGTCACGGTCGTGGGAAACCAATAGCAGTGTGCCGGGGTAGCGGTTCAGCCATTGTTCCAGCCAAAGGCTGGCATCGAGATCAAGGTGGTTGGTGGGCTCGTCGAGCAGCAGCAGGTCGGACGGACACATCAATGCTTGGGCAAGGTTTAAGCGAATGCGCCAGCCACCGGAGAAGTCCTTAACCGGGCGTTGCAAGTCTGCCAGTTGAAAGCCTAAACCCAACAAGAGGCGCTCGGCCTGGCTATTAATTTCATAAGCCCGGAGACTGTCTAATTCACCGTGCAGCTCCGCAAGGCGGTGGTCGTCCTGGCAGGTGTTCAGCTCGGCTTCCAGTTTACGGAATTGCTGGTGGCCGTCGATAACATAATCCACAGCGGGGCGTGAGCTGCTTTCAACTTCCTGCCGCATTTCGGCAATCTGCCAACGCTGGGGAATTTGCAGTTCGCCACTGTCGTAGCCCAATTTGCCAGTTAGCAACTGGAATAGGCTCGATTTCCCGGTGCCATTGGCGCCAATCAGGGCCATATGTTCGCCGGGATTAATGCGCAGATTTGCCTGCTCGAGAAGGGGTTTGCCGCCGCGTTGGAGGCTGAGGTTTTTTAGCTCAATCATGATGGCGGCGATTATACTGACTTGCTGGGATAAGCAGCAGTGTTGGAGGGGGCTTGGAGCTACTTTTTTTACAATCAGAGCTGGAGAAGGCGCTTTGGCAATTTGCGCTGGAGCGCTATGGGCGTGAGGGGGTTGAGGCGATCTGCCTCGAGCTTCAGGATCGTTATGGTTTTAATGTCTCGCTGCTGCTGACTCTCGCGTTTCTTGGAGGTCGGGGATGGGAATGCTCTCTTGAAGTGGTAGGCAGCCTGTCTGAGCTTGCTGAGGATGTTGAAAGGAATGCCTTGCGCGACTTGCGTGAGCGGCGGCGTCAGGCCAAAACCCAGTCGAGCGCTGGGGAGTATGAGGGCTTGAAACGTTTGGAGCTGGAGGCTGAGCAGAAATTGATGAAAGCTCTGCTGGAAAGTCTGAATGCCGAGCTGAAAATGTGGGAATTGTGTGATAACACCGGGGATCAAGCCGCGATATGGCGTAATTTTGCTCATTACCTTGAGCTTAATCCGGGCGAAGGGCGGGGCGAGCTACTGCAGAAATTAGCCGCTTTACTGCAGTAGCAACTGGCAGATCGCGCTTAAAAGTTTTCGAACAGGCTCGCTAGCCGGTCTTCCGCTTTGTCTGGATGACTTGGAATGTCACTCATGCGGTGAACAATCTTGCGCGGCTCCACTTTGGGAAGCGGCTTCGGCTCTGGCTTCTTCGTCTCAGCCGGGGCAGTAGCTTCTTTCTTACTGCTTGTGGGCTTAGTGCTTGCCGGGGCCTCTTTTTTTGCAGCCGCAGGCGTTTCTTTCTCAGTTACTTTCTTGCTGGAAGCGGTCGTTTTGGCTGCTGGTTTGCTGCTTTTCGCTGCAGTTTCTTTAGGTTTCGCCGTAGTAGCCTTGGGAGCAGCGGTAGCTTTCTTGGCTGCGGGTTTGGCTTCTGCAGGCGCCTCTGTTTTGGTGGTTTTCGCAGGAGTTATTGTTTTTTCGGCGCTAGTAACCGCTCTTCTTACAGTTTTTTCCTTGCGAATTTCCAACTTTAAGGCAACGGCGTCGCCGCGTAGGGTCGCCAATTGGGCTTGTTCGTCTTCAAGCTTGCTTTGGCTATTGGCCAAGCTGTCTTCAGCGCGCTTGATTACGCTGGGGCTGGCGGCCTTTTTATCGGCTAGCGCCTGCTTTTTTGTGGCGACATCTTCGCGGGCTTTTTCGGTCTTGGCTTGCTGTTTTTCTATAAGTTTTTCAATGTCTTGGAGTTGTTTCTCCAGCGTGCTTAGTTGCTTTTCCCGCAACTCGCTTAGCTGGCCTTCCAGCTTTTTGAGCTCGTCCAAAGGGTTAGGAGCGGCACCAGCTTTTTTATTATTGCTTGCCATATCTCTTACTCGTTTAAATGCGTTAAAAATAGCCATTCTTCATTATACAAACTTGACACTTAGAATCTATGGATATAGAGGGGCTTTTGGTTAAATTTGAAACAATTCTCGGCTTCTTTGCATTTTGTTTGGGGATGAATGAACCGCTGTGGCAAACTTGAGTCTGATTAGGGCAGCTCTCGGCTAAGCCCTTGCTTTGCGTAACAATACGTTTAGCTGGCACTAAACTTTTAACTGACATAACGCACGTTTGACTTAATATAAGGAACACTCATGAAAAGAATTATTGTGGCAGGCCTGATGTCTGGCTTGCTGGTTGCCTGCGGCGAATCAACAGCGGAAGTAAAGCTGGATAGCGAAATTGCGCAGGTGAGCTACGGCATTGGTGTAAATATTGGATCGCGCTTCGGTGATGAAATCGATCTGGATGTGGATGCGTTTAGTGCCGGTGTTCGCGATGCCATTGCTGGCACCGAACTGAAAATGACCGAAGAAGAAATCATGAGCACTCTGCAAGCGTTCCAGCAGAAGCAAATGACCAAGCGCCGTGAAGAAAGTCAGGCAATGTCTGAAACCAATAAGGCCGAGGCGGAAGCCTTTATGGCGCAAAATGCCAAGGTTGAAGGTGTGGTGACTACTGAGAGCGGCCTGCAGTACCAGGTTATTACCGAAGGCACTGGTGCCAAACCTACCGCGGAAGACACCGTAGAAGTAAATTACGAAGGCAAGTTGTTGGACGGCACCATTTTCGACAGCTCCTACAAGCGTGGCCAGTCAGTGAGCTTTCCAGTGGGTGGTGTGATTCCGGGCTGGACCGAAGCCCTGCAGCTGATGACCGTGGGTTCTAAGTGGAAGTTGTTTATTCCACCAGAGCTGGCTTACGGTGCTGGTGGCGCGGGTCAAATGATTGGCCCCAATGCGGCCTTGGTATTTGATGTAGAGCTGATCAGCATCGGCGAAAAATAATTACCGCTCTTGCTTGTTAGTGTAGAAATGAAAAGCCCCGGACTTCCGGGGCTTTTTTATTTGGATTGCCTTATTTTAGACAATTTGTGGTGCGAACATGCAGATAACGGCCATGAAAAGCACTAGAACAGACAGATTTTTGTTGAGCGTATCTTCAAACATGGAGTGACCCCTTTCATTACTTGAGTGGGCCCCGTTATCAGCATTAGGGCTGAGTTGGAGATTACCGGCAGAAATGTGAACTATCTCTCAGTAGATATACGTGTTGAAGCGAGAACGTGTCATTGCGTAGAGCGAATAGCACCTTATTTATTAGCGTTTGATTGCCGCCCTATAGGCGCTTTGGTATAGTTGCGCGCTCTTAAACCGCCCGTAGCTCAGCTGGATAGAGCGTTGCCCTCCGGAGGCAAAGGTCAGAGGTTCGAATCCTCTCGGGCGGGCCATTTTTAGATATAAAAATCCAATAAAAACAGTAGGATACATGGGGTTTTCGGAATCTCAAAACGACTCCAAATCCTGTGAATTGCGTTTCTGGGACAATTCTGGGACGCTCAGTATTTCAAGGACAGAAATCAGGGTGAGAAAGTGGCCACTTTCACCAAGCGACCCGGCAACAAGGTGCAAGCCAAAGTTCGCCGCAAGGGCTACGAGCCCCAATCCAAAACCTTTGCAAATCTAACCCTTGCCAAGCAGTGGGCGCGCCTCGTCGAGTCTGAGATGGATCGGGGGGTATTCCTGTCCACCAGCCAGGCCGAAACGACAACCATTGCCGAGGCCATCGCTCAATACGGCAAAGAAGTGGCTCCCACCAAAAAATCTGTCGAATCAATAAATTGTCGGCTGAAGCGGCTTGATCGCCACCTGGGGCACCTGACGTTAGCGGCGGTGACACCAGGCACGATCAAAGAGTATCGGGATTTTCGGGCGGAAACCGTCAGCAGCGATACAGTTCGAAAGGAAGTTCAGCTACTCAGCCAGATTTTTAAAATCGCTCAGCGCGAATGGGATATCTACCTGCCGCACGGTAATCCCGTCGAATCCATCGCTCTGCCCAAGAAATCCAAAGCCAGAGAGCGCCGCCTACAGCCCGGCGAAGAGGAAAGCTTGCTCAATGCTGCAAGTGAGTACGGCGGCTATATTGGAAATATCATTCGACTGGCTATTGAAACCGGCATGCGTAGAGGGGAATTTACTGCTCTCCGCTGGGAAGATGTGAACCTGATCCGGCGCACAGCCACTCTGAGGGACACGAAGAATGGCGAGGATCGGACTATTCCTCTATCCAGTAGGGTAGTATCAATCCTCGCAAAAGAGCCGCGTCATGTTTCCGGCAGGGTATACCCTATCCGTAGCGACTCAATTACTCAGGCGTTTGATCGGGTATGCAAAAAAGCGGGGATTGAAGACCTACGCTTCCACGACCTGAGGCATGAGGCCACAAGCCGTCTGTTTGAGCTGGGGCTTGGGATAATGGAAGTATCCGCAATTACAGGGCACAAAGATTTGGCGATGCTGAAGCGGTTACGCACCTAAAAGCAGAAGACCTTGCAGTAAAGCTTCGTTAGGCGTTGATAGTTAATTGGGATAGTTGCCAAAGTAAAAATGGAAATGTACTGTATGTGCATAAGGGGTATCCATTTAGCTCCACCTCTCATTTATTCCTCCTTAGCCTTCCTCACAACGACGTTCTCGTAAGTCACCGGTTCAGTTGCAACAGCCTGCTGCAACAATCGGTAAAACAACATCCC